>NZ_JAGFNZ010000008.1 GCF_019448085.1 Caproiciproducens faecalis | reverse complement strand
AAATGAGGGTTGCCAAGAAAAATATGGTCAAGCCCTCGGCCTATTAGTACTGCCAAGCTGAATACATTACTGTACTTACACACGCAGCCTATCAACCTTGTAGTCTTCAAGGGGCCTTACTAGCTTATGCTATGGGATATCTAATCTTGGAGTCGGCTTCACGCTTAGATGCTTTCAGCGTTTATCCGATCCGCACATAGTTGCCCAGCTGTGCCATTGGCATGACAACTGGTGCGCCAGCGGTGCGTCCATCCCGGTCCTCTCGTACTAAGGACAGCTCTCCTCAAATATCCTGCGCCCACGACAGATAGGGACCGAACTGTCTCACGACGTTCTGAACCCAGCTCGCGTACCACTTTAATCGGCGAACAGCCGAACCCTTGGGACCGAATACAGCCCCAGGATGTGATGAGCCGACATCGAGGTGCCAAACCTCCCCGTCGATGTGGACTCTTGGGGGAGATCAGCCTGTTATCCCCAGGGTAGCTTTTATCCGTTGAGCGACGGCAATTCCACTCTCATACCGCCGGATCACTAACTCCAACTTTCGTTACTGCTCGGGCCGTCACCCTCGCAGTTAGGCTAGCTTACGCGTTTACACTCTAAGGCACGGTTTCCGTCCGTGCTGAGCTAACCTTTGAGCGCCTCCGTTACTCTTTTGGAGGCGACCGCCCCAGTCAAACTGCCCGTCTAACAATGTCCCCCGGCCGGATTCACGGCCGCAGGTTAGAATTTCAGCAACTTAAGAGTGGTATCCCAACATTGACTCCACAAAGGCTGGCGCCCTTGCTTCCAAGTCTCCCACCTATCCTGTACATAAATTACCGAAACCCAATATTAAACTGCAGTAAAGCTCCATGGGGTCTTTCCGTCTTGTCGCGGGTAACCGGCATCTTCACCGGTACTACAATTTCGCCGGGCGGGTAATTGAGACAGTGCCCAGATCGTTACACCATTCGTGCGGGTCGGAACTTACCCGACAAGGAATTTCGCTACCTTAGGACCGTTATAGTTACGGCCGCCGTTTACTGGGGCTTCAATTCAATGCTTGCACATCTCCTCTTAACCTTCCAGCACCGGGCAGGTGTCAGCCCCTATACTTCATCTTACGATTTGGCAGAGACCTGTGTTTTTGCTAAACAGTCGCCTGGGCCTATTCTCTGCGGCCTACTTGCGTAGGCACCCCTTTTCCCTAAGTTACGGGGTCAATTTGCCGAGTTCCTTAACTACCCTTCTCCCGTTGGCCTTGGAATTCTCTTCCTATCTACCTGTGTCGGTTTGCGGTACGGGCGCCGTAGATATACATAAGACTTTTCTCGCCCTGCGCTAAGCATACTTCCCTACTCTAATTTCGGTCCCTTACGCCCGGGTCAACCATCGCCCGGGTTATGCCCTTTGCAGGTGTCCTCTTACTTAAATCTTTTGGCGGCTACGGAATTTCCACCGTATGTGCATCGGCTACGCTTCTCAGCCTCACCTTAGCTCCCGGCTTACTTGGAGCGGACGAACCTTCCTCCAAAAACCTTAGACTTTCGGCCAATATGATTCTCACACATTTCTCGCTACTCATTCCGGCATTCTCACTTGAATAAAGTCCACCAGCGCTTCCGCTCTGACTTCACCCCTTATTCAACGCTCTCCTACCATAGTACTAAAAGTACCATCCCAAGCTTCGGTATATAGTTTAGCCCCGTTAAATTTTCGGCGCAGGGTCACTCGACCAGTGAGCTATTACGCACTCTTTTAATGAGTGGCTGCTTCTAAGCCAACATCCTGGTTGTCTGTGCAACCCCACATCCTTTTCCACTTAACTATATTTTGGGACCTTAGCTGTGGGTCTGGGCTGTTTCCCTTTTGACAACGAAACTTATCTCACGCTGTCTGACTCCCGTACATCAATTATCCGGCATTCTGAGTTTGATAGGTTTCAGTAGCCTTTCGGCCCCTAGACCATTCAGTGCTTTACCTCCGGTAATCTAATACGAGGCTAGCCCTAAAGCTATTTCGGAGAGAACCAGCTATCTCCGGGTTCGATTGGAATTTCTCCGCTACCCACACCTCATCCGCTACTATTTCAACAGGAGTCGGTTCGGTCCTCCATGAGGTTTTACCCTCACTTCAACCTGGACATGGGTAGGTCACCCGGTTTCGGGTCGAATACAACTGACTTCATACGCCCTGTTCAGACTCGGTTTCCCTGCGGCTCCATCCCTTAAGGACTTAACCTTGCCAGTTACATTCACTCGCCGGACCATTCTACAAAAGGTACCCGATCACCCATTGACGGGCTCTCGGTGCTTGTAAGCACAAGGTTTCAGGTTCTTTTTCACTCCCCTTCCGGGGTCCTTTTCACCTTTCCTTCACAGTACTGTACACTATCGGTCACTGGGTAGTATTTAGGCTTGGAGGGTGGTCCCCCCATATTCCCACCGGGTTTCACGTGTCCGGCGGTACTCTGGATACAGCTAAGCGCTTTCCTTTTTCGCATACGTGACTCTCACACTATCTTGTTGGCCTTCCCATGCCATTCTGCTAAA
>NZ_JAGFNZ010000007.1 GCF_019448085.1 Caproiciproducens faecalis | reverse complement strand
ACTTGAATGGTGGGAACAATAGGACTCGAACCTATGACCCCCTGCTTGTAAGGCAGGTGCTCTAACCAGCTGAGCTATGCTCCCGTTTGCTTATATCGCGTTCACCAGCGACGTGTTATATAATACTATATATTGTGCCAGTTGTCAACACTTAAATTACATTTTTTTCATTTTACTCGCATTATTTTTTTGAGCTTTTTCCGCCAGGTTTTTCAGTTCCTGTTCAGAAAGCCGGTACGCGTGACCGCAGTACTGACATTTTGCTTCAGCAAAGCCGGTTTCATCGGCCAGCGATAAAATATCCTCGGGCTTCAGCGTTGAAATAGCACGCTCCACACGTTCCTTGCTGCAATTGCAGACATAGCCGATTTGAAACTCATCCAGAATCTCCATTTCAAAGCCTTTCAGCGCTGTTTTGCACATTTCTTCAATGGACATTCCCTCGGCCAGCATAGTAGTGACCGGTTTTAATTCGCTAACATTTTTTTCAAGCCGGTCTATGGCCGTCTGATCCGCTCCGGGTAATACCTGTATCAGCATTCCGCCCGCAAGAAGCTGCCGGCTGTCCGTTTTATCAAGAAGCACCCCCAATGCACAAACTGTGGGAATCTGTTCGCTGACAGCGTAATAATTGGTAAGATCCTCCGCAATTTCTCCGGATTTAATCTCAACATGGCCGATATAGGGGCTGCCTTCGCCAAAATCGCGTATTACACCAAGAACCCCGTCGGTACCTACGGCGGTTCCTACGTCCAGCTTGCCGTTGGGCTTCAGTGGCAATTGTAAAGAGGGATTGTCGACAGAGCCCCGGCAGTTGCCGTGGCTGTCCGCAATGGCCACCACAGTCCCCAAAGGCCCTTTTCCGTTAATTTTCAGTGTAATGCTGGCGTTTTCTTTCTTCAGCATAGAACCCATGAGGGAAGCGCCCGTTAGCAGCCTGCCAAGAGCTGCGGTTGCGACCGGGCTGGTACCGTGAATCTGCTGTGCCGTCGCCACCAGAAAGGTGGAATCGATTGCCGCCGCCATAATGCTTCCGTCGGAAGTGATGCATCTAATAATTCTGTCCATATTTAAGAATTCCTTTAACTTGTTATCCTTTTCTTGCTACAACAACAATTCTTTCCGTTTGATCGTCCGGTTTTTCAAAACTGAGTTCACGAAATAAACCAACTGTTTCCAGCCCTGCTTTAGACAGCATGGAAACAATCAGTTCCGTATCATAGGCCCGTTCATAAAAGTGTTCGGAGCTTCTGCGGTAGACTTCGCCATCCCTGCCAAAAAAGTCCAGAGTAATTCCGACAATACTGTTTCTTTCTTCAAAACAGTTCTGCCAGACACAGTAAACATCGTCGGTGTCGTAAACAAAAGTCTGATTGCCCAGAACACACCGATGCTTATACAGTGTATTCATATCAAAGACAAAAAATCCACCCGGATTCAAAAAAAGCGAAACGCGGGAAAATGTTTTCATGACATCGCTTTCACGGGTCAGATGATTGATGCTGTCCAGCATACAAAACACGGTATCAACAGTACCGTACAAGTCGATACTCTGCATCTGCTGGTGCAAAAAAAAGATATCCAGCCCGTTGTCAGCCGCCTTTTGCTTTGCAACGGAAAGCATGGACTCGGAGCTGTCTATCCCATAGATGTCAATTCCACGCTTTGCCAGTTCAATGGTAAAGCTTCCTGTGCCGCAGGCAAGATCAAGTGCCAGTCCGGCTTTATGATTCATTCTGTCCAGCAGATGAATCAAATATTCCGCTCGCGCCGGATACCCGACATTTTGTGTAAGGCTGTCATAATAGAGGGCAAACGACGAATAGCTCATTTGCTTTTTTCGTCTTGGTCGATTCTCTTAAACACAAGATCATAGCCATCGCAGCCATAGTTCAGCGAACGGTTGACTCTGCTGATCGTGGCTGTGGAGGCGCCGGTTTTGGCAACAATGTCGCTGTAAACCCGTTTGGTGCTCAGCATATGAGCCACAAGCAGACGCTGTGACATTGCCTTTATTTCCGGCACTGTGCATAGGTCCTCAAAAAAATTGTAACATTCGTCAACCGTCTTTAAAGAAAGAATCGCTTTAAACAAAAAGTCTACACTCTCATCTTTAATTTTCGAATTCAAACGGTTTCACTCCTTATTCAATTACTAGAATAAAATTCTAACACACAAAAGTCCAAAAGTAAAGTGAATTAGGATGGGCACATCACAGCATTTTATTGTTTCGCTTTTAAGAATGATCGCAAATCTCAGAAATAATACTCCGGATCTCTTCCACTCCTTCCCCGTTTACCGAGGAAAAGGGAATCAGTTTCAGCCCCTCGGCCTGACTGAACAGATCCTGAAACAACTGAAGCTGATTTATTCGCTCCGTTTTGTTCAGCTTATCGCTTTTGGTTGCGGCAATCAGAAAAGGCATCCCTGAATTCATCAGATATTCTATCATCTGAAGATCATCGGCAGAAGGACTGTGCCTCATGTCGATGATCTGGATGACGAGTCTAACATTGCGCTGCGCGTTAAAATAACCCTCAACCAGTTCGGACCAGCGCTGCTTCTCGGATTGAGAAACTTTGGCGTAGCCATACCCCGGAAGATCTACCAGCCTGCAGGTCTGCAAATTGTAAAAATTAATGGTACCGGTTTTGCCGGGCTTTGCGCTAACTCGGGCGAGCGCCTTTCGGTTAACCAGTTTATTGATTAGCGAGGATTTTCCTACATTGGAACGTCCGGAAAAAACGATTTCCGGAACAGTGGATTCCGGCAACTGATCCGGTTTTCCTGCCGCGAATTCAAAACAAGCTTTATCAAAAATCAATTTTTCACCCCGTTACTGAGGAATACCGGGCGTTAGAATCGCCGGTTGATTGGAAACACTCATTGGAACAAGTGAATCCGTGCCTTTTTCGGCTTTCTGCTCGGGTATTCTGGTTAAAGCTGCCTCGAGCACCTGATCGATTTTTTCAACCGGCAGAAAATCCACCGCGTTTTTTACCACGGCATCAATTTCAGCTAAATCAGAAACATTGTCAGCCGGAATAATTACTGTCTTAATTCCGGAACGATATGCAGCCATTGTTTTTTCCTTTAAACCGCCAATGGGAAGAACTCTGCCGAGTAAAGTAATTTCCCCTGTCATTGCAACATCATGACGAATCGGGATGTTGGTCAGAGCGGAGGTAATCGCGGTCGCCATTGCGGTACCGGCCGAAGGGCCGTCTTTGGGAATCGCTCCTTCCGGCGCGTGGATATGAATGTCGTATTTGCTGTAAAAGTCATGACAGATGCCAAGGGAATCTGCGCGGGTCCGAATACAGCTGATGGCGGTTCTGGCAGACTCCTTCATCACGTCGCCCAGAGAGCCGGTCAATTCGATTTTTCCCGTGCCGTCCATGACCGCAACTTCAATCGGCAGAAGTTCGCCGCCCACACTGGTCCACGCAAGACCGTTAACCAGCCCAACCATATCCGACTGAATAAGCTCATCCTTCTTAAATTTCTTGGGGCCTAACAGTTCCTCCAGATTTTCCGGTTTTACCGTTATTCTTGCCTGGTTGTCTTCCACAATCCTTTTGGCACATTTTCTGCAAATAGCAGCGATCTGGCGCTCCAGATTACGAACGCCGGCTTCTCTTGTATATCCGTCAATCAGCTCATGAACGGCGGCCGGAGTTACTTTCAGCATCTTGGAATTAATTCCGTGCTTTTTGAACTGTTTTGGAATCAGATGTTTCATAGCAATATTATATTTTTCTTCATGGGTATAGCTTCCAAGAGTAATGACATCCATTCTGTCCAGCAAAGGCTCCGGAATGGCACTGTAATCGTTCGCGGTTGTAATGAACATCACCCTGCTCAGATCAAACGGCATATCGATATAATGGTCAAAGAAGGAGGAATTCTGCTCCGAATCCAGTACTTCCAGTAAAGCGGAGGCAGGATCCCCGCGAAAATCATTTCCCAGTTTATCAATTTCATCCAGCAGTATCAGCGGATTGTTTGTACCGGCCTGTTTCATGGCAGAGATAATGCGTCCGGGCATTGAGCCAACATATGTCTTTCTGTGCCCCATAATGTCGGACTCATCTCTTACTCCGCCAAGAGATACACGCACATAGTTGCGTCCAATGGCCTTGGCAATGGAACGGGCAATCGAGGTCTTGCCAACACCCGGAGGGCCAACCAGGCAGATAATCTGTCCTTTAATGTCCGGAGCAAGCTTCTTTACCGCCAAAATTTCAACGATCCGCTCTTTTACTTTCTTCAGTCCGAAATGATCGTGGTCAAGCACCTTCTGTGCCTTTACAAGATCAATATGCTCGCGGCTCGCGGTACTCCATGGAAGTTCCAGGCAGGTTTCCACATAGCTGACAATCACGCTTGCTTCGTGAGAACCGTAAGGCATTTTGGAGAGCCGGTCACATTCCTTGAGCAGTTTGTCGTTTTGAAGCTTAGGAAGCCTCATTTTTGCAATGCGCTCACGCAGATCATCGGACTCACTCAGGGGGCTGTCGTCGTCACCAAGCTCGTTGGAAATCGCCTTCATCTGCTCACGCAGAAAATACTCGCGCTGATTTTCGTCGATCTGTTCCTTTGCTTTTTCGCTGATCTGGCTTTCAATAGAAAGAACCTGAATTTCATTTTTCAGTATTTCATTCAGCTTCTCCAGCCTTTTCACAGGATGGAGCTCTTCCAGAATCGCCTGCTTCTGTTCAAAGTCAAGCATAATGTTGGAGGTGATATAATCCGCAAGTTCGCCGCAGTTTTTTTTCTGCACCACTCCGATAATAATATCAGGAGGAATGCGGCTGTAGTTTTGAATATACTCTTTAAACAGCGTTTGCGTATAACGGATTAATGCCTGGGTCTTATGGGTTTCCCTGTATGTTTTGGTTTGGCTGGAAATGACATTGGCAAGGATAAACGGACTTTCGCTGGTAACCGCAGAAATTTCTGCGCGGTACATTCCTTCCGCGAAAAGCCGTACTCCTTCCTCGGTGTGGCGAATCACCTGTTTTATCTTCGCCACGATCCCCATTTTATAAAGATCCTCGCCGCCCGGTTCATTGGTATTTAAATCCTTCTGAGCAACCAGAAAAATCTGCTGATTTTCTTCCATTGCTTTGGAAAGAGCCAGAATGGATTTTTTTCTCCCTACATCAAATTGCAGCAGCATACCGGGGAAAATAACCAGCCCTCTGAGCGCAAGCACAGGCATGGATATATTTTCAGTTTTCATAAGTTCTTGATTCGTACTCATAGCTTGCTCCTTAGCAGAAAAGGCTGTTGCAAGTGGACAACAAAAAGTCTGCCACATGCAACAGCCAAGATTTCTATAATTATGATGCTGTGTCCTTACGGCCGCGCTTTCTAGGAGCTGTTATCTTAATTCTGACCGGTTTGCGGTCGGGATTAGTGACAATCTCCGGTTCCGTGCCTTGGTTCACCGTATCCGCGGTAATAGTTACCCTTTCGACGGTGTAGTCAGACGGAACCTTATACATGAGGTTGGTTAACAAATCCTCCATGATGGATCTCAGCCCTCTTGCGCCCGTACGGCGGTCAATGGTTTTTTTGGCAATTGCTTTCAGTGCTTCGGGCTCAAATTCCAACTCAACCTTATCGAGCTGGAACAATTTTTTGTATTGATTGATTAAGCAGTTTTTCGGCTCAGTCAAAATTCTGACGAGAGCGTCCTCATCCAGTCCGTTGAGAGCAGTCATAACGGGTAAACGACCGACTAATTCAGGAATCAGTCCGTATTTTACCAGATCGTGCGGGACAACATCCTGCATCCAGGCCGTGGAATCCAGCTCTACTTTGCTTTGAACCTGTGCACCGAATCCCATCGCGGAAGACGCGGTACGCTTCTGAACAATCTTGTTCAGGCCGTCAAAAGCGCCGCCGCAGATAAACAGAATATTGGATGTGTCAATCTGCAAAAACTCCTGCTGGGGGTGCTTTCTTCCCCCCTGAGGCGGAACGTTGGAAACCGTTCCCTCCAAAATCTTTAACAAAGCCTGCTGTACTCCTTCACCGCTGACATCGCGCGTGATGGAGGGATTTTCAGACTTTCTGGCGATCTTGTCAATTTCATCGATATAGATG
The DNA here is from genome assembly GCF_019448085.1 of Caproiciproducens faecalis. GTDB lineage: Bacteria > Bacillota > Clostridia > Oscillospirales > Acutalibacteraceae > Caproiciproducens > Caproiciproducens faecalis. The sequence goes on along the minus strand of NZ_JAGFNZ010000007.1, from coordinate 91,597 downwards.
ATGCCGCGCTCGGCTTTTTCAATATCGAAGTCCGCGGCCTGTATCAGCCGAAGGAGAATATTTTCTACGTCTTCGCCGACATAGCCGGCTTCCGTGAGTGTGGTGGCGTCTGCTATTGCAAACGGAACATCCAAAATCTTCGCCAATGTCTGCGCCAGCAAGGTTTTTCCTACACCGGTCGGACCAAGCAATAACACATTGCTCTTCGTCAGCTCAACGTCGTCTTTGCCGTAATAGATTCTCTTATAGTGGTTGTAAACCGCAACCGAAAGCGCAACTTTTGCTTTTTCCTGTCCAATGACATATTCGTCAAGCTGCTTTTTGATTTCATGCGGTTTGGGAAGTTCGGCCGAAGATTCATTATAGCTGGATTTTCGGTTGGATAAATTCTTTTCGTCGTCAAGGATCGACATGCACAGCTCGATGCACTCATCACAGATATATACACCGGGCCCTGCTATCAGGCGGCGCGCTTCATTCTGTGGCTTCCCACAGAATGAGCAGCAGATTCCCCTGTCCTTGATATCGTCATTATTTGGCATTTATTCAATCACCAACCTCAACTTATCGATTGTAAATGACCTTATCAATCAGGCCATATTTTGCGGCAGCTTCCGCAGTCATGAAATTATCGCGTTCGGTATCTTTCGCAATAACCTCGATCGGCTGCCCGGTTTTCTCAGCGAGAATTTCATTCAGCTTCTTTTTCGTAGCAATAATGTGGTCGGCGTGGATCATAACATCGGTTGCCTGACCCTGTGCACCGCCGCTCGGCTGATGGATCATAATATCGCTGTTGGGAAGAGCAAACCGCTTGCCTTTGGCTCCGGCCGCAAGCAGGAAAGCACCCATGCTGGCAGCCATACCTATGCAGATAGTGGAAACGTCGCATTTAATATACTGCATTGTATCGTAAATGGCCAAACCAGCGGTTACGGAACCACCCGGGCTGTTAATATAAAGGCTGATATCCTTTGACGGGTCCTGCCCCTCAAGATATAAAAGCTGAGCAACCACCAGGCTGGATGTGGTATCGTTTACTTCTTCTGCAAGCATTACGATTCTGTCATTCAGCAGGCGTGAAAAAATATCATAGGAACGTTCTCCTCTGTTTGTCTGCTCAATAACATATGGGACTAAACTCATTATTGCGTACCTCCAATAAAACTAAACAATAAATTAATAATTGGCAGGAAGGACTTTTCTTATTCAGCAGATTTTGCAGTTTCATCTGTTTCTTCCGCTTCGGTTACAACAGCGTTGTCACGAACCAGATTGATGGCCTTTTCAACTGAGATATCTTTAATCAGTTCTTCTTTAGGAATAAAGGTTTTGACCTTTTCAACATCGATCTCATAGCTCTTGGCAAGCTTTGCAAATTCTTCTTCGATTTCTTCCTCTGCCGGATGAATGTCTTCCAGCTTAGCAATCTTTTCAAGTGCCAGACGCACCTTTACTGCACGCTCTGCCTGCGGCTGGAACTGCTTGCGGATAGAATCCTTGTCCATACCGGTATACTGCAGGTAAGTGTCGAGATTCAATCCCTGGGACTGCAGACGGTATCCAAATTCACGGATATCCTCATTGATTTTATTTTCATACATTGCCTGCGGAATTTCAGCTTTGAGATTTTCGACCAGTTTATCAATCAGCTGGTTCTCAACATCGTCCTTCGCTTTTCTTTCCTCAGCTTCGGTCAGCTTCGATTTAATGTCTTCCTTATATTTTTCAAGAGTGTCAAAATCACTGACATCCTTTACAAAGTCGTCGTCAACTTCCGGCAGCTCTTTCATTTTGATCTCGTGCAGCTTGATCTTAAAGACAGCGTCTTTGTCAGCCAGATCTTCTGCGTGATAATCGGCCGGGAATTTTACGTTTACGTCAAATTCGTCACCGGTTTTGTGACCGACGATCTGCTCTTCAAAGCCCGGAATGAACTGGCCGGCACCAAGAGTCAGGCTGTAGTTTTCCGCTTTGCCGCCTTCAAAGGCGACCCCGTCGACAGAACCGTCAAAATCAATGACAGTGATGTCGCCGTTCTGGGCTGCTCTGTCTTCTACGGTTACCATTCTGGAATTGCGTTCCTGAACCTTTTTAATCTCTGCGTCAATGTTCTCTTCAGTTACCTTAACCGGTTTTTTGGCTGCGGTTAAGCCCTTATATCCTTCAATTTCAACTTCCGGCTTTGTTGTAATGGTTGCTTTAAAAACAACACCTTCCTTGCCGGCAGAAACCAGGTCAAAATCAATTTTATCTTCAATCATCTCGAGCTTTGCTTCGTTGACGGCCGCATCCAGCGCATCGGGATAAACCGCATTAATCGCATCTTCATAAAACACCTGCTCGCCGTAATACTTCTCAACGAAAGCACGGGGAGCCTTTCCTTTACGGAAGCCCGGAATAGCGATTTTCTTGTTTTCTTTATGGAATGCCTGATCGAGCGCTTTTTCAAATATAGCAGCATCTACTGCAACCTCAAGCTGGTAACGGTTTGTATCAACCTTATTGGACGATTTTAAGCTCATTATTAACTTCCTCCTGCAAAATGCAAATTATCTAAATTATTATAGCACATGGAAAATAAATATTCTATATATAAGATAAAATATTCAAAAATTGTTCACTTCACCAGAACGGGCATAAATTTCAGGTAGTCACAGGAAATCAGCACCATTTTTATTCCGTCATAAACCCCGGTGATCGCCCTGCGTGACGCCTGGCTCCCATGAATATGGCCAAAATAGCATTCCGTAATTCCTCGCGACTTCAGAACGCCGAGAATCTCTTTGCACTGGGCTCCGTCATAGACAGGTGGGTAGTGCAAAAACACAACCGGCTTTTTCCCCATCTTTTCCGCTTCGTCGATGGAAGTATTCAGGCGGCCGACTTCCCGGTTGACAATCTTGATGTCTTCGGCAGTTTCAGAGTTATACAGCCAGCCGCGCGATCCACAGACCGCAATATCACCGACTGCAACCGCACTGTTGTGAATAATACTGATGGAATCCAACTCATGGAGCTTGAGAAAGTCATCGATTTTCTTTTTCGTCGTCCACCAGTAATCATGATTACCCTTCAGAAACAGTTTGCGGCCGGGAAGCGCATGGATAAACTCAAAATCCTTTACCGTTTCTTCCAGCTTCATTGCCCATGAAATATCTCCGGCAATCACAACAGTGTCGTCTTCGCCTACCACGGCGCGCCAGTTTTTTTCAAGACGGGCGGTATAGTCCCGCCAACCCTCAAAGACGTCCATTGGCTTGTCGGAGCCAATGGACAGATGCAGGTCTGCAATAGCAAATAGTGACATGTGATCCTCTCTTAGACAGTATACTTTATTCCAGCTGTTTTCAGCACAGCTTCGCCCATTTTATCTTTAGAGCAAATCGTATCAAACCTGACTTTTTTTGCTTCCAGTTCCGCAATCGGAGTCGGAATCGGGGTTCCGGTAACAGCGGAAAGCTCCTGAACCTTCTCAAATTCAGAGGCGTCAGCACGGTATTCGCTGGAAACGGCATTTAACACACTGTCGGCAAATTTGTACGGGCTGGCAGTAGAGACAATAATGGTCGGAGTTTCCTCATCCTGTTCCGCTTCCGCATACTGATGATATACGTTCACTGCAACCGCGGTATGAGTGTCGCATAGGTAGTTTTCTGTCTGATAGATTTCTTTGATCGTCTCTTTGGTGGCAGCGTCGTCACAGAAGCCTGCGTAGAAAAGCTCATGAATCTGACTCAGAATGTCTTCGTCCACCTTATATCTGCCGGACGAAGAAAGTTCGTTCATCCATCCGGTTATTTTTTCACTGTTGTTCCCGGTTAAATCATACAGCAGGCGCTCCAGATTGCTGGATACCAAAATATCCATGGAGGGGGATATGGTGGTGTGAAAATCCCTGTTGCGGTCGTAAACACCCGTGTTCAGAAAGTCGGTCAGCACATTGTTGGCGTTGGACGCGCAAATCAGTTTCTTTACCGGCAAGCCCATTTTTTTTGCGTAATAAGCGGCAAGAATATTTCCAAAATTACCCGTGGGTACCACAATATTGACTTTCTCGCCCTCATAGTCGATTTCCCCGTTTGCCATCAGGTCGCAGTAAGCGGAGAAATAATAGACGATCTGCGGCAACAGTCTGCCCCAGTTGATGGAATTCGCACTGGAAAACATAATGCCGTTCTGTTCAAGCAGACGGCTGATTTCAGGATTGGTAAAAATCTTTTTCACACCGGTTTGAGCATCGTCGAAATTCCCCTCAATCGCACAGACCGATACATTGCTGCCTTCCTGCGTATTCATCTGCCGCTTTTGCATGGGGCTGACGCCATTTTCAGGGTAGAACACCTGGATGCGTGTTCCGTCCACGTCTTTAAAGCCTTCTAACGCCGCTTTTCCCGTGTCGCCGGAAGTAGCGACCAAAATCAATGCGGTTTTGGAGGACTGAATTTTTTTCAGTGATTTAGTCAGAAGGTGCGGTAAAAGCTGCAGTGCCATATCTTTAAACGCACAGGTCGGGCCGTGCCACAGCTCGAGCAGGTACATGTTCATTTTCCCGTTCTGCAGATAGGAAATCGGCGCAGGCATGTCCTGATCGAATTTCCCTCCGGTATAGGCGCTCTTAACACATTCCGTAATTTCTTCCGCGGTAAAATCGGAAAGAAAAGCCGATAAAATACGGACTGCACGCTCCGTGTAGCTGCAGTGCTGCAGCTCCAGCAAATCTGAATATAAAAAATGAGGCAGCTTTTCAGGAACAAAAAGGCCGCCCTCTTTGCTGATTCCCTGCGAAATCGCCTGAGCAGAGGATACGCTGATGCCGCTGTTTCTAGTGGAGTGATAATTCAAGGTTTTTCCCCCTTTGCGTTGTCTGTTTTTTTATCATATCATATTTCCCGTTAAAGAGAAACAAAAAAGTGATAAGCATTATCAAATAATATTGAATCAACCGGTGTTTCGAACTCAATGAAAGTTTCCCCCGTAAAATGCATTTTCAATATGCTCAACGGAAAGAAGGGTAAACGGTTCCTCCCTTGTAACGATTCCGATTACATCAAAGCGCGGTTGCAGTGCCGTTTTGTGTGACTGCAGATACAAAAGGGCAGTTTTGATAATTTTCTTCTGTTTTCCCGCCGTGACCGCCTCCAAGGGGCTGACACAATAATGCTCGTCGCGCGTTTTGACCTCGGCAAAAACAAGGTATTCCTTGTTTTCTGCAATCAGGTCAATTTCCCCGAAGCGGGAATGAAAATTGCGTGCGACAATGCGGTACCCTTTCTGCTCCAGCAGCTGGGCCGCGCGGTCTTCCCCAAGTTTTCCGGATGAGTTATTCATGAGATTCACCCAGAATTTTCTTTAAAAATGTCCTTCGGTGAACCGGGCTTGGACCGTACTGTTTCAGAAGTTCCCTATGTAGAGCCGTACCGTAGCCTTTATGTTTTGCAAACTGATATTCAGGATAAATTTTGTCGATTTCACCCATCACCCGGTCACGGCTGACCTTTGCAAGAATCGAGCCTGCTGCAATACTTGCGGAAAGCGCATCTCCTTTGATGATGGTCTGTACCTCCACTCCGAGCGGCGGCACCCGGTTTCCGTCCACCAGCGCTAAATCCGGCCTGATGGAAAGCCCGTCACACGCTCTCTTCATTGCCAGAAAGGTCGCCTGTAAAATATTGATCTCATCGATTTCCTGCTCCGTTGCAAAACCGACGGCGCAGCTGACCGCCGTTTCTCTGATGACATCAAACAGGGCCTCCCGTTTTTTTTCGCTGAGTTTTTTGGAATCATTCAGACCGTCAATCATACGGCCGGGGGGTAAAATAACAGCGGCAGCGAACACCGGGCCGGCCAGCGGGCCCCGTCCGGCTTCATCAATGCCGCAGATCATCCGATATCCTTTTTCCGCCGCCACATTTTCATAGGAAAACCAGTCCATCTTTATCTACCAACCTGTTCCAGCGTAATTCTGCCTAATTTGGCGCTTCGGAATTCATCCAGCACCATAATGGATGCACGCTCAACATCAATCTCTCCGCCGGAAATCAGCATTCCACGCTTTTTGCCGATCAGTTCCAGCATTTCATAGCCTTTTAAACCGGTCATATCGGTACCTTCCAGTTTGTATCTAGTTCTCAGTTCGCTGGGATAGCTGTCCCGCAGAACCTCCAGCAGACGGGATGCAAGGTGCTCCGTGTCAACCACTTCATCTTTGACTGCTCCGGTAAAAGCAAGCCTTTCCCCTACTGCCTTATCTTCAAATTTTGGCCACAACACCCCCGGCGTATCCAGAAGCTCAAAGCCCTTTCCAATGGTAAACCATTGGTTGGACCGGGTCACGCCCGGCCTGTCCTCAACATTTGCCTTGCTGTTTTTAGCAAGACGGTTAATCAGCGAGGATTTTCCCACGTTGGGAACTCCGACGATCATTACGCGGATCTGACGGCCCACCATCCCTTTTGCCTCCCAAGAGGCGATTCGGTCGCTCAGCACGTTTTTTACAAGAGGCATAAAGCCGTTCAGCCCTCTGCCCGTGCGGCAGTCAATGGCAATAGCAGGAATGCCCTGCGTCTTATAGAAGTCAATCCACCTATTAGTCTGAATCGGGTCGGCCATATCGCATTTATTCATTAAAATAACGCGAGGCTTGTTTTGGATCAATTCGTTTAAAACCGGATTCCGGCTGCTGACAGGAATTCGGGCATCAATAATCTCCGCAGCCACGTCAACCAGTTTTAAGCTTTTTTCAATTTGCCGTTTGGTTTTGGTCATATGACCCGGAAACCATTGTATCGTTTGTGCTTCACTCATTTTTTCATTCGTCCTATATCTTCAATGTTATTTTATTTTCCCAAATCTGTTAAACGGAAAAACAATCAATTCTGCTTTTCCCAAAATATATCTCGCATCCACCATTCCCACATCGGAAAACCGGCTGTCATTGGATACGGAACGGTTGTCTCCAAGAACGAAAACATGTCCGGCGGGAACTTTGAGCGGGTAGGTAAAATCCGAAGGCTGCGTTGTAATCCCGTTCTGAATGTAAGCGGATTCATCCAACGCTACGCCATCCACGAATACGGTACCTGTTTTGTAATCAATGTCTACCACTTGATTTTCCAGCGCGATTACTCTTTTGATAATCGGTTCCTGCAATTTTATCGTATGGGTAATGACGACAACGTCACCGGGACGAGGCTTGTAGAAAAAGCTGGACAGCACCACCCGGTCATTGGACCGCAGAGTCGGAAGCATGGAAGGTCCGCTCACATTTACCACCCTGAATAAAAACATAAAAATGATGATAACGGAGATTAGGGAAAAAATAAGCGCTTCTATCCACTCATAACTGTTGATGACAAAACTTCTTTTTTTAGCAGAAAGGACTTCCTGCTCGGATACGCTGTTTTCGTGATCCAATGGAGGAACAACTCCTTTATATCAAAAGGCACCGCCTTATAATTGACCGAATTTCTCGAATGGCACAATGATGAATTTTACTTTGCCAATAACGTAGCGCTGATCGATCATGCCGACCTCACTGAAACGGCTGTCTTCGGAAACCGTGCGGTTGTCCCCCAAAACAAAAACATGGCCGGCGGGAACTTTCTGCGGAAAAGGTACGTCGTACTCATCTTTGGTAATACCGTTTTCAATATAAGCGGACTCGTCAAGTTCCATGCCGTCCACGGAAACAATGCCGGTATGAAAATCAATATCCACCGTCTGGCCTTCCGTAGCGATGACTCTTTTTACGATGCGTCTGTCCAAAGAAGTTCCTTTGGCGTCGATCACAACAATATCCCCCCGGGTAAATGTTGGTTCAACGCAGGTAGTAAACAATTTATATCCGTCCATTAAATTAGGCTCCATAGAGGGCCCGTTTACAACGATATTTACTCTGAATACGAAGGTGAAAAAAATCATGATAACAATCAGCGCCGGGATCAGCGCTTCCATCCACTCAAAGCAGGCGCTGGCTATGCTGTTTTTTTCTGTTTTTGAGGAAGCGGGCTCCCTTTCCGTCTGAATTTCATTTGGATCCAAGAGTAATACAACTCCTTTTTCAATAACTTTGTTCATAGGGTTCCGAATTTTTCGTAAGGTATGAGAATTGTTTTGACTTTTCCGATAATATAGCGTTTGTCGACCATACCGACATCGCTGGAACGGCTGTCATCGGAGAATTTTCGGTTATCTCCCAGCAGAAACACACGTCCCTTTGGGACAGTCTGCGGGAAACTGAGATCGTATTGATTTTTGGTAATGCCGTTCTTTATGTAAGCGGATTCATCCAGCGCAACGCCGTTGACAGAAACCGTTCCCGTATGAAAATCAATATCCACCGTCTGACCTTCCGTTGCAATGACCCTTTTGATAATCAGTTCATGAAGTGAGGTGCCACGCGCGTCAACCACTACCACGTCGCCCAGTGAGAATTTCCGGTCGGTACAGGACATCAGCACCTTGTAGCTGTCCATAAAATTGGGCTGCATGGAAGATCCGTTGACTGTAATAATCCGAAAAAAGAAGACGAATACCGCCAGAATCACAAGCAGCGCCGGAATCAGCGCTTCCATCCACTCATAACAGCTTAAAACTACACGGTTAGTCGCTTTGCCGCCATCAGGCAATTCCGCCGGAGGACAAATTTTCAAGGAGCTGTCACCTCTTCTGAACCTGAAATATTACAATAGCAAAAAAGGGACACCTACATGTCCCTTTCAATCGCTATCTGATTCCTTATCTGAGCTGTTCCTTAACCTTGGCAGCCTTACCGACTCTGTCACGCAGATAGTAGAGCTTTGCTCTGCGTACACGGCCCTTACGGACGATTTCAACACTCTTTACGTTGGGTGAGTGAATCGGGAAAACTCTTTCAACGCCTACGCCATAGGAAAGACGTCTGACGGTGAAAGTTTCGGAAATGCCGCTGCCTTTACGGGCAGTAACGGTACCCTCGAAAACCTGAATTCTTTCTCTTTCGCCTTCTCTGATATTTACGTTGACCCTTACGGTGTCGCCAACTTCAAATACAGGGACTTCTGTTTTTACGGAATCTTGCGCAATCAGTTTTAATGCATCCATGGATATTTCCTCCTTAAAATTCAGACATTCATGCCGCAGTGGCAGAGGACTGTCCGCTTCAATGTCGCGGTACAACCGGGCATTAAACCCCACCAAAATAAATTAGCGGATTCCAAATGCCTATATATCATACCATAATAAGTAAAAAGGTGCAATCATTATTTTCATTTTATTCAAATATTTTAAAATCTGCGTTGTAAAGATCAATTCTCTGTATATCGCTGTATAAGTCCATTTGAAGATATTTTTTTATTGCGTCGCATAAAAGCGCAGGGTTCACATTCATGTTGCTTCCTGCTGGGAGCACCGTGCTGATTTCCACCCCATCCTCTTTCGGCACCACTTCCGTGAGATTCAGGTAGGGCTTCAGATCCAGATCAATCATCCCGTTTTTGGTGTGCTTGGGGACCATCACCGTTTCCCTGCTGAACAATTCCCTGATAGCGGCGGCTGTTTCTTCCGGATTCTGTTCCTTCGTTTCCAGATTCATCAGATAAGAGGCGTACGCGATCTGTCCCGGCTTCATCACCGGCTCGGTTGCGTCAAACACAGGGATATCATCCGGCAAAGCGGCATTCAGCTTTGCAATTAATTCTTCACGCGTTATTTCGTCGTCATTTAGTTTGATATCCATACTTTCCCGTTCTCCCCCGATACCGAGCGAAAGCGGAAGTGCAAAAGTAATGAATGCATGGGGATTATATCCCTGAGTATACCACAACGGAATTTTCGCCTTGTGTACCGCACGCAGCATACATCGGTTCAAATCGAGATGCGAGATGTACCTTGCCGTACCGATTTTCTTAAACCATACTCTGACGTTTTTCATAACAGATTCCTCCTTTGAAGCAAGCCGCGCCACAGGAAGAACACTGTTCCCGGCAGTTGGGGGTGGTTGCGTTTGAGTAGGCTTTTTTGCATTCCTCTATCAGAAATGATTTTTGGATTCCGTAATCAAGGTGATCCCACGGCAGCACTTCGTCGAAGCTTCTCCTGCGGTTGGCATAAAAAGCCGGGTCGATACCGCACTTCTTGAAAATTTCCATCCATTTTGAAAAAGAGAAGAAATTCTGCCAGCCGTCCATTTTGCACCCGCTTTGAAACGCTTCCAACAGGACGTCACACAAACGCCGGTCGCCGCGGGCAAAAACGGCTTCCAATAAGCTGGTATCCGCTTCGTGCCAGTTCGGCTCCACCTTTCTGGTTTTGACCGAGCCGACCAGATGCCGCTGCTTTTTACGAAGCATTTCCATAGTATCCTGCGGTTCCCACTGAAAAGGAGTAAACGGTTTGGGAACAAAGGAGGATGCACTGACAGTAACTTTTACGCTTTTCCCTTTTGGTTTGTCTGGATTTTCGTAAAAGGCATCCACTACCTTCTGTCCCAGCTCCGCGATTCCCGCAACGTCGTCCAAAGTTTCCGTAGGAAGTCCGATCATAAAATACAGCTTGATGGTTGTCCAGCCGCCCTTAAACGCAGTGTTGACGGTTTTCATCAGTTCTTCTTCCGTGACATTTTTATTGATAACATCTCTCAGACGCTGAGTACCCGCTTCCGGCGCGAAGGTAAGACCACTGCGGCGAACGGATTTGATTTTTGACATCAGTTCCGGTGAAAAATTATCGACCCGCAGAGAAGGGAGGGAAATCCCCGTATTCTCCTTTTCTGTCCAGGTGTGAAGTTGGTCGATCAGTTCATTCAGCTTGGAGTGGTCGCTCGTACTCAGGGAAGACAGTGAAATTTCGTCATAGCCCGTATTGTCGCAAAGGTCATGGCACTGCCGGTCAATAACGTCCACGGATTTTTCACGGAACGGGCGGTATAAAAAGCCCGCCTGACAAAAACGGCAGCCGCGGATACAGCCGCGCAGGACTTCCGCCACTGTTCTGTCGTGAACAATTTCAATGTAGGGAACCACAAATTTATCAGGAAAGTAGGACTTGTCCACATCCATCATAATGCGTTTTTGTACCGGCATGGGCGCTCCCGCCTTCGGTACAATCGACTTAACCGTATGATCTTCATTGTAGGAAACATCATACAAGGAAGGCACATAGACCCCCTCTATCCGTGAAGCCGCAATCAAAAATTCCTCTTTGGAGCGATTCTGTTTTTTATATTCCCGGTAGAGAGCGACCACTTCCAGGTCTACCTCTTCCCCTTCTCCAATAAAAAACAGATCAAAAAAGTCCGCCAGAGGCTCCGGATTGCAGGCACAGGGGCCGCCGGCCACCACAAGCTGGGACAGGGAATGCCGGTCGCTGGCCTTCAGCGGTACCCCGGCCAGATCCAGCATATTCAATATATTCGTATAGCTGAGCTCGTACTGAAGAGTAAATCCAATAATGTCAAAGTCACAGACACTGTCCCCGCTTTCCAGTGCATAAAGAGGTACGCCGTTTTTGCGCATTTCCTCCTCCATATCCACCCAAGGGGCAAATACACGCTCACACCAGACATAGGGTACCGTGTTCAGCTGACTGTACAAAATTTTCAATCCCAGATGTGACATACCCACTTCGTATATATCGGGAAAACAAAATGCAAAACGAACATCGACCTCATCCGCGTGTTTCATCACGCAGTTGAGCTCACCGCCGACGTATCTCCCCGGTTTTTGCACGTTTGCAAGCAGTTTTTCTATCTTTTTATTGACCATTCGTATCCTCCGCACAATATATGTTTTATTATTATACTGCCCGGACGCGGATAATGCAAATCAATAATATCTTCCGTTCTTGAGGAGAAGCAGAAAAATTAAATAAACGCATACCGTAAACAAATAAAAATTACCGTTGGCGCGGAACAGGAAAAGAAATCCGACCACAGCCAGCGGCGTCAAAACAGCAAATGACGTAATAGACACCACTCTGGCCGCCGAAGTGGAATTCATCCGGATACAAAGGATGGAATAAAGTGCCTGCCCCCCGTCCAGCGGCTCCACAGGCAGCAAATTAAACCCTGCCAGTACTAGGTTGGCAAGGATAAAAAAATGAAAATAACGTTCATCAGCGAGGGTACAGATCAGTGCGGCAGCTAGGTTGGTTCCCGGCCCAGCCACCGAAATGATCGCGTCCTGCCAGTAAGAGCGGTTGATTCCGGCAGATTTAATCATATCAATCCCGAACGGGGTAAAGCGGATCTGTGACGGTACCGCTCCAAACGCAACCATGACCGCCAAATGCCCAAGCTCATGTATGCTTGCCGACGTGACGCCCAGAATAGCCATACCGCTCCTGTCAAACAAGAAAAAAACCGCCAGTACGGCCACAAATAAAAAATTCACGGTCACACGGCAGTTTTTAATGGAAAATGACATCAGCTGTTCACCTGCTGAGAAGGTGTCCCCGACGGCTGATTAGGCGGAGGCTGAGAGGTAACCGTTGAATTTACCCCAGCCTGAGAAACGGTGCCTGTTTGAGATTCGGGGCTTGCCTGTGAACTTGCGGCGGTTTGTGAATTTCCATTCGCCTGAGAGTTTACTCCAGGCTGAGAAGCGGCACTTTCCACCTGAGAAGCCTGAGAGCGCGGCTTCGTAAAAAAGTCTGTTACGGACGGCAGTATCTCCACTACGGTGTGCTTTACATGGTCGATATCCTCCGTTGGCACAATGGAGTTGTTGATATTCTGAAAATACCAGCTTTTGATTACCTGATACGCATTTCCGCCAAAGATTCTGAGAAAGAGCGCCATGGCAAGAACGATACAGCAAACCGTGATCTGGATCGTTGTCAGCAATCTAGTGCTGATGATTTTTGCCTTTTTATTTCTTCTCGAATCCTGTCTGTCATCATCTTTTTTTCCATAATTTCTCTCATAATTTCTGTTATAATCCCTGCTGTAAACATCTTCGTAATGGTCTTCTACATAATCGTCGTCATCGTCTTCATAGTCATCGTCCTCTTTGTCATACCGCTCATCTTCATACCGATCATCCATTGTTATTCCTCCTGCATCATTATAATCCTAATAATAATATGTCCGATAACGGCGGAAGATGCCCTGAGCATGAAAAAACCGCCGTAAAATACGGCGGTTCGTCAGGTGGTTTTTATTTTGTTTTAGACTGAATGTATTGGTCGATGGAACGCGCGGCTTCTTTACCGCCGCCCATTGCCAAGATAACGGTTGCGGCGCCGCTGACGGCATCTCCTGCCGCGTAAACGCCCTCACGGGTAGTAGCCATGGTTGCTTCGTCAACCACGATGCAGCCCTTCTTGTTTGCTTCCAGCCCTTCTGTCGTGGAACGGATCAGCGGGTTCGGCGAGTTGCCGATTGCCATGACCACACAGTCGACCGGGATTTCAAAATTAGAGCCCTCTTTCGGCACAGGCTTACGTCTGCCGGATGCGTCCGGTTCGCCAAGTTCCATTTCAATGCATTCAATGGATCTTACTCTGCCGTTTTCATCGCCGTGAATAGCGACGGGGTTGCGCAAAAGATTGAAAAGGATGCCTTCTTCTTTCGCGTGGTGAATTTCTTCTTTTCGCGCGGGCATCTGCTCTTCGGCACGGCGGTACACAATATAGACATTTTCCGCGCCCAGGCGTTTGGCGGTTCTCGCGGCGTCCATCGCCACATTGCCGCCGCCCACAACGGCGACATTTTTCGGACGAATAATAGGAGTATCATATTCGTCCAGATACGCCTTCATCAGGTTTACTCTGGTCAGGAATTCATTAGCAGAATAGGTTCCGACCAATTCTTCACCGGGAATATTCATAAAGCTGGGCAGCCCGGCGCCGGTTCCGATAAATATGGCTTCGTAACCCATATCAAACAGCTCGTCCACGGACAACACCTTGCCCATGACCATATCCGTCTGAATGTCAACGCCTTTTGCCTTCAGGCCGTCGATTTCTTTCTGTACAATTTCCTTCGGCAGTCTGAACTGCGGAATGCCATACATCAGTACGCCGCCCGCGGTATGCAGCGCTTCATACACGGTAACGGAGTATCCCATTGCAGCCAGATCTCCGGCGCAGGTAAGGCCCGCGGGCCCGGCTCCGATTACGGCCACCTTATGCCCGTTCGGTTTAACATCAAACGTTTCCGCCCCGCCGTGCTTCATGTGCCAGTCTGCCACATAGCGCTCCAGACGGCCGATACCCACAGGTTCCCCCTTAATGCCGCGCACACAGTTGTGCTCACACTGGGACTCCTGCGGACAGACTCTGCCGCAGACAGCAGGTAGGGAATTGGTGGTCTTAATGATTTTGTAAGCGTTTTCCATGTCGCCGGAAGCAACACAGCTGATAAACTCAGGGATGCGGACACTGACCGGGCATCCGTTTACACAGGGCTTAGTTTTGCAGTTCAGGCACCGTTTGGCCTCTTCCACTGCCATTTCTTCCGTATACCCAAGCGAAACTTCTTCAAAGTTTTTATTGCGAATATTGGGCTCCTGCTCGGGCATTGGTGTTTTTACAGGTGACATATTAGGCATTTTTTGCACCCTCCATTAAGTGACAGTTGTATTCGTGTGTTGCTTCTTTTTCCGCGTCAAAATAGGTTCTAGAGCGTTTGATCGCCTCGTCAAAATCCACTTCATGACCGTCAAAATCCGGCCCGTCCACACAGGCGAATTTAGTTTTTCCACCGACCGTCAGTCTGCATCCGCCGCACATGCCGGTTCCGTCGATCATAATCGGGTTCATGCTGATTAGCGTTTTGATATGATACTCTTTCGTCAGGTTGCAGACAGCGCGCATCATGACAAGCGGCCCGATTGCAATCACCAGATCATAATTGGCCCCGTCCTCAATATTTTTGCGCAGAGCGTCGGTAACAAAACCTTTGTTTCCGTTGGAACCGTCGTCTGTGGTAAGAATCAAATGGTCGCTTACCGCCTTCATTTCGTCCTCGAGAATAATAATATCTTTATTTCGGAATCCGGCAATCATATCCACCTTTGCGCCCATGTTGTGCAGTGCTTTTGCCTGCGGATACGCAATCGCGCAGCCCGCGCCTCCGCCGATGACCGCAACTTTTTTATAGCCTTCCAGCTCGGTTGCTTTTCCCAAAGGACCAATGAAATCCAGTATCGCGTCGCCGACATTCAGCTGATCCAGCATCAGGGTAGTCTTCCCAACCTTCTGGTAAATGATCGTGATCGTTCCCTTTTCACGGTCATAATCCGCTACTGTCAGAGGAATTCTCTCCCCGAATTCATTGACCCGCAGGATAATGAACTGACCGGCTTTCGCCTTTTTTGCAATATATGGCGCTTCAACCGCCATTAAAGTCATAGAATCATTCAAAATACGTTTTTCGACAATTGTAAACATCATTACACTCCCTTTTCTCTAACGAGTAGTAAAAATATAGCCTTTTATTATTATAAAGGCTTGTAGCAAATTTATCAATAAAAAAATGCGATTCGGTTTATTTTCAAACCGAATCGCATTTTTTATTGCTTACTATAGGATAATGCAAATCAAGCCGTTGCAGCCCTCATTGATAATCCGCTCAATGGTCTCGCGCACCTTATCCCGTGCGTCCGTAGGCATTCTGTACAGCTTGTTGTGCAGTCCCTCATTAACAAGCTCATGCAGGCTCTTACCGAAGATGTTGGACTCCCAGATTTTGGAAGGACTTTCTTCAAACTCTTTCAGCATATACATAATCAAGTCCTGTGATTGCTGTTCGGAACCGACAATCGGTGTCAGCTCCGTTGTGATCTTGGTTCTCATCATATGGATGGAAGGCGCGGCTGCTTTTAAGCGTACCCCGTACTTTCCACCCTGTTTGATGATTTCCGGCTCGTCAAGCGTAAGCTCTTCAATGTCCGGCATCACAATTCCGTAGCCGGTATCCAGAACATCCTGATAGGCGTCTTTGATTTTATTGAATTGATCCCTGATTTTTGCCAGGCCGAGAATACTGTCCAAAAGTCCGCCTTCGTCCTGGATATCAATACCGGTTTTTTCGCCCAGAATCTTATAGAACAAATTTGGCTGTAGACTTACGGAAATACGCGCGTTTCCGGTTCCCAGATCAATCAGCTCCGTCTTTGCTCCACTGACATACTCACACTGATTGATGTCATTAATAATGGTCCCAACTTCGCGAACACGCGAAATTTTGGATGCTGAGTTTTGAATCGTACCGAAAACAGCCGAGCGCAGCCAGTGCTTTTTTTCAAGGCTGGAAAGCCAGCGCGGCATATCGACTTTAATGGCCTTGACAGGAAATTCAAACAGGACCTTGGAAAGAATATCGCGGATTTGTCTCTCTTCCATTTCAAGACAGTTGACCGCAACCACAGGCACTCTGTATTTATCCTGCATCTGTGCGGCCATCGACATGGCAGAATTGGACTCCGGCGCGGTACTGTTCAGCAGAACAATGAAAGGTTTGTTGATTTCCTTCAGCTCTTTGACAACCCTTTCCTCCGCCTCTTCATATTCCGCCCTCGGAATATCGCTGATACTTCCGTCCGTCGTAACAACCAGACCAATGGTCGAATGCTCCGTAATGACTTTTTTGGTGCCGATTTCGGCAGCCATATTAAAGGGGATTGGTTCGTCATACCATGGAGTCATCACCATACGCGGCTGGTCGTTTTCTATGTATCCAAGCGCGCTGGGGACAATATAACCAACACAGTCAATCATGCGTACCGAAAAAGTCGCACTGTCATCCACCTTCACTTTGACGGCCTGCTCCGGAATAAACTTCGGCTCCGTCGTCATGATGGTACGTCCTGCGGCGGACTGCGGCATTTCATCAATTGCACGGTCACGCCTGTAGCTGGAATCCATGTTCGGAACGACGATGGTATCCATGAATTTCTTAATAAAAGTGGATTTTCCGGTTCTTACCGGTCCGACCACCCCAATATAAATATCGCCGTTCGTACGCTGAGAAATATCACTGTAAATATTGCGGTCTTCCATTTTACCTCCCCCTCAGGCAGAGAAATTTAATTTTATTGCGAATGTCTCTCAAGGAAACCTTACATAGGAATCAGCAGCATCCCCCTGTTCTCAACGAAATCACCGGTTAAATCGTTTTCCAGTTTAATCGCATTGACTGAGGTGCAGTATTCGCGGGCGATATTCCATAAACTTTCTCCCGCATCGGCATAATAAATGCTTAATGCCGCGGATTTATCCTGTGCCCTGGGTTTGGTTTCATCTGCTGCGACATCGGTAATCAGTTTCAGGCTGTATTGGCTGTACACTGCTGCGCTCAGCCTCAGTTCAACCTTCAGATCAATTCCGCCGCCTGTAATCCGGTAGCTGATGCCTGCCACATACATGGAAGCATTGCATTTGATATTGTCTGCTTTTGCCTGATACGGACGGGCATACTCAAAATCCATCAACCGTTCAAAATAGATCGGTTTCTTGTCAGGGTTAAGAGCAAGCACACAGACGTTAAACTTGCCTTTATAATTGATCTGCCCGTTGGCAGAATCGGCGGAAACGGTGCTCATTTCATTCCAGATATCAATAATTTTGGAGATCTGGATATCCTCCAGTGCCAGAGAGCCCTTATGGATATCGGTATCACTGGTAAATTCAACAGCATTGTCTATATTTTTCTGCTTGGAGCTGATATTCAGATCGTACTCCTTGGAATAAGCGTCCGTAACCATCGTGACATCGGTATTCTGGTACGCCGCCGCGTTGGCAAATACTTTGACCTGAACATCAAAGTAAGTCTGGTCACCGGAATAATCGTTTTTGATCTGTGCTTCTATTCCGACCACATTCAGCTGAATATTAAAAATACAGTTTTCGGTTACTCCCTCACAGTCAATCATTTCATTGAACGGGAGCGCGTATTCCATTACTTCCAGCGCAGATTCGTTATCGGCTGTGGAATATACGAATTTTATGCATACTTCACCTTTTACCATCAGCTTGTTTGCGACAGGAGTGTAGTCCTGAAGCACGGCAAACGCATCGGAGCGAATCAGATTATCCGCAGGAGGTTTGCCCTGCCCAAGTTCCAGCACCTCTTCCACGGTGAACTGCTGCTGAGAAGCGCCCACCATCTTATTCAGTGACAGGGTGTTTTTCTGCTCTTCCACCCCTTCACCGTCAATGTTGGAAATCACTTCGTTTTCTGCCTGTACAATCACTTTTGCGCATGCGGAAAAAGAACCGTGTATGTCCAGACGACGGGGACTGGTCGCACGGCAGTTGATATATTCCACCCTTGTGAATGCAAAGATCTGCGCGTTGTCGGCGCTTTGCTTCAAGGTGATAGCCGCGGAGAATGACTGGTTGCTTTCATAGCAGTGTACAGCCATGCCACCGGAGTCAAGATAGAGAATTTTTACGGTGTAGTTGCCCTCCAGCTCCAGTCTGTCCCCGGTAATGCCTCTGGAGGTAATGTGCGGATAAACCTGACATTTTAGAATTCTTTGTATATCGGGGCAGTAGTCAGGCAGGCTGATGTCGAGATCCACCGGCTGCTCCTGGCAGCCATCATAAATCACTTCGCTGGTGGCCAATGCCTCACGGTTAAGCATATAATCCATAAAGGTTCTCTCCTTTTCCTGTTTCTACCTAATTGTTATTCTAATCTTGTACGGTTTATGCGCATTCGCATAAAAAATTACCGGCTGCATCAGCAGCCGGCATCCATTTTTAATATTCTTTTTTTATGTTAAAAAACTTCCGTAATACAAATCCTAAAAATTTCGAACTCTTCAAAACGACTACTTTCATCTCACAGACCTCCCATTATGTTCCACACCTTAAAAGTGTGAGTCCCAATATGACCAATATGGTCGCTACTATAAACAGGATTAATCCCGTTGGGCAAAAACAAGAGGCAGCCAGCCCTAGCCCAAATGCGACAGCACACTTAGCAGTGCAGCAGTTATTTCGTTGCCACATCCAGCTCACCGCCATTATATAAGAATAAGACTGTATTTCTTCTGTCTTATCACATTATATTCAGCGATCGTTTCTTTGGTTCCCTTATGACAGCAAAAAAATCAGGGCATTTCCACTGTGAACAAAAATCTGCGCCTGCTCCTCCATGATGACATTGCTGACACCAATTGGATTGCCAGAGGAAATGGACGCTTCCCGGAGTGGATATTTCATTCCTTCGTAACTTACCGTGCAGAATCCTACGCCAAAAGGAAAAACGGAAATGGTCCTACCTTTCAGGCCGCTTAACGTCAGCTTACCGCCCGAAAGAAGAAAGACCTTGCAGTCTTTATCCACAATCACTCCTTTACAGCCCTGCGAAGTAAGGTACTGCAGTGAGCAAAAATTCGAATAAGAATGATCGATCCGTCCGCCCAAAGCACCGAAAAGCGTAAAATCACGATATCCCCGTTTGATTGCTTCCTTGATGGCCGCCATCATATCGGTATCATCTTTTTCCCTGTGCAGCCGAATTGCTTCCAGACCGTACGGCAGTTCATTTTTCACAGAGTCAAAGTCGCCGATAAGCAGATTGGGTGTAAGATGATGTTCCAGAGCCACATCCAGACCGCCGTCAGCACAGATAATAAAAGAATCATCCTGATCGATTTCTTCCAATACACAGCCGTATTCGCAGGGCGCCGAACCAATAATCACACATTTTTTCATTTCATATTCCATTCTTTCAGATCTTTAACTTCATTGTACATAGCAAGATAGCTTTCATGACGGGATTTGCTGATAACACCCTCCTCAACTGCTTTCAAAACCGCACATCCCTTTTCACAGGTGTGTGAGCAGGATACGAATTTACACTGATTCAGATAGGGCTCAAATTCCCGGAAGCAATACTGAAGATTTTCTTTTTTCACCAGATCATACCGTTCAACGCTGATGGAAGAAAAGCCGGGTGTATCCGCGACATAGGTGTTTTCTCCGAGCTTTAAAAATTCAACCTGTCTGGTGGTGTGACGGCCGCGGCCCAGCTTCTGGCTGATTTCTCCGGTTTGAAGATGGAAACGTGAGTCAATTCTGTTTAGAAGTGAAGACTTTCCGACCCCGGAATTTCCGGTAAAGGCCGAGATTTTTCCATCCAAAAGCTTCACTACCTCTTCGACTCCCTCTCCCGTTGCCGAAGAGATGGTAAGCAGCGGAATCCCTGTTGTCTGATAAATATCAATGAGCCACTGACAGTCCTTTAAATCACTTTTGGAAATAACAATAACAGGTTCTATTCCCTTATCTTCAGCCGCAGCAATGGTTTTATCGATAATCAAAGTACTGGGAGAAGGGTCGCAGATCGACACAACAATGATCAGTTGGTCAATGTTTGCAACCGGAGGACGAACCAAAGAGTTCTTTCGAAGAAGAATTTCCTCAATGGTGCATGTCCCGTCTTTTTCAAGACTGACAGTGACATGGTCGCCGACAAAAGGGGTCACTTTATTTTTCCGGAAAACGCCTCTTGCTTTGCACTCATACAGCGTATCGGCGGCCTCCACATAGTAGAAGCCGCCGATACCTTTTACAATGGTACCGTTTATCTTATCCATACTCATCAGTCAGAAGGCGTAATGCCGCCGCTTGGGATTTCACTGCTGCCCCCGCTGCTGGCATTATTGTATGGATAACTTTCGTTTTCTGCGGAAGTTCCCGCGTCAAAGTCCAGCGTAAAGACTTTGTACTTGCTTCCGTCCAGCTGAATAATCAGCTGCTGCTTGCCGCTTGTTCCGTTGAAAGTGAGCTGGCAGACGTCATTATAGGACGGATTGACTGTTTTTTCCGTCTTTAGCTCGTTACCGAGATAGGCTTTCAGATTAATGTCGTGAGAAACCTCTTTCGGCAGCTGAACAAATACATCAATGGCCTTTTCCGACTTTTTACCGGAACTTACAACGATGGACACTGTACTTCCCTTTGCAACCTGTACACCGGGCAGCGGGTTTGTTTCAATAACTACGTCCTTGGCTTTATTGCTGTCATCCTTTGTGGTGATATCACCGACGGTCAAGCCTGCCGAAGAAATTTCCGCTTTGGCAGCCTCTATATTTTTATCAATAACGGCAGGAACGGCGACTTTTTCATCTTCGCTGCCGGTACTGACGTAAACCTTAATCTTAGTTCCCTCCGTTACCTGAGTTCCGGCAATCGGGTCGGTGTCTCTGACATAACCCTTTTCGGTTTTGTCATCTACAACCGGCAGAATCTCATACAGCAGGTTCACCTTTTCCAGATCGGCAATCGCTTCTTCCTGTGTCTTGTTGGAAAGATCCGGAACGGAAACCGGTTTGCCGCCGGCGTTAATGGTAAGTGTAATTTCAGCATTGGCTTTTACGGTTGTTCCGGCTTTCGGATTCTGACTCAGAACAACCCCAGTCTTTTGCGTCGCATCATTTTTCGTTTCAGTAACAAAGGTCAGATTCTTGTACTGATCGTTGTCCTTTGTTTCGGCCTTGACCTCATCGAAGGTTTTTCCCGCAAAATCCGGCAGGACTACGTTTCCGACTCCGCTGCTGCAGCTGTGAAACAGCGCGGCAATGCCAAAACCGATTACCACAATGAGAAACGCTGAAGCGATTCCGGCAATTATCAAGGAAGCAGTAGACCGCTTCTTCTTTTTAGGAGTTCTGGCCGGTTCTTCCTCATATTCATAATTATCATTGTAGGCGGGAGGTTCCGCTCCCTTTACTGTGTTAATGGCGTCAATATATTTGGTTGGCTTCTCATCAATAAAATATTTGTACTGAAAACTGATACTGGGGTTTCTCCGAAAAGCTTCAATATCGCGAAGCATTTCCGCTGCAGACTGGTAACGCTGCGTAGGGTTTTTCTGCATTGCCTTCAGAGTGATTTCCTCCAGGCCGTCCGGCACGGAAGGATTGATTTCTTTTGGGGGCTTTGGATCGGCCTGCAGCTGCATAATGGCAACGGAAACCGCACTGTCCGCTTCAAACGGCAGTCGCCCCGTAATCATCTCGTAAAGCATAACGCCTACGGAGTAGATATCCGCCTTTTCATCGGTCAGATCTCCCCTAGCCTGTTCCGGCGCAATGTAATGAACGGAGCCGATTGCCTTATCCGTCATTGTACGCGTTTCACTGCGGGAAAAGCGGGCAATCCCGAAATCGGTCACTTTAATGGTGCCGTCCTGCAACAGCATAATGTTCTGCGGCTTAATGTCACGGTGAACAATGCCTTTTTCATGCGCATGCTGAAGCGCGCGCAAAATCTGAACGGTAAAATGGATAGCTTCTTTCCATTTTATTTCCTTCTGCTGATCCAAATATTCTTTTAATGTAATCCCGTCAATGTATTCTTCGACAATATACTGAATTCTGTCACCAAAGCTGACATCGTAGACTTTTACAATATTAGGGTGGGATAACACTGCAATTGCCTTGGACTCATTTTTAAAGCGCCGAATAAACTCGTCGTTTCCCAAAAACTCATCCTTGAGTATTTTGATTGCAACCGTACGGTCATCAATCGTGTCATACGCGCGGTAAACCAGCGCCATTCCGCCGGTTCCGATCAGTTCATGTATTTCATAGCGTCCGTCGAGCCGTTTGCCTGTGTACTTATCCATAAAATCAACTCCTGTCAGCAGTAGTTTTCAATGATGACAACCGTAATGTTGTCACCGCCCCCGCAGTCTTTTGCGAGCGTCACAAGCTTGTCTGTAAGACTGTCGGCATCCATGGTTTTAGACAGCTCAAAAATCTGTTTGGCATCAATATAATTGGTTAGGCCGTCCGTACAAATGAGAAGCATGCTGCCGGAATAAAATTCATATTCACTGTAATCAATTTGAATGGAAGATTCCACACCCAGCGCACGGGTAATTATGTTTTTCTGGGGATGAATTTTTGCCTGCTGTTCCGTAATATCCCCATTGTTGACCATTTCCTGTACCATGGAATGATCCGTGGTGAGCTGCCGAATGTCATTTTGGGTTATTAAATACGCTCTGCTGTCTCCGGCATGGGCAATATGAGCAATGCCGCCAGAAACAATCACCGCGACTACCGTCGTACCCATCCCCGCCAGCTGTATATGGTTCGCTGCTTCGTCATGAATGGCAAGATTGGCGCTGTGAATCGCCGTCAGCATCAGATCTTTAACGGAACCGTCAGTCATCTCTTCCTGAAAGGATGAAACAATCCCTTCGGAAATTTTATCTACGGCAATTTCACTGGCAATATTGCCCCCGTTTACGCCGCCCATTCCGTCACAGACAACAGCCCACGCGGAATTTTCGGAAAAGGTGCCGCTTTTACAGGCGTCCTGATTGGTTTGTCTGACAAGGCCAACATCACTTTTGCTGAATATTTTCAACATTGGCCACCTCCTCTTTGTACCTGCGCCTTAACTGGCCGCAGGAAGCATTTATATCTGAGCCGAGCGTCCTGCGAACGGTAACGGTAATTCCCTTACCTGAAAGAATTCGGCTAAATTTTTGCAGTCGGTCGGCAGAACTTTTTTTAAATCCGGCTCCGCTCACATCATTGACCGGGATCAGATTAACGTGACTCAGAATTCCGCTGAGTCTTCCCGCAAGTTCCTTTGCACAGGCATCGCTGTCGTTTACCCCGTGAATCATGGCATATTCGAAAGAAATCCGGCGGCCGGTCAAATCGGCATAATACCGACAGGCTTTTATCAGTTCCTCCACACCCCATCTATGATTCACCGGCATAGTTCTGGAGCGAATTTCGTCATTTGGAGCGTGAAGAGAAACCGATAAAGTAAGCTGCAGTTTCTTTTCCGCCAGATCATAAATCTTATCTACCACGCCGCAGGTGGAGAGGGAGATGTGCCGCATGCCGATATTCATACCCTCATCAGAAGAAACCAGCTCCAGAAATCGAAGAACATTTTGATAATTGTCCAACGGTTCGCCCATTCCCATCATGA
Source organism: Caproiciproducens faecalis (assembly GCF_019448085.1). GTDB lineage: Bacteria > Bacillota > Clostridia > Oscillospirales > Acutalibacteraceae > Caproiciproducens > Caproiciproducens faecalis. The sequence continues at coordinate 67,705 of NZ_JAGFNZ010000007.1, read as the reverse complement.
CTACATTGGAAATCCGAATACCGGCGTCTTTCTGGGCAGCCTGAATCTGTGCCAGCATTTCAGAAGCCGTCAGGTTGCGCGAAAAGCCGCTTTTCCCCGTGGCGCAGAACGCGCAGTTCATTTTACAGCCCACCTGTGTGGAAATGCAGATCGTGTGCCCGTGGTGATAGTCCATCAATACGCCTTCGACATATTCGCCGTCGTTTAAGCAAAAAAGATATTTTACTGTATCATCCAGCTGGGACTCCAGTCTTTTTTCTATCACAGCATTCGCTATGTAATATTTTTGCGCAAGATCCTGCCGAAATGCTTTCGATTGATCCGACATTTGTTCAAAATCTTCCACGCCGCGGTGCAGCCATCTATATACCTGTATAGCACGAAAAGCCGGTTGGCCGTCAGCGGCAAAATCGGCTTTTATCTCATTGAGGGTCATTGATTTTATATCCTGCAAACTCAAGACATCCACTCCTGTTTTCTTCGAAAAGCCGCGATAAAAAAGCCGTCCGTTCCGTGAACGTGGGGCATCAGTGTCAGCTGATTTTCCGGTTCCCCCTCGACAATGCGGCAAATCTGATCGGGCAGATTGAGAGGCAAAGGTTCAAAGTCATGGTTATTCCGAAGGAATCTTTCCGCCACCTTGCCGTTCTCGTTTGGGTTCAAAGTGCAGGTCGAATAAAATAAAGTTCCATTCGTCTTTACCAGTTTTGATGATTTACACAGAATAAGGTACTGCAAATCAGGCAAACTGTCAATAGCTGATGGTAATTTATACTTAATTTCGGGCTTTCGCCGAATAATGCCCAGCCCGGAACACGGTACGTCGCACAAAACTTTATCCGCCGATGCCAGATCGTCTTCCGCAGCGGAAGCATCCCGTACGGCGGCACTGATAACCGTGAGTTTTAAGCGCTGTGCTCCCTGCCGGATCAGGTTCACCTTGCCTTTGTATTTGTCAAAAGCGAGCAGCTCACCCTTGTTTTCCATCATTTCAGCCATCGTAAAAGTTTTGCCGCCAGGCGCGGAACATACGTCGATGATTCGCTGTCCGGGAAGAGGCTGCAACAAAAAGCAGCATAGCTGAGAAGAAAGATCCTGTATGTGAAACAGGCCTTCACGGTAGCTTTCGGACTGGCTAATCGCACCGATCTGCTGCAGTTCAACAGCCTGATTCAACCATGTAATTGGAACAGCCTTTACACCCTCTGCATTAAGCTTTTCAATCAAGTTTTCCTCAGAAATACAAATATTATTCGTTCTTGCAAATACCGGCGGCTTTGAAAAAGCACTTTCCAGAAGATGAAGGGTACAATCCAGCCCGTATGATTTCTGCCATAGAGAAATCAGCCATTCGGGGCAGGAATACCGGATACTCAACGCTATTTTAGGGTCCTTTCCCTCGTCAGGCATCTGTAAATTGTCCATATTCCGAATCAGAGACCGAAGAATTGCGTTAATAAAGCCAGACGCCTTTACAGCATTGTTTTCTTTTGCCAGAATAACGGATTCGTTGACTGCCGCGGACTTCGGTATTTTTTCAAGATACAGAATCTGATATGCGCCCATGCGCAGGATTTCCAGTACCTGCGGGGACAGCTTTTTAAGCGGCATTTTGGAAAACCGGCTGATATAGTAATCCAGAGTAATCCGTCGCTCCAGAACTCCGTAAAAAATCGCGGAAGCTAACGCTTTGTCACGCGGGTCTAAAGAAAAGGAAATCAGGGTTTTATCCAAAACAATATTGGAGTAGCCTTCGTTTACATCCACATGCAAAAGAGCGGCCAGCGCTGCGGCTCTTGCATTGTCCATTAATCTCTACCCCTTCTGTTTCCTGCAAGAACAAGCAGTCTGAGCAAGGACATAATCGCGGTAAAGCTTGCAGCCAAGTAGGTCATAGCAGCCGCACGCAGTACTTTTTTCGCGCCCTCAAGTTCATCGGGGTACAGAATACCGGCCTCGTCCAATGCACGGATTGCCCGGAAACTGGCGTTGAACTCCACTGGAAGCGTTGCAAGCTGGAACAACACGGCAAAACTGTAAAGCGCAATTCCGAGATTTACGACGAAATTGTACTGAACAGGCAGAATCAACCCTATAATAACAAGCGGAATCGCAAGCCGTGAACCAAAGTTTGTAACCGGAACAAGAATGGCACGGATTTTGTTTGGAAAGTATCCCTGTGCGTGCTGAATTGCGTGCCCCGCTTCATGAGCCGCTACACCGAGTGCCGCAATAGAGGTAGAAGCGTAAACCTGATCGGACAGGCTGATCGTATTGTCCCGAGGATCAAAATGATCTGTAAGACTCCCGGAAATACGCTGCACCTGTACGCCGAGCGCCCCTCCAAACTGTGCAACACTGGAAGCCGCCTGTGCACCCGTCATATTTTTTGCCGTTGAGATACGGGAATATTTTTCAAAAGTGGATTTCACCTGAAACTGTGCAATCATTGTCACAATCAGTGCAGGCACAATAAACACAAAATATGTATAGTCAAAATAATAGAGTCCCATTCCCATCATTAACACCTCCGATTATTTTACCGCTGAATTCTCACCCGTTGGATGTCCGCGAAGAAAATCTTTGCCGTTCATTCTTTTTCCGCCTTCGTACTGAACCTGCAAAAGTTCCAGAGCAGTGTTTTTTCCGCAACATACGACAAAGGAATCGCCGGCTTCCACAATCTTGCCGGGAACCCCCGAATATCCGTCCACTGTTTTTGTTTTATGAATCTTTAAAAGCTTGTCGTGATACATTGTACTTGCCACCGGCCACGGGGAAAGCCCCCGCACCAAGTTGTGGATTGCACCGGCAGACTGATTCCAATCAATGTGGGACAGCTCTTTTGTCAGCATGGAGGCATAGCAGGTGCCTTCTTCACTCTGAGGAATCCGCCTGATGGTTCCGTCTTCCACTCTGCGAAGGGTCTCGACAATCAAATCTGCACCCATCAGCGAAAGCCGATCATGCAGTTCCCCAGCGGTTTCTTCCGGCCCGATTTCCGTCTGAGCGGTCAACAGCATATCACCGGTATCCAGCCCTTCGGCCATAAACATCGTTGTAACACCCGTAACCTTATCCCCGTTAATCACGGACCACTGAATAGGAGCGGCTCCGCGATATTTCGGAAGAAGGGACGCGTGAACATTGATGCAGCCGTAAGGCGGAATCTCCAGAACTTCTTTCGGAAGAATTTTTCCGTAGGCGACGACAACAATTACATCGGGCTTCAGATTTTGAATTGCTTCGGCCGCTTCGGCAGTCCGAAGGGTTTTCGGCTGAAATACCTCAATATTATGTTCCGCCGCAAGCACCTTAACCGGAGGCGGCGTAAGCGTATAGCCCCTTCCCTTCGGTTTGTCCGGCTGCGTAAACACAGCACAGACTTCATGCCCCGCGTTGATTAAATTTCTAAGGCATGGAACAGCAAACTCCGGCGTTCCCATAAAAACAATACGCATTACATCACCTGCATTATTTATTTTAACTTCGCCAGTTCTTCGTCGCTCAGCATGTGGATTACATGCGATTTAAATAGAATACCATCCAGATGGTCAATTTCATGGCAGGTAACTGTAGCAAGCAGTTCCTCTCCCTCTATCTCAAAAAACTCACCTTTACGGTTTTGCGCGCGGACTTTCACATGCATCGGGCGCTTTGTAATGCCGTATTGCCCCGGAGCAGACAAACAGCCCTCCAGGCATTCCTGTTCCCCGCTCTGTTCCAGAAAAATCGGGTTAATCAGTTCGACCGGGCCTTCGCCGATATCGATCACAACCGCTCTCCTTAAAATACCAACTTGCGGGGCGGCAAGTCCGACACCGTCGGCGCTGTGCATGGTTTCCTGCATATCGTCAAGCAAGGTGGAAAGCTTGTCATCAAACTTCTCAACCGGGCGGGAAATCTTATTCAGAAAAGGATCTCCTTCTTTTATAATGTTTCTTATCGCCATAAATATACCTCCAAATTATAAAATACTGTCCGGGTTTATATCCGCAAATACCGTTACAGAAGAAAATTCACGCGTTCCCGCAAACTGAATCAAGAGGCGTGAAACCATCTCCCTGAATTTTGTATTATTGCGGCATTTAATAATCAGTTTATATCTATATTTATTACTCACTTTCCCGATTAATGCCGGAGAGGGGTTCAGCACCCTCATGGGCTGCCCTGGGTAATCGCTCTGTGCAAGGGCCCTGAGCATATTCAAAAAGGCTTTGCTGGCGCCCTGCACTTTCGCCTCCGTACCTCCTACAAAACCGACAACACAAATATCTGAAAAAGGAGGATAAAGCATCGCTTTCCGGATGGCAATTTCCCCCTCATAGTATTCCTGGTAATCCTGTCTGGCAGCAAGCTTAATGATGTCATTTTCCGGAGTAAAAGTCTGAATAATCGCTTTCCCCGCAAACTGACCGCGGCCGGAACGGCCGACAACCTGTGTCAGAAGGTCGAACGCGCGTTCATAGCTTCTGAAATCGTCACTGTAAAGGGTCTGATCGGCCGAAAGCACGCCGACAAGCGTGACATTTTCAAAATCAAGCCCTTTTGCCACCATCTGCGTACCGATGATGATGTCGTACTCCCCGTCGGCAAACTGCCGAAGCTTTTTTTCATAGGCAAACCGCGACATCGTCGAATCGGTATCCAGCCTAAGAATACGCGCGTCAGGCAAAAGCTCCCGAAGCTGCTCTTCGGCTCGCTGTGTCCCGTAACCGGTACAGCGCACTTTGTCCTCATGACACTGAGGGCACTCTTTGCTCAGGGGCATGGAATAACCGCAGTAATGACACATCAGACGGTGATTTGCCGAGTGATAGGTCAATGAGATGCTGCAGTTTGGGCATGTGATAACATGCCCGCAGGCTTTGCAGGATACAAACGTGTTATAGCCCCTGCGATTCAGTAAAATAATCGACTGCCGCCCGTTTTCCAGATTTTCATTCAAAGCCTGATGCAGAACCGAACTCAAAATCGTATTATTTCCGCTTTCAACTTCCGCATTCATGTCTACCACCGAGACTTCCGGAAGTACGGCGTTACCGTAACGGGTGGAAAGCACGTTTAAGCTGTAACGTCCGTTCTGGGCAAGATAGTAGCTTTCAATGGAAGGAGTGGCCGACGACAGCATTAGAAGTGCCTTATGATAAGCACAGCGAAACTTCGCAACATCGCGCGCATGATAACGTGGGGATGATTCCGATTTATAGGTGTATTCCTGTTCCTCGTCCAAAATGATGAGTCCCAGATTTTCAAATGGGGCGAAAACTGCCGAGCGCGTACCAACCGCAATCAGCGCTTCTCCGTTCCGGACTCTTTTCCATTCATCCATACGCTCTCCAAGGGTCAGTCCGCTGTGAAAAACAGCAACGTCCCGTCCGTAGCGCTGATGAAATAAAGAGATGGTCTGAGGAGTCAGAGAAATTTCCGGCACCATTACAATCACACCGCGGCCGTCGGCTCTGACTGTGTCAATCAGCTTCGTAAAAACAGATGTTTTTCCACTGCCGGTAACCCCGTACAGCAAAGAAACGCCACCGCTTCCGGATGCATATTGCCGATATACGTTTGTGTATGCCTGCTGCTGCTCCTCTGAAAGGACAATGTTTTCCGCGGGTCCGCAATCTTGAATATGATCGTATGGATTCCGGTAAATTTCCATATCGTAGTACTGCGCAATACCCTTTGATACGAGCGCGTTTACTACAACAGGGGTCACACCCGCAAAATAGCAAAGCTCTTTTTGAGAAGCACTGCCAACATCACTAAGGATATTGTAAACGCTTTTCTGTTTCGGGGTCAGTTTGTGAATCTCCTGCTCCTCCGTTAACCGTACCATTTTTTGCGCTGCGTCACCTACCTGCCGGACGGTTCCGCTGCTTTTGAGCAGAACATTGGCTTTATAGAGCTTTTCCGGAACTCCGGAATCGGTGGAAAGACCCATATCCTTTAGAAGCCTGTCACGGTCAACCCCGGCACCGGCATGCGATAAATAACGTATCATTTGCTTTTCGAGTTCGCTGAAGCCCTCCAAGTCCATAGCATCCATCGGAGCGGCGAGGGAATATTCTGTCCTGATTTTAAAATTGATTCCCGTTGGCAAAAGCAGCTTGACAGCATCATACAAAGTACAGAAATAATGCTCTTTCAGCCAGACAACAAGACGCAGGGCTTCCTGTGAAAGGAGCGGAACCGAGTCCAACAGTCCTGAAACGAACTTCAATTTACCAGCACTTTCCTGACTCGTCAGGGAAAGAACCATCCCCTGTCGCTTACTGTTTGCGCCGCCAAAGGGTACCACGACCCGGCAGCCCGGTTTGACTGACGCGAGAAGCTCAGAGGGAATCAGGTAATCAAAAGCTTTGTCAAAATGGTAGACGGTTTTTTCTACCGCTACTTTTGCAATGGTAAAATCGGACATTTCGTACCTCGTTGGATTATTCTTTTGAACAGCTATCGGGTTCGATGATCTCGTATTTATTTTCCATTAATTCGTGCACAGCCATATCAACCGGTTTTTCAATCAGGATTTCTCCCCTGTTCTCAGCATCGGCTGCAATTTCTCTTGCTCTTTTGGAAACGGCAACAACAAGGGAATAACGGCTCTGTTCTGGTCCTATAATCAAATCTGCAGATGGTTTAAGCATGGTTCAGTATCCTTTCAATTAAAAGATTATCTCTCTTTACTTTATGCTTTTCAGCACAAATGATATGAATAATTTCGTCGACTGCGTGGTCAACAGTATCATTAATAACAGCGTAATCGTAGTGGACTGCCTCCAGAATCTCATTGCGGGCGGCGGCAAGGCGTTTTTGTACCGCTTCTTCACTCTCTGTCTTACGGTTTTTCAGACGCTGTTCCAGCTCTGTAAACGACGGAGGAAGAATGAAGATGCTGATGCTGTCGGGGCATTTGTTTTTAATTTGTGACCCACCCTGCACTTCAATTTCCAAAATGACATCATCCCCATTTGCAAGCCAATTATCAATCGGTTTGCGGGGGGTACCGTAAAAATTGCCGCAGTACTCAGCACTTTCAATCATTTCGTCCTGCTGAGTCATTCTGACAAATTCATTTTTATCAACAAAAAAGTAATCTGTGCCGTGCACTTCGCCCTTACGGGGCAACCGGGTGGTAGCCGATACGGATAAACGGATATTCGGATCTTTTTCCAGCAGCTTCTTCAGGATCGTATCTTTCCCCGCGCCTGACGGGCCGGAAAAAACAATCAGAAGTCCCTTATTCTTCATCGTCTTCAAGCTCCTCATCGGTAAGGTCTTCCTCGCGGTCATTCAGCCTGTTTGCGACAGTTTCCGGCTGTACGGCGGACAAAATCACATGGTCGCTGTCCGTAATGATAACCGCTCTGGTACGGCGGCCATAGGTTGCGTCAATCAAAGTACCGCGTTCTTTCGCGTCCTGTATTACGCGTTTGATCGGAGCGGACTCCGGGCTGACAATTGCAACGAGACGGTTGGCGGAAACCATGTTGCCAAATCCGATATTAATAAGCTTCATAAAAAATATCCCCTTCTATTGCCGTGGCAATGGTTACTCAATATTTTGTATCTGTTCGCGAATTTTTTCAATTTCCGCTTTGATATCCACAACCATGTACGCGATTTGGGAATCAATGCATTTGGAACCGATTGTGTTGGCCTCCCGGTTCATTTCCTGAACGATAAAATCCAGTTTACGGCCAACCGCTTCATTGGAATTCAGCATATTGGAAAACTGTTCAAAATGGCTGCGAAGCCGTACGGTTTCTTCAGAGACGGCGATTTTGTCGGCAAAAATAGCGGTTTCGGTCAAAATTCGCTGTTCATCTATATTGGTATCGCTTAAAATCTCCGTCAACTTCTGGGTCAGCTTCTGCTGATATTCGTTCACAGTCTGCGGAGATCTTTCTTCAATTTTTCCTACAATTTGAAGAATAGTTTCCGCACGCTGCATAACATCAGCTTTTAACCGTTCGCCCTCGGTCTCTCTCATTTTCAGAAACGCATTTAAAGCCTGATCGGTAACTTGCAAAACGGACTCCCAAATAATCTTTTCGTCTTCAGGAGCTTTATGAACAGTAAAGATGTCGGAATACCTTGAAACAGTTCCTACGGAAACATCATCCCTCAGATTATACCGCTGTGCCAGCTCCCGAAGCGCATTTACATATCCCGCCGCCAGAGAGTGGTTAACCAAAACCTGAGCATCAGTATCCTCCATAGTTTCTATAGATACATAAACATCAATTTTCCCTCTGGAAATTTTGCTTTGCAGGTATGATTTCAATTTCTCATCCAAAAAACCATATCCGCGGGTGATTCTGGATGAAAATTCGAAGTATCTGTGATTAACGGATTTTATTTCAATGATAATGTCCCGGCCGTTAATCACTTCTTCCCATCTTCCAAAGCCCGTCATGCTTTTAATCACGCAGTATCATCTCAATTCACTTTAAATTTATCGCGAAAATTTTTGTGCTATTGTCAACAAAGGGCATTATTAATAATAATATCAGTTTTCTATAGGAATTGTCAACTAGAGCAAAACAATTCAGCCCCAGATTTGGGGCTGAATTGATGAAGAAATTATTAGACTGGGTGAACCATTTTTTCTGCATCGGCGTGCTTGCCGTCAATGCCGTATTTTTTTTCCGCACGCTTCTTAAAGAAGTCGGCGGCGACCTTCGGAAACTGAGCATAGGAAAGAACATCTTCTTCCTGCTCCGTCCACTGAGCACATTCTTTACGCAGAGATTCAAGCTCTGGCTGCAAAAGGTCTGCCGGACGGCAGGTGATTCTCGGTGCATCCCCGATAATCTTCTTTGCAAATTCGTCATCAACCGGTAAAGGCGTAGAACCGTATTTACCGGCAACCAGATCTTTGAATTCGTTGGTGCACATTTTGTAGCGCTCACCGGTAATGATGTTGTAAACAGCCTGTGTGCCGACGATCTGTGAGGTAGGCGTAACCAGCGGCGGGTAACCGGAATCCTTGCGGACACGGGGAACTTCCTGCAGAACTTCTTCCAGTTTATCTGCTTTTCCGGCCTGTTTCAGCTGTGAAAGCAGATTGGAAAGCATGCCGCCCGGCACCTGATAAATCAGAGCCTTTGTATTGGTGGCCAGCATGCTGGGATCCAGCAAACCGCTCTTGATATATTTCGCTCTCAGAGTCATGAAATACTCTCTGATTTCGTTGAGGAGAACCAGATCCAGTCCGGTATCGTATTCCGTTCCCTTGAGCGCCGCTACCATGGATTCGGTGGGTGTATGGGATGTTCCCAGAGCCATAGGCGACATTGCAGTGTCGAGCATATCGACGCCGGCCTCCACCGCCTTCAGTTCACACATGGAAGCAAGCCCGGATGTGTAATGCGTATGAAGCTGAACCGGGATTTTAACAACGGATTTAATGGCCTTGACCAGATCATAAGTTTCATACGGGGTCAAAAGGGCGGCCATATCCTTGATGCAAATGGAATCTGCTCCCGTTTCCTCTATTCTCTTCGCATAATCAATATAATATTCATGCGTAAAAATCGGACCGGTTGTATAGGAAATAGCAACCTGTGCGTGAGCGCCCTCTTTTTTAGCGGCCTTAATCGCTACCTGAAGATTTTTAATATCATTCAGAGCGTCAAAGATTCTGATAATGTCAATCCCGTTTGCAACGGAACGCTGAACAAAATATTCCAGCACATCATCGGCATAGTGACGATAACCAAGCATATTCTGCCCTCTGAAAAGCATCTGGAGTTTCGTGTTCGGGCAATTTTTGCGAAGTGTCCTTAATCTTTCCCACGGGTCTTCGTTCAGAAAGCGAAGACAGGCGTCAAAAGTGGCGCCGCCCCAGCATTCCAGGGAATAATAGCCAACTTTGTCAAGTTTCTCAAGAATAGGAAGCATATCTTCAATCGGCATTCTGGTAGCAATCAGGGACTGATGAGCGTCACGCAGAACCGTTTCGGTAATTCCAATTTTCTTAGCCATAACGATGCCCCCTTACTGGAGGGAAACAAGAGGAGTGCCGGATTCAACACTGTCCCCTTTGTTTACATGAATCGCCGCAACAGCAGCGTCGTGCGGAGCCATAATCTCGTTTTCCATCTTCATGGCCTCTAAAACCACAAGGACGTCGCCCTTCTTTATGTTTTGACCGGCGGTCACATTGACGGATACAATGGTGCCCGGCATTGGGGAAGAAATGAGTTCAGCGCCTGCAGGAACTTCCTTTGAAGCGGCAGCGGCAGCCGGAGCTGGAGCCGGAGTCGGGGCTGCGGCCGGGGCGGCAGGTGCTGAGGGAGCGGGAGCGGCAACGGTAGCCGGAGCGGGTGATACAGCAACAGGGGCCGTACCGTTTACTTCTTCAACCTGAACATCATAAGCAGTGCCGTTTACGGTTATTTTAAGGTTTTTCATATCATTGACCTCCTAAATAAATTGAAATTGATCGATTCGGTGACTATATTTGAATGTTGCTGTGCTTTTTGGGAAGACCGGAAACTCTTTTGCCGGTTATCATCTGAAGAGCCGCAATGATTCTGAGTCTTGTGTCTTCCGGAAGAATGACATCTTCCACAAAGCCTTTGGCGGCAGCGCCGAACGGGGAAGCTTCCGTTTCTTGATACTCTTCGATCAGCTTTTTACGGTCTTCCACCGGGTCGGCGGAACCCTTCAGACGATCACTCCAAAGGAATACGGCAGCAGTTTCAGGCGCAAGCGGGGAAACAACAGCATTGGGCCACGCCATTGTATAATCGGCATTTGCTCCACGGCCTGCAACTGCAATGTAAACCGAACCGTACGCGGCGCCTGTAATCACGGTGACTTTGCCGGTTGTCGCTTCCGAATAGCAGCTGGACAGCTTGGAAGCCTCACGCAGAGATGAAAACTTTTCAGAATTTACAAAGGTGACCAGCGGCAAAGAGAAGGCGTCGCAGAATCGTACAAAACGCGCAGCCTTTGAGCAAGCATCAGCATCCAGTACTCCGGTCAGCGCAATGACGCCTGTTGTTGAACCATCAATTTCAGCCAGTCCCGTAACGGCGGATTCGCCGAACTTTTCACTGAGCTCCAGGAAGGAGTCATCATCGCAAACTCCCGTAAGAATCGATTTTATGTCGGAATCATCCGTCAGGGCAACCGTGTCACTGGAACCCTGAATGTCCAGTACAGGTGCGCCTGAAAGGTTGTTGGAAGGAAGAAGGGTAACAAGCTTGCGAACAGAATTGATCGCTTCCGGTTCACTTCCCGCAACAAGGTGACAAACTCCCTGCCGTGCTGCTTCTTCGGCGGAACCGTGTTCCCCATTGGTCTCAACGGTCAACTCACCTTTGTCCGACATGACGACAATATCCGCGCTTGCTGCTATCATTGCCGATGCTCCCACACAGGGACCCAAAACGAGTGAGATCTGAGGAACAACGCCCGACAGATTATTTGCATTCAATAAAATATCGCCGTAAGCAGCCAGCATCTCGCTGCCTTCCTTTAAACGGCCTCCAATAGAATCATAAATTCCAATCACGGGGAGTCCGGTTTTCAGAGCCAGATTATATAATTTTTTAATCTTTGCTGCCTGTGCGCTTGACATGGCTCCGCCTTCCACATCACTGTTCTGCGAAAAGGCGTAAACGGGAATTCCCTCAATTGTACCATATCCGGCAACAGCTTCCGTATAGTCTTCTCCTGACTTGGCAAAGCAATCAATTTCGTTAAAGCTGCCTACGTCAAATAAAGCGCTGATGCGTCGATAGCCTGTCGTATTTTCCCCCGCGTCGCGGGCAGTGCGCAACAGTTCCGCACGATCGACCTTACTCATTTTAATTCCTCCATTTATATTGAATTTGATTGCAGAAAAATTAACAAAAATCAAATTAAGTATAATATATTACAAAGAAGTTGGCAAGTATTTCTTGGATATTTTGTTTAATTTTGACAGATCTTTATGAAATTCGACAAAGGACTTATGAATTTATGAGTCGACTGAATAAAACCGCACCCGGAAAAGAACTCCTGAAGCGCTTCTATGCGGGATTCAATCCGGTAGGCGCCGATCGTCGCGCCATAAGAAGCCGCCGCTCTCAGCATGCTGTCTGCACACAAACGGCCGTAATCATCCAGAATAGCTAAGTTTTCGCACCCGAAAATCTCCATTTTGAGCATACGGATTACAGAAGACTGCATGTCTACGGCAACATAGCCCAACTCATTGTCCCCTTCGCTCATGATAAGAATCTGAGCGTTATTTTCTGCGTCGGGAATGGTTTGCAGAATTCGGGCGATTCTCTCTTTGTCTTTTAATTCCAAAATGGATATCATCCGGTTCACTCCCCGTTTCTGTATTCTGCTTGTCCGCTTTTGCCCCGGCAATCAGCTTTTTGATTTCTTCTGTTGTAAGCGGCCGCCATGCACCGGGCTGAAGCATTCCAAGCTTTACCGGGCCCACTGCAATACGCTTCAAACGCGCTACCTCCAGACCAAGCTGCTCGCACATTTTCCTGATCTGACGGTTCCTGCCTTCGTAAAGGACGATCTCCAGTACTACACGCCCGGCTTCCTGAGAAATCACATTAACTTTTGCCGGAGCGGTTTTTCGGCCGTCAATCACAATGCCAACCGCTATCTGGGTCAGCTGATCTTCAGAAATAGAAGGGCGCACCGTTACCCGGTAAGTTTTAGGAATATGCAGAGATGGATGGGTCATCGCGTTGGCAAATTCACCGTCATTTGTCATCAGCAGCAATCCCTCAGATTCTCTGTCCAGCCGACCTACCGGGTAAATGCGCTCCGGAATTTCTTTGATAAGTTCCGCCACGCATTTGCGATCCATTTCATCACTCATGGTGGTGATAAATCCGCGCGGCTTGTGCAGCATAATATAAATTGATTTCACATGGGTATCAAGCAGTGTCCCTTTTACACTGACTTTATCTTTCTTGGTGTCTACCTTATCACCGATTTTGGCCGTTACGCCATTTACTTTTACTTCCCCGGCGGAAATCATCTCTTCCGCTTTTCTTCTGGAAGCAACCCCGCAGTCCGCAAGCATTTTTTGCAGCCTAACATCTTTTGCCATACAATAATACATCCTTTTATGTTTTTTATATAAATAGATCTTTGATCCAATCTAAAAATATCTGAAATAAGTTTTTACGCACGACAGCTGTGGAAACCGTTGCCGAAGCCGTAATTTCCGTTGTGGCCAGCGTTTCTCCATTTAAAGTGTACCGTACTATGCCCAGTGTTTGCCCTTCCTGTACAGGCGCATAAAAAAAAGCAGGAAGCTCAACAGTTCTTTTTATGTTTTGCAGTTCCTCTGCATTGACAATTAGATCTCTGCCCAACCCACCTTGCACCGAAACCTGATTGGAAGTACCGCCTACAACTGGTATCTGAGAAATAAATGATGAGTCATCCACCGGATAACGCGACAACTGTGAAAAGCCGTAATTCAGCATTTTTTGGTGGTCGTTCCAGTCATCCGGCGCGTCCAGCGTAACCGCAACCAAATAAATTCCATTGCGTTCCGCCGAGGAAACCAGACATCTGCCGGACTTCTTTGTAAATCCGGTTTTCACTCCGATACAGCCGTCATACAGAGTCAGCAATTTATTGTGATTCGTAAAACGGATCGTTTGAACGGGATTTACATATTCCACGGAAACTGATTTTTTGCTAGCAATTGCAGCAAAATCAGGGTTTTGCATTGCTGCCTTAGCCAACTTTGCCAAGTCTTTGGCAGTAGTATAATGATCGGCGTTATCCAGCCCTGACGGTGTTACAAAATGGGTATCCGTCATATTGAGCTGCTGAGCGCGCTGATTCATCAAACTTGCAAAAGCATCCAGCGAACCGCTGATGGCAATCGCTGCAGAATTAGCCGCATCATTTCCCGATACGACCAGCATTCCTTCCGCCAAGGACTTCAAACTGAGTTTGTTTCCCGGTTTCAGCCCCATGGAAGAACCTTCCACACGAACCATGTTGTCTGTAATCGTTACAATTTTATTATCCACCGCGGCGGTTTCCAGCGTAATCAGAGCCGTCATGATTTTTGTCGTGCTTGCCATGGGCCGTTTGTCATTTTCGTTCTTTGCGTATAGTATCTGCCCATCGTCCGCGTTCATCAACACCGCTGATTTTGCGGAAACCTGCGGCTGGCCATCCGCCCACACGGAAACCGGAAAGGAAAGAGAAAAAAATAACAGACATAACCATAAAGATATTTTCTTTTTTAACAAAACAACCACCTGCCTATCAATTTATATGCAAGCGGTTGCTTCAATATTGAAAAATTATATTTGCGGGTCCTCCAGTTTAACATCTTTGCTTTGTGAAACGTCTTCGCCGCTTTTGTTTTCACCGTTTTTTGTTGATCTTTTGCCATCTCCCTTTTTATTAAAGAGGCCGCTGATTTTATCGACGACGTCCGGGAACATCCCGATCACTCGGTCTGCGGTATTGTTGTAGGGGTCAATCTGCAGCATTTTCACCGAACCGTTGCAAATCGTAATGAAAGCCACAGGATTGATGGAAACGCCCGCGCCGGTGCCGCCGCCAAAGAAGTTTTTCTCTGTCTGGACTTTGCTTGGAAAGTCCGAACCGCCGGAAGCGAACCCATAGCTGATTTTGGAGATCGGAATAATAATGGATCCATCCGGTGCGGTGATCGGGTCACCGACAATGGAATTAATGTCAACCATTTGTTTAATTTTTTCAAGAGTTGTATTCATCATGCCTTCAATAGGATGATCGCTCATTTTTAATGCACCGCCTTATCTGTTGAATTTTTTATTTTTACCGGATTTATTTTTATTTTTTTCAGCATCTTCAGGGATTCCAAAAGTGCAGGCAGCATGGAGGAAAGTATAAACAGCAACTTTATTTTTACTTTGCAGGTAAATGTAATCCGACTCTCCTTCTCGTTAAAGTCGGGAGCAATACGGATATGATAATCTTTGCATTTCACCTGATTCACAAGCAGCCCCATCGCAGGATAAACCACAGAACAGGTACATCCGTAGTAAATAGCAGTCTGAGCAGCGTCCTCATCCGAAACAGAAATATCAACGGAAATAGCATGAATCACGGCGTGAGAAAAAAGCTTCTTAGCAGCACCTGTGGCAATAGAGGCAAATTCACTGATGATGTCCAAAAAACCAGATAAACCCTTTCGCTTTATTATGTCCCTGAATTTTGAATATGCATCACTTTTGTCGCCTGTTTTTTTCTTTCCAGATTTTCCCGTATCTTCAGCTTTTGGGGTATCTGCCGGAATTTTATAACTGAAAAATAAATATTTGATTTTTATAGATAGTTCCTCTTCAAAGCGGGCGGAAACGGAGACGGGAAAAAGCAGAAGGACGAAAAGAAACAGCGCAATTCCCATAAAGATCATCAAAGCAGTCATAATGCCTCCTGCAGTTTATCCATTTATCCGGCGGAAACATCCGTCATTTCCTCTGTTTCTGCTTCAGACTGCTGTGATTTCTCCAGCGGCGGAAGTTCATTAAGTGAGGAAATATTCAGGCACCGTAAAAAATTCGGCGTGGTACCGTACAGCAGAGGCCGGCCGGGAAGCTCCAGCCGACCACGTTCCTCAATCAGGCCCTTTGCGGTCAGACTGCCCAGTACCCCGGAACAATCCACCCCGCGAACCTGCTCAACAAACGCCTTTGTGACCGGCTGATTGTAAGCAATAATGGCAAGAACCTCCATACCCGCCTGTGACAAAGGAGTGTTGCGGCGCATATCCAGAATCCGGCGAACAGGTTCGGCATATTGCGGATTAGAGCACATTTGATATTGGTCCTCGAGTTTAACGATATGGATTCCTGAGTACTCGCGGTTAAACTCATCCATTAAATTCTGAAGCATCTTCGCGGCGGTAGACTTGTCCAGCTCCAGCACATCCGCTATTCTGTCAATGGAAACCGGATCTCCGCTTGAGAAAAGAATCGCTTCTATTGCTCCCTGAAATTTCTTGATTTCCAATTTTTCACACCGCCATTGATTAATTTTATTACCGCACTGCAGTTTCCGCCTTCAACGCGTACTCGCTTTCCTTTTACCAGTTCAAGGACTGCCAAAAAGGTGGCAACCAGATCGGACTTGTCTTTTTTTTCTTCAAACAGATCCTCGTATCTGATTCCGTCCGTCTGCCAGAGACGGCGCAATACATAGATAATCCGGGAAGAAACCGTTACGGTTTTATGGGTGACAATGTGGGAGAAAGCTTCCGGCGGAGGCGGCATCATCCGTTTGCCCCTTCCCACCGCGTTACGGTAAGCATTAAAGATTTCCGCAGGCGTATGGCTGCGTCGATAAGTCGGATCAACCTGAATCTCAGCAGGTTCACGAATAAAGGCATTAAAACTGAAATGCTCAGCCAGAATTTGTGCCACACGCTTGCATTCCTGATATTCCAAAAGCTGGCCGCTCAGTTCCCTGCGGAGTTCATCCGCCTCCTCATGCTTTGGAAGCAGATAGACAGTTTTCATGTAAACCAGCCGTGCCGCCATTTCCAAAAAATCGCTTGCGATATCCATATCCTGTTCCTTCATTGCCTGTATATGCTCCGTATACTGATCTAAAAGCTCGGCAATCGGAATCTCACAGATATTCAGTTTGTTTTTGGCAATCAAGTAGAGCAGCAAATCAAGGGGCCCTTCAAATACAGGAAATCGATAGGATAGTTTTTCCATAATCCCCCACTTTTATAACAGGCCGAACAATTTAAACGGAAGTTCTGCCAGCCACAAAACAACATTTAAGCAGGCACTCTGCAAAACAGCAAGAGGAACACGGAGCATGCCGCTGAATAAAACGACGAATGCCACCATGATGATAATATTCTGGTATCTGTAATAATTGTAAAGCGCCTTATTGGAAAGAAAAGCGCCCAGAATTTTTGAACCGTCCAGCGGAGGCAGCGGAATCATATTAAAAACTGCCAGCGCAACATTGATCGTAATATAGGCAATAAAAAAGCTTTGAATAAACTCGGGAACGTTGGTTTTGAGTGCAATCCACAGCCCCTGATAGAGGATGGCACCCACCAAAGAAGCCAGCAGATTGGACAAAGGCCCCGCCAAAGCGGTGATGGCCATGTCACGTTTCGGATTCTTAAAGTACCGGGAGTCAATCGGAACCGGCTTTGCCCAGCCAAAACCGAACAAAAGCAGAAACAGCGAGCCAACTGGGTCTAAACTGGCAAGCGGATTTAATGTTAATCTGCCACTGTATTTTGCGGTTCTGTCACCAAGCTTGTAGGCAACCCAGCCGTGCGCAAATTCATGAAGAGGCAAAATGCAGAAAATGATAAACAGGGTAGCCAATATTTGGGATAACGCGGAAGCCATGTCAAACGGCTGTCCTGAAAAAACATCACTTATCATGTTAAAAAGCATATATTAGTCTCCTTTATGAAATATTATTATAATACTTTCAGGCCTAAAAAACAAGCAAGGCGGGGAAATCGTAGGGATTTATCATGAAATTTAATTTTTCTGACACAATATAATGAAAAAAGCCCCGAAAAGACTTGCAATTACTTTCATTATCTGATAGAATACCAATGTTGTGATTCTATAAACAGTCCTTTTAAAGGAGGTGCAGACACATGGCAAAATGTGATGTTTGTGGCAAAGATATGGCTTTCGGTATTAGAGTCTCCCACTCTCACAGACGTGCGAACAGAACTTGGAAGCCCAATATTAAACGTGTTAAAGCAGTTGTGAACGGTACTCCTAAGCGTATTTACGCCTGCACCCGTTGCTTGCGTTCCGGCAAGGTAACCCGAGCCGTCTGATCAAAACAAAACATTATGTTTAGAGGAGCCTTTAAGGGCTCCTTTTTTCTGCGAAAAAATCGTTAAAAGCAGAGCCGCTATGAACTTTGGATCATAGCGGCTCTGTGTTTTATGTTCTGTGATTAATCGTAATTTTCTTTTCAGTTCCGTTCTTGATTCTTTCAATATTCGTTCTGTGTTTATAAATCAGAACGAATCCCATACAAAATGCAATAGCGGTCGTCACCCATACATAGGAAATCGGTACCGGCCCGGCCGACACCTGACTCCCCCGGAAATCAATGAAGAAGGTAATGATAAACGTAGCAACCGGGAAAGCCGCCGCCGCGCAAATGGAGGACAGAGAAACAATTTTAGTGGTCAGGAACAAAGCCAGAAACACACCAATAACGATTAGGAACACACGCCAGTCGATCAATGCGATCATCGCGGCGCTGGTCAATACGCCCTTGCCGCCCTTAAAACCGAAATAAAGCGGATAGATATGTCCGAAAACGCAGGCCACACCGGCAATATAGGCGCCGTACTGTGCAACAACATGCGGATTGACAATCAACGGCGCTGCGGCTTGGGTGCAAACATACTGAAACACCGCCCTGCCGATCATAACAGAAACTGCGCCTTTGGCAAAATCAAAAATAAAAGTAAAAATCGCAGCTTTGACACCAACGGATCGCAGAACATTGGTTGCTCCCGCGTTTCCGCTGCCCATCGTGCGGATATCCAAATTATTATCAAATGCTTTTGTAAAAATGATAGAAGAGCTAATACTTCCCAACAGATATGAAACAAGCGCTACTAAAACCGATGGCAGTGCAAAATCTCTAAGATAACTGAACATCAGTAACTCCTCCTTACTTATCTCCTCGCTCACGCACAATAAACCGAATAGGGGTACCTTCTAGCCCAAAAGTTTCACGGATTCTGTTTT
Organism: Caproiciproducens faecalis; assembly: GCF_019448085.1. Classification (GTDB taxonomy): domain Bacteria; phylum Bacillota; class Clostridia; order Oscillospirales; family Acutalibacteraceae; genus Caproiciproducens; species Caproiciproducens faecalis. Next base: position 48,962 of record NZ_JAGFNZ010000007.1, on the reverse strand, counting down.
CAAGATACCGTTGGTATGAAAAATGGAACAACTGTGCGGAATTAACAAAGCATACAAAGGTAGGCGGTTTGACCGTCGCCTGTGTCATGTAGAATATCTTCAACCTCCTTCCTTTGTCAGTCGGCGGCTGGACTCTTGCCACAGCCTGAGCCAGGACATCGTTAAGCATGCCCGTAGCAATACGCATGGAATTGGAATTTGCCGCATGCTTAATCAGGTCGAAAAGACGGTCGAGCCTCTGGCCTGTTTTTGCTGAAATAAAAACCATAGGTGCATAGGACATAAAAGAAAAGTCATCTTCCAGTTTTCTGCGGTACTCTATCATGGTCCGGTCGTCTTTTTCTATGATGTCCCACTTATTGACGACAATTACGCAACCTTTTCCGGCTTCATGTGCCAGACCGGCTACTTTGGAATCCTGATCGGTAAATCCGACCGAAGCGTCTATCATAATGACACAGACATCGGCACGTTCTATGGCCATCTGTGCGCGGATAACGCTGTATTTTTCAATGGAATCGTCCACCTTGCTCTTCTTGCGCAGCCCTGCGGTATCAATCAGCGTAAAACGTCCATGCTGATTTTCAATGGTCGTATCAATCGCGTCGCGCGTTGTGCCGGCAATATCAGAAACAATGCATCTTTCCTCACCGGAAATCTTGTTTACAAGGGAAGATTTTCCAACATTCGGTTTGCCTATAATGGCAACCTTAATGATTTCGCTGTCGATTTCATCCTCTTCGTCTGCAGGGAAATATTCTACAATTCTGTCAAGCAAGTCGCCCGTCCCGTGACCATGAACAGAAGAAACCGCTACTGGGTCACCAAGTCCCAAATTATAAAACTCATAGAATTCCGCAGGAGGTTCGCCGATCATATCACATTTGTTGACACACAGAACAACAGGCCTGCCGCTTTTCAGCAGCATAGCCGCGATATCGGAATCCGTCGCCACAACACCCGTACGAATATCTGCGACCAGTACAATTACATCCGCCGCGTCGATTGCAAGCTGAGCCTGCATCCGCATCTGGGATAAAATAACATCACCGGAAGCCGGCTCAATTCCTCCCGTGTCTACGATGGAAAACTTACGGTTACGCCATTCACACTCCCCGTATATTCGGTCTCTGGTAACTCCCGGGGTATCGTCTACAATGGAAAGACGCTCCCCGATCAATTTATTAAAAAGTGTCGATTTCCCGACATTTGGCCTGCCTACAATGGCAACTACAGGTTTAGCCAATAACATCAACTCCTAATACTGTATTCAAAAGCTCATAGCCGTCATTGGCAGATACGGTTACTTTCACATTCAAGGCTTTGCTCAAATCGTCAAGAGAAGTATCATCCAAAAAAATATCTCCTTCACGGCGAAGCATCACGGCGGGCACAATCAGCTCGTCGCCCAAATCCTTCCCCTTTAACTGCTGTATGATATCGGTACCGGTTATCAGCCCCGTAACATTTATGGTATCCCCAAAATAATGATTAATAATTGGTATCAGATTACATGCTAAATTATTGCATTTTATTCTTAATTCGTCAAGTAAAGAATTAAGAAAATTATAAACGCTTGTCCCGGTAATTAACGTAACGCGCCGGGGCTTGCGGGGCGGCTGAAAGTCCTCAAGTGCACTCTCGAATTCCTGCTTCAAATTCGCCATGAGTCCCACACCGTTCTCCAGCTGATCGAAATCGCCGTAGAATTCGGCGGACGGGATGGGACGCCCCGCTTTCAGATAAAATTCATCCGCGGCATAGCAGATTCTTGCGCCGTATTGATCTAAAAAGCGTTCGCCGAATTCCTCCAGAATCTGAACCGCCGCTTCCGCAGATCTCCTGTCAAACGATTCCAGCGGAAATAATCCCTCTCTGAACCTGGTCAGGCCCACCGGAACGGCGGCAATGCTCTGCACTGCCGGATAAAGTCTCCCAAGATCGGTCAAGCTGCGTTTCAGCTCTTCCCCGTCGTTAATTCCCTTGCAGACAACAAGCTGGGTGTTGATTTTAATGCCCGCCTCCGCAAGCCGGTACAGAATCCGCAGAGACTCCCCGGCAAAGCGGTTGCCCATCATCTTCACCCGAAGCTCCGGATTGGTGGTATGGACAGATATATTCACAGGGCTGATATGCATTTCTATGATTCTATCGACATCGTGCTCACTCATATTGGTCAGCGTAATATAATTCCCAAATAGAAAGGACAGCCGGGAATCATCATCTTTAAAGTAAAGCGTGCTGCGCATCCCCTTCGGCAGCTGGTCAATAAAGCAAAAAATGCACTTGTTGCGGCAGGAATGCTGCTCATCCATTAAGTATGTCTCGAATTCCAGCCCAATTGACTCATATTCCCCCTTGCGAATAGAAACCGTACGAGGGTTCCGGTCACTGTCCATCAGCAAAACGGACAGACTTTTGCTGGTTTCGTAAAAGCGATAGTCCAAAACATCGTTAATCTCATTGCCGTTAATGGAAATCAGCGTCTCCCCGGGCAATATCTTCATTTTTTCGGCGGGGCTGTCCAGATCGACCGAAAGAATTTTTACTGACATGATAACTCCTCTGCTGTAATAAGATTCATAAAAAAATAAGAGAAGGATTGCTCCTTCTCTACATTTTCGGAAAATCAAACAAAGCTTATGCTTCTTTTTTGATTACTTCCCTGCCGTTGTAGTAACCACAACTGCCACAAACTCTGTGCGGAGTTTTAAACTCACCACATTTAGGGCATTTCACCAGAGCAGGAGCACTCATCTTCCAAACATTTGAACGTCTTTTATTCTGTCTTGCACTAGATACTTTTCTCTTTGGTACCGCCATCTTCAGCACCTCCTTATAAAACTCAGACTAATCTATTAGTTTTTTAAGAGCCTCCAAACGAGGATCAATCTGATGAAAATCACAATTGCATGTTCCATCATTCAAATTTTTCCCACAAGAAGGACACAGGCCTTTGCAATCATCACTGCACAAATACTTGGACGGCAGCTCTAGCAAAATATCCGCTCGGATCAGCTCGTCCAAATCCAACTGATAATTGGGAACCTCCACATAGCTGACATCGTCTTCGTTTTCCAAAGACAACACCAAAGTGTGCGAAAAAGAATAATGATAACATTTGTTAATCTGCTTCATGCATCGGTCGCACGGAATGGAGAATTCAAACGAAACCTCAGCGTTAAGCTGTGCAAAGCTATCCTGACTTTTCACGGTACCCTGAACCTTCACAGGTGAAGCAAAGGGATGATAGCCATTGATATCGGTAGATGATAAGTCCAACAGGTAATCAAAGGAACAACTTTCGTCACTGTCGGAAAATATCTTTTTTAAATCAAGAAGCATAATTACACCTCAGCGCTACATTAGCTTATTATATAGATTTATAGATGATTTGTCAATAGAAAATTACAATATATTCATATTCCATAAAGAAGCTGCCGAAGACGAAACGCCCCGGCAGCAAATGAAAGAAAAGATTTGTTCTTAGATTTGGACGGAGAAGGAACTGATTTCCTCCGGAAGTTCTTCCTTGCTTGCAGAAACAAGAAGTGAAATCCTGGTATCGGCCTGTGTGGAAAGAGCATTCATTTTTTCAGTAAACTGTACAAGGGCTTTCATATCATGCCCAATTATCTTTAAGGTGGAATCAACAAAAATATCCGTTAAGTCATAGTTGCCTGCACAAATGCCGCTGATAAAGCCGAGAAGTGCATCCGCACCCTGAATACCATAAGCGTCGCTGTCGATCAGCCTGACCTGATGAGATAAATCGTAGGTCAGTTTCAGACCCTTTTCAATCACTACAACATTGCCGTTTGATTTTTGGGCAGCCTCATTTGCATTTTCGATTAACTTTTTTGTTTTTCCTGAACCTTTTTTGCCAACGATAAGAGTTATCATGAAAACTCCTCCTATATTTATATTATTTCCGCAAAAGCGGAGAAAACTCCTGCTTCTACTAGTTCTTTAATCTCGCCTCCAAAGCACCCTTTTCCGATTCGTAACCCGGTTTGCCAAGAAGCGCAAACATGTTTTTCTTGTAACTTTCCACTCCGGGCTGGTTAAAAGGATTCACGCCAAGCAGGCTTCCGGAAATAGCACAGGCCTTTTCGAAGAAGTAGATCAGGTAACCAAGCGTTTCTTCTGAAAAGTCGGGTGCGTGGAGCACTACGCTGGGCACACCACCGTCAGCGTGTGCCAAAACAGTTCCCTCAAATGCTTTTTCATTGATATAGGCCATACTCTTTCCCTGCAGAAAGTTTAAACCGTCAACATTTTCCGGATCTGTTTCTATAAATAAATCTGTTTTTGCTTTGTCAAACAAAACAACCGTTTCAAACAAGGACCGTCTGCCGTCCTGAATGTATTGTCCCATGGAATGCAGGTCAGTTGAAAAAACAACGGATGCCGGGAAAAGGCCTTTGTTATCTTTTCCTTCACTTTCACCGAAGAGCTGCTTCCACCACTCACACATCATGGTGTAACAGGGTTCGTAACTGACAAGAACTTCTATGTCTTTTCCTTTGCGATATAAAAGATTACGGGCTGCCACATACTGATAGCACGCGTTGGAATCCAAATCAGAATTGTTTAGTTCCTTCTGTGCCTTTGCCGCGCCGGACATCAGAGCGTCAATATCGGCCCCGCTGACTGCGATGGGCAGCAGGCCGACGGCTGTGAGAACAGAGTACCTGCCGCCTACGTCATCCGGAATTACAAAGGTTTCGTAACCTTCTTTGGTTGCAAGCTGTTTTAGGGTTCCGCGAGCCTTGTCGGTTGTACAGTAAATTCTCTTGCGAGCCTCTACCTTTCCGTATTTTTCTTCCAGAAGTTTGCGAAGCACACGGAAAGCAATTGCCGGCTCTGTGGTAGTTCCGGATTTGGAAATCATATTGATGGAAACGTCTCTGCCTTCGCAAAGTTGCAAAATTTCACTCAGTGCGGTAGAACTGATACTGTTTCCGGTAAAATAAATATCCGGAGTATTCTTTTTCAGTGAATTATAATTTTGAGAATTTAAAAACTCGATTGCCGCGCGTGAACCAAGATAGGAACCGCCGATGCCAATCACAATAAAAACATCGGTATCCGATTTGATTTTTTCTGCAGCCGCCTTGATACGGGAAAATTCCTCTTTATCATAATCCGTAGGAAGGTTTACCCAGCCAATAAAATCATTGCCAACGCAATTACCGGAATGCAGCGCTTCATGTGCCTGACGAATCTGCGGAGCAATTGCCGTATATTCATTTTTTCCGACGAAACTTGAAAGATGTTTTAAATCCAGTCTTACAGACATTTTAGTTTCCTCCTAAATGATACCTTCTATATGATTATATTACAATATATTGGCATCATTTGCAAGGAGGAGCACTATATTTTATAATTATTTCATAATTTCTATTCAAAGCATCTTTAGCAGATATTTTGCCAAAAGGCGAAAAGCCGACGCAAACGTTATTTGCGAAACGGAATTTTTTGCACAAATATTGTATTCTTTTACTACCTCATCCCCGAGTTTGCAGGTAATTTTCCCCACAACCTGACCTTTTGTTACGGGCGCCGTAATTTCCGGTTGGAAAGCGACGCTGTATTTGATCTCTCCGGCTTTTCCTTTCGGAACCAGAATGCTGCCGTCCGTTTCAGCGGTTGTCTCAACCTGATCGGTCATCCCGTTCAAGACCGGAACCGGTGCCACGGCTTCCAGAGGAACAGCAGGAGAGGTTACCGACCAGTTGGCAAAGCCGTTGTCCAGCAAAACGGATGCGGCTGAAAAACGGTCCTTCGTATTGGCTGCGCCCAACACGACCGCAATCAGTTTCACATTATCACGCTCCGCGGTTGCCGTCATACAGCTGCCCGCTTTACCAGTCGTACCGGTTTTGAGCCCGGTAATTCCCTTATAGGATTTCAGCAGTTTATTGGTATTGACAAGCTGTGTTTTGCCGTCGCGGATATTTTCCATCCAGATTTTCGTATAATCAAAGATTTTTGTATGTTTAATCAGTTCACGGGACATCAGCGCTACGTCATACGCGGAAGTAACGTGTCCGTCTTCATCAAGGCCGTTGCAGTTTTTAAAAACGGTATCCTTCATGCCCAGAGCCTTTGCCTTCTGATTCATCTGCTGTAAAAACTCATCCTCACTGCCGGAAACATACTCTGCCAAAGCCACGGCAGCGTCATTCGCACTGGCGACTACCGTCGCTTTCAGCATGTCGTCCACCGTCATGGTCTCCCCCGGCTTCAGCCAAATGTCTGAACCGCCCATGGATGCCGCGTGTTCGCTTGCAGACACCATATCAGTGAGTTTGATCTTACCGGAATCAAGCGCTTCCATTACAAGAACCAAGGTCATCACCTTGGTAATGGATGCACAGGGCCGCTTTTCATGCGAATTCTTTTCATAAAGTATTTTTCCGGTCTGTGACTCCATCAGTACGGCTGAAGGGGCTTTCACCTCCGTGTCGGACAGTGCAGCCGCTTTCACCGGTAAAACTGAGATTATCATCAGAACCACAAGGAAGCATGCCGACAATTTTTTTAACTTCATCTCCAGCACCTCCAATTTATTAGTAATTCTTATGCCAAAAGATGAGGTTCTATCCATAAAAAATGAGGCTGAATCAAATTCAGCCTCAAATTTACTGTCTGACGGAAATTCCCTTTTGCGACAGATACGTTTTCAGTTCCGGAATCGTGATTTCCCCGAAATGGAAAAGTGAAGCCGCCAGAACCGCGTCCGCTTTTCCCGTGGTAAATGCATCGTAAAAATGCTCCAGCTTTCCCGCACCGCCGGATGCAATCACCGGAATATTTACAAGCTGCGAAATTGCCGCAGTCAATTCAAGGTCATAACCGTTTTTTACGCCGTCGCAATCCATGCTGGTCAGAAGGATCTCCCCCGCGCCCAGACGTGCTGCCTCCACAGCCCATTCCACGGCGTCTTTTCCTGTATCGATGCGGCCTCCGTTCTGATAAACAGTCCAGCCGCTTTCTCCCCTTCGTTTTGCGTCAATGGCACACACAACGCACTGGCTCCCGAACTTTTCCGCGGCCTCACTGATGATGGCAGGACGATTCAGCGCGGCAGAATTGACGGAAACCTTATCTGCACCTGCTCGCAGCAAAGCAGTAAAATCATCCACTGTCCTGATTCCGCCGCCAACCGTAAACGGGATAAAGATCTGATCGGCAACCTTGCTGACAATATTCAGCATAATACCCCGAGCCTCAGACGATGCGGTGATATCCAGCAGCACAAGCTCGTCCGCCCCTTGTCTGTCGTACTCGACGGCAGCTTCGACCGGGTCGCCTGCATCGCGCAGATTAAGAAAGGAAGTTCCCTTTACAACCCGGCCGCCGTTTACATCCAGACAGGGTATAATCCGTTTTGCATACATAATTCTGACCTCCGGACAAAATTTAAGGAATAAGCGCAACAAAATTTTTGAGCATCTGCAAACCGGTTTTCCCGCTTTTTTCCGGGTGAAACTGGGTTGCAAAAAGATTGCCGTGCTGAACGGATGCGTCAATGGTAACGCCGTATTCGGCGGTGGAGGAAACGACCTCCGAATTTTCCGCTTTCAGATAGAAAGAATGGACAAAATACACATAGGGATCGGGTTCCAGATTTTGAAAAAGTCCTGTGTTCTCTTTTACGGAAAGAGAATTCCATCCGATATGAGGAATTTTCAACCCTGTCTCTGCCGGGATTTTTAGAATTTTTCCTTTGAGAACGCCCAGACCGCTTATTCCGGGAGTCTCTTCGCTTTCTTCAAAAAGGAGCTGCAAACCCAAACAAATACCGAAAAATGGCTTTCCGCTCTCTATAAAATCCAGCACCGGGTTCACAAAATCGTTTTTTTTCAGACAGCCCATCGCGTCGCCAAACGCACCGACCCCGGGCAAAACAGCGGCAGAAGCATTTTTCAGTTCTTCTTTATCTGCCGTGACATGAACATCACAGCCTATATAATGAAAAGCCTTTACAACGCTCTGCAGATTTCCGGCACCGTAATCAATCACAGCAATCATAGCACATTTTCCTTTTCAACGAAGTTATTACCTATATTTTATCATGCCTTATATGGAAACTCAATTGATTTAAGATATTAAATTAATACCGCGTTAAACTGAAAACTTGTCTATCCTTGCTGATTGACATTATCTCAAGAAAAAGGTATGATAATATTCATGTCTTTTTTAGATTCGGAGGAAAACCATGGATTTTATTTCATTGGTGGGCATTGCTTTAGGCCTTGCCATGGATGCACTTGCGGTTAGTATTACGAATGGAGCAACCGTTCGAAAGGTAACCCCGAAATTTTCGTTAAAACTTGCCCTCAGTTTCGGACTCTTTCAGGCGGTTATGCCCATGCTTGGCTGGCTGGTTGGGAAGGCGGGCGAAAGCTTCATCAGTACCGTGGACCACTGGGTCGCTTTCATTCTTCTTTCCTACCTGGGAATCAGAATGATGGTGGAGTCAGCGAAAGAGCCGGAAGAAAGAAATGCCGGTCAAAAGCAAAACGACATCAGTTTTAAAACACTGATGACACTCTCGGTCGCAACGAGTATTGATGCGCTGGCAACCGGAATCATTCTTCCGTCTGCAGTGGGTGCCAGAACGGGTGCGGCAATGGCTTTGTCCGTAGGAATCATCGGCGCCGTTACATTTTTTCTTTGTCTGGCAGGTGTTTACATTGGGAAAAATTTCGGTAAGCTGCTAACATCAAAAGCGGAGCTGTTTGGCGGAGTAGTCCTGACAGGAATCGGCATCAAAATTTTTGTGGAACACATGTTTTTTTCGTAGTTCCGTACACGTCATGCACCGCTTCAATTCGCATGAGCATCTCGTCTCTCAGTGTCTGCGGTGACAATACCATGATTCTGTCCCCGTATTGCATCAGCCACTCTATCAAGCCGTCACTGACGCATACGGACGCTCTTACTGTAAAAGCGTTGCTGTCATGGCAGGAAAATTCGATTTCACTGCCGAATTTGTCAATAATCGTTTCGAGCAGACTGTTGGAACACCTCAGGACCACGAATTCATGCTCCCCATTAAACATATTGAATGTTTTTCTTAAATAATCGGCGGTATCAAAATGATCCCGATACTCACAGACTTCATAGAACGGACGGGCTTCCTGAGATGTCAGGGCAATTTTTTTCATCCGGTCCAGCCGGTAATTACTTACGGTATCATATTTTTCGTAATTTCCTGCCAGATAATATTTGTCGTTGGCCCACAAAAGCGTATATGGGCTGATTATAAATTCTCTGCCGTCATCCAGCTGTGCTTTGTGATTGACGATTACTCGATGATGGTAAGAGAATGAGAGCTTTTTGTGTTGAGCTATCGCACGATTGATCGTATCAATATTGTAATAGATTTCTTCATTTTCGAATTTTACTCGCTGATCCACATAGATTTGTTTCAAAACCGCTTCAGCCTGATGACAACTGATAAGCCCACAAAGCTTGTCCGTTAATTCGGCTGTTTTTTTATTGGTTATAAACGGGGCCGTCAGCACAGCATCCATCAGCAGACGGACTTCGGCAAGTTCGAAGTCGCGTTTGGCTATAAAAAAGCCCTGCCGCGGGGAACGTGTATAAACGATATCCACTCCGAAGTGCGTCAAAACATCAATATCGCGGTAAATAGATTTCCGCTCCGTTTCTATTCCTTCCTGTTCAAGAAGTCGGCACAGTTCAACCGCGGAAACCGGGTGTTCGTCATCGGAATATTCCTTCAGCAGCTTCCACAGTAATAAAAGTTTGATTTTGGCGCTGCTATGTATCATGAACATTTCACCTGCTTTCTGTTTATCAAGATAATTTTAACACATTCTATGTTTATAGGGTTAATCTTTTTTTCAGTATTACAAAATATTGTATTCGTTTACGATAATCACTACAAAAAGACATATTTCGGCATAAAGCAACTTGTAATTTTTTATGAAAATGATATAATATTAACAAAGTATTTTTTCGGAGGATTGAAGTATGGCTGTAAAGATATTGACTGCACGGCAAGCGGCCGATCTGGTGCCAAATAATATTAATTTCGCAACCAATGGATTCATGGGCGCCTCAGTTGCTGAGGAAATTGCAATGGAAATCGAAAATCGGTTTCTGGAGACCGGAAAACCGAATAACCTTACCCTGCTATTTTGCGCCGCGCAGGGCGACGGAAAAACCAAAGGGCTGAACCATTTAGCCCACGAGGGCTTGGTGCGCCGGGGAATCGGCGGCCACTGGGGGATGGCGCCGAAACTCGGCAAACTGGTCATCGACAACAAAATTCTGGCATATGACTTCCCTCAGGGCGTTACCACGCATATGTTCCGCGACACGGCGGCACACAAGCCTGGAACGATCTCTCAGGTTGGTCTGGGTACTTTTGTTGACCCGCGCAGTTTGGGCGGCAAGCTAAATCCCCTTACACGCGAAGCGGAAGACTTGGTCAGCCTGATGGAAATTGACGGGAAAGAATATCTGTTTTATAAGACACACCCGGTTGATTTCGCCATTCTGGGTGGTACTTACGCGGATGAAAACGGGAACATCTCCATAGAACGCGAAGGTGTTCGTACGGAAACACTCGCGGTCGCGCAGGCCTGCAAGAATTCCGGCGGCACTGTGATTGTTCAGGTTGAACGCGTTGTAAAGGCAGGATCCCTGGACCCGCAAAAGGTTGAAATTCCCGGTGTTCTGGTAGACGCTGTGGTGGTTGTCAGCGATATGAAATATCATATGCAGAATTACGGCACTCAGTATAACCCCGGTTTCTCCGGTGAACACCGTATTGGATCGAGCGAGTTCACCCCTGCCCCACTGAACAACAAGAAAATCATTGCACGCCGCGCGGCTATGGAACTGAAGGACGGCAGCGTTGTCAACCTTGGCATCGGTATCCCGGAATATATCTCTTCCGTCGCTTTGGAAGAAGGCATCACCAACAAATTTGCCTTAACTGTGGAATCCGGTATTTTTGGCGGCAACCCACAAAGCAGCATTGACTTCGGCGTCAGTTTAAATCCTGATTCCATCATTTCTATGCCCTCTATGTTCGATTTCTATCAGGGCGGCGGACTGGATCAGGCCTTTTTGGGTTTCGCCGAATCTGATAAGGAAGGCAATGTAAATGTGTCCAAATTCGGAGCGAAGCTGCCCGGGTGCGGCGGATTCATCGATATTTCCCAAAATTCCAAACAGGTATTTTTCTGCGGCACCTTCACGGCAAACGGCCTGAAGACGGAAGTAAAAGACGGAAAACTGCATATTTTACAGGAAGGCAGCGTCAATAAATTCCGTGAGAGCGTGGAACATATTACTTTCAGTGTGAAAACGGCTGTCAAAAACAATCTTCCCGTTATGTACATTACGGAGCGCGCCGTATTTAAGCTCACCAAAGACGGTGTTATGCTGACGGAAATTGCGCCCGGCATTGATTTGGAAAAAGATGTGTTGGCACATATGCCGATGAAACCGATTATTGCCCCTGATCTAAAAGAAATGGACGTAAGAATTTTCAAAAAAGAAAAAATGGGTTTAAAAAAATAACCACTTTCTTTTCATAAAATTGGCCTCTCATCGTAGTTGAATTATCCTACGATGAGAGGCTTTTTTTCAATGTCTGTTTTTTTACTGGTTCCGTTCAAAAACCGGGAGCTGTTATTATATACATACCTCACAATATATACAAATAAAAAAGACTCCGTGCTGCGCAACACGGAGTCTTTTTAGAAATGCTGATTAGTCGTTACGGGCAGCCATTGCCTTTTTGACTTCTTCTGTAAACAGAGGAAGAATTTTCGTAACATCTCCGACAACGCCGTAGTCGGCTACTTCGAAGATCGGAGCGGTTTCGTCCTTGTTGATTGCAATAATCACGTCGGACTCTTCCATGCCGGCAAGGTGCTGAATAGCACCGGAAATACCGCAGGCAATGTAAAGGTTCGGACGAACCGTCTTACCTGTCTGGCCAACTTGAATATCTTTTTCCACCCAACCGGCATCAACACATGCTCTGGAGGAGCTGACGGTGCCGCCAAGTGCGTCTGCCAAATCCTTGAGCAGGGCAAAATTCTCGGGGCAGCCCATGCCGCGGCCGCCGGAAACAAGGATCTTCGCATCCTGAATATCCATTTTATTGGATACCTTTTTGATGATATCAACGATCTCAACGTTCTGATGATCCGCGCCAATTTCAAGATCATACTTTTCAACCGGAACCTCTGCACCTTCGATCGGCTTAATCTTCTGCATAACGCCGGGACGAACGGTAGCCATCTGCGGACGGTTTTCAGGGCAAAGAATAGTTGCCATGATGTTGCCGCCGAACGCCGGACGAGTCATCATCAGGTTCTTAGTACCGTCGGTTGCGACTTCCAGCTTTGTGCAGTCAGCAGTCAGACCGGTCTTTACTCTGGCAGATACGCGCGGAGCAAGGTCACGGCCAATTGCGGTCGCGCCGTAAAGGACTACTGCCGGCTTATATTTCTCAATGACATGATACATGCTGTGTGCATACGGTTCTGTAGAATAAACCTCAAGAGCTTTGTTATCAACCATGATGATTTTGTCAGCACCGTGGCTGGCCAGCTCTTTGCAAAGGCCGGATACATTATAACCAAGCAAAACAGCGGTCACTTCTGTTTCCATGTCTTTTGCAAGCTCTTTGGCTTTTCCGAGAAGTTCAAAAGAAACACCGGCTATTTTGTTGTCGACCTGCTGTACGAAAATAAATACGCCCTTATATTCTTGAATATCCATTTTGCTCACCACTTTCAACTATATAATGAATTTTTCTCTGAGTTTCTCGAGCATATACTCAGCCGACTCCTGTGGGTCAAGGTTTACAAGCTGACCCGCCGCCTTCAAGCTCTTTGTAAATGTCTGTGCAACTCTGGTTGGTGAGCCTTTTAATCCGATTTGTGCGTCATCCACGTCAAGATCTGCGCGGGTAAGAGTTTTGACTTCCTTGCTTCTGTAAGCATCAAAAATTCCGCCCGGGGTCATGTAGCGCGGTTGATTCAATTCGCTCAAAGCAGTAATCAGGCAGGGCATTTTCACCTTGAGAATATGGTATCTGTCTTCATACTGACGTTTTACAGTAATGGAATCTCCGTCAACTTTGAGTTCTTCTGCATAGCTGACATTCGGAATCCCAAGATGCTCGGCAATTTGAGGGCCAACCTGTGCGGTGTCGCCATCGATTGCCTGACGTCCTGTAATAATCAGGTCAAAGGAAAGGGTCTTAAGAGCTGCGGCAATCGTAGTGGAAGTTGCCAGAGTGTCAGCGCCCCCGAAAGCTCTGTCTGTTACCAGAATTGCTTCGTCCGCGCCCATCGCAAGAGCTTCGCGCAGAGCAGCGTCAGCCTGCGGCGGACCCATGGACAAAACGGTAACGTGTGCGCCCAGCTGATCTTTTAAGCGGAGAGCCGCTTCCAGGCCGGCCTTGTCATCAGGATTGATGATGCTGGGAACGCCTTCACGGATCAGAGTACCGGTTACCGGATCCAATTTAACTTCATTGGTGTTTGGAACTTGTTTTATGCAAACTACAATATTCAAAAATTGTCACTCCTTTTGGGCTTTTATCGTTATTTGAGTTCGTTACCAGAAATAACCATGCGCTGAACTTCGCTGGTACCTTCGTAGATCTCGGTGATTTTGGCATCACGCATCATGCGCTCAACTGGATATTCTCTCGTGTAACCATAACCGCCATGAAGCTGAACTGCTTTCGTTGTAACTTCCATTGCAACTTCAGCGGCAAAAAGCTTTGCCATTGCAGCTTCTTCAGAATAAACCTTCTGTGTGTCCTTTGCCATCGCCGCACGATAAACAAGCATCTGTGCCGCCTTGATCTTTGTTGCCATATCTGCAAGCTGGAACTGTGTGTTCTGGAATTTGGCCAGAGGTCTGCCAAACTGCTTTCTTTCTTTCACATACTTAATGGTTTCTTCGTAAGCACCTTCTGCAAGGCCTAAAGCCTGAGCAGCGATACCAATACGGCCGCCGTCGAGTGTGTTCATAGCAATTCCAAAGCCCTTGCCCTCTTTGCCGAGCAGGTTTTCCTTCGGAACGATGCAGTTTTCAAAGATGAGTTCGCAGGTAGAAGAACCGCGGATACCCATTTTCTTTTCTTTCTTGCCAACGCTGAAGCCCGGGAAGTCTTTTTCTACGATGAACGCAGAAATGCCCTTTGTTCCCTTGCTCTTGTCAGTCATTGCAATAATAATATAGGTATCGGCATAACCGGCGTTTGTAATAAAGATTTTGCTGCCGTTCAGTACATAGTGGTCACCGTCCAGAACAGCTTTTGTCTGCTGCATGGAAGCGTCAGTACCGGCGTTTGGCTCAGTCAGAGCAAACGCGCCTAATTTATCGCCTTTTGCAAGCGGAACAAAATACTTTTCAATCTGTTCCGGTGTGCCGTATTTCAGAATCGGCGCAGCACCCAAAGAAGTATGTCCGGAAATTACAACGCTTGTAGTGCCGCAGACCTTAGCGACTTCTTCAATGCACATAACATATGCAAGAGTATCGCAGCCCTGGCCGCCGTATTCCTTCGGGAAAGGAATTCCCAGAAAACCGTATTTGTGCAGTTTTTCAACTGTCTCTACAGGGAAGCGCTCTTCTTCGTCCAGCTCCTGGGCAAGAGGTTTTATTTCATTTTCCGCAAACTCTTTGTACAGAGTGCGGATCATTTGGTGTTCTTTGCTAAGTACGAAATCCATACTCGTTCCTCCAAAATCTATATTTGCAACAACTGCTTATTTTGTATAGTCGTAAAAGCCCTTACCGGTCTTTCTGCCAAGCAATCCGCCGCGGACCATTTTTCTGAGTAAGGGGTGAGGACGGTATTTGCTGTCGCCTGTTTCGGACTGAAGCACTTCCATAACAGCAAGAACAACATCCAGACCGATCAAATCGCCCAGAGCCAAGGGGCCCATCGGATGATTGGCACCCAGCTTCATTGCCGTGTCAATATCTTCAGCGGAAGCGGTGCCGTCAGCATAGATTCCAACTGCTTCATTAATCATAGGAACAAGGATTCTGTTAACAACGAAGCCGGCAGCTTCCTTGACCTGTACAGGAGTTTTGCCGATTTCAACGGAGATCGCCTTAATCTTCTCTACTGTCTCGTCCGGAGTAGTAATACCGGCGATTACTTCGACAAGCTTCATTACCGGAGCGGGATTGAAGAAATGCATGCCAACGACAGCTCTGTCAAGGCCGTTGGAAATTTCGGTAATGGAAAGAGAGGACGTGTTGGTCGCAAAAATCGCGTCCGGCTTGCAGATGCCCTGCAGTGCCTTGAACAGTTCCTTCTTCAGGTCCATTCTTTCAAGAGCGGCTTCTACAACCAAATCGCAGTCGGCAACAATTTCTCTTGTTCCCGTTGTGATTTTAGCGAGGATTTCGTCCGCTTTTGCCTGATCCATCTTTCCCTTTGCTACAAGCTTCTCAAAACCTTTGGCAATCTTCTTCTTACCGCCGGCGGCAAACTCTTCATTAATATCGCAAAGCTTAACCGTATATCCGTCGGTCTGAGCAAACGCCTGGGCAATTCCGGAGCCCATGGTGCCTGCGCCTATAATACCAACTTTCATGTTAATTCCTCCTGATTAATATTTCAAATTAAAATTATTTGTTAACAAACGGATCCGGTTTACGCTTTTCGCAGAAAGCCGTCATGGCGTTTTTCTGATCCTCTGTTTCAAAGCAGGTACCGAACTGTGCAGCCTCGATGGCAATACCGGAATCAATGTCAACCTGAATGCCGTCGTTGACTGCTTTCTTGGTAGCACGAACAGCAATTGGAGCGTTGCCCGCAATTCTACCGGCGAGCTTCAGGCACTCATCCATCAGCTGATCCGTCGGATAAACCGCGTTGACAAGACCCAGCTTCAATGCTTCCTCAGCCTTGACCTTTCCACAGGTGTAGAGCATTTCTTTAGCTTTGCCAATGCCGATTGTACGGGCAAGGCGCTGCGTTCCGCCGAACCCGGCAGTGATCCCAAGACCGGCTTCCGGCTGCGCAAAGACTGCATTTTCAGCAGCAATGCGGATATCACAGCTCAGGGAAAGCTCACAGCCGCCGCCGAGAGCAAAACCGTTTACCGCAGCGATCACCGGAATCGGGAAGGATTCAATTTTTCTGAAAACAGCGTTGCCCTTTGCACTGAAGGCTTCCGCTTCTGCTCTTGTTTTGCTGCTCATTTCAGCAATATCCGCTCCGGCAACAAAGGATTTCTGTCCGGCACCGGTAATAATCAGACATCTGGTGGTATCGATAGAAACGCTGTCCAACACAGCCTCAAGATCTGTCAGTACTTCACTGTTCAAAGCGTTCAGCGCTTTTTCACGGTCAATGGTAATCATACCGACAAAATCTTTTTGTTCGTATTTTACGTAACTCATAATTCACTAACCTTTCTTTCTGCAGTTTATAAATTACTCGTCATCGCCCATTTTAACAATTGTGGAAACGCCCATGCCGCCGCCTACGCAGAGGGTAGCAAGGCCAAGTTTGGAATTTCTGCGCTTCATTTCATAAAGAAGAGTAACAAGGATTCTGCATCCGGAGCATCCTACCGGATGGCCCAGTGCGATGGCTCCGCCGTTTACATTAACCTTTGACTGGTCAAATTTCAGGTCGTGTGCAACAGCAAGGGTCTGAGAGGCAAAAGCTTCATTCGCTTCGATCAGATCCATATCGTCAACAGTGAGACCGGCTTTTTCCATTGCTTTGCGGGTGCTGTAGATCGGGCCAAGACCCATAACGGAAGGATCAACGCCGGCAGAAGCACCGGCAACCCAGGTTGCCAACGGTTTTACGCCGAGCTCTTTTGCTTTTTCTTCGCTCATCAGAACAATTGCAGCAGCACCGTCATTAATACCGGAAGCATTTGCGGCGGTAACAGTACCGTCTGCCTTAAATGCGGGTTTCAATTTGGAAATGCCTTCTGCTGTTACGCCTGCACGGGGACCTTCATCTTTTGCAAACATAACGGTTTCCTTTTTCACTTTAATCGGAACCGGAACAATTTCTTCGTCAAATCTGCCTTCTGCCTGTGCTTTTTCGCATTTCTGCTGGCTGAAGGCTGCAAATTCGTCCTGCATCTCACGGGTAATGCCGTACTGTTCGGCAACATTTTCGGCAGTGATGCCCATGTGGTAGTGGTTGAAGGTGTCTTCCAAACCGTCATGAATCATGGAATCAAGCAGCTCACCATTGTTCATGCGATAGCCGAAACGGGCGTTCTTAAGAAGATACGGAGCACCGGACATGCTTTCCATACCGCCGGCAACAATGATGTCGGCTTCGCCGGTTTCAATGAGAGCGGCAGCAACGTTAATGGTTTTCAGAGCAGAACCGCAGAGGTTGTTCAGGGTAAATGCCGGAACGGATACCGGAATTCCTGCATAAACAGCGGACTGACGGGCAACGTTCTGTCCTAGGCCGGCCTGATACACACAGCCCATAATGACTTCGTCAACCTGCTCCGGTGCTACATTTGCACGCTTCAAAGCTTCTTTAATGACAATCGTTCCAAGTGTCTGAGTCGGGACATTGGAGAGTGCGCCACCCATCTTACCGATGGCAGTACGGCACGCGCCTGCTAATACAACTTTTCTTGACATAGAATTTCCTCCATTCATTTTTTTGCAATTCAGAAGAATTGCGAAGCATCATGTTCTTTAATTTGTAATATTTTACTGGACACGGGTTATGTGTTAAATATATCACAATATCCTTTGATTTGCAACACAATTAAAATGATTATCTTAAAAAGTGTTACAAATTTATCAAATATTATTACATAAACTAGATAGATCTTTAAAAAACAGAAAGAAACCCGGACAAGAAATATAAAATCACTGGAGTTTTATTGGACAAAATCATGAAAATCTTTAATAAAAGCTTCCACTTCCGATTCCGGGGTTGCCCAGGATGTTACCAGCCGGATTGCCGAAGCGGATTCATCAATTTTTGCCCAAAATTCAAAACCGTATTTTTGTTTCAGTTTTTCAATCAATGAATTCGGGAGAATCGGAAAAATCTGATTGGTCGGAGACGGTGACAAAAATGAGAAACCAGCCTCTTCAATTTCACTGCGGATCAAATCAGCCATCCTATTTGCATGGCTCGCCAAGTCAAAATACAAATTATCCTGAAAAAGCACTTCAAACTGAACGCCCAGGACCATTCCCTTGGCAGTGATGGCTCCCCTCTGCTTTTGCATAAACCGAAAATCCGCTTTTAGTTCAGGGTTGCAAATGACAAGCGCTTCCCCAAACAATACTCCGTTTTTGGTGCCACCAATATAAAAAGCGTCGGTAAGGTCGGCCAGATCCTGTAGGGTCAGATCGTTTTCCTCTGAAGTCAGCGCAGAGCCAAGCCGTGCACCGTCCAAATACAAATAAAGCTGATTTGCTTTACAGAATTTGCTGAGTGCCGTAAGGGATGTCTTTGTGTAAATCGTACCGATTTCCGTGGAATCAGAGACATAAACCAGTTTCGGGCTGACCATATGTTCATCCGTATGCTCGTCCAAAACCTTCTGAACCATTTCCGGTGTCAGCAGCCCATTTTCCGTATGTACGGTCAGTACCTTATGCCCGGTAGCCTCTATCGCCCCGGTCTCATGAACGTTGATATGTCCCGTCTCTGCGGCGACAGCCGCCTGATACGGACGCAAAAAAGCAGAAATTGCCGTCAGATTGGTTTGTGTTCCGCCCTCTAGAAAATGTACTGCAACATCATTACGACCAATTCGCTGCCGGATCAGTTCCGCCGCGTGCTGACTGTGACGGTCGTTTCCATATACGGCATTTTGTTCTCGGCTTGCCTCTGCAAGCGCCTCCAAAATTCTGGGATGGGCGCCCTCGCTGTAATCATTGTTAAAACGATACATCTAAATTCCTCCACAATTGTAATTTTCTATAAACTGCATAATCTCCTGCCGCAATCCTGAAACAGTGCCCTGCACAAGTTCCCTGGAGCCGCCTCCCCTGCCGTGAAATGCGTGATTCAGTTCTTTACCGAATGTACGAACATCCTCTTTTACACTTGCCATTGCGTATTGATAGCCCGTTGCATCATCGCCGGAAAGAACCGCGGCAATTCCGCTGCAGCGGTCACAAAGCAGCAAACAGAATGCGCGCAGATCCGCCGGTTCGAGATCCGGCTCAAACATACAGATATTGACAGACCCTTCCGGTACCTGTTCGCATTTAGAGGCGAAAATTTGATTTTTCAGAGAAATGAGCTTCTGCCTCAGAGCGTTTGTTTCTTCCAGCAGATGTTCCACAGCTTCTTGTATTTGATCGGGTTTGGCGGATAAAAGAACCGAAACGGAACCAACACTTGCCTCTTTTTCATTGTAATCTTCCACCGCTTTTTTTCCGCACAAAAGGCCGACGCGAGTACCGCCTTTATAGCGTTGGGCGGATATGAGCTTAATGATTCCGATTTCTCCGGTTTTTGCTACATGCGTACCGCAGCAGGCACAGACATCGAAGCCGGGAATAGTCACAATGCGCACTTCGCCCGTCAGTTCTTTTTTACTGCGGTATCTGAGCGCAGCAAGTTCCTTTTCATCCGGATAAGATACTTCTATGGCAACATTCCGGTAAACGGCCTCATTGGCCAAAGTTTCAACCAAAAGAATATCGTTCTGGCCGAGTTCTCCGTTAAAATCAACGGTCACCGCCTTGGAGCCCATGTGAAAACCGACATTGTCAAGGCCGAAAAGACGGTTTACGATTCCCGAAACAATATGTTCTCCCGAATGCTGCTGCATCAGCGAAAAACGGTGCGGCCAGTTAATTCCGCCCGTTACTGCAGACCCTACGGAAAGAGGCTTGTCCGTCGTATGAACAATACAGCCGCCATGTTCATGGACGTCCAGAACGTTGACAGTATTCAGCACCCCAATATCCGCAGGCTGTCCGCCGCCTTCCGGGTAAAACAGCGTTCTGTCCAGCACAACACAAAACTGATCTCCCCGTTTTTCGCAGCTCAGAACCTTTGCGGAAAAGGTTCTAGAATAGGTTTTTTGATAATATAATTTTTCCGTTTCCTGATTCATTTTATTTCCAGCTTTCCTAAAATCTTCTATTGACTTTGTCTTCAAGCATTCGCTGTATCATACAATTGTCCATCTCCTCCGGCGGGTGCAAAAAAGGAGAATCAAAGGGACAATCATCAGTGTACCGTCACCCTTTTCGGCTATTATATCACAGAATTGAAAAAGGGCCAACAGCTTCTGCCGTTGACCCTGACAAGATTTATTCATGTGGTTAGAAAAAATAAAAACGGACTCGTTTAATCTTTGACCGGATTCTGATTTACGGAAACAAAACGATCCCGCCATACACACCATCCCGTTACGGCGGCAATCACAATGCCTCCGCCCAAAAGAGCAAATTTTCCCGGTTGCTCGCCGTTAAAAATAAATACCCAGAGCGGATTCAGCAGCGGTTCTATCGCCCCAACTAAAGAGCACGCCAGCGGAGGACATTCCTTCACTGCCAGCCCGTATAGTATGTATGGAATTCCAAGCTGTATAACGCCAAGCGCCAGAACGCTTACGATTGCAGTGGATGAAATCGGAGTCGGGAAAACAAAGATCAGCGGAACACCGACAACCGCCGTAAACAAATGGCCAAATAGGATTCCGCTCATACGCGAATCGTCATCCGTACGCCCAGTGATTACATACATTCCGGCCATAAACAGTCCCGCGAGGATCGCAATACCATTTCCAATCATTTTCCCCGTACCGAGCTTATCAAAGAAAAACAGCGAAATTCCAAACAATGTTACCACAACGGTAATCAAATCCGTTCTATGGAAACGCTGATGAAAGACCAGTGCGGAAATAATCATAATGAAAACGGGAGAAGTAAACTGGAGCACAATGGCATTGGCGGCCGTGGTCATTTTGTTGGCCGAAACAAAGGCGAAAAAAGTGGCCGCTATAAACACTCCGCTCAGCAATGATGCTGAATTCAGCTTAATACGGCGGCCGGTCACCCGCATAAATACAAAAACCACAACTGCCGCAATCAGGCTGCGAAAGCCCGCAATAACCAATGCATTCCACGGGAGCATTTTAATGAAAATACCTGCTATGCTCCACAGGCCGGCACACGCTGCCATAAGTCCGATGGAACGCCTCTGGGATGATGATGAAGCCATTTTAACATATCCTCTGTATCTAAATTTTCTCTCACAGCGTGTCGGGCTGTTTCCCGGCGCTTTAACACACCACAATATAATACTTGAACTACCATGAAATTGCAATAAAAAATCATTGAAATTCCTGTTTAAATACTGTGCTTTATTAAGGCGGCACTGAAGAATGACTATATTTCATAATATTTCTTGCTTAAATCCGTCTATTTTAATATATATTTACATATTTCAACGTGATATAATGGCAAATAATGAACATTTTATTAACAAGGAGTGGTATCATGCAATTCACCGTCACGTTTTTCCTGTTGGTTTCCATCATTGTCTCATTAATTTCTTTTCTCTTCGCAGGCTGGCTGTATCAATGGGTCAAGAACCGCCCGTCTTCCAACAAGCGCATTGCTGAAGTCGGTACTTTGATTAAAAATGGCGCAAACACTTTTTTGACCAAAGAATATACGGTTCTGGCAAAATTCGCAGGTGTTGCGGCTATCCTTATTCTTGTGTTTTTGCCTACCCCAATTTGGAAGGGCAATGTTCTTGACAATATTGTAATGGCGCTGGCATATCTGTTCGGTACCGTTTTTTCCGCAATTGCCGGTGTAATTGGTATTCGGATTGCAACCATTGCAAATGTTAAAACAGCAGAAGCAGCGCAAAACGGCATTAAGCCATCCTTTATGTCCGGTTTCCGCGGCGGCGCCGTTATGGGTATGGCTGTTGTAGGCAGCACCCTGCTTGGCGTTACGCTGGTTATGCTGATTACAAACAATACGACCGCACTGCTGGGCTTCAGCTTCGGAGCAAGTTCCCTTGCCCTGTTTGCGAAAGCAGGAGGCGGTATTTTTACAAAAACAGCCGACATCAGTGCTGATCTGGTAGGCAAAGTCGAGCTTGGCATTCCGGAGGACGACCCTAGAAATCCTGCGGTTATCGCGGACAATGTTGGCGATAACGTTGGTGATGTCGCCGGAATGGGCGCGGATCTGTTTGACTCCAATGTAGCTTCTATGGCGGCTGCGCTTGTCATTGCTGCTTCTCTGGATAAAGCGGCTGGCGGAACCGTAAACACAAGCACGGTTTTCTGTTACGCAGCTATTGGTTTGCTGGCATCGATCATCGGTGTGGCAACCGCCAGAATGGGCAAACACGGCAACCCGACTAAGGCGCTGAACAGCAGCACCTATGTGACAACGGCACTGTTTGGTGTCTTGACGGCGCTTGCCACCTGGATGTTCAACTTCCAATGGCGCATTTGGGGCGCGAGTGCAGTCGGCCTTTTGGTTGGCGTCATCATCGGTATTGCAAGCGACTATTTTACAGACGATACAAAGAAACCGGTACATAATGTAGCCAAAGCTTCTGAAACTGGTCCGGCCTTTACTATCCTTTCCGGTATCTCCTATGGATTTCTCAGTACGCTCCCTGCCATGATCGGTATTGCAATTTCCGCACTGGCAGCTTACAAGCTCTGTGATCCAATCGGTCCCGGATATGCCATGTACGGTATCGCAATGGCGGCCGTCGGCATGCTTTCCATTGTCGGTATGATTATCTCCAACGACGCGTACGGCCCTATTGTCGATAATGCGCGCGGACTTGCGGAAATGGGTGATCTGGGCGACGATGTTCTGGAAATTACAGATTCGCTCGACAGCGCGGGAAATACCGTTAAAGCGGTTACCAAAGGATTTGCCATTGGTGCGGCGGGCTTAACCGTCATTGCACTGCTCGGTGCATTTATCAGTCAGGTAAATGATTCCGCTGTTGTGCTCGGTCTGGAACAAATCACCGGGTTTGATATCATGAATCCTATCGTTTTCTTTGGACTGCTGATCGGCGCCTCCATCCCCGCCGTGTTCTCCGCTATGCTGATGCTTGGCGTAGACCGCAACGCACAGAGAATGGTTTCTGAAATTCACCGTCAGTTCAGGGAAATCCTCGGTCTGAAGGAAGGCAAGGAAGGCGTTGTTCCTGAATATGACAAATGTATTGAAATTGCCACCTTCGGTGCTTTGAAGGAATTGATCCCGGCCGGACTTGTTACCATTATTATCACTGTGCTGGTTGGATTTGTCGGCGGTGTTCAGGCAATTGGCGGATATCTCTGCGGCAATATCATCAGCGGCCTGCTTCTGGCGTTGTTCATGAGCAATGCCGGCGGACTTTGGGATAATTCCAAAAAATACATAGAATCCGGAAACAACGGCGGCAAAGGTTCTGATGCACATAAAGCGGCGGTGGTAGGCGACACAGTCGGTGATCCATTTAAGGATACCGCAGGCCCATCCATCAACACGCAAATCACCGTTGTCTCTCTGGTCTCTTCTCTGATGTCCACCCTGTTCCTGACTCTGTCCATATTCCATTAATACTTGACTCATCACTGATAAAACAGGCTCCCGGCCAAACAGCCGGGAGCCTGTTTTTGCTGATGGCAGCAAATTTATTTTTCCGTTCCGATGAAGAAAAGCGCGGCAATACCGCATCCGGTATGGGCTCCGATTACAGGGCCCATATCACTGATAATAACCTCTTTAACGGAGAATTTTTCCAAAACAAGGGTTTTTAAGAATTCGGCCGCCGCCATGTCGTCGCCATGACCGATAAAAATGGTTTGGTCTTCCGGATGAACGCAGGTTTGCACCATGCGGTCAACCAATGACTCCAAAGACTTCTTGCGTCCCCTCACGTTGGCAACTGGAATCAGCTGTCCTTCCTTGTCCACATGAAGCACGGGCTTTATTCCCAAAGCGGTTCCAACTACCGCAGATACCGCGGAAACTCTTCCTCCGCGTTTCAGATGATTCAAGTCGTCAACGGTAAACCAATGGCAGATACGGTCACGGTTGAGTTCTACCCACTTAACTAATTCTTCCAGGCTGAGTCCTTCCCGTTTCTTTTGAACGGCATAATACGCAAGCATTCCCTCCCCCACCGAAGCAGCTTTGGAGTCAATGCAGACAATCTTTCTGCCCGAGTACCGCTCCATCAGATCAGCTGCCGAAATACGGGATGCCTGATAGGTACCGCTTAAGTTAGAAGAAAACGCGATATACAAAATGTCCTTTCCCTGTTCAAGAATCGGGCAGAAATATTTTTCATAAGTTATGCTGTTGATTTGGGAAGTGACGGACATTTCTCCGTTTTTCGTTCTCTCATAAAAGGTATGAAAACTCATTTCACGCGCATCAGGAAAATGCTGATAAATTTTCCCACTCATGGTAAATTCCATTGGGATCACTTGGATTTCAAGCTGCTCAGTCAAAGCCGCCGGAAGGTCGCAGGTCGCATCCGATACAATAACATATTCATTCATACTGGCACACTCCTCCACTTGCTTTTTCCATATTACCATTGACAGCCGATACAGTCAACGAAAAATGATAAAGAAACATTCATGACAGCTAAAACACCAACATTCTTTTATAGTCAGCTAAAATTCAGGCTCAGACGACTTTGGAATAATATCGGTTCAAATCAGATTAAAAAGCAAAAAGAAACAGACAAACTTCTTTAAGAAATTTGTCTGTTTCTTTGGTGCGAGGGGGGGGACTTGAACCCCCATGAAATTGCTTTCACATGGACCTGAACCATGCGCGTCTGCCAATTCCGCCACTCTCGCGTGACGACTCAACTATATTATCATATAGACTCCGATGTGTCAATACAAAAGCTAAACTTTTTAAGAAAAAATGTCGCTTTTCATTCAGAAAAGCCGGTTACCTTCCGCAGACCGTACTCGGAGCGAAACTTATCCGCTCACGATCGCCTTTTTTCTGAAAAGACAGTAGTGAGGCTGTTCTTCCCCAAAAATCCACCAACGCAGATAATCGTCCAGGATAATCCCCACCGCCGAAAGAAAGTACCAACCCACGCTGGAAGAGAGACAAATCTGTCCGAACAGGTTAAAAGGTTTCTGTGAGTAATCCCAGACTCCCCACCCAAAACAAACATTAACAATCATTCCTGTGATTAATTCCAGCGTAGTAATCAACAGCATACCAATCAGCATTTGTAGAACCAACGGTGTATCCCATGAGAAAAAGCGGTTGATATAACCCAAACCTAAAAAGCACACCCCACCCAGAGCAAACATGCTCCAGTGGGAGTATCCCCTGTAACAGATTTCCATTATTATGTAAATGTCTCCGCCAACGACAAACAAAAATACATCCTTCCATAAAATACTCCGAATCTTTCGCAGCATACCATCACCCCATTGATTGTATTCCGGTAAAATTTATTCTATACCAGCAATAAACGTCCAATGCAAATGTTATGCAGATGGGATGGAACCTTTCTTTCCTAAATATCCTAAAACACCAATGAATAGTATAATACCTTTACAGATTCAACACAATCTTTTGCAATAGTACTATAATCGACAAAATGTATGGATTGATTTCACCGCCTTAAACTTCCTAATAATCCTGGACTGATAAACCTTTGCAGTGAAGGGCTAAAGCTTCTTTATCTCTTATTCCAAAATGTGTAAAGTAATCATACATTACAGATATAACAACACTTCCAACGGGTTGCTAAGCAGTGTTATGTCTCTATTTTGATTTTATCCATCTGTGCAATCACCTTTCGGGAATAGGAAGTAGAATAGATCCCTTGTTTCCAAAGCTTCTGAGCTCCTGATTCTCCGCTGTTGTAAACCATCAGCGCCTGATTGACATTGCTGTACTTATTGACGATCCATGAAAGCATATAAACGCCTGCTTTGATGTTTTGCTTGCTGTCCAACAGGTCTGTAACCTGCAAATTCCGTTCCAGCGATTCCTTGTGACAGATATTAATCTGCATGAGTCCATAATCGTTTGTCTTGCTGATGCATTTTGGATTATAGTGACTTTCTACACCGATCAGGGCAATCACCAGATCTTCCGGAACATTTTTTATTTTACATTCCGTGAAAATGGTGTCCTGTATTTCTGTTGAAAGTGGAACGTCATAATATCTGGAAGTCTGAATCTGTTCAGTTGCTTTCTGCGGTTTTGACTCGGCCTTTTTTTCCGGCTCCTTTTTCTTCGGTTGCGCCTGTGAACTTTGCACAGGTTGGCTTGATGAAATACTGGATGCATCCTTTAATGGAGCATTGGACGATGGCGGAGCCGTCGTTAAACATTGTGAAGACACCGTCGAAGATGCCGTATGAAGTTTTGCCGAAAGTGCTCGGTTATGAAAAGATTGACCGATGCAGAAAAGCGTAACAATCATGCATACCGCATAAATGTTTTCGTTTCTGAAATGTATTTTCCCTGGAGTTCTCATTCTTTCTCCCCCGTTAGTTTTTAAAGAACTTTTCACTTAAGCAGTCCGCGGCACCTTGAATTCTATTCCCGCGGCCTTCAATCTCTTGTGCAATTTTTGGCTTTTCTTTCAGAAAATATTCATTATGCGGCAAAAATGCAGGGGAGGCTTCTCAATTCGCTGTTTGTATTGAGAACGCCCCTGCATTCAATCTTCTTTTTGGGGGCGAAGATTAAGATAATGATAGTTTTATTCGTTTTTTCTCCTAATTTCCGGGCTGACATCATAGAATTTAGTAAAAGGAGGGATACTATGCAAAATTTGTTTGTTTGGGAAACAATCGGCTTCATATTTGTTATTATTTTTGGCACAATTCTTCATTTTGTCTATGAGTGGTCTGGAAATAATAAAATTGTCGGTATTTTCAGTCCGGTGAATGAAAGTGTCTGGGAACATTTAAAAATGCTCTTTTTCCCCATGCTTTTATTCAGCATCATCGAATATTTCATGGTAGGAAAAGAGTACAAGAACTTTATCGCGGCAAAATCATTTGGAATTCTGCTTGGGCTTCTGTTCATTGTTATATTTTTCTATGCCTACACGGGAATCGCGGGAAGAAATTTCCTTTGGATGGATATACTTACATTCATTTTGGGCGTTATGGTTGCCTTTACTTACAGCGGAAGAAAGATTACCTCAGCCGAAGCCAGCTCCAAAACAAACTGGGCAAGCCTGCTTTTCTTGACAGCGCTTACCCTCAGTTTCATCGTATTTACCTTCCGACCCCCGCATATCGGCCTGTTTGCCAGCCCGGTATCAAAAAAAGAGGGCAAGTAATCTCACTAACTAGAAGAATTACATCAGGTGCAAATCATCCTAGACCGTCAGTCCTGCCGATAAACGCTTCTAAGAAGACTGATCTCTTTTGCGTAGCCGTCCAGATCATTCGGTGTTTCCAGATAAAATGGCAGATTCCGCAAGGCCGGATGGTTGATGATACGCGTAATTGCTTCCAATCCGATCTGGCCCTCTCCAATTCTGGCATGGCGATCCTTATGGCTTCCCCTGGGATTCAGACTGTCATTCAGATGGATGGCCTTTAAACGGGGAAGCCCGATTATTTTATCAAAATGAGTCAGAACGTCATCCAGACCATCTACTATGTCATAACCGGCGTCAAACACATGACAGGTATCCAGGCAGACTCCCATTTTCTCTTTTAATTCCACACCGTCCAGTATCAACCGCAGTTCCTCAAACGTACGGCCTACTTCTGTACCTTTCCCGGCCATCGTTTCCAACAATACAGTTGTCGGCTGTTCCGGGCCTAAAATAGAATTGAGCATTGCCGCAATTAATTCTATCCCCTTTGCCGTTCCCTGCCCCATATGACCGCCGGGATGAAAATTATAATAATTATTCGGGAAGTACTCCATCCTCTTAAGATCATCCGCCATGGTCTCAACCGCAAAGATTCTTGTTTTCTCCTCGGCGGAACAAGCATTCAGCGTATAGGGAGCATGTGCCAGAACCGGAGCAAACTGGTTTTCCTCCATAAGCTTTCGCAGCGCCCGAGCATCCTCAGGATTGATTTCCTTTGCCTTGCTGCCTCTGGGATTACGCGTAAAAAACTGAAATGTATTTGCCTGTATTTTGAGAGCATCTTTTCCCATGGCCAAAAAGCCTTTTGCCACGGAAAGATGACAGCCTATTTTCAACATTAGATTGACTCCTTTCAAAGCTCTGGTTTACTTTTTGTGTACTGTACCACTTGGGCTCAGTGTCAAGCCGATAAAACGTCCATGGAAAATATAGCATAAAGACCAACTTGCTGCAATACATTAATACCATGAACAACAGAGAAGCTGACAAAACAGTATTTTGAGGTGAACCATAATGAGAACATTGCAAGTAGGGATGTCCGGAACGGATGTTATGGAAATTCAGGCAATGCTGCAGAAAATCGGTTATAACCCAGGCCCCATCGATGGGAACTTCGGCCAGCAGATGCGCCGGGCAGTCATACAATTTCAGCGTGCTTTCGGTCTTTCGCCGGATGGTGTGATCGGCCCGTCCACTTACAGCATTATGGAGAAGTACCTTCTGGGATATGATCTTTACCGAATCAAACCGGGAGATACCTTTTACAGTATTGCGCGCCGTTACCACACCTCCCTTCCCCTGCTGTTGGGTGCAAACCCGGGTCTTGATGCTTCCAGCCTGAGCGTTGGCCAGCAAATTGTCGTACCTTACGGGATGGATGTGGTAAATACCAACATTGACTATACTTATGAGATTTTAGAACGAAATATCAGAGGATTAAAAGCAAGGTATCCATTTTTAGAGGTCGGTATTGCCGGGATGAGCGTTCTCGGCAGAAATTTGTACTTTCTAAAGCTTGGCACCGGCCCAAATCAGGTTTTTTACAATGCCGCCCACCATTCGCTGGAGTGGATCACTTCCCCACTGCTGATGAAATTTACAGAGAACTTTTTATATGCCTATACACTGGAGCATACTCTGGGAAACGGATACAATCCCAGAGAAATCTGGAGCCAGAGCAGTATCTACATCATGCCGATGGTGAATCCGGATGGAATAGATCTGGTGCTCAACGGACTTCAGCCCGACAATCCGTATTATCTGGATCTAATTGCATGGAATAAAGGGAGTACGGATTTCTCCCAAGATTGGCAGGCCAACAACCGCGGTGTAGATCTAAACCATAATTACAATGCTGCCTGGCAGGAATCGAAAGCAGCGGAAGCAGAATACGGTATTACCGGTCCCGGTCCCACCAGATATTCCGGACCCTTCCCTGTTTCGGAACCGGAAACGAAAACGGTCGTCAATTTTACCCAATCCCATGATTTCAGACTGGTGATTGCCTACCACACTCAGGGTCAGGTTATTTACTGGAATTTTAAGAATATGGCCCCACCCGAAGGCCGGATGATCGGCGAAGAATTCGCCGCAATCAGCGGATACCGATTGGATGAAACGATTGGAATTGCCTCTTACGCAGGATATAAGGACTGGTTTATTCAGGATTACCGCCGACCTGGTTATACC
Organism: Caproiciproducens faecalis; assembly: GCF_019448085.1. Lineage (GTDB taxonomy): Bacteria > Bacillota > Clostridia > Oscillospirales > Acutalibacteraceae > Caproiciproducens > Caproiciproducens faecalis. Next base: position 19,408 of record NZ_JAGFNZ010000007.1, on the reverse strand, counting down.
ATTGAAGTCGGTCTGGGCCAAAATCCCATTCCTATTTCCCAGTTTAACACCATCTACCAGCAAAACATTGGGATACTGCTTCACGCGGCAACTGTTTGAAGTGGATTGAAATAAAACCCGCATAGATTTGACTATGCGGGTTTTCCTATATAAGTTGGAGCGTCATACCGAACGGCATGACGCTCCAACAATGGACTTTTTTACTTCATGTTCTGCTCGTAACTTTTTATCATGCTTTTGACCATCTGGCCACCGACAGAACCAGCTTCTCTGGATGTCAAATCGCCGTTATAGCCTTGCTTTAAGTTAACGCCGACTTCAGAAGCGGCTTCCATCTTAAATTTGTTGAGGGCTTCTCTAGCTTCAGGAACTACATTTTTGTTGCTTGCCATAATCAAAACACTCCTTCAATAATTTAAAATTCATTTCGTTCAGATCTTTGATTTGTTTTGCGTTTGCTTTCCTATTTTGCGTAACTGGAGTGTTTTTATGAATGCTAATTTTTGCAAATTAAAGTTCATAGCCATTTGCAGAATCAATGCCAGAGAGTAACAAAACAGCGCATACCGCCAAAATGCGGGTTGGACTAAGCTTTGAAGGAAATCTGACGGTAAAATCATGAGGTTCCAGCATTCTTCCGCCGACGGTCATCACGCTGCGCTGAAGACTCAGTGCAGCGCTGGTTTCATCTATCCCGGCAATACTGAGCGTATCTTTTGAACTCGTGCCACAAGTGATGGCCGCTGCGCCGGTACCGTTTAGAAGTTCTGCCGCACTGGAATTTTTCATTTCCAGAATGGATAAAAACCCTTCTGGAATCAAATTTTTCTCTGAAGAATGAAAACTGTTTTTAAACAGAATAATTCCGTTTTCAAGTTCAATTTGCGGCAATTTTTCGCAGTCATAAAGAAGAAACTCTATTTTATCCTGCCCCAGTCTGACCAGATGATCTGCACTGAAATACTGTACCCCGCCGTATTTTTCCAAAGTAGGAAGCAAAGCACACGAAATACAGGTGTCAGTTGATTTTCCGCACAATATAATGTTTGTCATTTTTACCCTCACTCCCGTAAATCAGTACAAACATTATTTACGATTGCTTCAAAAAGTATGTGGCTGAAACGATTCTTAATTTATTTTTTTAAAAATTCATTTAAGTAGTTTCTAAGCCTCTCCGCCATCTCCCCGTTCAACTGCACGTTTAAAGGACATGTCTCCAGTCCGGATTCCTGCCCTGCGGCGTGAACCCAGATGGAGAAATACTCCTGATTAAAGTTTACGTCCATGACCGTTTTATTATAGACGCTGATTAATCTTCCACATTTTCTGATATCCGTTATCTTCGCCATTTTTATTCTCCTTTTTTTAAACCGACTCCAATGCAGCCCCCCCGGTACTTCGCTGCAAATTATGGATATTTAATTTTAACATTCCTATCATTGCAAAACAAGCGGGCAGGACCAGTGGTGCTTATTTGCCAAGATCATTCAATGTTCCAAACGTATACCCGGCAGATTCCCATTTAGTCAGTAATTCGTCGAGTATTTCTGAATTGGTTTTTGAAGTGCTGTGCAGCAACACGATTGCTCCCGGATGAATACGGGGAATCAGCTTTTGAAAGGCTTGCTCCTTTGTAGGCTGTTTATCCTGATACCAGTCCACATAAGCAAGACTCCAGAAAATGGTCTTGTACCCCAGCTCGTTTGCCTGCCTTAAGTTATTGACACTGTATTTGCCCTGCGGAGGCCGATAGTATTTCTGCATATCCTGTCCAGTAATTTCCTTAAACTTGTTTTCCACTGCTGTTATCTCTTTTGTAAACGAGGTCATATCGGATATTTTAGACATGTCGGGATGCGTGTTCGTATGATTGCCGACAATATGTCCTTCCGCAATCATTCGTTTTACCAGATCGGGACTGGTGTTCAGATAATTTCCAACCACAAAAAAAGTTGCTTTTACATTGTGTTTTTTTAAAGCGTCCAGTATTGCCGGTGTATATCCGTTTTCATATCCGGCATCAAAAGTCAAATAAATGACTTTTTTATCTGCCGCACCAACGTAATAGGCACTGTACTGCTTTAAAAAATCCACAGAAGCGTTTCCGGTAGGCTGTTTGCCGCTTTCTCCAAAGCCAAGTCCCCAATTGGTATTGGCAGCGGCTGTCTGAACGGCAATTTCCTGCTGACGATGGGTAAGCGTAAGAATGCCTGCCAAAAGGAAAATGAAAACTGCCATCACGATTTCAATTTGTTTTTTCTTTACAGTTATATACACAGTTTTTGTCACCTGCCTTACAGTAAAATATATTACTTCAGAGCAGATATTATCAGAAAAAATTTTGCAATAAAAAAAACCGCTTAAAAGCGGGAACTTAAAAGAGCATTAGTTATAATTATTGAACAATAAGAAAAAAATTAAGATGACCCCATAATTTTATTACCGAGTAAGATATTTTACTACCGTAATATTCCAATAAACCGTCATTATTTTATAATAACATAGATATCACCTAAATGCGCCGCCATATTATGTATTGACTTCCGTAAAAAAACGTATTATTCTATAATCGTAATAAAGTGCAAACAGGAGCCTTTCGCTATGATTACCATTGAATCGGAATAACGTCGTCAAATGGCGGATAAATTCCAAAAAGAAATAATATTCCTCCATATTGACGGCAGCTAGCCAGTAGTCTCATTTATGGGGGGCCAGTTATGACCACTCCTAAACTGAGTTGGTCATTTTTATTATCACGCAAATTTGGATTGGAGGTGACAGAAATTGGACATTCTTAGTAACCCGTACACATCCGTGTCTTCGCCTTAGGAAAGGAGATTTATTATGAAAACAAATGCTCGTCCTGTTGTGATTTGGAAAAAAACCTATGACACTGTTACAAAGGATGAAGGGAAACGTCATGAAGTCAAAACCGTCCAATGCTTCCTGCCAAACATTAATGTGAAGGTCTTTCTGAAAGCGCTAAATGTTTTTATGTTAATTCTTTTAATAATTGCCATTCTTACCAATAAAATTAAAGAAGCTGCTCCAATAATGACGTTTATATTGGAGCAACTTCACTGAAGAAAAAGCATATAAGCCAATACACATTATCCTGCAACGTGTATAAACTCTATTTCTTAAATTAACATAAATTTCATACTCTGTCAATGCTTATTTCATAATAGTAATTATATTTCAACATAAATGATAATCAAAGCACCGGGTTAAACAATAATACGACCCGGTGCTTTCCAGAATTTTTTTCAATTAAGGATCATACAAGCTATTGATTGGCAGTCGAATTCGGCACCTGCATCCCGGTATGATCGATTGTGTAGCCTTCTTTATAAATCAACTGAGAGACTGGAACAATCTGATAGCCCTGTCCCTGCAGCGCTTCAATAATTTTCGGAAGCGCAGACGGCGTATTTTTCGCTCCGTTATGAAACAAAACGATCGAACCGGGTTTCACCGTAGTAGTCACACGAGTAACCATATCGTTCGGAGTTAGATTTTTCCAATCAAGGCTATCCACATCCCACTGAATACAATACATATTAACTGATTTTACTGTTTCCATGAGTGCATTGTTATAATCACCGTATGGGGCTCGAAACAAAATCGGGCTGGTCCCGGTTAAATTTTTAATTTTATCATTACATTCCGTTATTTGTGCCGTCATTTCACTCTGCACAAGTTTTGGCATATGCGGATGCGTATTGGAATGATTGCAAACCTCGTGCCCGGCAGCTGCAAGCGCTTTGACAGACTCCGGATATTTGTCCACCCATGCGCCCACCACAAAAAAAGTCGTTTTAACGTTGTATTTTCCCAGAATATCAATTAATGTCTGTGTCTCTTCGTTTCCCCAGGCCGCATCGAATGAGATTGCGACTTTTTTTTCAGGTGTTTTTACGCAATAAATGGGAATCAGGCGCTGACTGGAAAATGTCCTGATCGCCGTAACGCCCTGAACAGCTATGAAGACAGCCAAGATGCCGCAAACCAAACAGCGCAATACTGTTAACAGCCTCTTTCCGCTCAGTATCAGAAACTTCATATGACAATGCCCCCTTGGCACAATTATATGCGCGCCTAGGGGGCTTCTATTTGCATTTTCTTTTATATTTTCTAGTATTTCGCAAGGTTTTTCATCTGCCGCTTTTTTTTGATACATCAGCTTATCCGCACGATTCAGCGTTTCCAATAAATTTTTGTCGCAGGGCTCATACACAGCATACCCATAAGCGATTTCAATCCCATTGGAATTTCTTTGATTATACTCGCGCAAATGAACCTCAAAGTCATCCAAACACGCTTTGGTGCGATTTGCAACATAATCTTCAATAATAACGACAAATTCGTCCCCACCGACTCGATAGCAATTTCCATACCCGTCAAAACTTTTTTGAATTACGTCCGATGCAGATAAAATCAGCACATCTCCGCATCTGTGACCATAATTGTCATTGACACTCTTTAAATTATTCACATCAAATGCTACAATCGCCACATGAGAACGGTTTCTTTGTGAGTTTAAAGCTTCCATTTCGATCTCAAAAGCATTTCGATTCTTTTTTTGTGTTAATGTATCGAGATAAGCAAGACGTTTCAGTACTCTGGCTTCCATCCCCAGCTCGATCATTGAAAAATACTGAGAAACCGTATCAATCGAAGGAAGTACAACAAAAATCAGAAGTCCCGAGCGGCAAAACAGCGCTCCATCCTGATAAATACCCATATAATACCGCATCATATCAACCATATACAGAACAAACATCGTCCCTAAACCAATCAAAAATGGCAGAACGGTGCGGTCGTGGAATTTTAACAAATTTTCCAGTGCAGTATAAACCGATAAAATCAGCGACGCTGCTATAATCAGATGTGTCAAAAATACTGTTTCCGGAAAATCCAGAATATTCAGTACCTGCATCAAAGTGCAAATTAGGAAATTCAATGCGGCACCCACACATAATATATCGTACAGCTTTTTATGGTGCTTTGCATACACAGTTTTTATAAACAGCAGATATGGAATCATACAAAGCATAAGAGTAAAATACATAATATATCCGAGTAAAAGAACATTTCCGGTCAAAAACTGTAAAACGGAAGTCTCCGTCAGTGCAGAGATGGAAATACTGATAGCAAACAGGCTCTGGTACAGCAGAGCTAGATTATTCTTTAATCGCGTTCGAGCAATAAAATACAGTAAAAGCAGTGTAATCCCGAAAGTTAGGACCAACGAACCGACGACAGTGCTGTAAAAAAATCGATGAATCAGATTTGTAATGTTGGCACTTTTTGTTCCAATGGTGATGTCATTAAACGTTGAGGCATATTTGTCATAAGGAGAACAAATTTCTATCTTAATCGATTTTCCCTGCGAACCGTCCGGTAATGAAATGATATGCCACGCTGTACAAGCCGGAGATTTTCCAAACAACAGCTGCGTATCATATCCAAACCGATAAATTAATTCACTTCCGACAAAAACGCGTACCTTAGCGTGATAGGTCGAAAAAGAAAGCGTCATATTGTTTCCAATGTCAAAAGGAAGCTGATTGGTGATGAAGCTGCTCTTGTTTTTTTCCGCTCCCGGTACATTATGGGTAGGCAAAGTGATACTGTGGCTATCACCGTTATAATTAACAAACAGCCATCCTGAATTAAAGCTTCTTACTTCCCCATCATTCAGCTTGATTTCTTCCACCCGAAATGTGAAAAGAATAAAGGCGAGTGCCATTATAGAAATTCCTACCATCATAAACTGTACATACAGAATTTTAGGTCTGTTCAAATGGTTCACCGCCTTAAAAGATACATTCTGGAAAATTATAACATGCTTTACATGAATCAGCAATAATTTATTTATTTAGACATAATTTGCAATCGTATAAATTTTAAAAGAAATCTGTGAACATTATCGCATTTTGGTATTTTATAAACGAATAAAGAATGCTATACTAAACAAAGACTGCCAAAAAAATCGGAGGAACAAAAATGCCGAAATTATACTTCAAATATGGTGCGATGGGCAGCAGCAAAACAGCCCAGGCGCTAATGGTAAAATTCAACTATGAAGAAAAAGGGTACCGAGTAGGTCTATTAAAACCATCTGTAGACAATCGAGACGGCCTTACCGTTGTAAAATCACGAATTGGGCTAAAAGATACCGGGATTTTAATTGATAAAAATGTGGATCTCTATCAATGGTTTCAGAAAAACCATTTTGATGTTTTGATTATAGATGAAGCACAGTTTTTAACGGGAGCTCAGATTGACCAGCTGAAAGAGATCGCCATTGAATTTGTTCCTGTTCTGTGCTTCGGTTTAAAAACCGATTTCCAAACACATATGTTTGAAGGAAGCAAGCGTCTGTTTGAAATTGCGGATTCGCTGACGGAGATCAAATCCGTTTGTACCTGCGGACGCAAAGCAGAAGTAAATGCAAGAATCTGCAACGGCAAAATCATCCGAGAAGGCGAGCAGGTTTTTATAGGCGGCAACGAAAGCTATATCGGTTTATGCTATAAATGCTGGAAAAACGACAGAATAGACGGAACTAAAAAATAAGAGCGAAAAAAGAAAGCCCTCGATCAATTTCAAAACTGATCGAGGGCTTTTTCCTTGTATATTCAATTTGCAAGAGCATCCGTCTCTTCGGCGTGACCCGAATAAGTAGGAACAAGCTCATGAACGACATTCATCATTTCCACATTGTTGGAACCGGCGACATCCCTAAGCTTCTCAATCTGATTAATAAACGTATCCTCATTAAACGGAATCGGAGTACCGATATAGATCAGTTCGTGGGAAGTCTTCTGACAGCCGCCTTCACTGTCCAGCAGAAGTTCTTCATAAAGCTTCTCCCCAGGGCGCAGACCCGTATACTGAATCTTAATATCAACATCGGGCTGCAAACCGGAAAGACGAATCAGGTTTTTTGCCAAATCCACAATTTTCACCGGCTGTCCCATGTCCAGTACAAAGATTTCTCCGCCGCGAGCCATGCCGCCCGCCTGAATTACCAGACGTGCCGCTTCGGGAATCGTCATAAAATATCGGATAATATCCGGATGAGTAACGGTAACCGGACCTCCGGCGGCAATCTGCTTTTTAAAGAGCGGAATAACGCTGCCGTTACTGCCCAAAACATTTCCAAAACGGACGGCAACATAATCGGTCTTGCTGTGGCGGCTGCTGTACTGAATAATCAGTTCGCAGATCCGTTTGGTGGCGCCCATAATATTCGTCGGATTCACCGCTTTGTCGGTTGAAATCAACACCATACGGTTAACACCGAATTTATCACAGGCCTGCGCCACATTCAGCGTACCAAACACATTGTTCTTCACTGCTTCCCCGGGGCTCATCTCCATCAGAGGCACATGCTTGTGGGCAGCCGCGTGAAAAACGACATCCGGTTTACAAACGGAGAAAATATGTTCAATTCTCGCCTTGTCGCGCACAGAACCAATCAGAACCTCAAGGTTCAGATGCTTAAAGCGCATCAGAAGCTCATTTTGCAAATCATAGGCATTATTTTCATAAATATCAAAAATTATCAGCTTTTTGGGATTGAAATAAGCGATCTGACGGCACAACTCACTGCCGATCGAACCGCCTCCACCGGTTACCAGTACGGTTTTGTTTTTCAGGTAGCCACTGATTTCGGCTGTATTCAGTTTAATTTCATCTCTGCCAAGAAGGTCGACAATGTCAACATTTCTGACCTTCAGGGGATCGGCACTGTCTTCAATAATTTCATAAAGAGCAGGAATTGTTTTGAGCTGACATCCTGTTTTCGCACAGATGCTCAGAATATCCTGCTTGTCCTTTTTACTGGCTGACGCAATAGCAAGCACGATCTGGTCAATATTATAGCGCACGGCCATTTTCGGGATGCTTTCTCTGCCGCCCACAACCTTAACGCCGTGAATTCTGGTTCCCTTTTTGCTTTTGTTGTCATCAATGGCAATGACGGGAATCCCTTTGCTTTCCGGCGCGGTCTTCATGTCCTTAATGACCATGGAGCCCATCTCCCCCGCGCCGATAATCATAACGCGGTGAAATTCTTCTCCGTCTTCTCTGTTAATCTGATTTCTGCGTTTCAGTCTGCGAATCAGGCGGAAACTGAACCTGGATGCGCCAACAAAAAAGATGGCAAACACCCACCCGATAATGTAAACGCCCCAAGGGAAACGCCGTACATGGAACACGGGCCAGGAAAGAGTGAAGCCGATAATCGTAACTATCAATGCGGCAAAGGTCGTCCCATAAAAAATAGTCAAAAGCTCATCAAGGCTTGCAAACTGCCACATGGTGGTATAGAACCGAAAAACAGTAAAGCTGATAATAAAAATAGCGGTAATCCACGGAATCCAGGTGGAAAAGGACTCCCAGTCATAACTGCGGGGAAAAATATGTCCATCATATCGCAGGATAAACGCAATCCAGTAGCTGAAAAAAACGCAGAGAATATCTATTATGATTTGAGCAAATGATTTTCCAAAAGTGGCTCTTTGATTCTTCATATAATAAATTACTCCTACCAAACAAATTTAACTGCATTAGTATAGCACAAACCTTACATGAATGAAAGACGCAATTTATGAAGAAATGCAATAACATTGTTACAATATGCAGATTTATGCCGGATTTTTTTCAATTTTGTCCATAATTTTCACCGGAGGGCCATCCAAAATATAAATCACATCCGCCATCATTTGCGCTTCCTGAAAATCATGGGTGACTATAATTTTCAAAGCGTCCGCAGCCTGTTTCTGAAAAAGAGCAATCATTTCATCCCTGCACTGGGCGTCAAGGCCCTGAAAGGGTTCATCCATAAGATAAAGGCTGCCTCCGTAAGCAAGCGAGCGGGCAAGCGCAACCCTTCGCCGCATTCCGCCGCTCAGTTCCGAGGGCCTTTTACTCCCCGCGCCCTCCAAGCCCACCAATGCAAGCCATTTTTCAGCCTGCTCCGCATTGTTTTTGGCACTGCCGTGAAGAACTGCGGCAACATTCTCATGGGCAGAAACCCACGGCAGCAACCGATTTTCCTGAAAAAGATATGAAATTTTCATATCACCGGCGCCTTCTATTGCACCAGCATCAAAAGATTCCAAACCGGCTATGCAGTTTAAAAGCGTCGTTTTTCCACATCCAGACGGTCCAAATAAACAGACGGTTCCGGCTGAAGGAAATTCGACGGAAAACTGATCCAGCACTGTTTTTCCGTTATATGTTTTAGAAAGATTCTGAATTTTCAATTCGCACACTGCTCCATTACTGCACAACATTGTATTTTTCGCCCACTTTTTTCATCAGCCGCACCATCAGAAATTCCAAAACAACACTCATGCCGATCACAACCACAGTCCACGCGAACAAATTATCCGTTTCGATATAAATCTTCGAATTGTAGATTTGTCTGCCAATGGACAGCGGAGTAACCGCAAGTACTTCTGCGGCAATTCCGGCTTTCCACGCAAGCCCCATCCCCGTTGTACAGGCCGCAGTAAAATATGGCATAGCAGAAGGCAAATAAATACGTTTTACCGTCCTTGCCAATCCAAAACGATAAACAGCAGCCATCTGCAACAGATTGCGGTCTGTCTTTTTGATACCGTTGACCACATTTGCCCAAACAATCGGGGTTACCATCAAGAAGGATGTAAAAGACGGCACATGAGGGGAAGGAATCCATACCAGCGCAAGAATGATAAAAGAAGCAACGGGAGTTGCTTTGATGATGCTGATTACCGGATAAAATATTTCGTACATCATCCGGGATACAGAAGTCAAAACTGCCAAAACGCATCCGAAAATCACTCCGAGCAGAAAGCCTTCCAAAATACGAAGCATGGATAAAAAGGCGGTCAGCCAGAACTCCGTGCTTTGTGAAAGCTCAAAAAGCCTTTGCAAGACACGAACAGGAGATACGATTAGTATCTCCTGTTTTACTGTTAAATAGGCCAGCTGCCATAGGCCGATCCAAAACACGGCAGCCAGAATTTTTCTGAATCCCTTATTTTGAAAGATTGTTTTATTTTGTGTAGTAGAAGTCATCACCTGGTAATTTACCTCCAACGGACTTCTGATTGGCTGTGAACAGAACATTCAAAAAATCAGGGATCTTTGCCTTCATGTCATTTCCGTCAATATAAACGATATTGCAGTTCGGAATCGCCTTTTTGGCGACCGCCGCCGGCATAATATCGTATTTTTCGGAAAGAGCGGCCGCTTCCTCCACCTTTGTATTGGTAAAATCAGTGGAATCCTTATACTCGCTGAGGAAAGCGTCAAAAGCATCCTTATGTTGTTCAACAAAGTTCTTGCTGACAATCACACATCCCATGGTCAGTACACTTTTGCCCTGCGCAGCCTTATCCCATTCATCCGTTATATTCAGCGCAACTTTAACGTCCTTATCTTTTGTCGTTACCTGAGTAACAAACGGCTCAGGCAGAACAGCAATCTTTGCTTTTCCCGAAAGAATCAGCGCCGCAAGCTCCGCATGCTCCGCTTTATATTCTACCTTAACATCCTTACCGACTTCAAGTCCATTTTGCTTCAAAATGTAGTTTAATGCATATTCCGGTACGGAACCCTGACCGGAAGCATAAATGGTTTTGCCTTTCAGGTCCTTAATGCTGGAAATGTTTTCTCCTTTTGTCAGCAGAGAGAGCACGCCGAGCGTGTTGACCGCGGCCATTTGAACCTTTCCGTCTGTTTTGTTATACAGCGTCGCTGCCAGATTGGTTGGAACGGCGGCCACATCCACCTCCCCTTTGGAAATCTTGGACACAATTTCGTCAGGAGAACTTAAAATGGTAAATTCGTAATTTTCAGCGGCAGTCTTGGCGTCATTATCGCTCATCAGCTTTAACATGCCCAGCCCTGTAGGGCCTTTAAGCGCCGCAATCTTAATGGTCGTTTTTTCAGCGGCAGCACTCTGCTGCGCGCTTGATACCGCTTCACTGGAAACTTGCTCAGCCTTACTGGAACCTGAAGATACTGCAGAATCGGAGCATCCCGCCAAAACAGAAAGAGCCATACAGGCGCTTAATCCCATTGCGAGTATTTTTTTCGTCAGTTTCATTTTTGTCCCTCTTCATTTTATGATATTATTCACCATCAAACTGACCGGTTCTCAACCGTTCAATCTGATTGATCGTCACTTTTTTTCCTTCACGGGTGACCACCCCTGCACTGCTTAAGTCGTCAAAAGCACGGTACAGTGAGGCACGGCCGATATTCAGCGTATTGGAAAGCTGCGTCAGCGTACAGGGAAGCTCCAGTACAAGAGAGTATTCATGCTGTGCAGACAGGGAAAGAAGGAACGTTGCCAGACGGCAGACAGCGGTTCCGCCCGTAAAATTATCAATCCGGCTGTTCAGAAAACAGATTCTGTCGGAAAGATAGCTGATATAGTTTTCCGCTATTTTGGTGTTTTTCTCAAAAAGATCCTGAAGCAGCTGCTGCGACAAAAATAAAACACGACTCCTTTTTACCGCAGTAATTTCAGAAACGTACCGGCGGGAATTATTGAAAAGACAGGCAACCCCAAATATTCCTCCGGAATAAAAGGTATTCATGACGAGGTTTTCATTTTCCGGTTTCATCGCTTTCACAACACCGGAAAAAACGATGCCCAAACTTTTTCTGTAGTTGCTTCTGGTATATATTTTCTCCCCCGCTTCATATTCCATGCAGCTGCATTCACTGCTTTGAAAAGCATCCTGCGCCAGATCCTGTTCAATTCCATTGAACAAAAAACTTTGCGCCAGCAGCTGACCGTATTTGTTTTGTTTTTTAACAAATTTCATAAACGTTCTCTTTCTGTTTCATATGATACACTTTTTATCATTATAAACATTTTACCTAAATCTGTCAATACAAAAACAAAAAAGAGCACCACCTAAGGCAGTACTCTTTTCATTTGTATTTGTTAAATTTTTATTCGTGATCGCAGTCTTCACAGCCACAGTCGCAATCGCAGCCGCATTCATCTTCATCAATATCGAATTCCAGCGTTTCGCCGCAATTCGGGCACTCCATCTGTCCATCCTCAATAATATCTTCGGACAGGCATATGGTTTCATGACAATTCGGGCAAGTTACTTCATAGTAACAATCGCCGTCGTCGTCCTCATCGTCTTCCTCTTCATCCTCGTAAAAATCCTCTTCCAAAGAACCAAGATCCTCATCAACAGCATCCAGCTGGTCAGCCATGTCATCAAAGCTGTCCTGCATATCCGAAACGGATGCCGCCATGTCGTCCAATAAATCGACTATTGCGTTAATGACCTTCACTTCTTTTTTACTCTCATCAAGCTCAAGGCCTTCCGCCAGACCGCGAATGTAAGCAACCTTCTCTTTGTTTGTCATAATTCTGCCTCCTTTAAACATCATTCATTGAACATGCATAGTGTTGGTTATGCACGCTCCATATATTCGCCGGTACGGGTATCAATTCTGATTCTTTCGCCTTCCTCAATAAATAGAGGAACATTGATCTCTGCACCGGTCTCAACTGTAGCAGGCTTCAACGCATTGGTAGCAGTGTTGCCCTTAAAGCCCGGATCAGTTTTTGTTATTACCAGTTCTACAAAGTTCGGCGGCTCAACACCGAAAACGTTTCCCTTATAGGAAAGCACTTTGCAGGTCATATTTTCAAGAACAAACTTGAAGTTGTCCCCAAGAACACTGTGGTTAATCGGAGTCTGCTCAAAAGTCTCCAGATCCATAAAATAATAGAGGTCTCCGTCGTTATAAAGATATTGCATGTCCTTACGCTCAATATAAGCGGTCGGGTATTTATCGTTTGGATTGAAAGTTCTTTCCACTACGCTGCCGGTAATCACATTTCTGATTTTTGTGCGGACAAAAGCCGCGCCTTTTCCCGGTTTCACATGCTGGAACTCAATAATGGAAACGACGTTTCCATCCATCTCAAATGTAACGCCATTTCTAAAATCGCCTGCAGATATCATCGTGTTATCCTCCAATAATTTTTTCCGATTATTATCTTATAATAATTCCAGAAAATTTTCAAGATATTTTTATAGGAACTTACATTAAATCCTTTAACGCCGCCAGCGCGAGAAAATAGCTGTTTTTTCCGAAGCCGGAAATCTGACCTGCGCACACTTCAGAAATCACGCTTTTGTGGCGAAAATCTTCGCGTGCGTATATGTTGCTCATGTGGGTCTCCACAAACGGAATCCTGACACAGGCGATAGCGTCTCGCAGCGAATAGCTGTAATGCGTAAGGGCGCCCGCGTTGATAATCACACCTTGGTAGACCCCGCGCGCACTGTGGATTTTGTCAATCAAATCCCCTTCATGGTTGGACTGATAAATGTCACAGTCATAATCCAGCTTTTTAGCATTCTCAATAATCTGAAGATTAATACTTTCGGCCGTTTCGTCCCCGTACACGCCTTTTTCCCGGACGCCGACCATGTTCAGGTTTGGCCCAAGAAGGACAAGAACCTTTTTTCTGCTCATTTAAACACCATCTCAGTCAAAGTATTTCTTTCCGCGCCCTGTCGCTTTTATTATGTAGCGAATCGGCTTTTCCAAACCGCGGCGTATTTTGAAGGAAAATGATTTTTCTTTGCCCGTCGGAACGAGCAGAATCGATTTCATAAATGATAAATTGGAACCGATTACATCGGTAAAAATCTGATCTCCCACAACTACAACTTCGCTGCGCTTTACACCCATTTTGCGGATTGCACGAAAATAGCCAAGGGGAATCGGCTTTAAGGAAAGGGACAAACAAGGCAAGCCGTATTTTGCGGCAAATGGTTCCACCCGTCTTTTAAAATTGTTTGACATAATGATAATGCTGATGCCGTTTTCACGCATGTGGCGAGTCCATTCTACGGTACCCTCAAAAGGCTCCGGAGAACCGTGAATGGCAAGGGTGTTGTCCACATCGAGGATCAGCGCCCGGGCTTTCATGGAACGGATAAGTTTTGGAGTAATATCTGTAACTTTGTCCACAGCAACAGTAGGCAGGAACAATGCCAATAACAAACCCTCCGTTTCGGAGAAAATAAAATCAGGCTAAAAAAGCGGGCAATTAAGCCCGCTTTTCCGAATCATTTTTGTACTGTTACTTAAACTTGCGTTTGCGGGCTGCTTCGGACTTTTTCTTACGCTTAACAGAAGGCTTTTCATATGCTTCTCTCTTGCGAACCTCAGCAATAACCCCGGCTCTTGCGCACTGCTTCTTAAACCTTCTCAGAGCGCTGTCCAAGGACTCGTTGTCTTTAATTCTAATTTCAGCCATTTATCTTTTCCCTCCCATCCGCCATAAGGCAGGGGTATTAGTAAGTCATATTACATAAAAATAATTATACATAACACACCCGAATATGTCAAGCCCAATGTGCTAACTTTGCATAAGTTACAGTTAGTTGTGAAATTTGTATTGACATGAAAAACAGAAAATGATAAGATAATATCCGCAGTCTGAAAACATTCAAATACATACAGGGGTATAGCTCAGTTGGTAGAGCAGTGGTCTCCAAAACCACGTGCCGAGGGTTCAAGTCCTTCTGCCCCTGCCATCAGAAAGAGTCTGGACGCACATCGCGTTCGGACTCTTTTCTTTTTCAATGATTCGCGTTCACAGTTTGTGGGCGCGTTTTTTTTTGCGATTACACGGAATTCCAACCGCAATCCACTATTTGTTGGATTCATTGTGCATGCAGTTGTCGATTGCGATGACCAAGCTGGTAAAAAAAGCGGCATCCTCCGGATTTGTTACCGTCAGGCAGTAAGTGTCCGCCCAGGAAAGCCATTTCTTATGAATTTCACCGAAGACTTGCCCGTTGCGTTGAATTATAAAATCCATTTCCATAAAGCTGCCGGTAATCTCAAAATCACCGTAGCTGCTTTGTACATTCAATCTTGGAGTAAAGAAAGTAAATTCTTTTTTTATCCTGGCACAAAACTGATTGCCCGTATAAATTTCGTACTCAGGCAAAAATTTAAATAACTTCTGCTGTATATAGTATAGCTCATTCCCCATTAAATCACACAGATGAATTTTCGCTCCCCAAGTGAAAAGTTCCCCCTCCACCGCATAAACAGGATCTCCAAGTTCGTCATAGACATTGTATTTATCCCTCAAGGAAAATATTTTTTGCTTGATATACAGGTTCAATAAAACACCTCCATCAGATCAGGCGGCTGTCGCATCCGTTTATATATTTATCTTAGCATAAACGGGAAAATATGCAAGCACCACTTTTATATTTATAAATTAGAATGATTACATATTTGTTTGTTGTTTTCACACGGGAATTATATTAAAATAAAAATTACCAAAATATTACTTTATCCTTAATATTCATTTAAGTTTGGAGAATCTGTATGAGCCTGATTTGTTTGAAGGATGTACGCAAGGTTTACCATGTGGACAAAGAAAAAATTGTCGCGCTCAGCCGAATCAATATCGCGATTGAAGCTCAGGAAATCTGCTGTGTGCTGGGAACGTCCGGTTCCGGAAAATCGACTCTTCTGAATATTATGGCGGGACTGGAAAAGGCAACCAGAGGCAGCGTCATCATTGACGGGAAGAATGTCACAAACTTTTCCGAAAAGCAATGGGCGCTGTTCCGGCAGCAAAACATCGGCTTCGTCTTTCAGTCCTATAACCTGATGCCGACGATGACCGCAATCGAAAATGTGGCAATCCCCCTTATGTTCAAGGGGATGAGCAAAACCGAGCGCGTCAAAAGAGCGGTACATATGTTGAAGATCGTTCATTTAGGCGACCGTCTGCTGCACAAACCGACCCAGATGAGCGGCGGGCAGCAGCAGCGGGTCGGAATAGCGCGCGCGTTTATCTCGCGGCCGAAAATTGTATTTGCGGACGAACCCACAGGCAATCTGGACAGCAAAACCAGCCGCGAAGTCATGGAAATCATGGTCTCCATGGCGAGAAAGTACCATGAAACGCTGATTATTGTTACGCATGACCGTGAAATTGCAAAGTATGCCGACAGGATCATTACGATTCATGACGGCAGTGTGCTAAGTGACGTAAGCAATCTTGCCATTTCTGACAGCAGGGTAAACGAGGAGGAATTAAGTTCATGAAAAGAACAGGAAAAAGGCGTGTTTCTCTCATTCTGTCCGTATTGCTGATAACAGCATTTTGCTTTGGCAGTCTGCCCGCTTCGGCGGCAACCTATGCTCAACCGTCGCCAACGGTGAACAGCGAAAAACTGACCGTCTCAAAGGGCAGTCCTTTTCAGGCTATTTTTTATTTTTATCATCCTACAGAATATTCAAATAAAGACTCCATCACGATTACTGTTGAAAGCTCCAATGACGCTATTTCACTAAAGAAAAAAACATTTAAATATGATAAAAACAGTACAGAACAAAATGATGAAATTGATCCCGATGTTGATGAAGATTATGAAGGCAATGATGCCAGCTATAGCCTTACCATTCCGGAATTGTACATGAAACGAATTGGCGACGGCGCCGGCACTCTGAAATTCACTATCTATTATAATAATGACAAATCCGAAACTTATGTAGCACAGAAGACGATTTTTGACCCCACCGGTACCGGCAGCGACACGGAGGACGATGGAAAACTGGTCGTACAGTCCTATCAGCTTGACCATACGCCGGTCAAGGAAGGCGAAAAATTCAACCTGACCTTTACGCTGAAAAATACCGGCAGCGTCGTCTGTGACAACATTATGGCCGTACTGGACACTTCCACCGCCGATGGGATCAGTATCAACGGTGTTACAGACACGCAGTATATTAACACGCTGGACACGGGCACAACCACTACGATTTCCTATCCTATGACCTGCCTGTCAAAAATGACAACCAACAACTACACGGTGAGCCTGATTCTTTCGGCAGATGAAATTGAAAAGTCCGTCACTTCCAAAGTCTTCATTCCCGTTACCGGAACGAAAACGGACAAGGACGAAACTACAAACGCAAGTAAGCCGCTGATTATCATTGAAAATTACGATTACGGCGGAAAAGCGGTGATGGGCGGAAAAGAATTCAACCTTGCCATGAACTTTAAAAATACCAGTACGAATACACAAATCGAAAACCTGAAAATCACCGTCTCCTCCGTGGCCGGGGATGACGACAAATCTGTCGCGGGTGCGTTTACCCCCGCAAAATCCTCCAATACCTTTTATATACCAAAGGTCGCTCCAAATTCGGTTTTCGCCGAACAGATCGCTTTGATTCCCAAGGCGGACGCCACTCCGAATTCCTACGGTGTCTCTATCGCATTCAATTATGAAGCCGTTCTTGACGGCAAGCGGGAAGCGATTGACGCCACAGAAACCATCGCCATTCCGCTGACGCAATCCGACCGGTTTGAAGCGAATGAAGCGGATCTGCAAGGGCCGATTTCACTGGGCGATTCCGGACAGCTCAATATTAATTATGTAAATAAAGGCAAAAGCAAAATATTCAATCTTTCCGTTAAATTGGAGGGAAACTTTACCACGGGTGAATCAAACACCTATATTGGCAATGTAGACTCCGGTGTTGGCGACACCTTTCAGGCGTCGCTGAACCCGACGGAGGAGGGAACCATGACCGGTACGGCAACCTTCAGCTACGAAGACGCAAACGGAGAAATCAAAAATCTGGTCAAGGATTTTTCCTGTGAGGTAATGCCAGCCATGCAGCCGGGTGAAGGCATCGATTCGGAACCTTCCGTCCCAGCAAACGCGGGCGTCTCTTCCCCGCCTGTCTGGATGATTCTGGCGGGAATCGGCGGTCTGGCGGTGGTTATTGCCGTGCTGGTCATTCTACATAAAAAAAGAAAAGCAAAGAAGCTGAAGCTGCTGGAGCAAAGCGACGATTATGATGATCTTCCCACAGAGGCCAATCATCCGGCAAAAGAGGAAAAGTCATGAAGTGGAAAGACATGCTTTTGATGGCGCTTGGCAATCTGTTCAAACGCAAGGTCAGAACCCTGTTGACAGTCATGGGCGTTGTCATTGGAACCTGCGCCATTGTCGTTATGCTGTCGTTCGGCATTGGGATTAAGCAGTCCATGGAAACCATGATGCAAAACATGGGCGACCTGACGGTCATCACGATCAACAATTCATCGCAAACTCCGGATTCACCAGCGCTTGATGACAAAACACTCGAAAAAGTAAAAGCGATGAAGGATGTTGTAGCCGTTACTCCTGTTTTTTACCTTGACCCCTCCGTTGTAACGATTAAAAGCAGAAAATATAATTATCAGGGTATGATCTACGGCGTTTCGATGAGTGCCCTCAAAGAATTTGGGTATCAGGCGGAAAATGGAACACTTCCGGCGGAAAGCGCACCCGAAACGACCATCCTTTTCGGAAAAGATGCGGAATACGATTTTATTGACGGTCAAAAATCCAGCAATAATATGATTTTTCCCCAGGCCGACAAGAATGGAAAAATGCCCGACCCTTACGTCTCTGCTCTAACCGATAAGTTTGAGGCTGTGGTCAACCTTCCAGAGGACTCAACCGCAAAAACCAAACCAATCAAGCTGCAATGTGCTGCCACGCTGGTGGAGGACTGGGGCAAGAACCCCTCCCCCAGCCACTGCGTTTTTATGGACGTTACGTTCGCAAAGCAGCTGCGTGATAAATACAACAAGCTCAACAATATAAAAAAAGACCCCAACAAAAAAGACGGATATGACAGTGCAAGCGTGAAGGTTGCTTCCGTTGAAGCTGTCCCGGACGCTGAAAAGGCGATTCAGGACATGGGGTTTTCCACTTACAGCATGGAGAGCGTCCGTAAGCCGCTCGAGGAGCAGATGAGAACCATCCAGATGATTCTGGGTGGTTTGGGCGCAATCTCGCTTCTTGTGGCCGCTCTGGGGATTACAAACACGATGATTATGTCGATTTATGAAAGAACACGCGAGATCGGTATTATGAAAGTGCTTGGCTGCGTCGTGCGAAACATCCGCACCATGTTTCTGATAGAAGCGGGCGCCATTGGGTTTATGGGCGGAGTAATTGGTATTGCACAAAGCTACGCTATCTCCTTGTTCATTAATACGCTGTATGCTTCACAGGCGGCGGGCAACGGCAATGCGGCAGTGCCAGCCACAGGAGGAGCTGCAGTAGGAATTTCCATCATTCCTCTATGGCTGGCACTGGGGGCTCTTCTCTTCTCCACTATGGTCGGTCTGGTGTCCGGATTCTACCCCGCGAACCGCGCCGTTAAGATCAGCGCGCTGACCGCAATCAAACAGGAATAGCACAAAACCTCCCCTGTTTTTCGGGGGAGGTTTCGTCAAATAAAAAATTATTATTTTTTTATCACTTATGTGTTGACAAGTAACGACCTTTTCAGTATAATGATATTCGTTGTCCACGGTAAA
>NZ_JAGFNZ010000006.1 GCF_019448085.1 Caproiciproducens faecalis | reverse complement strand
GCTGCAATAAAAAAGGAACCCGGTTCTCTACCGGATTCCAAATGCTGGTCGAGGTGACTGGATTCGGGTGTTGGCACACTGTACCCGCGTTCCGCGAGTCCCTGCGGTACTTAAGGGGGAGAGGGGAATTTTGTGTTTCTCCCAACCTGCACCGGCTGGTTCTCACCCAGTCACCTTTAGCCGCAATAAAAAAGGAACCCGGTTCTATACCGGATTCCAAATGCTGGTCGAGGTGACTGGATTCGAACCAGCGGCCTCTACGTCCCGAACGCGCTTGTAAAACCGGCGCGGAGCCTAGAGCCATGCGGGTGTTGAAAATACACGATGCCACATGTAAGCCACATGGCAATAATTTACTGAAACTAATATAGCGTAGGAAAAAACAGAAGTCAAGTATTGAGCGCTTCCAACAGTGCCAAATGTGACGATAGAAAAGCCCACCGGGTTAATCCGATGGGCCTGTGTCTTTGTCTATGGGTTGAGGGTATATTTTAACATAATTAGCTTGTCTGGGATAATATAATGATAAAAAGAAGTGATATATAAATGTATTAAGTACCTTCTGTTTTAATGGCGTATTATCGATCAAATTTTAACGCGCTTGACTATAATACCATTATGAAAAGGTAAAGTCAAGGGAATTTTTGCTGTTTCCTATTGATAAAAACCAAACTATGGTATATTATAACAATACAGATGTAATCATTCAATATTTTGCAAATATACCTGCTAGAATCCACACACAAATTATTGCTTTGCTACGCAATAAACTTGATGTGCAGTATAGATTACATAAATGGAGCCAAAACTAATGGGAGATAGAATTAATTTAATAGGTTATCATGCCACTAGTTTGAATTGCGTTGGGAATATATTAGAGAATGGATTTAAAACGAGTTCGAAAAAAGGTGAGTGGCTCGGTTTTGGGGTATACTTTTGGGATAACTTGGATAATGCCGAATGGTGGATTGTAGCTGGAAATGTTGATAAGTCTAGCCCACCCGCGATTATAACCGCAGAGTTAAGCTTGCCTTCTAAAAACTTTCTTGATTTGGATGTACCAGCGAACATGGATAGATTAAGAGAGTTTGCTAATGATTACAATGCTGAGTCTAGCATATCAGGCAATGCTAGGCCTGATTTTAAAGGGAAGAATCAACTCAGAAACTTTTATTGTAGTTTATTTAAAGAGCTATTTGATATAAAGCTAATTAAATTTACTTTTTCATATACGATTTACAATTTAGTAGGATTTCCAACAGGCGAATTTGAAAGAGTTCAATTGTGCGCATCCGACAGTAGTGTAATACATATAATAGATATAGGAGGTGCGGATTGTGTTGTATAATGAACAATTGATGAGAAAGATCTGTGCTCAGTATAACATTGAAGTTATAGAGGAAAAAGGTGCTCCCACCTTTAATGGAGAAAAAATCACCAAAGAAATGATAAATGAGATTCTATCTGACCATAAAGGAATTACTCAACAAAGTATAGATTTTAAAATTACGTTAGCTGTATCAAACAGGTTTAAACTATCCGGAAAGTCGAAGTTTTTCCCAAATGATTCTAATTCTGATTTTGCGGCCTAAAAAGGAGCGGAAGGATAAGCTAATGAATGAAATAAAAACCAATTTAGCGAGTGGGCTAAAATTAAAAAGGTTACTTTTTAAGGATCTAGATTTTACAAGGGTAGAATCAGAGATTGACAACGTAGAATTACAGATGAAAATATCGAAAGACGCAGAACTTTTGAGCGATTCGGATTGCAAAGTTACCCTAAAGATCTTAATTTATACCGAGAATAAATCTATTACAATAGGTGCGACTATGATCGGCTTCTTCGAGATAAAAGATAAAGTGGATTCTGCATTTGCTCGTCACATTATGGAGACTAATACAATCGCAATAATGTTTCCATATCTCAGAAGTCAAATATCGCTAATTACGACACAACCTGACATGTCACCTATCATTATACCCGCACTTAACATAAACAAATTAACCAAATCCGATGATACAGATTTATAATCCCCCGTCAGCCGATAGGCCAGCGGGGGATCGTCATATCTATACGTTATTTATTATCGTCTGACACTGCCGTATCCTGCTTGACCTCCGCTGCCTGATCTGCGCCGGTCTGCGCAGCTTCGGCGGGTGCAGGATCTACTGTTCCAATAATCTCACCAGCTCCGATTGGCAGTGCCTGCGCCGCCTTGCTCTCAACCTGTGATTTCAAACTGCCGACGATCTTCATCAGGAACGGCGGCAGCGCGACGCCGATATCGGATATGTTTTCAAGGATACTGATAATTTCATTACAAATCAGCCACACAGCTACAAGGCAGGCGATTCCATACCCAAATGGTAATGTGCGCCCAGTTTGTGCAAATCCGTATGTAATCAATCCGTCAATGATCGCTCCGACGACTACCAGCAGCCACATACAAATCTTTTTTGCAATGCCACGGAATCCAACATAGCTGCTAATTTTCTGATTACGATACTTTGCTGCAGCTAGACCGGTGCCGTAGTCAATGATATTGCAGCCGACCAACAGGAGCACCGGCACGGCCAAAATACCCAGCCATGCCGAGAGTGCCGTGAATATCGCGATAAAGGTTGCTTTGATTTTGTCCATAGATCTTGTACCCTCCAATTTTTATTTTATATTGACTGCAAACAGCTTTTTACCGTTTGCAAACACGCCTGCGCCGGTTCCGGGTTTTCCAGCAGCTGTGATTTTTATGTAATAGTCATTGCCGGACTGCCTGACCAACTCTTGGGTTAGCACACCGGCGGTACCGACTGTGACAACCGGCGGGATGACCGAAGTCAACTTCAGCTGATATGTTGCGCCCTGCCGCATGACCATGTCACAGGTTGTATCGCTCTTGACTTCTATTTGGCCCTTGATTCCGGCAATGATAGCGTCATAGGGGAAACATGCCCCCGGGCAGCACGGCTTTGTCTTTGGAGCAATGTAGCAATGCCCTGTGATATGTTCCCGGTCGATCGGGATCGTAATACCGTAAATGCGCTTGACCTCAGAAATTATGTATTTATGCAGTTCTATGCTTGCCGCAAGCTGCGGAGCTGTCAGCACCCCACCGCCCGCATTGACATGCTCGATACTGACCGTGTATAGGTTTGCATTGACCTTTCTGTCACGGACGGTTTTCAGTTTGCTGTCCCCAGAATATGGATTATTGCCGGGCTTGGTGGTTGTCCCGTTTCCCCATGCAGCTTGTCTGATATCGACGCACTGATATACGGTGCCGTCCAGATCAACCACGAAGTGTGCAGAGGCCCGATCATTTACCGTAAACTCGTTCAGGGCCATACTCACCTTATTGCCGCCGGTGATATGATTGACTATCATGTTGGGAGCCCACGCCCCGCGGCTGTTAAAATTCTTGCTTGGCTTTTGAATTATGTTCATTCTGCTGCCTCCTCATTAAGTACCTGGTGCACGATATCCTGTAAATTGGACAACGCCGGTACCTTGTCCTCGGTATATGTTCCCGCGCGGATCAGCTGCACCCAAATGGCCACAAGCCCGGAATTTTCGGTGAACATTACGCAACACCCCCCGCGATTAAAATTGAAAGCTCCGCGATAGCCTGTTCCTGCGTCTCGACTCTTTCTTCTATTGTCGGTTGCTGTGCCGCCTCGTCAGCTGCGGCCTGATCTGCGAGGATTTGGTCGATGTGGTTCTGTGCAGATTCTTCGATTGTTTCGCCCGGGTATGGAATATAACCATCTTGAACAATCCACGGCACCCCATCACGGAATATGGTATATCCCTTGTCCGACACTGTGTAAGATAAATTCATATTATCCCTCCTATTGCGCTGAACGCGCTAAATTCCACTGTGTTCCGTCCCCTAGATAGAGAGCGGGGAACGTGATATTTCCGTCCTTGAACAACATACAATTTTTGAAATCCACTGGAATGCCATCAACAACTTTTCCGGAAAATAATTCGGCCGTTAATGTGGTATCTTTATATATCCTGTAAAAAATCACTGATGGAGAATCGGCATATTGTTTGGCTGTCAATTCTAGGCACTCCATGGTTGTGCCAGAGGCGCCGCTCACATATACGGAATCGGCATACAAAAACGCACTAATAAAATATCCGCTCGTATTCATACTTTGCAAATTGCGGTAAGTATTAGTAGAGGGGTTGTAGGCTATCGCCATCGATAAATAGCTGGAAATCGCTTTTCTACCACCGAATATGAAAATCTCGTCACCCACCAAAACGCATCCGCAGTTTGCACTAGCGACAGACATAGCGGCTATACTTCTATATGTATTGGTTGATGGGTTATAAGCTATTGCTGAACTCAAATAGTTTGGGGATGAAAATCCGCCGAAAATAAAAATTTCATTACCGGAAGTAGCACAACAAGCATACCCTCTAGTTTCTGGCATACTCGCCAAGGTGCGGTATGTGTTAGTTGAGGGTTTATACGCTATAGCTGTTCCAATAGACGCGGAAGAACCAAGTCCACCAAAAATAAAAATTTCGTCGTTATAAACTGCACAACATGCATTTTCTCTGACTCCACCTGACATAGTGGCAATCGTACCGAAAGTATTAGAAGCTGGGTTGTATACTATAGCTGTGTTTAACACCGAATCGCCGTCAAACCCCCCGAAAATGAAAATCTTATCGCCATAAGTGGCGCAACATGGGTATGATCTGGCCGGTGAAATTTTCGCTAGTGTAGCATAGGTATTTAGCGCCGGGTCGTATGAATACGCATTAGACTCTGAAAATATAAAAATTTTGTTATCGTATACATCGCCTACTCTTGCAAATAAAGATATAGGAGCTGTGGCTACCAAACTAGGATTTTGCCATTGTTCTGCCGCCCATACATTGGAATCAAAAACAACCTTTTTAATTGATTCTTTGGAGGCTGTTTGAAGCAACACACCGTCAAATATATCAGTGGGCAAATCAGGCTGGCAAAGAACATTCAGCTTTAAGTCGCTCCCGCCGCCACCCTGCGCGGTATTAATAATCAAGATACATCCCCCCTGATGGTTACCGCAATGGGTATGTCAATCTCCGGCTTATCCCCGTCAGCCAGTAATGTAAGGCTATCAGTGCCCTGCCCGCCGCCGCGGATGAACGCCGCCCGCCACGCGGCCCACTGCGCTGCTGTCGCATCCGTTGTTGGTTGTACCTCAATACGAGTAGGCTCGGATTTTGCCCCCGTCACGCTGACCGTGATGCTGTACGGCGCTTCGCTGCCGGTCCAACCGGATGTCAGGAGGGTTGAGGTGGCAGAGGTGGATTTATCAACAGTTTCATTGAACGCTTCACTGATTCTGCTTTCCAAATCGTTAAGGTTCGCGGCATTGATTTTGTCACCCTCTACCGATACATTTCCCTCAGCACGGGTCACGTCATATGTGTTTGCAATTCCGGTACTGTCCAATCTGCGCCGATTTGGAAATTCGGAAAGCCGGTCAACCCATGTTTTTATGCTGAATGCCATATCTTAAATCACTCCTATCAACTGGCCGGAATAGGTTTCCCCGGCATAATTTACAGCGCGCGTATTGTCGTCGTGCAGGGCTCGCAGATCATGTATAATCTGTTCAAGGTAATTTACCTTGTGGTATTCGTTTGGCGGTGTGGCGGGCGTGTCTGGCGTTGTCTGATATACCATGTAAGCAGCGCGGAGCGTTTCGATATTGTTTCGGATTCTCTCTGTTTCGGAAGTGGTGGGGAAGTCTGTACGAGTCCATTCTCGGGTGATGACCGTTACCCCGAACACCCCGGCCAGATAAGAACAATTCTGCTCAATGCGGTTGAGATCATCAGCTTTGTAATGCCCTTTTGAGGTCTGGCCGTCAATATCAGCTTGCGTTCGGTCGAATACTGGATTTATCCACATAATCACATCACCCCCATATCCTGCCCGGCATAGATTTCCCCAGCGTAATATGCCAGTACGATATCAATGCCGTTGCCGATGAGCGTTGCATTGGCCACAAACCCACCCACAAGGTCAATGTCCATGCGTTCAATTACGTCCATTGTGTACCCGGTTCCATCGCTGTGCTGCAGGGCGACCTTTTCGCCCGCCCGCTCCTTGTCGAGGATGATCGGCGCGGTTGTCTGGTATCGGAGTTGGTAATAGTCGTAAAGACGTTGCGCAATCGTCAGGGCGTTCGCGACGGAAGCCAGCGTGGCGTTTTCAAACTTTATGACGTTCCGTGCTGCGCCGGCTGGGAGCTTTTCGGCTGTCTGCAGATAGATCACCGGGTGATCTTCGTACTTTCTCCCCATGACGATAACTTCTCCATCCGTTTCCACGGATACAACAACATAATTCGAATGCTGTTCGGTTATTGTGCCGCCGGTGATGGACAGTCCCGTGCAGGCCGCGTCAAACTGGATTTCATGCGAACCGGCTGCGAGTGTGCCTTGAAAAATCTGCTCTGCTTCGGATTTTAGCACATAATTGTGCGCCGTCAGCGATACGTCTGAGATATATGATAGCAGTTTCACGGAGCCGCCGGAAAACTTCCGGGAACGGGGGATAAGGTGGTTGTATGTCGGCGACTGCGAGTAAATGCGGATCGTGCTGCCCCGGCTGTCGTCTACAATGGCGCCCGCTGCAAATGCGACTTGCTGCAGAGCGGTTCGATGCGTAGCAATCGGTAGCCAACCGGAGAGGGGGGTGCTGCGGATTGCGTCTTCAACCGTATAATCCACCCAGCCGGCGGACTGCATGATCGCGTCTATGATATTTCCCGCAGGTTCGTTTACATAAATCTGTCCAAGCTTAAAGTCTGTTTTATCCAGTTCGCCGATGCTGTCGTTGGCCGTAAACTGTCCGGTTGATGCGTCGGCACTTTGCCATGTGGCCAGCCTAAAGGTGCCCATTTCAATGTTACCCGTATCGGGACTCTGACGAATGTGGACTTTTTGCCCTTGCTGAAGCAATTTATATTTGCCCTTTGGATTCATTAAATTAAAATCATCCGTCGGGCTGTGCAAGGTGAAATTAGCCATGTTAATGCTGAGAGTGTTGGAAATCAGGTCAACCTCTTCGGTGATTTTCGCTTCAACGACCGACTCCCCGGAAAAACTCAAATAAGTGCCATAGTCGATAGCGCGGAGCTTAACATAACGGTACGGTTTTGCGGTGCGTTTGAAGGTGATTACGATCTTTCCGAAATCCTCGACCGGGCAGTCGCAGAAATAATTTAGTACGTCCGGCTGAAAGTCTTTGCTAATGATGAGCGCGTCCCCGAGTGTAAACCACTGGATATTGAGAGAGTCAGGGAAGTCTGGCAGGAAGTAGAGCGTCAGCCCGGCGCAGGTGTGCTGCTCCGTGAACAATATTTCCAACACCGGAGGATTTTCAAACACCCCGTCTGCACCAGACATGTTGCTCCAATACCCGAAATCCATGTCGGATGGATTATCCGGAAATAATTCGAAGCTGCCGTCCAGCAAGAAGAAATCATCTTCCAGTGTGGCGTATTTCGGTACGGTCAGATCGTCACGCTTCAGCTGCGTTGCATCCGTAAACGGCAAAATATCTGTTGCGGTCGGGGTACTGTCTTTTTTAGCGGTAACGTCGATTAAATCCAATATGATTTCGGTATCTTCCAAGTCATCACTTCCTTACGCTGGTTTGCGAGCCGGGGCTTTTGCGATAAAATCAACCGAAAGGTTTTTCCAGTAGTTTTCACCCGCTTTTTGCATCAGCAGTTCGTCGCTGACATCGGAAAAGTAGGCGGTATAGGTATAGAGCCCGTTTCCGTCGGGTACGGTTACAGTGTGATATTCAACCGGTTCGGTGAGCTTATCCCATAGTTTTTGATAAGCAATACGCCCAATCGTAGTGCTGCGCCCCAACTTCAGTGAATAGTTGAAATAAACTCCGATCAGCTTTCGATTCAAGTTGCCGTCTTCGGTACGCTTGGCAAATTTGTCGAGAAACTGCCCGTTGCGCTTTAAACTTACAATCGGGATATCAAAAGTAACCCCGTCAATTATAACCATCAGCGCCCGCCTCCCGTTGCCATTACAGGACCGACCCTGCGGTTGTCCTGCTCAATTTCAAATTTCATCCACCTAACAAGCCCGGCGTCGTTTCCAGACGCAATAACTCTGACCTCGGGGCTAAAATTGATTTTGCTTAATTCATCCGATACGATACTGCGGATAAGGCCTTCCGGCGCTTCGATGTTCGTACCGCTGCGCTGATCTCCAAGGATTGCAGCAAATTCAGCTCGCGGCGGGATTACTGCGCCGGTGGCAAGACGGGGAATAGACAGACGCCCCATTTTTGGAATGTCAAAGCCAAAGGACTGACCCCGCATATCTCCAAAAATATCCCAGTCCGGAATATCAATGTGAATACGGTTAAGCAATGTGATAATAGAGTTAATACCGTCAATAAATCCATTTATGAATCCCTCTACTAATCCGATCATGAAATTTATTGAAGATTTGAACCCATTTTCAAGCGGAGTAAGTACGTTATCCTGAAACCATTTTGCAGCGGAATTCCACGCATTTTGAATCCATGCCCATGCCGCGGCACCGGCTTCCTTAACTTGATTCCAATGTGTGACCAGCAGAACGACGATTGCAATAACTGCGGCGATAGCGAGTATAACCAAACCAATAGGGGAGGTAAGGAAAGCAACGGCTGCGCCGAAAGCAGTGGTTACGGCAGTGGCAATAACACAGATCGCATTCCATGCGGTTACTGCTGCTGTGGCGGCCCATTGCGCGACGGCATCGGCTATTTTGGCAGCGGTCGTAACGACCCACTGGGCCGCATTGGTTAGTAAGGCGGCGGTACTTTGTGCTACGCTTACAACAAAGTCTTTCGCGTACATAGCAGTAAGGGCGATGGTTTCAGCCTTATCCGTTAGTTTTGCCACGGTGCCCGCGATAATGGAACCGGTCAAACTACCCAAAGCTGCAACAACTCCACCAGACATTTGGATAAAAGCGAGTAATTCAGTGGCTTTCCATGCCGCAAAAAATGCCCCTACCGTAATCGTCGCGCCCTGCACTACACCCTGATTTTGATTAATCCAGTCAGATACGCCACCAAGAGCGTCTTTTATACTGGTCAGTACGCTTACGATGACACCACCTGTCCACTCCGCCAGAGGCTTTAAAAAGTTATCGAACAACCACAATGCGAGCGGCTGCAGAGCGGTGATAATACCATTTAAAATATTGATTCCACTTGCGAGCGCGTCCAAAAATAACGGAATAATGTTATTATCTTTCCAGACATCAAATGGAACGAGTACATTTTCATAGAACCACAGTAGCCCTGAGCCAACATTGATTGCAAAGGGTGTGAGTGCTTCCCAAACATTATGTAAAGCGGTATTGATTTTGTTCCAGTCTACCTTAGACATGCCATCTTTCATGGCATGGATGAATCCCGGTATCCCAACTCCCAGTGTCCATTTGCCGACGGGCACTAAAAAGGTGTTATAAAAATCAAGTAAGCCTTGCCACGCAAATCCGCCGAGCCGCTGAAACTCCGTCCACAGCCCTGCGAGTGTTTCTTTTGTAGGGCCGAGTGCCTTGTCGATATCAGCAAAAATTCCCTTAATCACGTCCGCGGCGGCTTGTACCGCAGGGCTGACCGTAACTCCTGCACCAAGCTCCTGATCGGCGGTAACTCCGGCGGCACCTGTGGAAACATCCGGTGTGTTTTGATCTGCTGCTGTGCTGCCGGTGTCCTGCTGCAGGACGTTCAGTTCATCGAAACTGGCAACACTGTTGTCAGCTGCTTTTGCTGCTTTTTTGGTGGCATCAGCCAGTTTGCTCTGTGCTTTTGCGGCGTCGTTAGAGTTCGATGCGATATTACTCGCTGTGTTCGCCACAGCCTGCTGCTGGGCTGCCTGACGACCAAACAGTGCGGTTGTTACTTGTGCAAAGAGGTTCGCCACACGGGTAAGTGCTGTGATGATAGCATTCAGTCCCGGCAGGACAGCCTGTGCCATAGGAATAAGAGCGTTGCCGATTGCAATCTTGAGGTTGTTGAAATTGTACCCAAGTTTTAAAACCTCTCCGGAATAGGTGTTTGCGATTTTTGCCGCGTCACCAGTCTGAAAGCGGGTTTCCTGCATGATTCCGGTAACTTCGGCCTGAATCTTCTGCTGCTTAGTCAGGCTTTGGACGCCAACGCCAATACTCGCTGCATAGTCAGCCCACATGACAGATACGTTTTTTGTAACACCCGCATTATCAACCAGGATGGAGTTTTCATTTTTCAGACCTTCAGTCGCAGATGATACGGCTTGCCCGAGTGTGAGGCTTGCTTGCCGGCCGAACGCCGCGGAATCTTTCAGAGCCGTCAGCGCTGACTGAATCTGCGGGTCAGTATAACCGCGCATTGCGAGGTTTTTGTAGGCTGTAACAGCGTCGGTGGCAGGGATAAGACCATCTGAAATGTACTTTTGCAGAAACGCCTGTGAATCGGCAAAACTACGCCCTTGCCCGTCTACAATACTTTGCAATCCGATCATAGCATTGGACAAATCGGTTGATGCCTTTATGGATGCCTTACCAAAGTTTACAATTGTCCTAACACTGAAAACAGTGGCCACAATAGCGGCAAGCTTTTTCAAAGAGCCGCCGAGCCCGTCCATTTCAGAACTTATTCCTCTTATGCCCCGGTTAAACCCTGTGCTGTCGATGCGAGTATCAATGTTAATGCTGCCATCAAATCCGGCTGCCAATGCTATCACTCCTTAAAAAGCGATAACCATCGGCACATAATGGCACTACTTGGTTACTTGCTGAGTATTTTTAAAATTCGGTGTATGTTTTTCTTTCGCGTTCGGAATTTCTTAGCGTAGAGGGCCAACCAAACCAGTTTTCGCGTTTTGGGTTTTCTGTATATGCGCTGGAGGTACAGTTTCCACAGATTCGCTGTATCGACAATCCATTTCTGAAGCTTTTGAACAACGTCGTTAACCCATTGTAAAATAGGCTCAATAATGGGTCGGAAAGCCTCCTGAACTTCAGCTGCGAATGATTCACAAGCAAGACTGAGCTTTAACAGACAATAATCTGTGTAATCATTCGGGTCTTCGCTCGGGTTCATTTATCGCTCCTCCAATCTTGACTTCAAACAGTTTTTTGCAGTTACGCCCTTTGCATCGGACGAACACCCCACGGCAAAGAGCATCTTCGGCATAAGCGACGGGCATTTCATAACCACAAAATGGGCATTTTATTTTTTCGATACCTACCACCCGCCTTTTCTCAATTTTTGCACATAAACCGGTGCAGTTATCTGCGAATATAAACAGCCCGGACATTACTGCCCGAGCTGCGCCATAAAATCATTGATCGCCGACTGTTCGTCTGCTGTATAAACTTCCGGCAAATCAACGATATGCCGAATAGACCTGTACCATTCCTGCTCTTCCTTGGTCAGCTTACCTTTTGCTTTCTGTTTGCGCAGATAAATCAGTTTGCAGAAAAAGCAATCCTCATTGAGGTCGAGAAACATATAGCTAAATTTCCACCAGTGCAAATATTCAACCTGTGACAGATCGATGTGATACGTCTGCTCGACTGCCGACATGATGTACCGCGCATCCTGAGTAAAACTATAGTACCGTTCGCTGTCAGTGACCCCGGTGAAGCTGCCGTCTGTGGATTCTTCGCCACAGTTCAGAAACTTCACGGCTATTTCCGCCGCCTTGGCCCGATCCGGCGGAATAACGGGGTAGAGCAGTTCCAGCATGACACACTGTTTCTCAAATCCGGTCAAGTCCGGGTCCTCAAACGCCGTCATGATCTGCAGCCCAACGCGATAACCAGTGTTGATCTCGTATTCCGCACCGTCGATTTCTGCCCGGGTTGGCAGGCCATCAATCAGGACGTTCATTTCAGCGCGCCGCGCTTTGCGGGTTTCGTGGTATATTTGCCAACCTGCTTCTCGCGGGCCTTTTGCACAAACGGTGTGATTCCGGTAAAAAACTGCTCGAACATGTCAAGTGTGTTTGCGTCACCGAACGCTGCCTGGCTGGTTCCGACGCCAAAAACCGTGTCGATTTTTTCGCGGAGGAAATCACTCGTTTCGCGCAGGAGTGAGAGCGATGCACCAAAGTTTTTCGGAATTCCCATCTCATTAACCGAGGTATCCCGCTGCAGCGCTTTGGCTTTTTCCTGATATTCCTTTTCCTTGGCTTCAAACTCGCCGAGCAAGCCATAAAACCGCTCGGCAAAGGAAATATCGGTGGGGTTAAAAGCAATCACCCGAGAGGGATCGTCATTGATGCACAGCCGAACTTCGCCGGTGTCAATGCGTAAGCTGTCCATGAATTATGCCCCCGTTCCGGTTGCCGTAAAGGTTTTAGTCGACGGGTTGAATGTACCTTTAACCGGATCACCGACCATATTTACGGTGTAATTGATTTCCACCGACTTGCCACCGTCGCCGCCGAAGTCATCGATCTGGATTGATACAGCGTTTTTCTCAGCGGGATATGCGCCAGTCGCCTCCGTGCCGTACAGATTGACCAGTACGATATCGGAGCGTGCGTCGCCCATCACGGCGCGTTTCTGGCGCAATCCATCGACGTAATCAAATACTGCGTCGCCCTGGATCGCCGTCTGCTGGGTAGAAATTTTAGGCTTGTAGCTTTCGACATCGGTCGTGCCACTATCTTCGGAGACATAGGTTTCATCGGAGGTTTCCGGACCGTAGTCGACTTTCTGGCTGGTAATTCCCTGCCCCATCAGTGCGTAGGCAGCGGTTTCGGTGGACGGAGCTGTGTTCAGAAAGATTGCAAACAGCGACCTTTTGATTTTTCCTGCCATAATATCATCCTTTCATTTCGGTATAGGTTAATTTACAAATAATCTGATAAATACCCGTTTGGTCGTTTTCGTCGCGCTGGTACAGGTAACCCCATGATGCCGCCTCAATGGATTCGGAGGTTTTTTTTGTTCCGAGATCAGGCAGATTATTGTTATCTGTCTGATCTTCAAGCCACTCGGCAAAGTTTTCGAAAAATCCATTGTTGCTGATCCGAGCAAGGTCGTCTACTGTAATTTCACGCGACGTAAACGCAAACGGATACTCCCGTGTTTTATTTCCTAAAATGTCGGTTTCAACAACGCGGGCGCCGGGAAGAGGGTCGATGCTGTAATTGACCGTATCCGCGCCGAGACTATCGACATTGAGATCAGCTATAGCGTTCAAGTGCGGACAGGTGGCGATAAAAGTTTTAAGAGATTCGATGATGCTCATTTATTGCCGCCTCCTGCTATTCTCTTTGCACCATTTACGATCTGCGTGCCGTGAATTGTCTTCATCCGCTCAAACCAATACGCGCCGCGCTGTGGGTCGTACGGGCGGCTCGTGGCTGTATCATAATACTGCGTTCGTGCGTATGGAGCGATCCAACGCACAAGACCAGTGCCAATTACAGTTCCGAGTTGGCCGGATTTCATCAGCATACTGGTCCTTAATGGGACAAGCGGGGCGGACAGGCGCAGAATTTCACTGTCAACATACTGCTGTGCACGCGAGAAGCGCCCCGGCCATTTATTTTTGAAGCTGCTGTTCCATGTGAGCTTTGCTTTTCCTGCCTTGGTGATGATGATTTCGCCTTGCGGCGTTTTGATTTCAGGACCGTCCATTACTTACCACCAACTTCCCAGTGGTGCATGGCCGCGCTTCCAAAATCACAGGCCGTAACGCTTGTGATGGTCAGCGCGTCGTAGTTGGTTGTCAGCTCCGCAATAGACCCACCGGGAACTAGCACAAACGGGCACTCACCTTTAACAATAAAATCCTTTTGCTTGATCTGTAGCGTCCACGCACCGGTCGGGTAGGCCTGATACTCGGCAGGTGACTTATATGTCGCGCCGCCTGAGTCCACCGAGAATGGGACAAACACCCGCGCACTGTCAACCGATGTTGAACCGGTCTTATTGACGTTTTTTGCCTTGGTATCCTCCCATAAAACGCCGCGTAAAACAGTGCGATTATACCCGGCCTTGGTGTAGTTGTAGATCGTAACGGTATGAGGGAAAATCATACAAACACGCTCCTGTCCATTAATCCGGTATAAATCAAATAGGGCCTCGCGGCGTTTTCCATTGCGGATTCTATCGTGGCGCGTATGATGTCAGTGTCTTGGTATGTTCCACTCCATCCGCCAACGCTTTCGCTTTTGAACACAGCCACCGTGACTTCCTGTGCCTCTGATGTTTTATACTGTTCCAATACTTCCGCAACGGCACAGGTGGCGTTTTTCACGGCATCCGTTACGGCCCATCCGGTATTAAGGCGGTTATAAGTGATCTGATCGATAAAAAGGGACGCCCGCCGCGCTAAGGCGGCAAAGGCGTCCTGAGAAATCGATATACCTCCGTAAATGTCTGAATAGTAGGCGTAATCAGCATAAGGCGTCGTCACTCCCTCCAATCAGGCCGCGTGCATTACTGCACGATCGGCAGAGTGATGGTCTGCGCGACCGGCGCATTTGCAACGGTGATGGTGGCGGACTGGGTCACATATCCGGTCTTTTTGACGGTTGCCGGGTAAGTACCAGCACGAAGATTGAATACTGCGGTACCATCGGCAGCGGTCATCTTCTTCGCTCCGTTAACGTCAATTTTTGCGCTCTCAATTGCAACCGGAGTTTCGGCGTTGTCGTTTACCGTAAATGTCACAGCATAGTCAGTGGCCGGGGTAGCTGCTTCGAGGTATGCAAACGGAACGTTGACGCGGTCACCATTCAGACGAGTAGCCGGATTCGGCAGCGCCCAGCCGAGACGCATCACGACACGCAGTGCGACCATATCCTGCTGCGCGAGGTTATAGACGATCTCTTTTGTAACCGGATCCTGAATAACGCCCTGATCGAGCAGCTTGACAGTAATGTCCTGACGCATGGCATAGACGGCCTGCGACCAGTCACCAGCAATCATCTGCGCTACAGAGGCATCAAACGCCCCATTCTGCGGGAAGGTGAGCGGGGTGCCATCGAGTGCATACGGGGTGCTGCCCTTCATGTCGGACAGGAACAGGGGACGCTGGTTACCGTCTTTCAGGCCGCGAAGCGCCGCACGGGTCCTGATGGCAGCCATGATGCCGTTTACCATATAGCCGGCGTCCTCAACTTTGGAAATAAGACCGCCGACGCCCATGATATTGTCATAGGTGATGCCGCCGGATGCGGAAACATTGTTCCCGGCCTGCCGAGCAAGCGTGATGATATCGTTCTGCCACTCATTCGGGCGGTTGACACCGAACGCAATAGCCTGGTCGATTCTCTGACCGATAGCCTCATTGACACGCGGGGTGACTTCGCCCATGATGTCATAGGACGCGTCGGACAGTACCGCTTCGGGAATAGGTACGATAACGGCCAGTTCAGCGGCGGTCAGATAAACGTTATCCCATGCCTGCTGAGAGGTCTGCTTGAATCCGGTGTCGCCGTTTACCCAGTAGGCGAGGGGCAGCATGTCAAGCACGGGGATTTTTGTTTGTTTGCTGCTCATGTTGGGCAACTTTCTCATTAGGGAAAGCACTGCGGATTGCTTCGGGGCATCCTGAAAAATGGTGGTCACGAGCTGTTCCTGAATGAGGGATTCTGCCTGAGCTCTTGTAATCATAAATTAATCTTCCTTTCAGATGGTTGTGCCAAGCGCCTCACGGATGGCGGCGTTGGCTTTGTCGTTATTTCCTGTTGTAACTGTCTGCACGCCGGGTGTCCTGCTGGAAATGATCGGCGGCTTTTCCTCAGTGTCAAAGAGGAACCCGCTTTCTGCCTTGATGGTGTCAAGCTGCTCTTTCAGGCCAAGAATGTTCTCGCCGTCCAGCTTCAGCGCGTCAGTTTTCAGATGCGCTTTTACCGCCACCACGTCGCGTACTTTTGCAGATTTGAGAGCGTCGTTCAGCGCATAATTAAATTTCAGCGCGTCGAGTTGCTTTTGAGCATCCTGCTGGGCGGTATCGGCCTTGGTTTTCCATTCGGGATCGTACCCGACCAGCTTGGTATTTGCGGTATCAAGCTGGGTCTTGAAGCCGTCCCGCTCAGTGGTCAGGGTGGTAACGGAATTCTGCAGTTTGGTAAGTTCTTTACCGTGCATCTCAAAAACTTTCGATGCCTGATCCTCTGTCAATCCGAGCGCGGTTAATTCTTCTGTTTTCATGTTGTCCTCCGTCACAGCTAAGCGTTTTAGGTGGTTGCTGTCACCTGCTGCTCCACATTTTAGGCCGGTGGATAGGCCGATTGTATTAAAAAACGCCCCGGTTTCCCGAAGCGTTTCTCAATCTTGAATTTTGGGTATAAGAAAACCGCCGACACTGATGTGAAGGCGGTTCAGTTATTAAAATAAATGCTGTCATAGACTTTTTGCGCTTCCCTGCCAAAATCGTTATAGTCCTGATAGTGAGGTGGTGCAAAACCTTTTTCATCAATCAACTCGTATAGAGGGTCGAGCACATCGTCAAGGTTAGAAGCGCTTAAGAGCTCACCAGCGTTTTTAAAATTTTGCAGTATAAAATTACGGTCTTTATCTGTAAATTTCAGCATTTGCTTTCCCTCCTTATCTTGGATTTGTCTGAATCAGACGTTCATCACGAATACTGATTGTTACTGTAGCATTCTTTCCAAACAGCGTTTGCCGAATGTCCCCATTCTCCATATTATGGACATCCCCCAGCTTTAGCGGATGAATGAGTGCATCCTTTGCATCTTCAATCGATACCCCACAGCGTTTCCCGGGATGCGGCGTGGAAACCTGACCTATTACACGGTCGATAAAGTGCGTTGCATAGGAATGAATTTCAACACCAGTCGAAGTGGTAAGACCCAAAATATCGGATTCAACCCGATGCGCTGTATCGGTATACTGCTTCAATCCAACCAAGGGAGATATATCCCCATTATCGACGGCATTGCTGTAGCCTTTTAGAAGCTTGTAGGCAGGAGAATTATTATACTTCTCTTTATAGTATTTTGCAAGAGAATTCGGAGCAGAATCTTTTGCACCAATATTTTTCACCCATTGCTGATAGCGCTGCTCAGCGGCGTGCCGCGCGGATTGCGCAGGACTGCGCCCGAAACTGATAACCTGTTCGCGCTCACGCTGCCGATCAAGCCTGGTTTGTTGCAAGAAGTCTTTTAATTCCGATTCCTGCCGCTTCAGCTTGACGGAAGAATCGTTGAATTTTTCTTTCAGAACGTTCCGAAGTTCGTCGCTGTCAGTAGATTTGACACCCTCA
The DNA here is from genome assembly GCF_019448085.1 of Caproiciproducens faecalis. Lineage (GTDB taxonomy): Bacteria > Bacillota > Clostridia > Oscillospirales > Acutalibacteraceae > Caproiciproducens > Caproiciproducens faecalis. The sequence continues at coordinate 132,620 of NZ_JAGFNZ010000006.1, read as the reverse complement.
TCATAACCAGCAAGCTCGCGCTTGGTTGCTCGAATTCTGCGCTCGTATGCACGCTGCATCTGTGTAGCGTCATAGTAGCTGACATTTTGGTCATTGTAGGTAACCGTGTGGCTGTTGTACTCCTGAATCTTGTTCCGTGGATAAGCCGATTCGGAAAGGTCCTCGAAGAAAGGGAAGAAGCTGTGCCGGCAGTTCCAGCCGCAAAGCCCTGCACCGGTGCCATATCCTGTATTTTGTTTAAAGTCTGGATACTTTCCGCTGCCGGATCGGCTGAATACCTTGCCTTGCCATATTTGATGTGAGGGACGTGCCCCTGCGTGCGCTGTCGTTTCCACAAGATCACAGCCCATATCGTCAGCATATCGCTCAGAAATCTGCGCGGATGTCTGGCTCACGCCGGTCAATACCGCTCTCCGGACGGCAACGTCTAGCTTATCAGTGTGTCCAGTGGGATAGAGTACCGTCGTACCAGACTGCGCAGCGACGCGCACGGCGTTACGGATTGCGGTCACATAATCAAAAGCGCCGCTCTCCACCTGCATTTCTGCGAGTGTGACGGCGTTTATGTATGCCTGTTGCGTTGTCGTTGCGGTAGTCAATGACAGGTTTTTAAGGTAGCCTTGTGTTTTTTGTATACCGGCCTGCAGTACCATTGCTGCAGCAGGAGATTGCAGACGTGGCAGTGGAGTAAGACCGGCAGCCTCGTAGATAGAAAAGTCGTATTTCAGCGATTCGATTCCGGCATCTTGAAATAGAGCACGCACTTGCGGCTCACTGGCGTCGGTCATCTGCGACACTTGCCGGATAATATCCTCATACAGCAGCCCGGATTCCTGCAATCGCCGAATCTGCCAGTCTGCGGTAGAGGAAACGCCGCCAGTTTTGACCAGGCGCCGGACAATGTCGCGGGTGATAGTTTCGTCCAGCTTAGAGTATAGCTCGACGATGCCTTCCGGGGCGGATTCGAGATATTCAGGCGTTAACACTGGAATCACCTTCCCCGAATCCGAACGGGTCAGTCAAGCTACTCTGAGTTTCAGCTTCGATTGCCTTGGCGTCATTTTCGCTGTACCCCTCGAATTCGACTAGGTACCGCCAGAACGGAAATTTCCCGGCAGTGACATACTGCCAGAACATTTGCTTGCGCTGAGTGGGGTCGTTAATGATGGAGTCATCCCAGTCATACGCGACTTTATAGCTGCCCTGCGGAGCGAGTTTATACAGGGTGGACAGTTTATCCATTGCGTAAATCAGGTCGTCCAGAGAGTTTTCAAGCGCTTTCTGGATATCCTTAACGGTAGCGTAGCTGCGCTGCTTGCTCGACCTGATTTCCTCGGCGGTCTTTTCGACCACCTGCGGATCGGAAATCGTACCGTAAGCAAGACCGCATTGGTATTCGATCTTCTGTAGGATGGTGTTTAAACCGTTTTTGAGTGAAGTATCGCGGAGAGTAGGGGAGAAAACCTCATAGAAATTTTTCTCCGAACCCGCGCCATGATAAGAGGATCTGCGACGGTATAATCTTTCCTGTCGCTTTGGAAGTTTAACCCCTTCCTGTTCACTGTGTTTGAATAAATCTTCATCTACATCAACGGCCAATTCGCCGCCCTCGAATTCCCACAGAAACCGCCCATACTGCTCGTCTGCATCGTGGATAGTATCAACCGCCTCCGCATATACGGACACGCCCAAAGGGGAATGACGGTCGACGCGGTTTGCCAGCGGAATGCGGAAATAAGCAAACAGAGGTCGATCAACATTTTCTATGCTCGCCTCCGGTGCGATTTGCGCCCACTCAGGGACTTCCGTTAGGTCAATCGGTGAACCAAGCGTCGCAGATGAATTACTCTTGAATGCCCGATTTTCAATCTTATGAACACCGTTTGCATACTCGTGATGTTCGGCCCGGGTGTAAATTACCTTTTTACGGATGATCTGCTCTGTGAAGATCGCCCCGGTCATCCGGCCAGAGCTATCAAACGTAGTGGGGTAGAAGCAATCACCCTGAACAACGTCAATTGAAAGCCCGTTGTCACTGACGTACGGCTTGAAGACGACTCCACCGAGAGCACAGCCAGTTTCCACATAGTTGCGCAGCTTGTCGAAGAATGAATTCAACTCATTCTGCAGGAACGTTGCGCGTCCGGATCCAGTGACAGATACCTCCATTTCCAGCGTAACCAACCGGGAAAATTCGGAGGCGATTGCGACAGGCAGACGTAAGCTGTGCAAATCTTTTCCGCACCACGGGCCGCCGTCTTCATACATTCGGGTCCACAAGTCGATTGCGGAACTCATTTTATCCGAAATTGCTATGTCTGAAACGGCGCTGTTTTCATCAAACATTCGATCAAGCAAGCTACGCAGCCATCGAAGCATTTTTTCAAACATGGGTTATCACCTCCATTCAGCCCAACGGAATTCACGGGCCAGTATTGTTGCGCAGAAATAACGGATTTCATCCATGCTGTGATCGTTTTCCTTCAGCACGGCGTCCTCGTTTTTCTTTTCATCCCACCGGTACAACCCGAATTCACGAATTGCATCTTTACAGGATTCATGAATCTTTATCATGCCGGCATTGAGCATGGTGGCCACGGTACGAATACCTTTGAGTACTTCGTTCTCTGCGGCCCACACTTGAAACTTACCGTGCCGGCGAATGCACTCGATAAAGGATGCTGCGGACGGATCCACAATCACCTTGCGGATGTAGTAGCCGCGGGTCAACTCTTCCAGATCGGAGTAATACTCCTCGTCTGTCTTCTGGTGGCCCTCTTTGCGGCTGTCAAAGTAATACTCATTAATTCTTATGGCTTCTTTGCCCCTGACGCACCACAGGCCAAGCGAGTATGGATTAACAGTACCGTAGTCGCACGAAACAAAAAACTGACCGTCCATGCCTGCTGTGGTTCCGTGCAGGATGAAGCGGTCGGGGTTATCGGTAAACATGGGGTAGACACGGCCCTCTGCGACGACCCACAAGCCAAGGATATAGCGGTCATAAAAGACGCCGGTGTATGCGTTATAATACTCCCGCTTCTTTTCTTCACTCAGCGATGGGTTGTCATCAAGCAAGAAATGCAGATGCAGGGCATCATGATTTTTCTTCGGGTCCAGAATCCACTCCTGATAAAACCAGTGCTGCGGCCCTTCCGGGTTGCAGTTAAACCAGTATTTAGAGCCTTCCACGGAACAACGGGCAAGTGCCTGATTGACAAATGACTCAGGCATGAGCGCGACTTCATCCAGCAGCACACCTGCTAGGGTAATGCCTTGGATAAGCATGTAGGACGCTTCATCCTTGCCGCCAAATATGTAGAAGGTGTTTGTTTTTTTGCCGCGGGTGACCGTCAGAATGTGATTTGCAAAGCGCATGGAGAACTGCTCTCTCAGATACTTAATCCCCATCAGAGGCTTTACAACGTTACGTTCGGCTGATATGACCGTCTTACCGCAGATGCCGAAGTTCTGGCCGGAGAAGTTCCCCATCGCCCAAAGTATAAACGACAGCGACATAATTGAAGTCTTACCGGATCGAACAGCCCCGTCGCAGATCAGCGCGGGTTTTCCCGAATAGGGGAACTGAAAAATCTGTTTTTGCTTTTCGGAAAAACTCATTTTGAGAATTCCTCCTTAAGCGACTTGGTAATGGGATCATCTTCGGTTTCTTGCGGTGGGCTACCGCTGTTGATCTTCAGCTGCTCAAGCTGAAGCTTTTTATTTTCGAACTCGATTCTGTGGTTATCCATCGGATTCATTTTGAAATAATCGGACAGCCATTTTAAGGCGTCAATTCTGCTTTCCAGCTTAATAGACATACCCTGTTGCGTTTGCCTGACTTCTTTAATGATTCCACCGTCAACCATTTTGGAATCATTGAATTGAAGAAAGTCTTTTTCGGAGGAGCCGGTTATTTTTCCTTTGTCATCGACAATCGGAATTATTTTAGTTCCATAATCCACAAAGTCAGTCATATCGGAAAATGCAATATGCATGAAACGCTCGACTATATCAATAGGCTGCAGATTCATAGCTTCACACTGACATTCCCTCAGATAGTTGAGATAGCATTTTATCTTAGGTTTTCTCAAGGTCTCATAGGCACTTGTCATAGCCGAGTTATAGGTGCAGCCATACACTTTCAAATAAGCCTGAGTCGCATTCTTATTTCTGCTGTAAACCTCGCAGAACAGCCGTTCGTTTTCTGTCAACGGTTCTACTAATTCGGCAGGAGGCGATTCAGGTTCTGACTGTTTTGTTGCGTTGCAACGCTTTTTTGCAACGTTGCGTTGCGTTGCAGCATCACTGTCCCATTTGCCACGGCTTTTCCAACTTCGGACGGTACCGGGTGAAACATCGAGAAGCTCTGCTATTTCAGAAAGGGTTTTACCTTGGTGGTAAAGCCGTTCCGCTTTTTCCATTAATTCGGTTTTTGCCACATAATTCACCACCTCGTTCGATAGCTTCCCTGCGTTTCCTCCAATATGCGTCTGCCCTTGCTTCTGCTGGACCATAAATTCTGGCGTTAAACTCCGGTCTGTAATGATAATTTTTCATAATCAATACCAAATGAATCTGTACATTGTAATCACTCAATAAACGATCGCATATATTAAAATTACCCTAACAGAAATGAGGCAATTTAATGAATGGCACTTATAGCGTTACTCTTCAAACGCCGTTTGGAATTCAAAAAGGAACCGTAACCTTTGTTGATAACAATGGAATACTAAGCGGTTCTATTCGTACAATGGGGAACACAAGTTTCTTTAGAAATGGGAAAATAAACGGAAATTCGTTTGAGTTTTCTGGAATCCTAAATGCAGGATTTTTTAATTTAAGATACTCCATAAAAGGTACCATGGAAGGAGACACCCTTAAGGCGGTAGCTTTGACCAGTTCTGGAACATTCCCAATAAATGGAACCCGGGTAGCGTAATTAGAAGGAAGAAAAAAGGACGGCCGCACACGCTACGGCCGATCTCAATTAATAATTCTGTATTCTACAATTTGAAATTTCGTAATACTTCGGATCCATTTCAAAACCGGTGTAGTTCCTGCCAGAATTGATACAAGCCACCGCAGTTGTGCCACTTCCTATGCAATTGTCAAGAACCAGCTCACCCGGATTTGAATAAGTCCGTATTAGGTATTGAAACAGTTCTACCGGCTTCTGCGTCGGGTGCAGACCGCGTTCGCATTTCACTTCCAGCAGCTGGCGCGGGTAATGAACAACGCAGGTTTCCGTATCATTCGAAAGGCTGCCATCCATACGGTACACAGAATCGCTGTGCTCTGGTATTTTATGACCCCGGCGTTTGATCGGCTTATCCAACACGATGATACCCTGTGGATTGTACGTTGGCTGATGCCTATAAAATACGCAGACCTCTTCGACGCAACGCAGCGGCTGCTTCTTGGAATTAGCAAACCCTGTCGGCTGATTTTTGTACCAGTACCAGCAATACCGGAACATCTTCGGATTGCTGCCGATCAGCTTGGTAGTGAAAGGCTGGGTAGCAGTTAGAACGATTGCACCGCTGTCCTTGATAATGCGGCAGTACTGCTTCCAGAGTGGATCAAATGGGATAATGCTATCCCACCGGCACCCGGTCATGCCGTAAGGCAAATCACAAAGGATCATATCAATGCTCTTATCCGGGTACATGTTCATGCCAGCAATGCAGTCCATATTGAAAATTTGGTTAATGTAGTCTTTCATGCGGCTCCTTTCCGTCGGGGCCCACACGAACTAAGGCATAGAAAAAGCGCTCAGCCTCATCAGCTGAACGCCTTTTTAACTATCTGCGAAACTCCGTGATTATACTTTTTCACAATACAATTCTAGCACTTATGAATCGGCAATTTCGGCAAGTTTTAAAAACTGAGTACATTTACGACGTGGATAGCTCTCATCGTTTTCTCCAATTTTAAACGCTACCTGCTGCCAGGTCAGCCCTTTCAGGTAATATAGCGTTAATATCTGCCGCATTTCACTATCCTGTACGGTGCTGACAAAAGAATTAATCCGATCATACTCATCCAGGCACTGCCTTTCACGTTCCGCCAAATCCAATGCAATTTTTTCGCGCTTATCGTCAGCCTCAATATAAGCATCCGTTTCAGACCTCGCGACTCCCTGAATTGTGATGTTATGTAGTTGGTAAGGTTCACACTTTCCAGAAGCCTGTACACTGTGTGGCGTACTCATTCCGGACATGCGCTGCCGTATTTCAGCTTTTTGTTCTTTGAGAAGTTTAATCTCATTTTTCAGGTTTCTGACTTGAGACAGCTCTTCTTTTGTCAACGGCAATCACTCCTCCCCAGCAAATAATCCGTGGTAACATGAAAATAATCAGCCAAACAGCACAGCACATGCGCGCCGGGTTCTCTGCCTTTGACCTCGTAGTAGGTAAGCAGTGACCTGTTAATTCCAACCTCATCCGCTACTTGCTGCTGTGTAAGGTGACGCTCGGTTCTTAATGACTTGAGGCGTTCTGGGAAGATCATGGGGTTTCACGCTCCAATCTCTCTTTTAGACGATTCAGCTTGAATTCTTCCTGTTCCGGCTTGCGGGCGTAGGCAAGCCATGCGCCATCGAGTAGTTGATTGCTATCATCTGTCAATCCGTAATAAGCAAACTCCCATTCTTCGCTATTCCCATCGCCGCAAAAGCTATCCTGTATGTCGTCGCAAATATGCACTATTGCCCATTTCCCGTCACCTCGAGAGTTTACGCAGTACGCTGGCTCCCCGTCCATCTTCCGCAGCTCTTCCAGCGTCAGCGGCTTGTTTTCCGGGGCGGGGCGGCGGTTCCATGCTTCATCGGCTTTTCTGGGAATAAGGTCTGCTTCTCCTGTAGCTCCGCATGATTTGCATTGAACAAAATAGTAGGCTATTGGATTTGAAAATAGACCGCTTGTTGACGAATGCTTTTCTTCTGCTTCGCCCCCGCAGAACGGGCACGATTTCAATTTGACCTCTTTCACTGTTTTCACTCCCTCTTACAGTTTTGTTTCCACGCTCGGAAGTACGTTCGTGTGGAAATACACCTTGTAATGGTACGGGTCAGTATCAGTTCCGGAAATATCCTCGCAAACATAAAGGGTAGAATTGCTCAGATACACATAATCTTTTTTATACTTATCTGGCCCAATTTTACAAGTTACAACCAACTCGCTGTTGTCGTCATTGCTAAGACTCATGTACCCTTCCATTGTCAAAATCACTTTGTCGGTTCTCGCATTATAAACCGTGATACGACGTTCGCACCCAAAATAGTCAGCCTGTTTGGAAATATTGCTGTTTACTTTATCAGCTTCGCTGCACCCGCTGACTCCAATCAATAGAGCCAGCGTCATAATCAGCGCAAAAATAATTTTTTTCATGTCTTTTAACTCCTTTTTTTATTTTGGCTCTTGCTTTACGGCAAGAGCCTATTTTTTATATTGCTTGTTTCTATTTAAAATGATAAAATAATTTTGAGGTGGATTGACATGCAAAAGATGGTTTTTACTAATAAAAATTGTAGAGATTCTTTTGGGATAAGCGATGCAAGCTACAACTTTTTGTTAAACAAGCCTATGCTTTGTCCATATTGCGGTGCCTATGAAGACGGAGTCACGGTTGATAGAAAGATATTTTCTGCAAATAGTCCTGCTGTTTTTGGAGTAATAACTTACAGATGCACCCGCTGCTCAAAGATTTACATAGTGGTATATGATATTAATTCAACAGTTAAAGAATCGAATGTAGCGGCTATTTATCCCACAACAAATTATTCGTTCTCAAATGAAAGAATTGAAAAAGTATCACCTCGCTTTATTGATATTTACAATCAGGCCCTGCTTTGTGAATCAAACAACAACTTAGAGTTGGCGGCTATAGGGTTCCGTGCTTCATTAGAAATTTTAGTAAAAGATTTTGCTGTAAATGAACTTGAAATAGACAAATCAGTTGTCACTAAGAAAACTCTTTTTGAAGCTATTGGAGAATATCTTAATAACCAAGAATTAATAGCTTCTGGAGATGTTGTAAGAATATTAGGAAATGATTACGCCCATTATGAACGAAAATATCCAGAACAAGATTTTGAAATACTTAAATCATATATGGAGATATTCATTCACTTAGTAGAGACCAAACTTATGATTGCTCATCCTCCAGTTTTTCGTCAGACAAAGGATCAAACTCCGCAAGTTTCTGACCATCAAGACTCCAATACTCCGTAATAACACGGCACGGCTGATCTTTCGTACCGGACCCACGAGCTGCTTTTGTTTCAATCACTTGAATTAATTTCGCAGTATCACATCCGCGAGGATATAAAACATTTTTCATAAAGGTTTCCTTCCTGCCGTCCTAAATGGGCGGCTTTTTTCATGGTTCATCCATCGTCATGGCGCGCCTTTAAACCGGTACCTATGACTTGTTTCCTTTTTATAATTATGCTATATTTCAAATAAGGGGATGAGCCTAATGTCGCCAGAAGTATTTAAAACAATATGGGACAACGCAATATCGGATTTTTTTCATAAAACGCTTCCTTGGATTGTGTCCATTTTTTGGAAAGCTTTACAGCCGTATGTCCCTTACATAGTTGATTCCGCTTTAGGTGCTATTGCGGTAAGCATTGTGGTTTTTGTCGGAGTCCGTGTCCGACGATTCTTATCTCAGGTTGAAGGGGACCGACCGCGAGAAACGCGACGTAAGGAAAAGCAAACCGCAAACTCAATCCGAAAAGGGTTTAGCCTTATCGATTTTCTGAAAATCCTTGTGAACAGGTAACAGGCTCTATGGTTCAATCTGGCGTCCGTCAAAAATACGCATCATTTTCTTACATCGTTCGCACGTTCCAGCTTCAACCTCTTTCGAATAACCAGCCAGAGCGACGCGAATCCGGTGCGAGTCTTTATAAATTTCGATCCACCGCTGAGATTCCTCATAAGCTCGAATCAATTCGCGTTTCTCAGCTTGAGCCTGCTCCCGGTCAACCGTTCCGGAGCGGTACGATTTGTACATGCACCGGAACGACAGGAACAGAAGCTGCTCGGCTTGATTCAGGCCAGTGGGAAGCGGATCGTTGCGCATCGCATGGCGTTCAATTTCTTCCAGTGTCATGGCTTAAACTCCCCAAGACTGAGGTACCACTCTAGGACACTGACAGCCGACTGCCAGCCGTGGCACACCTCGCAAAAATAACCTTGCTCCCGAAGTTCGCCGAGCCACCAGTCTTGATCTACGGAAGTGCGACCGGCATCATCCTTCATTTCAATACGCAGGCCGTGATACTTTCCGCGTGGGACTGGTAAATCCAAATCTGGTACGCCACGTTTGACTCCCTGCTGCTTCATGTGCGCCGCTTCGATTTTGTCACGCTTACCGCCGTTCGGAACATGGTGGAGTAATTTAAGGCAGGGCCATTTTGAACGGATAGAGGCCTGCTCTGACCACTTCATGACGCAGGATTGATGCTGTGCTTCGGTCACGCTACCGCCTTCTTTCTATAACGTTGATTTCCACCTCGATTATCAAGTGGTCGTGTCAACGATTTTTCTGTACTCCAGCCTCTATCCAATCTTGCAAAGATTGTGTTTGCACTAATACCAACAATTTCACTCCATTGAGTGACCGTGTGTGAAACCCCGTTATATGTTAAAATTCGGTTTGATGTTCTGTTGCTGCATTGCTCTTTTTGAGTGATCCACCGGCAATTTTCAGGACAATAGTTACCATTTACATCAATTCTGTCAATGGTAAGGCCCGGCATAAATCCGTTTTGAAGTGCCCAGCTTTTGAAACTGGAGTAGCTATTTTTCCAGTCGTCGCAAACCGTTACGCCTTTTTCGCCATAATAGTGATAATGTGAATCCTTCGGATTAGAGCATCTGCTTTTTATATTTTCCCAACACCTATATAGCTGATTTGTTTTATCCATTCTTTTCATCCTCACTTGACCAGTACTCCACGAAAGCGACCGTTTTACCGGTTCCATGGTCCTTTTCGCGACCTTGTCGGACGGTATAGCCATTCCGGGCGAGGATGACAATGACGGATTCGCGGTCGTCTGGCTTGGTGATATGGATTTTTTCCTTGTTCACGCCGACCGCCTCCCTCCATTCATAACGCGATTCAGAATTTGACTGGCCTGCAGTTTGGTTAACCCTGCTGGGTCAAATCCTTTACACCGGCGCTGAATTAATTGAAGCTGTTTGTCGCTGGCCGGAGCCTTTCCCCAGCACTTTGCCTTTTCAAGATTCCAGATATATTCCTGCTCCTTGTAATTCGTTGTCAGTTTGATGTACGCAAAATCCAAAGCACTCTGCATCGGCATTAACCTCCCGTTGAAATTCACCCTACCCAGCTCGTCCTGACATGGGATAACAATTTTTTCACGATCCATCAGGCTGCACACCATAGAGCCGTTCGGCATCTTGAAGAAGTTCACGCCATGGGTGTTGTACTTCTGTTCCTGCGCCCAGAGGTCGACGATTTGGACGTTCTTAATCCAGCTTTCCGGGCAGTCTGCAGCGCGTTCCACCTTTTCAGGCAGTTCAAACAACATACCGTCCATTTCAGACAGGCGGCGTTCCGGTACATCCTTCAGGTCAATGCCGAGTAGGGACGGAGCAGTGCAGAGAGAAGCGCGTCCTGACACCCCGACGCAGTCAATTAGATTTAGGCGTTCCTTTCCGGGATACAGCCGCAGGCCACGCCCGACCATTTGCGTATAAAGGCTATCAGATTGAGTAGGCCGAGCTACAATTACCGTTTCAACGCGGGGGATATCAGTCCCTTCGGTAAATACCATACAATTTACTATGCAGGGAATCTGCCCGTCAGTGAATGCTTTGATAATGTCTGCACGGTCTTTTGTCTCACCCGTCACCACCGCGGCGCCGGGGATTCGTTTTGCGATCTCCTGTGCCTGATTAACTGATACGGCAAAGATCAGTGTCGCCCCGGCTGCCATGGTGCGGTATGTTTCGGCGATTGCATCAGCGGTACCGTCCATAGCCTTTTCCAATTCGCCCGGGGCATAATCACCGCCGCGGGTATGAACGCTGCGCAGGTCGTAACCAATGTTTACCCGCCGGCAAAAGATATCGGACAGATAACCGTTCTTGATACCCCATTTCAAATCACGCTGGAAGATAATGTCCTGATAAATGTCATTCATTCGAACGTTATCGGAACGGTTCGGAGTAGCAGTAAATCCCAAGGTTAGCCGTGGATGGAAGTAATTGAGTATGCGTCTGTATGTAGAAGCACTGGAATGATGGGCTTCATCGACAACTACAATATCGAATTCGTCCGGCGCAAATCGTTCCAGACGGTGAGCCATGGTCTGAACCGATGCAGAAACGACCTCATCCATCGGTGTTGCATGCTCTCCTGCCATCTCGACACCGGTAAGACAATCAAAATATTTCAGTGGCTGTCTGACCAGTTCTTCCCGGTGGGAGAGAATCAGCATTTTCCCTTTACGCTGGATGTTTGCAAATGTGACGGTCTTTCCAAGGCCTGTTGCCATCTGCACTAAGTATGCCCCGGGCGGTTGAGATTGGATTGTTTCGATGCACTCTTTTTGATAATCTCGAAGATTTATATCTTTCAAAAAATTAATCACCTCATTTGTAGTAACTTGTATAACGTTGTGTAACCTATAGTTACACGCGAATAATTCAGTATTTATGCAGGTTTATGACGTGTTGTGTAACTGTATAACTTTTTGTGCACTTCTCTATAAGAGAATAAAAATATATATACTGTATTCAGAAAACTTTTTCTTTCCCTCTTATATGTGCATTTTGTGGTTACACAGGTTACACAGTTACACAAACCTTGAAAACCCGCATTGCAAAGCCATTCTTTGCGTGTAACTTTTTGTGTGACCGGTTATACTTATGGTATCCAATCGTCAATAATCTCCTGATTTATCCAAGATTGATCGTTATCGTTTGGATCTGGAGGCAGTTTAAGCACCACACAATTTGCCGGTGCGCTGCCGATTCGAGAGGATTTAGTAAATCCCTTTCCGCTTGTTTTAATCAGTCCACGGGTTCGTAAATGGCTCAGAAGTGCCCTGGAAGATATCTGTGCATCCGAACAGGCTTTGTCCCACACCGAGCGAATAATGTACGCATAGCCCTTGTCAGTTCCCTCCTCTACTATTCGGCCAAATACTTCGTTGTCAGAAGATCCGTGCATCTTACCGGAATTCTGAGCAACCCAGTCACACATGTACTGATATCCGCGGTCCGCGGCAGAAACGGATTCTTTACTTTTTAAAAATTCAGACATGTCTTTAACCGTCAGTGCTTGACCATCTTTGAAGATCCATTTAGTTGCTAAGGTGTCAGCGACAATGATGACCGCGGCGGCCATAGCCTGCTTTTCCGTGGTATCGTTTTTCATGCATTCGGTATAGTACTCCTCATAGAGCTTTTTTGCCTCATCCATTGTGTTCGGATCAGACAAGAGCTGCACAAGCAGCATTCCGGCGAACCCGTAATTTTCTTTGACTATTCCGGCGGTTTTATGTCCGTTCTCAATGACCTTGTTTTCCGCCTTACATTCGATTTCGATTACGCGGTTAATTGCACCCGCACCGTCATTCTCACTTGTCAGCGGAGTTTCTCCGCTCGTTATAAAGCAATTTGCCCAGGTTACTGAGGATGCAAGACCGAGAGTCTTATTCGACCGTAACTTACCGGAACCGGAAGCCAGCTCGTATACATTGAAAATTACTTTTCCGCGGGCATCCTTCGCAAGTTGGAGCTCGTCAATTACGACGGGAAGAGAATTCAGAAACCCGGCGATAACCTCAAACCCGACAGATGTGGATTTAAAGGTTTTAAAGTAATCTCCGCCCGCTACGGGGTTCGCCCATACGGACGCGGCCACCATCTGCGCAACGGTTTTTCCGGTCCCGCTATCCATGCCCCAAAGGTGAACAAAAAACGGAAGAATCCCACACGGTCCAACTAAAGCAGACCCGAAAGAAGCAGCCATAACGATTTTCGCGGTAACGCTGTATTTTCTGACAGAAATTGCTTCATCAAGCCATGTCTGAAATTTTCCATGTTGCCGGATGGATTGGAAGAGTTTCTCAAACCCGGGATTTCCATCAAAAACAACTTCATCCACATAGGGTGAAAAACCTTCTTCATTCCATCCCATCCGGGATGTGCTCTTGTATTCCGGGATCAAATCATAGTTTTTGTCCAGAACGTCCGCTATGTAATCAACAAGGTTTTGCGCACGTTTACCAGATGTGACAGAAATTCCAATGCGGGAAAGAGTCGTAATATTTTTTGAATTTGACACAGTATCAAAGTCGGTCGTAATGGTTGACCATACCTTTTTGCTTTTTGTACCGCGCCGAAATGCCAGTTTAACTTTCAGTTCTCCGGTATCAATGTTCCTCAATCTCTCCACCGGCATAATTGGGTGGGGGCAGGCTGTTTCAATTCCTCCCTGAGGAGCATATTTCCATACACCGGATTCATCTGATTTCCATTCTCCCGTGTCCAGCTCAAGCGGCTGATCTGAAAACTGAGATACATTTTCAGCGTCAGGGGATGCGATCGATTTCAAAGATTTTACATAGTCCTGGTATAGCCCCTTGAACCCGATCACGCCGACTGACTTTGCTGTGACTTCCATTATTGCAATTGCCCGTCGCTCTTGAAATGGATTGTTATGAAGCTTATAGACTTCTTCAAAAGGCGCAGTTCCATGCAAAAAATCGTCCTGCGTATACTTTGGGGCCGGCGCGGCTTCCAGCGATTTATCTTTGTCCGTGCCCGTCACCTCACTTCCATTTAGTTTCCGTAAAGAAATAATTATCCAAATAATCCAATTTACCCAGCAGTGCCGCATATTGGCCCCACAGAGGGCTGCTGGGCGGCGGCTTTGGCAGAGAGCGGATAGTTAATGCCTCTCGGCATTTATCGTTGTAGTCAGCCCGAAATACGTTTAATTCAGCTTGCTTTTTTGCTTGTTCCTGCTTCCACCGATCAATCTCGCGATTGTCCGGGCGCTCAGTAGATAAGCCAAGATGAAAATTATTATCAATCCGAATTGCCGCCTGCCGAGCGTTAAGTTGAAACAGCTTTGCGACGAAATCAATTACTGATCCACCCTCATTGCAGACGAAACACCACCAGCCGCGAGTACCGTCATAAACATGCAGAGAGGGCTGTGAATCGTTATGGAACGGACAAAGCATGTACCCCGCCCGATTCACTTCGAAGCCGTACCGCACCGCTACGGCCTGCATCGGAATGGCTTCTTTGATTCGAGAAAAAATGTCACCGTACATGGCTAAAACGGCAAGTCGTCGTCTAACGGCATCTGCTCAAAGTCACCCGCATTATTACTTGCGTATTGCGGCGCATCGGCCGGAACATCCGGTGCGCGCGTTGCGGGTTGATACGATCCGCCAGAACCCGAGCCGCCTGATTCGTTCTTGCTACCACAGAAACTTACCTTATCCGCGACGACTTCAAATGCTTTCCGCTTGTTTCCGTCCTTGTCGGTATAAGTGCGAGTCTGAATCTCACCGTGCACGGCAATCATCTGCCCTTTGTGGAAGAACTTGCATACGAAATCCGCGGTGCTGCGCCATGCGACTATGTCGATGAAATCGGCCTGGCGGTCTTCGCCGGATTTCACATAGGAGCGGTCAACCGCAATCGTAAAGCTAGTTACGGAAATATCGCTGCCAGTATGTCTGAGTTCAGGGTCCGCCACGAGGCGGCCCATTAGAACTGCAACGTTAAGCATCATCCCGCCTCCATGTATGGCACAATTTCACTCAGCACGGCGGTTCCTGCGCAGTAATCGCACTGCTCGCACCTTTCCGCCTCGACTTCTCCACGTTTCATAGCGGCGAACCGGGGTGCTTCGTGCTTTACAATGTCAAGGCAATAGTCCAGACGAGCCGGGCCAATCTGGCCGATCTGCAGGCGCGTGACCTTCTGCTTCGTAGCGGCTGCAATCATAAACGGCAACGTGTCGCCGGTGTTCTGCCGGACAATCTCGCGGTATATGGCGCCCTGGTAGTCATAACCCCAGTTCAACCAGTAGGGAACGCGGCGACCTTCGGCAGGACTCCAAATGTCCTCTAAGTCCTTCATGATCTTCTGGTCAACGATTACCTTTCCGGGGTGATACGAGTCAATCTTAATCTTGAACGGCACGCCTGCAATTTCGCCGGTCATAATTACCTGTTTCTGACCTGACATGTACCGCATAAACATTTCGTCGCGTTCGATACGCTGAATAATCTGCTCGGCCTGAACATATTCGGATTTCAGCGAGCCGTCCCGCTTGAAAATATCCGGGTGCTTTGCGCGGAACAGGTCGAGCGTTCCCTCGAAATACGCGTCAACGTAGGAACCGACCAAAAGCGCCGTGGTTTCTTCCTGTCTATATTCGCCGCGAATTTCAGCGAGCGCCGCAGCTGGGCAGAAAAGAAATGATTTGAACTGAGAAGCGCCAATATAGGTGAGTTGGTTCTCGGGAGAAAAGTAATTTTCTGCGGTTAAATTCACAGTACATCGTCCTTCCTGTCAGGGGCACTCGACTCCGGGGCTGCTGCAAGCGGGTCAAGTGCTGCCTTTCGCGCATCGTCCTCTGCCTTGATTTTTGTCGCGCAGTCAGAGCAGAGTGATTTGCCATATTTCTGATAGGTGTACTGCGCGATTTGCTGGGCGTTCAACTTTCCGGCGCCCTGAATTTCTGCGCCACAATCGGCGCATTTCGTCGCCGTTACGGTTTGCTTTGGGATAGAGGGACGAATGCGGAGACCTTCGGTGAATCCCCCGTCCTGTGGATCTCTTACATGAGGGTCAACGTAAAGCTGAATTTTGCGACCTTCAAGACTTGCCGCGGAATCGCTGCCGTACATCTTTTTCAGTGCCTTACGGTTTGTGGCGTTAAGTATCAGAGGTTTTACTTCTTCTACGCCCGGGACGCTACGCTCTTTGAACTTTACGACAACGTGTGGCTCTTTCCTGCCTCCTCCGAGCGTTATATCTCCATACCAGAGGCTATCAATCGTCAAAACCGGTTCTGCACCGTCATCGAGAGAATACGCTCCGATGTATTCGGTATTAAAATAGCGCTTGATGCTGGCATCACCGATAATTCGTTCAAGTTTGTCCTTACTCATAACTCCGTCACCTTCAATTCATCGTCGTTCGTTGTCCTCGTCGCGATAAACTGCAGCCCCTTGGCCTTGCACTTCGCGTACAGCGCCGCCCGGCTCTTATCGTCCAGACGTTCCGCACCGTCGATCAGGATGATCTGGAGTCCCTTGGGATTGCTGATAGCGACGTCAACGCACAGATCAAGCTTTTCGCCATCGGACAGATTCGAGAGCGGGAGGCCATGGACCAGAGGAATGCCCTTTTCGACCGTAAGTCCTTCTACCGGGATTTTTGCCTCTTTGAGGATTTGGCCAGGAAGCTTCCGGGCGAGCTCGATCTTTTCGGTCAGAGCGTCGGATTTCCCCTGCAGATCATCAACTTCCTGCTGCATCCGGACCATACGGTAATATTCGTTAAGGTGCTTTTTCATGGCTTCAGCTGTACTGATTTCAGACTGTATGGCGGCAGTATCAACCGGTTTTCGGTCGGCGTACTCGTTTGCTACGCCGGTATCCGCGTCCAGCTTTGCCTTGGCTTCATTAAATTCGGCCTCGGCGACCGCAACCTTATCCTGATATTTAGAATCTAGGCCGGAGAGCTTGTCCTCAGCAGCGCGAATTTCGGCTTTCAAGCGTTCAATGGTCTTTGCCAGCCCTTCACGCTCCGCACTGATAGCGTCCTTGGCGTTGCTGATGGAGATATCCCGGTCGGCCTGAATGCCGCGTAGCTTGCTTTCGTAACTGTCACGGAACATCTTGGCACGTTGAATTTTCCCGTTTTCCTGCTGAATTTTGGAAAGCTCCTGATACTTCGCGCCGGTGTCGTATGCCTCCCATTTCTCGGCGTTGAAATTGTCCGGGATGGAAAGGCCGATATCCTCGGCCGCCTTACGCTTAAACAGCTTTTCAGAATTGATCTGCTGGCGCGTCTGATAATACACCCCGTTTTCCGCCTGAATTTGATCCAATACTGACAGAATGTTCTGCTTCCAGTCAACACCCTGCGGAATTTCTCCGAACCATCCCTGAATTGTCTGCATATCCCACTTGTAGTCGATCAGATTCAGAATGATCCGATTTTGCTCGGCGATAGGTTTACTGATAAATTCGACTGGGTTAAGCTGAAGCGGCGTGATAATATCGTCAAGGAACGTCTGCGGCCGAGGAACGTTCAGACCGTTTTCTTTCAGGTTCAGATTTGATGTTTCCATATCGACCTTGCGTTTCCGGTCAATACGGAGGCCGGTGTCGGTTTCAATAATGATTTCTGCTTCGTCAGCACCCTGCTTGACTATGTAATCCCGGTCGGAGCGGTTGGTTAGGGCGTAACGGATCGCGTCCAGAACGGATGACTTGCCGGAGCCTTTCTTGCCGGTCAGCTCGACCGATTTATCGGATATCTGCGTTTCATGCACACCGAACGCGGTGCGAATTTTAATTAGACTTGTTTTCATTTGACTTTTTCCTCCAATCTGCTATAATGCAGTTAAGATATTTTGGTTTGCGCCGCTAATGGAATTGCCGTTCCTTTGGCGGCTTTATTATTTCTTTTATTTCTCTGCTGATCTAAATTTGTAATCCATCTGCAATTTTTGGGGAAATAGCCTTTATCGTTGTCAATTCGGTCAATCGTCAAATTGCCAGTGTATCCACTATTTAAAGCCCAGTTGCAAAATTCAATAAAATCGTTTCTCCATTCGTCACAAATGGTAATTCCTCTGCCTCCATAAATGCGATAGCATTTGTTCGATGGTGAATAGCACCGGTTTTTCATTGATTGCCAAATATGGTATATTCTCATATGGCTAATTCTCATAGTGCCATATTTATTTCCGTTGGGCTTTAGCTGCTTTAGCTTGGCATCTGGCCTGTCGCAACCGCAGCTTTTTGTTTTTCCGGAAAGCAAATACGAAACTCTCACGCAGATTTCTTTACCACAAGAACACTTGCATAGCCAGTACCTTTCACGGTGGGGAGAACTGTGATCGTATTTAATTACCGTTAGTTTCCCGAATATTTGCCCTGAAATATCTTGTTTATAATGCGTTTTCATCATCCTTTCTCACCAATAAGGAAGCGGCATTTTTATTTTGCAGGAGATATCCGCCCTATTCGGCGAAATAATGCTTCATCTAATCCACGTTTCACATCACATTCTTTCGCCCATTTGTACGCGTGGCAGAATTGCCGGCATACTTCGGGAGGAAATCTGCTTTTGCACTTTTCGCACGGGTCATACACGGCTTGTCCCTCCTTTCCGTCCAATTGAATCCCCTGATCCCGATTCCCGCAGCAACGGTGCAGATGATACCGGAAATTGCGCACGGGAGAAGCGGCTGGATTTCAGCGGCTCCGGCGGATATGTACAGGCCGATCAGGCCTATGATAAACAGTGCAGCGTAAAAATGTCTCATGGTTTTTCCCCTTTCTTCGCGGCCCAATACAGCGCCTGTGTGCAATGGCTTGCGGCGTTTTCAACTTCCTGTTCCATCACGAAATAGGCGTTCAGTTTGGTCACGCTGTTGCCCTGGGCATCTGCCGCCGCTTCGAGCGCAGACTGTAACTGCTTCAAAGTGGATTTTACTTTTTCATCCATCGTTTATTTCTCCTTTACTTGAAATATTTTCCTTTCCGCAGTAGAATAATGTCGGAAAGGAGGCGATATAAAATGAATGAGTCCAAAAAAGAAATGTTGTTGACCGCTCAAGCAGAAATAAATGTTGATCGAGAATCAGGAGATACTCGCTCAAAAATAATAGTACTTACTAACTTTGGAATCATAGAATGTGAATTAGACCATAGAATCAAATTGAGTGAAATAAAAGAAGACAAAGAATATCCAATGACTCAGTTGGCTTTTGCGATTGATGATGATCCGGGAATAGACCAAAACGCAGAGACTAAAATAGATAAAGACTGCGTTTTGCTAAAAGAAGCCGTTATCCATTCGTTCTCATCTTCGGGAACAGTTACCTTGGGGTCAGTATGCCTTTCTGTGGATTCCGTGCAAGGCGTTTCAATTGGCCGCTTGAGTAACAATTCTCAACATTTTGAATGATACTCGCCTGCTTGCCGTCTTTGAGTGCCAGCTCAAGGGCGGCTATTTCTTTGGGCTCGCCTTCGATCGTAATAATCCCCGCCCGTATCAGCTTGTCTCTCGTCGCGCAGCACGGGCATATGTAACCAGATTTTGGTATCTGCTGTAGGATACTGACTCGCCAGAGTTTGCCGCAGCGGCAGCAGCGGGCGGTCATGAGGCGACCTTTTGGCGGTCTAAATAAGCAAGCATGTCCTCTTTATTTACCCGCCAGAGCTTACCGATCTTAAATGCCGGGAACTCTCCGCGTTGGGCGAGTTTGCGAATCCTGTCCAGACTGACACCAAGCAAGGTCGCAGCGTAGGGAAGATCAAATACTACCGGTACCCGATCCCATGTGGTTTCGTATTTTTGCATTACTAGCTCCTTTCATAGTTCAAATTACGCCGCAGTACCACAAATGGGTCTGCGAAAATTACAAGGGATTGCAATACAGAACATTTGTGCTATACTATGTATTACTCACAAGAAATTAGACAGCCTGTTTTTGCTGAACGAGTTCTTTTAGGCTTTCACGGAAAGCCTGTTTCGCTTTTTTGGGGCTGCGGTGGCCATTCAAAACCGCGCTGACATATTTAGGGTTGTAACCAAGCTGAGCAGCAAGCTGTTTGGCTGTTATCCCATTTAGGTGCATTTCACCAATAATTTCAGCTGTCCATTGTTCAGGCATATAAAATTCACCTTCTTTACTATAAAATGTTGACTTTGGTTAGCTTTTGAGTTAATATAATTACACTTACGAAAATTACAAAACTTAAAGTTAGCCAATAAGCGAAATTGATTACTTGGGTTATCTGTTTAAGCACAGTATAGCTTAATTTAGTTATCAATGTCAATGCAAAAAGCTTAATTTGGTTAGCTTCTGTGTTTTGCACAAAAAACTGGGGGCTGAATTGTGTTCTTTGATACATTTAAAATGCTGTGTGACAAAAAGGGCGTTAGCCCTAAAAAAGCCGTAACTGAAATTGGACTAAGTAATTCTTTAGCTACCAAGTGGAAGAAGACAGGTGCAACGCCACAAGGTGACACTCTGTCCAAAATAGCAGAGTATTTTGAGGTGTCGGTCGATAGTCTTTTGTTTGATGTAACTATTTGCGAAGACTGCGAATTCCTTTATTCTCCCAAAGTCCCTTCTGATGTAAAAAAACATTTTGAGAGGCATAAACAATGGGAAAATGCAAAGAAAAAATTCGGAATATGGAATAAGTCAGAGCGTGAAAAAAGATATGAATTTGAGCAAATAGAACAAGACCGTTCTCTCCTTCTTACCGATCGAATTAAAGCCGCTGAAAATCGGATATTTGCCTATTTTTCACATAGTGTAGTACACAGTGATTTTGACATAGCCCATATCAGTTTCAAAGAATACATTCCTTATTTTCTCGGGAGTCAAATGGGCTCTTTTACTCCGGACGTCTATAGTAAATTAGTTGAAAAATACGGTACAAAGTTCGGAATGAAAGGAACTGATTGGAAAGCTGAAGAAAAAAAGGTACCTATACTGCCAAAAATAAAACCCGTCATTCCGCAGAAAAACGAGCCTGATATTACCTTTGATGATTTTACTTACGCACTCCATAGTGAAGCGCAGGAATTGACCGATGAAAACAAACAGAAGCTTTTGGAAATGGCTCGACTGTTTAAACTGAGCCAAGATCAAGAGAAAAATAAAAAATAGCTCTTTGGGGAGGGCTGTATGACGGAGTTGTCCAAACTATATAGTGATCTCGATAAACATAAAATCAAACTTTTTACGAAGGATATAGGTTTTGCTGATGCAGCGACGATTGAGGTTAACGGCGAATACGGCATTTTCTTGGATTTGGCATGTTTTCAAAGTATAAAAAGCTATAAAGAATGTTTGGCCCACGAACTCGGCCATTGTGCAACCGGGTGCACGCATAAGGTAAGTAGCCCCTTGGATTTGGTCGCAAAGCATGAGTACAAGGCTAACCGCTGGGCAATCGAACGATATGTGCCATTTGAGGATTTGCAAGCTGCTTTTATGCAAGGGTATTCCGAAATATGGCAGTTGGCTGAATATTTTGATTTGCCGGAAAGTTTCATTAAAAAAGTGGTTGATTATTATTTTATTGCGCGTGATAAGAAAATAGGATAAATAAAAATCCCGCCCACTACCGTAAAAGTGAACGGGATAAAACTGAAAATTCCAGCTAGGATCCTATGACAATATTCCAATTAGGAGGGAGTTCCATGGAAACATCAATTAGAGGTCTTTTTAAGACCATAACCGTGACAGAAAGTTTAATATCGTTTTCAAAGAATAGTGGAAAAGTTTTGCTGGAAATTCCCTTTTCCCTGGTGACCAATTTCATTTTTGTGGAAGGTACAACCTTTAAATATGGATATTTTACTGTTTGCACATCAGACGGAGCGGGGTATGGGGTTGACCATGGGAAATCTGCATCGGATAAAAATAGCATTACCTTTAACTCGACTTGTAACGATCAATTTAAACTTTTATACTCGCGGCTTCTAAACGAGGTTGAATTAAAATCGGTTGAAGATTTAATGCCCAAAGGTGAACACAATATGGACAAGAACCTGTCCGAGCTCGCCAGCCCCCATTTGGGCTTGAGCCACCCTGTAAAAATATGCTTAAACTGTGGTGAGATTCTCCTTGAGCAGGCACAACGATGCCCTAAATGCGGCGAAAAAGGGGAGGGGCTGCGGGTTATTGATTCGGAAGATTCGCATCAGAAACAAACACTTCGAGAGGCCGCAAAGCACGACGGCAAAAAAGGATTTTGGCAGCGTACAATCGAAGAGGGGCGTGAAATAAACCGTCAGAAAGAAGCGGCAAAGATAGCCCAGCCAAAGCCGCTATCAAAGAAAGAACGCATCAAAGAAAACAAATCCAACGGTATTGCTTGTTGCCCAAAATGTGGTTCTACATCGATTAGTGCAGATAAAAAAGGCTTTGGTGTAGGAAAGGCTATTGTCGGGGCGAACATTACAACTCAGATACCGGGCGCAGGAATTATTGGTGCCGTTGCAGGAAACATAGGCGCAAAGAAAGTGATAGTCACCTGCCTTAACTGCGGGCACCAGTGGAAAGTTTAAAATAAAAAAACCGCCCTCTCCTACTTGCGATAGGGAAGAGCGGTCACCATCAACCGAGGGCTGACAGTACGGTATATTACACGCAACAATATTGTACCAGTTCAGCCCTCCAAAATCAATAGGAGGGCTATAATTATGCCTAAAAAGGAAAAAACACCAACAAAGCCGGTCAGAAAGCGGGTTTATCTCGGCAAGGATAACGGTAAGCCCATTTATAAAAATGCGTATGGAAAAACGGACGATGAAGCTGCAGAGAAAGCGCTCCAAATTAAGATCGCACGGAAAAAAGGCGTTGACGTTACCGCTGACCGGGACACTTTCAAAAAATGGGCGGATCGTTGGCTTGCGATGAAAAAGGGCGATGTATCCAATGGTCGGTATAACGTCTACTCCTACGCCGTGGATAAGATGGAGAACCTATGGTTTATGCCGATCATAAAAGTGCAGACCGGAGATATACAGGACATTATCAATGTCCTGTCCGAGAGGAACCCACGAACCGGAAAACCGACCGCGAAAAAAACTTTGATTGATGTAAAAAGTTCCGCGAAGCAGATCTTCCAGATAGCCATCGAATCCCGAGTGATCGAATATAACCCGGCAGAGGCTGTTAAGATACCCAAAAAGGCCCCGCAGAGCGAACGAAGGGCATTGACTGATGAAGAACAGCAGTGGATTATCAACACACCTCACAGGGCACAGCGTGGCGCTATGATAATGATGTATGCCGGCCTTCGTCGTGGGGAGCTAATCCCGCTGCTTTGGTCGGATATTGATCTCAAGGCAAAAACAATTGACATCAACAAATCGGTCGAGATCATCGACGGAAAAAGTGTCCTAAAAGACGGCGAGGCTAAAACAGAATCCAGCATCCGTACAATTGATATTCCGCAGCAGCTTGTTGATTTCCTAACATTTGAACGGAAGAAGGATCATATCACTGCGGAAACGGAGGATACGCTCGTAATGCGATCGGTAAAGGGGAAGATGCTCACCGAAAGTGGCTGGAAACGTTTATGGGATGCATACTGGAACGTCCTGAATCTTAAATATGGGGACTTTACAGCATATAAAAAAGTGCACCCGGAGATTGATTTTGAAAAGCCTGAATCTGTCCACAATCCCCACGGAGTACCACCGATGATACCGCCAATCACCGCCCATTGGCTGCGGCACACCTTTGCAACGCTTTTGTATCTTGCCGGCGTTGATGTTCTTACTGCGCGGGATCAACTTGGACACGCGGACATCAAAACCACATTAGAGATATACACGCACCTAGATAAGATCTATAAGCGTAACAGCATGGATAAATTGAGTGAATATATTTCTGGAAAAAGCGCTAAAAAAGATGGTGCCGTAGATACCGTGAGTTTTACCGCCACATGAGCGCCACATTGTTAATGTTTTTTCATGTTTTTTCGTGTTTTTAATGCGCAAATAAGAAATAAAAAATCCCGCCTGAATAACTGGAAAATCCAGTATTCATGCGGGTTTCAAGCTGGTCGAGGTGACTGGATTCGAACCAGCGGCCTCTACGTCCCGAACGTAGCGCTCTACCAAGCTGAGCCACACCTCGAAAAATGCGGCCCCAAAAATGGGGCCATGGCTGCGGAAGAAGGATTCGAACCCTCACAAACAGAGTCAGAGTCTGTCGTGCTACCTTTACACAATTCCGCATCAAAATATTTCGAACAGCAGGATTAATTATACCAAAAACCAGAAAAATGTCAATCCTTTTTTAAAAATTAAATCTTTTGTTTTTTAATTTGTATTTAACACAAATTGATTGATAAATCATCAAAGGTGAGATATAATTGAAACAATTTATATTAAAATGGATTGTGTGCCAAATGGCGTACGAGTGATTAAGGAGGAATTTACATTGATACTCAACCATACCATAGAAGCTTTACTCGACCGGCGGGCTGTCCGCGCTTATCGGCCGGAGCAGATCTCCGAAGAGGAGCTGACCGATATTTTACTCGCCGCAAAATTTGCTCCTTCGGCAATGGGGATGCAGGCAAGGCATTTTACTGTGGTACAGAATAAACAGCTGATTTCCGATATTGTCTCTGTTGCTGTGGAAGACGGTGCGAAATTCGTGCCGGGTCATGTGCCATTTTACAACGCCCCCACTGTCATCGTTCTGTCGGCTCCCGAATCAGCGAAATATAACCGGGAAGACTGCGCCTGCGCGATTTTGAATATTATGCTTGCCGCACAGGCTTATGGTCTTGGCAGCTGCTATATCTGTTCGGTTAACGACGGTCTGCGTGACGAGCGCATTGCGAAGCGACTGAAGCTGCCGGATCATTACATCCCGTTCGGATGCGTATCCGTTGGGTACCCCAGCGAAAACGCTCCGGCGCCAAAAGAGCGCAGAACGGACGATATCAGCTATGTCAGATAATCCAATCACAATAGATCAGTATGGACGCCGGAATTCCGGCGTCCATACTTTTATTTTTGTATCAGCGTTATTAACAGCTTTTCTGCTTCCACCGCATCTGCGCGGCCGCGTGTCGCTTTCATAACAGCGCCCAGAATTGCCTTGAGCGCCTTTTCCTTGCCTGAAAGGTAATCGGACACTGCGTTGGGATTGGACGCAATAGCCTGCTCACAGGCAGCTTTCAGCGCGTCGGTGTCTACACCGCCCATGTCTGCCTCGCTGATAAGTTCCTTTGGAGCCTTCCCGGTGTCGAGCATTTTTTCAAGCGTTGCCTTTAAAAGGTTCATTTTGATTTTTCCTTCGTCCAGCAGCTTTACAAGCGCGTTTAAGTTTTCGGGCGTTACGTTCACCTGAAAGCTTTCTTTTGCGCTGTCTCCTTCCAGACGGCTGAAAATCTGCCCGATCATGCAGTTCGCGACGACCTTTGGATTTTGAACGCCGTCAATGGCGGTTTCAAAATACTCGGAAATGCTGCGGTATTTAATCAGCTGCTGCGCGTCGGCTTCAGGAATTCCGTACTCCGCCATATATCGCTCCTGCTTTTGATGGGGCGGTTCCGGGAGTTTCTCCCTCAGTCGGGCGACCATCTCGTCGGAAACCTGAATGGTCACAAGATCCGGTTCGCGGAAATAGCGGTAATCGTGAGCGTCTTCCTTGCCGCGCATGCTCTCCGTGCAGTCGTCTTCTTCGTTATAGCGCCGGGTTTCCTGTACGACCTTTTCGCCGCTCTGCACCAGGTCAATCTGGCGGTTTACTTCGTACTCCATTGCCTTAGCCATATGGGTAAACGAGTTCATATTCTTGATTTCGGTTCTGGTACCGAATGCTTCGGTACCCTGCGGCCGTACGGAAATGTTCACGTCGCAGCGCAGGGAGCCTTCCTGCATTTTGCAGTCGGAGATACCGATAAAACGCATAATAAGCTGCAGTTTCTCAAGATATTCCCTTGCCTCGTCAATGCTGCGGATATCCGGTTCGGTAACAATTTCTATCAGCGGCACGCCGCCTCGGTTGTAATCCACATAAGTGCTGCCTCGCTGATGCACCAGCTTTCCGGCATCCTCTTCAATATGAATGCGAAGGATTCGGACTTTTCTGCCGTTGCTCAGTTCCACATACCCGTTTTTGCACAGCGGCATGTCGTACTGGGAAATCTGGTATGCTTTCGGCAGGTCGGGGTAGACGTAGTTCTTGCGGTCCATTTTGGAAATGGGACTGATTTCGCAGTTTGTCGCCAGTCCGGCCATAATGGCGTATTCCACCACTTTTTTATTCAGCTTGGGCAAAGTGCCCGGCAGCCCGATACAGACGGGGCAGCAGTGCGTGTTCGGGTCACCGCCGAACTCCGTGGTGCATGAACAGAAGATTTTTGTTTTGGTGGACAGTTCAATATGGGTTTCCAGCCCGCAGACCAGTTCATAATTGCTCATAGCTTCACCCCCATGTCCGCGCGGGGGAATACCGAGTTGCCCGCAGCCGACTCGTATTGGTGCGCCATATTCAGAATGGTCGGCTCGCTGAAGCTGTTGCCGATCAGCTGCATGCCGATGGGCAGCCCTGTGCCGTCAAAGCCGCAGGGAATGGAAACGGCGGGCAGCCCGGCAATATTCACCGGTACGGTGCAAATGTCCGTCTGGTACGTTTCCACCGCGTCCTGAGCGGTGAAGTTCAGCGGGAAAGCCGTCATGGGGACGGTGGGAGCAAGAATCACGTCACACTTCTGAAAAGCGTCCTGAAACGCTTTAACAAGAGTACCGCGCAGATTCTGCGCCTTTTTATAGTACGCGTCGTAGTAGCCCGCGCTCAGCACATAGGTGCCCAGCAGGATTCTGCGCTTGACCTCTTTGCCAAAACCCTCGCTGCGCGTTTTACAGATCATTTCATTGCGATCGCTGTAATGCGGGGTGCGGTAACCGTAACGGATACCGTCGTACCGTCCGAGGTTGGAGGAAGCCTCCGCGCAGGCCAGGATATAATAGACAGGCAGGCTGTATTTCAGAGACGGCATGTCAAAATAGACGATCTGCGCGCCAAGGGATTCATACACTTTGATGGCGTTCTGAATCGCATCATTTACGTCGTCGCGGATGCCGTCAAAGTATTCCTTCGCTATACCGATCTTCTTGCCTTTAATACTGTTGTTCAAGCTTTCGCTGGCCGGTTTTCCGGTATTGCCGCGGCAGGTGGAGTCTTTTTCGTCATACCGGGAAATTGCGTCGTATACCAGCGCGGCATCCTCCACCGTTGCGGTGATCGGCCCGATCTGGTCAAAGCTTGACGCGTAGGCGATCAGCCCGTAACGCGAAACAGCTCCGTAGGTAGGCTTTAAGCCGACCAGTCCGCAGAAGCTCGCTGGCTGGCGGATGGAACCGCCCGTGTCGGAACCGAGCCCGTAAACGGCAAGGTTGCCGCCCACTGCGGATGCAACACCGCCGGAGCTGCCGCCTGCCACATGGGAAAGGTCGTGGGGGTTCAGCGCGCCGCCGAAGCACGAGGTTTCACAGGAAGAGCCCATGGCGAACTCGTCCATATTTGTTTTACCGAGCAGTACGGCGTTCTGCTGCTGCAGAATCTCCCATACCGTCGCGTTGTAAATCGGGTAGTAGCCCTTCAGTATATTGGAACAGCAGGTGGTTTCGATTCCTTTGGTAGAGATATTGTCCTTCAGGGTCATCGGAATCCCCGCAAGTGGAGAGAGCTCTTCGCCGGAAGCGATTTTTTTATCCACCGCTTTCGCCGCTTCCATTGCCAGCTCCGCGGTGGGGTTGACATACGCATTGATCTTTTTATTGTCGCGTTCCATCGCGTCAAGATAGTTCTGTGTAAGCTCCTGACAGCTGATCTGCCGGGACTGCATCAGCCCGCTCAACTTTTTAATCTGACTTTCCATCCGTACCTCCTACACGCGTTTTCGGACCAGAAAGTATCCGTCATTCTGGCTCTCGGCGTTTTTCAGTATTTCTTCCCGATCATAAGAAGGAACAACCGTATCCTCACGGAATACGTTGGAGAGGTTATTGATGTTGTCAAAATCGGAAGCGTCGGCGCTGGCGGCGTTGATCGTGTCAGCAAAGCCGATGATTTCGCTCATATCCTTCGTCAGTTCGTCCAGTTCTTCGTCACTGACGGAAAGTTTCGCCAGGTTGGCGATATTCAGTATTTCCTCATGGGTAATCACAGGGGAACCCCTCCTTTTCGGTCAGGTTTATTTTCTCAGCTTAATGTGTACCTCGCGCAGCTGCTGCTCGGTGACTTCGCTTGGGGAGCCCATCAGCACATCCTGCGCGTTGGAGTTCATTGGGAACGCGATCACTTCGCGAATATTGTCCTCGCCGGTTAAAAGCATCAGCATACGGTCCACGCCCGGGGCCATGCCCGCGTGCGGCGGAGCGCCGTACTGGAACGCGTTGTAGAGCGAGGTGAATTTGGTCTGAATATCCTCTTCGGTGTAACCCGCGATTTCAAACGCCTTGACCATCACTTCAATATCGTGGTTGCGCACCGCGCCGGAGGAAAGCTCCACGCCGTTGCAGACGATATCGTACTGGTAAGCCAGAACTTCTTCGGGTTTTTTGGTCATCAGCGCCTCCATTTCGCCCTGCGGCATGGAGAACGGGTTGTGGGTAAAGATATAATTTCCGGTGTCCTCGTCGATCTCGTACATCGGGAAATCCACAATAAAGCAGAGCTCGAACGCATCCCTGTCGATCAGGTCAAGCCTTTCGCCAAGCTCCGTGCGGATTTGTCCCGCAAGCTTCGGAGCCATGGTGCGGTCGTCCGCAATAAAGAAAATGACGCAGCCGGGCTCAAGCCCCGCGCGGCGGGCCAGCTCCTCGCGCTTGTCGTCCGGCAGATATTTGTTGATAGGGCCTTTGTACTCATTCTCAGCGGTCACGCTGATATAGCCAAGACCCTTCATCCCGATTCCTTCGGCGAATTTCAGCATGTTCTCAAAGAAGCTCTTCGGCTGAGAAACGCAGTTCGGCACGTTGATAGCACGGATGGTTTTTCCCTTAAACGGGGTAAAGGCCGTATTTTCAAAAATATCTGTAATATCGATAATAGTGAGCGGGTTGCGCAGGTCGGGCTTATCGGTGCCGTATTTCAGCATCGACTCTTCGTAGGGAATGCGTACGAACGGCGCTTTAGAAACCCGCTTGTCAGAGAACTTTTCAAAGGTTGCGCCCAGAACTTCCTCCGCCACGGAGAAAACATCCTCCTGTGTGGCAAAAGCCATTTCAAAATCGAGCTGGTAGAATTCACCCGGAGAACGGTCGGCCCTTGCGTCCTCATCGCGGAAGCAGGGGGCAATCTGGAAATAGCGGTCAAAACCCGAAACCATCAGAAGCTGCTTGAAAATCTGCGGCGCCTGCGGCAGAGCATAGAATTTGCCCGAATGCCTGCGGCTGGGAATCAGGTAGTCACGCGCGCCTTCCGGAGAAGAAGCGGAGAGAATCGGCGTCTGGATTTCCAGAAAGCCCATTTCCGTCATCTTGCTGCGCAGATACGAGATCAGCTGCGAGCGCAGAACAATATTCTGATGTACCTTCGGGTTGCGCAAATCCAGAAAGCGGTATTTCAGACGAACATCCTCTTTGGTTTCCTTCGACAAGTCCACTTCAAACGGCAGGCCGTTCAGTGTTTTGCCCAGCACGGTGAGGGCGGAGACCTTTACCTCCACCGTGCCGGTATTAATTTTGGGATTAACAGTGTCTTCGTCGCGCAGTATAACGGTACCGGCGGCGGTAATGGTGCATTCTTTCGTTACATTTTCCAGCAGGCTTTCGTCGTAAACAACGATCTGCACCACGCCGTAATGGTCGCGCAGATCCAGAAATTTTACGCCGCCGTGGTCGCGGATATTTTCCACCCAGCCGGCCACGCGCACTTCGCTGCCAATGTCCTTTTCGCTGACTTCGCCGCACAAATGTGTACGGTATTGGTTCACACAAATCATATTCCGTTAATCCCCTTTAACCACTTTGATAATTTAAAGCATAATTATACCATAAAATGCATCTTTCGGCAACGGAAACTCTTTTTGATTTCCATTGCCGTACACTTTATCACTTTACTATATCACATTTTGCAGGAAATTGCGATATAAAATTCATTGCGCTTTTACAATATTCCTCAGCACTTCGACCATGCTGTCCATGGACTGTACCGGAATATACTCGAACCGGCCGTGAAAATTGTGTCCGCCGGTAGAGAGGTTGGGGCAGGGAAGACCCATAAACGAAAGCCGTGCGCCGTCCGTACCGCCGCGGATCGCCACGATTTCCGGTTCCACGCCCGCGTCCTCCATTGCTTTTTTTGCCTTTTCAATGATGAACATATGCGGCTCGATTTTTTCCTTCATATTGAAGTAGGAATCGTGCAGAGTAAGCTCAACGGTGTTGTCACCGTATTTTTCGTTGAGATAACCGGCGACTTTTTCAAAACGGGATTTTTTCTCTGTGAATTTTTCCATGTTGTGGTCACGGATAATGTAGCGCAGAACGGTCTTTTCTTCGTCACCCTCCATATGGCTCAGGTGGTGAAAGCCCTCGTAGCCCTCGGTGCAGGCCGGAATTTCGTTCGGGGGCAGCATGGAGTTAAACTCAATCCCCATCAAAAGCGCGTTCTTCATCCGGTTTTTCGCGTCGCCGGGGTGAATGTTCACGCCGTTGACGGTGACCATGGCTGCCGCCGCGTTGAAGTTTTCGTACTCGAGTTCTCCCAGCTTTCCGCCGTCCACCGTATAGGCGTAATCCGCGCCGAAATGTGCCACGTCGAATCTATCCGCGCCGCGTCCGATTTCCTCGTCCGGGGTGAAGCCGACCGCGATTTTTCCGTGCCTGACCTCGCCGTCGCCCAGTCTTTCCAGTACCGTCATGATTTCCGCCACACCGGCTTTGTCATCGGCGCCAAGCAGAGTGGTTCCGTCGGTGACGATGAGATCTTTCCCTTTGTAATCGCGCAGGCTCTCAAATTGTGCGGGACTCATCACGATCTGTTTCTCTTCATTCAGTACGATGTCCCCGCCGTCGTAATGCTCGACGATTCTCGGCTTGATTCCGGCGCCGCTCGCAGACGGGCTGGTGTCCATATGGGAAATCAGCCCGATGACCGGCAGCTTTTCCTCGCAGTTTGCGGGCAGTGTTCCGTAGACATAACCGTATTCGTCCATACGGGCATCCGTGAGGCCCAGTTCCTTCATTTCTTCCACCAGGGCTTTTGCCAGCGCTTTCTGTTTTTCCGTACTGGGGCAGACGCTTTCCGGGGCGCTTTCGTCGGAGGTGGTGTCAAACGCGACATACTTCAGGAATCTTTCGTACGCTCTCATTTTGTGTTACTCCTTTTTATCCGATGGGAATCCGCCGGTGGTAAGAACTGCGGCGGACTCCCATTTATTGTTAATGTACCCTATTTTACTACGATGAGCCTGAAAAAACAATCAGGAGTACCACGCACTTTTCAGGCATTCCACCGCCGCGCCGATTTCCCGGATGGGAATCCCGGCAAAGCCGAGCCGGACTCTGTGGGTGCCGTCCTGCGGCGGCATTGTTCTTACGCCATTTTCCGCCGCAAGAGCGCAGAGCTCCTGCGAAGTTTTTTCAGTCTTATAGTCCAGAATGAGGTACAGCAGCGTTTCTTCCAAAAGAATTTCCATCCTGCCGCCGAAAGCATTTTTCAGGGCTTTCATCAGCGCGGTGCTTTTGGCTGCGTACAGCTTTCTCAGCCGGCGCAGGTGTCGCTCCAGCTGGCCGCTTTTAATATATCCGCTCAGGGCGAGCTGCTCAATTTTGGAAGCGGTCTGGTTGTAGCGGCTTGCCCGCGCGAGGTAACGTTCCAGAAGGGGCTCTGGCAGCACCATATAGCCGATACGCACCGAAGGAAGCAGCAGTTTGGAAAAGGAGCCGATATAAACGATGCTTTCACTTCCCGCCATGCTCTGCATAGCCGGAATCGGGCGCGCATTGTAGCGCAGCTCGCCGTTGTAATCGTCCTCAATGATGATGCCGCCGGTTTCCTTTGCCCAGCTGAGCAATTCAAAGCGCCGCCCCATGGGCAGGCTTGCGCCGGTCTGAATGCGGTTGGAGGGGCTGACAAATAGCAGCTTAACGCCGCTCTCTTTCAGAGCGTCCATCCGGATTCCGCTTTCATCCGCCGGAAGATGCAGAACGGACAGCCCGCAGTCGGAAAAAATCTGCTCCGCCTGCAGAAAGCCCGGCTCCTCCATCGCAACCCGCGTGTCATGCCCGTTCAGCAGACCGCATAGTATGGTTAACAGCGGCTGCGTTCCCGCGCCGATGACGATCTGCTCCGGTGAAGCAACCACCCCGCGTACACTGTAGGTGTAGGCCGAAAGTGCCTCGCGCAGCGCATACTCTCCCTGATGCTCACCGTATCCGGCGATCACCTCCTGCCGGTTCAGCACCTCGCGAATGTGCCGCCGCCAGACCTTGATATCGATATTGTCACTGTCTACGCAGTCGCTGCCGAAGTTGTAGCGGATCGCCGGAGCATACGCCGGCAGGGTGCCGACGCGGCGGGGCTTGCGGCGGACGTCGTCGTGCGCCGCGGTCAGGACAAAGTAGCCGCGCTGCGGCCGGGACTGGATATAGCCTTCCACGCAAAGCTGCTGATACGCGTTTTCTACCGTGGTGCAGCTCAGTTTTAAATCCTCCGCCAGCCTGCGGATGGAGGGAAGACGTTCCCCTTTTGCAAGGTGTCCCGCCTCAATGGAGGCTTTCATGGTGAGATACAGCTGCTGGTACAGCGGGGTGCCTGAGTCGGCGTCTAAAATCAGATAATCGTAGGTCATGGGATTCCTCCAAAAACTGTACTGGTTATATTTTTATAAACTGTATATTTTAATATGAACAGTTCTACGTTACTATTATAGCACAGCTTTCAAGCAAATCAATCATTGGAGTGTTCTGATTATGAAATCAAACCGATATTCTGCGACCGGAACCTATGTCATGACGGCCCTTTTCGCCGCGATGATTTTTGTGGTTACGGCCTATGTCCTGCATATCCCGACGCCCGCGACGGGCGGGTATATCCACCTGGGGGATTCCATCCTTTATCTTGCTGCCAGTATCCTGCCTACGCCTCTGGCGATTGCCGCCGGGGGAATCGGCGAAGCGATGTCCGACGCGCTGACGGGAAGCGCAGCGTACGCGCTGCCGACTTTTTTGATTAAATCCGCGATGGTACTCTGCTTTTCGGCAGCGGGCAAAACGATTCTTCATAAAAGAAATGCCACTGCGGCCGTTGCCGCCGGAATGATCTGTATAGCCGGGTATTATCTGACGGAGGTTTTTTTCCTCCACAGCTTTGTTTCTCCGCTGGCAGAAATACCGGCGAATCTGGTGCAGGCAGGCGCGAGCGCGGCGGCTTATTTTCTGCTGGGAAACGCACTGGACCGGATCAACATCAAAAACCGCATCCGTGCATTTGAACATTAAAGGCTTATGGGGGTATTCTTATGAAAATCAATTCCAACCGGCAAAAAGCTACGGTCAATGTTGCGCTGACCGGTCTCATGGGCGCTCTTGTGATCGTGGGGACCTATCTGAACATTCCGATTCCCGTACTCGGTGACAAAACCATGATTAGTCTGGGCAATGTGTTCTGCATTCTGTCCGGTTTGCTTTTAGGGCCTCTCTACGGCGGTGCCGCGGCGGGCATCGGCTCGTTTATCTTTGACTTGGTCGGCGGCTGGGCTTCCAGCGCACCGTTTACGCTGGTGTTTAAGTTTATCATGGCCTTTGTCTGCGGCTCCATTGCCTGGGGCGGGGACAAATCCGCAAAAAAACTCTCCCGTCTGATTCTGGCGGCGGTTTTGGGTTCTCTGAGCTACTGCGCCCTGTACCTTGGCTATTCCTATGTCAAGGAACTGCTGATCGGTTCCGCGGTGCAGGTCGTCAACATCAAGATTGCGACTAAAGCCGCCACGACCTTTACAAATGCGGTCATTGCGGATGTGGTTGCCGTACCTCTTTTCATTACTCTGCGCAGGGCATTGGCAAGAAATCATATCGGTACAAACCTTCAGGAATGACTGCTGAAATATTGTTAATTTTTTGCGATCATGCTATAATATACTTCTTGTCAAAGAGAACAACGGCAGGTATTGGAGTATCAGATAGATGAAAGAGAAAAAAGACCGCAAAATCAGAAGTTCCATTGTGCGCGACGCGCTCAGTACCTTTGGCACAACCGCATTCGGAGCGGTAATGGGGTTCATTTCCTCCCTTGTGATTACGGGTGTGCTGGATCCGGCTTCCAAGGGGTATATTACGCAGCTGCAGTATGTGGGAACGCTTTTGGTCACCTTTCTTTCCCTGAGCGTCAGCTCCGCGGTGATTTACTACACCTCGCGCTATGGGCTGAAAAATGTGAGGAAAGCGCTGACAAAAATCTGCATAGGAATCGTTGCCTTAATTGTTGTCATCGGTATGGCAAGCGTGTTTGTACTGCGCAACAGTTATTTTGCGGACACTCCGCTGCTTTACAGCGTGCTTGCGGTGGTTTACGGCGTGTTTTCCTTTTTATCCACCGTCTACACCTGCATTCTCCGCGGTGAAAACAAATTCAGCGCATACAATATTATTACTCTGATTCAGCGCGTATTGACCACTGTGTTCGCGTTTAGCGTATTTTTCTGGAAAACGCCGCTGGTGATTATTCTGTCCAGCATCCTGATTATGGTGGCTATGATCGGAATGTGCATTTCCGTGCTGCGCAGGGGTTCGGAGCAGACGGTAGGCACAGAGGACGATGTTCTGGTCGGCGCCGGTACCATGGTGAAGTACAGTTTAAAATCCCATGTCTCCAACATGCTCACCTATGTGAACACCTATGCCGCCAATTTCATTGTGAAGGGATATTACAAGGTCGCCGCACTCGGCGTGTATTCCTTTGCGTCCACCCTGATGGAGCAGGTCTGGCTTTTGCCAAACGCCGTCAGCATGGTCATTATGTCCCGGATTGCCGGTATGAAGGTGCAGGAGGATAAAGTCAAGCTGACGCTGATGTCCTGCAAAATCGTTACTTACATCACTTTTGTGTGCGCATTCCTGCTGACCTGGATAGCACAGATTTTTGTTCCGATTGTATTTCCGAAATATATAGAAGCGATTCCGGCATTGCGCATTCTGATTATCGGTTCCATCTTTATTACTTACGCAAAGGTGCTTGCAAATTCCATCGCGGCGTACGGAAAGCCGGAGTTGAACATTATTTCCACCGTGATCGGGGTTGCATTTAACATTGTTCTCAGCTTTGTTCTGATTCCCAGCATGGGGATTAACGGTGCGGCGGTGTCGACTTCCATTTCCCTTACGGCGCAGGGACTGACCTCCATTATCATTTTCTGCCGGTTTACCCGGACGCCTTTTTACAAACTGCTGTTTCCGAGCAAAGAAGAAATTTCGATTGTGACGAAAATCATCAAACACTAAAGAATGATTGCAATAGCAAGCCCGTGGGTTTTGTCCCGCGGGCTTTTTTCATACAGCCTTAAAATAAAGAACATTCAACCGTCACATTGCACCAATATAATATCCATACATCAGGAAGATATTACCAATTAAGAATGGAGCTGTGAATCATGATGGATAGTATGGTAAAAAGGGTTGGCGCGGTGCTGCTGGCTGCCGTCTGTGCGGTCAGCCTTGCTGCCTGTTCCTCGCAGGCAGCGGCAGCCGACACCGCATCACAGTCCGCCTCCGGGAATGATACGGACAATCAGACAACGGTGTATGGCAAAGTAACGGCGGTTAACGGCAGCAAAATCACTCTTGTACTGGGCACGCTGAACCGGGGAGAAGGCGGTCAGCGGCGGGAAGGCGGGAACCAGAGCGGCGCTTCCCGCAGTGGAGAAAAAGGAAATCCTCCGTCAAAAAACAGTACCGGTTCGGGAAGCAGTCATTCTGAAAGCCAGAACCCAAAGCAGTCGGATTCCGGAAAAGCAGGGAATCTGGGTTTGCTGACGCTCACCGGAGAAACGAAAACCATTACTATTTCCGATGAAAGCGTGGTTACCAAGCAAAACATGCATTTTAACCGGCAGGCACCGAATGGAAAGGCGGAACAGGGGACGGGTTCCTCGACCTCTTCCACAGGGGATACAAGCGATACATACAGTACAAAAGGAATCAATAATACTGATGGTAATGCAAAAGGGGAATCTGCGTCCCTCAATGACATCACGGTCGGCAGCATTTTAAAGGTTACCACCGAAACGGGAACCGACAAACTGGTGTCCGTACAGATTCTAAGCGGGGGCACGGGCGAAAAGCCGGTCGAGTCGGGTACTTCCAGCCAGTCCTGAGTTCAGGAGCGGAAACCGGAAACAATGATTTGCTAAGTTAGCCGCGTAGAAAAACCCTACTGGAAACAAAATGCGCTTTGATACGGTTTTTAAGGCCGTTCAAAGCGCATTTATGTTACAGTGAAAAAACAAGGGCTGTTAAGCAACAGCCCTTGCCGGTTATTGATTGCGGAAACGGGATAAAAACTCACGGGTACTCTCCTGCTGAGGATTGGAAAAGAGCTTTGCGGGAGTGTTTTCCTCGGCCACGACGCCGTCCGCCATAAAGACCACGCGGGAGGAAACGTCACGGGCAAAAGCCATTTCATGGGTTACGATCACCATGGTCATGCCTTCCTGTGCAAGGTCGCGCATAACCTGAAGAACCTCGCCGACCATCTGGGGGTCAAGCGCACTGGTGGGTTCGTCAAACAGCAGCATTTCCGGTTCCATGGCAAGTGCGCGCGCGATGGCGACACGCTGCTGCTGACCGCCGGAAAGCTGGTGGGGTTTCGCGTTGATATATTCGCCCATACCGACTTTTTTCAGGTACTTCATTGCGATCTCTTCCGCGGTTTTCTTATCTTTTTTCAGCACCTTGGTCGTGCCGGCCATGCAGTTTTGGAGCACGGTCATGTTGTTGAACAGATTAAAGGATTGGAACACCATCCCCACTTTGGAACGGTACACGTTGACGTTGCTTCCTTTGGAGGTGATGTCCTTACCGTGGAAAAAAATCTGGCCGGAGGTTGGGGTTTCCAGCAAATTAATACAGCGCAGAAGCGTTGACTTGCCGGAACCGGAAGCGCCGATAATGCAGATGACGTTTCCGTGGCAGGTCTCAAAATCAATATCCTTCAGCACTTGGTGGTCGCCGAAGCTCTTGCTCAGGTGGCTCACCTGCAGAATGGGGGAATTTACTTCTTCCATGTTTGTTTGCCTCCGTGCTTCTTAACAGGATTATGACCGCAGGGATCGGCCATCATATCGATCTCTACCAGAGAATAGTAGCCGGAACCGTCGATCTTGCGCTCCATCCAGCGCAGCAGGCGGGAGCAGGTAAAGGTCATGATAAAGTAAATCACGCTGATAATGAAGAATACTTCAAAGTACCGGAAATAGGCTCCGGCAGCGGAGTTTCCGGAAAAGAACAGCTCCGTGACCGAAATGATATTCAAAACGGAGGTGTCCTTGATGTTGATAATCAGATTATTACCGATCTGCGGAAGAATATTGCGCAGCGTCTGCGGCATAATGACGCTGAACATGGTCTGCCAGTGTGTCATACCAATCGCTTTTGCGGCCTCCGTCTGGCCCACGTCAATGGAGTCAATCCCGCCGCGCACGGTTTCCGCCATGTAGGCGCCGGTGTTGATGGATACGATGAAGAACCCGGCGAACATGGCGCTCATATCCACGCCGAACATCTGCTTCGACCCGTAATAAAGCACCATGGCCTGAACAATCATCGGCGTTCCTCGAAAAACCTCTATATACGCGGCCAGAATAAACTGCAGAAGTTTATACAGAATTTTAAAGACAGGATTGGCCTTTTTATTGTAGGGCAAAGTCCTCAATACACCGACCAGAAGGCCGATGATACAGCCGATCAAGGTGCCGATAAGCGCCAGCATCAGTGTTACGCCGGCGCCGCGCAGAAAAATCATTCCGTATTTATTGAGCAGATACAATACCCAACCGAAAAAATCGGCTTCGTTGGGGAGATTCATAGATTACACTCACTTCCTGCATGGACGCGACGAGTTTTTTTACTGTGCCATTGGCTGCTTTGAAATCGCATCCTGCATAATTTTGTCGCGGTCGGCTTCATTGATACCCGAAAGGGCTTTATTGATTGCCTCTTTTAAATCCGTGGCGGATTTTGAAACCGCAATACCAAGGTTCACTTGTTCATCGGAGGCTTTAAAATCGTCTCCGCTTTTGGAAAAGTCGAGCATAACCAGATTTTTGTTAGTAGAGGTGGCGGCCATCGCCGTGGGCTTGTCTGTTACAAAAACCTCGGTTTTGCCGGAGGTCAGAGCGACGATCAGCGCGGGAACATTTTTCATGGCCGGCTGGATTTTCGCGTCCGGAATCTGTTTGAGCATATCGTACCAAATGGTATTCTGCTGGGAAGTGCAGGTGGCGCCCTTCAGGTCAGCCACCCCCTTGGCGGAGGCATATTTGCTGTCGGATTTTACCAGAGCGTAGATGGAAGCCTTGTAATAAACGTCTGTAAAATCAACGGTCTGAAGACGTTCCTTTGTAATGCTCATGCCCGCGATCGCGGCGTCCAGCTTGCCGGAAGATACGCCCGGAGCAAGGCCGTCCCATTCGGTTTTTACAATCTGCAGATCATATCCGATTGCGTCCGCAATCTTTTTTGCCATCATGACGTCGTAGCCGTTGGCGTATTCGCCGCTGCTGTTGGAAATAGCCACCGCTCCGTTGGAATCGTCCGCCTGTGTCCAGTTGTACGGGGCAAATGCGCACTCCATGCCAACCTTGAGCACCTTTTTCGATGTGGAGCTGCCCGATGCGGCAGATGCGGCGGGCGCGGAGGTCTGTGCTTCATTTTTAGCGCAGCCCGTTAAAGAAAACATGCTGATTGCCATGGCCGCGCAGAGCATGGCAGATAAAACCCTCTTTGATTTTTTCATATTGATACCCCTTCCATTTAAAAAAAGCAATACCGGCACAAGCCGGTGAAACCAATATAAGCTGATATGCAGGGAAAATGAATGAATGCTGCAAAAAATTGTCATTTTATCTGTTGAACCTGCTGAATTATTGCAAATTATAATATGATTACATATAAATGTCAATGGCTGTTTTTTGAAAAATAATGCATGGCACGGGGCTGTTTTATGCATTTTGCACTTTGATAGCACGCTAAAGCAGTCTATTAAAAAATATTTTAATATTGACATTTTTTTTCGTTTCCATTAAACTGAATTAATACTTAACCGGTTAAATATTAATCGGTTAAGTATTTGCGCTGAAATGAGGGAAAGAAAGTATGAGAACAGATCTTCGTTCGATTGTCCAGAGCCTGGGCTATCTGAATATTCTGCGCCGTATTCATATCCACAGGGCGGCTGCGGACAACAATATCTATTTCGGCCAGCTGCCGATTCTGGAGTATGTGGAGCAGCACGACGGGTGTACCCAAAGAGAGCTTGCCGAGCAGCTGCAGGTCAGTGCGCCTTCCATTGCGACTTCCGTAAAACGGATGCAGAAGACGGGCCTTCTTGAAAAAAAACCGGATCAAAACGATTTGCGTTGCACCCGCATTACCATTACGGCAAAAGGAAGAAAATTGGCCGAAAAAAGCCGGATGTGCTTTGATGAGATTGAAGCGCGCATGTTTGTTGGTTTTACAGAGGAGGAGTGTGAGCAGCTCGGCGGTTATCTGAACCGGATGATCGGCAATATTCTGACGGATGAATTCAAAGGAAGGAGCATGTACTCCCTGATTGTCACCATGACCAATGAGAAAAAGCAGCGCTCCGAAAAGGAAGGAGAGGGAAACCTGTGTTCAGACAACTGACTCCGTATATGCGAAAATACTGGTGGGCTATGGTGATTGCCCCCGCTACGATCATCATTGAGGTGCTGGTGGAAATCCGCATCCCTATTTTGATGGCGGGGATTGTCGATCAGGGTATCCCGGGCAAGGATATCGGCTATGTAATGAAAACCGGGGCAGTCATGGTGCTGATGGCGCTCCTTTCACTCGTGCTCGGCACGGTGTCCTCCCGGTTTGCATCTATCGCCGGCATGGGTTTCGGCAGTGAAATCCGCCGCGGCCTGTTCAACAAAGTGCAGGAATATTCCTTTTCCAATATCGACAAATTCGGCACCGCCTCTTTGGTGACCCGGCTCACCACAGACGTAAGCAATGTGCAGATGGCGTTCATGATGGTGGTGCGTATGATTGTGCGCGCCCCGGTCATGCTGGTGAGCGCCACCGTAATGGCGTACTATATTAATTCCAGCCTTGTCACGGTGTTTCTGGCGGCGATTCCGTTTCTTGCGGTTATGCTGGCCATCATTGCGGTGACGGCGTTTCCCAGATTCCAGGCAATGCTCAAAAAGTACGATGTGATGAACGGTTCCGTACAGGAAAACCTGATTTCCATCCGGGTGGTAAAGGCTTTTGTACGTTCCGGATATGAGAAAGAAAAGTTTAAAAATGCAAACGACAGATTAATGAAGGCTTCCGTCAGGGCGGAAAAAATTCTGCAGTTCAATATGCCGATCATGCAGCTGACCATGTACGCCTGCATCGTTGCGATTATGTGGTACGGCGGCGGAATGATTATGGCGGGTTCTATGAAAACGGGCGAGCTGATTAGCTTTATCAGCTATGTTACCCAGATTTTGATGCAGCTGATGATGCTCTCCATGATCTTTGTGAGTGTGGTCATGTCCCGTGCTTCAGCGGGCCGTATTGCGGAAGTGCTTTCCGAAAAACCGGATATCGCGGACAGCGGGTCCGGCAAAGACCCGGCAGTCAAGGACGGCTCCGTCCGTTTTGAAGATGTTTCCTTCCGCTATCAACAGAGTTCGGAGGATAATATTCTGAGCCATATTAATCTCGAAATCCATTCCGGAGAAACGATCGGAATCATCGGCAGTACCGGCAGTGCCAAAAGCACGCTCGTCCAGCTGATTCCCCGTCTGTACGACGTAACCGGCGGCCGGGTGCTGGTCAGCGGCAAGGATGTGCGCGATTACCGCATCCATGATCTGCGTGACGCGGTCAGCATGGTTCTCCAGAAAAACGTGCTTTTCTCCGGCACGATTCGGGATAACCTGAAATGGGGCAGCGAAGACGCTTCGGATGAAGAGGTCGAGCAGGCCTGCCGTGCCGCACAGGCGCATGACTTTGTCATGAGCTTTCCGGACGGCTACGATACTTATCTGGGGCAGGGGGGCGTCAATGTTTCCGGCGGACAGAAGCAGCGGCTCTGTATTGCGCGCGCGCTGCTGAAAAAACCGAAAATCCTGATTCTGGACGACAGCACCAGCGCGGTGGATACCGCCACAGAAGCGAAGATCCGTGAGGCTCTGCGCCTCAATCACAGGGATATTACCACCATTATTATTGCACAGCGCATTACCTCCGTTTGTGACGCGGACAGAATCATTGTGATGAACGAAGGGGAAATCAATGCGGTCGGTACGCATGAGGAACTGATGCAATCCAATGAAATCTACCGTGAAGTTTATGATTCTCAGCAGAAAGGGGTGGCTGACTGATGCCGGGACCAAGAATGGCGACGGGCGCAAAGCCCAAAAGCATCCGTAAAACGCTGCTTAGAATCGGCGGCTACGTTGTAGGCCAGAAGATGAAATTTGTTTTGGTTGTGCTGTTCGTCCTGATTAGTGCGCTGGCAAATGTGGCCGGAACGTATTTTATCAGGCCGCTTTTAAATGATTGTATTGTGCCGATGATCGGAAAGCCGGTTACGGCGGAAAGCCTTCAGCCGTTTGTACGGATGATCGCGCTGATGGCCGGTATTTACGCGGTCGGCGTACTTGCCACTATTGCCTACTCACAGATTATGGTGCGCGTTTCCAACGGCACCCTCAACGCGGTGCGCAACGACCTGTTCAATAAAATGCAGGATCTGCCCATCCGCTATTTTGACACCCGCACCCACGGCGAGTTGATGAGCCGCTTCACGAGCGACGTGGACACCCTCCGTGAAGCCATTACCATGGGCGTGACACAGCTGATGTCCTCTGCGCTCACGGTTGCCGGCACCTTTATTATGATGCTTTTCCTCAGCCCGCTTCTGACCCTGCTGATCGTGGGTATGCTCGTCATTATGACAAGGATTCTCAAAACCATCGGGGGCAGGTCCGCCGGAAATTATAAAAAGCAGCAAAAGGCAATCGGAATGGCGAACGGCTATATTGAAGAGATGATAGAAGGGCAGAAGGTCGTCAAGGTTTTCTGCCATGAGGATAAGGTAAGGGATGAGTTTCAGGAGCTGAACGAATCGCTCCGCCAGAGCGCTACCGATGCAAACTTTTACGCCAATGTGGTCATGCCGATCATGGGTAATCTGACTTACGTCAATTACGCAATGACGGCGGCCGCCGGAGCGGCGCTTGTCATCGGCGGCAGGATGGACATCGGTTCCATTGCTTCCTTCCTGCAGTACACCAGAACGTTTTCTCAGCCGATTACACAGATCTCTCAGCAGCTCAACGTGGTTCTGGCGGCTCTGGCCGGCGCGGAGCGTATTTTCGAGGTCATTGACGCCGAGCCGGAGGGCGACGACGGCTGTGTCACCCTGGTCAACGCTGTCCGCAATGAGGACGGCTCTCTGACCGAAACGGAGCATCGCACGGGAACATGGGCGTGGAAGTACCCCCACAGCAACGGGACTATAACCTATACCCAGCTGAACGGCGACGTCCGTTTTAATGACGTTACCTTCGGCTACGACGAAAAGAAAACCGTTCTGCACGACGTTACGCTTTACGCAAAACCCGGCCAGAAAATTGCCTTTGTCGGGTCGACCGGCGCCGGAAAAACGACCATTACCAACCTGATTAATCGGTTCTACGAGGTCAACGACGGGGAAATCCTGTATGACGGGATCAATGTGAAAAAAATCAGAAAAGACGATTTGCGGCGCTCGCTTGCCATGGTGCTGCAGGATACCCACCTGTTCACCGGTACGGTGCGTGAAAATATCCGCTATGGAAAGCTGGACGCTACGGATGAGGAAGTCATCGCGGCCGCAAAGCTGGCAAACGCGGATTACTTCATCCGGCATCTGCCGCAGGGGTACGACACCATGCTGACCGGGGACGGTTCCAATCTAAGTCAGGGACAGCGTCAGCTTCTTGCCATTGCCAGAGCCGCTGTGGACAATCCGCCGGTACTGATTCTGGATGAGGCGACAAGTTCCATCGACACCCGTACGGAGGCTCTGATTGAAAAAGGCATGGATAAGCTGATGTACGGGCGGACGGTGTTCGTGATTGCGCACAGGCTGTCCACCGTTCGAAACGCCAACGCCATTATGGTGCTGGAAAACGGAGAAATCATTGAGCGCGGCAGCCACGATGATCTGATCCGCGACCGGGGGAAATATTATCAGCTCTATACGGGGCAGTTTGAATTATCATGATGCACAAAAAAGGACGTTTCTTTTGAAACGTCCTTTTTTGATCGGTTTGTGGCCATTTAGAAAATCTCTTTTGCCAAAGCACAGAACACGGGCATTGTTGCCGCGGACAACAGGGTCGTCAGTGCCACCGCCTTGGAAGCGAGCTTAGCGTCGCCGCCGAACTGTACCGCAAACATCGCGGTAGCCGTTGCCGCCGGTGCCGATGAGAGAAGCAGAATGGTAGATGCGATCGTCTTGTCAATTCCAAACGGAAGGAACAACAGAAGGGTCAATCCAGGGAGCACAACCAGT
Source organism: Caproiciproducens faecalis (assembly GCF_019448085.1). Classification (GTDB taxonomy): domain Bacteria; phylum Bacillota; class Clostridia; order Oscillospirales; family Acutalibacteraceae; genus Caproiciproducens; species Caproiciproducens faecalis. Next base: position 89,075 of record NZ_JAGFNZ010000006.1, on the reverse strand, counting down.
CTTAAAGCGGAAAGCAGGTAAAGGCTGCGGCTCGTAAACAGCTCTTTCAGATTGATTCCGGAAATATAGATTCCCACCACCATCATGGCAAGGGGCGTGTTCATGGACGCCATGGAATCAATCGGAAATTTCAGAATTTCCGGCAGCTGCAGGGAAAAGGCAAAAAGCGGAAATCCAACCGCAAGCCCGATGATTCCCGGATTTGTGAGGATCTGTTTCACCCCCGGCGACCGCTTTTCGCTAACACTGGCGTAGCCGTGTGTCCACATCAAAAAGTTAAACGCAGCGTTGTACATGGATGCGTAGGCGACTCCCGTGCTGCCGAAGACAGCTTCCACCAGCGGAATTCCCATAAATCCGCTATTGGAGTAGACAGCTCCGAAGCGCAGAATTTTCTTTTGGTTGTTGGGGCTTTTACGGAAAAACAGCATACTGACAAAGATCGCTGCGCCCATGGAAACCGCCGACCAAAAGGTAGCAGAAATCAGTGCCGTGATGCCGATATCGCCGATGATGCTCTGCAGCGAAGCAATAATCAGGCAGGGAGTTACAACATATAGAAGAATGGAAGTAATCTGCTGTGCACCGCGTTTTGTAATCATGCCGGTTTTTCCGCAAAGATAACCGATAAAAATCATTATAAAAAGAACGAATACTTTTTCAAAAACAGTTAAAAAGGATGTCAGCATCAGAAATTCTCCCCGATCATTATCAGTTTTTGATTTGCACGAACCGTGGGAAATTTGGTGGTGTAGTAATAATTCAATTCAAGCGTCCTTTCATGATATGTATTATGTAAAGACTTTGGCCTGTCGCTGCCCCACGGAGCGGCGGCGGGCTGTTTTCTTCCCATTTATCACTGGAGCGGCTATATTCCGGTATCCGGGACCCGGAAAATCAGTCAAGCTTTCTGGAATGGAACAGCTTTTCCATTGTTTTGACCACCGCGTCACTGTCCTGACTGCCGATGAGATTCGGCGCCGTTTTCTTCAGGCTGTCCGAAGCGTTGGCCACCGCGTAGCCGTAGTCCGCCGCTTGAATCATACCCGCGTCGCTCTCGTCGTCGCCGAAGACGGCGACTTTTTCCATTTCAAAGCGCCTTTTCAGTTCCGCTACGGCGTTTTCTTTGGAAGCCTCCACACTGAATATTTCCAGAAAATAATGCTCTTCATTGTGCGGGTCGGGGTAGTAAACCGCGTCGATTTGGCCGGCACAGCTCAGGTTCATAATTTCCTCTCGCAGCATTTGAATCGTTTCCAGCCGGTCGACGGCCATGAGGTAGACGACGTCGCGGTTTTCCGGCAGCGGATTGCAGATATAGTTCTTTAAAGGTCTCAGCTTGTGTTCGTGGTAAAAACGTTCTTCCGCGGCGTTGGTGAAATCGCCGTAGTAGATATGAAGGATATCGTTGACGATCGTGTGCACAAAGCAGTTCAGTCCGTATTTGTCAAATACCCCCAGCACTTCCTTCGCGGTTGCGTAGGGGATATTTTTACTGTAAAGGTAGGTCTTTTTCTTTAAATCGTAAAGGGCCGCCCCGTTCATGGTGATAACCGGCAGTGAAAAAGAAATCCCTTTCAGGATCGGCTCCATCGAAGAGGAGGAGCGCTTGCTGGCGACCGTAATCATGGCGCCCTTCTGCAGAAGCTGGTTCAGCTTGAAGCGGGTGAAACTGCTCAGCTGACCGCCGGAATCCGTCAGTGTGCCGTCAAGGTCACTGACAAACAGCAGTTTTCCGTTTTTGCCCCGGGGCAGATGAAACGCATTGACGCCCAGAGAGACGAAAATGCCGATTAGTGTATCAACAATTCTATTTAAAGCGAAAAAATAAGGACTAGCGTCCTGACCGTGAGAAACGGTAATACTCATAAATACAACGCAGGTAATGTAGGAAGCGGAAGTCCTTTTCGCAAGTACGGTGGTATAAATCAGCGGGATGATGGCCGCGGACACCAGCAAATATTTCAGAACCGGCACATCCGGGGGCAGAAAACTCTTTTCAACCATCATGACCAGCATGCCGGCAATACCGCCGATAAAGGTGCCGATAATCCGGTTAATGGCAACCTTCCGACTGTTGGAGACATACGGCTGCATACACAGAACAGCCGCGATTGCGGAATAAAACGGAATTCCGTCTCCGCGCACAAGATAGATCGCGAAGCAGAGAAAAACCGCAACAGAGGATTTGATGATTCGCATTCCGATTTTGGGCATTTGCAGGACTCCTATAACGATGTTTGTTTTTATTAGTTTACCACAACACGGTAAATTTGCAATGTTCATCTCACCGAATTTCCATCTTTACACAGTATTCATATTAGATACGCCATCTTAACACTATCTTTATGTAAATAATGATAGTCTGTGTGATGGGCTGGCACAGGCAATGTGTTCAGCCTTCGAATATTCTTGTAAAAATGGATGGAGCAGGTGAGATCATGTATGTCATTGTAGTCGGGTGCGGAAGACTTGGAAGCAGGCTGGCGACGGAATTGTCTGACTTTGGGCACGACGTTTGTGTGATTGACCGAAGCGGGAGCAGGCTGGACGTTCTTGGCAGCGGATTCAACGGTCAGAGAATACAGGGAATTGAATTCGACAGCGATAATCTGACCGAAGGGGGAATCCGGCAGGCCGACGCGCTTTTGGCTGTGAGTTCGGACGATAATATCAATATTACCGTGTGTCTGATTGCGGAACGAATTTATCATGTGCCGGAAATCATCGCGCGAATCAATGATCCGGCAAGGCAGTATATTTACGAAAAGCTCAACATCAGCACCATCAATCCGGTGGAACTGGGGGTTGAAATTTTAAAAAACAGACTGGATGCTAAAAACGTCGATACCATTGCAGATTTAGGGGATGGCTGTAAAATCATTGCGTTCACCGTGGGAAAGAAGGATGGGTATACGGTAGAAGAACTGCAGGAAAAGTATGCCTGCACCGTTTCGGGGCTGATTCGAGATAAGACGGTTCAGATCCCACAAAAAGGGGAACCGGTCCTGTGCGGGGACAGAATTGTCTGCACCATTTACAGGGAAGAGGAAGAAAAACTGCTGAAAGCATTGAGTAAAGAGGTGCCGATATGGAATCAATCATTATAGGCGGGGGGAAGATCGGATACAATTTGCTGAAAACCCTGAAAGAAAGAGGATACCAGGTCACGCTGGTAGAGCGGGACAGAGATATTTGCGCAAGAATAGCCGACGAGCTTGACGCGGACGTCATCTGCGGGGACGGCACGGATCTGGAAGTGCTGGACGATGCCGGAATCGCGGAAGCGGAGATTGTGGCTGCTGTGACGGGTACGGATGAGGAAAATCTGGTGATCTGCCAGATTGCCAAGATCAGTTTTCATATTCAGAAAACCATTGCGCGCGTTAACAATCCCAAAAACATAGAAATGTTCAAGGCGCTTGGAGTCGACCGTATCGTCTGCAGCACGGAAGTGATTGCAAATCTGATTGAATCGGAGCTTGACCGGGAGGAATACCGCATTATCCAGACCTTTGAACGCGGTTCCATGCTGCTGGTCGAACTGGACATCGGCCATTCCCACCCGTGGTGCTCGATGGTGGTCAAAGACCTTCGGCTTCCTCAGGAATGTGTGATTACTTCCATTGTACGGGAGGAAAAAGTCATCTATCCAAGAGGCGACACGCAGATTCATGAAGGAGACAAGGTGCTGTTTATTACCAATCATACCGCCTTGATGGAACTCATGGATTTTTTACGCGATAGGAGATCATAAAATGCAGCACAAAAAAAATGAACTGATGGGACTTGCGACCGAGCTTTTGGGGACTCTGGTCTATACCGCTGTGATTCTTCTTGTCACAGTGATGATCGTGAGGTCTTGAAATGAAAATCAATCGCAATACAGTCGGCAGTCTGGAAATTATCAGCTACTATACGGGTTATATTGTCCTGTGTATGGCGGTACTGACGCTGATTCCGATTATTACTTCCCTTATCTTTGCCGAGTGGAACCCACTTCTCGACTTTATTATCAGCATGGCAATCACCGTTCTGGTCGGACTGGGACTGGTGCTGTGCGGGTGGCGCACCCGGCTGCAAAAGGCCAACATACAGTGGAAGCATGGGTTTGTGGTAGCGGCTCTTTCGTGGCTGATTCTGATGGTGTTGTGCGGCATCCCGACCTTTCTCAGCGGAAATGTCGGCTCCATGCTGGACGCCTGCTTTGATGTGATGAGCGGATTTACTACGACGGGACTTGTGCTGACACAGAATCTGGACCATCTTTCCAGCGGGCTGAATATGTGGAGGCATATGCTGACCTTTATCGGCGGGCAGGGCATGGTGGTTCTGGCTCTTACCGTCATGGTGAAGGGCACGAACGGAGCATATAAGCTTTATGTCGGCGAAGCAAAGGACATTGAACTGGTACCCAATGTAAAGGGAACCGCGCGGCTGATTTGGAAGATCAGCATGGTTTATCTGTTAATCGGCACAGCGGCGCTTTGGCTGAACGGAGTACTGATTGGGCTGAGCCCGGTGCCGGCGCTTCTGCACGCGCTTTACATATTTGAGTCCGCCTGGAGCACGGGCGGCTTTGCCCCCATGACACAGAACATTATGTATTATCACAGTGTATCCTACGAAACGGTCGCCATGGTAATCTTTATCATCGGTTCCTTCAATTTCGGTCTTCACTACGCCATCTGGCAGGGAAAACGGAAAGAGCTTGTCAAAAACATTGAGACACAGAGCTTTTTCATTACCTCGTTTCTTGCCTGCATGCTTGCGGTTTACGGGCTGGAAAAGCTGCATGTTTACCCTAACACGGTTTCTTTTTTCAGAAGGGTGGTGTTTAATGTACTGTCCGCCCACACCACAACCGGTTTCGGCAGCATATACGCCAGGCAATTTGCTCTGGAATGGGGAGATTTCGGTATTCTGATTATGATAATTGCCATGCTGATCGGCGGTTCCGCGTGTTCCACCGCGGGCGGCTTTAAAGGGCTGCGGGTGGGAATCGTTTTTAAAGGGCTTTTGATGGATGTTAAAAAACTGCTTTGTTCCGAAAGAAATGTAAAGGCTTATAAGTTCCACTATATGAAGGATCATATTCTTGACGATTCTCTGGTGCGTTCTTCGGCAACGATCATCATCTGTTATATGGCTTTATTCAGCGCAGGAACACTTCTGGGAACCTTTTATGGATATCCTCTGGCCAGTTCTGCCTTTGAGGCCGCGTCAGCTACGGGGAATGTGGGCCTTTCGGTCGGCGTAACTGCACCGGGTACTCCTGCTGGACTGAAAATCTACTATATTATCGCAATGTATTTGGGCAGGCTGGAATTCCTTTCCGTCTTTGCTCTGTTTGGCTATGTGGCGGGAGGTGTAAAAAAGCTATGCGTAAAATCCTTCAGACATTGATTCTCTGTCTTATTCTGGTAATTCCCTTTTCTGTGCAGGTAAGGGCGGCAGATGCCGTCAGCATCAATTCTCTGATTGAAAATGCCAAAGCAATGGACGGAAAAGAAGTTTCCGTCCAGGGGGAGGCGATCGGAGAAATGCTGGAGAGAGGGGAATACTGCTGGGTCAATCTCAATGACGGGACCAACGCGATCGGCATCTGGATGAAAACCGCGGACGCCCGTTCCATTACCCGATACGGCGATTACAAAAACACAGGTGACACTGTGAAAATTACAGGTGTATTTTATCGGGCCTGTGCACAGCATGGCGGCGAAGCGGATATCCACGGAACATCTCTTCAAATTGTAAAGAAAGGGGTTTCTTCCGTTTATCCGGTCTCTTCGGGAAAGCTGCTGACGGCTGTGCTGCTGACCGTGCTGGCGGGCTGCCTGTTCACGGTTTATTACAGGATCAGCCGGAAGCCGAGGCCGGTACCGTAACATCCTTTACAGCAAGAACAAGTAACCCCCGCGGTCAAACCGCGGGGGTTACTTGTTCAGTATTTCACTGCTTTGCTTATCTTTTTTTATGCCCGGACAAAAGCGCCGTTACTTCGTCCACTGATTCCGCCGAGGAAAGAATGACGGCGTGGTCGCCTTCCTCCAACTGGGTGTTCCCCTGGGGAATCAGGGTTTGATCCTCACGGATAATACAGCCGATGATGCTTTGAGGCGGAAGCGGAATTTCCCACAGCTTTCTGTTGAGCACTTTGGAATCGGCATCAATGATTGCTTCACAGACTACGACCCTTCCGTCCGCAATCGGCAGATAGCGGCAAATGTGATCTGCAATTTCTTCCTGCTCAATTCTGTCCTCTAAAAACCGAGTAAAGCTGACGCATTTATCAACGCCCAGTTCTTCAAAAAGCTTCTGATTTTTCGGGTCGTTTACAACAGCCAGTGTTTTTCTGGTCAGCATCTGTTTTTTGGCAATTTCACAGACCAGCAGATTAAAGGCGTCTTTGCCGCTGACGGCGGCAATCATATCCATTTTATCCGCCGCTGCCTCTTTCAGTGTAAGCGGGTCGGTGCCATCTCCACAGACGGTTTCCACCTCGTAGTCGTCGGCGAGCTTTTTGCACCAGCCGTAGTCGTCTCCGACGACCCTGACATGATAACCGCGCGCTTTCAGCGCCGCCGCCAAATAGCGGGTTCTTGTGTGCCCGCCCACCAGTAATATGTTCATACCGCTTTCTCTTCCTTGACATGAAATAAAATTTTCTGAGCTTCCTTAACGGAAAGAATGGTGGGGGAGATCATTATCATATTTATTTCGGGACTGTTGACCGCTTTTGAAGTGTTTTCCACATAAGCAATCACGTTCTTCAGCTGGTAATGCCGGCTGGCAATCTGCGCAATCATGATGTTTGCGGCGTCATCGTCGGTCGCCGCAATCAGTGCTGCGGCGTGCCGAATCCCGGCTGTTTCCAAAATGTCGGTATCCGTTCCGTCCCCGATTACGGAGCAGCCTTCATAGGACGCGGGCAGCTTCTGCAGGGCATTTTCGTCGCAGTCAATCACAGTTACGTTCTGTCCCTCTTCGGCCATCGTACGGGCAAGGGAGCTGCCCAGACGGCCGCAGCCGACAATAATGAGTCCATTGCTTTTTTCTTTGACAAACAATCGCATGGGGATCCCTTCTTTCCGTCCATTATCTTAACACAGGCGGTATTATCGCGGTATTAAGAATAGGAGAAAGATATAAAGATTCCATAAACACGCCGAAAATTATTCGTCGGCAAACCGGTACCCAATGCCGACTTCCGTTATAATGTAGCGCGGCTTCGCGGGATTTTTCTCCAGCTTTCTGCGGATGTTTGCCATAAACACGCGAAGCGACTGCATATCACTGTCCAGATATGAGCCCCAGACTTCTTTCAGAATATAGCTGTGGGTAAGCACCTTGCCGGAATTCCGGACCAGCAGGGCAAGAACGTTGAACTCCATCGGGGTGAAATGCACTTCATTACCCGAAAGAGTGACGGTGTGCTTTTCCAGATTTACCTCAAGCTCGCCGATATGGTAATTTTCCTGTACGGGATTTTCCCCTTTGCACAAATGACGCAGAATCACCCTGAGTCTGGCCAGCAGCTCATTGATGCTGAACGGTTTGGTCAGATAGTCATCCGCACCGGCGTCCAGAGCTTCTATTTTCTCTTTGTCCTGATCGCGTGCGGAAACCACAATAATCGGCATATCGGAAAAGGCCCGTACCTGCCGGATAATTTCAAGGCCGTCCATATCCGGCAGTCCCAAGTCCAGAATCATAATATCCGGATGCTCGCTGACAATGGCCTTCATGGCACCTTTGCCCGTGGTTGCCTCAATGGAGCGGTATTCTCGCGTTTTCAGAGAAAAACTGATAAACGACCGAATTTGCCGATCGTCCTCAACGATTAGAAACAGTTCGTTGCTATTCACCGTTTTTGCTCCCTTCATCTGGCAGATAAAACCGAATTGTCGCTCCGCCGTCTTTATTGTTTTCTGCGGTGATTTTACCCCCGTGTGCGTTTACGATCGTTTTGCAGATTGCCAGCCCCAGTCCAAGTCCCCGTTTTGAATCCGCCCTGGCGCGACCCTCCGTATAAAACAGGTCGAAAATTTTAGGCAGGTCACGCGGCTCGATTCCGGTACCGTTGTCGGATACGCTGAACCAGACTTGGTCCTTTCCGGGTTTCACCGTCACCTGGATCGTATCCCCCGGGGAGGTGTGCTTAATGGAGTTGTTAATCAGATTTATCAGCACCTGTTCAATCAGTTTTCCATCCATCGGAACAAAGATTACGTCATTCGGAATCTCTATTTCCACGCTGCGTCCGTCGGCATATTTGGAAGCGTGGCTGACCGCTTCCCCCACGATCTCCTCCACTGCTTCCTGCTGCTTGCGCACGACCAGTTTTCCCTCCTGTATCCGGGTAAGGCTCAGGATGTTTTCCACCATCTGAGTCAGCCAGCGGGAATCGTCGTAAATCCCCTGTACCAGCCGGATGTTATTTTCATCTTTCAGACTGTACAGAAGAATTTCCGCCACGCCGGCGATTCCGGCAAGCGGTGTCCGCAGGTCGTGGGAAATGGCGCGCAGAAGATTGCTTTTGAATTTTTCACGCTCCGCGTCATTTTTTGCTTTTTTTCTTTCGGCGGAAAGACGTTCCCGCTCCATTGCCGCAAAAATCTGTACGCAAATGGAGGAAAGCAGTTTTTCTTCCTCCGGATGCCCCTGCGTCTGTCCGTACGGAAGGCAAATCAGTGCGTACTGGTGATGCTTGTCGGCAATTGGCTGTACAGCCAGATTTTCGGTTAAGGTCTCCAGTTCCGCGGCGTTCAGCGGCCTGATGTCGACGGTTCGTCCGCTCTGCCGGAGGCTGTATTCCTCAAAAACGGCGTTTTCCGTATCCATCGTAACACAGCAAACGTCACAGTCCAGAAGATTGGACAGGCTTTTGACCGAAACGGTCGCGATATCCTGAACGCTGGCGGCTTTTGCCAGTGAGCTGGTAATCTGAAAAAGGATGTTGGACTGTTTTTCGCGCTGCTTTGCGGTGTTGTTGGAATCCATGATTTTACTGGTCAGCGTGCTGGTGAGGATGGAGGCGGTCAGCATCACAAAAAAGGTAACCAGATAATCTTTATTGTAAACATTAAATGTGTGGTAGGGTTCGGTAAAGAAAAAATTGAAACAGAACATCCCCAGCACGGAGGCACAGATTCCGTAGACATATCCGTTTGTGATCCTCGAAACAATTAATACGGAAAGAATATAGATAACCACCGTGTTGATTTCGGATAATCCCGTATTTTTAAACAGCATGGAAAGAAGGGTGGCTCCGGCCAGAATCAGAACCATTTCTGCCGTCTGCACAATTGGTTTCAGCAATTTGCTTGGGTGGTTATTATCCATAGTGCTCACATCCTTGTTAGTACCGGTGTTTTCCTAATTATATCATATTATTTTTCAAAAAGAAGCGGGGCGGCTCCTGCGGCTGTTAAAAAAGTTTTTCGCGGCCCCAAATTCTACTTGCCGGAATCGCATGGATGTGGTATTATTATCTATATTCATTAGTAAATACGGCTATTGATATGTGCACAAGTCCTGAACCGCGAGAAAAGCAATCCCTTCTTTTCTGGAAAGAATCTTCAGCTTTTGAACGGCAAACGGTGTCAACAAAGCTGACCCTCTCTGAATTTTATTTCAGAGAGAGCCGGCTTTTATTTTATATTTTTCATTACAGGAGGTATCATGAAAAACATCTTATCCATCGGAATTGGCGGCGCACTGGGAACCATGGCAAGGTGCACAGTTCAGGCGGCTTTCTTTTCGGCCCCGGACAACCGAGCATTTTTAGCTATGTTTGTCAACATCAGCGGCAGTTTTCTGCTCGGCCTGGCCTTTGCTTATTTTGCGAAAAAGACTGTCAAGCCGGAAATCAAGCTGGGAATCACCACCGGATTTTTAGGCGGATACACTTCGTTTTCCACACTCTGTAAAGAATCGATCGGCTTTTATTTGTCGGATGACCCGGTTTCTTTTATCGGCTACCTTGCCTTTTCTGTCTTTCTGGGCTTTGGTGCGGCCTGGTCCGGTATGAGAACTGCAAAGCAGTTTCTATTTTTGGAGGACGCCGAATGAGTTGGTTTTTTCTGTGCATCGGCGGCGCCTGCGGTGCGGTGACCCGCTACAAAATAGGGGAATTTCTTTTGCGCCACGCAAAGGACGGATTTCCGCTGGGCGCGCTGTGTATCAATGTCAGCGGCGCAATGCTGCTGGGGGTTATCAGCGGTCTTGATTTTACCGGCAGCCCTTACCTTTTGATGGGGGATGGTTTCTGCGGGGCTTTTACTACTTTTTCCACTTTTTCGGTGGAGAGTGTCAAGCTGCTCAAAAGCGGGAACATCAAAAAGTCCACTCTGTTTATCGGAGCATCCGTGATCTTAGGATTAACCTTGTTTTTAAGTGGATATACAGCGGGAAAATTGTTTACGGGCGCATGGTAGCGCCCGTAATTTTTGCTTTTGCGATAATGAAAATTTATTGTTGACAAATACTATGAATATAAGTATACTGTAAATACACCCCACGGGGGTGTAGTGAGGTGAGACGATGAATAAAAAATTCAATGTAACGGGCATGACCTGTTCGGCTTGCTCGGCAAATGTGGAAAAGAGTGTCAGAAAATTAAACGGTGTCAATTCCGTTAACGTCAATCTGCTTTCAAATAGTATGACGGTGGACTACGACGATACGGTGTCCAATGACGCTCAGGTTATTCACGCGGTGGAAAACGCGGGATACGGTGCTTCCGTGTATTCGCGCAAGGCAAACGCAAACGCGAAAAGCCAGCCGCAGGAGAATCCTGTTCAAAAGGAGCTGCAGTCGATGAAGACCCGTCTGATCGTTTCTTTTACCTTTTTGATTCCCCTGTTATATCTGGCCATGCATCATATGCTGAAGGAATGGATCGGTCTTCCGGTGCCGGAATTCATCAAAGCGACGTTCCACGGGCCGGAAAACGGCGTAGTGTTCGCTTTTGCACAGTTCCTGCTGCTTTTGCCGACTGCCTATGTGAACCGCAAATATTTTCAGGTTGGTTTCAAAACGCTTGCAAAACGGGCTCCCAACATGGATTCCCTGATTGCTATCGGCTCCACAGCCGCAATTGTCTATGGCATCTTTGCCATTTTCAAAATCGGTTTCGGGTTGGGACACGGCGATATGGAGATGGCGGATCATTTTCTGATGGATCTCTATTTTGAGTCGGCGGGTACCATACTGGCGCTGATTACGCTTGGGAAATATCTGGAGGCTAGGTCTAAAGGGAAAACCTCGGAAGCGATTACCAAGCTGATGGATCTGGCTCCGAAAACAGCGATGGTAATCCGTGACGGGGAAGAAATCGAAATTCCGGTGGAAGAGGTCGTCGTCGGGGATATTTTACCCGTTCGCCCGGGTCAGAGTATTCCCGTGGACGGAATCATCGTGGAGGGAAGTTCCTCTGTCGATCAGTCTGCGCTGACCGGCGAAAGCATTCCCGTAGAAAAGCATGTCGGTGACAAAGTCATTGCCGCAACCATTAATAAGACCGGATTTTTCAAGTTTGAGGCGCAGAAGGTCGGTGACGACACCACACTGGCCCAGATCATCGATTTGGTGGAGGAAGCAAGCTCCTCCAAGGCGCCGATTGCAAAGCTTGCTGATAAAATCAGCGGAATTTTCGTTCCGGTAGTCATCGTGATTGCTATTGTATCGGCGGCGGCGTGGCTGATTGCCGGTCAGTCGTTTGAGTTCGCGCTCTCCATCGGAATCGCGGTGCTCGTCATCTCCTGCCCGTGTGCTCTGGGCCTTGCGACTCCGGTTGCGATTATGGTCGGTACGGGCAAGGGCGCTTCCAACGGAATTTTGATTAAATCGGCGGAGGCGCTGGAAACGGCGCACACCGTGAATACGGTTGTTCTGGATAAAACCGGAACCATTACGGAAGGCAAGCCGAAGGTGACGGATATTCTGACCACCGGGCTTGCCGCGGAGAAGGAATTGCTTACCGTCGCCGCTTCCATTGAAAAGCCGTCGGAGCATCCGCTTGCGGACGCCATTGTGGAAAAGGCCTCTGAATTGGGGCTGGTGCTCAAAACGGTTGACCGGTTTGATTCCGTTTCGGGGCAGGGCGTTGTTGCCGTGCTGAATGGCAAGGAGTATTTTGCCGGAAACCGAGCGTTGATGGACAGTAAGCAGGTCGATATTTCGTCCCTGCGAAGTGCCTGTGATTCGCTGGCGGAAAACGGAGAAACGCCGCTGTATTTTGCGCAGGGGCAGAATCTGCTGGGCGTCATTGCCGTGGCGGATGTCGTAAAGCCGACCAGCCGTCAGGCCATTGAAGAATTTAAGGCAATGGGGATTGACGTGGTGATGCTGACGGGCGATAATAAAAGGACAGCCGAAGCGATTCGCCGCCAGCTCCACATTGACCGTGTAGTGGCGGAGGTAATGCCGCAGGACAAGGAAAGCGAAGTCCGCCGGATTCAGGAAAGCGGCAAAAAGGTCGCCATGGTCGGCGACGGTATCAACGACGCTCCCGCGCTTGCAAGAGCCGATGTGGGAATTGCGATCGGAGCGGGAACGGATATCGCGATCGAATCAGCGGACATCGTTTTGATGAAGAGTGACCTGCTGGACGCCGTGACCGCGGTGCAGCTGAGTAAGGCCGTTATCCGCAATATCAAGGAGAATCTGTTCTGGGCGTTCTTTTACAACAGTATCGGTATCCCGCTCGCGGCCGGCGTGTTTTTCTCCCTGCTGGGCTGGAAGCTGAATCCGATGTTCGGCGCGGCGGCCATGAGCCTGAGTTCTGTGTGCGTTGTTACCAATGCGCTGCGACTAAAGCTGTTTAAACCGCGCAGAATAGCAGCGGGAAAAGCACAAAGCACAGTTGAAAATACAATACAATTACAAACGGAAGGAGATCTTTCTGAAATGAAAAAAGTGATTACGATCAAAGGCATGAGCTGTGAACATTGCAAGGCCAGAGTAGAAAAAGCGCTGAACGCTGTTGAGGGCGTGGAAGCGAAGGTGGACTTGAAAAAGAACAACGCAACGGTTTCCCTGAAAACGGAAGTTTCCGACGAAACATTGAGAAACGCTGTACAGGAAGCAGGCTATGAAGTAGTTTCCGTAGAGGAAAAGAAGGGCCTGTTCAGCTGATAAATTTGCATGGGAGGACTGCTATGAAAGCAGACAAAGATAAGGTGACCCGGCTGCTGAAAACGGCGCGCGGCCAGCTCGACGGGCTTCTGAAGATGGTGGAGGAGGATCGTTACTGTATTGATATCTCCAACCAGCTGATGGCAACACAGGCAATCCTGAAAAAAGCAAACAGAGAAATTATCCATGCGCATCTCGGCTGCTGCGTCAAAGAAGCGTTTGAACAGGGAGACTCCGAGGAAAAAATAGACGAAATACTGGCTGTGATGGATAAACTTTCAAAATGATGCCGCGCAATCCGAATGAAATTCGGCGGAAAGACTGTCAAACAACTTTTAAGACACGAAAAATTGAAAACGCTCTGAATCAGCCTCAAAAGCTTGGTTCAGGGCGTTTTTTTCGTCCTATGGTTTTTAAATTAGAAAAAGGAAGAATTTTAAGGGAATATAGATATTATTGACAATTTATGAGATTTGAAATATAATATTGTTGTGTAAAAGAAACGTGGAAATATCAGTAAAGAAGTAAAATTTTATCAGTTTTGAACTGAATTTTTTGATGCTGAGGCGGTAGAAAAATGAATTTTACATCGAAACGGTCGGTCTTTCTTTCCGCAATCGCGATTCTCGTCTTTCAGGCGGCAGGCTTTTTGTTTGATTTCCAGGGATTGGGCGGCTTTCTCTATTCTGTGATCGGTAGCATTCTGATTGTTTTTGCTGTCGATTTTTTGTTTGGAGGAACGCCTGAAAAATCCCGTTCCGCTGAGCAAAAAGAAGATGGACAGGAGAATCTGGGCGAGCGGCTTTTTCAGGTTGCGGAAGCAATGGGCTTTGATTCCCAGCAGCTGATCTGGCTTTCCAAAGACAACATGAAAACCTTTGAAAAAGTAGCAAAGATTTCTTATGAGATTGAAAAACTCAGCGAACAGAACGCGGCCAGTTCGGAAGAAATCAATGCGAGCATCAACGAGCTTGCCGGAGCATGCACCAACCTGAATTCCGGAATTGTCAAAATTGAGGAGCATTCCAAAACTTCTATAGAAATGCTGAATAAGAACGAACAGACCATCCTGAGTATCGGGAGCTTTGTTCTTGACCTCACTTCGGTCATTAAAGTCGCTTCCGACAGCAATCTGGAGCTTCAGCAGTCTTCCGCAAAAATCAATGAAATTGTGGATTATATCAGAAAAATATCGAGTCAGACCAACCTTCTGGCACTGAACGCGGCCATAGAGGCTGCCCGCGCCGGGGAGGCCGGCAGGGGGTTCTCCGTTGTGGCAGGCGAAATTCGGCGTCTTGCGGTACAGACGGATGACGCAATCTCTGTCATTGAAGGCGTTGTCAGAAATATTGTCGATAAAATACAGACATCCAATACGGCCATGACCGAAATCAGCGACAAAATGAAAAATGTCGACGAAATTGTAACGGAGTCATCTCAAATCATTCAGGAAATCAACTCGATCCTGAAAGACGTTCAGCACGCGATTTCCGGCGTTACCGAGGAGTCGCTGATGCAGAAAAACACCGCGGCCGAAATTGAAAAGGCCGTTGAGAACGTGGCGGCTGCGGTGCAGGAAACCCACGACGTCTCCTGCTCCGCGATTCAGATGGTCAATGTCCAGCAGAAGAAAAACGAAACCATTCTTTCCTTCTGCAACAAAATCGGGGAAACAGCCGAAACACTGCAGCAGGACGCCAGGTTCTTTAAAAAGCAGGATGAAATTATCTTTGGCGTCAATCCCTTTGTCGAGCCGGACCGCATCCGGCAGACCTATGTACCCATCCTTGAGCGGGTTTGCGCCAGCGTGGGCCTGAAATGCCGTACCCTGATCGTCAGGAGCTACGACGCGCTCAGCGAAAGTGTGGATAAAGAAATTATTGACGTCGGATGGTTTTCGCCGTTTGCGTATGTCAGTGCGCATGAAAAGTGCGGGGCAAACGTGCTGGTCACACCGAAGGTGCAGGGCCGCTGTTCCTACAACGGCTATATTGTTGCCCGCAAGGACGGCCGGGTGCATTCCATTAACGACCTAAAGGGAAAAACCTTCGCCTATGTGGATGAAAAAAGCGCATCGGGGTATCTTTACGCGCGAGATATGATGAAGCAGAACCATATGGATCCTGATTCTATTTTTGAAAAAGTCGTCTTTGCCGGCAACCACAACAATGTTGTCAACGCTGTTCTTGCCGGGGAAGTGGACGCGGGCGCGACCTACGACGAGGTTTACAATCAGGCGCGCGCGGACGGCCTTTTCACGGATCAGCTTATTATTGTTGCCCGTACGGAGGAAATTCCTAAGGATGCCCTTGCCGCCGGTAGAAATATGCCCGCAGCGCTGATGGAAAAGCTTACCGACGCTTTTGTGAACTTCAGTGACTACAGCGGAATCGATACGACGGTGCAGGGCTTTGTCAAGAATGATGACAAAGCGTACGATATTATCAGAAGATTAAATAATTAATTTTTCTGATTTAGAAAATTTCCATCATCTTCATTAGTTTACATAATTTTCAGTATTGTCTTCTTTATGCTTTGGTGTTACGATAAGTGCAAGAAAAGTTACAAACTTGTAACAATTCAAATTGAGAAGCATGAAAAGGAGATAATACATGAAAACGAAAATACTTGCGTTAATTGCATGTGTGCTGATGTCGGGTACTGCCGGCGCGATTGTGAACAGCGGCAATACAGCGGCTGCACCGAGCCAGAGCACAACCACAAGTACCGTTTCTGTCGATTCTCAGACGGAAGCCGGCACCGTGGAAGAGACCAGTGCAGCACCGGCGGCAGACACACAGGAAACAGGCAGCGCCACCGTTGCCGATATTGTTAAATCCAATACCTCTAGTACCTGCCCGAACACCTCCGCGTCCAACGGAACCGTTGCAGGCACCAATTCCACCAATTGCAAAGTCGGCAGCAACTGTGCCAACAATCAGATCTGCAGTATTGCCAACGGCTGTTTGAACAATTCCAATTGTAAGGCGGGCACCACCTGCACAGTCAAATCCAACTGTCTGGTAAATTCCTCAAACGGCAGCAAATATCAGATTACGATTGGCGGAAAAACATACAACTGCCCCACTACGAATTCAGGCTCCGTCACGAGCTCCAATTCCAAGCCGAGTTCCAGCTCCAAACCGAGCTCCAGTTCTAAGCCAAGCTCCAGCTCCAAGCCAAGCTCCAGCTCTCAGGGCAGTACTTCCAGCGCTCCTTCCACTACGGGCGGCACCTATGCTTCCTTCCAGAACCAGGTCGTTCAGCTTGTAAATCAGGAAAGAGCCGCCAACGGTCTCAAACCCCTTTCCGTCAATAACTCTCTGGTCAAAACGGCAACCTTAAAGTCCGAGGATATGGCAAAGCTGAATTACTTTGACCATCAGTCCCCGACCTACGGTTCTCCGTTCGACATGATGAAGCAGTTCGGTATCAGCTACAGAGCTGCCGGTGAAAATATCGCAATGGGTCAGACATCCCCGCAGCAGGTTATGCAGGGCTGGATGAATTCCCCCGGACACAGAGCAAACATTCTGAATTCTTCTTTCACACAGATCGGTGTGGGTATTGCTAAAAATGCTCAGGGCCGCTATTACTGGACCCAGCAGTTTATTGGCTAAACAGACTTATTTCCTCTGAATTTATTTCAAAGAAGGCTGCCGTTTATTATGGCAGCCTTCTTTTTTGCTGCTAGGAAACGGTTTGGAAAACGCTGGAACAAGATGAGGGGCGCCGTCATAAAGTGGTTACTGGAGGCCTGGACAATGAATTTTGATGGGAATGCAGCAAGGGCCTTCAACAGGAGGAATGAGTATGAATAACTTTTTCACTTGGGAAACACTGACTACCTTTGCGGGATGCGCCGCGGCAACTGCGGTTATTACCCAATTTATTAAAACGGCTCCGATTTTAAAAAACATTGCCACACAATGGGTGTCCTACTTTATTGCGGCGATTCTGCTTTTGGGAGCAACGTATTTTACCGGGGCGCTGACATGGGCTTCCGGGGCGCTGATTCCATTTAACGCCGTTATGATTGCCCTTAGCGCAAATGGGGCATATTCCGCCGTTTTAAGGGCGAAAGGCGCCACAGACAAGAAATAGAACCAAAGGCTTATCAAAAAGGGAGGTCTGAAAAGCATTTGCTTTTCAGACCTCTTTTCAGTTCGCTTTCAGGAATTACTCCACGTTACATTACTCTGACGGGAAAGACCGCATCAACAATGCCGATGACCAAAGCACCCAGAATGGCGCCGATAATGGAAACGCTCATGCCGGGAACCAGGAACTGTGCAACATAAATAATAATCGCGGAGATAATAAATCCTTTGAATCCTTTCCCAAAAGGAGCCGCGTCCACTTTCATCATCTTTTCCACCAGATAGTCAATAACGCTGATTACTACTGCCGCAAGCAGAAATGACCATAATCCGCGGATGGAAAAGCCCGGGGTTAAAAACGATACGACGGCAAGAACCACTGCTGTAATAATCATTCTTCCAAACCAGCGCAGAAATTCCGAACCGGTTGAATGCCCGGTATCCATATGCCCCTCGTGTGTCATTTGTCTATCCCTCCTGTTCCGCACATAAAAATCATTTAGTACGGACAGATATAGTTTTGTCCGAATACCGCCGTGATATCCTTAACAGTGGCTGTCAGTTATTGTTAAGCTCATTCATCATTCTTAATCACACAATTTTGCCGCCAACATAATTATGATAATAAATAATTTTTGGCGGTGAATGAATTTGTATCTGATATCCGTATTATTATTTGCCCTTTCGGCAAATCTTGACAATTTTACAGTGGCGATTACCTTTGGAATGAGAAAAATTAAAATGAATTATTTCATTAATTTTCTGATTGCCGTTATCACGGGGGCAGGCACCTTTTTCTCTATGTGGATTGGAAAAATGATCGGCCGGTTCTTTCCTGTTTCCGTATCAAATACGCTTGGCAGTGTCATTTTGATTCTGATTGGATTATGGTTTCTCAAAGATTTCTTTAAAAAGCCAAAGGAGCCGCAGCAAAGCCGTCAGGATGAGAAAGTAAATCTCAATACCATGCTGAAAGACCCGGAAAAAGCGGATATGGACAGTTCCGGCACGATCGATGTCAGAGAATCGGCAATCCTCGCATTGGCGCTGACCATCAACAATTTCGGGATGGGCGTCGGTGCCAGCATATCGGGTCTGAACATATGCGCCACCACGGTATTTACATTTCTTATCAGCATGGTTTCCATTACTTTGGGGTACCGAGTGGGAAAAGGATTTATTCCGGAATCACTGTGCCGCTTTGTTCCGCTGATTTCGGGCGGCATCGTCATAGCGCTCGGAATTTTTGAAATGCTCATCTGACTATCCTTGTTAAACGGAATATCATTGTTCAAAAAGGCGGGCGTTTTGCTCCGCCTTTTTCCTTTGATATGCAAAGAAGCTGGAGCTGATTTTTACATATTTTTTCATTGTTTAAGCATAATAGAAACAACTGTTTCACGCGGAGGATCCTATATGTTTCATTTTATTTCCAGACATAAAAAAGAAATGGTGACCGATCAGGTTGAACACCTGAATCAGCAGCTGGACAACAATCCGCTGAGCCGGTCCCTGCAAAAAAATGTTGATACCATCCGCAGTCTTTTTACGGATGTAGACATCTTGGTCGTTCGGTATATTCAAAACAGACAGGACAGCAGTCTGCGGTACTGCATTGCCTATTGTGACGGTGTGGTCAGTGGGGAGATCATCAATGAAAATATCATCAAGCCGTTGATTTTATCCGGCGAAAGCGCAGCAGATATGAAATCAGGCGCGCATCTGCTCGACAATCTGGTAGAAAAAGTTCTTCTAATCAGTGAGGTCAAAAAGACAAAGGATATCAAAGAAATTGTCGAATCGATTACCTATGGGGATACGATTCTGTTTATTGACGGTGTTGAGGAAGCGCTTATTCTCAATTCAAAAGGATTTGGAACCCGGGCGATGGAGGAGCCGGAGAATGAGAAAATTCTTTCCGGCCCGAGAGAGGGATTCAATGAAGTCCTGATGCAGAATCTTTCCCTGGTTCGCCGGAAAGTACGCACCAATGAACTGAAAATGAAATTTAAAACGTTTGGAAAGATGACCAGAACCAAGGCCTGCATTTGCTATATTGATAAAATCGTCAACAAGAATCTTTTAAAAGAGCTTTACCGCCGTCTGGATTCCATTGATATCGACGCGGTTCTGGACAGTAACTATCTTACCGAAATGATAAAGGATTCCCCGTGGTCACCTTTTCGCACAACGGGGTATACAGAACGGCCGGATGTCGTTGTGGGAAAGCTGCTGGAGGGAAGAATTGCCATTTTTCTGGACGGTACCCCGGTAGTCATGACCGTTCCCTATCTTTTTATTGAAAATTTTCAGAGCAACGAGGATTATTACCTGAGCTTTTTCTATACTTCGATGTCTCGTTTTCTCCGTATCGTGGGATTTTTACTGACGATCGGCGTTCCGGGATTCTATGTCGCACTCGTGGCGTTTCAGCAGCAAATGCTGCCGACTCAGCTGTTAATCAGTATTGCCGGCGCAAGAAAAAGCGTACCTTTGCCTGCTGCTGCAGAAGCGTTTATCATGCTTCTTGTTTTTGATATTTTGCGCGAAACCGGTATTCGTATGCCTACCAATATTGGACAGCCGCTCAGTATTGTCGGCGCGCTTGTGATCGGACAGGCCGCAGTGGACGCAAAACTGGTCGCCGCGCCAATGATTATTGTGGTTGCTCTGACAGGGATTACCAGCTTGCTGGTTCCTAAAATGAATGCGCCGGTGATTTATTTGCGTGTCTTTCTGCTAATCCTGTCATCGAGTTTTGGGTTGTATGGCTTTGTTATAGGGCTGTCCGGTGTTTTCATTCATATTCTTAATCTGCATTCTTTGGGAATTCCACAGATGTCGCTGAGCGGAGCCCTTCAGTATCAGGATATTAAAGATACCTTTATCCGAGCGCCATGGTGGGATATGATTACGCGTACAAAATCCATGACAGACAATAGAATCCGCTTGAAGAGCAATCGCGGAGGAAACCATGAATAAAAAAATTGTCTGCCTGTTGCTCAGTCTGATTCTTCTGCTTTCGCAGACGGGCTGCTGGAGCTATCGCGGGCTCAATGAGATTACCATTATTGCGGGCATTGGGATCGACCTGGACCCTAAAACCAAAGACTATCTTGTCAGCTGTGAAATCATCGATCTGACGTCTACCGGAAAAGAATCGGGAACCAAAGCCAAATTGGTGGAATCAAGAGGAAAAACGGTGATGGACGCGGTCAGAAATGCTAAAAAAAGATTGCTTAACAAGCTGTACTGGGGTAATAACGAGGTTTTGATTTTTGGAAATGAACTTGCCAAAAGCGGTGATATCGGCAACGTAATCAATTGGTTTCTTACCGACGCGGAGTGCAGGGAAACCGTGTGCCTGGTTGTATCGCAGGAAAAGACAGCGAAAGATCTGCTCAGTATCTATGGACTGGATAATTCCGTAGTTGCTTTTGAAATAAAAAAAATAATAGCTGACGATGAGAATGTCGTTGGAACAATGGAAAACGTTCAGCTTTTCCAGGCGTTCAGTATTTTAAACAGCCCCGGGCGCTCCCTTGCCCTTCCCGCATTTCGCGATGTAAAAAACGATGAAGATATCGTGGCGGAATCAAACGGAGAAGCGGTTTTCAAAGGGGATAAGCTGGTTGGGTATCTGCCTCCGGAAGAGAGTAAATATTATCTGTTTGCGGTGGATGAGATCCACGGCGGGATACTGACCACGTCATCGACAGACGAAGACCAAACGGATGTGTCTCTTGAAATTTCAAAAAGTAAAACCAAAAACTCCTATTCTTACGAAAACGGACAATTGAAGTTTACGATAAAAATTGAAACGGAAGTTGCTGTGGATGAAATGAAGCCCGGTGTGGATTTACTGGACGAAGATACGCTGGAAAAAATAGAGCAAAGAGAACAAAAAATGATTGAAGAGCGAACCGAAAGTGTAATAAAGAAAGTGCAGACGCAGTATAACTCGGATATTTTTGGATTTGGAAACATGATCTACAAGTCGGATGTGAAGCTGTGGCAGCAGCTGGAACCGGAGTGGGACAAAATCTTTCCAACGATACAGGTAAAGGTGGAGTCAAAGGTAAATATCGTGAATACCTCCTTCCTGAAACACAGCTGAAAGCGGGTGTGCCGTTTATGACAATTATCCTAATCACTTTATATTTGGCAGTTATTTTCTTTGATTTTATCCCGCTTACAAAAA
The DNA here is from genome assembly GCF_019448085.1 of Caproiciproducens faecalis. GTDB lineage: Bacteria > Bacillota > Clostridia > Oscillospirales > Acutalibacteraceae > Caproiciproducens > Caproiciproducens faecalis. The sequence continues at coordinate 67,634 of NZ_JAGFNZ010000006.1, read as the reverse complement.
AAGGCGATAAAAAAACGAACTGGGTTTATTCTGTGTTTCTGGCGGCCAGTTTTCTCGTGCTGATTCTTTCTATATTTGATATTGTGATCCCGGGACCCTCGGGTGCGATCAAGCAGCTCGTGGGATTTTTTACAAGCAGTAGCTGACGTGCGGCAAAAATCAGGGAAAGGAGCAGATTCGTATGGAAAAAGAATACTTCACATTGCGCCAGATTGTATGCATGATTATCCTTTTCATCTGCGGGAGCAGTGTCGTGCTGGGCGGATCTTCGGAAGCGGGTCAGGACTCCTGGATCTGTCTGATTATGTCTCAGATTTTTGCGATTCCCATGGTGATGATTTACGCAAGAATCGTTCAAATATATCCTGAAAAAAATATTTTTCAAGTATTGGAAATTTTGTTTGGTAAATTTGCTGGGAAAATACTGACCGCACTGTTTACCTGGTATTCCCTTCATCTGGCGGCACTGGTTTTGAGGAATTTTTCAGAGTTTATAGCAATTACGTCAATACCGGAAACGCCTCAATTGGCCCTGATGATCGTCATGGGGCTTGTTTGTGTCCATATGGCGAAGAGCGGAATTGAAGTTTTTGTAAAATGGTCATTGGTTAATTTGGCGGCTCTCCTTCTGCTCATGTTTCTTACCATTTTCCTTTTATTTAACCGCATAGATGTTACAAATTTTCTGCCGATTATGGAACACGACACCAAAACTCTTTTTGCGGGTTCTTACTCACTTTTTGCTTTTCCGTTTGCGGAGACAGTGCTGTTTTTGGGGATTACGGATCATATTCGAAAAGAGGACAAGCCCCTTAAAGTTTTTCTTTTGGGAGAAGGATTGGGTGCTCTGATCGTGCTGGTTGTTATGCTGAGAAATATCTCTGTGCTTGGAGCCGCGATGCTGAAAACGGAGAATTTTCCATCCTATTCCGCGGCCAGAATCATCAATGTCAGCGAATTTCTTGCCAGAGTGGAAGGAGTTATTTCAACGAATTTTATTTTGGGAGGAATCACAAAAATTTCCTTATGTCTGATAACGGCATGTAAAGGGACGGCAAGCTTATTTAATATCAAAGACTATAAAACAATTGTGATGCCCGTTGCGCTTTGCTCAATCGCATTGAGCCTTATTATTTTCAGCAATACCATGCAGATGTTTAATTTTCTGAATGTCTATAAGATTTACGCCATTCCCTTTCAGATATTGATTCCGGCATTGATTTGGGTCTGGAGTGAATTCAAGGCGCATTTTAAAGAGAAGAAGGCTGACAAGCCGGCTTAAGCATTCGTGCGGCCGGCTCTTGTTGATTTATTCAACAGGCGAAAAATACAATGTCATCTTTTCCCTGCGGAAAAATTTTTTTAAAAAGTGCAAATTTTATTGTATGTCTCATTTCTTGAAAGCGATTTCATATTCACAACAAAAATACAGCTATTTTTATAGAAAATTGAGACTGATTCCTATTATTTCCTTTCTTGAAAATGTCTCATGAAACATAATAGTAGGACTTTTTCACTAATACAGAGGGATTATTTCTATATTCCCTCATATTGACTTATTCAAATTGCTTGTTATAATATTGTCGAGATATGTTTTATATATATTATGATTTTTGTCAGGATTCCCTGTAAATTATTCTTTGTTTTGAAAGAGGATTGCTATGGAGAAAAAAATTGTTATTATCGGCGCGGGTTACTCAGGACTGCTGACCGCGAAAAAACTGGCCAAGCGGCTGAAAAAACACGAGGATGTCAGCGTTACCATCATAGATAAAAACCCGTTTCACACTATGCTCACTGAGCTGCATGAAGTTGCCGCCGGCCGTGTGGATGAGGACAGTGTCAAAATCAGCCTCAGCAGGGTGTTTGCCGGAAGAAAGGTAAACGTCAAGCTTGATACGGTTCAGTCCATTGATTTTGACCAGAAATTGGTTACCGGAATCAGCGAAAACTACAGCTATGACTATCTAGTGCTGGCTGCCGGTTCCAAGCCCACTTTTTTCGGCACCAAGGGAGCAGAGGAGTACGCACACACTCTTTGGTCGTACGATGACGCTGTTCGTCTGAAGGATCATATTCATGATTGCTTCAGAAAAGCCGCCCGTGAGACCAATCCTGAGGAAAAGAAGAAGCTCCTTACATTCTATGTGGTAGGCGCCGGCTTTACAGGAATTGAAATGGTGGGTGAGCTTGCCGAATATGTGCCGATCCTCTGCGATAAGTACGAAATCGACCGCTCTCTGGTTACCATTTTCGACGTGGACGTTCTGCCGCGCATTGTTCCGATTTTACCTGACAAACTTTCCAATAAAATAGAAAGACGCCTGAACAAAATGGGTGTCGGTCTTAAACTGAACTCCGGCGTTGTCAATATCGGCGAAGACTTTATCGAAATTAAAAACGGCGAAACGGTGACCCATGAGACCGCCGGGACCGTCATCTGGACCGCGGGTATTGAAAGCGCTGAAATTGCAGGCGAAGCCGCAAAGGTGCTCCAGTCCGCGCGCCGCGGAAGAATTCAGACCGACGCTTACCTTCGTTCTGTAGACAATCAGAATGTCTATGTCGTCGGCGACGATATTCTCTACACTCCGGAAGGCGAAAAGATGCCGGTTCCGCAGCTGGTTGAAAACTGTGAGCAAAGCTCCGATGTCGCCGCGAAAAATATTATCGTTGCCCTTACCGGCACGGGCGAAATGGAAGAGTACAAACCGAAATTCCACGGCGTTATGGTTTGTGTGGGCGGCCGTTACGGTGTTGCCCATGTCGGACTGCCGAACCACATGTTCAGCCTTCCGTCCTTCCTCGCTATGTTTGCAAAGCATTTTATCAATATCATTTATTTCATTCAGGTGCTTGGCTGGAACAAGATTTTCAGCTATATGAAGCATGAATTCTTCACCGTGCGCCACGACAGAAGCTTTGTCGGCGGCCATTTCTCCAATAAAACCCCGAGTTTTCTGCTGGTCGCCCTCAGAATCTGGCTGGGCGCGGTCTGGCTGTATGAAGGCATCATGAAAATCGTGGAAGGCTGGTTTAATTCTCCGCAGCTGACCGGTTTCTTCGGCGGCGCAAACGCCTGGTACAACACCATCCTGAACGGTGCTGCCGCCGGCGGCGCTACACCGGACGCAACCAGCAGCGCAACCACCACCGCGGCTGCCGGTGCGGCAAATGTGGTTAACGCGGTGGCCGGAGCGGCTTCTCTGGCCGTAGACGCCATTTCATCCGCCACAACAGGCGCTGCCGATGCGGCAGGGGCTGCTGTGACCGCGGTTGGGCGTGTTTTGATGAATTTCAGCTTTCTCGGCTGGTTCCAGGTAATTTTTGTAAGCGGAAAAGATCTTGCCAAATCCACTTTAAACGACTTGGCGTTTAAGCTTGACGTGCCGGTGATGAACTGGTTTGTCAATACCTTCATTCTTCCGAATGAAAAAGTACAGCTCTTTATGCAGATCTTTATCGTTATTGCGGAAATCCTGATCGGTCTGTCTCTGATCGGCGGCCTGTTCACCACACTGTCCTCCGGATTCTCGCTGGTTCTGCAGATTATGTTCGTATGCACCACCGGTTTGTACCTGAACACCTTCTGGATGATTTTTGCCGCGATCGCTGTACTGATCGGCGGCGGCAGAGTCTTTGGCCTGGACTATTATGCAATGCCGTATCTGAAGAAACACTGGAAAAACGTTAAATTTGTAAGGAAGCTATATATTTACAATGATTAATGAACTTGCTACAGAGAATGCCGCGGTTGAGTTCCTCACTTATGACGACGCGGTGGAATGTGTAAAACAGGAGGTGGGCAGATTACTGTCTGCCTCTCCTAAACCCATCCGCAATTATACTCAGCACCTGACTCATTCCTGGGGTAAGTTCCTTCGTTCTCACGCTTTGCTTGCCTGTGCCGAAAACAGGGAAGGGCAGATCCATCCAAACGCAGTCAAGTTTGCGTCTGCGATTGAAATTCTGCATCTTGCCACTCTGGTTCACGACGACGTGATTGACAATGCCGATCTCCGCAGGGGCTTTGTCACTCTCCAGAAAAAATTCGGAAAACGTACGGCTGTTATCTGCGGGGACTATCTGTTCTGTCTGGCTCTGGAGCAGGCTTCTTCCATATCGAACAAAAGGGATTATGTGGATTTCAATATTCCCGATTACATGACCAGAATTTGTCTTGGAGAATTAAGACAGAATCAGAATAATTACAATCTGGATCTTTCCGTTGCAAGTTATCTCAGAATTATCTCCGGGAAAACTGCGGCTCTTTTCGAGGCTTCCTTTTACGCCGGGGCAATCCTCTGCGAAGAGGAAAAGGATTCGGTGGAGAAATATATGCGTCTCGGTCACCTGATCGGCATGATCTTTCAGCTTACCGACGACTGCATTGATTTTGAGGCGCCGCTTCAGCTGGCTAAAAAGCCGGTTCAGTCGGATTACGAGCAGGGGGTTATCACCCTTCCTCTGATTTATGCGCTGCAGAATCTTACCGCATTCAAGCAAAAGGCGAGGGAAGAGAAAGTCTCCAGAGAGGAAATCAACTCCGCTGTCACACAAACCGGCGGCCTGGATTACACGAAAGCGGTTTCTAAAAAATATTACGACAAAGCCTTTAAAATTATCCGGGAGCTCAGCGCTTCCGACAGTAAGAAAGAAAGGCTGATGTTCATTCTGAATAAAGCTCACCGCGGGTTATAAAAGCAATGCTGAAAAGATTTTTGAATTTTGTGGAACTGCGGACGAAAATAACCAGTGTCTTTGCTTTTCTGACGGCGCTTGCGTATCTTTTTTACAGAAAGCAGCCGGTCAACTGGAAACTGACTCTGCTCTTTTTCGGTGCCATGCTCCTGTTTGATTTGACCGCTACGGCAATCAACAACTATGAAGGTGCCAAGTCGGCGGGGGAAACACTGCCGTTTCGCCGTTCAACGGCGAAAGCGATGATTTACCTGCTTTTCGCAGTCAGTACCGCTCTGGGGCTGACGCTGGCTTTCCTGACTGACGCGGCGGTGCTGCTTTTCGGCGGACTGTGCTTTCTGTTCGGTCTGCTCTATTCCTGGGGCCCGCTTCCGCTGTCACATCAGCCGCTTGGGGAGCTCTTTTCCGGCGTGTTCTACGGTTTATTCATCCCTTTTCTTCTGCTTTACATCAATATGCCCGCGGGGACATTCTTTACATTTGCGTTTGATTTTCAAACGATTCATCTGGATGTAAATCTTTTTCCGGTTGTTTCTCTCGTGCTGCTGTCGGTTCTGCCGGCCTGTGCGACCGCGAACATCATGCTCGCTAACAATCTCTGCGATCTGGAAAAGGATATTCAGGTGAAAAGATATACCCTTCCATATTACCTTGGCAAAAACGCTTTGCCCGTATTTGCCGGGCTGTACTACCTTTCGTATCTCTCGGTTATCCTGATGGTCCTTTTGAAAATTCTGCCTTCTGTCTGTCTGTTAACCCTGCTGACGATTGTACCCATCAGAAATCATATTGACCGGTTTAGAAAGAAACAGCGAAAAGAAGAAACGTTTGTCCTTTCGGTTCAGAATTATGTTATACTTGTGGGTACCAACAGCCTGCTGATATTTGTCGGCGGTTTTTTAAGCTAAAGGCGGAAATATAAATGAAATTTGTCAAAAAAACCGATCTTATTATTCTTGCCGTTGCGGTCGTCCTTTGTGTGGCCGCGTGGTTTACCTACCAGACCATTGCCGGAAAGAAAGCGGCGAAAGCCGAAATCTTTTACAAATCAGAACTGGTGGAAACGGTTGATCTGACGGCGGGAGTGGATAAGCACTTTTCAATTGAGCAAAATAGAAATGTGGTTTTTCACGTTTTTAAGGACGGTAGCATCTGCTTTGAGGAATCCAATTGCCCCGATAAAATCTGCATACATGCGGGCAGGCTTCACACCATCGGTGAAAGCGCCGCTTGTCTGCCGAACGGTATCGTGATGAAAATAGTGGCGAAGGATCAGCGCAGTTCCGACGATCTGGATGCCGTGATTGGATGAGGAAACAGAATGGCTGAAGAAAAAAACCTGACAAAACGTGAAATCAACTCTCTGCGGATTAAGCGGATGGTTCTGACGGGCCTTCTGTTTGCGGTGGTTCTTGTCCTGTCTGTGGTAGAGAACCAGCTGCAGATTCCCGTGCCCGTTCCCGGCGTGAAGCTTGGGCTGTCAAACATCGTGGTGATGTATTCCCTTTTCTTTGTTGAAAAAAGGGAGGCGCTGCTTCTGGCGGTGCTGAAATCGCTCTTTGTCTTTCTGACCAGGGGCGCAGTCGCGGCACTGCTGAGTTTTTGCGGCGGACTGCTTTCCGTGCTGGGCATGGTCCTGTTTCTGTTTCTCTTCAAGGAAAGAATCTCTTATCTGATGATTAGTATCTTGGGCGCAGTCTTTCACAATATCGGGCAGATGGCTGCAGTTTCCGTTTTATATACCAATATGTTTTTGTGGGCCTATGCCCCGGTACTGCTGATTTCCGGCATTATTGCGGGCGCAGCGACATCAACATTACTCAAGGTTACTCTGCCGGCACTAAAAAAGGTCGGCTTAAGTAAATAAATAAAAATTTTGGAGGAAAATATGAAAAAAGCATTAGCAGTATTCTTAGCCGCAGCACTCACCGCAGTCAGCTTTGCGGGATGCGGCTCATCTACCACTGCCAGTTCCGCCGCACCGGCCTCTCAGGCAGCAAGCTCAAAGGCAGCTGAATCTGCCGCAGCAACCGGTACATTGAAAACAGGTCTGGCTGTCATTACCTCTATCGCGAAGTCCACAGATGTAAAAGACGGAAAAGGCCTTGCAGAGGCAGATTCCACCGTCGTCGCCGTTGCGGTTGACAAGGACGGCAAAATCGTAAAGTGCCTCATCGACGCAGTACAGAGCAAAGTAAACTTCTCCGACGCAGGCAAAATTACGACTCCGCTTGACACCGTTGTGAAGTCCAAGCAGGAACTCGGCGCAGAGTACGGTTTGGGCAAAGCCTCCGGCATCAAGAAGGAATGGAACGAGCAGGCTGACGCTTTCGCAAGCTATGTAGTCGGCAAAACCGCAGACGAAGTCAAGGGCATTGCCGTTGACGCGGAAGGCAAAGCAACCGATAAGGAACTGACCGCTTCCGTTACTATCCATGTAGGCGATTTCATTGCCGGCGTTGAGAAGGCAGTTGCCAACGCAGCTGACAACGGTGCAAAAGCAGACGACAAACTGGGCCTCGGTATCCAGACCAGCATTTCCGGCTCCAAAGATGCCGGTGACAAGGACGGCCTTGCACAGGCTTATTCCTACTACACCGTTACCACAACCGGCGCTGACGGCAAAATCACCAGCTGCATCATCGACGCTTCTCAGACCAACGTAAACTTCTCCAAAGCGGGCAAGATTACGTCTGACCTGAAAGCAGAGCAGAAGACAAAGAACGAGCTGGGCGATGCTTACGGCATGAAGAAGGCTTCCAAGATCGGCAAAGAGTGGAACGAAGAGGCTGCATCTTTTGCTAAGTATGTAGTTGGCAAAACTCTGGACGAAGTCAAGGGCATTGCTGTTGACTCTGAAGGCAAAGCAACCGATAAGGAACTGACTGCTTCCGTTACCGTACATGTCGGCGACTTTATCAAGATCATTGATGAGGCTGTTTCCAGCGCGAAATAATCGGAACTTCAATTGACAAAGTGATTCGTGAGAGGTAGATTCATTTCTACCTCTCCATTTTTTGAGGTGGAAAACTGGTGAAAAGACTGATTTCTGCGATTCTTGCCGTTGCGCTGATGCTTCAGCTCCCGGCCTGCAATACCAGCAAGAAAACACGCTATGAAGCTCAATTCTTACAGCTTTTTGACACAATGACGCAAATTGTGGCTTATACGGAAACCAAAGAAGAGTTTACAAACCTTTCCAATTTGATTTATAATAACTTAAAGGTTTACCATGAGCTTTACGATATCTATAACGACTACCCTGGCATCAACAACATTAAGACGATTAATGACAATGCGGGGAAAAAGCCTGTCAAAGTAGATAAGAAAATTATTGATATGCTTCTTCTGGGCAAAAAGGAGAGCGCCAGCGACAGCGCCGCTTTCAATATTGCGCTTGGTTCGGTGCTGAAAATTTGGCATCAATACAGGGAAGCGGGGATAGACGATCCGGAAAACGCTGCGCTGCCCCCGATGGCCGACTTGAAAGAGGCCATGACGCACACAGATATCAATAAGGTCATCATCGATGAAAAAGCCTCCACGGTGTACCTTGAGGACCCGAAAATGAGCCTGGATGTCGGCGGAATCGCTAAGGGCTACGCCACGGAGCAGGTCGCCAAAATCGCAATGGAACACGGCTACAAATCCGCGCTCCTCAGCGTGGGCGGCAATGTGCGGGCCATTGGCAGCAAGGGCGTCAATAATGAGAAATGGAATGTGGGAATTCAGAATCCGGATAAGGGAAGCGACAAAAAATCCCTCTGTACGATCAACATTCAGGATGAATCTGTTGTGACCAGCGGGATTTATGAGCGGTATTATACCGTGGACGGAAAGACCTACCACCATATCATTGATCCGAAAACGCTGATGCCGTCAACTTATTTTAAAGCTGTTACCATTATCACCCCCGATTCCGGTATGGCGGACATCTATTGCAAGCTGATTTTCAACGTGCCGTATGAGCAGGGGCTGGCCTATCTCAGAACCCTTCCGAATACAGAGGCGCTATGGGTTTTTCCGGACGGTGAGATCAAATACAGTGACCATTTCCAGGAAAAATATATTAAAAATTAAATTCACGGATTCAAAAACTAATTAGCAAGTGGGGAATGCGCGAGTGGCATACAAAGGCCTTCAGAGTTTTATCAGAAAATTGGAAACAAGCGGGGAGCTTAAAATCATTGAAGCTCCCGTATCGCCGGAATTAGAAATTACGGAAATTACCGACCGTGTTTCCAAGGCCAACGGCCCGGCTTTGCTTTTCCGGGAGGTAAACGGCTCACGATATCCCGTTCTGATGAACGCAATGGGAAGCTACAAGCGGATGAGCATGGCTCTGGGTGCGGAAAAGCTGGACGATATTGCGGACGATATCCAGAAGTATCTGGATATCGCCGATAACCTGTCCGTTTTGGGGCTGTTAAGAAGTGTTCCCCGTTTGCTCCGTCTCTTAAGCGTATTTCCTCGAAAAAGCCTGTTGCGGGGAGAATGCCAGCAGGTTGTGGAAAAATTCGTGGATTTATCCTCCCTGCCCGTACTGAAATGCTGGCCGCAGGACGCGGGGCCGTTTATCACCCTGCCCCTTGTCTTTACCCGCGACCGGAAAACCAAACGGCAAAATTGCGGAATGTACCGGCTTCAAGTCCTTGACAGCACCACCACCGCCATGCACTGGCACAAACATAAGGACGGCTCCGAAATCTACCGCGGCTACGCGGAGCAGAACCTGAAGATGCCCGTTTCGGTGGCTCTGGGGTGCGACCCCGCGGTTACCTACGCGGCTACCGCGCCGCTGCCGAAAATGCTGGATGAAATGATGCTGGCTGGCTGGCTGCGCAAATCCGGAGTAAAAATGGTCAAATGCGTTACGAATAACATATACGTTCCCGCGGACGCCGAATTTGTGCTGGAGGGTTATGTCGATCCCACGGAGGAACCCGTTCTGGAGGGACCGTTCGGCGACCATACCGGGTACTATTCCCTTGCGGACTATTATCCGAAGTTCCATGTGACCTGCATCACCCATAAACGGGAAGCCGTCTATCCCGCCACGGTTGTCGGGAAACCGCCGATGGAGGACTGCTACATGGCAAAGGCGACGGAACGTATTTTTCTGCCGCTGCTGCGGATGCAGATTCCGGAGCTGGTGGATCTGAACCTGCCGCTGGAAGGGGTCTTTCATAACTGCGCCATTGTTTCGATTAAAAACAAATACCCCGGCTGTGCGCGCAAAGTGATGAACGCCATCTGGGGCATGGGGCAGATGATGTACACCAAGCTGATCGTCACGGTGGACGAATCGGTGGACGTGCAGGACCTTGCCGCCGTGCGGGACGCGGTGCTCAAAAATGTCAACGGGACTCAGAGCCTGCTTTTTTCGGAGGGCCCGCTGGACGCACTGGACCATTCCTCCAACCGGCCGCTTTTTGGGTGCCGGCTGGGCATTGACGCTGCCAGCCTTACTAGGGGATTTAATGAAGAAGTGACGAATACCTTTAAAATCCTGCGCATCCGCAAGGACCGCGCATGGAAGGGCAGGGAGCTAGTCGAAAATTACCTGTGGAACCACCCGGACAAATTTGTGATCGTGGTGGATGAGGAAGTGGATTCCAGAGACCTTTCCACCGTCATGTGGAAGGTGTTTAACAATATAGACGCAAAAAGAGACATTGCAGTCATCGATTTTAAAATCGGTGTGGACGCAACAAAAAAATGGAAGCAGGAGGGCCTGACCCGGGAGTGGCCGGATGACATTGTCATGACGGGCGCCATGAAGCGGCAGGTCGACAAAAGGTGGAACGAATATGGCATTGACTAAATTGATTGAAAAGATTCGATCATACGGAAAACTGGTAATGTTTTCGCATACGATTTTTTCCTTCAGCTTCGCGCTGGTCTCCATGGTGCTGGCTGCAAACGGCCTTCCGAGCATTTCTACGGTTTTCTGGATTGTGGTCTGTTTTCTGGGCGCGCGTACCGGCGCGAATGCAATCAACCGCGTAATCGACGCAAAGATCGACGCAAAGAATCCCCGTACGGCCGGCCGCCAAATTCCCAAAGGAGAAATGAAAACGGGCGAGGTGGTCGTATTTACGGCCGTTTGCTTCCTCGTGATGCTTTACGGAGCGTATCGCCTGAACTGGGTCTGCTTTGCCCTGTCGCCGGTCGCTCTGTTTTTACTGATTATTTACTCGTACTGCAAGCGGTTTACCTTTCTGTGTCATCTGATTCTTGGCGTTACCTGTGCCTGTGCGCCGGTGGGCGCGTGGCTGGCCGTAACGGGAAAGCTGGAGCTGGTTCCGCTCTTTATGGGCGCCGCCAACACCCTGTGGGTCGCCGGATTCGATATTATCTACGGCTCTCAGGATTATGACTTTGACACAAAAAACGGGCTGCACTCCATTCCGGTCACGTTCGGTGTGAAGAATGCCCTGCGCATCGCCATGCTGTTTCATACCGTCACGCTGATTTGTTTGGTCATCATCGGGCTTCTTGTTCCGCAGTTCGGTTTTATTTATGATGTGGGCGTAGCGATCATTGCCGCTCTGTTTGTCACGGAGTACCGCATGGTCTCGCCGACGAATCTGACTAACGTTAATATTGCGTCCTACAGCGTAAACCAGCTTGTCAGCATTGTATTGCTGGTGTTCGGGCTATTGGATGCTTTTGTTTAGAAAGGCACAAAATGAAAAGAATCATAGTAGGAATTACAGGGGCGAGCGGCAGCGCGTATTTTCTGCGCGTGATGGAAACGCTGGCGCAGCAGGAGTTGGAAATCCATGTGATTGCCTCCGAGCAGGGCCGGAAGGTGCTGACGTACGAAACCGGGGTGATTCTGGAGGAACAGACTCAGCTCTGGAACAAAAGCAAAGCCGATATTATTCTCGAGGATAACGAAAACCTGTTTTCCCCGGTTGCCAGCGGTTCCTACCGCTGCGATGCCATGGCGGTTCTGCCGTGCTCCATGTCCACTGTGGCTGAAATCGCCTGCGGCATTACCAAAACGCTTTTGACCCGTGCGGCTGACGTTATGATAAAAGAACGGCGAAAGCTGGTGCTGGTTCCAAGGGAAACGCCGCTGTCCACATTGCATCTCAGAAGGATGACCGAACTTTCAGAACTCGGCGTAACGATTTTACCGGCTATGCCGGGGTTTTACGGGCATCCGCAGACGCTGGACGAAATCCTCGGCTTTGTCGCGGGGAAAGTGCTGGACAGTCTGGAAATCGAAAATAATTGTTATCAAAGGTGGGAAGGAAACCATGAAAAATAAAATAATAGCAGTTTTTGTTCTTCTAATAATGGTTTTGGCGACAGGGTGCGCCCCTCAGAGTGCTGTGAGCAGCGCCGCGGGCAGCTCCTCGGGCAATCCCGAAAAACCGGTGATCCGCATCGGGATGATGTCGTCTTCTGATGTGATTCCTTATGTTCTTATCAATGAAAACAAGCTTGCCGACAAATACGGTTTCCAGCTTGATCTGGAGGTGTTCACCTCCGCAAAGGACAGGGACGCCGCTTTGCAGGCAGGGGAACTGGACGGCGTGCTGACCGACCTGATCGGCGTGTGCATGTACCAGAACGCCGGGCTGGATGTGAAAATTACCGGTATTACCGACGGGGATTACATCCTTGTCGCGGGCAAAGACACGGGCATTAAAAATATTAATCAGATTAAAGGGAAAAGCATTGCGATTTCTGAAAAAACGCTGATTGAATATACGCTGGAAGATATTTTAAGCAATAATAACATGACCGGCAATGATGTGGTGAAAGAGATTGTGCCGAAGATTCCGGATCGTCTTGAACTGCTGCGCAACAACAAGATCGACCTCGGGCTTTTGCCGGAGCCTTTTGCCACCCTCGCACTGAACGACGGCGCCGTCCGTCTGGGCAGCGCCAATCAGTTCGGTCTGTACCCGGCGGTTTCCGCGTTTTCCAAGACCGCGCTGGACAGCAAGTCCGCCGCGATTCACAATCTTTACAAAGCCTATAACGAAGCCGTGGACTATATGAATCATACTGATATCCGCAAGTATGAGAAAACCGTAATCAAGGCCGTAGGCTACCCGGAAGAAATGATCGGGAAAATCACGGTGAAACCCTTCCGCACCAGCAAGCTTCCCCAAAAACAGGAGGTCGAGGCCGCCGTTCAGTGGGCAAGCAAAAAGGGTCTGTGTAAACCAACGCTGCAGTATGACCAGATGGTGTACGACGTTTATTCCGGATCGTAACAGCAGAATTTCATGGAGAAAAAGATGCTTGTAATAGAGAATTTATCGGTCAGCTACAGAACGAAAAAAGGAAGAGTGCCGGTTATTGACGGGCTTTCCCTGCAAATGGAACAGGGGGAAGTCCTTGCCGTGCTCGGGCCTTCCGGATGCGGTAAGTCAACGCTAATCAACGTTCTGGCGGGAATGCTCCCAATCGACAGCGGCAGCGCGGATTTCGTCACAGAAAACGGGCGGCAGCCGCTGAACCCGAAAACGCATAAAATCGGAGTGATCCCCCAAAACTGTGGGCTGCTGCCGTGGAAAACCGTCAGGGACAACTGCCTCCTTCCGCTGAAACTGCGCAGAGAACCGATAACCGAAGAGCGGGAACGGGAGATAAGCGATATTTATGAGGCTCTGGACGTTTCACAGCTGCTGCAAAGGTACCCCGCGCAGCTGAGCGGCGGACAGGTTCAGCGCGCCGCGCTTGCAAGGGCATTCGTTTTTCATCCGGATTTGTTGTTGATGGATGAACCTTTCTCCGCTTTGGACGCCATTACCCGTCAGGATGCCCGGGAACTTTTTCTGCGCATATGGAACCGGAACCGGCCCACCACGGTTCTGGTGACCCACAGCATTGAAGAAGCGCTGTATCTGGGGAATACGGTTGTGGTTATGGGGACTTCTCACGGTGAAATTCAGTATCGGATGAAGAATCCCTACTTCGGGAACTCAAACCCGGAATCTGTAGATTACCTTGCGGCTAAACGAACCTTACATGAGAAATTAAAGCCGGACGATGAAAGGCGGGGCTGGATTGAACAGACTGCTGAATAAATGCCTGATCTTTTTGCAGGGATTTCTTCTTTTAAACATCATTTGGTATCTGGCATTTGCGATCATGAGAACGACCGTGATTCCAAGTCCGATTACGATTTATCAGAATTTCGGAACTGTTTTCGCAAGTCAAATTTTTATCCATATTCTATTTAGTTTAAAAAGAATCGGAGCCGGCCTGGCGCTTTCGCTCGCGGTAGGGGTTCCCGTTGGAATCTTAATGGCGTATTCGGAAAATGCCAATAAGATCCTGTATCCTCTTATCTATTTCAGTTATCCCATCCCAAAGACCGCGCTTCTGCCGGTTGCCATGATGCTTTGGGGTATGCGGGACGGTTCCAAGGTCGCCATTATTTTTCTTATTGTCGTATTTCAGGTGATTGTTTCCGCAAGGGACAGCGTGCGCAATATTGACCCTTCGGTATATCTTGTAACGGTAAGCGCCGGGGCAAGTCGTGCGCAGATTATCCGCCATATCACCCTTCCCGCCATTTTGCCGGAATTGCTCACCAGCGTCCGGGTTTCGCTTGGAACCGCGGTGTCCATCCTGTTCTTTGTGGAGGGTTACGGAACGAAGTACGGTATGGGATATTATATTTTGGACGCGTGGTCAAGAATTGACTATATTGATATGTATATTGGAATTGTTGTGATTTCCATTGTGGGTTTTGCATTGTTTGTTGCTATCGATTTGCTTTCCGGTCTGCTGTGCCGGTGGAGCACGCCGCTCAAATGACAAACGTGGTTTTCCTCATCTGCACAGCGGTTTAAGAAACGGAACCAACGACGTGAAAACAGGGGCTGCCTTTTCGGGCAGCCCCTGTTTTGCATAGTTTCTATTATTCAGGTAAACATATTGAAAATAAATTCTTAAAGGAAGTTCAACATGGGAATTGTGAATATGAATAATAAAAATCAAACTTGCATTGATGAATGTAACAAATGCGCACAGGCGTGTCTTGAATGTATGAAAATGTGTCTTGAAGAACCTGATGTAGCAAATAGAAAGAAGTGTATTGCCAAACTAAACGAGTGTATCTCTATTTGCCATGAATCCGCAAAATTTATGATTATGGATTCTTGCCATGCTACAAATTTATGTAAACTTTGCGGAACTATCTGCGACGAATGTGCTCAAGAATGTGGAGCGTTTAAAGACGATCATTGTGCTAAATGTGCTGCACAATGCAAAAAATGTGCGCAAGAATGTCAGTCGATGCAATAGGCGGGATAACCCGCCGTACATATATTTGAGCTCCCTCCTGTATAGCCCTTGCGGGCGTATATGGATCGAATTAGCGATATGGTTAATTCTGCTGCGACGGACTGCTCAAAAGAAAAAGCAGAATCGGCCTCCGTATTCTACTCACAGACAATGTACGCCTCATTTTTTGGAGCATATTATAATATCGTTAATTGATTTAAAGGAGCTAACGGAGATGAATCAGAGCTCAACCATTAATTTTGAAAAATGCAAAGTAATGATAGATATATTCGCAACCTTCCGAAAACTTTGGACGCAACATGTCATGTGGACCCGTTCCTTTATTATTAGCACCGCAGCGAATTTGGGAGATCTTCAGGCAGTCACAGCTCGCCTGCTGCGCAATCCGATGGACTTTGCAAATGTGCTCGGACCAATTTATGGGGAGGACAAGGCGAAACGATTCAGCGACTTACTGACACAGCATCTTATGATAGCCGCTCAGCTGGTCAATGCTGCAAAGGCGGGAAATACTGAAACGGTTAATGAGGAACGCAAAAAATGGTATTCGAATGCAGATGAAATCGCCGATTTTCTGGCTGGCCTTAACCCTTATTGGTCAAAAGCTCGATGGACTCTTATGTTACATGACCATCTAAAGATAACGGAAGAAGAAGCAGTTGAAAGATTATCTGGCCAATATGCAAAAGATGTGGCACTATACGACGCAATTGAAGATCAGGCTTTGATGATGGCTGATTATATGGCTGATGGAATCTTGAAACAGTTTTCGCGCTAATAGATTTTTTTATGGAGTCGCTGCGTTTCGCGGCGGCTTTTGTATTTCGGTCAGTGTTTTTGTTCCTGTACCTCTGCCCAATCCCACATAAAGAGAATAGCGGAAAAAAGGTGAATCCAGACAAAATAAGAGCGCGGTTTAACCGCGCTCTCAATTAACGATGAAAGAACTGTGGAAAAACACTAAATTACTCTGTCTACTCTGGGGTAGCATATCAAATTCAGCAAGATGCTGATTAGGCATAAAATAGCGCCGCTGGTTATTAATCAGCGGCGCCGGCAATTTGTTTACTCGATAACGCTATTTAATCCTACGGAACTTGAAAGACGCTGCATCTGCATTTTCAGAACTGCGTTGGAACCTGATTTAAGAATTACCGATTTAAAGTTCAGTTCTTTATAAAGTTCCAAGCATCCTTTTAGCATTTGTTGCATTTCGACTGGCGATACCGAAAGCTTCGTACAATCTAAAACCAGTTTAAAATTGGAGGGAACAATCCCTGACACTGCCTTGTTAAAATCTTTTAAATAAGCTTGCGCATCATTTGAAGTAAATAGACCCTCAACAATGATATCGATGGTTTGGCTGCCCGTTGTAATCTTATAATTTCCCATAAAACTCCTCTTTTCCCTTTTTAGTTACTCGGAGATTATAACATAACATTTGGCAGTTTATTTTCTATAAAAAAGCAAATAAAAAACTGATTTTCCTTGATTTAGAAATTGTTCTATACGGCAATTCCGGCGGATCTTTCACCGTGGAAATTGGCGTACATATTGATGTGCGAGTGTTCATAACGACAAACTCGGGAACCCGAATATACTTTTGCAATTGACTTGACATATGTATCTTAATGTTATATCATAAAGATATATAAAAGAAACGGAGATATGCACTCATGAAGGAAAATACAGGAAAATCCAAATATGTAGTACTGGGAATGCTGGCGCGTATGCCGCAAACAGGCTATACAATAAAAAAATGGATCGAGCAAGAATATAGTCATTTCTGGCAGGAAAGTTTCGGTCAGATATACCCTACTCTCAAAAAACTGGTTGCCGAGGGTCTTGCCGTCAGTTCCGACGATACCGAAACTGGCAATGGCCGCGGGCAGATCGTATACAGCATAACTGACGCCGGCAGGAAAGAGCTTTCGGATTGGCTGCGTGAGGAGCCTGAGATTGAGAAACTCAGATATGAAATACTTCTCAAGGTTTCCTTCGGCGAAAATACTGAGCCAGAGGTACTGCTCGGGCATCTGGACAATTTTATCAGAAGAAATGAAAAGCTGGTCAAGGACATGAATGGTTATATCGAGCTTTTTGACCAACTCAAAGAGCAGGACACAGACTGCACCTATAGCCAGCTAACTGCGCTCTGCGGTGTTTATATCTATTCTGCAATGAAAGATTGGGCTGTCGAGGCAAAAAAAATAATTTCAGAAAAAGGAACTGATTTGTAATGAGACAGAGGGTTCGTAAAGGTCTATTGGCTTTTTCCGCGCTGATGTTCCCGATAACATTTTTCTTTTTATCGCCTATGGTGATCATTTTGTCTGCGGAAAAAGGGATGCTGAATGGAAGCGCAGTGATTTTTGGGCTGCTCCTGCTGTTTTCAATCGTCGGCAGCCGTCTGTTCTGCGGCTGGCTTTGTCCAGGCGGCGCGGTACAGGACTATGTTTCCAGTGCCAACAATCGCAGTTGGAACAGTAAAGGAAAAAACCTCTCTAAATACATTATCTGGGCGGTTTGGTTTTCGTTCATTGTATTTCTATGGGTACATAACGGGCCACTCAAAGGAGATTTCCTGTATTTAGTGAACATTGATATGCAGTATATTATCATTTATGCAATTGTTATGACTGTAATCTACTTGTTCACGCTTTTGACCGGCAAACGCGGAATGTGCCACAGTCTCTGCTGGATGGCTCCATTCATGGTTATCGGCGAAAAGCTTGCAGATCTGCTTCACATCCCGAGATTCAGGCTGAAAGCAAAACCTGACGACTGCGTTTCCTGTGGAAAATGCAGCGGGAACTGTCCTATGGGTCTGAGCATATCTGATATGGTTAAATCAGGAAACATGGATTCTGTTGAATGTATAAACTGTCTCGAATGCGTCGATGGATGCCCCAAGAAAGCAATTGGTTTTGGAATATGCCGGAAACGGCAGTAATTACAAGTATAATAACATTAAGGAGAATGGTTATGGGCACTTTAGTTGTATATTTTTCATTTGACGGCAACACAAAATTCATTGCGGAAAAGATTGCTGAAACAATAAACGCAGATATTATCGAATTAAAATCGAGCAAGAAATACCCGACGGAGGGATTTTCGAAGTACTTTTGGGGAGGAAAGAGCGTAATTTTTGGTGAAAAGCCGAAACTGATAAACGACAGTATTGATTTCAATCGGTATGAAACAGTATTTATCGGAACGCCAGTCTGGGCAGGATCATATACGCCGCCAATAAAGAGTTTTATCAGGCAATACAAGCTTCAAGGCAAACGGATAGCACTGTTTGCCTGCCACGGAGGAAACGGAGCCGAAAAGTGCTTTGCAAAGTTGAAGGCAGCGCTTCCGGGGAATAAGTTCATCGGTGAGATGGCTTTTTTAGAACCCAAGAAAAATTCTGAGGAAAGTTCCAACAAAGCTGTCAAATGGGCAGATGGTCTCCGGACTATCTAATCGGACGAATTTAACCACTGCATAACTGTGGCCAGCCATTTTCTACAGAAAATGACTGGCGTTTTTATCCTATATATTTGATAATCACATTTCTGGTTCTTTTCATACCAGAATAATAATTATCAATCGGACACACAAATAAAACCAGTTGATAAATAATCAGCTGGTTTTTGTCGTCATGACCACTCGAGGGTCATTCGTAGTGGTGCCGGTGGCCGGACTCGGGTGTTGGCACGCTGTACCCGCGTTCCGCGATTCCCTGCGTTTATCTTGGAAAGATTCGAACTTTTTATGGTTCTCCCAACCTGTACCGCGGTTTGAGAAATGGAGCTATCAACGCGAAAACAGGGACTACCCATTGGGTAGTCCCTGTTTTGGTGCCGGTGGCGGACTCGGGTGTTGGCACGCTGTACCCGCGTTCCGCGATTCCCTGCGTTTATCTTGGAAAGATTCGAACCTTTTGTGGTTCTCCCAACCTGTACCGCGGTTTGAGGAATGGAGCCATCAACGCGAAAACAGGGACTACCCATCGGGTAGTCCCTGTTTTGGTGCCGGTGGCCGGACTCGAACCGGCACGGTATCGCTACCGGTGGATTTTGAGTCCACTACGTCTGCCAATTCCATCACACCGGCATGAACAACGAGTTATATTATATAATAAACTGAGAAAAAAATCAACATAAACCTGCAGGAAAGTCGAATAAAATAAAAACAGAGCGCACCCCGAAAATCCGGTTTGCGCCCTGTATTCTGTTTCTGGAGGGGTTATACTTCGAACATGGTGATGCAGTGCCTTGGGCAGACACCAACGCAATCACCGCAGCCAACACATTTGGCCGGGTCTACGGCAGCCAGGGAGTTTACAACGTGAACGGCGTCATGCTGACAGGTTTTTTCACATTTCATACAGCCAATACAGCCGACTTTACAGACTTTGTTTGTCTGAGCACCCTTGTCGCAGTTACTGCAGCGAACGACGGCCTGCTTTGTTGCGGGGACAAATGTAATCAGGTGTTTCGGACAGGCTTTGATGCACATGGAACAGCCTCTGCATTTGATCGGATCGATTTTTGCCACGCCGTTGCAGACGCTGATGGCATCGTACTGGCAGGCTCTCACGCAATCCCCCAGTCCCATACAGCCGTACTGGCAGCTTGCAACGCCGCCGGCGACAATCGCCGCACCGGCACAGGTCGCGATTCCTTCGTACTCTACCTTGTCGGTTGTGTTGTCGTAGCTTCCAAGGCAATGAACCAGAGCAACCTTCGCTTCGACATCGCCCGTGTCACAGCCAAGGTACTCGGAAATGGTTTTGGCGACCGCTGCGCCGCCCACCGGGCAGAGCCCGGGCTTTGCTTCGCCGGAGGACAGCGCCTTCGCGTATCCGTCGCAGCCGGAAAATCCGCAGGCACCGCAGTTGGCACCCGGAAGCATCTCACGGATTGCTTCCGCCTTTTCGTCCTTGGGAACTGCCATAACAATGGATGCGATTGCAAGGATGAGGCCCGATAAGAGGCCGATACCGGCCACAATCAGAACCGGAGTCAATATTTCATTCATATCTGCATCTCCTAACCCAGCATGCCGTCAACAAGGCCCTGAAAGCCGAGAAACGACACGGCTGTCAGAGACGCGGCAACCAGTGTGATCGGCAAACCCTGAAGGGATTTTGGAATATCGTTGTTTTCAATTCTCTCACGCACTCCCGCGAAAATGACCATGGCGACCAGGAAGCCGATACCGGAACCAAATGCGTTTACAAGGGATTGAATAAAGCCGAAAGTCGGATCGGACTGGCCTTTTTCAATTACCAGCATCGTCACGCCGAGCACAGCGCAGTTCGTGGTAATAAGCGGAAGATAGATTCCCAGCGCATTGTAGAGAGAAGGAATGTATTTTTTGAGTACTGTCTCAATGAACTGGACAAGTGCCGCAATAATCAGAATAAACACGATTGTCTGCAAATAAGCAAGATTCATCGGAACCAGCACAAAGGTGTAAATCGGCCATGTTACGGCCGTAGAGATGACCATAACAACGGTTACCGCGATACTCATTCCGGTTGCGGTGTCCAGTTTTTTGGAAACGCCCAGAAAAGGGCAGATGCCTAAAAATTTGTTCAGAATATAGTTTTCGGTCAGTATGGCAGCCAAAAAGATGGCGACTAATCCTTTTATCACTTCTTAGCACACTCCTTTTCTTTTTCACTCATCATGGAGCAGCTCCCGCAGAGTGGACAGTTCTGGCAGCCCAGCTCGGCCGGTTCGGCGCCTTTTTCAGTTGCCAGCTTGTTCGCTAAAGCAATCATCATGCCAAATACGAAGAAGCCTCCCGGAGGGAGTAAAAAGATGATAATGGGGGATACAAATCCGGCAGTGATCGGCAAGCCGAAAACGGTTCCGGCACCCAGCAGCTCGCGGATGATGCCCATCACCAGCAGTGTGGCGGTAAACCCTACACCCATGCCCAGCGCGTCCAGAATGGACGGAAGAACCTTATTTTTGTTGGCGAACATCTCGGCTCTGCCCAGAATGATGCAGTTTACAACGATCAGGGGAAGGTAAATTCCCAGAGCCGCTTTCAGACTGGGGGAATACGCTTCAATCAGCATCTGTACAATGGTAACGAAACCTGCAATCAAAGTGATATAGCAGGGGATACGAACCTTGTCCGGAATTACCTTGCGCAGCAGAGAGATGACCGTATTGGAACCCACCAGAACAAAAGTAGTGGCAAGGCCCATACCAATTGCGTTGCTGGCAGAGGTGCTCAGCGCCAGTGTGGCACAGGTGCCAAGGACAAGGCGCAGAACGGGATTTTCTTTAATAATGCCTTTACTGAATTCCTGCCATGGAGTTTTTGCCATCTCATTTGCCCCCCTTTACTTTTTGATATTCTTTAACCGCGTCATTGACACAGGTAGTGACGGCCTTACTGGTAATCGTGGCGCCCGTCATTGCCTCAATCTGCGTGTCGGAGGCAGTGCCCGATTTGATGACCTCAAATCCGTTTTCCGGTGCTGCTTTCTTGTACTGATCGCGGAAGCTTTCCTTCTGCGCGTTTAGCCCCAGACCCGGGGTGTCGCTGATCGTCAAAAGGACAACGCCGGTGATTTTGCCTTCCTTGTCAATTCCGGTCATCACCTTTAGATCGCCGCCGTAGCTCTTTGTCTTGGTAGTGAATACATATCCGGCAAGCTCGCTACCATTTTTACCGACAGCGTAGGTGCCGTCCTCAGAGTCTTCAAAATTCTTTGCGGAGGGAAGCACAAGCTGGCGGGATTCGGATTCCGACTGCTTGTTGATCTCCACAATCTTATCGCGTGTCATCAGATTGGTTGCTGCCAGCAGTACCGAGGTAACAAGGCAGATGATAAACAGCGTGATGGTAGGGATGAGTACTTCTTTTGAATCAATTTTCATTTTTAACACGCTCCTTTCCAAATGCCAGCGGGCGTGTCAAACGCTCAATGTGCGGCACCAAAAGATTCATTAAGATAATGGAGAAGGATACGCCTTCCGGAAGCTGACCGAACAGACGGATCAGCATCGTGATAACGCCCGCACCAACAGCGAAGACGATTTTGCCCTTCAGATTGATGGGGGAGGTTGCGTAGTCGGTCGCCATGAAAATGGCGCCCAGCAGCAGACCGCCGGCCAGAATGTCAAACAGAACATTTCTGCCCGCAATCAGGGAAATCACAGCTACTGTGCCGACATAGCTCAGAGGAATGGCCGGGCTGATGACCTTGCGGACCACCAGATAAATTCCGCCCAAAATCAGCGCGATGGCGCAGGTTTCACCGAGGCATCCGGCGCGGACGCCGACAAACATGTTCAGCAGGGTCGGCATTGTGCCGCTGGAGCCTTCCTTTAGGATACCGAGCGGGGAAGCGGTAGTGACGGCGTCGGTTTGATGCAGATAATAAAACGGGGTGTTCCAGCTGCTCATCGGGGCAGGGAACGAGGACATCATAATGATGCGCGCGGTCAGAGCCGGGTTTACGAAATTCTGTCCGATTCCGCCGAACATCTGCTTTACTACAACGATGGCGGCAATTCCGCCGAAAATAACAATGAACGGGCTGACGCCCACCGGAACATTAAATGCAATCAGAATGCCTGTCACGACGGCGCTCAGGTCGCCGATGGTGTTTTCACGCTTCATGACTTTCCTGCAGACGTATTCACTGAGCACGCAGGAAGCAACGGAGCAGACGATCAGCACCAGTGCCTTGAATCCGAAAATAATCACGGAAGCAATGGCCGCCGGGGTCAGCGCAAGGATGACGTCCAGCATGATTTTGCGGGTTGTAACCCCGCTTCTGATATGAGGAGAGGATGATACAATCAATTTATCTGCCATTATTTTTTACCTCCTGCTTTTACCAATCCCTTGCCGAGCCGGATTGCCTGAACAAGAGGTCTGCCCGCGGGGCAGTTAAACGAGCAGGTGCCGCATTCCATGCAGTCCATTACGTCATACTCCTGAAGCTTTTCAACATCCTTGGCATTGGAATATTTTTCAAGCTGAGTCGGGATCAGATTCATCGGGCAGCCTTCCACACAGCGGCCGCAGCGGATGCAGGCGGTCGGCTCAAGCAGTCTGGCTTCCTTTTCGCCAAACGCGAGGATGCCGTTGTTCTGTTTGAGAACCGGAAGCTCATCGCTGGCAAGGGCAAGTCCCATCATTGGGCCGCCCATCAGAATCTTTTTCGGCTCCGACTGGTATCCGCCGCAGAATTCAATAATGTCCGCAATCTTTGTGCCGATTGGAACAATGACGTTCTGCGGGTTGCGGATGGCGGAACCGTCGATGGTAACCCGCTTTGTGACAAGCGGCATTCCTGTTTTCAGGTATTTTGCGATAAACGCGACAGAGGTGATGTTCATCACAAGGCAGCCTACGTCGGCCGGAAGTTTTCCCATCGGAATTTCACGGTCCGTACAGGCTTTGATTAGAACTTTTTCAGCGCCCTGCGGGTAGCGTGCATGCAAAGGAAGTATGCGAACGCGGTCTTCAGGGTCATTGGTTTTACTGTCTGCAATTTTCTTCAGAATTTCAATTACGTCGGGTTTGTTGTCCTCAACGGCAATTATGACTCGTTCCAGCTTCAGCAGGTCGAGTACAGCGTAAATTCCCGAAAATACATCCCAGGAATTCTCAATTGCTTCGCGGTTGTCCGCGGTTATGTACGGTTCGCATTCCGCGGCGTTGACAATCATCGTGTCCAGCTTTTTGTCCTTCGGGACATTCAGCTTTACATGAGCCGGAAAGCCCGCGCCGCCAAGGCCCACCAGTCCGGATTCCCGGATCGCTTTGATAAAGTCTTCCAGTGCTTCTGCCACCGGCGGCTTTACGTCCGGAGAAACAGTCATTTCACCGTCGGAATCAATCACGATTGCATCGGTGTACTGTCCTCCGGGCAGCATGATTTTTTTGATTGCGCTGACTTTACCCGAAACGCTTGCGTGAATCGGGGCACTGATAAACGCGCTGCTGTCCGCAATTTTTTGTCCCACAAGAACGGTTTCGCCTATTTTGACAAGGGGAGTGCAGGGAGCGCCCACATGCTGCTGCATGGGAAGCACCACCTGTGCCGGAGGCGACATCACGGCTGACTCAGTCTGTGCCGTGTTTTTGTTGTGGGGAACGTCCGCTCCGCCATGCGTTTTAAATGGCTTGGTCGGAAATACTAATTCCATGTTTTTGTCCTCCATTACTTACTCAATCTGCTATCAATACCTTCTGGCTTTGATATCTATAAAACAAGCCCGCAGAGTTTGTCCGCAGGCGTGCTGTACGTAAAGTTGCAGTAACCGGGATTTTACTAAGAAGAAGGGTGATAATTTCTTATTTTACATCATCGTTAGTCATAGTATATTGCTTTTCAACAATATTAAATGAATTTTTTAGATTATTTGTTATAAATACCTGATTGTTTGTATCAATAAATATTCCCCCGGCGTTATATTCTTGTAAAAGAGCAGTTCCCTTTTCCGTTCCCAATACAAAGCACGCAGTGGAAAGCGCATCGCTCAGCGCACCGTTGTCGCAGACCACCGTAACGGAAATCAGACCGTTGTTTTCGGGGTAACCCGTTTTCGGGTTCAGCAAATGATGGTAGGTAATGCCGTCCTTCGTAAAAAACTTTTCATAGGTACCGGAAGTGGAAACAAAACCGGAGGTCAGGTCAATTGTCCCCATGGAAGCACTCTGCGTTTCCGAGCTGCGCGGGTCGCGCACGGCGACGTGCCAGGGGGATTGATCCTGCTTAACGCCAAATACACCCACGCTGCCGCCCACGGCAATGATCCCGCAATCCGCGCCGGCCTGCCGGTAAGCTGCAACCGCTTCGTCGCAGGCGGCGCCCTTTCCAATGGCACCCAGATCAACCGCGGTGTAGTGCAGCTTTAACGATGCAGTGGAATCTTTTGCATTGACTCTTAATTGATTATAATCCACATATTTTAGATACTTGTCTATTTCTGCCTTTGACGGAACATGCTGATTGCTTCCTTCAAAATCCCAAAGGGAAGTAATCGGTAAAATCGTGGGATCAAAAGCTCCGCCGGATTTTTGCGCGACATCAAGGCTTTTCTGAAGCACGGAAATTGTTCTTGCGTCAAGACTGACCCAGTCGGAACCGGAGGACTGATTCAGTTTATCAATATCGGAATCTGTGATTCTCCAGGAAATCAGATCTTCCAGTTCTCCTATTTTTTTTGCCGCCGCGGCGGCCGCGGTTTCCCCATTTTTTCCGTAGACTGTCTGCTGGACATAGGTGTCCATTGCAAAGTTCGTGCATTCATAGCTTTTTGTGCGCTGCCCAAATCTGATCCAGAGGAAAGCAAGGCAAATAATGATGGCAGCCAGCAAAGCACTGAGCATTAAAACGATTTTTTTGTGTTTATTCATTTTTTCCTCCATAAAATAACTGTCTAGCATTATATCACGATTCGGGGTTAATTCAAGCTGTATTTAAAATGGAAGCCGTCTGCCGGCCCAAATGCCGGAAAACTGGCTTCCACTTATTTCGAATTTTGTCATCGTGGGATCGGAAAATCAAACAAACCGGAAGGATCATTCAGGTCCCCAAGCATTTGAAGGCTGCTGTCAAAAATCACAAACTGGCTCCTGCCGCAGCGTTTGGCCTCGTAAAGGGCGGCGTCGGCCTTTTTGTATAAATCCGCATAGGTCATGCCGTCTTTCGGATAGACTGCGATTCCAATACTGCCGGAAACGGAATAATTTTTGGAGCTGTTAACAAAAGTTTGCTGAAGGCTTTGGTGAATGGCTGTGGCTTTATCAACAATCAGCGACAGATTATTCAGGCTTTTCAGCAGTACCATAAATTCGTCTCCGCCCACACGCCCCACCACGTCGGAGGTACGGAACAGTTTTTTCAGCTTGTTGCCGATTTCCGCCAGAACGGCGTCGCCGAACATATGGCCAAGGTTATCATTAATATCCTTGAAATGGTCGATGTCGATGATATACAGCGCGCAAAGCTCGCTGCCGACCAGCGCCTGCTCTATGTATGCTTTTGTGGCGGATTTGTTCAGCAGCCCCGTCAGCCCGTCCCGCTGGGCGCTCTGCACCAGCTTTTGCGTGGCTTCTTTCTGGCAGGTGATATCGCTGATTCTCCCGATTGCCCGAACGGGTTCTCCGTTTTCATTAAAAATGGTAGTAATCTTGATGCTGTACCAGAGGTAGGAACCGTTTTGGTCTTTCAGTCTGCATTCGCCTTCCGCGCTGTGCGCTCCGCTGCTGACACTGACAAACATGGAGCGGAATATGCTGAGGTCGTCCGGATGGATGATGTCGCTTTTCAGTATGCTTTCCGGGAAATTCGCGATGACGTTCCGGCTGCCTGTTTGACTGCTGCCGAACATATACAGGCTGCTGGTGCTGTTGGATATCGTACTGTTGAGGATATCATATTCGAAGATCATGCTGTCCGACTGGTCCAGCACAATCTGATAACGTTCATTGCTGATTTCCAGCTCCTGAATAACCGCACGCTGGTCGGTAATGTCTGTCAGCAGACAGTAAAGCTCCGGCTCCGTACCGCTTTCGGCCATTAATTGCCCCTTGTCAAGAACCCAGATCAGAGAGCCGTCTTTCCGGAGCAGACGGTACTGAACGTCTATGACTCTGCCGGTTTGGAGCTGAGCGTCAATACTGCGGCGGATGCCCTCGCGGTCGGGTTCATAGATCATGCGGATAAACTGGCCGCGGAACTGCCGCTCAATTTCTTCCAACGTATATCCGGTCAGCTGCAGAAAGCCGACGCTGCAGTATACAATCGTGAGGGTACTGTCGTATTTGCAGTGCTGCACACAGCCGGGTATATTGGCGGTCAGCGCTTTCAGCTCCTGAATTCCTTTCTTTACATCGGAATTTTTCCGGCGCAGCAGAATGACCGCGTAAACCCCAAGCAGAAGGAAGGTTGCTGCGGTGCCAAGCACAGGAATCCCGCAGAGCAAAAGAATATGCCTGAATTTCAAAAGCATTGCATCGGCGGGAAATACTGCCGCCAGATACCAGTCTGTTCCGGCAACAGGGGTAAAATAAAGATAACGCAAGGATGTTTTGTCCCTGCATTCCACGGTACCGTTTTCCGAACGGTTAATGATGCCTCGGATGCGGTCGATGCTGTCCCGATTGGCTTGATTCATGCTCAGTAAAGAGGAAAAAAGGTTTTCGTCCGTGTTGTTAAACGGCGTGTCCGACTGAAGGATGACGCTGCCGTTCCGGTCGATGAGCAAACGGAACCCCGCACCGCCGTATACGGGTGAATTCAAGGCGCTCCGCATCGAACCGATATCCGAAATTCCCATGATTACACCGGTTATAGAACGGTTTCGGTAAATCGGGACGGAAAAAAGCAAACTCTTTTTTCCATAGAAAGTGAAGGAGCAGGAATCACAAACGACGTTCTTCCCATTCAGGGATTTTTTAAAGAAATCGTATTCCGCTATATTGCTTTTTTCGCCGCTGTCCAAAGTGCAGTCCCCGTTCCTGTCTGCAACGGCGGTCCGTACGAAGGCGCCGCTTTTAGCGAAGGAACTTAGCGCTTCCGCCGCGCTTTGGTCGTTTAACACCTCTCTGCTGCCGGCAAAGGCGGCCAAAGAGGTCAGGACAGAAAACTGTCCGTCAAATTTTCCTGCCAGAGCCGTAGCATTCTGCTGTTCCCTTTCTTTAATTTCCTGATCCATATCAGTTCGGATATCCTTTTTCAGCCAAAAGGAGAAAACAGTAAAAGAGGTGGTCAGAACAGAGCAGGAAATCATTAGAATCAAAACGGTTCTCAGCTTTGGACCGATTTTCACATGCTCACGTCCTTTCCGCTCCGGATATTGAAAGCAGCGGCTGTTCATAAATAAAATATACACTATTTCAATTCTGCGCACAACGATTTATTTCATAAAAATAATTATCATAAAATACTAATATTACAATATTCTTTTTCCATTTTTATGCGGATACCAAAGGGATTATGCTGAAAGCCTGTCCGGTATCCCCCGGCGGCAGAATAAAGACAGCAATGTATTCCTAATAGAAAACAGATACATAAAACCAATATGAAATTTGGACAATTTTGTGTCTTATTACAAATTTGAATAAAAATACTTTTTACTTTCACACAGTATGCTATACTATAAAGAATTCAGGAATTCATCAGAATACAGCAGGGAAATCCTGCTGATTCAAATGCCATTATCTCTTAAAACAGGGATGATTTCCCTATCAAATCGGAGGAAAAAATGTCGGTTCAAAAAGTAAGGGATTATTTAAAGAAATACGGCATGGAAGACCGGCTGCGCGAATTTTCGGTTTCCAGCGCAACGGTGGAACTGGCCGCACAGGCGCTGAACGTAGAGGAAGCGCGTATAGCCAAGTCAATCTCTTTCCACAGTGACGGCGGGTGCGTGATCGTTGTTGCGGCAGGAGACGCCAAGGTGGATAACGCGAAATTCAAGGCTGAATTCCAGACAAAGGCCAAAATGCTTGCTCCCGATGAAGTGGAAATACTGACCGGGTACCGTGTGGGGGGCGTCTGTCCCTTTGGAAATCCGCCCTGTGCCAAAGTCTACTGCGACCAGTCGCTGAAGCGGTTCGCCACAATCTATCCGGCGGGCGGCAGCGCCAGCTCCTGTGTGGAACTGAGCTGCGACGAGCTGTTCAAGGTATCGGAAAGTGTAAAATGGGTCGATGTCTGCAAAAACTGGCAGGATTCGCAAGAAAAAGGATAAGGGTTGGAAATCATGAGAATGCGCAATAAACCGTGGGCCGCGCCGGAACTGGACGCGTGCGATTTTTTTGTCCGCGATCCCGCACAGTATATTGGTAAATGGCACAGCTTTTTTCAGAGGCAGCAGCCCATCCATCTGGAGCTTGGCTGTGGAAAGGGGCTTTTTATCGCCGGGCTTGCTCCGGAAAATCCGCAGATTAATTATATGGGCATTGATCTGAAAGATACCGTGCTCGGTCCGGCAAAACGATATATCGAACAGGCGTTTCAAGAGAAAAACGCAAAGCCCGACAACGTCGTGCTGATCGCACAGGATATTGAGCGGATTCTGACGGTGATGAATGCGGACGATACGGTGGAAAGAATCTACATTAATTTCTGCAATCCGTGGCCGAAGGCCAAGCACCACAAACGGCGTCTGACCTATCCCCGCCAGTTGGAAAACTACAGGCAGATTCTGACGAAAAACGGGGAGATCCACTTCAAAACGGACGACGACGCCCTTTTTGACGACTCGCTGGTGTATTTTGAAGAAAGCGGGTTCGAGATCCTGTCAATCACCTATGACCTTCACGCCGGCGGGCAGCAGGGGAATGTGTTGACGGAGCATGAGAAAATGTTTCTGGAAAAAGGGATTAAAATCAAGGCGCTTGTCGCGCGGAAGACGGATCTTTAAGTTAATTTTATTTATTTTTGCAATATGCATTGACAAATTATTCAATGTTTAATATAATTCCTATATGTTTAGTAATGTATTTGAGGGGGTGCCGGTTTGAGCGAGGCTATTATCGAAATTCAATCGCTGAGCAAGACCTTCCGCACAAAGGACTCTGAGGTGCGCGCGTTAAACAATATTAATCTGACGATTGAAAAAGGCGATATTTATGGCATTATCGGTATGAGCGGCGCCGGTAAGAGTACGTTGGTGCGATGTATCAATATGCTGGAAAAGCCCACGGAAGGAACCGTGCTGTTTGACGGGCACGATCTTTCCAGCCTGAGCAGCAAGGATTTGCGCAAGGTGCGGCGTTCCATGGGAATGATTTTCCAGCAGTTCAATCTTTTGATGCAGCGTACGGCGGAACAGAATATTTGTTTCCCGTTGGAACTTGCGGGTGTGGATAAGACTTCTGCAAGGAAAAGAGCCAAAGAACTTCTGGAGCTTGTCGGGTTGACCGACAGGGCGCAGGCTTACCCTGCGCAGCTTTCCGGCGGTCAGAAACAGCGTGTGGCCATTGCCCGCGCACTCGCGACGAATCCAAAGGTGCTTTTATGCGACGAAGCCACCAGCGCACTCGACCCGACCACCACGACGTCCATATTGGCTTTGCTGAAAGATATCAACCGCCGTATGGGCATTACGATTGTGATTATTACGCACCAGATGAGCGTAATAGAAGAAATCTGCAATCGCGTCGCGATTATTGACAACAGTCAGATCGCCGAATTCGGCGCAGTGGAGGATATTTTCCACCGGCCCCAGACGGCGGCGGCGCAAAAGCTGGTTTATCCGGAGGGGAAGCTTTCCGATAAAATGATAAGCAAGCGATGTATGCGGATTGTGTTTGACGGGAATTCTTCTTTTGAACCGATCATTGCGAATATGGTTCTCGACTGCAAGGCTCCCGTGAACATTATGTACGCAGACACCAAAGACATAGACGGTAAGGCATTTGGCCAAATGGTGGTTCAACTGCCGCAGGATGAGGCTCTGGCGCAGAAAATGTTTGCCTATGTACGCGCGAAAGGTCTGTCCGCAGAGGAGGTGAACGGTTATGTGGGATGAGTCAACGCTGAGCATGTTGGTGCAGGGTATTGGTGAAACCCTGTATATGGTACTGGCGTCTACACTGTTCGCCTATCTGATCGGATTGCCCGTGGGAATCCTGCTGTTCACCAGCGCAAAGGACGGGATCCGCCCGCACGCTTCCGTATATAAGGTACTGGATGTAATCGTCAATCTGACCCGTTCCATCCCGTTCCTGATTTTGATGATTGCTATCTTCCCGTTTACCAGGCTGGTGGCGGGGACTGCAATCGGCGCCACAGCGACGATTGTTCCGCTGACGTTGTCGGCGGCGCCCTTTATCGCAAGGCTGGTAGAGTCTTCACTGAAGGAAATCGACATCGGCGTGATCGAAGCCGCTCAGTCCATGGGCGCGTCCGACTTCCAGATTATCTGGAAGGTTCTGATTCCGGAATCAAAGCCGTCCCTGATTGTTGGCTGTGCCATTGCGGTCACAACCATTCTGGGGTATTCCGCCATGGCCGGCGTTGTCGGCGGCGGCGGACTGGGCACCATTGCCATCAACTACGGGCTTTACCGCTGGCAGGGCGAGATGATGCTGATCGCTACGGTTCTGCTGGTCGTCATTGTGCAGGTGCTTCAGGGCATCGGCATGAAAGCCGCCGGGCTGAGCGATAAAAGGAAGAAATAATTTTACTATTTAAATTTGGGGGTTTATCATGAAAAAACTGTTATCTATATTATTACTCGCGGCAATATCCGTTTCCGTATTCACAGGCTGTGCAAAATCCGGAGCCGCGTCCTCCGCTGCCGCTGCAAGCACCGCGCAAAGCACGGCGGCTGCCAAGAAAATTGTGATTGGCGCATCCCCGACTCCGCACGCTATTATTTTGAAGGAGGCCGCCAAGCTTCTGAAAGAAAAGGGCTACGATCTTGAAATCAGAGAATTCTCCGATTATGTTCTTCCGAACACCGCTCTGGAAAGCAAGGATCTGGACGCCAACTATTTCCAGCATCAGCCGTATTTGGATGAGTTCAATAAGGAAAACGGAACCAAGATTGTTTCCGCGGGCTCCATTCACTACGAGCCGTTCGGCATTTACGCCGGAAAAACCAAGGCTCTTGCCGATCTGAAGGACGGCGCGACCATCGCGGTTCCGAACGATACTTCCAACGAAGCCAGAGCGCTTTTATTGCTTCAGGACCAGGGACTGATTAAACTGAAGGACGGCACGGGCATCACCGCCACCCAGAAGGATATTGCAGAGAATCCGAAGAACCTGAAGTTTACGGAGATTGAAGCCGCGCAGCTCGTGCGCACCCTGCCTGACGTGGATCTGGCTGTTATTAACGGCAACTATGCGCTGGAAGGCAGCCTGAAGGTTACCGACGCGCTCGCAGTGGAAGCGAACGATTCTCTTGCCGCGGCCACCTACGCCAACATTATCGCCGTCCGTGAGGGCGACGAAAGCCGTGAGGACATCAAGGCTCTGATCGAGGTTCTCAAGAGCGATGAAATCAAAACCTTTATTACCAATACGTTTAATGGAGCTGTTGTTCCCGTAAAATAAGCGAAAACAATTGCCTAAAACACCTGTACGGTTTTTCCGTACAGGTGTTTTGGCGTTGAAATAAAGGGTGTATTTTGCTACAATGGTATTAATTTGTCAAACCCGTGTGCGGAGAGACCGCCGTCGAGTGGGAATTGAAAGAATAGGGGTATGGCTATGAAGTGCTATCGAATTACAAAAGAAATTCTTGAGGCAGCGGAAACTCCGTTTGCGCCGGATACCGTTTGTGTCTGTACGCCGGAGGAGCTGCACGCCGGTCATTTTTCCGCGGCGCCCCACACCTTTGACGAGTGCGCGAATCCGGGACCCGCCAAACTGGAGGCGTACGACGGGTACGACTTTATTCTGCTGAATGTGGTCAATGAGGGCGAGCGGTATCTGACCCATCGGATCGGGCTGTATATCATGCCGAATCAGATTGTCTTTGTCAGCAACCGGGAAAACCGCGCGGTACAGGATGTGCTGGATACCTTCGCCAGCAACAGAACCTCCAATTTGAATATTACGAGGATCCTTTATGCATTTTTTAATAACCTGACCATTCATGATTCTGAAGAACTGGAAGCGCTGGAAGAGGAAATCTCCGCTCTGGAAGAAGGGGTGATGGAAGGCGCGAACGAGGATTTTATTAAAGATATCATTGGATTGCGGAAAAGGCTGATGTTCTATAAAAAATACTATGAGCAGCTGCTGGATGTCGCGGAGAGTATTGAAGAAAACGCCAACGGGATTTTAACGTCCGGCGCGTTGCGCTACTTTAAGATGTTTACGGCTCGCGTGGACCGCCTGAACCGAAGCGTTCTGAACCTGCGCGATTATATCACTCAGGTAAGGGAGGCATATCAGTCCCAGGTGGACATCGGGCTGAACGCCATTATGAAGCTTTTTACCGTGATTACCGCCATTTTTCTTCCCCTCACCCTTTTGGTCGGCTGGTATGGCATGAATTTTAAATATATGCCGGAACTTCAGTGGCCGTACGGGTACGCCTTTGCCGCGGGGCTTTCGGTGGCTGTTGTGATCGTCTGCATTCTTTTTTTCAAAAAGAAAAAGATATTATAAAGAAGATTTTGAAATTATTTCAGGAAAGCACTGGAAGTATTTTGCTTATTGTAATATAATAATGATTATTAAGACAGGTTTCGCACAGAAAAATACGGCGTTCCATGTTCATTGTAAACAAAAAAACAGTCTTATACTGGAAAAATATTGACATTTTAAAAGCTAAGATGTAAAATGAAAATATTATGAAACCGGTTTCATAAATAGTGTCAAAAGAGATTTTTTCAACCGCATTTTTTAACAGGAAAGTTATGGTGATGATTTTGGCTCAGATCAGCGATGTGGCGAGATTGGCCGGTGTGTCGTCGGCAACAGTGTCTCGTGTCATCAACGGGACGGCAAGGGTAAGCGAAGAAAAAGTGAAACGCGTTTTGGAAGCGATAGAAGCAACCGGTTTCAAACCGAACGAAATTGCGCGTTCGCTCTACAAAAAATCTTCCAAAATTATCGGATATATTGTGCCGAGCATCCTGAACGTCTTTCTGACTGAGATCGGTCGGGCAATTGAAGATGAGGCGTTTCAGAACGGCTATAAAATGATTCTGTGCAACTCAGACGAAAATCCAAAGAAGGAAGTCGCCTATATCAATATGCTGACCGCCATGAATGCGGACGGCATTATTATTACCGCGAACAACGACAATCTGGATGAGGAAATCCGGAACTGTCCGCTGCCGGTTGTCGCCCTGGACAAAGACGCGGGCAGCCGCTACACCGCCGTGGTTCAGTCCGATAATTACTCGGGCGGGCGGCTTGCCACCGAGCATCTGATTGAGTGCGGGTGCCGCCATATTGTCCTCATGCGCGGGCCGCAGAAGTATTCCAGCGGAAGCCAGCGCTTTTTGGGGTATGTGGATGCCTGCAACGAACACGGGATTCAGCCGCTGTTTATGGAAAGTCAGTACAGCGCGGATGTGAGGGAAAGCTCGCGGGAGCTTCTCAAACGTTTTCCGCATGTGGATGGAATTTTGGCTTTAAGCGATATGACCGCAATGTCTCTTTACAAGGTACTGTTCGAACAGGGCAGAAAAGTTCCGGACGACATCATGATCGTGGGATACGACGGGATTGAGCTCAGCTCACTGATGACGCCGGCACTGACCACTGTGGTACAGCCGATTGAAGAAATCGGCCGTCTTGCGGCAAAATTGATAATAGATCAGGTAGCAAATGGGAAGATTAGTTCCAGAGAAAATGTTTTGCCTGTTTCCCTGCAAATGGGGCAGACAACAAGAATTCCCGGTTGAGAAAGAAAGGCGGAAATTATGAATAAACGCGTTTTTTTGATTGTGCTTGACAGTGTCGGTATCGGGGAAGAGCCGGACGCCGCTGAGTATGGCGACGTGGGAAGCAACACGCTCGCGGCCGCCGCGACAAGCAGTTATTTTACTATGCCCAATATGCGGAAGCTGGGGCTTTTTAACATTGACGGTGTTACCTGCCGCCCGGGGGTAGAGCATCCCGCGGGCGCGGTTGCGCGTCTGAGGGAAGTTTCCAAGGGGAAAGATACCACCATCGGCCACTGGGAAATTGCGGGGATCAATTCTCCAAAGCCGCTGCCGACTTATCCGGATGGTTTTCCGCCGGAGGTTATCCGCGCGTTTGAGGAAAAGACGGGCCGCAGGGTCATCTGCAACAAGCCCTATTCCGGTACCGATGTTATTCGTGATTACGGCAGAGAACACGCCGAAACGGGCGCGCTTATTGTTTACACTTCTGCGGACAGCGTCTTTCAAATAGCGGCAAATGAAGAACTTGTTCCCGTAGAGGAGCTTTACCGCTACTGCCAGATTGCCAGAGAGTTGCTGGTGGGCGAACACGGCGTCGGCCGGGTCATTGCAAGGCCGTTTGTCGGAACCTATCCTGATTATACCCGCACAACGAACCGTCACGACTTTTCCCTGCTGCCGCCGAAGACAACCATGCTGGATCAGCTCAAGGAGGGCGGTCACGACGTAATCGCAGTCGGGAAAATCAACGATATTTTCGCCGGCAAGGGAATTACCCGTTTTATGAGGACAAAGGGCAACGAGGAAGGAATTGAACGGACCATCGAATTGACCAAAGAAGAATTTGACGGCCTGTGCTTTATCAATCTGGTTGATTTTGACATGCTGTACGGTCACCGGAACGATGTGGACGGGTACGCAAAAGGGCTGACCTATTTTGATGAAAAACTGCCGGAAATTCTGGCGGGACTGCGGGAAGACGACCTGCTGATGATTACGGCGGATCACGGCTGCGACCCGATTACGCCTTCTACCGACCATTCTCGGGAGTACACGCCGTGGGTGATTTGCGGCAAACATGTGAAAGCCGGGGCCAATCTGGGCACTTTGCCGACCTTTGCCGATATCGCTGCCACGATTCTTGATTATTTCGGGGTAAAGCCGGAAATTACCGGTACTTCCCAACTGAAAAATATTGTCGACTGAAGAGGAGAAACTTATGTCTAACGTACCAACGCCCCACAATGGAGCCAAAGAGGGAGAAATTGCAAAAACCGTCCTGATGCCGGGTGACCCGCTCCGTGCCAAATTTATCGCTGAAACCTATCTGACTGACACGGTGTGCTTTAACACTGTGCGCAATATGCTCGGTTACACGGGAACGTACAAGGGCAAGCGCGTATCCGTAATGGGCGGCGGTATGGGAATGCCTTCCGTCGGCATCTACACCTATGAGCTTTTCAATTTCTACGGAGTGGAAAACATCATCCGCATCGGTTCCGCCGGCGGGATCGCCGACAGCGTCCATGTTCGTGACGTTGTTGTCGGTATGGGCGCCTGCACAGATTCCAATTACGCGTCTCAGTATCATCTTCCGGGTACCTTCGCGCCGATTGCCAGCTATGACCTGCTCAGACGAGCGGTCACTTCCGCCGAGAAACTCGGCGTTCACACAATGGTGGGAAACGTTCTTTCTTCAGACGTTTTTTACGGCGACGACGAAAACGCGCTGGCGTCGTGGAAGAAAATGGGCGTTCTGGCGGTGGAAATGGAAGCCGCTGCTTTGTACATGAATGCCGCAAGGGCAAATAAAAACGCGCTTTGCCTTCTTACCATCTCTGACTGCCCGTTTACCGGTGAATCCCTCTCAGCCCAGGAGCGACAGACCGGCTTTACCCAGATGATGGAAATCGCTTTGGACATCGCCTGACTTTCTTGAAAAGCCCTTGCAAAACATGGTGAAATAAAGTAAGATATTTTTCGGCATAAATAGAGAACGGGATCAATATCACGGTTTTCGTGGTATTCCATATATCCAAAAAAAATAATCAGGAGGAAAAATTAATGAAGAAGATTGTAGCACTTTTTCTTGCAGTTATGATGACCGCTTCTGTTACCGCCTGCTCTTCCAATGCCCCTGCGGCATCCAGCGCAGCACCAGCAGCAGCCAGTTCAGCTGCCGAAAGCAAAGCGGAATCCGCAGCAGCGTCCGATTTTAAAATCGGCATGGTGACTGATACCGGCGGTGTCAACGACCAGTCCTTCAACCAGTCCGCATGGGAAGGTTTGCAGAAGCTTTCCAAGGATACCGGCGTAACAGTCAAGTATTCCGAGTCCAAGCAGGAATCCGACTACGCGACGAACCTGGATAAGGCTGCCGACGACGGCAACAATCTGATCTGGGGTATCGGCTTTGCAATGGCCGACGCCATCCTTAATTCCGCAAAACAGAATCCTGACATCAACTACGCAATCGTAGATAATGCTTATGAGAAAACCCCAGCAAACGTGACCGGCGTAATGTTCCGCGCTCAGGAGCCTTCCTTCCTGGTCGGCTACATTGCAGCTAAAACAACAAAAACAAACAAAGTCGGTTTTGTCGGCGGTATGACCAGCGCCATCATCGACCAGTTTGAGTACGGCTACAGAGCGGGTGTTGCATACGCAGCGAAAGAGCTCGGCAAAACCATTACCGTTGACTCTCAGTATGCTGAAAGCTTCACAGATTCCGCTAAGGGCAAGGCTATTGCCACCAAGATGTTCTCCAATGGATGCGATGTTGTGTTCCATGCTGCCGGCGGCGTAGGCGTTGGCGTTATTGAAGCAGCCAAAGAAGCCAAGAAATACGCGATCGGTGTTGACCGTGACCAGGCTTATCTTGCACCTGAAAACGTTCTTACTTCTGCTCTGAAACTTGTTAACCAGGCAGTTGAACTCGTTTCCAAGGACGCAATGGACGGCAAGGAAATCGGCGGCCAGACTTACACTTACGGCCTGACCGAAGACGCTGTCGGTATTCCGGAAGAGCACAAGCTGATGGGTGACGACACCTATAACGCAGCAATTGCGCTCGAAGCCAAGATTAAAGACAAGACCATCACTCCTCCGGCAAACAAAGCTGAATTCGCTGAATTCGAAAAAGGACTCAAATAATTAATCATTTTTCTATTTTTTTTGAGCAACGGGGCGCATGGATTTTATTGCGCCCCGTTGTGCTTCAAAAGACTTATTAACGGGCAGGGGGTCTACTGTAATGGAAGTCAACAGGGAATACGCGGTGCAGATGCACGGTATTACAAAGATGTTCGGCTCCTTTTGCGCTCTGAATGACGTCAATCTGGATGTTAAAAAGGGTACAATTCATGCCATATTGGGCGAGAATGGCGCCGGAAAAAGTACATTGATGAATGTTCTGTACGGCCTGTACCAGGCCGAAGCGGGAGAAGTTTTTTTAAATGGGGAAAAGGTCAATATTAAAAACCCCAATATTGCGATTGAACACGGAATCGGCATGGTTCATCAGCATTTCATGTTGGTAGATAATTTTACGGTTACCCAGAATATTATTCTGGGCAATGAAGTCACCAGTCAGTTCGGCGTATTAAATATGAAAAAAGCACGCGAGGAAATTCTTGAAATCGTAAAGAAATACGGTCTTGAAGTAGATCCGGATGCAAAGATAGAAGATATTTCCGTTGGCATGCAGCAGCGTGTTGAAATATTAAAGGCACTCTACCGCGGAGTCGACCTGCTCATTCTCGACGAGCCCACGGCGGTGCTCACTCCGCAGGAAATCGATGACCTGATTCAGATTATGCATAATCTGATCGCGGATGGTAAAACAATCATTATCATTACTCATAAACTCAAAGAGATCAAAGCCTCTTCCGATGTCTGCACGATTATCCGCCGCGGCGAGTATATCGACACGGTGAAAGTTGCCGACGTGGATCAGGAAGAGCTCGCCACCAAGATGGTCGGCCATGCCGTCCAGCTTGTAGTCGAAAAATCCCCGGCCAACCCGGGCGAAGTCGTCTTTGAAATCGACAATCTCACGGTTAAGGACGAACGGAAGCTGGACGCGGTCAAAAATCTGTCTCTGAAGGTGCGCAGGGGCGAAATTGTCGGTGTGGCCGGTATAGACGGAAACGGCCAGAAAGAGCTGGTTGAAGCGATTACCAACCTGACAAAAGCGGAGAGCGGCACCATTAAAATCAACGGGGCGGAAATTCAGAACACGTCCCCGCGCAACGTCATCGACCATAAAATATCCACGGTACATGAAGACCGGCAGAAGCGCGGACTGATCCTTCCGTTTACGGTGGCGGAAAATATGGTCATTGAAAAATACCGCAGCCAGCCGTACAGCAAGAGCGGTATGCTCAACAGAAGCGAAATTCTTTCCTATACCAAGGGTCTGATTAAGGAATTCGATATTCGCCCGGATAACTGCGAAGGCCATCCGGTGCGCGGACTTTCCGGAGGAAATCAGCAGAAGGTGATTCTGGCCCGCGAAATCTCCAACGAGCCGGATCTTCTGATTGCCGTGCAGCCCACCCGCGGACTGGACGTTGGCGCGATTGAATATGTTCACAAAACGCTGGTGCGTGAGCGGGACAAGGGCAGGGCAATCCTTTTGATTTCCCTGGAACTTGACGAGGTTATGAATGTAGCGGATACCATCGATGTGATTTACGCGGGAACGATTGTCGACAGCTTCAAACAGGGTGAGGTTGACGAAAAAACCATCGGACTTTTAATGGCGGGAGGGAAACTTGATGAAAACGACAGTCAAAATTCTTAAAAAACCGATTACATCAACCTTCATCGCGATTCTGTTCGGTTTTCTTGTCGCCGCGGTGGTACTTGTATTCGCGGGGTACAATCCCTGGCAGTCTTTCGGGGCGCTGTTCAACGGCATTTTCGCAAAGCCCAAATACATCTCCAACGTCATTATCAAGGCAACGCCGATTATTTTAACCGGACTGAGCGTTGCGTTTGCCTTTAAAACCGGATTGTTCAACATTGGCGCAGAGGGCCAGTACATAGCGGGAACCATTGCCGCTGTTTGCGTTGGCGTCAAGTTTAACTTTGCGCCCGTGATTCAGATTCCGCTTGTTGTTCTTTCCGGTGTTCTTGCCGGTGCGGCTTTCGGCGGGATTATCGGCTACCTGAAAGCAAAGTTCGGCATTCATGAGGTAATCACCAGTATCATGCTGAACTGGATCGGCCTGTATCTTTCCAACTTTGTGGTCAATACGGCGGTTTATCATCAGCCGAATTCCACCAGTTCCTATGCGGTCAATGAATCAAGCTTTACTATGCTCCTGCCAAACTGGAAGGCTTCCAAAGCGGGCATGGCAGCTCTGAAACCGAACAAATGGCTGTATGAGATGATGCTGAAAACGGATGTGAATTTTGGCATCCTCATTGCGGTTCTGATGGCGATTGTCATCTGGTTTCTGCTTTACCGTTCCACTAAGGGCTACGAGCTGCGCGCCGTCGGTTTTAACCGTGACGCCGCTGAATTCGCCGGAATCAACGTTGGCCGCAATATCACGCAGGCCATGCTGATTGCGGGCGCTCTGGCCGGTCTTGCGGGCGCTTTGGCGATTACGGGTACCTCCCCTCACAAAATTTCCCAGATGGCCGCTTTTGAAAACAACGGTTTCAACGGTTTGTCCGTCGCGCTGATTGCCGGTTCTTCTCCGATTGGCTGCATCTTTGCCGGACTTTTGTTCGGCGGACTGCTTTACGGCGGCCAGAGTGTGCAGCAGGATGTCGGCGCTCCGACGGAGATTATCAATATCATGATCGGCACCATCGTATTTTTTGTGGCTCTGACGAAAATAGTGCCGTCACTTGCCGACAGGCTGGAAAAGAGAGGTGCTCATCATGTTAAGTAAAATTCTTCTGCTGCTTGGCATTACACTGATGTATTCGACCCCGCTGGTGTTCGGCGCGCTGGGCGGCGTGATTTCGGAGCGCTCCGGCGTCGTCAACATCGGGATTGAGGGCATGATGACGGTGGGCGCGTTCACGGCGGCCGCAGTCAGCTATTTCACCGGCAATCCCTGGCTCGGCCTGCTTGCGGCCGGTGCGGCGGGCGGCCTGATTTCTCTTCTGCATGCGGTTGCTTCCGTAACCTTTAAGGCGGATCAAACCATTTCCGGTATTGCCATCAATCTGATTGGCCCCGGACTGGCGCTCTTTTTCTGCCGTCTGATGTTTGACGACGCGACCATGACGATGCCGGCAAAAACACTGCCGAAGCTGTTTGGGGAAAGCGGATTTGCCGACAGCCCGCTGAAAAACCTGAACGTGGACGTTACGGTTGTGCTTGCGCTTGCCGTTTCCGCTGCTATGTGGTTTTTCCTTTATCAGACAAAATGGGGACTTCATGTCCGTTCTGTGGGTGAGCATCCTGCCGCAGCCGATACACTGGGCATTAATGTAAGCCGTGTTCGCTACCTCTGTGTGTTTGCATCCGGTATTCTTGCCGGTTTCGGCGGCGCTTCCATGACGCTTGCCATTATCTCTCAGTTTACGCCGACCGCGATTAGCGGGCAGGGCTTTATCGCGCTGGCAGCCGTTATTTTCGGAAAATGGACTCCGTTCGGCGCCTACGGTGCGTGCCTGCTTTTCGGCTTTGCACAGGCGTTGACCATTGTGCTGGGCGGCGGCGACTTTGCCGTTCCGTCCCAGATTCTCGCAATGTTGCCGTACATTCTGACCATTGTGGTTCTGATTCTGTTTGTCGGCCGTTCGGTCGCACCGAAAGCAGACGGCGAACCGTATGAAAAGGGCGTAAGGTAACAGAATAAGGTATTGAAAAATAAAAAGGAGATCATGAAAATGGATCACCAGGAAATACTTGAAAAAGTGGATCATACTCTGCTGACACAGACCGCAACATGGGCAGAGATCAAACAAATTTGCGACGACGCGGTTAAGTACCGTACTGCGTCCGTCTGTATCCCCGCCGCGTATGTGAAGCGGGCAAAGGAATATGTAGGCGACAAAATGGCGGTTTGCACCGTAATCGGGTTTCCAAACGGCTATTCCACCACGGCGGCCAAAGTGTTTGAAACGAAAGACGCTCTTGAGAACGGCGCCGATGAAATCGATATGGTCGTCAATATCGGCTACATCAAAGACGGGCTTTACGATTTGCAGCTGGATGAAATCAGACAGGTAAAGGCCGCCTGCGGCACTCACATCTTAAAGGTCATTATTGAAACCTGCCTGCTGACAGAGGAAGAAAAAATAAAAATGTGTGAGGTAGTGACCGAATCCGGCGCGGATTTTATCAAGACCTCCACCGGATTCTCAACGGCGGGCGCTACGTTTGAGGATGTCGCTCTTTTTGCCGCCCACGTTGGGCCGAATGTCGGAATCAAGGCGGCCGGCGGCATCAAGACTATGGACGACGCGGAGAAATTCGTTTCTCTTGGCGCGTCCCGGCTCGGTACGAGCAGAATCATTAAAATCATAAAAAATGAAGAGGCGCACGGATATTGACCGGCTCCCGGCGAATATAAAAAATCTGAGGAGCGGCGTAAAGTCGTTCCTCAATTTTATCCGGAAAAACAGGTGATAAGATGGAAAATTATAAAGAACTGGTTGCGGCGGCTATTTCCGCCAGAGAGATGGCTTACATCCCCTACTCGGGTTTTGGAGTGGGTGCGGCGCTGCTCACAAAGAGCGGAAAAATCTATAAAGGCTGCAACATTGAAAATGCGACGTTAACGCCGACCAACTGCGCGGAACGCACCGCCTTTTTTAAGGCGGTCAGCGACGGGGAAACGGAGTTTCAGTGCATTGCCATTGTGGGCGGCAGAAAAGGGGAACCCGTCAGCGAGCCGTGCCCGCCCTGCGGCGTTTGCCGCCAGGTTATGATGGAGTTCTGTGATCCCGCCACGTTTCAGATCATTCTGGGAAAAGGCCCGGAGCAGTGGGATGTCTATACGTTAAAGGATTTGCTTCCTCTTGGGTTCAGCCGGAAAAACATGGAGGAAAAGCATGATTAAAAATATTGTATTCGACATGGGCCAGGTATTGGTGGATTTTAATCCGGACTTTTTTATCAGCCACTACGCAAAAGATCCGGAAGATATTCGCCGGATCCGTTCCGCGGTGTTTGAAACAAGCCGCTGGACAGAGATTGACCGCGGCACCATTACGGAAGAAGACCTGATTGAACCGGCCTGTTCCGTTTTGCCGGAGCGGCTGCACGCTGCCGCGACAGAACTGCTGCTTCACTGGATGGATCATATGCAGACCATGGACAACATTCTGCCGCTGGTGCGTGAACTCAAAGAAAACGGCTATCCGCTCTATCTGCTGTCGAACGCAGGAAAGCGAATTCACAGCTTTACACCGAAAATTACGGCGCTGCAGTATTTTTCCGGCATCTTTTTTTCGGCGGACGTCCATTACATAAAGCCGGATGAGGAGATATACTTAAAGTTTTTTGAGAAATTTTCACTGAATCCGCGGGAATGCTATTTTATTGATGACCGCGCGGCAAATGTGGAAGCGGGACAAAAGCTCGGCATGGAAGGGCACTGCTACGAAGGGGATCCGGACGTGCTCCGTACGGCTCTTCAGGAAAACGGAATCTTCCTGCTGGATAAAATGATCGTATGAAGGTGACTGAAAATGAGGATGTATGATATCATCGCGAAAAAGCGCGACGGCGGTACGCTTTCGGATGAAGAAATCCAGTTCTTTATCAATGGCTATGTCAAGGGGGAAATCCCTGATTATCAGGTATCCGCTCTGCTGATGGCCATTTATTTCA
Source organism: Caproiciproducens faecalis (assembly GCF_019448085.1). GTDB lineage: Bacteria > Bacillota > Clostridia > Oscillospirales > Acutalibacteraceae > Caproiciproducens > Caproiciproducens faecalis. The sequence continues at coordinate 24,517 of NZ_JAGFNZ010000006.1, read as the reverse complement.
AGGGGATGACGGACAGGGAAACGGCTTCCCTGACCATGTGCATGGCCAATTCCGGTGAAACAGTGGATTTGTCCTCCATAGACGGAATTAAGGTGGATAAGCACAGCACCGGAGGAGTAGGCGACAAAACCACGCTGATTATTTCCCCGATTGTTGCATCCCTTGGGGTGCGCGTCGCGAAAATGAGCGGGCGCGGATTGGGTCACACCGGCGGTACGGTAGACAAGATGGAGGCAGTTCCGGGGATGCAGACCTCTATTGACCGTGAAAAATTCTTTGATATTGTGCGAAAGGTCGGCGTCAGCGTCATCGGTCAGTCGGGCAATCTGGTCCCGGCGGACAAAAAACTCTATGCCCTGCGCGACGTTACCGCGACGATTGAGAGCATTCCGCTGATTGCGTCCAGCATCATGAGCAAAAAAATTGCGGCCGGCTCCGACTGTATTCTGCTGGATGTAAAAACCGGCAGTGGCGCCTTTATGAAAACCGTGGACGATTCTATCCGCCTTGCACAGGCAATGGTGGCAATCGGCGAGCATGTAGGCCGCAAAACCATCGCGCTGATTACCGATATGGACCGCCCGCTCGGAAACGCAATCGGCAACTCGCTGGAAATTATGGAGGTTTGCCGGACTTTAAAGGGTCAAGGGCCGGAAGATCTGACGGAAATCTGTTTGGAGCTTGCCGCCAATATGCTGTTTTTGGCGGGTAAGGGAGGTATGCAGGAATGTAAAAAGCTGGCCAGACGCCAGATTGACAACGGCGAGGCTTTTGCGAAGCTGAAGGAAATGGTCGCGGCGCAGGGCGGCGACACTTCCGTTCTGGACGACAGTACGAAATTTGAACAGGCAAAGGTCAAATATGACGTTCCGGCTCTCAGCGAGGGATTTCTTTACTCCATGAATACGGAGCAGTGCGGCATTGCTTCCGTGGAGCTGGGGGCGGGGCGCGAGAAGAAAGAGGATTCCATCGATTTCAGCGCGGGTATCCTACTTCGCAAAAAGATCGGCGATTATGTGAAAAGAGGCGAAGTGATCGCGGAGTTTTACTCTTCTTCATTGGATAAATGCAAACAAGCGGAAAAACTGTTTGAGAGCGCGGTTTTCATCCACCCGGAAAAGCCTGAGTTTGTTCCGATTGTTCACGGCAGAGTGACCGCGGACGGTGTGGAAAAATACTGAAAATAAAAGGCGGGAAGCAATTGCGCTTCCCGCCTTCGTCTATGTTCTGTCTTTAGTCCAGACCCTCAAACTGCATGTTGTAGTATTTTGAGTAAATACCGTTTTTCTCAATCAGTTCCTGATGGGTGCCGCGTTCCTCAATCCCGTCGTCCCCGATAACAATGATTTCATCCGCGTTGCGGATGGTACTGAGACGATGGGCAATGACAATAGTGGTTCTGTCCTTGGACAGCTCTTCCAGCGAATTTTGTATATGGCGCTCGCTTTCATTGTCCAGTGCGCTGGTCGCTTCGTCCAGAATCAGAATTCTGGGATTTTTCAGAAAGACGCGCGCAATTGCCAGACGCTGTTTCTGGCCGCCGGAAAGACGTGTGCCGCGTTCCCCGACATAAGTGTCGTAGCCGTCGTCAAGCCCTGCGATAAAATCATGAATATTGGCATTCCTTGCCGCCGTGATAATCTCCTCGTCCGTCGCGTCCGGTTTACCGTAGGCAATATTTTCTTTGATGCTGCCCGCGAACATGTAGACGTCCTGCTGGACGATGCCGATTGCGCTGCGCAGTGATTTCAGCTTGATGTCCCGCACATCCGTACCGTCGATTTTTACACTTCCGCCGGTCACATCGTAAAAACGGGGCAAAAGAGAACAAAGCGTTGTTTTTCCGCCGCCGGAAGGCCCGACCAGCGCCACGGTTTTTCCTGCCTCGATAGAAATATTAATATTTTCCAGCACGTCGTTTGCGGAATCATAGCTGAAGGAAACGTTTTGATATTGGAGGTCTCCTTTTACGCTTTTCAGCTCGACTGCGCCGGGACGGTCTTCAATATCCGGCTGCGTTTCCACTACCTCAATAAACCGTTTAAAGCCGGAGTAGCCCTTCTGGAACTGCTCGGTAAATTCAATGAGAATGTCGATCGGATTGATAATAATATTGATGTACAGAGCGTAAACCGCCAGATCGGCAACGTGCAACGAACCCCGAGCGATAAACAGGCCGCCGCTGACCAGTACGGTCAAAAATAGGAGACCTTCAAAAAAAGAGGTGCCTGCGCGGAAGCTTCCCATGATCCGGTAGCTGCTCTCTTTGGAATCCAGAAATTTCAGGTTGCTTTCCGTGAATTTCGCCTGCTCCAGCTCTTCGTTGCCAAAGCTTTTCACCACGCGGATACCGGCAAGACTATCTTGAACTCGAGAATTGACTCCCGCAATTTTTTTGCGGTTATCCATGAACACCGCGCGCATTTTCCGGTTCTGATGAATGCTGAAAACAATCATAATCAGCGTCAGACCCAGCAAGATCAAGGTCATCGGCACATTAATCATCATCATCAGCGCGAAGCTTCCCAAAATTTTCAAAAGAGAAATCAAAATGTTTTCCGGCCCGTGGTGGGCAAGCTCGCTGATGTCAAACAGGTCGGACACAAGCTTGCTCATCATTTCCCCGGTGTTGTTGCGGTCATAATACGAAAAGGAAAGCCGCTGCAGGTGGTCGAAAAGATCCTGCCTCATATCGCTTTCCATTCTGGCGCCCATGACGTGGCCCCAGCTGGTAATGTAATACTGGCAGCCGAGGCGAACCAGCTCCATTACCAGCAGAGCCGCCGCAATCCACGGCAGGCTTCTCAGAATCGTGCGGGTGCCCTCCGTAAAGAGGCCTTTGGTCAGAAAGTTCAGAATCTGCGGAAATGCAACGTCAACCGCAGACACAACCAGCGCGCAGAACATGTCAAAATAAAACATTCCGCGGTACGGTTGATAGTATCTTATAAATTTTTTAAAGATGGACATTACCTGCTCCCTATATCACTCAATCAATTACTGCTTTTCGGGTTCGTCGTAGTCCTCTCCAAACGTGTCCACGGTCACGCTCTTCATGATTTCATCTTCATACGGCTTATCCCTGTAGTCGCGGCGAACCGAAACAATGCGCTCGGCTTCCTCCATCCCTTCAATCACCTTGCCGAACGCGGCGTATTCCCCGTCAAGGTGCGGCGCGTCGTCCACCATAATAAAGAACTGGGACCCGGCGCTGTTCGGGCTCATGGATCTCGCCATGGAAAGGACGCCTTTTGTGTGCTTCAGGTCGTTTTGGAAACGGTTGGAACGGAATTCGCCTTTAATACTGTAACCGGGGCCGCCCATTCCGGTTCCTTCCGGGTCGCCGCCCTGAATCATGAATCCAGGAATCACCCGGTGAAAGATGGTTCCGTCATAAAATCCTTTTTTCACAAGGGAAATAAAGTTCCTTACGGTGTTGGGGGCAATTTCCGGATATAGCTCGACTTTCATCGTGCCGCTGCCTGTCTGAATGGTAACAATTGGATTTTTCATAATCTTCCTCCATAGTTCTGTAAAAAGTCATATCCCTATTATAGCGGGAATGAGAGCTTCATTCAAGGCATATTTTTGATAGAAGAAGTATTGCGCTTTCGTCCTTGTGATGCTTTTTCATAAAACTCCAAGGAAAATTATTTACTATTTTCTGTATGAATATGATATAATAACCAAAAGAATTTCCGCAAATCAATGATTGGTTTCTCCGGTGAACCGGGGCACAACGGAAAATGGGGGATGAATGATTGAAACTGATATCTTGGAATGTGAACGGCCTGCGTGCCTGTCTGAACAAAGGGTTTATGGACTATTTTCAATCGGTGGACGCCGACGCCGTCTGTCTTCAGGAAACAAAAATGCAGCCCGATCAGGCGGAAATTATTTTACCGGGTTACCGGCAGTACTGGAATTCCGCGGAAAAGAAAGGCTATTCCGGCACGGCGGTTTTTACCAGAATGGAACCCCTTTGGGTCGGTTATGATATTGGCGATCCGGAGCATAGCGGAGAGGGTCGTTCCATCACGCTGGAATTTGAAGATTTTTACCTTGTAACGGTGTATACGCCCAATTCCCAGCGAGACTTGGTGCGCATTGAGTACCGGATGCGGTGGGAGGATGCTTTCCGAGCGTACCTGAAACAGCTTGACGCAAAAAAGCCGGTGATTGTGTGCGGGGACATGAACGTGGCGCACAATGAGATTGATTTGAAAAATCCAAAAACCAATGTCGGCAACGCCGGTTTTTCCTTTGAGGAGCGCGAAAAAATGACGGAGCTTCTCGCGGCAGGCTTTACGGACACTTTCCGCTACCTGCATCCGGAGGAGACAGGCGCCTACACCTGGTGGTCGTATATGTTTAAGGCCAGGGAGAAAAATGCGGGATGGCGCATCGATTATTTTCTGGTGTCCGACTCGCTCCGTGACCAGGTAAAGGCCAGCAATATCCACTCTGAGGTAATGGGCAGCGATCACTGCCCGGTAGAGCTTATCCTGTCCACTGAAAATACACAGATCGGAGAAAAAGAATGCAACTGATATTTTACGGCGCGGATAAAGAGGTAACCGGCAGCTGCCACTGCTTATTGGTGAACGGAAGAAAAATTCTGATTGACTGCGGCCTGCAGCAGGGTGCGGATGAGGACGACAACCATAAACTGCCTTTTTATGCGTCCCAGATTGATTATGTCATTGTTACACACGCGCATATTGACCACAGCGGGCGGCTGCCGCTTCTGGTTAAGAACGGCTATGACGGAAAAATGTACGCTACCGGGGCCACCTGCAAACTGCTTTCCGTTATGCTGCGCGACAGCGCCCATATTCAGGAAATAGATGCAATGAACGAGAATCGGAAGGGCAGACGTGCCGGCCGTGAGCCGGAGGAGCCGATTTACACCGTCGAGGACGCGCAGGAAACGCTGAACCGTCTGGTTCCGTATTCCTATGGGGAAATGGTGGAGCTTTGCGAAGGGGTACGCTTCCGTTTTACGGACGCCGGTCATCTTCTCGGTTCCGCCGCAGTGGAAATGTGGCTGACGGAGCACGGCAAAACCAAAAAAATTGTTTTTTCCGGTGATATCGGCAATAAAAATCAGCCGATTATCCGTGATCCGCAGTATATCCGGGAAGCGGATTATGTCGTGATGGAATCCACTTACGGCGACAGGGACCATGAGAAGATGGACGACTATGTCCCGAAGCTTGCCGAGGTGTTCGACAGAACCCTTTCCGCCGGGGGGAATGTGGTGATCCCCAGCTTTGCGGTCGGCCGCACACAGGAGCTGCTTTATTATATCCGAGAAATGAAAGAGCGCCGCCTTGTTAAAAGCAATCCGGATTTCCCGGTTTATGTGGACAGCCCGCTTGCGGCGGAAGCGACCAAAATTTACAGCGGCAATCTGGACGGCTACGCCGACGATGCCGCCGTAAAGGTCATCAGGGCCGGATTCAAGCCCATCGATTTTCCCAACCTGAACATCTGCGCCAGCGTGGAGGAGTCCAAGGCGCTGAATATGGATAACGTACCCAAGGTCATCATTTCTTCCAGCGGCATGTGTGAAGCCGGAAGAATCCGCCATCACCTCAAGCATAATCTGTGGCGCCCGGAATGCTCGGTTGTATTTGTCGGGTATCAGGCCAACGGCACTCTGGGCAGGATGCTGGTCGACGGGATCGATCAGGTAAAGCTCTTTGGTGAAGAAATTACGGTACAGGCGCATATTTACAATTTCCGGGCTCTTTCCGCACACGCCGACCGTTCGGGCCTGATTCAGTGGATACAGGCGTTTGAGTCAAAGCCGAAACGCGTGTTCGTGGTGCACGGCGAACTGCAGGTCAGCGAGATGTTCGGCGACACTCTGCGGCAGCTGGGATACAATGCCCTTGTCCCCAATTTTGAAACCTCCTTTGATCTGGCGGAAAACAGCGTTGTGGAGGAGGGTATCGCGCCCGAACTGCGCAGCCCGCGCAGAGAGGAGAAGGGCAAGAAATTCTCGGCATCGTTTGCCCGCCTGATGGAGGCCGGAAAACGGCTGATGCAGATAATTCAGAGAAACGAAGGCGGCGCGAACAAGGATCTTGCCAAATTTGCAGATCAGATCAACGCGCTGAGTGAAAAATGGAACCGGTAGTCCAGTAAAGGTAAAATAATAATCCCCAGCCGATATTTTCTGTCGGCTGGGGATACGTTTTATGAAGTATTTTTACTTCAGTTTTCTTTTTTCAGCAGGTCGCGGATTTCCGTCAGCAGAGCCTCTTCCCGGCTGATCTCCGGGGCGGCGGGTGCAGCCGCTTCCTTTTTCCGCTTCAGGCGGTTCGCCGCCTTTATAACGAGGAAGATTGAAAAAGCGATCGCGATAAAATCCAGTACCGTCTGCAGAAAATTCCCGTAGGTAATGGTAATCGGTTTCGCGCCCTCCAGCGCGGCGGGAATGGTCATTGTCAGCGCGGTCAGATTAATTCTGCCGGTAATCAAGGAAAGGACGGGCATAATGATGTCGGCAACCAGCGAGGACACGATTTTCCCGAACGCAGCGCCTATGACAACGCCGACCGCCATATCCATGACGTTTCCGCGCATGGCAAACTCTTTAAACTCAGTGATTAATTTTCTCATAAATTTTTCTCCGTCTGTCTCGGTGTAAGCTTTTCCCTAGCGACGGCCAGCATCAGCTTGATTCTGTTTTCCTGATTAACGCGAGTGGCACTGGGGTCGTAGTCGATGGGAACAATGTTGGAGCGCTCATCCACCGCTTTAATCCGGTGGATCATCCCCTTGCCGCAGATGTGGTTCGGCAGGCAGCCGAACGGCTGTGTGCACACAATATTTTCATAGCCCTGCTCGACCAGCTCCAGCATTTCCGCCGTTAAAAGCCAGCCTTCACCCATTTTGTTGCCGTAGCCGATGACGTCTTTCACAAGGCTTTTGGTGTGGGCGTAGGGCTCCGGCGCCAGAAACCGGGGCTCTGTTTTTACCGCATGAATCAGAATCTCCTGCATCTTTAAAAGATAATCCATCAACGCCTTGACAACCACATATTTCGCCTTGTTTCCGCCGTATAGCTTAATGTCCTCCAGACGGTTGTCAACCTTGAAAAGACCGAAATTCAAGATGCCCGGTACGTTGACCTCACAGTCCTGCTCCGCCAGAAAGTCCTCAAGATGGTTGTTGCCCAGCGCGGAATACTTCACATAAATCTCACCGACAATGCCGACCTTAATTTTCGGAGTGCGGTTCACTTTAATCTGCGCAAAATCGTGAACGATCTGATGCAGATTTTCCTTCAGCTGTTTCAGGGATAAACCCTGTCCGTTGTTGAATTGCTTCGTCAGAGCGTCCGTCCACTTTTTGACCATCCTTCCGCTTTCACCGGAAATTTCTTCATATGCTTTTGTCTGGTTGTCCAGCAGCATCAGAGCGTCGCCGTAGACAAGAGCGGCAATGAATTTGCGAAGCATCGGTAAAGTCAGGGTGAATCCGGGGTTGCTTTCCAGTCCGGACATGTTGAGGGAAACGACCGGAACCCGCTCCAGTCCCGCTTTTTTCAGCGCCTTGCGCAAAAGGTGGATATAGTTGGACGCACGGCAGCCGCCGCCCGTCTGGGTAATAATCAGCGCGGTGCGGTCAAGGTCGTATTTCCCGGAATGCAGCGCGTCAATAAACTGGCCGATGACCAGCAAAGCGGGATAACAGGTGTCGTTATGTACATATTTCAAGCCCTCCTGCACCACATTCGGGCCGTCATTCGTTAAAAGTTCTATATGGTATCCGCAGTTGTTCAGGACGTTTACAATCAGCTGAAAATGGATAGGCGCCATCATGGGGCACAGGATGGTATATTCCTTCTTCATTTCCTTTGTAAAAAGCAGGCGTCCGTCCTTACTGAATTTGAGTTCCGCCAAAGAATCACCTCATTTTTCCAGTGCGGCAAACAGGCTGCGCAGCCTGATTTTTACCGCGCCGAGATTTGTAATTTCGTCTATCTTAATCTGTGTGTAAATTTTGTCCTTTGCTTCCAGAATGCTGCGCACCTCGTCGGTGGTGATTGCGTCCACGCCGCAGCCGAACGAAACAAGCTGGACAAGGTTCATGTCGGGCTTGTCGCCAATGTATTCGGCGGCCGCGTACAGTCTTGCGTGGTAAGTCCATTGGTTCAGAACCTTGGTTTGGAAGCGTTTGACCTTGCTGCTCAGCACGTCTTCCGAAATGACCGCCGCGCCCAGGCTGACAATCAGCTTGTCGATGCCGTGGTTGATTTCCGGGTCAAGGTGGTACGGTCTTCCGCTCAGGACGATAATCTGTTTCTGCTGTTTCTGGGCTTCCGCAATGATCTGATCGCCCTTTTCGTGTATCTTCGTCAGGTAGCCGTCGTACTCCAGGTACGCGGCTTTTGCCGCTTCTTTTACCTCAGAAAGGGAAATGTCGCTGAAATATTCGGAAAGAATGCCGTGCATCTTTTTCGGGAAATCACGTTTCCTGTGGATTCCCACATAATCGTGGATAAAGCGGAATCCCTCCGGCATGCTCATATTCGCGGAAATGACTTCCGGATAATAGGCGACCACGGGACAATTGTAGTGATTGTCGCCCAACCCCTCGTCAAAATTATAGGACATGCAGGGGTAAAAGATATTTTTAACGCCCCCGTCAATGAGAGCCTGCACATGTCCGTGCATCAGTTTGGCGGGGAAACACACCGTGTCGGAAGGAATCGTGGTCTGCCCTTCAATGTACAGTTCCCTGCTGGAAAGGGGAGAGAGCGTGACTTCAAAGCCAAGGCGGGTAAAGAAGGTGTGCCAGAAGGGAAGAAGCTCGTACAGGTTCAGCCCCATCGGAATTCCGATTTTTCCTCTTTTGCCCGGTACGGGCTGGTAGGAGCGCAGTTCGCCGAGCTTATAGGCGTACATATTCAGCTCATCTTCCGACGTGCGTTTGGTCACCGGCTTTTCACAGCGGTTGCCGCCGATGAAGCGACGGTTGCCGCCGAAAATGTTAATGGTCAGCCGGCAGTGGTTGTTGCACATCCCGCAGGAGGTGACCTTAACGTCGTGCTGGAAGTTTTCCAGCTCCTCTCTGCCGATCAGGGAGCTCTGTCCTTTTGAATGGGCTTTGGCGTAAATACCGGCGCCGTAAGCGCCCATCAGTCCGGAAATGTCCGGACGGGAAACGTTCACGCCCAGTTCGTTTTCAAAGACGCGCAGTACCGCGTCATTTAAGAAGGTGCCGCCCTGTACCACTATGCTGCGGCCCAGTTCTTCCGCAGAAGCCGCGCGGATCACCTTGTAAATCGCATTTTTCACCACGCTGACGGAAAGACCGGCGGAAATATCCTCTGTGGTCGCGCCGTCCTTCTGCGCCTGCTTGACCTGCGAGTTCATGAACACGGTGCAGCGTGAACCCAGATCCACCGGGTGTTTCGCAAACAGGCCCATCTTCGCGAAATCCTCAATTCCATAGCCAAGCGTGTTGGCAAAGGTCTGTAAAAAAGAACCGCAGCCAGAGGAGCAGGCCTCGTTGAGGAATATGTTGTCGATTGCTCCGCCGCGGATTTTAAAGCATTTCATATCCTGCCCGCCGATATCGATGACAAAATCGACGTTGGGCAGAAAACATTTGGCCGCCGTAAAATGCGCCACCGTTTCCACAATGCCGAAGTCGATGTTAAATGCGTTTTTCAGCAGTTCCTCACCATAGCCCGTGACGGCGCCAGCGGCAATCTGGATTTTCGGGAACCGGTTGGAAAGGCTGAGCAGGTATTCCCGGATGATCGGAACCGGGTTTCCGGAATTGCTGCGGTAGATGGAATCCAGCACCTCGCCGTCTCTGCCCAGCAAAACGGCCTTTACCGTGGTGGAACCCGCGTCAATACCGAGATACGCTTCCCCTGTGTAGGCCTGAGCGTTGCCCCGCGGGGCCTTGCACTGTGCGTGGCGGCGGGTAAAGGAGTCATAATCCTCCTGCGTTTCAAACAGCGGGGAAATGGAGAGAAAGTTCGCAGTCTTCCCGTAGTCGCCAATGCGCTCCAGAGCGGTGCTTAGATCTGTTTCAGCGTCACAGCTCAGCGCGGCGCCCATTGCCACATAGTACAGTGAATTTTCGGGACAGATGCCCTGCGTTTTCAGCGCCTGGTCAAAGCTTGAACGAAGCTGCGGCAAAAAGGTGAGGGGTCCCCCCAGGTAAATCACTTTACCGGCTATTTTGCGTCCCTGTGCCAGCCCCGCAATTGTCTGGTTTGCCACGGCGGCGAAAATGCTCGCGGAAATATCGCTTTTGCGCGCACCCTGATTCAGCAGGGGCTGAACGTCCGATTTTGCGAACACGCCGCAGCGCGAGGCAATCGTGTATATTTTCTCGTACTGTTCGGCAAGCTGATCCATCTCATCCAGAGAGATATTCAGCAGAGTTGCCATCTGGTCTATAAAAGCACCGGTGCCTCCGGCACAGGAGCCGTTCATGCGGACTTCCATGCCGCCGGATAAAAACAGCATTTTTGCGTCTTCTCCGCCAAGTTCAATAATGACGTCCGCGTCGGGAATCAGTTTGCCTATCGCGACGCGCGTGGCGTAAACTTCCTGAATAAACGGCAGCTTGCAGGACTGCGAAATTCCCATTCCGGCCGAACCCGAAACCGTAAGCTGGGCCTTCGAGCCTTTGACGATATCGTTATTGATTCTTGTGAGAAGCTCCGCCATTTTTTGCGTAATCTGGGAAAAATGCCTCTCATAAGACTGATATAAAATTTGATTGCTGTCGTCCAGCACTACGCATTTGATCGTAGTGGAACCGACATCTAAGCCGATTTTCATAAAATGCCACCGTTTCTGATTATATTATTCCGTGAACGATAATAATACATTTTAGCCCAAAATACTCCACATTGTCAAGCGACAGACTTTATAAATCTTCGCTCCTGTCGAGCCTGTCCGTCAGTGAAAATTTCCACCTGCCTCATGTACAGCGCGGAATTCGACAGGGGCGCTCATACTGTCGGCGGCGCTGCATGGTATCATTATGAAAATAGAATGCTAAACATTGTTATTCCTTCCGTCAGATGATACAATATACTTTACTACTTCTAATGGATGCTAGCATGATCCGGGCTTGTCATGCGGCTGCCGGGACTGAGCAGCGTCGGACTTCGACGGTTTGTGAAAGGGGTTCCTGTCTATGGAAATTGAAAGAGAGAGTTCCGAACAGAAAAAGCTGGTGCTTGTCTTTTTCGGTTCGCCCAGTAAAAGCGGAACAACCGCAAAGCTTCTGAACGAGTTCCTGAACCCGCTGAAAGAAAATATGCGAATTGAAACCGTCAACGCATACGAACGAAACATAGCGCCCTGTATTGCCTGCAACGTCTGTGCCGGGGAAGAAAGATGCTCTCAGCCGGACTTTGACGGGATTGACGCGCTGATCCGTGAAGCGGACGTCATTGTTGTTGCCACGCCGGTTTATAACCTGAGTCTGCCCGCGCCGCTCAAGGCGATTGCAGACCGTACACAGCGGTATTTTGCGGCGCGGTTTTCCCTCGGTATCCGCAATCCGGTGAAAAAGCATAAGCAGGCCGCGGCTCTTATTACCTGCGGTTCCAAGGACTGCGAGGGGGCGGAAATCATTGCTCGTCAGCTGAAGCTGATGTTTTCCGTTATGAATACCTCTCTGACCGGAACGGCCGTTTGGACGGGAACGGATTTTGAAGCAGGGAGCGAAACGTTTGAAACGGCGCGTAATTCCGCACGGGAGCTGGCGCTTGCCATAGCGTGTGAATTGTGATATTATAAAATGTAACCTTATTATTTGGGAGGAAAAAATATGTCTGGCCATTCAAAGTGGAATAATATTAAACGTAAAAAAGAGAAGACAGACGGCGCCAAGGCTAAGGTGTTTACAAAAATCGGTCGTGAGCTTGCCGTAGCGGTAAAAGAGGGCGGTGGCCCGGACCCCAACACCAATTCAAAATTGAAGGACTGCATTGCCAAGGCGAAAGCCAACAATGTTCCTAATGACAATATTGAACGCATTATCAAAAAAGCTGCCGGAGACGGGGACGATACCAAGTATGAGAACATTACATACGAAGGATACGGCCCGAACGGCATCGCGGTGATTGTGGAAACGCTGACCGACAACCGCAACCGCACCGCCGGTGATGTCCGCCATTACTTTGACAAATTCGGCGGCAACCTCGGTACCAGCGGCTGTGTTTCTTTTATGTTTGCTCAAAAAGGCCTGATTGTGATTGAAAGAGAGGGTCTGGAGGAAGACAAGGTCATGGAGGACAGTCTGGAAGCGGGCGCGTCCGATTTTCAGGCGGATGAGGATGTTTTTGAAATTTATACCGAGCCGGAAGATTTCAGCGGCGTACGCGACGACCTGGAGCAGAAGGGCTACGAATTTGTTTCCGCAGAGGTGGAGATGGTTCCAAACACCTACACCACGCTGACTGACGAAGAATCCGTTACCAAAATGCAGCGGCTGCTCGACGCCCTTGAGGACAACGACGATGTGCAAAATGTTTGGCATAACTGGGATAATCCCGATATGGATGACTAACAATAATAGAAAGTTTTTCCATATTTTGTGAAACATGGAGGAAGCAAGATGACTGGCTTTGACAATCTATGTATGAACTGTATGTCCGATACAAACGGCAAAACCGAATGTTCCAATTGCGGTTTCAGTTCTGCCGAGCCACAAATGCGCCACGCGCTTCCGTATAGAACCAGACTGCAGAAACGGTATATCGTCGGACGCGCGAAAAAGAGCAACGGCGAAGGAATCACCTATATCGGCTATGATACGGTTCTGAACATACCGATTGAGCTGCGCGAGTTCTTTCCGCAGACCCTGTGTGAAAGGCCCGCCGCCGGGACGGACATCCGTGTGATTGGCGGCAGTGAGATTATCTTTGACGAATGTCTGGCCGCTTTTCTAAATTATTCCAGAGAAATCGCGCACATGCGCGAGCTTTCTGCCATCATACAGATATACGATATCTTTGAAGAGAATCATACGGCCTATACCGTTTCCGAGTGGAACGAAAGCATTACGCTCCGCTATTTTGTGGAGCGCAGCGGCGGCAACCTCAGCTGGAACGCCGCACGGCAGCTTTTCATGCCGGTTCTGTCCGCCCTCAGCGCAATGCAGGCGGCGGGAATCAGGCATCTTGGCATTTCTCCCGACACCCTTAACATCATGCAGGACGGAAAAATGAAGCTCGGCAGCTTCTGCATCAGCGCCGTCCGCCGTATGGATACCGATCTGCCCCCCGACTTGGTTCCGGGCTGTGCCGCCATCGAACAGTATGTCATGAACTATACGCCGAATGAGTCGACCGATGTCTATGGCTTTGCCGCGTCCCTGTTTTTTGCCCTGACGGGAACCATCCCGCAGGACGCCCTGAAACGGCGCAACGATATGCGGCTTCTGATTCCGACCAGCATCATGCGCAGCCTGCCGCCGCATGTGGTGTCGGCAATGGCCAACGCCCTGCAGGTTTCACCCGATAAGCGCACTCCCAGCTTTGAGCGGCTCCGCGCGGAGCTTTCCGCCGCGCCGACCGTCACCGCCACCATTGAAGATACCCAGAGAATCCACAGAACTGCGGCTCCCGAGCCGGAGGAAGAGGACGGCAAAAAGAACGTGCCCAATTTTGTGTGGGTGATCCTGACCTGTGTTTCAGCGCTGATTGTGTTCACAATTGTAGGAATCATCTGGATTTCCAACACTGGAAGGAATGAGACGCCGACGCTTGCCTCTGAAACTTCCCAGGTGGATTCCGCGGCGGCGGATTCCCTCGAAATGACCATGGATTCCGTGGAATCCATGGAGTCCACGGACCCCAGCCTGATCGAAGCGCCGGATCTGGTCGGTCAGGTTTATCAGGAACAGAACAATTCCGGGGAGTCCTCTTCCAATCAGGAGTATCAGGTACTCTTGTCCAGCAAGCAATTCAGCGATACCATTCCCGAAGGCTCCATTATCTCCCAGTCACCCGCGGCGGGTACCAAAATGGCAAAAGGGACGGCAATCGTCGTCGTTGTCAGCGAAGGCGCCGCCGTGCGCACCTTGCCGCCGATTACGGGGAAGACGCTTGCGGAGGCTTCGCAGGCGGTTACCTCAGCCGGGTTCACGCCTACGAAAACGGAGGAATACAACTCCAATGTGGATAAAGGTTTGGTAGTGGGCTATCAGGATGTACAGGAAGGCAGCCAGATGGCCTACGGCTCTCAGGTTGTCATTGTTGTGAGCAAAGGCCCGGCGCCGGGCAGCGTTTCCGGAGGGGATTCCTCAGCTCCCTGAATGCGGCGGAGATTTGCGAACAAGAATGAAATATTGATGAAAAAAGGAGCCTTTCATTCGGCTCCTTTTTTTGTGCGGTATTCGGCAAGCAGCAGATCGACCATCCGGCCGTAGCTTTTTACGCCGTCTTGCTGTTTGTTGGCTTTTAGGTAGGAATCGTTTACATGATCCGCCGCGGTGGCAACCGGACCTTCAAACTGTTTCCAGTAAGCGGAATTGTTGGCAAGATCGCGCCTGACCCCGTCGCTCAGGGTACCGGAAATTTGACCGGCCAGATCCGGGTCCGTGCTGTAAAGCGCGTTTGACGCGTAGATATAGGCGAGCATTACGCCGGAATACCGGAAATCCGCGTCCCCGCTTTTTTCACAGACAAGGTAGCCGATGAAGTTGGCTTCGTCCTCGCGCATATACCCGCGTAAATGGGAGAGCTCGTGGCACATGGTTGACGGGATGGAATAATCCGGGATATCGACGTTGACATTTGCTTCAAAGGTAAACGGGAAGAAGATCCCCGTGATGTCTAAGTAGGACATTACCCGAGAGAAATGTACCGGCTTCGGCTGACCGTACCCCGCGCGCAGCAGCGGATAATCTACGCTGATAGAATCGAACGCCGCCTGAGCCTTTTTCGCTGTCAGCAACGTGTTTTCCGTGCTTAGCCGCATGACGGAATCCTGGTCGGTTTTCACCCCTTCCCGCAGCTCGTTTGCCCTTGCGGCAAGGCTGGTGCATAGTGCCGTCAGTTCCGCTTTGGAAGAGGGACGGATGTCCAGCCCGCAGGTCTGCGCAAAGGGATAGCGGTAATAATTGATTCCGCAGGAAACAGCAAACAAAAAATAAAGCACGCTGGCGGTGCAAAGCAGGTTTAGTACAAATAAAGAAAATATCCTTTTTCGTTTCCCGGGGTTATGTATGATTTTGGCAATAAAGAAAATCATATAAAAAACAGCGCCCGCACTGAGCAGTACAATCAGGACTTCCATTAAGGAAAACGGGATCAGTGAAGTAACGCGGTTTCCCCCGCGGGATAAAACAGAATAAATGGTATTGGCATACCACTCCGCAAAATCGGGATGGTTTTGTGCGGTAAAAATAAGCAGCAGGGCGGCCGGCGCAAACGCAAAAAGCCAGATCCGCCTGAAATGCAGCAGCGTTTTCAAAGCGGCACCTCCAATCCCGTTTATTGTAGTATATTCACACACGCACGTCAATGGAATTTGCACTTTGTGTTTTCCATATTTATACGGAAAGGCAGTTGCCTACACGGTGTAAAAATGATATGATAAGCATTGATAATTTATTTTGAAAGGGAGACTGGCGCATGAAGTTCTACATTAAACAGAGCACCGGTACGGAAGCTCTTTTTACCGTAATAGATGCTCTTGGTCAGTCTGTCTACAGCGTTACCGGTGATTCGTTGTCCATCGGCAGCAAGGTTTATCTGATAGACAACAATCAAAATGAGGCGGCCCGAATCTTCAGCCTTGGAATTTCCGCTATGAGCAAGTATTCCATTTCGATCGGCGACAAGGAACGCGCGCGCGTCACGCTGAATCTTGCCGCGTCAAAGCAGCCCATAAAAATCAAAGGGGTCAGCTGGAAATTCCGCGGTGATTTGCTGACCCGTTCCTATGATCTGATAGACTTGGATTCCGCCGTGGTCATGACGCACGGCCGCTGCTGGAACGAAAACGGCGACTGCTTCGCCGTAGACATCGCCAACCAGTCCAATGTCTTGCTGTGTCTCTGCTTTGCCGTCATCCTTGACAGCACCGTCATCGGCGGCTCCCCCAAAGCGATTCCGGCAAGCTGAAAAAATTGACAAATAACCCATGGAATGCCATAATAAACAAGTTGTTTTACAGTGGCCTTATCAATGAATATACAGACCTTTTATACAGTAATTCCATTTGTAATTATAAAACATCAATTCGATTGATACCTGACACCGTTATTGCTTGGCGCTAACAAAAAGGGATAAAATTCAGGAGGAAAATATATGAGCAGGGAACTTGCAAAAACTTATGACCCACAGGAAGTGGAGGACAGAATTTATGACTTCTGGCTTTCCGGCGGCTATTTTCACGCCGAACCGGACCCCGAGAAGCAGCCATATACCATTGTGATTCCGCCCCCCAACATTACCGGTCAGCTCCATATGGGACATGCACTGGACGAAACGCTGCAGGACATTCTCATCCGCTGGAGAAGGATGCAGGGGTATTCGGCGCTCTGGCTGCCGGGTACCGACCACGCTTCCATTGCCACAGAGGCGAAAATCGTTGAGGCAATGCGTAAAGAAGGCATTACCAAAGAAGAGATCGGGCGAGAGGCTTTTCTGGAACGCGCGTGGAAATGGAAGGAAAAATTCGGCGGCAGAATTATTGAGCAGCTGAAAAAATTAGGTTCCTCCTGCGACTGGGAGCGCGAGCGCTTTACGCTGGACGAAGGCTGCTCCAAAGCGGTCAAAGAGGTTTTTGTAAGACTGTACGAAAAAGGGCTGATTTACCGCGGCGAGCGCATCATCAACTGGTGCCCGCACTGCCGCACCTCTATTTCCGACGCGGAAGTGGAGTTCAGTGAGCACGACGGCTTCTTCTGGCATCTGCGCTATCCTTTTAAGGACGGCAGCGGCTATATTCAACTGGCTACGACCCGCCCGGAGACCATGCTGGGCGATACCGCGGTGGCGGTACATCCCGAAGATGAACGCTACGCGGCCATGGTAGGGAAAACACTGGTTCTCCCGCTGGTAAACCGGGAAATCCCGGTCATAGCCGATACTTACGTCGAGCGTGATTTCGGAACCGGCGTGGTGAAAATCACCCCCGCTCACGACCCGAACGACTTTGAGGTCGGTCTGCGGCATGATCTGCCGATCATCAATGTCATGGATGACGGCGGCAATATGAATGAAAACGCCGGAAAATACGCCGGAATGTCAGCGATGGAGGCCCGCAAACAGATTGTGGAGGACCTCAAGGCAGAGGGATTCCTTGTTGAGGTCGAACCGATCAAACACAACGTCGGCTCCTGCTACCGCTGCGGCACCGTGGTGGAACCGCGCGTTTCCAAACAGTGGTTCGTAAAAATGAAGCCGCTGGCAGAGCCCGCTCTTCAGGAAGTAAAGGACGGGAAAGTGAAATTTGTTCCCGACCGTTTTGAAAAAATTTATGACCACTGGATGGAAAATATCAGGGACTGGTGTATTTCCCGCCAGCTTTGGTGGGGGCACCGTATCCCAGCGTGGTACTGCGCGGATTGCGGGGAAATGATTGTTTCCCGCGACGAGCCCCATACCTGCCCGAAATGCGGCTCCAAAAATCTAAAACAGGACGAGGATACCCTCGACACCTGGTTCAGCTCCGCACTCTGGCCGTTTTCCACCCTTGGCTGGCCGGATAAAACCGAAGATCTGAAATATTTCTATCCGACCAATACCCTTGTTACCGGTTACGACATCATTTTCTTCTGGGTGGCGCGCATGATCTTCTCCGGCATTGAGCAGATGGGAGAGGTTCCGTTCAATACCGTTCTGATTCACGGCCTTGTCCGCGACGCTAAAGGCAGAAAAATGAGCAAATCGCTGGGCAATGGAATCGACCCGCTGGAAATTATTGAAAAATTCGGCGCGGACGCGCTCCGCTTTACCCTCGCAACGGGCAACAGCCCCGGAAATGACATGCGGTTTTCCGACGAGAAGGTGGAGGCCAGCCGGAATTTTGCCAATAAGATCTGGAACGCCTCCCGCTTTATTCTCATGAATATCGACGGTCATGACGTAAAGAATGAGCTTCCCGCGAACCTCGCGGTGGAAGATCAGTGGATTATTGATTCCTTCAACCGCGTGACAAAGGAAATCACGGAAAATCTGGAGCATTTCGAGCTCGGCATCGCCGTACAGAAGCTTTACGATTTTCTGTGGGATGAATTCTGCGACTGGTATATTGAAATTGCGAAAATCCGCCTGAATTCCGACAATCAGGAAACCGCGCAGGGTGTGCGTCAGGTGCTGGTGTGGGTCATGAGCGGAACGCTGAAACTGATGCATCCGTTTATGCCGTACATCACGGAGGAAATCTGGCAGACGCTTCCCCATGAGGGGGAATCCATCATGGTCTCCCGCTGGCCGCAGTACGAGGAAAGCCACAGCTTCCCGCAGGCCGCGGATAATATGTGCAGCATCATGGATGCCGTGCGCGCCGTCCGCAACCGCCGTTCGGAAATGAACGTGCCGCCTTCACGCAGAACCCATCTCTATATAGCCACAAACGATGCCGCTATGTACGAGGCGGGGAAAGAGATCATGAAGAAGCTGGCCTATGCCACCGAAGTGGAAATCGGCGAGGACTTTCAGCTGGAGGGTGCGGCGACGATTGTCACGGCCAACGCGAAGCTGTATATCCCCATGTCCGAGCTGGTGGACAAAAAGGCCGAACTCGAGCGTCTGACCAAGGAACTGGAATCCGCTCAGAAGCAGTATCAGAATGCGCAGGAGAAGCTTGCCAACGAGAAATTTATGTCGAAGGCTCCTGCAAACGTTGTGGAGGGCGTCAGACAGAACGCCGCCAAACTGAGCGACCACATTGCACTGATTCAGTCCGGCATTGAAGCTTTAAAATAATGACGAAAGGCGGACAATCTGTCCGCCTTTTCTATCTTTTAGAATGGTAGGTGTAAAATGATGACTTATGAGGAAGCACTTAAAAAAATAGAGAGTCTGCTCCGTTTCGGTTCTAAACCGGGTCTGGATAGGGTGCAAAAGCTTCTGTCCCTGCTCGGAAATCCGCAGGACAAGCTGAAATTTATCCATGTGGCTGGTACCAACGGGAAAGGCTCCACCTGTGCGCTGGTTGCGTCGGTATTGAAGAAGTCCCAGTATAAAACGGGATTGTTTATCTCTCCTTTTGTTACCGACTTCTGCGAAAGAATGCAGATCAACGGGGAAATGATCGGCCATGAGGAGCTGAGCGCCCTGGTGGAAAAAATATTCCCCCTGGTGGAGCAAATGGCCGCAAACGGGGAAATTATCACGGAGTTTGAGTTGATTACCGCGCTGGCAATGGAGTGGTTCGCACAGGAGCAGTGTGACGTCGTCGTGCTGGAGGTGGGACTTGGCGGCCGTTTGGACGCCACAAATGTGATCTCCACACCGTTAGTGTCCGTTATTACTTCCATTTCCCTTGACCATACCGCCATTTTGGGCGATACACTTGCAAAAATCGCCTATGAGAAATGCGGGATCATCAAGGACAACGGCGTGACCGTCTGCTATCCCGGCCAGAATCCGGAGGCGCTTGCGGTGATCCGCAGTACAGCGGAAGAACGTAAAAACCGTCTTGTTATAGCTGATACGGACAGCGTGGAAGTGCTGTCCATGAATATCAGCGGAACGGGGCTGGAGTACCGCGGGCTTCTGGTCAGCCTGCCGTTTATCGGAGAGCACCAGATCAAAAACGCGGTAACTGCGCTTGCGGTTATTGAAGAACTGAAAAAAATGGGGTACCATATTGCCGACCACAGCATCGAGGCAGGGTTTTCCTCAGCAAGCTTTCCGGCCAGGATGGAGGTTTTGTCCGCCGACCCGCTGATTGTGCTCGACGGCGCGCACAATCCCGACGGTACCGCGGCGCTGGCCGGTGCGGTCAAAAAATACCTTGGAAACAAAAAAATCATTGCGATTGCCGGTATGCTTGCCGATAAGGATGTTTCGGGCGCTGTCGGCAATTTTACGGGTCTGTTTTCCCGGGTGTTTACGCTTGCCCCGAACAGTCCGCGCGCACTGGACGCAAAAGCTCTTGCGGAAAAGTTTCAGAGCATTGGAGCGAACGCGGAACCGACGGAAAACGCGGATGCCGCCCTTGCGAAGGCGCTTTCTCTGCTTAATGCGGACAGCGCGCTGTTGATCTGCGGTTCGCTGTATCTCGCGGGCGACATCCGGCCGCGCGTTCTGGAGCTGCTCCATACAAAATAAAAACAGCCTGTCCGCAAATTTCGAGTAAAATTTTACAGGAAAGCCTTTATCTTTATAGATAAGGGCTTTTTTATTGCAATAATCTGAATAAAAGATCTTCAATCTGCCAAAACTAATATGATTACATATATCATGGAGGGATCCGCATGGGTGTCAGATTAATACTCAGGGAGGGCGAAATGACCGCCGTACTGAGCGGTGAAATCGACCATCATTCCGCACGGGAAATCCGCGGTGCTATTGATGAAGCGGCGTCTAAAGTAAAACCGAAGCTGTTAACGCTCGATTTTTCGGGGGTTCAGTTTATGGACAGTTCCGGCGTAGGGCTGATTATGGGACGCTGCAAGCTGTTGCAGATCTGGGGCGGCAGCGTCAGGATTGCAAATTTGCAGCCTAAAATTGAAAAAATTGTCTCGCTTGCCGGGTTGAACCAGCTATGCAGTATTGTAAAGGATGTGAAGATTCATGAAGCCAATTAATGAAATGTCCGTTTCCTTCCCGAGCTGTTCGGCAAACGAATCCTTCAGCAGAGCGGCGATCGCGTCGTTTGCAGCACAGCTTGACCCTACCATTGATGAACTGAGTGATATTAAAACAGCGGTTTCAGAGGCGGTTACCAACTGTATTGTCCACGCCTACCGCAATACCATAGGAATCATATACATAACCTGTAAATTATACGAGAACGGCAGAATCAGCATCCGCATCCGCGACAAGGGCTGTGGCATAGAAGATATAGAACAGGCCATGCAGCCGCTGTTCAGTACTTCTGAAGACGAAGAACGCGCGGGCTTGGGTTTTGCTGTCATGGAGAGTTTTATGGATGTTCTGAGAGTGACCTCCAAACCGGGACAAGGAACATCGGTTACCATGAGTAAAACCATCCAGCGCCGCCGGACGGAAAAGAACCATTAATATGGACAGAGAGCAAACAATCAATGACAATATTGGTCTTGTACACGCCTGCGTCAAGCATTTTAAAGGACGCGGGGTAGAATACGACGACCTTTTTCAGGCCGGTTGTCTGGGCCTTGTCAAGGCGGTGGACAACTTTGACAGCGAGCGCGGCGTGAAGTTTTCCACCTATGCCGTCCCGGTTATTCTGGGGGAAATCAGGCGTCTCTTCCGTGACGGCGGCGCAATCAAGGTCGGCAGGGGACTGAAAGAGCTGGCCATGCGCGCCTCACGGGAATCGGCCGCGTTCAGCGAGCGGGAGGGCCGTTCGCCGACAGTCGGTGAACTGGCAGAGCTTCTGAATGTGGAACCTGCAGAGGCAGCTCAGGCAATTGGGGCTTCCCAGCTTCCACTTTCGCTCACCGCTTCCCCGGAAGAGGGCGGAGGACAGATTGACGTCAGTGTGGAAAGCGGCGACGACAAAATCGCGGAGTTGATTTCCTTGAAGCAGGTTGTTACGGAGCTCCCACCCAAAGACAGAAGCATCATTGTTTTCCGTTATTTTAAAAGCCAAACACAAACACAGACCGCCGAAGCGCTCGGAATGACGCAGGTACAGGTTTCCCGACGCGAAAAAGTCATTCTTAACCAGCTGCGCGCAAAATTGTCATGAGTTTCAGTGTAAAAAGAGCTCTCCGCTGCAGCGGAGAGCTCTTTTCAGTTATCGGTAAGATCTTTCAGGTCATACGGTGTCTGCTGGTATACATAATAGTTCAGCCAGTTGATGAACAAGAGGTTCGCGTGGCTGCGCCATACAAAGGGCGGTTCCCGTGTAACGTCGTCATTCGGGAAATAGTGTTTCGGAATATTTGGCTGGATTCCTTTTTTCAGATCTCTGAAATATTCGTGGGCAAGTGTGTTGCAGTCATACTCCAGATGACCAGTGACAAAGAACTGCCTGCCGTTTTTTCTGGCAATGATATGAACGCCCGCCTCTTCGGAAGCGGTCAAAACAATCAGTTCCTCGATTTTTTCAATATCCTCTATTCTGACTTCGGTATTTCTGGAATGCGGAGAGAAGAAATTATCATCGAAGCCGCGAACCAGCGGATGCCGGCAGTCGAGCAGACGGTGAAGAAATACGCCGGAGAGCTTTTCGGGCAGCTGATATTTCGGTACCCCGAAGTGATAATAAAGGCCGGCCTGTGCGCCCCAGCAGATATGCAGCGTCGAATAAACATTTCGTTTGCTCCAGGCCATGATCTTACAGAGCTCTTCCCAATAATCGACTTCCTCAAAGGGAAGATTTTCGACAGGAGCCCCCGTGATAATCATTCCGTCGAATTTATCATCCTTTAGATCATCAAAAGTTTTATAAAACGTGTTAAGATGAGAAGAAGATGTATTTTTTGAAACATGTGTTGCCATCTGCATCAGTTCCACGTCCACCTGTAAAGGCGAGTTGCCCAGAAGCCTGAGAAGCTGGGTTTCCGTATCAATTTTGGTGGGCATTAGATTAAGGATTACGATCTTCAGCGGACGGATGTCCTGTGTAATCGCACGCTGCTGCGTCATCACAAATATATTTTCAGACTCCAGCACTTCCACCGCCGGAAGATTTTCCTGTATTTTAATTGGCATGCTTTGCCCTCCCTGTTATTAGAAACATGGATTTATTATACCAAACATCTATAAATCCTGCAATATACCACAAAATATTGAAAGTTTCATAAAATAGTGAAAAAAGCGTTGACAATGTATAATGGAAGTGGTATTATAGTGAAGCCGTCGAAAAACGGGAACAAAATGCTTGACAAGTCCACCGAAATGTGATAAACTTCAAAGCGTTCTCCTGTGTAGTTTGACGGAGACCAGGACCTTGAAAATTAAACAACGAAGAAGAATTAAGGAACCCGTAATTATAGAGAGTTTAAATGTACTTTCGGACAAAGAGGGTTGGCGCTCTTCAAAAAAGCCAACAAAGAATACACGTTAGTGTATCGTATTTAGAGCTCTTCAAAAACTCTGAGTATTACGATATAAACGCCTTCGGGCGATTATATACAATATTTTAGAGAGTTTGATCCTGGCTCAGGACGAACGCTGGCGGCGTGCCTAACACATGCAAGTCGAACGGAATTAAGTTTAACACCGAACGCTTCGTTTGGTGGAAACGCCTGACCGAGTGGTGGGTGTTGAACTTAATTTAGTGGCGGACGGGTGAGTAACGCGTGAGTAACCTGCCTTTCAGAGGGGGATAACGTCTGGAAACGGACGCTAATACCGCATGACATATTGAGGTCACATGACCATGATATCAAAGGAGCAATCCGCTGAAAGATGGACTCGCGTCCGATTAGCTAGTTGGTGAGATAAAGGCCCACCAAGGCGACGATCGGTAGCCGGACTGAGAGGTTGAACGGCCACATTGGGACTGAGACACGGCCCAGACTCCTACGGGAGGCAGCAGTGGGGGATATTGCACAATGGAGGAAACTCTGATGCAGCAACGCCGCGTGAGGGAAGAAGGTTTTCGGATTGTAAACCTCTGTCCTTGGTGACGAAAAAAATGACGGTAGCCAAGGAGGAAGCTCCGGCTAACTACGTGCCAGCAGCCGCGGTAATACGTAGGGAGCAAGCGTTGTCCGGATTTACTGGGTGTAAAGGGTGCGTAGGCGGCTCTGCAAGTCAGGCGTGAAATATATGGGCTTAACCCATAGACTGCGTTTGAAACTGTGGAGCTTGAGTGAAGTAGAGGTAGGCGGAATTCCCGGTGTAGCGGTGAAATGCGTAGAGATCGGGAGGAACACCAGTGGCGAAGGCGGCTTACTGGGCTTTAACTGACGCTGAGGCACGAAAGCATGGGTAGCAAACAGGATTAGATACCCTGGTAGTCCATGCCGTAAACGATGATTACTAGGTGTGGGGGGTCTGACCCCTTCCGTGCCGGAGTTAACACAATAAGTAATCCACCTGGGGAGTACGGCCGCAAGGTTGAAACTCAAAGGAATTGACGGGGGCCCGCACAAGCAGTGGAGTATGTGGTTTAATTCGAAGCAACGCGAAGAACCTTACCAGGTCTTGACATCCAACTAACGAAGCAGAGATGCATTAGGTGCCCTTCGGGGAAAGTTGAGACAGGTGGTGCATGGTTGTCGTCAGCTCGTGTCGTGAGATGTTGGGTTAAGTCCCGCAACGAGCGCAACCCCTGTGATTAGTTGCTACGCAAGAGCACTCTAATCAGACTGCCGTTGACAAAACGGAGGAAGGTGGGGACGACGTCAAATCATCATGCCCTTTATGACCTGGGCTACACACGTACTACAATGGCTGTTAACA
>NZ_JAGFNZ010000005.1 GCF_019448085.1 Caproiciproducens faecalis | reverse complement strand
TTTTTGGCGTCATAGCCAAGTGGTAAGGCATGGGTCTGCAAAACCCTGATTCCCCAGTTCAAATCTGGGTGACGCCTCCAAAAGACATGAAGAAGTCCGTAAAGCAGTTTTCTGTTTTACGGACTTTTTTAATATCGATATCACCCCATGCATATAGATTGCATGGGGTGATTGCATTGAATGAGAAAGAAGCAAAAACATATTTTATACCGATAACTGTTCTAATTTTATGCTGCCTTGCTTTCTTGCTGCTTTCCTATATCTCTTACAATAAAATTGATAAGATGGCTTTGGCATTGGCGCAAAAACAGAACCCGACTATTGTGATCGACCCCGGGCACGGTGGGGAAGACGGCGGAGCCGCGGGGAAAAACTCCGCATTGGAGAAAGATATTAATCTGGCAATTGCCCTTCAGCTTGAAAAGCTCCTGCAAAGCTCCGGAACCCGGGTGGTGATGACAAGAACCACAGACATATCAGTCTGTGACGAACATCTTGGTACCATCAGAGAACGTAAAGTCAGCGACATCCACAACCGTCTGAAAATAATTGAGCAGCAGGGAGACTGTATTTTTATCAGCATCCATCAGAATCATTTTACCGACAGCCGCTACAGTGGTGCGCAGATTTTCTACTCCAAAAAAACCGACGAAAGCAAAGTTCTGGCCGAAAATATTAAAAGTCGGGTGGTTGAGCTGATTCAGCCGGAAAATAAACGGGAAACGAAGCCGGCTACCAGTTCGATCTATCTGCTTTGGAATACAAAAGTGACCGCGGTTCTGGTCGAATGCGGATTTCTCTCCAATGATTCCGAGGCGGCAAAACTGAACGATAAAGTCTATCAGCAGCAAATGGCATTTTCCATATACTGTGGATTGCTCGATTACCTTCATTCCGCAGAGTAATATCTTGTATTCGTCAACCGGTTAGGCTATAATTTAAAAAACAGAGGAAATAAGAGGAATAATAAAAATGGCTTCCAAATCAAAAAGTATTTATATCTGTTCCGAATGTGGATTTGAATCCGCAAAATGGTTCGGAAAATGCCCGGGCTGCGGGCAGTGGAACTGTATGAATGAAGAAATCAGGGAACCAGCCGTCCAGAAGAATTCGGCGGGATCGGCGCACAAGAGTACTGCTCCCGTTTCTATTAATGAAATCAGTACCGCCGAGGAAGCTCGTTACCACACCGGATTAAGCGAACTTGACAGGGTGCTGGGCGGCGGAATTGTGAAAGGCTCTTTAATTTTAATCAGCGGTGAACCGGGAATCGGTAAATCCACGATTCTCCTGCAGATTTGCGAATACCTGGGGAAATCCCTGAAAATCCTATATGTATCGGGAGAAGAGTCCAGCCGGCAAATAAAGCTGCGCGCGGCTCGTCTAGGCGTTCAGAGCGATAATCTCTATATCTTAACCGAAACGGATATTCAATGTGTTATAGAGCAAATGAGAACCCATAGACCTGACTTGGTTATGATCGATTCTATACAGACGATGAATAACACCGATTTGAATTCGTCCCCCGGAAGTGTCACACAGGTACGGGAATGCACCAATGCCGTGATGCATACCGCAAAAGCATTGGAGATCCCGACGATCCTCGTCGGTCATGTCAACAAGGATGGAGCCATTGCTGGTCCAAAGGTGTTAGAGCATATCGTAGATGCTGTGCTGTATTTTGAAGGTGACCGTCAGATGTCCTATCGGATTTTGCGGGCGGCAAAGAACAGATACGGCTCCACAAATGAAATCGGTGTGTTCGACATGGGGGACAATGGACTCCATCAGGTGGACAATCCTTCACTCGCCCTTCTCTCCGGAAGGCCCAAGAATGTTTCGGGAACCTGCGTCACCTGCGTAATAGAAGGCTCCCGTCCGATTCTGGCAGAAATACAGGGTCTTGCAACCACAACCGGATTTGGAAATCCAAGAAGAATGTCAACCGGATTCGATTACAACAGAATGTCCCTGCTGCTTGCCGTGCTGGAAAAACGGGCAGGATACTATTTTTCAAATCTGGACGCCTATGTCAATGTTGTTGGCGGGTTAAGGCTGGACGAGCCTGCGGCTGATCTTGCGGTAGCCATGTCGCTCGTGTCCAGCCTGAAAGATACACCCGTCAGCGACGACGCCATTGTATTCGGCGAAATTGGGCTTGCCGGGGAGATCCGTTCCGTAACCCATATAGATGCCAGAATCAGTGAGGCCGCCCGTCTGGGCTTTACGAAATGCATTTTGCCCTATCACAGCTTAAAACAGGTGAATGTCAAAGGAAACGACATTAAGCTGATCGGCGTCAAAAGCGTGCGGGAGGCGTTTGAGGCTTTATCTGGTTGCTGACAGGAGCCCGCGGAGTTACCTTGATGCAGTGCACACAGCCATCGCCGGTATAATTGGTAATTGCAGAGGGCATTTCCAGACTGCAATAGCCGTCATGCTGATAAATACAGTCTTCATCACATTGAATGATACTCATTTATGTTCACCTCAATTATATTTTGAGGGATATGCGTGAAAATTATTCATTGCATTGCTTAAAAATGAACTAATATTTTCCCTCTTCCATCACAGAATAAACAGGAATGGGGGAATGAGAATGAAGAAGTATGTAATGCTATTTACCTTTACGCTTATAATGGCCGTGGGAATTCTCACATGGGGTATTTTTTCTCGAAATTCCGTGGTTCCGGTCAGCATTGTAAAGGTAAACCCAGTTACAGTCGAAAATTCTGTAACTTGCAGCGGCAGGGTAGAACGGGTGTCTATGCGGAATGTTTATACACCGTCTGCGGCTTTTGTCAGTCGGGTATTTGTACAATTGGGGGACAAGGTCGCTCAGGGACAGCCGTTAATGGAAATCCAGGTACCTTCAGCCAATACCGGCGCAAGCGATTCCTCCGATTCTGATTCGGACGGAACATATGAAAGTCTTCTGAATCAATACAGCGGACAAAATCAGGTTACCACAAAAACAATTACCTCTCCTTACGAAGGAAAAATTACATCCTTATCTGTCACCAATCAAGGCTATGTTCAGGCAGGTACGCCGGTAGCCGTTATTTCTGACAGTTCGGACATGCTTCAGATCCGACTTTCAGTAAATGAATCCCAGATTTCCGAAATAAAGCCGGGACAAAAGGCGGTGATTACCGGAGTAGGTTTTAAAAATACCGCTTATGCAGGAACCGTCAAAAGCATTTCCTCTGAAGCGAAACAGGTAGTGTCCACTACGGGGCAGGAAACGGTGGTAGAGGTAATCGTCAGCGTTGAAAAGCCTGGAAGCGATATAAAACCCGGATATACCGCAAAAGCGAAAATCATTACTTCTCAAAATCAGAATGTGCTTATTGCGCCCTATGACGCCGTCAGAGCAGATAAAGAAGGAAATGAGTATGTATTTACATTAAAGGATAAAAAGGCACAGAAGACCCCTGTGATAACAAAAAGAGAGTTTGATGATGGATTTGAAATTACAAGTGGTTTGTCCGGAAATGAAGAAGTCATTGCAAACCCGGATTCCGTTTCAAACGGGACTCATGTAATCCTAAAAGAAGAAGGAACGGTGAGTTCCAATGGTTGATTATGTGAAATCCGCGTTTCAGAATTTGGGAAGAAAACGGGTGAGGACGGCCCTGACGATACTGGGGATAGCAATTGGCGTGGCCTCCGTTGTTATCATTGGGAATATCAGCCAGTGTGGAACAGCCGCCCTCAACAACGAGCTGGAAAGTCTTGGATTGAGCGGTCTGACCATTTCTTCGTCGTCGGAAACTGCGGCTGCGGTTTCTTTAAATGAAAATGATCTCAGCATCATCAAACACTGTGAAGAGGTGGAGCAGGCGGCTCCCGTGATGGTGGAAAGCACGGATATTTCTGCCAGAAAGCTCAGCACCAAAGCTCTGGTGTGGGGAATAGATACCAATGCAAGTCAGATTATTTCCATTAACCTTCTATATGGCCGTCTGTTTAACACGGAAGATATCAGCACAAGCGCAAACGTATGTTTGGTAGATGAAGCCTTTTCGAAAAGCACCTATATGAGAAGCAATATTATTGGAAAAACAGTGTCCATTATGAACGGAGGAGTGGAAGAAAACTACAAGGTAATCGGTATTATTAAAACCGGAAGCGGTCTCTTGCAGAATATTATTGGAAATTATATTCCTACCTTTGTTTATGTTCCGTATACCACGGTTCAGACTGTGTCCGGAAGAGATGATTTTGACCAGATTGTGGTCAAAATCAAATCGGGTGGGAATGTGGAAAGCATCGGAAAAACAATTGTGGAAACCTTGAACCGTAACAACGGTACAACGGATGCGTTTGTATCCAATAATCTCGCCAAGCAAAAGGACAGCCTTACCAATATGCTGGGGATTATTACCTTAATCCTGTCTGCGGTTGGTTCTGTATCTTTGCTTGTAGCCAGTCTGAGCATTATGACTGTCATGCTGGTTTCAGTCAATGAACGAACCAGAGAAATCGGAATCAAAAAAGCAATTGGAGCCAAGCGGAGTTATATTATGCTGGAATTTATGTTCGAGGCAGTACTGATTTCGCTGATTGGCTGCATATGCGGCATTGCGGTCGGATATATTGTTTCTTTTGCCGGTGCTGAGTATTTTGGAATGCAGCTCAGTACAAGAACGGATATTATGTTTCTTGCAGTGGAGTTTTCTGTTGCGTCCGGCACAATTTTCGGCGTTTATCCGGCGTATAAAGCATCACGGCTCAAACCCGTTGATGCACTCAGACAGGAGTAAGAACATGCGTTTTATTAACACTCCGAATCTGCCGGAGTTGGACGTGGCTTTATCGGCCATGTCCGGTACATATCCCACCATCACCGACGCGCTCAGAGCGCGGAAAATAGAAATCATCAACGTAATGCCGTGCAAGGCACTGAGTGAGCCGGTGTTCGATCACGCTGACATGCTTCTGCATCATCTTGGCGAAAATCGAATCATAGTGGCAAAAGGGGAAGAGGATTTAAAAAGGAAACTGGAACAATTGGGTTTTCAAGTGATATATTCGAACATATGTATTTCAAAGCTTTATCCTCAGGATGTCAAATTAAACTGCGCCAGAATTGGCAGCCGCCAGATGATAGGCAATCGTAAAACGATGGACGCAGCGATTCAGGAATTTTGTGCCTGCAATCAAATAGAAATGATAAATGTAAAACAGGGGTACGCAAAATGTTCCACGGTTGTTGTAGATAATAATTCCATCATTACTGCAGATCCGTCCATTGCAGAGGCAGCAACAAATGCGGGAATAGACGTTTTGAAAATTACGCCTGGCTATGTAAAGTTAGAAGGATACAAATACGGTTTTCTGGGCGGAACATGCGGAATGATTGCAAAAGGAAAACTCGCGTTTACCGGCAGTATTCAGAGCCATCCGAATTATGATGAAATAAAAAAATTCTGCGATCAAAAGAATGTGGAACTGGTTTCTTTAGTAGAAGGCCCGTTGTTGGATATTGGAGGAATCCTTCCGTTAAAAACCGTATGAAAGCAGAAAATAAAAAGAAATCCTTGACGATCCCCTGAAAAAACAATATAATTATACAAAATAAAAATTTTGTATAATTAAGGGGACTAAAAAAATCAAAGAAAGGATTTGTTGAAGCTTATGAAATCAGAAATAAAATCCGAATGGATGTCCGAAGCGCCGCCAATTATCAAAGAATTCTTAGGATATGTTGGAACAATCAAAGGTAAATCTCCGAAAACCGTTGATGAATATTATCTTGACTTGCGTACATTTTTCAGGTATATTAAAAAATCGCGGGATCTTGTTCCGCCGGAGACCGATTTTGAAAAGATCGGAATCTCCGATGTCGATCTCGATTTCATTAAAACCATTACATTGACGCATGTTTTTGAGTACATGAACTATCTGTCAACGGAGCGCCACAACAAAGCTTCCACCAGGTCCAGAAAAGTTTCCAGCCTGCGTACTTTTTTTAAGTACTTGACAAATAAGACCGGGAAACTGGCTTTCAACCCGGTGGAAGAGTTGGAAACTCCAAAGCAAAGAAAATCTCTTCCGAAATATCTGACACTGGAGCAAAGTCTGGAGCTTTTATCAAAAGTAGACGGACCCACCAAAGAACGGGATTACTGCATTTTAACGCTGTTTTTGAACTGCGGCATGCGTCTGTCCGAGCTTGTCAGCCTGAATCTGAGCGATGTCCGGCGCGGCACTTCGACGGTTCGGATTGTCGGTAAAGGCAACAAAGAACGGATTGTCTATCTGAACGACGCCTGTCTGGATGCGATTGACCGTTACATTAGAGTTCGGCCCAACAATGCATTGATTGATAAAAACGCCTTGTTCATCAGTAAGCAGAAGAAACGCATTAGTCCCAAGACCGTACAGTATTTGGTTAAAAAATATCTGTCGGAAATTGAGCTGGGCAATCTTTCCGTACATAAGCTCCGCCATACTGCCGCCACATTAATGTATCAGCACGGTCATGTAGATATCCGGGTTCTAAAGGATATTTTGGGACACGAGAATTTAGGCACCACCGAAATTTATACGCATCTGTCTGATGAACAAATGGCCAATGCGGCCAAGGCAAATCCTCTGTCAAAAGTAAAGCAGCGCAGCTCCGTTGATTTAAAAAAGGCAATAAAAAAAGAACCGGAATAACCGGTTCTTTTTTTATGGTTAACCCAATTTAGCCCGCGGATGACAGTTGTTATACACCTTTTTAAAATGATCGTTCAGAAGATGTACATAGACCTGTGTGGAAGAAATATCGGCGTGGCCCAGCATCATTTGAATGTCCTTCAGTTCCGCTCCGTTTTCCAGCAGATGCAAAGCAAAGGAATGACGGAGTGTATGAGGCGTAATTTCTTTAACGATTCCCGCCTTTTCCGCGTACCCTTTTACAATTTTCCAGAAACCCTGACGGGTAAGCCGGTGGCCGTTTAGATTTGTAAACAGTGCCTGTCCCCCATCCGGCGTAATAATTAAGTTTCTGACTCTGATAATATATTCCGATATTGCGCTGACTGCCGTTGAATAAACAGGAATCAGCCGTTCATTTTTTCCGTTTTTGCAGTTCAGCATTCCTGTGTGGATGTTAATATCCTGTATATTCAGATCCACCAGTTCGGACGCCCTGATTCCGGTGGCATAAAGCAATTCGAGCATTGCTTTGTCTCTGCAGCCTTTCGATTCCTGCGTATCCGGCTGGGACAGTAAAAGTTCAATTTCCTTGCCAGTCAGAATCTGCGGCAGTTTTTTTACCGTTTTCTCCAGTTTTACAGCTTTTGCAGGATTACAGTCAGTTTGGCCGCTGATAATCAGGTACTGATAAAAACACCGGATGGAAGCGATGTTCCTGGTAATGGTGGCGTTTGACTTTTTCAATTCCGTCAGTTTTGCAACATATGTATTCATAAAGTCGGAGTCCACCTTGGTTGGGTCATCGACCCCGTTTTCATCCAGAAATAATAAAAAATGCCCAACGTCTCGGATATACGAATCCAATGTATTTGCAGATACAGCCTTTCTGTTAATCAGATAATTGCTGAACTCCGAACAATAGTCCTTCATTTGTTCTATCCCCTCTATTTTAAAAAGAAAACATACCCGCAAAACATCCTGAAAAAACAACGTCAATAACCGCAGCTAAAAAGGCAATCATCAGAATCACGCCGAAATTCAGCAGATACGGTTTCATTTTGGGTGGGCTGATTGTCCCTCTTTGGGACGCAACACTGCACGATGCAATCATCCGGGAAAACCGTGTTCCCTCTCTGGCCGCAAGCAGAATTGCAAGGCAGCACACAAACGCCCCGGGCAAAATAACCACTAGATTAAACAGTACACCCCAAAACCCATACGCAGCGTACAGAAATCCGGATGTCAGCCCAAGGCCAAAACCGCGAAAAAAAAGAACCGCAGGGATGAGAAACATCCCCCACATCGAAAGGCCGCAGAGAAAACAAACCAGTATAAAAATAAAGGATGATGCAAAAGAGGCGGAAAATATGGAGATAATCGGCTGTACCGCCCTTGCTTTATAATTGCTGTAAAACAGAAAATCCAATTTATTCAATGCGGTGAAATCCGCATTTCTGGCAAAAACCGCTCCAAAAATCATCCCAATAATCAGAGAGAGCGAAAACAGCACCAGAACATAATTTTCACGCAGTGCGTTCAATAGAAGTCTGCTGTTTATAACCGGTCTGTGCCGGAAACTATGTTTTACAACAATCATACTCAAACATCCCCTTAACAATATAAGGATATATTTATAAATGTATGAGAATGATTTGTGTTATATGATTACTTGCCCAGTTCTTCCGCTCTTTTTGTACAGGCCCTCATGGCTTCGTCCACCGTTTGTTCAAAATGATGCTCATAAAAAACATCCAGCGCTTTTAAGGTCGTTCCGCCGGGAGAAGAAACCATTTTAATCAGATCATCCGGTGTCAGCTCCGGTTGTCTCAGCATTTCCGCACTGCCCTCCAGTGTCTGGCAGATCAGCTGCAAAGCGGTGTCGGCGGCGATACCCTGTTTGACGGCGCTGTCCAGCATTGCTTTGGCAAACAGGTAAATATAAGCAGGACTGCTGCTGTTAACTGAAATGACAGCGTTCATCTGACTTTCATCTAAAACAGTGACCGTGCCGCAGGCACTGAATAACGATAAAACCAGCTGAAAATCTTCATCTGCAACATTGGCAGTTCTGCTCAACGCAGTAGCACCCTTGCCGATCAGAAGCGGCGTGTTGGGCATGGTTCTGATTACCGGGCAGCCGCAGTCAAGGCTGCGAACGATGTATTGGGTTGAGATGCCCGCCGCAATGGAAACGAATAGAATCTTCTCATTTACAGCCGGTTTCACAGCAGTCAGTACTTCTGCAAAATTCTGCGGCTTGACCGCCAGAAAAACAATATTACATTTCTCAATCAACTGTCTGATGGAATCCGCGGCTTGAATGCCGGCTTTTTGCTTCAGGGCTTCACACTTTTCCGGGTTGATATCAAAAACGTAAATCTGCTGTGCCGGAAAGGTGCCCGTTGCAACAATACCGTTAATAATAGCGCCTGCCATATTGCCGGCGCCAATAAATCCCAGTATTTTATTACTCAAAAAAAACACCTGCCTTGTAACTATATACTATAATACATTTTGCTTCGCATAGCAATACAAAAATATACACGAAACCCATTTTTATGCATTTTTGAGTAAATTTATGTGGATTGCATTATGTAAACTGAATAAATATTATGTAAATAATATTATGTTAACTTAATGCATAAAAATTCGCACGCTTACATTTTTGAAGCAAGCGTGCGCCGCTTTTGTACTGTTCAGTTGTTAATCGGCCATAGCCGCCTTTATCATAATGGCGCATTCCAAACGCTTTTTCTCAAGATCACATGAAATTTTATGGGCCTTGTGGATATCCCCTTCATACTGCTGATTGTTAGCGTTGCAGCCGCCGCTGCAATAAAATTTGGCCCAGCAGTTTCTGCACTCCGGTTTGGAGTACACGTTGGCAAGCGCGAAGGAATGCTTCATTCCAATATCCAAAGTACCGTCCATGACATTGCCCATCTTAAAGCTGTCATCCCCCACAAACTGATGACAGGGGAAAATATCTCCCTCAGGCGTTACGGCAACATACTCATTGCCGCAGCCACAGCCGCGAAGACGTTTAATTGCGCACGGCCCCTGGTCTAAATCCAGCATAAAATGGAAAAAGTTAAATCCCTTTCCTGCCTTCTTCTTTTCAATGATCGTATTTGCAAGACGATCATACTCTTCAAACACGCGGGGTAAATCCTCTTCTTTTATGGAATAATCCAGTTTCACGTCCGATACAACGGGTTCAACGGAAATCTGGTCAAAGCCAAGGTCAGCCATATGTAACACATCATTTGTAAAATCAAGATTGTGTTTTGTGAAAGTTCCGCGGGCGTAGTAATCCTTATCTCCCCGCGTAGCGACCAGCTTTTGAAACTTTGGCACAATCGAATCGTAACTTCCCGTACCATCAGCTCTGACGCGCAGGAAATCGTTCACACTCTTTCTGCCGTCGATGGAAAGCACACAGTTGGACATTTCTTTATTAATAAAATCGATCTTGTCATCCGTTAATAAAATGCCGTTGGTCGTTATCGTGAACCGGAAATTTTTGTTATGTTCCTTCTCTATGCTGCGGGCATAATTTACAATTTGCTTGACAACCTCAAAGTTCATGAGCGGTTCTCCGCCGAAGAAATCGACCTCAAGGTTATGTCTTCCAACGGATTTTTCAATCAAAAAATCAATCGCTTTTTTACCCACTTCAAAAGGCATCAGCATCCTGCCGCGGCCAAAGTCGCCCTTCGCGGCAAAACAGTACTCGCACCGTAAATTGCAGTCGTGTGCAATATTCAGGCACAAGGACTTTACCGGAGCATCTTTCATCATTTCAGCGAATTTTCCGTATTCGTCGGAAGAAAACAGCTGACCGATCCGATACAGCTCTTTCAGTTCTTCGTAGGCTTCATGAATTGTCTCCTCATCATATTTGCCTTTCACAGCGTCCAGCAGTTCTTTCGGCGGATTTTCCGGTACACTGTCATTTAAGTAGTCCAGCATATCATATGGCGCATCATTAAAGAGATGAACTGCTCCGCTGTTGGTGTCAAGTACGATATGAAAACCGTTCAAGGAATACTTGTGAATCATGTATTTTCTCCATTACACAAAATTTAAGGGACATTTCTGTCCCTTAAGGTTTGAAATTGAATTCCAAATTAATTTATCTGCCGGCGTTTTCGCACTTCTGATTTGCAACAGTGCAGGAAGTTTTGCAAGCGGACTGGCAGGACGCCTGACATTCACCGCAGCCGCCTTTTACTGCGCTTTCCTTTAAGTTGGCTTTATTCAAAGTTTTAATCTGTTTCATTTTTGAAACCTCCATTTAAATATTTCTTTTGCTTCACGATTATATCACACTAACAGGAATAATGAAAGTGTTATTTTACTTTTGAGTTCTTGCTGACTGCAAGCAGCCCGCCGATTGCACCGGAAATAACCATTACAAGCATTCTGATTCCGGCCGTTAAGGAAACCGGTTCATGAGAAGCAATTAAGCCGGAAACGAGAAATAACGCAAACAGCAGCAGGCCGGACAAAGCACCGTAAGCCAAACCGCGTTTGTGAGAGATTTTGGCCGTAACAAAACCGGCTGCGAAAGAACTGAGTACGGACAATCCAAGCATCATGGGTGAAATCAGATTCTGCGGGATATGTCCTGCCGATACGAAAGCCAAGGCAAAAGCACCCAGAAGGGCAGCACACAAAACTGCTCCGACTACAGTGCCAAGGATGATGGAGCGCAGCGCTCCGAATACCGGATTCTCGTTTAAGTGCTTCAAATGTTTTTTGCTTTTCATTACCAGCGCCCCCTCAAATATCTAATAAATAGATATTCAGAGAGCCGTGAAGATATACTAATATTTCAGCTTATTCAGCGTCTGCGTGTATCGTATCGATGCTGCCGATTGCCCAACGCTTAATACGCATTTTCACGCGGTCCGTACCCGTTTCAATCACAATTGTGTCAGAATCATCTTTAATGCCGACTACTCGTCCGACAACTCCGCCGATTGTGGTAATTTCGTCACCGATCTGCACATTATTGCGCATTTTTTCTTCATTCTTCTTTTTCTTGGACTGAGGACGAATTCCAAAAAAATAAAAAGCGCCGATAATAGCCGCGTAAAGGAGGACGATTGTCCACATATTGCCTCCGGACGCAGCAGTGGTTCCTGTCAAAGTGTTAAAATTCATTATAGAACTGCACCTCCATTTTAATAATATGATTATATCAACTTATTCGTCGTCTTGCAAGGATTTCTTATATTCTTGCGCCTAATTTCAAGATATTATTGCTATAGAATTCTTCAAAGCAATTCTGGTCAAGAGAAGAACGAATCTGTTCCAGAAGAGAGTTGTAAAAATAAATGTTATGCATGACGCAAAGCCGCATGGCGAGCATCTCCCCGCTTTTAAAAAGATGATGAATATAGGCGCGGGTAAAGTTGCGGCAAACGGGACAATCGCAGTGCTCGTCAAGAGGTTTCTCGTCCAGCGTGTACTTGGCGTTCATCATGTTCCGGCAGCCGTCCCATGTGAACGCATGTCCGTGACGGGCGTTTCTGGACGGCATAACGCAGTCGAAGATATCCACACCACGCTTGACTGATTCCAGAATATTAGCAGGGGTACCTACTCCCATCAGATAGCGGGGCTTGTCTTTGGGCATTTCCGGTTCTACCGCCTCAATGATGCGGTACATCTCTTCTGCGGTCTCCCCCACCGCCAGCCCACCGATGGCGTAACCGTCAAGATCCAGCTCGCGGATTTGTTTCATATTTTCGATACGCAGATCCTCGAAAGTGCTGCCCTGATTGATTCCCCACAGCATCTGGCGGGGATTGATCGTGTCCGGCTGCAAATTCAGTCTGTCCATTTCTGCTTTGCACCGATACAGCCAGCGAACTGTCCGCTGACAGGAGCTGCGCGCGTAATCGTATTCCGCCGGATTTTCCACACACTCGTCAAACGCCATGGCTATGGTGGAAGCGAGATGAGACTGGATTCTCATGCTTTCCTCAGGTCCCATGAAAATTTTATGGCCGTCAATATGGGAGGCGAAGGTAACGCCTTCTTCTGTTATATTCCTGAGCTTTGCAAGGGAAAACACCTGAAATCCTCCGCTGTCGGTCAGAATCGGCCCGTCCCATCGGGTAAACTGATGCAGACCGCCCAGCTTTTTCACATTTTCGTCGCCCGGTCTCAGATGAAGATGGTAGGTGTTGCAGAGCTGCACCTGGCATTTTAGATCTTTCAGATCCAGTGCGGAAAGGCCTCCCTTTATCGCGCCGCAGGTAGCCACATTCATAAACGCCGGAGTCTGAACCGTACCGTGCGGCGTGGTGAATTCTCCCCGTCTGGCAGCGCCGGAGTTTTTGATTAGCTTGTACATATTTTGTGTTCCTTTCAGTAAATGAACATCGCGTCGCCAAAACTGAAAAAGCGATATTTTTCCTGAACAGCGACCCGGTATGCGTTCATGATATGCTCGTAGCCGGCCAATGCGGAAACCAGCATAATCAGCGTGCTTTCCGGTAGATGGAAATTGGTAATCAGTCCGTCGAGTACTTTGAACCGATAGCCCGGATAGATAAAGATATCCGTCCAACCGGCGCTTTCTTTAATACATCCCTCTGCAGTTCCGACCGATTCCAGCGTGCGGCAGCTTGTGGTTCCCACCGCAATCACTCGTCCGCCGCTGCGCTTTGTTTCATTGATGGCATCGGCCGTTTCCTTTGGCAGGTAGTAATGCTCGGAATGCATTTTGTGATCCAGTATTTTTTCCGCCGTGACAGGACGGAACGTACCCAACCCAACGTGCAGCGTTACAAACACCACTTTCACACCCTTTACCTTTACCTTCTCCAGTAATTCCGGTGTAAAATGCAAACCGGCGGTTGGTGCCGCCGCAGAACCGATTTCTTTGGAGTACACCGTCTGATAGCGTTCATTGTCGTTTAAGTGCTCCGTAATGTAATGGGGCAGCGGCATTTCACCTATTTTATCCAGAATTTCATAAAAATTTCCTTCATAAGTAAATCGGGCCAGGCGGTTGCCTTCGTCTATGATTTCCAGTACTTCCGCCTGAAGAAGACCGTCGCCAAAAATAAAACGAGCACCGGGTTTCGCGCGCTTTCCGGGGCCGCAGAGTACTTCCCATACATCCCCCTCCCGGTGGTTTAAAAGAAGGAATTCTACCTTTGCCCCTGTTCCCTCCTTAATCCCGTAAAGACGCGCCGGCAGAACGCGGGAATCGTTCAGAACAAGACAGTCGCCGGGGTTGAGACAGTCAAGAATATCGAAAAAATGTTTGTGGGATATTTCGCCCGTTTCCTTGTTCAATGTCAAAAGTCTGGATGAATCACGCGGTTCCAGCGGGGTTTGCGCAATCAGTTCCTTGGGTAAGTCATAGAAAAAATCTTTGGTTTGCAAATTTTTTAAATCCAATGTCATTTTAATATCTCCTACATAATATACTACCGAATCTTTATTATAAATAAATTGACAAGTAATAGCAACCCATGTTATTATAATTCAAAGATAGAGGTGCGATTTTAAAAAGTAACGGATTACAGGCTGCCAAAGCTGTTTATCATCCGTGAAAGGTAAACTCGCCGAAGGTGGTTTCGAGGCAGGAAACCATCTGGTTGTTTTTGTCAACAGCAGAACAACTGTCATCATGTGGTATGATGGAGCGCTATCGGCTTACAGAGCGGTTTTGGTGAATACCGGACCCCTATCAATGTCGAACAGTATCTATTATATTTGCTTGATGACCGGTTTTCAACCGGTTTTTTTGTTATATTTATATTTTTCCATCATTTAAACCATATATATATTACAGGAGGGCTACCCAATGAAAAAGTATAATGTAGGGATTATTGGCGCAACCGGAATGGTTGGTCAGAGATTTGCCACGCTGATCGAGAACCACCCATGGTTTACGGTTACCGCACTTGCTGCAAGCGCGCGTTCCGCCGGTAAAACATATAAAGAGGCTGTTGGAGATCACTGGCTGATGACCACGCCGATGCCGAAATCAATGGAAAATATGGTTGTTTTCAACGCGGAAAAGGATATTGAAAAAGTTACTTCTCTCGTTGACTTTGTTTTCTGTGCGGTCAATATGAAAAAAGAGGAAATCAAAGCACTGGAAGAAGCCTATGCCCAAGCGGAATGCCCGGTTATGTCCAACAACAGCGCAAACCGTTTGGTGGCGGACATTCCAATGATTATTCCGGAAATTAACGCCGACCATGCTTCCGTGATCGTGGCACAGCGCAAAAGACTTGGCACAAAGCGCGGATTTATTGCCGTAAAATCGAACTGCTCGCTGCAGAGCTATGTTCCGGCAATTCACCCGCTGATGGATCTGAATGTTACAAAAGTACTCGCCTGCACCTATCAGGCAATTTCCGGCGCCGGAAAAACCTTTCAGACATGGCCGGAAAGCGTTGATAATGTTATTCCCTTTATCGGCGGAGAAGAAGGAAAATCTGAAAACGAACCGCTCAAAATCTGGGGCCATGTAGAAAATGGCGCAATCGTCAACGCCACTTCCCCATCCATTACGTCCCAGTGTCTGCGTGTTCCCGTTTCCGACGGTCATACCGCCGCAGTTTTCCTTTCCTATGAGAAAAAGGTTGAGATGGAAGAAATTATTGCAAAATGGGAAAACTTTAAAGGGGTTCCACAGGAGCTTCAGCTTCCCAGCGCTCCGAAGCAATTTTTACATTATTTCCGTGAAGATGACCGTCCGCAGTCAAGACTTGACCGTAACCTGGAAAACGGCATGGCGGTTTCCATCGGACGGCTGCGCCCGGATACACAGTACGACGTAAAATTTGTCTGTCTTTCCCACAATACTTTGCGCGGAGCAGCGGGAGGGGCTGTTTTAATGGCGGAACTTCTTTGCGCAAAAGGATACATTGATTGATTAATTTGCAAATTTGGAGGTAGTGTTTCTTGAAAAAGCTTATTTTCAGCGGCTCCGGTGTTGCAATTATCACGCCGATGAATCAGGACGGTTCCGTTAATTATGACGTTTTGGGTAACCTGGTTGAGTTTCATATCGCCAACGGAACAGACTCGATTATTGCCTGCGGCACAACAGGGGAATCCGCAACGTTGGACCATGACGAACATTGTAAGGTGATTGAATACATCATTAAGAAAACCGACAAAAGAATCCCGGTTATTGCGGGTTCCGGCAGCAACGACACACGCTACGCGGCGGAACTTTCCCTGACTGCTCAGGAACTTGGAGCGGACGCTCTTTTGATGGTTACCCCATACTATAATAAAACGTCTCAGGCAGGTCTGGTAAAGCATTATCATTATGTGGCGGATCGGGTAGACCTTCCCATTATTCTTTACAACGTACCATCCAGAACGGGTTGTAATATTAAGCCGGAAACCTATCTGGAGCTTTCAAAGCATCCGAATATCAATGCCGCCAAAGAGGCAAACGGAGACATTTCTGCGCTTGCAAGAACCATTTCTCTCTGCGGTGACGACCTTTATATCTATTCCGGTGAAGATAATCAGACCCTGCCAATCCTTTCTTTGGGTGGAAAAGGCATTATCTCCGTGTTCGCCAATATCATGCCAAAGGAAATGCATCAGATTTGCGCAGATTTCTTTTCCGGTGACATTGCCAAGAGCCGTGAACGGTTCCTGCAGAGCATTGAACTGATGGATGCGCTGTTTATGGATGTAAATCCTATTCCTGTCAAAACAGCTATGAAGATGCTTGGATATCAAAGCGGTGACTGCCGCCTGCCGCTCACTTCTATGAGTGAAGAAGCGGAAGTCAAGCTTGCAATGATTTTAAAGAAATATAAACTGTTAAAATAAAGATACCTTTTCGGAGGGAATGTTAAAATGACAAGGATCATCATCTGCGGATGCAACGGCAAAATGGGCCGCGAGGTTTCAGCCTGTGCGGCGCTGAGAGCCGACTGCCGGGTTGTCGGCGGAATTGATATGAATACGGAAGTAAAATGCGACTATCCGGTCTTTACAAAACCGGCGGACATTGATGTTGCAGCAGACGTCATCATTGATTTTTCCAATCCCGCCCTCCTCCCCTCTCTGCTTCAGTATGCACAGATTCATAAAACGCCGCTTGTGCTATGCACCACCGGTTACAACACAGCGCAGATAGAAGCGCTGACCCGTGTTTCCAAAGAAGTTCCCGTCTTTTATTCGGGCAATATGTCGCTTGGAATCAACCTGTTGATCGAACTTTCCAAAAAAGCGGCGAAAGTGTTAGGTAACGGCTTCGATATTGAAATTGTAGAAAAGCACCATAATCAAAAAATCGATGCACCCAGCGGTACCGCTCTTATGATAGCCGACGGAATTTCCTCCGTCATGAATGAAAATGTGCACTATGTCTATGACCGTCATTCTCAGCGAAAAAAGCGTGAGTCTACGGAAATCGGAATTCACTCCATTCGCGGGGGTACCATTGTCGGTGAGCATGAAGTGATTTTTGCTGGACATCATGAGGTAATTACTCTGGCTCATTCCGCCCAGTCCAAAGAGGTGTTTGCGGTCGGCGCAATTAATGCCGGCATTTATTTGGCGAAGATGTCCGCAGGACTATATAACATGTCTGATCTATTAAAATAGGAGGTAGCATGATAAGTATGGAACCGATGATTACCACTACAAATGACATTACCTTGATTACGCTGCAGAATTGTCCTTCCGAACTGACCTTTACTGCTGATGTTTTCCAGAAAATTTCAGGTTTTGGGGTCAATGTGGATATGATTTCACTGGCGCCGACACACGGTGCGTTCACATCCATTTCCTTTACCATTTGTGACAATGATCTGGATAAAATTCTTGCCTTTACATCCGACCTTCATGATAATTCGAATATTAAGACCATTGTCAGCAGCGGCAACTGCAAGATTTCTGTGTACGATCAGGGAATGAAAGACACTCCCGGCGTAGCGGCTAAAGTTTTTGCGGCGGCGGCCAAAAGCGACACAGACATACGGATTATTACCACCTCTGAAGTGGATATTTCGTTGCTGGTTACAGCAGCGGATTTCGATCAGACGCTCAGTGAGATTGAAAAGTGCCTGAAATAGAACAATAAAGTTGCAGCCCGCATCAAAAAGATGCGGGCTGTTTTTATCTCCAATAAAAGATGATAAGGGGGAAAATATAGACTGCCGCAAAAACGCCGATGCAAAGAAGAGCAAATAAGACAGTGGCAGGAATTTCAAGAAACTGTATTTTTTGATAAAATCCCCTCTTGAGCAAAATTAAGAATAGGATAAATATCACTATTCCCAAAACAGATAAGCTAATCCCCAGTTGAAATCCGGGCGGAATATAAGAAACGGAAATCTCATTTTTACCCTTGTTCAGCTTGATTGCCATCATAGAATCCAATACGCTGTAAATGTTAGCCTGATTCCCGTTCACAGTCGCCGTGTACCCTTTGTCGTCTGTTACCGGAAGAAACAGATAAGACCGGTCATCCGCGGCATCCGCCGTCCCTATGATTTTATTTCCCGACTGTTTCAGCTGTGCCGTTGCAGTAGTACCGACTGCTTTTTTCAGAACATCGTCCTGTAGCCCTGCAATTCCAAAAGATTTGGCGTTAACTTCTTTTAAAACCTGAATTTCCACTTCGACTGTCTGGTTACGGTAGGTACCAAGATTTAAAATTCCGTTATTGCTTTGATTGGGATAATCGTCCTGAACGGTCAGCCCGTTTACCAAGATGTTAAAACTGGAATTGATATGTTCGATCAGGCTGTTTGAAAGGCGGTCAAAGCAATCAAAATACAATGTTTCCGTCCCCTCTACCGGAATTCGGTAAACAATGGATCCTTCTGCGCTGTTGTCGGGATAAGTCAGAGAATACTTGTTATCGGAAGAATAAGCTATATTGTTGAAGACGGTTGGCTCGTAATAAGTGAAGAGCTTGTCCTTCGTATGAAAGAGGGATTCAAAGAGAAACTGCTGTGTTTTCAGGCGAGTGGTGTCCGGTAAAGTTTTGAAAGCCCCGATCTGATCGGCATGGATGACAAATCCGACAGGAAGCGTATCGTCTGTTTCCCTGATCTCATATTTTTCATTCTGATAAATTTGTTTCTCTCCACTGATTGCCGTTCCTTTGCGAAGGATGGTATATCTGTTTCCCATAATCGCGTCTGTCAGTTTAGTTCCGCCGTTAGAGTTCACTTCCATCCAGTAGGATGAATAACCGAGCTTTTTCATGGTAAACATGAAATCCTGACCCGTCAAGGATGTGTAATGGCTCAGTGTGTTGTATCCAAGACTGCCCATCAGGTTTACGTCAAAATATTTTTCTTCCGTTTTAACACGGTAAAAGGAATCATCCGGAATCCGTTCGCTCAGATCGATAACGGATGATTGCGCTTCCCCATTATTGGCGGACGAAGCAATATAAATGCCGGAATTAAATACGCATTCCAGAACAACCATCACACACAGCAAAACGGAAAAAGCGATTCGGCTCATCAGGTTGAATTTGTATAGCAGCAGCAAAACAAGATAAGCAAGCCCCGCAGCCAGAGAAAACAGAAGGATAAACCGGAAACTGGCACTATTCCCCCAAAGAGTCTCTGTGTATACTGTGACAACATCGTATTCCTTGTAAAAAATCAGGCATTCCGCAAGAAACACGGCGCTGACCGCCAGCATT
This sequence comes from Caproiciproducens faecalis, assembly GCF_019448085.1. Taxonomy (GTDB): domain Bacteria; phylum Bacillota; class Clostridia; order Oscillospirales; family Acutalibacteraceae; genus Caproiciproducens; species Caproiciproducens faecalis. Next base: position 263,175 of record NZ_JAGFNZ010000005.1, on the reverse strand, counting down.
CCGCCAAATACGGAAATCGAATTGCTGGAAGCAAGGCGGTTTTCCTGATTAATTTCCGACAGTAGAGCGGCAAATAGAATCAAGCCGAAAAAGATGGTAATATATCCATATCGCACCGGAAATGCCTGATAATTTCCGGTCTGCCACATCTTGTTGATCGGTTCTATAAAGACCGGTATGACTGTTAGGAGAAATATGATAAAGGGGAAGCCTATCTTTGGACGTAGCTGACTGGCAAAAAGCAAATAAAGGATCAGCGCGGAAAAAATCGCACCAGAGCATAAAATGACAGGAAATGTGGTATCCAATCTGGAAATCAGCCCGCCCACCCTTAAACTGGTAAACAGATTTCCGGTTCTGGCAGAGGCGACATACTGCATGAGCGAAGGCAGCCAGACCACGCAGGTAATCAAGGCGGTAATCAGTGTGGAAATTCCCAAAAGCAATATATTTTTCCGGCGAATTCCCTTTTTGGCAAAGAAACAGACATACACGCCAGCTGACAGCATCAGAAAAACCGATACCATATAGCTTAGATAGAAGTTCACGGTCAGTATCGCTGAAAAAGACAGAACATACAGCAGGATGTTTCCCTCTTCGGTCAGCTTAATCAGGCCAATCAGAAGAATAGGAAAAAGATACATAACGTCGAGCCAAACCTGATTCTGGTAATAAAACATGGTATAGCCGCAAAATGCGTACATAACCGATATAGCCGTATTTTGCAGCATGCCAAGGTGCTTGAAACGAAAATGAAAAAAAACGCTCGCTGTTAAAGCACAGGTCATCATTTTCAGCAGGACCAGAATATTCATGAAAAGATAAAAATCAGCCTTATTTACAAATGCGACCAAAAGGCTGAACGGGCTGCTGATAAAAAACAGGAATACGCCCCAGAAGCTCATACCTCCGGCATTTTGCATATTCAGAAACATATTCGCTTTTCCGGACAGAATATCTTTAAAATCCATCAGAAATGGGATAACCTGCTGGTTCATGTCACACCATGAAAGGGTGTTGTATCCGAAAGGAAACATCCTGCCGACAAAAAAGACCGACAGCATTATGAACATTACCGATACAGGCGCCAACAGAAAAGAAGCGGTTCTCTTCATCTGCATATATCCTCCAACACTCGTCAATGTACCTATTATAAGGAATTGCAAAGTGAAAATCAATCAAAACTGCCCGCCGCCGAATTTTCGGCAGCGGGCAAATACTTTCGCATTAATCAGCCAGATTAACTTTATGAAACACTTTTTTCCCTTTTTTGATGACCACATATTTTTTCTTAAAATGGTTTAGGGAAAGTTTTTCCGTACTGGAAACAACTTTAGCGTTGTCTACCGAAATACCGCCCTGGTCGATCAGGCGTCTCCCCTCCCCTTTGGAAGGAGCCAGCTTTGTCAGAACCAGCAGGTCAAGTACTCCGATTTCTCCGTCAACAAAATTGGCGGCGGTAATATCTGTGGAAGGCATGTTATCCGTGTTTTCACCGGTTCCGAAAAGTGCTCGTGCACCCTCCTGCGCTTTGTAAGCTTCCTGTTCCCCGTGAATCAGTTTTGTAACCTCAAACGCAAGAATTTCTTTGGCTTTGTTCAACTCTCCGCCTTCCAGCTTTGCAAGCTCATTAATTTCAGTCATGGGAAGGAACGTAAGAATTTTCAGGCATTTAATAACATCAGCGTCGCCGATGTTACGCCAATACTGGTAAAAATCAAACGGCGTGGTTTTTTCGGGGTCCAGCCATACGGCGCCTTTTTCGGTCTTACCCATCTTTTTACCCTCGCTGGTGGTCAGCAGAGTAAACGTCATACCGTAAGCTTCTTTGCCCTCTTTACGGCGAAGCAGCTCAACGCCGCCGATAATATTGCTCCACTGGTCATCACCGCCAAGCTCCAGCTGGCAGTTGTAGCGATGATTCAGCTCTAAAAAGTCGTAGCTCTGCATAATCATATAGTTCAGTTCAAAGAAAGAGAGACCCCTTTCCAGGCGCTGCTTATAGCATTCTGCGGCAAGCATCCGGTTGACGGAAAAATGAACGCCGACATCGCGTAAAAACTCAATGTAATTCAAGTTCAGAAGCCAGTCGCCGTTGTTGGCCATGATTGCTTTCCCTTCGGAAAAATCCACCAGACCGGACATCTGCTTTTTGAAGCAGGCAATATTGTGATCGATTTCTTCTTTCGTCAGCATCTTGCGCATATCTGTTTTTCCGGAAGGGTCGCCTACCATGCCCGTTCCGCCGCCAAAAAGCGCAATGGGCGTATGGCCGGCTCTCTGCATGTGTGCCATGACCATAATCTGCACAAAGTGGCCAACATGCAGGCTGTCGGCTGTAGGGTCGAAGCCAATATAAAATGTGGTCTTGTGATTGTTGAGAAGATCCTGAATCTTCTCTTCGTCCGTCATCTGGGCGATTAAGCCCCTTGCTTTCAGTTCTTCAAAAACTCCCATATAGAATTCCTCCATTTCAGGGGGATAAAAAACGCCCCCTGCATATTTGCAGAGGGCGGAATAACCGCGGTACCACCTCAGTTCACCGTAACCTCACGGATACGGCCTTACGGGTACAAAAATACCCAAGCGCTGTAACGTGCGCTGCGCGGCCAGATCTAATAGAAACCGTTCAATCTGGCGACTCCGGGATGTATTTCAACCAAATTACGCACCTGCTTACACCAGCCGCAGGCTCTCTTTGACGGCTTTTTGGCTTACTTCTTCCCTTCAAAGTCATTATAATGCATTATACCCAATTGATTCTGCGTTGTCAAGAAAATCATTGTTTTTGAGCCAGCTTCAGCATTTCGGCGGCATTTTCCAGCAGGAGCGGTGTAATTTGCGCCCCGCCCATGATACGGGCCAGCTCCTGTTTTCTGCCTTCATAGTCAAGCTCCCTCACGTCGGTGAAAGTCTTATTTTCTTTCACCTGCTTTTTGATTAAGAACTGTGTATCTGCCAAAGCGGCAATCTGCGCCAAATGGGTTACACAGATTACCTGACGGTTCCCGGCTACTTCGTGCAGTTTTAAACCGACCTTTTGCGCCGCGCTGCCGCTGATGCCCGTGTCAACCTCGTCAAAAATCAGCGTGTCAATATCATCTTTGCCGGCAAGCACTGTTTTAATCGAAAGCATAATGCGGGAAAGCTCCCCGCCGGAAGCAATTTTCGCTATCGGTTTGGCGGGTTCTCCGGCATTCACAGAAATCAGAAATTGCATTTTGTCACAGCCGAGCGGATTGAGCGGACAGTCCTCCTGCTCAACCTGAAAATCAATGCTCGGCATATCGAGAAAGCGCAGTTCTTCCTTTACTCTGACCGTAAATGCTTTGGCCGCCTTTGCGCGGCAGCCGGAAATTTCCTTTGCAAGCTTTTCCGCTTCTGTTTTGGATTTCTGATACTCCTTTGTCATCTGAAGAATCTTTTCATCCGAAAGCTGAATATCTTCCAGCTGCTCTTTGGATTTTTCCAAAAAACCGATCATTTTTTCCACGGAGCCGCCGTATTTCAGGCCAAGCCGATAAAGAATGTCGAGCCTGTCCTCTATTCTTTCAATATCAGCGGGATCATATTCCAATTCTGAGGAAAAACTACGGATTTCTTCTCCGCAGTCCTCCAGCTCGTAGCGAATACTTTGGATTCTTTCGGAAAGATCGTGGATTTCAGGAAGATATTTTTCCGCATCCATCAGTGCATCCGAGGCAGAAGCAATTGCGGACAAAGCGCCGTCATAATTTTCTTCTCCATTCAATGCAACCTTCACCGTATTGATGGAAGACGCTATTTTTTCACTGTTTAGATATTTTAACTTTATTTGATTCAGTTCTTCCTGCTCTCCGATTCGCAGATCGGCAGCTTCCAGTTCATTGATCTGGTAGGTAAGCAGATCAATCTGTCTGGCCTTTTGCGCCTCGTCCATGTCAAAGGCCTCAAGATCACTTTTGACGTGCTGCATATGGCTGAAAGCCGAACGGTACTCTGCCAGCAGTTTTTCCGGTACGCCCATACGGTCTATATACCGGATATGTAAGTCGGGAGAAAGCAAATCGTAGCTTTCGTGCTGCCCGTGAATACTGATTAGCAGCACCCCGATTTCTTTCAAGACGGATACCGTTGCGGGGCGGCCGTTAATGCGGCACACGCCCTTGCCGTCGGTGTGAATTTCGCGCTGGATCATGATTGAACCGTCCTCTTCCGGCACATAGCCAAGCTCCTCCAGCTTATTCAGCGCCTGTTTTCCCAAATCGTTAAAAACGGCGGTAACAAAAGCGGAGCGCGCTCCCGTTCGGACAAGCTCACGCGAAGTTCTTTCCCCAAGAATTGCGTTGATGGAATCAATAACAATGGATTTTCCCGCGCCGGTTTCTCCGGTCAGGACATTCAGACCGGAGTGAAAATCAATTCCGGTCTTTTCAATCACAGCAATATTCTCAATGTAAAGCTGAGACAGCATTGCAATCACCCAACCATTTTTTTAAGTTCAGCTACCAGCTGCTGTGCATGGTCTTCGTTTCTCATCGCAATAAAAATAGTGTCATCCCCTGCCAAGGTACCGACAACGCCCTGCCAGTGCATCGTGTCCATCGCTGCGCAGACGGCTTGAGCCATCCCTGCATGGCATTTGATTACTACGAGGTTACAAGCATAATCAATTTGAATTGCTGAATCTGCAAGAAGAGAATAAAATTTAGAGGAATAGTCCGTCGTACTGTTTCTGCCGGTGGAGTACCTGTACTTTCCGTCGTGAGACAAGGTTTTTATTAATCGGAGTTCTTTGATGTCGCGGGAAACCGTAGCCTGAGTGACTTCAAACCCGTCTTCTCGAAGGCGGCGCAGCAGTTCTTCCTGTGTATCAATTGCGTATTCGTTGATTAGTTCAAGAATTTTTGCGTGTCGTCTTGTTTTCAAATCAATTTCTCCTTTCGGCCAATTTTTCGTTGACTACCTCGTAAAAATTATTGTCTTTTAATTTAATAATTCTTACCATGCGTTTCGAACAATAAAAATTAATTTTCTGATTATCCGATATCTGAATAAACGTATCTCCGTCAATGGAAAGAATCATCTCGCTCTTATAATTGGAGCAAGCTGTTACGCTCAGCTTTGCGTCCGGTCCGAAAACAACCGGTCTGGTCAGCAAGGAATGCGGACAGATGGGTGAAAGCAGGATACAACTGATGCTTGGGTCAATGACGGGGCCGCCGGCGGAAAGAGAGTACGCCGTGGAACCGGTCGGGGTGGAAATAATCAGGCCGTCCGCCCTGTACTCACAGACATTTTTGTCATTGAAATGTACCGAAATATCTAAGATTCTGGAAAGGGTACCCCGTGCGATTACCGCGTCATTCAGCGCCAAATGTGTTTCTGTCTTCCCTTGATTTTCAAGTTGGACTTCCAGCATCATACGGTTTTCAATGGTGTAATCTCCGTCAATCAGCTTCTTGAGTTTATCAAGCTCGTCCGTTTCCAGTCCGGCAACAAAGCCGAGTCTTCCCACGTTAATCCCCAAGATTGGCTTTTCCGCCGCCGCCGCATGCCTGGAGCAATGAATAATCGTTCCGTCGCCACCGACGGCAATGACAGCGTCGCTGTCCGACATCATTCTGTCAAAATCATCGTAAAAGTGAATGTTGGAATTTGAAAAACAGCTTTTCAGATTCAGCCTCATGCAGACCTCTGCGCCGAATTTTTGAAGCGTTTCCACTACTCTAGCGGTATGAAGCTGTGCGTTGTGCTTGCTTAAATTCGGCATAATCGCTATTCTCAAATTATTCACCACCACTTAATTGATTATGGGATTCTTCTACCAATGCTTTAATATCCAGCGGCACGCTTTCCGTTTTTTCCGCTTTCTGAAGGTAAATCAGGTACTCAATATTGCCTTCCGGTCCTTTTACAGGAGAATAGGTCAGTCCTAAAACAGAAAAACCGTGCTCCAGAACAAAGCGCACTATTTTATCAATGACTTCCCGGTGAACAGCTGGATCGCGTACGACACCTTTTTTGCCTACTTTTTCTCGCCCGGCTTCAAACTGGGGTTTTATCAGACAAACCGCCTGAGCACTTTCCGCCATAAAATTCCTTGCGACCGGAAGAACCAGACAAAGTGAAATAAAAGAAACATCCACACTGAAGAAGTCAATCTCGTCCGGCACCTGATCCTGCGTAATATAACGGACATTGGTGCGTTCCAGATTCACTACTTTGGGGTCCGTGCGCAGTTTCCACGCAAGCTGGCCGTAGCCGACGTCAATGGAATAGACTTTTTTCGCGCCGTTTTGCAGCATACAGTCGGTAAAGCCGCCGGTGGAAGCGCCGATATCCATCGTGATTTTATCTTTCAGCTCAATTGGGAAAACCGCCATTGCTTTTTCCAGCTTTAAGCCGCCACGGCTCACATAGGGCATCGTTTCCCCACGAATCTCTATTTCCGTATCAACCGGAAGCATCGTTCCGGGCTTGTCGGATTTTTGATTATCAATATAGACATTGCCCATCATAATCATAGCCTTAGCCTTTTCACGGCTTTCGGCAAGCCCCCGGTCAAACAGCAGGCAATCCAGTCTTTTTTTCTCTATCACTTTTTGTACTCCGTCAATATCATATTTACCATTCCCTTGTCGTCCAGACCAAGGGAGCTGAGCGACTGCAGCATAGTTGCGTGAGGGACAAAGTTTGTAATTGCGCGTAAACGGAATTCACCTCGATACCCGCTCTGGGCGAGTAGAAAGCTGAAATGTTCCCCGATACCTCCCTGCTGAATCCCTTCTTCAAAGAAAAATATGTTTCCTGCAGCAGCAGCCTCTGCGACCACGTCAGTATCCACCGGGGTAATCCGGTTCAGTTTGATAATTCTGACTGAAATGCCGGACTCTCTCAATGAGGAAAGGGCTTTGCAGGCAAAGGAAAACAGGCGTCCATAGGTCACAATGACCAGATCTGCCCCATTCTGACCGTAAGTGTCATAAGCTTTTCCCGTGCTTACGAAGTCAAAGGGTTTAAACATCGGTTTGCCGCGGGGATAGCGTACGGCAGAAACCCCTTCACACTCATACAGAGCCTTTTGGAACGAGGTATAAAGCTCGTCATAGAAAGCAGGAGAATAAACGGTAATATTGGGAACCGTATTGAGGAATGCTGCGTCGAAGATGCCCTGATGGGTTTCCCCGTCATCCCCAACCACCCCTGCACGGTCTATGGCAAACGTTACTTTCACCCTTTGAATAGCCGCGTCATGAATGATCTGATCGTAACCGCGCTGTAAAAAAGTGGAATAAATCGCGCAGACGGGAAGCATCCCGCCTGCGGCAAGACCACCGGCAAAGGTCACGGCGTGCTCTTCCGCAATCCCGACATCAAAGAAACGACCGGGAAACTGCTTTGCAAAACCAACCAGCCCGGTACCCATCTGCATAGCAGCGGTGATTGCGCAGATTCTTTCATCTTTATTGGCCAGCGCACAAAGATTGTTCCCGAAAACACTGGAAAAATTTTCACCGGCGGGAGCAGTCTTTCCCGTTTTAATATCAAAACTGGAAATTCCATGGAACGCGCCCGGGTTCTGCTCTGCAAAAGGATATCCCTTCCCCTTACAGGTAAGTACATGAAGCAAAACCGGATGATTAATATTCTTGGCATTTTCCAGGACATCAATCAGCTTTCCCAGATCATGACCGTCGAATGGCCCGTAATAATAAAAGCCCATATCTTCAAAAATGGTACTGTTATATAATATCTGCTTTAAAGCAGCCTTTGATTTCGAAAGAAAATGATGCAGCGGTTTCCCAACATGAGGGAGCCGGTTCAGGGCGCTTTCAATGTTGCCCTTCGCTTTAAAATAGCCGGGTTTTGTACGGATGTGTGCCAAATAGCGCGCCATTGACCCAACATTGCGCGAAATAGACATTTTATTGTCATTTAAAATTACAATAAAATTCTTTTTAAAGCGCCCCGCGTTGTTCAGTCCTTCATAGGCGAGTCCACCCGTCAGGGCGCCGTCGCCAATCAGAGAGATCACATGGCCGGGCTCTCCGGAAAGTAATTTAGCATTGGCAATACCAAACGCCGCGGAAATGGATGTGCTGCTGTGCCCCACATTGAAAGCGTCGTATTCGCTTTCCATACGGTTGGGGTAACCCGACAGACCGTCCTTTGTCCGTATGGTAGCGATAGAGTCACGCCGACCGGTCAGGATCTTATGAGTATAGGCCTGATGTCCGACGTCCCAGACAATCTTGTCGTCTTTAGAACTGAAAACTCGGTGCAGTGCGACCGTTAATTCGACGACTCCAAGGTTGGAAGCCAGATGTCCGCCGTTGTTGGAAACGGTTTTTATAATTTTTTCGCGAATTTCATCACATAATTCATAGAGTTCATCAAGGGAAAGCTTCTGCAAGTCTTCCGGGGAATTAATCGTATTTAAAAGGTTGTCCATTCTTCACCTCAATTGGCAGTGCCGCGCGCATGATCCGGATTTCCGTCTTCACCGGATCATCCCATTCTGACGTTTTGCCGCGGTTACTGTATTTTTAAGGAGCATCGCAATCGTCATAGGACCTACACCGCCCGGAACCGGGGTTATGTAAGACGCAGTCTCTTCTACACCGTTAAAATCCACATCTCCGCAAAGTTTCCCGTTTTCATCGCGATCCATGCCAACGTCGATGACCACTGCGCCCGGCTTGACCATATCTGCTGTAATAAACTTCGGTTTTCCGACCGCCGCTACAAGAATATCCGCCTGTGCGCAGACTTCCTTCAGGTTTTTGGTTTTGCTGTGGCAAATAGTAACCGTCCCGTTATGATGAAGGAGCAGCATAGCCATCGGCTTGCCGACAATATTGCTGCGGCCGACAACAACGCAATTTTTGCCTTCTATTTCTATTTTTTCATGATGCAGCAATTCAATAATCCCCGCGGGAGTGCAGGGCAGGAAATGATAGTCTCCGATCATAATTCTGCCGACATTGGAAGGGTGAAAAGCGTCTACATCCTTTTCAGGATCAATGGCATCCACCACCGCCTTCTCATCAAGTCCGTCCGGCAGAGGAGACTGAACCAGGATACCGTCAATATCCATTTTGGCGTTCAGTTTCGCGACCACTCCCATGATTTCCTCCTGAGATGCGGTCGCGGGCAGCGCGTATTCTTCGGAATAAATGCCGACGTCCGCGCACGCTTTCTTTTTATTGTTTACATAGGTTCTTGAAGCGGGGTCGTCCCCCACAATCACAACGGCAAGGCCCGGCGTAACGCCAAGCTGTACCAATTTATCAACTTCCAGGGCAAGCTGTACCCGAATTTCAGCGGCAACCGCTTTTCCATCTATTAATTTCGCCATAACCTGCCTCCAAAATTATTCTTCTGTATCTTTGCTCACTGCATCTTCGGAAGATGCTCTGTCGGATATTTCCTTCTCTTCAGCGGCAGGCTCCGTCTCGACCGGTTCCTGAACGGTGTTTTCTGTTGTGTCTTCAGCAGCGCTCTGGTCAAAAATAGTGCTTGTGCCGTCGTCAATCAATTCTTCCGGTACCTCATCCACCACAGCGTTCAACGCCATCACCTTCGGTGAACCGCATCCGGCAAGAGTAGTTCTGTTGCGGAAAACAACCATTAAGGCAACACCGGTAAGTACCGTTGCCACTGCTACCACCTGTGAAACGCGAAGAGGCAGAATGGGAGTAATCAGGCTGTCTGTACGCAGCCCTTCAATAAAGAACCGGCCGACGCCGTACCAAATCAGATAGCCCAGAAAAACCTGCCCGTCATACCTTCTGAATTTGCGGCTGAAAATATGTAGCAGAACAAATCCAAGGAGGCACCACAGGGATTCATACAGGAAGCAAGGATGCACAGGGCCGTTGGCAATGGCGGAGGTGTTCTCACTGACCATGCCCCACGGCAAAGTTGTCTCGCGGCCAAACGCCTCCTGATTGACAAAGTTGCCCCAGCGGCCGATGGTCTGTCCGATTAAGAAACCGAGCGAGGCGAGATCCAGCATAGCGGGAATACTGATTTTACGCAGTTTGGCTATCAGCGCGCCGCAGAGCAGTCCGCCGATGATACCGCCGTAGATACCAAGCCCGCCTTCCCAGATATAGAGGGCGCTGATCGGGTTTCTCAGATACTGGTCACTGGTATCAAATATAACATAATAAGCTCTGGCACCGATGATTCCGCCAATAATGCCGACGATCACCGCATCAATAAGCTTATCCTGATCCATATTAAACTTCTTACAGCTTGACATCACATAAAGAAATGCAAGAAGAAAACCAACCGCAATAATTACGCCGTACCATCTGACGGTCAGCGAACCGATTGAAAACGCGATTGGATTGATTGTAAAATGAATACCTAATCCCGGAAACTGAACATTTAACATATAATCCACCATTTCTCCACGCGCAATAACAGATTAAACCCCGGCCAAAACTTCGCGTGGGATGTTTTGGCCGGAAGAATTGTGCAAATACTTATGCTTCAACCGGTCTGACAACAGAAAGGGCGCAGTACTCCGGCCGAAGCTGGAAATTGAGCCTGTTCTGTACGGACTGCAGTTCCGCCGAAGCAATTGTATCGATATAGTTAAAAAGTTCATGGCCGGTAAAGGCCAGAGACGCCATCGTGTTGGCAATATTGTCAACGCTGTTGAAGGAGGACACCATGCGGCCGTAAACCGCCTTTTTGGAGCGCTCAAAAGCCGCGGGATCAAGTCCGTGCTCACGCATGCCGGCAATTTCTTTTTTGATTTCTTCCGCGACAGCGTCCGGATCTTTGGATTCTCCTGAAAAGATAACCGATGCATAGCCCGGCCCCTCAAAATATTCATACGAAAAGGAAGACTGATTGATTAAACCGGCGTCCAGCAGTCTGCGGAACAGAGGAGACGCGTCAGAAGCCAGCATTTCTAGCAGAATTTCCGTATCCGCGATTTCCCGGGCGGACAGACGGCTTTTCCCCGCCTTTTCCTTAAACCCAAGCTGGAAGATCGGTGCGGCAACGGAAAGCCTTTGCTCCACCCTGCTCTCCACAATCCCGTCCGGCTCTCCTTCAAAAATCCTGTCAATGCCGACATCCTTTGAGGGCTTCAACATTTTGTCACAGAGTTCCAGCACTTTGTAGACATCGACATTTCCCGCTACACATAATACCATATTATTGAGATTATAGAAAGTATGGTAGCATTTATACAGCAATTCCGGTGTAATCTCCGCAATGCTTTCAACAGTTCCGGCTATATCAATTCTGACCGGATGTTTATGGTACATGGCACGCAGCAGGTTGAACATCACACGCCACTGCGGATCGTCGTCATACATTCTGATTTCCTGACCAATGATGCCCTGTTCTTTCTGGACGGTCTGTTCTGTAAAATAAGGAGATTGAACAAAGTCCAGCAGAATTTCCAATGATTCATACACCTTTTCTGAACAGGAAAACAAATAGCAGGTTTTGTCAAAGGAGGTGTAAGCGTTTGCGGACGCGCCCGTTTTCGCATATCGCGCAAAAGCGTCCCCGTCTTCGCTCTCAAACAGCTTGTGCTCCAGGTAATGGGCAATCCCGTTCGGAACGCAGTTTGGCTCGGTTTCTTCAGATGTTTTAAAACAAGTATCAATAGAACCGTACTTTGTACCAAACACAGCGTAGGTAGAACTATAGTTTTCTTTCGGATACACAAAGATTTTTAAACCGGAGGAATGGCTGATCTCAAAGTAGCGATCCCCAATCCGAGTGCTTTTAATTTCCTTCATTACGTTCATTCTTCTTCCACCCCGTTTCCGACCAAGCGATACACTGTGTCAAGAGTGATATTGTTAGCAACATCAATGATCTGCTGACGTGTAACGGAGCTAATCAGCGCCGCCGCTTCTTCCGGACGTTTGACATAATTTGCAAAAGTCTGTGACAGATACCACGCTTCAAGTCCGCCCAGGGAGTCAGACAGAGAACGGTAGTTGTTGCACATGCTTAGTTTTGCCGCATTGATTTCATCGTCACTAAAATTGCCTTTTTTTATTTCGTCCAGCTGAAAAAGGATTTCATCCTTTGCTTTTTCAATATTCTTTGTCTCAACACCGCTCTGTACCAGCATAATGCCTTTCATGGAAATATAAAGCGCGCTGCAATAGTAACAGAGGCTGAGTTTCTCGCGAACATTTAAAAACAGCTTGGAGTTGGGGGTACCGCCAAAAAGGGCGACCATCAGCTTGACCGCTTCCGCCTGCTCATCCTGCAGCGAAACCCCGGTGCGGAAACCGAGTACAAGCTTGGACTGGGCAATATCCATTTTTTCTGTGAAATCGTTGACCTGATCGGCCTTTTTCACATTGGTGGTCTGACAAGATTCGGTCGACCGCTTGCCGAGCTTTTGAAAAGCATGATAAAACCCATCAAAAACAGGCTGAGGGTCGCAGTCGCCCAAAACCATGATCTCGATTCTGGCATTTTGAATCAGATAACGCCAAACATCGGTCAGTTCCTCTCTCTCCAGGTTCTTAATATCTTCCTTGCTGCCATAACGGTTGATGCCATAGGGCTCGTTTTTACACATAATTTCTTCACAGCGCTGTCTGGCATAGGTACGTTTGTCATTGAATTCGGAGTCAATCATTTCAATGGTCTGACGCTGTTCCTGTTCAAACCCTTCCTTCGGGAAAAGACCGTCTTCAAACGGCGGGTCAAACATCACGCTGCACAGCAGTCTGGAGAGTTCAGTGGAAGTGCTCTCCCCCTTCAGGGTATATCTGTCAGCAATACCGGAAGCATACAGAGAAAGCATCTGGACATCGCCGATTTTCTGTACGTCGGCGCTTAAATCGGCTCCGTAAAGCTCCGCCAGACGTTCCCCTAATTTTGTAAAATCAGGGTATTCCCTGCTGGCGCGGCTGAGAAGGAAAGGCAGAATAGCGTTGGAAGCCACGGTCTGCTCTTTGAGGGGCAGCAAAAAATTAACGGACATGCGCACCGTTTTAAACTTGGTATCTCTGACACTTCGGAAGTTGACACCGTCGCAAACGGAGCGCTGTTCTATCTCTGTCATTCGATTATTCATCTCCATATTAAACTCAGTTAAAATCAAATTTTATTATATCACAATCCTCTGCTTTAGCAAAGAAATAATATTCTAAATTATTGATGAACATACAAAAATTGCTATTTGTTTTGGCGTTATCTGTCGCTTTTCTGTTGCGGTAAAAACGCAATAATGTTATAATATGCGGGAATATGAAAATGAGGTGTCACCATTGAAATTTAAAAACCCGGCGCTTTCTGCTGATTTAGGGTTGGTTTTTGTCACAATTATCTGGGGCAGTGCCTTTGTTGTTGTAAAAAACGCTACCAGCACCGTTCCTGCAAGCTACATTATCGCTATCCGTTTTGCCATTGCCGTTTTTCTGATGAGTATTTTCTTTTTCAAACGTCTCAGAAAAATAGACGCTCACTGTATAAAATCGGGGGCTATTCTTGGTGTTTTGCTTTTTGTATCCTATTATTTACAGACGATTGGCGTAAAATATACTACGGCCGGCAACAACGCTTTTTTAACAGCGATTTATGTCGTTGTCGTACCGTTTCTATATTGGCTGCTGCGCAGTCAAAAGCCGGACTTATACAATATTGCGGCTGCATTAATATGCATTGTAGGGATCGGTCTTTTATCACTGCACGCAGGATTTACTATGAATATTGGAGATATTCTGTCCCTTCTGTGCGGCGTTGGCTTTGCTTCCCAGATCGTAGCCACCAGTATTTTAACCGAAAAGAATGATCCTATTCTGCTGTCTTATACGCAATTTGTTGTCACAGGGTCGATCTCTCTGGTGGTTGCCCTCTGTACGGAAACATTTCCCGCCCGCCTGGGAACCGACTCCGTCCTGTCTCTTTTATACATCGGCGTGTTCAGCACCCTGATTGCTCTTGTTTTGCAGACGGTCTGCCAAAAGTATTCGCCGCCGGCCAGAGCCTCTTTGATTATGTCGCTGGAATCGCTGTTTGGGTCCATTTTCGGCATCATTTTTTTACACGAGGCACTTACTCCGAAAATTTTCGTTGGATCTTTATTGATTTTACTGTCAATTCTAATTTCAGAAACAAAGCCGTCATTCTTCAGACTGAGCCAGAAAAAAACGCAATTGCAGGAAGACATTTTAAAATAGAAACAGCTATGAAAAGAAAAAAGCCTTTCGCGCGGGACTGATGTCCTTTGCGAAAGGCTTTTTTATATTACAACAGCTTTTTCAGATATTTTCCTGTGTAGGATTCCTTCACTTTTACAATTTGTTCCGGAGTCCCCTTTGCGATGATTTCACCGCCGCCGTCTCCGCCTTCCGGGCCAAGGTCGATGATGTAGTCGGCAGTTTTAATCAAGTCCAAATTGTGTTCAATCACGACCACAGTGTTTCCGCTGTCCACCAGTTTTTGCAGCACTTCGATCAGCTTATGGACATCCGCAATATGAAGTCCGGTAGTGGGTTCGTCAAGAATATAAATCGTTCTTCCCGTAGAACGCTTGGAAAGCTCTGTGGCCAGCTTGACCCTCTGGGCTTCGCCGCCGGAAAGAGTCGTTGCCGGCTGGCCGATTTTAACATAGCCGAGCCCCACGTCTTGAAGCGTCTGCAGCTTCCGCGCAATCCGCGGGATGCTGGAAAAGAACTCCAACCCTTCTTCCACCGTCATTTCCAAAACGTCATAGATACTTTTACCCTTATACTTGATCTCCAGCGTTTCCCGGTTATAGCGTTTGCCTTTACAGACATCGCAGGGAACGTAAACGTCCGGAAGAAAATGCATTTCAATTTTGATAATTCCGTCGCCCTGGCAGGCTTCGCACCTTCCGCCCTTTACATTGAATGAAAAACGGCCGGAATTAAAGCCGCGCAGCTTTGCTTCCTGAGTAGACGCATACAACTCGCGAATATCCGTAAAAACGCCGGTATAGGTTGCCGGGTTGGAACGAGGAGTTCTTCCGATGGGCGACTGATTGATTTCAATCACCTTGTCCAGCTCTGATAAGCCCTTAATTTCTTTAAAAGCTCCTGGGCGTGACTTTGCGCCGTTCAGTTCCGCGGCAAGGTATTTATATAAGATTTCATTAATCAAAGAGGATTTTCCCGAACCGGATACTCCGGTAATACAGACAAACTCTCCAAGCGGAATATCCACGTTCACATTTTTCAGATTGTTCTGCGACGCGCCGATAATTTTCAGCTTTTTCCCGTTGCCTTTGCGGCGCTGCGCGGGAACCTCCACCTTTTTGACGCCGCTCAAATACTGTCCGGTGATGGATTCCGCGCACTTGACAATATCTTCTACTTTCCCATTGAACACGACATTGCCACCGTGAATACCCGCGCCCGGGCCGATATCAACAATATGGTCGGCGGCACGCATGGTGTCTTCATCATGCTCAACAACAATGACAGTGTTGCCAAGATCCCGCAGACGTTTCAACGTGGCGAGCAGCTTATCATTGTCGCGCTGATGCAAACCGATGCTCGGTTCATCAAGAATGTAAAGAACCCCCATCAGTGACGAGCCAATTTGTGTGGCAAGACGGATTCGCTGGCTTTCTCCGCCCGAAAGAGTACCGGAGGAGCGGGAAAGAGTCAGATATTCCAGCCCTACGCTCTGAAGAAATCCAAGGCGGCTTCTGATTTCCTTTAAGATTGCGCTGGCGATCATAGAATCTCGCTCGGAGAGCTCCAGATGATTGATAAAATCCAGTGCCTGAGTGACCGATTTGTCACAAAAATCACTGATATTAATCCCGCCAACGGTTACAGCCAAACTGATTGGAGAAAGACGCTTGCCGTTGCAGGCGTCGCAGGGAATCGCACTCATATAGGACTCGATTTCCTCTTTAATCCAGTTGCTCTGCGTTTCGCGGAAGCGCCGCTCAAGGTTGTTGATGATCCCCTCAAATTCGGTTTTGTAAATCCCGCTTCCGTATTCGTTGCTGCGTTCAATCTGTATTTTTTCTCCTTTTGTTCCGTAAAGGAGAATATCGATAATATCCGGCGGGAGTTTGCCAATCGGCGTATCTAAAGAAAAATGATAGCGTTTGGAGAGCGCTGTCATATACATGGATGCAATCGTACTTCCTTCCATTGCCCATCCGCTGGCTTTCAGGCCGCCTTTGCTGATGGAAAGGGACTTATCCGGGATAATAAGGTCGGGATCAATTTTCATAAAGACTCCCAGTCCCGTACATTTGGGGCACGCGCCGAACGGATTGTTAAAGGAAAACATGCGCGGGGTCAGTTCTTCTACGCTGATTCCGTGTTCCGGGCAGGCGTAATTCTGAGAGAAAGTGATGTCTTCTCCCCCAGCAACATTAATCACAATAATTCCGCCGGAAAGCGAAGAAGCCGTCTCAATGGAATCGGACAGCCGGGAGTGAATGGAGGGGTGGATGACCAGCCTGTCCACGATGATCTCGATCGTATGTTTCTTATTTTTTTCGAGTTGAATGGTTTCTGACAGATCATAGAGGTTGCCGTCCACGCGTACACGGACAAAACCGCTCTTGCGGGCGGCTTCAAATTCTTTGGTGTGTTCTCCCTTGCGCCCGCGTACTACGGGAGCAAGCACCTGAATTTTCGTACCCTCCTTCAGATTGAGGATACGGTCAACAATCTGGTCAATAGTCTGCTGCTTGATTTCCCGTCCGCAGATCGGGCAGTGCGGAACTCCAATTCTGGCGTACAGCAAACGAAGATAATCGTATATTTCCGTTACCGTTCCAACTGTGGAGCGCGGATTTTTTGAAGTGGTTTTCTGATCGATAGAAATAGCCGGGGAGAGCCCCTCGATGTAATCCACATCCGGCTTTTCCATCTGTCCAAGAAACTGGCGTGCGTAGGAAGACAGAGATTCCACATAACGGCGCTGGCCTTCCGCATAGATGGTGTCGAATGCGAGAGAAGACTTTCCGGAGCCGGAAA
The DNA here is from genome assembly GCF_019448085.1 of Caproiciproducens faecalis. Lineage (GTDB taxonomy): Bacteria > Bacillota > Clostridia > Oscillospirales > Acutalibacteraceae > Caproiciproducens > Caproiciproducens faecalis. The sequence continues at coordinate 246,229 of NZ_JAGFNZ010000005.1, read as the reverse complement.
GTCCCGTGAAAACAATCAGTTTGTCTCTGGGAATTTCAATATCGATATTTTTCAGGTTGTGTTCTCTTGCACCTTTGACAAAAATGTTCTTTGCTGTCATTGATAATAATTTCCTCCATATTGATTCGCCGGCTATTATTCACCGTTCAGTTGTTTGATCTTGTCACGCAGATAGGCAGCATGTTCAAATTCAAGCAGCTTCGCTGCCGCTTTCATTTCCTTTGTGAGCTGTTCGATCATTTGCCTTCTTTCGATCGGGCTTAGACGTTTCTGTTTCTTGCCCTTTTCGTCGTCTTTATGCGAAGAGATTTCCAAAATGTCGGAAACCTTTTTTATAATCGTTTTCGGGGTAATCCCATGTTCCCTGTTATACTCGGTCTGAATAGAACGGCGGCGTTCCGTTTCGCGGATAGCCGATTCCATGGACGGCGTGACCGTATCGGCATACATAATGACCTGTCCTTTCGCATTTCGCGCAGCACGGCCGATCGTCTGAATCAGCGAACGTTCGGAACGCAGGAATCCTTCTTTGTCCGCATCCAGTATGGCTACCAGCGAAACCTCCGGAATATCCAGTCCTTCACGCAGCAGGTTGATGCCCACCAGCACGTCGAATTCTCCCAGACGTAAGTCCCGAAGGATTTCCATCCTTTCCACGGTATCAATATCGTGATGCATGTATCGGACACGGATGCCCATTCCTTCCAGATAAGAAGTCAGGTCTTCCGCCATTTTCTTGGTCAGGGTAGTAATGAGTACACGCTCTCCGTCGGCAGTCCTCAGATTAATTTCAGAGATCAGATCATCAATCTGCCCATCCGTCGGCTTCACTATAATTTCCGGGTCAACCAGTCCGGTCGGACGGATCACCTGCTCCACAACTTGAGCCGACTTATCTTTTTCCAGGTCGCCCGGCGTTGCACTGACGAAGATAGCCTGGTTTACATGGCTGTAAAACTCATCAAAATTCAGTGGCCGATTGTCAAACGAAGATGGAAGTCGGAACCCGAAATCAACCAGTGACTGTTTTCTGGCCCGGTCACCCGCGTACATGGAACGTACCTGCGGCAGAGTCACATGGGACTCGTCCACAAACAGCAAAAAGTCCTTAGGAAAATAGTCCAAAAGGGTGAACGGCGAACTGCCGGGTTCGCGCCCCGACAAAACACGCGAATAGTTTTCAATGCCCTTGCAAAATCCGATTTCTGCAAGCATTTCCATATCGTACCGAGTACGCTCCTGAATTCTCTGCGCCTCAATCAGTTTGTCGTTGGCTTTGAAAAACGCAACCCGCTCTTCCATTTCGCGCTCAAGCTCATTGATGGCACGCTGCATTTTTTCGCGCGGGACAATGTAATGGGAAGCCGGATAAATGGCAACGTGCTTTAATACAGCCTTGAGCTCACCGGTAAGTGCGTTAATTTCGCTGATTCTATCTATTTCGTCCCCAAAAAACTCCACGCGAACCACCGTGTCGTTCGACTGAGCAGGAAATATTTCCACCACGTCGCCTCGCACCCGGAATTTATTACGGATAAAATTAATGTCATTGCGCTCATATTGAATTTCAACCAGTTTTCTCAATAGATCGTCGCGGCTTTTCTGCATCCCCGGACGCAGAGAAATAACCATCGTACGGTAATCAATCGGGTCACCTAAGCTGTAAATGCAGGATACGCTGGCAACGATAATGACGTCCCGGCGTTCAGAAAGAGCCGACGTAGCAGAATGGCGAAGCTTGTCTATTTCATCGTTTATCGCAGAATCCTTTTCAATATAGGTGTCCGTTGTTGCAATATAAGCCTCCGGTTGATAATAATCATAATAAGACACAAAATACTCCACCGCGTTTTCCGGAAAGAATTCCCGGAACTCGGAGCAAAGCTGCGCGGCAAGCGTTTTATTGTGAGCAAGAACCAAAGTGGGACGGTTCATCTGCGCAATCACGTTTGCCATTGTAAAGGTTTTTCCGGAGCCGGTTACACCAAGCAACGTCTGCTCCCGATATTCGCTCTGCAATCCCTCTACAAGCTGATGAATTGCCTTTGGCTGATCGCCCTTCGGCTGATATTGCGAAACTAATTTAAAATCCATATTTTACTCCGTATCAAATCCGACATCAAAAATTTCCGGCATTATCCCACTCTTCGCAATGGAAAAATAGTCGTTTCCACTCACGATAATATGGTCGATAAGCTTTATTTCCACGATGTTAAGTGCTTCATATACCCATTGGGTGGAACTTATGTCCTGTTTCGACGGCATACAATCGCCGCTTGGATGGTTGTGCGACAGAATCGCATAAACTGCGTTGTACTGCACTGCCAGCTTCACGATTTTCTTAATATAAATATTGGCGGTGGTAACGGTTCCTTCATTGACCACGCCGCAGTAAATCATCCGGTTTTTGCTGTCAAGAAGCATCAGAACGATGACTTCGTCGGAACGGCCGATAAATTTGTGAATCAAATGCCTGCCTGCTTCATTATAACTGAAAATTACATTTTTGTCTTTGTCCAAATTTTCCTGGTAACGGCGACAAATTTCAGGGATGAGCTTAATCAGTGTTGCGGCTGATTTTCCCACTCCCTCCACTTTTATCAATTCTTCATAAGGTGCATCAAAAACTCCGGATAATGATCCGAATTTCTGCAGCAGAGCGTGACCGATGGGGTTCGTATCCTTTAAAGGAATTCCATAAAAAAGGAGCAGTTCCAAAACCGCATGAGGTTCAAAGTTTTCAAGTCCATCTTTTAAAAATCTGTTTTTAATACGATCCCTGTGGCCACTGTGTACAGGCTGGGCTGCGTTTTTTATTTTCTGGGGCTGTTCCTTAAACTGTGCTTTATTTTGCTTCAACGCAGCCTCATCTCCCATCCTCTTTTAGATTTTTCTGCTACCAGGTTTGACGGGTGCCGGAGCACCGGACTTACACAAAGGACACTCTTCCGGTTCCCAGGATTCCACATCCACAGAGATGACCGCCTTAAAGGGAACACCGAAATCAATCTTTCCGCCTGTACGGTCAACAATGGAACCGACTCCAACGACATTTCCACCGGCTTCTTTGACCAGTTCAATTACTTCGCGAACCGAGCCGCCGGTAGTCACTACATCCTCTACGACAAGTACCCTGTCCCCGGGATTCACGGCAAAACCACGCCGCAGAACCATTTTACCGTCTTCCCCGCGCTCTGTGAAAAAGTTTTCGCATTGAAGCGCGCGGCTGACTTCGTAAGCCATCTGCACCGCTCCCATCGCGGGTCCGATGACGATTTGGACGTTGTCATGACAATACTGTTCCGCAAGAGCCGCGCAAAGCTCCTCGCTGTACCTTGTATTGCGGAAAATCTTGGCGCATTGGAGATACTTGTTGCTGTGTCTGCCGGATGTCAATTTAAAATGCCCCTCCAGCAAAACCCCAGCCTCTTTCAATATCTCCATTACTCTTTGCTGTGTTATCATATTCCGTTCTCCTTCGTGCATATTTCATATTATTATATACTAAAAAAACTCTTTTGAAAAGTATTTCCGACTGTTGCTGAACCTCAAACCATGATATAATCTTAGAATAGCGGAATTCCCTGTCGATTCTGCTTTTGTTTATAGACAGCAAGATGTATAAAGAGGAGCGACCTTTCCATATGAAAGAAATTATCATAGGCGCAAACGATGCCGGACAAAGGCTGGACAAGTTTCTCACGAAATCCTTTAACAACCTTCCCCAATCCATGATGTACAAAAGTATTCGGAAAAAAGATATCAAAATAAACGGCAAACGGTGTGAAATTTCCACCCGGCTAAACGCAGGCGACGTCCTTACCATGTACCTGAAGGACGAATTCTTTCAGCAGGAGCAAAAAGAATACGACTTTCTAAAAGCGCCGAACAAGCTCACGGTCATTTATGAGGACGAAAACATCATGATTTTGGATAAAAAACCGGGGCTGATCGTACACCCGGATGAAAATTACCATTTTGATTCGCTGATTGCCCGTGTGCAGCATTATTTATATAAAAAAGAGGAATACGTCCCGGAAAACGAAAATTCATTTGCTCCGGCCCTGATTAACCGAATTGACCGCAATACCGGAGGCATCGTCATGGCTGCGAAAAACGCAGAAACGCTCCGTATTATGAACGAAAAAGTAAAACTGCGCGAAATGCAGAAGCTTTATCTTTGTATTGTTCACGGAAAAATGGAGAAAAAAGAAGCTGTGCTGGAAGGTTTCCTGGAAAAAAACGAAAGCCAGAACCGTGTTTATATTTCTCACAGGCCTACCGCCGATACAAAATCCATCAAAACACGCTACCGTGTTTTAGAAGAACGCGGGAATTTCAGCCTGCTTGAGGTAGAGCTTTTGACTGGACGCACTCATCAAATCCGCGCGCACCTTGCTTCCATCGGCCACCCGCTTGCGGGGGACGGAAAATACGGTACCAATGCGATTAATAAGCAAACCGGGTTTCCGTATCAGGCGCTTTACTCCTATAAGCTCAAATTTACGTTTGACATGGATGCCGGAATTCTGAATTACCTGAACGGCTCGGAATATGAAGCAAAGGATATTTGGTTTTTAAAGGATTTCCACAGCTGGTCATAAACCCGCAGCTCTGTTTGCTGAAAAAGCCGGCGCGTTTGCGCCGGCTTTTTCAGCTGTTTTTATCCACTTGATGAAAGATTTTCAGGTTTCCCGTTTTTTCGCTTCGTTTATCCAGTTCCGCCTGAACCTCTTCCAGAGAAATCCCTTCATTGACCATTAGAACCGTGAGATGATAGAGAAGATCGGATATTTCAAGTACGGTTTCGGAATTACTGTGGTTCTTTGCGGCGATAATGACTTCGCTGCACTCTTCCCCGCATTTTTTTAAAATCTTATCCAGCCCTTTCTCAAACAGATAGCAGGTATAGGACCCTTCTGTGTAAGTTTCTTTTCGGTTTTGTACGGTTTTATAAAGCTCCTGCCAGGTATCAAGCATCGTTATCCCTCCAAATCTCATTAAAAAAGCAGCTGTGTGCTCCCGTGTGACAGGCAGCGCCCGTCTGTTTGACAACAACCAAGAGGGTGTCATCGTCGCAGTCACCGTGAATACTTACGACTTTCTGCAAATGTCCGGAAGTCGCGCCCTTGTTCCAAAGCTCCTGACGGGAACGGCTGTAAAACCAGGTATATCCTGTCTCCAATGTTTTCGTCATGGATTCCCGGTTCATATAGGCCAGCATTAAAACCTCGTTTGTTCCGTATTCCTGAACGATTGCCGGAAGCAAATCGGATTTCTGAAAGAATCGGTCTATAAAGGCATTTCCCTTTACATCAACACGTTTCATCTGCTTTTTCCTTTCCGCAAAGTGCAATTGCCGCTTCCAAATCCAGCGCACCGGTATACAGAGCTTTCCCACAAATTGCCCCATAGAGCTTCAAATCCAGTAAATCCGCAATATCTTTGAGATTGCTGACTCCTCCGCTCGCAATAATGTTACAGGATACCGCATGATTCAGCTGGTCCAACATTTTCAGATTTGGTCCGGTCAAAGTTCCGTCGCGCGAAATGTCTGTAAAGATAATGTTCTTTACACCATACTGTTCCATCTGCGCCGCAAGCTCAAGATAATCAATGCTTGAAGTTTCTGTCCAACCCTGTGCGGCAACCTTGCCGTTTAAGGCATCGACCCCCACCGCAATGCGTTCTCCGTATTCCCTAATGGAATCCTTAACCAGTTGCGGGTCGTTCAGCGCCGAGGAACCCAGAATCACCCTGGAAATACCATGGGAAAGATAGAAATCGATCGTTTCCATGCTCCTGATTCCGCCGCCGATTTCTATTTTCATTCCGGTGTTGTGCAATACATTGAAAATAATATCCGAATTGACAGGCTGGGCTGCTTTTGCGCCGTTTAAATCGACGATATGCAGCCATTGAGCGCCCGCGGCTTCAAAGGTTTTGGCAGTGGACACTGCGTTCTCCGCCACTTTATGTGCCGTATTGTAATCGCCCTTTACCAGGCGCACGCATTCGCCGTCCTTGATATCGATTGCAGGCAAAATAATCATAGCCCGTCTCCTACTCGTAAAATTACAAAGAACCCTTTGTTGAGAGTATCCCTGCGGAAGTTTTCATAACTGCCAGCCGCATGGCGTGAGCGACCGCCTTAAATATTCCTTCTATTTCATGGTGTGCGTTTTTCCCGTATTCAATGCGAGTGTGCAGAGTGATTCCCGCGTTGAACGCAAACGCGCGCAGAAATTCTTCCGTCAGGCAGGTGTCAAATTCCCCCACCCTCTCCTGCTCAAATTCAGCCTGAAAAACAAGGTAGGGTCTTCCGCTGATGTCAACAGAAGCAAAGGCAAGCGCTTCGTCCATAGGTACAAAAAATGAACCGAATCGGGCAATCCCGGACTTATCGCCCAATGCTTCAGCAAAAGCTTTTCCCAATACGATGCCTACGTCCTCGACCGTGTGGTGGCCGTCAACCGTAAGATCTCCGACCGCCTCTACAGTAAGCCCAAATCCCCCGTGTACGGCAAAAGCGTTGAGCATATGGTCAAAAAAACCGATTCCGGTTGAAATGCTCACTTCGCCGCCGTCAAGTGAAAGCGAAACAGCAATATCCGTTTCCTTGGTTTTGCGTTTTTGTACCGACGTCCTCATTTTTCCGCCTCCTTTTATCCCTGCATAATGGTTTCAAAAACCTTGATAAATTCTTTGTTTTCTTCCATCGTACCCGCCGTTACCCGTAAAAAATCGCCCATAAAGCGAACGGCAATACCGGACTTGAGTAAAGCGAGAAAAATTTCCTCCGCCTGCGCAATCTGAATAAACACAAAATTTGCCGCAGTGGGATACACATGCATTCTTTCCCTGTTCTTTGCTTCTATGCGCATCATTTCCGAGTACAGCATACTTCTGGAAAAAACGATTTCTTCAATACCGGAGTGAATTAACTCCTGTTCACTTAAAATGAGAGACCCGATTTTTTGGGTGAGGGAATTGACATTATACGGAGATTTGACCGCTTTCAGCGCATTTGTCAGCGTTGGATTGGCTACGGCAAATCCCAGCCGGATCCCGGCCATGCCAAAAGCCTTGGAGCAGGTTCTCAGAATCATCAGATTATCATATTGTTCCACTTCGTCCAGCAGGGACTGATCCCAAAAGTCCATATACGCTTCATCAAGCACCACCAGCGCTTTTACCGACGTAATCAGCCGGCGGACTTCTTCTTTTTGCAGACCCAGAGAAGTCGGATTGCACGGATTGGAAAACAGGATCAGCTTCACGTCATTGGCACGAGCAAGTTCGATCATCTTATCCACATCAATCGTCAGATCGGGATTTTTAGCATAAACAATACTTTTTGCCTCTACTATGGAAGCATAAAAACGGTACATGGAAAAGTCCGGAGAAACCGTCAGTATTGTGTCACCCTTCATTAAAAAAGCATTACAGATGACAGAAATCAGTTCGTCGGAGCCGTTTCCGGCTGTAACGTGGGCAGCATTGACATGGTAAAATTCCGCAAAGCTTTTACAAAGCTCTGATGCCAGTGGATCCGGATACCGGTTATAAGCGGTAAACGCCGCGGATTCCATAATCTTCAGCGCAATCCGGTTTGGAATAGGCAAAAAGGATTCGTTAGCATCCAGACGAATCGGATACGTTCCGGTAATCGGGTCATACGGACGCAGATCCCTGATTTTTTCATTTAACTGGTAAGCCATTTCAGCGCCTCACTTTAATCGAATTCGCGTGAGCGGTCAAACCCTCGGTTTCGGCGAGCTGAATAATATCCTTCTGCGCCGATTTCAGCGCGCTTTCCGTATAATAAATAAAGCTGGATTTCTTAATAAAGCTGTCCACCGAAAGCGGAGAGAAAAAGCGTGCTGTGCCACTGGTGGGCAAAACATGGTTGGGACCCGCAAAATAGTCCCCTAACGGTTCCGGTGAATAGTTGCCAAGAAAAACAGAACCTGCATTATCAATTTTCCCAATATATTCCATTGGATTTGCGGCGCAAACCTCAAGATGTTCCGGTGCCAGCTCATTCGAAAATGCGACGGCCTCTTCCATACTTTCGCAGACAACAATTGCGCCGAACCGGTCGAGTGACCGGGCAATAATCTCTTTGCGTGAGAGTCCGGGCATCTGCCGGTCTATCTGAGCAACCGTCTGCTCCGCAATTTCTTCCGACGTGGTCAGCAAAATGGCGGAGGCAAGCACATCATGTTCTGCCTGAGACATTAAATCAGCTGCCAGAAATTCCGGTTTAGCGGTTTCATCGGCGATAATCAGAATTTCGCTGGGACCGGCAATCATATCAATATCGACCGTGCCGTATAGCTGCTTTTTTGCGGTGGCTACATAAATATTTCCCGGGCCAACGATTTTATCAACCTTGGGAATGGTTTCGGTTCCGAACGCGAGCGCCGCGACAGCCTGCGCTCCGCCGACCAGAAAAACACGGTCGACTCCGGCGGTCAAAGCAGCCGCCATAATGTCCGGGTTGGGTTTCCCGTCCTTTCCGGGGGGCGTAACCATAATAATTTCCTGCACTCCGGCAATCTTGGCGGGAATGGCGTTCATCAGGACGGACGAGGGGTAAGCCGCCGTTCCGCCCGGCACATAAATACCGACTTTTGACAGGCCGCGAATGCGCTGCCCCATCATCACTCCGTCTTCATCGGTATTGAACCAGCTTTGCTGTTTCTGACGGGAGTGGAAATCTTTGATGTTTTCTGCCGCTCTGCTAAGGGCAGATAAAAAATCCGGTTCGCACTGACTTAGAAACCCTTTCATTTCCCCTGAGGAAATTTCCGTCTGATCCGGTAAAGCACCGTCGAACTTCAGGGTATAGTCGCGAACCGCAGTATCGCCGCCAAGGCGAACATTTTCAATGATTTCAGAGACAGCCGTTTCAACCTGCCGGTTCGACTCCTCATTTCTCAGCTTCAGCTGGCGGATAAAATCACGGCCGAAGCTGCCCCCCTTTTTAACAAGCTGTATCATTCCGTTCCCTCCTTTGCCCTGTCCATCCGTTCCGCCAGACTTTCGATCTCCGCCTTTCGGATTTTCAGGCTTGCAGCGTTGACAATCAGTCTAGCGGAAATATTGCAGATACTCTCAATCACTTCCAAACCGTTTTCCTTTAAGGTGGAGCCAGTTTCAACAATATCTACAATTGCGTCGGAAAGTCCAAGCAGCGGCGCCAGTTCTACGGAACCTTCTATTTTTATGATTCTGACATCCATACCTTTGTTTTCAAAGTAATTTCTGGCCACATTCGGGTACTTTGTCGCAATGGTTTTAGAAGAATATCCGCTAAAAAATTCTTTGTTCTTCGGACCGGCAAGCGCAAATTTGCATTTGCCAAAGCCAAGATCCAGCACTTCATAAAAACCGCTGCCATGCTCCAGTATGGTGTCTTTCCCAACAACACCCAGATCACATACACCATGTTCTACATAGGTGATGACATCGGCAGCCTTGGCAAGAACCACCTCAAACTGGTTGTCTCCCACGGGCAGGATCAGTTTGCGTCCTTTATTTTTGACGGCAGAACAGTCAAAGCCTATTTTTTCAAAAAGTGCAACCGTATCTTTTTCAAGTCTTCCCTTTGTAAGGGCAATTCTAAGAGACTTCATGATTACCAACCTTATGTCAGATTTATGGTCTGAATACGATTTCCAACACAGTCGAAACGCCTGATTCCGCGTGTTTTGGCGTATCCCATAGCTTCTTCTTTGGTATCAAAAATACTGTTTTCGCATTTCAGTCCTTTTTCAATTAACGTGGAAGCGTAGTCTAGAGCTTCCATTTCAAAACCGGCCTCTCCGTGCACCAGAACATCCGCCGGTAAAACAGTGCAGTTTTTACCCCGTTCCAACATAATTTTAGAAATCGCATCCACATTCATGGCAAATCCGATCGCCGGCATCGGAAAGTCAAAATATCCCAGCAAGCGGTCATACCTTCCGCCGAGCAGCACAGCGTCGCCGCAGTTCTCTACATAAGCACTGAAAACGATATTGGTGTAATAGTCGTTGCGCTGTACCAGGCCCAAGTCGACAATCATTTTATCGTCCAGTCCCCGGCCGCTCAGGGAGCGGTAGAGCTCATGCAGATACTCCAGCATCCCGCCGGACTTTTCATCGGAACAAAACTCTTCCGCACGCGCAAAAACCTCTTCGCCACCGAAAAGACGCGGAAGGGTTCGCATCGCCGTTACCTGCTTCGATTCCTCAAGACCGTCAAGGATTCCATTTAAAGCCGCATAATTTTTCGATTCTATGGCGCTGCGAATATCTTCACGCTGGTCATCCGTAATTGGCAGCTGCTCAGCCAATGCACGGAAGAGCCCGGCGTGGCCCAGCTCAAATCGAAAATCGGGAACGCATTTCCCCAGAGCTTCAATCGCCGTTACAATTACCTCAAGGTCCGCCCGCATCCCGTCTGCCCCTAAAAGCTCAATTCCGGTCTGGACGGTTTCGTCGCTGCGGCCCGTCAAAGCGGGATTGCTGCGGTAGATGGGCTGAGTATAAAAAAGTCTAATTGGCTTCGGTAACCCCTGCAGTCTTGTCGCGGCCAGGCGGGCAATCGGCATTGTGGAGTCCGGCCTCATCACAATCAGTCTTCCGCGGTGATCGGACATTTTATACATGACCTCTTGGCCAATGCCGGAAAAATTCGGGTCAAACACATCATAAAACTCCAACCCGGGAGTAACTACTTCATTAAATCCCCGGCAAGAAAAGACATCTTTGAGCGTTTTCTCCACATTTCTGCGAACCAGGCATTCTTCAAAAAGCAGATCCTTAGTTCCTTCCGGGGTTACTTTGTTATACTTTTTCATTGAATGTGCTCCTATAGACTTTCAGTCAAACACTTTAGTATGCTAATATAATAGCATACTAAAGCACACTTTGTCAACTAAAATAATGTCATCTGGCTGCTTTGCGGCAGTCCCGCAAGCGCTCCGGCCTCCGCCAGAGTTTCAATGACGGATTTTGAAACCTTTGAGCGGGTTTGAAGATCATCTACGGAAATAAAGACGCCTTTTTCTTTTGCGGCAGCCAGACTGTTCGCCGCCGCTTCCCCTACACCCGACAGGGAAGAAAACGGAAGCCTGATTTTTCCATCCTCCACCAAATATTTCTTTGCGTCGGATTTATAAAGGTCAACCGGAAGGACTTCAATTCCCCGGGCAAGCATCTCGTTGATGATCTGAAAAGTGGAATAGGCCGCTTCTTCCTTGGCGCTTGCTTCCTTGCCTTTCATACTGATCTCATTCATACGGCGGCGGACTGCTTCTCTTCCCTTAATGACAGTGGCACCGTCAAAATCTTCTCCGCGTACGGTAAAATAGGCGGCATAATATTCGACCGGTGTATGCACCTTATACCACCCTAGCCGGAGCGTGGAAATCATGTATGCGGCTGCGTGAGCCTTGGGGAACATATACTTGATCTTCATACAGGAATCAATATACCATTGAGGTACATTATGATCCTTCATTGCCTTAATATGTTCTTCCGTTAAAAGTTTTGTGGCTTTGCCTTTACGGGTAATCTCCATGATTTTAAAAGCCATTTTCGGCTCCAGTCCTTTGAGCAGCAGATAGGTCATAATGCTGTCTCTGGTTCCGATTACCTCCGCAATTGTGCAGGTCTTATTTTTAATCAGATCCTGCGCGTTGCCAAGCCAGACATCCGTACCGTGTGACAGGCCGGAAACCTGTAAAAGATCGGAAAAGGTTTTGGGCTGGGAATCAATCAGCATTTGCCGTACAAAGCTGGTACCGACTTCCGGCAGGGAAAAAGTCCCGGTCTGTGAGTCGATATCCTCCGGCTTTACATGGAGCGCCTCCGTGGAGGTAAACAGCGACATGACATCGGGGTCGCTCATGGACACCTTCATAACCGGTATTCCGGTATAATCTTCCAGATATCGATATATGGTAGGAACATCGTGTCCAAGCTCGTCCAGCTTACAGATGGTGTCATGGATGGAATGGAAGTCGAAGTGAGTGGTGATATTGTCCGATTTCTGGTCATTCGCCGGGTGCTGTACCGGGCAGAAATCGTAAATTTCCATGCCTTTCGGCACAACCACCATACCGCCAGGATGCTGGCCGGTCGTTCGTTTAATACCCGTACAGCCGACCGCCAGACGCTGCTCCTCGGCGCGGTGCATCACTACGCCTCTCTCTTCCGCATATTTCTTTACGAAACCCACCGCGGTTTTATCCGCAACAGTGGCAATGGTCCCGGCTTTAAAAACGTTGTCCTTTCCAAACAGTGTTTCTGTGTAGCGGTGAGCGCTGGTCTGATATTCTCCGGAAAAGTTCAGGTCGATATCCGGCGTTTTGTCGCCGTCGAATCCAAGAAAGGTTTCAAACGGAATCGTATGTCCGTCACGATTGTAATCCGTACCGCAGACGGGGCATTTCTTGGGAGGAAGATCAAATCCGCTGCCATAGCTGCCGTCGGTAATAAATTCACTATGTTTACAGTTGGGGCATACATAATGCGGTTCCAACGGATTTACTTCCGAAATCCCCGACATGTTTGCAACAAAGGATGACCCAACGGAACCACGGGAGCCAACAAGATACCCGTGAGCTTCCGAGTCCGCAACCAGCTTCTGCGCGGTCATATACAGAATAGAGAAACCATGCTTTGTAATGGAGCCAAGCTCACGGTCAAGACGTTTTTTCACAATATCCGGCAGTGGGTCACCGTATACTTCTTTGGCTCTTGCCCATGTGATGCTGGTCAGCTGCTCCTCTGCTCCCTCAATAAACGGAGGGAAAGTTCCTTCGGGGATCGGGCGGATTTCCTCCGTCATCTCAGCGATCAGATTCGTATTTTTCACCACGACTTCATATGCCTTTTCCTTGCCGAGATAAGAGAATTCCTCCAGCATTTCCGCGGTAGTACGCATGTAGAGCGGAGCCTGCTCATCAGTATCCTTATATCCCTGACCGGCCATCAGAATTTTCCGGTAATCCCCGTCCTTCGGGTCCCTGAAGTGAACGTCACACGTTGCTACTACGGGTTTGTTGAGATGTTCGCCAAGCTTTACGATAGTACGGTTAAATTCACGCAATTTTTCCTCATCGGGTACCAGACCCTCCCGAACCATAAAGCGATTGTTTCCAATAGGCTGAATTTCAAGATAGTCATAGAAATTCGCAATTTCACAGAGTGTTTCCCACGGCTGAGCATTGAAAATAGCTCTGTAAAGTTCTCCAGCTTCACAGGCACTGCCAATAATCAATCCGTCCCTGTACTTCATCAACTCACTTTTGGGAATGCGGGGATTTCTGTAAAAATAGTCCAGATGGGATTTGGAAATAAGTCTGTATAGGTTTTTCAGGCCAATCTTGTTTTTCACCAGAATGATCTGATGGTAGGATTTCATTTTCTTAGGGTCGCCGCCGGCCAGCGAAGAGTTGATATCCATCACGCTCTTTGCTGCGGTATCCTCTTTCAATCGGGTTAACAGTGCCATAAAGATCTTACCGAGCACAGTGGCGTCATCACTTGCGCGGTGATGGTTAAAGGGAGCAAGCTTTAAATATTTTGCGACGGTATCCAGCTTGCAGTTCTTAATATCTTTCAGCATGGAGCGGCACATGGGAACCGTATCTATGTAAGGGTAAGAAAAATCCATCCCGTTTCGCTGTGCTGCAATGCGGATGAAAGAGGTATCAAATTCGGCGTTATGGGCAATCAGAACGGCGTCCTTACCACAAAATTCATAAAATGCCTGAATAGCTTCCTTTTCCAACGGCGCGTCTTTTACCATGTCGTCCGTAATTCCTGTAAGCTCTGTTATTTTTACCGGAATCGGGATTTGCGGATTGACAAAGGTATCAAAGCTCTCTACAATTTCGCCGTTTTTAATCCTTACCGCACCGATTTCCGTAATTTTATCCTTGTTCGGGCTAAGTCCTGTCGTTTCAATATCAAAAGAAATGAATTCATCGTCCAGAGATTTAACGGATTCCCCCTTTACAGCCTGTACCAGATCATTGACAAAATAGGCTTCCACCCCATAAATGACCTTAATATCCATATCCTTCTTTTTCAGATCAAGAGCCGTGTTCATGGCATCAGGAAAAGCCTGTGCCACACCGTGGTCAGTAATGGCAATGGCACTCTGTCCCCACTCTGCCGCACGTTTAATCAGGTCGCTTGCGGAGTTTACTCCATCCATGCTCGACATGTTGGTATGTAAATGCAATTCCACCCGCTTGACATCAGCCTTATCCGTTACTTTCATCTGCTGAACCGTGCTGATGCTCTTTGCACGAAGGACGATTTCATGATCGTATTTATCGTACTCCACATCCCCGCGGGCGATAATCGACATTCCTTTAGACAGCGTGTCCAGCGCTTTACACTGTGGGACCATTTCTATGATTTTCAGCGTCATGGAACTTGTGTAGTCCGTGATATTAATGGTAATGATCTTTCGCTGCTGATCTCTCGTAATTTTTTCTTCTATCTGAAAAATCTCGCCCCAAATCGTTACGCTGCCAATGTCCGGGGTCACCTTGCTGATGGGAACCGGCTTTGCTTTGGGAGCGTGTCCGTACAGCTCGCGAACCGTTTCCGGAATCATACAGGGAAGCAGTGTCTCGCCCGAGCGCACTTGAATCGTTTTGGGCGTTTTCACATGGTTGAGATTGGTCTCGTAGGCTTCCACCTGCTCAACAATCGCTTCGCGCTTCAGTGTTTCCTGCTGTTTCTTTTTCTTCTCAATATAAACCGGATTCTCACTGTCCACGGTCAACAATCCATCAAATTCCACTGTCAGACTGATTCCGAATTCTTCATGAATCATCTTGGAAATTAAACGGTCAATGTGGCGGGATACCAGCAAATCCCTGCCGCCGTGTGTCAGAGAAATTATCAGCTTCCCGTTTTCCACCCGTGCGGAGGAATCGGTAAGGGTACCGTTTATGCTGGCTTCCCGGCGTTTCAGCTCCATCACCAGGCTGGGGTAGTAGTCAACACTGAATGTTTCGGACGGGAAAGACGGCAGAATACAGGCTTTTGCAAGCTTCAGCTCTTTGCAAGCCACAATCCGTTTTTCCACATCATAAAGCACGCGGCGTTCCACCAAAGATGGAAACGCCACGTCAGCAGTAATCATTCTGTTATTGGTATCGATCTGTAACGATGAAATACTTCCGTTGCACACAGGAGGCGGCAGCTGTGAAGCTTCTATATATGCGCTAAAAAATTCTCCAAAAGTCTTCAATGGAATTCCGTCCTTTACATCTGGTCTATCTCCTGCATTAAGCAGTCCAAAAGCTGATCTTCCGGCACTTTACGGATAATTTGGCCTTTTTTGAAAATCAGACCTACCCCGTCGCCTCCGGCGATGCCGATATCGGCCTCACGGGCTTCTCCAGGGCCGTTAACCGCGCAGCCCATGACAGCGACCTTAATATTTTTTTTGCACCCTGCAAGGCGCTGCTCGGCCTCGTTTGCAATACCGATTAAGTCGATCCGTGTTCTGCCGCAGGTCGGACAGGAAATAAACTGAACGCCTTCGGTGTTCAGATCAAGCGCCCGCAAAATATCAAATCCGGCGGCTACCTCTTTTACCGGGTCGGCAGTCAGGGAAACACGGATGGTATCCCCTATTCCGCGCTGTAAAAGAGAGCCGATTCCAATAGCCGACTTAATCAGGCCCATCCGTTCGGTTCCGGCCTCTGTCACACCCAGATGCAGCGGGTAGTCGCAGCTTTGCGCAGCCAGTTCATAGGCCTGAATCATCCTGTTTACGTCCGAAGATTTAATGGACAGTACAATATCATGAAAATCGAATTTTTCCAGTAAGGATGCGTGGTACAGGGCGCTTTCCACAAGTGCCTGCGGTGTTGGGCTGCCATATTTCGCAAGGATTTCCTTCTCCAGAGAGCCGGAATTAACGCCGATGCGAATCGGGATGTTTTTTCTGCGGCAAGCATCTGCAACCGCCTTTACATGGTCGTCGGAACCGATGTTGCCGGGATTGATTCTGATTTTGTCAATTCCCGCTTCAACTGCTTCCAGCGCCAGACGGTAATCAAAATGAATATCCGCTACCAGTGGTATCTGTACGGCGTTTTTAATTGACGGTATCAGCCGAATTGCGTCCATGTTCGGAATGGCGGCACGGATGATGTCACATCCGGCTTTCTCCAGTTCCACTGCCTGATGAACACTGCCTTCCACATCCGTGGAGGGCACATTGAGCATGGATTGAACAGATATTTTTGAACCGCCGCCAATGGGCAGCTTTCCCGCATAAACCGTCCTTGATTTTCGCATTAAGAACCCAACCCCTTGCCGGTAATCAACCGGAGAATATCATTAAAAGTAATGATCACCATGAGACCCATTAACAGGCAGAACCCTGCTGTATTGACCCAACCCTCGTATTTCGGATTGATCGGTTTACGGAAGATTGCTTCCACAATCAGGAACAGAAGTCTGCCCCCATCCAGCGCCGGGAGTGGAAGCAGATTCACCACGCCAAGGTTTACGGTAATGACCATCATCATCATCAGAATATTGTTGAGTGCAGCGACAAAATTCTGCTGCAAGCCAATGGAAGCCGCCTGCCCGATCGCGTTGGCTGCGCCGACAGGGCCCGCAACATCATTGAATCCGAACTTGCCCGTGACCAGTCCTACCAGGCTGTACCATACCATGCGCACAGTTGAAACCGTGTCCTGAACGGATTTAACGATCAGGGTACCCGGATTTTTTTCTATCGGCTGCACATAAAAATCAAGTGCCAGAATTTTCTTGCCATCTGATTCCTTTGTGTTGAACTTTATATCATCAAAAGTCAGCAGCTTGCCGCCGCGGGAAACCTGAATATCCGTCTTCATTGGATCCGCCATAGCAAGCGCAAAGCTCAAATCGCGGTCTCCGTTTACTTTATATCCGTTAATACTTTTAAAAACATCGCCAACTTGCAGACCCGCGGACTGCAGAGCGGAATGATCGGTAAATTTCGAAATGGTTGTGGAAGAAAAAGCGGGCTGTTGGCATAAAAGAACCATCATAATGACTAACCCAAGAATGACGTTCATGACAGCGCCCATCACCACGACCAGCATCCGTTTCCAGACCGGCCTATTGTTGAATGCACGATCGTCCGGGCTGTCCTCATCTTCCCCCTCCATTGCGCAAAATCCGCCGATTGGAAATGCGCGCAAAGAATAGTCTGTTTCCCCTTTTGTAAAATGAAACAGTCTGGGACCCATACCGATGGCAAATTCATTTACACGAACTCCGGAAAGCTTCGCCATAAAAAAATGACCGAATTCGTGGATAAAAATAATAAAGCTAAATAGAAGAATTGCAATAATTATCAAAATTGCTTTCGTAATATAATCACCTCATCGTCAGCCGACTGCGTTTAAGACATAATCTCTTGCACTGCGATCGGCATTTAAAATATCGTCAACGGAAGAAACGCTTTGAATATCCGGTTGATTTTCCATTGCACGGTGCACCAGATCGCCAATTTGCAAAAAGGAGATCCGTCCATCCAGAAACAATTTCACCGCTACCTCATTTGCTCCATTTGCCGCAGCCGGCGCGAGCCCGCCGCGCTCAATCGCATTCTTGCAGGCAGCAAGACAGGAAAAAGTCTGCAAATCCGGCTCAAAAAAGGTCAGTTTACCGTAATCCGTCAGGCTAAGCTGCCCCACCGGGGAAGGAAATCTTTGCGGCCAGGTGATCGCGTATTGGATGGGAATTCTCATATCCGGCAGTCCCAGCTGAGCAATGACGGAGTTATCTTCGTATTCAATCATGGAATGTACGACGCTTTCCCGATGGACGACCACGGAAATCTTGGAAGCCGGCATGTCAAACAGCCAGGATGCTTCTATAATTTCCAGCCCTTTGTTCATCATGGTTGCTGAATCAATCGTTACCTTGGCACCCATATTCCAGTTTGGGTGCTTCAGTGCCTGCTCGGGAGTAACTTGAACCAGATCATCCCTGCTCTTTCCAAAAAACGGCCCGCCGGAAGCCGTGAGGATAATGCGCTTGAGCGCCTTTTTCTCCGGGCAGCCTTGCAGGCATTGAAAAACAGCCGAATGTTCACTGTCCACGGGGATAATTTTCACTGAGTTCTTTCTTGCTGCTTCCATTACAAGCGAACCACCCGCAACCAGCGTTTCTTTGTTTGCAAGCGCCACGTCCTTTCCCGCTCCGATAGCGGTTAAGGTGGGTACCAACCCAACCATACCGACAACGGAATTCAGGATCAAGTCGGCACTTTCCATTGCCGCGGCCTCGCACAGACCCTCCATACCGGACACTATTTTGACGGGAGTGTCGGCTACGGCAATCTTCAGTTTTTTTGCTGCGGACTCATCAAATACCGCAGCCAATTCAGGTTTAAATTCTCTGATTTGTTCTTCTAAGAGCGCAGTATTGGCGTTTGCCGCCAAAGCGCAAACCTTTAGGTTCAAGCCGCGTACAACATCAAGCGTTTGAGTTCCGATGGAACCGGTCGAACCAAGAATAGAAAGGCATCTTCTCATTATTATTCACCATTTTGCTGTTTTATTGCGTTTAACTCGAGTTTTTATTGAAAGACAAGGGGCATAAACTGAACAAGTAAGTATACAAACGGCGCTTCAAAAATCACGCTGTCAAAGCGGTCCAGTATGCCACCATGACCTGGAATGATTTCACCAAAGTCCTTGATATGGCAGCTGCGCTTGATAAGGGAAAAGCTAAGATCCCCCAAAATGGACATAATCGTTCCAAAAAATCCAATGACTACCAGTGTCAAATAGGAGATTTCCACTTTGTATGCATAATAAATCGCATGGAAAATATAGCCGAAAACAATCATAGCGACAATGTTCAGGATAAAACCACCGATTACACCCTCCACCGTCTTTTTCGGGCTGATGTTCGGGCACAGCTTGTGCTTTCCCCAACGGCTGCCGGCAAAAAAAGCTCCGGTATCCGCAATCCATGCGGAAAAAATCGCGATAATCACATAGAACATTCCATGCTTCCCGCCAAAATTCCGCAGACTGATGATGGTTTCAAGTGCGGTAGGAATCATTAGCGACATACTGTAAATCACGCCTACTTCACGGAAGGTAATGACCTGATGGTACAGGATGAGCGCTCCGAAAATCACCACCGTATAAAGAAAATAGGCGGTCTGCTGCAGCATGTCTACCTGCAGCTGCTGCGGAGTAACCAACTGCATAAGCGGTATCACAGCCGAAAAAATAAGACTTGGGACCAGCAGAACAAAATTCTTGGACAATCCCAAAGCAGAAATAATTTCAAATACAGCCAAAACAGAAATCAACGCAATCGCAATGTTCAAAGCTGCCGGAATGGTGCTGTTAAATACTACGATTGCAGCCAGAAAAAGGACAAGAGATACTCCCGAAGCAACCCTTTCTTTCAATTAAACCCCTCCAAAGCGCCTATTGCGGCTCGCGTATTCACTTAATGCGCGATCTAAATCCTTTGGCTTAAAGTCCGGCCACAAAATGTCCATTACTACATACTCGGCATAAGCCGACTGCCACAGCAAAAAATTAGAAATCCGGTTTTCTCCGCTTGGCCGGATAATCAGATCCGGGTCAGGTTGTCCCCCTGTGTAGAGGTGTTTTGCAATGGCGGCTTCATCTATCTGTTCAGGGGACAGCTTTCCCTTTTGCACATCCTCGGCAAGCACTTTGACCGCGTGTGTAATTTCCGCACGGCCGCCATAATTCATGGCAATGTTCAAAACCATGCCGGTTCGCTGTTCTGAAACTTTCTCCGTTTCCCGAATCAGCTTCTGCAGTTCCGGCGGAAAAGCCGACACATCCCCGATAAAACGCACTTTAATATTTTCATTTAAAAAATCGCGTAAAGCATCTTCAAGGTACTGCTTGAACAACTTCATTAAAGCCCCGATTTCCTCTTTAGGACGCCGCCAGTTCTCCGTCGAAAAAGCATATATCGTAAGATACTTAATTCCAATCGAACTGCAGTAGCGCGTAATGGTTTTAAAGACAGCCGCGCCCACGGTATGACCGGCGGAACGCGGCAAGCCGCGCTTTTTCGCCCACCGGCCATTGCCGTCCATAATGATTCCCAGATGCTTTGGAAGAGATTGTTGTTCCATTTTATTACCTATATCTCCATAATTTCCTTTTGCTTTTTCTCAAAGGCACCGTCAACCTGCTTGCAGTATTTATCGGTCAAATCCTGTGTTTTCTTTTCCGCCTGCTTCAGTTCGTCCTCTGTCAGCTCAGAATTTTTCTTCATACCCTTGAGCTTTTCCATTGCGTCACGGCGCATATTACGGATCGCAATCTTACGTTCTTCCGCCATTTTACTGATTTCTTTTACCAGATCGCGGCGTCTTTCCTCCGTAAGGGGGGGGAAGGTAATGCGAATAATTTTGCCGTCACTCTGGGGGTTAATGCCGATGTCCGATGTCTGAATTGCCTTTTCAATCGCGCGGCATACGGAAATATCCCATGGCTGAATGGTCAAAATTCTTGCTTCGCTTACCGCTACCGCCGCAAGCTGGTTAATGGCGGTCGGTGTGCCGTAATAATCGACCCTTATTTTATCCAGTACCGCCGGATTTGCTCTGCCCGCTCTGATGGACGCAAAATCATCCGACAGAGCGCTGACACATTTCTGCATGTGGTCCTCTGTGTGTTCCAATACTTCTTTCATCATTAGTCCTCCTTCACAAGTGTTCCGATCGATTCCCCGCAAACGGCTTTGATAATATTGTCAGGCTCGTCAATGCTGAAAACCAGAATCGGAATTTTATTATCTTTGCATAATGAAGCAGCCGTGCTGTCCATCACCTGCAGGTTCCGGTTAAGTACGTCCATAAAGGACAGGGTGTCAAATTTTACGGCGTCAGGATTCTTTTTAGGATCACTGTCGTATACGCCGTCAACCATTGTGGCTTTCAGGATAATGTCTGCGTCAATTTCCGCTGCCCGCAGAGCTGCCGCGGTATCGGTTGAGAAGAACGGATTGCCGGTACCGCAGCCAAATACAACAACTCTTCCCTTTTCAAGATGCCGTACGGCACGGTTGCGAATGTACGGTTCGGCTATCTGCTGCATGGCAATAGCAGTCTGCACACGTACTTGTACCCCGAGCTGCTCCAGCGCGTCGGCAACACCGAGCGCATTGATGGTAGTGGCAAGCATCCCCATGTGATCCGCACGGGTTCTGTCCATTTTTCCGCTGCTGCGGCCGCGCCAAAAATTGCCGCCGCCAACAACAATCCCGACCTGAATTCCCATATCCGCACATTTTTTGATTGGTTCACAAATCTTCAGAACCGTATCAAAATCAATTCCGTGGGTTGCGCTTCCGGCAAGAGATTCGCCGCTCAGCTTGAGAAGAATTCTATTATATTTAGGTTGCAAATAAAACACCCCTGTTTTCATTTTATATTATTCTACAATAAGCATTGTGTAAAGTAAAGGCTTTCATAACTAAATATAGTTATTATTGTCAAGTTTTATAATTTAGAAACATTTGCCCGAAAAGACAAACGGAAAGAAGGCATAAAAATAGCGCAGGATTGTTTTCCTGCGCTATTAATCAATGAATTCTTACTTAACCATGCTGGCGATTTCTTCAGCAAAATTATCTTCACGTTTCTCAAGGCCCTCACCTTTTTCAAAGCGGACATAGTCCACAATAGAAATGGAGCCGCCGAGCTCTTTCGCTGTAGCATCGGTGTACTGCTGTACGGAAAGGTCGCCGTCTTTGACATAGGACTGATCCAAGAGGCAAATTTCCTTGAAGAACTTTCCAAGTCTGCCGGCAACAATCTTATCAGCAATTGCAGCAGGTTTGCCATCGTTGATAATCTGCTCTTTCAGAATGCTCTTTTCATGTTCAACCACTTCGGCGGGAACCGAATTCTGATTGAGATACTGCGGGCTGATAGCCGCAATCTGCATGGCAATATTCTTTGCGTACTCCTTAAACTCTTCCTTCGACGCAACTTCCGCGGAAGTATCGAATTTAACAAGAACGCCAATTTTTCCGGCCGCATGAATATAGGCTGCAACCACGCCTTCAAAACGCTTGAAGCGACGAATCTTAATGTTTTCGCCGATAGTCAGAATCTTATCCTTGAGCATACCGTCAATGGTCTGATCCGAACCGCACGCTTTGCACTGGAGCAAAGCTTCTACATCGGCAGGATTGTTTTCAATAACAGTATCCGCACAAACTTTCACGAAATGCTGGAAGTCAGCATTTTTCGCTACGAAGTCTGTCTCCGCGTTGACTTCAATGTCAACACCGACTGTGCCTTCCTCATTCAGGCAGGCAAATGCAACACCTTCTGCTGCGATACGTCCAGCCTTTTTCGTTGCGGCCGCAAGGCCTTTTTCTCTTAAAAAGTCGATGGCAGCCTCCATGTCTCCATTGGACGCGTCCAGTGCTTTTTTGCAGTCCATCATCCCGCAGCCGGTCTTCTCACGAAGTGCTGCAACATCTTTAGCTGTAAAAGCCATTCTATTTCCTCCGCTCTTATATTCGTTGTATTTAGTATTTACGCATTATACCGATTATTCTGCGGCTTCTGCCTCATTCACTTTTTCTTCTGCTGCAGCTGCACCCATCTGGCCTTCTTTGCCTTCTACGATTGCGTTTGCAACAGTTGCGGAAATCAGCTTAACGGCACGGATAGCGTCGTCGTTGCCAGGGATAACATAATCGATTTCATCCGGGTCGCAGTTGGTGTCGACAATAGCGACAATCGGAATTCCGAGCTTCTTTGCTTCTGCTACGGCAATTCTTTCTTTGCGCGGGTCAACAATGAACAGTGCGCCGGGAATTTGTTTCATGTCCTTAATACCGCCAAGGAATTTCTCAAGCTTTTCAATCTCAAGGCGAAGCTTAATTACTTCTTTCTTCGGCAGAAGATCAAAGGTGCCGTCCTCTTCCATGTTCTTGAGCTGGTTCAAACGGTCAATTCTGCGGCGGATGGTACGGAAGTTGGTCAGCATGCCGCCCAGCCAACGTGCGTTGACAAAGTAAGCACCTGCGCGTTCCGCTTCTTCTTTAACGGAATCCTGAGCCTGTTTTTTGGTTCCGACAAACAGTACGGACTTTCCTTCAGCGGAAAGGTCACGGACAAAGCTGTACGCGTCTTCCAGCTTCTTAACGGTTTTCTGCAGGTCGATGATGTAGATACCGTTGCGCTCCGTAAAGATATACGGTGCCATTTTCGGGTTCCATCTTCTGGTCTGGTGACCGAAGTGAACGCCGGCCTCCAAAAGTTGTTTCATTGATACTACTGACATAATAATCCTCCTTGGTTTTTCCTCCGTTCCGCTTTAACAGACGCAACACCCGGGCACCGGGCACCAGATCGTCATAGCTGAAACGTGTGTTTTTATTGCGCCGATTATTATATCATATCAAGAGGCGGAATTCAAGACTTTTTCAGTTATTGCTAAAGAATCCGCCAAATCCACGCCCTCTTTTTTTTATTCGGCAACAGTTATTATAACTCACTAAAATAGTATCGTCACCTATTACCTGAATATCCTGCCATTTTATAATAATATCATCTTCCCTGCCGAGCAAGCCAAAGCAGCGCAGGCGGCCGTAAATTACAATTGCAATTACTCTGGCGTCCACAGTATCTATCTCCACATCACAGACACATCCTATCCGTGTTCCATCCTTTACATTGATAACTTCTTTATGGCGCATATCGATGATTCGGCAGTTCACGCTTCCACCTCCCCTAAAAATATATGCCGATCTTTGTTATATAATTAATTAATTGATTAATCAAATATAAAATGGTATAATTATCCGATAAAATAATCAGGAGGCTAATATGAATATTTGGCATGATATCTCACCGAAAAGAATTAAATCTGAAGACTTTTGCTCTGTTATAGAAATACCAAAAGGCTGTAAAATCAAATATGAGCTTGACAAGGAAACCGGTCTGCTCATCATGGACAGAATTCTTTACACTTCCACCCATTACCCTGCCAACTATGGCTTCATTCCCCGTACTTACGCCAGTGACAACGACCCTCTGGACGTGCTTGTCCTTTGTTCGGAGGATATCCGTCCTCTTTCCCTGGTACGGTGTTACGCAATCGGCGTGATTATTATGGTGGACAACGGGATGAAAGATGAAAAAATCATTGCGATTCCCTTTAATGATCCCACCTATAACAGCTACCATGACATTAAGGATTTGCCGAAACATATTTTTGACGAAATGTCCCACTTCTTCTCTGTTTACAAGCAGCTGGAAGGAAAAGTGACAGCCATTGATGAAGTCAAGGGACCTGCTGATGCGAAAGAAATTATTCAGAATTGCATTGATAATTATATTGAAAAATTTTGCAAATAATCCATCTAAGCCTTTTAAAAATCCTCTGTGAGCTTCACAGAGGATTTTTTGTGTCTCAATCAAATTGTATATAAAATCCGCTATCACTGAAACAAATACAGGGTGCCGCCCAAACTGCCCATCTGACCGACATTGCTGGTCTTAGAGCTATATTCACTGGAATCCACCAAGACCGCCTTTTCTTTTACATACGACTCAATATCGGAATCAGAGCCTCCTGATCCGCCGTTTTGGGATAACAAAAAATAGGTTATTTTTCCCTGCGCGACCAGCGTTTTCAGTTTTTCTACCGTCAAAGAATTGTCTGAACCTAAAAAGCCTCCGTAAGCGTAGCAGGGAAGTCCGGTATTGATAATAAACTGAGCCACACTGCTGGAACGCTGTGCGGTAACAAGGAAGCTTCCTTCTTGATAGTTTTTCACCAGATAATCCTCCAGAGAGCTGTTCTGGGAACTGCCGTTATCCAACGAAAAGCCGCCGTTCCGGTTTCCCTGTCCGCTTTGCAGTAGCTCCGGCCCGGCGTACGGCATTGTGGAATTTGTGACTCCCATTACCGGTGTGAGAGCCCAGTAAAAGGGAGCGGCCATTGAGGACACGACAATCACCGCCAGAGAAGCCACCAGAATACCGCGCTTATTTTTTACGCAATACACAGCCAGCAAAAGGATCCCCAACCCCGCCGTGGCAAGCATAACAGGAACCAGCCATGTCTTCAGTTCGGAATATCTCAGTACACAAACGACCTGCAAAGCAAAATTAATGAGAAAAGCCGCCAGCAAAAGAATTGGACGGAAATAATCTGTTTTTTTCTCCCACTTATGCTTTAATCCGTTAAAGATCGTAATGACGCCGATACCGCTTAGAACAGCGATGGCAGGCGCCATCATACAGAGATAATATCGGTGATAGAATCCGGCAAAGCTGAAGAAACCCGCCGTGGTAATCAACCAGAGAGACCAGAAGATGAAGACACCCTGACGCACATTTTTCCGTTTGAGGTTCCATTTATTCACGCAGAGCAGCATACTGCAAATGGCAAACAACAGGAACCAGGAACCCTGTCCGTATAGATTAGATGTCCACAGGCGAACAGGGGACGCATTGCCGATTTCAGAACCTCCCATTCCGTTTCCGCCCATATTACGGCCATCGTCCCGCCTGTTTCCATCAGAATTGTCCATGCTGCGCGCGTCCCGGCCTGTATTGCCATCGATCATGCCCTGACCAGTACCACCATCCGCGTTCCCATCGGGCGCAACCTGACCGTAACCGTCGGGAGCCATACCGTTTCCGTCATCATTCAACCGGGGGGCAAAGCCGGAATTATCTCCGCCGGACGGACGACCCGCTCCGCCGCCCATGCTTTGTCCAAAAAGTCGTTCGGTTCCGTTATGCCCAAAAACCAGCTCCAACATGGAATTGTTGCTGGTGCTGTCGACATAAGGGCGGCTTTCAGAGGGGTAAAACTCTACGATCAGTACCCATGATAAAGAGACAGCCATTACGATCACCATGCTCAAAATTCCGGCCAGAATGCGCTTTCCGATTTTTTCTTTCGCAAAAAACAGATAAGTCAGGGCAACGGCGGGCAAAATCATATATGCCTGCAGCATTTTAATATTAAATCCAAGCCCGACAAACAGTGCCGCCAAAAACAGGTATTTCCATTTTCCGCTGTCAATGGAACGGAAAAGGAACCATGCTGTCACAAGCAGCACAAAAACAAGCTGCATATCCATGGTGTTGTTACGCGAAGCAACAACAACAACCGGAGTGATAGCAAAAAACAATGCCGATATCAGTCCTGCGGGCCGCCCGAAATACCGGGCGGTTAAAATGTAAATCATCACGGTGGAAGCGGCTCCCGCCAATGCCTGCGGCAGAAGCATCGCCCAGCCGTGATACCCGAAGATAAGTACGGAAATCGCCTGCACCCACAAACCGAGCGGGGGTTTATCCACAGAAACCATTCCGGCGGGATCAAATGACACAAAGAAGAAATTTTTAAAACTCAGCGTCATGCTTTTGATACATGCCGCATAATATTCATTTCCGGTTCCATAATTTGAAATGGCATAGAAGTTTAAAGTAAACGACAGTGCCGCAATCAACACCAGCGCAAAGATGTAACTCTTTTTTCTGAACTTCGCAATTATAGGCTGCATAGAATGTCCTCCGATTCCATCGCTAATCTATTACAGCGCTCAGTATAATTGCTGATTGTGAAGGTGACGTGATGGAAAAGGGAACAACAGCTAAATGTCTTTCTTGATTTTATCAAGCGCAGCTTTTTCCAGCCTGGAAACCTGAGCCTGACTGATGCCTATTTCCGAAGCGACCTCCATCTGTGTTTTTCCTTGGAAAAAGCGCATGGAAAGAATCCGTTTTTCCCTGCTGTTCAAATCACGAATTGCCTCTTTCAGCGCAATTTCATCCAGCCAGTTGGAATCGTCGTTATTGTCGCCCACCTGGTCCATCACATAAATGGTATCGCCTCCGTCTGAAAAAACCGGTTCAAAAAGCGAAACCGGTTCAACGATGGATTCCAGTGCAAGCACTACGTCTTCACGCGGCAAGTTTAGCTCTTTTGCGATTTCATCAATGGTAGGCTCGCGGCTGTTTTCTGCCGTCATTTTTTCTTTGGCCTGCATGGCCTTATAAGCCGTGTCGCGCAGTGACCGGCTGACGCGTATGGAATTGTTGTCTCTTAAATAACGCCGGATCTCCCCGATAATCATAGGCACCCCATAAGTGCTGAAACGAACGCCTTGATTAATATCAAAATGGTCTATTGCCTTAATCAGCCCGATGCATCCTACCTGAAAAAGGTCGTCCAGATTTTCCCCTCGGTTTGTAAAGCGCTGAATCACACTCAAAACAAGGCGCAGGTTCCCGTTAATGAGTTCATCCCGCGCTTTCATATCCCCTTCTTTTACACGGCGCAGCAGCTGCATTTTTTCCTTTTCGGTAAGTACTTTTAATTTCGAAGTGTTGACCCCGCATATTTCGACTTTATTGTACTGCATGCCGTTCCCTCATTTCCATGGAATAACTTACTACCATTATTACCATAGCCATAGTGATTCATGCGGCAGGAACAGTAAAAATATTATGGGGAAAGGGAATTGCTTTTCTATAATAAAGTCGTATATACTATAATCATTAAGCATCCTGTAAAATAGAAAATATTTGCAAACGAGGCGGAAACATGCAAATCCGGATACCACCGCAGGTGGAGACGATCCTGCAAAAACTGAATTTGTCAGGCTATGAAGCCTATATTGTCGGAGGCTGCGTACGCGACTCCATCCTCGGGCTGACACCGAACGACTGGGATGTTACCACATCCGCCCTGCCCGAAGAAACGGTGAAGATTTTCAGTGATTATCCATGCGTGGAAACCGGGATCCAACACGGAACTCTTACGGTACTCGTCGATCACTTTTCTGTAGAAGTGACCACGTTCCGTGTAGATGGCCGATATTCCGACAACCGGCACCCGGACAGTGTTCAGTTTACCAGAAGCCTAAAAGATGACTTGTCCAGAAGAGATTTTACCATGAATGCTCTTGCCTATCATCCTGAGCACGGTGTAATCGACTGTTTTGACGGAATAAACGATCTGAAGAACAAAATCATCCGATGCGTTGGAATACCCGACTTACGTTTCCAGGAAGACGGACTCAGACTTCTGCGGGCACTGCGCTTCTCCTCCGTCCTTGAATTTGCGGTTGAACGGGACACCTCAATCAGCATTCTTAAAAACCGTAGCCTGCTTGACCATATTGCCCGCGAACGCGTCAATTCCGAATTCACAAAGCTCCTCTGCGGCAACGCGGAAAACATTTTGAGAGAATATCGTCCCGTTTTTGAGCAGTTTATACCGGAGATCAGTTTGATGGCCGGTTTTCAGCAGGATAATCCCTATCACATTTATGATGTATGGGAGCATACGCTGAAAGCTGTTTCCTCCGTAGAGGCAACTCCTGTTCTTCGGCTGACCATGCTTTTGCACGATATCGGCAAGCCTTTGTGCTGTACACGGGACCAAAGTGGAATCTGTCATTTTTATAATCATGAAAAAAAAAGCGCCGAAATGGCAAAAGAAATTTTGGAAGAACTTCGTTATGACGGCGATACCGTCTGCATGATATGGAAGCTGATAAATCTGCATGATTTGCCAATTCATGCAGATGAAAAGTCCCTTTTACGGCTTCTGAATAAACACGGCGAAAAAACACTACGCTTTCTTATCAAAGTGAAAGCGGCCGATATAAAAGCGCAAAATCCCGTTTACATCGGCAGACTGGAGGAACTGCAAAAAGCGGAAGCTGTGCTCGATAGCATTCTCGACCGCGGACTTTGTTTTTCTCTGAAGGATTTGCAGCTGAACGGTTCCGACCTGATAGCATTGAATATCCCGCAGGGTGTCGCAATTGGAAAGATTCTTTCCCTGCTATTAGAAGCGGTATTGGATGGAAAATGCCCCAACAGCCGCGATCAGCTACTGAAATATGCACTTAAAATAAAGGATGAATACGATGTCTGAAATTGTTGAGCATACGTTTGCGCCGGTTTATGATGAAAATTCAAGAATATTGATTTTAGGTACGATGCCTTCGCCAAAATCACGGGAATACGGCTTTTATTATTCCCATCCGCAAAACCGTTTCTGGAGAATCGTATCGGATTTATATGGACAAAAGCTTCCCGAAAGTAACAGTGAAAAGACAAATTTTCTGCTGAGAAACCGTATTGCACTCTGGGATGTTCTGAAAAGCTGCAGTATTACCGGGGCGGATGACAGCAGTATCCGCAATCCGGTGGCTAACGACGTAGGCGGCTTATTGAAAAGAACCAATATTCAGGCGGTTTTTACAACGGGAACGAAGGCCGCTGTTTTGTACCACAAGTTTTGTGAAAAAGATGCCGGATGTCGCGCCTTCCCTCTGCCCTCGACCAGCCCGGCTAACTGCCGGAATTACAACTATGAAAGTCTGAAAGAAGCGTATCGGATGATTCTGGAATACACACAGACCAATCAATAACATCGAACATCAGAAAAGGGGGCATTCTACAATGCCCCCTTTCTCAGCTAACGCGCTCCAGATCTTTTTTTAGTCTTTCAATAATCCGTTTTTCCAGACGCGATATGTATGATTGTGAAATACCAAGAGTGTCGGCTACTTCCTTCTGTGTATGCTCTTTAGTATTGTTCAGACCGAAGCGAAGCTGCATAATCTCCCGCTCCCGCGGAGCAAGATGAGAGACAGCGGTCAGCAAAAGATTCCGCTCTACCTCCTGTTCAATATTGCGGTTCACGGTATCCTGGTCACTGCCCAGAATATCGGAAAGTAAAAGCTCGTTTCCATCCCAGTCAACATTCAGGGGATCGTCAATGGAAACCTCGTTTTTTAACTGGGAACTTTTTCGAAGGTACATCAGAATCTCGTTTTCAATACAGCGCGATGCGTAGGTTGCAAGCTTAATGTTGCGTTCGGGACAGAAGGTGTTTACTGCCTTAATCAGTCCGATCGTTCCAATTGAGATCAAATCCTCCACGCCGGCACTGCTGGATTCAAACTTTTTGGCAATGTACACAACGAGCCTGAGATTGTGGGTGATAAGCGGCTCCCGCGCATTAGGAACATTGTTCAGAATGTTCATCATCACCTTTTCCTCTTCTTTCTTCGTCAGCGGCGGAGGAAGAGTCTCTGGCCCGTTTATATAGTGTATCTGCCCGTTTAGACCGAATCGCAGCCATAGTAATGACAGCTTATTTCCCAGTTCCCTTATCAGTTTGTTCATTCCCATTTTCACTCTTTCCCTTTTGCCGCTGCCGCCGCGGCTGAGAAACGCGCCTGCCTACGGCCAAATTTAGGCTGGCGTTTTTTGCAGTAAATCCGGATTTAAGAGCGCGCTGAACGCTCCAAATTTCGATTTGGTTACCGCTATGTATACCTCATGAACTTCGATTTTATTGTTTCCATTCATCACGGTCAGCTTATCCGGCTTGAATGCCGGGAGAAGTCCCCCGCCGGACACCGCCTGAAACGGCACCAGCCTTATCTTGCCGCTATCCTGCTGCGGTATGATGCCTTCTAAGCACTCCTCACAGACAACGGCAACCGGAGCGTTGGAAAACGGTTCGGTCAACGTGTTCCCAGTGTCCACCTTTGCCGCGCAGGAAACAGATTTTCCATTAAAATCAATCTGAATCCGGCAGAAAAGATTCTCCGGGGCCTGCCTGCCCGTAATCCGGTGTATCAGGCGTATGATAAAATAGCATATTACCGTCAAAACGATCAAAAGAAGCGGAGACACGTTAAAATAGACTACTGAATTCTTGATAATCAATCCCTGCGGAGAAATAAAATACCATAGTGCAAGCATGAATCCCGCAAAGGCAAAGCTCATAATATAAAATGCAGCCAATTCCCTTAAAAACTGCTTTAATCCATAATAGGGATACGCCGATAAAACAATCAGTCCCGACACCGCCAGCTTAAATGCAAAGCACAAAAAAGTGTTGGCCTCGGGCAACAGAATAGAAAGTGACGCTGCCGCTCCCAATGCCGCGGCGGCAACCATTCTGGGACGTTTTACCGGCAGCGAAAGAAATTTTGAAACGGCAAGCAGTAAAAAATAATTGATAAATAAGTTGATTCCGACTAATACATCTATGTAAATTGTCTGCTTCAAAGAGATCCCTCCCTGCGCTAAAAATAATTATAGCGGTGCACGGTTAAACATTGTGTCATAAATTGTATTCGATGCAGAATTAAAATTGTAAGTTTACAATAAAAACGCCGGTTCTCACAAGAACCGGCGTTGTGCTTTACTGTTGATTTGCATTTTGAAATTTTTGCTTGGCCTGTTGAATTTTCTGCTGCTCCGCTGTAGGGGTCGGGTACCAGCCGCGCTGTTTCATTGTATCGAAAACATCGGCCTGAATCTGATGCTCCTCTGTGAGAATTCTCATAAACTCATCTCTGACATTCGGAGTCGCACATTCATTTGCAAAATTGTTATAAGCGCCGGTAACAGCTTTTTGAGAGGTCAGAACATCCTCAAGAATTTCTTTGTCCTGCATTTGTGAATTGTTCGTCTGTGAATTATTCATTTTTCTCACTCCTTAATTCAAAAAGCTCAGAAGCTTATCGTAATGTGCCTGATGCTGAGATGCAATTGTGTCGCATTTTTGTTTGATTTCGGAATCTGAACACATCTGTGAATAGGCTTTGAACTTAGTAATTAGAAGCTTTTCTCCGCTGAGCTGATCTTCAATGGCGGATAACTCCTTTTCTGTTAATGGCAATGAAAGCACTTCCTTTTCTTTTTTTTTATTATTTTCACTGCCGATTGAAATATACATATTTTTATTGATTTCAGGCAACTCTATGTAGCCTCACGTTCCTCTTCGTCACGGTCAAGGCCAAAACTGATAGATAAAGCCTGATTGACCTGTGTCATTGACATATTATCAAGGCGCCCCATGCGCTCTTTCAGTCTGTGTTTATCAATTGTGCGAACCTGCTCCAGCAGAACAACAGAATCTTTTGCAAGTCCGGTGGTCTGGGCATTGAGCATAATATGCGTTGGAAGATTTGCCTTTGCACGCTGGCTTGTAATTGCCGCGGCAATCACGGTCGGACTGAACCGGTTTCCAACGTCATTCTGAACAATCAGCACAGGCCGGACACCGCCCTGCTCCGAACCAACAACCGGGCTCAGGTCGGCATAATAAATATCGCCTCTTCTAATGTTCACATTTTTCACACTCCGAATAATTTATGGTATAGGGTCTGCAAATATTGTTGACATTGTCAAAACGATTTATTCGCAAGCAGTCCCTAACACATAATATTATTTAGAGGCAGGGGTTGACATAAAATTCAAAAGAAAAAAGGGTGTAACATTCGTTACACCCTTACTGTGTAAAATCATGCAGCTGAACCTCTAAATTCCTCTGGGGAACGCAAATGGTTTGAATTTGCCCCGTGGTTCTATCGGCCGTCATTGTAAAATCAACACCGTTCATGGAACCGGAAACTTCGTCACCGTGTGTTTTTACAAGAGTTTCGCTTTTCTCCGAGTAGTCCAAAATCTGCAGTAGAATGACCGCAAAAGAGGTATCCGGTAAAACGCACTCCTCGCTTTTCGCCGAAATTCCGCTGTAGGAAATGGAAAAGTTTTCCCCGCTCCAATCATAGGTAAGACCGTTCAGATTCCCGGAAAGAAACTGCACACTGGCCCGCCCGGGAGCGTCACGGCTGAAAGCACATTGTATTTTTTCACCGTCGTAATTAATATCTGCATTACAGTGAAAACAAAATACAAGATCTTCCGCCTGAATTTCCTGCGCCGCGCAGGCAAAAAAAGAGAAAATCATAAAAACAGAAAACAGGCATAAGACTGTCCGGCGCATCGCTTTTCACTCCCGCACAAAAAATACGGTTTTACCGCTCAAGCTCCAAAAACAGTCCCGGAAGCATTTCAATCATGTCGGTGGGCAGCATGGCATACTGGGAAAACCTTCTGGCACAGCGGTCTCCCGCTTCACCGTGAAGATAGACCGCGCCGACCGCCGCCGCCACTGGGTCGTTTCCCTGTGCGATGAAGGATGCAAGCATTCCCGCAAGAACATCCCCGCTTCCTCCCTTAGCCATTCCGGCATTTCCCGTGGGATTGAGATGTACCATTCCGTTTGGCTCCGCAATCAATGTTCCTGCCCCTTTCAGTACCAGAATGACATTGTATTGTGCCGCAAAGCTGCGCGCATATTCAAAACGATGGGCTTGCACATCTTCAACGGTGGTCTTCATCAGACGCGCCATTTCGCCGGGATGCGGGGTAAGAACAACAGGAACACGGACTGTTTTTAATATATTTATATTCTCAGCCAGAACGTTTATGCCATCCGCGTCAATGATAAGAGGCACCTTTGAATCAGAAACAATTTCGCAGACTATCCGCGCCGTTTCCTTCCCGCACCCCAACCCGCATCCAATCAGGCACACCTTCGCTTTTTGCAGCGCTTTTTGCAGTGCCGACCGGCTGTCGGAAAGCATTGTCCCGTCGGGCAAATAGTCTAGCAGAGTATGGACTGGCTCCACAATCTGTGAAGCAACAATCGGATAAATGGTACGGGGCAGCGCCACATCCACAATACCAGCGCCGCACCTTACCGCCGCTTTCGCACTCATGACCGCCGCCCCTGCCATTCCCTCGCTGCCGCAAATACACAGCAGGCGGCCGTATGTTCCTTTATTGCTGAGCGGGTCCCGCGGCTTCATCAGAGACTGTGCCTGTGAAAGCTCTGTCAGCTCAAGCGAAGACTTTTGGCTGCTGATGAGATTTGCATCAATACCGATGGGGGCAACGGCTACCTGACCGCAGTATTTCTTCGCCGGGTAAATCAGGTGTCCGTTTTTCAGGGTGGAAAAAGTGATTGTATAGTCTGCATTGATGCACTCCCCGTCAACTGCGCCGGAATCGCAGTTCGCACCGCTGGGAATGTCCAGTGAAACAACAACCGCGGCAGAATTTTGCACCGCATGAAACAGAGGCAGCATATGGTCGGGAGCACAACCGTGAAATCCTGTCCCGTAAATCGCATCCATAATAAAATCGGCAGAAGAAACAGCGGCTTCCACGCGTTCGCCGTTCTCTGCACCGTCCAATATTTTAACGGACGTGTCCTTGAGGCGGGAAAATACCGTTTTCGCAAGATCCGTGTGCGGAAGGCCATCCGCGATTACCACCATAACCGCCACGCCTAATTCGGATAGTTTCCTCGCAGCAACGAAACCGTCCCCGCCGTTATTCCCTTTGCCGCAGAGGATCACTACTTTTCGGCCGGATAAGCTGAATTTTTTGCGCAGAAAACGAACTGCTGCGGCTCCGGCGTTTTCCATCAGCTCCAGATAGCTGATTCCGGAATCAACAGCACTCTGTTCAAGTTCCCTGCTCTGTTTACAGTCCAACACCTTCATTGCCCGATTCCTCCCCTATTACCACCGCTGAGGCGTATTCTTTGGTATGAGTTACGCTTACCTGAAGTGAGATTTTTCTATCCTTTACAATTTTAAGCGCGCTGCCGCTCAATTTAAGATACGGCTTACCGTTTTCTTCTCTTAAAAGTTCCACTTCACTGAGCCAAAATCCGCGCACTCCAGTTCCGACCGCTTTGGAAAACGCCTCTTTGGCACTGAAGCTGGCGGCAACGCTCTGAACAGGAAATCCGCGCAATTCAAGCTGAGTGTACTCAGCAGGGCCGAGTATCCTCAGTAAAAAGCGCGGATTTTTCATGGAATGTTTTATTCTTTTTATTTCAACTAAATCAATTCCTGCCAAAAGCATTGACTGCTACCTGCCTTGAAAGATATGGTTTCATCGCGGCCAAAATTTTCTCATTTGGGCTGAACAGCACCAGAACATTCCCCTTCTGGGCATGCCTGGCAACAATACACCAAGCGTCTTTGCCGCTTTCGCATCTGGAAGCGGTGAACTTCGCCGAGTAGGACTGCTTCGCGTGGTCTTCCCTTCGGTATTTTCCCAGTGATTCAATATCGTGCGCATCTATGGAAATTACCTTTTTCCGGTTCCGGCGGTTAATGATCTTGTCAATCGTTAGATCGCTGTTTGTCACGCTGTACTCGTATTCCAGACTGCGCGAGGAAATCAGATAATAATCCAAAGCAAATATACCGACCAGAGCAGGCAGTAAAATCATGGGTATGTACACCGCTAAAAGCGCAATGATTAAAAAGTTGACCAAAAGTACTCCGATAAAAACTAGAATATCGGTTTTACTCATTTTCTTTTTGATAATCTGTTCGACAAAGATATCCATTTTCAATCTCTCCAACCGAATGTTGATTTATTGAATATTGTAACATATCGGTTCCTGCTTTACAAGGGATTGTGCTCCACAGAGAGAAAACTGCCGAACGATTCTTTCTTACATTCCCCAGATTTGTATCGCGTACTCTCTGACTGTCCGGTCACTCGAAAATTTTCCGGCCCCGGCTGTGTTTAGAAAACATTTGCGGGAAAAAGCCAATCGGTCGCTGTAGTCCGAAATAGCCTGAAGCCTGGTATCGCAGTAAGAAATAAAGTCATACAGAACAAAATAATTGTCCGGTCTATGCCAACTGGCTCCATCGAGCAGGGAATGATACAGTTCCCGGAACATTCCGGTACCGCCGTCGTCAAGCATTCCGTTGACTAAAGTATCCACAGCCGCACGCACCCGCTCATTTTGTTCGTAAATTTCCCGGGGGTTGTAGGAATCTGCGATCATTTCCAGTGTTTCCACGCGCGCCCCGAAAATATAATTGTTTTCTTCCCCAGCCTGACGGATAATTTCTACATTGGCTCCGTCCAGTGTGCCAAGCGTAACGGCGCCGTTAAGCATCAGCTTCATATTTCCTGTACCGGAGGCTTCCGTGCCCGCTGTGGAGATCTGTTCTGAAATATCAGCGGCCGGCATAATCTTCTCCGCATAGGAAACATTGTAGTTTGAAACGAAAACAACTTTCATCTGTTGATTTACTTCCGGGTCATTGTTTACCATGTTGGCAATTTCATTGATAAATTTAATAACCCCTTTCGCCCTCAAATACCCCGGTGCAGCCTTTCCGCCAAACAGGAAAACCGTTGGATGATAATTCTGGATTCTTCCGTTTTTCAGGCCGAAATAAATATCAACGATAGAAAGTGCGTTTAAGAGTTGGCGCTTATACTCATGCAGCCGCTTCACCTGAACATCAAAGATGAATTCCGGATTCAGCCTGATTCCGTCATGCTTTTCCATATAGTCGGAAAGCTGCTGCTTTTTGATCTGTTTAATATGCGCAAATTGGCAAATTACATTTTTGTCGTCCTTGTAACGCTCCAGATTTCTAAGCTTTTCAAGATCCGTAACCCATCCGCTTCCGATTTTATCGGTAATAAAGCCGGAAAGTTCCATATTGGACAGCGCCATCCAGCGTCGCTGGGTAATTCCGTTGGTTTTATTATTAAAGCGTTTCGGATAAATCCGATACCACTCTTTCAATACAGATTTTTTCAAAATTTCGGTATGAATTTCTGCTACTCCGTTTACGGAATGAGTGGCAAACACAGCCAGCCGTGCCATATGTACGACCGAATTTTCATCAATAATCAAATAAGGTTTTTGGTCGCTGCCCGTAATCCCCATACCGGAAAGCTCCTTCAGCAGCGCTTTCTGGATCATAACCACATATCGGTAAACATTGGGGATCACGCTTTTAAATAGTTTTGCGTCCCATTTTTCAAGTGCTTCCGCCATAATCGTATGATTGGTATAAGCAAAGGTCTGTCTGGCGATTTTCAGCGCTTTCCCAAACGATATTCCCTCTTCTGAAACAAGAAGGCGGATAAACTCAGGAATAGAAACCACCGGATGAGTATCATTCAGCTGAATTGCGTATTCTGCTGAAAAATGAGTAAAATCGTTTCCGTATCTTCTTTTGTAGGTTCTAATAATATCCTGAAGGGAAGCGCTTGTAAAAAAATACTGCTGTTTTAAACGAAGCTTTTTTCCTTTATCCGCCGTGTCATTCGGGTACAAGACACTGGAGATTGCTTCCGCATCATCCCGTTCCCGGACAGCCAGCTCAAATTTCTGGTCGTTAAAAAGCTGAAAATCGAAAGGGACAAGCGGTTCTGCCTGCCACAGGCGAAGGGTATTCACTGTTTTTGCACCATACCCAATTACCGGAGTATCGTAGGGAACTGCATAAACAGTTTGATTTTTAAATTTAACCGTTACTTTCTCTCCTTCATTTCGCTGTGACCAAGGGTCGCCGAACTGCTGCCAGTCATCTACGGCTTCTTTCTGAAATCCATTTTCAAAATACTGCTTGAATAGGCCGTATTTATAACGGATGCCATAACCGTTCAGAGTGATTCCCTGAGTAGCCGCAGAGTCCAGAAAACAGGCAGCCAATCTTCCAAGGCCGCCATTACCCAGTGCAGCGTCTTCAATATCCTCAAAAATTGCAACATCAATATTATTTTCATGAAATAGCTCAGACAGCTGGTTCATCAGGCCTAAATTCTGCAAATTGCTGTAAATGAGCCTGCCTGTTAAAAATTCAGCGGAAAAATAGCACGCCTTTTTACTCACTTGCGGCGCTTCCCACTTGGACTTTACCTGTTTCATCGCCGCTTTGGAAACAGCGTGATAAAGCTCAAAAACATCTGCCTGATGAATTGTTTTACCGCTTTCCAATTCCAAAAGAGTCATTACATCACTCTTAAATGTGTTCATTCTATCTACTCCTTTAAGTAAGGAACCTATCTTCCATATATTCTTGCCAAGTCACAGAGTTCTTTGGAAATCTCATCGGTAAGTTGACCTTTTTTTAGTCTCCATCTCCAGTTGGTGCCAACCGTTGATGGATAATTCATCCTTGCTTCCGCCGGAAGAAACAAGATATCCTGTGCCTGAAAAATCACCGTATCGGCAACGCTGGCGTAGGCGGCGCGAAGAACCGCCCCGGGCAAATCCTTTCTTCTTTTCACATTCAGATACTCTTTTGCATATCTGATTTTTTTTGCAGGCAGTTTGTTGAAATACCCTACCTGCGTCTCATTATCATGTGTTCCTGCGTAAACAACCGTATTGCGTATATAATTCATAGGAAGATGCGGATTAGCCGGATTTCCGTCAAAAGCAAACTGCAGAACCTTCATGCCCGGATACCCGTTTTTCTCCAGAAGCTTTTTCACCTCAGGAACAACTTCACCCAAGTCTTCGGCTATGATTTTCCCAGTTCCAACGGAAGCATTGATTGCGTCCGTCAGCTTTCTCCCCGGTCCGGGCTGCCAACAGCCGTTTACCGCTGTTGTTTCTTCCGCCGGAATCACATAATAGCGAACAATACCGATAAAATGGTCAATTCGGATCCTATCATATATTTTGGTGGAAAAGCCCATTCGCTTCTTCCACCAATCAAACCCGCTGTGCTCCATGGCATCCCAGTCATACAGCGGATTTCCCCAAAGCTGCCCTTCCTTGGAAAAAAGATCTGGAGGCACCCCGGCAACCTTGGTCGGCCTCCGTTGGGCGTCCAGCTGAAAAAGCTCGCTGTTTCCCCAAACGTCCGCGCTGTCAAGGGCTACATAGATCGGAACATCACCAATGATTTGTATTCCGAGCCGGTTGGCGTAAGTCTTGACCCTGTTCCACTGCTCGAAAAACTTATACTGACAAAATTTCCAGAAATCAATGTCTGAGCTCAGTTTTTCAGAATAGCAACAGATAGAAGAGAAACGGTGAAAGCGTATGTCTTCCGGCCATAGGCTCCACGGTTGATTATCAAATTGATTTTTCAGGGACATAAATAAACAGTAATCATCCAGCCAATACGCATTTTCTGAGCAAAAATTTGTGTATTCAGCTGTGTCCATATGTCTGCTTCTGAAAAAAGCTTTTTTCAGAATGAAAAGTCTTGACTGAAACAACGCGGCGTAGTCCACATTTTCGTCCCTGACACCCCAGGAAACAGAGCATACTTCATCAGCGGTCAAAAGTCCCTCTTCTATCAGAATATCCAGGTCAATAAAGTACGGATTCCCCGCAAAAGCGGAAAAAGACTGATAGGGGCTGTCACCGTAACTTGTAGGTCCGATGGGAAGCACCTGCCAGTATTTTTGCCCGGCATTTTTCAGAAAATCAATGAATCGAAATGCCTGACTGCCAAATGTCCCAATTCCGTAATTGGAGGGCAAACTGCTAATTGGCAGCAAGACCCCAGCGCCGCGGACAAGTTGATTTCTAACTGGCAAATTTATCCACCTCGTTACGAAAAATCACGAAAATATGACATTATGATAGCAAAGGATTTTCTGAATGTCAATAAGTAAAAATGAAGTTATATGTAAGTATTTTATATTTTTAATTATAATATTTGAGGATATTTATGCAATGACTGAAGTCAAAATGTACATAACGGTAAGATGATACAAGAAAATTTTTATGAGTTTTCTTTTATCAAAAATAAATATTTCGTTTATTTTCGTATTTTTATAATAAAGGCTTTAATTTTTCTTGTTAATAATTTAAAAATTGTTTCCTTATATTTCATATAAATAAAAATAAGTCTTGAAATATTGCTTGGGCAAAGTATATACTGTGGTTGAACAGGAAAAGAGGGATTTCAATGGCTACGATTAAAGATATTGCAGATAAACTTGGAATTGCTGTCAGTACCGTATCAAAAGGGTTGAACGGAGCCAATGATATCAGCGAGAAAACACGCCAGTTAGTTCTGGATACCGCAGTAGAGATGGGATACGCTTCAAAAAAAGTACAGAAACCGGGCAAACGCAAAGTCTGCATTCTTGTCGAAACCATGGAATATGATAACATCGACCAATTTGGCTATGAAATTGTTGTTGGGTTTAAGCTAAGTGCCGCCAGACATCATTGCGACGTAACGGTCATTCCCACAAACCTGAACATGCAAACGCAGGAAAAATATGACTCTTACATGCTGAAACACGGGTACAGCGGTTCTTTTTTACTCGGATTTGCCCTTCATGACAATTATATCAATCAGCTTTGTAAGACTTCGGTTCCAACAGTTTTGCTGGACAACTACATTCCCAATAAGCACGTTGGCTATGTAGGCACAGACGGCTATAACGGCATTGACTTAGCGGTAAAACATCTTTACGAATACGGTCATAAAAACATCGCTCTGCTGAACGGTTCCAAAAACAGTCTGGTAACAAATGAACGCTATCAGGCTTTTACCCAAAGCATGGAACACTATTCGCTGAAAGTCAATCCCAATTTAATTGCCAATGGTTATTATGTACCGGAATGTGCAAAAGACTATGTAGGCTCCTTTATCAAAAACGGTGCAACCGCAATTGTCTGCGCGAGCGACCTCATCGCTTCCGGAGTGATTGCCGAACTGAACCGGCTGGGAAAATGCGTTCCGCTGGACATGAGCGTGATTGGTTTTGATGATCTTCCCATTGCTCAGCACCTGACACCAACTCTGACTACAATCCGTCAGGACAGAGTTGCCATTGGGAAAAGCGCTTTTATGATGCTGGACGAACTGATCGGTGGAGTTAGCATTAGTAAGCTTTTGCTGAAGCCGGAACTGATTATTCGAAATTCAACAGGAACCTGCCCGTAAAAAAGCCTTTCTTACAATTAAGAAAAACCTGCTTGCAATTAGCTTTATAAGGTGATATATTATGTAGTGTTAACACGATGATAAAGGAAGTACCCTTTTCCCAAGCTTATTCAGAGAGGGCATGTCACGGCTGAAAGCGTGCCTGTAGGCTTAAAAGGCGAAGTTCCCTTTGGAGTGGCGCGGCTGAACGTTCAGTAGGCTGCGACGGCTGGCTTCGTTAAAGGCCGTAAAGAGTAATCAATTAGGGTGGTACCACGGAGTTTTCGTCTTCGTCCCTTTCCGGGACGGAGGCGTTTTTTATTGTGATTCATGTTCAATAATAGAAAGGATGATAACGCGATGAAGCAGGAGCTGGAAGCAATCCGCGAAAAAGCGATGCGCGAATTGGATGAGGCGAAAGGACAGCAGATACTTGAAAATCTGCGTATTAAATATTTAGGCAAAAAGGGTGAACTGACCTCCATTTTAAAGCAGATGGGCGGTCTCTCTGCGGAAGAGCGCCCCAAAATCGGTCAGCTGGCCAATGAAGTCCGAGCCTTCATTGAAGCGGATCTGGTCAAACGCGCCGCGGAATTAAAAGAAGAAGAAACACTAAAGAGACTGGAAAAAGAGAAAATTGATGTTACGCTTCCGGGTGTTCGCCGGGAGCTTGGCGCAAAGCATCCGCTGAGCATTGAATTGGACGCTATCAAGGAAATCTTTGTCGGTATGGGCTTTGAGATTGTTGAAGGGCCGGAAGTCGAATACGACTATTATAACTTTGAGGCGCTGAATATTCCGAAAGACCACCCCGCAAGAGACACTCAGGATACTTTTTATATTAATGACAATATTCTGCTCCGCACGCAGACCTCCCCGGTTCAGGTACGCGTTATGGAAAAGCAAAAACCGCCGATCCGTATTATTTCCCCCGGCAGAGTTTACCGTTCGGACGCGGTTGATGCCACGCACTCCCCTTTATTCCACCAGATTGAAGGACTTGTAGTTGACAAGGGAATTACCTTTGCAGACTTAAAGGGTACCCTCGAAACTTTTGTAAAACGAATGTACGGCGAGGATTCCGTAGTACGGTTCCGCCCCCATCACTTCCCCTTTACCGAACCTTCCGCCGAAGTTGACGTGCAGTGCTTTAACTGCCACGGGGAAGGCTGCCGCCTTTGCAAGGGCGAGGGCTGGATTGAAATTCTCGGCTGTGGAATGGTACACCCCAAGGTACTTTCCAACTGCGGCATTGACCCGGAAATCTACAGCGGCTTTGCGCTGGGTATGGGCCTTGAACGTGTTGTAATGAGAAAATACAACATTGACGACTTACGCCTGTTTTATGAAAACGACGTAAGATTCCTGAAGCAATTTTAAGGGGGACGCAGAAGAATGAATCTTTCAATGAGATGGTTAAAAGAATTTGTAACACTTGACGATATGCCGATGCGCGATTTCACAGAAGCAATGACCATGAGCGGCTCAAAAGTGGAAGGCTGGGAGACGGAAGGCAGCGAAATTAACAACGTGATTGTCGGGAAGGTGCTTTCGCTGGAAAAGCATCCGGACTCCGACCATATGTGGATTACGCAAATCGACACGGGCTCCGGTGAACCGGTTCAAATTGTAACAGGGGCGCAGAATTTAAAGGTCGGCGATATCGTGCCGGTCGCGATGGACAATTCCCTTCTGCCCGGCGGCAAAAAAATCAAAAAGGGCAAGCTGCGCGGTGTGGAAAGCAACGGTATGCTCTGTTCCCTCAGTGAACTTGGTCTGACCAAGCATGATTTCCCCTATGCAATTGAAGACGGAATCTTTGTGATACAGGAACAGTGCGCTCTGGGTGAGCCCATCTGCAAAGCAATCGGATTTGACGATACCAAGGTGGAATTTGAAATTACGTCAAACAGGCCGGACTGTTTTTCTGTCATCGGTCTTGCCCGCGAGGCTGCCGCAACCTTCCACAAGTCTTTCAGCGTACACGCCCCGGCGGTAAAAGCGGGACACGGTTCCTGCGCAGACATGCTGGACGTAAAAGTGGAAGCTCCGGATCTGTGCTCCATTTACTCCGCTCGCATTGTAAAAAATGTCCGCGTAAAACCTTCTCCGCGCTGGATGCGTGAGAGACTGCG
This sequence comes from Caproiciproducens faecalis, assembly GCF_019448085.1. Classification (GTDB taxonomy): domain Bacteria; phylum Bacillota; class Clostridia; order Oscillospirales; family Acutalibacteraceae; genus Caproiciproducens; species Caproiciproducens faecalis. The sequence goes on along the minus strand of NZ_JAGFNZ010000005.1, from coordinate 203,520 downwards.
TGCCATGGGCGTGCGCCCAATCAACAATATCGTTGATATTACAAACTATGTCATGCTCGAATACGGCCAGCCGATGCACTCTTTTGACCTTCGTTTTATTGAGGAAGGCAAAATCCGCGTGCGCCGTGCAAAGGACGGCGAAAGCATCACCACACTGGACGGCGTGGAGCATAAGCTGACTGTAAAAAATCTGGTCATAGCAGATGCAAACAAGCCGATAGCCATTGCCGGGGTCATGGGCGGCGAATACAGCGGGATTGTTGACGACACCACCACCATCGTGTTTGAGTCAGCCTGCTTTAACGGTGCATCCGTCCGCACAACTGCCAGAGACCAGGGAATGAGAACCGACGCGTCCTCCCGCTACGAAAAAGGGCTGGATCCCAACAACTGCCTTCCCGCGCTGGAACGCGCCTGTGAACTGGTGGAACTGCTGGACGCGGGCGACGTGCTGGATGATAAAATAGTGGACGACCATTCCAGCAAGGAACGTAGAAGAATCCAGCTGGACGCGGAGTGGATCAACCGCTTCCTTGACATTCAGCTGTCTGCAGACGAGATGAAAGCGATATTAAGCAAGCTGGAATGTGAATTTGACGGAGACGATATCCTGGTACCGACTTTCCGCCCCGATTTGCAGCACAAAGCCGATATTGCCGAAGAAATCGCAAGATTTTACGGTTACAACAGGATTCCGGGTACCGCGCTGGGCGGCGGCGCGCAGGGCAAGTATTCCGAGAGACAGAAATTCGAGCACACGATCAACGACACCATGCTTGCGCTGGGCGCCAGTGAAATCATGACTTATTCTTTTATCAGTCCCAAATATTACGATAAAATCCTAATGCCGGCCAACTCACCGCTGCGCAAATCCATCACCATTTCCAATCCGCTTGGCGAAGACACCAGCATTATGCGCACGACCGCCCTGCCCTCTATGCTGGAAGTACTCTCCCGCAACTACAATAACCGCAACGCGGACGCATGCCTGTTTGAACTTGCCAGCGAGTATCTTCCAACCAGCGAGGATAAGCTTCCGATTGAAAAAACGAAGCTAATCGTTGGAATGTACGGCAATCAGTCAGATTACTTTACCGTAAAAGGAATGGCAGAGCAGATTTTGGAAAAACTTTGCGTATACGGCTGGGAAATTGAAGCTGCTTTCGAAGAAACAAGCTATCATCCGGGACGCTGTGCCGTACTGAGCATTGAGGGAAATCGCCTGGGAATCATCGGAGAGATTCACCCCAAGGTTGCTGAAAACTATGGCATCAGCGACCGAGTATACTGCTTCTCGCTGGATGTGGATATGATGTACGAATACGCAAAAACCGAAAAAACGTATACTCCTCTGCCGAAATTCCCCGCTGTAACCCGTGACCTTGCCCTTCTGTGTGAGGACAGTACGCCAGTACTGACTCTTGAAAAGGCAATTGTGCGGGGAGCTGGAAACCTGCTGGAGAAGATTAAGCTCTTTGACGTGTATAAAGGAGAACAAATCGATTCCACCAAAAAGAGTGTTGCCTTCAGCATTATTCTGCGCTCCGGCGACAGTACGCTGACGGATGAACGCATTGCCGCCACGATGAAAAAAATTATGAAAGAGCTTGAAAAGGCCGGTGCTATTTTACGTTCGTAAGCTTCTGTTCACAAATTAGTTCTTGAAATTATTGGATGTATGTTGTATGATGTCAGTATCGGAGGTGTTTCCATGCTTGATAAAACAATGACCTTTTCACTTGGCACCGACCGTGAAGAGGATATTAGAAAAACACTCACCTTGGTATATGATGCTTTGAAAGAAAAAGGATACAATCCCATCAGCCAAATTGTCGGTTACATTCTTTCCGAGGATCCGACTTATATTACGACACACAATAATGCCCGCAGTCTGATTCGCAGAATCGACCGCGATGAGTTGCTGCAGGTCTTGTTGAAATCTTATTTAGGTGAGTAAATCACGCACTGCTACAGAAGCACTTATGAATTGAACAGAAGGAGGACGACATACGAATGAATGATTTAGACGAAAGCACACCCCAATTTCCTACCTACAAGGGAAAGCCGTTGGTGCGCTCCGGTGATGTGATTTATTACGGAAGCATGCAGGATAAATATGTTGTAAAGCTCGAAATCAAAAGTAAAAAGAAAGTTCAGGATATTGATGTTGCCGACCGGGTTACCGTACAACTGATGTATACGGATCAGAATATCCGCTCACGCAAACAGATCGTAAAGTCCAGTGAGAAAAATGGACTTTATCTGGCTATGGATATAGCAGATGCCTGGTTAACAAGGGCACTCGCAGAATAAGGCATATAATTGAAAGGCGATACGGAAAATTCCGTATCGCCTTTTTTGTTATGCTTCTTTATTTTCCAATATCAGACCGGTAATGGGCTCCTTCAAAATTGATCTTCTCTACACTTGCGTAAGCTTTTTTGAGCGCCTCGTCCAGAGTACCGCCTAATGCGGTAACACCCAGTACCCGACCGCCGTTGGTGTAAAACCGATGATCCCGGTACAGTGTTCCCGCGTGATAAACGGTGGCGCCCTCTACCTGACCAAAATCATCAAGGCCGCTGATTTCAATCCCTTTGGCGTATTTTCCGGGATAACCGCCGGAAGCCATCACGACACAGGCACAGGCGTCCTGACTCCACTCGATCGTTTGGGACTCCAGACGTTCCTCCACGACTGCCTCCAAAATGTCTACGAAATCGGTTTTCAGCCGGGGCAGCACTACCTGTGTTTCTGGATCGCCAAAACGGGAATTATATTCAATCACCTTCGGCCCGTCTTTTGTAAGCATCAGGCCGAAGTACAGGCATCCCTTAAATGTTCTGCCCTCTTTGTTCATTGCCTCAACGGTGGGCAGAAAGATGGTTTTCATACACAGCTGTGCCATCTCTTCGGAATAGTACGGATTCGGGCTGATGGTACCCATTCCGCCGGTATTCAGGCCCTTATCTCCATCCAGCGCACGCTTGTGGTCTTTTGAGGAAACCATCGGTTTCAGGGACTTTCCATCCGTGAACGCCAGTACCGAAACTTCCGGCCCGGTGATAAATTCTTCCACAACCACCCGGTTGCCGGAGGACCCAAACACCTTATCTTCCATAATGGATTTTACCGCGTCGTGAGCTTCCGCATAATCAGCGGCAATGATTACACCTTTCCCAAGCGCCAGACCATCCGCTTTGATGACGATGGGATATTGATTGTTTTCCCGAATATATTGCAATGCTTTGTGCGGTTCGTCAAACACTTCATATCCCGCGGTGGGAATATGATATTTCTTCATCAAATCCTTTGCGAACACCTTGCTGCTTTCAATGACGGCCGCGTTGGCACGCGGGCCAAACGCACGGATCCCCGCCGATTCCAGCGCGTCCACCATCCCGGCGGCAAGCGGATCGTCCGGGGCGACAAAAACCAGATCAATCTGATGCTCCGCCGCAAACCGAACTACTCCATCTATATCTGTTACGGAAATATCCACACACTCAGCGTCACGCGAAATTCCGCCGTTGCCGGGAGCGCAATAAACCTTTTCCACTCTCGGACTTTCTTTAATTTTCCGCACAATGGTATGCTCGCGGCCTCCCCCGCCGATGACCAGTATCTTCATTTTTATCCGCTCCTACATTGATTAATGGTGGAACAGTCTCATGCCGGTAAAGGCCATGGCGATTCCGTATTTGTTGCAGGTATCAATGACATTGTCGTCCCGGATAGAGCCGCCGGGCTGGGCGATATATTTTACGCCGCTTTTATGAGCACGTTCAATATTGTCCCCGAACGGGAAGAAGGCATCCGAACCCAGTGCGACGTCTGTCATGGTATCCAGCCAGGCACGTTTTTCTTCACGGGTAAGCGGTTCCGGTTTTTCCGCAAAGAAGTTCTCCCATATTCCGTCCGCCAATACGTCCATGCAATCGTCGGAAATATAGACGTCGATTGTGTTGTCACGGTCAGGACGTCGGATTCCCTCTTTGAATTTCAGGCCAAGCACCTTCGGATGCTGCCGCAGATACCAGATGTCCGCTTTGTTGCCGGCAAGACGGGTGCAGTGGATTCGGGACTGCTGCCCGGCGCCGACGCCGATTACCTGTCCGCCCTTAGCGTAGCAGACGGAATTGGACTGGGTATACTTCAGGGTAATCAGGGAAATCAACAGGTCTCGTTTCGCGTCTTCAGGAATTTCTTTATTTTGCGTAATAACATTCGAAAGCATATTGTTATCAATCAAAATTTCATTTCTTCCCTGTTCAAACGTAATGCCAAAGACATCTTTATGTTCAACAGGAGCAGGCTTGTATTCCGGCTGAATCGAGACAATGTTGTAGCCGCCTTTGCGCTTGGATTTCAGAATGGCCAGCGCTTTGTCCGTATAGCCCGGAGCAATCACGCCGTCGGAAACCTCGCGTGCGATCAAAGTCGCCGTTTCTTTATCGCAGATATCTGAAAGGGCAATCCAGTCGCCATAGGAGGACATTCTGTCTGCGCCCCTGGCCATTGCGTAAGCGCTGGCCAACGGAGAAAGCTCAAGGTCGTCCACAAAATAGATCTTTTTCAGCGTATCGGAAAGCTTGCCGGCAACCGCCGCGCCTGCAGGGCTGACATGCTTGAATGAAGCTGCAGCAGGCAGGCCTGTAGCGGCTTTCAGCTCTTTGACAAGCTGCCAGCTGTTAAAGGCATCCAGAAAATTGATGTAGCCCGGCTTTCCGTTGAGTACCTCAATCGGAAGATCACCGCCATCCTGCATAAAAATGCGCGACGGCTTCTGATTCGGGTTGCAGCCATATTTTAATGTAAGCTCATTTGACATTTCAGCGCCCTCCATTAATCATGATTTTTATTGATAATTCTCGTTTCTGTCAGTCCGGTTTTCAGATTGATAAATCTGGTAAAAAGAGAAACTTTATTGTCAAAGAAGAGATGTTCCCAAAGCTTTTGCGTAAAGCTGTCAATATCACCGGAAATACCGACCCGGGTCGGCTCCCCTTCAAAGGAAGGAAGCGGACTGCCGTCCCCCCGGTAAGTATGGATAAAATGTCCTTCCCCGCTGACGGGAGAAGAGTATTCGTAGAAAAAGCGCTGAGCAGAAGCAGGATTCCCATTTGCGCTTTTCAGAATGGACAGGCGGTAACTTCCATCTTTCTCTACAACACCGGAAACTCTCGGTGTGAAATTGGGCTCATCCGGCTCAAACGTGCGTGTGCGCAGCGCAGATTCAAAGGTTTTTCCCACCTTTAAAAAATCGTAGACCGTGTCGGTTTGATCGCCGTTTGTCACGATGGTGGTATCACCGCAAACTCTGACCGGAGAATAGATAATCAGCGAAGGATCACTCAGTTTATCCGGGTCAAACGCCTGAGTGCGGATTCCTTCTCCGTCCTCAACAAACACACGGTTGCGGCTGTTTTCACTGCGCCCCATAATAAAATACGCGATCACCGCGTTTTGGCCGTCCTCACTTCTTCCGAGAATGATCCCGCGTCCCGGATATTGATTGGCTGCCAGATTGCTTTCTATATTCTGTATTTCCATAATCAGTCCTCCTTAATCGTTGCCCTTCCGTCGGCTACTTTAATTCTGCCTTCACAGAACAGGGAAACCGCTTTGGGCAGCAGTTTCCATTCCGCCTGCTCCATTACCCTGCGCTGAAGGATTTCCGGAGTATCCCCCGGCAGAACTTCTACCGCCTTTTGCAGAATAATCGGGCCTCCGTCACAGACCTCGTTGACAAAGTGCACCGTCGCACCCGTTACCTTGACTCCCTTTTCCAGTGCCGCTTCATGAACCTTCAGTCCGTAAAAGCCTTCGCCGCAGAAGGAGGGGATCAAAGCCGGATGGACATTGATAATTTTGTTTTCATAGTGCCGTACAACATGATTGCTGATGATGGTCATAAAGCCCGCAAGCACGACCAGATCAATTTCGTACCGACTCAGAATTTCCAGAAGAGAACGGTCATATTCCTCCTGCGCGGAAAAGCTTTTTCTCAGCAAGACCTCAGTGGGAATCCCTGCTTTTTCCGCACGATGCAGCGCAAAGGCGTCCGCTTTTCCGGACAAAACCAGGGTAATCTTTCCGCCGCTGATCTCTCCTCGGTGCTGAGCGTCAATCAATGCCTGCAGATTTGTCCCGCCGCCGGAAACCAGAACGGCGATATTCAGCATAAAACGACACCTTCTTCGCCGGTCACCACACTTCCCATCACATAGGCATGTTCACCCATGGAATTCAATTCAGCAACCGCTGTGTTCGCCTGATCTTTGGGAACGACCATGCACATGCCGATACCCATATTAAAGGTATTGTACATTTCACGATCCGGGATATTCCCCTGTCTTTGCATCATAGAAAATACCGGAAGCTTCGGCAGGGAGGCCAGTTCAATTTTAGCCGTTGTATTTGGCTTGAGCATACGCGGAATATTTTCAAAGAATCCGCCGCCCGTAATGTGAGAAATTGCCTTGATGCCGACTTTTTCCATCAGCGCCAGCACCGGCTTCACATATATTTTCGTAGGGGTCAAAAGCTCTTCTCCAAGAGTATGGCCGAATTCATTGATCTGCATATTAATATTTTTTTCGCTGATATTAAAGATTTTTCGTACCAGCGAAAAGCCGTTGGAATGAACGCCGCTGGACTGCAGGCCGATAATTACGTCGCCGGCCTCTATTTTACTTCCGTCAATCATACGGTCCCTGTCTACCATACCCACGGAGAAACCCGCCAGATCATATTCATCAACAGGATAAAAACCGGGCATCTCCGCCGTTTCCCCGCCGACAAGCGCACAGCCCGACTGAACGCAGCCGTCTGCAACGCCGGAAACGATCTGTTCGATCTTTTCGGGATAATTTTTCCCAACCGCAAGATAATCCAGGAAAAAGAGCGGTTTTGCTCCGCAGCAAACGACGTCGTTGACACACATGGCAACACAGTCAATGCCAATCGTATCGTGCTTGTCCATTAAAAAAGCGATTTTTAATTTGGTACCCACGCCGTCTGTGCCACTGACAAACAACGGGGTGTTCATACCGGAAAGATCCGGCTGAAACAGCCCGCCGAACCCGCCGATTCCCGAAACAACGCCGGGAATTTTCGTGCGCGCCACATGGTTTTTCATCAACTCAACCGCTTTATATCCGGCGGTAACATCGACTCCGGCCGCCTTATAACTTTCGCTAAAGCTTTTCATGTCTTATCCTCCAAAATTTTTATCACAGTTCCTGAATTTTTGCCTGAAGCGCCGCATCTTTCTGCGCAACACCCTCAGCCATTGTCTGCTTCATCGCCCGCAGCTTTGCTGCAAGCGTTTCATCCGAAAGCGCCAGCATCTGAGCCGCCAGAATCGCGGCGTTATCCGCCCCGTCAATCGCCACGGTCGCTACGGGGATGCCGCTCGGCATCTGTACCGTTGCCAAAAGAGCATCAAGTCCGTCGAGAGTGGAGGATTTAATCGGAATGCCAATGACCGGTAAAACGGTATGCGCGGCAAGTACCCCCGCCAAGTGCGCAGCTTTGCCCGCCGCCGCAATGATTACTCCAAATCCGTTTTCAGCGGCGGATGCGGAAAATTCTGCGGCCGCCTGCGGCGTTCTGTGCGCAGACATAACATGTACTTCCATTGGGATTTCCAATATCTTCAGCCGCTTTACAGCAGCTGAAACTACCGGGAAGTCACTGTCACTCCCCATGATGATCGCTACTTTTTTATCTGCCATCATTACACTCTCCTATCATTTTCTGTCGGCCGGGACGATAAAAAACAGGCTGCACCAGCAGATGGCACAGCCTGTGAGATTATAACATCCGGAATATTGGCGCAGTTTGACAGTAAACGATCCCGATTCCTTTAAACCAATGAACGGAAGATACTGTCATAGCATTCGCCTCCGACAACACATAATAGTATTATTGTAGGTGATTATAGCAACAAATTCAATAGTTGTATTCACGAAAAAATTTTTTTGTACAGTTATCATGCGGAATGAAGCTTAAGGTAACATAATTTGTATAGTATGACTCACTTTATTTTGTTTCTCCCGAATCATTTGTCACCAGTTCCTTCAGGGACGTGGCAAGACCCGCAAAAGATTGAATGTTGGACGGAATAATAATTTTTGTTGCCTTGCCGTCCGCGGCCTTAGCAAATGCTTCCAGACTCTTGATTGCAATTACGTTGTCGCCCGGATTGGCCTCGTTCAACAGCTTGATACTGTCGGCCAAAGACTGCTGCACCAGCATGATTGCCTGCGCTTCACCCTGTGCTTCACGGATTTTTGTTTCCTTTTCTGCATCCGCACGCAGGATTGCAGATTCCTTTTCACCTTCGGCAATCAGGATCGCGCTGCGTTTTTCACCCTCAGCCGTCAGAATCTGCGCACGGCGTTCACGCTCGGCTTTCATCTGTTTCTCCATGGACTCCTGAATTTCTCTCGGCGGAATAATGTTCTTCAATTCCACGCGGTTGACCTTAATGCCCCAGGCGTCCGTGGCTTCATCGAGTATCGTGCGGATTTTGGTGTTGATAACATCACGGGAAGTCAAGGTATGATCCAGTTCCAAATCACCGATGATATTTCTCAGGGTAGTGGCGGACAGATTTTCAATTGCGGAAATCGGCCGCTCCACACCGTAAGCATAAAGCTTTGCGTCGGAAACCTGAAAATACACGACTGTGTCAATTTGCATTGTTACGTTATCCTTGGTGATAACAGGCTGTGGGGGAAAATCGATAACCTGCTCCTTCAAAGAAACTTTTTTTGAGATTTTGTCAATGAAAGGAATTTTAAAGTGAAGTCCGGTTGTCCAGGTGCTGTGATAGGCGCCGAGACGCTCAACCACATATACGTGAGCCTGAGGGACCACTTTGATATTGCTGATTAAAATGAAAAGAACCACAATGATAAGCGCTACAAGAAAAATCGCTGCAAAATTAATACCCATTTATGAATCCTCCTTTGATTCGTTATGTACTGTTACAATCAGCTTAACCCCTTCGATTGCATTTATCAGCACATGTTCACCAATCTTAATGATCGAACCGTCTTCACTGCGCGCGGTCCAGACACTTCCAAGAACATTGACCTGTCCCACGCCTATCGTGTTGTTGATTTCTGCAATTACGATACCATCCTTACCGATATACCGGTCAACGTTGGTCTCTACCTTTTTAAAATTCATTAGCTTTTTTACGAGCGGCCTGGTAACGACCAGCGTAAGAGCGGTTACCACTACAAACACCACCGTTTGAGTCCAAAGTTCAGCGCCGCAGAGGTTTGCAATCAACGCTCCCACCCCGCCCGCTACAAACCAAATTGAAACCAGCTGGGCGGTGGAACCTTCCACAACCGCCGCGATAATAATTACCGCAAGCCAAAAGTAAGGCAAATATGTCTCCATGTTTTCACTCCTTCCCGGTGTTGCAATTATCTTACCACAATTCCAATATGAAAACAACAGCGCCAAAATGCCAAAAAAGACGGTTTTAGCCCGTTTTTACTGAGCGGCTGAGTCCTTCTTTGCGGCTCGAATCGGCGCTGAACAGGGCGAGTCGGCTCGCGTTGCCTTGTTAATATATTGACAATTGGCAATAAAAAAGACGGGCGCTGAAAAGCGTCCGCCTTAAAATTGTTTTGAAAGAAATTAATACATGCCGCCCATACCCGGATCTGCCGGCATTGCGGGAGCAGCAGCAGGCTCTTTCTTGTCTGCTACCAGAGATTCCGTGGTCAGTACCATGGCTGCTACGGAAGATGCGTTCTGCAGTGCAGAACGGGTTACCTTGGTCGGGTCAACGATACCAAAGGAAATCATATCACCGTATTCCTCGGTAAGAGCGTTGAAACCGTAGCCAACCTTATTAGCGTTCTTGATATGCTCGACAATGACAGAGCCTTCAAGACCTGCGTTAGCAGCGATCTGACGGATTGGCTCCTCAAGGACTCTCAGAATAATCTTGGCACCGGTCTTTGCGTCGCCTTCTGTATCTTCCACAACCTTCTCAACATCCTTGTAGGTGTTAATCAGGGCAACGCCGCCGCCGGCTACAATGCCTTCCTCTACGGCAGCCTTTGTAGCAGCAAGAGCGTCTTCAATGCGGAGCTTCTGCTCTTTCATCTCTACTTCGGTTGCAGCGCCGACTTTAATGACAGCTACGCCGCCGGAAAGCTTTGCAAGGCGCTCCTGCAGCTTCTCACGGTCGAAGTCAGAAGTTGTGGTCGCAATCTGAGAACGAATCTGAGAAATTCTGGATTTGATCTCATCCTTATCGCCTGCACCGTCAACAATGATGGTGTTTTCTTTGTCAACCTTTACCTGGCGCGCGCGGCCGAGCTGCTCAACGGTGGTCTCTTTCAGATCGAGTCCGAGTTCTTCGGAAATAACCTGACCGCCTGTCAGAACGGCAATATCACGGAGCATGTCTTTTCTTCTGTCGCCGAAACCCGGAGCTTTTACGCCGACACAGGTAAAGGTGCCGCGAAGTTTGTTCAGGATCAGAGTTGTAAGAGCCTCGCCCTCAATATCCTCTGCAATGATAACAAGCTTCTTGCCGGACTGTACGATTTTCTCCAGCAGCGGAAGAATTTCCTGAATATTGGAAATTTTCTTGTCTGTAATCAAAATATATGCATCATCAATAACGGCTTCCATTTTCTCGGTGTCGGTCACCATATAAGGAGTAATATAGCCGCGGTCAAACATCATACCCTCTACGACCTCGGAATATGTTTCAGCCGTCTTGGATTCTTCAACAGTAATCACACCGTCGGAGGTTACTTTTTCCATTGCTTCGGAAATCAGCTTGCCAATGAAATCACTGGAAGCGGAAATCGTTGCAACGCGGGCGATATCTTCAGAGCCGGTTACCTTTTTGGAATGATCGGCCAAAGATTTTACGGCAGCGTCAACGGCCTTCTGAATACCCTTGCGAATCTCCATCGGATTTGCGCCTGCGGTTACGTTCTTCATTCCCTCGCGAATGATAGCCTGCGCAAGCAGAGTAGCTGTGGTGGTACCGTCACCGGCAACATCGTTTGTTTTGGTAGCAACTTCTTTTACCAGCTGAGCGCCCATATTTTCAAAGGCGTCGTCCAGTTCCACTTCCTTGGCAATGGTGACACCGTCGTTTGTGATTAACGGAGCACCGAATTTTTTGTCAAGAACAACGTTTCTGCCCTTCGGTCCCAGTGTAATTTTTACTGTATCAGCAAGCTGATTAATGCCGTTTAAAAGAGCTTTTCTGGCATCCTCACCGTAAATAATCTGTTTAGCCATCGTATATTTCCTCCAATATCAAATTATTTTCTGTACCTATTACTCTACGACTGCAAGAACATCGCTCTGACGAACAATCGTATATTCCTCGCCGTCAATTTTGATTTCGGTTCCGGAATATTTGCTCGTTATGACTTTGTCACCTTTTTTCACATACATTTTAACCTCTTTGCCGTCCACTACGCCGCCCGGGCCTACTTCAATAACATCTGCGATCTGGGGCTTCTCTTTTGCAGAACCGGCAAGAAGAATACCGCTCTTTGTTGTCTCCTCAGCTTCTTCCATTTTAATTAAAATTCTGTCTGCCAATGGTTTAATAGTCATAATATGTCCTCCTTCAAATAGCTGTTTTGTTTTAGCACTCATTATCCTCGAGTGCTAAGATATATTTTATATACTTACGTCAGGAAAATCAAGTGGTTTTTTACTAAAAAAATGCAATTTAATAAATTATTTACAATTATCGCAAACTTTATCTGTTGTTAAACCGGAACAATAAAATTAACCGCTTTAGGAACGATCTCGAATTGTATCCTTGTAATGGTTGCACACTCGCCGTCAAAATTTGCAACAGCCAGACCGGGAGCCTGAATTTCCATTTTCTTTCCCCGGCAAAACGTCAGAATGCTCTTGAACCTTTCCGATTCCAGATGGCCGCCGTTTTTATAGGTCTTAATCAGCAGGGGAATTTTATATACGGGCGGTTTTCTGATAAGGACAAAATCCAGCAGACCGTCGTCCGGAACAGCCCAAGGCGCGCCGCAAAAGCCGCCGCCGTAATATTTTCCGCTGCCCGCCAAAGCAAACAGATAAGTGCCGCTGAATTTGTTAACGCCATCGATCACAATTTCCAGCTGTTCGCCAAGCTTGCCGGTGAGTACTTTTGCAGCCGCCAGATTATAGGCCATGGGGCCGCTGATAAAAGGTATTTTTTTAAATTTCAACATTTCAAAGGCAACTCTCGCATCCAGCCCCACGGAACAGAGGTTTATAGAATACTTTCCCGCCGAATGGATCATGTCCACCGGACGGGACGGGGCTTTAAGCTGCTTTTCCAAAGACAGAAAATTCCCTGATTCGCCGAAAGTTTTGATATAGTCATTTCCGGAACCGCAGGGAAAAATTCCTATCTCAGCATTTTTTCTGCCAATGATGCCGGCTGCCGTTTCGCTCAGCGTACCGTCGCCTCCGATGGCGTAAATCCGCACCTCATCCCCTCTCCGGCTTTCCTCATCGGCAAGCTCCATGGCATGTCCCGGTTTCTCTGTAATATGACAGGAAAACTGCAGATCTTTTCTTTCAAAATACTGCCGGATAGCCGGGAACAAGGTAAAATAAGCATTCTTTTTGCCGGCGACGGGATTCACAATAAAAACATAGCGCATGATGGCCTCCAGCTGAAATAATTTTATGAGTGTTATTTAAAGTACATATAATACTGGCATTTTATCATTCCGTTGTAAAGCTTTCTGCGCCTGTCCGCTTTTCGACCGAAGCATTCTTCAAAGGTCTCATCCGGACTGATAATCGAATAGCTCCATCCGTGTCTGCGCTCAAATACGCTGCCCATCACTCTGTAAAGATCCTCCGCCTGATGCATGTCCAACAAACGCTCTCCGTAAGGCGGGTTGCAGATCACGCAGCCGTATTCACCCTCCGCCTTGAAATCGCCAATCCCACGTTTTTCCGCGTGTATCTGCGAAATGACTCCTGCTTTTTTTGCGTTTTCCAATGTGAGCGTGACCGCCGCGCCGTCAATATCGTACCCATGAGCAGTAAATTGCGCGTCACGCAGAACCAGACCCTGCGCGCGCATTTTCTCTTTCTGCCAAAGACTCTTGTCAATGCAGTCCCAGCGCTCGGCGGAGAAGTGGCGCTGCAGTCCGGGCGCAATATTCAGCGCATACATAGCGGCTTCAATCAAAAGCGTTCCGGAACCGCAGAACGGGTCAATAAAATTTGCATCATGCCGTACGCGGGCAAGATGCACCATGCAGGCGGCCAGCGTCTCTTTGATCGGCGCTTCCGTGGAACTGGCACGGTACCCCCGCTTGTGAAGTCCTTCGCCGGAAGTATCAATCATAATGCTGACGCTGTCCTTCATAATTAGAAACTGGATCTGAAAAAGCGGTCCCGTTTCCTCAAACCAGCTGACGTGATATTTCTGCTTTAGTCTCTCTACAATCGCTTTCTTGATGATCGACTGACAGTCGGGAACGCTTGACAGCTTGGAACTCAGACTGCGCCCCTTCACGGGAAAACGGTCGTTTTTTCCAATCCAGCGCTCCCACGGCAGGGACTTTACTCCCTGAAAAAGCTCTTCAAAGCTGAGCGCACGAAAGCTGGCCATCTGAATGAGCACACGTTCCCCGTAACGTGACCAAAGATTTGCCCTGACCAGCATTTCGTCTGAACCGTCAAAAATAACCCTTCCGTTCTGCGGTTCCACATTTTGGGCGTCCATTGCCCTTAATTCATCTGCAACAAGCCCTTCTACTCCAAGAAGGCAGGGGCACACCAGTTTAAAATTATCCATATTACACTCCAAACTCAAAATAAGGGGCTGCGACAATACGCAGCCCCAATCATTATAGAAAACTATTATCTATCAGGCACCATGTTTTGTTATAGAAACATGTGGGTGCGAATATTCTATTATTCCGCATCGGGTTCCAATAATCCGTAATTCCCGTCCTTGCGCTTGTAAACCACATTGATTTCCCCACTGTTTTCATCGCGGAACATAAAGAACTGATGCCCAAGCAGGTTCATCTGGAGAATCGCTTCCTCTGTGCTGAGTGGTTTTACAAAAAAGTGCTTGGTGCGCACGATCTTATATTCGCTGTCGTCTTCTTCGGCAGTATGCAGATAATCCTGTACATACTGGTCGAGCGCGGCAGAATGGATTTCTTTCTCAAGCCTTGTCTTATTCTTGCGGATTTGTCTGCCCAGCGCACTGATAACCTGATCCAACGCGTCATTCATCTCAAAATCCGTTGCTTCCGCACGATAAATCATTCCCCGCGATTTAATCGTAATTTCGACGGTCTGGCGGTTTCTCTCCAAAGTTACCACCACGCCGGCCTGCGCATCTTCATCGAAAACCCTGTCAAAGCGCGACAGCTTTTTTGCAGCCAATTCCTTAAAATTATCCCGTAGATTGACCTTCCTGCCAGTAACAGTAATCTTCATATGAACATCTCCTTTTTCCATTCTTAAGAAAGGATATCGCCTACCTATAATATACCATAATCATAAGGGAAATAAAAGCGTCCGGAATTTAAATTATTATTTTCTTGTGACGGGTCACATGACAGCCGACATTTACCGCAACAGGCAGCCCGGCAATGTGCGTGGGGAATTGCTCGATATTCACCGCAAGCGCCGTTGTGTTCCCGCCAAAGCCCTGTGGGCCCACGTTCAGCCCATTGACCTTTTCGAGCATACGTCCCTCCAGATCGGCGTAAAACGGATCGGAATTTCTCTGTGAAACCGAACGACAGAGCGCCTTCTTTGCCAAAATCGCGCATTTTTCAAAATCGCCGCCGATCCCGACTCCCAGCACAACCGGCGGACAAGGATTACCGCCCGCAATCTGAACCGTCTCTGCCACAAAATCGATAATGTCCTCCGCGCTGGCGGACGGCGTAAACATTTTGATCCGACTCATATTTTCACTGCCAAACCCTTTTGGTGCCGCCGTAATGACAAGCTTGTCCCCAGGAACCAGACGCAGATGGATAACGGCGGGTGTGTTATCCCCCGTATTGCCCCTGCGAATGGGGTCGGCGGCTACCGAACACCGCAGCCTGCCTTCAAGATACCCCTGATGCACCCCTTCGTTCACAGCGTCCTCAAAAGAACCGCCGGTCAGGTGAACCTCCTGTCCGATTTCGGCGAATACCACCGCCATGCCCGTATCCTGACAAATGGGGATTTTCAGTTCGCGGGCGGCGTTCATATTTTCACACAAGTCACATAAAACGGCTTTGCCGATTGGGGACGTCTCGGTCTTCGACGCAGCTGCAATGCAAGTTTCAAGATCTTCCGGCAAAACGCGGTTGGCGTCAATAAAAAGAGTCTTTACCGCTTCGGTAATCTGTGAAACAGGAATCTCTCTCATAAGCACTTTTCCCTTTCTGATACGATTTTCCCGTTGGCGATCACATATTTCGGTTTGGAAGTCATCTCCAGAGGATTGCCGTCAAAAACGACCAGATCGGCGTCTTTACCGGGTTCGACAGAACCGACTCTCGCGTCGATTCCGCAGATTTTCGCCGGGTTGATGGTAATGGCCTTTAAAGCGTCCTCGTAATGCATGCCTTCCCTCACTGCCAGCGCCGCGCAAGTAGGAAGGTACTGCAGCGGAACAACGGGATGATCGGTTATAATTGCTGTCAGTATTCCCGCATTCGCAAGAATTCCCGGGTTCTGCGGCGTTAAATTTCTCAGCTCCGGTTTGGAGCGGTCACAGAGGAAAGGTCCGGCCAGCACCCGCACTCCGTCTTTTGCCAAGGCGTCCGCAATCAGATGTCCCTCCGTTCCGTGCACAATGACATAATCTAAATCAAATTCTTTGGCAATGCGAATGGCGGTAAAAATATCGTCTGCGCGGTGCGCGTGGAAATGCACCTCAGTTTCACCCCTAAGGGCGGGAATCAGCGCTTCAGACTTCATATCAAATTCCGGCGCGTCAAAGTCCTCGTCGGTCTCTGAGCGCTCCAGATCCTGCAGGTAGCGCTGTGCTTTAAAAAGTTCCTCCCGAATCAGCGCAGCCGTCGCCATTCTGGTGGAAGGCGATTGATTTTTTCCGTGATAAACGGACTTCGGGTTTTCTCCCAAAGCCATTTTAATCGCAACCGGCGCTTTGACAAGCATATCGTCAATCCGTCCTCCGCAGGTTTTAATCGCGGCAAGCTGCCCCCCGATGGGGTTTGCGCTTCCGGGGCCTGTAATGACCGTTGTCACACCCGCGGCCAAACCTTCGCTGAAGCAGCGATCGATGGGGTTCACCGCGTCTATCGCTCGCAACTGCGGCGTAACAGGGTCTGTTTCTTCGTTTCCGTCGTCTCCTTCAAATGTAAGACCGTCTTCCCACATTCCCAAATGAGTATGCGCGTCCACAAAGCCCGGATAAACGCCGGCGCCCTGAACGTCGAGTACCTCCTCACCTTGTTTGGGCTGTACGGTCCCTGTGCCAAGCGCTTCGATCCGGTCGTCTTTCGTACGAATCCAGCCGTCCTCTATGACGCTGTCCGCCATCGTGAATATTTTTGCATGAATAATCAGCATTGTTTTTCCTCCAACAAAAAAAGCGGAGTGCGCGCACTCCGCTGAAACTATTTCGACTGACCGGAACCGCCGTGTTTGGAAAAGCCACCGCGCTTTGACTCCATACATCTTTTCAGATCCGACATTTTTTCATCACTTGTCTGCTTGAATTTGGACATCATATCCTCAAAGCTTGTCGCTTCGTTTCTTCTGCCCTGCCACTCGTAGCTGCCCGGTCTGGATACACGCGGAGCGGGAGAGTTGCTTCTTGGTGCAGGCGGAATGGCCTTTTTCATAGAAAGGCTGACTTTGCCGTCTTCGCTGATGCTCATTACCTTGACCTTCACCACTTGGTTTTCGGTCACAAAGTCGCGTATTTCCTTAACAAAGGTGGGTGCGACTTCCGAAATGTGCACCATGCCGGTTCTGCCGCCCGGCAGCTCTACAAAAGCGCCGAATTTTGTAATTCCCGTAACTTTTCCTTCCAGGATCGTTCCTACCTCAAGCTGCATATGTAAGTGATTTCCTCCTTAATATAGAGCGATTAATTACCTGCAATATTAACAAAAACACGTTCCCCTGGCTTTGCAAAATTCAGGCTCTCACGCGCAACGCGCTCAATATAATCGCTGTTTCCGTTTGCGCCTGTGCTAAGGGCATGTTTAATGTCTTCATTTTTCACTTGCTGAATAATAATTTTCTGTTTAACCGCTGCAAGCTCCTGCCGCTTCTGACTGATCTGTACCTGCTGGTTAACAAGCGCAACAATAATATAGATTGCAAAAGCAAAGATAGCCGTATGCAATAAAAAACTGCCTTTTCGCTTTTTCCTCTTGATAACCTTCATGGCTCAGCAGCGCCCCCTAAGCTTTGCCGTTTTTTTTACGTCTCTTTTTCTTTTTTGCATTTCTCTTGGCATTACTTCTTACTTTGAAATGATTATACACTATTTCACGGTGATGTTTCAAGCGTTTTTTCTGATTTGAAGCGACTATTTTTGTATTCTTAACAATTTTCTTTACGACGCTAAGAGAAAAATGGGATATTTTAGCAATTATTTTCTTAACCGGAACAATAATATATTTCCGGACAATTTTTGCAATCAAACAAAACATCCGGTAAGTAACCGTACCTACCGTTAAAAAATACAGGCACCAGCCGATTCCTTCCCCAGCAAGAATATAGAATCTGACTTCGCCGTAATTCACGCCCAGAGCGAGCAAAAAGGTAACAAACGCCGCCGTAATCATATAGAACAGATCCTGAAAAAACACAGCGCGGCGTTCCGACTGGAACACAGTGCGAAAGATGCGGAAAACATCGTAATAAGCACCCAAAAATACACCGACCGCAATTGCAAGTACAAACCCCTGAAGCTGAGCGGTGAGAGATAAGTTCAAACAACCTCACTCCCCTATTTGAACAGCCTCGAGAAAAAGCCGCCCGAGAGCTGGTTTTCAGAATACGACATCGCGCTAATGTCCCCGGTCAGTGTCAGTTCGCCTGTTTCAATATTCAATTTATTAATCTGAAGCTTGGTACCCTTGATAATCAGCTGACCTAAATCGGTATACGCCACTATGGTCTGTTCATCAAAGCTGTCAACATTGGAAACACCGGTCGCAGTAAGCGCACGGCGATTTTCAAGGATCAGGCTGTGCGGTACTTTCACAGACTTTTTTTCTTCAGCCATTTCAAGACCCTCCTATTCATTCATACCAATTTGTATGCATAAACGGAGGGACATATACTTAAAGGTTAGCCGGGCCGTCCGACAGAACACGGTACATTTCCGCGGCCGCTTCCTTCTTCGCATATTCGTTTACACTGAGCACCTGCGCCTTTATGCTGCGTGAACCAAGCTGCAGTTCAAGAACATCGTCTACCTTTACGTCGTAGGAGGCTCTGGCCGGTTTTCCATTCACAAGCACCCGCCCGGCATCACAAGCTTCGTTGGCAATCGTGCGGCGCTTAATGATACGGGATATTTTCAGATATTTGTCCAGTCGCATAGTATTTCCCTTCTACATAAAAAGAGCTGTAACATTGCGGTCAGTTACAGCCCTTTTAAAAAACATTATATATTTTTATTTCGCTGTAGCGTCCTTGAAGGCCTTTCCTGCCTTAAAAGCAGGTACTTTGGAAGCGGGAATGGTGATAGGAGAATTTGTTCTCGGGTCACGGCCCTGTCTCTCACTGCGGCTGCGTACTTCAAAAGTACCAAACCCTACGATCTGTACTTTCTCATCTTCAGAAACAGCTTTAACGATTGTGTCAATCATTGCGTTGACAGCATTATCGGCATCTTTCTTGGACATACCTGCTTTTTCAGCAACAGCAGCAATTAATTCTGTTTTGTTCATAATATTTGACCTCCGTTTTTTTAATTATTATTCAACAGCAGAAAGCTGAGAATGATTAAGTTGTCTTAGCTTCATTCCAAAGTGAATCAAGCTGTTCCAGTGACATTGAAGTCATATCGGCTCCGCGCTTCTCTGCAAGGCTTTCCATTTTCTCAAAGCGCGAAATAAACTTATTACAGGAAAAGCTTAAAGCCTGCTCAGGCTCCACTTTTAAAAACCGCGAAACATTCACGACAGAGAACAAAAGGTCGCCCAGTTCTTCCATGCGGTCTTCCCAGCTTCCATTGTCTATCGCTTCTTTTAATTCACAGAATTCTTCCGCAACCTTATCAAGCGCACCGGAAACGTCGGGCCAGTCAAACCCGACCTTTGCGGCTTTGTGCTGCACCTTGGCGCTTCGCATCAAAGCGGGCAGGGCTTTTGAAACGCTTTTCAGAACTTCCGTCTGGGTTGCCTGGTTTTTGGTTTCCTTTTTAATTGCGTCCCAGTTGACAAGAACCTCGTCGGAACTGTTGACAACCGTGTTGCCAAAAACGTGGGGATGACGGATAATCATCTTTTTAGCGATGCCGTCCACTACGTCCGAAAAATCAAAACGATCCGTTTCCTTTTCCATCTGAGAATGAAACAGCACCTGAAGAAGGACATCGCCCAGTTCTTCTTTTAAAAGATCCGTATCCTGATTGTCAATTGCTTCAACAACTTCGTAAGTCTCTTCAATAAAACAGTTTCTTATGCTTTGATGGGTCTGCTCCTGATCCCATGGGCACCCCTGCGGAGAGCGGAGAATTGCCATGATGTCCAGCAAATCCTGCATGCTATATTTTTCTTTGAACTCAAAATCCAAAATGAATATCTCCTGTGAAAGAAAGTATCGGATAAACTGCTATCATTTTACCTTATCCAATTATGTTTTTCAAGTATTTTCACAATTTTTTGTCCTTTAGGAAGCATTAGCACATCGTTTGTGTTCAGCGCTTTAAACCAGAGCATACAAACAATATAAATTACTCCCGCAGCGGCAATCGCAAATAAAGTCGAAAGCTTGCCCAATCCCAACATGGTTCCGGCTTTCTGCACAAAAAACGCAGCAGTTACGCAGATAACGGAAGCCAGAAGCGGTTTGAGAAAGATGCTCACGAAGTTGATGGTGATTTTCGCTTCGCGGCAAAGGAAGAACAGCGCAAAAACCATAATGAAAATATAGCAGACCAAAGTACCGGTTCCTGCACCCATCACATTGATTTCGGGGATCCCGACCAGTGTATAGTTTAACACAAGCTTAATCGCCAGACCGACCGCAAGCAGCTTGACCGGAAGGTCAACCCGGCCCACAGCCTGAAGCATACTGTTAATTGGCGTGCTCATCGCCGCGAAAATCGCGCCCAGACCCAGCAGGACAAGAATCCTGCCAATCACGGTCGGGGCATTCTGTGAACCATACAGCAGGGACGCAATCGGCGTGGAAAGTACAGAAAGCCCCAATCCAGCCGGTATGGTTAGCATTGCCACAAGTCGGAGTACCGATTCAATGCTTCTCTTTATTTTTTTCGGATTTCCGCCTGTCCAGGCTTCCGTAACGTTTGGAAGCGCGCTTACGCCGAATGCCTGTGTGATGGCGGGCACTAACATGAACAAAGTGGAAGCGTTGGAAAAGCAGCCAAACAGAAACGTTGGGACATTGTTCAGTTTGACAACCGACTCCGGCATAACATTTGCGTACATACCGATCAGGATCTGAGAATGGTCCACCATAATATCATTGATCCGTTTCTGCAGAAACGTACTGTCAATAAAAGTAGAGAGATTGACCGCAAGGGAACCGAGCGCAATCGGAATGGCGGTCTTAATCAGCCGGACGGTCGTATGTTTCATAGGCAGGGGACGGGGCGACGCATGAAGCATCTCCTGGGTGATCCCGTCACTGTGCCTCTTGTGGTAAACAAAAAGATAAACAAAACCGAAAACAGAACCGATGGTAACACCGAAGATCGCGCCGGCTGCCGCGTAAGGAAGCGTAGCAATCTTGGCGTACTCAGCAGAGGCCATTTTTTCACCGTAGACCGTACCGCTCGCCGCAAATTCCTGCAAACCGGAATGGATAATCAGAGAGGCGATGGCGAGTCCGAACACAAGCTTGCACAGCGCTTCCACAATTTCGGAAATAGCGGTGGGATACATGTTGCGAAGGCCTTCGTAGTATCCCCGGTAAATGGCCATCAGGCTGTTGAAGAAAATGGCCGGAGCCAGCGCATAAATGGCCGGGAGCGCATTCTGTGGGTTGTTACTGACCGCGTAGGCAACATAGGGCTTTGCACCAAAAAACATAATGGAGAAAGCTACAATGCCCAAAAACAAAAAGATTTTTACGGAAACCGTGTGAATCTGGCGGATGTCGCGATACCGGCCGCGGGCGGAATTTTCTGATACCAGCCTGGAAATAGCAATTGGAAAACCGGCCGTTGCAAGGCTGAAAATCGGGAAATAAAGGGAATAAGCGTTCCCGAAATAACCGTTTCCGACAGGGGTCAGAATCCAGGCAAGCGGGATTTTAAACAGCGCTCCAATAATTTTAACCAGAGCAATCGCTACCATCAGAATTAAAGCACCGTGTAAAAAGCTCTGTTTGCCAACGGTTGCGGTCCTCTTATTATCCATTGCGACACATCCATTCCAAAATAATCACATTGTTTTCTGTTTAAGCATAACAACAAACCCCTCTTCCCCACTGCATCAAGCCGAAAAGAAAGAGGAATTCCTATTTCACACATTTTCTCATAATAAATAGTATACTAAATAAATGAAAATATTATGAACATAATTCCAAGCATTGAAAAAGAGGGGACTACGCCCCTCTTTTTAAAACGCGGAACAATTTCAGTCATCTGAAAGCTTATGGCCGCATTTGCTGCAATACTCCGCATTTTGCGGATTTTCCTCTCCACAGTTTTTGCAGACCATTCTGGCTCTCATGGCGACCAGCTGCTCGTTGACAGCATCCAGCTGCTCATATAGATCATCTATTGCGGTAATGCATTCGCTGACAAGGTCAGACGAGTCGTTATCCGTCTTTTTAGCTTCATAAACCGTTCTGCCCAGCGATTCATAGCGTTTTGAAATTTCATTGTTCAAATCGGCAGCGTTTATTCTAAGCTTTGAGATATCAACAAACTGACCCGCTTTTTTACCGACGACATTCACCGCGGATTTGGCGTTAACAACGACATCTTCAAACAGTCCCATAATAGCACACTCCTTTAATTAGATTTTCTTACTAAAATTATATTCCAACATCAGAGGAATTGCAATAAATTTCATCAATATATCCCGCCGCCGATGAACTCGCGGATAATGGAATCCTGGGGAACAAATTCACTGCTGACCGGAGTAAATTTTTCAAGACTCTCGATCAGCTTCTTGGTCAAAGGATACTGGCCGCAGTCTGCGGGAACAGTTTTCAGGAGGGGGATGGCCTGATTCACCAGAACACAGGTTTCATAGGTATGCAGCGAATTGATCGTATAGTCGGCGCCACTGCGGTAGGGTTTGATGTATTTCCTCTCCCCATCCATTACCATCGGCCACATTTCAAGGGTCCGCGTGGGTTTAGCGCCCCTAAAATTATAATCCCTCACAATCCTTCGCACCAGCCGCATCTCGTTTGCGTTAAACAACTCTCTGGATCCTTCGTAAATTCCCTGCTTTACACTGATATAGATTTTGCATACGCCTTCTTTAGGCAGCTTGTCAAGAAAAATCGGATTGAGCGCGTGAATTCCTTCCACAATCGCAATGTCATGTTCCCGCAGTGAAACATGGCGCTTATGCGGATACGGCATATGGATTTCAAAATTGAAAACAGGCATTGTGCAATGATGGTTTTCAATTAGTGAAAGAAGGCACCGTTCAACGTCGGGAACATCCAACGCGTCCACGGACTCGTAATCGTGCTGGCCATTGGCAAGCACCGGCGCCTGCCGCTCCCCCCGGTAAAAATCATCCAGGGAGATAATGGTAGAACCGATTCCGATCGACTGGAATGCATTTTTCAAAAGATGTGAGGTGGTTGTTTTTCCGCTGCTGGACGGGCCGGAAAGCATAATCAGCCTGCAGTCCCGCATTTGCCCGGCAATACTTCTGGCTATATTTCTAATGCTCTGGTGATAGGATTCCTCTGTCCGTACAACAAAAGCTTCCGGCTGTGTGGATGCCGCAGTATTGATCTTACTAAGTTCGTTCTGATACTCCACAAAATTGATCATAAACAGTCTTCACCTGATCTTTTCTAATAATCATTTCCTCAAAGCGATTGATATATTCATAGGGATATTTAAAATTAAAGATGCGTGTAAGTTCATCCGAATACGGATCTTTGATCTTGCTTGCAGCCCCCGCGCCGCAGGCAAGAATCGTTTGGGATTCATCCATAATCACAACATTGTACGGGCTTTCAAAGCCGGGTTTAGCCCAGCCGGTATTTTCCAGATTCCCAACCATCCGGCTTTGCCTGTAAAGATAATAGGGTGAGTAACCGTACTGAAGAAGCTGGGTGTCGGCGTAGTCAAGCATTTGCGCCGCCTGTACTCCGCTGACAAAAGGTTCGCTCTCCTCCTGAAAAATTCTGGACGAGCGCTTCAGAGCCAGCGTATGCACCGTAATACTTTCCGGCGCAAGGCGGATGACTTCATCCAATGTGGCTGCAAAGCTTTCCACACTGTCCCACGGCAAACCGGCGATGAGATCCATATTGATATTATTAAAGCCGTGTTCGCGCGCCAGAGCAAAAGCAGAAAGAGTCTGCGCGGTCGTATGGCGGCGGCCGATTGTTTTCAGCACTTCGTCATTCAGTGTCTGTGGATTGATGCTGATGCGTGTAACACCGTGCTTTTTCATCACATCAAGTTTATCGCCGGTGATGGTGTCCGGTCTGCCGGCTTCCACAGTAAATTCACCGCAGACCGACAGGTCAAAGCTTTCACGAATGACCGTCAGCAGGCTTTCCAGCTGCTCCGCACTCAGGGTTGTGGGCGTCCCTCCGCCGATGTAAACAGATTCAAGCCGCAGTTTAAGACCGGCGGCAACTTTTGCGGTATAACGGATTTCCTCACAGAGAAGTCTAAGATACTGAGGAATCAGCTTTGCCGTTTTCTCGACTGATGAAGAAACAAACGAGCAGTAAGAACAGCGTGTCGGGCAAAAAGGAATGGATACATAAAGACTGAAGGACTCCGGTTTGGACTGCGCCAGAATTTTTTCTTCATTGCGCATGGTCAGAAAGCTTAACTCTGCTTTGGGGGCGGACACAAGATACTCGCTGCGGAAATAATCCAGTCCTTCCTGTTCGCCTTTTTCAGCAATCAGGTGGCGCAGCAGTTTCACCGGCCGTACTCCCGTCAGGATGCCCCATTTGGGGGTAAAACCACAGTATTGTGTCAGAAACCCAAACAGCAGGATCGCCATACGGCGCTCGTTTTCTTTTTCCTGTTTGCTTTCGGCACCGGTCAGTATTTCGGAATTCTCACTTTGATAAGAACCAATCCTGACACGCACAGTGAGTTTTAGCCCGTCCGGTCGGGGCTCCAGACCGGTATAAATCAAAATATCATCTTCTGTGGCGGCGGGTAGTTCGGGAACCACTTTTATTCTTTGGTACGGAAAAAACACCCGGCACAGATTCTCCATTTCGTAATGGAACGAGTGACCGTCGATAACCAGAATCATAAGCCGCCGTTCCCCATATACGGGTTGTTCTTTCGTTCGTACTCCAACGTGGTTTCCCATTCATGCCCGGGGTAAACATGAAAGTCCCCTTCCAGATTCTCCAGCTTCTTCAGGGAATCCATCATCTGCGGATAGCTTCCGGTGGGGAAATCCGTCCTGCCGCAGCTGCATTTCATCAGCGTGTCGCCTGAAAAAAGAGCATCCTCCACAAGATAGCAGCAGCTGCCGATCGTATGTCCGGGCGTATGCATCACCCGAATTTTCAGGCTGCCAAGCTCAATGACGTCCCCGTCATTCAGCGATACATCCGCCGTAAAGGGCTCTGATCCCATCGGGGAAACCATAGTGGACAAATTCAGAGAATTGTCGCCGGTAAACAGCATATCATCGGAATAGATATATATTTTGGCGCCGGTTAGCCGTTTTAAAGAACTTACCCCCATAATATGATCGAAATGTCCGTGAGTTAACAGAATAGCACTGACATTCTCTGTGCCCAGGCTCAAAACCGCCTGCGTCAGCTTCGGGTCCTCAAACCCGGGATCGATTACCGCGGAAAGGCCGGTTTCATCATCTGTTAAAATATAGCAGTTGGTGGGCAGCGGCCCGCCGGTGATTCTTGTTACTTTCATAGCAGACTCCAATTTCTTCTTGTTAATTCCCAATGGCTCCGCCCATCCGGTCGGTATTAGGAACGCTTAATCGAAACAATCCCCTCAATATTGTTGAGGCGGTTAATAATACTGTTCAGGTGATCCAGCCCATTAATGGTAATGGTCGCGGAGATCACGGCGCTGCCATCCTTGGTTTCTCTGGAATTCAGCGAATGGATGAAGATATGCATGTTGAAAAGCTGCTGGGTCACATCGGCAAGCAGGCCGGAGCGGTCATTTGCCACAATTTCCAGTGTGGATTTAAATTCCTCTTTCACTTCACCCGTCCAGTGCGCCTTAATCCATCTTTCGGGTTCCGGCGCTTCCTGCAGATTCTGCGGAACATTGGAACAAGTACGCTTGTGAATGGAAACGCCGAAGCCGCGGGTAATAAAGCCGATGATATCGTCCCCGGGTAGAGGATTGCAGCAGCGTGAAAACTTAATCAGGCAGTTGTCCATACCGTCAACCGTCACGCCGCCGACCGGTTTTTTCGGGCCCGGTTTAGAGGTCGGCTGCGCCGGGGCAGCAACCGGCGGACGCTTTTCCTTCATATAGTCTTCTTTGATTTTCGGCATGATCTTCCAGAGCTGTATTCCGCCGTAGCCGATGGCGGAGTATACATCGTCCGCCGTGGCACAGTTTTGTTTGGCACCGATCTTTTCCAGCAGGGCTGCAAGCTCCGACTCGCTCAGATCAATGCCGTTTCTTCTGAATTCCCGTTCGAGTTCAGCTTTGCCCTCAACAATATTTTCATCACGCTTTTCACGCTTAAACCATGCGCGTATCTTATTGCGGGCTTCACTCGTCTTAACAATTTTCAGCCAGTCACGACTTGGCCCACGGGTCTCTTTGGAAGTCAAAACCTCAATGATCTGACCGGTTTTCACCTTATAATCAATCGGGACAATGCGCTTGTCCACTTTGGCGCCGATCATTCGGTTGCCAACGGCACTGTGAATGGCGTAAGCAAAGTCGATTACCGTTGAGCCGGACGGCAGGTTGATTACATCGCCTCGCGGGGTAAAGACAAAGACCTCTTCCGGAGCCAGATCCGACTTGATGGTGCGCACCAGGTCGGTCGCGTCCTCATTATCCTTCTGATTGTCCAGCATCTGGCGAATCCACGCAAGACGCTGCTCAAGCGTATCGCCGCTCTTCCCGCCAAGACCGAGCTTATACTTCCAGTGGGCCGCAATTCCGTATTCGGCGGTATGATGCATTTCCCACGTTCTGATTTGAACTTCAAACGGAATTCCGTCCTTCCCGATCACCGTCGTATGCAAGGATTGATATAAATTCGGCTTCGGGGTGGAGATATAGTCCTTGAAGCGGTTCGGAATGGGACGGTACATATCATGGATTACACCCAGAACGTTATAGCAGTCGTTTACCGTATCGACAATCACACGCACAGCGTAAATATCGTAAATTTCATCCATAGAGCGGCCCTGAATAAACGTCTTCCGGAAAATGCCGTTGATGCTCTTGACTCTTCCTTCCAGATAAACGTTGGGGATCAGCGGCGATACGCGTTCAAAAATGCACTTTTTAGTGCGGTCAATAAACGCCTTCCGCTCACTGCTTCTTAATTCCAGACTGCTTTCAATTTCCTCATACGCGACAGGGTCCAGGCAACGAAGGGAAAGATCCTCCAGTTCCTCTTTAACGGCTCGGATACCTAAGCGGTGCGCGATCGGCGCGTAAACCTCCATATTTTCCAGCGCTTTGTCACGCTGTTTCTGTGGAGGCATGAATTCAATCGTACGCATATTGTGCAGACGGTCAGCAAGCTTAATAATAATAACGCGGATATCCTCGGCCATGGCAATCAGCATTTTACGCAGATTCTCTGCCTGCTGTTCCTCTCTGGAGGAATACGGGATGCGGCCGAGTTTGGTTACGCCGTCCGTCAGATTGGCAATATCTGCGCCAAAGCTCTTTTTCAATTGTTCCAGATTGACCGGTGTGTCCTCCACAACATCGTGCAAAAGACCGGCCGCAACGGATTCGGTATCCATACCCAATTCCACAAGAATACACGCAACCGCTACCGGGTGGGAAATATAGGGTGCTCCGGAAAGGCGTTTTTGCTCCTCATGGGATTTAACCGCGAGTTGATAGGCGCGGTCAATTACATCCATGTCGTAGTCATGTTCGCTCTCTTTGATTAATGCGACCAGATTATCATAAGTCATCAACGGCCACGCCATATTATTCACCCGCCTTTCCAAGTCGTTTTAATTGATCGAGTATGTCGGAACGGAACAAATCGACTTTCTTTTCCGTATGTAACATTTCTATAATACAGATATTGCCGGATTTCTCCAGCTTAATCAAATGATGTTCGGAAAGTACATCCAGCGCTGTCAGCAGCTTTCCAAAACCCAGCCGATCCGAACCGGTCTTTACCAGAAGGCCCTCCGCTTCCCCGCAGAAACCGTTGCCGGCGCGTACTGCACGGTAAACAGCGGCAAATTCGTCACGATCCGGAATCAGGTCGGAAATTTCCTGCTGTGTTAACGGTTCCTGTCTTTTGGATTTTTCATAAAGAGCAAGACCGGAAATGACGCTTTCTACATCCACATCCGACCGTTTCAGATCTTTTATGAATACGGACAGCGTATTTTTACCGTTATATTCCCTTGCTTCCAGCGTGACCGCAAGGTCTAGGATATCGCCGGGAAGATAAGGGAATTGTTCCAGCGTAGTACCGAATTTCATGCAGCGTACCGTTGCGGAGCCCTGTGACACCGTAACGCGCAGATGCTTTCCCCCGCCGACCGGCGTAATGTCGGACAATTTCATATGATACAGACCGAAAAGCGGCGACGGATTCCCCATTCCAAACGGTTCCAGAGCCTGAACATATTCTGGGACATCCAGCGTAAGCTGCTGGGGTTTTAACAGACAGTCTATTTTGATGACGGGTACCGGCATCGGGCCGTTCAGCGAAGCGGCGTAGTCATTGATCGTTTTTCGAAAAGCCGCTATATTTTCCGTCGGCAAGGTGAGACCCGCAGCCATGGGGTGACCGCCGTAGCGAGTCAGCAGCTTATCGCAGGAACGCACTGCTTCAAAAAGGGAAAAGCCCTCAATACTTCTGCCGGAACCTTTCGCCTCTTCTCCGGAATACGAAATAATAATACTCGGTTTGCCGAACTGTTCGGTAATTCTGGAAGAAACGATTCCAATGACTCCGTGGTGCCAATTTTCGCCTTCTATCACCAAAACACGGTCGTAAAGCCGCTGCGGCTCCTCGCTTAACTGCTGCAGCGCTTTTTCATATATCTCTTTCTCAATTTGGCGCCGATATTCATTGTCATCATTGATATCGGAAGAAAGCTCTCCCGCCTCTTCCGGGTATTCCGTCAGCAAAAGGCGAACCGCCCTGTCGGGGGAACCAATACGCCCTGTTGCGTTGATTCGCGGTACAATAGTAAATGCGACATTTCCGGCAGTCAGTTTGCGTCCTTCCATACCTGCCTGCTCCAATAAAGAACGGAGTCCAAGCCGGTCATTGTGGGATATGATTCTGAGTCCTGCTTTGACAAGGCTGCGGTTTTCTCCCGTCAGAGGAACAATATCACCGATTGTTCCGATTGCGACAAGATCGGCATAGTTGTCCAGCAGTGCTGTAATGTCACAGTCTTCCCCTTCCAAAGCCATAATCAGCTTAAAGGCGACACCGACCCCAGAAAAATCCTTGTACGGACTTTTGCAGTCGGTTCTGTAAGGGTCTACCACAGCACAGGCACGCGGCAGTTCCGCGCGCGGCCGGTGATGATCCGTAATCACAACGTCGATAGAAAGACTGTTTGCGTAATCGACTTCATCAATAGAAGAGATTCCATTGTCAACCGTAACAATCAGGTTAACCTGCTGTTCGTGCAGTATTTGAATAGCGTTTTTGTTAAGGCCATAGCCTTCGCCCTCGCGCTCCGGTATATAGTACAGCACATTTGCGCCGCAGGATTCCAGATAGGAATACAGCATCGCGGTAGAAGTTACGCCGTCCGCATCATAATCCCCGTAAATCGCTATTTTTTCAAATCCGTCCACCGCACTTAAAATACGGTCAGCCGCCTGACGCATATCTGCCATCAAAAACGGATCAGAAAAATGCAATTCTGATTGAAAGAGCTCACGGACATGTTCAGGCTCTGTGATTCCTCTGGCCTGAAGCAAAATTGCTAAAAGTTCGGGAATACCGGTTTCTTTCGTTACTTTTTCCGCCGACCGAGCGTCACACGAAAAGACCTGCCACTTTTTTATACTCACGCACTACACCTACCCCATAATTGCTTATTGTATCATTTTGACAAAAAATATTCAATATTTAATCTGCATCATGTGCGGGTAAAGGAGTCAAAAATCCTGCATACGATAATAAAAAGCCACCGATGACCGCCGGCAGCCGTAAGGTCAGCCGAACAGATCGGTGGCATAGATTTATATTGGCTTTAGCTCGCAGGATTTCAGGCCTTTGCTTCCGCCCTTTTGGTAGCCTTGTGGTTTTGCCACATGACATACATCGGGCCGGCAATGCAGACTGAGGAATAGCAGCCGGTTACAACACCGACCATCATCGGCAGTGCAAAGGTGGTGACGCTGGTCAGACCGAAAACAGCGCCGACTACATATACCGTCGCAATAGAAGAGAATGTGCATCCGGCGGTATAAAGGGAACGTGTAAAGGTCTGATTGATGCTTGTATTAACCAAAACCGAATACGGAGTTTTTGGCCCAAGCAGTCTGCGGTTTTCTCTGATACGGTCATAAATAATGATGGTATCATTCAAAGAATATCCCAAAATGGTCAGAACAACGGCGATAAAGCTGTCATTGAGCGGCATTCTGAAAATAATAAAGGTAAAGTAAACCATCAAAACGTCATGCAAAAGGGCAATAATAGCCATAATACCGGCGGACATGCCGCCGATTTTCTTAAATCTCAATGCAACATAAAGAATCAGCAGCAGAGAAGCAATCGCAACCGCCGCGATACATTTTGCAAAAAAACTGCGGCCCATAGACGGATTGACAGAACTGGATTCGACAACCTGGAAGCCGGCATCCGGATATTTTGCCGCAAGGGCTTTTGCGATTGCCTGCTGATTGTCAATTGTGATAGAATCCGTTCCCGCAAAGGAAATGGACACATTGTTTTTGACTTCAGCGCCGTCTGCCGATTTTACGTTCTCAAGAATACGAACCGTAACATCCTTTTTGGCGGTATCCTGTACAATTTTCTCTACATCTTCCTGCTTAATGGATCCGGAGTAGGAATATTTGATAACCGCGCCGCCGGTAAACTGAATGTCGAGCTGGGTTCCGAAAATGATATTGAAAATCAGGCCAATCGCCATAATACCAAGAGAAATGCCAAAAAAGATTTTCCTGTTTTCAAAGAATTTGATGTTAAAGATTCTCATTTTGCGGCACCTCCATATAACCATTTGCTGCGTGCGAACTTAAACCCGGAAAGGGACTTTGTCATTAGGCGGGTCGCCGTTACGCCGAACACGAAGTTGCCGATAATACCAATGAGCAGAGTATAACCGAAGGAGTAAATAGAACCGGTGGTGGATGGCCCAAAGATCATGGAAAGAATATTGGTAGGCCCAAATACACCCATCAGGATCAATGCAACGATAATAACGGTAATATTGCCGTCGAAAATCGCCCAGAAGCTGTTGTCGTCACCCTTCTGGATTGCGCCGTCAAGCGTTTTGCCCGCCCACAGTTCCTCTTTGATTCTGGATGCGGTAATAATATTTGCGTCCACGCCCATACCGATGGAAAGAATGATACCGGCAATACCGGGAAGGGTCATGGTGAAGCTGTTTACAAACGGGAAGTAACCGGAAACAGCCGCAAAGGAAAGTGCGATCTGGCCAAGCAGCGCAATAATCGCCACAAAGCCGGGAAGTCTGAAAACAAAAAGCATAAAGATACAAATGATAGCGAATGCAATGCAGCCGGCAATCAGCATGGCGTGCAGGGAAGAAGCTCCCAGCAGGGGGCTGATTGTGCTGAAGTTGGTAGTTGTAAGTTTAAAGGGAAGCGCACCGGCGGTAATCTTGTTCGCCAGAGCAGACGCTTCCGCTGCGGTAAAGTTACCCTCAATGGTGCATTTTCCGTCTGTTATCACCGCGTTGACCGTCGGGCTGGAAATCATCACGTCATCCATCCAGATGGAAATGACTTTGCCCTGCAGACGCTCGGTCGCCTCTGCGAATTTTTCGGTTCCGCTGTCGTTCAGCTCAAGGCCGACCAGATACTTGGATGTACCGCTTGTTTGATCCTGAGACATTTCTGCTTTGGCGCTCTTAATGTCGCTGCCCTGCAGAATGATGGAATCTGCGGTGGTACCCTTCGGGGTTTTATAGACGGGTTGTCCATCGGAGCCGTTTTCCGTCGTTGTATACTCGCCGCCCTCGCGGAAGGTAAGCATTGCCGTTGCGGAAAGCTCCTGAATTGCGCCTTCCGGATCAAAAGTGGTTTCGTCGTTCTTCCATGGGAAGCGCACAATAATACGATCATGATCGTAATCCGTATAAAGTTCATAATCGGTAATGTGTTTGCTGGTCATGCGAACTTCGATAATGGATTTGGCGGAATCAATCTGTTCCTTAGTTGCCTTAGTCGAAGTTGCGGGGCTGAAAGTAGCCTCGACGCCGCCGTTAATGTCAATTCCCCATCTAATGTCGCTTACACCTTTTATGTAGGTGTTCGAATTATCCCCGTTTTGTCCCTTAATACCAAAGGTGGCGGTATAAGTTAAAAACAGTATGAGGAGGGCGACGATGAAAAAAACTGGTTTTGCTACTCGCTTCATTCGTAAATCCTCCAATTTCGGTATTCTGTGAATCCTCGCAGACGTAACAAAGTTTATTATATTGTTATTGCCTTAAAAAGTCAATCAATTTGGCAAGATTATTAACAGAAAGCGTTAAAAAAAGAAAGGGAGCACTGCTCCCTTTCCTCATTTATTTAAGAGCTTTTCCGCAGCCGCAAGCTGTACGCAGATACAGAACAATTCCATCGCCTGCTCCAGTTCCGCCACAGGCGGGTAAGTCGGCGCAACACGGATGTTTTGATCGTTGGGGTCCTTGCCGTACGGATAAGTTGCGCCCGCGCCGGTCAGAGTGACTCCCGCTTCCTTGCAGAGGGAAACCACACGCTTTGCGCAGCCGTTCAGAACGTCCACGCTGACAAAGTAACCACCGTTGGGACTGGTCCACTCGGCAACCCCTTTGCCCCCCAATTCGGATTCCAGCCTTCCGAGAACGGTGCGGAACTTCGGTTCCAGCAAAGCACGGTGCTTTGTCATATGATCCATGACGCCATCCAGATCCTTGAGGAAATAAATATGGCGCAGCTGGTTGAGTTTATCCGGCCCAATTGTCTGAAAGGAATAGTGCTCTCTTAGGACGGAGAGATTTTTTTCGCTTGCTCCCATCGCCGCAATGCCGGCGCCCGGAAACGTAATTTTGCTGGTAGATGCAAAGAAGATGGGTAAATCAATGGTATTGTTCTTCCGGCATTCCTGCCAAAGGTTCAGCAGGGTATCTGGGGTATCCGTCAGGTCATGAACGCAGTAGGCGTTATCCCAGAAGATTCTGAAGTCCTTCGCCGCAGGCTTCAGCGCTGCAAACCGGCGGACAGTTTCATCCGAATAAGTAATTCCGGTGGGGTTGGAATATTTCGGTACACACCAGATTCCCTTGACGGAAGCATCGTCATGAATCAGCTTTTCAACAACGTCCATATCCGGTCCGGTAGCAAGCATCGGTACCGCAATGAGTTCAAAACCGAAATATTCGGTGATGGCGAAATGTCTGTCATAGCCGGGGGAAGGACACAAAAATTTGATATGACCCTGTTTGCCCCAGGGTTCGCAGCCCGCAAAGCCATGCGTCATGGCACAGGATACCGCGTCAAACATCATGTTGAGGCTGGAGTTTCCGCCGACAATGATGTTGTTGTCGTCCACTCCCATCAGTTCCGCGAACAACTCTCTCAGCTCCGGCAGGCCATCCGGCAAACCGTAATTGCGGCAGTCATCTCCTGTTGAAGAATGCATATCCGACCCGGAATTCAGGGTGTCCAGCATTTTCATGGAAAGATTCAACTGATCCGTCGCTGGCTTTCCGCGCGCCATATTCAGTTTAAGGCCCTGTGCTTTAAATTGATTGTAGCGGTCCTCCAAGTCTGCCTTCACTTTTAACAGCTCGGATTCTGACATGGATAAAAATTGCAACATGAGCATCTCCCTATCATAATATGCAAAATACATATGTAAACTCCTATTATTCTAATATAACCCGTGATTAAATGCAAGTCTAAAATAAAATTCCTGCATTTTTTAATCTTTGATTATAAAATCACAATAATACAAGCATATTTCTGTCTATCTCGTCAAGGGGATTGCTCATAACTCTTGTATAAATCTATTTTATGTACTGGGCAAGTTCGCTGTCAACCTTCTGAATATGATTCAGAAGCCAGTTCATCAGAAAATAGTTGGTTTTGGACACCAGTGCAATCGATGCGCCCTCTTTGGAAAGATCTTTTTTCAGATCTGCAAGCTGCTTTGTAAAATAGTCGTGCAGCTCCTTGTGCTCTTTGCACTTTGGATAAGTACTGCTTCTCTGCAGCTTTTCTTCATCCGAAAAGTGCTTGATGGTGTAGCCCTCCAAAAATTCCAGCGTTTTATATATTTCTTCTTTCCCTTTTCCCTGATTGCAGGCGGCAAAGAGCTGGTCAATCCTGTCACAGAGTTCCTTGTGTTCCCCATCAATCAGGGGAACACCGATTTTCAGGTTTTCTTTCCACATTGCCATAAAAGACACATCCTTTCTCTGTTTCCTATTAAAATTCAGCCGTACCGGTTGTCCGTGGGAACGGAAGTACGTCGCGGATATTGGCGATTCCTGTCAGATACATAACCAAGCGCTCAAACCCAAGGCCGTATCCGGCGTGCTTTGTGCCGCCGTAACGCCGAAGGTCAAGATACCACCAGTAATTTTCCTCTTCAAGATGGAAATCCTTCATGCGCTGCAGCAAAACATCCATACGCTCTTCACGCTGGCTGCCGCCGATAATTTCACCGATACCCGGTACCAGCAGATCCACTGCGGCCACCGTTTTACCGTCATCGTTCATACGCATATAGAAAGCTTTAATCTCTTTCGGATAGTCGGTTACAAAGACCGGCTTGCCGTAAACCTTCTCTGTCAGGTATTTTTCGTGTTCGGTCTGAAGGTCGGTTCCCCAATCCACCTTATACTCAAACTGATCGTTGTTCTTTTTCAGGATCTCAATTGCCTCCGTATAGGTTACGCGTGCAAAATCGGAATCAATTACATTCTGCAGACGATCTACAAGGCCCTTGTCTACAAACTGGTTGAAAAACGCGATGTCGTCCGGGCAGGTTTCCATGACATAACGGATGACAAATTTAATCATTGCCTCCGCAAGCTTCATATTGTCCTGTAGATCGGCAAACGCGATTTCCGGCTCTATCATCCAGAATTCCGCAGCATGGCGCTGGGTGTAGGACTTTTCTGCGCGGAAAGTCGGGCCGAAGGTGTAGACTTTACCGAACGCCATTGCCATACACTCTGCTTCCAGCTGTCCCGAAACCGTCAGGGAAGTGTGTTTCTGGAAAAAATCCTGTGAATAATCCACCGCTCCGCTTTCCGTACGGGGAGGGTTGTCCGCGTCCAGTGTGGTTACAGAGAACATCTCCCCCGCTCCCTCACAGTCGCTTCCGGTAATCAGCGGAGTATGGACATAGACAAAATCATTCTCGTTGAAGAATTTATGAATCGCATACGCTGCAGCGGAACGGATGCGAAATGCAGCGCTGAAAGTGTTGGTACGAGGGCGCAGATGTGCAATCGTACGCAGATACTCCAACGAATGGCGCTTTTTCTGCAAAGGATAATCCGGCGTGGACTGTCCTTCCACTTCCACCTGTGCGGCATGAATTTCAAAAGGCTGTTTTGCCTCGGGCGTTAAAAGCAACTCGCCTGTCACCACAACGGCTGAACCGACGTTCAGCTTTGCGACCTCTGTAAAATTAGGAATTTTATCTGATTCAAAGACGATTTGGACTCCCTTAAAGCAGCTTCCGTCGTTCAGTTCAATAAAACCAAGCGCTTTTGAATCCCGGATCGTGCGCACCCAGCCGCAAACCGTAACGGTCTTACCGCCAAGTTCCGCCTTTTTTGAATATAGTTCGGCTATTTCAGTCCTTTTCAAGCTGATACCTCCTAAATATTAGCAACAATAAATTATTCTTATATTATAACACGAACCTACCGTGTGCAATACCAAAATACAGGAATTTCTGTAAAACTTCAAATATCTTCAAATTAGGGGTTGATTTTTCCTGTAACATCCGATATAATATCAGAGTTGCCTGATGTACGGGCAACACGGTTACCATTTGGAGAGGTATTCTAATGGTAAGGAGCCACATTGGAAATGTGGTGTGCCGCAAGGCATTGTGCGTTCGAGTCGCATCCTCTCCGCCAAGAAAGAGCATCCGCGTTTGCGGGTGCTCTTTTTCATAGCTGCCGGTTAAAGAACCAGTTCTTCAGTTTGTCGGAAAGGATACGGGGTATTGATGGACAGATCACAAGCCATTTCCTATTTAGCAAGGAATAACCTCTTACATATTGATATGCTGGAAATCTTAAGAAGAAAAGATACAGAAATATTATACTCTACAGGCCGAGGGATTCTGATTTATAATAAAGCGTGCGATGTTTATATGATTAGTGCGCAGGATGACCAGACCGTCGCTGAAATGCTCTCTATCTTTAGAAATCCTCAAGTGATTGTTACGCATCAGAATTGCTATGTCAAAACACTTCAAAAGCAATTTTCGTTGCAAAGAAAAACGATTTGCCACCAGACGGCGTATCTAAAAAAAGTACCGCTTCCCGTACCGAAAACCGGGGCGGTAATCCGCCCGCTGGACGAAACCTGCCTGCCTTTTGTTTTAAAACATTATACCCACGCGGAGGATAACGAGCCATATGTTCTGGGTCGCTTAAAATCCGGTGCGATGTTCGGCGCCTATATAGAAAACAGGCTCGCCGGATTCATCGGAACACATGCGGAAGGTGCCATGGGCATGCTGGAGGTACTTCCGGAATTCCGCCGTCAGGGTGTTGCCGCCGTACTGGAAACCTTTCTCGTCAACCGTTTTCTTTCAGAAGGGCGAATTCCTTTCGCTCAAATTATAGCCGGAAACGAAGCTTCTCTGAAGCTGCATGAAAAGCTGAACTTTTCCGTGACGGATCTTACTCTCTGTTGGCTGTCTTAACTTCCTATTTTTCTTCTTTGGTTCTGTAATCATCGTGCGGTACCATTGATATTTCCATAAATATGAGAACTTTATTTAAAATTGCAGGGGGAGTCTACTTATGAAAGTGTATCAGCAAATTCTTATCGCGTGCCCTCTGGTATTTCTGGCAAGCTTTGTGGACGCAGTTGCGGGCGGCGGCGGACTGATCTCACTGCCCGCGTATTATCTGACGGGAATGACGGCTCATTTTGCCACCGGTTCCAATAAGTTTTCTTCCTGTATCGGCACCATATTTTCTACCGGGAGATTTCTAAAAAGCGGCAGTTTTCATCTGCGCGTCGCTCTCGTTTCCGCTGGATTTGCCCTCGGCGGTTCCTACGCCGGAGCAAGGCTGGCTCTTGTGCTGGACGACCATTTTCTTCGGGTCGCCATGCTGGTGCTTCTCCCCTTGGCCGCCGTTGTCATCCTGCTG
Source organism: Caproiciproducens faecalis (assembly GCF_019448085.1). GTDB lineage: Bacteria > Bacillota > Clostridia > Oscillospirales > Acutalibacteraceae > Caproiciproducens > Caproiciproducens faecalis. The sequence continues at coordinate 166,419 of NZ_JAGFNZ010000005.1, read as the reverse complement.
TCGCGAAAAAAAGATAGCGCGGACATCAGTACTTTCGACCACATTCCCACACGGCGTGCCATGGCGCTTTCGGCGGGAATTGGACTGCTGCTCGGCGTATACGACGGATTTTTCGGCCCGGGTACCGGCACTTTTCTGATTATTGCTTTCACCGCTTTTCTGGGATTTGACTATAAAACAGCCTGCGGAAATACAAAAGTCGTAAACCTGGCTTCCAATGTAGCCGCGCTTATTACCTTTGTTGCGGCAGGCACGATTCAATACTCCGTAGCAGTACCGGCTGCGGTCTGTTCCATTGCCGGTCACTGGATTGGCTCCGGACTGGCGATTAAAAAAGGTGCCCGGTTTATCCGGCCCGTTATGATGTTCGTATTGATCCTGCTGTTTTCCAAAGTGGCGTGGGACATGCTGGTAAAATAGACAGGCTTATTCAATGATGATACAAAACCCCCGGCCGTTGCAAAATGAACTGCGGCCGGGGGTTTCCCGTATATAAAAATAGAGAAATGGCTTATTTTTTCAGTGTTTCATTCATACTGCCGGTACGGTAGCCTCTGATATCCACCGCGATATAGGTAAATCCTATCTCTTTGAACCTTGTATAAATCTTATCACGGGTCTGTCTGTCCATCATCGCGTTAAAACCGTTTTCGTCCGTTTCAATACGGGCAAGATTGCCGTGAAAACGGACACGCACCTGATGGAAACCCAAATCGAGCAGATACTGTTCCGCCTGATCGATCATGCGCAGTCTGTCCGGCGTAATGCTTTCTCCGTATGGGAATCGGGAGGACAGGCAGGCGAAGGACTGCTTGTTCCATGTGGGAAGACCCAGCCGCTTGGAAAGCTGGCGGATCTCCGCCTTGGTAAGGCCAGCCTCTCTTAACGGGCTTTTAATGCCCAGCTCGGCAACAGCCGTTAGACCCGGGCGATAATCCCCGTTGTCATCTGAATTGGAACCTTCAATGACATTTTCAATTCCTTTTGTCTGTGCAATCGCCTTGATTTTTGTAAAAAGTTCGGTTTTACATAAATAGCATCTGTTTGTCGGGTTCGTTGAAAATCCGTCAATGTCCAGTTCTTCGGAATCGACAATCATATGCTGAATGGAGTTTTCAAACGCAAAAGTGGTAGCTTCGTCCAGCTCTCTTTTGGGGAAGCTGAGCGAACGCGCCGTAACCGCTATCGCCTTGTCCCCCAAAACATCATGTGCCACCTTCAGCAGAAAAGTGGAATCAACCCCGCCGGAAAAAGCCGCCGCAACGCTTTTCAGACTCCTCAGATACTCTTTCAGATTTTCGTACTTTATCTCTAATAAATCCATAATCTTCTCCATCAATCCTATTCTGTTTCAAAATTTACTGCTAATGTACTATTATATCTATTCCTATAGGTTTAGTATTATTTTATCTCAGGGGCATGCAAATGTCAACCTGAAAATAATTCACATGCATCTGCCATGCACATACGGATTTTTGGTAAACCTCTTTATGAATACATAAATTTCTACGGGACTCAATAGAATAATAAAGTTCACTTAAAAAGCTGAAAATGTTGATGTAGCAGCCAATATTTGTTATAATCGATTTATAAAACCGACTGGTGGTGTGGCGTTTTGAACAGAAAAAAGAATAACAAAGTGGCAGCGGTAATCGACATTGGTTCGAATATGCTGAAAATGAGAATCTCGCAATTAAAAAAAGGCGAAATCGTTGACATTGATGTATTGGAGTATCCCCTGAGTCTTGGACATGAGGTTTTTACCGAAGGAAAAATCCGGTTTGAAAGCCTGCGTGAGCTCTCCCGTGTTCTTCACGGTTACTCCTCCATCATGAATGAATATGGAGTTGACCAGTGCAAAGTTGTTGCAACCACCGCATTCAGAGACGCCAAAAACAGATCCTATGTTCTTGACCAGCTGAAAATTCAAAATGATATCACTGTCCAGGTTCTGGAAGACGATCAGGAAAAAACGCTCATTTATTCCGAAATACTGAATTTTCTGAATCAGATTGAAAACAAAAAAAGCGAAAATGCGCTGATTTCCTATATCGGCGCGGGAACCATTGGATTCTCCGTTTACAACGGCAAGCATATGGTTTTTTCTCAGAATATCCCGATGGGCGCGTTAAAGCTGCATGACATGCTGGGAAATATACAGGAGCTGACAGAAGATTTCTACACCGTCGTGGAAGAATACCTGCACTCCATCATCGGCCATATCAGCATCCCCTTCAACAAGGGAATTGTTTCGAATCTGATTCTGACCGGAAACGAAATTCAGCTGATTGCAAAAATCTGCTCAGTGGAACCGGTAAACGACTGTTACACCATTCCTGCGGAAATGCTCACTGATCTGTTTAAGAAGATCCGCTCCATGTCCCAGGAAAAAATCAGCTTACAGTACGGTATCAACGAAGAGACCGCGGAACTGCTGTATTCCGCATTAGCAATTTATATTTCTCTCATCGATTTCACCACCTCAGATTATATTATCTCTCCCAAAGTCGAGCTTTGGGACGCGCTGATGCGCCTGATGCTGATCCCGAAAAGCGGGGATGAATACTTTGAGCATGTTCGTGAAAATGCGATCTCCTGCGCGCAGGAAATCGCCAAAACCTACAACTGCAATCAAAAGCATTCCGACAACATCCGAAAATTTGCCTGCCGTATCTTCGATAAAATGAAAGGTGCGCACGGACTTGACCACCGGAAAAGGCTCCTTCTGGAACTGGCGGCCATTCTGCATGACAGTGGACACTACGTCACCGCCAAACAGCACCTTTTAAGCGCGTTTGACCTGATTAAAGATATTGATGTTTACGGAATGACCGACGATGAAATGCTGATTACAGCATACGTCTCCCGCTATAATGAATATGATGTGCCGAATTACGACGATGTTGAATTTCTGCGCATCAGCGACAAAAACCGGCTGATTGTTTCCAAGCTTGTGGCGATTTTCCGGCTTGCAAACGCGCTGGATAAATCCCAAAAACAAAAGCTCAAGGACATTAAGGTCAAGCTGGATAACGACAAACTGCTGATTACCGCGGAAAGCAACGACAACGTTTATCTTGAGAGATGGGCATTTGAACAATGTGCCCCCTTCTTCAAGGAGGTTTTCGGATACAATCCGGTGCTTACCATCAAATCATCACTCATATAAAAAGGCTGTGAGGTTGACATGAACGATAAAACCGAAAAAATGAAATTCCCCTATATCAACCGTGAACTGAGCTGGATGGATTTCAACGCCCGGGTACTGGAAGAGGCTTTTGAACGGGAAAATCCGATTATGGAGCGCATCCGTTTTCTGGCGATTTCCGCCTCTAACCTGGATGAATTTTTTATGGTGCGCGTTGCGGGAGTAAAAGAACAGGTGAATTCCGACTACCGTGCGGAGGACCCCTCCGGACTGACGCCGAAACAGCTTCTGCCCCTGCTTTCCAATAAAATTCATACTTTTGCCGAAAAGCAGTACTCCTGCCTGCACCGCTCCATTTTCCCCGCAATGAGAAAAAGCAATATCAGTTTTATCTTTCCCGACGAAATGAACCCCGACCAGCTGCATTTTATTTCCGATTATTTCGATAAGGTGCTTTTCCCCGTATTGACTCCGCTTGCAGTGGACACAAGCCGCCCGTTTCCGCTTCTGGCGAACAAAAGCCTGAATATTGCGGTACGACTTAAAGGTGAGGAGGATTCCTATTTTGCCGTCGTACAGGTACCGTCCATCCTTTCCCGCTTTCTGGAAGTTCCGTCAGACCACGGAAAAGTCTATGTTCTTCTGGAAAATGTTATCATGTACAAGCTGGAGGAACTGTTTGAACTCAGCGATATACGGTCGGCCTGCCCATTTCGCATGACCCGTAATTCGGATCTTGACATCGATGAGGAATCGGAAGACCTGCTGATTGAAATACAGAAATCCATTAAAAAACGAAAGCGCGGCAAACCCGTGCGGTTGGAGCTGCTGCAGAAATGTGACCCGGAAACACGGAAATTTCTGATCGATATGCTCGATATCAGCGAAGATGAAATCTATGAACTGCCCGGCCCGCTCGATTTAACCTTCTTTTCTAAATTTGCTTCTATTCCGGAATATGAAAACCTGTGCTTTAAACCGATTGAACCGGTCTATCCCCCCGCCGATTTCTGGGGGTATGACAATATTTTTGAGGCGATCCGTGAAAAAGACAGGATGGTTCACCACCCTTATGAAAGCTTTGAAACCGTTGTGGACTTTGTACGAAGGGCTGCGGAAGACAAAAATGTGCTGGCAATCAAGCAGACACTTTACCGTGTCAGCGGTCATTCCCCGATTGTTGCGGCGCTGATTACGGCGGCGGAAAACGGCAAACAGGTCACTGTTCTGGTGGAGCTGAAAGCACGGTTTGACGAAGAGAATAACATCCTCTGGGCGAAAAAGCTGGAGGAAGCGGGCTGCCATGTTATCTATGGTTTGGCGGGACTAAAGACCCACTGCAAAATTCTGCTGGTGGTGCGGCGCGACGAGGACGGAATCCGGCGTTACCTTCATATGGGCACCGGAAATTACAACGATTCCACTGCAAAAATTTATACCGACATCGGTGTGTTTACCTGTAAGGAACCCTACGGCACCGACGCCTCTTCTCTGTTTAATGTGCTGACCGGATACTCCCGCCCGCCGGAATACAACCGGTTCGTGGTGGCGCCGCACGGAATGAGAAACTTTTTTCAGCGGATGATTGAGAAAGAGATTGCAAATGCCCAGCAGGGCCTGCCCTGCGGAATTACGGCCAAGGTAAATTCTCTTGTTGACCCCGAAATCATTATGCTGCTTTACAAAGCTTCTCAGGCCAATGTTCCGATTAGGCTGCTGGTTCGCGGCATTTGCTGCCTGATTCCCGGGCTGACGGGAATCAGCGAAAACATTACCGTTCACAGCATTGTCGGCCAGCTTTTGGAGCACAGCCGAATTTTCCGCTTTGAAAACGCCGGAAATCCGAAAATCTATATGGGAAGCGCCGACTGGATGCAGCGGAATCTTGACCGGCGCGTAGAACTCATATTCCCCATTGAAGAGGAGGATCTCAGGCAGCGGGCATTTTCCATTCTGGATCTGATGCTGAGTGACAATATCAATACACGGATGATGCAGTCCGACACGGTGTACACCCATATAGACAAAAGAGGGAAAGCCCCCTGTAACTGTCAGATAGAGTTTTCCCGTCTGGCTCGGGCGGCGGTAAGCAAATTTATTGAACAGGACGGAAATAAGCCTTTCCACCCAATTTACAGTTCCGAACTCAGGAAGTAAAGAGAAAAAACTCAGGGAAAGAGGGAACGTATGAAAAGAATCGGAATTTTGACAAGCGGCGGAGACTGTCAGGGATTAAACGCAGCCATCCGCGGTGTCGCAAAGGCGTTATATGTGGAGTTTAAGGAAAATGTTGAGATTTACGGAATTAATGACGGCTATCGCGGCCTGATAGAGGGCAATTACCAGCGGATGAAACCGGACGACTTTTCCGGCATTCTGACCCTTGGCGGCACCATTCTGGGCACGTCCCGTCAGCCCTTCAAGTTGATGCGCATAGTAGACGAAAACAGCGTTGACAAAGTCCAATGCATGAAAGACAATTATAAAAAGATGAAGCTTGACTGCCTGGTGATTTTAGGCGGCAACGGTACCCATAAAACAGCCAATCTGCTGAGCGGAGAGGGACTGAATGTCGTCACGCTCCCAAAAACAATCGACAACGACGTTTGGGGTACCGACATGACCTTTGGCTTCAGCAGTGCAATGGAAATTGCTACGAATGTGCTGGACTGCATCCACACAACCGCAACTTCCCACGGAAGAGTATTCATCGTGGAAATTATGGGTCACAAGGCCGGATGGCTGACCCTGCACGCCGGGATCGCCGGCGGTGCCGATGTCATTTTGCTGCCGGAAATCCCATACAATATTGACAGCATTGCTCAGACGCTCGATCAGCGGAATAAACGCGGAAAGCGCTTTTCCATTCTGGCAGTCGCGGAAGGCGCCATTTCTCAGCAGGAAGCAAAAATGAGCAAGAAAGAGTTTAAAGCCGCAAGGGCCGACATGCCCTACCCGTCCATCTCCTATCGGCTGTCGCAGGAAATCAGCGAGAGAACCGGTCAGGAAATCCGCGTGACCGTCCCGGGACATTTTCAGCGCGGCGGAAGTCCCTGCCCCTACGACAGGCTTCTGGCGACAAGGTTCGGCACCGCGGCGGCAAAACTCATTGCCAATAAAAATTACGGCAATATGGTTGCTCTGCAAAACGGCAGTATTGTTCCCGTTCCGCTGTGCGACGTTGCCGGAAAGCTGAAAGGCGTCCCCAAGGATTGTGAGATCATTCAAACCGCACGCGATATCGGGATCAGTTTTGGAGATTAAGAAAGAAGGTAGTAAAATGAAATCGATAAAAAACGGTAAGCCCGCCTTTATGGCGGTAACCATGATGGTTGGTGCTGTTTCCGCCGCGATGATGGCTTTTACAGCCGTACTGAACATCTGCGCTTTTCTGAAGATTGTTCGATGCACCAACACGGTTCAGAAATCACTTCCTGAAATTGAAAAAGCCGCACGCCTTTACCGAAAAAACAATACGGAAAAAGAAACCGGCAGCGTACAGACAAAAGAATAATCTACAAAACAGGCAAAAGGCCGGAACAGCGATTACGTTGTTCCGGCCTTTTATATGGATGTATAACCTGGTTTTTCTGTTATGATACCGTAATATGATCCTTCAGATTCGCAAAAATTTTATCGCCGATGCCGCTGACGTTTTTAATTTCCTCAACACTTTTGAATGCGCCGTTTTTCTCGCGATAATCCACAATGCGTTTCGCAATCACATCCCCGATGCCGTCAAGGCCGTCGCTCATCTGCTGAGCCGTAGCGGTGTTAATGTTGATCTTTCCGCTCGGCGCCGAAGTTCCGCCGGCGGTTTTTTCCGGCTTGGATGAAACAGCGGACGGTGCGGAAAGGGAAGCTTCCGATGCGGTTCTCGGGATATAGGTCTCATCAAAGGAAGAGGAAGTATCTGTTTTTACAATAATGTCGGAAAGAGATACTTCCGGCACATAAAAAGCATTGTAGCCGATAATGAGCGCGCACAGAACGGCCGCGATAACCGTGAGATACCGTACATGCAAAGTTTCATCATCCACGCCGAACGCCACCTTATCCTGCGTTAAGTCTGCTTTAACTTTTTCAGAAAGCGAACAAAATATTCCGGAAGATCACTGGTAATTTCAATATACCGGCCGTCACGCGGATGGAGGAACCCAATCACTCTGGCGTGCAGGCACTGGCCGTTTAAGTTCGGAACCGGCTTCTTCGGGCCGTAAACCGGGTCACCCGCTATCGGATGCCCGATGTACGCCATATGCACACGGATCTGATGGGTACGCCCCGTTTCCAGCTGGCACTGCACATGGGTAAACCCATTGTACCGCGCAAGAACATGGTAATGCGTAACGGCATTGCGGGAATTCTTTTCGGTCACCGCCATCATCTTCCGGTGAAGGGGGTGCCGCCCGATGGGTGCGTCAATCGTCCCGTCGTCTTCTTTCAGATTGCCGTGTACGACCGCCTCATAACGGCGGGTAAAGCTGTGCGCTTTTATCTGTTCGGCAAGTTTCCGATGCGCAAAGTCATTCTTCGCCACAATCAGCAGCCCGCTGGTGTCCTTATCTATCCGGTGGACAATCCCGGGGCGGACAACTCCGTTGATTCCGGAAAGCGAATCGCCACAGTGCGCCAAAAGGGCATTCACCAGCGTACCGGTAGCGTTGCCTGCGGCTGGATGCACCACCATCCCCTTGGGCTTGTTGACAACAAGCAGATCCTCATCCTCATACATGATTTCCAAAGGAATCTCTTCTGACCGGACATCCAGTTTTTTCAGTTCCGGAATGACCAGGTCAATGCAGTCGCCAACCGCACCACGGTAGCTTTTGGTAAGGATTTTTCCATTGATCTCCGCGTTGCCGTCCGCAATCAGCTTTTCGGCCGCAGACCGCGTCATATTATCCACTTTGAGGCTGATGAGTTTGTCCAGCCGCACGCCGGAATCTTCCGGCTGTATCTCAATTTTAATAATATTCTGCATTATTTTGATCGGATAACTTTTTCAGCATTGCTGTTCAGATCGGAAAAAAACAGGATATGAATGATTAAGAATACGGTTCCGACCGTCACACAGCAATCGGCAAAATTAAAAATCGGAGGAAAAAAGGTAACATAAATATAATCGACAACATATCCGTACAGCACCCGGTCAATCAGATTGCCGATGCCCCCGCCGATAATCAGAACGCTGGCCGCATAGGAAAAGAAATTATGCTGTCTGTATTTGAATAAAGCATAAATGATGACGGCGGAAATGGACAAAGTTACCAAAATAAAAAACCACCGCTGGTTCTGCAGCATTCCAAACGCCGCTCCCCTGTTCTGGATATAAAAGATCTTAAAAAAGCCATCGATAACATTAAAACCGCTGTTTGGCTGCAAATTGGACGTAACCAGAAGCTTTAAAATCTGGTCAGCTGCAACCGCCGCCGCTGCAAGCAATAGTGCAATAATTGCCAACAGAATCTCTCCTTTTGTATGGTATGATTGAAAAAGGGCGAACCAGTCAGCCCGCCCTTTCTGTAGTTGTTAACAGCCCATGCGCAACGGCAAAACGCTCTTAAGAATGGTGGCTGTAGACTCCGTCAGTAGAATCACCGTCTCCAGCAGTTTCGTCATCATCGCTGAATTGAATGGAACTGAAATGCTGCGGTTTTCCTTCCGGGGGAATTTCATTCTCGTCAAAATTGGAAACCTCTGCACTGAACACAGAGTCCGGCTGACCGGCAGAAATCTGCTCCTGTGCAGGCTGTGCCACTTCTTCCGGGACAGTGGAGGGAGCAGCCGGTTCCGGTACCAAAACATCCTGATTCTGTGCAGGCGCCGGTTTAACCTCCGGCTTGTGCGACGGCAAAGCGTCGATTAAGGTCAGGTGCTCTTTGTAGAGGTTCAGAAGCTTGGAACGGAAATCCGAAACGGTCTGCTGAAGACGCTCCATTTCCTTTTCCTGCTCAACCACACTCTGCTTTGCACCGGAAATAATGCGTTCCGCCTTAATGTTGGCGTCTTTGACAATAATTTCCGCCTTGTGGCGGGATTCGCGGATAGAGGCATCTCCCAGTTTCTGTGCACTGACAAGAGCGGTTTTGATTTCGTCCTCTTCCTTACGATATTCTTCCACTTTTTCGGCCAATATTTTAATTTTTTCAAGAAGCTGTTCGTTCTCCGCCTTTAGTCTTTCATATGACTCTTTCTGATCCAGGTCTTTTTTGAGAAGCGTATCATAGGATTCCTTTACCTGATCGATAAATTGATCCACATCTTCGGTACGATACCCGGAGAAACCGGATTTTCTGAAACTGGCGTTAATAATGTCATTCATTGATAGCATGTTGGAGCCCTCCGTTAAATATATTTCCTGCCTGCAATACTCAATCTGCCTTTTTTTGTCATGGGCCCTAAGCGGTCAAGAACAAAGCGGCCTTTTCCCCTGATTGAAAGTTTGCTGTCCGGCGTAACAACCGCTGACACGGAAGTGTTCACTTCGTGGTTCAGCATTACCAGACCGGCGCGAATTATCTCTGATGACTTTTCCCTGCTTGTACCTATGGCAGCCGCAACAATGCAGTCCAGCCGCGAAGAGGCAACAACCGCGGAAAAATCTTCAAAGTTCCTGCCGACCGGCAGCGGCAGCGCAGCGTCCTTCTCCAAACGGACACCGACTCTGCCGATTTTTTGTGTTTGAGACAGAATGTAATCTGTTACCTCGCTGCGGGAAAAAATCACACAGCGGCCTTCCTCAACAAGGATATCTCCGAGCGTTTCCCTCTGGAGTCCGTTTGCAAGGAGAGCGCCGAGAAAATCGCGGTGGGTAAGCAGATCACAGGCACGGTAGCCTGCGGTCACCGCGGTAATGGGAAACGATTCGGTATCCGGCTCCGTAAAGTCCGGAAACGCACCAAAAACCACACGCTCCGAGCCGTTATATCCGCCCCAGAGCATATAGTTTTTAAAGGAAAGACGATTCATGATTTTCTGTGCCGTAAGCGCCTGGCACTCGTCCAAAAAGCCCACAAAGCGGGGCTTCGCTCCGCTTTGTGCAAGACGTACGGCATCACAAATTTTGGCTTCAAAAATTGCATTGGCCGACTGTTTATCCATTAAAAATAAACGCCGTTGTTTTCCAGCTCATCTAAAACGTCGTCACCGGTGAGGTCAACGTTATAAGGTGTGATAATGAAAGTGCTGGTGGCAACTCTCTTGATCTTTCCGCCGTTTGCGTAAGCAACACCGCTCAAAAAATCGATGATGCGGCGGGAAACATCCTTGTTTGTATTTTCAAGGTTTAACACTACCGTATGCATTTTCAAAAGCTCGTCCGCAACTGCGCAGGTCTCTTCCCCAAAACGTTCCGGCTTAAACAGAACGACCTGAAGCTGAGCGGTTGCATGGATATTCACAACCTTGTTTCCGCTGCTCTGCGTGGGTGCGCGCTTAACCGTGTCACGTTCACGGATTTCAGGTTCTTCGTTTTGACGGGAAGAAATTTCCTCCTGTTGAACACCGTCATAGTCGTAGTCGTACTCGTCTTCCGGCGGATTCCACATATCCTTGATTTTTTCTACAATTCCTGCCATAGCTAACCCTCCTGTAATGATGATTAATTGTATATTCTTGGGCCAAACAGTGCAGAACCAATTCTAACCATATTGGCTCCCGATAATATTGCCTGGGAATAATCCGATGACATACCCATGGACAAGTAGTCCATGGTAACATTATCTATTTTTTTACCCTTGATGTCAATAAAATATTGAGACATCTTTGAAAAATATCCCTGTGTTTCCGCCATTTTTGCCTCTGCGGGCGGAATCGCCATTAAACCGCGGATACGAAGCGACGGCAAAAGCGCCGTCTGCTCAATCAGATCATACAGTTCCGTTGGAAGCACCCCCGACTTGTTTGGTTCATTTCCGATATTCACTTCGATCAGAATATCCGTTGTGACGCCTTTGGAAAGGGAAAGGCGGGAAATTTCGTTTGCCAGCCTGACACTGTCTACCGACTGAATCATTGAAACCTTGCCTATGATATTTTTCACCTTGTTGGTCTGCAGATGCCCGATAAACTGAAGCTCGCATTGTGCAAGATCATAAGATTCGTACTTTTCACAGAGCTCCTGCACTTTGTTTTCGCCGATATGGTCAATTCCGAGCGCGATTCCGTGATTAATCACTTCCACCGGTACGGTTTTCGTGGCTGCAAGCATTGTAATATCCTGCGGTTGGCGTCCGGACTTTAGGGCGGCGGCGGCAATATTGCTGCGAATCACTTTCAGATTCTCTTCCACATCCAGAAACCGGCGGTCAAATTCACTTGACGACTTTTCCATCATATAAATCAGTCCCTTCCACAACTACTTCATCAAACAGCTTAACGGTCGAATCCGTCATGAGGTCTTCTTTTGGCGGATCCGTCTGACAAATGGCATAATTTCCCGTACTGAACAGCGGGAAAACCTGCCGAAACTCTATTTCGCTGCCGTGCATCACATAGACGCCTTGCACTTCTTTGGTTACTGAGGTTGCTTTCCCGTTGCTGTCTTTCCCCGTTTTGGTTACCTTGGCAAAATGGATTGCTTTCTGGCTCACCCGGATTCCCGTGTATTTCTCCACCTGAATCTGAGCTGTAGCGCTGCGAATCAGCGCAAGGGAAGAATTCATACTGCTGCTCCGCAAAATAACCACTGCCTCCGTATCTTTGTCCGCCTGATTCACCGCGGCAACAGTCGCCGGAACCGTCTGATTGGAGGCAAACGGAAACTGAATGGAAACGGTGTCGCCTTCTTTAAACTTGGCGGCCTTGTCCGCCGCAGCCGGGCAGGCAAAATACCAGTCATACGCTTCACAGATCTTCCCAATGGAACCGGTCTGTCCCACCGGCTTTTCCGTCAGCTTTTCCTTGAATTCCGCAGGGGTAATGGTCAGGATTTTATCATAATCATACACCGATTCGTACCCATCAACAGCGCTGATAAAATAGCCCGATGCGGGTGCGGTCACGGAGCCGATCGCCGCACTATTGGATTTGGTCAGCGTTTCACGCTCCGCCTTCAAGGCGTTAATCCTTGTATTGAAATTTGCCGATTTGTCCGTTACAATCTGGCGCTCGTTAATCAGGTACAGTAAATCCTCGCGGCTGTTGGAAAGCTCCGAGTATTCGCCTGACTGGATACAATCGAGCAAATCCACCAGCTTCAGATTGGTCTGGGCACTGATCGAGCCAATGCTGGCGGCGTAAGTATCCCCCGGCGTACTAAGCTTTTGCAGCTTGGAAATCTGGTAATCAAGGTCGGCAACCTGCTGCTGCGCCGCGGCACTCTGCTCATTCGGGTAAATTTTTGCGACGGTGCCGCCTTTCGCCACCTTACCGCCATCACCGATCACATAAGTAATGACTCCGTTGACCTTGGATGCCATCAATTTCTCTTTTCTGATAGCTGTACCGGTCACCTGAACGGTGTCCGCCGTACTGGCGTAGGAAGCCGTCTCCGTCTGAATCTTTGCAAAATGGGCGTTATAAATCTGATACCCCATATAAATGAACAGAAGGATGGCTACAACAGCCGATGCAATTCTTCTCAGCAGCGGGCTATTCATATTACCACCCTTTCCGGTCAACTAGTCTGAATGCCTGATTGGAAATTTCCTCAAAGTCACGGTACTCATCCACCATGATCCAGTGAATGTTTTCGTCGCGGCGGAACCAGGTAAGCTGTCGTTTGGCGTACCGGCGGCTTTCCCGTTTAATGGACTCGACCGCCTCTTCCAGAGAACACTCCGAACGAAAATACGGCAAAAGCTCTTTGTAGCCGATTGCCTGCATTGCCGTTTGTGAACCCGGCCGGTTCAGAATTTCTTCCGCTTCGTGAAGCAGTCCGTCCCGTATCATCAGATCCACCCGTCGATTAATCCTGTCGTAGAGCTTTTGGCGATCCCGAAAATCAAGGCCGATCATACACGCATCGTACGGAGTAGGAGCCTGCTTGGACCGTTCCAGCTGCTCGGTCATCGTGAACCCGGTCGTACGGTAAATTTCAATAGCACGGATCACACGGCTAAGATTGTTCGGATGAATTCTTTCTGCCGATTCGGGGTCAAAGCTTTTTAATTCTTCCATTAACGACTGTACGCCCTGCTCTTCTGCCTTTTGGGCAAGCTGCTTTCTGAGCGTTTCATCCTTATCGTTTTCAGTAAACTGAATGTTTTGCAGGAGGGATCGAATATAAAGCCCGGTTCCTCCCGCGATAACCGGCAGTTTGCCGCGTGCAGATACCTGAGAAATGCAGTCAGAGGCAAGCGAAACATAGTCCGCCACGCTGAACGGCTGGGTAAGCGGTGCAAAATCAAGCAGGTGATGAGGCACACCGCGCATTTCTTCCACAGTAGGCTTTGCCGTGCCGATATTCATTCCTTTGTAGATCTGCATGGAATCGGCCGAAATCACTTCACCGTTTCCGGCAAGCGCAAGTTCCACGGCCAAACGGCTTTTACCGGAAGCGGTCGGGCCGACGACAGCAATCACCGGAATTTTATCCTTCTTATTCATCATTGTATACGCCCAAACTGGCGCTCCAAATCCTTCTTTTTCATCACGATGGATACCGGGCGCCCATGCGGGCAGTAACGAATATCCTCGTTTTCGATTCTTTTGGCAAGTGCGGAAAGTTCCATCGGCGAGCTTACGTCCCCCGCTTTTACCGCCGCGCGGCACGCGACATTGTGATAAAGCCAGTCGAGCTTTTCCGTTGTAATATCGTTTTTTGCTGACTGCAGATAGCCCGCAATCTCCATCACCGTTCCCGCAACGTCATCGTCGCCAAGAATCAACGGTACACTCCGGACAAGAACCGTACCGGAACCGAAATCATCAATTTCAAACCCGGCGGCCGCACAAAGATCCAAAGAATTCATAACTGCGGCGTATTCGTTTTTTTCAAGGGTAACGGCAACCGGCTCCAAAAGCATCTGCTGGTCGGCCTGTCCTTCCTGTGCCCTGAGTTTTTCGTAGAGCATCCGCTCGTGTGCGGCATGCTTGTCGATAAAGATCAGTTCGTTTCCGCGTTCCAGAATCATATAGGTGTTAAAGGCTTCTCCCACCAGCTTTTCCGCTTCCTCGGAAGCAGGAGTTTCAATCGGTGTGACACCCAGTACCGCAGATTGTACGGGTTCCCCGGCAACTGGTTCCGGCATAACAGAGGCAGACGGGTGATCGTCCTCCGGCACCGGAACCGGTTCGGTAAATTCAATATTTGCTGCGGAAAAATTTGTATGGAATGTCGGCCGGTGTGCGTCGCTTACGGCAAAGCCGTGAACGGGTGCCGCCGCGGGCCGTACCGCGGGGATAACCGGCGGCGATTGGGAATCCGCAGGTTTGGCGGGAGCGGTAAACTGAATTTGAACCGACGCCTTGGGCTGTTCAAAAACCGGCGGTTCCGGCTTTTGGAAGGCCATCACACTTGGCACGTCCCCACTGTGAAGAGCCGTTTTAACGCCGTGGTACACCGCGTCAAACACCGGTTTTTCGTTAATAAAACGAACTTCTATTTTCGAAGGATGAACATTGACATCCACCGCCTGAAAAGAAATTCCCATGTGAAGCACACAGGCGGGTACCTTTCCCACCATCAGCGAACCCTTGAAGGCTTCTTCCAGGGCAACCATCGCAGTGCGGCTTTTAATATATCGTCCATTGATAAAGAAATGCTGCATGCTCCGGTTTGGACGCGCAGCGGAAGGCTTGCTGATAAAGCCCCAAAGCTTTACACCGTTCCATTCATATTCCGTAGGAATCAGTCCTGCGGTAAATTCCTTTCCAAAAACAGCGTATACGGCTGATTTCAGTTTTCCGTCACCGGGGCTGTTCAGCGTTTCGCGGGAATCACGGATGAACCGCACCGAAATTTCCGGATGGGAAAGCGCCAGCCTGTCCATCACCGCTGCAATGGCATTTGCCTCCACCACATCTTTTTTCAGGAACTTCATCCGCGCGGGTGTATTGTAGAAAAGGTCGCGCACCACAAAGGTGGTTCCCTGCGCACAGCCCGCATCTTCACAGTCCTGTTCCACCCCGCCGTCGATTTCGTAGCGCGTCCCCGCAAGCTCGCCCTGCGTGGCGGTCAAAAGCTCCACCCGGGCCACAGCCGCAATGGAGGCCAGAGCCTCTCCGCGGAAGCCGAGGGTAGAAATGCTTTCCAAATCATCCTGACTGTGTACCTTACTGGTGGCATGGCGCAAAAAAGCAGCAGCGACGTCGTCGCGGGCAATTCCGCTGCCGTTGTCCGTAACCCGCATATAGGTAATTCCGCCGTTTTTTATTTCCACGGTAATTGCGGTGGCCCCGGCATCGATTGAATTTTCGACCAGCTCTTTTATCACGGACGCGGGGCGTTCCACCACTTCACCAGCAGCAATCAGCTCCGCTATATGTTTGTCCAAAACGTTGATTTTACTCATGAAACGCCTCCTTTTCTAAAAGGCAAATTAAAAACTGTTGTCCAAATTAATCCAGTACCGCTGCGTAATGCTATTTTCATCCTGCACTTCATTTTCTAAAATACCGTGATTCTTCTGGATAGTCCGCGCCGATCCGCAGTTATCTTTATCACAGGTTATCAGCACCTTATGAAGCCCAAGTCCCTTCGCTTTTTCCAAAGCAAGGGAAAGAATCTTGGAAGCATAACCCTTTCGGCGTTCGGAAGGACGCACACCGTAGCCGATATGTCCCCCCACTGAAAAAAGATAATCGTTAAGTCTGTGCCGAAGGTTCACCGCCCCAAGAATTCTCCCCTGTTCATTTACATAAAACCATGTGGTTCCCGGGACAAAATTCTCCGGGCACCCTTCCTCGGTTTCCCACTCTTTTTGTAACCGCAGGTAATCTGAAAAATTTTTGTTGTCTGAGCGAGAGGACATTGGAACAATGACTTCTCCGCTGCACAGCCATTCCTTCATATAATTCTTGTATTCCAGCTCCATGGAAGGATTCAATTTCATAAGACGGCACATAACTTCTCTGCTCCCTCGAAAATAATCACCCTTTCGCCAGCGTGGCCAGCTCAAACAGCGTATTCATGCACTCAATGGGCGTCAGGGTATTGACGTCCAGCTTTTTGAGCCTGTCCATAATGTCCGTCTCGTTGGGCGGGGTAATCATCAGCTGCAAGTCCTCCTGCGCTTCTTCTTTGTGCCCGCGCCGTTTCGGCATAGACACCTGCTGCCCGCTTTCCAGCTCGGCAAGTACCTGTTTGGCTCGGTTCACAATTTTATTCGGCACACCGGCAAGCTTTGCAACTTCAATCCCGAAGCTGTCATCCGCACCGCCGCGCACAATCCGGCGCAGGAAGGTGATGTCGTCGCCGCGCTTCTTGACAGCGATATTATAATTTTTCACACCGTCAACCAGCTCTTCCAGTTCCGTCAGCTCGTGATAATGGGTTGCAAAAAGGGCTTTTGCGCCCAAAAGCTGCTTGTTGGCGACATATTCCAGAACAGCGCGGGCAATGCTCATCCCGTCAAAGGTTGAGGTTCCCCGCCCGATTTCATCCAAAATTAGAAGGCTCTTGTTTGTAGCATTTTTGATAATATCCGCAACCTCGGACATCTCCACCATAAAAGTCGACTGGCCGGAGGCCAGATCATCCGAAGCTCCCACACGGGTAAAAATACTGTCCGTAATCCCGATTTCCGCATAGGAAGCAGGGACAAAACACCCGATCTGAGCCATAATCACAATCAGTGCGGTCTGGCGCATGTAAGTGGATTTTCCGGCCATGTTCGGGCCGGTAATGATGGCGACCCGGTTTTCGTCCCTGTCGAGCGTAACGTCGTTCGGCACAAAGGGAGCATCGAGCAAAATCTCGACAACCGGATGGCGGCTTTCTTTTAAAATGATTTTTCCGTCCAGATTTACAATCGGACGTACATAATGCTGTACCGCCGAAACCTGTGCAAAAGAGGTCAGTACGTCGAGCCTTGCAATCGCGTCGGCTGTTGACTGTACACGGGTCAGCTGGGCGGCCACATTGTTTCGGACAGCGTCAAACAGCTGGAATTCCAGCTGTACGGACTTTTCGTGCGCACCGAGGATTTTTCCCTCCAGCTCCTTGAGCTCGGGGGTAATGAAGCGTTCGCAGTTGGTAAGGGTTTGTTTGCGTATGTATTCCGGCGGCGCCTGATCCTTATAGGAATTACTGATCTCAATGTAATATCCGAACACCCGGTTGTAGCCGACTTTCAGTTTCGGAATCCCCGTTTTTTCCCGCTCCTGCGCCTCAATCTGGGCAATAATTCCGCGCCCGTCGCTCATATCGCCTTTCAAAAGGTCCAGTTCCGCATTGTAACCGGGCTGAATCATCCCGCCTTCCCGAATGGAAAACGGAGGTTCTTCCACAATCGCTCGGTCAACCATCTGATAAACGTCCTCCAGAAGATCAATCTGCTGTTCAATCTCTGTAAGGAGGTTTGACTTTACACTCTGCAGCAAAGTCTTCAGTGCGGGCAGCCGCATGACTGCGGACGACAGCGAACGCAGTTCCCTGCCGTTGGCGGAACCGTACACAATCCGGGACATCAGTCGCTCCAGATCGTGGATTCCGGTCAGCTGTTCGGCGATGGCATCGCGCAGTATGGCGTCCCCCGCCAATTCCTCAACCGCGTTTAAACGGCGGTTAATCTGTACCGGACTTAACAGCGGCTGTTCAATCCAGCTGCGGATCAGGCGCTTGCCCATTGCGGTGCGTGTTTTATCAAGGACCCAGAGCAGGGAGCCGCGCTTTTCCTTGTTGCGCATCGTTTCCAGCAGTTCGAGATTGCGCCGCGCACTTAAATCCAGATGCATAAACTGTGCCCCAGTGTAAAGGTCTATGCCATTAATGCGCTCAATTCCCACGCGCTGTGTGCGTTTAAGATAGGAAAGCAGCGCACCGATGGACTGCACGATTCCGGTTTTGTCGGAAAGGTTCAGATCACCCAGACTTTTGGAATGAAACTGTTCCAGTACCATCGAAGAACAGTTATGCGGCTCAAACTCAGTGTCGTCCAGCAATTCCAAACTGGCGGAAAGACGCTCCCGAATAAATTTCGGAAGCTCTTTCAGTTCCAGCGTATTTTGGTTGACCAGAATCTCTCGCGGTGAAAATCGGGAAAGCTCATTTTTGATCTGCTCCGTCAAATCCCCGCCCGAAAGAGCGGTTGCGTGCAGCGCACCGGTAGAAATATCCGCAAAGCAGATTCCGGCATCCGTCCCCTCGATGCAGAGTGAACAGATAAAATTGTTGCGAGCCTCGTCCAGCATGCTGCTTTCCAGCACCGTACCGGGCGTAATCACGCGGATAATGTCGCGCTTCACAAGACCTTTTGCCAGCGCGGGATCTTCCATCTGTTCACAGATGGCGACCTTATAGCCCTTCGCAACAAGGCGCGCGACGTAGCTTTCATAGCTGTGAAAGGGAACGCCGCACATGGGCGCGCGCTCTTCCTGCCCGCAGTCGCGTCCGGTCAGAGTCAGTTCCAGTTCCTTCGACGCAAGTTTGGCGTCTTCATAAAACATTTCATAAAAATCACCAAGGCGAAAAAACAATATTGTATTGGGATTCTGTTTTTTGATTTCAAAATACTGCTGCATCATTGGTGAAAGATTTGCCATAACCTGCGTTTCATCTCCCGTTCATGTCTTTAAGCGAAATTAGTGGCAGCCTCCGCAGGAACCACAGTCTCCGCCGCAGGAAGAGGACTGCTCATAGTCGGTGGTTTCCGGGTCTTCGCCGTCTGCGGACTGGCCGATGATGGCGCTGACACGCTGAAGCAGAGCATCCATTTCTTCCTTGGCTTTATTGTAAGCGGTCATGTTTTCGTTCTGCATGATCTGGGCATAGACATGACGCAGTTCCTGATTCAACGCCTGCATTTTGTCGGTGTCCTGCTCAGACTTTTGTGTCTCATTGTTGATTGCCATTCTTTTCAGGTTGAACTCGCCGATTAAATCCTGAAGCTTCTGGTCGTCGTCGCTGTTCTGCTGTGCAAGCTTCATATTCAAATAACGCTGATCCTTCTGAATTTCCTTGCCGATTTCTCTTGCTAAGCTGATAATATCCATTTTAGTAACTCCTTAAATTTTTATTTATGATAATTGATTAAGCTCTCCATTTAAAATCCAGTTGCGGGCGGAAGTGATTTTTACATCGGCAAAACCGCCGATCAGACTTTCATCCCCCGGGAAATCCACAACAATATTGCCGTCGGTTCGCCCGAAAAGAAGACCGGTTTTTTCATTCTGCTCTTCCACCAGCACCCGCTGGACTGTGCCGACCATCCCGGCGCAGCGCGAAGCGGCAATTTTTTCCTGCTCACTGCAAAGCTCTGCAAACCATTTTGACTTTTCCTTGGCGGGAATCGGGTCCGGCATCTTTGCCGCTCTTGTCCCCACGCGCGGGGAATAGATAAAGGTAAACAGCGAAGTGAACTCCACCGTTTGAATCAAGCTGACTGTGTCGAGGAATTCCTCGTAGGTTTCCCCCGGAAACCCGACAATCACATCGGAAGTCAGGGAAAGATCCAGGATCTTTTCCCTGGCATAAGCAATCAGGTCAAGATATTTTTCACGGGAATACCCGCGGTTCATTTCCTTAAGCACCCTGTTGTTTCCGGACTGGAACGGCAGGTGAAGATGGTGGCTGATGTGCCTGCCCTGCGCAATCGTATCAATCAGCTCGTGGGTTGCGTCCTTCGGGTGCGAGGTCATAAAGCGGATGCGGTAATCGCCGTCCACCGCGTCAAGCATTTTTAAAAGCTGAGAAAAATTCACAGGCTCGTCCAGATGCTTACCGTAGGAATTGACATTCTGTCCCAAAAGGGTAATATCCTTATACCCGGCGTCCACAAGACCTTTGAACTCCTCCACAATTGCCTCCGGCGTTCGGCTGCGCTCCCTGCCGCGTACATAGGGTACAACACAGTATGAGCAAAAATTGTCACAGCCATACATAACCGTAAGCCAAGCTTTTGTGTTTCCGTCGCGGTGAACCGGCAAGCCTTCAACAATCTGTTTGTCTTCGCTGTCGTCGCCCCGCTCAAACACACGGCGGCTCTGAGTAATGGTAGTAAACAAAAGCTCGGGAAGTTTATGAATGACATGGGTGCCAAATACCAGATTGACGAAAGGGAAGCTTTTTCGGATACGTTCGGCGACATGCTCCTGCTCCATCATGCAGCCGCAAAGAGCGATAATCAGAGACGGATGCCGCCGTTTTACATTTTTCAGCGCTCCCACATTGCCGAACACCCTGTCTTCAGCATGTTCGCGCACTGCGCAGGTATTAAAAATGATGAGATCCGCCTCATCTTCTCGATCAGTAAAAGAAAATCCCATTTCCTCAAGCTGACCCTTTATTTTTTCACCGTCGGCAACATTCTGCTGACAGCCATAAGTGTGCACCAGCGCCATTGGTACGGCGCCGCGCGCTCTGACTGCCATGATCTGCGAAACGTCGCTGATGAATTCAGCCTGAGGACGCACCGGCTGCGTCCGGGCCGGAAATTGATCTGCCAAAAGGATAGCCCTCCTATATTGTATGGTATGAATTGATTATATCATGTTGCTGTGGTTACTTCAAGAAAAAGACGCAAAAAGCCCTGCCTCCGGGGAAACGGCGGCAGGGAAAAAGAGAAAGGCTTATTTTGCTTTATACATCCACGGGATGGTGCGCCAGACCGTGATGCGGCGCTTCAGCGCTTTGTCCGTCTGTCTGCCCGTACTAAGCAGTTTGTCGTACCCCGCAACGCGCAGATAGCCGCGCACCGCGTTATAACCCGCGCCTTCCTTCAGCATCACGTCTATCCCGTTCATCACAGTCAACGGCAGCTTTTGATGTTCAAACAGCTGTATAAGCTCCGCGTCATCCCGCCGGGCGGCTTTAATCATATCAAAAATGCGGAGCATGGCGTCGGTATGCTGAAAAATATTCTTACCGATCGATTTCTGTTTGCCGCGCTTCAGTTCATAAACGGTATCACGTTTAATAATCGTCGGAGACTGCGCAATCGTTTCCGCAGACAGAAGGCAGCGGAAAACAAACTCCTCCGCGTAACCGTGGCTGCAGGAATCGAAAAAGTAAATCTGCCTGTCCAGTAAAAACTTTCTCCGGAGCATGATGGCGGAAATATCGATATGAATGGCATCGTTTAGAATGCTTTTCAAATACTGAGCACCGCTCTCCTGACGGATTGCCCTGCTAATCAGCCGGCGCTCCGCGGCATGGGATTCCTCTTCACTGATGCTGCCGAACACAAAATCCGCCGAAGTACGCGCCGCGGTTTCCAGATATCCGCTGATAAAATCGCGGTAAAGCCTGCGGGCAAAGATAAACGTGAGGTAATCCCCGCCGGATTTCTGGATTCCTGTATTTAAAGCCGCGGCAACGGTTCCGTCGCCGTTCTGAATGACAAAACCACGAAGCTTCAGTTCTTTGATTAGCTGAACGGCTTCCCAGACCGTTCTGTCTGCAGAGCCCATATCCACCACGATAAATTCTGCTTCCAGCCCGGCCGCCTGCGCGGCAATCGAACGTAATACTCCTGAGATTTCCTGTTCAACATTTCTTACCGGAACAATAATGGAAAGCTTTGTAATCTGCATTACCGAACCTCCTTTACTGAATCTGTAACCAGTATATCATATTGTGAAGAATAGAAAAGATGAAAACTGACAGTTATCTTTCCCTAATTCGAATTTCTTTCAGTGATATTCGCTTTTTCGTCCTCCGGATGCTCTTTAAAGTAACGCCCAGCCGTATAAATCTTGCTGTCATCGATAAAATGAGTCAGACGAAGAACGATTTCTTCCGGCGACTGTTTCATGCCGCAGCGCGCCCACTGGATCACCATTCCAACCAGCCCGTAGGAATAAAATTCCGCGATAAACACCTTGTCTTCCGCGGCGATCCCACTGCCCTGTGACACCGTATCCAGCATTTCGCTGATTAGATTCTTGGTCACATTGAAAAAGTAATCCTGAAAAGCGTTCTGCCCGGTAACGCTTAGGGCGTTTGTGTAAAAATACTGCTCATTCTTCATCGTTTTCAGGACATCAAGCACTACGCTGTTCCACTCTTCCAGAGATCTGTGCTGTGTAACGGCAGAGACCACCTCATTATAATAAATCCAGTCCACCAAATCATATTTGTCCTTAAAATGATAGTAGAAGGTCTGACGGTTAATCCCGCAGTGTTCTACAATATCGGCAACCGATATTTTCTGCAGCGTTCTTTTTTTCATCAGTTCTTTTATGGAAGCAGCAATCGCCTTTTTGGTAATAAGTGAATCAGACATAATATATTCTCCCGAAATCCGTTCGACGATTATGTAATGCGGCTTACGCCCCGAACCATTGTTTTATTTCATTTTATCAGTATTATCATATTTTTTCAATATGCCGAAAATGAATCACATTTTTTTACAATAGTACTTGCATTCTCCTATAAAATATGATATTATAACAAAGCTGTTTCAAACAACATATGGGGCATTAGCTCAGCTGGGAGAGCGCCACACTGGCAGTGTGGAGGTCAGCGGTTCGATCCCGCTATGCTCCACCAAAGCAAGATTATCCGAACTTCGTCTTTTCGGCGAATTGGTTCGCGGTAATCGTTAAAAGGCCGCATAGCCAGCGGTAAACAAATTCCCCCTGTAAACTTTAATTAGTTTGCAGGGGGATTTGTTGTTGCACTAGGGTTGCAGGATTGAAAACAGAATGGTTTCATCGATGGTAACTGACTTTACTTACTCAACAGGAATGGATATATCAAGCTTTTCCTGCGTTACCTTTAGGTTTCTTATTAGGCGCTCATCAGTGGGGTTAAGGGCAAGGGCTGCCTTGGCGTGAGCTACTCCCTGTTCGTACAAACCAAGCCAGTAGCAGGCGATGGTACATAAATCATCGGGCGTGTAGTCCCATGCAAAAGCCTCATTAAGATACTTTAGAGTTTTATTCTTTATCTTTAAAGCTTCCTCCGCATAAAAATATTCTGCCAGCCAATCCTTTTCATGATATGCAATTTGGGCCAGTTCAATATATGGTTCTCGTAAGAATGGGGCTTCGGCTATGGCTTTATGCAGCCATCTCTTTTGTTCATATGAATTTCCCAATGCTCCGTACGCCCTTGCAATAAAGCGCATGGAGGCGGAGCGTTCCTCATCCCAAGAAGAGATGTTGGGGTCGAGATATTTTGTCAGGGTTTCGATGCACTTTTCCCAATCCTGATGAAACATGTACTCTCTGCCCAGATAATGAAGGTTACGTGAATCATTTGGATTTTCTTTTACCGCAAGTTCCAACAAGGGCAGATTAAGGCTTCTATCTTTCGTGGCATCGGGAAAATGATTATAAACAAGCCCTTCCACGAAAACCTGCTTTTCTTTACCGGGTCCGGTGTACTCCAATACCTCGTGAGTAGGATAAATCCAGTGAAAATTATGCCGTGCATGGATTCTCTGGTGTGTGTACTGAACAGCAGGAGTACCATCTGCATTAAAACTCCAATTATATAAGTATAAGCCTCTGGTAGTATCCTTCTGCCATGCGCTTTCCAGTTTTTTTCTCCAGCCAAGTTCAATTACATCATCCAAATCAGAGGAAACACAAATATCTACATCATCGGGAATCAATTCCAAGCAGTAATTTCTGCTGTAATCAAACCGGAACGGATCAATCTCATAGCTGTAAACAGTCGCTCCACGCTGCCGCAGTTTTTCTATAGTGTGGTCGGTGGAACCCGTGTCTACCACAATGACACTGTCAGCCTCACTGACATGATCCATCCAGCGGTCAACAAACTTCTCTTCATTTTTGCAAATTGCATAGGCACAAATTTTATAGCTCAATTCATCGCCCTCTTCCATAAACTGTATCGCCGGCTGATAGCTGGTAAATTCGCGCTGCGGTATATACCACCAAAAGTGCAGCGAGGCTCCGGCGAGAAATCCTCGTGCTGTAATTCTAATTCTATATTAAAACCCGGAGTACCTGCATGACGCGGGTGCTCCGGATTAATATATGCGGCAAATCCACCGTGTTTCTCAAAAGTCTTTAAACACTTCGATCATTTTCTGAACCTAATCAATTCCAAGGCCTCCGCTGACAAACCCGGTTAATGTTGTGGCAATATCAATACCCGCTGTGACACTGGCGGAGACAACAAACATCAGACGAGTGTCCGCCGTTACCGGGATTGAAAGTCCAGTCACTAATCCACTTGAAGTTTGGCCGATATTCACTAACCCCGTCAATGCCGGAGTGAGAGTAACGAGTGCTCCGGCAACAGGAGCAAAGCTATCGTTTGGAGTTGTTGAACTATACAACTGTGTCGTTATTGTAACAGTACTGCCAATGAGAGACGCTGCTGCTGCAACACTGTAATATGCAGACATCGATGTGATTGTACCATCTCGTGGCATTGAGAATGCAAGACTTGAGCTTCCTCCAATATCAATCAGGCCGCCTACAATCAGAGCAGTATCATTGCTTCCAAATCCCACAAGTGCATTGGTACCTGCCAGCCCACCTAGAACTGTAGTTACGGTTGTCACTGCGCCAGAAGCAAACGGAATAATTGCTCCTGCACCAGTGGCACCAGTTGCTCCAGTTGCTCCTGCCGGGCCCTGCACTCCGGCTGGACCTGCTGCTCCGGTTGGGCCTGTGGCTCCGGTTGGACCTGTATCTCCGGTTGGGCCTGTGGCTCCCGTTAGGCCTATATCTCCTGTTGCCCCTGTGGCTCCGGTTGGGCCTGTGGCTCCCGTTGGGCCTGTGGCTCCCGTTGGGCCTGTGGCTCCGGTTGGGCCTGTGCCTCCCGTTAGGCCTATATCTCCTGTTGCCCCTGTGGCTCCCGTTGGGCCTGTGGCTCCCGTTGGACCCGTGCCTCCCGTTGGGCCTGTGGCTCCCGTTAGGCCTATATCTCCTGTTGCCCCTGTGGCTCCCGTTGGGCCTGTGCCTCCGGTTGGACCTGTACCTCCGGTTGGGCCTGTGCCTCCGGTTGGACCCGTGCCTCCAGTTGGGCCTGTGCCTCCGGTTGGACCTGTGCCTCCAGTTGGGCCTGTGCCTCCAGTTGGACCTGTCGGACCGGTTGGGCCTGTCGGGCCGGTTGGGCCTCCTGCGCCTCCCGTTGGACCTGTCGGGCCGGTTGGACCTGTGCCTCCGATTGGACCAGTTGGACCCGTTGGGCCTGTTGGACCTGTTCGGCCTGTCGGACCGGTTGGGCCAATACAGCAGCATCTGTGGTCACAATCGTGTCTGTGACCATCGCAGTCACAATTTTTTAAACTTTCATTTTGATATATATTCATGTGTTGATCCTGCAAGGAAAAATATTTGTCAGACATAGGCAAATCTCCCATATTATAAATTTATCGCGCTGAATTGTATGTCTTTACTTTCATAATATGTCCGCTCTCAAAAAAGGTGCCTTGCACGTTGCTGTGCAAGGCACCTAAATGAATATTTGGCCTGTGCTGGAATGTTTCCTTCGTCTTATGCCTGCTCCTCACCCATGATTAGATTGGCATCCGTCTACAGCTTAGCAAAGAAATAAGACTTTATCTTGTTTTAAGGGATGGTTATGAAAACAGTAACAGCAACTCCTCGACTTAACGCTCCTACTCCTTGACTTGTGGTAATTTGCACTGATAAAAGTGATGCCTGCAACACAGGAACACTTCCAAAGCCAGTTGCAAAACAATTGGGTGTAGCCAAAGCATTTGGTCCGTCAACTGTAGCAGTTATACCTGTGCTTGTTGGGGTTTCAAATCCACATGGGCTGGTAAAAATTGTAGCTGTAACCGTATCTCCATCTACTAATGGATTATCTCTGATATTTAGCACTAATCCGACAATCGTAGCGTTCACCGGCAATGTTACCGAGCTTGTAGTAAATAATGGGCCACCTGAAGAGGTTCCCAATCCAACCCATCCTCCACTACTAATTGATTGGTCCGTCGCTAAATAGATTGTTGAGCCGCCTGGCCCTGTGGGACCTGTCGGGCCGGTTGCTCCCGTGTCTCCCGTTGGCCCTGTCGGGCCTGTTGGACCTGTGGGACCAGTTGCTCCTGTGTCTCCCGTTGGCCCTGTGGGACCGGTCGGACCGGTCGGACCGGTTGCTCCCGTGTCTCCTGTTGGCCCTGTCGGACCGGTCGGACCTGTTGCTCCTGTGTCTCCCGTTGGACCTGTGGGACCGGTCGGACCTGTTGGGCCGGTCGCTCCTGTGGGACCGGTTGCTCCTGTGTCTCCCGTTGGCCCTGTGGGCCCTGTCGGACCTGTGGGACCTGTTGGACCTGTTGGGCCTGTTGGGCCTGTGCCTGCTCCCGTCGGGCCTGTCGGACCGGTTGCTCCTGTGCCTCCCGTTGGACCTGTCAGTCCGGTCGCTCCTGTGCCTCCCCTTGGACCGGTCGGACCCGTTGGGCCCGTTGGGCCAATACAACGACATCTGCAATCACAATCGCATCTGTGGTCGCAATCGCATCCACGGTCACAATCGTGTCTGTGATCATCGCAATCACAGTTTATTAGACTTCCATTTTGATATATATTCATGTTTTGATCCTGCAAGGAAAAATATTTGTCAGACATAAACTAGTCTCCCATATAAAAATTTCATGTTGCTAATTGCATATGGAATCACTTTTATAATATGTTTGTACTATATGTAAGGTGCCCACACTATGCCTGCAGGTTACCATTTGACTGAACTACAAAACCCCTGTCCAGTTTCGTTTGGACAGGGGCGCATAAAAAAGTTTTGTTTTTTCTGTCTATTCACCAGTTCACTAAGCCGAAGGTTTTGACTGTCTGGATTTAACTGACCGCGCCCGATAACGGATACTCTGCTAAAATTGTTTTCTTTGAATCGTACCAATTATGATAGGCAAGCTGCAGCCTTTTTACTTCAAACTCTCCAAAATCGTATTCCGCGTATTCCGATAAGACTCGGAGCAATTCCGTTCTGTTCTGGAGCTTATCTGAAAAGCGCGATATCGTGATGTGTGAGGATATCGTTTCATATCGCTCATCCAAGGGCAGGCGTTCACTGTGAAGCTC
This sequence comes from Caproiciproducens faecalis, assembly GCF_019448085.1. GTDB lineage: Bacteria > Bacillota > Clostridia > Oscillospirales > Acutalibacteraceae > Caproiciproducens > Caproiciproducens faecalis. Next base: position 139,187 of record NZ_JAGFNZ010000005.1, on the reverse strand, counting down.
TTTCCGGATACTTTGGCGGATCTGTGCAAGTGTTTTCTGATAGTAACCCTTGACCAGAATTGCATTTGGGCTGGGTATAATCCCCTTTAGGAATATGCTGAATGAAGGAAACGAAGATAATACTTTAGTCAGAACATTGTTATAGCTGTCTACCAGAGAGCTGGTATAAACATAATCCGGTTTTGCAGCAAGAACATCCAGTACCGTGATATGTAAGTCGGGTGTGGGATAATAGTATTGACCCGGTTCTGCCTTGCAAAGCTTATGTTCAACTTTCACGATTTGTTCTGCCACTTCATTAGGGACGCGGATGAGCAAGGAAATTCCCATCCGGGTATCGCTCGCCGGATGCTTTAAGAAATTATCCCTTTGTTCCCGGCAGTCCCCGATGCAGGTAATTCCCCGCGTCTGTATCTCCGAGTAAAGATTTGACAGCTCCACTTCAACACCCCAACGCTATTTCCTATTTTCACAAAATTCCGCTATATGAGAATCCATTTCTACAATCCAAATTTTTGTCTGACTTCTGAAAACGGAATCACAGCTTCCGGGTGAACGGTATGGTTTCCAATCATCTTTTCCATCCAAATCATATCATACCATTTATCAAATTTATATCCGCATTGCGTAAAATGCCCTATGACCTTGTACCCAAGGTGCTCATGGAATCTGACACTGTCATTCGTCAGATGTCTGTCTTCCACATTTGCAAACGCAATACAGGCATTCATATTCAAAATATGCTGTTCCTTTGCAATTTCTTCCAAGAGAAGATATAATTTTTTTCCGATACCTTGCTTTTTACAATTCATTTTCAGATAAACGGATGTTTCAACCGCCCAGTCATAGGCTGCCCTTTTATGGAATGCTGACACATAGGCATACCCTATCGGGACGCCGTCTGCTGTTGCAACAAGGTAAGGATAACGTTTGAGGGTATTTCTGATCCGACTTCTGAATTCTTCGGCAGTTGGGATCTCATATTCAAAGGTAATCGCAGTATCACGCACATACGGGGCATAAATCGCCAAAAGTTCCTCTGCGTCCTGCTCCGTTGCCACACGAATTTTCACATTTTCCATATTTGCTCCTTTGTTATTGAAACCATCTTCCGGAAGCCCCGTAGGATGGTGGAGTTTTTTAACAGAACCATCATACCACACAATTTGTTCAAAGAAAAGACTGCCATGCTGTTGGCGATAGGATGCATTTAAGCCACAAATCATGAAGCATTCTTTATAAAATAAACCAGGAGCCAAAAGTTCCTGGTTTTTGATATTAATCTCATTGCCAGCAGCGGCACTTTTTCCGAATGTCACTCAGAAGCCATGGCTTCTGCACGCGTTCTGTGAATCGTACCTTTCGGATGCTGCGGCGGCGCATAAATGGAATATAATTTTATAGGCACGCGGCCGGTATTAATGAGATTGTGCCATGTTCCTGCGGGAATGATAATGGCGTATCCTTCCGATACTCTTTTCTGAAAATCCAGGTCATCTCTTCTGTTCCCCATCTTCACAAGTCCCTGGCCCTGCTCAATGCGCAGAAACTGGTCAACGTTGGGATGGATCTCCAGCCCTATTTCTCCACCGACATTAATGCTCATTAAGGTAAGCTGCAAATGGGTTCCCGTCCACAGCGCCCTGCGAAAATAATTGTTTTGCAAAGTTGCCTGATCGATATTGATAACAAACGGTTCCGGCCCGTAATCTATTAACGCCGTAGCGTCTGAATTTGTGCTACCCACACAAGGGTATCTTCTGTTCACTTTCAGTCAGCTCCTTCATAATACCTGTACATCATTATATGAACATGATTTCGGGGGTGTGCTTTACAGCTGAATTCGTTCTGGAAAAATTCGGATTGGAATTTATAAGTATCATTTCAAACAAACTGTAATAATCCGGATTCAGAAAGGGGAATCTATGTATGAGGTGATTATTTTGAAAGTTAAGGAAATCATGTCCACAGACGTTGCGAGCCTGAATTCAGATGATTCTATTGAAAAGGCCGCACAGTTGATGAAGCAATACGATGTGGGGTCCATCCCTGTCTGTAATCACGAACAGATTATCGGCATTGTCACCGACCGGGACATTGCTCTGCGGGCGACCGCTCACGGACAAAATTCCAAGGAAACCGTCCGTGACATTATGAGTGCTAACCCGGTTGTCGGCAGCCCCGACATGGATGTTCATGATGCCGCGAAAATTATGAGTGAAAAGCAGATACGCAGACTGCCGATTGTAGACCGCAACAGCCTGGTAGGAATCGTGGCTCTGGGAGATATCTCTGTACAACCTACCCAGCAGGACAATGCCGAGGAAGCTCTGAAAAACATCTCGCAGCCGCGCCAAGGCTCGTAGGCAAATCCCGGAAATAAGAAATTCTACGCACCCCATTGCCGTACTTCAACAGTATTTACACTGACGGCAGGGGTGCATTGTATTTGTAAGAAATCAAATAAATTGGGTACACTATATTTTATAAATTAAGGAGGTATCAATTCATGAGCGATATACAGAAACGTAAGTTAAAACTGAAAGATGTAGATTCCTTTTTCACTAGCGACGAAGTTATCTCCGCAACGGAATGCACCGGTCTGATACAGACCCCACCGATTTCTGAAGAAGAGGCGGAATCGTATACGCAGATTTACCATGTTCCAAAACCGGAAAACGACGAGAACAACGGACTGCAACACGAATAAATAGTACTGGAAAAACGATTACAACCACCACCGTTCCTGCATATCATAGTGTTGAGGTGGATATTATGTTCAGAGTACCATATATCTGGTGGTGGTTCCCTCCGCGTTATCCAAGAGTTCCAAGGTCGCAGCGTTTGCGCAGATGGATGTGGTCACGCGGCCGCCGCTAACAGCTTTATCTTTCCGCCGCCGTTGATATTTGATTCATCGGCGGCTTTTTTGATCCATCCACACCCGAAGCAGCGTCAACGGCGTAAACAGTTGACTTTTTTTCAGCGGCTGATTATAATAAACAGGAAATTTGCGTTGTATCCAGCAATGGAACAGCAGCAGGAGGTAATAGAATTGAATAAACAATCCGCAAAGTTTGGGGACTTTGTCCTGACGGCTCTGTTCGCCGCCATCATTCTGGTACTGGCTTTCACACCGATTGGTTTTATCAATCTGGTAATCATCAAAGCCACCATCATCCACATCCCGGTCATCATCGGCTCTATTTTACTGGGCCCGAAGCGCGGGGCAATTTTGGGCGGAATTTTCGGGCTGACAAGCCTGATAAGCAACTATATGACTCCGTCCGTTCTGTCGTTTGCGTTCTGTCCCTTCATTCCGGTTCCGGGAACTCCGCACGGCAGCCCTCTGGCTTTCGTCATTTGCTTTATCCCCCGTATTCTGGTGGGCATAGTGCCGTATTATGTGTATCAGTTGGCACAAAGGCTTTCAAAGAACAACCCGAAGGGAGAATACCTTTCCCTGACACTTGGCGGAATTTCAGGTGCTCTTACCAATACGATTCTGGTGATGAGCCTGATTTATTTTCTGTTTAAAGAGGCCTATGCAACCGCGAAGTCCATCCCGGTCAGCGCGGTAACAGGCGTCGTGCTCGGCATTGTAGGAACAAACGGCCTTCCGGAGGCTTTGGTGGCCGCCGTGATTACCGTCGCGGTTTGTAAACCGCTCCTGAAGCTGAGAAAAAAAGAGTACGCAAAAGTACAGGATGTTCCAAATAGAAAATAAGTAGGTGCTTTTTCATGATTCTTGCCATTGACGTTGGCAATACAAACACTGTACTGGGCTGCATGGATGATGATAAAATTCATTTTACCGCCCGCTTTGCCACGGATCGAACAAAGACAAGCGACGAATACGCCATTCTTGTGCAGAATCTTTTCATGGTCAACCGCTGCACTTTTTCTAAGATAGAAGGCGGAATCATTTCTTCGGTTGTTCCGGAGCTTTCGTTAGTTCTGCAGGATGCGATTGAAAAAGTCACCGGTAAAATCTCACTGATTGTCGGTTCCGGTGTAAAAACCGGGCTGAATATCTTAATTGACAATCCGGCACAGCTCGGCAGCGACCTTGTAGTGGACGCGGTAGCCGCTTACGCCGAATACCCCAAACCCGCCATCATTTTCGACATGGGCACCGCCACTACGCTCTCCGTTTTGGACATACGCGGAAACTATATTGGCGGCATGATTATGCCGGGTGTCCGTGTCGCGATGGAAGCCTTGTCCAGAGAGACCGCGCAGCTGCCTCACATTAGCCTGGAGGCTCCCAAAAGGATCACAGGGACGAACACCGTGGACTGTATGAAGAGCGGCGCTATCTTCGGGAATGCCGCCATGCTGGACGGGGTCATCGACCGGATTGAGGAAGAACTTCGGCAGACAGTCACCGTAATTGCGACGGGCGGGCTTGCGCGCCACATTGTACCCTACTGCAAACGAAAAATCATCCTGGACAATGATTTGACCCTGAAAGGCCTATACATCATTTATAAAAAAAATATCAAATAATACACAGGGGGATGGAATCCGTTGGATTTCATCCCCCTGATTCTGTGAAATCTGCTGAACGGTTCATCAGAACCTCCGCAGTGGAAAAAGCTGACAGCCGCAATACAAGAAAAAACCGGACATACTATCTTTACTGCAGCAATGTCAAATTTTTACGCACGGAGCAATGATTATATGGACAAAAAAGAAAAAGGACTGTCTGCGTGGCAGCTGACCATGATGGCGCTGGGAACAGTAATCGGAGGTTCCTTTTTTCTCGGCTCATCAGTGGCCATTCACGCGGCGGGCCCGGCAATTTTACTATCGTACATTTTAGCGGGAATATTGGTTTATTTTATCCTGTTTGCACTGTCTGAGATGACGGTCGCCAATCCGGACTCGGGTTCCTTCCGCACCTTTGCGGCTCAGGCTTACGGACAGGGGACGGGATTTGTGGTAGGCTGGGTGTACTGGACGGGCATGATCCTTGCCATGTCCAGCGAAGCTACCGCCGTCTCCATTCTTGTACGCGAATGGATTCCAAACATTTCCATTCCGCTGTTCGGAGGGTCAATTATTATTGTTGTAACCGTCTTGAATTTGCTGGGGGCGGACAAACTCAGCAAATTGGAAAGCGGTCTGGCGGCCATTAAGCTATTGGCGATCGTCTTGTTTGTTGTGATCGCCGCATTCCTGATTTCCGGCCTGTTCCCCGGCAGCCCGGCAGTCGGTACGGGAGTCCTTGCAACCGAATCACTGATGCCGGGAGGAATCAAAGGGATTGCCGGAAGCATGCTGATTGTCATGTTTGCCTACGCGGGCTTTGAAATTATTGGTCTTGCTTCTTCGGAAGCGGAAAATCCGCAGGAAACCGTTCCAAAGGCAATCAACTATACGGTGATCTGTCTGGTAGGATTTTATATTCTTTCCGTTGCCGTGCTCCTGCCCCTGATTCCCACTGCCGAAATTAACGAAGACATGAGTCCTTTGGTTGCGGCGCTTAACAGAAGCGGCATCGGCTGGGCCGGCACCGCTATGAATTTGGTTCTGGTTACCGCCATCCTGTCCACTATGCTGGCTGCGATGTTCGGGCTCGGCCGAATGATGCGCTCACTTGCGGAAGAGGGGCTTGCGCCTATCTGGCTGAAGGACAATAAGGATGTCCCGCGCCGCGGAATTCTGTTTTCCGGCTTCTCCATGCTGGTGGGGCTGGGACTTGGCCTTCTGTTTCCCAGAGTTTATCTTTTTCTAATCAGTTCTGGCGGCTTTGCCCTTCTTTTTACCTATGTCATTATCATGGCGACCCATATTCGCTTTCGCAGGCGGCACGGCTGCCCTCCATGCGGAAAGTGCCAGGTAAAGGGATATCCTTATACCTCCCTGCTGGTTTTGTTCGCGTTAATTATCATCATGATGAGCATGCCGTTTGTCCCCGGCCAGGCATCCGGACTGATGGCGGGTATTTTTATGGTAATTTTCTATTCCTTGTGTTATATTGCAGTCAGACTGTATTACCTGTCCCATCATTCTGAAACCGCACACACCGATACGATCAATAAAAACTTTCAGAAAGATCTTTCCGCTGAATTCTCAAAAGAACTGACCCCTTCAAAAAATGCAGATCAAAAGAATGATCCAAATAAGAAATGAGGAAAATATTGATGCCGTTTTTAATTTGTTAACATTAATTTCTTAGAATTTTAAAAGCTGCTTCACCGTACAGTCATAAGAGGGCACTATACTTTAGTCATACCAAAAAGGTTTTGCTCCTCCTTTGAATAAAGAATATTTACTGCCGAACGCCTGTTGGTGCTGACGGAATACCGAACCAGCGGGCGGGCAGACTAACAGCAGGTTCCCCTTTGGGGATTCACATATATTCTCTTTCATTTTTCCTTCCCTCTTTTTGATTTGCCTGTGAAACAGGCGTGTTCTATCGGCAGCTCATACCGTATTCGGTTTGGGCTGCTTTTATTTTTGAGCAGAACCTTCTTTCCACCGTATGCTGCATATTATAGAGGGTAAGGAGGTGAATAAAACATGGCAAGAAGATTCATTCCCTTCTGGTGGTGGTTCCACCCAAGAAGACATCCGCCGAGACCGCCCCATCCTCCGGGGCCGCCTCATCCACCGAGACCGCCTCATCCACCGGGGCCACCTCATCCTCCGGGGCCGCCTCATCCTCCGGGACCGCCTCATCCGCCGGGGCCGCCCCATCCGCCGGGACCGCCCCATCCGCCGGGACCGCCCCATCCTCCGGGAGCAGGCAGATCCGGTCGTCCGCACGGACGCTAAAGTGCAGAGCGGGCAACAACGTCCCGCATTTAAAATAATTTTCCATTCATAAAATTGAACGATTCTGTAAAAATTAATCCTGAGGTGATTAATTTTTATGAACAGTCCGTATTGCGGTTGGAACAAGAACGACAAAGATGATTCGGCTGAAACCGGAGATTATGATTTTATGGAGTACAACGATAAGGATAAAAGTAAAAACGGCAGTGAAGAATGGAATTCTTACAAAAATTCCGTTCAGAACAACGCAAAGCAACAGAATTGAAAAAGCCGTCCCCGATGGTGGGACGGCTTTTTATCATCCTTGTTCCGTATGATTTTCCTCAAAAAGAGAATCCTAATGGCGAGGTGATGATATGTCCTATATAGGGCCGGCAGTAAAAAATAAATTTGACTCCCTTTCCAGGGATCTTCAGGAAGCGATTATGAAGCAGGATGTTAAGATAAACTCCATTCAGGATTTGATCCAATGCCTGGATTCCATTGTTACAAAGGGTTAGTCCTTTAGCATTGATTTTTAGAGTACGCCTTTCAAGGCGTACTTTTTTGTTAATATTTCTATTTCTAAGATCACACTATATATTTATAATTCTGTGTTATAATAAAATCAAAATATTTAGGAGGTGCTCTATTGAATACAAAGCAAAAAGCGATGCTGAAGAGTAAATTGTTGGTATACAAGGTTTGTTATCAGCAGGCAGAAAAACAGAAGGACCATAAACGGATGGATCAGATTGAAGTTTTCATAGACGAGCTCCAGGAAGAAATCGACGGTACAGACTAATAGCCAGTTAACGGCTGTTCACCCATAATACTGCCTCCGCTGGATAGAAACAGGTGCGGTTTGAAAAGCACGCCTGTTTTATACCCAGCCGGAGGTTTTTGTTTACATAGATATCACTTCCGCATTATAATAAAATAAGAAAAATTCATCATAGGAGGCAATTATGTCAAAAATTCGTATTGGGATCATCGGACTTGGAAATATCGCGCAAAAGGTTTATCTGCCGTATCTCTCCGCTGAGAGAAACTGGAAATTTGTCGGCGGATTCAGCCCTACGGAAAGCAAAAGGAGCCAGCTCTGCGGCATGTACCGTATCAAATCGTTTTCGAGCATAACGGATTTACTGCAGGAAACTGACGCCGTATTTGTCTCCAGTTCAACAGAATCCCATTTTGAAATTGTTACCGAAGCCCTGACACACGGCAAGGACGTCTATGTAGACAAGCCGCTCGCGGCCACAGGTGATGAGACGGAACAGCTGACGGAACTCAGCCTTCGATGCGGCAGGAAGCTGATGGTTGGGTTTAACCGCAGATTCGCGCCGATGTATGTTAAAGCAAAAAACATCCTGAATACAGGAACAGCAATCATTCGTCTGGAAAAGCATAGAACAGATTCTATCCGACCGGAAAATTATCAGTTAACCATGCTGGACGACTATATTCATCTGGTGGACACTGCGCGCTGGCTGGCGGAACCAAAAAAAGGCGCCATAATCAATGGTGCCTTAAAAACAAATGAAAATTTGGGTTTGATCTTCGCTCAGCACGGTTATCAGTCGGAAAACGGATCGTCCGTTTTTCTGAGCATGCACCGGAAAGCCGGCACTAATATGGAAAGAATGGAGCTGATTACAGAAGGGGCGCTGGTTCGGGTCAGGGATTTGGATACCTTTGAAACGGAAACGGGCGGTACAACGGAAACAGTAACCCCTCCCGCGTGGGAAACCATTCTGAAGCGCAAGGGGTTTGAAGACGCCATTCTCCACTTTATAAATTCTGTTGAAGGAAACACCCAGCCGCTTGTAAACGGCGAAGAAGCGCTGAAAACCCAGCGTTTGCTGGAAACAATGATAAAAACCGGCAATGCTTAAGCGGTGGCACACGCCGATTCAAATACGCGGTTAATATCTTCCACGATAGAGGAGTCAATCAGATTCTGCCCTGCCATATTTCTCATTAGGGCAATCGCCTTGCGATGTGACATGGGCGGGCGGTACGGTCTGTCTTCCGTGAGCGCCTGATAGATATCCACACAGCCCAGCAGGCGGGAATTAAAGTCCAGTCTGTCCGCGTCAAATCCGTACGGATACCCTTTTCCGTTCAGCTTTTCGTGATGATTGGCCGCCCAGTCGGCAATTTCTTCAAACCCTGTGATTCCTTCCAAAGTTTTGCGGGTGTAGAAAGTGTGGGACTGAATCACTGCTATTTCACTTGGTGTCAAGGTACCGGGCTTGTCCAGAATTTCATTGGGCACCATCAGCTTTCCCAGGTCGTGAAGGTCGGCGGCAATCCGCATTTTCCAGTAGGTATCCCGGTCAAACTGATAGTAATCACACAGAATTCCGGTTTTTTCACTGATTCCGCGGGAATGAGAACCGGTAAACGGCGACTTAGCATCGATGATATTACTGAATATACTGGAAACCGTGTGCATTTCCTGATAGCTGGATTCCCGGTGGAAACTGGGCATAATAGCACGCAGAGCCTGAAACACAAAGTTGTCGTCCATGTTCAGCCAAAATTCTATATTTCGGCTCAGTTCCAGAAAGACATCGACGAAATCCCTGTCAAAAATACAGGCCCTCTTGATCCATATTTCTATATCTGCTTTTTTCTTTCCCTCGGAAAAACAGATGGCAATGGAATCCGCCAAAGCAATAATTCTTGAAAACATGGGGATTTTCTTTCCGGAAATTCCGAAAAATCCGCTGCCGTCATAATGTTCATGATGATAAAGAATCACATTCGGCACTTTATGAAAGAACGGAAAAAAGACAATGTTTTTCTCGCCTTCCACACAGTGCATTCTGCTGAGTTCCGCTTTCTGGTAATTTCCGGGATCCGGCATCTGGATCAACGACTTCGTCACACCGTTGTCATGCAGAAGCGAATACGAAATCAGGTCAAACAGTTCCGTATTGGATAACCTGATTTTTTGTCCGATTCTTGCGGCAATATAGGCAACCCGTCTTCCGTGATTGGTAACGTCGCTGATTAAGTCCTTCTCAACATAATCCAGTGTATAAGAAAGAGAATTCAATAATTCATTTACATTAAAATCCATGATACCAATCTCCATAATTATTGTTTGGTAAATTATAGCATTTTTCTATCAATAATACAAGAAATCGACTTTTTATGACAGCATGGTAAAATTTCCCACGTTCTAAATTTGGGAAATCCGCCCATACTATTATCAAAGAGGTGATTACATTGCCGGAAGATTTACATTGTCTTTTACAGGCGGACACACAGGCACGGCATTATTTTGAGTCCCTGCCAAAATATGCGCAGGAAGCGGCAAAGCAGCACACAAAAGAAATCACAACCGCCGACGGACTGCATCTATTCGTTGAAACGTTTATGCGGGATGATTCTTATCAGGGAGCGTAGCAAAAGCTGCGTTCCTTTTTTGTCTTGGAAGCCCGCCTTTTCCCCGTCTAAAAATGTGGAAAAGCGGGCATATTTTTGTTAGACTGAACTTATGAACCTATCTTTCGGGAGGAAAACGGGATGAAAAGCAACAGCAAATACATCGGGCTTATTTTTTTCTGCGTGGCGATCCTGTCCTTTGCGCTTCTTTTCTTCGGCGTTAAGTATCTGCTGGGAAATCCGGTCACCATTCAAAACATTGCGGCTTATATCATTCTTTCGCTGATCTTCGGTGCAATCTCTTCCACTCTGTATTTTCTGAAACTGAAAATTATGAGTTCCGTGTTTGCGCTGGGGCTTCTTGTGGGATTCATTGAAATGTACCGAGCATTTCTGGAAAGCCGCAGCGGCTGGGAAGATTTGGTGGGACTTCTCTCCCTTTTCACCTGGATGGCCATCGGGCTTTGCGCGGGCACTCTGCTGCAGATTATTTTCCATTTCTACTGTAAACTTCGCGCTTGTAAAAAAGAATGAAGTTCTTCAGCTTCGTTTGGAATCAGCCTGATTTGTCATGCCACCGGTAAATGCATCATAAAATTTAAAGAATCAAAACGGAAGAGGTGCATTTTTATGCTGATGGAAATACCGTATAACCGCGAACAGGTCTCCGAGTATGCTAAAACATGGGCGTTACTAAGAAACCGTGCTTTCATGAATTTTGATAAAATGGGTGGAGACTGCACCAATTTTGCTTCCCAGTGCATCTACGCCGGAAGCAGAATTATGAACTACACCCCCGTTTTCGGCTGGTACTATAAAGGTAGCAATGACCGCACACCCTCCTGGAGCGGAGTGGAATATCTTTACAATTTTCTTACGACAAACAAGGCGGCGGGTCCTTACGCGGAGCAAACCGATAGAAATTCCGTGGAAGTAGGCGACATTGTGCAGCTTGGCAACGTGGAGAATCACTTTTACCACTCCCCGGTAATCGTGGACATTACTCCGGAAGATATCTTTATTGCCGCGCACACCTATGACGCTTATATGCGGCCGTTAAGCAGTTACCTTTACAGTACTGCTCGTTTTTTACATATTGTCGGCGTAAGGAAATATGAATAGCGGCTTATAACGGTCAAAGAGAAAAATAACAGGTTGCATATTCCACAAAAATCATTTACAAACCTTATCAACGATGGTAAGATAGTGTAGGTCACAAAAGGCAATTTGTAAGAAAGGCAGGTACATATGGGGGTAAAACTGAAAAATTTAATGGAATCTTTGCTCTTGACTAAAATGGATGAGGTCATCGACAAGCTTGATTGTTGTAAATGCGAAAAGTGTCGAATGGACATTGCCTCCTACGCACTGAACAGGCTTCCTGCAAAATATGTCGCCACTTATGAAGGAGAGGTTTATTCCAAATTAGATACGCTGTCCACGCAATATGAAACAGATCTGCTGAACGCGTTGTTTCAAGCCGCAAAAGTGGTTTCGGAAAATCCTCACCATAACTTGTCTGTCGATTGCCCCCATGATGAAAATACAGAAAAATAAAAGGAGTTCCGAATGAATCGGAACTCCTTTTTTGATCTTATTAGATGGAAATTCTCAATGCAATGTCATACAGATGCTTGTCAAACACACGCTCCATCTCCAGCGCCTCTGTAATGTCCAAATCAACTACCTTCCCCTTCTGCATGACAACAACTCTGTTGCCATGTCCTCTGTACAGAAGGTCTGCTGCGTGGAAGCCCATTACGCTTCCGGCAACACGGTCACGCAGTGTCGGCGATCCGCCGCGCTGAACATGGCCTAGAACTGTGGCTCTGGTTTCAATTCCGGTTTTTGCTTCAATATCCTTTGCCAGCTTGTCTACACCGCCGACTCCCTCAGCAACCACAATGATAAAGTGCTTCTTGCCGGTTTTTTGAGTAAACATCATGCGGTTAATGATATCCGTCTGAAAATCGAAGGGAACTTCCGGAACAAGGATCGTCGTTGCGCCAACTGCAATACCGGTTTGAAGTGCCAAATCCCCGCAGCGTCTGCCCATCACCTCTACCACACTGCAGCGGTCATGTGACTCTGTGGTGTCACGCAGACGGTCAACCATTTCTACCGCTGTATTCATAGCGGTATCAAATCCAATGGTATATTCACTGGCGGCAATATCGTTATCAATGGTACCCGGTACACCTACGCAGGGAATACCTTCCTTTGTGAGGTCGCGGGCACCGCGGAAAGAACCGTCTCCGCCAATGACAACAATGCCCTCTATCCCCATGTCACGACAATTGTCAGCAGCCTTTTTCACACCCTCCGGAGTATTGAATTCCGGGCTGCGGGCAGTAAATAAAGCTGTACCGCCATGATGAATAATGTCAGAAACACTGCGCAGATTCATTTCAAACACATCACGGTTCAAAAGGCCATTGTATCCTCTGCGTACACCCATGACCCTCATCCCACAAGAAATACCGGTTCTTGCCACTGCGCGGACGGCGGCGTTCATACCGGGCGCGTCTCCGCCGCTGGTTAACACCGCAATAGTTTTTGCATTCATGATGATACCCCCTAAATTCGTTGCTTTGCCATACCTAGATTATAGTATATTCGACAAAGAAGAATCAACCGGCGAATATGGATAAAAGTATCTGCTATATGGATTCTTGTTGCAATTCTTTTACAACCGCCACATTTTTATCCCCCAGCAGCCTTTTTAATTCCCTCACCAAAATATCATTCACGCTGACATACATGGAAAAAGGAGCCCGCACCAGTTTTTTGCCGTTGACAAAATAGATATAGAGCGGTGTTCTGCCGTCAAAAATGGCAAGGTATTTTTTTGCCCGGTCATACAGTTCCGATTCCTCATCCGGCACTTTGATGTAAAGGCCGGGATGAGTCGGCGACTTTGCGGCAGGAGCGCTCCTGTCGGGCTCGCCGTGCGGGTTCGGGGCGGGGCCGACCGATTCGCAGACCAGCTTTGCCTCTTCGTCTTCCCTCATACTGACTCTGCCGAACATTTTCACGATTTTGCCTTCCGAAATCCATTCGGCGTACTGAGCCAGGATCTTCGGAAAAACCAGCACCTCCATGGAGCCGAACATATCCTCTAAAGAAACGAACGCCATCGTGCTGTTGCTTTTTGTCACTTTCATTTTTACGCTGACAATGATCCCGAGGAGCGTCACCGTGTCGCCGTCATGAAAACGTCCTCCGCCCTCTCTGGCGTCGTCCAGAATATCACCGGTACGGCTTGCGTGAATCGCGTCATACCGATTAATATATTCTGCCATAGGATGGCCTGAAAGATACATGCCCGTCACTTCTTTTTCCATAGCCAGTTTATCGCTTACACTGAAATCCGGCATTGCGCCGATGACGTATTCCTCGTCATCTTGCTGTGCGGGGGTATCAAAAAATCCCATCTGACCGTCAACGTTGCGCCGTTTATCGTCATCAAGGTGATCCATAATATTGCCGATACTGGTCAGCATCTGCCTGCGGTTGACGCCAAGGCCGTCCAATGCGCCGCATTTGACCAGACTCTCCAGCGCACGCCGGTTCAGTTCGCCGTACATGCGTTTGCAGAAACCGTAGAACGTGGTGTACTGCCCGTTTTCCTTACGGTCACGCAGAGTATCGACAATGAATCCCCTGCCCAGATTTCTAACGGCAAGCAAACCGAAGCGGATATCTTTCCCCGCAACGGTAAAACCGACACCGCTTTGGTTGACGTTGGGCGGCAGTACACGGATGCCCAAACGCATACACTCGGCGATGTAAGCCGCCAGTTTATTGTTGTTGTCCAGTACACTGGTCATCAGCGCCGCCATGTATTCGCGCGGATAGTAGCATTTCAGCCACGCCGTCTGATAGCTAAGAAGTGCATAGGCCGCGGCGTGTGATTTGTTGAAGGCGTAGGACGCAAAACTTTCCATTTCCCCGTAGATAGCTTGTGCCGTGGGCTCGTCCACACCCCGGCGGATGCAGCCGTCCACTTCAACCTCGCCGTTTTCGTTTGTTAGCCCATAGATGAAGATTTCTTTTTCCCGCTCCATCACGGCAGCTTTTTTCTTGCTCATCGCACGGCGCACGATATCCGCGCGGCCAAGCGAATAACCCGCCAGCGTACGGAAAATCTGCATGACCTGTTCCTGATATACGATACAGCCGTAAGTAACTTCCAGAATGTCTTTCAAAAGCGGATGACGGTAGGACACCCTTTCGGGATGATGGCGGTTTTCGACATAACGCGGAATGGATTCCATTGGCCCGGGGCGGTAAAGAGAAATAACCGCAATGAGGTCTTCAATATATTCCGGCTTCAGCTGCATAATCACACTGCGCATACCGGCGGATTCAAACTGGAACACGCCGTCCGTTGCGCCGGTGGAAAGCATGGCATACACTTTTCTGTCGTCTAGCGGAATATCTTCAATCTGAAAGCCCGGTTTCTGTGTGGCAATCATATCCTGTGCGTCACGGATAACGGAAAGGTTGCGCAGGCCAAGGAAGTCCATTTTCAGCAGACCAAGCTCTTCCAGCGTAGTCATGGTGTACTGTGTGACCACGGAATCGTTGTTTTTGGCAAGCGGAACATATTCCATTACCGGCTTGTCCGTGATGACGACACCGGCCGCATGGGTAGAGGCGTTGCGCGGCATTCCTTCCAGTTTTCTTGCCATGTCGATCAGCTCATGGATCTGCAGGTCGGTATCGTAGCGCTGCTTCAGATCGGACGAGGTCTTCAGTGCCTTTTCCAGCGTGATGTTCGGCTCCATCGGCACAAGCTTCGCTACCCCGTCCACCGTTGCGTACGGCACGGCCATCGCACGGCCGACATCACGGATGGAACCCCGCGCCGCCATGGTGCCGAAGGTAACGATTTGGGCAACGTGGTCGCTTCCGTATTTGCGAACGACGTACTCAATCATTTCCTGACGGCGTTCGTCAGAGAAATCGATGTCAAAATCCGGCATGCTGACGCGCTCCGGATTGAGGAAGCGCTCAAAGAGCAGGTTGTATCGGATAGGATCAATTCCCGTAATCCCAATACAATACGCCGCAAGGCTGCCCGCGCCAGAGCCTCTTCCGGGTCCCACCGGAATACCGGCTTCCTTTGCATAGCGCACAAAGTCGTAAACGATAAGATAGTAGTTGACATATCCCATATGCTCAATGGTGTTTAATTCGTACTCCAGCCGCTTAACCAATTCGCTCCCGGGGTTTTCACCGTAGTTTCTGTAAAGGCCTTCATAGCATTTGTCACGGAAAAATGCCGTGTTTTCCTGCCCGTTCGGCGTGTCGAAATGCGGTAGCTTGGTTTTACCGAATTCAAACTCCACGTTGCACCGCTGAGCAATCAACACCGTATTGTCGGCGGCCTCCGGATGATTCGGGAACAGCGCGCGCATTTCCTCTTCGTTCTTATAATAAAACTGGTCGCTGCCGAACTCCATACCATCCTTATCCTCAACGGTGTGGTTGGTCTGAATGCAAAGGAGAATATGGTGCATTTTATTGTCTTCGCAGTTAATATAGTGACAGTCGTTGGTCACAACAAGGGGAATGCCCGTTTCCTCCGACAGCTTGATGACGGACGGGTTGATGCGCTTTTGCTCTCTCAAACCGTGATCCTGAAGCTCCAGAAAGAAATTGTTCTCTCCAAAAATCTCACGGTAACGCAGGGCAGCCTCTTTGGCGCCGGCGTAGTCGCCCGCGGTCAGAGCGCGCGGGATTTCCCCCGCCAGGCAGGCGGACAGGGCGATCAGCCCCTCGTGGTGCTCCCTCAAAAGATCAAAATCCACGCGCGGCTTGCTGTAAAAGCCCTCCGTCCACGCTTTGGACACGATAGCAATCAGATTCTGATAACCCGTATTATTCTCACAGAGCAGTACCAGATGGCGGTGCTCTGAATCCAGCTCGTGTACCTTGTCAAAGCGCGTGCGCTGCGCTACATAGACCTCGCAGCCGATAATCGGCTTGATTCCGCGCTTTTTGGCTTCCTTATAAAAATCCACCGCGCCGTACATGACCCCGTGGTCGGTAATGGCCACGGCGGTGTCTCCCCTTTCGGCGGCGGTGCTGAGCAGCTCCGTGATACGGCACGCGCCGTCCAAAAGGCTGTACTCGGTGTGCAGATGCAGGTGAACAAACATGTGCGGTACCCTCCTGTCAGTTTCGTTATAGCACTCTTGCAATATCCATAATGCGCTGTAAACGGTGGTTTACTCCCGACCGGCTGAGCGGGTCAGAGAGCATTGCTCCAAGCTCGCGCAGCGACATTTCGGGATAGCGGCAGCGCAGCACCGCAAGCTCCCGCAATTCTTCCGGCAAAGTGGACAGTCCGCCCGCCGAACGGATAATTTTTTCGATCGCAACAATCTGCTCGGCGGCCGCCGACGCGGTTTTGTCAAGATTGGCCGTTTCAAAATTCGTTTTTCGGTTTACGTTATTGCGAACCTCTTTGAGCATTTTTGTCTGCATCAGACTCATGGCGGCTTTTCCGGCGCCCATATAGGTCAGAAAATCCGCTACATGTTCGCTCCCTTTAATATAAACCACATAGGAGCCTTTTCGGTTCAGCAGACCCGGCTGCAGATCCAGTTCATAGATTTCGCTGATAAAGGAAGATAAATCTTTCGCAAGATTCATAAAAGGCACCACGAACTCCAGATGATAGTCCTTCTGTGGGTCGGAAACGGTGCCGCAGGAAAGAAAAACGCCCCGCAAAAACGCGCAGGCGCAGCAATCATTCTCCATATTGGCACGGTTAATCCGCAGATGAATTTCCTTGTCCGTGTGACCGAAGTACGCAAGCACGGTTTCTCTCTGGCCGTCGCCGGATACGGAAACGGTAAAGGCGCTTTTTCGTTCCTTGCGGCGCAGAAGAGAGGTGGAAATATCTACGAACACCCCCACGGTTTCCGCGGTAAGCTGCGCCGCCCTGTGAGCGGCGGAACTGTTTTCGGTGGTCAGAGAAACGGAGTTTCCGGAAAAGCTGCGACCGAATAAAAGCATGCCGTAGCATTCCGCTTTTCGGCAGCAGGAATTCTGCGGCACAGCCTGACAAAGTTCTGTTTTCGTTTCAGAGGCAAATGACATTTTCGTACGCTCCCGATCTTATTGCTTTTGAATATCTCGATGGTTTACGCTTGTCCTCATATTCTGTTCCAGCAGATGATTGTACAAAAGCTGTGCCAGCGCAACGGAGCGGTGATGCCCGCCGGTGCAGCCGATTGCGATTACAAGCTGACTTTTTCCTTCGTTGCAGTAAAGCGGAATCATGTAATCAATCAAATTCAGAAACCGCTCGATAAAGCCCTGTGTCTGCTCCCATTTCATCACATAGCTGCGTACCGGCTCGTCAAGCCCGGTCAGATTGCGCAGCTCCTCAACATAGTAAGGATTGGGCAGACAGCGCACGTCAAAAACCAGATCGGATTCCGCGGGAATCCCGTACTTAAACCCAAAGGAAACACAGTGAATCATCAGCGCGTCCGAAGAATCCCCTAAAAACAGGCTCGAGATGCGTTCCTTCAGCTGTGCGGGCGAAAGATACGAGGTATCGATGATATAATCCGCACATTCGCGAACCGGCTTTAAGACATCCCTCTCCAGTTTGACGGCCTGTTCCAGCGAACCAAGACAGTTTTCCACCAGAGGATGCTTTCGGCGGGTTTCTTTAAAACGGTTCATCAGCACAAAATCATTGGCGTCCAAGAACAGAATCTTATATTCCTTATTTTCGCTTTTCATCTGATCCAGCGTTTCAAACAAGCTGGAGAACATGTCCCCTCCGCGAATATCGGTGACCACCGCTACTCGGGAAAGGGTGCCCTTTGCCTGTTTGGCCATTTCATAAAAAGCGATAATCAGTTTAGGGGGAATATTATCCACACAATAAAACCCAATATCCTCCAACGCGTCAATGGCGCGGGATTTCCCCGCGCCCGAAAGGCCCGTAATAATTAAGAACTCCATATTTCCTCCCTAACAGCCAATGGTTTTTACTTCGCATTCCAGCATCACATTCGTTTGTTGGTAAACAGTGTCCTGAATGATCTTAATCAGTTCCGTTACGTCCCGACAGGTTGCTCCTCCGGTGTTGACAATAAAGCCCGCGTGCTTGGGGCTGACCATCGCTCCCCCCACTGCCCTGCCTTTCAGGCCGCAGCCTTCTATCAGCGAACCGGCAAAGTGGCCTTCCGGCCTTTTAAACACGCTTCCGGCGCTTGGCAGCTCCAGCGGCTGTTTTGATTTTCTGCGGCTGTAAAGGTCATCCATTTCCGCTGCTATTTCATCCTTGTCGCCCGGCTTTAAACCCAGTCTGAGTGACAGGATCGTGCAGCCGTTATCGGTGTATGCGCTGTGCCGGTAACCCAGCTGAAGCGCTTCACCGGAAAGGGTGCCGATCTGCCCGTCCTTTGTAACATGAGTACAGGCGACAAGCACGCTCTTCATTTCCTTATTGTAGGCGCCGGCATTCATAAACGCCGCCCCGCCCGCCGCTCCGGGAATGCCCCACGCGAACTCTAGGCCGGTCAGCGAATGCTCTCTGGCAAATACGCAGGCTCCCGCCAAAGACGCTCCGGCGCCGCAGGAAACCGTTCCGTCCGCATTCTGCTTAATCTCACGGAATTCGCCGTCCAGCGCAATGACCGCTCCCCGTATTCCATTGTCGCTCACGAGCATGTTGGACCCGTTGCCGATGGGCATCAGGGGTACGTTCAGCTCGTTTGCCGCATGGTACAGCTTCTGCAGCTCCGCACGGGTATACACCGTAATAAACAAGTCCGCCGGTCCGCCGATTTTAAAGGTGGTATGACGGCTCATCGGCTCGTTACGGCTGACTTTGCATCCCAGATTTTCCGCTTCCAGGGCAAGCTGTTCTAAATGATTCATTGTTTCCTCCGGCTATTTCAATCGTAGCATTCAGCAGAATGTAAGGCCATTCTGACGTTCGATATGATTTCCTACTGCAATAACGGATCGTTGAAAACTTGAGAATACTCTCTGAGATACGCTTGAAAGCGCTCAGTGCTGGAGTTTACCACCAGCTCTTCCGGGAAATCCAATTCATCCAGAAGCGCCAGCGAGTGGTCAAAACAGCCCACCAGGCTTGAAAAGTGCGAATCCGTGTTGACAATAATGGGAACGCCGCGTTTTTTGCAGATTTCCATAATTCTTTTGCAGTTGGGAATGGAGGATTCCCTCCCGAAAAAGCTGCTTTCGTTCAGCTCCACCAGTTTTCCCTGCCGGCCGAACTCCGGAATAACGGATTCATAGTCATAACGGTATTTGTTTGTACCGCTGTGTCCAATAACATTAATATGCGGATTTTTTGCAATATTCATCCACGCATTTGTGACTTCTTCAACCGTCGGCCTTTCCTTCGGAATCGCTTCCGCATGGATGGAAGCAACCACCCAGTCCATCGTACCGACACAGTCCGCCTCAATATCGATATTGCCGTCAAAATCAATGATGTTGGTTTCCTGTCCGCGCAGGACAAGCACCCCTTCCAGAAGATGAGGAATGATCCGCAAATTATGAAAGTACCAGCGGCCCGGCGCACCCGGCATCGTGATCCCATGGTCGGTGACAGCAATTGCGTAAAGCTTCTTTAAATACGCTGCGTGTACCATTTCCTGTAACGTGCTGTAGGCGTGTGTGGATGCAATTGTATGCGTGTGTGTATCTGCAATGATATTCATGTTTACTCCCTGTTTTTATTTCCATATTTCAAATTAAAAATCCAGATCCAGCTTTTTCTCTGATTCCTGCAGCACGGAAATATCCATGCCCAGATTCTGCATCAGTTCCTGTGCCGCGTTGTAGCCCATCTTTTTCTGACGGTTATTCATAGCGGCAACTTCAATGATGATGGCAAGGTTTCTGCCCGGTTTGACCGGAATGGTCAGCACCGGAACCTTGATCCCAAGGATTTCCGTGTATTCGCTGTCAATTCCCATGCGGTCGTAAACCTTGTTGTTATCCCAGATTTCCAGGTTAATCACCATGTCAATCTTCTCTGTCAGCTTGACGGCACCCATACCGAAAATGCGGCGTGCGTTAATAATGCCTATGCCGCGCAGTTCAATAAAATGCCGAATGTTATCCGGAGCCTGTCCGACAAGTGATTTTGCGGACACTTTGCGGATTTCCACCGCGTCATCCGCAATCAGCCGATGGCCGCGCTTAATCAGTTCAATGGCGGTTTCACTTTTACCGACGCCGCTGTCGCCGACCAGAAGGATTCCTTCGCCGTAAACCTCAACAAGCACCCCGTGACGCGTAATCCGCGGAGCCAGCTCCACATTCATGAAAGAGACAAGGGAAGCAACTAGGCTGGAGGTTGTCTCCGGGGTAGTTAAAAGGGGTATTTCATTGGATTCTACGGCATTCAGCAGTTCCGGCATCGGTTCTATGCTGCGCGCAATAATGGCGGCAGGCGGCTTTTGAGAAAAGATTTCGTTTAGAACCATGCTGCGTTTTTCCGAAGAAATTGACCTTAAAAAGGAAGCCTCCGCATTGCCGAAGATTATAATCCGTCTGGTATCGTAATAATCATAGAACCCGTTCAGTTCCAGTCCCGGTCGATTCACGTCCGTGGAAGAAATCAAAATCTTTCCAGCGTCTCCGGGCATATAAATCGTTTCCAGCGCCAATTCGCTGATTACCTTGGACAGAGGCACCGTAAAATTGCTAGTCAAAAAAACACCTGCTTCCCTATTTTTATGATATATTCATTATATCTCAACCGGCGAAAAGTTTAAAGTCAATAATTAAATAATATCCTGTAATTTCTGCCGGAAAGATTATTTGATACAAACATGGAATGCCCCCGGCCGCAGTTTTTCTGAAGCCGGGGGCGATTATCACTCGTATCATAGCTATCCGTTTTTGGACGTGACTCCGATATTGGCCATATAACTTCCGTAAACCCAGGTACTGACGGAATTTCCTACGCTGATGCTGACCGGCATTTCCGTATGTCCGGTGAAATTTTCCTTGCCAGACATATCAATCTGGGCGGAAAGGCTGTTTTCCGTCAGTTTGGAAATCTCACTTTCCGGCCCTACGACCGTAACCGTCAGACTTTTCGTATAAACGTTGGCTGCTTTATCGGAAGCAAGATTCTTAACGGCAAAATTGCTGACAACCATCTGCCTTGTCGTCATGGAACTCAGATCCAGCGTAACTTTGGCAACCGGAACATTGCTAAGGTTTTTACAGGTTGCCGGAAGGGTCACATTTACATCAAAGGAATTTCTTGTCGGGCTGATCCCCGAAAAGTCCAGCGGAGCAAGACTGATCTCCGTTAAATTGGCAAGCACATCCTGCGGGCCGGCTACTTCAATGCTCTGAGGATCAATCGCTATCTGGTCAGAGGTAAGCAACAGTCCAAGCGGTTGATTGGTAAAGCTGACACTGAGGGGCAGCACCTGCCTTGCCAGGACAGGAATGGTGACATCCACTTTCTGCTCACTCATCTTCAATTTATTGCTGGTAATTTTATTTCCGTTTGCGTCGTACATAACAAGATCCGTCGTAAAGCTCTTGGACTCTCTCAATGTGTCGCTGATTTCGTACTGCACGGACACTTTGTTAATCTGTGAGACTTCCTTTTCGGGACCCGAAATAGTAACCGTGTCGCTGCTGAAAGTAGGCGCGCTGACGAAGAAAGAGGGGTCCGACTGATAGCCGGATTTGTACTTAATATCATTTTGGATAGTAAACGTTTTTTCCGCATACCGATCCACCGTAATAATCGCCTGACTTGGAGAAATGGAGACCCACTCGTAGTCGGAAAGAGTCCCCTTTTTCTGCACCGACAGATTAAACGTATAGTTTCCGGGACTGGTGATGGTGGACGCTAAAGGCGCAACGACCTGCATATCGGAAGCCTTGATCTGATTAACAATCAGGCTGTTGCCCTTAATGGAAACGGTCGCTGTCTGTTCCACCGGGCTGAACACCTTTAGCCCGTCTTCCTGCGCGGAATCCGAAAGGCTGATAACAACCGGCACATCGGTAATCTGTCTTGGAAATTCTTCCGTATTTCCGCTGGCCATAAAAACCCACAGCATAATGGAAAACAGTACGGAAAACAGCATGACAAATTTATCATCGTAAAATAAACGGCCAACATTGAATTTTACATGCTTCATTTCTTTTTTGCCCTCCTGATCGAAGGGATAATGCTCTGGCGCTTTTCGCCCGGTTCCGTCTCATGAACCAGAATCAGGCCCTCCAGCTCGCTTTTGAGCGTTTCACGGGTATAATTGCGTGTAAGCACGCCGTTAACCGCAACAGAAATTTGACCCGTTTCTTCGGACACCACAACCACAACGGCGTCAGAGTTCTCACTCATACCGATAGCGGCGCGATGGCGGGTACCAAGCTCAATGCTGACGCTGTCGCTCTTTGTCAGCGGCAGAATACAGCCCGCGGCATACAGCATACCGTCACGCATAATCATGGCGCCGTCATGAAGCGGAGCCTTATTGAAAAAGATATTGCAGATAATCGGCGAAGACGGAATGGCGTTCACCACCGTACCCGTATCAATGATATCGCCCAGTTTTGTCTGTCTTTCAATCACAATCAGGGCGCCGGTCTTTTGTTTCTGAAGAACCGCCGCGGCATCCACAACGGCATTCATTCCCCGAAGGTTCTGCTGCCGGAGCGTTTCCAGATCATCCGACGAAGCGCCGAAAAACCAGTGCTTATTCCCCATTCCGCTGCGTCCTATCTGCTCCAGTGCGCGCCGGATTTCCGGCTGAAAAACGACCATAATGGCAATGACGCTGAACTGAAAGAAATAGGTCAGCAGATTTTTCATCATATAAAGCTTCAGGGCATAGGACACACCCCACACACCCAGAAGCACGATAATTCCTTTAATCAGCTGTTCCGCTCTTGTTTCACGGACCAGTTTTATTCCACTGTATATAATAAAGGAAACCAGAATGACGTCTAACGCATCGGAAACACGAAACAGTTTCACAATACCGATAAACGAATTCCATATGGTTACAACGACATCCATAACTTACTTCCTTCCATTAGAATAAAACACATCCCATATAATTTTAACATATATAATTTGATATGCAATCCTTTTATCTTTATTTTCAGATTATTTTCCGTAAAGCAGCGACAAAATTGTTCATTTCGCCCAAATTACTGAAAGCGGATGGACAAACGCGCACCGCGCCCTGAGTAAGGGTACCCATAAAGTCGTGGGCGGCCGGCGAGCAGTGCAGGCCCGCACGCACCGCAATGCCACTGTCATTCAGTTTCTGCGCAATGGTTTCACTGGGAATATCGCCTACGTTGAAGGAAAGCACCGGTGCGTAATACGGTGCATCGGGTTCAGGGGTATACAGCTTTACATTTTTCATTTCCGCCAGCCGCCTGTATAAATTTTGGACAAGTGACATTTCATGCTGATAAATTGTCTTGACCCCGCGGCTTTTTACAAACTCGATTCCCGCCCGCAGTCCGGCAATACCCATCATGTTCTGGGTACCGCTTTCCATGCGGTCCGGCATTGTCTGCGGCTGGTCGAGAGAAATAGAATTCGTGCCGGTTCCGCCCTCAATCATCGTACTGAGCTCAGAGCCGTCCGGCGTAATCAGCATACCGGTTCCCATTGGGCCGTAAAGTCCTTTGTGGCCGGCAACGCATAGGTAGTCAAAACCGCTGTCTGCCATGTCGATCGGCAGTATGCCCGCCGACTGCGCACAGTCAACGGCAATCGGGATACCGTAAACATGGCCCAAAGCGGCGATTCGCTCCACGGGCAGACGGATCCCCCAGACATTGGATGCGTGCGTACAGACAATCAGTTTGGTGTTCTCCCGGAGTGCGCTTCGAAAAGCGTCCACAGTGGCATCGTTGTCACCCGGGAAAACCCGTACTCTGGTAACGGTCACTCCGGATTCCATCAGCTTCTGAAGGGGCCGCATCACGGCGTTGTGCTCAAGGCAGGATACCACCGCATGGTCACCCGGCTTCAGCAATCCTTTTATCACATAGTTCAGCGCGTGCGTACAATTCAGTGTAAATGCAACGCACTCCGGACCCGGCGCATTAAAAAAGCCGGCTGCTGCCGTACGGCAGCGGTAAATTTCCTCAGCCGCTGCAAGCGACATGCTGTGGCCGGCACGCCCGGGGTTCGCTCCATATTTTTTCAGGGCGGTATTGACCGCGTTTTGAACGGAATTCGGCTTTGGATACGTAGTCGCGGCATTGTCAAGATAAATCATGAAGACCCGTCTCTTTCCGCGCGTCCAAGAATTTTAACTCCTGCATCTCTTAATATTCTCTCTGCTTCATCCGTTCGGTCGGGAACATATATACTATAACCGCAGCCGGCTGTGTTGCCGCCCGATTTTCTTTCAACATACGCTTTGATACCGTAGCTGAATAAGATATCGCGGCTCTTCATGGCATAAGTGATCGAGCTAATCAAAATCATCGGTTTGCCCATGATAATCACCTCTCTGTTTTTATTACAGAGTATGCCGGAAACATGCCTTTTGCTTATTGATTATGACTCAATAAGACATACCGCGTGTGCCGCGATTCCCTCTCCGGAGCCGGTAAAGCCCAGATTTTCCTCGGTGGTAGCCTTTACGCTGATCTGATCGACGGAAACCCCACATGCAGTGGCAATTCTCTCCCGCATGGACTGAATATAGGGCTTTAATTTCGGCGCCTGTGCAATCACCGTGGCATCAACATTCCCAATTTTATAATGCTTTTGTGCAAGAATTGTACATACGCGTGAAAGCAGAACAAGGCTGTCCGCATTTTTAAACGCAGGGTCCGTATTCGGAAAATGAGTTCCAATATCGCCAAGGGCCGCAGCGCCCAGAAGCGAGTCGGCGATGGCGTGGGCAAGCACATCTGCGTCTGAGTGGCCCAGAAGCCCCTTTTCATACGGGATCTCCACTCCGCCCAAAATCAGCTTTCTTCCCTCTGTCAACCGGTGTACATCGTAGCCGTGACCAATTCTCATCACTCAACCTCCCTGCTTTTTAAGACGGCCTGTGCAATTTCAAGATCTTCAACGGTGGTCAGCTTGATATTCTTATATGTTCCCATGCACAAATGCACTTTTACGCCAATATGTTCCACAAGCTGACAGTCGTCCGTATAGTCTCCCCCGTCCTTGTCCGCCTGCTTCATTGCCCGAAGGTACAATCCGCGCTCAAAAACCTGCGGGGTCTGAACCGCCCACATCGTGGAGCGTTCCGGAGTGGAAACAATATAGTTATTTTTCCCAACGATCTTAATGGTATCCTTGACGGGAACTGCAAGCGCGGACGCGCCGCACTCAAAGGCATCTTCCACGGAAACGTTGATTTCTTCGGGAGTAATCAGCGCCCTTGCGCCGTCATGAATGGCAAAATAAGCGGCGTCGTCCGGCGCTGCCGAAATTCCGGCCGCAACGGACTGCTGCCGGGTCGTTCCCCCTTCGGTGATAGCCGTTACTTTCTGGATTTTATATTCCTGAATCTCATGTTGAATCTGATCTATATCTTCTTTTCTGCAAACCACAACCGTGCACTGAATCAACTCGGCGGCATCAAAAGCGGAAAGAGTATGCACAATGGCGGGCACCCCGCACAGTGAAACAAACTGCTTTGAAAAGCCGAGAGCCATACGGGTGGAATTTCCAGCGGCAACTACAACGGCACAGCAGTGAGGCTTTAGTCCCATTTGATCCATTCCTTCCTTTTTGATCGAATTTTAATCGAATGGTTATAATTATAATATTTTATTCTCCGGTACGCAATTACAATCCTGTCACTAATTGAAAAATTAAAACTGTGTTAACAATTCTTTCGCAGGAATCTTATCTATTGTATTTTGCCGGATCTTAGGTTATATTGAATGTATAAACTGAGATAAGGACTGGTGAAACTATGAGCGAGTTACCGGCAAAAAAAGTGTCGGATTCTGAAACGGAACAGATACAGGTTGTTTTTGAAAACGACCTGAACGGACAGGGACGTGTTTTTGGGGGCCAGCTTGCTTCCTGGATTGACATTGTCGCGGGCGTTGTGGCGCGCAGACACTCCAACCGCAATGTCACCACGGCGGAAATAGATACTCTGCGTTTCAAAAGGCCTGTCTACGCAACGGATCTGGTGGTTTTACACGGAAAAATCACCTTTGTGGGAACGACGTCCATGGAGGTACGTGTCGACAGCTTTTCCGAGGATTTGTCGGGGCAGCGTAAGCTTGTCAACACAGCGTACCTGGTTCTTGTGGCACTTGACAAAGATGAAAAGCCCACCGCTGTTCCGGGTTTGATCTGCGAAACATTCCAGGAAAAAATGGAATGGGAATCCGGTGAAAAGCGGCGTAAACTGCGCCAGCAACGCCGGTTGGAAGCGTATTGAGATTTACAGCTTCATTTTCCGATTCTATTTTTTTCTGCAACTTTATGAATGAATAATTGTGTTCGGAGTTATACTAAACCTGTAAACCGAAAGGAGTGAAGGGTATGGTAAACTGGCCGGACCAACAGAAGGACAGTTCCTTCAGCGCAGAAAAGATTACCCTGCGCGGGAAATCACCCAAAGATGTTCAAGCGGACCTGTTGGCAGGAGAACCGGATGATTTGGCCATTGATTTTACAAATGTCATTGATTATCAAAAAGGTGGATCGAACTGATCCACCTTTTTATTTGTTTGTAGATATGCTGACCGTATTTGATTTTATGTTTTTACAGATATAAACTTCCGTATGATAAGCCTGATCGACGTAAACATACAAAATATCGTCCGCGTCAATTTTGGTTAAACTGACCAGTTTCAGATTATCCGGTACTTTGCTTTGGTTCCCGGCATCAACTGCTTTGCTTGCCGTGTTTTGCGGCACAGAGTTTTTACATCCGAAAAAATTCAGCAGAAGCATAAACAAGATGATTCCGAATATCAAAATTTTACGTTTCATCGCATTCACCGCCTAAGTTAAATAAAACTCCTTTACTTTAAAGGCAGAATCAAATTCACATCCGATAAAGTAAAGGAGTCCATAAGAATCTAAAAGTGAAAATCAGCTTGCGCTCTTCATGTGCAGTCTGAGCCGGTCGCTAATCATGGCGATAAACTCACTGTTGGTTGGTTTTCCGCGTGTATTGTGAATCGTATAACCGAAATAGGAATTGAGAATATCCACATCACCGCGATCCCACGCCACCTCTATTGCATGACGAATCGCACGCTCTACGCGTGAAGCTGTTGTATCATACTGCTTTGCGACACTGGGATAAAGCTGTTTGGTTACCGCATTGATAATATCCGGTGTTTCTATTGCCATAATAATTGAGTCGCGTAAATAGTGATATCCTTTAATATGTGCAGGGACTCCTATCTGATGGAGTATTTCAGTCACCTGAATCTCAAGCGACGGCTCCGCCGCGGCAGGCGTTTGCTGCCTGACCGGCGCTTTTTGGGTTAAACCGGAAAGGGAACACAACTGAATGATTCTGTCAGACAAGTCAGCGGCGTTAAAGGGGGAAATCGCAAAATAAGCCGCCCCCGACATCATCACTTCACGCTCCAAAGCAGGACTGGTAAAATTGGAAATAATTACAAACATCGGCCCTATGTCCGGAGCTTTTGCCTGCGTCGCCTTCATCACACCTATACCGTCCAGACGGGGCATAAACAAATCAGCAAGTACGACATCGGGATGGACTGACTCTATTTTTTCGAGCAATTTCATGCCATCCTTCTGCGTATAGATTATTTCCATGCCTGATTGTTCAAAAATTCGACCGTAATCACGGTTAAATTCTGCACTGTCATTTGCTATGAGAAGTTTGATACGCTTTTCCATTCTGAGTCCCCCTAATAGATTTAATTTAACGTTATATTACCATATATTGGAAAAAATGGCAATAGGTTGTAAAAATATTTTTTGCTATAAAGGGGAAATATAAAGGTGTCGCAGTAAATTTAAGAAGCCTTTTCTTTTGCACTTGAACCAATACTCTGAGAAACCGACAGCATATTTTCAGCAAAAATGCCATATCCTCGTGTCGGATCATTGACAAAAACATGCGTGACGGCACCGATGATTTTGTTGCCTTGGATAATTGGGCTGCCGCTCATTCCCTGCACAATGCCTCCGGTCGCATTCAAAAGGTTTTTGTCGGTAATGTGCAAAACCATATTTTTACTTTGTATATTTTCACGATAGTCAATTTTTTCAATTTCTGCTGTAAAGTATTGTGGCCTGCCACCATCTATAGTGGAAAGTATTTTGACCGGACCTTGTTTGATCTCTTGTTTCATAGCCACTTCAAGCGCTTCCCCTTTGGGGGCGGTGTTCAAAGTACCGTAAACGCCGGCCGGTACATTGGCGTCCAGCGTGCCCATTGCGGTGTCGGTAGCAAAGTAGCCGCGTAATTCTCCCGGATTTCCTTTTTCGCCTTTGGTAATTCCGCTGATTGTAACCGGAACGATCTCACCGTTCAGCAGCGGCATCAGCTCGTTGGTGTCCGTATCACAGACGCCGTGGCCCAGACCGGCAAAAGATCTTGTCACGGGATTGTAAAAAGTGAGAGTACCGATTCCTGCGGTGCTGTCGCGCAGCCATACGCCGGCCCTGTAAACGGAGTCGACCTCGGATTTTGCAGGCTGCACGGTTGTTGTAAAGCTTTCGCCTTCCCGGTTAACGGTAAATACGAGGCTTTTCCCCTCGCTGCCGGAAACGGCGTCGATAATCTCCGCGTTAGTGTTAACTTTTATCCCGTCTACCTCCGTTATGATATCCCCTACCCTTAACCCCGCGACTGCCGCGGGATTTACAGTTCCGGAGGAAGTGGTGATGTCTGCCACACCGACAATGACAACGCCGTTGGTAAACATTTTAATTCCAAACGGTGTGCCGCACGGTACCAGCAGTGTTTCTTTGACAACGTCAACATTGACCGTTTTAATGGGTAAAACATGATAGAGCATTAGTTTTGCCTTGTAGCTTCTATTTGGTGATGAGCATACGCCGGTGGAAATATCGGCGCCATTTTCGGCCACCGCCGTAATTGCGTCCGAACCCCATTGCAGACTGCTTCCGGCAGTAATTTTATAGGAATCAGGTGTGAAATAATCAGCCATGCCGATACTGACGGCATACAAAACAGTCAGGACAGCTGCGAATGCGGTGAATCCTTTCAGAAATTTTTTCAAATTTTCACCTCCCTTGCGCCGCACTATTAATCTGCCACGGGGCGGTGAAAATATTATGACAATTCTCTTGAATATTGGGACTATTTGGAATTATTTTCTCCAATCAGGCTGTTTTAGGAGAAAAATACCTTGATTTACATGAGATGGGATTAAATCGCAAAAACCCGCTGCAACCAAGTGCCGCGGGTTTTTATGATTTTAATTTTAAAAATGCATTTTTACTGCAGTTCTCGTTTTACTTTTACTTTTTTATAAATCACAATGCCGATGTAGAGTAAAAGGAATCCCAGCAGCACGGCAACCAGTGTCGCGGTCTGGCCGGGGCCGCCCATTTTCACTTCCGCCCAGAGGGTATCCAATAACATATTGGTATCATCTGGAAGATTTACATAGGTCTCCGATTTTTTCAGGATCGACTCTTCCGGATAATAAATGGGATTGTTGACAGTTTCCTCAGGCAACAGTTTTTTTGCAGCTGTCTCCGGCGTGGAATATCCGATATAATCCATATTTGCGGCAGCAATTTCCGGGTCGCAGAGAAAATTGATATATGCTTCGGCTTCCTTTTTGTGCTGAGCGCCGGTAGGAATACAGATTGCGTCCACGAAGAAATTGGTTCCTTCTTTAGTCGGAATCGCAAAACCGATGTCCGGGTTATCTTCCACAAGGGTGGCGGCGTCCCCGGCGTAATACGGCGCGAGCCATGCGTCGCCGCTGGACATTTTATCAAAAATCTGATCCATTACATAGGCCTGGACAAGCGGCTTCTGCTCTTTTAAAAGCTTGGCCGCGTTCTCCCACTCTTCCACATTTGTGCTGTTGTAGGAATAACCGAGAATTTTCTGTGCAATACCAAAGGAATCGCGCGGGTTGTCAAACATCAGGATTTTCCCCGCATATTTTTTGTCCCACAGGATTTTCCAGCTGTCTACCGGCTCCTTTACATATTTTTTGTTGTAAAAAATACCGACCACGCCCCATGTATAGGGCACGGAATACGCATTCGTCTCGTCATACTTCTGGTTGCGGAATTGTTCGTCAATATACTGGAAATTCGGAATGTTACTGAAATCCAGCTTCTCAATCATTCCCTCGTCAATTAACTTGGAAATCATATAATCCGAAGGAATGATAATGTCGTAGTTTGCTCCGCCGTTGGCAAGCTTTGAATAAAGGGATTCGTTGCTGTCAAACGTGGTGTAGTTCACATTAATCCCGGTGCGCTTGGTAAACTCCTTGTTGACATCCAGCGTATCGTCAACGCCGTTCGAGATATACTCTCCCCAGTTGTAAACATTGATGGTCACCCCAGTGTTCGGTACCGCGGGCTGCTCGGGTTCTTCCGAGGATGCGAACGCCAATGGGCTGACAGAGGTAGCCAGCAGTACGGCAGCTGCCAGAGCTGCAATCGTTTTTTTCAAATCTTACGCCTCCTCCATCAGGTTTTCTTCCGCCTTTTTATCCTTTGACTGACGGAAATTGACAATGATGAGCAGCACCATGATTGTGCCGAACAGGAGTGTGGACAGTGCGTTGATTTCCGGGCTGATTCTCTTTCTTGTCATGGAATAAATAAAAATAGGAAGTGTCTGTGTGGTTCCGCTTGTAAAATAGCTGATAACAAAGTCATCAATGGAAAGGGTAAAAGCCATAATCATGCCCGTAACAACGCCCGGTACAATCTCAGGCAGAACGACTTTGAAAAAAGCCAAAGCAGGGCTGCACCCCAGATCCTGAGCCGCCTCGTACAGATGGGAATCCATCTGGCGAAGCTTCGGCATCACCGATAAAATCACATAGGGCAGACAAAAAGTAATATGGGCAAGGATCAGGGAAAACATTCCAAGTGATACATTTCCCATGCTTTTCGCGACAAAAACGAAAAGCAGCATCAACGAAACGCCGGTAACAATATCCGGATTCACCATGGGCAGGTTGGTCACATTCATCACCATGCGCTTCATCCATTTGTTCATGCCGTTGATGCCGATGGCTGCGGCAGTCCCCAGCACGGTGGAAATAATGGCTGCCACGACCGCAATAATCAGCGTATTTTTCAGCGCATTCAAAAGCATTCCGTCCTGAATCAGCTGCGCGTACCATTTGAATGAAAAGCCGGACCAGACCGAACGGCTCATGGTGGTGGAATTATTGAAGGAAAACACAATCAAAACAAAAATCGGCGCATAAAGGAATAAAAACAGGATAGCGGAATAAATTCTTGAAATTGTTTTCATATCATCATTCCTCCTCCATTGCTTTCCCCGTCGTCAAACTGGTTCATAATTCCCATGCAGATGAGAATCAGCACCATCAGCACCAGAGAAATGGCGGAACCCAGATTCGGGTTGTACGCACTTCCCAAAAACTGCATGTCGATCAGGTCGCCGATCATCAAATTAGCACCGCCGCCAAGCATTTTGGAGATAATAAAGGTGCTGACCGCGGGCACAAAAACCATGGTAATTCCGGAAATAACCCCGGGCATACTCATAGGGAATGTAACTTTTGAAAATACCTTTACCTGATTGGCGCCAAGATCCTGTGCCGCTTCAATCACGCTGGAATCAATTTTGGTCAGTACCGAATAGAGCGGCAGGATCATATATGGGATGTAGTTGTAAACCATGCCGAGTACGACCGCGCCCTGCGTATTGATTAAATGCAGCTTGCCAATGCCGAAAGAGGCAAGAAGGCTGTTGATGATGCCGTTGTCCTCCAGAAGAGTCATCCATGCGTAGGTACGGAGCAGAAAGTTCATCCACATGGGCAGCATGACAAGCATAATCATCATACTCTGTCTGCGTGCGCTGATGTGGGAAATAATATAAGCGAGCGGATACCCCAGCACCAGAGAAATCACGGTAGCCAGAGCGCCCAGCCAGATAGAACGCAGAAACACGTTGGAGTACTGGCCGACTTCGGCGATATTTTTCAAGGTAAACGCACCGCTTTTATCGGTGAACGCAAAAATGACCACCAGAATCATCGGGACAATAATAAAGATGGACATCCACGCAGCATAAGGAGCCGCAGCTGATTTTGCTTTCATTCTTTATTCTCAACCTCCCCTTCTTCGGGCAGAGGCTGACTGTCCTCGTCCATCTCATCGCTGAACGTGCTGTAATCGCCGAACATACCGGAATATTCCGATTTGTGCATGATATGAATATCATCGGGCTGAAGCAGCATTCCTATTTTTTTGCCGACCTCTTGAAAATCAGTCGACTGAATCATCCATTTGAAACCCCTCACATCTACGATAATTTCATAGTGAACGCCCTTGAAGGTCACGCTGGTGACAACGCCGGTCAAATGTCCTGTATCCGGTTCCACCACGTCAATGTCCTCAGGACGGATGACCACGTCCACCGGCTCGTCCGGCTGAAAGCCTTTATCCACGCATTTAAAGGGGTGACCCGCAAATTCCACAAGGTAATCTTTATGCATAACGCCGTCAAGAATATTGCTTTCGCCGATAAAATCAGCAACAAAAGCATTTTTCGGCTCGTTGTAAATATCACGGGGAGAGCCGATCTGCTGAATGGCTCCCTTATCCATCACCACGACGGTGTCGGACATGGAAAGCGCTTCTTCCTGGTCGTGGGTGACAAAAACAAAGGTAATGCCGGTTTGCTGCTGTATCTTTTTAAGTTCGACCTGCATATCCTTTCGCAGTTTTAAATCCAGCGCACCCAATGGCTCGTCAAGGAGCAAAACTTTCGGTTCATTCGCAAGCGCTCTTGCAATGGCGACGCGCTGCTGCTGACCGCCTGAAAGCAGATTGACATTTCTGTGCGCAAAACCGTTCAAGTTAACAAGATTGAGCATTTCCTTTACTGTGGTTTTAATCTGGCTTTCACTCTTGCCGTGTACCCTCATCCCGAACGCGACATTGTCATAGACGTTCAGATGCGGAAACAGGGCATATTTCTGAAAGATGGTATTGACCTCCCTTTTATGCGGCGGAAGATCGTTGATTTTTTTGCCATTGAAAAAAACATCGCCTGTGTCAGGTTTGACAAAGCCGCCGATGATCCTAAGGGTTGTAGTTTTTCCACAGCCGGAAGGTCCGAGCAGGGTGACAAATTCACCGTCTCTGATGCTGAGGTTAAAGTCCTTCAGCACAATTTCTCCGTCAAACGATACTGCGATGTTGTTCAATGAAATGATAGATGGATTTCCCAAATAGTGCATCCCCTTTGCGGTAAAATTAGTTACGTTAAGCCAAGCGGTTAAACGCAATCCCAGCCACGCCGTTGCCACTGCCCTCCGCAAAGGATTTTTCGCGGTCATTGCTGACTGCGGCAGTGAAGCGTCGCCGAATATAGAATTAGATGCAAACGCAACATATCAAATATAGTGGTATAAACATGGTTTGTCAAGATTTTTTTGAATATTTCATCAAATTTCTATTGATTTTTCAAATTATATATGAATTTAATTAATTTTCCTCTGATTTCCGCTGAAATACTCTGTTTTTCGCCGTACAAAATAATTGCTAAATGGATGAAAAAATCCCGCAGTACCCTGCGGGATTGCAATAATATTATTGAGTGTACTTTATTTTTTGACAATAGCCACTGCCATTTTTTTCCGCATACTCAGAATTCTTTTCCCTGTCATAAAGACACCGGACAGAAACACCGAAAGCAGTACGACACTGAACGCCGTATCACCGTTTTGAGCGGCGGTTTCCGCCGTGTTTTTTTCGGCCGCAGCAGCATTAACTGCAGGAAGCATGTTTCTGAAAACCACTGTTTGGGATTTGCTTTCTTCGGTTACAGAGGAAGAAAGATTCTTTTCCGCAACGGAAGAAGCAGACGGCGCCGGGGCTTTCACTGCCGTGTCTGAATACAGGACGGTCAGGGCAGCCTGATCCAAAACTCCGGTCTGAGCAAGACCGGCAGCTTTCTGATACGCCAGAACAGCCTTTTTGGTCAGTTCACCGTAATAAATAGTCGGATCGCCGATCATATAGCCTAACGCAATCAGCCTTTTCTGTAAAGAAAGTACCAGGGAAGAATGCATGCCGGGGGTAATGGTTCCCGGCTCCGGGTTTTTCACAGCGCCGGAAGCAAACAGCTTTGCCTGCGTCGCCTGATCCGCAATTCCGGTGGAAGTCAGTCCCGCCGCGCTCTGAAACCCGCAGACAGCGTCAGACACACAAGAATCATAATAGTTATTTACCGACTCGTAATAATACCCAAGATCCTTCAGACGCTGCTGCAGCTTCTCAACGTCAGCTCCTTTGGAATCTGCCTGAAGCGTTATAAAGGAACCGGTATTCCCATTCGCAGTACCGGCCGCACTCTGCACCGCCGCAGCGGAAGAAGCGGTCATTGCGCCGGAAGCGCCGAACGTATAGGTCACGCCGGAAATTGTTCGGGTGGTACTTACAACATACTGGCCGTTTTCATAATAATATTTCTGGCCGTTAAAAGTAACAAAGCCAGTGGTAGGATATGTAATCTGAGGCAGTTTGAACCACATGGTCCATTTCGGCGTATTCCGTCCGAAAACCTGCTCATATTTTATATTGACGCCCGTTGCACGGTTGTCCACCGCCATGTTGTTGCCGACATAAACGCCGACATGCCCCGGCTGATAAAGGATCAGCCCGTGGATTCGCGGCAGTGAGGAGGAATCGGAATAATTGATTTTGCCTTTTGAACTGGCAGAGTCGAGCATCCCGCCAGAGCTGCCCGCTACGGAAACCAGGCTGGGTCTGGGATCACTGGAATCACCGGTCCACCACAGGTAGGACTTAATCAGACCGGAACAGTCGGTACCGCGCACTCCGCCGGAAAACTGGCCGTATCCGCCCGCACGGTATTTCCACCCTTCCTTATACGCTTTGAGGACATGCTCGGAAAGACCGGCACCCGTTTTCGCGTCTGCCGCACTGACGGCTGAAGAGACATTCATGGAAAGTATGGCCACCAGAACTACGGCGATGAACGCTGAAACAAATCCGAACCCCTTTTTCATTGTTACCCTCCTGCTGCACTTCCGTTATTTTTACTTCCTGCTTATAAAAATGATACACATTCGTTACATATATTACAAATTAGTAACATTTTATCATAAGTTTTCACACAACGCAACAGGAAAAGGGCAGAATTATGAAAAAATTCACAATTCAAGACAGATTTTTCAACATAAAATTGTTAATTAATTATCATCCCAATAATGTAAAAAAGGCAACGGAATATCCGCCGCCTTATTATAGAAAATCATTTTACAGAAGGGATTTCACAATCTGATCAGTTCTCATCCCACGGGAACCCTTAACCAGCACCACATCTCCCCCAGTCAGCAATTCTTTCAGTTTTGCAATTGCTTCTGTGTTGTCCCCACAGGAATAGCAGGCAAAGCCCGGATTGACACTGTGCGCCCCTTCGGCAATTTCTCTGGCCCGCTCGCCGACCGTCAAAATCAGATCTACGCCGGTGCGGGCAGCGTACACGCCAACATCAAAATGCGCCTGTCTGGAAAAATCACCCAGCTCCAGCATATCCGCCAGTACCGCAATCCGTTTACCCGTATGGAATTCACAAAGGACATTCACACTGCTTTTGATCGCGTCCGGGCTGGCGTTGTAGGAATCGTCAATCACCGTAATCCCGTTGATGTGATGAATCTGCTGGCGCATGGCAAGAGGCCGGTACTCCGTCAGCTTTGCAATGGCCTTTTCCATAGGCACGCCGAGCGTTTTGGCAACGGCCAGTCCGGCCAGCGCATTGGTGACATTGTGAAGGCCAAGTACGGGAAGCGTCACTTCGTAAGATGCACCCGGCATGAGAAAAGTAAACTGCGTGGATGATTCCGCGGAACGAATGTTTTCGGCACGGAAATCACACCAGGGAGCGGTTCCGAACCATGAGATTCTAATTCCCGGTTTCCCGCGCAGTCCCGCCAGAAGGGGATCGTCCCCGTTTAAAAACAGGATGGAATCCTTGTGAAAGCAATCGGTGATATGCAGCTTTTCACTGAGTATGTTCTGCTGCGTTTTCAGCTGCTCTATATGGGAAATACCGATATTGGTTACAACGGCAT
The DNA here is from genome assembly GCF_019448085.1 of Caproiciproducens faecalis. GTDB lineage: Bacteria > Bacillota > Clostridia > Oscillospirales > Acutalibacteraceae > Caproiciproducens > Caproiciproducens faecalis. Next base: position 102,740 of record NZ_JAGFNZ010000005.1, on the reverse strand, counting down.
AGTCCGGTGCGGCAACCTGCGCAAGACGGCTCATCTCGCCGAAATTGCTCATTCCCATTTCCACCACGGCAGCCTGATGCCGGTCGGCAACATTGAACATAGTCAGCGGGAGTCCAATCTGGCTGTTGAAATTGCCTTCGGTTTTCATTACATTGAGCGAACCCGAAAGCGCAAGGGCAACCATCTCTTTTGTGGTCGTTTTTCCTACGCTTCCCGTAATCCCGACAAACGGAATATGAAACTGTTTCCTGTAAACGGCGGCGATTCTCTGCAGAGCCTGCTCCGTATTCTGCACACGGATCCACGCGTGAGTGTCGTTCATCCCGTCGTGCTCCTGTGTCAGCGTTGCGGCGGCTCCCGCCGCGAAAGTCGCGCTGATAAAGGAATGGGCATCCGTCTTTTCCCCCACAATCGGGACAAAGAGGGTTCCGAATTGGATTTTTCGGCTGTCGGTGCTGACCGACGTAATAATGGTATTGGGATCACCGCAGAGCAGTTTCCCCCCGCAGGCTGCGACAATCTCTCCAACTCTCATTCTCATCATATCACCTATATTTTTCCATCAATAATGTCCGCAATAACCTCGCGTTCATCCAAATGATATTTGACGCCCTGTATTTCCTGATAATCCTCATGGCCTTTGCCCGCAAGAACAACAATATCGCCGTCCTGTGCGTTTTCCATACAGTATTTGATCGCTTCTTTGCGGTCGGGAATCACCACATATTTTCCGTTCGTCTTTGCAATTCCGACTTTGATATCTTCAATAATATCCATGACATCCTCAAAACGGGAATTGTCCGCGGTAATGACCGAAAGATCGGCAAGCTTTCCGCTGACTTCTCCCATTTCGTAGCGGCGGGAGCGCGCACGGTTTCCTCCCGCGCCGAACAGGCAGACCAGACGGTTCGGCTGATACTCACGAAGGGTTTCCAATATATTTTCCATACTCAGCGCATTGTGCGCGTAATCGATCAGAAGCGTATAATTTCCGGGAACCTTGACCGGTTCCACTCTTCCTTTGACTTTGACGGTGTTCAGCCCCTGTGCAATCGCCTGCGGGGTTACGTCAAAATGGCGGCAGACAGCAACCGCCGCGAGCGCGTTGTAAACGCTGAATCTGCCGGGAATATCCACATCCACGCCGAAATCAAGCTGACCGCAGAGGTCAAAGTGAACGCCAAGATAACCGGGACGCGATATGAGCTTTTCATTGCACGCACGCAGACCGGCTTCCTGAGAAAATCCGTAGGTCTCGATCTTACAGGTATGGCCCTCTATAATTCCCGGATAATTTTCATCATCAATATTGATAATCCCGGTTCGGCACTGTTTAAAGAGCATGTTCTTGCACTGCATGTATTCTTCCAGCGTTTTATGCTCACTGCCGCCGATATGATCGGGCGAAAAATTGGTGAATAAACCGATGTCAAAAGCAAAGCCGGATACGCGGTGATCCTTAAGTCCGATGGAAGAGGCTTCGATGACGGCCGCTTTGCAGCCGCTGTCCGCCATCAGGCGCAAAAAACGCTGCACGTCGTAGGATTCCGGCGTGGTATTGTTCGTCTGAATCACTTCGTCGCCAATAACCGTCCCGATGGTTCCGATCAGCCCGGTTTTGATCCCGCCCGCCTCAAGGATCGAACGGATCATATAGGAAGCCGTCGTTTTCCCCTTCGTGCCGGTAATTCCTACCACCCGGATCTGATCGGCGGGGTGTCCGAAAAAGGCCGCCGCCATCACCGCCATGGCGTAGCGGGTATTTTCCACCGTAATCAGCGCTGCGTTCCGCACGGTTACCGGGCGCTGCGCAACAACGGCTGCCGCGCCGGCATCTACCGCCTGCTGCGCAAAGTCGTGGCTGTCGACGGACGAGCCGCAAAGACAGACAAACACGCAGTCCTTGACCACCTTGCGCGAATCGTAGACAATATCGGTAATTTCCATATTCACACTGCCGGAGCAGGTATATTTTAATCCTTCCAGCATATTTTTTAATTGCATAATCCAGCCTCCGTATCCATAAATTAGAAACTCTTCTGATGATACAATAAAGCATTGGCAAAGTCAATTAGATTAGCCGATAAGCAACCTGCATCGGGGCTATAGGACACTTTCCCCGTTGTGTATGATTATTGGACTGTGGCACCGTTTTGTATAGATACATCCGTACCCGAACATGTTAACATATTGTCAAACAGCGTACCCGCACTTCAAACTATGAAAGGGAGCAATGCGTAATGGGAACTGTAAATGAAAAACTGGAAGCCTACGGGCTAAAAAAAGCACTGAGCTATTTGGACAGCAATCCCGAGGAAAACGTACCGAAGGTTTTAAACTGGGTACGCAGATTTGATAAAGAAAACTATTATCAAAGCGCTTATGATCTGGTTGAAGAAGCGCTGAAAAACCCGGAAAACAACTGGTACAAACTGATTATGAGCCTTTATGACGATATTGATTCCGGTGTCAGGAAAAAAATGTTTGAGAATTTCCTGATTAATTCCGCTATCGTAGGCTGTCAGCGTAAAAAACAGAACGAAGATAAATATGACTGCAACATCCCGTGGGCCATTCTGATGGACCCCACCTCCGCGTGCAATCTCCACTGCAAGGGCTGCTGGGCGGCGGATTACGGCAATAAGATGAACATGAGCTTTGAAACGCTCGACAGTATCATCGAGCAGGGGAAAAAACTCGGCACCTATATGTACATATATTCCGGCGGCGAACCATTGGTGCGTAAAAATGACATCATCAAATTGTGCGAAAAGCATAACGACTGTGAATTTCTCGCCTTTACAAACGCCACGCTCATTGACGAGACGTTTGCGGACGAAATGCTGCGGGTCAAAAACTTTGTACCCGCAATCAGCGTAGAGGGCTTTGAAGAAGCCACCGACTTCCGCCGCGGAGAAGGCACTTACCAGGCAGTGGTCAGAGCAATGGAAATTCTGAAGGAGAAAAAACTTCCGTTCGGCATTTCCTGCTGCTACACCAGCAAAAACACAGATGTAATCGGCAGTGAGGAATACTTTGACGACATGATCGCAAAGGGTGCGAAATTTGCGTGGTTCTTTACCTATATGCCGGTCGGGGCCGACGCAGTACCAGAGCTGATGGCCTCTGCACAGCAGAGAGAATTCATGTATCACCAAATCCGCAAATTCCGGCAAACAAAGCCGCTGTTTACCATGGACTTCTGGAACGACGGCGAGTATGTACAGGGATGCATTGCGGGCGGACGCTGCTACCTTCATATTAACGCAAATGGGGATATAGAACCGTGTGCGTTTATCCACTACGCCGACTCCAACATCAAAGACAAAACACTTCTGGAAGCGTACCAGTCCCCGCTGTTCATGCAGTACCGCAAAAACCAGCCTTTCAACGAAAATCATCTGCGTCCCTGCCCCCTGCTTGACAATCCGGGCAGGCTGACCGACATCGTACACAAATCCGGCGCGAAATCCACGGACATGACACATCCCGAAGATGTTGAGGAACTGAGCGCCAAATGCGCTGACGCCGCGGAAAACTGGGCACCGGTCGCGGAAAAGCTCTGGGAGGAATCTCATCCCGTCGAACAGGAAAACGCGGGCTGAAAATCCTATATAGAAAAGGCTCTTGCTTTGGTATCAAAGCAAGAGCCTTTTTGTCATCTGCCACAGATCAGTGCATACAGTTTTTGAATTTCGTCTTCATTGGTATAATCGCACTGTGCCAGAGCCTGAGAAAATTCCGTGCGTTTTTCCTCATGAAGCAGCAAATCTTCCAGCCCCGCCGCAACACCTTCGCTGTCCATGCGGACAATCAGTCCGTTTTTACCGGAGTCGATCTGATCGGCGGCGGTAGAGAAATCGGTGAGCAGTATCGGGCGGCACATCACCATTGCTTCGTCGACGGCAATGGACTTGCCCTCGAACCGTGAAGGCTGCATATAAATATCGCACGCTTTTAAGTACGGATAAGGATTGGGACGTTCCCCCATAAATTGAACGTAATCGCCAATGTCGAGTTCCCGGATCATTGCTTCCAGACTTTCCTTTTCCGGGCCGATCCCGATGATATACCATTTGAAGCGCAGGCCTTTGTTTTTTAAGGCCGCAATGGCAGGCAGCGCAATGTCCAGCCCTTTCTGGTGTGAAAGGCGGGCAATGGACAGCACGCGCGCTCCGATAAAATCATCTTCAAAGTCAGCCGGTTCTTCGGCCATCTGGCGCATAAAGGTGGAGGAAATAATATTGTAAACCACATGAAAGCGATCGGAATACTCGGGAAAATTATCCTCAAGCGCGGTCTTACAGGATTCGGAAACCGTACAGAGCGCATTCAGTTTTCCTATAAACGCGCGGTCAAAATCCCTACATAACCCCATCGCCGTATAATCGCCGTGAATAAAACCGATCTTAATCGGACTTTTCACCTTTGTGACTGCGTAATAAATCGGCTGGCCTTCCATAAAGGCCACTACCGCGTCATATTCTTTTTGAGCGGGTCTGATGAAGCACTTTTCCACATTCCACATGCGCGTCAAACGGTCACCCATGGTTCCGCGCAATCCCGCAAAGGTAACCAGCAGGCGGCAAAGCGCAATCCGTGGATATCCTTTTTTTATCAGGGCAAAAAAAGCCTGACGGATATTTAATTTATACTCCGCCGGAAAAAGCGGCGGCAGTAAATTCACCTTCGGCGAAACACGGCTCAGAAACAACCCGTCGTTTGCGAAAAGCTGCAAGTCAACCTCATATTTCTCATAATCAAATAAGGACAGCACTGTCACCAGACTTTTTTCAATACCGCCGCTGTGCAGACTGTAATTTATAAAAAGAACTCGTTTTTTTGACATTATCTTTTCCCCGCGTTTTTAAATAGCATATTGGAGTATATTTGATAGAACATATAAACAGCCGGTGTGTTTTTGAAACGGAGCAGCCGGAGGATAATCCTGTCCGCACGGGTGCCGTTCTTGAGGTAATCAGAATGGGCGGCGACCCTGAGCACCGGATTGCGCAGAATGCCGCGCACCTCTTTGTACCTTTTTGCAAAATCGGCATCATTGTTGGGGCTGAAGCAATTGACCAGAGAGGAATGGGCCGCGCTGCGCAGAAGCCACGCAAGGTGGCGCTCCCCGTATTGCCCGTAAAGTCCTTTTTTCTGCAGAAATTCGCGTACTACATGGTAGCAGGCAGTCATCATCTCCATTTTGCGGGGACGGTAACGGGTGCTTAACGATTCGGGATTATAGCGGTAGTGATAATAGGCTCCTCCCAGAACAAGCACTTTGTCTGTCAGGCAGTGTGCCATAATGGACACCGGAAGATCCTCCAGCATAATTTCCTGCTCATTGAAATAAGAAAGGTGGTTTTCCAAAAACCACTCCCGGCGGAAAAATCTGCGCCACGCGCAGCCAAGCATTTCTACCTGCCGCCAGGGACTGTCTGTGGGGTCGGGACCAATCAGTTCCCGAAGCAGGGTGTCCCTTGTTTCCTGATCAAAGGCGGGAAAGCTTACCGGCAGCTTACAGACACGGTGCTCGTCTTCTTTGACATTTTCACGCACAAAGTTAAAGACGACGATATCAGCGGAACATTTTTCCGCGGAAGAATACAAACTCTGAAGTGCCTCCGGGGCAAGCCAGTCGTCGGAATCCACAAAAGACAGATATTCCCCCGTGGCACGGACGGCTCCATAATTGCGCGTATCGCCCAGCCCGCCGTGGGGCTTGTCCAGCACCTTCACACGGGAATCCTTCTCAAACGAACGCGCAAGTTTCAGCGATTCGTCGGTCGATGCATCGTTCACTAAAAGAATTTCTATATCCGTCAGCGTTTGCGCCAAAATACTTTCGACACACTGCGCCAAATACTTTTCCACGTTGTATACGGGTACAATCACACTTACTTTTGGCAAAATCGAACCTCCTTTTCTTCGTCAGTTAAATATATTCGCATATAAAAATACATCTTATATTACCATTTCCTGTGAACCAATACAAGATTATTTTGTAGCAGCGTGTTGAAATGCAGCATTTTGTATGCTATTCTTTTATATATTAATCGATCAGGAGGCTGTGTTCCGATGAAGAACTGCCTGGTATTTTTAACAAAAACCTTTCCCTTTGACAAGGGGGAAGAATTTATAGAGGACGAACTTCCTCTTTTGGCCAATGCATTCGATCAGGTCATCATCGTGGCCACAAGCACCGCGGATGTTCCCGTGCAGACAAGGGACGTTCCGGAAAATGTGTGCGTTCACCATATCTGTGCTTCCAAAGTCAAACACAGTCTTGCCGGTGCGGTAGCACGGCAGTTCCCCTTTAAGGACTACAAGGGATATTCCGGGAAAGACGAGCGGGCCGCCGTAAAGGGTTCCCTGAAAAAGAAACTTTATCTGAGTTATTTTATAGCAAAATCGGAAATTGTATACGATGAAACGGTGAAGATCCTGGCTCCATATTCGCTGCAGCAATACGACGGAGTCACGTTTTACAGCTACTGGTTCTACGACATTGCCATGGCGGCCGTCAGGCTGAAACGGTACTGTCAGGCAAAAGTCAAGCTGGCCGTTTGCCGCGCGCACGGCTATGACCTTTACGCCTACCGCAATTCCATGAATTATCTGCCGCTCAGGAACTACCTTCTGAAAAACATCGACAAGGTTTACACCTGTTCCCAAAACGGGAAAGATTATTTAACTGGCCTGTACCCCCAGCACGCGGATAAAATTCAGGTCTCTTATCTGGGAACACGCGATTACGGAACAACAGAAGCGGATGAAAACGGGCCTTTTCATATTGCCAGCTGCTGCCATATCGTCCCTCTTAAACGCGTGGACATGCTTGCCAAAGCCCTGAACAAACTCAATGGCAGCGGACTTCAACTGAAATGGACCCATTTCGGTGGCGGCGACGCGCTGGAGGATCTGAAAAAATACGCCGCGGAAAATCTGCAGTTCATGGAATGTGATTTTCAGGGAGAAATCAAAAATTCCGACCTGATGACCTACTACCAAAACCATCCGGTCGACCTGTTTGTCAACACGAGCAGCACCGAAGGATTGCCGGTCAGCGTAATGGAGGCATGCTCTTTTGGGATTCCCACGATTGCAACAGACGTTGGCGGAACCGGAGAGATCGTATGCGACGGCAAAACGGGTTTTCTGATCGAGGCGGACTTCACGCCTGGCAGGCTGGCTGATGCCATCCGTTCGGTGGCGGAAATGCCATGGGAGGAAAAACAGAAGCTGCGGGAAAACTGCCGCTCGGTTTATCTGAGCACCTTTTGCGCACAGGATAATTTCGCCGCTTTCGCAAATCAGATCAAACCGATATAACAAAATATTGCATGAACGATGCGCTTTGACAGAGCTGGGAACAGCGTTTGTCGGGCGCTTTTCTTTTTGCTAAGAATTTTTCCAGATTCTGGCTCTGCGGCGATTCTTTGCTTGCGTGACAAATGAATAAGCCGCAACAGGAGGAACATACTATCTGCGGTGATAAAAAAATGACCATTTCATTTATTAGGACTTTACTTCTATACACCATTATTATTTTAGCGGTAAGGTTAATGGGTAAACGGCAGATCAGCGAACTGCAGACAAGCGAACTCGTTGTAACCCTTCTGATTTCCGATATTGCCGCAATTCCGATGCAGGACACGGGGCAGCCGCTAGCCAGCGGGTTCATCCCCATCGCCGTACTGGTGATGTGTGAAATCGTTGTATCGGCACTGATGCTGAAAAGCACAAAATTCCGGAAAATCATCTGCGGCAGGCCCATTATCGTCATCAACGACGGTAAAGTAGACCAAAAGGAAATGCGCCGGCTGCGTATGAGTACCGAGGATCTCTCGGAACAACTGCGCCAGAAAAACGTATTCAGCTTTGAGGATGTCGCCTACGCAATTGTGGAAACCAACGGCAAGATGAGCGTCATCAAAAAGCCGGACAAGGAACAGCCGACCGCCGGAATGCTGGGCGTGGCGCTGCCTGACACCGGGCTGGAAACGGTCGTAATCAGTGACGGCGTTATTTCTGATTTTTCCCTCCAGCTTTGTAATAAAGGCCGGGAATGGCTGGAAGGAGTTCTTCGCGGAAAAAACATCAGTGCTGACCAGATCTTTATTATGACTGCAAACAGAAAGGGAGATTTTAATATTATCAAGAAGGATGCGAAACAATGAAACGCTTATGGGCATGTGTGGTCATACTCGTCCTGCTCATTACGATTTGCACCTACGGAACAGTCGAAACCAAAAAGGTCAGCGAACAAATGGCCCAGACAATCGAAAGCGCCCGACAGGCAGCACAGGCGGGTGACCTTGAAAAAGCACAGAAACTGAGTGAGAAAGCGGCGGATGACTGGCACAATTACCACGAGGTGCTTTGCACCTTTATGCCGCATGCCCAGTTGGAGGCCATTGACCAGACGCTTTCCGGGCTGCCGATGCTCTGCTATTTTGAAGGAATGGATCAGTTTGGGGCGGACTGCGACCGCGGTATTACACAGATTATGTATCTGAACGAAGCTCAGCTTCCCACTCTTGAAAATATCTTTTAAGATAAAGAGCGGCAGGTGTACGCCTGCCGCTCTCCATATTTATCATTGTTTTTCAGGATCTGTTCTTAATCATTCGGTTCAGTTCTTCCATAAAGGTGTTGATATCCTTGAACTGACGGTAAACCGAAGCAAAACGGACATAGGCAACCTCATCAATATCCTTTAGCTTTTCCATGGCATACTTTCCGATTAAGCTGGACGGTACTTCACGGTCAAGAGAATTCTGAAGCATGTTCTCAATTTCATCCACAATCCGCTCCAGAGTGTCAATGGACACCGGCCGCTTTTCACACGCGCGCAGAAGACCGTTCAACAGCTTGTTGCGGTCGAAGGTTTCGCGCGATTTATCTTTCTTAATCACAACAATGGGCACCGTTTCTATCACCTCATAGGTTGTGAAGCGTTTTGCGCATTTCAAGCATTCTCTGCGCCGCCGAATTCTCTCGCCTTCATCGGTCGGGCGGGAATCGATCACTTTTGATTCTTCATGGCCGCAATAGGGGCACCGCATTGTAAGATCACCTCTGTAAACTATTTGTATAATTATAGCATATTTTTTTAGCCATTAGCAAGCGTTTAATAAACAAAATATTAGTAAATAAGACTATCTACAACTTTTTTTGCCCCTAATAATTCGTTCAGTTCTCCAAAATTACGCCGGTAGACTTCAATAATCAGGTCACCGTCGTAACCGAAATTCCTCATCAGCTGTTTCAGTGCGGCGAAATCCATATTTCCGCTGCCGGGCAGCAGACAGTCTTCTCCCGGTTTGTTGTCATTGATATGGACATGCACCAGTTTCTCCCCCATGGCTCTGCACATCTGATAAGGGTCCTCCCCCGCGCGTACCGCCTGTTTGACATCCAGCACAAACGCGCAGTCATCTCCCAAATATTCCCTCATTCTTTCAATAAACGCAGGCTCGTCGCTGCGGAACAGGTTGACGTTTTCCTGCGCCACTGTAACACCGAACGTTTTCCCCAGTGCATAAAGCTGCGCGTAATGCTCAAAATACTCTTTCTCGCTGATTCTGCTGCGTTTGTCGTTGCGCTGTCCGTGCAGCACCAGAATTTCCGCGCCCAGAAGGTTCGCGGCATGAAAATACAGTTTATAAAACTCAAGGCCGTCTTTGGAGCGGCGCTGATAATCCGAAAAAAGAAGAAAGCTTTCAAAACCGGAGGTAAAAGGATGGACGGATTTTACAGTACTGCCGCTGTCGTCAACCATCTTTTTCAATTCTTTGATATACTTCGGCTTTAATTCACTGATTGTATTGATAAACACCTCAAAAAGGTGGAAGTCAAGCGCGATTAATGCAGGAAGGGCCTGTTCCAGTTCCATAGGATAAAGGCAGGCCGTAGAAATGCCGGAACGCATAGTATCACCCCTTTTTTAAGATTATATCCCGTCACAGGAAAAAAGTCCAGATTAATCAAAGCATAACTGGATATTCTATTATTACCGTGTCAGAAAACAAATTTACAATATATAACAGGAGTAGAAATATGATGAATGAAAATGCGTCTCTGCTGGAAGAGATCTATAAAACAACCAGAATGGGCCTGGAGGCAACACAGCTGATGATACCGAAAGTTCAAAATCCTCTGCTGCGCAATAAAATAGAAGATCAGGCTGCGGAGTATCGTAATATCGGTACGCAAGCAAAACAGATGCTCCGCAGTGACGGCCGGATGCCCCGGCCGGAAAAAGCGGTGCAGAAAGCAATCCTTCACGGCTCCATTCAGCTGAACACCATGATGAACCAGTCTTCTTCACACATTGCCAAACTAATGATTAACGGAACGAACATGGGAATTTCTGATATTACTAAAAACCTGAACCGTCTTGACGGCGCCGACACGGAAGTGAAGAAGCTGGCAGAAAACTATATCATGAGTGAGCAGAAAAACATTGACGAATTAAAGAAGCATCTTTGAACCGCTTGATTTATCCGTACTATTTCATTATAATATGGGAGCGGGGCCCAAACGCTCCGCACTTTACATATAAGGGGTTTTTACTGCTATGGGTTTGCTGAGTGCAAGCAATTTGAATAAATCCTTCGGCGCCGATGTGATTTTCAGCGGTGTCTCTTTTGAAATACAGCAAAACGACCGCATAGGACTTGTAGGGATCAACGGATCGGGCAAAACCACGCTGCTGAAACTGCTGACCGGCGAAATGCTGCCGGACGGCGGCGATATTTTTAAGGCAAACGCCACCGTTCTGGGCTATATGGAACAGCACGTCTGCCGGGATCTGGAGCGAAGCGCTTACAGCGAGGTACTGACTGTTTTTTCCGACCTGCTGGAAATGGAAAAAGAGCTGGAAAACATCAGCCTGCAGCTCCAGACCAAGCCAAAGGATATTGACCGTCTGATTGAAAAACAGGCGGCGTTGAACGACCGGTTTGTCGCGCAGGGCGGTCTGACCTGTAAAAGCCGCGCCCGTTCGGCGCTGCTGGGGCTGGGTTTTGACGACGAACAGATGGGACTGCCGATCGGGGTTCTGAGCGGCGGGCAAAAGGCAAAGCTTCAACTCGCAAAAATGCTTTTGTGCGGTGCCAATCTGATGCTGCTGGACGAACCTACCAACCATCTGGACATTTCCTCCGTGGAATGGCTGGAGGATTTTCTGCGTTCTTACAGCGGTTCCTTCGTGGTAATTTCCCACGACCGTTATTTTCTGGACAGGGTAACCAACCGAACCTTTGAAATGGAAAATCAGCGTCTGACGCTTTACAAAGGGAATTACAGCACCTATCTTGCGCAAAAAGATGAAAATAATCTGGCGGCGCAGCGGAAATACGACAATACCCAGAAGGAAATCAAGCGCATTGAAGGAATCGTGGCTCAGCAGCGCCAATGGAACAAGGAGCGAAGTATCCGAACCGCGGAAAGCAAAATGAAGGTGATCGACCGGCTGGAAAAAACGCTGGAAAAGCCGGATGAAAAACCGGACAGCATCCATTTTGACTTTGGGATCCGCCAGAGAGGCGGCAATGACGTGCTGAGCACCGAACACCTTGCCCTTCAGTTTGACGGCAACCAGCTGTTTCGGAATGTGGACCTTGAAATTCACCGGGGAGAACGGATCTTTCTGATCGGGCCGAATGGCTGCGGAAAAACATCTTTACTAAAGACGCTTCTGGGAATCAATACTCCCTCCGAAGGAGAATTCCGTTTTGGCGCGGGAATTGACGTCGGCTATTACGACCAGATTCAGGCCGGACTGCACCCGGAAAAAACCGTGATCGACGAAATCTGGGATTCGTACCCGAAAATGACCCAGACCGATATTCGCAACGCGCTGGCGGTCTTTTTATTCAAAGGCGACGACGTGTTCAAATCCGTGGAGTCTTTAAGCGGCGGAGAACGGGCGCGCGTGCTGCTGCTGAGACTGATGCTGTCTATGGACAACTTTTTGCTGCTGGACGAGCCTACCAACCATTTGGACATCGGTTCCTGTGAAGCGCTGGAAGCGGCTCTGCAGAGCTACGAGGGCACTTTGCTGATCGTATCGCATGACCGTTACCTTATTAATAAAATCGCCGACCGTATCTATTACCTTGATAAGGACGGCGCTGCAGAATATATCGGCGGGTATGACAGCTACCTTGAAAAAATCCGCGTACAGGCTGTGGAAACAGCGGAACCCGCGGCGGCAAAACCGAATGAATATAAGCTGCAGAAGGAACGTGAGGCGTTCATTCGCAAGGAAAAGGCGGAACTAAAGCGCAGCGAAGCAAAGATTGACGAAATTGAAACGGAAATCGACGCCTTGAAAGAGGAGCTTTCCAAACCGGAGGTGGCCAGTGACTATGCGGCCGCAATGGAAATCACAGAAAAAATAGACTGTCTCACCAGAGAAAGCGAAGAACTGTTTCAGCGCTGGAGCGTTCTTGCGCAAAAATATCAGGAATAAAAAAAGCAGCCCGGAAAACCGAACTGCTTAGGAATGATTTAGTTTTGTGTCTGTGGCTTAAACTGTTCAAGCTGGGAGATAAACTCTTTTCCTTCTTCACCCGGAACCTCTATTGTAACCGGTTTGGACAGATCCAGGCTAAATACTCCCATAATTGATTTCGCGTCAATTTTGTATCTATCTGTAGTCAGGTTAATCGGAAAAGTGTAGCTGTTTGTCAGAGTTACAAACTTTTTGACAGCCTCAATGCTGGAAAGTAAAATAGAAGTTGTATACATAAGATACCTCCGTATTACAAAATTCATAACCCATGATATAGCACAGCAGGAATTTTTTCAATATCAAATATTACTATACATTATGTCAATAAGTAATTTTAAATATCTAAAATTGTAAAAGGTGAAAAGATGAAAGTCTCTGTTATTACCCTTGGATGCAAGGTAAACCAATACGAATCACAAGCAATGCTGGCTCAGCTTGCCTCTGCGGGATTTACGGTATGCGACGCCGCTGAAGAAAGCGACGTGGTGTTAATTAATTCCTGCACCGTTACCGCCATGAGCGACCACAAAGTCCGTCAGACACTGCATCGCGCAAGGCGGAAGAACCCGGACGCGGTTCTTGTCCTGACCGGCTGTATGCCGCAGGCTTTTCCGGAAGCGGCGGCAGAGCTGCACGACGCGGACGTTGTGCTGGGAAACTCCAACCGAGCGTCGCTTCTGCCGGACATTATGAAGTATCTGTCGTCCCGGCACCGCGTGGTTGACATTGTTCCCCACGACAAAGCTCCCGGCTTTGAATCGATGAACGTGAGCAGCTTTTTTGAGCGCACCCGCGCTTTCATTAAAATCGAGGACGGCTGCAACCGCTTCTGCTCCTACTGTATTATTCCTTACGCGCGCGGACGGGTACGCTCCAAGCCGATGGAAGAACTGAAAAAAGAAATTGCGGAAATCGCCGCGAACGGATACCGGGAAATTGTTCTGACCGGCATCAACCTTTCCGCTTACGGGCAGGAGATCGGCCTGCATCTCTGCGACGCGGTGGAAGCCGCGTGCGAACCGGATTCCGTTGCGCGCGTGCGGCTGGGCTCTCTGGAACCGGAACAGCTGAGCGAGGATGTCATCGCCCGTCTGAGCCGGCAAAAAAAGCTGTGTGCCCAGTTCCATCTCTCCCTGCAAAGCGGTTCTGACGCCACACTGAAGCGCATGAATCGGCATTACAGTACGGAGGAATACCGCACGATCGTGAAAAACCTGCGTGCAGCTTTTGACAACACGGCCATCACCACCGATATCATGGTAGGGTTCCCGGGTGAAACCGAAGAGGAATTTCAGGAGTCGCTGGCCTTTGCCAAAGAAATCGCTTTTGCGAAAGTACATGTTTTCGCCTATTCCCGCCGTCCCGGCACAAAAGCCAACGACGCTCCCGACCAGGTGACGCAGGCAGTGAAGGAACAGCGCAGCCGCCTGATGATTGAAGCAACACAGCAGACCAAAGAGGCGTTTTTCAAAGAACAGATCGGGCTGACCGAGCCGGTGCTGTTTGAACGGGAATGCGATAAAAATGTTTATGAGGGATATACTGAGAATTACACGCCGGTCAAAGCACACAGCGGCAGAAACCTGAGCGGGGAAATCCTTTCCGCCCGCATTACTGAAGCTCTGACAGACTGCTGTCTTGCCGAGTTGGAATCATAGGCGGATAATAACAGAAAAAGCGCTTTGAACGGCTGCAAAAACCGTTTCAAAGCGCTTCCTTTTTATCTAGTTGTATTTTTGGAGGGAACAGGCGAATGTCATGAATTCAGCACCTTCATCACATTCTGTACCTCCTCTTTTGTCTGTGCATTGTTCAGATAGTCCCAGGAATAAAACATAAACCCGTCGCAGGAGCTTTTGCGCCCGACCTCCACCTGCTGCGCAAGGATATTGTTCGATTTTTTCCAGGTGCCGCTGTCTGCGTCGGAGCCACTTTTGTAAACGGCAAGACCCAGATAAAACTTTACGTTTGTGTTGACCACCAGCTTGCGCCAGCTTTGGGCGGCGGTGTCAAACGGAAGAACGGGATTTTCAAAGTTGACGTACAGCTGCGGACAGATATAATCGACGTAGCCCCGCGCGCTGCACCAGGAGGCAACGTCGGCACCCATATTCTTATCGTTCTGCACATTGCCCTGAGGTGCGATGCCGAACGGCAGATTCGGTTTTACTGACTTAACCTCGCTGTAGACCTGGGAAACCATTGCGTTAACGTTGCCGCACCGCCATTCCAGCAGGCTGAGCGGCGTACCGTTTTTAGAGGCGGAGGCGCAGTATGCATCATAGGCACTTTTATCAAATGCTCCATCCTGCGTCGGATAAAAATAATCATCGAACTGAATGCCGTCAACGTCATAATTCTGTGCGATTTCTTTCGCTCCGTCCGCAATCAGTTTGCGTACCTGCGCATAAGCGGGATTATAGTATTTACCGCCGTTGCTGTCCACGACCCAGCCCGCTTTGGAAGCATCACTTTTCCATGTATTATAAAGATTGCCCTGCGCCAGAATGGACGGTGTTCCGGACACCTGAATACGCAGCGGATTCACCCACGCGTGAAGCTTCAGCCCCGCCTTGTGAGTGGCCGTAACCATATAGGCAAGCGGGTCATACCCGGGGTTCACTCCCTGGGTTCCGCCCACAAGATGACTCCACGGAAAATAGGCGGATTTGTAAAGGGCGTCTCCAAAAGGACGTACCTGCACAATCAGAGTATTCATCCCGTACTGCTTCGCCCCGGCAACAATCGCGTCAAACTTCTTTTGAAACGCTTTTTCACTCTTGTCCTCTTCCCCGCTCATATTCAGATTCATATACGGTACCCACACCGCCCGCATTTCATTGGAAGAAGCAGGAACGGCGGCACCGACAGAAGCCGGTACGGAAGCGGCTGTTGGAGCTGAATTTTCCTGCGTTGATGAAACCGGCTGTTCACCGGGTCGGCTATGCGCAATGTTTATCAACATTGTAACAGCAATCACTCCCGCCAGAATACAGGCGCAGATAAAAATACTGTGCCTGTCAAAAAGCTTAATCACCATAGAGAGACCCTTCCTTTCCTTTTGTCATAATTCCGTAATTTTGTGACATATTTGACAGACCCGTCCGAATAGTGTACGATACAATTTAATAAATTCATTTTTGGGGGGCGGTGTGATGTTCTTCATTGTCGGAATAGCCAGCGGCGCACACGACCTTGGCTTACGGAGATGCGGTTACTTTCCCTGCTGCTCCGGCGGGGGTGCAATGGCGGCAGTTACCTGTACATTCCAGCAATTCACGCTTTTCTTTATTCCCCTTTTCCGCTTCGGAAAAAGATACTTTGTGACCTGTCCAAGCTGCGGCGCGGTGTACGAACTGGCAAAGGATGAGGGTCGGAAAATTGAGAAGGACCCCATGACGGAAATCAATCCGGATAAAATGTATGTCGTACAGGGAGCCAGCCGCAAAACCTGTCCGAGCTGCGGGTGTGCGGTTGATCCCAACAGCAGGTACTGCCCAAACTGTGGCACCCGGCTGATGTGAGGAGGAGTAAGACATGCCTAGTTATATATATTGGATTTGGTACTTAATTATTATTAATTTTATTGCGATCATCACAACCGTGATGGATAAACACAACGCCAAAAAGCACCGCTGGCGCATTCCGGAAAACACGCTGCTCCTAATTGCGGCACTCGGCGGATCCCCCGCCATGCTGCTCACCATGTACGCAATCCGTCATAAAACCCAGCATAAAAAATTTATGCTCGGCATTCCCATGATTATCACGCTGCAGGTTTGTTTTGTATATTACCTGTTTTTCAGGTGAAGCTGTTTGAAGGAAGGATTTCGTATGAACGTTTGGGCTGCGTTCAAGCTCATTGCAGTTCTGTTGTTTTTGGGAATTCTATATTCGCGCCTGCTGAGATGGCTGGGTTCCCGAATCTTCCACTTTCCTCAGATTCGTGTCTGGATGATAAGAAAGAAAGGCAGATATCCATCCTCATAAAAATGTTTAGGGGCTGTTGCAAAAGAATTTGCAACAGCCCCTTGTCTAATTTTTAGTTCCCGGACAATGTCCGGCATTTTCTGTGTCTTATCCATGCAAAAAATATTTGCAATAAAGAGAATGCAAAAGAAATTAACACAGGAGCCAGCAGATTCCCTTCCTGATGACTGATTTGGAGCGGCAAAAAAATGGCAATGGAAAGAGCATACATAAGGACAGTACATAACAGCACTTGTTGAATTGAGATTCTAGATTTGACCAACTGATATCCTATCCAGATAAAGAAAGCAATTCCGGTAATGTAGTAAATAATCTCAGTCATCGTTGCCGCATGGCTGATTGTCTTCCAAAGATTGTCCAACTCCGGCGATTTAATGTTTTGCTCTTGGAGAGACAAAAGTGCCAAAAATACCTGACGCGAATAAAACCGATAACTATATTGGATGATATTGACACTGAACATCACGACCCCAAACAATACAAACGGTACCAGAGCGGATGGATTATTTTCACCGGATGCATTCCTCTGTTTTAAAAGCTTCTGCAACTCTATCGACCTTTCTCTTGCTTAATCCGGTATTGCCAACACAATGTATGATTGCCCGCACATCTCATGCCGATCGGCTATCCCTCTGAAAATCCGACACAATGAACACAGTAAATAACGAAAGCCAGCTTTCTTTCCTATAGATATAACGATTCAAACCGCGTTTTGTTACAGTTTTTCCCAAGCTTTTTAAAATTTGTGATGTTGTATAAATCGTTTCTTGGTTTTTTATACAGTATGCCATTTCTGTTCCAGAACAAATAGTAAAACAAACAAATAAACGGCACCGGTTTTACCGGTGCCGTTTGCTGATTTCATTAAATTATTTTACGACGATATTGACCAGTTTTCCGGGGACGTAGACCTCTTTGACAACGGTTTTCCCGCTGAGCTCGGCGGCAATCTTTTCGTCGGCTTTCGCTGCCGCAATTGCCGCGTCTTTGGCGATATCCGCCGCAACGCTCAGACGCGCGCGTACTTTTCCGTTGACCTGAACAACAATTTCAATGGTATCCTCGGTGCATTTCGCCTCGTTGTATTCCGGCCACGCCTGCTGGCAGGCCATCGCGCCGTCAAATTTCATCAGTGCCCACATTTCTTCCGTAACATGTGGCGCAAACGGATTGAGCAGAACGGTGAAAATTTTGAGTTCGTCTTTTGTAATGGTGCCTGCGTCTGCAATATCATTCATCAGCGCCATCAGTGTGGCAATGGCAGTGTTGAATTTGAGCGCTTCAATATCCTCGCCGACTTTTTTAATCGCCTTATTGAAGGAAATTTCAAGGCTCTTTCGGACACCCTTGTCCTCACACAGAACATTCTGCAGGTTCCAGTAGCGCTCTATAAAGCGGCGGCAGCCCTTGATGCCGGCGGAACTCCACGGGGCGGCCTTCTCAAAGTCGCCGATAAACATCTCGTAAAGGCGCATGGTGTCCGCACCGTATTCGTTGACAATTTCATCGGGGTTGACGACATTGCCGCGAGATTTGCTCATTTTCTCGCCGTTTTCGCCCAGAATCATACCGTGGCTGGTGCGCTTGGCGTACGGCTCCGGAGTGGGAACCACCTTAATATCATAAAGGAATTTATGCCAAAAACGGCTGTAGAGCAGATGGAGTGTCGTATGCTCCATACCGCCGTTGTACCAGTCGACAGGCGTCCAGTATTTCAGGGCTTCTTCACTGGCAAGCGCCTCATTGTTATGAGGATCGATATAGCGCAGGAAGTACCAGGAGGAACCGGCCCACTGGGGCATGGTATCCGTTTCGCGCTTGGCTTTTCCGCCGCAGTGCGGGCAGGTAGTCATCACCCAGTCCGTCATGTGCGCCAGCGGAGATTCGCCGTTGTCGGTCGGCTCGTAGGATTTTACATCCGGCAACCTAAGCGGAAGCTCGCTTTCCGGCAGCGGAACATAACCGCATTTTTCGCAGTATACAATCGGGATGGGTTCGCCCCAATAGCGCTGGCGAGAAAACACCCAGTCGCGGAGTTTGAAGTTCACCTTGGGATGTCCCAGTCCCTTTTCCGATAAGTACTCAGTAATTTTCTTTTTGGCTTCTTCCACGGTCAGGCCGTCCAGAATTCCGGAGTTCACCATGATTCCGGTGGCACAGTCGGTAAAGGCCTCTTTTTCCACGTCTCCGCCCTTAACCACTTCTATAATCGGCAGATCGAATTTTTTAGCGAATTCCCAGTCACGGGTATCGTGTGCCGGAACAGCCATAATGGCGCCCGTGCCGTAAGAAACAAGGACATAATCGGAAATGAAAATCGGAATTTCTTTTCCGTTGACCGGGTTGACCGCGGCTACGCCGTCCAGACGGACGCCGGTTTTATCCTTGGCAACCTCTGTGCGTTCAAAATCGGACTTTCTGGCGGCCTCCGCCTGATATGCGCGCACCTCGTCAATATTTTTCAGCTTATCCGCCCATTTTTCAATCATGGGATGCTCCGGGGAAACAACCATGTAAGTCGCGCCGTAAAGCGTATCCGGCCGGGTGGTATAAACGGTGAGTTTGTCGCCCGTTGTGGCGGTAAAATCTACCTCAGCACCCGTGGAACGGCCGATCCAGTTTTTCTGCTGCGCCTTGACGCGGTCCGGGTAGTCGACAAGGTCAAGGTCGTCGATCAGGCGCTGGGCGTACTCGGTGATTTTGAGCATCCACTGGGATTTCACCTTGCGCACGACTTCGCTGCCGCACCGCTCGCAGACGCCGTTGACGACTTCTTCGTTGGCCAGCACGCATTTGCAGGAAGTGCACCAGTTGACGGCCATTTCCTTCTTATAGGCAAGGCCGTGTTTGAACAGCTGAAGAAAAATCCACTGTGTCCACTTGTAATAGTCCGGATCGGTGGTGTTGATTTCACGCGACCAGTCAAACGAGATCCCAAGAGACTGAAGCTGCTGCTTAAACCGCGCGATATTTTTCTTTGTCACTTCCGCCGGATGCACATGATTTTTGATGGCGAAATTTTCTGTCGGCAGGCCAAACGCGTCCCAGCCGATGGGATACAGGACGTTGTAGCCCTGAAGGCGGCGCTTTCGCGCTACAATATCAATTGCCGTGTAGGAGCGCGGATGGCCGACGTGAAGCCCCTGCCCCGACGGATAGGGGAACTCTATCAGCGCATAGTATTTTGGCTTGCTGTTGGCGTTGGAGGCATGGAAAACACCGGCTTCTTCCCATTTATCCTGCCATTTTTTCTCAATAGACTTGTGATCGTATTTCATCTTTCCTTCGCTCCTATATTTTGATTAATCTTTTACAATATCAGAAATATCGACTTGTTCGCCGTCCTGCCACAGGCGGTCAAGATTGTAAAATTCGCGCGCGTCCGCCGTAAAAATATGAACCATGATATTGCCGTAGTCCAGAAGCACCCAGGAGTTGGAACGGTAGCCGTCAACATGCTCCGGGCTGACACCAAGCTGCTTTAATTGGAATTCAACTTCTTCCGCAAGCGACTTGACATGGGTGCTGCTGGTACCGGTTGAAAAAATAAAATAATCCGCAATGACAGAAATATCTTTAATGCCGATGACCTTTAAGTCCATGGCTTTCTTTACATCTAAAATTTTAGCAGTTTCCTTTGCCAGTTCCAGCGACGTCATACTCAACAACCTTTCTTTTACCTAAATTTATTTTTCAGAACTGCCTCATTATAAGCGGAAATCGTGTCGGGATGGATCGCCCGGCAGTCTTTTGCCAGATCCTGAATCGTATAGACCATTCCTTCTATGATTGCCTCTTCCAGACTGACCTCCGCGGCTTTACGCAGCTCTTCTACGCCGTCGTAGTCGCGGTCCGCGGAAATAAAGTCCGCGATAAAGATGATTTTGTCCAGCAGGGTCATATTGGCCCGCCCTGTTGTGTGATATCTTACAGCACTTAAAATTTCAGCGTCTGTAATTTTCAGTTCCTTTTCAAGATAAGCCTCGCCGAGCATTGCATGCCACAGCTTCTGCGCACTGCGCTCCACATCGGTCAGGATGATATCGTAGCGCATCATCATTTTCAGTTGTTCATCCGGCGGAACATCCTTCATAATATCATGGAGAATTCCGGCAATCTCTGCTTTTTCCTCATTGACCTCATACTTTTTAGCGAGATGCACCGCAGCGTCACGGACACAAAGGGAATGATAATACCGTTTTTGGCTGAGAAATGGCTTTATAATCGCCTCATAATCGATTTTATTCATTTTTCTGCTCCAAATACAACTTATTTTCCGCTATATAATCCGCAACCTTCGGCGGAACAAGATCTGCGATATTTTGTCCGTCCCGAACGGCATTGCGGACCATTGTTGACGAAATTGGGAGATATTCAATATCCCGGATAAAGGTTCTTGCCCCTTCCTTCTCCAGAATCTTCGCATAGTCCAAAAGAGGCTGAAGCCCGTCGCTGCTGCGCGGAGCCGCACAGAGAACAGCCAGCCTGAAAATAGTCTGCGCCTCATACCAGTGCTTCAGCGTAAGGAACATATCCTCCCCGGTAATCAGGTAAAGTTCGGAATCCGGGTTGGTCTTTTTCAGTTCCCGCAGGGTGTCCGCAGTGTAACTGCTGCCCCCCCGTCTCAGCTCCATGTCACTGACTTCAAAATTACTTTCTTCACACGCAAGCCGGCACATCTCAAGCCTGTCCTGCCCGGGGGCAAGATCCGGCGCGCGTTTATGCGGCGGTTGATAAGTCGGAATCAGCAGTACCTTTTGGGCGCCGATCCTTTGTGCAAACTGCTTTGCCAGATGAATGTGCCCGTTGTGGATGGGGTTGAAGGTGCCGCCGAATACGGCAATTTTCTGCATATTTCCACCTTATATCATATTACTTTTTTGCTGCTTTGGGAAGAGCGATTTTCGGATCCTTTTCGTTCCTGCGGTACAGTACAAATTTGGAACCGATCACCTGTACGACTTCCGAGCCCGTCTCTGCGGCTATCTGCTCGGCGGTTTCCCTGACGGAGACGGGAGAGGTTTCCAATACTTTTCCCTTTAGAATCTCCCGTGCGGTCAAAGCGTCGTCCGCCTGCTTGACAACGTCAGGGCCGACTCCGGATTTTCCCACCATTAAAATCGTATCGATATCGTGTGCAAGGGAGCGAAGAAATGCGCGTTGTTTACTGGTCATCCGTTTTGTTCCTTCCTGTGCTGTAATTTTTCTGCGAACGCCCTTAGCGCGCGGCCGCGATGGCTGATTTCATCCTTTTCCTCTGCGGTCAGCTGAGCAAAGGATCTTCCGTTTACAAGAAATATCGGGTCGTAACCGAAGCCGCCTTCTCCTTCGGGAGCGAATGCGATGGTTCCCGCACATTCACCCTGTGCGGTAATCTGACTTCCGTCCGGGAAAACACAGCAGATTGCGCTGACGAATTTCGCCGTGCGTTTTTCCTCCGGAACATCTTTTAGAGCATCCAGCAGCTTATGGATACGGTCAAGATCAGTTGCGTCCTCCCCGGCATACCGGGCCGAATATACGCCCGGAGCGCCGTTTAGCGCGTCCACCATCAGACCGGAGTCGTCCGCAACGGCGGGCAGTCCCGTTTCCCGACAAGCAGAATCCGCTTTGAGAAACGCGTTCTCTGCAAAAGTAGTGCCCGTCTCCTCCACTTCCAACAAATAGGGCGCCGAAACGGAGATGTGAAGCGGCATTAATATCCGTTCAAGCTCATCTAGCTTCTTTTGATTATGGGTAGCCATGACAAATTTCATTCCTGATTCTCCCTTGCAAATAAAGCTTCTGCAAATTCGTCGGCGTTAAAAGGCTGAAGGTCGTCTACCTTCTCGCCTACCCCGATGAATTTGACCGGAATGCCCAGATTTTCGCGGATTGCAAGCACCACGCCTCCGCGTGCGGTACCGTCCAGCTTTGTCAGTACAATCCCAGTGATCCCCGCAGCGTTCTGGAATTCGCGCGCTTGATTCACGGCGTTCTGGCCGGTAGTGGCGTCGAGCACCAGCAGCACTTCTTTGTCCGCATCCGGCAGTTCCCGGTCGATCACGCGGCCGATTTTGGAAAGCTCGTCCATCAGGTTCTTTTTATTATGAAGCCGCCCGGCTGTGTCACAGATCACCACGTCCGCCCCTCTGGCTTTGGCGGCGGCAACCGCATCATAGACAACGGAAGCGGGGTCACTGCCCTCCGGCTGTTTCACCAGCTCGGCGCCGGAACGCTGTGCCCAAACCTCCAACTGCTCCACGGCGGCGGCGCGAAAAGTATCCGCCGCGCCGAGCACAACTTTTTTCCCTTCGCCCTTTAACCGGGACGCGATTTTTCCGATGGTGGTCGTTTTGCCGACGCCGTTGACGCCGATGACCAGAATCACGGAGGGTTTGGTGGAAATGTTCAGCTCTTCGCCGCCGCGGAGCATTTCCGCTACGGTTTCACGCAGCATTCCATAAATCGCTTCAGGGTCGGTAACGCCCTTTTCCTTTACTTTTTTGCGAAGCGCATCGCAGATATGTTCCGCAGTAGATACGCCGACGTCGCCCATCACAAGCAGCTCTTCCAGTTCTTCAAAAAGCGACTCGTCAATGGAGGTAAAAGAGTGGAGCATGGTCTCCACAGAGGAGCTCATCTTATCCCTTGTCTTTTTTAATCCCTCTTTTATCTTTGAGAATAAACCCATTTGATTGTCTCCTTCATCAATGTTGTTCCTTTATGCCCAACTTCGTTTCAATTTCGGACACATGCAGTTCCAGCAGTTTGGAAATGCCCTCGTCCTGCATGGTCACGCCGTAAAGCACGTCCGCTTCCTCCATACTGCCGCGGCGGTGCGTAATGACAATAAACTGCGTGTTCTTGTTCATACGGCGCAGATACGCGGCAAACCGATCGACGTTCACGTCGTCCAAAGCGGCTTCAATTTCATCCAGTACACAGAACGGCGGCGGATTGACCTTCATAATGGCAAAATACAGCGCAATTGCCACCAGCGCCTTTTCTCCGCCGGAGAGGGATTCCAGATGCGTAATGATTTTGCCCGGCGGCTGTACGGAAATATCAATACCCGAATTCAAAATATCGTCCGGGGCGCTCAGCGCAAGCTCAGCAGTCCCGCCCCCGAACAGTTCGCGGAACGTCTGCTTAAAGTTTTCGTTGATCTGCCCGAAGCGTTCCACAAACAGACCGCGCATCTGATGGGTCAGTTCTCCGATCAGCTTTTTGAGTTCGTCGCGGCTTTTTTCAACGTCCTCAATCTGCGCTTTCATAAACTCATAGCGCTCGGAAACTTCCTTGTATTCCTCAACCGCAGCCACATTGACGGAGCCGAGCGCCTTGATCTTATTTTTCAGCTCGTTCAGACGTTTCTGTGCCAGTGCGGGGTTTTCTATTTTTGCGCCTGTTTCTTCCGCTTCACGGCGTGTCAGTTCGTATTCTTCCCATAAGCGGCTGATTATTTCATCGTATTCTTTCTGAAGGTTGGCCTTGCGTTCCTCCAGACGGGCAAGCTCGTGGCCTATTTTTTCTTTTTCGGATAATTTTTCATGTTCTGTTGCACGCAGTTCCACGGAAAGGCGCTCGTACTCCAACCGTTTTGCGTTTAGTTCTTCAATCTGACTGCCGCACTGGTTCGCGGCTTCGCGCAAAGCGGCTGCCTGACTTTTCAGTTCCTCCACCCGAACGGTTAGTGCGGCGCTTGCGGCCTGAACAGCCATGATCTCTCCGTTGAGTGTCTCTGTCCGGCCCTCGTGGTCCTGTTTTCTGCGTTCCATGTCTTCAACGCCCGCACGCAGAGACTCTATGTCTTTCTGCGCTGAGAGACAGACCATGCGAATTTCCTGCAGCTGTGCAGCCAAGTCGTCGCTGGCCTGATTCAGTTCCGTGCGGCTGCCGCTGATTTCGCTGAGCTCCGCCTGCAGGGCGGCCTGCTTTTCAGCGATTTCTTTTGAAAGGGCTTGTGCGGCCTGCTGCGCTTCCCGCTGAACACTGAGCCTTGCTCCGGCTGTTTTGTTTTCCTCATTGAGAGCGTCACAATCACGGGAAACGGCAGCCATATCGGCAGTCGCCCGCCGGTACTCAGCATCGATATTCACCCGCTCTTCCTGAGCGGAGGAGAGTTCTGCTTTTGCCGCCGCAAGTTCCGCTTCACAGGAAGAAACCTCTTCCGCCGCGGTTTTCAGTGTAACTGCGGCCGCTTCCGCTTTCTTTTGCAGTTCGGCCGCCTCTGCCCGGATACGCTCAATTTCCGCCGCGCGGCTGAGCAGTCCGGAATTTTTGGCAAGGGAACCGCCGGTAAGCGAGCCGCCCGCATTGACGACCTGACCGTCCAGCGTAACGATACGGAAGCGGTAATTGTAGCGCTTGGCAATTGCCACGGCGCTGTCCAGATCCTCCGCCACGGCAATGCGCCCCAGCAGGGAATTCAGGATTCCGTTATATTTTTCATCGCAGCCGCACAGACGGCCCGCGACTCCGACAAAACCGGGACAGTCGTCCAAGCCGTTTTCCTGCAAAACATTTCCCTTAATCGTCGTCAGGGGAAGGAAGGTCGCCCGACCGGAATCCTTCTGTTTTAAAAGGCGGATCGCGTTTTTCGCGTCCTGCTCATTGCCGACAACGATGTTCTGCATCGCCGCGCCAAGCGCCGTTTCAATAGCGACGGCGTACTGGGGCGGCACGGTAATAAGGCGGGAAACCGGTCCGTGGATTCCGCTGACAGTACCCCGTCCGGCTTCTTTCATTACAATTTTAACACTGTGAGAGAAGCCTTCCAGATTTCGCTCCAGATCTTCCAGCAGATGCGCCCGGCGCGCGTGCTCCTGTGCATCCAGACGGAGTGTGTCGCACTGCTGCTTCATGGTTTCCATCCGCTGGCGGCGCGTATTGAGACGCAGCTCATAGCCCTTTGACGAATTGGTCAGCGCGGCAATGCGTTCATCCGTATCGGAAAGCATCTTGGCGTAATCGCCGGACTCCTTTTGGAGCTGTTCTGCCTGTTTCTTTTTTGATTGAATGGTCTGAGCAATATCGGTCAGGCGAAGCTGTATTTCGGTGATGGACGAAACCGCCGTCATCTCCGCAACCTTGGCCTCCGTCGCCTGACTGGCGCAATTGGAAAGTTCCCGCGTATACCCATCGATTTTCCTGGTGGTTTCACTCATGCCACGGCGAATTTCTTCCAGTTTTTCCGTATATGTCCGGGTAAGTTTATCCTTTTCATTTATGTACTCTGTTTTTTGCTGAATCTGAGCTTTTTTCTCGCTGATTTCTTTTTCCATATCCTGACTGGAAACGGTGCTTTGCTCAATTTCCCGCCGGATACGCTCGATGTTCTCCTGATTATGCTGAATATCATTCTGTAAAACCGATGCTTCGCCGTCTTTTTTGACCGCGCTTTCCTCCTGCTTTGCCGCTTCCTGACGGATTTCATCCACCTTTGCGGTGCAGGCACCGGCTTCCCTGAAATTCTGCTCGATTTTTTCATCGATTTCCTGCAGATCCCGCTCCGCCGTTTCATGCTGGTTACGGGCAATCAGGATTTTATCGTCGTGCTCGCGCAGAATCCGGCCGGATTTATCGAGCGTGTTGAGCCAGAGCCCGATTTCCAGCGTACGCTTTTCACCGGCATAAGAAAGGTACTGCTGCGCTTTTTCGGACTGTTCCTTTAAAGGGCCGACCCTGTCCTGCAGTTCCGTCAGAATATCCCTTAATCTAAGGAGGTTGTCCTCAGCCTGATTTAGCCTGCGCTCCGATTCTTCTTTGCGGTAGCGAAAGCGGGAAATTCCTGCGGCCTCTTCAAAAATCTCGCGGCGGTCTTCCGAACGGGCTGCCACGATACTGTCGATTTTGCCCTGCCCGATAATGGAATACCCGTCGCGACCAAGACCCGTATCCATAAAAAGCTCGTTAATATCCTTAAGCCTCACCGAAACTTTATTGATTAAGTACTCGCTGTCCCCGGAACGGTAGTAGCGGCGGGTAACAGCCACATTGTCGGCATCAAACGGAAGCTGACGAAGAGTATTGTCAATGTTCAGGGTTACTTCGGCAAAACCCTGCGCTTTGCGCACAGGAGTGCCGCTGAAAATAACGTCCTCCATTTTTGTACAGCGGAGCACCCGGGTGGACTGTTCGCCCAGAACCCAACGGACGGCATCGCTGATATTGCTTTTTCCGCTTCCGTTCGGGCCTACCACTGCGGTGATTCCGTGGTCAAAGCTGAGAGTTGTTTTATCCGGAAATGTCTTGAACCCTTGAATTTCCAGTGACTTCAACAGCATATTCTCACCTCATTATTCTATCGTAAAGCAATTTTCCAAAACGTCCGCATCCTGCACTATTTTTACACAATAGCCCATCTGAGCAAGCGCGGTTAAATTGCATTTTTTCTGTCCCGCAGCCTTTGATACCGTTTTTGGGTTCACCTTAATCATAATACTTCCCTGAAGCTGCGGATTTTGCTTTAAGTACCCGGTGATATTGCGAAGCATGCGCGCACTTTCGCAAAGCTCCCGGAAAGCCGGATGCCACGGGCCGGCTAACATGTCCCATTCCAGTTCCGGCGAACTGTGCAGTCCCAGGCGAATGACCCTGATGCCCTGCTCCTCGAAGAAATCTAGCAGTTCGGCGCAGAGCTGCACGGTTTCTTCCAGATTCAGCGTTTGGTACTCTCCCCTGAGATATTTTTCCCCCAGTTCCGTCCCCCGCATAATGATGGTCGGATAAATCCGCATATTTTGCGGGTGAAGCGCAGAAAGCTTTCTTGCGGTCAATTTGCTGCCCTGCACGGTATCCCCATAAAGCCCGGTCATCATCTGCAGCCCGAGCGTAAAGCCATGGGATCGAATCAGTTCAGACGCCGCTGCAACCTGCTCTGCGGTATGGCCGCGTTTGTTCAGCTGAAGAACACGGTCGTCCATGCTCTGCGCACCGAGTTCGATTGCGGTAACGCCATATCCCTTCAGCAGTTTTAATACGTCTTCGTCAATACAGTCCGGTCTGGTGGAAATGCGAATTCCCGCGAAGGTGCCGTCTTTTACAAAAGGCGCCGCCGCTTCCAGAAGTGAAACCATATAGCCCGGTTCTATGGCCGTAAAACTGCCGCCAAAAAAGGCGATCTCAGCATTTTTCGTATCGCTGTGCAGACTGTTTTTTGCAATCTGAACCGCGTTTCGCACATCCTGCGGCAAGGGCTGTGTCATCTGGCCGGTAATGGTGCGTTGGTTGCAGAAGCTGCACTGGTGCGGACAGCCGTTGTGGGGAACAAAAATCGCTACGTTGGCGTGTTTCAATAACCCATCAGCTCCATCGCTTCGCGGGCAGCCTGCTGCTCGGCTTCTTTTTTGCTGCGTCCGCCGCCCTTACCGATTACATTGCTGTTCAGATGAACCTCCACGGTAAAATGCTTGTCGTGGTCGGGGCCGCTTTCGCCGGTCAAAACATATTCCAGATGCTCCTCCGGATTCTGCTGGATGATTTCCTGCAGGGCAGTCTTATAATCCTTGAAGGCCTTCGGTTTTGCCGCCTGCATTAGGGGAAGCACAAAACGAAGGATAAATTTGCGGGCTTCCTCCATACCGCCGTCCAGATAGATTGCTGCGATAATGGACTCGAACGCGTCCGCCAGAATGGAGGAACGCGTACGGCCGCCGGAATTCTGTTCCCCGTGACTTAGAAGCAGAAACTTCCCGACATCCAGCTGTGTGGAGAATCCGCAGCAGGCTTTTTCACAAACCAGTGCGGCCCGCTTTTTGGTAAGGTCACCCTCCGGCAGATCGGGAAACTGCTTAAAGAGGTAATCAGCCACGACCAGACCCAAAATGGAGTCGCCCAGAAACTCCAGCCGCTCGTTGCTGCCGCCCTGCACGCGGGTTTCATTGGCGTAGGACGAATGGGTCAGCGCCGTTTTTAGGTAGCTTTGATTTTTAAAATGATATTGCAGTTTATCTTCCAGTTCTTTCATAGACTCACGCTCCAGTAAGGCGAATTTCAACTCATTCTTGTGCATCTTCATCGCCGGATTCTTTTGCGGTATTTTTGTTGTAGCTCTCAACGGAACTTGCAATTTCATCCACTACTCCGGCGGAAACATAAGATTTCAGCAGACGCAGCGCGTTGTAGAAGGTTTTTGCCTTTGCGCTGCCATGTGCCTTAAAGACCGGTTTGGCGCAGCCCATCAGCGGAGCCCCGCCGTATTCGTTGTAGTCCATGGTCTTTTGAAGCGCTTTGATGTCCTTTAAGACAACGGCCGCCGCAAGCTTGTTCAGAGTATTTTTGGTGAAGATCTCCTTTAGCTTACCCATCAAAAGAATGGCTACACCCTCATATGTTTTTAAAATCGAATTCCCTGTAAATCCGTCTGCAACGATCACGTCGCCCGCGTCGAGCGGGATGTCGCGCGCTTCAATATTGCCGATAAAATTCAGACCGGATTTTTTCAGCAGGGCAAACGCTTCATGCTGGAGGTCTCCGCCCTTGTGATCCTCTGTGCCGATATTGGCGAGAGCGACCCGCGGATTATTGATCTGCATCACTTTCTGCATATAAATGGAACCCATCACGCCAAACTGACGGAGCATGTCCGCTTTGCAGTCCACGTTCGCACCGCAGTCGATCAGCATAAAGCAGCCTTCTTTTTTCGGCATAACCGGCGCAAAAGCGATACGCTTAATTCCCTTGATCCGTTTGACAATCAGGGTCGCGCCGACTACCAGTGCGCCGCTGTTTCCCGCGGAAATACAGGCGTCGCCTTCCCCCGCGGCCAGGCGCCGGAGGGCTTCCGCCATAGAGGAATTGGATTTTGATTTCATGATTTCCCCTGCATGTTCCTCCATGGTAATTACGTCCGGTACGTCAATAATCTGCATTCGGTTCAGTGAAATTTCATTTTCCTTCGCAACGCGGCGGATTTCCTCCTCGCGTCCGGTCAGCAAAATGTCCATATCCAGTTCGGCAACGGCCTTTGCGCAGCCTTTTAAAATTTCGAGGGGGGCGTTGTCGCCTCCAAATGCATCAACTATGATTTTCATTTGAAACACCTCTGTTTTAGACATTCATTACAGTTGCTTTTCTGTAATGATCTTTTGTAAATCTTGCAGGGAACGGGCTGAAAAAGCGGCGTAACGTTCCCTTTTATCACGAATGTGCGGTTCAATCGGCGGGATTACACCGAAATTGGCACCCATTGGCTGAAAATCAGCTTCACTGCCGTTGGCCGCATAATTGCTCAGCGCACCGATCATGGTCGTGTTCGGCAGAACCAGCGTATCTTGACCGTTCCTGCGGCGCACGGCGTTGATTCCCGCCAGGATCCCGGATGAAGCGGATTCCATGTATCCCTCCACACCGGTAATCTGTCCGGCGAAAAAGAGGTTGGGCCGTTCGCGCAGACTGTAGTCGGCGCAAAGAACCTTGGGCGAATTCAGAAAGGTGTTGCGGTGCATAACACCATAACGAAAATATTCGGCGTTTTCCAGTCCGGGAATCATACCGAACACACGCTTTTGCTCCCCGAATTTCAGATTGGTCTGAAAACCCACCAGATTATAAAGCGTTCCCAGGCTGTCTTCCCGCCGGAGCTGCACAACCGCCCACGGGCGGTGGCCTGTCCGTGGGTCACGCAGACCGACCGGCTTGAGCGGGCCGAATCGCAGGGTATCCGCCCCGCGCTGCGCCATGACCTCCACCGGCATACAGCCTTCATAGACCTTCGGGTCAGCTACGTCAAAATCGTGTACGGGCGCGCGTTCAGCCGAAACCAGCGAAGCGTAAAAGTGCTCGTACTCCTCTTTGTTCATCGGGCAGTTCAAATAGGCGTCATCCCCGCCCTTATCATAGCGGGAAGCGGCAAAAATTCTGTCCATGTTTAGGCTTTCCGCGGATACAATCGGTGCGGCGGCATCAAAAAAGCTCAAACTGCCGCCGCAGCTTGCCGCAATTTTCGCTGCAAGCGTGTCTGCGGTAAGGGGGCCCGTGGCGATTACGGTGATTCCGTCTTGCGGGATCTCCGTGATTTCTTCGCGGTGGATATGAATCAGCGGGTGA
Source organism: Caproiciproducens faecalis (assembly GCF_019448085.1). Classification (GTDB taxonomy): domain Bacteria; phylum Bacillota; class Clostridia; order Oscillospirales; family Acutalibacteraceae; genus Caproiciproducens; species Caproiciproducens faecalis. The sequence goes on along the minus strand of NZ_JAGFNZ010000005.1, from coordinate 72,193 downwards.
ACGGATATCTTCTGTGTGACCGTCTGTGAAAACCGCTCGCGGTCAACCGCAAGCGCACCGCCGGCCGGAACACGGCAGTCATCCGCACACTGCATCAGCAGGGAATGAAGCTGCCTCATTTCCTCTTTCAAAAGCCCGGCGGCACTTTCCACGCGCTCCGCCTTCAGGGAATTGGAACAGATCAGCTCAGCGAAATTCGGACTGTGGTGTGCCGGGGAATACCGGGCGGGTTTCATTTCATAAAGTTCAACCGGAATTCCGGCCCGGGCAATCTGCCACGCGGCCTCACATCCCGCAAGGCCCGCGCCTATGACTCTGATACTCATTCTTCCTCCGTCTTTTCATAGCCGCAGTCAGGCGTAATGCAGTAATATTTCGGATGCTTTCCCTTCTTTTTCAGCAGGGTCTTTCCGCAGCGGGGACATTTTTCCGTACTCGGTTCGTCCCAAGAAATAAAGTCGCAGTTCGGGTATTCGGAGCATCCGTAGAAAACCCGGCCTTTTTTGGACTTTTTCACAATGACCTTGCCGCCGCATTTGGGGCATTCCGCACCGGTTTCCTGCACCAGCTTCTTAATGTTCTTACACTCCGGATAGCCCGGGCAGGCAATAAATTTGCCGTACCGCCCGGTCTTAATCACCATCCTGCGGCCGCATTTTTCACAGATGATGTCTGTTTCATCCTCTTTGAGCTGAATCTTTACGCCCTGCATATCTTCCTTTGCCTGTTTGAGCGTTTTGTCAAAATCGCCGTAAAAATCATGCAGCGTCTGTATCCAGTCGGTCTTTCCGCTCTGTACGCTGTCCAGATCATTTTCCACCTGAGCGGTAAATTTGATATTTACGATTTTGGGGAACCGTTCCCGCATCAGCTGTGTAGATACCTCTCCCAGTTCCGTCGGCTTCAGGGCCTTTCCCTCACGCGTTACATATTCGCGCCCGGTGATTGTGGAAATAGTTGCGGCATAGGTGGACGGACGCCCGATTCCGTTTTCCTCCAGCGCTTTAATCAGGGAAGCTTCCGTGTAACGGGCGGGCGGCTGAGTGAAATGCTGATTGCCTATGATTTCTTTCAGTTTCAGCAGCATATCCTTTTCCAGTACCGGCAGAGAGCCTTCCCGCTCCGCTTCCTCATCCCTGCCCTCTTCATAGAGCACGGTAAAGCCGTCGAAGGTAACGGTATAGCCCGAAGCCTTAAAGATATAGTCCTTCGCCTGAATGTCGGCCTGTGTGGTACTCTGCAGGCAGTTGGACATCTGGCAGGCAATGAAGCGTTCCCAGATCAGTTTGTACAGCTTATACTGGTCGCTGGTTAGGCTGTCCTTCACTTTATCCGGAGAAAGCCCCGGCATGGACGGACGGATAGCCTCATGGCCGTCCTGTGCGGTTGCCTTCGTTTTAAAATGGCGCGGCGTTTCGGGCAGATACTTCTTGCCCCAGCGCTCTAAAATATAGTCGCCCGCATCCTTGATAGCGTCCTCGGAAATACGCAGGGAGTCCGTTCTCATATAAGTAATCAAACCGACGGCGCCCATATCCTGAATTTCAATACCTTCATACAATTCCTGGGCGGCTTTCATAGTACGGCGGGCCTGAAAACCCAGCCTGCGCGAAGCCTCCTGCTGAAGAGTGGAGGTGATAAACGGCGGTGCGGGGGATTTCTTGCGCGTGCCCTTTTTCATTTTAACAATACGGTATTCCGCATCTTTCAGCTCTTCAAGGATCTTGTCTGTCTGTTCCTTGTCTGAAATTTTAATTTTCCCGTTGGTGTCACCGTAAAAGGTGGCTCCGAAAACACGGCGGGAACCCTGCGGAATGAATTTAGCGTCGATCGTCCAGTACTCCTCGGGAACAAACGCGCGGATTTCCTCTTCGCGGTCAACGATAATACGCACCGCAACGGACTGTACGCGACCGGCGGAAAGTCCCCGCCGAATCTTCTGTGACAGGAAAGGACTCAGTTTATAACCCACAAGCCGGTCCAGAATACGGCGGGCCTGCTGTGCGTTTACCAGATCGATATCAATGTTGCGGGGATTCTCCATTCCTTTGGTTACGCCGGTTTTTGTAATTTCATTAAAGGTAATGCGGTTGTCTGTTTCAGTATCCAGCCCAAGAATGTATGCCAGATGCCAGGAAATGGCCTCTCCTTCGCGGTCGGGGTCGGTCGCGAGCAGGACGCCGTCGCTCTTCTCGGCTTTGTCCTTCAGCTCCTGAACCAGTTTTTCCTTTCCTTTAATAATCTCATACTTGGGTTTAAAATTGTTTTTTACGTCAACGCTCAAACGGTTTTCCGCTAGATCGCGTACATGTCCCATGGACGCGATCACGTCGTAGCCGGAGCCCAAAAATTTTTTAATTGTCTTGGCCTTGGCCGGTGACTCAACGATCACTAGCTTTGACATGAAAACCACCTCATCAGTCCTATATTTGTTTTCCCATTACTTAAGTTCTAAATGTATTCAATATTATAACGATTTCACTTAAAATATTAAACATTTTTAAAATTTGCCGAACATTCGGCAATTTTTAACAATATTTAGTTTGGAAGGCTATAGCGCCGCCCGGAATGCGAATGGATTTTTTCGGCAAGCTCCAATTCCGTCACCGCAGTTAAAAGGCGCGGCGCAGGAATCCCTGTCAGGCGCTCCAGCTCCGAAAGGTGCCTCGGCAAGTCCGTCAGGCTGGAATATAAAAGTACGGCGTCCCGCGAGAATTCTTTTTCGTCCAGCTGAGCCGATTCCGATTTTGCCGGTTCCGGTTCCGGTGAAAGAACCACGTTTGTCTGTTCATCGTCCAAGTTGATTTTTCCGGGAAACCGGTAAAGATACTCTTCCAGAATCTCCCCCGCGTTGGACACAGGCTTGGCTCCGCTTTTAATCAGACCGTTTACCCCCTGAGAAACAGGACTGAAAATTCCGGAGGGAACGGCAAAAACGTCCCGTCCCTGGTCCAGAGCATCCTGTGCGGTAATCAGCGAGCCGCTTTTTCCGGCGGCTTCCACCACAAGGGTGCCCAGCGTCAGACCGGAGATAATACGGTTGCGGATTGGAAAATTGGAATTGACGGCCGGGGTGTTCGGGGGATACTCCGAAATCACCGCGCCGGAAAGCGCGACAGCTTCGCGCAGAGACGCGTTTCCCATCAGATAATTATAATCAATGCCGCAGCCGAGCACGCAGACGGTTTTTCCGCCGGCCTGCAGAGCGCCCTTGTGCGCCGCGGTATCAATTCCCAGCGCGCCGCCGCTGACAACCACGGCGCCCTGCTTGGCAAGTTCAAATGCAAAACTGCGTGCTGCCGACACGCCCGTCGCGGTCGCCTTGCGGGTACCTACGATGGCAATACCGGGTACCGCTGAAAAATCGGGCAGGGTTCCCTTGACATACAGCGCGCAGGGTGCGTTATGTATCTCTTTCAGCAGCAAAGGATAGTCGGCGCAGTCAGGAGTAAGAACCTTCTGGCCGATTTTCTCACAATACTCCATCAACGCTTCAGCGTCCTGCACAGAGTACGAACCGAGCTTTCCCAGTTCATTCTGCGTAAAGCAGCCTTCAAGAAGCCAGCTTTCCATCCCTGCGGCATAAAAGTCGCTTAAAGAACGGTAGCCGGAAAGAATACGGTTCTGCTTGGAACTGCCCGCGCCAAGCGCGTGCTGCAGCCACACCCAGTATGATCTTTGGTCAACAGGCATTCTTAAGCGCCTCCAGATTTTTCGCGCATCATTTCCCACATCAGAATCGCAGCGGAAGCCGACGCGTTTAAAGATTCCGCTCTGCCGAGCATGGGGATGGTCACCGACCCGGAGCATGCGGCGATGACCGCGGCGGTCAAGCCGTTTCCTTCGTTGCCCACAAAAAGCACCGTCGGCTTCTGGAAGTCAACCGACGTTATTTTCTGCGCGGCGGAATCCGGAACCGCGGCAAGAGTGACAAACCCACGTTTGTTAAAAAGCCCGATGGCCGAAACCAGATCTGCCTGCAGGTAAAACGGAAGACGGAAAACCGCGCCCATACTGGCACGCAGTACCTTCGGCGAATAGACGTCACAGCAGCTGCCGCCCAAAATAACGCCGCCGATGCCCAGTGCCTCCGCCGTACGAAGCACCGCGCCCAGATTTGCCGGATCCTGAATATTTTCAAGTGCCAGATAGTGAAAGCCCGGCTCTATGTTTTCCAATTTATCACTGCCGGCACGCATTTGACAGACGCAGAAAACGCCCTGCGGCGTTTTTGTGTCGGATAAAAGCGCCGCGACATGCGGTTCGACAATATAGATTTCTTGCGCCGTCCGCTGGATTTCACCGAGATATTCCGTGTATTTTTCACTTGCCTGAGCAGTATAGAACAGAGTTCTGATGCAGACCCCGCTCTGTGCCGCGTCACGGCAGAGCCGCGCGCCCTCCACCAGAAAAAGGCCTTGTTCCCGGCGAAAATCGGCAGCCGAGGAAAGGCGGGCAGCGCGTTTGATGATTTCATTCTGACGGCTTGTAATCAGTTCCGGCATATTTTTTCTCCATATAAAATTTGCGCCCGGGTTTCTTCCGGGCGCAATTACAGCTTTTTAAAGCGCTGCCTTTGCTTTTTCAATCAAACTCTTAAATGCAGCTTCGTCGGCAACAGCGATTTCTGCAAGCATTTTACGGTTCAGCGTAATACCCGCTTTTTTCAGCCCGTTCATAAATACGGAATAGCTGACGTCGTTCGCGCGGCATGCGGCGGAAATACGGGTGATCCACAGGCGGCGGAAATCTCTCTTTCTCGCTTTACGGCCAATGAATGCATAGTTTCCGGATTTCATAACGGCCTGTTTGGCCATTTTAAAATGTCTGCTCTTGGAACCCCAGTAGCCCTTCGCAAGTTTTAAAGTCTTTTTTCTTCTCTTGCGTGTCATTAACGCACCTTTTACACGTGCCATTCTATTACCTCCATTGAAATGGTTATTTTAATGATTACGATTAACTCTTATTTGTAAGGAATTAATCTCTTTACCTGTACCACATTTGTCTTGTCGGCAACAGTGGTTTGTCTAAGGCCTCTCTTGCGCTTGGTTGTCTTTTTGTTGAGGATGTGGGATTTATTTGCATGGCCGCGGATAACTTTCCCGTTCTTGGAAAGCTTGAAGCGCTTTTTCGCGCCGGAATGTGTCTTAATTTTAGGCATGGTATTGTCCTCCTTATGATGATTACTTAGCGGGTTTGGATGCAAGGAACATGAGCATATTACGTCCCTCTAACTTTGCCGGTTTTTCAACATTGGCAATCTCGCTGAGTGCTTCAGCAAAATTCCGCATGATGCTGTAACCCTGCTCCGGATGTCCCATTTCACGTCCGCGGAAGCGGATGGAAGCTTTGACCTTATCGCCATCCTTTAAGAAGCGGGTTGCGTGACCGACTTTTGTGTTAAAGTCGTGAGTGTCAATGTTCAAAGACAAACGGATTTCCTTAATGTCGACAATGCGCTGATTTTTCTTTGCTTCCTTATCGCGCTTTGCCTGTTCAAATCTGAATTTGCCGTAATCAATGATCTTACACACCGGCGGCGTTGCCTGCGGCGCGATTTTGACAAGATCAAGATTCTGTTCAAACGCTTTTTCCATAGCCTGAGCCGAACTCATGACGCCAAGCTGAGAACCGTCCGAACCGATGACACGCACTTCCCTGTCACGAATTTCCTCATTAATCTGCAGTTCCTTGTTGCTAATTGTTAAGCACCTCCAAAACACGTTGTCAGTTTCAATAAAAAGCGCGGGCAGATTATCCGCCCGCGCAACAATACACAAAATGACAGCTCATATAAGCCGTTTTCCGTATTGACCCATGGCGGACGAAACCCCACAGGTGTGAGCACAATGGTGCCCCGCTTTGTTTTACTGAATTATTCTACCAGTGATTTCACCGTTTGTCAAGCATTAATTGGTGATTTCTGCATTCAGGTAAAAGGAATATAAAAGGCACCCTGCAACTTTTTTCCCCGTACACTGCTCTATGGCCAGTCGGTAAAGCGCAAGCTGCGCGCGGTAGCGTTCCCAAAGTTGCGAGGGATGATTCGTTTTATCCGTTTTATAGTCGACAATGAACAGCTTTCCGTTTTCTTCAAACGCACAGTCAATCGCACCCTGCAAAACCACAGGCTGATTTTTCAGTTCCTCCGGCAGTTCGGGCCGGACATCACCGGCGGTAATCTCCACAGTAAAGCGATATTCTCTCAGTACGTTTTCCGAGGCAAAAATTCTTTTTGCGAGCGAGCCCTCAAAGAAAGACCGTACGCGGGCTAGCTCCACCGCCTGACCCTGTTCTTCTGTCAGAAATCCCTGCGCAACAAGGCGCAAAAGCTCCCCCTGAGGATTTTCCCGCGCTTTTTCGTAGTCCGCGAACTGCATATAGGTATGCAGCGCCGTTCCGCGCTCGGCGGGAGTCAGGCCCGTCCTGCTCAGAAACGCGGGGCGGGAAACCGTGGCGTACTGCGCGGAAAATTCACGCGCGGCCAGATCGGAGGCGGCAACCTTGGCCTGTATGCCCTTTAAGGCGGCAAACGGATAATTGTAATCCATAGCGGCACAGATTTCTTCCTCAAGCTTTTTATCCGGCTGCTCGGGCAGGATCTCTTCCGGCTGCAGGACGGCCGTATCCCCTTTTGGCGGGTAAACCAAATTGATGCTCCAGGGCTCGTCGGAACCCACGGTGATCCCCGGCAGGGCACAGGCAAGGTCGCGCAGGCGGGCGCCGCCCGGGTGCCGAAGCGCACAGAGCAGGAGCCAGTCGGAGATACTGGAAACGCTGCGGACAACATAAGGCTGAATCCTGTTTTCCTCCGTCAGCCGGGCGGCAAGTTTTCCGAGCGTCTTTCCTGCGTCCTTGACCGTCGTCACCATAATCAGTTTTTCCTTTGCCCTTGTCATGGCGACATACAGCACGCGCAGTTCTTCACTCATTTCATTGCGGTCCAGCTCCAGCGCAACCGCTTCGCGCGGCATGGTGGTATAGCGGCAGAGTCCGGCGTCATCCTTGAGCTTCACTCCGAGCCCGAGGGACGGGTGCAAAAGCACGTCGCCCCGTTCCCTGTTGAACCGCCGGGAACACCCGGCAAGAATGCAGACCGGAAATTCCAGCCCCTTACTGCGGTGAATACTCATGATTTTTACAACGTTGGCCGCCTCGCTGATGGTGGAGGCGGGAGCAAGGTCGGCGCTGCTCTTTTGAAGCCTGTCGATAAACCGGATAAAACCGGAAAGTCCGTTGTAGCCGGAGGCTTCGTATTTTTTCGCGTATTCCAGCAGCAAGCGGAGATTTGCGAGCCGCAGTTCGCCGTTGGGCATTGCCTGTACCAAATTGAGATAACCCGTTTTGTCGTAGACCGCCTGAATCAGCCTGTCGGACGGCATGGTCGCCGCAAGCGTGCGGTAGGCGTCCATATCTTTCAGGAATCCGGCCGCGCGCTCATTGCCGCCCTGCGCCGCGGAAACCAGCGCAAGATACAGCGCCGTGCTGCGCGACGGGATGCGGATATCCGCCATGTCGTCCGCTGTAAAACCGTAAATGGGGCTCATCAGTACGGAAAGGAGAGGAATATCCTGCATGGGATTGTCAATCACGCGTAAAAGTGAGACCGCCACCCCCACTTCCGCCGCCGTGAAGAAGCCGCCTGCCGTATCGGCCCAAGCTGGAATTCCAAGTGCGGCCAGCTCCCGCGCGTACTCGTGGGCGTACTGGTTCGCGCTGCGCAGCAAGATGCAGATATCCCGGTACACAACGGGCCGCTGGCGGCCATGATCCGTTACGGTGGTGCCGTCCCCGGTCATCTGATAAATCAGTTCCGCAATATGGCGGCTTTCCGCCGTAATCATTTCCTCATCGTCTTCGGATGACGAAAGATCAATAATATCGAGCTGTGCCGCAGGTTCGTCACAAGGTGGGTAATCCGCCCCGGCGGTCAGCTCCTCCGATTTTGTATAATCCAGTTCGCCCGTCTGCTCACTCATGAGCTGACGGAACACAAAGTTTACCGTTTCGGTCACCCCGCGCCGGCTGCGAAAGTTTTTGTCCAGCACCACACAGGCGGGATATGCGTCTTTTGTTCTGCTGTAATCAGGGTACTGCGCACGGCGGCGCAGGAAAATCTGCGGCATCGCCTGACGGAAGCGGTAAATGCTCTGCTTCACATCGCCGACCATAAAAAGATTACTTTCATTTTGAGAAACGGCACGGAAAATCATATCCTGCGCTTCGTTGGTATCCTGATACTCGTCGACCATCACTTCGTCGAACCGGGCCGATATTTCCGCGGCATCCTCCGTCGGGACAAAGCCGCCATCCGTTTCCCTCACAAGCAATTTCAGAGCGTAATGCTCCAGATCGCTGAAATCCGCCGCGCGGCGCTCCTTCTTCAATCTGTCCAGCTCTTCACCGAAGGCTTGCGTGACCTCAAAAAGCTTTTTAACCAAAGGAGCGATACGGGCAATCTCTTCCCCGCATTCGCGCTCATCGGCACTGAAAAGCTCCGCCAGCTTCTTGACGGTTTCCTGTACTTCCTTACGTCCCGCGGAAAGCTTGTTTTTCAGCGGGTCGTCACTGTAGCCGCGCAGGGGTTTTAACCGTTGAAAGCCGAAGCCGCCGGTCTGGAAGGAAACGGCGTCCCATCCGCCCGAATCCGCCGCGTCTTTCAGCGCCAAAAGTCCCGCCAGATCGGCATTAAACCCGTCCGCATAAGCACCGGAAATTTTTTCGTCCTCCTGCATTAAGGCAAGGGAATTGCGTGTAAGGGATATACAGTAGTCCACCGCGTCCGCCGCGTACCTTAAAACAGTCTGCCCCCACACGGTGCGGGAAGCGGAAACATCTTTCTCGTACATGGCGGATTTTTCCCGAAGCCAGCAGCTGGGGAACGGATGCGACCGGACAAAATCGTAAAGAGTATTGACGGTCTGAATCATTCGCCCGTCGTCCCTGCCGGAGGAAAACGCATCGACCAGAGCGTAAAAGTCCGGGTCGTTTTGAGCATAAAACTTTTCCAGCACTGCGGAGACCGCATCATCACGCAGCAGCTTCATTTCACTGTCGTCCAGAATGCGAAAATCCGGTGAAATTCCCAGTTTATAAAAATTTTCGCGGATCAGTTCGCTGCAAAAGCTGTGGATGGTGCTGATATGAGCGCGCGTCAGCAAAATCTGCTGGCGCTGAAGCCGCACATTCATGGGGTCGGCTTCCAGCAGCTTTGCAATTTCCGCCGCAATACGGCTGCTCATTTCGGCGGCCGCGGCCTTGGTGAAGGTAACGACGAGCAGTCGGTCGGCATCGGCGGGATTTTGAGGGTCGGTAATTCGCTCAATCACGCGCTGTACCAAAACGGCTGTTTTTCCGGAACCGGCGGCTGCGGAAACAAGCAGGGTACCGCCACGCGCCTCAATCGCGTCCTGCTGACTTTTCGTCCATGTGCGTGCGCTCATTGCTCATTCCCTCCTTTGCCTGCGTAAGCTCTTTGATGACTTCGTCCCTGTCCCACTGCTGCATCTCCCGCGTTGGGTCATCCCTTTCATGACCGCAGACGGAGGCATAGGGACACCACGCACAGGCGTCGTAGGTACCGGAAAGCGGTACCGCGGAAACGTCGCCGCCGTGAAGTTCTTTGGCCATCGCGCCGACCAGCTCCTTAATATGTTTCATCACACTGGCCAGTTCCCCGGAGGAAACCACATGGTCGCGTTTGGCTGGTACGCCGTCTTTCAGCGCAACCGGCAGGTAATTTCCCTGTCCGCTGTGTTCCATCGCCGTTATCATTGCCGGGTCGTCCAGCACCAAGCCGTCCATCCGCAGTTTTTTCGCTGCCTCCTGCTCAATTTTTTCCGCATCCGTACTGCGGGAAGCGGAAACAGCAGGGCGGTTTGCGGGCATGTAGAGTACGCCCGCAGGCCGCACTTCTCCGTAGCGGTCGCCGCCGTTTTCAAGAAGCGCCGCCAGATAAATCAGCATCTGCATATTCACGCCGTAAAGAATATCCGATAATTTAAATTCCTTATGTCCGGTTTTATAGTCGATGACGCGGACAAAGCTGATTCCGTCACGGTCGAGAAGATCGACTCGGTCAATTTTTCCGTCGATTTCCACCTGTCCTCCGTCCGGAAGTGGGATGCACAGCGGGGGAATTCCGTCCGCGCCGATGGCAAGTTCAAAATCCACAGGATGAAACTCACTCTGGGCAAGCTCTTTCGCAATATGGGACGCGATAATCTGTGCGGAATCGGCAAGACGCAGAAAAAGATACACAAAACGCGGCGACTTGTTCTGAGCGCCGCCCATTTTGGTTTCCACATAGAGATTTAAAAGACGAAGGATTTCCTTTTTTAGCTCCTCCGGGCTCATTTGCAGAATCGCCGCGCTGCCGGCGTCGCGGAACAGCTTTTCCAAAAGAAAATGCATCAAACTGCCGTACTCCAGAGCGTCCAGCTCCGCCGCCCGGCGTTCCTTCGCATTCAGGCCAAAACGGCAGAAATACTGGAAACGGCACAGATAGAATTTTTCAATCTGTGTTGCGGAAACATGCAGGTTTTCTCCGAAAAGCGCCTTTGCCTTTTCCGAAGAGGCAAAAACGGCGGGGCGGTTCTGCGCCGCGCGGTCAATCGCGGACAGGCGGTGTTCACAGCCGCGTTTGCCGAACAGGTCTTTCAGCGTGGCGGACAACACGGTATTGTGCTTCCACTGCTGCGCCATCAGTTCAAAGGCGGGCTCCTTGGCGTTCGCAAAATAGGTCTGCGGCAGAATGAGCTCATTGATGACCGATGTATTTTTCAGAACCGAACATACTTCGTTCGGAATGGAGGAAGGCGTGTTCGGTTCCCCCGCAGGGCCGGTCAGAGGATATGTTATGTATAATTTTTCAGACGCGGCGCTCATTGCCGCGTAGGCAAGAAAGCGCTCCTGCACCGCCGTGCCTTCAAGAGTATCGTTCAGAGGAAGCCCCAAACGGATGAGCTCCCGCCGTTCGCCGTCGCTGAAAACGCAGTCGCCGCCGGGGGAAAGCGGAAATTCGCCCTGTACGGTGCCCATCAGAAAGACCACCTTCGGCGCGCCGGTTCTGGTGCGGTCTGCGGCTCCGACCGTCACTTCGTCCAGCCCCTGCGGGATACTTGCCATTCGGTTCGCCAGAATAACCAGACGCAAAAGCTCCGCGTAACGCGCGGCGGTAACGGGATTCTTTTGCAGCACCAGCGCCGTCTGGTCCAGAATCGTCATCAAAAGATCCCAAAGCCGCAGCTGGCGGTCGGCAAGTTCCGGCTCCCCGCACTCAGCCAGATGCTGCGCAAGATTTTTCAGATGCTCGGCGGCTCCGACATCCTGCAGCAGCTCATATACTGCCGCCGCCATGCCTTCCCCGTCGGTATCGCGAAGCTTGGACGAAAACCGAAGCAGAGGCTTCATTACCGCTTTCCGGCTTTCGTTGATCTCCGTCAGCCTTTGCAGGTCGCTGTCCGTCATTGTTTCGGCAAATCCGCGCGGATGCTCCGTCCAATCCTCTTTCCACTGCTTTCCTTCTATCCCCCACACGAAAACATAGTTTTCCAGCTGGGAGATTTCATCGGTTCTAAGCGCCGTCAAGCCGGTTTTCAGATACGAAAAAACAGAATCCGAAGAAAATCCCGATTGAACGGTCTTAAACGCGGAAAGCACAAGGCGCATGAGCGGTTCGGCGTCGATTGCCTGCGGCCTGTCCATAAAATACGGAATTTCCCAGCGTTCAAGAGCCAGATCCAGAACCCCCCTGTAGCGGTCGGTCGAACGGGTAATTATGGCAAAATCACGGTAGCGAAAGCCTTTTTCCATTACCAGACGGCGAATGGTGGCGGCGACAAAGGCGGACTCATCATACAAATTGTTCGCCTCATACAAAACAACATCCCCGTCGTTTTCACACTCCTGCGCCGCATGCCCGCAGCGGAAAACTCCCGCTTCAATACCGGCAAGCGTTTTGCTTTGAAAGCGCGCCCCGCCCGCTAAAACAACCGGCGAAGCAATTTTCACATCGTTCCGGCGGGCAAGCTGCATCAGATTTTTGCCGGTTCGGCGGACAAGCGAAAATAAGCCCATGCCGTGCTCCGGATCGTCAAGCTGATCGGTACAGAGCGTAATGGAAAGGTCATCTGCCTGAGAGAGAATCAGGCTGATAATATGATATTCCTGTACCGTAAAGCTCTGGAAAGAATCGAGCGCCACGGTATATTCCGAAAAGAAATGATGTTCCTGCAGGGTGTTTTTCAACCTTGTCAGGTCGTCCAGAGGGTCGACGAAGCTTTGGGCAACCAGCGCGTCGTACGCAGAAAGGATCAGCGACAGTTCCGTCATCTTCTGCCGGAGCGTACTCTGCGGCATATCCCCCGCCGCGCGTTCAATATCGAGCGGGGTCACATCGCACATTTTCAGCTCTGTGGAAGCGGAGATCATCAGACCCACCAGCTCGGTGCTTTCCGCGTTTTTGCGGTAAAAGCTGAGCTGATCCTTCACCTGCTCCAGCGCGAGGCTCATAAAAATGCTGCGGCCCCCGTCGTCCAGCCGGCGCCCCGCCCCCCCGCCGTACCTGCGGAACACCAGATCCGCAAGACGGGAAAAGCTGGTAACCGAAATGCGCTGCACGTCTTTTGCGCCGAGAAGCCGAAGCATGGCGCGCTCGTTTTCAAACGAGGACTGCTCCGGTACAATCAGCATAATTTTTTTCTGTGCGGCCTGAGCCATGGTTTTCAGTTCTGTGCGAAGCAGTTCGGTTTTCCCGCTGCCCGCGCGGCCTAAAATAAAACGCAGCATCATATGCCCCCAAACATTCAGTATCCTGATTTTCTACTGAACATTATAGCATAGATGCTGCGCATAAGAAAGCACGCACAGGTGGTTGACAGAAACCAATTATTTCTTTTCCAGATAATTTTTCAACTGTTCGTAAAGTTCCACCGACTTGAATTTCACTTCAAACTCGCCTTTTCCCTCTACGATACCCAGCTGATTCGCGTTAAGCACGTCGCCCAGTTCCTTGGGCTCCTCGGCGGCGGGCAGGCACATCGGCGGAAAAATCACGCACCACCAGTTGTGGCCCGCGGCTTTCCCGATGGTCACGCGCAGAGAATCATAATCTCCCGCCGGGAGCGTCACCGTCTGATATTCTCTGGTGGTAAAATACATATGAACCATTTCCACATTGACGGGATAATCAAAGCCCTGTTTGCTAATTTCATCCTGTGCCGCCGCTTTCAGCTGCGGCAGAGCGGCACGCACCGCTTCCTGTGCCTCAGTTTTGTCCTTGACATTGTCCATCAGTCCCTTACTCTCGGCAAGAATCCGGTCGCGCACCTTCAGTTTCAGCGCCTGATCCACTTCGGAGTCGGAATTTGCAAGAACATGCAGGCGAAGCACATGGTTCGGTATATCTTCACACCCGGCGGCAAAACCGGTAAAGGAAAACAGCACGGTTAAAATCAGTGCCAGACAAAGCGATTTTTCAAACAATTTCATGTACGTAAGCCCCTTCTTTGTTTATGTTGCAAGGGAATTATTGACATAAAATATCGCTTTTATTCGTTGTGTTTTGAGAATGAGTAGGTTATAATGATATCAATTTCGAAAAAAGAAGGGGTTTTATGTCTAAAACGATCCTTGGCTCTTTACCCGGCTTTGTTTTACAGATGCTGATCGGGCTCATTTTATACTTTATCTGCCTGATTCTGTTTTTCAGACATATCAAGCCGCTGAAAAATTTCTTTCTGGCTGTTCTATTTATGTATCTGGCCGTCGTGCTCAGCCTTACCGTTTCTCTTCCGCTGCCGCAGAAATGGCATATCAGCGCAAAATCAACCGCGTGGGCTTTGAGCCAGATTGACTGGATTCCGTTTGAGTCCGCGGCTAACATCTTTCACAATTCCGTCAGAATCGGCAGCTTCAAAGAGTTTTTCCGCGTCATCGGCGGAAATTTTATTCTGCTGATGCCGCTCGGGGTACTCGTACCGCTGAGCAACCCGCATTTTCATTTTGGCCGGATGCTCGCCCTTTCCCTTCTGGTGCCGACTGCAATTGAAGGGCTGCAGCTTCTGGGCAATATTCTGTACGGCTCCGCAATTCGGGCTGTGGAAACGGAGGACATTCTGCTGAATGCGGCTGGCTGTCTTTTGGCCTACTTAATTTTTTCGGGCTTGCGCGGCCTCTTCAGGCCGAAACGCAAAGGGAAACACTACTCCTGATGATTCCTACTCCCATGTTTGCCAGACCTCTGGCCGATAGCCCACGGTCGCCTGTTTTCCGTTGCGGACGATGGGGGTTTTGAACAGCTTTGGGTTTTCAAGCAGCTTTTCCTCTTTTGCCTGATCCCCGGCAAGATATTTGATGAGCGCGGCGGCGCTGTCCCTGGAATTTTCTTCAATCAGCTTCTCAAGGCCGCCGACAGCCGCCTTCACACTGCTGAATTCGCCCTTGCTCATCCCGTATTTCGCTACGTCAATACTCTGATATTTTATTTTCCGTTCTTTAAAATAACGCTCCGCTTTCTTAGTATCAAAGCATTTCGCTTTCCCGAATATCTGAATATTCAATTCTTTTTCTCCTTTTCGCTTCGGTTCCTTATTGTAAACCGGGCAGCTCGGCCCAATCGCAGGAATTTCCGAGGATTCGGGCAATCTCCTCCAGCTCGCGGGCATCCGTTTCGTCAAAACGGGCAAGCAGTGGACTGTCGATGTCCAGCACTCCGACAACCTGACCCCGATGGAACAGAGGAACAACGATTTCAGAGCGGGAGTCACAGTCACAGGCAATATGGCCGGGGAACTGGTGAACGTCCTTTACCAGCACGGTTTCCCCGCGGCTGTACGCGGTGCCGCAGACACCTTTTCCAAACGCGATATGCACGCAGGCAAGCTTTCCCTGAAACGGCCCGAGCAGCAGCTCGTCCTGATTTTTGAGGTAAAAACCGACCCAGTTGATGTTTTTCAGTGCGCCGTTCAACAGTGCGGAAGCGTTCGCCAGATTTGGGATCACATGGTGTTCCCCGTCCAGAACCGCTTTCATCTGTGCTTTTAAAAGCGCGTACATTTCTTTTTGATCTTCCGGGTAAAGAGAGATTGTTTGCTCCATAAACTGCCTCCATATTGAATGAAATTTTACGATTCCCTGAATGGACGGGAATCTCCATAGCTTATTCAGCAGAAAGCCGCATTCCGTTGATTTGGAATACGGCTTTCGGTTTATTGAATGGTGTTTCTAAGCGTACCGATTTTTTCGACTTCACACTCGACCACATCGCCCGGCTTGAGGAATTTGGGCGGGTCAAAGCCCATACCGACTCCGGCGGGAGTTCCCATGGAAATAATGGTTCCTGCTTTCAGCGTCATCCCTTGGGAGAGTTCGCTGACGGCTGATTCTATGGAAGTGATAAATAATCCGGTGGTACTGTTCTGCCTGACTTCCCCGTTCACCCGCGACTGAACGGAAAGAACCGGGGGCCGGTCAAACTCCTCTTCCGTTACAATCCAAGGCCCCATCGGCGCAAAGCCGTCCAGACTCTTTCCAAAATACCACTGCTTGTGCCGGGTCTGCAGGTTTCTGGCGCTGACATCATTCATGACCGTATAGCCCAAAATATAGGAAAAAACATCTTGTTCCGAAACATCTCTGGCGTCCCTGCCAATGACAACCGCAAGCTCGGCTTCGTAGTCCAGCGAATCCACGATATCAAAATGCCCGTCGATCTCATCTCCGGTCGCGACCGCCCTGTCCACTCTTTTGGAGAAATAGACGGCGGCGGCACGGTCCTGCTCAAAGACCTCTTTTTTATAGCGGGCGGATTCCTGCGCATGGGCAAGAAAATTGACGCCCAGACAGATTACGTCCTGTGCCGGCTGCGGAATCGGCGCCAGCAATTTGATTTCGCTGAACGGAACGCCGCCGTCCGTTTTTGACTCGAGCGCTTGGCTGAGTTCATTCAAACGGGACATGCCGGAATCGCGGATAAAAGAATTCATATCGTTATACGGAAGTCCGAAGCTGCAAAACGGGAAAACACTTGTCCCGTCTTTTGACAGCACACCCGCGTTTTCTTTGCCGCTGTGTAAATAAGTGAGTAGTTTCATAAATACCTCTTTTCATTAAATAGAAGGAATTCAGCAAAAATGAACGATCGGTTTTTCACGGCGGGAATGAACCGCTTTCAGAAAATATTCTGAGGCACACAGCCGGACGGGACCGGCTCACAGACGAAGACTTCCGGATATACATCTTTCAGTGCCGACTGACAGGAAAGTGCTTTGGCAGGGTCTTCAAAAATTCCGAAAACAGCCGAACCGCTGCCGGTCATACACGCGCCGAGCGCACCGTGCCGGGTCATTGCGGTCTTGATATGCTGAACCTCGGCTAGATGCATCACCTGTTCAAATTCATTGCCAAGATTTTGAGCGACCGCGTGAAGATCCTGAGTCTGAACGGCCTCCAGCATTGCTGCGGAAAATCCGCTTCCCCGCTTAGAGGCGGCATCCGCCAGCGCATAGGCTCTTTGGGTGTTGACGCCCACCGGCGGCTTACAGATAACAATATGGCACGGCGGCATCGAGGGCAAAACCGTCAGTTTTTCCCCGATGCCCTCGGCAAGCACGGTTCCCCCCACAACGCAGAACGGAACATCCGCACCGATTTTCAGTCCGAGCGCACAGAGTGTTTCCTCCGTCAGACCGGTACCGTGTATCTGATTCAGTGCGTGCAGCACAGCAGCGGCGTCGGCACTGCCGCCGCCCAGGCCCGCCTGGGTCGGAATCACCTTCTTGATATGTACCGTCAGGTTGGGCGCAATGCCGGTGAGCGCGAAAAAGGCCGCGGCCGCTTGATAGACGGTGTTGGTTTCCTTGCAGGGGATTTCATCCCGGTCACAGAAAAGGCGGGTCCCCTCTCCTTCCGTACGGAGCGTAAGGGTATCGCAAAGGGAAACAGACTGCATCACCATGCGCAGAAGATGATAGCCATCCTCCCGTTTCCCGGTTATATCCAGCGTTAAGTTAATTTTCGCATTTGCTTTGACTGAAAAAGGCATCCTTCGGTTCTCCTCCTGCGATCTTATGCCGACATTATAAATTCTTCAGAAAATGTCCGATACGGGACATTGCCTCCGTAATATGCTTAATGGAATAGGAATAGGAGACACGAACATATCCTTCCCCGCAATCACCGAATGCATCCCCGGGAACCACCGCAACATGCTCCGCGTAAATCAGCTTTTCACAGAAATCCTGAGAAGTCATTCCCGTGCTTTTGATGCAGGGAAAAACATAGAAAGCTCCTTCCGGCTCAAAGCAGGTCAGACCCATAGCGTTGAAGCCGTCCACAATCAGTCGGCGGCGCATATCATACTGCTCGCGCATTTCGTCAATGTCACTGTCACCGTTTTTCATGGCTTCAATTGCAGCGTACTGCGCCATAGTGGGGGCGCTCATAATGCCGTACTGGTGAAGCTTGGTCATCTGTGCGATAATTTCCTTCGGCCCTACTGCGTAGCCAAGACGCCAACCGGTCATTGCGAATGCTTTGGAAAAGCCGTTTACCACAACGGTGCGTTCTTTCATCCCTTCAATGGCGGCAAAAGAAACATGGCGGGTATCGCCGTAGGTCAGCTCACTGTAGATCTCGTCGGAAAGCACGAGCAGATCGTTTTCCCGGACAATTTCCGCAATTTCCTCCAGATCCCTGCGGCGCATCACGGCACCGGTCGGATTGTTGGGGAAAGGAAGGATCAGCAGCTTTGTTTTCGGCGTGATCTTTTCCCGCAGTGCTTTTGCGGTCAGGCGGAACTTGTCCTCCTGCTTGGTTTCAATCGTAACCGGAACACCGCCTGCCATTTCTGTTAAAGGCCGGTAACAGACAAAGCTCGGCTCGGGAATCAGCACTTCCTCACCGGGGTTGATGAGACAGCGGATGCAAAGGTCAATTGCCTCACTGCCGCCCACTGTCACGACGACATCGTTTTTCGCCTCATATTCAATATGATAGCGATGTTTCAGCCACCGGCAGATTTCCTCCCTCAGCTCCATAAACCCGCGGTTCGGCGAATACCAGGTCTTGCCGTCCTCTAGTGTTTTAATTCCTTCCTGACGAACATGCCACGGAGTCGAAAAATCGGGTTCGCCAATGGAGAGGGAGATCACGTTATCCATTTCGTTTGCAATATCAAAAAAGCGGCGGATGCCGGAGGGCTTCAGCTGCTTAATTTCGTCATTGAGTACGGACTGGTAATCAATCACACAGAACACTCCTTCTATCATCCTTCTCATCCTCTGAATTCAGGATGACGCCGCCGTCTTTGTAACGGGTCAGGATAAAATGAGTGGCTGTGGAAAGAACGGAGTCGAGCGTGGAAAGGCGGCGCATAACAAACATGGCGATTTCCTGCATGCTTTTGCCGTGAACTTTGACCGCCAGATCGTAGCCGCCGGACATCAGGTAAACGCTTTCCACTTCGTCAAACTGCATAATACGGTTGGCAATTTCATCAAAACCGCGGTCGCGCTTGGGGGAAACCCGCAGCTCGATCAGCGCGCTTGCTTTGTTTTCGTCGATCTTCTCCCAGTTAATCAGCGCTTTATAGCCCCGGATAACCCCCTGCTTTTCATAATCGGCAATGGCATCCGCGACCTCGTTAGGGGTTTTGTTGAGCATAACGGCCAGCTGCTCAGTGGTCAGGCGTGCATTTTCATCCAAAAGATTCAGTAAACGGTCCATAATAAATACTCCTCCTAAAATAAAGCATTAAGATATCGGTAAAAATTTCGGGATATGGTGCTGATAAACGGTAAAATGGTGGAATCCCGCGGAAAGCAGAAGACTGAATCCCTTTTCAACACCGCCCCCCACGTCGGCCCAGCGGTGCGCGTCCGACCCCACGGTAATCAGCTTGCCGCCAAGTTCGCGGTAACGGGCAATGATGGACAGATCCGGCAGGGTTGTCCCAATCTTCTGACGAAGCCCGGAAGTGTTTACCTCCAGGGCCTTGCGCTTCAAAATCAGTGCGTTCAGCACTTCATCGATTCTTCCGGCGTATTTTTTGTCGTCAATTTTAATATTGTGTTCGCCGACAATATACCGCCAGGGATAGGTCAGATGGGCCAGAGAATCGAATTTCCCCCATTCAATCATTTCCTGAATTTCGTTAAAGTATCGGTTAAGAGCATCGTCAATATCCGTGCGTGCATAGTCCATATCATAAAAATCCACGTTGTTTTTCGTGCTGTGGACGGAAGCAAGCACAAAGTCAAAGTCACAGGCTTCCAGAACATCGTCAGCGGCGGAAAGATCCTGCATGGGTTGTCCAAGCTCCACACCGGAGTAGATGTTCAGCCGTCCGTGAAAAACCGCACCCGCCTTGCGCGCTTCAAAATAAGACTGACGGGCACTTTTATCGTATCCTTCCGTTCTGTAAGCGTTGCATTCACAGTGGTCGGTCATGGTAATGGAATAAAGCCCAAGCCGGGCAGCGCTTTCGCACATCATCATGGTCGGATCATTGGCATCGCGCGAACAGTCGGAATGGACGTGGCTATCTGATAGATAATGATATTTCATAGATTTCCTCCCGGCAAAAAGCGTATTACCTTATTAATATATTATAGTAACATAAAACAATGTATATTTATAGGTCAATCATCAATATTTTGCACCGAATAATCGGGCGGATGTTTGAACAGAATGACTACGCCGCACGGCTCGTCCCGTGCGGGTGATTCTATTGACAAGAACCCAAATGTCAGTCATAATGTTAAGTAAGTTTGCAATTTTTTATTAACAATTTATTCATTTGGAGGTAATACTATGCGTGCGGTCATTACAGTCATCGGTAAAGATATGGTGGGTATCCTGGCCAGGGTTTCTACAATCTGCGCCGACAACGGAGTAAACGTCGTTGAAGTAACACAATCAATTTTGCAGGATCTGTTTGCCATGATTATGATGGTTGACATTTCGAAATCCACCATCCCTTTTAATGAACTTTCGGACAAGCTCACGGCAATCGGCAGCGACATGAACCTGACCGTTCATGTGATGCACGAGGACATCTTCAACTCCATGCACCGGATCTGAAAAAGCTTACATTATATAAAGAAGGGTCTGAGGACAACCAATGGTCAACTCTCATGATATACTGGAAACCATCAATATGATTGACAATGAGAATCTGGACGTGCGCACCATTACGATGGGGATTTCCCTGCTGGACTGCGTCGATTCTGACATTGAGAAATCATGTGATAAAATTTACGATAAAATCTGCCGCTATGCGGGTAATCTGGTAAAAACCGGCGAAAATATCAGTAAAGAATACGGTATTCCGATCATTCACAAACGAATCGCCGTCACTCCCATTGCAATGATCGCGGCAGCCTGTCCGGGAAAAAATCCTGTGCATTTTGCCAAGGCCCTTGACCGCGCTGCCAAATCGACCGGCGTCAACTTCATTGGGGGGTACTCCGCTCTGGTGCATAAAGGCTTTGCGCCCGGTGACTATGCACTGATAAAAAGTATTCCGGAAGCTTTAAGCGAAACGGAATTCGTCTGTTCCTCCGTCAATATCGGCACCACCAAGGCGGGCATCAACATGGACGCTGTGGCAAAAATGGGCAAGGTAATCCGCGAGCTGGCGGAAGCGACTGCCGACCGCGACTGCATTGGCGCGGCCAAGCTGGTTGTTTTCTGCAACGCGCCGGAAGACAACCCGTTTATGGCGGGTGCTTTTCACGGAGCCGGTGAACCGGACTGTGTAATAAACGTAGGCGTTTCCGGCCCCGGCGTAGTCCGCGCGGCACTGGCAAAAGCCGGTGACTGTGATATTACGGAAGTCGCGGACATCATTAAGAAAACAGCATTTAAAATTACACGCATGGGTCAGCTTGTGGCGCAGGAAGCATCCCGCAGGCTGTACGTTCCGTTCGGCATTGTGGATCTTTCCCTCGCCCCGACCCCGGCCGTCGGCGATTCCGTAGCGTATATTTTGGAAGAAATGGGACTGGAGTGCTGCGGTGCGCATGGCACGACCGCCGCTCTTGCTCTGTTAAACGACGCTGTCAAAAAAGGCGGCGTAATGGCGTCCTCTCATGTAGGGGGACTGTCCGGCGCGTTTATTCCAGTTACGGAGGACGCCGGTATGATTCACGCGGCACGCTGCGGCGCACTGAGCATTGTTAAGCTGGAAGCAATGACGGCCGTCTGCTCCGTCGGTCTGGACATGATCGCGGTACCGGGCGACACACCCGCGGAAATCCTCTCCGCCATTATTGCGGACGAAGCCGCAATCGGCATGGTCAACTCAAAAACCACCGCGGTGCGCATCATCCCGGCCATCGGCAAAAAGGCCGGAGAAGAGCTGAATTTCGGCGGTCTTCTGGGCGGCGGCCCGGTAATGGAAGTGAACCGTTATTCGCCGTTAAAATTTATTCAGCGCGGCGGACGGATTCCCGCTCCGATGCAGAGTTTGAAAAACTAAATCAAAAACCGTTTATTCATAAATTAGTCATAAATTTCCCGTTATTTTCAACACTATGTCTAATTTAATTAAATACTGTGAATTTCATTGCGTATTATTGCATATTGTAAAAGCCATTTAAGAGGACTATAATGGATAAACGCCAGACATGTAATATGTTTACAAATATTTTGAAATAAATTGTTTATTTCGCCACGAGGAGGCGCGGTCAAATGCAAGATTTGATTAAGCAGATTGTCGAGATGGATCGTAAAGCCAGAGAGATCACCGATGCGGCTCAGATGGAAAAAGTGAGTTCCGAAAAGGAAGTAGCTGAAAAAAGGGAACAGATCCGAAACGATTATCTTGAAAGAGCACGAAAAAGGATTGCCCTGAACGAACCAAATGAACGTGCGGTTGCCGAGGCAGAATGGAACGAAAAGAAAAAGAAAATTGCCGAGCTTTCTTCAAAGCTTGATGACCTTTACACCAAAAACAGCGACACTTGGGTGAATGCAATCGTCGCCCGTGTACTAGGGGAGTGATCGAAATGCTTTCCACCCTTTCCTCCAACGCAATTTTGTCTAAGGCACGCGCCATGTATGGAAGACGCCTTACAAAACAGAATTACAGAGAACTGCTGGCCTGTCAGAATGTGGGCGAAGTCGCCAGCTACCTGAAAACACGGACTTCTTACGGCAAAGCACTTGCAGGGATTGACCAAAACAACGTCCACCGCGGTCAGCTGGAAGCCAGGCTGAAGCAGAAGCTTTTCGAGGAATATGCCTCTCTGTGCCGATACGAAATATCTGTCGGAGAACATTTTTCGCAGTATGTAATTACACGAAGCGAGATTGAGCAGATTCTGCACAGCATTCTTTTACTGGAAGCGGGAACGCCGGAAGATTATGTGTTTGCGCTGCCGATGTATCTGACAAGGCATACGCACATTAATCTGACGGCGCTCAGTCAGGTTAAAAGCTATGATGATCTGATAAGCGCACTCAGCCACACACCGTACCAGAAACTTCTGGAAGGCTTCCGGCCGATTGAAGGAATTCCGTTGAACTACACTGGAATTGAGAATGCTCTTTATACTTATTTATACAGCAGCGTTTTTGAAGTGATCGACCAGCATACTCACGGAGAGACGGCAAGACAGCTCCGCGATATTTTTAACTCTTACATTGATCTGATTAATTACGCCCGCATTATCCGTCTAAAGGTTTCCTACAACGCTGGCCCCGATTTCATTCGCAGTTCGCTGCTGCCGTTCGGAAACATCAACAAACGGATTCTGGACGAGATGATCGAAGCGGAAAGCGCCGATGCCGTAACCAAGCTGATGGAACAGACCGCCGTCGGCAAACACTTTTTGAAAATTGAACACAGCTACGCGGGCGAAATTTCCAACCGTGTGAAATACATGACCTGCCGGCACGACATTCATTTTTCTACACATCCGTCGGTCGTACTGATATCCTACACCTTTCTTATGCAGATCGAACTAATGGACATCGTTACCATCGTTGAGGGTATCAGATACAAATTACCTCCTGAAGAGATTGCGAAATTACTTGTCGTTTATAATTTCAGTGAAAGGAGTGATTGATATTTGGCCGTTTTAAAAGTTAAAGTGGTTAGTATTATAGGAAGAATGGCTGACTTGGATCAAGCCACTACACTGTGCGGAAAATCCTGTTCTTTTCACCCCGACAATGCGCTGTCATTTTACTCCGATACCTCTGATTTTTCACCGCTGAATGAAGAAAATCCATACTCCGAACCGCTGCAGCAGCTGGCCGACTCTTTGGCAGGTTCCAAAAAGAAACTCACCCTGCTGAGTGCCGACGAGGTTTCCGGAATCAAGATGAGCCGCGAAGATATGAACGCCTATGTGGACTATATATCATCTTCCTTCAGCCAGCTGCAGAAAGAACGCGCGGACGCTCAGCTCAATATTCAGAATTACACGAATGAAATAGAAAAAATCAGTCATTTTGTGGGCCTTGATCTGGATCTGGACCAGATTCACGCCTGCAAGTACATTAAGGTTCGGTTTGGCGCCCTGCCGAGGGAAAGCTACGAAAAACTGAATTCTTATAAGCAAAATCCATATGTTATATTTTTTCCGTCAACGAGTGATGCAACTCATTATTGGGGGGTATATTTTTCGCCCATCGATATGGTCAGCGAGGTTGACCGGATTTTCTCCAGCCTCTATTTTGAAAGGACGCGCTTGACGGAACTGACCGGCAGCCCGGAAACGGGCGTGGAAACGCTCCGCAGCAAACGAGACGTTGAAATAGAACGCATAAAACGGGTTGACGAACGGTTCGAAGCACTTTGGAAAAAAGAAAAAACGATGTGCCAGAAGGTCTATTCCTGGCTGACGGAACAATCCGTCTATTTCGGAATCCGGCGCTACGCTGCCCGCTACAATGATAATTTCATTCTGACCGGCTGGATTCCGGCGGATCAGGAAACCTATTTCAAAAAGGAACTCGACAAAGTCGAATCTTTGAATTACACCTTTGAAGGAGCCGAGGAGGAGCTTTTACACTCTCCGCCTGTGGAACTGAAGAACAAGAAAGTGTTCCGGCCCTTCGAATTCTTTGTGGATATGTACGGTCTGCCGTGCTACGATGAGGTCGACCCGACCCCGTTTGTTGCGCTCACCTATTTCCTGCTGTTCGGCATCATGTTCGGCGATCTTGGGCAGGGGCTCTGTGTTTCCCTGATCGGCTGGTATATGTGGAAAAAGAAACAGATGAAACTGGGCAGAATTTTGATTCCCTGCGGAGTCTCTTCCGGAATTTTCGGACTGGTTTTCGGCTCTGTCTTCGGTTTTGAGAATGCGCTTGACCCGATATACCGCGCGCTTGGATTTGCGGAAAAACCGGTTGAAGTGATGAAGCCCGCCACCACCAACATGATTATTTACTCCGCGGTGGGAATCGGCGTGATACTGGTCATTTTAGCAATCCTGATAAACATCTACTCTTCCCTGAAAAGAAAGCACTATGAAAACGCGCTTTTCGGCCCCAACGGGGTCGCGGGTTTCATTTTTTATACCGCTTTGGTGGCCGGTTTCGGCGGACAGGTTGCTTTTGGCTGGCAGATAGTCAGCCCGACCTATGTTTTGTGTTTCATTATTCTGCCGATTGCCGTGATGTTCTTCCGTGAAGTGCTCGGCGGTTTAGTTGAGCGCAAACCGGACTGGAAGCCCGAAAAATGGGGCGATTTCATTATGCAGAACTTCTTTGAGGTGTTTGAATTTCTTCTGAGTTTTGCAACAAACACCATGAGTTTTCTGCGTGTAGGTGCTTTTGTCCTTGTTCATGCCGGCATGATGCTGGTTGTGTTTACACTTGCCGGAATGTCCGGCGGCATTGGCTACGTCCTGATCGTCATGATCGGCAACGTGTTTGTCATGGCACTTGAGGGACTGCTTGTAGGAATTCAGGTGTTACGACTTGAATTCTATGAAATGTTCAGTCGTTTCTTTGACGGCGGAGGCCGCCCGTTCAATCCTGTTGTTGTTCGTAAGGAGCAGTAATGCTTTTTTCCGATAACTATATCAATCAGACATTTGATGGAGGTACTATCATGAAATTCGTATTAATCAGCTTGCCCGTATTGTTCTTAATTGCATCGGTGATCTTTTCTGTCCGTTCCGTTAAAAACGGGAAAAAAATTCACAGCGCAGTAGCAACGCAGCTTTTGACCTTTATGGCGGTCTGTGTTCTTACCTTTGCGATTCCGGTTGTTGCTTCCGCAACTACACCTTCCGACACTCCCGCCAAGCCGAGTTCCTCTGAAACCGGAACCGCTGCCAGCAATTCCACAGGAATGGGCCTGATTGCGGCCGCACTCGTTACCGGTCTTGCAGGTATCGGCGGCGGTATTGCTGTTGCCGCTGCGGCTCCTGCTGCAATCGGCGCAACCAGTGAAGATCCGAAGGCGTTCGGTAAAGCGCTGATCTTCGTGGCTTTGGGCGAAGGTATTGCCCTGTACGGCCTGCTGATTTCCATCCTGATCCTGAATAAGGTTTAACTGATCGAAAGCTGAGGTGCATTCTTATGCGCTTTTACCTGATAAGCGATAATGTGGATACTCAGGTTGGGCTGCGTTTGGCCGGTATTGACGGCGTGGTGGTTCATGAAACCGCCGAAGTGCAAAAAGCACTGAAAGAGGCAATGGCAATGGAAGATGTTGCCGTTATTCTGATAACGGAGACACTGCTGTCCCTTTGCCCCGAACTGGTTTATGATTTAAAGCTCAACCAAAAGCGCCCGCTTATACTGGAAATTCCGGACAGACACGGCAACGGCCGTACGAAGGATTCGATTACCCGTTATGTCCGTGAGGCGATCGGGCTGAAAATTTAAGCCGCATTTACGGCGGAACGGGGGTTCAACCATGGCGGTCAATGATGACAAAATGAATAAATTTTACCTTGCTATCAATCACTACGCGGAAGAACAGCGTAAAAAGATTGAGCAGGAGGTATCGGAATTCAAACAAAGAGAGCTGGACGAAGCCGAGGTGGAGGTACTGACTGAAGCTTATCGTCTGATACAGAAAGAAATGGCGGAAATGCGCAACGGAATTTCCCGTGAAATGGCTCAGCGTGAAATGGAAGGCCGTAAAGAACTTCTGGCTAAACGCCAGAGTATTACCGCCAAGGTTTTTGAGCGTGCTAATAATGCGCTGATCGAGTATACTCAGAAAAGCGAATACACTGCTCTGCTGAAAAAATTCGCGGCGGAACTTTCTAAAACCTTCACAAAACCCGGCACTGTCCTTTGTATTAAAAAAGAAGATGAAAAATACCAAGAGCTGATAAAAGAGGCTTTTGGAAAAGACTGTACTTTTAAGATCAACCCCGACATTCATATCGGCGGAATCCGCGCCTACAATTCGCAAATGGGCATTTCGGCGGACATCACGCTTGATTCCATGTTGGAGGACCAGCGCGAGTGGTTTGCAGAAAACTCGGGGATGGCTATCGTCTGAGCCCGAGCCCAATTGTTATAACGGAGATGAATGAGATGGATAATCAGAATGTAATATTCGGAATAAACGGTTCCGTCGTTACCGTAAAAGACTCGCGCAGCTTTTCCATGATGGAAATGGTATATGTCGGAGACGAACGTCTGGTTGGCGAAGTCATTGGCATTACAGATAAATTTATTACCATTCAGGTCTACGAGGAAACCACGGGCCTAAAACCGGGCGAACCTGTTGTCGGCACCGGCAGCCCAATGAACGTAACCCTTGGGCCTGGAATTATCGATAATATTTTTGACGGAATTGAACGCCCGCTGAAGAGCGTTGCAGAACAGTCCGGCGCCTTTATTGCCCGCGGAAGCAACGTATCCGCTTTGGACGAAACCCGGCTTTGGGACGTAACGGTCACCGTAAAAGAGGGCGACCGATTAAAGGGCGGCGACGTTTACGCCGAATGCCCTGAAACAACGATTATCAAGCACAGGTGCATGGTGCCTCCGCGCCTTTCCGGCGTTGTAACCAAGGTAAGCGCGAACGGTCAGTATAAAGTGCATGACACCATCGTGGAACTGCAGGATGAACACGGAGATTTACACCAGCTTTCGCTTTGCCAGCGCTGGCCGATTCGTGTGCCGCGCCCGGTAACCGAGCGCTTACAGACAAAAGTGCCGCTGATTACCGGTCAGCGTGTCATAGACACCCTCTTCCCTATTTCCAAGGGAGGCACTGCGGCAATCCCCGGTGGATTCGGTACTGGAAAAACAATGACGCAGCACCAGCTTGCCAAGTGGTGCGACGCGGATATCATTATCTATGTTGGCTGCGGTGAACGCGGAAACGAAATGAGTCAGGTACTGGATGAATTTTCAGAGCTGATCGACCCGAAATCCGGCAGACCCATGACCGACCGAACCGTACTGATTGCAAACACCAGCAACATGCCTGTTGCTGCGCGTGAAGCTTCCATCTACACCGGTATTACGCTTGCCGAGTATTACCGTGACATGGGTTACCATGTTGCCATTATGGCAGACTCCACTTCCCGCTGGGCGGAAGCTCTCCGTGAGATTTCCGGCCGTCTGGAGGAAATGCCCGCCGAGGAAGGCTTCCCGGCATATCTGCCCAGCCGCCTTTCCGAATTCTACGAGCGCGCGGGGATGGTGAGAAACCTGAACAGCACGGACGGTTCCATTACCATTATCGGCGCTGTTTCCCCACAGGGTTCCGACTTTTCGGAACCTGTCACACAGAATACAAAACGTTTTACCCGCTGCTTCTGGGCGCTGGACAAAGCCCTTGCCTACGCCAGACACTATCCGGCAATCAACTGGACACAGAGCTACAGTGAATATTTCACCGATCTTGATCCGTGGTATGCAGAGCATGTGGGCGAAGACTTCATCAAATACCGTAAACAGATTAATAAAATTCTGCAGGAAGAAAACCAGCTGATGGAAATTGTTAAACTGATCGGTTCAGACGTTCTGCCTGACGACCAGAAGCTGATTATTGAGATTGCAAGAATTATCAGGGTTGGTTTCTTACAGCAGAACGCCTTCCACGCGGAAGATACCTTTGTTCCCCTTGAAAAGCAGAAGCTGATGATGAAAGTAATTCTCTATCTCTATAAAAAAGCAAAACAGATCGTGGCCGCATCGGTGCCGATTTCCGGTATTGTGCAGTCGGGCCTGTTTGACAAGCTGGTAAAAATGAAATACGACATTCCCAACAATAAACTGGAAATGTTTGATGACTATATGAAGGAAATAGACCGGACCTTATCTTCCATTCTTGCTTCCTGACGCCCGCGCGAAACTCCTAATTTTACCTAAGAAGGTGGTTACACCATGATCCTTGATTATATCGGATTAAAAGAAATTAACGGTTCTCTGATTGTTCTGGACGATGTTGAGAACGCTTCATTTGAAGAGGTCGTCGATATCCATATGGATGACGGCACCATGCGCCGGGGACGAATTGTTCAGATGGAAGGCAACCGTGTTGTCGTTCAGGTATTTGAAGGTACCCGCGGAATTTCACTGGACAATACCAGCACAAGGCTGATGGGGCACCCGATGGAGATGCCGCTTTCCCCGGAAATTCTGGGTCGCGTGTTCAACGGTTCCGGCCGCCCGATCGACGGTCTGGGAGAAATATTTCCCCTGAAAAAAGCCAACATTAACGGAACGCCGATCAATCCGGTTTCCAGAGAATACCCGAAAAACTATATTAACACCGGCATTTCCACCATCGATACCCTGATGACGCTGATTCGCGGCCAGAAGCTGCCGATTTTCTCCGGCTCCGGTATGAAGCACAACGAGCTTGCCGTACAGATTGCCAGACAGTCGAAAATCAGCGACGACAGCGGCAGCAACTTTGCAATTGTTTTCGCCGCCATGGGTGTTAAGAACGATGTCGCCGAATACTTCCGCCGCTCCTTTGACGAGTCCGGCGTGTTACAGAAGGTCGTTATGTTCCTGAACCTTGCAAACGACCCGATTATCGAAAGAATTCTGACCCCGCGCTGCGCGCTGACGGTCGCCGAATACCTCGCTTTTGAGCTGGGGATGCACATCCTTGTCATTATGACGGATATGACCTCCTACGCGGAAGCGCTGCGTGAATTCAGCTCTTCCAAAGGCGAAATACCGGGCAGAAAGGGATTCCCGGGTTACCTCTACTCCGACCTTGCTTCCCTTTATGAACGCGCCGGAATGATCCGCGGCAAAAAAGGCTCCGTCACACAGATCCCGATTTTAACCATGCCGAACGACGACGTGACTCACCCTGTTCCTGACCTGACCGGTTATATTACCGAAGGACAGATTGTTCTGGACCGTTCCCTCGACAGCTCCGGCTTCTATCCCCCGGTTTCCGTGCTGCCTTCCCTTTCCCGTCTGATGAAGGACGGCATCGGCGCAGGCTTTACCCGCGAAGATCACTCCGCTCTTTCCAACCAGCTGTTCGCATCCTACGCGAAGGTGATGGATGCCCGTTCGCTTGCGTCGGTTATCGGTGAAGAAGAGCTTTCCCCCGTCGATAAAAAATATATCGAATTCGGCAAGCTGTTTGAGTCCCAGTTCGTCAATCAGGGCTTCAATGAAAACCGTACCATCGACCAGAGCCTTGACCTGGGCTGGAAGCTGCTCTCTACGCTGCCGCGCGGAGAACTGGACCGTGTGGATGACGCGATTCTAGACAAATACTACAGCAAATCAGAAAACGCTGAGAAAACCGAACAGGAACCTGAAGAGGAATAAATTTAAAATCGTGCTATCAAGCGATTTTAACCATAGAAATTGCGGCCGACAAAAACACCCTTAAAACGCATGAATTTTACCGGCCAAAAGGAGGTGAGCCGCATTGAGCAATCAGATCGTCCCTACAAAAGGCAATTTGCTCGCTACAAAAAAGACCCTTGCGCTTTCACGCACAGGCTTTGATCTTCTGGACCGTAAACGCAACATTCTTATCCGTGAAATGATGGCTCTGATTGAGCGTGCAGCAAAAATTCAGAGCGTGATTGACGATACTTACGATGAAGCTTACGCCGCGCTGCAGAGGGCAAATATCACGCTCGGTATCTGCAACGAGCTGTCACGCACAGTCCCGCTTGACAACAACCTGAATGTGGCCTACAGGAGCGTTATGGGTGTTGAGATTCCCATGGTTTCGATTGACACCGTATGTGTACCGATTCCTTTCGGGCTAAATTCCACCAATATTACCCTTGATAACGCGTATATGAAATTCAACGAAGTAAAGCGGCTGACCGCTGAACTTGCGGAAGTTGAAAACAGCGTTTACCGACTGGCGGATGCAATTAAAAAGACGCAGAAAAGAGCCAACGCGCTGAAAAACATTATGATTCCCCGCTTTGAGCAAACCGTAAAGTTTATTACCGACGCACTGGAAGAGAAAGACAGGGAAGAATTTTCCCGCTTAAAAGTCATCAAAAGGCAGAAAGCCAGCAAATGAGTTAAAAAAGGATGCATCCGTTTAAGATGCATCCTTTTATCTTACTATTTTCTGTTAAATCAGATATCTTCAGGATCGACGATCGTCTTGTCCTCAGTGGAAGCATAATTCAGCTTCTCAACAATTTCCTTGGTATCGCGCGCAATGACAAGCTCTTCGTTTGTCGGAATGACATAGACAGCAACCTTGGAATCGTAGGTGGAAATTTTGCCCTCACGGCCGGAAACCATCTTATCATTGAGAACCGGATCAATTTTTACACCGAAGAACTTCAGGCCGCGGCAGACCGCATAACGCAGATGGGCCTGATTTTCGCCGAGTCCGGCAGTAAAGACGATGCAGTCAAGACCGTTCATTGCAGCCGCATAGGAACCGATATACTTCGTAATCTGGTAGGAAAGCATCTCATGCGCAAGAATCGCTTTGGGGTCACCCTCAATTTCCGCTTTCGTTACGTCACGGTCATCGCTGTGTCCGCTGATGCCAAGCAGGCCGGATTTCTTGTTCAGGATTTCGTCCATCTGCGTGGGGGTAAGATTTTCCTTCTCCATAATGAAGGTCACGACAGACGGGTCAAGAGAACCGGAGCGGGTACCCATCATAAAGCCGTCCAGCGGAGTAAGGCCCATGCTGGTATCGATAACATTGCCGCCCTTGATGGCCGCAATAGAGGAACCGTTGCCAATGTGGCAGGTAACCATGTTGATGTCCTCAATCGGCTGGTGCATCAGGTGCGCACAGTGGTTGCTGACATAGCGGTGGGAAGTACCGTGGAAACCATAGCGGCGGATCTTATATTTCTCGTAGTATTCATACGGAATGGCAAACATATAAGCCTTTTTGGGCATGGTGGAGTGGAAGGACGTGTCAAAAACAACACATTCCGGTATTGCTGTTCCAAAAACCTCGCGGCAGGCAAGAATTCCCTGAAGCTCCGGCCCGTTGTGCAGCGGTGCCAGCGGAATCAGGCTTCTGATCCCATCGATTACATCATCGTTGATAAACAGGGACTTACTGAAAATAGCGCCTCCCTGAGCTACGCGGTGACCGATTGCCGTAACCTCGGACAAATTTTTGACAACGCCGACTTCTTTATCTGTCAAAGCTGCCGTGACAAGCTTAAAAGCTTCTTTATGGTCGGACATGGTAACCTGCATGTCCTTCCTGCGGCCGTCTGCGGTTTTATGGGTAAAAGTTCCTCCTTCTATCCCAATACGCTCACAGTTGCCTTTCGCAAGCATTTCTTCGGTTTCCATATCAATCAACTGATATTTGAGTGAAGAACTTCCTGCATTTATTACCAAAATCTTCATGCTTTTTCCTCCTAAACGTTATATACCTGAGCGGCTATTGAATCCGCCAAAAGAATACTGTATATTATAATAGTACATTGACCTATTAATTTCAAGGAGTTTGTCATAAAATGCTGGTAGCAGGAATCGTTTCTGAGTACAATCCGTTTCATAACGGACATGCTGCGCTGATTGCACAAACCCGCAAAGCGGGTGCGACCCATATCACCGCGGTCATGAGCGGCAACTTTGTGCAGCGCGGGGAACCGGCCATTCTCTCCAAGTGGGCACGGACAAGACAGGCGCTGGAAAACGGCGTAGACCTTGTTGTGGAGCTGCCGCTGCCGTGGTCGCTTTCCGGTGCGGAAACCTTCGCATTCGGCGGAGTATCTTTACTGAATGCAATGGATGTTGATATCCTGAGTTTTGGCAGCGAATGCGGCAATACGGCGGATCTGCTTCAAGCGGAAAAGGCACTCCACTCTGACGAGCTGCGCGAAAAGATCCGTTTGGAACTCAAGAGCGGTGTAACCTTTGCCCGAGCAAGGCAAAACGCCGTGGCGGGGCTGTATGGCGAAGAAACCTCGGAACTTTTACGCGACCCCAATAATATTTTAGGCATAGAGTACCTGAAGGCGCTGCGAAAGCTAAACTCCGACATTTTACCGTTTACAATCAAACGTGTCGGCGCCGCTCACGACGCGCACGCAGCGGAAGGCGGGGTTGCCTCTGCTTCCCAGATACGGAAATTGATGAGGGCAGGCGAGGATTTTTCGGAGCTGATGCCCCCGTCCTCCGAAGAAACGGCAGAACGGGAAATCAAAGCCGGAAACGCCCCTGCCGACATCGCGTTGATTGAGCGAGCCGTTTTGGCAAAGTTGAGAACGCTGAGTCCCGACCGCTTTGCCGCCCTTCCCGATATCAGTGAAGGACTGGAAAACCGGGTATACGCCGCAGCACGCAGAGCCGTGAACCTGGAAGAAATGTACAGCTTAATCAAATCCAAACGATATACGCACGCAAGAATCCGGCGGATTATTCTTTCCGCCTTCCTGGGTCTGGAGTCTTCCATGAGCCGTGGAACTCCCCCCTATCTGCGAATTCTGGGATTTAATCAGCGCGGAACAGAAATTCTTCGTTTCATGAAGGGGCGGGCAGCCCTTCCGGTCATTACCAATTCTTCAGACATATTTTCTCTTGACAAAAATGGGAAAAATATGCTTGAATTAGAAAGCAGAGCAACTGACCTTTATTCTTTATGTATTCCAAAGATCGCGCCCTGCGGGCTCGACAGGACAATGGGTATTATTTCTATTTAGTCATCTGACTGAAAGGATGTGTCTTCTCTTGTCTATTGAAATCAAGGAAACGGAATATGAGAACTACGGAAAATGTTTGAAACTGAGCAACGGCCTGATCGACATTGTTGTAACCATTGAGTTCGGGCCGCGCATTGTACGTTTCGGCTTTATTGACGAAGCAAACATCCTCTACAATGACCTGGAACGCCGCAATTATATCAGCAGTGACAGCATGTCAGAGCGCTACGGCAACGGCACGGCTTTTTACCATTATGGAGGCCACCGCGTGTGGCTCAGCCCCGAAAAGATGCCGGAAACGTATTATCCGGACAACGAGCCTGTTGTATACGGCATTTTACCGGAAGGCGTCAGCTTTACGCCGCCGCGCCAGAAACGCAACGATGTTCAGCTGAGTTTTGAAGTAATGATGAGCGAAGGCGCCACGGATATTATGGTGGTGCACAGCGCGAAAAACTGCTCAAAAGAGAAACTAACCCGCGCGCTTTGGGCACTCACTATGGTAAAAGGCGGCGGTACTGAAGTCATTCCTTTGAGCAAAGACGCCGGTGACCCCCTGCTTCCCAACCGGCTTCTGACTTTGTGGCCGTACTCGGATATCCGGGACAGCAGACTGTTTGTGGGGAACCGGTTTATCACCATACGGCATGACACAAATATTTCCCATGCGCTGAAAATAGGCGTAAACAATACACCCGGCTGGGCGTCATACACCTGTGGGGATTATACGCTGGTAAAGCGGTACCTGCACACCCCCCAGGCGGCATACCCGGATTACGGATGCTCCTATGAAACGTATGCTTGCGGTGATTTTATTGAAATGGAATCACTGAGCCCCCTGTACGCTTTGGAACCGGGCGAGGGAATTCGCCATGTGGAAAATCTTTCTCTGATAAAACAGCCGTTCCCGAGCGACCCGACCGACGAGGAGAAAATTGAAAAATTCAGTGCGAATTTCAAATAAATATATCATAAATTCTATAACAAGCGGGGGCGGCCTATGGCCGCCCCCGCTTGTTGTCGTTATTTTTACAGTGTTCCGAAAATACGATCGCCCGCATCGCCAAGACCGGGCACAATGTAACCGACATCGTTCAGATGATCGTCCACAGCGGCACAGAAAAGCTGTACGTCCGGATGTGCTTCGGTAAATGCCTTTACCCCTTCCGGAGCGGCAATAATGCACATAAAGCGAATGCTCTTCGGTTTGCTGCGTTTGATGATGGTAACCGCGTCAATTGCCGAGCCGCCGGTGGCGAGCATCGGGTCAAGGACAATCACGTCGCGCTCTTCAATATCCTGCGGCAGCTTGCTGTAATACTCTACCGGCTGCAGCGTCTCATGGTCACGGTAAAGACCAATATGGCCGACTTTTGCAGCAGGAACCATTTTCAGTACGCCGTCCACCATGCCCAGGCCCGCTCTTAAAATCGGAACAAACGCAAGCTTTCTTCCTGCGATTACTTTCGTTTTCGCTTCCCCAATCGGGGTTTCAATCGTCGTGTCCTCCAAAGGAAGATCGCGGGTCGCTTCGTAGCACATCAGCATTCCGATTTCACCAACCAGCTCGCGGAACTCCTTGGAACCCGTGTTCTTATCGCGTAAAAAAGTCAGCTTGTGCTGAATCAGCGGATGATCCATTATAAATACCTGTTTATCCATGTTGACAGCCTCCACATTCTAGTATTGTTTATGATCTGAAATTACAGTTCTCCGCGCTCAATTGCAGAGATTTCATCAACGCGCCTCTGATGGCGGCCGCCGTCAA
This sequence comes from Caproiciproducens faecalis, assembly GCF_019448085.1. Taxonomy (GTDB): domain Bacteria; phylum Bacillota; class Clostridia; order Oscillospirales; family Acutalibacteraceae; genus Caproiciproducens; species Caproiciproducens faecalis. Next base: position 37,360 of record NZ_JAGFNZ010000005.1, on the reverse strand, counting down.
AATCTGTTTCCAAGAAGATCTTTGCAAACTCAACCGCCTGTTTTTCATCAATGACCCTGCCGCCAAGGCAAAGAATGTTGGCATTGTTGTGCCGACGGGTCATTTCCGTACAGAAAGCGTTGGTGCAAACAGACGCACGAATACCCTGCACCTTGTTGGCCGCGATGCTCATGCCGATCCCTGTTCCGCAGCACAGGATTCCGCGCTCCGCTTCGCCGTTGATGATACTGTGCGCAACGTTTGCCGCAATCGGCGCATAGTCGATAGAGGCTTCGTCAAATGTGCCGAAATCCTTATAAGCAATGTTTTCAGTAGCAAGATAGTTCTTAATGGCTTCTTTCAATAAAAATCCACCGTGATCCGCACCTAAAGCTATCATTTGATTTCTCCTTTATTTCTTTTTTTTAATTCCCGCTCCGCCTGTGGCAGGCGAAGATAAACCGGCATCAGAGCCGCCGGGGTCACTGCCCCGCCCTGCTCAGATACTTTGAGCGCGGATTTTGCCACTCCCCAGGCACGCTGGTAAAGCAAATGCTCGGGCGGCAGAACCGCGTTAAGGCTTTTAAACCGCTCATTATTATAGCACAATTTTGCGCCGTCTCCAACAAGGATTATCGGATTCGTGTAATTTTTACAATCTTCCGCCAAATCTTCAATGGAGAGCGCACGGTCGGGAGTGATTCTTTCAATAGAATTCCCGTGCGCCGTGAATATGGCGTTATAAACCTGTCCGCAGCGCGCGTCCATCACCGCACAGATTGTACCGGTCATGTGCCCCAGATTCTGCGCCATGGCTTCCAGCGTGGAAACGCCCGCACAGGGTTTATTCTGCGCCATCGCAAGTCCTTTGATACTCGCCACACCGATACGGATACCCGTAAAAGAACCGGGCCCGGCAGAAACAGCGTACAGATCGACGTCCTTCAGTTCCGTGCGTGTACACTGCAGAAGATTTTCGATCATGGGCATCAGCGTCTGGCTGTGGGTCAAACGAGTGTTGATATAAAATTCTCCCAGCAGTCTGTCGTCGTCAAGCAGCGCAGCAGAGGCTGCGGTCGCCGAGGAATCAATCGCCAGTATTCTCATTACTTCATCCCCTCAATATGAAAAATGCGCTCGTTTTCGCGCGTCCCCTGCTGAATTTCAATGCGGATCGCGTCCTGCGGAAGAGCAGCCTCAATATTTTCACTCCATTCGATTACAAGCACACCGCCGCTGTCGAGATAGTCAAAAAATCCGGTGGAGTAAAGGTCGTCCCACCCGGTTACGCGGAACATATCAAAATGGTAGACATCCAGTCTTCCGTGATATTCGTGGACAAGGGCGAAAGTCGGGCTGGAAACGCCGTCCTGAATTCCAAGCCCGCGGGCAAGGCCCCGCGTAAAAGCGGTCTTCCCCATTCCCATTCCGCCAAAAAGCGCGAGTACCTCGCCTCCGGTCAGGTTTTCGGCTATTTTGATGCCCAGTTCCTCTGTCTCAGCGGGCGAAGAAGTGATGATTTCCTGCATATCCGGTCCCCTTATATCCTTTAAAATAATCCTGAAATCTTCCCGTTTTCGTCCACATCAATTTTTTCTGCGGACGGCACCCTCGGCAGCCCGGGCATGGTCATAATATCCCCCGCGTAAGCAACCACGAATCCGGCTCCGTTCGAGAGACGCAGGTCACGGATGGTAATACGGAAGCCTTTCGGCCGTCCCAGAAGCAAAGCATTGTCGGAAAGAGAATACTGTGTTTTTGCGATGCAGACAGGCAATACATCCCCGCCCAACGCAGCAATTTCACGAATGGCCTTTTCCGCCTGGCTGGTGTAGTCCACGCCGTCCGCCCCGTAAATTTCTTTGGCAATGCATTCTATTTTCTGCTTGACTGTGGAGTCGGATGAATAAATCGGATGGAAATTCGCCGGTTTTTCCGCCGCCTCACAAACCTTTTTTGCAAGATCTACACCGCCCGCTCCGCCTTTGGCAAATACCTCGGAAAGCGCGAAATCCGCGCCGTTGTCACGGCAGTATTTTTCAATAAATGCCAATTCGGCCTCAGAATCGGTACCAAAACGATTAATCGCCACTACCACCGGCACTCCGTACTTTTTCATATTGGCAATATGCGCGCCCAGATTGACGATTCCTTTTTTCAGCGCTTCCAGATTTTCTTCCGCCGTTTTGTCCTTTGTTACCCCTCCGTTGTACTTCAGCGCGCGTGCGGTCGCCACAAGAACAATTGCACTGGGGCTGAGTTGCGCAAGGCGGCATTTAATATCGAGGAATTTTTCCGCGCCAAGGTCGGAACCAAAGCCAGCCTCTGTAATGCAGTAATCAGCAAGCTTTAACGCAAGACGTGTGGCCCTGACGGAATTGCAGCCATGGGCGATATTGGCGAACGGCCCGCCGTGCATAATAACCGGAGTGCCCTCCAGCGTCTGTACCAGATTCGGGTTGATCGCGTCTTTCAGAAGCGCGGCCATGGCGCCCTGCGCTTTGAGGTCCGAAGCATAGACAGGCGCGCCTGTGAAGGTGTACGCGACCAAAATTCTTCCCAACCGTTCTTTTAAATCCGTAATGTCCAAAGCAAGGCAGAAGATAGCCATGATCTCTGACGCTACGGTAATGCAGAAGCCGTCTTCACGCGGAATTCCGTTAATTTTCCCGCCAAGGCCGACGACAATATTCCGCAGCGCACGGTCATTCATATCGAGGCAGCGTTTGATTAAAATTCTGCGCTGGTCAATCCCAAGGGCGTTCCCCTGATGGATATGGTTGTCCAGCATGGCGCAGAGCAGGTTGTTTGCGGACGTAATTGCATGAAAATCACCCGTAAAATGCAGGTTGATGTCCTCCATTGGCACTACCTGAGCGTATCCGCCACCCGCAGCGCCGCCTTTGATGCCGAAAACGGGACCAAGACTCGGTTCGCGCAAAGCAATGACGGCATTTTTCCCGATCTGCTTCATTGCCTCGCCAAGCCCTGCCGTCGTAGTGGTTTTTCCTTCCCCCGCGGGTGTGGGGTTAATTGCCGTAACCAGAATAAGTTTGCCGTCCTGATGGGAGGCAAGTCTGTTGTAGAGAGAGTCGTTCAGCTTTGCTTTAAACCGGCCGTATGGCTCCAATTCCTCCTCGTGAATTCCGAGGTCAGCGGCAATTTTCGCAATCGGTACGAGCTCTGCCCGCTGTGCAATTTCGATATCCGTCAGCATTGGTGCATTCTCCTAACACATAATTATGACAAAATTATATCATATTTTTCTGTAAAAATGAACAGGCGAAATCAATATTTCTTATGAATCAGGCTGAGTGAAACCATGTTAACCGCAATATGGTATAATATAATAAATCTTCAGTTATTTGTAAGAAATTCATTAAGCTTTTTTTAAGAAATATAAGGTACTGTAATAGTAAGGTTTTTGAGGGAGGAAATCAAATGGATAAAAAACGGATCTTGATTGTTGACGATGACCGTGAAATTGTCCGCGCTATTGCCATTCTTTTGGAAAAAGAGGGCTACTCCGCTTTGTGTGCCTATGACGGACTGGAAGCCGTGGACGCAGCGATGAATAACGAAATTCATTTGATTTTGATCGATGTAATGATGCCGAAACTGAATGGGCTTTCCGCCGTGATGAAAATCCGTGAAAAACGCAATATCCCGATCATTGTTCTTTCCGCGAAGAGCGAAGACACAGACAAGATTCTGGGGCTCAGCATGGGTGCGGACGATTATGTGACAAAGCCGTTCAATCCCATGGAGCTTGTCGCAAGAGTTCGTTCCCAGCTCAGGCGCTACCTCAGTCTTGGCGACATTAACGCGCACAGGAATACAAGCGAGATTCTGAACGGCAGGCTGTCCTATAACACAGAGGAGCGGATTCTGAAAGCGGACGGTGATCCGATTCGGCTGACGGCCACCGAAACCAAAATCATCGATTTGCTGATGCGCAATCTGGGCAGGACCTTTCCTGCGGAGGAAATCTACCGCCGCGTATGGAACGAGCCCGCCTATTGCGTGGAAAATACTGTGATGGTACATATTCGCCGCATTCGTGAAAAAATCGAACTCAACCCAAAGGAACCTGAATATTTGAAGGTGGTGTGGGGCATTGGATACAAAATCGAAAAAATTTAAAACGATATTCAGCTGGCTTTGCTTTTTCTTCAGTACGATGACAATTTCGGTACTCCTGATCGCAGCGCTTTTTTACGGTCTTAATGTCAACAGAGCTGATTATCTTTCCCATGAAATAAACGATGCGTTTACTCCTGATTATCAGAACACATCCATGTTCCGGCAGACGGTATCGAATCAGCTTGGGGAGGTGCTGGACGCGCTGGCCTCTGAAACAGAAGACAATGCCGGAGTTTGGAACCTTTTAGATCAGGATTCCGGAAAAAACATTCTCTATTCAGCGGGAACACATGAAAACCCCGCAGAACATTCCAATGGGTATCCGGGTCTGGATTTGAATACCGCCCCGCTTCCGAAGGGATACAACTTCAAACTGTATTTCGACGGTAAAAAAGTGACGGTCACAAAGGACGGAAAAACGGTCGACATTTACGGCGACGGCGTTTACCGACCGGAAAAATCGATGTGGTATGTGCCGGGATATACCAGCAATACCAGTTTTAGCTACGACAATATGGAAGAGATGCAGGTCACGCTGCTGGCAAGGTCAGAGCCGGTCACGCCCGTCAGCGGATATACTTCCCTGACTTACATCCCGCAGGCCCAGCACAATCTGAAAATTACGCTGTACGCGGGCGGAGTCTTTCTTCTGCTCGGCGCAATTGCTTTTATGCTGTACCTTTTGCTCCGCAAAGACAAAAAAGCAGCCGACCTTGCGCTCGCGCGGTTCACCGGCTGGTTCTGGTGGGAATTCAAAGCTATATGCACCGTTGTGCTGGTTTGTCTGGACTTTGCTGTTATGATCCATGCATGGAGAAACGACTGGTTCCTGTGGGGAATCTGTACGGTCATTTCATTCTTCTGCTATTACCTTGTGGTAAATGATATGCGCTGTAACCATCACTTTTACAAGCACAATATTTTCAACACTGTACTGAAGAATTACAGAAAATTTGAGCGGTCGAAGCCGTTTCAGCAACAGATGGTTCAGCGCTTCTGGGCGCTGCTGGCGTCGGAAATCCTGCTGTTGCTGTTTGGTTTCACCGTAACGTCCATGATTCATCCCAGCGCTTTTTTTGTCATGGTTTTCTTGCTGCTGGTTCTTGCCGCCATGGTATACGTGATTTACCGGTATGTGCGCAGATTTCAGAATACCGTCTACGATATGGGACTGCTCATGAATCAGATTTCACTTGTCAAATCCGGCGACCTGATTACACCGCTGGAACTTCCTGCCGACGCGGATCTGAACACAGCTTCCGTTGACCTCAACGAAATTCAGTTGGGCATCGATTATGCGGTTGAAGAACGTTTAAAAAGCGAAAGGATGAAAATAGAACTGATTACAAATGTGAGCCATGATCTGAAAACACCGCTCACCGCCATTATCAGCTATATCGATTTATTGAAGCAGGAGGAAAATTTACCGGACCATATAAAAGATTATATTGAAATTCTTGCTCAAAAATCCGACCGGCTGAAGAACATGGTGCAGGACATCTTTCAGGTCAGTAAAGCAACGAGCGGAAATATTGAACTGAATATGGAAGTCCTGGATTACGGCAAACTGATTTTACAGACAATGGCCGATATGAATGAGCAGGTAGAAGCCTCCGGCCTGATATTCAAGGTAAATATTCCGGACTCCCCCGTTATGATTCGGGCGGACGGAAAGCTTTTATACCGGGTGTTCCAGAATTTGATCGGAAACGCACTGCAGTATTCACTGGAAGGTTCGCGCGTGTTCGTCACATTGGAGCACGACGGAAAGAACGCTTACGCAGCGGTAAAGAACACCTCACGCTATGAACTGGATTGCAAAACGGACATGACCGAGCGCTTTGTGAGGGGCGACAGTTCGCGCACAACCACCGGAAGCGGGCTTGGACTTTCCATCGCAAAGAGCTTCACAGAAGCAACCGGGGGCAGGCTGCAAATAAACGTTGATGCCGATCTGTTTTCCGTCAGGGTGGATTTCCCTCTTACGCAACAGTAGCAGGAAAATAAATTTTCTTTGTCGGGCATAGGGAAACGGGCGCGAGTTTTTTGCTCACGCCCGTTTCCCTTCATTATTCGCTTGCAGTTTTCGCGTTTCCATCATATAATAAATAAATCAGAGGTGAAGTCATGCGAGGATTAAAATCATTCGTCAATTATTTAAAACGGGCGGACAAGCTTTACTGGTTTATCATGCTGGCCATATCGGTATACAGCCTCCTGCTGCTGAAGACCGTGCCGAACAGCGAATCGGGAAAATCTTATTTCACTGTGCAGCTGGTTGCTATTTTCCTCGGTTATTTCGGCGCAATTCTTTTTACGCTGATCGATTACCGCGAGATTGCAAGCTACTGGTATATTGTAGCCGGTTTTTGTCTGTTTCTGATTGTTTATACGCAGATTTTCGGCATTGCGGTAAAAAGCAGCGGCGGCATCAACGCGAAAGCGTGGATTCAGCTGCCGGGCACCACATTCCAGCCTAGTGAATTAGTGAAAATCGGGTTTATCATCACCTTTTCCAAGCATGTTTCAGAGCTTAAGGAGCGCGATCTGCTGAAATCTTTTCCACAGGTCATGCTGCTGGCTCTCCACGCGATGATTCCGATTATACTGGTCCATTTTCAAGGAGACGACGGCACAGCGGTCATTTTCTTCTGTATGTTCTTAGCTATGGCGTTCGGCGCCGGGGTTCAACTGCGCTACTTTGGAGCGGTTTTCGCAGCACTGGCTGTCGCATTCCCTATTGCGTGGGAATATATATTGCAGGATTACCAAAAAGACCGCTTTACGATTTTCCGCCACCCGGAAACGGACCCGCTGGACAAGGGCCTGCAGCAGATTCAAGGCAGGTTGTCCATAGGAAGCGGCCAGTTCTGGGGCCGGGGGCTGTTCAACAGCAATTCACGCGTCAGCAAGGGTCTTGTTCCCGTACAGCAGAGCGATTTTATTTTTTCGGTCGCGGGGGAGCAGCTCGGATTTGTGGGCTGTATGCTGATTGTCCTTTTGCTTTTGCTGTTCCTTTTTCGCACGCTTCGGATTGCGCGGAAATCCCCGGACTGTCTGGGCAGCAGCATCTGCTTTGGCTTCTTCGGTATGATTGCGGCACAGGCGCTTTTCAATTTGGGCATGTGTCTGAACCTTTTGCCGGTCATGGGCGTTACGCTCCCGTTTTTCAGTGCGGGCGGTTCGTCCGCGGCCTGTCTGTATCTGGGGTTCGGGTTGGCGCAGAATGTGCATATGCACCGGATGAACACGGATAAAGTTACGCTCCGGCGTTAGATAAGAAAAAGCCACCTGAATTCAGGTGGCTTTTTTCTTATCCTATACTGAATTATTGGAACAGCTTGTCCTGCAGTTTTTTGGCTTTGGAACGTCTTTGCGCTGTTGCTTCCGCATTGATGGTGAGTGTTCCCTCGGCGTCATCCACATTCAGCACATCGCCTTCCCGCGCGCCCTGCGGAAGTTCGGAAGTTTCAATGGCAAAGAATTTCTGCTCCTTATCCTCACAGATTGCGTAGGTTCCTTCAAAACGGTCTATTACCAGCATTTTCATTTTTCTATCCCCTTCTGCTTTAATCAGTTCACTCAGCGCTCGGTTTTAATTTTAATATTCTGTCCGTCGCTCATAAAAATAAGCGTACCGCTGACATCAGTCCGGTAAACCGCCGCACCGGCGGACAACAGCCTTTTCAGGACTTCCCGTTTCGGCAGCCCGTTGGAATCGTCCGCAACGGAAATTGCCGCCCATTTCGGCTTTACGGCGTTCAACAGCGCGTCCGTGGTGGAGGTACCGCTGCCGTGGTGGCCGACCTTTAGAACATCGGCGGAAAGGTCTTCTCCGCCTGCGAGCAAATCGGATTCCTCTTCTTTTTCCGCGTCACCCATGAGCAGGAACCGTGTTTTTCCATACGTCAGCTTCAGGACGATGGAATTGTTATTGGTACTGTCCCCCTGTTTTACAGGGGCAAGAACCTCTATTTTCATACTGCCGAGGGAGAAAGTCTCCCCGGGCCGGGGAACAACCGTGGAAATCCGTTTTTCGTTCAGCGCTTTCTGCGCGGAAAGATATTCCTCGCTGGATGGAATCATGTTTTTCGGGATATCGGGCGCGAAATATTTTCCGACGCGATAATGCCCGATCAGATAAGCAAGTCCGCCGATATGGTCCTCATCAGGGTGGGTATTGACCACACAATCCAGTTTTTTTACACCCCTCCGGTCAAGATATTCCGCAATCGACTCCCCCTGATCCATGGTTCCGCCGTCTATCAGCATCGTTTTCCCGCCGCATTCAATAAAGATACTGTCGGCCTTGCCGACTTCGAGCACATGGACGGACATCGGGCTGGAATCCGCCGCCGCGGAAAAATCGTTCAGTCCGAAAAAGGAAAAAACGCGGTGCCAGAAGGCTGCCGCCCCAAACGGCAGCAAAGAGACAATCAAACCAACCGCCAGAAACAGCGACAGGGTGATTTTCAGCGCCTTTTTGCTGTTTTTTTGCTGCTCCATTTGCCCTGCTTCTCTCTGTTTTGAACTTGCGCAGCGCGCTGCATGGCAGGGCTGGGCCGAACAAGACACGAATTGGCCGTACCGATCAAATCGCTGCGTCCGGCGGCTTTCAGCGCCGCAATAACCAGATCCCTGTTCTTCGGATTAAAATACTGAAGAAGCGCCCGCTGCATCGCCTTTTCACGGTCGGTACGGGGAATATAAACTTCTTTCAAGGTATAGGGGTCAAGACCGGTATAAAACATGCAGGTAGAAATGGTGCCGGGCGTAGGATAAAAATCCTGCACCTGTTCCGGACGAAGATGCTCGCGTTTCAAAAACAGAGCAATCGCAACCGCGTCTTTCAGAGTACTACCAGGATGGGAGGACATCAAATACGGAACAAGGTACTGTTCCTTGCCCTCTTCTTTACAGTATTTGAAATATTTCTTTTCAAATTTCAAAAAGGATTCAATATGCGGCTTGCCCATGCAGTCAAGGACTTCCGGCGTACAGTGTTCCGGCGCGACCTTCAGCTGCCCGCTGACATGGTATTTTACCAGCTCTTTGAAAAAGGTATCGTCTTTGTCCTCAATCAGATAATCAAAGCGGATGCCGGAACGGATAAATACGCGTTTGACCTTCGGCAAAGCACGCAGCTTACGCAGAATGTCGAGGTACTCGCTGTGATCTACTTTCAGAAGCGGGCAGGGCTTCGGAGCAAGACATTTTTTTCCGCCCGCGCACAGTCCCAGTTTTTCCTGTTTGTCGCAGGAAGGATGGCGGAAATTGGCAGTCGGCCCTCCGACATCGTGAATATACCCCTTGAAATTCGGGCTTTCCGTCAGCAGCTTTGCTTCGCGCAGGATGGATTCTTCGCTGCGGGTCGTGATGGCTCGGCCCTGATGGAACGCGATGGAACAGAAATTGCAGGCGCCGAAACAGCCGCGGTTGTGCGTGATGGAGAACTCCACTTCCTGAATGGCGGGAACCCCGCCCATGCTTTCATAGCTCGGGTGATAGGTACGCATATAAGGGAGCTCATAAACAGCGTCCAGCTCTTTTTGCTCCAGAGGCGGCATCGGCGGGTTCTGCACCAGAATTTTGTCCCCGTGGCGCTGAATGACCTTGCGCCCGCGTACAGCGTCCTGCTCATCCTGCTGTTTACGGCAGGAGACGGCATACTCTTTCTTATTCTGACAGACCTGCTCAAAGCTCGGGCAGTCAACCGCCGGAACGGGTCGGTATTCCTTCGTGGGAATCGCGTAGCAGGTTCCGCGGATATCGGTGATCGTGCTGACCGGCTCGCCGGAAAACAGGCGGCGGGCGATTTCAACCGTTTGACTTTCGCCCATACCGTAAGTGAGCAAATCCGCCCCGGAATCCAACAGAATCGACGGGCGGATTTTATCATCCCAGTAGTCGTAATGCGCAAACCGGCGCAGAGAGGCTTCCAGCCCGCCGATAATGACGGGAGAGTCCGGATAGATTTCTTTAATTTTCTTTGCGTACACAATGACGGCGCGATCCGGCCGCAGCCCGGTTCTGTTCCCGGGCGAATAGGCGTCTTCTTTCCGCTTGCGGCGGGCTACGGTATAATGGGCAACCATGGAATCAATGTTTCCGGAACTGACCAGAAACCCGTATTTCGGCCTGCCGAACCGGGTAAAGTCCCTGTCTGTACGCCAGTCCGGCTGCGCCAGAATGGCGACGTGATAGCCGAACTGTTCCAGTACGCGTGAAATGATCGCGGTACCAAAGGTGGGATGGTCAACGTAAGCGTCGCCGGTTACGACGACAAAATCCGGCGCATCCCAGCCGAGAGCATCAATTTCTTCTTTTGTTATGGGTAAAAAAGGCATTCTGCTTATTCTTCACTTTCTTTTTGATCTGCCTGCTGCATGGTCATTTCCAGCCACTGCTGGTATGTAATGAGCACCTGACGCGGCTTGGAGCCTTCGTGCGGGCCTACAATGCCCATCTGCTCCATTTCATCGACCAGACGGCCGGCACGGGCATAGCCGAGGCGCAGACGGCGCTGGAGGAGAGAGGTCGAAGCCTGACCCGCTTCCACTACACATTTCACCGCATCCGGCATCATGGGGTCGGTGTCGCCGTTTACGGCGCTTTCTCCCCCGCTGTCCTTTTCGGCTACGGCGTTTTTCTCAATTTCTTCGGCAATATTTTTATCATATCCCGCTTCCTGGGACTTCTTTACAAAATTCACAACGGATTCAATTTCGCTGTCGCTGACAAAACAGCCCTGAATTCTGGTGGGCTTCTGCGAACCAACGGGGGAAAACAGCATGTCCCCGCGTCCAAGGAGCTTTTCCGCTCCGCCCATGTCCAGAATGGTTCTGGAGTCCACCTGGGACGAAACCGCAAACGCAATACGGCTGGGAATATTTGCTTTAATAATACCCGTGATAACATCGACGGAAGGTCTCTGCGTGGCAATCAGTAGGTGCATACCGGCGGCACGCGCCATCTGTGCCAGACGGCAGATGGAGTCCTCCACCTCGTTGGGGGCGGCCATCATCAGATCGGCAAGCTCGTCAATGATGATGACAATCTGCGGCAGGCGCGGCATCGGCTGACCGTTTTCGTCCTGGAACCCGTTGCTTTCCGCCAGTGCATTGTATCCGCTCAGATCACGCACATTGTTCGCCGCAAAGGTTTTATAGCGCTTGAGCATTTCCGTAACGGCCCACCCCAGAGCACCCGCAGCCTTGCGCGGGTCGGTGACGACCGGGACCAGAAGCTGAGGAATCCCGTTGTAAATACCCAGTTCCACCACCTTCGGGTCGATCATCAGGAAGCGAACCTCTTCCGGAGTAGATTTATACAGCAGGCTGACAATAAACGAGTTGATGCAAACGGATTTACCGGAACCCGTGGCGCCCGCAATCAGAAGATGGGGCATCTTGCTCAGGTCCGCCGTTGCGACCGTCCCCGCAATGTCGCGCCCAAGCACGACGGTCAGGCGGCTTTTCGCCGCGCCAAAGCTGTTGGACTCAATCAGCTCACGCATTCTGACGACGCTGACCTTTTTGTTCGGGACCTCTATGCCGACGGCGGCTTTGCCGGGAATCGGCGCTTCTATACGAACGCCGGACGCGGCAAGATTCATGGCGATATCGTCGGACAGATTCGTGATTTTGCTGATCTTTACCCCGGCTGCGGGCTGCAGCTCATATCGGGTGACGGCGGGGCCGCGGCTGATATCCACAATCTTTGTCTGAACGCCAAAGCTTTTCAGCGTCTGCACCAGCATCTGTCCGTTCAGTTTCAGCTCTTCGGTAACATCCTGCTCGCTTAGTTCTTTGGTGGTTTCCAGCATGGTAACCGGCGGGAAATGGTAAGTACCGTCCTGCGGCGGCTCGTCGGTAAACATGGTCATCTGGACGGCGGCGGTTTCCGGCACTCTATCTTGCTGCTGAGGTGCGGCAGCCTGACGGGCGGCATAAGCGGCCGCTGCTGCGGCGGAGCCGGATTTATCCGCAGCCGGAGGAACCGGAACCGCGGGCTGTTCTATCTTTTCCACTACGGGCTCTTTCACTCCGAACACCTTTTCCAGCTGTTCCAGCTTTTTGTTCTTCTGCGACTGTTCCTTTGCCTGTGCGGTGCGCTGCGCCATTTCCTCACGGTCAAGCGCAATGTCAATATTGGAATTGGCTTTACGGGCGCGTTCAATTGCCCGCTGCTCGTGCGCGCTGCTGAAATTGGCAGCCATCATATCCGCCGGCTTGGTCACCGCGCGGAACAGTTGCACAAGGCTGGTCCCCGTCAAAATCATAACCGCTACAAAAAGGGATAAAATAATGACGATTTTCGCCCCGGTAGAGCCGAGGGCCGCGACGAACGGGATTCCGATCAGGCCGCTGAAAAGACCCGCGCCGGATCTTTGGATGCCCAGTGTATAAAGATCTTTGAGCCTGTCCCAGTAGGAAGCAATCGGCGTATTGTTGCGATCCGTAAAAATATAAACAGCCGCACAGAACAGCGCGATGATGATTACCATAAAAATCACTTTGCTGCCCAAACGGTTTTTCTGACGTTCAAAAGCCGTCACAAGGGATATGTAGCACAGGAGAATCGGCCAGATGATGGCGCAGCTTCCAAAAAGGCCCAGAAGCACATTATGACACCACAGCCAAACATGGTCGCCGGCAATCAGTACCAGACAGACCATCAGAATGGACATGGCAAACATCACAATCGCGTTTACCTGATTGCGCTGTCTGATATATTCGGCTTCCTTCTCCACCTTCGTTTTTCTGCGGTCGGAAAGGTGCTGTGCCTTTGGCTTGCCCTGTGTGCGGGGCGCCGCTTTCTTTTTCGTATTTGTTTTTTGAGTTGCCACCTTTAAATCACCTTATATTTTCATTTTCTGTGTCTGCTTTGTCTGCTTTCAAAATCCGTCATTCATTATGTAGTTAAAGATGAAGAATGAATCAGGAACAGGGTTTCTGTGAAAAAGCTCCATTTTTCATTCTCCATCAGACTTTTAAGTGTTTCGGCTTTTGGCGGCCGTTCTGCCGGTTCTGGCTTCCGGCTTCTTGGTACCCGTGCGCGTGGTCTTTGTTTCGGCTTTCTTTTGCTGCGCCTTGTTCTGATCGATCATGTTGTAAAGGCAGTCGATCGCATCGGAAAGACTTCCCAGAGAATCGATCAACCCCTCCGTTACAGCGTCGTTTCCGTCAAGAACCGTGCCCACGTCCATGACCAGCTCCTGCGTGTTCATGGAAAGCTCATAAAAGCGCTCGGGGGAAATATGGGAATTCTGTGTAACAAACCGGGTAATGCGTTCCTGCATGCGCTGAAAATACTCCAGAGTCTGCGGAACACCGAGCAGCATCCCGTTCATGCGCACCGGATGAATGGTCATCGTGGCGCTGGGAGCGATAAAAGAATGCTTGGCCGCAACCGCAAGCGGTACGCCGATAGAATGACCTCCGCCCAGTACGAGCGATACGGTTGGCTTTTTCATCCCCGCTACCAGTTCCGCAAGAGCCAGTCCCGCTTCCACATCGCCGCCGACGGTATTCAAAATAATTAAAAGCCCGTCTATGGTGGGTTCTTCCTCTATAGCGACAAGCTGCGGTATGACATGCTCATATTTTGTTGTCTTATTTTGTGAAGGCAGAATATAGTGCCCTTCAATCTGACCGATAATCGTCAAACAATGAATCAGGTGTTTCCCGTTGCCGGTAATGACCGATCCGGTGTCAATGATTTGGTCGGTCTGCTTTTCGGTTTTCTCAGTTTTTTCCTCATCATTGCCGCGCTTTATATAATCTTTCTGGTCTTCCTTTTGATCTTCCAGGTTTTTATGACTCATGAATCATCCCTCCTACCGCATTATTGTGCCGTAAGAAGGCTGTTCTCATACACGCAAACATGTATTTTAAAAGATCAATACCATATTATATCATCAGTTGTGATATTCATCAAGAAAATAAAGCGGCAAAATAGAATGCTTTCGCAGAAAGTAATTGGATAGATTGACATTTTCATATTTTTATTGGATAATGGTTATATATTTAACTATGTGATAAATCCAAATTGGGAAGGAAGCTTGATAATGAGTTTGACTTTAGCACAAAAAATTATAAAAACCCATCTTTTGAGCGGTGAAATGACGCCGGGAAGCGATATCGGTTTGAAAATAGACCAGACGCTGACGCAGGACGCCACCGGAACCATGGCTTATCTGGAATTTGAGGCAATGGGCGTCCCGCGCGTAAAGACGGAGCGCTCTGTCGCTTATATCGATCATAATACCCTGCAGACCGGATTTGAAAATGCGGACGACCACCGCTACATTCAGACGGTAGCCAAAAAACACGGCATTTATTTTTCAAGACCCGGCAACGGAATCTGCCATCAGGTACATCTGGAACGCTTCGGAATTCCCGGCAAGACGCTGATCGGCTCCGACAGCCACACTCCCACGGGCGGCGGAATCGGCATGCTGGCGATGGGTGCCGGCGGACTGGACGTTGCGGTCGCCATGGGCAGCGGTGAATATTACATCACCATGCCGAAAATGCTTCGCATCAACCTGACCGGAAAACTTTCCCCGTGGGTTTCCGCAAAAGATATTATTCTGGAAGTCCTGCGTATTTTGTCCGTCAAGGGCGGCGTGGGCAAAATTGTAGAGTACGGCGGGAACGGCATCGCAACACTGAGCGTACCGGAGCGCGCAACCATTACCAATATGGGCGCGGAGCTGGGCGCAACCACCTCCATCTTCCCCTCTGATGAAGTGACCCTTTCTTTCCTGAAAGCACAGGGCCGCGAAAAGGACTGGGTGGAGCTCAAACCGGACTCCGACGCAAAATACGACGAAACCATAGAAATCAATCTGTCCGAATTAAAGCCGATGGCGGCCTGTCCCCACAGCCCGGACGCGGTAAAAACCGTGGACGAGATCGGTTCCATTAAAGTAGATCAGGTCTGCATCGGTTCCTGCACCAACTCCTCTTACCGCGATATGATGCGGATCGCCTCCATTTTAAAAGGGAAGACCGTTCATCCGGACGTAAGCCTTGCGATTGCGCCCGGCTCCAAACAGGTTTACAATATGCTGGCGCAGAACGGCGCGCTTGCCGACCTGATTTCCGCCGGCGCCCGCATTCTGGAATGTGCCTGCGGCCCCTGCATCGGTATGGGACAATCCCCGAATTCCGGCGGTATTTCTTTGAGAACCTTTAACCGTAATTTCGAGGGACGTTCCGGCACGGCAGACGGGCAGATTTATCTGGTCAGCCCGGAAACCGCCGCGGCCTCCGCCATCTACGGCGTTCTGACCAACCCCCAGACACTGGGCGAGGAAGCACCCATTGAGCAGCCTGAAAAATTCCTGATTAACGACAATATGATCGTTCCCCCCGCCGATGAGAAGGAAGCAACGGACGTAGAAGTCCTGCGCGGGCCGAACATTAAGGAAGTCCCCACCACCACCGCTCTGCCGCAGGATATTACCGCTAAGGCGCTGCTGAAGGTCGGCGATAACATTACGACCGACCACATTATGCCGGCCGGAGCGAAAATTCTTCCCTACCGTTCCAATATTCCCTACCTTTCCAACTTCTGTTTCGGCGTATGCGACAAGGAATTCCCGGAGCGGTGCCGCGAATACGGCAAGGGAATTGTTGTAGGCGGCTCCAACTACGGCCAGGGTTCGTCCCGTGAACACGCCGTTCTGGTTCCTCTGTACCTGGGAATTAAAGCGGTGGTTGCAAAGAGCTTTGCCCGCATTCACTGCGCCAATCTGGCAAACGCGGGAATTTTGCCGCTCGTGTTTAAAAATGAGAAGGATTATGATGGAATTGACCAGATGGATGAGCTGGAGCTGCCGGACATCCGTGCCACCGTTGAAAACGGCGGAACCGTTACCGTAAAGAATCTGACGAAGGGCACCTCCTTTGAAGCGGATGCCGTACTGAGCGACCGCCAGAGAAAAATCGTTCTTGCGGGCGGCCTGCTGAGCTACATTAAAGAACAGAACAAATAATTGTCGTATTTGACGCTACGGAACACTTACAGTAAACGGAGGATCATTCATGAATAAAATTCAAATGGCAACGCCGCTGGTCGAAATGGACGGCGACGAGATGACCAGAATCATCTGGAAAATGATTAAAGAGATCCTGCTGACCCCCTATGTTGATCTGAAAACGGAATATTACGACCTTAGCCTGGAAAACCGCGACGCAACCAACGACCAGGTCACGTTTGATTCCGCTTACGCTACAAAAAAATACGGTGTTGCCGTAAAATGCGCAACGATTACCGCAAACGCGGACAGAGTGCGTGAATACGGCCTGAAAGAAATGTGGAAATCCCCGAACGGAACCATCCGTGCCATTCTGGACGGAACCGTTTTCCGTTCCCCCATCCTTGTAAAAGGGATTACGCCCTTTATCACAACATGGAAAAAACCGATTACCATTGCGCGTCACGCCTACGGTGACATTTACCGAAACACGGAGATGACCGTTCCCGCCGGCGCAAAGGCCGAGCTGGTCGTTACAAAGGCGGACGGCACCGAAGAACGCTCGCTGATTCATGATTTTGAGACATCGGGCATTATTCAGGGCCAGCACAACATAGACAAAAGCATTGAAAGTTTTGCCCATTCCTGCTTTAGCTACGCGCTTGACGTAAAGCAGGATGTCTGGTTCTCCACAAAGGATACGATTTCAAAAAAATACGATCATCGTTTCAAGGATATTTTTCAGGAAACTTACGAAACAGAATATAAAGAAAAATTTGAAAAAGCCGGTATTACCTATTTTTACACCCTCATTGACGACGCGGTCGCCCGTGTAATCCGTTCAGAAGGCGGATACATCTGGGCCTGTAAAAATTACGACGGCGACGTTATGAGCGATATGGTTGCAACTGCGTTTGGCAGCCTTGCCATGATGACGAGCGTGCTCGTTTCACCGGACGGGATTTATGAATATGAAGCAGCTCACGGTACCGTGCAGCGCCACTATTATAAACACCTGAAGGGCGAAAAAACTTCCACCAATTCCATGGCTACTCTGTTTGCCTGGACGGGCGCGCTGAAAAAGCGCGGAGAGCTCGATCACCTCCCTGCGCTTGTGGATTTTGCAGACAAACTCGAAAAGGCATCTGTTCAGACAGTTGAAAACGGCATGATGACCGGTGACCTTGCCGCCCTTTCCACTCTGCCAAACAAAACTGCAGTTGACACCGAAACCTTTTTAAAGGAAGTCAATAAAAGTCTGATTCGGCTGCTCTAAGCCGGATACAGAATTACGGAGGTAAAGCGTATGCCAAGACGCGAAAATATTTCAATGTCGGTAATCAGAAGATTGCCCCGTTACTATCGTTTTTTAACCCATCTGAAGCAAAAAGGGGTTACCAGAATCTCTTCCACCGAGCTTTCCGTAAAGCTGGGGCTGACCGCCTCACAGATCCGTCAGGACCTGAACTGCTTCGGCGGGTTCGGCCAGCAGGGCTACGGATATATTGTTGACCAGCTCTGTGATGAAATCGGAAATATTCTGGGACTTTCCAATGAATATAAAGCGATTCTGATCGGAGCCGGAAATCTGGGAAGAGCAATCGCATCTCACATGTCGTTTGACGATGAAGGGTTTAGACTAGTCGGTATTTTTGATAGTTCCCCCAGTAAAACCGGAACGAGGATCAACGGTCAAATTGTACGCGACACGGTAGAGTTGGAAGATTTTTGCCAGAAAGAGCAGCCAACCATGGCTGTGCTCTGCATCCCCCGCGACGGCGTTCATACGGTAATTGAGCGCCTGTACAATCTGGGCGTGCGCAATTACTGGAACTTCAGCCATTATGATATTGCGATGAAGTATGATGATACGGTTGTTGAAAATGTTCATTTGAACGACAGCCTGATGACCCTCTGCTACCGGATTTCAAATCCAAGTCAGAAATGAACATACTGTCAGGGGAAAGAGCGATGGTTCTTTCCCCTTTTTCCTTCTTCCGACTTTTCTTTTCCTGTAAAGTATGATATTATTTCAATACAGCAATTACCCTGAAACGGGGCTGCGGCAGGAGACACCCGCCGATTGAATTTGCTATCATTAGGAGGTACAACATCATGGGTTGGATCACATTTGGCATTATTGCCGCTGTTATTCTGATTATCATTTTCTCTGTTACAGGCATGTACAACAAGCTTGTCTCTTTTTCGGTAAGAGTTGACAACGGGTGGGCACAGGTTGACGTTCAGCTGAAAAAGAGGTTTGACCTTATCCCCAACCTTGTGGAAACCGTCAAGGGATATGCTTCTCATGAAAAATCGACCTTGGAAGAGGTCACAAAATGGCGCAGCGCGGCAATGAGCTCTAAAACGCCCGAAGAGGCAATGGAGAACAATGCTAAGCTTTCCCGCGCAATGGTAAATTTGTTTGCTACGGCGGAACAGTACCCGGATTTGAAAGCAAACCAGAATTTTCTGGACCTGCAGGGGCAGCTGAAGGACATTGAAAGCAAGATTGCTTTTGCCCGCCAGTTTTACAACGATACCGCAATGAAATACAACGAATATGTCATGCATTTCCCGTCCAACATTATTGCTTCCATCTTCCATTTCGGACAGAAGAAATACTTTGAAATCGCGGAAGCGGACAAAGCCGTACCACAGGTAAAATTCTGATTTTCAGCGAAGGAAGGAGCATACAGATTGGCCAAGAAGCTTTTTGGCGGGATGGCTGCGGCCGTTGCCGCTATCCTATTGGTTCTTTTTATCATCGGCAGCAGCGCCGACGGTTACAAGCACGGTGCAAAGCAGACTTTGGAAAATCTGGATATCGTTTCTCAGCTCAGCAGCAACGGCGATATGCAGGTAACGGAAACCTGGCACATCAATCTGGAGGGCCGAGGAAAACCTTACAGCAACCTGTATAAAACCTTTCCGGTGAATGAAAAGCAGGCCAGCGGAATCGAAAACTTATCCGTTTACGACATGGATGAAAACGTTAAGTACAGCTTCCGTGACGATGTTAACCCGACGAGCGGTTATTTTTCCGAGGACAATGTCTGTTATATTTACAATACGGCACAGGATACGGAAATCGGCTGGTTCATGCCGTCAATCGAAAGCGGCGTACGCAATTTCAGGGTTTCCTATACCATCAAGAACCTTGTAGCTGTATACGGGGATACTTCCGTCCTGTACAACGCTTTTATCGGAAATAAATTCAGTATTCCGATTACTCAGCTGCACGGCACCATTTCTCTTCCGGCCGGCGCAAAGGACAAAGAAGTAAAGGGATGGCTCCACTGCACCGCACAGAGCCAGTTAACCGTCAACTCTCCCACTCAGATAACGTTTACTGCGAACAAGGTTCCACCGGAGACGCTGGTGGAAACCCGCGTTTGCATGCCCGTTTCCCTGTTCCCCGCCTCCACAAGGATCAGTACGGCAAATGTCCTGAGCGACATTGAAAAGGAAGAGCAGAAGTGGGCGGATGAATGGGCTGAAAAGCAGCGCATGAACTATATTATCGGCGTAGTGGATGCCGTAGCCGGAGTTGTTCTGGTGATAGCGGGAATTTTCATTCTGATATGGCTGAAAAAGAAAGCCAAACCGTATCAAGTGGATGCTCCCGAATACACCCGCGAGATTCCGGAGGGCAGCTCCCCCGGCGGCGCCGCAAACCTGTTTTACTACTACAGCGGCGGCGTAACCAGCAAAGAAGAGGGGCGTGTTTTCAGCGCCACGCTGATGAGTCTGGCGCGCAAGGGATACGTCGGGTTTGACTCCAGTGAGAAAAAAGAGTTTATGGTAAACATCTTGGGAAATACCAAACAACTGCCGCTCACACAAAGCGAGCAGACCTTTTACGATATGATTGCCACCGTTGCGTCATCGTACGGTGACCGGTTTACCATGAAGCAGTTTGAAAAATACGCCAAAGACCACAGCAAATACATCGACAGCAGTATGGAGAACTTTTTGTCGCAGACAAAGAGAGAAATCGCCGCGCGGGGATATTATGAGCACCGGCCCTCCTTTTTAACGGGCAGTTCCCTTCTGGGAATTCTCAGCATTGCGGGAGCCGTTGCGATTCTTTTGCTTACAGGCGGCTGGCTGGTCTACATTCCCCTAGGATTCCTGATTTTCGGGATTCTGTTATTAGTGGCCGCCAGCGGCAAAACAAGGCTGAGTGCAAAGGGCGAATATGACTACGCCGTGTGGCACGGACTGGAAAAATACATGCTCGAATTCTCGCGCATGAAAGAATACGGCGTTCCGGAGCTTACGCTTTGGGAGGAATACCTGGTTTACGCAACCATGATGGGTATTTCCAAAAAGGTCTGCGATCAGCTCAAAATGGTTTATCCTCAGCTGAATGACGACGGCTACCTCTACACGAACTATGGGGGCAGCTATATGTACTACATGTTCGGGCGTTCCGTCGGCATGGGCGGATTCAGCCACATCGGCAGCGACTTCGGCTCCGTGCTGGGCAGCACCATCAGCAACATCAGCACTTCGGCCACGCGTCTTGCCCATCCCCCGCAATCTTCGGGAGGTTCGGGCGGCTTCGGCGGCGGTGGTTTTGGAGGCGGAGGCTTCGGCGGCGGCGGCGGAGGCTTTGGAGGCGGCGGAGGAGGCGGCGCCAGATAAGGTACTGGCGCGCGTCTTAAGACACACTGAAGCAGGTTACCAACCACATGACTTTTACAGGCTGCCGCTAAAGCGGCAAAGAACAGAACCGGTAAACCTTTGAGTTTACCGGTTCTTTATTTGTGCGGGTTTTTGGAATGGAAAGGCGCAGGAGGCCGGATATTACGCTGTATAAATCAGGACCGCATCACGCAGAAACGCGGCCAATCCAGGCTGCTTTTTGTCATAATAGGCGGTGAAACGCGGGTCATCCACATACATCTGTGCAACTCCAGCGTGCGCTTCTTTACTGTAGCTGTCCCAGTAGAAAGACAGCCACTGACGATGCAGATCCGCCGCGCGCTGCGCGAGTTCTCCGGCCGGGTCGCCCGTCTGATACGCTTTTAAAAGCGTCTGCATCAGTTCCTCATTCAGAGCGGTAATCCGGTCGTATTCTTCCTGTGTCATATTTTTTAGCTTTTGATTACTCCTGTTCACGGCTTCTTCGCCGTATTTTTCACGGATCTCCGCACCGTATTTTTGTTCGTTTTCATCAACGAGCTTCTGTTTAAAGCCTTCAAATTTTTCCTGATCGGCCATGTCTTGTTCTCCT
This sequence comes from Caproiciproducens faecalis, assembly GCF_019448085.1. Lineage (GTDB taxonomy): Bacteria > Bacillota > Clostridia > Oscillospirales > Acutalibacteraceae > Caproiciproducens > Caproiciproducens faecalis. The sequence continues at coordinate 16,010 of NZ_JAGFNZ010000005.1, read as the reverse complement.
TTCGCATAAGCCAGTGTTTTTTCCACATTGGCAATGAGCGCGTCAAGCCGCGCCCGTTTGGCAAGGAGATTTCACGGTGGGAGCTCAGCGCGTCCTTTACCGTAAAATCCGGTGAACTGAGCAGCCTGCCAATTTCATCCAAACCGACGTCCAGCTCACGGTAAAACAGGATTTGCTGCAGGCGGTCGACCTGTTCCTGCCCGTAGATACGGTATCCGGATGAGCTCATCCTAGCCGGCTTAAGGAGATTGATCTCATCATAGTACCGCAGGGTTCGTGTAGTAACGCCCGACATGCGCGCCAGTTTCTGAATGGTGTATTCCATGAAATTCCCTCCTTTGCAAAAAGATCATACACCTTTCCGTAACGTCAATGTCAACATCTTTTTTCAATAAATTTCTATGGTCTGTCCCCGCTTGAAATCCCGTCCGGTGGAATACGCCGGAATTCAGCCTCATATACTGATAGAAAACGGCCCTTCAATTAGGAGGAACAGCCGTTTACAGTCATTCTATTGAAAAGGTGTGATGGCTTTGGTAATCCATGTAGTGCGTCAGGGAGACAGCGTCTATTCTCTCTCCAGTCGGTACGGCGTCTCTATACAGAAGATTATCGCCGACAACAGTCTGGAGGACACGGAGCGGCTGATGATCGGTCAGGCGATTGTGGTGGATGCGGACAGTGTCAACCACACCGTAACCCCCGGCGAATCGCTGTATTCGATTGCCCGGCGTTATAACACCACGGTGTTCCGTATTCTAAGCGCGAATCCTTCCATTACCGACCCGTCCAAGATCAAGGCAGGTCAGGTGATTATCATTCCCCTCTCTGCCGAAAAGCTGGGTACCATTGATGTAAACGGATACGCTTTTCCAAACATCAACACCAACGTGCTGGAAAATACTTTGCCCAACCTCACCTACCTCAGTATTTTCAGCTATCAGGTCCGTCCTGACGGCAGTCTTGCCCCTATACAGGACACCCCACTGATTGAAGCAGCACGCAGGTACAACGTGGGTCCTATGATGGTTATCACCAACATCAAAGAGGGCGCCAGCTTTAACAGCGAATTGGCTCACACCATTCTTACAAACCCGGATATTCAGAACACCCTTCTGGAGAACATTGTAAGAACGCTGAATGAAAAGAAATATTTCGGTCTGGATATCGACTTTGAATATATCTTTCCAAGGGACAAAGACCTTTACACCGGATTCATCAAAAAAGTCACAGACAGACTGCACCCACTGGGCTATACTGTCACCACCGCGCTCGCGCCTAAAACAAGTGAAGATCAGCCGGGACTGCTGTACGAAGCGCACGACTACGGCGCCCACGGTGCGCTGGTCGACCATGTCATTCTGATGACCTACGAGTGGGGCTACACCTACGGCCCGCCCCGCGCGGTCGCTCCTGTGAATCTGGTGGAGGACGTACTTCAATATGCCGTTACTGTAATTCCCAGCAAAAAGATTCTGATGGGAATTCCCAATTACGGCTACGACTGGACACTGCCTTTCGTTCAAGGCAGTTCGGCGCGTTCCCTGACAAATCCCGGCGCCGTCAGTCTGGCTTCCAGAGTGGGCGCGCAAATCCTGTTTGACACAAAGGCACAATCGCCGTTTTTCAACTATTATGAAAACGGAAAGCAGCATGTCGTCTGGTTTGAGGACGCCAGAAGCATACAGGCAAAGCTCGAGCTGGTAGACAAATATGATCTGGGAGGGGTAAGCTACTGGACCATTAACAGCTTCTTCCCCCAAAACTGGATTGTACTGAATTCCATGTACAACATCAGAAAAGTGAGATAACCCGAAAGGGCTGAGTGAAACACTCAGCCCTTTCTTTGTTACAGCCACGACCGGTTTTTTCTGATATAAACGGATTTGACAAGCTGCGCAAGCAGGGTATATCCCAGCACGATCAGCGCGAGCCAGCCGAAATAAGAAAGCGGCAGTGCCGCAAGTCCCAGATAGGCGCCCAGCGGGGTAAACGGAATCGCTACACCGATTGCCATAATCACCGTAGTCAGCAGCACAACGGGAGAAGCCGCGCGGCTCTGGATAAACGGCAGCTTAGGCGTGCGGATCAGATGAATAATCAGCGTCTGTGAAATCAGGCTTTCCACAAACCAGCCTGCGTTGAACAGCGCGACGAGTGCAGGGTTGGAGGCGCTATTGCAGCCGAAAGCAAACCACATCAGCAAATAGGTGGCAATGTCGAACACGGAGCTGACCGGCCCGATAAAGATCATGAATTTTCCGATGCTGGAGGCTTCCCATTTGCGCGGCACACGCAGATAATCCACATCCATGTTGTCCCATGGAATGGAAATCTGGGAAATATTATATAACAGATTCAGTACCAGAATCTGTACGGGCATCATTGGTAGAAACGGCAAAAACGCACTTGCAACGAGCATGGAAAGCATATTTCCGAAGTTGGAGCTTGCCGTCATTTTGATATATTTAATGATATTTCCGAAGATCTTCCGGCCTTCAATCACGCCGTGCTCCAGTACCATCAGGTCCTTTTCCAACAGGATAATGTCGGCGCTCTCCTTGGCAATGTCCACCGCGGTATCCACGGAAATACCGACATCCGCTTTGCTCAGCGCCTGAGCGTCATTGATGCCGTCACCCATAAACCCGACGGTATGACCCAGCTGCTGAAGCGCATTGACAACCCGCGCTTTCTGAATCGGAGAAAGTTTGGCGAAAACCGTGGTATCTTCCACCTGTTTGAGGAGTTCATCCTCACTCATTTTTTCGATTTGAGAACCAAGCAGAATTTTATCAATCGGCAGACCGACTTCGCCGCAGATTTTCTGCGTAACCCCCTCATTATCACCGGTCAGTACCTTAACCTGTACGCCGTATTCTTTCAGCGCGCGGATTGCGGTGGCGGCGGATTCCTTAGGCGGATCCAAAAGACCCAGATACCCCATCAGAGTCATATTGCTTTCGTCCTTGACTCCGAAAACGCCCTCCACGGCGGGATCTTTTTTCTGCGCGACCGCAATCACCCTCATGCCCTGCGCGTTCAGCTCATCGGTCATGCGCACCACCTGCGCCCGCAGCTCGCCCGTGAGCGGGACAACCTGACCGTCGTATTCACAGAAGGAACAGATTTCCATGACCTCTTCCACCGCGCCTTTGGTAATCACCTGAGTTTTGCCGGTTCTGTCCTTCAATACAACGCTCATTCTGCGGCGGGAAAAGTCAAACGGGATTTCATCGACTTTCAAATATTCATTATTCAGATAAGTAACGCTCTCTTCACCGGCCTTTTCGATGATGGCCAGATCAATGAGGTTTTTCAGCCCGGTCTGAAAATAGCTGTTCAGATAGGCGTGCTTAAGTACACGAATATCTTCCTCCCCCTGCACGTTCAAATGCCTTTCAATAATGATCTCGTCGCGTGTCAGCGTGCCGGTCTTGTCGGTACAGAGGATATCCATTGCGCCGAAATTCTGGATGGAATTCAGGTGTTTAACGACCGTCTTCTGGCGCGACATGCTGACGGCGCCCTTTGCCAGATTGGTGGTAACGATCATCGGCAGCATTTCCGGCGTCAGGCCGATGGCAACAGAAATAGCGAAAAGAAGCGCTTCTATCCAATCGTGCTTGGTAATGCCGTTAATCAGGAACACAATCGGCACCATGACGACCATAAAGCGAATCAGCAGATAACTGATGGAATTTACACCTTTGTCAAAGCTGGTGGGAGCACGATCGCCCGAAAGTTCCCGGGCCATATTGCCGAAATAGGTATTGTCACCGGTAGCCAGCACAACGGCGGTTGCGGAGCCGCTGATGACGTTGGTGCCCATGAAACAGATATTCCGCAGATCAAACAGGTTATGCCCTTCGGTGATTTTATCCGGTTCCGGGTACTTTTCCACCGGTTCGGACTCCCCCGTCAGAGCGGACTGACTGACAAATAAATCCTTTGCCTTTAAGATTCTGACATCCGCCGGAATCATATCGCCGCCGGACAGCGCAACAATATCGCCGGGCAGCAGTTCCGTCATCGGAATCTCTTCCCGGCCATTTTCACGGCGGATAACCGTAGCGGTCGTCTTGACCATGGATTTTAATCCTTCCGCTTCCTTCCCGGAACGGAACTCCTGAAAGAAACGCAGTCCCCCGCTGACGAGCACCAGAAAAAGAATGACAATCACGGCCGCGGGACTTTTTTCATCCGGCTTAGCAAGTACCACCTCTGTCAGAAACGAAATTGCGGCGATAATCAGCAGAACAAGGGTAAAAGGATTTACAAAGGCTTTTACCAGCTGCACATACCACGGCTTCGGTTTTTCATGAGAAATTTCATTGCTTTTGTATTCCTCTGAAAACATCTCCACATCCACAATGTCAAGGCCTTTTTCTCTGGTTTTCAGAGCGGAAAGCAGCATATACTTCTCCATTCGGGAGAACTCCGTCAGCTTTTTCGCTATAGACTGCGCGCTGCTTCCGCCGGTCTGCATATCCTTTTTCATTTTCCGCGCCTCTCTTTCAAAAACTTATAAAGACAGGAATCCCCCTGCCCAATTTTTTGTGAGGCAGGGGGACAATAAATTGTATTTGCTATCACATACTATTCAATTACAAGCAGATGATAGTCCTTTAAAACAGGGAAGTCAATAGAAAACGAAGAATCAGTTTTTCAGGTAAACTGGCTGGACTTTGACATCCTCCGCATAGTCCGGGATAAGCGAAGGCAGACGCAGTTTGCGCTCGAGATGCTCCGCACCAATCCCTGTTGCCGAGAACATCAGCAGGAACAGCATCCCTGTCTGGATCCAAAATATGGTGACATCGGTCATGCCATGCACGGCAATCGCAACCACGGCGGCAAGAACAAGAATATTCATGTCCTTACCCAAATTGCTTCTAAACCGTAAAGACAGCAGCTTCAGCTGCATAGCAACGTAAACACCGATTGCACCGAACCCGATAAACCCGAAATTCAGCAGGGTGTCCAACAAAAGATTATGGCAGTGGTAGGTTTTGTAGCCGCCCAGCTGCTCACAGATCATCTGATAGGACAGCGCGCCCGTTCCTAAAAATGGATGGCGCACGATTCCCCTGACAGCGGTTGTCCAAATAGAAATTCGCTGCCCGCAGGTGCTGTCGATTGCTTCCAGCCCTCTTGGGAAAATTGACGGAAAAACAAGGCTGACGGAAAGAAAAGCAACCGCCAGCAGTACCAGCCCGCCCGCCAGCCGGTATCTCTTTTTGAAAAGAAGAACGGTCATAATGGCGCACGCAGTCGCCAAAAATGCCGAAAGGCTTGCTGACAGGTAAAGCCCGACCAGATTGATGCCGATTACGCCAAGATAAAAGTTTTTGTTCTTTGCTTTTGTAAAAATCCGATAGATGGCAATAATGATAATAAATTCAATCATCATACCGTAGCAGTTCGCGTTGTGAAACGCAGAAACAGGACGGTAGCGGGGTGCGTCGCCGTAAGCGGTGATCTTCTGAAAAATGGCAACCAGTGCACACCAGATGCTCGCAATGCAGGACACATCCATGACCTGATCGAAAAGCTGGCGCGTCATTACGCTTCTGATATAGAAGCCGCAGGTCGCGGCGGCGAGAATCACGATTGCGTAAAGCATCCCCCAGTAATTGTTATAGGTTGCGGATACAAAAAAAGGAATAATCAAAAATCCAAGCAGATATTTCGAGTACGGAAACGAAAAAGCTTTCGTCCTTTTTTTGCAGTTCATCATTGTCATGATAGCGATTGCGCACGTTACGGCAACGCTGAAATAGAATGGCGCGAAAATCGAGACTGTCAGCAACAAAACGAGCATACTGTCAAAATCCCGGACAGGCAGCTTTGTGTTCTGAAAATCAAATTTTATCATTCTGATAAGGGCAGACCCCTTTCTTCACATATTCCTACTTTGGTTGTGGAACCAAACTCTTCCACAACATCTCATACCGATTAATTATACCATAATGCAAATATGAAACAAGATAAATTATGAATCGAATATCTTCCTTTGATAATTCATAATTTGGTCATTTTAACGGAAATTGTTGCGAAATTTTTAAGTTTTTTTCAAATATTTTTTACTATGGCAAAAAACGATCTAACTATAGTATAATGAATTTCAATAAAAATCATACACGAACGGGGATAAATTCATGATGGATGAAAACGGAATTTCCGGTCTTTCCGCAGAACAGGTGGCCGCACGGCAAAAACAGGGGCTGGTAAACGGAACGGAAGAAATAAAAACCAAGACGGTAGGACAGATTATTCACACGAATCTGATTACCCCGTTCAATATATTAAATGCGATTCTTGCCGGGCTGATTTTGATGGTGGGTTCTTATAAGAACCTGCTGTTTATGGGCGTCATTATTTCAAATACGCTGATCGGAATCGTTCAGGAAATCAAAGCAAAAAAGACAATCGACCGGCTCAAGCTGATTGCCGCGCCAAAAGCCCATGTACTGCGCGACGGCGCGAAGCAGGATATCCCAGTAAGCGACCTTGTGCTGGACGATATTATGGTGCTTGCTTCCGGAAACCAGATCTGTGCCGACTGCATTGTTGTGCAGGGAGAATGCGAGGTCAACGAAGCGCTGATTACCGGTGAAGCGGATCTGGTCGCCAAAAAAGCGGGAGATCGTCTGCTGAGCGGCAGCTTCATCGGGAGCGGCAGCTGCCTTGCGAAAGTGGAACATATCGGCGCGGAAAACTACGCGTCTAAAATCACCCAGAGTGCCAAATACCTAAAAAAACCAAATTCGGAAATTATGACGTGGATTAATAAAATCATCAAATATATCGGTTTTTCCATTATTCCCATTGGTCTTTTGCTTTTTTACAAGCAGCTTTATCTTTCTGGACAACCTTTCAACCGCGCGGTCGTCAGCACCGTCGCCGCACTGATCGGCATGATCCCGGAAGGGCTTGTCCTTCTGACCAGTGTGGTGCTGGCAGTGAGCGTGCTGAGGCTTGCCCACCACAAAGCTTTGGTACAGGATTTGTATTCCATTGAAACCCTTGCCCGCGTGGACACCCTTTGTCTGGATAAAACGGGAACGATCACGGAAGGAACCATGCAGATGGACGCCATCGTCCCGCTGTGTGATATTTCCCGGCAGGAAACCGAAGATGCGGTTGCCGCTCTTGTGAATGCGGTCAACGACGACAACCCCACCGCCAATGCGCTGAAAGCGCTTGACCGTAATCCTCCGCCGTGGAAATGCGCGGCTACGGTCGCGTTTTCCTCCGCGCGGAAATGGAGCGGAGCAAGCTTTCACGAAACCGGGAGCTTTGTGCTGGGCGCCGGTGAGTTTATTTTAAAAGAAGGATTTGAAAAAATCCGGCAGGTGGTCGAAAAATACTCTTCACAGGGACAGCGCGTACTGCTTCTGGCCCACAGTGAAAGCCCGCTGGGAAAGGGGGATTTGCCCGCCGATATCTCCCCTCTTGCGCTGATCCTTCTGAGTGATAAAATCCGGAAAAACGCGAAAAAGACATTGGAATATTTTTCCGCACAGGGTGTGGATATCAAAGTGATTTCAGGGGACAACCCCGTTACCGTGGCCAATATTGCGAAGAAGGCCGGGCTGAGAGACGCCGGAAACTACGTTGATGCAACCACGCTGAAAAGCTACGAGGAAATTAAAACCGCCGCGGTCAGCTTTTCCGTGTTCGGGCGTGTCACTCCGCAGCAGAAGCTTGACCTGGTCAAAGCCTTGAAAGAGCAGAACCGGACGGTCGCCATGACGGGGGACGGCGTAAACGATGTCCTTGCCTTAAAGGAAAGCGACTGCAGTATTGCAATGGCTTCCGGCAGCGACGCGTCCAAGACGGTTTCACAGGTAGTCCTTCTGGATTCCGATTTTGCAAGTATGCCCCGTATTGTCAACGAAGGGCGCCGCTCCATCAACAATTTGCAGCGCTCCGCTTCGCTGTTTCTTGTGAAGGCAATGTTTTCCGCGATCATTGCCGTCCTGTTTATCTTTTTTACCTGCGACTATCCGTTTCAGCCGATCCAGTTTACGCTGATTAACGCAGTCACCATCGGATACCCCTCGTTTATCCTCGCGCTGGAGCCCAACCGGGAACGGATTCACGGTAAGTTTATTGTCAATGTTATTAAAAAGGCACTGCCCGGCGCGCTGACCATGGTGCTGAACATTGTGCTGCTTGTTTTTATTTCCGGCTATCTAAATTTTACTCCGGAGCAAATTTCCACAATGGCTGTCATTATCACCGGTTACACCGGCCTTATGACCTTATTTAAAGTCTGTATGCCGTTTAATCTAAAGCACGCGGCACTGTTTTCCTCCATGTCCGCCGCCTTTATTTTGGCGCTGATTTTCTTCAAGCCGCTTTTTGCGGTGGTCGGACTGACTCTGCCCATGGTGCTGGTGCTGGTTCCCATGCTCATCGTGGCCACAAGCCTGATGACCGCTATTCTGCACATGGTGGAAAAAGTCATTATGAAAAAAATCGGCAGCTGACTTCTCAATCCAGCCCTATCTTTTTGAAATACGATTCCGTAGACGTTTTTCCGGAGCGCAGGTACCGGCCGAGGCCGTACAGGCAGTTCGGGTCCTTCGTAAGATAATTTATTCTGCTTTCGCAGGTCAGGCTCGCGTGAAATCCAAGCTGCCGGACAATCGGGAGCGAAACGTTGCTGATTGCACCGAACGGATAGACAAACGTAGTAGGCGTATAGCCGGTATGCTCTTTCATTTCTTCCTGCATCTTGCTTAAGTCCTCCGTCAGCAGGGAAGTATATTTTCCCACGCTTTCTCCCCGCTTCATCCCGGCGCCAAGGCGTCCGTTCTTGTTTTCATGCAGGTTATAGGTATGATTCTGAATTTCCACAAATCCGGATTCCATCATTTCGTTGATTTCATCCCAGGTACAGTGGGAGTAATTGGCGTGATCCGCGTCCTTCTGTGAAAACTGATCCGTACAGTAACCGATCGGAGAAAAAACCATCTTCATTTTGTATTTCCTAATCAGCGGATATGCGTAAAGATAATTGTTGTAGTATCCGTCGTCAAAAGTAATCATGACCGGTTTTTCCGGTAATGGCGTCTTTTGGTTGACGTAATCCAGCAAGTCCTGCATTACCACGGCTGTATAGCCTTTTTTCTGAAGATACTGAAGGTCTTTTTCAAAGCTGTCCGGGGAAATCACATACACGCCCTGATAGGATTTGTCTTTCAGCACACTGTGGTACATGAGAATCGGCAATTTGATACCTCTTCCGCTTTCGGTCGCTCTGGCGGGATTTGCCACTGCCCCGCAGCATATCATCAGCGCGATTGCCGCCGTTGTAAGAAACATCAGCGCCAATCTGCGGTTAATATGAAAGATAGCAAACATAGGCACATTCCTCCTAAGCAAATATATGGAGGGCTGCCGGGAGATATCACAAAAGGACAGAGCAAAGCGGTGGCTTTGCTCTGTCCTTTTTTACAGCTGACATTCTTTCATTGTTACCGACGAAAGAAAATCTTCAATATCTTCGTAAACTTCATCTCTATTAATTTCACTGAGCAGGGCGTGGCGTGCTTCCGGGTACAAAATCAGACGCACCTCATGGCCGGTCTTCCTGAGCTTTGCGGCGACCTGCCGGACACCTTTCCCAAAACCGCCGACCGGGTCTTTTCCGCCTGAAATCAGAAGAATCGGAATTTTTGCCATCTTTTTAAACCAGCCGGAGGAATTCACCTCCGCCTGCAGATAGACGATGTCGCGGTAACCGGAAGCGGTCAGGTCAAAACCGCAAAGCGGGTCATTTGTATAGATATCCACCTGCGCCCCGTCGCGGGAAATCCAGTCGTTCGGCGTGCGAAACGGCGTAAAGGCGCTGTTGTATTTTCCGGTGGAAAGCTTTGCGAAAATAGGGTCGTGGCTTTTTTCGCCTTTCTTTTTTACGATGGCGTTGCTGATGCGTTTCTGGGTGGACAGAACCGCCGCACCCGGGCTGCCGCAGGTACCCATAAAAATGACCGCGGTCAGCTCGTCGCCGTACTGGGCGGCGTATGACCGGGCTAAAAAGGAACCCATGCTGTGTCCCATGAGCACATAAGGGATATTGGGATAATCCTTACGCATCAGGCCGTAAAGCTTGTGCATATCTTTGACAAGATTCTGGCACCCGCCTTTGCCGAAATACCCGTACGCACCGCCGGCGGTCACCGATTTTCCGTGGCCCAGGTGATCGTTGATGGCTACGGAGTAGCCCTTTGCGGCCAATGCACGCGCAAAATCAACATATAAAAGACTGTGCTCCGCCATTCCGTGAGCAATCTGCAGCACAGCCCTGACGTCCGTTTTGTCGGCAGGCTCAAAAACCCGTGCGAAAATTCTCTCATCATCCGTACAGGAATCAAAGGACATCTGCCTTTGTAAAATATCCAATTGCGTCACCTCTCTATGCTGCGATTGTATTTTGTGTATTCATTATATCGCAGAAAAAGAGGAAAATGTGATACGTTTTGTGAACAATTTTATACGGAAATATGATAAACCACCAAATAATGAAAGATTGTGCCGCCAAGTACGAACAAATGCCACACGGAGTGCATGTATCTGATCTTTTTCCCAAGCCCGTAAAGGACGGCGCCGACCGTATAGAACACGCCGCCGACAATCAGGTAGATGATAGCCTGCGAATCAAGGTGTGTAAGCAGGGGCTTGAAAAAGAAGACAACGAACCAGCCAAGGGCCAGATAACAGATCATGGAGAACGTTTTAAAGCGCTTAAGATCAATCGCGTTGAGCACGATGCCGACAACGGCGACCATCCAGACAATCGAAAACATAACCCAGCCCGTAACCCCGCCAAAGCACAAAAGAGAAATCGGCGTATAGGTTCCCGCAATCAGAAGAAAAATGGTGCAGTGGTCGAGGATCTGGCAGATCTTTTTTCCCGGGCAGACACCCAGCGCATGGTAAAGTGTGGAAACCATATACAGCAAAATCATGGTTACCCCGAAAACGGACACCGCCGTAAGGGAAAGAGCGCCACGGCGGGCGTTCATCAAAAGTACAATAAAGCCCGCAATGGCAAGCCCGGTTCCAATCCCGTGAGTAGCGGCATTGAGAATTTCTTCCGTTATGGTATAACTTGGAAGCTCCAGTTCTTTGCGCCGTGTTGTTCTCCATTCCGCTTTGTTTATACTGCTTTCATTCATAATATCACCGTCTATTAAAGATTATTTTATGTAGTATTAAAAACTATATAACAGTCTACAACGGCGGACGCAGTTTGTCAAGGGGTATCAGTCAGAAACGCCTTCCAAGTTGAAAGGCGGGATATAGCTTTGGCTTGCCGACTCCATTTCCTGAACAAATCCATCTAAATTTAAGTCAAACAAATGCTCCTGAACCTTCCGGTATTCGCGCTTTGTAATTCTGCGGTTGATTTCCGGGTATTCAGCCGCTTTCCCGCAGGGCACATACTGCGCCATCAGGCTGACCAGCACCCCGTCCGGAAGATTTTCACCCAGCCAATCCAAAACGGCGATGGAATTGCGCGTATTGCCCGGTAAAATCAAATGCCGCACAATCGTACCGCGCGTCATCATCCCGTCATCATTGAATTGCGCCGAACCGGTCTGGCGTGCCATTTCCAGCACGCAGGCCTTTGCCCGTTCCGCATAATCCGGTGCTCCGGAATATTTCCGGGCAAGAACATCGTCCGCATACTTTAAATCGGGAAGGTAAATATCGATCAGGCCTTCCAGCAATCTCAGCGTTTCCAGGCTTTCGTAGCCGCCGGAATTATACACGACCGGAATCCGGGACTTTCTGAGTTTGAGCGCCTCAACAATTGCGGGAACAAACTGCGTAGGGCTGACCAGATTGAGATTGTGCGCACCTTTTTCGGCAAGACGGTCAAAGATATCCGCAAGTTCCTGTATACTGACCGTTTTCCCCACCGCTTTTTCGGTACTGATCTGATAGTTCTGGCAGAATACGCATTTCAGGCAGCAGCCGGTAAAAAAGACCGTCCCGGAACCATGTTTTCCGCTGATACAGGGTTCCTCCCAAAAATGGAGCGCCGCGCGGGCGACCACGGGGTTTGTCCCCAGTCCGCAGAACCCGGAGCCCTCGGTTTCCGTTCGCTTTGCTCCGCAGGCGCGCGGGCACAGCATGCAGTGCTCCGTCATCATGCTTCTTCCCCCTTCAGGCACATCATTGCGGCAAGACCGCCGCGCCTGCCCCCGCTGGCACGGTGGGACCAGAGCCACTGCGCGTTGCATTTTGTGCACAGCTGCGCCACCTCAATGTTTTCCGCAGGGATACCCGCTTCCATTATGATGCGTCGGTTGGCTTCCCATAAGTCAATCATAAATTTTCCGCCGCCCTTTTCAACGATGAATTCCTGCGGCTTGATTTCGGTCAGCGCGGCAAATTCTTCATACACCGGGGTATCCACCTCAAAGCAGCATGGGCCGATGGACGGGCCGACCGCGGCAAGGAGATCCTTTGGGCTGCTGTCGAATTCCCGCGCCATGGCCCCAACCATTTCCGCCCCCATTTTGGCAACGGTGCCGCGCCAGCCGGCGTGGGCAAGGCCGATCGCACGCTTTACCGGGTCAAGATAGAACAGCGGCACACAGTCGGCGTAAAAGGTGGTGAGGGTCACGTTCGGTTCATTGGTAATCAATCCGTCCACACTTTGCAGATCCTTGGGTTTCCAAATGCCCGTTCCGCAGTTCCCCCGCCCTACCCGGCGAACAACCGTGTGGTGATCCTGTGCCGAAGCAACCAGCGTTTCGTAATCGAAGCCGGCCGCGGAGCAAAACCGCTGAAAATTCCGCACCACATTTTCGTCGCTGTCCCCCCGTCCGAAATTCAGGTTCATAGAGGTAAATTCCCCTGCGCTCACTCCGCCCATCCGGGTAGAAAAGGCGTGATTGACAAAGTGATATTGCTCAAAAGAGGGAAAAGTCAGAAAGACGACTCCCTCTTTTTCCCGTACATTCATATTTTTCCCATTATCATTCATAAATACCCTCCGCAGAATGGTTAGTGGTTTTGAAAAAATCCTCCGTCAAAACGGAGGAAACCATTTATAATATATTATTGAAATCAGTATGATTTTAGCATAACAAAAAAGCGAATGCAAATACAAAGGTAAAAAAAGAGGAGAGCTTTCAGCTCTCCTCTTGAGGCCCTTCGTCCTCTGTTTTATCCTTTTCGGCATTGACCGGAAGGATCGTCTTTTTCACAACCATACCTTCGTATTTCAGCTTAAACTGTACTCGGCCGTAAAACCTGCGGTGACAGTGCCAGCAAATAAACTCCGCGCGGTAGCTTTTGTTTTTGAGCTGCCATTCGCCCGTCCGGTGCGCCCTCCCGCCGCAAAGATCGCACTTAAAATGCATATCGCTGCGCTTAATCAGCGGATTGTTTAAATCACAGATAATCATGGTCTTAAAGAGTATCCGGTCATAAAATTCATCCGTTGTCGCGTCCTGTATAAACGGTTCCAGCTGATCCGGGGTATACAGCTTCTGAAAGCACCGCAGGGACAGCAGGCTGTCACCCAAAGCACGGTGATGATCGAAGCCCTCCTCGTCAATTCCCAGCAGTTGTGCACAAGTGCTCAGTCCCATCTGCTTTCCGGGTTCATAATCAAGCATCTTTTCACAATAGGCCTGCAGATCCACATAGCGTTTCAAAAAAGGAATATGCTCGTTTCCGCAGAAATAACGGCAATTTTCAACCAGCGCAAGAACGTCTGACGTACCCCATGTCATGAACACCGCATCACCGGCCCATTTTCGGAACCGGCTGACAACCTGCATGAACTGCAGGCCGTCTTTCAAATCTTCATTGGTAATGCTGGTCAGTGTCTTGATTTTTCCGCTGATTTTCTTGCCGACCTGCGGACGGATCAAAGCCTCGAAGGTATCGACCACATTCAGGTCATGATCCACCTTCACCGCGCCGAACTCAATGATTTCATTCATAAATCCCTTGAGTCGGCGATTGTAGGTTCCGTTCCACTCCAAATCAAGTATTACAAAACTCATATCATTTATTTTTACTTGCCTGTTTCATGCGAAGCTCTTTACTCAGTACCATTTTACGCATACGGATGCTTTTGGGCGTCACCTCAACCAGCTCATCGTTGCGGATGAACTCAAGGCTCTGTTCCAGACTTAAAACGGTATGCGGAGTAAGTTTAAGAGCATCGTCCGAACCGGAGGCACGGGTATTGGTTACATGCTTCTTCTTGCAAACATTAACGACGATGTCGTCTGATTTCGGGCTGGCACCCACGATCATGCCCTCGTAAACCTCCACGCCGGTCCCGATAAACATACGGCCGCGGTCCTGCGCGTAGAAAAGGCCGTAACCGGTGGACTCGCCGGTTTCATGCGCAATCAGAGAACCTTGCGCGCGTGTCTGAACATCGCCCTTATACGGCTCATAAGAATCAAATATGTTGTTCATGATACCGTTTCCGTTGGTGTCGGTCAGGAATTCCTGACGGTAGCCCATCAGGCAGCGGGCGGGAATCTTGAACTCCAGATGGGTCATACCGGTGTCGCGCGTACCCATGTTGAGAAGTTCCGCCTTACGGTTGCCCAGCTTTTCCATTACGGCGCCGACATAGCTGTCAGGCACTTCAATCATGAGAAGCTCCATCGGCTCGCACTTTTTGCCGTCGATGGTTTTATAGATCACATGCGGCGCAGAAACCTGAAATTCATAGTTCTGGCGGCGCATCTGCTCAATTAAAATGGAAAGATGGAGCTCGCCGCGGCCGGACACCTTAAAGGTATCTGCCGAATCGGTTTCTTCCACACGCATGGCAACGTTGGTTTCCACTTCCTTAAAGAGTCGGTCGCGCAGATTGCGAGAAGTAACGTACTTTCCTTCTTTTCCGGCAAACGGGCTGTTGTTTACCATGAACATCATCGAAACGGTGGGCTCGTCAATTTTAACAAAGGGCAGCGGTTCAACACAGTCCGGCGCACAGGCGGTTTCGCCGATGTTCAGTCCGGTGATACCGGAAACGGCTACCAGATCGCCCAGCTTGGCTTCCTCTACTTCCACACGCTTCAGGCCTTCAAACTGATACAGCTTGGCAACCTTTACATTTTTCTGTTCGCCGTCACGGCAGCAGAGCACAACATTTTCGCCGCTGTGAATTTCACCGCGCTCCACACGCCCGATTCCGATTCTGCCGACATAGTCATCGTAGTCAATGTTGGAAAACAGAACCTGAGTCGGCCCGTTCAGGTCGCCCTGCGGCGCAGGAATATATTGAATGATGGAATCGAAAAGCGGAACCATATCGGTACCCGGCACATTGGGGTCCAAAGTGGAGTAGCCGTCGCGGCCGGAAGCGTAAACGACCGGGAATTCGAGCTGATCCTCATTCGCGCCCAGCTCAATAAACAGGTCGAGCACTTCGTCGACCACTTCTGCCGGTCTTGCGCCCGGGCGGTCGATTTTGTTAACAACGACCAGGGGCTTTTTGCCAAGGCCAAGCGCTTTTTTCAGTACGAATCGCGTCTGCGGCATACAGCCTTCAAACGCGTCTACCAGCAGCAGAACGCCGTCAACCATCATCAGGATGCG
The DNA here is from genome assembly GCF_019448085.1 of Caproiciproducens faecalis. Classification (GTDB taxonomy): domain Bacteria; phylum Bacillota; class Clostridia; order Oscillospirales; family Acutalibacteraceae; genus Caproiciproducens; species Caproiciproducens faecalis. Next base: position 410 of record NZ_JAGFNZ010000005.1, on the reverse strand, counting down.
TTCCACCTCGCCGCCGAAGTCGGCGTGACCCGGAGTGTCCACAATATTGATTTTGACGCCGTCGTACATGACGGCTGTATTCTTGGAAAGGATGGTGATTCCGCGTTCACGCTCAAGGTCGTTGGAATCCATGACCCGTTCCGCCACATTTTCATTGGCACGAAAAATGCCGCTTTGTTTTAGCAGCTGATCGACCAGTGTGGTCTTTCCGTGGTCAACGTGCGCTATAATTGCAACATTTCGAATGTCATTTCTTGAATCCATAATTGATGATACCTCTTTAATCTCTGTAATTCACAAAACTTTATTATTATACCACGTTCCCATATATTTGTGAATAAGCACCGTAAAGAAACCACGGTGCTTATCCGACAAAAAAGCGCCGGCAGATTACCGGCGCTTTGTAATAT
>NZ_JAGFNZ010000004.1 GCF_019448085.1 Caproiciproducens faecalis | reverse complement strand
TGGCTCGGTAGTTCAGCTGGTTAGAACGCTAGCCTGTCACGCTAGAGGTCGTCGGTTCGATCCCGATCCGAGTCGCCATTTGCTGCTATGGCTCAGTTGGCAGAGCACATCCTTGGTAAGGATGAGGTCATGCGTTCGAATCGCATTAGCAGCTCCAAAATATGCCCGTCAGACCTAAAATGTAGGTTTGACGGGCTTTTTTGCGTCTTTTTCACAATTCGGTCTTCCTGTCACCGGTAGCGAACCTCCGCACCCGATTTTAACTTCGGCCGTTGTGTCGACCTTGACAACATTTCGGGCCTCTGACTTACGGTAGGAGCCGATTTTTATAAAATCGGCTTTACAGGATAAACTAACCTCGAAAGGGGATGAATTCATGGATCAAAAATCACCAGAATCTAAATCCGATAAATCCGCGTCAACGTCTGCTGTTGTGCCGTCCGTTCAGCCAGTACCCAAAAAGGAAGATGAGATACGTGCCGCCAGCAATGTTAATATTAAGGGTAGCGGTCGGTCACAGTGATTTCCTGCCGTCCTGTAATGGGACGGCTTTTTCAATTTAATTGTCCGCGATACCCTTTGAGTTACAACATAAGTCGTGCTGCTTATCAATATGCACTTTGACCACATGGTGAACATAGAATATATCATTTGATAATCAAATTAGGAGGCTTTATATATGGCAATGACAATGGACCAGATGCAAATGATGATGGCAAAGATGCATCAACAAAATTATTCATATGATATGGAATTAGCTAAGCATTTTCAAGAGATTGGCAATGTATATGCTACGATGGCTCAGCAAGAATATCAAATGTATCAAATGCACACGAATCAAATGGGTGGGATGTCAGGAATGTCAGGAATGCAGCGATAAAGTATTAAGAAAATAGCTTCCTGGTAACAGGAAGCTTTTAATTTTATAGCTGGGCAGATTAAACTGATGACTCAAGCAGCTCAGGCAACCAATAAGATCGGCGATTCATCGAGATCTTTAAAAGATCATCTCCTTGACATTACCGTATAAATCGCAAAAACCATCCCGGCCATATAGGCGGGATGGTTAAATTTTTTATTGACTTTTTCTTTTGTAGCATGTAAGATAAAAGCCGTAATAAAATTGTGTGATGTGTAACAATCGGCAAGCAATCTAACTAAATTCGGAGGATGTAAAATGATAAAAAATGTTCCAACGGGTCTCGCCCATGTTGCAATTCCAGCCGGCGATTTTACCGCCACCGTAGAGTTCTATAAAAATCTTGGTTTTGTGCCAGTCGTGATGCATGAATTTTCCTGCATTCTGGAAAATGGAAGCTGCCGATTGGAAATCTACCGCCGCCGTGTGGATGAGAAACCTGCCGGTGCAATCGATCACATTGCTTTGGTAAGTGAAGATATTGATGCAGCATATAAAGAAATTGTTGCAATGGGATGTGAAATTGTCAGCAAAGGAATTGAGTCCAACGAGATGTTCGCTCCCAAAAGCAATCGTTTTTTCCTGTTCCTGGGACCCAATAATGAACGCATTGAATTCGCTCAGGTTTCAGATTAAACCCCAGACAATTGAAAATGCAGATCAAAACCCGCCCAATTTTAGTTGGACGGGTTTTTCATAAGTATTCGGCGAAAAGTACGGTAACAGGAAAATTGTCCTGTAAAGCCGCATTGTTTCAACTAAATAAAAATCTATGCCGTCTTTCTGGTGCTCAGTTCCTGCGGAAGCACCTGACTGTACTGCGAAAGAACAGTCAGACAGACGAAAAGCACCAGCTCTGCGCACGCTTGTATCGCACTAAAAAGCTCCGCCCCGAAATTATATTCCTTTACCGGCCTATTCCCAATTAACTCACACATTCTGTTATTGATTTCCGCTACGCTTGCTGGAATGGCCGCATAAGGCACATAATCCATTCCACGAAATGCGGAATAATGCTCCCGCATAAACTGAAGCAGCTCGTTTTCATATCGGACATGTTCTTTAATGTTGCCGCTGAACTGCGGGCTGTGCGCACAGCAAAAGAAGTCCGAGTAGTAGTGACACAGAATTCCTAGCTTTTTAGACGCTTTTGCACCGATGATCTGATAATCTTTGCGGCAGAACCTTTCCATTTTTCTGCGAACCATTTTATCGCAGTATCTCATTTTATGTGGGCGCAGGAACGAAATTCCGTGGTCAGGACAAGTATTTCCCGTTAAAAAACGTGATTTATTTAAAACGATTCCGTATTTCTCATTCAGATACTCATATACAATGGTTCCAATTAAAATATGATTCATGCTGTTCATATCTCACTGACCCCCCTGTTGTTTTTTGTATTGACCTTACTCAATATAACATACATGTTTTTATTTTTAATATTTTTAACGTATATCCATAACTTTCTTCCCAGCAGAAAACAACTGTAAAAAAAGCGTCCCAGTCCACCAGTCAAGATTACTCTCCTGATGGCTTCTGGGACGCCTTTTATTTTACTGTATTATTCCCACTCGATTGTGGCGGGGGGCTTGCTGGTAATGTCGTAAACAATACGATTGACATGTTTGACTTCGTTGACGATACGGTTGGAAATTTTGTCAAGCAGGTCATACGGGATTCTGGCCCAGTCTGCAGTCATAAAGTCAGAGGTGGTTACGCCGCGAAGCGCGATTGTGTAATCGTACGTTCTGCCGTCGCCCATTACACCGACGCTCTTGATGCCGGTTAATACGGCAAAATACTGATTGATACTCCTGTCAAGGCCGGCACTGACGATCTCCTCACGGAAGATGGCATCCGCTTCCTTCAAAATATCGAGTTTTTCGGTAGTAATCTCCCCCATAATGCGAATTGCAAGACCGGGGCCGGGGAACGGCTGTCTCCAAACGAGGGGGCCGGGAATTCCAATCTCTAGGCCCACTCTGCGCACTTCATCCTTAAACAAATCTCTTAATGGCTCCACGATTCCAGTAAAAGCAACGTCTTCCGGCAGCCCGCCGACATTGTGGTGGCTCTTGATAACCGCCGCATCACCGATTCCGCTTTCTACAACGTCCGGATAAATAGTACCCTGACACAGGTAGTCCACATGGCCGATCTTCTGGGATTCTTCCTCAAAAACGCGGATAAACTCTTCCCCTATGATCTTCCGTTTGCGTTCCGGCTCGGAAACACCTTCCAGCTTTGACAAAAAGCGTTCCTGCGCATTCACACGAATCAGATTCATGTCGAATTGCTTACGAAATACGTTTTCTACGTCGTCGCCTTCGTTTTTACGCAGGAACCCATGATCCACAAAAATACAGGTGAGATTTTTGCCGATTGCTTTATGAACCAGCAGGGCTGCAACAGAGGAATCAACTCCGCCGGAAAGCGCGCAGATTACTTTTTTATCGCCTACGGTCTCTTTAATATGCTGAATGGTAGCTGCTGCGAAAGACGACATTTTCCAGTCGCCGACACAACCGCAGATTTTATAAAGGAAGTTCCTCAATATTTCATTGCCGTGTATGGTATGCTCCACCTCGGGGTGAAACTGAACGGCATAAAGCTGTTTTTCTTCGTTTGCCATAGCCGCAACCGGACATGCGCCGCTGGTTGCAATAACCTGAAAGTTTTCAGGCGCAGCAGAAATATAATCCGTATGGCTCATCCAGCAGACAGAATTGGACTCAACACCATGAAACAGCGCTTTGGAAAGATCAAAATCAACCGGGGTCTTGCCGTATTCGCGCACTTCGCTGCTGCTGACGGTGCCGCCCAGCAAATAGGACATCAGCTGCGCACCATAGCAAATTCCAAGAACAGGAATACCAAGCTCTAGAACTTCTTTACTGCAAACGGGTGAGTTTTCAGCATAAACACTGTTTGGCCCGCCGGTAAAAATAATTCCCTTATATCCCGCCGCCCGGATTTGTTCAGCAGGGGTTTTGTAGGATTTAATCTCACAGTATACGTTTAAATCACGAACTCTGCGCGCAATCAGCTGGCTGTATTGCCCTCCAAAGTCAAGGATCAAGATCGCTTCATTCTGCATCATATGTTTGTGCACTTCCATTCTTTGAACTGTCGCCGGATTTTACAAAAGCAACAGAGTAATCTTTTATTCGACTGTCACTGATTTTGCAAGGTTGCGGGGCTTATCTATATCGCAGCCTTTCATTGACGCAACATAATACGCGAAAAGCTGCAGCGGAACAACTGCCAGAGACGGCAACATCATTTCGCACATTTCGGGGATGTAAAGCGTATGATCCGCTTCCTGCTCAATTTTCGTGTTCTTTTCGGTGGTCAGACCAAGTACAACCGCGCCGCGCGCCTTAACCTCTTTGACATTGCTCATCATTTTGTCGAACAGCTTATTCTGGGTAGCAAGCGCCACGACCAGAGTGCCGTCTTCAACCAGAGAAATGGTGCCGTGCTTCAATTCACCGGCTGCGTACGCGTCGGAGTGGATGTAGGAAATCTCTTTCAGTTTGAGAGAACCTTCCAGAGACATTGCGTAATCCAGATTTCTTCCGATGAAAAATACATCTTTCACGTTAAAGAACTGGGATGCAAGGAACTGGATATGTTCTTTATTGCTAAGAATCTCAGCAATCTTGTCAGGTAGTTCCTGCAGCTGAGAAACATAATAGGCATAATCTTCTTTGGAAAGATTCCCGAGCAAATCGGCAAAATAGATCGCCAGCAGATAGATGACCGCCAGCTGGGTGCTGTAAGCCTTGGTTGTAGCCACCGCGATTTCAGGGCCCGCCCATGTGTAAATTACGTCATCGGAATCGTTGGCAATGGAACTGCCGACCACATTGACAATGGAGAGCGTTCTCGCGCCAAGCTTTTTAGCTTCACGCAATGCCGCCAGCGTATCCGCCGTTTCACCCGACTGGCTGATGACCAGCACCAGGACTTTGTCATCAATGATGGGATGACGGTACCGGAATTCCGAAGCAACGTCTACTTCCACCGGGATTCGTGCGAACTTCTCCAAAATATATTTGGCAACCATGCCAACATGATAAGCGGAACCACAGGCCAGAATAAAGATTTTCGAAAATCCTTTGATCTGTTCCGCCGTTAATGTGATATTATCCAAAACAATTTTCCCGTCCTGAATTCTGGGCGAAATGGTATCTCTGACCGCTTTTGGCTGCTCCATGATTTCCTTGGCCATAAAATGCTGGTAACCGCCCTTTTCGGCAGCGGAAATGTCCCAGTCAATATGGCAGGGCTCTTTCGGAATAATTTCTTTATCCGTATTGTAAATCATGACGGATTCCTTTTTAAGAATCGCAATCTCGTTGTCATTCAAACGGTAAATATCCCTGGTTTTGCTCAAAATGGCAGGAATATCCGAAGCAATGAAGTTTTCTCCCTTGCCCAGTCCAACAATCAAGGGGCTGTCTTTTCTGACGGCGATAATCTGGTCAGGGTTATCTTCACAGATAATGCCAAGCGCGTAAGACCCCTCCACCTTATTGATGACCTTAATGACAGCATCCAGAATATCCCCTTTATAGTAATACTCCAGAAGCTGCGCAACCACTTCCGTATCCGTTTCCGATACAAAATTGATTCCCTTTTGAATAAGCAGATCTTTCAGTGCAAGATAATTTTCGATGATTCCGTTGTGAACCACCGCAAACTTCCCGGAATCACTGACCTGAGGATGGGAATTGATATCCGAAGGTTTTCCGTGAGTTGCCCATCTGGTATGGCCAATGCCCACAGTACCGAGAACGTCTTTTCCGCCGTTAATCATATCACTTAATATTTTGAGTCTTCCCTTTGCTTTTACAACCTGAAGAGAAGTCCCGTTGTAAACGGCAACTCCAGCTGAATCATAGCCCCGGTATTCCAGTTTTTCCAGCCCGCTCAGTAAGAAAGGAGCAGCCTGATCGTCTCCGATGTAACCAACTATTCCACACATAGTATCACACTTTCTCCGGTAGAATTTAATCTGTATATAATTAGTGCCAACACTGCCACCGGAAATGTTGGCGCTCAATTATATGAACCTTATCTGTAAATAATATCTTCACGCGCCGGACCGTTGGAAACGATCTTAATCGGAACTCCAATCGCCTTTTCAGCAAACTCAATATACCTGCGCGTATTTTCCGGAAGATCTTCATACTTTCTGATTCCGCGGATATCGCATTTCCAGCCGGGCAGGGTCTCTATAATCGGCTTGCAGTTTTTCAGCTGTACAGTCGGCGGGAAGGAATCGATCCTTTTGCCGGTCAGTTCGTAGGCAACGCAAACCGGAATTTCATCCAAATAGCCCAGAACATCAAGGACAGTCAGCGCAACGCAGGTTGCGCCCTGCACCTGACAGCCGTACCGGGAGGCGACCAGATCCAGCCAGCCCATTCTGCGCGGCCGGCCGGTTGTGGCCCCAAATTCACCGCCGTCCCCGCCTCTGCGGCGAAGTTCGTCTGCTTCTGCGCCGAAAATCTCACTCACGAATTCTCCTGCGCCGACGGCGCTGGAGTAAGCTTTTACAACAGCGATAATTTCCTTAATTTCATAAGGAGGAAGTCCTGCGCCGATGGTACCGTACCCAGCCAAGGTGGAAGATGAAGTCACCATGGGATAGATACCGTGGTCGGGATCTTTCAAAGCGCCGAGCTGGCCTTCCAGCAGAATATTTTTCCCTTCCTGAACCGCTTTGTGCAGAATAGAAAAAGTATCTGCCACATACGGCTCCAACAGAGATTTGTATTCCATCAGTTTATTGAAAATCTCATCAACAGTCAACTTGGGCTGATGATAAAGATGCTCGAACAAAACATTTTTGACGGTGATAACCCGTTCGATCTTCTCTTTTAACAAGTTTTCATCATCGTAAAGTTCACTGATCTGAAAACCAATTTTGGCAAACTTATCGGAATAAAAAGGTGCGATGCCCGATTTTGTAGACCCAAAGGAATGGGAAGACAGACGAGCTTCTTCAAACGTATCAAGCTGAATATGGTATGGCATGACCAGCTGCGTACGGTCCGAAATAACAATGTTCGGTTTTGGAACGCCGCGCTCCTGAAGCGATTTCAATTCCTTGATGAAATTTTCAACGCTGAGCGCAACACCGTTGCCGATGATATTGGTGATATGGCTGTAAAAAACACCCGACGGCAACTGATGAAGGGCAAATTTGCCATAGTTATTTATAATGGTGTGACCGGCATTGCTGCCGCCCTGAAATCGAATTACAATGTCGGACTGAGCTGCTTCAACATCGGTAATTTTACCTTTCCCTTCGTCTCCCCAGTTTGCACCAACAATTGCTTTAATCATAATACATTCACTCCGCCGTGCCGCTACGGAATTCGCTGAAAAACTGCCCCGCGGCCGAATTTAGGCAGTATGGAAAAATGACAACTCACTTATAATATCACACTTATCCTGAAAAGCAAAGCGGAAACACAATAAAAAAATAATTCCTATTTCGCTGTTTCAATTATAAATTTATTTCCGTTTTTTCATCGGGAACAAATTCATAAGGCGCAATTGCTTTGCTGACAACTTCGGAAATAAATTCCTCCGTTTGCTGCGGCGCCCTGCCCACATATTTCTCAGGTTTGATAATTGCGTAGAGCTCTTCGAGCGTAACGCCAAAGATTGGATCGGCGGCAATCCGACTGAGCAGGTCGTTTTCCCCGCCTTCTTCTTTGATGACCTTGGAAGCAGCCATGGAATGCACCCGAATCCGCTCGTGCAGCTGCTGGCGGTCGGCACCGCGCTTGACGGCGTCCATCATAATATTCTCCGTCGCCATAAACGGCAGTTCCCGGAGCAGGTGCTGCTCAATAACTTTGGGATAAACAACCAATCCGTCAGCGACATTTGCATATAGGTTCAAAATAGCGTCTACGGCAAGAAATGCTTCCGGAACGCTGATGCGCTTGTTTGCAGAATCGTCCAGTGTACGTTCAAACCACTGTGTGGCTTCTGTGATAGTCGGATTGAGGCTGTCGATCATCACATATCTTGAAAGGGAAGCAATTCGCTCACTGCGCATCGGATTGCGCTTGTAGGCCATTGCCGAGGAGCCGATCTGGTTTTTCTCAAACGGCTCTTCAATTTCCTTCAGGTGCTGCAAAAGACGGATATCATTGGAAAATTTCGCCGCACTCTGGGCAATCCCGCTCAAAACGGAAAGCATCTGGCTGTCCAGCTTACGGGAATAGGTTTGGCCGGATACCGCAAAACAGGAGGAATATCCCATTTTTTGAGCAATGATCTCGTCCAGCTTTTTCACTTTATCGTGGTCACCGTCAAAAAGCTCCAAAAAACTGGCCTGTGTGCCGGTAGTGCCCTTGGAACCCAGAAGCTTGGCCTTGGAAAGCTGATACTCCACGTCCTCCAAATCCATCAGAAGGTCCTGAATCCAGAGCGTCGCCCGTTTTCCCACCGTTGTGGGCTGCGCAGGCTGAAAATGGGTAAACGCCAGCGTAGGCAGGTCTTTATACTGCATAGCGAATTGGGAAAGCACACGGATGACGCCAACCAGTTTGTTTCTCACCTGCTGCAGCGCTTCGGTCATGATGATAACGTCGGTGTTGTCGCCGACATAACAGGAAGTAGCGCCAAGGTGGATAATCGGCATCGCCTTTGGGCACTGCTGACCAAAAGCATAGACATGCGACATTACGTCATGGCGCACCACTTTTTCACGCGCCTCGGCAACATCATAATTGATGTCGTTCTGAAACCGGATCATTTCATCGATCTGTTCCTGCGTAATATTCAGTCCAAGCTCCTTTTCAGCCTGTGCAAGAGCAATCCACAACTTGCGCCAGGTTCTGAATTTTTTATCCGGTGAAAACAGATATTTCATTTCGTCGTCCGCATAGCGTGACGAAAGCGGTGATTCATAAGTATTTTTCAATGATATTATCCTCCAAACAGGGAATTAAAATCTTTTGATCGGCGTGCAGTAGTCGTAATTCTTATTTGCAATCAGATAATCCGGTACCGGCGCGGGGTATTTACCGGAAAAGCATGCGTCGCAGAATCCTTTGCATTCGCCCGCCATTTCAGGAAGATTGTCCAAGTGTAAAAAATCGATGGAATCGGCAAAGCTCATCTTCCCAATTTCTTCTATACTATGATGGCAGGCAATCAGGTCGTCCTTGGACGGAATATCCGTTCCGTAATAACACGGCCACAAAAACGGCGGGGAACTGATTCTGAGGTGGACTTCCGTCGCACCGGCATCTTTCAGCATGGTAACGATGTGCGCGCTGGTGGTTCCCCTGACAATCGAGTCATCCAGCATGACAATTCGTTTTCCCTTGACACAGCGGGAAAGGGCGTTCAGCTTAATTCGCACACTGCGTTCCCTTTCCGACTGGCTCGGTTTGATGAACGTGCGTCCGATATAAGTGTTTTTGACGATTCCCTTCTGAAAGGGGATCCCCGACTCTTCACTGTAGCCGATTGCGGCGTCAATGCCGGACTCCGGCACCCCGATGACCATATCCGCATCCACCGGCTTCTGTCTGGCAAGCATACGGCCCGCCTGTTTGCGCGCTTCATAAACACTGATACCGTCAATAATACTGTCTGTCCTTGCAAAATAAATATACTCAAATACACAAAGGGATTTTTTTACATTTACAGGATCCTTGATGGAGCGCAGCCCGTTGCTGTCCACAACAACGATTTCGCCCGGCTCCACGTCACGCACATATTCTGCCCCGCAGGCGTCGAGCGCACAGGTTTCGGATGCAAAAACATAGGAATTGTCAAGCCTTCCAATGCAAAGCGGACGGAAACCATGCGGGTCACGTGCGGCGATCAATTTTTGCGGGCTCATGACCACAAGGGAATACGAACCCTGAATTTTCGGAAGCGCACGGCGAACTGCCTCCTCAATAGAGGGGGAATCCACGCGTTCCCGCGCAATAATATAGGCGATGACTTCCGTATCAATCGTTGTCTGGAAAATACATCCTCTGTGCTCCAATTCATGACGAAGCTCATAGGCGTTTGTCAGATTGCCGTTATGGGCAATCGCAAGGGTTCCTTTAATATACCGCATGACAAGGGGCTGCGCGTTTTCACGCACACTGCCCCCCGCGGTGGAATAGCGAACATGTCCGACCGCCATCTGGCCGACAAGGTCGTCTAAGATTTTGTCGTTAAACGCTTCGGTGACAAGGCCCATATCCTTGGAATAGGAAATCACCCCTCGGTCACAAACGGCAATCCCGCAGCTTTCCTGCCCTCTGTGCTGCAAAGCGAGAAGTCCGTTGTAGGCTGCGTAGGCGGGCAGAGTCCCGCCGTCGGAATAAATTCCAAAAACGCCGCATTCTTCGTGCGGTTTGGAAATGTCGTAATCCATCACTGAGCTGTTCAAATACTCACCATCCTATATATTATAAGCCAATGCGCTTCATGACCTCTGCGTATGCTTCTTCCACTCCGCCCAAATCTCTGCGGAAGCGGTCCTTGTCAAGCTTTTCGTGGGTGTTGACATCCCAGAAGCGGCAGGTATCCGGAGAAATTTCATCCGCTAGGATAATGCCGTCGGCACAGCGGCCGAATTCGAGCTTGAAATCAATCAGTTCAATGTTCGCAGAAAGGAAAAACTCTTTGAGCAGTTCATTGATCTTCAGAGACATAGCGCTGATCTGGTCAATTTCTTCCTTGGTGGCAAATTCTGCGGCAAGAATGTGGTACTCGTTAACCATCGGATCGCCCAGCTCGTCATTCTTATAACAGAATTCAAGCACGGTGGTCTTCATCGGAGTGCCTTCCTCCATACCAAGCCTCTTTGCAAGGCTTCCGGCCGCTTTGTTGCGTACAATTACCTCAAGAGGAACAATCTGTACTTTCTTTACCAGAGTTTCCCTGTCGCTCAGCTCTTCAACAAAATGGGTCTTGATACCTTTCTTTTCCAGAAGCTGAAACAAATAGTTGGACATTTTATTGTTGACAATGCCCTTACCGACGATTGTCCCCTTTTTCTGTCCGTTAAAGGCCGTTGCATCATCCTTGTAATCCACAATGCAATAGTTCTTATCATCCGTTGCATATACCTTTTTTGCCTTGCCCTCGTAAAGAAGTTCACATTTTTTCATTATCTTTTCCTCCTATAAGTTTTTTATATCAATGATTTGAATACACGGCATCTTTTCTGTCTTTTCCATCAATTATATGAAATTTAAAAAGCTGGAGACTTTCGTAATGTCTATGACGGAAAGCTGCGTAGTCTCCACATGCTGTGCGCAGGTCAGGAAAGCATAGGCGGTATCCAGCGAAGTAAGGCACGGAATACCGGATTCTACCGCATTTCTGCGTATTTTATAGCCGTCCCTGTTGTGCACCATTCCGCGGGAAGGCGTGTTGATGACAAGATCGATTTTTCCCGAAGTAATATGGTCAAGAATGTCCGGGCTGCCCGTACCGATTTTGTTGGTGCGGATTGTCGGAATATCGTGGTCATTTAAGAAGTCGGACGTTCCCGCTGTGGCGTAAAGCGTCCAGCCAAGGTCGTATAGCCCTCTGGCAAGCGGCAGCGCCTCTTCCTTATCGTTGTCTTTCAGAGTAATAATCACCCTGCCGTTTTTAATCATGTGCACACCGGCGCCGTAAAAAGACTTAATCAGCGCTTCGTCAAACGTACGCGCAATTCCGAGCACTTCACCGGTGGATTTCATTTCCGGGCCAAGGTTGACATCGGCTCCGTACAGTTTTTCAAAGGAGAAAACCGGCATTTTAATAGCAATCAGGTCCTTTTCCTTCTGCAGGCCGTAGTGGTAGCCCATATCCGGCAGTGTCTTGCCAAAGAAGGTACCGACTGCCAGGGGAACGATCGGAATACCGGTTACTTTACTGATATACGGCACCGTTCTGGAAGAACGCGGATTTGCTTCAATCACATACACTTCGTTGTCTTTGACAATGAACTGAATGTTTAGCAGCCCTTTGACCTTCAGTGCTTTTGCAAGGCGACGGGTATAGTCCACAATCAGTTCCTGCATATCCTTCGGCACACCAATGGCCGGATAGACGGAAATGCTGTCCCCCGAGTGGATACCGGCGCGTTCTATATGCTGCATCACGCCCGGAATTACCGAATCGAATCCGTCGCAGACGGCGTCGACCTCTACCTCGGTACCCATAATATATTTATCAACCAGAATCGGATGCTCCTGAGCAATACGGTTAATGATCCCGATTTGTTCGACAATGTCCTCATCAGCATAGGCGATGTGCATGCCCTGCCCGCCAAGCACATAGGACGGCCGCACAAGTACCGGGTACCCCAGCTCGTTTGCCGCACGGATCGCTTCTTCACAGGTAAAGACCATGCGGCCTTCTGCGCGCGGGATTCCGCATTGCGTCAGGATTTTATCGAAACGCTCTCTGTCCTCCGCCTCATCGATGCTGTCAAAGGAGGTACCAAGAATCGGGATGCCCATTTTTTCAATGGCACCGGCAAGTTTGATGGCGGTCTGGCCACCGAACTGTACGACCGCACCGTCGGGTTTTTCCAGATCGACAATATGACGTACATCTTCATCCGTCAGAGGCTCAAAGTACAGCTTATCCGCAATGTCAAAGTCGGTGCTGACGGTTTCCGGGTTGTTGTTGACAATGATCGTCTCAAAGCCAAGATCTTTCAGCGCCCAGACACTGTGAACGGAACAGAAGTCAAATTCAATCCCCTGTCCGATGCGGATGGGACCGGAACCGATAACCATAATTTTCTTCTTCTTACTTTGCGGTACCGACTCATTTTGAATGCCGTAGCTTGAGTAATAATACGGTGTTTCCGCGTCGAATTCAGCCGCGCAGGTATCAACCATTTTATAAACGGGGTGAATATCCCACTCATCTTCCATCGCGCGGATTTCTTCAATTGTTTTTCCGCTCAGCTGCGACAGCGTTTTGTCCATAAACCCAAAGTCCTTTGCTTTGAACAGCAGAGCTTTGTCAATCGGCTGCGTTGCAAATGCTTTTTCCACTTCAATGATGGAAAGCAGCTTATCCAGAAACCAAAGGTCAATTTTCGTAATGTCGTGTATCTTCTCCGGCGATACGCCGCGGCGCAAAGCTTCGGAAACCACCCAAAGCCGGCGGTCGTCAACAACATAAAGCCGCTGCTCAAGCTCACTGCCTGTAAGCTTTTGGACTTCGGCGTCGATCAGACTGAAAACATTCTGTTCCAGCGAGCGGATAGACTTCATCAGAGCCGCTTCAAAGGTCGGGGCGATCCCCATCACCTCGCCGGTTGCTTTCATCTGGGTCCCCAGGCTGCGCTTGGCGTAAACAAATTTATCAAACGGCCATCTGGGTATTTTTACGACACAGTAATCCAGCGTCGGTTCAAAGCAGGCAAAGGTCTTTTTCGTGATTGCGTTCTGAATTTCGTCCAGCGTATAGCCAAGGGCAATCTTGGAAGCCACCTTCGCAATCGGGTAGCCTGTTGCCTTGGAGGCCAGCGCGGAGGAGCGGCTTACACGGGGGTTTACCTCGATCACGCAATACTCAAAGCTCTTCGGGTTCAGCGCGAACTGAACGTTGCAGCCGCCTTCCACCTTTAGCTCACGGATAATGGCAAGCGCGGCGGAGCGAAGCATCTGCGTTTCTTTGTCCGCTAGGGTCTGGCAGGGAGCAACAACAATGGAGTCACCGGTATGAACGCCGACCGGGTCAAAGTTTTCCATGTTGCAGACCGTGATGCAGTTGCCGTTACGGTCACGCATCACTTCGTACTCGATTTCTTTCCAGCCGGAAATACACCGCTCGATCAGCACCTGATTCACACGGCTGCGGTGCAAACCGAGTGTCGAAATGGAAATCAGCTGCTCCTCGTCGGCGGCGATGCCGCCGCCGCTTCCGCCCAGTGTGTACGCGGGGCGCACAACAACGGGATAACCGATTTTCCTCGCGATTTTGACGCAGTCCTCAATATTTTCCGCAACGGCGCTCTGCGCGCAGGGCTGCTGGATGCGCTCCATAGCTTCCTTAAACAGCTCTCTGTCCTCTGCCATTCGGATGGTATCGGCGTTTGTGCCGATCATTTCCACGTTATTTTCCTTTAAGAAACCGGATTCCTCCAGTTCCACCGCCAGGTTCAGCGCGTTCTGTCCGCCCAGAGTCGGAAGGATACTGTCCGGATTTTCCTTGAGGATTACTTTTTTAATGGTCTCAACGGTCAGAGGCTCAATATAAACCTTGTCGGCAATCTGCTTGTCCGTCATGATGGTTGCCGGGTTTGAGTTAATCAGAATAACCTCGACACCCTCCTCGCGGAGCGCGCGGCAGGCCTGTGTACCGGCGTAGTCAAACTCCGCGGCCTGACCGATAATGATCGGGCCGGAGCCGATGATAATTACCTTTTTAATGTCTGTTCTCTTCATAGTTGGCCTCCTCCTATCAGTTTGAGAAATTGATCGAAAAGAAAGCCTGTGTCAAGCGGGCCCGGAGAAGCTTCCGGATGGTACTGCACAGAAAACACTTTTCCATTTTTATAGTTCAATCCCTCAATACTGCCGTCATTCATGCTGATAAAGCGGACGTCGGCTACTGAAGGATTGATTGTGTCGCCATTCACCACAAACCCGTGGTTCTGAGAAGTAATGTACACCCTGTTTGTCAGCAGATCCTTTACCGGGTGGTTAATTCCTCTATGGCCATATTTTAATTTATAAGTGTCAAATCCCTGTGAAAGTGCCATCAGCTGATGGCCAAGGCAAATCGCAAAGGTGGGGATACCGTGGGCATAAACTTTTTTCAGTTCCGAAATTGCTTTTGTACATTCTTTTGGGTCGCCGGGGCCGTTGGAAAGCATAATTCCGTCCGGAGAAAAAGACATCATATCCTCAAAAGAAGCATCATACGGAAAACATTTCACAGTACATCCGCGCTTTACCAGCGAACGGATAATATTGCTCTTTACCCCATAGTCCGCAAGCGCAATTTTGACAGGGCCGTCACCGTACACCTTCTGTTCCCTGCTGCTGACAAGCGGAACGCAGGACTCCAGCACAAAGGCGTCAATCTGTTTTTTCATTGCGACGGGATCAATCTGATCTCCGTATGCAATCATCCCCCGCATAGTACCGCTTTCCCGCAATACCTTTGTAATGGTGCGCGTATCCACTCCCTCAATACCGGGAATGCGGTTCTGTTTTAAAAAGGTGCTCAGATCCACGTCACAGCGGAAATTGCTCGCCGCGCCGGAGACGGACCGGACAATAAAAGCCCGCAGCCACGGCTTTGTGGATTCCGCGTCATCATAGCAGATGCCGTAATTTCCAATTAAAGGATAGGTCATGACAACACCC
Organism: Caproiciproducens faecalis; assembly: GCF_019448085.1. Classification (GTDB taxonomy): domain Bacteria; phylum Bacillota; class Clostridia; order Oscillospirales; family Acutalibacteraceae; genus Caproiciproducens; species Caproiciproducens faecalis. The sequence continues at coordinate 288,922 of NZ_JAGFNZ010000004.1, read as the reverse complement.
TGTCCCGCGTAGGACGGGTCGGTCAGCAGCTCCGTGTAGCCACACATGGCGCTGTTGAACACGACCTCGCACAGGACATTATGTTCGTCTCCGAACCCCGTTCCCTCAAAGGTCATTCCATTTTCAAGCATCAGCAATGCTTTCATTTAATCACCAACCATTCTTAATATTCAACATCTATAACAATTGTTTTTACAACTAATCGGTTTTTTCCCTAATGAAATGGCCAGGTTTGCCGCGTCACGCTTTAAAGAACCGGATGATTCTCTCCACCGCTTTTTCCGTATTTTCCTTTGTGTTAAAGGAAGTCAGACGGAAATAGCCTTCGCCGCCCACCCCAAAGCCGGAGCCGGGGGTACCGACCACGCCGGTCTTTTCCAGTAAAAGATCAAAAAATTCCCATGAAGTAAGCCCGTCGGGCGTTTTCAGCCATACATAGGGGGAATTCACTCCGCCATAAACTTCAAAGCCAGCCTTTTCAAGACCGCTCACGATGATTTTGGCATTGTTCAGATAATATATGATATTTTCTCTGACTTCACGCTGACCTTCTTCGGAGAAAACCGCCTCGGCACCGCGCTGGACAACGTAGGAAACGCCGTTCATTTTCGTGGACTGACGTCTGTCCCAAAGCTTGTTCAGAGAAACGCCGTTGAACACCAGAGCCTTGGGAATAACGGTATAGGCGCAGCGGGTTCCGGTGAAGCCGGCCGTCTTGGAAAAGCTTCTGAACTCGATTGCGCACTTTTTCGCACCCTCTATTTCATAAATGCTGTGCGGCATATCCCCTTCTGTAATAAACGCCTCATATGCCGCGTCGTACAGAATGACAGACTGATTTGCAAGAGCGTAATCCACCCATTTTTTCAGTGCGTCCCGGCTGATGCCGACCCCGGAGGGATTGTTGGGGAAACAAAGATAGATTACGTCCACACGCTCTTTTGGCAGCTCCGGCAGAAAACCGTTTTCTTTCAGGCAGGGCATGTAAACGATTTTGCTCCACCCCTTGCCCTCGGTATACTCTCCAGCTCTTCCCGCCATGACATTGGTATCGACATAAACCGGGTAAACAGGGTCGCAAACCGCAACCACATTATCCACGTCAAAAATATCGCCGATGCTGCCGGTATCGCTTTTGGCGCCGTCGCTGACGAAAATCTCATCGATGTCAACCTGCACCCCGCGTTTTATAAAATCGTTTTCCGCAATAGCGGTACGAAGGAATTCATATCCGGCTTCCGGGCCGTATCCACGGAAGGTTTCCGCTTTGCCCATCTCTTCCGCGGCAGCCTGCATGGCTTTTACCACGGCCTTCGGCAGAGGGCGGGTAACATCCCCGATTCCCAGACGGATAATTTCCGTTTCCGGATGCTGTTTTGAAAATTCACTCACCTTTTTTGCAATATCTACAAAAAGATAGCTAGCTGGCAGTTTTACAAAGTTTTCGTTTACTTTAAACAAAACGCTACATTCCCTTCATTCATGATTTTCGTCAGACAGCGGCGGTGCTAAACATTCATCATCCCATCAAAGACGAACTCCGCCGGGCCGCGCATAAATACCTTATCTGTCTTATCATCCCACTTTATATGCAAATCGCCGCCCCTAAGATGGACGGTTACACTGCGGCCTGTTTTATGGTTCGCCGCACAGGCTACTGCCGCGGCACACGCTCCGGTTCCACAAGCCCAGGTTTCCCCGGAACCGCGTTCCCATACGCGCATATTCACTTCTTCGGCACTTAACACCTGAATAAACTCAATGTTTGCCCTGTGCGGAAAAATCCCATCGCACTCCAGCATGGGGCCGACTTTTTCTATTTCCACTTGATTGACATCATCGACAAACAGCACACAGTGCGGATTTCCCATGGAAACACAGGTCACGCTGTATTCCGCTTCGCCGAATACAACCGGCTCCCCAATCATCCGGTCTTTGGGATAAGTAACGGGAATTTTTTCAGTCTGAAACTCAGGGCTACCCATATCCACAGTAACGGATACGACCTTCCCATCCTCAATATCAAGATAAAGCGTTTTCACGCCGCTCATGGTATCTACTTTCAGAACATCCTTCTTTACAATTCCCCGTTCATATACATATTTACCGACACAGCGGATCCCGTTGCCGCACATCATGGCCTGCGACCCGTCCGCGTTATAAATGTCCATACGGCAATCGGCTTTGTCCGACGGTTCTATCAGAATAATTCCGTCCGAACCGATGCCGAAATGCCTGTCGCTGAGCTTAATGGAAAGCTCGGATGGATTTTGGACTTTTTCTTCAAAACAGTTGATATAAATATAGTCATTGCCGATGCCCTGCATTTTTGTGAACTTCAACAAAATCCACCTCCTATAAATTCAGAATAATCATTGCGGTTTCTATCATTTTCTTACACGCATCCATACTTTTCTTTTGAATGAAACGGTGAGCCTGCGGTTCTGTAAAGTTATTGCGTTCAATCAGAATGTTTTTCGCCTGTTCAATCACCTGTTTTTCATCAAAGTTACCCCCGGCGATTTTCTTTTTTATGGTCAGGCTGCTGTAATCTGAAATATTCAGAAGCATATTTACGGAAGAAATCAAATCCATCCGATTGATCGGCATAATTAAGCTGGCGCAGGACAGTGACTCGGAAATATCCATTTGCTGCGATTTTACAATAAACAGGAAATCGTAGTTGGAACCGACCATTCCGGGCAGGTTCAGCGCCGGCATATCCATCAGCTTAACGCTGCAGACCACAACGCCTCCATGATAATGTCTGTTTGCAAAATCGATTACCTGCGAGCCGGTTGTACACACACCACTGACATTCAAACCGCCGGTACGGAGTACGGCCGCTATTTTTTTAGCGTAATCCGCATTTGAATTCGCTACAAGAATACTGCTCATCTTTAACAACTCCGTAGAAAGGAATGTGGTGTTTTCAATTTAGCAAATCAGAATTTATTCAGATACTGATCCAGTTCCCACTCGGTAACCGCAGTGGAAAAATCATACCACTCTCTTTCTTTTGCTTCGGTGTACTTGTTAAACACATGATCCCCCAGTACCTTTTCAATAAAGGGGTCGGCCTTCATTTCACTGACTGCATTGCTGAGGTCTGTAGGCAGTGCTTCAATTCCCGCGGCCGCTCTTTCCACCACGTCAAAATCATAAATATTCGCCGCAACCGCATCCGGCGGCATCAGATCATTTTTAATTCCGTCCAGCCCGGCCGCGAGCAGCACCGCAAACTCCAGATAAGGGTTGCAGGCAGGATCGGGGTTGCGCAATTCTACACGCGTGCTTTCCCCTCTGGAAGCGGGCACACGGATCAGCGCGCTGCGGTTGCTTAAAGTCCACGCGATATTGCAGGGCGCTTCAAAACCAGGAACCAGTCTTTTGTACGAGTTGACGAGTGGATTGGTAATGGCGCACATGCCCTTGATATGCTTTAAGATCCCCGCAATAAAATTATATGCAATATGGCTCAGCCCGGTTTCGCTTTCCGGATCGTAAAACACGTTTTTGCCGTCTTTAAACAGGGACATATTGGTGTGCATTCCGGAACCACAGCGGCCATAAACCGGCTTTGGCATAAAGGTTGCACAAAGTCCGTGAGAGTCCGCACAGGATTTCACGACCATCTTAAATGTCAGGATGTTATCCGCCGCCGACATTGCCTCGCTGTATTTAAAATCAATTTCATGCTGCGCAAAGGCAACCTCATGGTGCGACGCTTCAATTTCAAATCCCATCTCCTCAAGAGTAAGGCAGATGTCGCGGCGGGCACTTTCACCCAGATCTGACGGTCCCAGATCAAAATATCCTGCTGTGTCATGGGTAACGGTTGTAGGGTGCCCGAATTCATCTGTGTTGAACAGAAAGAACTCGCACTCAGGACCCACGTTGAACGTGTAACCCATCTCCGCTGCTTCTTTCAGCGTTTTTTTCAGCACATAGCGGGGATCCCCTTCAAACGGCTCGCCGTTCGGTTTATAGATATCACAGATCAGCCGTGCAACGCGGCCGTGCTGCGTGTGCCACGGAAGAATAGTAAAAGAGTCCAGATCCGGACGGAGGTACATATCGGATTCTTCGATTCTGACAAACCCCTCAATGGAGGAACCATCGAACATGCACTTGTTATCAAGCGCTTTTTCAATCTGGCTGGTCGTAATGGCCACATTTTTCAAGGTACCTAAAATATCCGTAAACTGCATGCGAATAAATCTCACATTGTTCTCATCAATCATCCTGATGATGTCGTCCTTTGTATATTTACTCAAATCGATACCTCCCTAAAAATAAAAATAACAAGGGTGCTCTTTTACAGAACCTCCTTGTCTACATAATCTCGATAATAAATATATTCTATTATATTCTGTATGCAGTGTCAATCCTTTTCGAATTGAAAGGAGCTTTTCATTTTAATGCACAAATTTTCGATTGTTCCACCTTATTTTCCGTCTTTTTGCAGAATCCATACGTTTATCCTGCAAATTATAAGTCTTTTTTATTAAAAATGTAAAGAAATCATTGTTTCCCGGCTTTTGCTGTGCTAAACTGTTGAATTGAGAAGTATTGTTAAGTCGAATAATACCTTTCTCAATTATGTATAGGAGGATATACCCATGTCTTATGTTGACGAGCAACTCGCAAACGTAATCCAGCAAAACCCCAACCAGCCTGAATTTATTCAGGCGGTAACCGAAGTTTTAACGTCTTTAGCTCCGGTTATTGAGCAAAACCCGCAGTACCAAAAGGCCGGTATTTTGGAAAGGCTGACCGAGCCGGACAGACAGGTGAAGTTCCGTGTAGCCTGGGTGGACGACGCAGGAAACGTACGGGTAAACCGCGGTTACCGTGTTCAGTTTAACAACGCAATCGGGCCGTATAAGGGTGGTCTTCGCCTCCATCCGTCGGTAAACATCGGCATCTTGAAATTTCTGGGATTCGAACAGGTCTTTAAAAACTCTCTGACCGGTCTGCCGATCGGCGGAGGCAAAGGCGGTTCCGATTTTGACCCGAAAGGCAAATCCGACCGTGAAGTCATGGCATTCTGCCAGAGCTTTATGACGGAGCTGTGCCGTCACATCGGCCCGGATACCGACGTACCCGCCGGCGATATCGGTGTGGGCGGCCGTGAAATCGGCTACCTGTTCGGCCAGTACAAACGCCTCAGAAATGAATACTCCGGCATCCTGACCGGCAAAGGGCTTACCTACGGCGGTTCCCTTGCCCGTACGGAAGCAACCGGCTACGGACTGCTCTATTTCACCGATGCAATGCTCCGCAAAAACGGAAAATCCATCGAAGGCAAGATCATTGATATTTCCGGTTCAGGCAATGTCGCCATCTATGCCTGTCAGAAGGCACAGGAGCTTGGCGGAAAGGTTGTAACCATGAGCGATTCCACCGGCTGGATTTACGACGCTGAAGGAATCGACCTGAAGGCAATTAAGGAAATCAAGGAAGTCAAGCGCGGCCGCCTGTCCGAGTACAAGGCATACCGTCCGAACTCCGTCTACCACGAAGGCAAAGGCGTTTGGAGCACTCCGTGCGACATCGCTCTTCCCTGCGCCACTCAGAACGAGCTTCTGATTGATGACGCGAAAGAGCTTGTGAAAAACGGCGTGTTTGCCGTAGCGGAAGGCGCCAATATGCCGACGAGCATTGAGGCAACACAATACTTCCAGGCAAACGGCGTTCTGTTCGCTCCCGGAAAAGCATCCAACGCCGGCGGCGTCGCAACCTCCGCTTTGGAAATGAGCCAGAACAGCATGCGCCTTTCCTGGAGCTTCGAGGAAGTCGATGCAAAACTGAAGAGCATTATGGAAAACATTTTCACAAATGCCTCGGACGCCGCGGAAAGATATGGCTGCCCGAAGAATTATGTAACGGGCGCCAACATTGCAGGCTTTGTCAAGGTTGCTGACGCCATGCTTGCACAGGGTACCGTTTAATAACAAATACATTACTTTCAAAGAAGTGCCGACGGCCGGAACAATTCCGGTTGTCGGCACTTCTTTATTTATGGTACCTTCCGTGGTGGATGATCTGAAAAGCTCGGTAAATCTGCTCGCAGAGCATTACACGTGCCAGCTGATGAGGAAAAGTCATAGGTGACATGGAAAGCCGGAAAGCCGCATTTTGTTTTACGTCTTCACTCAGACCGAACGAGCTCCCGATCACAAAGCTGATTGCGCTGGTTCCGTTTACGGCGAGCATATCGATTTTTTCCGAAAGTTTCTCCGATGAAAGCTCTTTTCCTTCAATGCACAGCACGAACACAGCGGAATTCCCCACAGCAGAAAAAGCAGCCTCACCCTCAGCCTTCAGTGCGGACTTGATCTGAGCGGCTGACGGGTTGTCCGGCAGCCTGTATTCAGGAAGCTCAATAATCGAAAAATTACAGAACGCACGCAGCCTTTTTTCGTACTCCGCGCAGGCGTCCCTCCAATAGGCTTCCTTCAATTTTCCAATACAAATGATATTGACCGTAAGCATAATTCCACCTAAAAAATAATTCCTTTTCCCTCAATGTTTTCTTTCGGTGCCACAGAAAGCTGAAAGTCGATTTCTTCCTTCAAGCCCGCCAGGGTAAGAGAACACAGGGCTGTTTGAAACGCGAGCTCCGGCGTATTGTTTTCCGAACTTAAATGCGCCAGAACAAAACGAGTGGTGCCTTTCTGCGCAAGATCAGTCAGCTCGTCGGCACAGGCCTGATTGGACAAATGTCCCATGTCGGACAGAATCCTTTTTTTCAGCGGATACGGATAAGGTCCGTTTTTCAGCATACCGACATCGTGGTTGGATTCCAGCACCACCAGATCCGCTCCCGCCAGATGGTCGTGCACCGTGCCGGACAAAAAGCCTAAATCCGTTGAAAAGCCGACGGTTCGACCATCGTGGGTCTGTATCCGATACCCAACGCTTTCCGCACAGTCGTGGGAGGTGCGGAAGGGCTGAATAAACATACCCGCGCATTCCATTCCCTTGTCATCAATCACGTCCGCCTGAAAAGTCCCGTTGGCACACCCCAGATTCTCCAGTGCGCGCAAGGTTCCCGCCGAGGTATAAACCGGTATATGCTTACGGGAAGCCAGTACCCGCAGTCCCCGGATATGGTCAATATGTTCGTGCGTGATGAAAATCGCTTTCACCGACTCAATCCCTATCCCACAGGTTTCGAGCATATTGTTGAGCTGCTTTGCCGTTCTGCCCGTATCGATCAAAATGCCCGCGCAGGAAGAACCTATGTAATAACTGTTTCCGCTGCTGCCGCTGAAAAGCGGACATAATCTTGCCATTGACGAACCCCCAAATAAAGAAAAGGGAAAGACCGATGTCAATCCCCTTCAAATCGTTCCAAATATTCAGATTGCCTGTGCCACTGCCGGCTCAGGAACATGAATTCGCTGAATATCCGCCCCTAAATTTAAAAGCTTCTGCTCAACATTTTCGTAACCGCGCTCAATATGGTTGATATCTTCTATCTGAGTGGTACCCGAAGCAGCAAGTGCGGCAATCAGCATCGCCGCGCCGGCACGCAAGTCGGTTGCCTTTACAGGAGCCGCATTCAGATGATCCACGCCTTCAACGACAGCAAGTTTGCCGTCTACGGATATCTGCGCGCCCATTCTTCTGAGTTCTTCCACATAACGGAAACGATTGTCCCAGACGCTTTCATTAATGATGCTCGTTCCGCTCGCGATAGAGAGAAGCACCGCAATCTGCGGCTGCATGTCGGTCGGAAACCCTGGGTGAGGCATCGTCTTGATATTGCATTTATTCAAGGTTCCCGTTCTGCTTACGCGCACCGCGTCATCAAATTCTTCTACCTGAACCCCCATTTCCTCGAGCTTTGCGGAAATGGATTCCAAATGCTTGGGGATTACGTTTTTAACAAGAACATCACCGCCGGTTGCAGCGGCGGCAACCATATAGGTACCCGCTTCAATCTGATCGGGAATAATCGAATAAGTGGTTCCCGACAGCTGCGAAACGCCGTAGATTTTAATCACGTCGGTTCCGGCGCCTCTGATATCGGCACCCATTGAGTTCAAGAAGTTGGCAAGATCGACAATATGGGGTTCCTTTGCAGCATTTTCAATAACTGTCATCCCTTTTGCCTTTACAGCAGCCAACATAATATTTACGGTCGCGCCTACGGACACAACATCAAGGTAAATATTGGCTCCTGTTAAAGCCTGCGTATAGACATCCACCATACCGCCTTCCAGTTTGTAAGCCGCGCCAAGCGCAGCAAAACCCTTCAGATGCTGATCTATTGGGCGAACGCCGAAATCACAGCCACCCGGCATAGTGACGACCGCGTGGTTGAAGCGACCAAGCAAAGCGCCTAAAAGATAATAAGAGCCGCGTATATGCCGCGCCAGTTCATACGAAGCCACATGGGTATGGATGGGTCTTGGGTCAATTTCAATGGTGGATTTATTGATATTGCGAATTTTAGCTCCCATATCATACAAAATTCTTGTAATGGAAGCTACGTCAGTAATATTTGGAATATTTTCGATGCAGCACACACCGTCTGCTAAAATCGCTGCCGGAATGATTGCAATCGCAGCGTTTTTCGCTCCGCTGATGCTGACTTCACCGGTCAGACGATTGCCACCCTTAATAACGTACTTGTCCAATGCGGCACGCTCCAATCTAAAGTTAAACAATACTATTATTACATTTTTACGCAAAATATTAAGCGTTTCGGATGAATATATTGTTGTTAATATTTTGAAAGTAATCAACTAAAATATACGAAAAAAGCAGGAAGAAATAGCCAATTGTTTGTTTCATTGCACTCTAAATGATAATAATACACAATGATTGAAAAGTCAATAACTAACAAATCAAATAGACTGTTTTTGTAAATATTACTAAAAAACGCTCTGCTTTCCGTCCTGGAAAGCAGAACGCTTGCTGTATCTTTGAAAAAGCTACCGGCTGACGTAACTCAGAGGATTCACCTTGGTACCGTTTTTAATCACTTCAAAGTGACAGTGAGGTCCGGTAGAATTTCCGGTGCTGCCAACGAGGGCAATCGCCTGCCCTTTGGAAACCCTCTGACCGGAGGAAACCAAAATCTTGCTGGCATGGCCGTAAAGCGTCTGAATGCCGCCGCCATGATTGATTTTTACACAGTAACCGTAGCCGTTGCTCCAACCCGCCGATACCACAGTACCGCCGTCTGCGGCAACAATTGTTTTTCCATAGGCGCTTCCTCCGGAAATATCGATACCCGTATGGAAACTGCCCCAGCGCCATGTAAAATAGGTGGTAATCGTACGAAGGGACGGAACAGGCCACATCAGGCTGCCGCTGCTAACGCCGGAGCCACTGTATTTCGGGCGCTTTTTTGTTCCGGTAACAACAACTTTATCCGTTGAAGCAACAAGAACGGTTCTGCTGATGATATCGCGTTTCTGCTCCACACCGTTTACATAGTACACCTTATCAACGCATTTCTGCTTTCCGTTTACCCCCGCGGTTTTCACCTTAGAGTAATCGGTGTATTGGGAATCGTCTTTAATCGTGACCGTTTTATAGGAGAGCGGAACCTCATATGTTAGATTTTTAATCAGCTGAACGTTCAGCATTGGAACCGCAACCTCCAGGTTAATTAAGTCCCCCGGCATCAGGTTGTCCCCCAGCTGATTATTGTTGATCTTGTTCAACTCAGAAATAGTCGTATGATTTGCTTTCGCAATGGAAGTAACCGTGTCTCCATCCTTTACGGTATAGGTTACCGCGGCCTGAGAGGTACCGTTAATCAATTTATCCATTGACTCGGTTGCCATGATGGTCGTGGTGGGAAACAGTCCGTTGATAGTCTCCACATCCTGTGAAAAAGCCGCCGTGGCACTCGTATCACCGCTCTTTGCCTTGTTCAGAAGGTTCTGCAGCATATAGCGCAGATCTGCGCTGCTTTTCACCGCGCCGAGCAGTTCTCCGTTTACATACAAACCGCTGGCCTCTTCGATAATTCCGTTTGACTGCTGAATAATTTTATCGCAGACGGAATTAACCGCCATAAAGCTGTTGGCGTTGACCACTTCAAGCCGGAACGTCGGCGTAACGTTAAGATTGATATCACTGTCGGCTGTGTCGTGAACCATACGCTGGCTCACCATTTCGCTTGCCTCTTCAAAGGTCTTTTCATCCTGAATGGTAGCGACCTGCTGCCCGTCATAGGCAAGTACAAGGCCGTAATTCAATCCTGTCCAGAAGCGCACGGTGGCGCCTAAAAGAAGAATCGCTCCAATGGGAGCAACAATGTTCAAAACGGAAAACACAAAGCCCCTGTGACGGACAAAGCTTTTTCCGGTTACGGCAAGGTATTCCTTAATGACCCGTCCGTACCCCAGCTTTTTTGCTTGGGCGATTCTTGTGCGGGCAATGGAAAAACCTTCACGGATAGACTGAAATTCTTCCTTCAGGTTGGCAATCCGTTTGCCAACGGTAGCGGCATAGATTGATTTGCAGAGGTTTGTAAACGGTCTGAAAAAGCGTGAAAGCCTGCGCCCGACTCTCTTTAAAATCCTGACCGTCTGTATGCCGACAATATATAAATAATCCGCTGTTTTATTCAATAGGTCATGAGGGGAAGTTTTGCATGCACTTTTTGTTTTCTTTAGCTTTGGAAGCTGCATGAAACAAAATCCTTTCGGGTTGATAAATTGTTACAAGTTTGTAATACGTTTTTAATCATATAACAAATTCGCCCACTTTGCAACCCGTTGGCACCAAATTAACAAATATGCAACAATTTGGAAATAAAAATTCAGCTTAAATAACGGAGCTTTTCTTCGTTCCAGTCCGCAATAACGGTAAGAAAATCTTGAGCCTCTTTTTTTGCGCCGGCAAGATCGTGCTCAAGGTAATTTCCGCATTCTGCAGCCGCAGCACCCGGAATTTCGCCTTCAAAATCCGCTATAAAGGCAAAGGCGTCTTTCATCAGCTGAATCGCGCTTGGGTGGCTCAGAGCTCTGGTTAAAAAATAGAAGCCGGTACGGCATCCCATCGGTCCAAAATAAATGATATGGTCTTTGTATGCGCTGTTGCGTACAAAAGTCGCAAACAGATGCTCAATGGTATGCATGGAAGCGTTGGGCAGAAAAGGCGGAATATTCGCCCTTCTCATTCTGATATCATAGGTTACGATGTCGCCGTCTATACGGGAAGTGTAAATCCCCGGCATCAGTTTGGTATGGTCAACACAAAAGCTTGCGATTCTTTCCATTATAAATCTCCTTAAATAAAGAAAATATTGTCTGTCAATTGATCGTAGTCGTCTGTTTGTAAAAAGCCGCCGATCAGTTGAATACTATCCTTCACGGATTCCTCATAGAGATCCAGAAAGCTGTCATCACGCGCGGTTCCACTGTCAGCTGGCCAGTTCCACTCCTGATGCAGGATATTGGCGTAATCACAGTCATCGCCCTCACTGATCCCGCGGAAGTGGCAGGAAATCGTCCGTTTGCCGTTTCTTTCTCTTCGCTCAAGCAAAGCCTGTTTCAGAGTAGTACGGTCATTTAAAAGGCCGAATACTTTGCGGCAGTCCTTGGTCGCCTGATACAGGAGAAGTCCCGCGTCTTCAACCCCGAATAATCCGTGCAGCAAATACGCATACAGATCCGCAATGTGCAGCTGGACACTGCAGTCCTTCGGAACCGTTTGCTTCAGGTCAAATTCCGTTGGCAGTGCCGACTTTTCATACCGGAGCAGAATCACATCGAGCGCGGATTCTATCTGATTGTGAAGAATCTCTTCTCCCTGCGTGGCGTCCTGCGCAAGCAGCGCCAGAACACCCGACTGAACAAAGGGATGACAGATTCTGTCCAGAGAATAGTGACAAAGAAAACCGTCAATATAGGACAGGGTCATTTCCTTATTTGACTGCTTACGATAGCATTCCCGCATTAAAGAAAGGATTTTCGACGGGTTTGTCCGGTGCAGCTTTTCGGCGTAGGTTCTCAGATTTTCCCCCTTTTGCCAGGGAAAATAACGATGGCAGTACAGAAAATCCGGCCCCTGAGCTCCCCAAAAGAAGGCCTCGGGATTCCATTCCAAATTTGTTTCCGTCTTTTGCAAGTGTTCCAGAACTCTTTGCGCATGAAGAAAATGCGTAATTGCAGCAGGCATCGTTTCAGAACCACCTTCACAAAAATAAGAGCACAGTCATTACTGTGCTCTTTATTCTAACATATTCGCATTGTTTTTTAAAGAACTTTAGATAAAAAGTCCTGCAAACGTGGATTCTGAGGATTTGTAAAAAACTGATCGGGGGCGGCTTCCTCCACCACCTGACCGTCATCCATAAACAGCACACGGGTGGCAACCTCGCGCGCGAAGCCCATTTCATGGGTGACTACCACCATGGTCATTCCGTCGGCGGCAAGTTCTTTCATAACCTGTAAAACCTCTCCGACCATTTCGGGGTCCAGTGCGCTGGTCGGTTCGTCAAAAAGCATCACGTCGGGGTTCATGGCAAGCGCACGCACAATTGCGATACGCTGCTTCTGTCCGCCGGACAGCTGAACGGGGTATGCTTCCGCCTTATCTGCCAGACCGACACGCTCCAGCAGCTGTTTTGCCTGCTGCTCCGCCTGTTCCTGTGTCTTCAGTTTTAAGGTGATCGGCGCCAGCGTAATATTCTGAAGCACCGTCAAATGAGGAAACAAATTAAAATGCTGGAATACCATCCCCATTTTCTGACGGAGCTGGTTAATATCACAGTCCGGTACATTGATCTGTACTCCTTCAAACCAGACTTCACCGTCGGTCGGCTGCTCCAGCAGGTTCAGACAGCGCAGAAACGTGCTTTTTCCCGAACCGGAAGGACCGACAATAACGACCTTTTCGCCTTTTTCAATATTTTGATTAATGCCTTTTAAAACATCCAGTTTCCCGTTCAGGGTCTGAAATGTCTTGTGCAGATTTTTAACGGTTATCACTTCTGCGCAGCCTCCTTTCAAGCTTGCCGAGCAATGCGGTCAGGCCCATGACAATCAAAAGATAAATGCCCGCGACTGCCAGCAGGGAAGTATACGGATCATAGGTGATACTTCTGATGATGTCACCACCCTTGGTCAGATCCTGTATCGCAATGTAGCCCGCGACGGATGTTTCTTTCAAAAGGGCAATAAATTCATTGCCGATAGCCGGCAGAACATTTTTCAGAGCCTGCGGAAATACGATTTTCACCATGGTGTCGCGCTGGTTCAACCCCAGAGAGCGCCCGGCCTCAACCTGCCCTTTGTCCACGGACTGGATACCGCTGCGGATAACTTCCGCCACATAGGCGCCGGAGTTAATACCGAAAGCAAAAATTGCTGCGACAACCCGGTCCAAATTCACGGGCGGCTGAAAAACAATGTACCACATAATCATTAGCTGAACCACAACCGGAGTACCGCGTATAACGGTCAGATAGATACTGCACACCGCATTGAGAAATTTCAGCTTCGACTTGTCATTATTGTGCGTCACCTTGACAAGGGCAACAATGGTCCCCAGAATAATCCCTATAATAACTGCAAAGAAAGTAATCATAAGGGTATTGCCCAGACCAAACACTATGTTTGTATATCGGTTTTTCAATATAAAAGAATCATAAAATTTCTGCGGAAATTCCGAAAAATAAGCAAGCGGCAGTGCCGCCGTCAGTGCATACATAATTTACCCCCGTTTTTAAACTGAGAAAAGCAGGGCAGCCGATTTTTTCGCTACCCTGCATTTTGTTGTTAAGTGGGAAATCAGGCGCCCAGATTTTCTTTGTACTTTTCAACAATCTTGTCAAGCTCTCCGCTTGATTTCAATTCACTCAGAACGCTGTTCACTGTGTCAAGCATTGCCTTGTCGCCCTTCGGCACCGCAATGGCGTACTGCTCGGTAGTGAGCGCTTCCTCCAGCTTTGCAATCTTATCCGGATTTTTCTCAACAAATTTCTTAGCCGGGAAATCGTCAATAACAACAGCGTCGATCTTGCCATTAATCAAATCGGCAACAGCATCTACGCCTTTGGCATAACGCTCGGTAGAACCGACCTTAATTTCATTCTTTCCATCTTCGTTGGTGCAGTAGGTGTCGCCTGTTGTTCCCTGCTGTACACCGACTTTTTTGCCGTTCAGATCAGCGGGGCTTTTGATCGCGCTGCCCTTCAATACGATAATGGCCTGAGAAGCATCGAAATAGGTGTCGGAAAAGTCAACATTTTTCTTTCTGTCTTCGTCGGCTGTCATACCGGCCGCAACAAAGTTAGTTTTTCCGGAACCAAGCTCTGTGGTGAGAGCATCAAATGCAATATCGTTCACTTTCAGTTCAACGCCAAGCTTTTCCGCAATCTTATTGGAAATGTCAATGTCAATACCAATTATTTTGTCCCCGTCCTTGAATTCAAACGGCTCGAACTCCGCGTTGGTGGACATTGTAACAAATCCTGCCGCCTTAATCTTGTCTACACTGGTTGAGGCAGCCGTGCTGGCGGACTCACTGCCTGCCGCGCTTGCCGCCGCGGACGACGCGCTGCTGGACTGGCCGCATCCTGCTGCGGTAAACATCATTGCTGAAGCAAGTAAAAACGCTGCTATTTTAGAAAACTTTTTCATCTTGATTACCCTCCGTAAAAATGAAGTTTGATTTGTTTTGTTTAGTATGGTTTGTATTATAGCGCATAAATATGCAAAAATCAAGTATAATATAAATAAAAATTCATTTTAATGGAAATGTATGCAGTCAAGCTGTATTTTTAACCTGTTTTTGTGTATTATTCCATACCACATGTACCAAGCAGTGACCGCATATCTTCCGGAAGCGTACTGGAAAGATCTGTTCTCTTTCTAGTGATCGGATGAATAAAATGAATATTCATGCAGTGGAGTGCCTGCCTGGAAATTAACCGCAGATTTCCGCCGTATAAATCATCCCCCGCAAGAGGATGCCCAATATGCGCCATATGCACGCGAATTTGGTGCGTTCTGCCCGTTTTCAGCTGAAAAGAAACCAGCGAGTACCCGTTTCCGTTTTGCAGTGTTCTCCAGTGCGTGATTGCCCTTTCTCCCCGGTCGGTCACTTCCCGCTGAATACGGTGACCCTCTTTCAGACCGATCGGTTCATCAACTGTTCCCTCTCCGGTTAGGATTCCTTCGCACACGGCAACATATTCTTTCTCTATTCTTCCCGCAAGCTGCGCCGCGCAAAAAGAGTTTTTGGCTAATACAACCAGCCCTGTTGTATCTTTATCCAACCGGTATACAGGACGGAAGGAAAGCCGTTCCCCATGAGAAAGGAAATACGCAGCGGCGGCGTTGGCCAGACTGTCGCAATCATGGCCGGGCGTGGGATACATCGGCATAGCGGCAGGCTTATTGAGCACCAGCAGGTCGCTGTCCTCATAGACAACCGCAAGAGGAACGCTGAGCGGTTCTTGAAGCTTTGTGTCGTCAGGCATACGGATGCGCACCTCATCCTCCGCTTTCAGAATTTCCGTCACTATGGCGTGCTGACCGTTTCTGGTAATTCCCGCCGGTTCCCGTTTCAGCCGGATCATCAGCCGGGCGGAGATTCCGCAGTACGAACGCAGAAAGCTTTTTAGCCTGATTCCGTCATATTCTTTTGGCACTAAAAAAGAAAGCTCGCGCATAAATCCTCCTGCAAAAGAAAAAGACGGCGCAACCAACGCCGCCTTTCTATGCGAAACGGTTATTAGACTTCAACGGTCCAGCCGAATTCATCCTGAATCTTGCCCCATTGAATTCCCGTGAGGGTATCGTAGAGGCGCTGGGAAATCGGACCGATTTCTCCGTTGTTGATATTCATTACGTCGTCGCCCCATTTCAGATGCCCGATTGGAGAAATAACGGCGGCGGTGCCGGTACCGAAAGCTTCTTTGAGCTTGCCGTCCTGCGCGGCCTGTGCAAGCTCATCAATGGATAATTTCCGTTCCACGACGTTCATTCCCCACGATTTGAGCAGCTCGATAGCGGACATACGGGTGATACCCGGAAGGATGGAGCCCTGCAGCGCAGGGGTTACAATTTCATCGCCGATCACAAAAAATACATTCATGGTTCCGACTTCTTCAATATATTTGCGCTCCACGCCGTCCAGCCAGAGAACCTGAGTGTAATTCTGCTTTTCCGCCTCATCCTGTGCTTTTAGGGATGCCGCGTAGTTGCCGGCCGTCTTCGTATACCCCATACCGCCTTTGACGGCACGAACATAATTGGTTTCCACATAAATCTTTACCGGATTAAGACCTTCTGGATAATAAGCGCCGACCGGAGAGCAAAGAACAATAAAAAGGAGGTGCTGTGCCGGATGAACGCCAACATGAGGATCAATTCCGATAATAAACGGACGAATGTAAAGGGAAGTTCCCTCTGCGGATGGAATCCAGTCCTTTTCAATGGAAACGAGTTTTTCGATCGCTTTCTTGCTGAATTCTTCATCAATCAGCGGAATGCAAAGCCGGTCATTGGAAGAATTGAGGCGGGCCATATTTTTATCCGGCCTGAAAAGCAGGATCCTGCCGTCAACCGCTCTGTAAGCTTTCATTCCTTCAAAAACAGACTGGCCGTAATGCAGGCACATCGCCGCCGGCGATAGCTCAATCGGTCCAAACGGGACAATTCTGGCGTCGTGCCAGCCCTCTCCCTCATCATAGTTCATAATGAACATATGATCTGTAAAGATCGTACCGAATCCGAGTTTACTTGAATCGGTTGGCTTAGGTTGTGGATGTTCAGTCAATTCAACTCTGATTTCCTGCATTTCAAATGCCCTCTTTCAAATTAATTATCGACTATTATATCATCCTTTTCCAGTAATTTCAAGCTTTAGCATCTTAAAGTGACTTGAAAATAACGGGAAAAAGTCAGTTGTTGCGAAGCCCTTTCGGGTATCGGTTTTTCAGGCGTGCGTTGGAGCATTTTCCAAAGCCGGTCAGCACGCCGTCAACCGCAACGCCGGTAAAGCCATGACAGTCACCATCCGCCTCGATCTCTTCCCCACGCAGAAAAGCGCCAATCTGTTCCGAATCATGGGAAAAATTCATTACAGAATTCAGCTCCTGCGGCTTTGCGGACATAAACAGCGCATGAGCGGGTTCAATGCGGTTTTTCTTTGCCTCTCCAAGCAGCACACCGGCGCGGATAACCCCCAGCCCTTTCAGATACGGAAGCTCGTGCGGAAGCATCAAAAAAGAATCGCCTATCTGATCCACCGGGGAAGAAAGCGGTGCCTGAAAAATCTGATCATACAGGTCTTTTACCATTTCCAGTAAAACGGGTTTTTTCGGTGAATAAGGCGCGGGATAGGCGCTGTTAACGGAAACCCGCCGCAAAACGGCAACAAAGTGCCCTTCCCCTCCGTCCATGGGGAAAACTCTGCGAGCCTGCGGCAGCAAAGCGGGGCGTCCAAAGGATTCCCCCGAATCAGTCAGGATAAAATCGTTTCTTTCCTTCAAAAATTCGGATACCACACCCTCGTTTTCTTCAGGGGAAAAGGTGCAGGTGGAATAAACCAGGGTTCCGTTTTCCTTTAAGGCATGAGCAGCACTGCGCAAGATTGCCAGCTGACGGACGGCACAGGCTTCCACATGCTCCTGGCTCCAGTCCTGCAGCGCCTGTTCGTCACGGCGGAACATTCCCTCTCCCGAACAGGGAGCGTCCACCAGCACTTTGTCAAAATATCCGGCAAGGGCGCTGCAAAGGGTTTCCGGGTGACAGGAGGAAACGACCGCATTTTTCACTCCCATTCGTTCAATATTGGAAAGCAGAACATTGGCCCTGCTCTTGACGATTTCATTGGACCAGAGCAGCCCGTTTCCCTGCAGAAGAGCCGCAATCTGGGTGGATTTTCCACCGGGAGCGGCACATAGATCCAGTACCCTGTCACCCGGTTTGGGATTCAGCGCAGTCACCGCGCTGGCAGCGGAAGGCTCCTGAGAATAAAATGCCCCCGCGTGATGTAAAGCTAGGGAACCGATTTTCGGAGCGTGCGAAGGAATGTAATAGGACAGCGGAGAAAAAGGTGTCCTCTCCAAAGGAAACGGGAGCGAAGCTCTAAGCGTCTTTTCATCACATTTGAGTGTATTCAGCCGAATGCCGCGGTAATAGGGTTCACGGTAAGAAGCCAAAAAATCCTCATACTCCTCGCCAAGCATTTTTCCCATTTTGTTCTGAAAGCTCCCCGGCAATTCAATCAAAATCATCAACTCCTGTAAAATAATGTATATTCGTCGTAAAGATACTAATAATAGATGGCGAAGGGGGTGAATATCTTGGATAAACAAACTTCAAAACCGAGCAAGCAGAACTATTCTGCTACAGAGAGCACAAACCGCAGCTCTACCAATTCCACAAACGAGAGCACAAACCGTGGTTCTACAAGCGCTACCAATGAGACCACCAACCGTGCCAACAACAAAACCAATAACGGTACACAGGCAACAAACAAATCTTCCAATAATTGCAAATAACATCACAACAAAAAACAAATGTCCATTCACCAATGTGAAACAGGCGATTTTGTATAGAAATACAAGATCGCCTGTTTCTTATTTTTTTTTCGCGTTAGCGTGCGCAATCAATTCTTTCAGGGTTTTATCCTCCACTTTAACCTGGCGAAATCCCTCGCCGGAGATTTCACCCGCATCACCGATAATCATAAACGCGTCATGGTCGTGGGACCGGACAATATCCTTTACCTTAACTACCTCGTAACGGCGAACTGCGCAGAGCAGGACTTCTCCTTCGCGACCGCTGTACGCGCCGCGTGATTTCAGCACCGTGACGCCACGATCCATATCGGTTAAAATATCCTGAGCAATTTCGTCGTTTTTCACGGACATGATAAAAAGAAGTTTTCCGGTACCCGTGTCCGTACCGTAGAGCATAGCGTCAATCAAGCGGGTAGAAACGAAAATCGTTATCGTAGCGTAAAGCGCGCTTTCAATATTGCCATATACAAACGCAGAGGCAATTACAATCATCATATCAACACAGAGCATCAGCTTTCCCATGGAAAGATTGCGCAGCCGCCTGCCAAGCAGACGGGCCACAAGGTCGGTTCCGCCGGTGGTCCCTCCTCGCATAAAGACAAGGGAAAGCCCGATTCCTTCTATGATTCCGCCAAAGATGGCGGCAAGCATTTTTTCACCCGTATAAGCCGGCAGAATTTTCCCGACCATATCGATCGCAACCGACACAAACACCGTCGCCACAATGGTTTTCCCAACGAGCTTGTACCCGATTTCCATAATTGCCCAGATAAAGATTGGAATATTCAGCAGCAGGGCGGTCATACCGATCGGCCACTGGAACAGATAGTTAATCATGGTACTGACGCCGGTGATTCCGCCCGGTGCAATTTGGTTCGGAGCGGTAAACACATTGACGGAAACTGCGTAAATCAGGCTGCCGGCAACGAAAAACAGAATATCTTTTAAAATACCAATTGCTTTTTCCTTTGGAGTTTCGGAAAGCATAACAGCATCTCCCAAATCTTAATCGTCACACACCAAATTGAAAATCTCTCGCAGGCGTTCAATGTTACCGGAAAGATAAAGGTAGCCGAACAGAGCCTCAAAAGCGGTTGCGGCATGGTAATCCTCTACGGCCGCATTTTTGGGAACATGGTTCGTGTGCGCGTTGCGGCCGCGCTTAAAAACCTCCAGCTCTTCTTCCGTCAGAACGGAAAGAAGTTTCTGAGAAGCCTTTGACTGAGCACTGCAGCAAACCTGTTCAACCGATTTCTTATGAAGAGATTTGACCGGACAGTTCCCCTGGCACACGAGGCGTTCGCGCACAAAAAGCTCAAACACCCCGTCCCCGACAAAGGCAAGCGTCAATGGACTCAGCAACCTGGGATTACAGTCCGCAGGATATAATCGTTCCAAGTAAAGCACTCCTAGTCATTATAATGTCGGAAGTAACCGAAAATATTTATTCCATAAAGTCAAATTCGATGTCGTAAATACTGACGGTGTCGCCTTCCTCAACTCCGGCATCGCGAAGTGCTTCAATCACTCCGGAATTTATGAGTACGCGCTGAAAATACTGAAGGGATTCGTAGTCGTCAAAGTTCACTGAATTAATGACAGGGATCAGCCACTCGCCCTCTACCACAAAGACGCCGTCCTCCTTGGTTACCTTTACCTCATTGAGCCCGATTTCCTCCGCGGAAACCAGCGGCGCAGGATCCGGCTCAAATTGTCTGACCGGCGGCAGTTTACTGAGCATCTCTGAAATCTTGTTCAGCAGCGGGTCAACCTGGTAACGGATAGCCGCCATAATTGGGAAGAACTCATAGCCAAGTCCCTCTACATAATTTTTGAAATCCTCGATCTGTTCGTCTGTCGCGAGATCGCATTTGTTACCGGCAACAATCATCGGCCTTTCCGCCAAATCGGAATTGAATTTTTTTAATTCCGCGTTAATGGTCAGAAAGTCCTGTTTGGGGTCCCGGCCTTCGCTGCCCGCAATGTCGACAATGTGTACGAGCATTCTGCAGCGTTCCACATGCCGCAGAAACTGGTGCCCAAGTCCGGCACCTTCCCCGGCGCCCTCAATCAGTCCGGGAATGTCGGCAATAACAAACGATTTCCCCTCGCCCATGCGGACGACGCCGAGTACAGGAGTGATCGTTGTAAAATGATAGTTGGCAATCGTGGGTTTTGCTTCGCTCACAACGGACACAAGGGTCGATTTTCCCACATTCGGGTAGCCGACCAGTCCGACGTCCGCCAAGAGCTTCAGCTCCATGGAAAGTTCCATGGATTCACCCGGCATTCCGGCTTTGGCAAAGCGCGGAGTCTGCCGTGTTGCGGTGGCAAAATGAGTATTGCCCCAGCCGCCGCGGCCGCCCTTAGCAATGGTCTGCGGTTCATTGGTAGATAAATCCGCAACGATTCGTCCGGTAGCGGCATCTTTTAGCAAGGTTCCTCGGGGGACCCTGATAATCAGGTCGTCCGCTTTCCTGCCATAACAACGCTTCTGCATGCCGTCTTCGCCATTTTTGGCCACATATTTTCTCTTATAGCGGAAATCCGCCAGTGTGGAAAGATTGTCATCCACTTGAAAAACGATATTTCCACCCCGGCCGCCGTCGCCGCCGTCCGGCCCGCCGGAAGCGACAAATTTTTCACGGTGAAAGGAAACTTTGCCGTTTCCGCCGTCTCCCGCTTTGATTGTAATTTTCGCACTATCAATAAACATTCTAAGTTTTACCGCCATTTCTGTGAAATATTGCCTTCGAATTAGTATACCATATTTTGTTCAGAAAAGCCAAAAAATCCCGGGCGAAAACGGCCCGGGATTTTCATTCACCTGAAAATAGGCTTATTGCTCCACTGCGTAAACGCTGGCCTGCTTGCGATCGCGGCCAAGACGCTCAAACTTTACACGACCGTCAATCAAAGCAAACAGAGAATCATCGGAACCGATACCGACGTTTTCACCCGGATGAATATGTGTTCCGCGCTGTTTGACAAGAATGTTTCCGGCGAGTACAAACTGACCGTCGGCACGCTTCACACCAAGACGTTTGGATTCTGAATCACGGCCGTTCTTGGTGGAACCCATTCCCTTTTTATGAGCAAATAACTGTATATTGATTTTAATCATCATTTACACCTCCGTATAGCTTACATTAATATTTTGAGGATACTGTTCTTCAAGCTCCAGCATATGAAGTTTGAACCCCGCAAGAATACTGCGGCAGTCTTTTGCCTCATTCAACGAAATTCTGACGAGCATATATCCGTCTTCAACAGTGATCTGAGCGTTGGCTCTGACAATCTCCGTAATGGTATTGGCAGTCATATACGCCGCAGAAGAAACCGCCGCACAAATGATATCCCTGCCCGCTTCCCCATTGTGACCGCTCAGGGAAAATCCCAGAAGCGAGCCGTCAGGCCGGGTAAAAAACTCTGCACAAATCATGACAATTAAGCGTTAATTGCGGTAATCTGTACTTTGGTATAGGGCTGTCTGTGACCCATTTTGCGCTTTTCGCTCTTTTTGGATTTGTAAGTGAAGACTGTAATTTTCTTTCCCTTACCATTTTTGAGAACGTTACCGGTTACGGTAGCTCCCTCAACATAAGGTGCGCCCACTTTGAGTCCGTCGTCGCCGCCAAGTGCAACCACTTTAAAATCGACGGAAGAATTTTCTTCTGCTGCAAGCTTCTCAATATAAATGACATCGTCATTCTGTACCTTGTACTGCTTGCCGCCTGTTTCAATTACTGCAAACATGAATGAAAGGTCCTGCCTTTTCTCTAAACTCGCTATCATCGGGCGGGTTTCCCACTTATAAAGCCCGTAATATGCGGCTTAACAATATTATCATATTCCGTCAATTTTGTCAATAAATACGGTAAAATTCCTTACTTTCTGCGAACGGCCAGCTTTTTGGCAAACTCAATGAGATAATCTGCTTTTTCTCCAAAGCAGCTAAGCGCCTCCACTGCCTGTACCGTCAGTTCATCGGCGGCTTTCGCCGCGTCTTCCAGCCCCATCAGAGAAACATAGGTGCTCTTTTGATTTTCATTGTCACTGCCGACCGGTTTGCCCAGTGTTTCGGTATCCCCTGTTACATCCAGAATGTCGTCTACGATCTGGAACGCAAGGCCGATTGCCTTTGCGTAGCTTTCCGCAGCCTGCATCTGTTTGTTATCCGCGCCTGCAAGGGCACAGCCCATCTGTGCGGATGCCAGAATCAGCGCCCCGGTTTTATTCTCATCCATCTTTTTGAGGGTTTCCAGCGAAATGGCTCGCCCTTCGCTCATCAGGTCAATCACCTGACCCCCTACCATTCCGTACGCACCGGCAGCGCGTGCAAGGTATCCCGCCGCCTTCGCAGCGCGCCCGGCCCCGGCAAGCCGCACAGCTTCTTCGGAAAGCATCACTTCAAACGCCATGGTCAGCAGCGCATCTCCCGCCAGCAGGGCGGTGTCTTCGCCAAACACCTTGTGGTTGGACGGGCGTCCGCGACGCATGTCGTCGTTATCCATGCAGGGGAGATCGTCGTGAATCAGCGAATAGGTATGAATCATTTCAACCGCGCAGGCAAACGGCAGTGCGGCATTTTCCTCTCCTCCGCAAAGCCTGCAGAATTCCAGCACAAGAATCGGCCGGATTCGTTTGCCTTCTCCCAGCAAACTGTATCGCATGGCTTGAATCAGGTCGGCCTGTATGATATCTTCCTCAGGAAGATATTCCGCCAGTTTGGCGTCTATCCTTTCGAGCAGATGCTTCTCCCTTAAGTTAAGCATTTTTGTCACCGCCGGCTTCTTCAAATTCGGATATCTGTCTGATTTTCTGCTCGGCGCCTTCCAGTTTTCCGTAACACAGGGCAGCAAGTGCGGAGCCTTCCTCAAACAGTTTCAGGGAACTGTCAAGCGACTCATTGCCGTTTTCCAGCCGGTCAACGATTTCGCCCAGCTTCGTCATGGCGTCTTCAAAGGTCATTTTCTTATTCATGTTTTTCCTCCACGCTGTCAACTACACAGCCAAGTGTTCCTTCCTTCAGAAGCACCGAAATTCGCTCACCCGTTTTCAGATTAGAAGCGCGGGTGACAACATGTCCGTCCTGACCATATACAATCGAATATCCCCGGGAAAGAGTGGCCAGCGGGCTTAAGGCGTTCAGCCTGCCGCTGACTGACGAAAGCGCAGCCCGGGCATCCGCCGTTTTCCTGCTCATAGATCCGTTGAGCCTTGCAGTAAGCTGGTCGGTACGAATCCGCTCCAATTCAATCAAATTCAAAGGATTTTTAAAAATGTAGCCTGAGGTAAGCGCATTTAAATTCTGCTTCAGTTCGTCAAGCTTCTTATGCATAATTTTCTTCAGGCGCGAAAGATCATAGCGGATTGTGTATTCCAATTCCGCGCAATCGGGCACTGCGAGTTCCGCGGCTGCGGACGGGGTTGGCGCACGAAGGTCGGCCACAAAGTCACAGATGGTAAAATCGGTTTCATGCCCAACTGCGGAAATAACCGGAATCTTAGAAGCGACAACTGCCCGCGCAACCATTTCCTCGTTAAATGGCCAACGATCTTCCAGAGAACCGCCTCCTCGACCAAGAATGATTACATCGGCACACAAAAGCCGGTTGAACCGAGCAAGTGCGTCTACGATCTGGGGAGCGGCCCCTTCCCCCTGTACCAGCACGGGGCAGAAAACAATTTCCGCCAGAGGGTACCGGCGCGCGAGAATCGAGGTAATATCATGTACCGCCGCCCCGGTGGGAGAAGTGATGACGCCAATTCGTTCCGGAAAAACGGGAATCGGTTTTTTCCGTTCCGGGGAAAACAGTCCCTCGGCTTCCAGTTTTGTCTTCAGCTGCTCAAAGGCGAGGTTCAGCGCGCCAAGGCCATCCGGCTGCATATCGTCAATATAAAGCTGATACTGCCCCGTCGCCTCATAAACACTGACCCGTCCGCGCACAATCACCTTCATGCCATCCTGCGGTAGAAAGCGGATACGCCGGGCGCTTTGAGCGAACATCACCGCCCGGATTACGCACTTTTCATCCTTGAGGGACAAATAAAAATGCCCGGATTTGTAATGATTGGTGAAATTGGAGATTTCGCCGCCGACAAAGACGTGTGTCAGGTTCTCATCTCCGTCAAATTTAGACTTGATATAGGTGTTCAGCTGCGTAACACTCAGTACAACCGGAAAGTCCGCCATGGTGATTATGCCCCCTTTATCGAGGTTAAAACCGCAATTCCTGCGGCGTTGTCCGCTGAAAATTCCGGCGCGGCAAAAGCGGCACCGTATTTTTCCGTCATCGCACTGCGAATCAGGCTGTTGGACATCACTCCGCCCGCAAACAGCAAAGGAAGATTTCCGTATTGCTTCAGCAGTTCAGCCGTCATTCCGTCCAGCGCCGCCAAAATGGAGTACAGGCAGTAAGCAGCGATCTCTTCTTTCGGCATCCCTTTTTTCAGCATGTCGGCACAGCGGTTTTCCACACCGGAAAGAGAACAGTCCGCTCCTTTTAGCGACGGCTTGACACGAACTGCTTTATCAGTCTGTAAGGCCAGCTGTTCCAGAGCCTTCCCTGATGGAAACGCAAGGCCGAGCATAGCCCCTACCCTGTCCACTGCCTGTCCACCCTTCAAATCCAGTGACCGCGCAATGATCCGCGTGGAAAAGATCGCTTTTTCATCCGGCGTGACAAGGACTGCCTCCGTTGTACCGCCGGAAACATGGAACGCAATGAATTTCTCATGAAGCAGATTCAGTTTACCGGCGGAATACAACGCGGCGGCAATATGACCCGCCTGATGAGAAAAGGTATAAAAAGGTACTCCAAGAGAAAGCGCAATTGCCTTTCCGGTACCATATCCGACCGTAAAACACGGCATGTAGGAGCCTTCCAGGTCACGCGGACGGTCAGAAACACCGACCGCACCGACGGAAAGCTTGTCCTGAATCAGCGTTTCCAGCACCTGCGGAAGCTGCTGCACATGATGAAACACGGCGTCGCTCTGGCGAAGGCCCAGTTCCCCCTGTTTTACCGGAAGAAGCATTTTCTGCTGAAAAACCGCCCCATTCTGTAAAAGGGCAGCGGAGGTCGTATAATTGCTGGTGTCAATACCAAGTGTGTCAATCGGCTGTTTCATGGGCATCCTTCTTATCAAGCTCTTTTGCAACCGAACCCAGCACACCGTTTACAAACGGAGCGTCATCCGCCCCGCCGTATGTCTTCGCAAGATCGACCGCCTCATTGATGGAAACACTCACCGGAATATCCTTTTCAAACATTATTTCATAGATGGAGAGTTTCATGAGCGCCAGTGCCACCTTGGAAAGGCGGTTCATTTTCCAGCCACGAATATTTTTCTCTATCAGAGTGTTGAGGGTCTCTTCATTTTCCTCCACGCCAACGGCAACCTTTTCAGCAAAATCATCAATGATGATATCCCGTGACATCCCGGCTGCGTCTATCAGGTGTTCCGTTGTATCGTGATTGATGCTTCTTTCGAAAATCAGGGCAAACGCCTGCTCCCTCGCCTCGTGTCTTTTCATTTTCTTCCTCCGTTTTTCAGCCGTACTTTCCTGCATATGTCAGAATATTAAAAGAACCCCCCACTGGTTATGTGGAGGGTTTTAACCGCTGATTATATTTTCAAACATCCACGGGTACATTATACCACAATCTTTTTCAGAATCAAATATTTTATCTGAACAGAAAGGAATTGAAAATTCTATGTAGGCGATCAGGTCAAAAATTGCAGGCGCTATTTTACTTCAACGATTTTAATCTTGTCATAAGAGATGCCGGACTGTCCGGAAACAATATCTTTGATGACAATTGCGTTGTTTTGATTGGAATCGGTCGTCTTCACCACAACGTTGCATTCCGCGTTCTGCAAAAAGACAACACAGTCGGAAAAACCTTTAGCCTTAATCAAATTTTCAGCATTACTTTCTTTCAGAGTATTCTGCGCGATAACGGCCGCCTGAGCGACAGCGTCTTTTTTCGCCGCATCGTTGGATTTTGCGTCGGTCAGAACTTTTTCCAAAAGCTCAACCGCCGTATCCCTGGATTTTTGACGTGACAGACGCGCCTCGCTGAAATAGGTGGACGCAGGCGCGTTTGCCTGCACGGCCGAGGATGAGGATGAAGCGGCTTTGGACGAACCGGACACCGGAGCATCCGCAAGCTGGGCTTCCCCGAATTCATGGTCCGCCGTTGATGTAACCGCGTTGGTGGCAAGCAATTGATTGTTGCCCGAGAACTGCCAGTTTAAGTACACCGCCGCACCGAGCGCCACAATCAAAGCCGCAAGTACAAGCTGACGCTTTCCCATAGTCATAGAATGAATTCCCCCCGTTTAAAATTATTTTGCTTTTATAACGCATACCCGTACAGAAGTAATATCGAGCGCTGTTGTCACAGCGGAAATAATATCCTGCTGTACGACCGGATTGTCGCCGCCGTCACAAACAACGACAACACCCTTTATGATCGGCTGAACCTCAGTTACCGCTAGCGCTTTTTGGGCACCGTCGGCATCCTTAACAAGTATGTAAGTGGTCTCCGTGTTATCATTCGCTTCATTTTTAGTGGTGGAACCGTCGGATTTGTCCTCAGTAGTCTGATTGCTTTTTTTCTCTTCCGTAGCGTACACATACTGTGTGCTCCGTTCCAGTGTTACCAGAACCTTCGCCGCTCCCGCTCCCTGAATCCGGGTTACAAGATCCGTCAGGCTGGTTTCCAGCTCTTCGGCATACTGCTCGGCCGTAACCGTTGGCTGGGAAGATACGGTTTTGGTATTGTCGGTATGGTAATTGTTCAGATAGCTTGAAAGGAAGATAAAGGCAATTCCTACCAGGCCGGCTACAATGATAATCTTGCGGTAAAAATCGTTTCCCGCCAGCTTGGAAAGAATCGTCTCCTTTTCTTCCTTTAAGCCGCTGTCATTCGCTTTCATCGGAAGATACCTCCATTTTCAGTCCTAATGTTTTTTCCAGTTGGGCCGAAGCCTTTTCACAGTCCGCTCCATATCCTTTTGCCAGAATGACAACCACCTTGTTAATTGATATGCTGCCATCTTCGTTTGTATCCATAATCACATTAACATTTTTGCATTTTATATTGATATTATTTAACTCTGTCACCACAAGATTCGTTATGCTCTCCTGTGCGGCAGCGGAATACTGTTTTTCCACCGTTTTTTCAAGCTGTGAATTGGCCGGGCTGCCTGCATCCTCCTGAAAACTCATGGAAATCTTGGGCGCAATTTTTGCAAGCGGAACGATCAGCGCACAGATAACAAAGGCGCCGATTACGAATTTCACCATACGCTCCATAGAACCGTTTGGAACCAGTCCCTGCAGCATTGCGGCGACAAGGGCCGCCATGCAAATTGCGGCCGACCATTCCCTGACCGCATTCATGACGACGCACCTCCGATAATCAGCAGTATCACCGTGGAAACCATCAGGATCATCATGCAGCACAGGATGATGCTGAGAAGAGTCTCGATCACTTCACCGGAAGCTTTCAGCAAAGAGCTGATTTCCTTCAGCTCGAAGATGTCTCCGATTCCCACGCAGACCTGCAGGGTCAGCAGCCAGACAAGACATTCAATCAAAATCGGCAGGAACACAAAAAGACCTGCTAGCAGTCCGAAAGCGCTGACGCCGGATTTCAGCATCTTGACACATCCGTTGATGGTATGCAGCGCTTCCCCCAGTGCATTTCCTACAATGGGAACAAAACTGCTGACAACAAATTTTGCCGCACGGGTACCCGTCGTGTCCAGAGCGGTGGCAACAATACCGTGCATGGTGAGCAGCCCGGTGAAAATCGTCATACAAAAACCCATGATCCATTTTACAGACTTGCTGAACGCCTCGCACAGTCCGTTCAGGTTGATATTCGGAGATACCGCGGAGACAATGGAAAGCGCCAGAAAAATGTTCATCATCGGCACCAGAATACTGGAGGACAGCAAAGAAATTACATTGCCCGCCCCCATCATCAAAAGATTGTAGGAACCCGCTGTAGCGGGCTGCCCGGCTACAATCATAATGCCCGCAAGTACCGGAATACAGGCCAACAGAAACCCGGCCGCCGTCTTGATGATCGTTGCCGCGCTCGCAATACACGACACAATCGGATTTACGACAATCACACAGATACAGAGTGTGGAAACCATACCGATCACTCCGCCCAGCGGCTTTTCCCCGAAGGAGAGCTTCATCCCGTTCAAAAGCGCGCACAGAAGCATGACCGCGATTACCGAAACCGCCGCCCGGAGCGGTTCCCCCGTTTTCCCCGCTACTACGGAAAGAATTTGATCGAACATGTTTTTTGGCGTGATTGAGGTGATATTTTTCCAGTTGGTGTCTTCAATCCCCATGTTTTCCAGCGCTTTTCTGGTGTCGCTGGGCAGTTTGTCCGCAAGGTCCGCCGCGCCGCTCTCCTGCAGCTGACGGGTATAGTAATCATCCTGTTTTGCTGCGGCATGCACCGGCAGGGAAAAAACCGCCGCAAGAAATACCAGAACAGCGATACAGATTATTTTTTTCATCCTTATCCACCAATCAGTCCTACGGCTGTGCCGGCAATTTTTTCGAAAAGCGGCAGCGACAGCACCACAATTGCAATTTTCCCGGCGAGTTCCACCTTAGAAGCCAGCGCGCTTTCCCCGGCATCCCGGCAGGAATCGGCAGCGAACTGCGCCAAAAAACAGATTCCGAGGGATTTGAATAAAATCGCAGCGTACTCTGCGGAAAGCCCCGCCGATGCAAGAAGGGTATTGATCTGCTGGATGGCGGGTGTAATATTCTCCAGTATTGCAAACAGGAGGAGAACCCCGGCGCAGATACTGACGACAATGGAATATTCTTGGTGGTACCGTTTCAGCATCACGGCTAGAATCGCCGCAATGACCGCAATCCCTGCTACGGCTATCATATTCATGGCTATAAACCAAATATGGATTTAATAGACTTAAACAAAGTGTCTATTTGCTGGATAATCATCATGAGCACTACGATCAAACCGGCAATGGTCGTCATCATTGCCTGATCTTCCCTGCCCGAACGAATCAGCAGCTGGTTCAGCACCGCAACAATAATGCCGATTGCCGCTATTTTAAAAATCAAATCCACATCCATTTCTGATTCCTCCATCCTCAACATAACAGGAGTGCCGCCGCCATTCCGGAAAACACGCCGAACATTTGATACAGCCTTGATTTTCGTTCCTTTTCGCCCCTTGCCTCTTTCAGGTTTTGGGTTGTTAATTCATAGTAAAGGGCACAGTGTGAAAGCTGCCCGTCAATATCGCTTACTCCGAACCCGCTTCCAAATCCTTCCAGCAATTTTGTATCTCTCTCGTTGAAACCGCTGCTTCTCGCGCAGCTGCCGACCCCGCTCCTCCATGCTGACTGAAAATCACCGCACTTCTGAAAGGATTCTCCGCACTTTCGCAGAAACTCCAAATCGCCGCCGTGTCTCTGCACAATCTGCTCTACCGGAAGCGCGGAAAAACGGATCTCCGTCTGTGCGCAGGAAACGAAGCGAAGAAACCGCTCAAGCTGTTCCACCCGCATGGCAAGCCTATGCGACTCCATATACCCCGCAAGAGCTCCTGTGGCTATCAGAATCAACGCGCCCGTCAATTTTAGCAAGCAAATCACCTGCCTTGTAAATTCCTTGTATTGTACCCGGTTCCCTGTGCCCGTTGAGCATCGCCACATAGCCGAAGGCACCGGTTTTTAAAAGACGCACCGCCTGGTTTTTCATTAGAAACTCATCGATACTGCCTGAATGAATGGTAGAAATCATACTGACCCCGGCATTCAGGCATTGTTCTACCGCGATCACCTCATCATTCCCGCCAAGTTCATCACAGATAATAAATTCCGGGGACAGGCAGCGGATTGCCTGCATAATCCCCTCCGCTTTTGGGTATCCGTCCAGCACATCGCTGCAGACCCCAAGGTCGTTTTGCGGCACCCCCAGACAGGTACCGGCAAGTTCTCCGCGCTCATCCACCACAACGACCTTTCGGATATCCCCGCAGGTACCGCTGGACAGCTGGCGGGCAAGATCGCGGAGGATGGTTGTTTTTCCGCTTGCCGGCGGGCCGACAATCAAAAGTCCGGAGGAGATCTCTTTTTTCAGTGAATGAAACAGCTCGGTAGCTGACCCGGTGATCTCCCGCGCGATACGGATATTGATAGAGGAAATATCCCGTATACCGGTGATCTCCCCGTTTTGAAACACCGCGGTTCCGCTGATGCCAACCCTGTGTCCTCCGGCCAGCGTGACAAACCCGTTTTTAATTTCATTCTGATGGCTGTATATCGAATAGCTGCAGATATTTCGGAAACATTCTTCAATATCCTCCTTGGTGGAAAGCATGGTCTCGCCACCCGGATAGCACGCCAGTCTGCCGGTTTGATTCAAAAAGTAGATTCCGTTGGTACAGCAGATAGAAATCGGTTTGTTGACGCGGAGCCGGATCTCCTGCGCCTGTTTTTTTATATCGCCCGGCAAAAGCGAGAAATATTTAGCGATTCTGCCGCAGATTGCTTTTGCCGCCGAATCAAATCTTGAGTCACTGTAGTTATCCATATCCCTTGTCCTCTCTTTCAATAACATAGATATGGACAACTTGGCCGGGTTAGAACCAAAAAAATAACTCCGCAGGAGGATTTCCTGCGGAGCCGATTAGACATTTTTATTCTTTTGGAAGACGGAGTGCCGTCCATTTCTGCAGATTCATCTGCTGAAATTCGTCTTTGTCCGGGCTTTGTTCCCTTAGAAATACCCCCAGGTTATTTTTAATATTGGAATCTTTTACATTTCTGTATAATTTCAGGGCATAGGGTTTTGCAGCGTCCGGAGCGCCGTAAAGGATATCCACATCCACGCTTTCCAACGTACCGCTTTGATACCGGTCTATATTGTACTTCACGATTCTTCCGTCGATATTAGAATAACAGAGCAGTAAAAAGCTAACCGCACAGGTCAGCACGACACCGCGCGCCAGATTGATCTTCCGGAACCGTGAAAGGATAATGAGAACAAAAATCACCGCCAATACCACCATAAACCAACTGGTGTATACCCGTTTGGGAGTCAGTCCGTAACGGGTGATATACAAAACCATTTTACTGAGAGCGGACGCAATCAGCAGCAGCGTTTCCACTGAAAGTATCACATGAATTACTCTCATCAAACGGGATTCTTCTCCCTCCAGCCGAATCAGTACGGAAGAAACCGCAATTACGGCAAAATTTATCATGACGACTTTGCAGAGCTCAAAGAACCCCCTCCGCGCAAATTCCGCGAGCGTAAGCCCGTTCTGACCCTGTCCTGAAAAAGCGCTGAACAGCGAGGCTGTCTGCGCCCCGAAGAAAACCAGATACAAAAGACAAAGAAGCACTGTTCCCGTAACGGCAGCAGCCACGGGCACCACTTTGCATTTCTGAGAAAACCTTGCGGATTTTTCAGCCGTAATGGAATCCACCTGCCTTTTCTCAATATTTCCATACAGCAGTCCGAACAGATAACTCCCGGTCAGGAAGGCCGGCAGAAGCCGGAAGAGAAAGTTAACAACATGGGTATCTACATCAGCGGAAAACTGCTTCACCAAATTTTGAAATGCCCCATCCGCCTGCATCAGCAGCGAAAGAACGATCCCAAGGATCGGCAGCGCCGCCACCGCCCCGCAGAGGGAAGACAGAAGCACCCTGCTCTTTCTGTTCTTCACAGACGAACGCCGGATAATTTTAGAGGCGCAGCCGAAATTTAAAAAAGGAACCCTTAGCAATTGATTTACCATATCTGGCAAAAAGTATGTTCCGAGGGTTCCTTCCATTCTGCCGGAGGTCAGTACCGCGACCCAATAGACGGCGCAGCCCATCAGAAACAATAAATTAAGAAATTGCAGAGAAACATTGGTGAACAGGGAAAAGCTGACGGAGTCCAGCAAAACCAGTGCCAGCCAGAACCAGCTGTTCCGTGGAACCTTTCTTCCCCGGCTTTTTGTATACAGAAGCACCAGCGTACAAAACACGGCGGTAAACAGGGTAACACCCATTCCCAGGCCTTCCGGCGTAATCAGCCAGACAAAAAGATAACCGCACACCAGAAAAAGCAGGGCAAACACGGAATCCGCACCGGTAAACGGGATCGGGATTTCCGGCTTTTTGGCGGTGGGGATCTGGCTGTATCCCAGAGTGGGTGGCAAAACAGGCGCACCAGTGGTTACGGGTACCGAAACGGCCCCGTTTTCTTCAGCGATATTCATAGTAATCTCCTTTAATCCGTATCGGTATATTCCAAAATATCCGCGGGCTGACAATTCAGCTCACGACATAAAGCTTCTAAGGTGGAAAAGCGGATTGCCTTCGCCTTGTTGTTTTTTAAGATGGATAAATTTGCGGGTGTAATCCCTATTTTTTCTGATAGCTCGCCGGAAGTGATTTTCCGTTTCGCCATAATGACGTCTAAATTAATGATAATGGGCATATTTTTCCATCCTTTAAATCGTGAAATCATTTTCACTTTTCAGTTCGATCGCCTGTTCAAAGACGTTTTTAATCACCCGGATAATCAGTGCAAAAAAGGCACAGGCCACGGCCACGATGAAAAACGACGCGTAATAAAAGCCCGAACCAAAAGTGATGACGCCGACGGCAATACAAGTCCACGAGATCATTCGGAGCATTTTTGTGTTTACCAGCACAAATACACTGCCCGCGCGGATGTTTATGAGCAACGTGTTCAGACAGTAGAGCAGGAAAAATCCCGGCACCGCGCAAAGATAGATGGTAATGCGAAACGGCAAATGCAAAGCTTGAATTGCCGGTGCATCCCCGAAATACCAGCTGACAATCGTTGGCGCGGCACATACGCCCACCGCCAACAAAACAGCGAACAGTCTGGTACAAAAGATGGAAAGCGTCAATGATTTCGAATAATTCCACATACAGCAGAAGCCTCCTCTGTGATTTCATTTGTATTATATCACAGCGATTACTAATTATCAATATTAATTTATTGTTTATCGATATATTTTATTTGTTATTCAATAACTCATGTTGCAAATCAAACTATTGATACCAAATTCCTTTTCTGCGAATATAAAAACAGAAAGCAATTCTGATTACCGGAAAATGGCCGAAAAAAGCCGCGGAACACAAATCAGTGCTCCGCGACTTTCAAAGTTTTTTATTAAAATTCAGTCTTGAATCATATTGTTAAATTCTTCTTCGGAAATGACTGTTACCCCCAGCTGCTGCGCCTTTGTCAGCTTACTGCCGGCATCCTCTCCCGCCAATACATAGTCGGTCTTTTTGGAAACGCTGCCGGAAACCTTTCCGCCCATCTTCTCGATGATGGCACCCGCCTGTGTCCGGGTCATGGTCGGCAGAGTTCCCGTGAGCACAAAGGTTTTGCCGTAGAAACGGTTGTCATCCACCACTGTTTTACAGAGCATATTGACCCCCGCGTCACGCAGACGGCCAATCAGATGGGCTGTGTTGTCCAGTGTAAAAAACTGAACCACACTGTCCGCCATAATCTGGCCAAAACCGTCAATCGCGGCAATTTCCTCCGCGCTGGCGTGAAAAATGGCGTCCATATTCTGAAAATAGGAAGAAAGAAGCTTCGCTGCCTTTAATCCGATATGAGGAATTCCAAACGCATAGACAAGACGGTACAGGTCATTGTCCTTCGTCTTTTGGATCGCGTCGATCAGATTTTGGGATGATTTTTCGCCCTTTCGCTCCAAAGAAGCAATCTGGTCAAAACGAAGGGTATACAGATCTGCGGGCGACGTGAGCAGTCCCTGTTTAATCAGTTGCTCGATTACCGCCGGACCCAGACCGTCAATATCCATGGCGTCGCGGCTGGAAAAATGGATCATATGGCGCAAAAGCTGCGCCGGACATTCCGGATTGGTGCATCGCGTAGCGGCTTCACCCTCTTCACGGGCAACCTTCACACCGCAGGACGGGCAAACCTCGGGCATTTCATATGGTACGGAGTCTTGCATATGGGATACAACGGAAACGACTTCCGGAATGATCTCTCCGGCTTTTCTCAGAATTACCGTATCGCCGATACGGATATCCTTTTCACGGATAAAATCCTCATTGTGAAGCGTGGCACGGCTCACCGTCGTCCCCGCTAGGGTAATCGGTTCAAACACACCCGTCGGAGTTAAAACGCCGGTACGGCCGACATTGATTTCAATGCTGAGCAGCCGGGTTTCCTTCTCTTCCGGAGGATACTTAAACGCTTCCGCCCATTTGGGGAATTTGGAGGTACTCCCCAAAACCTCGCGCTGGGCAAAGGAATTCACTTTAATCACTGCGCCGTCAATGGAATAGTCCAGTGAGCCGCGCAGCTCGCCGATTCGATTGACTTCGGCTACCACTTCGTCTACCGTGGAGCAAGCTGTAAAGAAGGGTGGTACGGCAAAGCCGAGTTCTTTCAAAAAGTTCAATGCGTCGTCATGATTGTGAAGCTCTTTCCCCGTTACCTGCTGCACATTAAATACAAAGATGTCCAGCGTACGGGACGCGGTAACCTTTGAATCTTTCTGCCGGAGAGAGCCCGCCGCCGCGTTGCGGGGATTTTTAAAGGGCTTTTCGTCGTTGAGCTCCTGCCGCTCGGAAAGACGGAAAAAGCTTTCATGCGACATATAAACCTCGCCGCGAACTTCCAGAAACGGCAGCGCTCTGGTAAGCTGTTTCGGTACGGTACGAATCGTTCTGAGGTTATCCGTTACATCCTCCCCCACTGTACCGTCGCCGCGGGTGGAGCCCCGTACAAACAGGCCGTCACGGTACTCAAGAGAAACGGAAAGGCCGTCAAATTTGGGTTCTACAATGTATATGGGATTCTCTACAGCAGAACGCACTCTGCGGTCAAAATCAATCAACTCCTGCTCCGAAAAGGAGTCGTGCAGGCTTTCCATAGGAACGGTATGCACAACAGGCTGAAATTTATTGAGAACCTCCGCACCGACCTTCTGCGTGGGAGAGTCGGGCGTAACCAGCTCAGGGTACTGCTCCTCAAGCTGCTGCAGGCGGCGGTACATCATATCGTACTCATAGTCGTCAATTTCCGGCGCGTCTTCCGTATAGTATTTTTTATTATGATACTCAATTTGTTTTCTCAGTTCTTTTAACTGTTTTTTCGCTTCTTTAACATCCATCATAATCAATCCTCTCGCTACTAATAATAGCAGATTAACTAATATTTGCAACTACCTGAGGCACCTCGCCCACAATGATTGTTTCTGCAACGGGCACATTGGTTTCCACCTCCGTGGTCGTGTCAAATCCGGGCAGAAAAGAATACACGCTGGTATGTACGTTGAGAATGATCTGATGCTTGGTTTGGTTGATGCCGGCGGACTCAAAAGTACTTTTAAAATCCGCGTTCACGTTACCGGAAAGCGTCAATCTGAGCGGTACCTTCGGTCCCCAGCCGTGCAAAAGATCTCCCCCTGTGAGCGAGCCCAGAGGAACCCCAATGTCCAAGTGGCCGTCGTCGCCGATATCCTTCTGGACATCAGCAATAATTGCGGATTTCAATTCATTCATTTTTATCATTTGCGTCGTAATCGCCAAAACTTTGCCTTCGCCGTCCCGTTCCACCGTAACCAGATCTTTATAGGTGATACCGTTTTTGTTCAATTCCTGTGTTATAGCATTGTTGATGGTATCGACGGATTTAATCCGCGCCTGATTGGCGGTAATGGATTTGATAATGGGACGGAACTGGGAATCAATTAATATTATAAACGCAAAAAAGCAAACTATGACAATCAGCAATTTCCAGGAATTCCGCGTATGTGAACGGCTGCCATAGCCGAATCTATGCCACCTTCTCATAGCAACACCTCCCAAATCTTATATCTCCATAATACTCAGGAGGAATCAAAATGTGAAAAGACAGAAAAAAGGCGCAAAGAAACTTGAGTTCCTTTGCGCCTTCAATAAACAAAAATTACTCGGCAGGTACTTCTTCTGTCTGCTCAACAGGTTCGAGCAAAGCTCTGATGGAAAGGCTGACGCGTTTCTTGTCAAAATCAACTTCCGTAATTTTGGCTTTCACAACATCGTTCACCTTTAAAACATCCTGCGGCTTTTCGATTCTGTGGTCGGCGATTTGAGAGATATGTATCAAACCGTCGATACCAGGAATAATTCTTGCGAAAGCGCCGAAAGCGGTCATACCGACAATCGTAGCGTCACAGACTGTGCCAACAGGATAATCACGTTTAAGGACTTCCCACGGGTTGTCCTCCGCGCGCTTGTAGCCAAGGGAAATTTTTCCCTTCTCCTGATCGAGACCCTTAATATAAACCTTAACCGTATCGCCAACGTTGACAACTTCGGAAGGATGCTTGATTCTGCCCCAGGAGAGCTCGGAAATATGAATCATGCCGTCAATGCCGCCCAAATCCACGAACGCGCCGTAAGCGGTCAGGGACTTCACAACACCGGTATATTCCTTGCCTTCCTCAGCGGTCTCCCAGAATTTCTCTGCCTGTGCTTTTCTCGCGTCCTTCAGTACGGAACGGATAGAGCCGACAGCACGTCTGCGGCCGCGGTTTACTTCGATAATACGGAAATTTACTTCTTTCTTCAGCAGGTCTTCCAGCGCGTCGCCGCGGGAAGCAGTAGCCTGAGAAGCGGGGATAAATATGCGCACACCGTTTGTAACAGCGATAACGCCGCCCTTAATGACTTCAGTGACAACACCGGTCAGAACAGCCTCGTTCTCTTCCGCTGCGGTAACGGTTTCCCAGCCCTTTGCGGCGTCCAAACGCTTCTTGGAAAGCATGATGGTGCCTTCCTGATCGTTGGTACGCATGATGAGAAGATCCATCTCATCGCCTACTTTTACAACATCCTCAGGACGGACGTTGGGGTCCGCAGAAAGCTCTGCCGCCGGAATAAATCCAGCCTGTTTTCTGCCTACATCGACATAAACTTCACTGGGAGTAATGCCGACAACTACACCGTGTACCTTTTCATCTGTATTTAAATTCTTTAGGGATTCCTCAAGCATCTCCTCGAAGTTTCCCTCGGCATTATTCTCCATTAAGTTTTGACCAGCACCCTCGTTGATTTCTGACATGGTATCAAGTACCTCCTTTATAATGCTTGCCGGCGTTGAAGCACCGGCAGTAATGCCAATACATTCGGATTCTTTTAGAGCCGCCAGCGGAAGCTCGTCCGCTGTTTCTATAAGATAAGTGGTGCAGTTTTTCATGCACACATCACGAAGTTTTGCTGTATTGGAGCTTTCCCTGCCGCCGATCACAATCATCGCATCGCATTGTCTGGACAAAAACTCCGCTTCTGATTGACGCTTAGCAGTCGCATTACATATTGTATCAAAAATTGTTGCATTTGTATATACCCTTTTTATGATTTCCAAACAATTTTCCCATTCAGAGACGCTAAAAGTTGTCTGAGCTACCACACAAAGGGATTCTTCCCGGTTAATCGGAAAATGATCCATCATATTCTGCAGTTCGGCGGCATTTTTGAAAACATAACAGTTCCCCGAACAGTGCCCCCGGATACCCTCTACTTCCGGATGGTGGGAGTCCCCCGCAATCAGTACGGTTTTTCCTTCAGCTGAAGCTTTTGAAACAATATTGTGTATTTTTGTGACGAAGGGACAGGTCGCGTTGGCAAACTCTGTTTTTTTCTCCAGAAGACTGTCATAGACTGCCTGTGAAACCCCGTGAGAACGGATGACCATCGTTGAATCAGCGGGAACAAAATCCGGCGACTCCACGATCGTCACGCCGCGTGCGGCAAGCTGCTCCAACGTCTGAGGATTATGAATGATTGGTCCCAGAGTACAAACTTTTTTGCCCTGATCCAAAAGCTCGTTTACCATTTCCACTGCCCGGTTCACGCCAAAACAGAATCCCGCGGAACGGGCAACCATGATTTTCAATGTTTTTCCTCCAGCATTTCATTTATCTTATCCGCAATTTTCCCTGCCGCCGCGCGCAGAGAAGCGGAGGAGTGATCCGGCATATCAAGTTCCTCAAAAGGAATAAGCTCCCCAAAACGGACGGTAACCTGACAGAAAGGCTTTATCACGCCGTCGCAATAAATGGCTACCGGCAGTACGGGAGCCTGCGCTTTGTAAGCCAACATAGCTGCCCCCGCTTTCGGCCGAAAAGGCGAGTTGTCAAAAACACATTTCCCCTGCGGAAAAATCCCCAAAATCCCCCCGTCCTGCAGGATGTGAACGGCGGTTTTCAGCGACTGCGCGTCGGCACTGTCCCTCACAACCGGAAACGCGCCCATGCGGTACAGCCACCAGCGCACCAGTTTTCCGTGATTGTCAAAAAGTTCGGATTTCCCCATATAGCGAATCTGCCGCCGGAAAGGCGCGGCGAGAAAAAGCGGATCAATCACCGATTTGTGATTACTGCAAAGAATCAGTTTTCCGCTCTCCGGAATATTGTCCACTCCCTTGTACCGCACCCGATAAATCATGCGGGCAAAGGGAGCCGCCAGACGAAGGCAGAAAAAATACAGACTCATTTCAGACTCTCGCGGCAAGGAAAGTGTCCAGATCCCGTTCGCGCAGTTCCGCTATTTTTTCCATTACAAAGCGGGAAGCGTTGCGGTATTCGCTGCCGGAGCCGTTTTCAATGCCGAGTTCCTCCGGTTGAATCAGCTTTCCGTACGAAACGATGCATTTATGGAACATTTTCGGCACCCCGCCGTCCTTAGCGGTAATACAGCATGGCAGAATCGGAGCGTTGTATTTATAGGCAAGCATCACAGCGCCTGCCTTGGGCTGAAGAAACTCCCCCGTTTTGGAGCGTGTTCCCTCGATAAAAACACCGAGAGCCTGTTCGTTTTGAAGCAGTTCCGCGGCCTTATTGATCGCCGTCTTGTCACCCCTGCCCCTCTGTACGGGGAAAGCGCCCAGCGAAGAGAGCAGCAGACCCAAAGCCTTATTTTCAAACAGCTCCGCTTTGGACATAAAAAAGATCTGACGGTGCTGTGTAAAAGCCAGACGAACCGGATCCGAAATGCTGACATGATTACAGCACACAATTACTCTGCCGTCCTCCGGCATATATTCCGTGTTGTTAACCTTATAAGGAATAAAATATTTCAAGAATCCCTGAACAAAAATCTTGCCAAAATTATAAAGCGGCGTACGTTTCATAGTCTCACCAGTTTCATTTATTATATTGCAGATTTTTTTTAATTATGGAAGTCAGCTGCTCCACCGACTGTTCGAGCGTATTGCCTGTTGTGTCTACGATAATAGCGTTTGCGGCGGGAACAAGGGGCGCGACGGCACGATGAGAGTCGTTGTAGTCCCGCGTCTTCAGATCGCTCAGCACCTCGCTGTAATCAGCCTGTTCCCCTTTTTTAATCATCTGCTCGTACCTTCTTCTGGCGCGCTCCTCAGGCGAAGCAGTCAGGAAGATTTTGACCTGAGCGTCCGGCAGCACCACTGTTCCAATGTCGCGGCCGTCCATGATAACATCGTTGGTCTTCGCAATGTCTTTCTGCAGGGAAAACAAAAAATCCCTGACAGCGGGAATTGCCGAAACATTGGACGCCGCCATAGAGACCTCCGCCGTGCGAATGTCACAGGAAACATCCTCGCCGCACAAAATTACTTTTTGTTCGCCATTTTGAAAGGCGAGCGTAACATGAACCTGTTTAAGAAGCGGGGTCACAGCCTGAGAGTCCGATGTGTCCACTCCCTGTTTCAACATATAAAGTCCAACAGCACGATAAAGTGCGCCGGTATCTACATAAATATAGCCGATTTGTCTGGCTGCACGGCGTGCAATTGTACTCTTGCCCGCTCCTGCAGGCCCGTCAATGGCAATTGCAGTCATTCGTGATCCTCCTGCCTATTCAGTGAATTTGCCGCGAGGCGGCCGGTGCAAAAAGCAATCTGCAGGTTAAAACCGCCGGTGTACGCATCCACATCAAGCACTTCTCCGGCAAAATAAAGACCCTGAACCAGTTTTGATTCCATAGTCTTTGGATTTACTTCACTGGTTTTCACGCCGCCGGAAGTGACAATTGCTTCCTCAATCGGGCGAAAGCCGGAAATGGAAATCTCGTAAGCCTTCAGCAAGTTCACAAAAGCCCTGCGCATCTCTTTGGTAATCTGGTTGCATTTCGTTTCAGCGGGAATGCCCGATTTTTCGACCATAACCGGAATCATTTTGCTGGGAAGCAGCGCGGACAAAGAATTTGAAAAATCCTTGTTGCGGTTCAATTCAAAATCGCGCTGAATCCGGGCGTCAAGCTGCTCCGGGGTAAGCGCAGGCTTCAGATCGACGGAAATACGGTAACGTCCCGGTGACATTTCGCCCATATGGGCGCTGGCACTTAAAATCATAGGGCCGGAAACACCGAAATGCGTGAAGAGCATTTCCCCGAAATCTTCATATATATTTTTCTTTTTTACGGTATCAAATACTTTCAGGGCTACATTTTTTAACGAAAGTCCCATCATGCTCCGGCATTCTTCACCGTAAGCGACCAGCGGTACCAAGGAAGGACGCAGCTGGGTCACGGTGTGGCCGGCCTGTCTGGCCAAGCGATAACCGTCGCCGGTGGAACCGGTGCCGGGATAGGAAGCGCCGCCGCAGCAAACCACTACGGAGCTCGCCAAAATCTGAGAACCGCCCTGCAGTTCTACACCGAAAACCGTATGATCCTTTAAAATCAGCCTTTTCGCTTCGCCGGTTATAAGGTTGACCCCGCCGCTCCTGACAAATCCAACCAGCTTATCAACCACGTCTACCGCCTTGTCGGACTGCGGAAACACCCGGTTGCCGCGTTCCGTTTTGACAGGGAGACCCAAATCTTCAAAAAAGCGGATGGTGTCCTGCGGGGTAAACTGGTTGATGGCACTGTAAAGGAAACGGCCGTTGGACGGAACCGAAGAGATGAAGGTCTGTACATCGCAGCTGTTGGTAATATTGCATCTGCCCTTTCCGGTAATCATCAGCTTGCGGCCGGGCCGGGCGTTTTTTTCAAGCAGGCAGACACGCAGTCCGTTGCTCGCGGCAGTTCCGGCGGCTATCAGGCCGGCAGCTCCTCCGCCAATAATCAGCGCGTCATAAGGCCGGTTCAATGGATTTATCATCTACCTTTTCGTATACTCCGTATTCATCCCAAATATCTTCCAAACGCTTAAACACCTGAGATACCTCTTCGGATTTTTTCAGCGTAGTTGTAACAATCAGCGCATTAATAAGGCTGAGCGGGGCCACCAGTGAATCGACAATGGACGCAATGTCGCTCCGGGCCAGCAGAAGGTTATCCGCCTCGAGCGCCAGTGGGGACAGCGCGCTGTCCGTAATGGCTACGACCGTAGCACCCCTGTTGTGGGCAAAATTCAGCGCCTTCACCGCTTTTTTAGAATACCGCGGGAAACTGATGCCGATAACGACGTCCTGCTCGTCCACGCGAATCATCTGCTCAAAGATCTCGCCTTCACTGGTCGACTGCACCAGAAGGACGTTTTCAAAAATCAGATTAAAGTAATAGGATAAAAAAGTTGCCAGAGCCAGAGAGCTTCTCGCACCTAAAATATAAATTTTGCGCGCTTTAATAATGGCATCCACCGAACGATAAAAATCTTCGTGAGGAGTTTCTTCCATAGTCCTGCGGATAATATCGATATCCTGATTAAAAACGGAATCGAGGATGTCGTTATTGCCGATGCGGCCCGCCGTTACTTCCATTCTCTGAACGGAGGTAAGTTTGTTGCGGATCATCTCCTGCATAGCCTGCTGAAGCTCCGGGTAACCGGTGTACCCTATTTCCGTCGCAAAACGGACGACCGTTGACTCACTGACACCGACGGTAGCACCGAGCTTGGAAGCAGTCATAAACGCCACTTTGTCGTAGTGTTCCTCAATATATTTTGCAATCAGTTTTTGCCCTTTTGAAAAATCGCCCATCCTGTTTCTGATTCTGACGGCTAAAAGATTATTCATTCTACCAACTCCTGTTATTCATATTAATTCGAAACGGCGTAAAAATCAAGTGTCTTTATATGTTTTTGCAGGAAGTAATTCCCTTCAATTCATTTTTCTGTCTGTTACAAAAAAAATTCCCCTTTTCAGGGGTGGTGCAAATATGTCCGTATTTTACTTCAGCCATTTGCCTACAAACCGGTGAAACCTCTGAAAATACATTCCCACCAAAGATGAAATTGCGTAATCATACACAACAAACACGCAATTACCTGCTGCCAGAAAAGCCCACGGCAAATACACGCCAAAAACGGTAAAACTGTCTTCCGGTACACCCAGCACTTTAATACTGAGAAAAAATCCCAGAATCATAGCGGCGTTAAAAACGGCAAATTTCAGCAGCCAGGATAAAAAACGCTGATGAATTCTTTCAAAATACGCTTTCAAAATCGGGTAATATCCGAAAAATATTATAAACAGCATGGCGGCTTCCTTGTCCCCCGCGAGCAGCAGGGAAAGCAGTGAAGACGCCAGGTAGACCGGCCACGCCCAGCCCGCGCCCAGTTCTATCACAACCACAATCAGCAAAATGCCCGCGAACGCGGGCAAAGCATAGGTTCCTATGGAGATCAGCCCGGTCAGGAACATCGCCATCGTGCAAATCGCAGTGATAATTCCGCAAAACGCCAAACGAACAGTTTTGCTCAAATCGATCCCTCCCCGTAAAAGGTCAGCAGCAGGGGATTAAGTCTCCGCCCATACATTCACAGCAGCAGTCCGCGCAAATCAGCGACGAGCACATGTCACATCCGCTGCAGCTTCCAGTACGGGGCATGTTGGGATTGTAGCCGCCGTAAACACCGTTTCGCTGACTGGTAACCTGATTCATCGCCGCGCGGTATTCTCCATTGTAGGGGTCTATCTGACAGGCTCTGGCAAAATTGTTGTATGCCTCTTCCAGCCAACCCCTTTTATAGAGGACAGTCCCTTTTAAGAAATACCATTCGGCATTCCTGTTTTCCGAAGGGACACCGTTTAAAATCTGTTCCGCATCCGCAATACGGCCCAGCATAATCAGATTTCTCACGTCGTTGAAGCCGGAGTAGGAATTGGTTTGGTTCGGGCCGGTATAACCCGTATTGGGTGCCGTGTAACCACCGCTGTAGCCGCCGTTTTTCTGCTGTTTTCTTTGCGCAACAACCGTGTCGTAAGCCTCGTTAATTTCTTTCATTTTCTCACCGGCAAGGTCGGCGATAGGACTTCCGGAATAATTATCGGGGTGATATTTTTTGGCTAATTCACGGTAAGCGGTTTTAATTTCTTCATCTGTCGCGCTTGGAGATACTCCTAATATTTTATAAGGATCAGACATGCATTTTCTCCTTTTTAAAAAGTAATTCTTTTTGTATATCCGGCAAGCCTTTCAAAACAACGTTTTGAATGATCTCATTAAAATGATCCAAATCCAAAATATTCAAAGCAGCCGTCAGTTGGGAAAGCGTGAGGTTGAGCACTTGATTCGCGTAGTTTCTTGCCTTGTCCAAATCTTCGGGGCTGCTGGAATCGTCCAAACGGAATTTGATAACAAACGGATTGAACGACGCTGTTTTGAGATCCTTTTCCATATCGTCCGCGGCGTCAATCAAATATACCCAGCGGCCTAAAAAGTAGCCGAACTGACGCAGGATCCGCGCTTTGGGATCGTCTGGTTCCGTATCTGTTCCGGCAACGGACTCAAACACCTGCTGAAGCATTTTTGCCGTAGGCTCCGCACAGGAATCGATGGATGAATCGGGAGCCTGCTCCGCAGCTTTCTGTTCATCGACGGAAGCGGCAACGATGGCGTCAAGTTGGGGAAAATCAGCAGCCGCTTTTCGGTGTGCCCGTGCCGCAAGAAGCAGCATGGCGTACGCACGGATTTTTCCCCAGAAACGGGAATCCACTATATCGTCCCTGATTTTATAGTAAGTCATAATCACGGAAAGTGCAGAAGC
Organism: Caproiciproducens faecalis; assembly: GCF_019448085.1. Classification (GTDB taxonomy): domain Bacteria; phylum Bacillota; class Clostridia; order Oscillospirales; family Acutalibacteraceae; genus Caproiciproducens; species Caproiciproducens faecalis. Next base: position 244,421 of record NZ_JAGFNZ010000004.1, on the reverse strand, counting down.
GGCAACAAATTCCTGTTCCCCGGAACTGCAAAAGGTGCATTTTTTCATCGGGTTTACAACACAGCGTCCGCTGTGAAAGCCGGGGCACTCCGGACGGAACGAAAGCAGCAGCATCGCGTAAAAAGTACAGTCATAGCTTAAAGTAAGCCGCGACAAACCCCCGTAGCTTTTGCCCAGCTGACGGCACAGGGAACAGTATACCCCCTTGTACTGTTCATACTCACGAACAAGCAACTCAGATTTTTGCGGTCTTACATAACCAAACACAGAATCATCCTTATTATCATAGCATATCCAGAAATATTCATATATTATTTTACTATATTTAACACCACAATTTAATGAACGATATGTAAATTTTATTAATTTCTAATCCAATGGAAACAGATAGACAAATAAAATCTTAATTCTTCCATTTTGCTATGTTTTTGCATAAAATATAGCACTTGCAATTGTGCACTATGTATGATATTATTGTAATAGAAATGTAAATCCTGTTATTTTTTCTACCGATGGCACATAAAAAGATAGATTCCAGATTATTGTAATTACGAAAGCAACATGCTATAATCTGCTCAGAAGGAAATCCCATTTTTAGGAGGTTAAGAATATGAAACTGTACGACATTGATGTAGTAAAACTGATCGAACTTCTGGATAAGGCAAAAGGAAATGTCTATCTCATCACTGAGGACGGCAATACGCTGAATCTGAAGAGCAAACTTTGTCAGCTGTACGGTGTGAGAGCACTTTTGGAGAGCGCGAAAAACTCAACGGTTTCTGCGGAACTGAACGTAGAAAACCCTGAAGATGAACTGATGTTTATCAATTATATGATGAGCAAATAAACTTTTAATCATGATGACCGCCGCTGTAGGTTACAGCGGCGGTTTTTGCATACCTCTATGGATTCCTGTTACTTTTTCAGCTCGAACCGTGCCACCCTGTCGCGGAGCAGTCCCGCCTGAGCGGAAAGTTCCTCCGCAGAGGCCGCACTTTCTTCCGCAGTTGCCGAGTTGGTCTGAACAACCGCAGAGATCTGAGAAACACCCGCGTCGATCTGCTCTATGAAATTAGCCTGTTCGCTGGAAGCCGATGCAATCTGCGTTACCAGAAGATTGATTTCTGTGGATTTCCGAACAATCTGGTTAAGCAAATCCGCCGTTTTACCAGCGATTTTTGTTCCGTTGTCCACCGCACGGACAGAATCCTCAATCAGAGCGGTGGTGTGTTTCGCTGCTTCGGCACTTTTGCTGGCCAGATTCCTGACTTCTTCCGCAACAACCGCAAAGCCTCTTCCGGCCGCTCCCGCCCTTGCTGCTTCCACAGCGGCGTTCAGTGCCAGTATATTGGTCTGAAACGCAATGTCGTCAATCGTTTTAATGATCTTCGTAATTTCATCCGAAGATACCCGAATCTGATCGATGGCCCCGATCATTTCTCCTATGGTCTGCTTGCCAGAATCCAACTGCCGCTCTGCGTCCTGTGCAGCCTGCCTTGCGTTTCCTGCGTTTTCCGCATTCATTTTAACCTGCCGTGAGATTTCGTTGATGGAAGCGGACAACTCCTCAATGGAGCCAGCCTGTTCCGCGGCGCCGCTGGACAGTGCCTGTGCGCCATTGGCGATTTCACCCGCCCCGGTAGCCACCTGCTGCGCCGCAACCTCAATTTCCCCGAATACCGTGTTCAGGGAATCGATGATTTCCAGAAGCGCTTTTTTGATTGGAGCAAAATCACCGGTGTAGTCGCGTTTTACTTCCAGCCTCAGGTTTCCACTGGACATATTCACAAGCACGTCGGATATTTCCTCGATGTAGCCGCTCAGCTTTCCGGAAGTATCCTTAAATATAGCCGCCAGCTCACCCAATTCATCTTTGGTATGTACTTCAATATTAGAATGGAGGTTGCCATTGCCCATATCAGTGGACAGCGCAAAAACGCTGGCAATTGGAGAAAGTGACCGCCTGATTTGATAAAAGACGATCAACCCGATTACAATAATCCCGATCATCCCGGCAATGCCCACAAGAACAATCAGCACGGTAATTTCGCTCAGAGCTTCCGATTTTTGAACAACGAAGGTACTGGTCCAGCTTTCGTCGATTCCCTCAATTTTCAGCGGCTGGATAACTTTGAACTCATGACTGTTTGTTTTTCCGTCATACTTCGTTCCCGCTTTTGCTTTGTCCGCCGTATTGGATATATAGTTGGAGCCGGCGGAAAGGATATAGTTGCTGGAGGTTGAATATCCGCCCAGATCATAGCTGAGTTTGTTGATGGTATCAGTCAGAATATCCGTGTTGGCAACACCTAGGAAATTCCCTCCTTCATCTAAAATCGGATTGCTTATGGTAATCAGCCAAACCATTTCGCCGGAGCTGAGCTGATAGGAGTATGGTTCCGAGATGTGCGGTTTCTTTGTTTGCTTACTGACCGCGTAATATTCTCCATCTTTGTAAGTACTGTAGTCGCTCAGTACATCCAGTTTTTTCTGTGTGCCGAATTTATAGGCATAGTATGACCGGCCGTCCGCGGTTTTTTCAAACATGGCATTCGGTTCAAACGCCACATAAGCCGAAAAAATCCGTGTATCATCCAAATAGGCGGACAGGTCTTTCTTGATGAACTGATCGCGCGTATAGGAATCCAGCTCTTTATAGCGATAAACTTCCAAAGCCAGCGACTTTGAAAGGGTTTGCATATTGTTTAAGTAAGACGAAGCTAAATAGGCGTTATTTTCCGCAAGATTATTAATATTGTTTACAACCGTTTTTTCCTGTGCCGCGGAAAGGTAAATGTTCAGAAACACACATAACGCCACCATCATGACGGCAACGGCAGAAATAATTCGTAGCGGGATTTTAAATGCCAGCTTGTTTTTGTCGGCTTTCAGATGAATCTTACGCAACTGAATTTTACTAAACTGAATTTTTTGAAACTTCATTTTGGGGATTTTGAAAGTATGCAACTTCATCTTTTTCATTATTTTCTCCTCTCAACCGCATTGATCTCTGATCTGCCGCATCAGTGCTTTTAACTCAGCCGAATGATTAATGTTATATATCGACATTTTTTGCATAAAATGAAGCAAATCAATATTAAAAAAGCATTGTTGTAAAAACTCACAACAATGCTTTGTTTTTGAAATAATTTCTATTAATAAGCGGCACTCAGGGGATTCAGCACGCCGTACCCCTTATTTTGTATGTCATCTATAAACTGAATGGCCTTGCCCGCACCAAGCGCTACACAGATCTGAGAATCCTCGGCGATCTTCACCGGCATTTTCGCCTTTTTGGAAATCAATGTGTCCATTCCGTAAAGCTGAGCGGAACCACCCGTCAGAATAATCCCATCCGAATAAACGTCACCCATCAGTTCCGGCGGCGTTTTTTCCAGCATTTCCTGAATCGTGCGAACAATCTGCATAGCCGGTTCAATCAACGCCTCCAGCATTTCGTCACAGGAAATATCTGCCCACTGCGGGAGCCCGGTCATCGCGTTCCTTCCCTTGATTCTGTGGCTGCAAAGGTCTTTTCGTGGATATACGCAGCCAATTGCGATTTTTGCTTCCTCAGCCATACGCTGACCGATGATCAAATTGTATTTTCTGCGGATATATTTCATAATTGCCTCATCAAAGGCATTCCCGGCGACCTTGATGGAACGGGAGATTGCAATACCGCTCAGGGAAAGCACTGCCATGTCCGAAGTACCGCCGCCAATGTCCACAATCAAAGTCCCGTGCGGAGTAGAAATGTCTACACCAGCTCCCATAGCGGCAGCCACGGGTTCCTCAATCAGACAGATTTTGCGCACTCCCGCCGCGCTGATTGCATCCACTACCGCACGTTTTTCCACTTCTGTAATCTGACACGGCACACTGACAACGACACGGGGCATAAACACCTTGCTCGCGCTGATTTTTTTCAGATAAGTGCTAATCAGATACTGCGCCAGATCAAAATTAGAAATAACGCCGTTGCAGAGCGGATGGGATACGGAAATTTTGTCCGATGTACGCCCAACCATTTTGTAAGCTTCCGTTCCGATGGCCACAACTTCGTCCGTTTCCACGTTAACGGCAACTACTGCCGGTTCATTAAGTATAATGCCTTTCCCGTCAAGGTAGATCTTGACGGCTGATGTACCAAGATCTATGGCAATGTCAGTACCCAGCACATAATCACATCCAATCTATAATACTTTTTATTATATAATAAAATAAGGACTTTTTCAACTTAAAGTGCGTGAGCCGCCGCCGCGCAGATCACCTTTTTTGCCCCCGCGTCCAACAATACGGAGGCACATTCGCCCAGTGTGGCGCCGGTAGTCACAATATCGTCTATCAGAAGGATCCTTTTTCCCGCTGCTTGCTCCCCTTCATTGATACGGTAGACCCCGCGAACGTTTCTGCGTCGATCCTTTTCGCTCAGTTTGTGCTGTTCCGGGTTGTCATGAGTCTTAATCAGGTACTCCCGGTATGGCAGGCCAAGACATTTTGCAACCGCCTTTCCCAAAAGCTCCGACTGGTTGTAGCCTCTTACCTGATACCGTTCCGCAGAGATCGGGACGGACGTTACGGAATCGAACAGCTCCTGAGGAAATTTTTTTCCGATCTGCGCGGAGAGGCTTTCCGCGTAAAAGCCGGTATATTCATTATGACCGTAAAATTTAAAGCGGATGATGGATTCCCGGATTTTTCCCGTATACGGATAAGGGGCGAAACATAAAATAGTTTCACCGGAATTTGGCAAATAAATGCATTTTATGGCAGAGGCATGTAAAATTTCTTTTGAGCATTTTTCGCATACGCTTTGTCCGGGTAAAGCAATTTCACGGCAGAAAATACATTTCGGCGGAAAAATCAGATCCAGGAACACGGAAAAAAGCTTAGAGCTCATTCTGCGCGCCTCCGGTCAGAAAATAGTAAAGTCCGGAGTACCGGCGCATTTTTCTGTCATTTTCGACCATCTGCTGGATTGCCTTCTGCGACCCGACAAGAATCAAAAGGGATTTTGCACGCGTAATCGCGGTATACAGCAGGTTTCTGTACGAAAGCTGCGGCGCACCCTGAAACATCGGCATTACAACGGCGGTAAATTCATTTCCCTGGCTCTTATGTACTGTCATCGCATACGCAAGTTCCAACTCCGCCGCAGATTCCAGCTCATAAAGCACCACGCGGTCGTCCATCTGCACCGTAACGGTGGAGGCCCTTCGGTCGATCCCGCACAAAATGCCCAGATCCCCGTTAAAGACCCCTTCCCCGCTGGTTCCGTCCAGTTTGACCCAGCCAAGGTTATAATTGTTTTTGATCTGCATCACCTTGTCGCCTTCGCGAAACAGGATTCCGTTGATAGTGATTTCCTTTTTGGTCTTTTCCGGGGGATTAATGACCGCCTGCAATTTTTTGTTCAGCTCCACCGTCCCCAGTTCCCCTTTTCTGGAGGGGGACAACACCTGGATGTCCGACAGAGAGGAATACCCATAGCTTGCGGGCAGGCGGGCAGCGCACAAATCAACAATCGTTGAACTGATTTCAGCCGGACTTCCATAAGGCAGGAAGAAAAAATCGCTGTTTCTGACGGCGAGCTCCGGCATCTGCCCTTTTACAATTCTGTGCGCGTTCATTACAATCAGACTCTGCATGGACTGACGGAAAATCTGGTTGAGCTGAACAACGGGTAACAGCCCGGTGGCAATCAAATCTCCCAAAACGTTGCCCGGTCCGACTGAGGGCAGCTGGTCACAGTCGCCCACCATAATCAGACGGCAGCCCAGCGGCAGTGCGCGAAGAACCGCTTCAAAAATATTGGTGTCTACCATGGAAAGTTCGTCAATGACCAATGCGTCGCATTCCAGAAGATTCTTTTCGTTCTTGGCGAACACGGGCAGATCATTTTCGTCCCACTCCACCTGAAGCAGACGGTGGATGGTTTTTGCTTCCTGACCCGTCAGCTCCGACATCCGTTTGGCAGCTCTTCCGGTCGGTGCGGCAAGCAGCACCTTCTCGCCCTTTGTCTCAAGAATCTTGATGATTGCGTTGAGCGTGGTGGTTTTTCCGGTTCCCGGCCCGCCGGTCAGAATCAGCATGCCTTTGGAAAGGGCCTCTTTAATCGCCTGTTTCTGTCCGTCGGCGTACTGAATTTGAAACGTATCCTCAATATTTGAAATATAATTGTCTATTCCCACAATGGACTGCGCCGGAAAACGAAGCATCATGTTCAGCCTTCCGGCGGTATACAGCTCAGAACGGTACAGCTTTGGCGTAAAAATATATTCCCGGCCCTCAAAAAGAACCGCAGAAACGGATCTTTCCGCTTTCAGCGCCTCCAGTGTTTCCAGAGTCTGGTCCGCTTCAATACCGAGCATGCGCTGCGCGGCGGACAGAAGCTTGTCCGTGGGCAGGCAGGTATGCCCGTTGCTGATATTGTGCTTCAGAACGTGCAGAATCCCCGCACGCACCCTGCAGCCGTCATCCTGCGGCCGTTCCAGTGAAGCGGCAATGTCGTCGGCACGTTCAAATCCGATTTCCAGTCCGTCCTCACACAGGCAGTAAGGGTCCTCCTGCACACGCTCCGCGGACTGGGGGCCGTAGAGCTTCCAAACTCGGACGGCTTCGTCGGGCGAAATGCCGAAGCTGCTGAGATACAGCATAATTTCCCGTATCCCGTGTATTTTTTTGAACTCGTCGCTCATTTTGTTTGCTTTTGATTTTGTAATGCCCTTGATGGCACAGAGACGCTCCGGCTCTTCTTCCAGCACCTGAAGCGCGTTCATCCCGAACATGTCCACAATTTTCCCCGCGGTTCCCGGGCCGATCCCCCGTATGGCGCCCGAGGAAAGGTATTTCAGCATAGCGGCCGCGGTGGACGGCTTTGAACGCTCAAAACCATCCACCTTAAACTGGGTTCCGTAATTGGGATTGTTGACCCAGCTGCCGACCACGCGCACTTCTTCGCCGGCGCTGACCAGCGGCATGGTACCGACAGCCGTAACCAGTTCTTCGCCGTTATTTATTTCTATAATCGCATATCCGTTTTTTTCATTTTTAAAAATGACCTGTTCCACAGAACCGGTCATTTCCAGCATTTGATCTTCCCGCATGAAACTCCCTCATAATTGTTATTCATAAATCCAGTATAATACATGAGCTATGTATTTGCAAATTTATTGACATAGAATATCCGGAAGTTCCTCCGGTGTGCAGATCTCCACCCCGGGGTTGCGGTTGGAAATGATTCTGCATACCACATTTGTTTCTTCATCCATTCCTTTGTCAAGACAGATCAGCATTTTTTCACCGCCACTAATCCATTTCAGTCTTTCGATTGCGCTTTCCATCAGCATTTCGGCGCCTTCATCATGACCTTCCACAGAAACGACCAAATAAAGCTTGCCCGGACGGGAGGGCCTGAGCATCCAGAAAATGATATTCCTGACGACTTCAGCGGCACCGATGATGGCCAGAAGAACAAAGAAGGTTTTTGCCAGGATCTCAAGCATAAAAAGTCACCTCAGCACAGTTTATGTGCCGAGGTGACCAAATGCTATGCTTATTTTGCCAATGCGGCTTTTAAAGCGTCTACCTTGTCGCGTTTTTCCCACGCAACATTCAGGTCTTCACGGCCCATATGGCCGTAGTTGGAGATGGAACGGTAAATCGGACGGCGAAGGTTCAGGTTATGAATAATTGCTGTTGGACGGAGGTCAAACACCTTTTCTACTGCCGCCGCAAGCTCGTCGTTGCTGTATTTGGAAGTCCCGAACGTGTCCACCATAATGGAAACAGGTCTTGCCACACCAATGGCATATGCAATCTGAATTTCACACTTTTTAGCCAAACCCGCCGCAACGACGTTCTTTGCCGCGTAGCGTGCCGCATAAGCCGCGGAACGGTCAACCTTGGTGGGATCTTTCCCCGAGAAAGCGCCACCGCCGTGTCTGCCGTAGCCGCCGTATGTGTCAACGATAATTTTTCTACCGGTCAGTCCGCTGTCGCCCACAGGGCCGCCGATAACAAAACGCCCGGTTGGGTTGACAAAGAACTTCGTCTTGCTGTCCAGCCATTTTTCAGGAACAACCGCTTTAATCACATGCTCTATAATATCTTTTCTGATCTGCTCCAGTGTGGCGTCGGGGTCATGCTGAGTAGAAACAACAACCGTGTCTACTCGTACCGGATCATCCCCGTCATACTCAACAGTTACCTGTGTTTTTCCGTCCGGTCTTAAATAGGAAAGCGTACCGTCCTTTCTCACCTGGCTCAGGCGTTTGGACAGCCTGTGTGCCAGCGAAATGGCCAGCGGCATCAATTCAGGCGTTTCATCACAGGCATAACCGAACATCATGCCCTGGTCGCCGGCGCCAATTACATCGTTTGCATCCGTCGCGCCCTGCTTTGCTTCATAGGACTGGTTGACGCCCATTGCGATATCAGGGGACTGAATGTCAATGGAAGTGATTACACCGCAGGTGTTGCCGTCAAAGCCGCAGGCGGGGTCATCATAACCGATGTCCTTGACTACCTGACGTGCTACCGATGCAATGTCCACATAGCAATCGGTTGAAATTTCGCCCATAACATGGATGACACCGGTAGTGGCTGTCACCTCACAGGCAACATGTGCTTCCGGATCCTGTGCAATAATTTCATCCAGCACGGCATCTGCAATCTGGTCGCAAAGTTTATCGGGATGCCCCTCCGTCACTGATTCAGATGTAAAAAAATGTCTCGCCATAGAAAAATCCTCCTAAAAATATAAAAATCATAAAAGAAAATGCCGTCCGGAAAATCCGAACGGCGTGTATTAATTACCTCATCTTTCGGCTTTACCGCAGGATTTGGCACCTTACACTTTGTAGGTTGCCGGACATCATAGGGCCTGTTCCCTCCGTCACTCTTGATAAGGGCATATTCAATTTTACGCCATCATTATAACATAAATTAGTTTGATCGTAAATACATAAAATATGCAAAGTCTCTGCCGTCAGGCTATCATAATCTGTGCTGTTTGAATAAGTTCCTATTTTCTGCCCATTTTGTTATGTAAAATGGGACTTACATGCTTATAGACCAGCATGGTGACAGCTGATACAAGAACACCCTTTAACAGGTTGAACGGCGCCACGGCAAGCATCACAAAAGAATTAAGGTCATTAATGGAAGGGTTGACCGCATGACCCATACCAATCAGCGCATCCAGCGGCATGTTGAAAACCTTCGCATAAAACGGCAGCAAAACGAAAGCGTTCAGCAGGCTGCCGACCACAATCAGCGTAAGGGTGCCCACTGCCATACCGAACATCGCGCTTTTTTTAGACTTATGATATCTATAAATCATTGCACTGGGGATAATAAACGAACAGCCGATGACAAAGTTCGCAATATCGCCGACTCCGCCCGTGGAGCTGCCGTGGATAATCAGATAGAGAAGAACTTTTACCAGCTCAATGATAACACCGGCAAACGGCCCCATGGCAAAGCTACCGATCAACACCGGAAGCTCACTCAGATCAATTTTATAAAAGCTTGGCGCAAACCAGAGGGGTATTTCCACGACCATCAGAATGGCGGCGATAGCAGATAAAATTCCGATTTGAGCAATTCCTCTGGTATCTAATAATTTCGTTGACTTTTTTGCGTTCGTAATTGTATTCATGATTTTCTCCTATCTACTTCATAACAGTATTTTTGATAACAAAGCGGGAAAATAATGCCGAGAACACACAACCTGCTACTTCTTCATCAGTAAAACTCCCTTTTTTAGCTGCCAACGAAAAAAAAGTCCCGCAGAAAACTGCGGGACGAAAGCATACGCAAATACGCGCAATCTTCTTCCATCCGGACTATACCGTCGGCTTTGGAATTGAACCAAATCAGCTTTCGCTCGCGGGCTCGTCGGCTTTCGCCGCTTTACCGCCGGTGGGGAGTTGCACCCCGCCCCGAAGACAACTATTTAATTAATATGATTATAACACCGAATCATCAGGGTGTCAATCTTTCTGCAGATATTCTTCCGGAATACTCTGATTGACAATCTTGTTGATGTATTTCAAACTGAACGCCGGAGTATAGCGTTTTACGCCATGTACGGCCGCCAGAGCGTCCGTATACTGACTGAGCGGATAAATAGTGATACCCGCACACCGCTTGCCGTAGTGCGTCACAATCGGTTTAAACTTCATATCCGTAAACGCCGTTTTGTTTGTGGCAAAATCCTTTGTCATCGTAACGGTCAACATGCCGCTGACCATATTGTCCCCGCTTTGCTGGGCGGAAACAAGATTGCCAAACGCAAAAATGACCGGGCATTTCGTCCCGTCCTTTCGGGTAAGAACCGTCAGCTTTTGTAAAACATGGGGATGGTTCCCAAAAATGATATCAGCACCCCAATCCACCATATTCTGTGCCAGCGTTTTTTGCTTTTCAGAAAGTGTATAAGTATTCTCGTTGCCCCAGTGGACAGAAATAACCACGACGTCCGCCATGGATTTTGCCTTTTTGATAAGTTTCTCAATCAGCTCCGTATTATTCGCGTAGATCAACCGGTAATCAGAATTTTTGGGTAAAAACAAGCCGTTCGTCATTTCCGTAATACCGATATGGGCGGTTTTGATTCCCTTTGATTCCACAATACGGATATTCTGCAAGTCTTCATCGTTACGGTAGGCACCGACCACTTTGACAGACGGTTTGGTTGCCCAGTAGTCCAGTGTGGCTGCAAGTCCTGCTTCATTCCTATCCAGAACATGGTTGTTGGCGTGATTGATAACGTCAAACCCCAAATTTACCAGCTCGTCACCCAGTTCGGTGGGGGAGTTGAAGCGCGGGTAACCCGACGGAGGCGCAATCTTTCCTGCAATCGGTGTTTCCTGATTGATTACGGAAATATCGGCATTTTTAATATCCTTGGCTATGCGCGAATAAACCGGTGAAAAATCATATCCTTTTCCCCCTGCCCTGCTTTGTGCCTGTTTATAAATCACATCGTGAATCAAATCGTCACCGACACCTAAAATTGTTATGGAAACCGGCTTGGGTACAGGTTTTGATTCCGGCTTTGATTCCGCTTGCAGCGAAACTGCCGTATGCACGGAGGAGGATGCTCCCGATAACGGCTGTTTTGTCCTGTTTCCCTGATTCTGCAGGAATAAAACCATGGAAGCTACGCAGGTGCCTACCAAAACCACAGCCAGACATACACGGAAAATGATCGGAGACAGCTTATTTTGGCCCTTCTTCATGTAAATACCCCTATTTCGTTATTTCAGCGTAAGTTTGTAGAATTTTGCTGAACTTACACATGCTATGTCTATATTATAGCACAGAGCAGGTAAAAAGGAACAAAAACATAAAAGGCCTTGTCCCCAAGGGGACAAGGCCTTTTGATACAAAGAGTTACAGATTACTGAGCGTTAATTTTAATAACAACGCCGGAGCCAACTGTGTGGCCGCCTTCACGAATAGCAAAGCGGAGGCCCTCTTCAATAGCGATAGGAGTAATCAGCTCAACGTCCATTTCAACGTTATCGCCAGGCATGCACATCTCTGTGCCTTCCGGCAGGGAGATAACACCTGTAACGTCAGTTGTTCTGAAATAGAACTGAGGACGGTAGTTGTTGAAGAACGGAGTATGACGGCCGCCTTCATCTTTGGTCAGAACGTAAACCTGGCCACGGAACTTTGTGTGCGGATGAATGGTTCCCGGCTTTGCAAGAACCTGGCCGCGCTCGATTTCAGCTCTCTGAATACCACGGAGAAGAACACCGACATTATCGCCGGCCTCTGCAAAGTCAAGAGTCTTCTTGAACATTTCAAGGCCTGTGATAACGCATTTTCTGCGCTCATCAGTCAAACCGATGATTTCGACTTCTTCGCCAACCTTAGCCATACCACGCTCAACTCTACCGGTAGCAACAGTACCACGGCCGGTAATAGTGAAAACGTCTTCAACAGGCATAAGGAAAGGAAGGTCGGATTTACGCTCAGGAGTCGGGATGAAGCTGTCAACAGCGTCCATCAGCTCATGAATGCATTTGTACTCAGGAGCGTCTGTATCTGTGGAGCTGGACTCAAGAGCCTTCAGAGCAGAACCACGAACGATCGGTGTGTCGTCGCCCGGGAACTCGTACTCATTGAGCAGGTCACGGATTTCCATTTCAACAAGATCAAGCAGTTCCGGATCGTCAACCTGGTCAACCTTGTTCATGAATACTACGATATAAGGCACGCCAACCTGACGGGCAAGAAGGATGTGCTCTCTGGTCTGCGGCATCGGGCCGTCAGCAGCAGAAACAACAAGGATTGCACCGTCCATCTGAGCAGCGCCGGTAATCATGTTCTTTACATAGTCGGCATGGCCTGGGCAGTCAACGTGAGCATAGTGACGGGCAGCCGTCTGATACTCAACGTGGGCAGTATTGATTGTAATGCCGCGCTCTCTCTCTTCAGGAGCCTTATCGATATTTGCATAGTCAACGAAATCAGCTTCACCGCTGAAGTTAAGAACTTTGGTGATAGCTGCAGTCAACGTGGTCTTGCCATGGTCAACGTGGCCGATGGTACCAATGTTTACGTGGGGTTTTGTTCTGTCAAATTTTGCTTTTGCCATTGGAATTCCTCCTTTTTATTTATACGATAATAATTTTTATGATTCAGCTATGCCTATCATTTTATCAATAACATCAACAAAAATCAAGCATATTTTTACAAGTTATTCGGACTTTTTGCTGCGTGAAGAAATAATGTTTTCCGAAACCGACTTCGGCACCTCTGTAGAGGTGGCGGGCTCCATGACGTACTGGCCTCTGCCCTGTGTCTTGGAACGCATATCGGTTGCGTAACCAAACATTTCAGAAAGCGGAACATGCGCTCTGATCTGCTGTGCACCCGGAATCGCATCCATACCTTCAATCATGCCACGGCGGGAGTTCAGGTCACCAATGATGTCGCCCATGTACTCCTCAGGCACCGTAACGGTAACCTTCATGATCGGCTCCAGAATGACCGGGTTCGCCTTTTTCATAGCCTCTTTGAAAGCCATGGAACCGGCGATCTTAAACGCCATTTCAGAGGAGTCAACCTCATGGTATGATCCATCATATAGAGTAACCTTAACGTCGATGACAGGATAACCTGCAAGCACGCCGCTGAGCATTGCGCCCTGAATACCCTGATCGACCGGAGCAATGTATTCCTTCGGAATAGAACCACCCACAACAGCATTGACAAACTCGTAGCCTTTGCCCGGATTCGGCTCAATGCGGATCTTTACATGACCGTACTGGCCGCGGCCGCCGGACTGACGAGCATATTTGGTGTCAACATCTGCATTTCCGCGGATGGTTTCCTTATAGGATACCTGCGGTTTACCGACGTTTGCTTCTACATGGAACTCACGCAGAAGTCTGTCAACAATGATTTCAAGGTGAAGCTCACCCATGCCCGCGATGATGGTCTGACCCGTTTCTTCATTGGTGTAAGCCTTGAAGGTAGGATCTTCTTCCGCAAGCTTTGCAAGGGCAATGCCCATCTTTTCCTGGCCGGCCTTTGTCTTCGGCTCAATTGCGACTTCAATAACCGGATCCGGGAACTCCATGGATTCAAGAATAATCGGATGCTTTTCATCGCAGAGTGTATCACCTGTGGTGGTGTTTTTCAAACCAACCGCAGCCGCAATATCACCGGCATAAACAACATCAATATCCTGACGGTGATTGGCGTGCATCTGAAGGATGCGGCCAATACGCTCATTGTTGTCTTTGGTTGAATTGTATACACTTACACCTGCCTGAAGAGAACCGGAATAAACGCGGAAGAAGCACAGCTTGCCGACGAACGGGTCTGTGGCAATCTTGAACGCGAGAGCGGCGAAAGGCTCGTCATCCGTAGCATGGCAATCCTTTTCTTCACCGGTTTCCGGATTAACACCCTTGATAGCAGGAATGTCGGTCGGCGCAGGCATATAAGCGATAATCGCATCGAGAAGTTTCTGAACACCTTTGTTTCTGTAAGAAGTACCGCAGGTGACGGGAACCATATGGTTAGCAATCGTTGATTTACGGATTGTAGATATGATCTCATCCCTCGTAAGAGTTTCTCCGTTAAGGTACTTCTCCATCAGAGCATCGTCCTGTTCAGCAACATGCTCAATCAGTTCGGTGTGATATTTATTGGCGAGCTCAAGCATATCCTCCGGGATATCCTCGACTTTCATTTCCTTGCCCATATCGTCGTAGTAAACATCAGCCTTCATGTCGACAAGATCGATGATCCCCTTAAAGGTATCTTCGCTGCCGATCGGGAGCTGAATGGGAACAGCATTGCACTTCAGACGATCTTTCATCATCTGGACAACGCGATAAAAATCTGCGCCCATAATGTCCATTTTGTTTACATAAGCCATACGGGGAACATGATACTCCTCAGCCTGACGCCAAACTGTCTCTGACTGTGGTTCAACACCGCCCTTAGCGCAGAAAACTGTTACAGAGCCGTCGAGTACACGCAGTGAACGCTCAACCTCTACTGTAAAGTCAACGTGGCCCGGGGTGTCAATGATGTTGATTCTGTGGCCCTTCCAAAAACAGGTAGTGGCAGCGGAGGTAATAGTAATACCTCTCTCCTGCTCCTGCACCATCCAGTCCATGGTCGCAGCACCATCATGCACTTCGCCAATCTTATGGTTAATACCTGTGTAATACAGGATACGTTCTGTTGTTGTTGTTTTACCGGCATCAATGTGCGCCATAATACCGATATTGCGGGTTAATTCAAGTGATACCTGCCTTGGCATAGTTTCCTCCTTAAAGTCTGAAATGTTGGGATTTGTACACTATTTCAGGTAACAGACCAACATAGTTGGATTACCATCTGTAATGAGCAAATGCCTTATTGGCTTCTGCCATCTTATGCGTGTCATCACGCTTCTTGGCAGCGCCGCCAGCACCATTTACAGCATCAAGAATTTCACCGGCAAGTCTCTCTCTCATCGTCTTCTCAGATCTAAGTCTTGAATAGTTGGTTATCCAACGTAAGCCTAATGTTTGTCTTCTTTCAGGGCGAACCTCCATCGGAACCTGGTAGGTTGCACCGCCGACACGGCGGGCCTTAACTTCGAGAGCCGGCATAACATTTTCCATAGCGGCCTCAAAAACCTCTAAAGGTTCTTTCCCTGTTTTCTCGCTGATAATATCAAATGCGCCATAAACGATCTTCTGGGCTACACCCTTCTTACCGTCGACCATAATATTATTTACGAGACGTGTTACAAGCTTGGAATTATAGAGCGGATCGGGCAAAACGTCGCGTTTTGCGATATTACCTCTTCTTGGCACTTTACTTCCCTCCTTCATATAAATGATATCATAGGTACTCGAAAGCGACAAACTCCCGTGGCCACACAGAGGCGTTTCTATATGAAAAACGCCGCTGCATTATGTTTTAAAACATGCAGCCGTTCGGTTTCTGTCAGTTTAAACTACCTTACTTTTTCGCAGCTTTCGCCGCGCCGGCCTTCGGCCGCTTTGCGCCATACTTGGAACGGGCCTGCATACGCTGTGCAACGCCCTGAGCGTCGAGAGTACCACGGATAATGTGGTAACGAACGCCAGGCAGATCCTTTACACGGCCGCCACGAATCATCACGACACTGTGTTCCTGAAGATTATGACCGACACCGGGGATATAAGCACTGACTTCAATCCCGTTGGAAAGCCTTACTCTGGCGATCTTTCTGAGCGCGGAGTTCGGTTTCTTAGGGGTAGCAGTCTTTACAGTTGTGCAGACACCACGTTTTTGCGGGGAATCCTGATCAATAGAAACACGTTTCTTTGAGTTCCATCCCTTCAAAAGTGCAGGGGCTTTCGCCTTTGTTACAGCAACTTCTCTGCCCGTATGGACTAACTGGTTAAATGTTGGCATAAGACACCTCCTCACGTTAATTTTATATGTTAAGCGGATAATAGTATATCCGCTGAACAGTAAAATAATCTTTAAACAACTTATTCCTGCCCTAAAGGATTGGCTTCAGAACAGGAATGAAGCATTCAATCAATAAACCATCACAATTTGTTATTATAGCGCTATACCGCGTCGTTTGTCAAGTCTTGATTTACGGGCTCGATTTCCACATCACTGTAGCATTTCATTCCGGTTCCTGCGGGAATCAGCTTACCGATAATAACGTTTTCCTTCAAGCCGAGCAGCGGATCGACTTTGCCTTTGATGGCGGCGTCGGTCAGAACACGCGTTGTCTCCTGGAAGGAAGCCGCAGACAGGAAGGAGTCAGTAGCCAGAGAAGCTTTGGTAATACCGAGCAGAACCGGAGAAGCGACTGCTTCCTGCAGCTCCGGCTCTCCATTTTTGATCCGGTCGCGGATGATCTGGTTTTCAGTTTCCAACTCGACCTTCTCAACCAGAGAACTGGGCAGCAGAGTGGTGTCACCGGATTCCTCAATCTTGACCTTCTTCATCATCTGACGGACGATAACCTCGATATGCTTATCATTGATATCAACGCCCTGCATGCGGTAAACGCGCTGAACTTCCTCAATGAGGTAGTCCTGCACGGCATGGGTACCGCTGATTGCGAGAACATCATGCGGATTGACGGAACCTTCGGTCACTCTTGTACCGGCCTTGATCTGCTGGCCGTCTGTGACAATGACGCGGGAACCGTACGGAATCAGGTAGGACTTGGAATCGCCTGTTTCGGAATTTGTCACAACGACATGACGATTCTTTTTGATTTCTTCAAAAGAAACCTTACCGGCAATCTCACTGATAATCGCAAGATGCTTCGGTTTACGGCCTTCAAAAAGCTCCTCAACACGCGGCAGACCCTGTGTAATATCTTCCGAGCTGGCGACACCGCCGGTGTGGAAGGTTCTCATGGTCAGCTGTGTACCCGGTTCGCCGATAGACTGAGCCGCGATAATACCAACCGCTTCACCAACTGCAACAGTCTGGCCGTTTGCAAGGTTCGCACCGTAGCACTTCTTGCAGACGCCGTGCTTTGCACAGCAGTTCAGGACGGAGCGGATCTTGATACGATCCACACCGCTCTTAACAACAATATCGGCATCGTGATCGTTCATCAGTTTATCTTTGGAGACAAGGACTTCACCCGTCTTTTCGTCCACAAAGTCTTCGACAAGGTATCTGCCAAGCAAACGCTCGTGTAAAGGCTCGATTGCTTCTTTCCCTTCACGAATATCATAGACCTCAAGTCCGTCGGTCGCGCCGCAGTCGTCTTCACGAATGATGACATCCTGAGAAACGTCGACCAGGCGGCGGGTCAGGTAACCGGAGTCAGCCGTTCTCAGAGCGGTATCTGCCAAGCCCTTTCTGGCGCCACGGGAAGAAATAAAGTATTCCAAAATGTTCAGGCCTTCACGGTAGTTGGCCCGGATCGGAATTTCAATGGTTTTACCGGATGTGTTGGCAATCAGTCCGCGCATACCGGCCAACTGACGAATCTGGCTCATGGAACCACGGGCTCCGGAATCCGCCATCATAAAGATCGGGTTGTAACGGTCCAGATTCTTCTGCAGAGCGGTGGAAACATCCTCGGTTGCCTTTGCCCATGTCTTCAGAACCGCATTGTAGCGCTCATTATCGGAAAGAAGACCCATCTTGAACTGGTCGTCAACCGTATCGATCTGTTTTTCGGCAGCTTCAATAATCTGCTTTTTCTCCGGAGGAATGGTTGCATCGCAGACAGCAACCGTAATTGCACTCAAAGTAGAGTATTTATAGCCCTGTGACTTGATGCTGTCAAGGACGTCGGCTGTCTGAGCGGTGCCGTGCGTCTTGATGCACTTGTCAATAATGACACCCAGCTGCTTTTTGCCGACCAAAAAATCAATTTCATACTTAAACAGGTTCTCCGGAATGGAACGGTCAACATAGCCCAGATCCTGAGGGATCGGTCTGTTGAAGATCATACGGCCAACGGTGGTATCAACCAGCTTGGAGACCTTTTCCCCATTAATTTCCAAAGTCCTGCGAACCTTAATTTTGGCATGGAGTCCAACAATCTTAGAATCATATGCCATAATGGCCTCATCGTAATTTCTGAACACCTTGCCTTCGCCGGTTTCCCCATTCTTTTCCAGTGTCAGGTAATAGGAACCCAAAACCATGTCCTGAGTAGGAACGGTAACAGGGCGTCCGTCGGAGGGCTTCAGCAGGTTGCCTGCGGCCAGCATCAGGAAGCGGGCTTCAGCCTGTGCCTCTGCGGAAAGCGGAACGTGAACAGCCATCTGGTCGCCGTCAAAGTCCGCGTTGTAAGCCGTACAGGCCAGCGGATGCAGCTTTAACGCACGGCCCTCAACCAGTACAGGCTCAAAAGCCTGAATGCCGAGTCTGTGCAGCGTAGGCGCACGGTTCAGCAGAACCGGATGGTTCTTGATGACAATTTCAAGCGCATCCCAAACCTCAGGCTTTGCGCGCTCTACCGCTTTTCTGGCGGCCTTGATGTTTCCGGCAGCGCCGGTTTCCACAAGGCGCTTCATAACAAAAGGCTTGAACAGCTCCAGTGCCATTTCCTTTGGAAGGCCGCACTGATACATTTTCAGTTCAGGTCCTACAACGATAACGGAACGTCCGGAATAGTCAACACGCTTACCCAGAAGGTTCTGGCGGAAACGTCCCTGCTTGCCTTTCAGCATGTCGGAAAGGGATTTCAGCGGGCGGTTGTTCGGGCCGGTTACCGGACGGCCGCGGCGGCCGTTGTCGATCAGGGCGTCGACGGCTTCCTGCAGCATGCGCTTTTCGTTGCGGACAATGATATCGGGAGCGCCAAGCTCCAAAAGCCTTTTCAGGCGGTTGTTTCTGTTGATTACACGGCGGTAGAGGTCATTCAGGTCGGACGTAGCAAAACGGCCGCCGTCGAGCTGTACCATCGGGCGGATATCCGGCGGAATGACCGGAACAACATCGAGGATCATCCATTCCGGACGGTTGCCGGAAAGACGAAATGCCTCAATTACTTCCAAACGCTTCAGGATACGGACGCGTTTCTGGCCGGAAGCACCGGCAAGCTCCGCCTTGAGTTCTTCGGAAACAACATCAAGATCAATTTCCGCCAGAAGCTTTTTGATCGCTTCAGCTCCCATGCTGGCTTCAAAATCGTCCTCATATTTTTCACGCATGTCACGGTACTCTTTTTCATTCAGAAGCTGCTTTTTCTGCAGCTCACGAACGTTACCGGGATCCGTTACAATATACAGTGCAAAGTACAGGACCTTTTCCAGCATACGGGGAGATATATCAAGGATCAGTCCCATTCTGGACGGAATCCCCTTAAAATACCAAATGTGGGATACGGGAGCTGCCAGCTCAATGTGGCCCATCCGTTCACGGCGAACCTTCGCCCTAGTGACCTCAACGCCGCAGCGTTCACAGATCTTCCCCTTATAACGGATTCTCTTATATTTTCCGCAATGACATTCCCAGTCCTTTTGGGGCCCGAAAATACGTTCACAGAAAAGGCCATCGCGTTCGGGCTTAAGGGTACGATAATTGATCGTTTCCGGTTTTTTTACTTCTCCATGAGACCATTCTCTGATTTTTTCCGGTGAAGCAAGTCCGATCTTGATTGATTCAAAAACATTAAATTCCATATTGCAACCCCATTCTATTATATTTCGTCGCTGCCGTCAGAATTAAGGTCAAAGGGTTCGTCCTTATCAAATTCATCTCCGTCATCGCTGGCACTATCATCAATATAATCGTCTACATCGTCAAACAGGCTTTCTTCTTCCTCGTTATCTTCCACAGAATAGCCTTCCAGATCATCCGCAACGTTCGGCTCATCAAAGTTTTCTTCCGAAGGATTAAAGGCAATGTCATCATCATCATCAAAATTCTGCTTGAGATCGATCTCTTCATTGTTTTGATTCAGCACCTTGACATCAAGACCCAAAGACTGCAGTTCTTTTATCAGAACCTTAAAGGATTCCGGAACGCCCGGCTTCGGAATGTTCTGGCCCTTTACGATCGCTTCGTAAGTCTTTACACGGCCCACGACGTCGTCGGACTTGACGGTAAGGATTTCCTGAAGGGTATAAGCCGCACCGTAGGCTTCCAGAGCCCAAACTTCCATTTCTCCGAAACGCTGACCGCCGAACTGAGCTTTGCCGCCCAGAGGCTGCTGCGTAACAAGGGAGTAAGGTCCAGTGGAGCGAGCATGGATTTTATCATCAACCAGATGATGCAGTTTGAGGTAATACATAATGCCGACGGTGACCGGATTGTCAAAGAACTCGCCGGTACGGCCGTCCTTCAGAATGGTCTTACCGTCTTCACTGATGCCGGCCTTCTTGAAGCATTCCACAATGTCGTCTTCGTGCGCACCGTCGAATACCGGAGTCATGATCTTCCAGCCAAGCGCCTTTGCGGCATAGCCAAGGTGAACTTCGAGCACCTGCCCTATGTTCATACGGGAAGGAACGCCCAACGGGTTCAGAACAATGTCAAGCGGAGTGCCGTCCGGCAGGAAAGGCATGTCTTCTACCGGAAGAATACGGGAAACAACACCCTTGTTGCCATGGCGGCCGGCCATCTTATCGCCCACGGAGATCTTACGCTTCTGGGCAATGTAGCAGCGAACAACCTTGTTAACGCCGGGGCTAAGCTCGTCGTGGCTGTTTTCGCGGGTAAACACCTTTACGTCAACCACGATACCGTACTCGCCGTGAGGAACCCTCAGGGAAGTATCTCTTACTTCTCTGGCTTTTTCACCGAAGATGGCGCGCAGCAGCCGCTCCTCGGCGGTCAGCTCCGTCTCGCCCTTCGGTGTGACCTTGCCGACAAGAATGTCACCGGCGCGCACCTCAGCGCCGATACGGATAATCCCGTTTTCATCCAGATCATGAAGCAGATCTTCGTTCACGTTTGGAATATCCCTTGTGATTTCCTCCGGCCCGAGCTTCGTGTCTCTGGATTCTATTTCGTACTCTTCAATATGGATTGATGTGTAAACATCGTCGCGAACAATTTTTTCGCTGATGAGAACAGCATCCTCGTAGTTGTAACCTTCCCATGTCATAAAACCGATCAGGGCGTTTTTGCCCAGACTGATTTCACCGTCCTTGGTTGCGGGGCCGTCGGCAATGACGGAACCGGCTTCCACTCTCTGGTTGACATCGACAACGGGAACCTGATTAATACATGTTCCCTGGTTGGAACGCATAAACTTTGTAACATGGTAAACGTCAACACTGCCGTCGTCACAGGTCACCCGGATTTCGTCAGCGCTTACGCTGCGGACAACGCCGGAGTGTTTGGCAATGACACAAACACCGGAGTCGACGCCGGCCTTGTACTCCATACCGGTACCGACAATCGGAGATTCGGTCTTCAAAAGCGGAACTGCCTGCCGCTGCATGTTGGAACCCATCAGCGCACGGTTGGCGTCATCGTTTTCCAGGAAGGGGATCATCGCGGTAGCGACGGAAACAACCATCCTAGGCGAAACATCCATATAATCCGCTTTTTCACGTTCAATTTCAAGGAACTCGTCACGGTAACGGGCATTGACCTTTGCGTGCTGGAAATGTCCCTGCTCATCGAGCGGTTCATTTGCCTGCGCAACAATATAGTCATCTTCAATATCCGCGGTCATATAAACAACTTCACTGGTAACGCTTCCGGTCGCTTTGTCCACGCGGCGGAACGGCGCTTCAATAAAGCCGTACTCATTAATTTTGGCAAAGGTTGCCAGATACGAAATCAGACCGATGTTCGGACCTTCCGGAGTTTCAATCGGGCACATGCGTCCATAGTGGCTGTAGTGAACGTCACGGACTTCAAATCCTGCGCGGTCTCTGGACAGACCGCCGGGGCCCAATGCGGAAAGGCGGCGCTTGTGCGTCAGTTCCGCGAGCGGGTTGGTCTGATCCATGAACTGTGACAGCGGAGAGGAACCAAAAAATTCCTTGATAGCCGCCACAACGGGACGAATATTAATTAAGGAATGGGGAGTCAGCACTTCCAGATCCTGTGCCTGCAACGTCATTCTTTCGCGTATAACGCGCTCAAGTCTGGAAAAACCAATTCTGAACTGATTCTGCAGCAGCTCGCCGACCGAACGGATACGGCGGTTGCCTAAATGGTCGATATCATCAAGATTACCCAGGCCCATAGCCAGACAGTTCATATAGTTAATGGAAGAGAAAATATCGTCAATGATAATGTGTTTGGGAATCAGTTCATCCATTCTGGTCTTAACTGCCTCTTTCACTTCTTCATCGGAAGAAGTGGCATCCAGAATTTCAGCAAGAACGCTGAAACGCACTCTTTCATTGATTCCGCACTCGGTTTTCGCGTCAAAGCCGACAAAGTTGTTGATGTCGACCATGCCGTTGGAAATCACCTTTACCTCGCGCTCATTGACATTGACAAATGCAATGGATACACCGGCATTGTCAATTTCGTGCGCCTTATCGTGAGAAATGATCTCGTCCGCTTCCGCCATCAGTTCGCCGGTCAGCGGATTGACAATGGGACGGGAGAGCTTCTGACCGGTAATACGGCCGGCAAGGTTCAGCTTCTTATTATATTTGTAGCGGCCGACACGAGAAAGGTCATAACGGCGGGCATCAAAGAACAGGCCGTTGATGTGGGACTGAGCACTCTCGATGGTCGGCGGTTCACTAGGTCTTAATTTTCTGTATACTTCAAAAAGAGCCTCTTCGGTGTTCTTGCAGGGATCTTTTTCAATCGTTGCGTTCATGCGGTCGTCGTCGCCGAAATATTCGCGGATTTCCTCGTCGGTTCCAAGGCCGAGCGCACGGACAAAGACCGTTACCGGAATTTTTCTGTTTTTATCGATGCGGACATAAAAAATATCATTTGCATCGTTTTCATATTCCAGCCACGCGCCGCGGTTCGGAATGACGGTGGAGCTGAACAGCTCTTTACCCGTCTTATCATATTCCATTTTATAATAAACGCCGGGTGAACGGACCAATTGAGAAACAATCACGCGTTCCGCGCCGTTGATAACAAAAGTACCGCTGTCCGTCATGAGCGGGAAATCACCCATGAACACTTCGGATTCTTTTATTTCTCCGCTTTCTTTGTTGAGCAGGCGGGCGGTGACTCTAAGAGCAGCCGCGTAGGTAGCGTCACGCTCTTTGCACTCTTCCACGCTGTAATTCGGTTTATCGTCGTCCAGTTTGTAATTTACAAAGTCCAACACAAGATTGCCGGTATAGTCAGTAATTCCGGAAACATCCTTAAAAACCTCTTTGAGGCCCTCGTCGAGAAACCATTTATAGGAATTCTTCTGTACCTCGATCAGGTTTGGCATGTCCAAGACTTCATCAATACGCGCGAAGCTCATGCGAACATTCTTGCCTACTTGCACCGGTTTGACATTCACCATTGGCTCAATCACTCCATTCATATATTTACCATCTTCGCCATAAATAAAGCACAAAAATAAGCTGCATCCATCTTCCGTTTTTGAAGGTTTTCATGTGAACCTCTTGCCTTTTTGAAATTGTTGTGATATGATAGATCAAGATAGACATGAGTATATGTTTCCATGATGATGCAGTATATTATTTTATTACAATATATTGTGTTTGTCAAGGTATCTTTTACAAATTTCTTATTTAAATTGTAAAAATCCGACGGTTAAACAGCCGCCGGATTTTTTTATGTTCATTTTTTGTCTTTTTTCTCTGATATGTCGTCTTCACAATGACAGTCAAAGGTGTAGGAATCCAGTTTTGTGCGCACAATGGAAGAAATCTCGTCGTAAATCTGATGCACCCTGCAGCAGGGAGTGTGTTTACACGCATATTCGTCCTGCTGGCAGCGGCTAATCATATACGGACCCTCCACCGATTCGATTACTTCCCGCAGGGTAATTTTACCGGGTTCGCGGGCAAGCATATAACCCCCGTGGGCTCCTTTGTACGACACAATCAGTCCCCCCGCCACCAGCTTGCGCAGGATTTTCAGCGCAAATCGCAAGGGCACATGGGTCTGGTCCGAAATGGATCTTGCGTCTATTTTCTGGTTAGATATTGCCAGCATCTCTACAATTCTGACAGCATAATCGGCTTCAAGCGTCATGACCATTGCAGTCATCCCCTTAATCCAGGAAGTCTTTCAGCTTTTTGCTGCGGCTCGGATGACGCAGCTTGCGCAAGGCCTTGGCCTCAATCTGTCTGATACGCTCTCTGGTAACATTGAATTCTTTTCCGACTTCCTCCAGTGTGCGTGACCGGCCGTCTTCCAGACCGAAACGCAAACGGAGTACTTTTTCTTCCCTTGGAGTCAGTGTGTCGAGCACATCGGCAAGCTGCTCCTTTAACAACGTGTGGGAAGCGGCGTCCGCCGGAGCCGGAGCATCGTCGTCCGGAATGAAGTCGCCGAGGTGGCTGTCCTCTTCCTCACCGATCGGTGTTTCCAGAGAAACAGGCTCCTGTGCAACACGCATAATTTCACGCACCTTGTCAACCGGCATATCCAGTTCGGCGGAAATTTCGTCGGCGGTGGGTTCGTGGCCGTTGGTGTGCAAAAGCTGACTGGAAACCTTCTTTACCTTATTAATCGTTTCCACCATGTGAACCGGAATACGGATGGTTCTTGCCTGGTCGGCAATGGCACGGGTGATGGCCTGACGAATCCACCATGTTGCATAGGTGGAAAATTTAAATCCCTTGGAGTAATCGAATTTTTCTACCGCCTTAATCAGACCGAGGTTTCCTTCCTGAATCAGATCAAGGAACTGCATTCCGCGCCCCAGATAACGCTTTGCAATGCTGACGACCAGACGGAGGTTTGCTTCGGAAAGACGTTTTTTGGCGGAGTCGTCCCCGTCAGAAATACGGATAGCAAGATCAATTTCTTCTTCCGGAGTTAAAAGGGGAACACGACCGATCTCTTTCAAGTAGACCTTAACAGGGTCGTCGATAGCGATTCCTTCCGTACTGAGCGCGTTTTCAATGTCTTCCTCTTCTTCACCCTGCGGGTTGAAATCAATATCATCCAGCGCGATGTCGGCAAAATCCTCAATGATTTCTACGCCCTGTGCTTCCAAAGTATCATAGAATTTTTCAATCTGTTCAGGCTCAAAGTCCAGTTCGCCGATTGCGTCCAAAATCTCTTTGGTAGAAAGCTGCCCTTTGCTCTTTCCCTGCTCAATTAATTCCCTGATGACTGTTTTCTTATCCGGTGCTCCCATTATAAGTCCCCCTATTTCTTCTGTGACCTCAGCTTTTGCAGATATTCCTGTATCTCCTGCGGCTCTGCTGAATTTACGTTTTCTACGCTCATCTTTTCATATTCCTGCTGAATAACACTGATATATTCCTCTGCGTCCCGCATGGTAACGGAAACGCCTTGAAATTTTGCAAAAATTTTAGCTATGGAGGAAATCTCCTCAACAGAGAATTCTTCCGATATATCTGTAAGGCTGGCTGCCTTTGCATTCCTAACTCTTTCCATTATTGTCCGATATACACGGCGGTTAAACGTTGTTACAAATTTTTCAGGCTGCAAAAGCTTTTCTATTGCTATAGCGTTCTCAGGGTATTGAACAATATACGCAATCAGCGCTTCTTCCGCGGTTGCAGCCCTTAAATGCTGCACTTTTTCCGGGTTGATGCTGTCACGCACACCCGCGGACTGCTGCTGAAATGCCTTAAAAGCTTTTTGCTCCTGGTATTTTTTTTGCTTGGAACGGTTTTTCTTTATCTGCTGTAAAATTGCCGTGCGTTCAATTCCGATTTCCTCCGCCAGCTTTCCGGCGTAAACCTCCTGTTCAATCGGGTTTTCCAGAGTCGCCAGAACCACACAGGCACCCGTCAGATAATCCACACGTCCCTGCGGCGTTTGAATATTACTGCCCTGCTTGATTTTTTGCAGGCGGTACTCCACATCGTTTCCGCTGGAGTCAATCAGCTGTTTGAATTTTGCCCGGCCGTTTTCGCCGTTTGATCGTATGTATTCGTCCGGATCCTTGCCTCCGGCAATGGTAAGTACCTTCACAAGCAGTCCCGCTTCCCGCAGAATCGGGATAGCGCGCGCCGTCGCCTTCTGTCCGGCCTCGTCGGAGTCGTACGAAAGAACGACTTCTTTCGCGTACCGGGCAATCAGATGAGCCTGACTAGGCGTTAGGGCCGTTCCCAGCGTGGCGACCGCGTTGGTGAACCCGGCCTGGTGCATGGAAATGACGTCCATGTAGCCCTCGCACAGAATCAGCTGCTCGGTTCCGCTGTTCTTCGCAAAATTCAGTGCAAACAGGAAATTCCCTTTATTGAACACGGGCGTGTCCGACGTATTGAGGTACTTCGGTTTTTCATCGGTCAGCACGCGGCCGCCGAAAGCGATCACGTTTCCCCGTAAATCGATAATGGGATACATCACCCGCGAAAAGAAGCGGTCAACAGCTTGTCCGCTCCGGCCTTTGAAGGCGACATTCGCCAGAATCATTTCATTCTGAGTGAATCCCTGCTTTTCAAGATACCCCACCAGAGAATAACGGGAAGCCGGAGCGTACCCCAGCCCAAAATGACGGATCGTTCCGGGTGATAACGCTCGGCGGTTCAAGTAGTCCATTCCCGGTTTTCCCTGATCCGAATTCAATATTGAATAATAATACCGGGCAGTTTCGCGGTTAACTTCCAGAATACGCGACCGTAAACGGGCCATACCGTCGTCCACCTGGTTTTCCGGCACCTGCAGCCCGGCGCGCTGCGCCAGAAAGCGAACCGCCTCCATGTAATCCAGATTTTCAATGCGCCGGACAAACGTAATCACGTCGCCGCCGGCGCCGCAGCCAAAGCAGTAAAACGAACCGTTTTCCGGATACACGTTGAAGGACGGCGTCTTTTCATTGTGAAAAGGACAAAGACCGACCATATTCCTGCCGCTGTGCCTGAGATTGACATAAGAAGCGACGACTTCGGATATTTCGCTGCGCGCCTTCAACTCCTGCATAAAAGCTTCTGGCAATGGCATATCGTCACCTCATTTTTAATTTTTTAGATATTCCAGGATTTTGGCACATAAATATCCTGAAACAACTGGATCGCAAAATGATCCGTCATACCCGCAATATAATCGCAGGCAGCGCGCTCAATCCCGTCCTGCTCGACGATCAGGCACATATCCTGTGGAAAGTGCTCCGGCCGCTTCAGATAATAG
This sequence comes from Caproiciproducens faecalis, assembly GCF_019448085.1. GTDB lineage: Bacteria > Bacillota > Clostridia > Oscillospirales > Acutalibacteraceae > Caproiciproducens > Caproiciproducens faecalis. Next base: position 217,247 of record NZ_JAGFNZ010000004.1, on the reverse strand, counting down.
CTGTACAGCGTGCCGATCAGATTCGGGACCTTCTTTTCTTCCGCCTTTGCGTAGGGATTCAGGTAAACGGATTCGAACATAAAGCTGTGAAGCCGATCAAAAGCTTCCTGTACCTTCGGGTCCATTTTAATTTGACCGTCCTGGCTGTTTTCCACAACGGAATGTACCAGAGTATCGATTCGCTCCGTGCGCCTACCGCCCAAAACGGATTTGATATCTGCCGGAATATCGCTTTCCAGCAATACCCCTGCCCGCTCGGCATCATCCATGTCGTGATTTATGTAGGCAATCCTGTCCGCCAGACGAACCAATCTTCCCTCCAGCGTCATTGCTTCCGTGCCTTTTGTATGGCAGAGAATTCCGTCACGCACCTCTTTCGTCAAATTGAGGCCGGTGCCGTTTTTCTCCAGCTTCTCTACAATGCGCACGCTTTGCTCGTAATGACGGAACCCGCCGGGACAAAGTTCATCAAGTGCGCGTTCGCCAGCATGGCCAAACGGGGTATGCCCCAGATCATGGCCGAGAGAGATGGCCTCCGTCAGATCTTCATTGAGTTGAAGAGCTCTCGCTATGGTGCGGGCAATCTGAGAAACCTCCAAAGTATGGGTCAGACGTGTGCGGTAGTGATCCCCTTCCGGGGAAAGAAAAACCTGCGTCTTATGCTTTAGCCGGCGAAAAGACTTACAGTGCAGGATCTTATCCCTGTCCCGCTGATAAGGCGTACGCAGATCGCACTCCTGCTCGGGAACATCCCTGCCCAGCGTGTTTTTGGAAAGAGCGGCATAGGGCGAAAGGGTTTGTTCTTCTATCCATTGCGTGCGTTCACTGACCGTCATAACATCACCGCCTGTTCTGTATGCTTTGGGTTTCTATTATAGATATACGCAGGATGATACAAAATCCCTGCAAATCCTATAAAAATTTAAAAAACTTTTCTCCGGTAATTTCTGCCTTGCTTTGGCCGCAGGTGGCGTCGGCCAGTTTTTGTCCAAAAGCGGGCATATTCTCATCACTGATATGAAAGGATATTTTTACGCAATCCGTAAAATCCGCATTGTCCACCGTCCCGCCGCTCTCCGGTATCAGTGCGCTTACTCTGCCATACTGATTGTAATCGCAGCTCAGTTCTGCCGTCAGACAGGTCCTCATGGTAAGGATGCCTGCCTGTTCCAGTGCAATGGACGCCCCGTGGGAATAAGCCCGCACAAGGCCCCCGGCGCCGAGCAGCACTCCGCCGAAATACCGGGTTACCACGACCACCGTATCCACCACTCCGGACTTCAGCAATACGTCCAGGACCGGGATTCCCGCAGTGCCCTGCGGCTCTCCGTCATCCGAATAGCGCTTGATCTGTCCCTCACGGATGGAGTAAGCATAAACATTGTGGGTAGCGTTCCAGTTTTTGGATTTTACGGAATTGATGAATGAAACCGCTTCTTCCTCGGTCTTTACGGGCTTAACGCTGCCGATAAAGCGCGACCGTCTCTCAACAAACTCTGCAAGGGCTTCTTTTTCGACCGTTCGATATTCAACCACTGGCATCCTCCACAAAAAATAAGCGGCGCAGAAAGCCTGCGCCGCCTAAGCTAATCCAAGAAAACTAAAGAGTCAATTACTTGCCCATACCGTAACGCTTCTTAAACATATCAACACGTCCACTTGTATCAACAAGCTTTTGCTTACCTGTAAAGAACGGGTGGCACTTGGAGCATATTTCAACGCGGATGTTTTCCTTCGTGGATTTTGTGTTTATAACATTTCCGCATGCGCATGTGATGGTCGTCTCTTTATACTTGGGATGTATATTTTCCTTCATTACCTGTCACCTCTTTCAGCCAAACTGCAACTTAACATTTGAATTTTACCATAGAGATTCCCAAATTGCAAGTAAAAAATCATATTTATGGAATATTTCTGTTTTTAATTCGGATTCTGCTTGCGGATATATGCCGAAAACTCTTCCAGACACATGGAGTATTCCCGCATTTTTACAGCGTTTTCACTGCCTACATACCGGAAGTGACGCGGATTGAAGGGCATTCCGGTAACGGAAGTCTTTGCTTCCGTATAGCGCAGCACAAAACCGTAATGTACGCTGTTCTTTACCAGCCATTTATATTGCGCGGTGGCGGAAAAGTCAGCATTTGCCGCTTCGCCCTCCGCCGCAAACTCAACCGCCATGCCCGTTTGATTTTCATTGTAACCCCCGCGCCCAACGGTATTTTGCACTTGATTTTCCGCCCTTACCTGCGAGAAGCTTTGATTCTTCATCAGATCCTGCACGGCGGCGGTAAAAAGCTTGTCCTGCTCGTTCTTCTCCACATATCCCTTTGTCAGCTTCAGGGGGCATCCTGCGGACTTAGCGTCCTCCATCATTTTCCGAAGCGCGGGGATAATCCTGGTATCGACGGTGATCCCCTGAAACTGTTCCGGCTGAACCTGAAAATCGGACTTGATTTGGGTGGATGCGTTGACCACCACCAGATTATAGGAATCATCGTAAACGGGCAGCACCCCGCTTTGAGAAGAAGCTTCCTTATCCGTACCGGAAACCGAAACGGAAACCGGTTTGCTGAACGGATGCTTGAGCTGCACCCAAAACAGAATACCTCCCGAGGCCACCGAAATGCAAAGAGTAATTGCAATCACGGTCATAACAATTTTTATTTTTCGCACCTGATCGGCTTTTCGCCACCCAGCACGGCTTTGCATAATTTTTTCTCCGCGTCTGCGCAATGAGCCGCCCCCTTTTCCACGGTTCGTTTAACCGCAACAGCATCATACCATTCCTTTTCATGAGAGGAAATCGGTATTGTGGTTATGATAATAATTGTATAACTTAAATCAAATAATTTCAACCGCTTTCTTAATTTCAGATTAGTATACAATATCTTCCAATTCATTTGATTTATCTCATAAAATATACTATCATATAAAATGGGTAAATTTTTAATTTCTATTTTTTCGTTAGGATTGGAGTCTTAAAACATGAGAAAAACAAAAATCATTTGTACTCTCGGCCCTGCGACAGATAATATCGACGTACTTCGTCAGTTAATGCTCGCCGGCATGGATGTCGCCCGACTGAACTTTTCACACCAGACCAGTGCGGAACAAAAGGTGCGTGCGGACGCCGTAAAAAAGCTGCGCAGCGAACTGAACCTTCCCGTAGCCCTTCTGCTGGACACCAAAGGGCCTGAAATTCGTGTCAGGGACTTTAACAAGCCTAAAATTACGCTGAAAGCCGGAGAAAGCTTTACGCTCACCAACCGGGATATCGTAGGTGATGAAACCATAGCCTCCGTTACTTTTGACCGTCTTCCGCTGGAGGTCTCTGCGGGGGCAAGAATTCTGATTGACGACGGCTTGATCGAGTTGAAAGTGCTTTCCTGTACTGAAACCGACGTTCACTGTACAATTGTCAACGGCGGAACCATTTCCGCTCATAAGGGAATTAATGTACCGGGCATCAAGCTTTCCCTCCCTTTTATCAGCGAAAAGGACAAAGAAGATATTGCCTTTGCCGTACAGGAGGACTTCGATTTTATTGCCGCTTCTTTCACACGCAGCGCAAAAGACATCATTGATATGAGAACTGAGCTGGAAAAACATAACTGCCATAAAATCCGCATTATTGCTAAAATTGAAAATTCGGACGGCGTGGAAAATATTGACGATATTATTCGGGTATCGGACGGCATCATGGTTGCAAGAGGCGACCTTGGCGTAGAGATCCCGCTGCAGGAAATTCCGGTCATCCAGAAAAAGCTGATTAAAAAAGCCTACAACGCCGGGCTGCAGGTAATCACAGCTACCCAGATGCTGGACTCCATGATTAAAAATCCCCGGCCGACGCGAGCGGAGGCCACTGACGTTGCGAACGCCATTTACGACGGAACCAGCGCTATCATGCTTTCCGGTGAGACCGCCGCGGGCAGCTACCCGATTCTCTCCTTAAAAACAATGGCAACCATTGCGGAGCGTACGGAACGGGATATCGATTATAAAGGCCGTTTTGAAAAACGTGATTTTAACGAACAGCCCAATGTTACCTCCGCTATTTCTCACGCCACCTGCACCACCGCACAGGATCTTGGCGCGGTGGCCATTATTACTGTAACAAAATCCGGCAGAACTGCCCGGATGATCTCCAAATACCGCCCGGTATGTCCGATTATCAGCGGAACCACAGACCGCACTGTTCAGCGCCAGATGAACCTCTCCTGGGGTGTTGTCCCGATTATGGTGGATGAAAAAGATAACACCGACGAATTATTTGACCACGTTGTGGACGTGGCCCGCAGCCAGGAACTCGTCAAAAACGGCGACCTGGTGGTCATCACCGCCGGAGTACCGCTCGGCGTTTCCGGCACAACGAACCTTTTGAAGGTTCAGCTGGTCGGCGACGTGCTGGTATCAGGCATTGGCGTTACTAAAGGAGCTGTGTGCGGCAACCTGTGTGTCTGTGCGGATGAAGATGAGGCCATCTGCAATTTCAAAGACGGCGACATTCTTGTCATTCCACAGACCAGCAACAAAATTCTGCATATCATTAAGAGCGCGGCAGGAATTATCACTGAATTCGGCGGAATGAATTCCCACGCCGCAATCGTGGGACTGACGCTTGACAAACCAGTGATCGTCGCCGCGGAGAATGCGGTACAAATTCTAAAAAGCGGAACCGCAGTTACACTGGACGCCGCCCGTGGGATTGTATTCAGTGGAATCGAATGCCCGCTGAAATAACCGACACAAACCAACATGTAAAAAACAGCCTGATCTGTGTTTCTCCAACACGGGTCAGGCTGTTTTTATTGTGTCTAACGTTCAGAAAGGTAATCCGAAAAACTAACCTTTTCAATGGAGTCGCTGTAATATGCCGGAGTGATTCCGGCCGACTGCAGATAGTACTGCAGGTTCTTTTTCATTAGCGTTTGAAAATCATCTTCAGAATAACCGGCAATCATTTTTTCCGCTATGTCCTTGTGTGCTCCGCAGAATTCGCGGATGGAAGGCGCCCAGTCACTGCCATCTTTCGCTTGGGTATAACCGGTACACGATACTGTCCGACCGTCAGTGCTCAGAGTTCCTGAGATCGCCGCGGGGATCACCGCCCCCGACCGTTCACAGACCGTATTGCCGATGACCTGAAAATCCTGAACATAGACCGTGGCAAAAGCCCGAACCGCTGTGCCCTGTGTCTCGCTTCCATAAAGAACTGGAGCAGCGATTGTAACGGTATCCTCTTTTTGAGGGTCATATTTATTCAAGGCTGCGGTGTAAACAAAATTCAGTACTTCGTCCTGTGTTTTTTCCCAACAGTCTGTTTTAGGCAGTGAACGGGGTTCCAAGGGAACAAATTTTTCGTACCACTCCTGAGCCGTTTCATAGCTGCCCTCCGGCACGTTGTTTTTGTCGCCCAGCAGTTCCATGCAGATTGCCTTCATCACTTCACCGCGAAGACCTTCCGACCTGCCGTCTTTGAATTCACCGAGCAGGTAATTGAGAGCTGTTTCACCCTGCTTAACAATCCGCTCATACTCCTGCTGATGGGCAATGATATAATCGTTCGGATTGGAACTGTGCAAAGGAGAAGACAGGATCGTTTGAAGATCAGATTCGATCCTGCCCTGTTCAGCCGACAATGATGAAAGAGATTTCTGCTGCACAGTCTCGCTGTCCGACAGAGCCGCCCGGCTGTCCGCCGCGGAACTTTCGTCTTTTGGAGGGCCTGATCGGCAGGCCGTAAGCAGGCCCATTCCGGCCGTCAGTACCAGTAAGGCGCAAAAAACGGCCAGCCGTTTCCTGAGCAATAATACGAACGGGTTCATATCAGTCCCTCCTATATTCAGAAGTCAGACAGTCTTCTTTTTTTAGTTTGCCTCATAAAATGCTTTTATTCCCTTGTAGGTCATATAAACATCCAATTTTGATACAACTTCAAACGGAGAATGCATGGACAGTACGGGGACACCGACATCCAGAACATCCACATTCAGATTGGCAATATATAACGCAACGGTGCCGCCGCCGCCGGCGTCAACCTTGCCCAGCTCACCGATCTGCCAGAGTACGCCGTTCTGCTCAAAAACATTTCTGATTTCCGCAACGAATTCCGCTGTCGCCTCACTGGAACCGCTCTTTCCTCTGGAACCGGTGTACTTGGACATGCCGATACCGTCATTGATATAACAGGAATTGGTCGGTTCGTACGCACTGGCGTAATTCGGGTCATAGGCGGCCGTTACATCGGTGGAAAGGCACTTGGACATGCTTAAAACATGTCTTGGTTCAAGGCCCTCGGCCTGTGCCATATCGGAGATAAAATAATGCATAAACTGGGAATTCAGGCCGGTATTTCCGTCGCTGCCGATTTCTTCCTTGTCGGCCAGAACCGTAAGGATGGTGCTTTCCGGCGTATCAGCGTGCAGTGCAGCCATCAGCGCAGGGTAAGCGCAAACTCTATCGTCGTGGCCGTAAGCGCCGATCAAGCTGCGGTCAAAGCCGATATCGGAAGCCTTGAATGCCGGAACAAACTCAATATCCGCGGAAACAAAATCCTCTTCCGTCATTCCGTATTTTTCATGAATGAGCTTCATAATATTCAGTTTCACCAAATTTTCGCCCTCGTCGGCTCTGACAGGGCGGCTGCCGGATACAATATTCAGATTTTCGCCCTCAATCGCTTTGGAAAGCTTCTTTTCCATCTGTTCGGAGCTGAGGTGCGGCAGAAGATCGGTCACACAGAACTGCGGTTCACCCGGCTCTTCGCCGATACGGATTTCCACGGATACGCCGTCCTTACGCACGACAAGCCCATGCATGGCAAGCGGGATGGCGGTCCACTGATATTTTTTAATTCCACCGTAGTAATGGGATTTTAAGAAGGCGATATCGTCTTTCTCATAAAGCGGATGGGGCTTCAGATCGAGCCTTGGCGAATCAATATGGGCGGCCGCGATGCGCACACCGTTTTTGCAGCCGTTTTTGCCGATTACTGCAAGAATGACAGCCTTCCCGCGGTTGTTATAATAAACCTTGTCGCCGGGCTGATATTTTTTGTCGGGATCAAAGGGTACGAATCCGGCTTTTTCAGCTGCCCGCAATGCAAAAACAGCCACTTCACGTTCTGTTTTGGAAGCGTCCAGAAACGCTTTGTAATCCTCACAAAAATCATCGGCCATTTTTAACGTTTCATCATCCATCTGAAAAAAGCCGTTTCTGCGATTGAGCAGAAGCTCCTCTGCCAGCTTTTTCAATTCGTCCTTTTCATATTTTTTAGTCATCAATCATTTCTCCCTTGTTGTTAAATTGATATAGTTTCCTATAATTAACATAGTTTTTTAAAACGGCATCTACGTAATTGCGCGTTTCCTCATAGGGAATATACTCCAGAACTGCGCCGTCCTTGGAGATGTCCGGATTTTTCAGCCAATTGTTTACCGTACCGATTCCGGCGTTGTACGCGCTCAGGGCGGTAGCCTTTTCGCTGTACCGCTCAAATAAAAGGGATAAAAGCTTACAGCCATAACGGATATTGACTTCCGGCGTATAAAGGTCGATATTCGAATATTTCGTATCGCTTTTCAGCTTAGTCTGCACCCACTCAAAGGTATCCGGTGTCATCTGCATCAGTCCAATGGCTCCGGCATGTGACTGAGCGTTCGGGTCAAAGTTGCTTTCCGCTTTCATGACGGAATAAACCAAGGCGGGGTCCAGCTGATTAGCCGCAGCCTCTTTTGCAACGATCTGTGTATAGTGAAGAGGATACGCCCTTTTCATGAAAAAAGTATACCCACGTTTTAACACAAAATAACCCAGCAGCAAAATGATTGCCGCCGCGGCGACCAGAAGGATTTTCTTAAATAGTTTCATTCATAATCTCCGATAATCTGCTCTAAAAGCTGATTCACTCTTATTTGGGTGTCGCTGATGCTTAAAGTGCCATCAATCAGATATTGTGCGCGGGAATGGTAATACGCATCGTCCTGCTGAGTGCTCATTCTTGCTTTGGCAAGTTCGGGGGTAATGGAATCGCGGTTTACAATCCGGTAAAGCCGGACTTCAGCCGGCGCGGTCACGGCAACGGAAACCGTGCAAAGCGAGTCCGCCCCGCTTTCAAACAGAAGGGGAGCATCCAGAATGACCGCTCTTGCGTCTTTTTTACGACATTCATTAATTTGGCGTACAATTTCTTCTTTAATCAGCGGATGGGTAATCGCGTTCAGCCGCTGTGTGCTTTTTTTATCGGAAAAAGCGCGCTGAGCCAACAGAGTACGATTGAGCCGGTTGTCTTCCCCGACAATATCATTCCCAAATTCGGCTCTTAATGCCGAAAGACATTTTTCGTCCGAGATTGTCAGGCGGGCAATCCGATCCGCGTCAACAACCAGACAGCCCGCTTTTTGAAAAGCGGCGGCCACGGTGGATTTTCCTGCGCCGGTCGGGCCGGTCAGTCCGATTACCAGATCAGTCAAGATGAAGCACCTCAAATCCAGCCGCACGGATCAAGCGGTTATAAACGGCAAGACCTACGCCTTTCGGTTCCGGGCAGCGTGCATAAACGGTTTTTGCATGAATTTCGTCCAGCCTCCGCAATGCGTCGAAAAGTTCGCGTGCCTGCTCGCCGTAATCGTCCTCCCCGCCGTAGCAGACGGTCGGTACCGCCAGCTCCGCCGCTTCCCCGCTGTAACACAGGGCAGCGGTATGGTCGCCGCCGTGGCTATTTACATAATTTTTATATGCGTCAAAACTGCCGTCAATGATAATTACGTTCGCTTTCGGTGAATAATGCTTATACTTCATACCCGGAGAAGAAACACGCGCGCCTTCTTTTAGCGGATTCAGCACCGCGCTGTCCATTTCCACCGTTCCAAGAACACTGCGAAGCTGCTCCAGGGTAATGCCGCCCGGCCTTAACAGACGCGGAGGATCACTTGCTAATGTAACGACCGTCGATTCCAAACCGACCCCACAGGGCCCGCCGTCTACCACCGCTTCAATTTTTCCGTCCAGATCGTTCAGGACATGTCCGGCGGTCGTGGGGCTGGGGTGTCCGGAAAGATTGGCGGAAGGCGCGGCAAGCGGTATTCCGGCGGCGTCGATCAGTGCCTTTGCAGCCAGATGGGACGGAAAGCGGATGGCAACCGTGTCGAGCCCGGCGCTTACTTCGTTTGGAATGATGTCCGACTTTGGCAGAATCATGGTCATCGGGCCGGGCCAGTACGCCTGTGCCAGTTTCTTAGCTTCGGGCGTTACTTCGCGAACCAACTGATAAATCTGGTCAAAATCAGAAATATGTACAATCAAGGGGTTGTCCATCGGTCTGCCCTTCGCGGCGAAAATGGCGGCGACCGCTTTTCCGTCCAGCGCGTTGGCGGCAAGGCCGTACACCGTTTCCGTGGGGATGCCAACAAGACCGCCGTCCCTGAGAATTTGGGCAGCGGTACGGATATCTTCCTGATTACTTGCATTAAGCCTAAGGGTCTGCATTGCTTATTCTCTCTCTTCCGATTGGTTGTCTATGGTGTTTTGAAGCTTCGCGGCTCTGTCCGCCGTAATCAAAGCGTCTATAATTTCATCGAGACTTCCATTTAATATATCGTCCAGACGGTAAATCGTCAGGCCGATCCGATGATCGGTCATACGGCCCTGCGGATAGTTATAGGTGCGTATGCGCTCGGAGCGGTCGCCGGTACCCACCTGTGAACGGCGCTCGGACGCAATCTTTGCGTCATGCTCTTCCAGCTTTTGCTCATACAGTCTGGACCGCAAAACTTTCATTGCCTTGTCCTTGTTTTTATACTGGCTTCTCTCATCCTGGCACTCTACCACCATGCCGGACGGCAGGTGGGTAATGCGGATGGCGGAGGAGGTCTTGTTGATATGCTGACCGCCCGCTCCGCTGGAACGGAAGGTGTCTATCTGCAAGTCCTTAGGATTGATTTCAATTTCCACTTCGTCGGCTTCCGGCAAAACGGCAACCGTGGCGGTGGAAGTGTGTACCCTGCCCTGCGTCTCCGTTTCCGGCACACGCTGGACGCGGTGTACGCCGCTTTCATATTTCAGGCGGGAATACGCCCCGTCGCCGGTAATCATAAAGCTGATTTCCTTAAAGCCGCCGAGTTCCGTTTCATTGGCGTTCAGTATTTCCGTACGCCATCCCCTTGTCACGGCATACATGCTGTACATCCGGTAAAGGACCGCTGAAAACAAGGCCGCCTCATCACCGCCGGCACCGCCGCGAATTTCAACGATAACATTTCGGTCGTCATTGGGGTCACGCGGCAAAAGCAGGATTTTCAGCTCTTCCGAAAAACGCTCAATATTCGCTTTCGCGATCTGGAACTCCTCGTCGGCCATTTCTTTCAAATCCCTGTCAAGGCTGCCGTCCTCTAACAGTTCCCGTGCCTCCGCCATAGAGCGGACGGCATTTTGGTATTCCCTGTACTTTTCTACGATGGGGGTAATATTTTTATGCTCTTTCATCAATTCGGTATACAGGATCTGATTGGATAAAACAGACGGATCATACAGTTTCTGGTTCAGTTCCTCATACCGTCTTTCAAAAACTTCCAAATTATCAAACATCGTAATTCTCCTTTATTCATTATTTAAAACAGAAATAAAGGAGCTACAATTCGTGCTGCGGTTCTTCCCTGATGATCTTTTTAATGTTTTTTTCGCACTTTAATCTTGGAACCATGATCTCATGCCCGCAGGAGGTGCAGCGAATTTTAAAATCCATGCCGGAACGAAGGACAAGAAAGGTTTTACTTCCGCATGGATGTGCTTTTTTCATCTGCAAAACATCACCCGGTCTGACATCCATGTTAAGCACCCCGCTTTCCGCTTATACTTTCTTTTGAACATATATGATATAGTATATCACTTATGCCGCCCAAGCTACAATATATTTTTCATATTTGCTTGCCTGCACACTTTAAAAAAGGTTATAATTTGCTTATGACTAAAGATAAAGGCCGTGATTGCATGTCTACGAAGGACGAAGTATTAAAATACCTGCAGAACCATCAGCAATATGTTTCCGGTGAAGAGCTCAGTGAACAGCTGCTGGTCTCCCGCACCGCAATCTGGAAAAATATCAATACCCTGCGCAGCAGCGGCTACGAAATTGAATCCGTCACAAACCGCGGTTACCGGCTGGTTTTCTCTCCTAATACCATTTCGCCGGAAATCATTCTTTCCGGTTTAAAAACAAAAGCTATGGGGAAAAATGTTTTTTGCTTTGACAGTATTGATTCTACCAACGCACAGGCAAAGCGTCAGGCACTTGCGGGTGCCTCGAACGGAAGTCTGTTTATAGCGGAGCAGCAGACCGGCGGCAAGGGCCGTCTTGGGCGCGTCTGGGCTTCCCCCTCGGGCACAGGGCTTTGGTTTTCGGTGCTGTTGCGTCCGGACAGTCTGCCTGTACAGGTAACGAACATTACACTTTTGGCCGGACTTGCCGTCTGCCTGTCAATCCGGAAACTGACAAAAGCCCCGGCCATGATTAAATGGCCGAACGACATTGTGATCGGCGGTAAAAAGGTCTGCGGCATTCTGACGGAAATGGCTGCGGAAATTGACCGGATTGAATATGTCGTCGTTGGCATTGGTATTAATGTGAACACAGAAAATTTCCCGGAAGAGTTGTCTGTAAAGGCAACTTCCTTGCGTGTGGAATGCGGCAAACCGGTTGCCCGAGTAGAATTGCTGCAGGAAATTCTAAGTGAATTTGAAAGGATTCTGAGTGACTACACAGATCGTCCGGAAGCAATTTTTGCGGAATACAAAACGCTCTGTGTTTCCCTGAACCGAACTGTCGGATTTGTCCGAAATAAGGAGCCCCTCACCGCGACGGCGGTGGATATCTCCCCAGCCGGAGAACTGGTTGTCCGGTGCGGGAACGGAAGCCTGATTTCCATTAACTCCGGAGAGGTCACCGTGCAGGGAATCTACGGACAGACATAAAAAGCTCGCTGCTTTAATAGCAGCGGGCTTTTCCTTTTCTTATTTCTTTTTAAAGCTGTCTTTCAGAGACACGCAGCGGTTAAACACCGGATGCTCCGGCGTACTGTCGCGGTTATCCTGACAGAAATAGCCCTGACGCATGAACTGATAGGAATGGGTTCCTTCCGTGCGGGCAAGGGAAGGCTCCACCTTGCAGCTGGTCAGCACTTTTAGAGAATCCGGGTTCAGCTGAGTAAGAAAATCCCCGGCTTCCGGGTCCGGAACGGTAAACAGGCTGTCGTAAAGACGGATTTCCGCGTCGGCGGCGGTTTTTGCGTCAACCCAGTGGATAGTGCCCTTGATCTTTCTGCCGTCCGGCGTATTTCCGCCGCGGGTCAGCGGGTCATACTCCGCGTAAACCTCGGTGACATTCCCGTTTTCATCTTTTTTGCAGCCTGTGCAGCGAACAATATAGGTGGTTTTCAAACGCACTTCATTGCCCGGGAAAAGACGGAAGTAACCTTTTACCGGCTCTTCCATAAAATCTTCTTTTTCTATCCACAGCTCACGGGAAAAAGAAACCGTCCTTGTGCCGTCCTCCGGACGCTCCGGATTGTTTTCCACTTCAAACTCTTCGGTTTTATCCTCAGGATAATTTGTCACGATCAGCTTGACCGGATTCAGCACCGCCATCGTGCGCTGCGCGTTCTGATTCAGATCTTCCCGCAGACAGTGTTCCAAAAATCCGTACTCCACCGTACTGTTGACTTTGGAAACACCGATGCGCTCACAGAAATTCCGAATGGAAGCCGGTGTATAGCCCCTGCGGCGAAGCCCGCAGAGCGTAGGCATACGCGGGTCGTCCCAGCCGCTGACATAATTATTTTCCACCAACAGACGAAGCTTGCGCTTGCTCATCACCGTGTTGTTGATTCCCAATCGGGCAAACTCGATTTGCCTTGGCTTGTCCGGAAGATCAATGTGGTTAATCACCCAGTCATAAAGCGGCCTGTGATCCTCAAATTCCAGAGAACACAGCGAGTGGGTAATCCCTTCCAGCGCGTCCTCAATGGGGTGCGCGAAATCATACATAGGATAGATACACCAGGTATCCCCGGTACGGTGATGATTCATATGATTAATCCGGTAAATTACAGGGTCGCGCATGTTGAAATTTCCGGAAGCCAGATCAATTTTTGCGCGGAGCGTCATTTTTCCGTCTTCAAATTCCCCATTTTTCATCCGTTCGAACAGGCTGAGACTTTCTTCCATCGGTCTGTCACGGTACGGGCTGACTGCCGGTTTTGTGAGGTCTCCCCGGTTCTCTCTCATCTGATCGGGAGTCAGCTCACAGACATAGGCAAGATTTTCCCGGATCAGTTTGACGGCGAACTCATACATCTTCGGAAAATAGTCAGAGGCATAATAGAAACGGTCGTCCCAGGTAAAGCCCAGCCAGCGAATATCCTCCTGAATGGCGTCGACATACTCTGTGTCTTCCTTGGTCGGGTTGGTGTCGTCCATGCGCAGGTTGCAGATACCGCCGAATTTTTCCGCGGTACCGAAGTCGATGCAGATCGCTTTGGCGTGACCGATGTGCAGGTAGCCGTTCGGTTCGGGCGGAAAACGGGTGTGCACCTTTTTGCCTTCAAACCTGCCCTGCGGGGCAATGTCTTCCTCGATAAAAGTATGAATAAAATTTCCGGAAGCTTCCGCTTCTCCGGCAACGGTTATTTCGTCACTCATTGTTTTTTCCGCTCCTTATGCCTGTAATTTTTCAAGACCGATCTGAAGCCTGCGAATGGATTCCCCCTTGCCCAAAATCGCAAGGATTTCCATAGCGCCGCCGGGCGTGACCGTCATTCCCGCAGCCGCAATGCGTACCGGCCACAGGAGGGTACCGTTTTTCACTTCCAGTTTTTGTGCAAGCGCAATCAGCAGATCATGAAGTCCCTCTGCCGACCAGTCGTCCGTTTTCTGCAGTTCGGCAATGGATTCTTTCAGCATTTGGGCCGAATTTTCAAGGTTGGTCTTGCTCTTCTTATTCACAAAGAAATCAGCCGGGTAATCCGGCAATTCCTTCAAAAATCCGATCATTTCAGGAATTTGTGTAAACTTGGTCACGCGTGGCTGCAAAATAGAAGCAAGTACCTGCCAGTTGATCTGCGCATCCCCAAAAACCTCTCTGAAATACGGCATGGCGTTTTCAATAAACTCCTGCTCCGACATAGAGCGGATATATTCCCCGTTAAACCAGGTCAGTTTATCATAATCAAAGACGGCAGGCGATTTGCTGATGCCGTCGATGGAAAAATTCTGCACAAGTTCCGGAAGCGTGAACAGCTCGCGGTTTTCTTTCGGGCACCAGCCCAGCAGAGCAATATAATTGACAATGGTCTGCGGCAGATAACCCTCCCTCATCAGATCCTCAAAGCCGGTGGAGCCATGGCGTTTGGAAAGCTTTGATACGCTGCCGTCCTCATTTTTACCCATAATCAGCGGAAGGTGCACATAAGTGGGCACGTCCCACCCGAAAGCCTGATACAGCAGATTATACTTCGGGGTGGAGGTCAGGTATTCGCAGCCTCTGACAACATGGGTAATGTTCATCAGATGGTCGTCAATCACGTTTGCAAAATTATAAGTCGGATAACCGTCGGATTTGATTAAAATCTGATCCTCCAATTCCTTGTTTTCAATCGTAATGGAGCCGTAAACCACATCGTCAAAAGTAGTGGAGCCCTCAATCGGCATCCTCTGGCGGATAACATATGAAGTACCTGCCTGAAGCAGGCGGTCGATTTCCTCCTTGGGCAAATCACGGCAATGGCGGTCGTATCCGCCGGAGAAGCTTCCGTCCTCTTTGCTCTCATGCAGTGCATCCAGCCGTTCTTTGGTGCAGAAGCAATAATAAGCCTTGCCTTCTCTGACGAGCTGTTCGGCATACGGCTTATAAATATTCTTGCGTTCGCTTTGCACATACGGGCCGTATTCGCCGCCGACATCTGGTCCTTCGTCATGCTTCAGGCCGACCTTCTCCAGCGTATTGTAGATCACGTCTACCGCGCCCTCTACAAGCCTTTCCTGATCTGTATCCTCAATACGCAGTACAAATGTGCCGCCGAGCGATTTTGCAATTAAATATTCATACAAGGCTGTACGGAGATTGCCGACATGCATGAAGCCGGTCGGGCTCGGCGCAAACCTTGTCCTTACTGTATTTTGCTGCATTGATTGATAGACCCCTCTCGTTTTTATGAAATCAGAAACATGTCTATTGGTTCATTATACCAAACTCGAGGGTAATATTCAATGAGAAGCAGTTTGATTTTTATTGAAATAGTCCACATATTCCTCAAGGCACATATTCATTTCTTTCATTTTCTTTGCATTTTCAACACCGACATAACGGAAATGCCATGCCTCGTATTTAATGTGAGTAATCTCCTGCTTGTCCTCAGGGTAGCGAAGGATAAATCCATAGTCCTGCGCATGCTCCTCAAGCCAGTGGAATTCTTTGGTGTCGCCGAAATTTTCCAGTACGCCGTTCACGTCGATTGCAAGGCCCGTGATGTGTTCGCTGGACCCCGGAGGCGCAACCGACTTAGAAGCTTTGCTGACCGCCTCCTCATAGCTGATACCGGATTTATAAAAAGCTTCAATTTCTTCCGAATAAAGCTGCTGCTGCTTCTCGTCACTGCGGTAACCAGATGAAGGCCAAAGCTTAATATCGTCTTTCAACGCAGCATCACGCATCTGACGGAAAGGCTCAACGATCCTCGCGTCCATATTTACATTGAATTCATTGACGATCTGGGGTTTAAAAGCATCGGGAAGGGGATGTTCATAGTTGACCAGAACAAGCCTCCAATCATCCGGCTGCCTGAACTGTTCGGCAGCAGACTGGTTTGACTGCGCAGGCACAAACTGTGCTGCTGAAAAAGCCGGAGCACTGCTGCCGGCGGTTGGCTTTACGTCTGTGTTTTTTGTGTCCACACGTTCAAAAGCCATAACAAAAACCATGGTAGTCGCCGCCATCAGGGCGAGCTCCACGAGTATAACCGCAAATGCGGATAATGTTTTCTTAAATTTGTCCTCTTCTTGATACATCCTTTTACCACCTATTAAAACGAATCATATCTATTATAATACAAACCTTAATGAAAATGCATCCTCCTTTTTCTGTCAACCCTATTAATTCTGCGTATTATATATTATTTGGAACAAAGAGATGATGTTTTATGAATGACCATTACCCGTTTCAGCTGCTGCCTCTTCCCTATGCATACGATGCACTGGAACCCTATATCGACGCGGAAACTGTAGAAATTCATCATGACAGGCACCTAAAAGCATATGTGGACCACTTAAACGAGGCACTGGCGCCGTACCCGCAGCTTCACGGCATGACCCTTGAAGAGTTGCTGATTAACTCAAACCGGCTCCCTAAATGTATTCAGACCGCGGTCATCAACAATGGCGGCGGCGTATACAATCATAACTTCTATTTTAATATCATGGGGCCGTATAATCATGAACCCAGTGTTAAAATGATGCGTGCACTGGAAAAAGCCTTTGGGAGCTTCGGCAATTTCAAGAAAGCGTTAAAGGAATCCGCGGTGAACCGCTTTGGTTCCGGATACGCGTGGCTGGCTGCCGATCCGTGCGGCAAGCTGACCATTTTATCCACTGCAAATCAGGATACTCTTTTAAAAACCTGCCTGAAACCCATCCTTCTGGTTGATGTCTGGGAACATGCGTATTACCTGAAATACAAAAATCTGAGGGGTGATTATGCCGAAAACTGGTTCAATGTACTTGACTGGTCCAGAATAGAAAATCATTATTAAAAAGGCTGAGTCTTGATGAATAACTGTTACGGTGAAAAACTTATTGCGCTTGCCGCCGCGATTTCCATTCAGATCGCTCAGTGTGTAACAAACGACGAGCTGATCGTGCTGGCCGCATTGTTTACGGCCATCGGCGATCAGCTGACACTGCTGGCTACCGCTAATTCTTCAAGCTGTTCAGACAATCCTTTGCAAAATCCGGCAGCGTCAACTAAACAGAAAAGCAGCGGCGCATGAATCCACTTTTAATGAAGAAAATAACATTTGGGGTGAATTTATGAAAGATAAGTCCGATCATCTTCCGCTGGAATTCAGCATGCTTTTCTCAAACGACCTTAAAGTTCAGGAATATCTGAATTCAAAGCCTGTTTCCCAGCGTTACCAGGCGGAAAAATATCAGTACGAAAATTTTGCAAAACACGAGTCGCCGCACAATGTACCGGAAGAAGAGGAAGAATAGCGGAACCGGCTTCAGAGTTTTCTGATGCCGGTTTCTTTATTAATTCGCGGCTGCTTTTTTCCGCAAACACGAAGCAAAAGTAGGCTGTGAGATTTTTTGCCGGTTTATCGGTTAAAATATAACTTTTTACTTGCAAGACCTTGGATGTTGTGATATACTAATTATCGTTGTTTCCGGGTGTGGCGCAGTTGGTAGCGCGCTTGACTGGGGGTCAAGAGGCCGTGAGTTCAAGTCTCGCCACTCGGACCATTTTAAAGGCCGTCGATTTTTATCGACGGCCTTTTGCTATGTTTGTAGCTAGACGGGTTAATAGGCGCAAAGTTACTTTGACTTTTATATTTATACTTAAAGAAAATAAAACTGAATGACAATTATTATGTTTTGTGTTATAATATTGCTAAAATGAAAGATAATTTAGGGATGGGGGAATGTAATCATGTCGCCCTGGTCTGAAATCGCAACGGTTGCCAATTTGATAGCTTCCTTATCAATTTTTTCAGGTATACTTGTTTACAAAATCGAAAAATCTGATACAGATGTATTTACAGTGCAACGTGCAATAATTGCTTTTCGTTCTGCTGTGGAATCTCTCAATTTAAATTTTAGAACCGAGCTATTTAGTGAAATGGCATCCTATACAGTATATGCTGAATCAATGAAACCGATTATTCCACAGGTTTTTAAGGTTTTCAAAGAAAAGATTGCAGAATACCAAGCAATAGAGCCGAAAAAACAAGAGGAGTTCATCAAAGCAGCATCGGAAGAGCTTATCAAACTAATAGACGGAATTCCAACAGGATTGTCCACACCACTAGTAATTAGAACCGAAGACAAGATAGAATTCTTATTAAGGGATTCCATGCCATTCACTCCTCAGTATGCGGGGTTAGAACGAATTTCAAGCACAGTATACCACTTCTTTTTACAACTGCTGAACAAGTACCGTACGATATGCCTTGATTTGGATAATTGGAAAACAGTATTTCGTTCTATGATAGAAAATGAAATTGAAGTTCAAGACGAAGAACTATTTAAAAATGCTGTTTGCAACTATCTAGTTGCGCTACAAAATACCATAGGATTTCAACACGACCAAGATGATATTGACAATATAATTAAAATTACCAATCTTACATGTAATGCCTATCTTTCCAAAAGTACTAGAGAGCTGAAAAAGTTAAGGAAAAGTAAAATCGCACTTCAACCGTTTGATACTTTTGATACATATGTAGATCAATTTTCTGAAGCTCAGAAAGCTCTTAGAAGTGTATTTTCTCGTGATGAAGAAAATGAATATTCAAACATCGTAAAAGAATTTGAAATTCATAACAAATGATTTTTAACGAAATACTGCTTGCCTACTGCCTGCAAGTCATTGGTATTATCTGGATTTCTCCAAGTCCTATAATCTCACTCCGACCATTTTAAAGCCCGCATAAATGCTGAAAAATTCAGTGTTCATGCGGGTTCTCTTTATTTTATTCAGGCCGTAAAAGCCTAAAAAATACTGTTTTGGACACTTTTATATGGACTAGATTATGATTAAAAGTATATCTGCAAAACAAAAAAGCCGCACCAGAAAATTAATCCGATGCCACTAAGTATTTTATATATTTATTTTGTGCTGTTGTCTATTCCTCCGTAAAACACCATGAATGAATGCTTAATAAAATGACATACTACCGATATTCAAATATGGGGGGTGTGTTTATGGATAAGCAACGTGCAAAAGAAATTATTTCTTCACCCGTTATGGCGGATGTGACCTATAACGGTACCAAAATTTATATGGAAAACTTAAATGAATCAAGTCAATCCTGCATCGTTCATTTCCTTAATGAGCCAGTTACCAAGCTTAACGTGCCTTTATCGAGTCTAGAAGAGAATAGAGCACAGTAAAAAGTATTCTTTGATGATAAAGGAGCGCCCACCAGCATTAAAATAAATCGCCAGGCAGCGCCGTATCCTGCTTGACCTACACCGCCTGAGCTGCGCTGGTCTGTCCAGCTTCGGCGGGCGCACAGGATCTGCATAGCGCAAACTCACATGAACACCGGGTCATTCGTTGACTGGGGTCAAAAGTTGGTGAGTTCAAGTCTCGCTACGACCAAAAGGGCCGTCGACTTTTGTCGATAGCCTTTTTGGTTTACCTGTATTCCTATAAACTAATAATAAGCTATATAAGGAATAGTTGCAAATAAGTCATCTGCTTATGTTGTTCCATAGAAAAGGAGCATACCGTTTTCTGGTACAAGGACTTTCAGCATTGTATTCCCCCAAATATGCAAGCCATCAGGTGTAATCAAAGCTGCTCGATCTGTATCCATCTGGGAAATGCTCAGCCGCCTAAAGTTACATCACAGTCTTGGTACCACCTTAAAGCGTCCAGAAAATGCGACGTTTTAAAGTCAGGCCAATAATCATCAATGATATACAAATCGGCATAAACCGACTGAGCCGGCAGAAAACCGCTTAAACGGTGTCGCCCTCCCCATCTGATAATGAGATCGATCCTTGAAATTTCGTGGGATGCCAGACACTTGTTTTCCATCAGGCTTTTCAAATCCCATTCCCAATCATAATTTACGAGAAAATTAATATTGATAAGTCCCCGCCCAAAATGAACTCTGTGATTGGCATACTGTTTCAGCGCTTCCGGAAATGCCGGGTAGTTTGTATTGCCGATAACCAGAAGATTTGCATCTCTCCCGCTCAAAAGCTCGACCGCATCCACACAGGCGTTTGTGAAAGCTTCCCGCTGGTCTTTGGCCCTTTTGTTATTATCTTTTGTGAATCCATAAAAGGTGGCTTCCTTTATACCATATTGGAGAAGTATTTCATACAGTTGAAAGCCCGGGGTGATACCATGCTGGTACCCGTCCTTTTTTTGATATCCTTTTTCTTGCGCCCATCTCCTGTTTCCGTCCGGTATAATTCCGATGTGGGAAGGTATCCTGCTGAATGATTCCATTTATATCTACCTTCTTTTTATTCTGCTGCTGCGCTCGCTTACCTTTACTCTATGATGCGACATTTTGCAATTACGGGCAACGATAGTACTATTATGCCCGTTCCCGGTAAATATTTGCAATTAAAATTTAACGAGTAATGCGAAAGCTATTTGCTTATACAGAGTTGCCGATAAATGCGCAAAAGACCGCTGTCCATTTCAAAAGGACAGCGGTCTTATTTTTTAACTCATCTTTAAAAGTGGAGGGTAACTTACGCTTCCAGCGCTTCGCTGAAAAATTTATTGTGAACCGCGGTGACGGCCTTATCTGCGTCAGAACGGTCAAGCAGAACCGAAATTTTGATTTCGCTGGTAGCGATCATCTGAATGTTGATGTTGGCTTCAAACAGAGCCTCAAACATCTGGGCAGCCGTACCGGGATGTGTTTCCATACCGGCACCTACGATGGAGACCTTGGCTACATTCTCGTCGTACACCACGCTTGTCGCACCGATCAGCTCAACATACGGGTTCAGAATATCGATGGTTTCCTTCAGGTTTGCCTGGCTGACGGTAAAGCTGATATCCTTTGTGCCGTTTCTGCCGACAGACTGAAGAATGATGTCTACATTAATATTTTTTGCGGAAAGCTTTGAGAAAATTTTAAACGCAAGGCCCGGCCTGTCGGGTACTCCGATAATTGAAATGCGAGCCACGTCGTCATCCTTTGCAATACCGCTGATAAGCATTTTTTCCACTTTCGTTGCCTCCTTAACAATTGTGCCTGGTTTTCTGGTCATACTGGAAATAACCTCAAGCTGAATCCCATATTTCTTTGCCATTTCAACAGAACGGTTGTTGAGCACCTGCGCACCCAGAGTCGCAAGTTCAAGCATTTCATCATAGGAGATATAGTCAAGCTTCTTCGCGTTTTTCACTTTACGCGGATCGGCGGTATAAACACCTTCCACATCCGTAAAGATTTGACACAGATCCGCATTCATTACCGCAGCGATGGCAACCGCGCTGGTGTCTGAACCGCCTCTTCCGAGCGTTGTCATGTCGTTGTAGCGATTGATTCCCTGAAACCCGGTTACAATCACGATATTTCTTTTGTCGAGCTCCTTTTTGATGCGGTCGGGCACCACCCTTTTGATTCGGGCGCTGCCATAGGCTGAACTGGTGTAAAAACCAGCCTGCCAACCCAAAAGGGACACAACCGGAAAGCCCAGCTTTTCAATTGCCATAGCGAGAAGGGACGCGGATATCTGCTCTCCCGAAGTAAGAAGCATATCCATTTCCCGTTTGGAGGCATACTGATTGATTTCTTTTGCCTTCGCAATTAAATCGTCCGTCGTGTCGCCCTGTGCGGAAACGACGACGACAATATCATTGCCCTGTGAATAGGTTTTTGTAACGATATCCGCGACATTATAAACGCGTTCGGCATTGGCTACGGAACTGCCGCCGAACTTCTGGACTATAAGACTCATTCGGTTCCATCCCCCATATTAAAGTAAAAGTATTATTCAATCGAAATCTGCGCACCATTGGAATCCGTATTCAGAATTTTAATTTCCCAGCCCGTAATCCCTTTTTCCTCCAGATGGTTTGCGGCATATTTAGCAAAAACATCCGTACTGGAAGCGTCAATCATGGAAATAATCGTCGGGCCGGCACCACTGACATAAGTCCCGAGCGAACCGAGCTCATAGCTCAGGCGGAACACATCGTCCAAATGGTCAATCAGACTGGCTCTGTACGGCTGGTGGATCTTATCCTGTACCGCCACACGCAGATTTTCCAGCTTGCCGGAAAAGAGCGAAGCCGCCATCAGCGCGGACCTTGAAAGATTATATACAGCGTCACTCCTGGAATATTCCTTTGGAAGCACGGAGCGCGCTTTTTCCGTTTTCAGTTCAAAAGGCGGAATAAATAAAGCGAAACGGATTTTTTCGGAAACGGGAACGCTTACGCTGTATACCCTGCCCGCTTCCATAGCGGAGGCGGCAAGACCGCCCTCAATGGCGGGCGTGGTATTGTCGGGATGCCCTTCAATTTCAGCCGCCAGGTTAATCAGTTCCTGTACGGAAAGAGGCCCGCCCAAAAGACGGTTCGCGCCTGATATTCCGGCAACAATGCACGCTGAGCTGCTGCCCAGACCTCGCGCCATCGGGATATTGTTCAGCTGAATAATTTTCAGCCCCGGCAATTTACGGCCGCAGCGTTCATACACCTGCTTTGCGGCCCAGAAAATCAGGTTGCTTTCGTCTGTCGGCACCTGAATATCGTCTTTACTGGAAATATCAATGGTATCGGATTCTTCCATCCAAACCTGATTGTACAGGTCCAGCGCAATTCCCAACGAGTCAAAACCGGAACCAAGATTTGCGCTGGTAGCCGGCACTTGAATTCTTATCATATCATATCAACATCCTATAAATGAATTTACAGATCTCCTATGCGAATCATATTCTTTACGTTTACACCAAGCGGTTCCAATTCCGCAAGCTTTGCGACAATCTCTTTTTCCCGCATAACATCGGTCACGAAGGCTATTTCGCCATTGGCCGGCTTCTTGCGGGAAAGCCGGGTAACACCGCCGAAAATCTGATTGATATTCTTAAAAGCAAGGTCTTCGTCGTCCGATTCGGCGCGGACAAACATGGCAACCTCATTCAAAAGGTAGTCTTCCACATAATCCTTTGAGCCGTCTTCCCAATAGAGATATTTTCTAGCCTTAAAATGCTTTACGCAGTCAATGACATCGGCGACAACCGCGCTTGCGGTCGGGAGTTTTCCGGCGCCCTTGCCGTAAAATACGACATCGCCTGTAGAATCGCCGCGAACCATGATGCCATTGAACACGTCGTCAACATTGGCAAGCTGGCTCTCACGAGGAATAAACATTGGGCAGACAATGATCTGAAGCTTTCCGTTCTCCATCATTTTTACCTGTCCAATCAGTTTGACCACTCCGCCCCACACTGCGGCATACTCTACGTCCGCAAGAGTGATCTTCGTGATGCCTTCTGTATGCACTTGGTCTGGGTAGACATGCCTGCCGTAGGCCAGAGAGGAAAGGATGCAGATTTTCCGGCACGCGTCGTGGCCTTCCACGTCCGCTGCCGGGTTGCGCTCCGCATAACCCAGCTTTTGAGCCAGAGCCAGCGTATCGTCAAAAGTCATCTGCTCCCGGATCATTTTGGTCAGAATAAAATTAGTAGTACCGTTCAATATCCCCGCAATTTCCACCACATCATTGGCCGCAAGGCACTGGCTGATAGGACGAATAATCGGGATGCCGCCGCCTACGCTGGCTTCAAACAGGAAATTCAGATTGTTTTTCTGAGCGATTTTCAGGAGCTGGGCTCCCTTGGCTGCAACCAGTTCTTTGTTGGAAGTAACTACGCTTTTTCCCGCTTCGAGGCAGCGTTTTACATAGTCAAAGGCAGGGTTTAGACCGCCCATCACTTCCACCACAATTTTCACTTCGGGGTCGTTCAGAATTTTATCGAATGAATTTGTGAATTTGCTTTCAAACGGGCTGCCGGGAAATTCACGCAAATCCAGAATATACTTAATATCAATTTGCTCTTTGGCACGTTTGGCAATATTCTCCGCGTGGTTGGTCAAAACCTCCACCACACCGGAGCCAACTACACCGTATCCCATTACAGCTATTTCTACCATATGTAGCACCCCTTACTATTTCTACTAATCTCATAAAAAATGATAATAAACACTTTAACAGTTTACCACGTTTCAGTGTGACAATCAACTCGCAAATTAAACGAAATGCAGATGCCCGGGAATGGGCATCCGCATGAAAATGACAGACTGATTACCCCACCGCAGGCACAGAATGCGCCGAGGAACGCCCGGGCTGCGATTTGTCCGGGTGAGAGTTTGCGGCGGACGACGAACGGGATTCCGGTGTTGCCGATGAGGTCGGCGCTTGCGACGAAGTATCGGGATTTTCGTGCGACTCACCGCCGCTTAAAACGTCGCTCTGAACACTTTCCGTCCCCGACTCATTGGGCCGGGAAGCAAGAGAAGAAGCCGATCCGGCGTGAACACCGTCACAGACCGCGGGCATATGATTTTTGTCGTACCAGCCGATCTGGGTATCCTTATCGGTAGCCTCGTTTGCCAGAAGTCCGGTCACTGTACAGAATTTGGCCGAAACCACGTTGGAATCATAGGTAAATTTCAGCTTTTCCTTATTCTTTAAATAGGAAGCCATAATACCCTTCCACGTTGTTGCGGCATAAGTGGTATTTGTCAAATGTGCGGGAGTCAGATAGCCTGTCCAGATACCCGCAACCGCATATGGTGTTCCGCCGATAAACCAACTGTCTTTTTCATCGTTGGTGGTACCCGTTTTGCCGAATACCTCCCATCCGCTGATAGCGGCGCCGCGGCCGGTTCCGTGGGCACCGGTCACAACGTTGTTAAGCAAATGATGCATGACGGAAGAGGTAGTGGAACTGATCGCCTGTGTGGCAATCTGGTTGCGGTTGTCCAGAATCACGTTGCCGTCGTGATCGTCCACATGGTAAAAAGTATACGGCTTATAGTATTTCCCACCGTTCGCAAACATCTGGAACCCGGCTGTCATTTCGCGTACGGTGACACCTTCGCTCAAGCCGCCGATCGCCATAGGAGCGCGGTTATTATCCGCGGGCAAAAGGCTGGTAAAGCCCAATTTGTCCTTCAGAAAATTGAAGCTCAGATTCGGGGTGATGGCGTTTCCAACCTGCGCCGCACTGGCGTTGAGGGAACGTTCCAGCGCCCATGTCAACGGAATGGGGCCCCAGTACTTCCCGCTCGTATTGCCCGGCCCCCAGTTTTTCGGACCTGAACTGCCGTCACTGAACCAGTTGGGCAGCGGATTGTCGTTAATCAGAGATGAGTAGTTATACTTTCCGGAATCGATAGCCGGCCCGTAAACCGCCAGAGGCTTGATAGTGGAACCCGGCTGCCTTTTGGAGTCCGTAGCCAGACTGAACAGACGGTTGCTCTTTTTCTCTCCTCTGGAGCCGACCGTGGCAAGCACGCGCCCGGAGTAGTCCATCGCGAGGTAACCCGCCTGCATTTTTGTATTGCTTCCGAAAAGCTTGTCCGACCTAAACGTAGTTTCCGCAATGTTCTGCAGGTCGGTGTCCATGGCGGCGTAAATTTTCAGTCCGTCATGATAAATCATGTCAACAGCCTTGTCACTGGAACAGTTGTAGTGCTCCATCAGGCCGGTTTTAACGTCTTCAAACAGGGTGTCCACATACCAGTTCCAGATGGGGACGTCATCCACAACATTTTCCGCCTGCTTGCCTACGAAAGTCATATGTTCTGATTTGGTCATTGCCGTGTTGTACTCAGCGTCGGTAATCATTCCCTGCCCGTGCATCTCTTTGAGCACTATCTGCTGGCGCTCCTTGTTCTGTTCCGGGTGAACCAGCGGGGAGTATTTGGTCGGGTTCTGCGTAATTCCCGCGATCGCGGCGCATTCGGCAATATCACAGTCCTGTATATCCTTGCCAAAATAAAGGTTCGCCGCAGCCTGTACGCCGTTGCTGCCGCTGCCGAATGGGACGACATTGAGATATGCAGCCAGGATTTCTTCTTTGGTATATTTTTGTTCCAGATTCAGCGCACGGAAGATCTCCTTTACTTTTCTGGTAAGGCTTACATCCTTATCCCCCGTCACGTTTTTAATCAGCTGCTGGGTAATGGTGGAGCCGCCGTAGCTGCTCCCCTTCGAAAACAGTGTCGTTACCGCGCCGGCCGTTCTCTTCCAGTCAACGCCCTTATGTTCCCAGAAGCGCTTGTCCTCAATCGCAACAATCGCGTCCTTCATGGATTGCGGTATTTTGTCGTAATCCACCCACACCCTGTTTTCATTACTGTACAGGCTTTGGTACTGAACGGGTTTGGCACTGTCGTCGTTCGGGCCGTTTACATAAATGAAGCTTGTATAATTCAGCTGCAGCTTATGCAGGTCATAATCAATGGATTCGTTTCTCAGGCTGAGTATAAAAGAAATCAGCGAGATAGACACAATAATACCAGAAATGAATAATATGGTAAAAACAGTTAAAAGGCTTTTTCCGGCAATCCGGCCTATCGATCTTTTCTTGCTGTCCTTTTTCGTGTTTTTGGAGCCCACATATTTGTTGATATCGGTTTTTCTCATCGGGAACCACCTCCTTGACAAAAAATAAATTATCGCAATAAAAATGAATAATTTTCCAATATTTTCAAATAATACCTGTGAGGTGATACTATTTGAAAAGAAACTGGATTGTGCTGCTGTGTACAACTGTTATTATAATCGGAATGTTAGCCTGGGGGTTTTCTCAAAAGAAAATGAAGCAGATACCTGAAGTTACAAGCTCAGATATATTAGATAATTCTACCGCAAATGAGGCTTCAAGTCAAGAAAACAGCGAAATTCCGACCATGGCAAGCCGTAGCAGCAGTGTAAACACTTATACGGTAAAAGAATACGAAGGACATATCGGCGTCTTCTACAATAACGAGAGTACC
This sequence comes from Caproiciproducens faecalis, assembly GCF_019448085.1. Classification (GTDB taxonomy): domain Bacteria; phylum Bacillota; class Clostridia; order Oscillospirales; family Acutalibacteraceae; genus Caproiciproducens; species Caproiciproducens faecalis. Next base: position 190,489 of record NZ_JAGFNZ010000004.1, on the reverse strand, counting down.
CCTTATCAGGAGATCGATGTGGAAGTTGCGTCGCTTCCGCAGGCAGATCAAGTACTTCTTAAAGATGGGATTCGGGTGAACGACGTTGATCGTCTGAACAGTATTATAGAAGATTATGAAAGCTGAAACAGGGTGCTTTTTACTGGTTTTTGTGCTATAATTTGAAACTGTAAAATATCATCTTGTTCTCACAGGAGGCAGTTATGGATTGTTCACCTTTTGTAATCGGTGTGGCCGGCGGCACCGCTTCAGGAAAAACAACACTTTCAACAAAACTGAAACAGGCAATTGCCGACGACGCCATTATTCTTTCCCATGATTTCTATTACCGTGCGAATTCTGAAATCCCGTTCGAGCAGCGTATCAAACTGAATTATGACCATCCCAACGCATTTGATACGGATTTACTGGTCGAAGACGTAAAAAAACTGAAAAGCGGCCGGGCGATTGACCGCCCGGTTTATTCTTTTGTTACTTACACCAGAACCGGTGAAACCGTGCATGTAGAACCGACACGCGTCATTATTGTGGAAGGAATTCTGATTTTTGAAAATAAAGACCTCCTGGATTTAATGGATATCAAGGTGTTTGTGGACACGGACGCGGATATCCGGCTGCTGCGCCGTCTGACCCGGGATGTAAAAGAACGCGGGCGCAGTTTGGATTCTTTTATTGCCCAGTACATAAATACGGTCAAGCCTATGCATGAGCAGTTCGTGGAACCCAGCAAAAAGAATGCCGACATCATCATTCCTCAGGGCGGTGAAAATCCGGTCGCGCTGCATATGCTGATCGACCATATCAAAGCGCTGATCCGGTAAACGAAAAGTCCGAAATCCTGCGAATCATAAAAGCTCCGCGGAAAATTCCGCGGAGCTTTTATCTTGATCTTGATTGTCAGATATCGGTGGTGACAAAACCAATGGTATTGCCGCCGGAAGCGTTCAGGCGGTGGAAGGAATCCTTGAACTCATGATATGGAGTAGAGCCGTATTTGGCAACCATAATCACGGAACCGGCAAGCCTTGCGATATTGTCCGCCTCCGGATATTTTACTTCCGATGGAGTATGGACAATGACATAGTCAAACTTCTTAGAAAGCTCCTGTACCAGTCCGCTGAAAGTATCTGAAAACAGCAGATCAGCAGGATTCTCAGCGGAACCCGAACCGGATATCAGGTTTAGTCCCTTAACGGAAGTCTGCGCAACAGCCTGTTCCGCGGAGCAGGAACCGTTCAGCGCGTCCGTTAGAGAATGTTCCGACTTTGCATTCAGAAGTTTACTGATTTCGTTCTCACGGAAATCCGCGTCAATCAGAAGCGTGGTTTTCCCGGAACAGGCAAGCACGCCGGCCATTCCGGCCGCTACGGCCGCCGCACCGTTGTGTTCACAGACATCGGTCACAAGAAAGCTGTTTTTTCCGGATGCACAGTGAACCGCCGCGGCACGCAGCTTACGGAAGCTGTCTTCCTTTTTTTCATGGCTGCCCTTTTTCGGAACCGTCCCTAAAAGGGGAGTGTTCAGCGCCTCACTGACATAACGGCTGTTGCGAATGGTTTTGTCGGTCAGCACGACGACAATGCCATAACACACATACACAATAAAGCCCATAATCAAACCCAGCAGACCGGCCTTAACCATCGCGGATTTATTAGACTGCGGTTTCGCCGGAATTGCAGCATCGGCAATCACTGCTGTCAGCTTTGGGGACGGGAACGCGTCGGTCAGCTTTTCACCCAGAACTTCAGCCGCTGTGTTTGCAATACGGTCTGCCAGAGCGGCGTCCGGACTTTTTATGGTAATTTTCACAACCGGGGCCGTGTTGACCTGAACCGCACCGATCGAAGTAATCTTGCTTTTATCGATGCCAAGCTTATCTGCGGTCTGGGAAATCATATCCTTGCCAGTGGCAATGACGACAGCGGTCTGCACACGGCTGTTCAGGATGCTGGTATACTGCAGCCGATAGTCCGTTTGCGCGTCTTCGGGTACTTCACAGGAAATAATCAATGTGGTATCGCAGGTGTACTCATGCTGGACAAATTTCAGCGGCATCAGTCCAAACACAATTCCAAAAACAGCTACAACAATAATAAATTTCAGGATGCTCCTCTTAAAATATTCCAGTATTTCTGAAAAGCTTACGAAAAGTTCCATATTTAACCTCCAAATATCTTTGATCAGTCTATGTTCACTGAAGCTTTGGCAAAATCAAGCACTTGCTTCATAATGATTTTCCAGTCGTAGTTTTTCTCCGCAAACTCACGTTCCTTCTGCGCAATGGACGAATCCTTTCGGCATTTCTGAACAAATGCAATCACTTGGTTCATATCGACCGTCGTCCCGTCGTTCGGCAGCTTAAGTGCAAACGGAGTATCGGTTCCAAGCTTTGCATCGTCATATGCGTACAGGAATGGCAGTGCAGCGGCGCTGTATTCACGGGCCTTTAAAGAGAAGCAGGCGGTCAGCCCCCGGCGGTAACAACCAAGCGAGGAAACGCCCACGTCCACCGTCCGGTAGATATCCAAAAGCTCTTTTCCCTTTTTAAAGCCGCAGAACGTCACGTCTTCGGTCAGGCCAAGTCTGTCCACCAGCGCACGGAATTCCGGCATTTCAGTGGCGTCGCCGCCGACCAAAACAAATTTCAATGCCGGCGCGCCGTCCGGTTTTTTCTTTTTATACTCGCTCATTCCCTTTAGAACCCGGTCATAACCCTGCCACCACAGGGTACCGGCAACCCCGAGAAATACGATGTCCTTATGGAGATCGCCGCAGTGCGGAACGGGCGTGATTCCGTCAATATTGATACCGTTGTCCCCGTTCATCGCTTTGACTCCGAAAAACGAGTCCGCCTGATTCCCGTAAAGTACCACCGCGTCGACATACTGCTTCAGCTTTCTGCCGGACAGACGGTCGTCCGCTACCGTCACGGCCACCTTCGCCGCTGTCACGGCACGGGTTTTGAGCGTTTTGGCATATTGAATATTGCGGATATAATCCGTCAGATAAGGATAATTCGGAATTTCAACCACAATGGTTTTTACCTGATTGTCCCTTGCGGCCCTGCAAATCCGCAGCATGTCGAAGCTGATGCGGTCAAGGCGCAAATAGAGGACTTCGAAGCGGTTTTTTTGCAGATACTCATACGCAATCCGCGTAAGCTGCTTCATGATTCCTTTGGAAGAGTCGAAACTGCGTTTCAACGGCTCGGCGCCAAAGAACTGAAATGTGTTTCCCTGCCACATGGAGTAGGTTACCTCGTAACCCAGCTTTTCAAATGCGCCGACCTGGCCCTCAATTTTATTCTTTACACCCAGATACAGCGGAGCATCCTCCTGAAAAGTAAGATACATCAGTTTCATTGACTGATCTCCTTATAAAAGTTCTGGTAGTTCTTTTGTGCACTGAATTTTTCGGCCCAAATTCTGCGCGCGTTCCGGCACAGACGGCTGTAATCCTCGTCTGAAAGCTCTTTCAGCTCTCTTAATCTGGACATCAGCTCCTGAGGTAAAAAATCCGGCGGAAGCAGATACCCGTTTTCCCCGCTGCAAACCGCTTCCCGGGTACCGCCGACATCCGTGGCAATGACAGGAACGCCGAAGGAGCTGACTTCCATGATGGAAACCGGGATTCCTTCGCTGGCGCTCACATTGACAAAGGCTGAGAGATCATTGCCGCGATAGTAATCCATAATAGCAGCATTGTCCATCTGGCCTTTCCACTCTGTTCGGACACAGTCCGGAAGCTTTGATGCCATTTCCTCGATTTCCCCTCGCAGGGGTCCCGAACCGATATGCGTCCATAAAATAGGAAAGTCCGCTTGTTCCAGAGCCTGCACGATCAGATGCAGACGTTTGACCGGGGCTATGAAAGAACAGGAGACGATATGCAGTTCCTCTCCCCTGCTGCCGTGCTTTTCGCCGTGATCGGCTGTTCCCAGAAAAGCGGGAGCAATTTTTTCGGCGTACCGGAGATACTGCTTTTGAAGATACTCCGCGCCGGACGCGGAACAGGGAAGTACTCTGTCAACCCTGCTCAGCAAAAATTCCCTCATCGGAAGGTAGTTCAGCTTTGCAAACTCGCTGTAAAGATCAAAACGGTGAGCCCGGGAAACCTGTTTTACCTTTTTTCCCTGCCGCCTTAAATCCGCAGCAAGGAGAGCGCCAGCGGCGGCGGCGTCATACAGCCAGTAACTGTAAATGGTTACATCGTCGGCACCGGAAAGTTCGGACAGCTTAGAGAGCGCCGCATAAATCTCATATGCACGCTTCATAAAGAAAAGCATTTCATGCGCCTTTTCGGTCGTAAACACCCCGGTCTTCATCATGGTAAACAGTTCCTTTTGAACAAAGGGTTTCAGAAGCAGGCCTGCGTAAGCCGACTTCGCGAGCGGAGCCGTCCTGAGCGGTACACAGGAGATAAAATCAGGCAGTTTCTTGGTAACAGCGGAGTCCGGTTTGAGGTTGCACGGACAAATTAAAACCCGGTCATATCCACTGATATAATTGATTTCGTTGAGCAAAAACTCTTCCCCGTTGTCGTACGGGAAGGAGGTGGTAAGCAGCAAAAGCAGTTTCATGGCTGTTCCTCCCATGTTAACCATCCGCCCCGGGCATGGGTAAGCGAACGCGCGTGCGTCCCTTTCGCAATCAGCAGCGCCGCAACGTAAATTGCCACAAAGAAGCAGATATAAGTAATGTTGAAAACCTCCGTTACCCACAGAAACGCAAAATTGCGCGGCAGATACACGAAATTCTTGAGGGCGATCAATCCGAACGCGATCGTTACCCAGGAGTGGGTCAGCAAGGTTGAGAAAAAGCGGAAAATAATTCCGACCATTGCACTGACCAGAACAACACCCAGAATACCGTATGCCACATAGGCTTCCGCAACATAGGAGGTGCCGAAACCACCGCCGCTCAAATAACGGGCCGGGTCGACCATAAAGGTCAGGGCATGTCCGAAATTATGGGTGGTACGGACGAATTCGGTGTTCTGTATCTCAATAATCGGCGTAAGCCCAAATAACGTTTTGGTCACGACATTGTTGTGGACAAACAGCTCAAACGGATAAAACAGATAAGAATGTACGACGGAGGGATTGAACAGGTCAATGTGGTTGACCGTCTGAACAATGACACGGAAACTCGCGCCCTGAGAATCCAGAAAGCTGACCAGCATTTCCCCCAGGCCTCTGTCCGTATTCAGCCCCGCACGGATCAGTGCAAGAAGCTGAAGAAAATACATGGAAACTACACCCAATATACCCGCGTAAGCGACCGTTCTTTTTTTCAGGACTCTTTTTTCTTTGTCCAGTAAAGCGTCCCGCATGACAAAATAGGCAATCAGCATCAGCGCTTCCGTCACCATCGTGTTTCTGCGCCCTGTCAGAAGGGACGCAAGCATATAGGTTCCGTAAACGGCAAGGGGCAGTTTGATCTGTTTTTTATTGGGTAATGTCCCCAGAAACACGGCAAAGGCCGGAACAAAGAACATGGAAAGGCGGCTGATAGAGGACGGAATACTGGACGTGTTGGTATAGGAGCTGAGATACCCGTTTCTCAGTACGGTCAGGCCCGTAGTCAGAAGAATATAGAAAAACGGGATTGAGCTGATATACAGAACAACCACGCTGATTTGCCGAACAATCGGATTCAGGTCATTTTTGCTGACCGCATGAAGTCCATTCGTCCGTACGACCGATTCTCTTCTGTAAAAAAACGGCCCCATGGCACGGTAAGCCCCATAAACGCATAGAAGTGACAGCGCGACAATCTGGAGAGACTGAAAAAGCTTTGGAAAATCGTCGGCTTCCAATAGAATAAGCAGTTTGTGGTGATAACCGAACCAGGAGGTATAAACGCGCCCCAAAAGCAGGACGTTAAAAGCTCCCACAAAGATCAATAACGCAAAATCGCGCCTGATATGGGCTACCAGGCTGCAGATAATCGCAATATTCATCATGATGATGGCAAAAAACAGGACGTCAACAGCCGCCTCATTTTCCCCGAAGACATTCATAAGGTTGGCGGCAAACATCAATATAACGGTAAGTCCGAAAAGGACGGTATCTCTCAAAAAATCGGATGTTTTTATTTTTAGCATCGGCACACTTCCCAAACATATTATTGGTTATTATAACATGAAACTCATATTTTTACCAATTTAATTTGATTTGCGGCTGTCTGTAAATGCAGCATCCGGGGCTACATAAATCGTTTTGTAGTTTACATAAATGACCATTCCGGGCTTGGCTCCCTGCGGCTTGCTGACATTGCGTACCTCCGTATAATCCACTGGGACTTTGGAAGAATCCTTGCCCCTGCTGTGGAAAGCCGCCAGCATGGCTGCTTCATAAAGCGCGGTTTCCGTCACCGCGCGTCCCTGTGTCGAAATGATGGTATGGGAGCCGGGAATGTTTTTTGTATGAAGCCAGATATCGTTGTTATTGGCCTGTTTCATCGTCAGATAGTCGTTCTGACGGTTATTGCGGCCGACCAGAATCGAAAAGCCGTCGGAGGAAACGAACTCCATGGGGCCCATGGACGCGGGCTGTTTCTGGCGGCCTTTCGGCGCGCGGATATAGCCCTGATCGATCAGCTCGGCGCGAATTTCGGAAAGGTCGCGCTCCGTAGCCGCCCGACTGAGCTCTTCAAATACGGTATCAATATAGCTGAGCTCCTGCTGGGCCTGTTCGATCTGAGTGGTCAGCATTTCCTCGGCGGTACGAGCCTTGCGATACTCTTTATAATACTTCTGCGCATTCTGGGAAGCGGACAGCGCGGGGTTCAGTTTCACTTTGAGCAGAGCCAGATTCTCATCGTAAAAATTCTGCAGCTCAACAACCGCAGAGCCCTTAGGAATGTTGTACAGATTGGCGTTAATTAGGTCACCGCAGATGCGCAGATCGTCACGCTCCGCGCAGTGCGCAAGCTCCGCGCGCTGAACGTTCACCTTGCGGCTGAGACGGTCGGAGGTGGTTGTCAGAATCCGCAGTAAATCCTGTGAACGTACGCGCATACGGTCAATGCGGTCGCGTTCGTCGTAAAACGCATCCAGCAGAACGGAAAAATTGTCGTACGGTTTCACAACCGCCGTCAGACCGTACTGCTCAATATTCATAAAGGAAAAATCCATTGGTTTTTGAGCGGGGTTTACCACCATATGCGGTTTTCCGTCCACATTTTTAACAGTATCCGCTATTCTGCCCAAAAAGAAAGCCAAACGTTCCCACTGCTGTGAAGACATTGATTTTGTGGTGACGTCGTTTCCGTGGCCGGTCAGGTGCTCCAGCTCCCGGCAGACAATCGGAGAAACACCCTGCAGCGTACTCAAAATTGCTTTGGAAAGTTCCATATCCGAAGGAATCCGCTGAATTCTGTCAACCATTTCCGGAACGGAGGCAGTTAGCAGGCAAAGTTTGTCCTGCGGCGGCGGAAGCTGATACGTCAGTCCCGGCAGCACCAGACGCTCGGAAGACATTTCCGCGTCCACCCGTTTTAGCGCGTCAATGATCTTTCCTGCTTCATCTACGAAAATAATATTGCTGTACCGTCCCATGATCTCCATGACGAGGGTCAGACGGATTTCGTCGCCCAGTTCGTTGACCGCGTCAAAGTCGAGGCAGAGCATCCGCTCCAGCCCGGGCTGGCGCACAGCGGCAAGCCGGGCACCGGAAAGCTTTTTGCGCAGCAGCATGCAGAGCATGGGCGGCACCTTCGGATTTTCCGGAACAAAGCGAGTAAAATGGATTCTTGCGCTGTTTGCCCGTGCAGACATCAGAAGCTTATAGGTTTCCCGGTAGCTGCGCAGGGAAAGAACCATTTCCTCCTTGTTCGGCTGATAAATCTTATCAACCTTTGCGCCGATTGCGCTTTCTTCGATTTCTTTTTTAATATGATGTAAAAACGCTCCGTCAAGAGCCATTGAGATACCTCCCGTATATGCACATTACAGATATTTTGCCGGGCTGTGCATTCGCTTTGATTCAAAAAAGGCTGCGTCTGGAAACTTCATTTTCAGTTTCACCGCAAGCGGTAAAATCACAGGACTTTCCGTATAAAAATGCCCCGCGTCAACCAGAGTCATCCCCATATTTTCGGCATCAAGCAGAATGTTGTGCTTGCTTTCTCCGGTTACAAACGCCTGACAGCCGGCCTGCGCCGCCGCGTATACCAAATCGGCACCGCCTCCGCTGCACAAACCGACACGGGTGATCGCACGTTTTCCGTCCGTAAAGCGCAGTCCGTCGCAGCCCAGCGCTTCTTTGACGAACCGTGCGAAATCCTCCGGTAGCATTTCGCTAGTGGTTTCCCCCTGCAGCGCTTCGGGCAGACCGGAATCCTCATACTCACTGAGCGTCCGGACATTTCGAAGCTTTAGACGCTCCGCCAGACAGGTGTTTACCCCGCCGACAGCCATGTCGAGGTTAGTGTGTGCGCAAATCGCCGCAATCCCGTATTTTGCCAGCAGATAGGGGGCGGAATCAGCGGAAAGGCTTTTCAGCGGATGAAAGATGACCGGATGATGGCTGACGATCAACCCGGCTCCCAGATCATGGGCTTCCTGAACAACCGCGGGTGTAATATCCAGCGACAAAAGCGCCGAAGATACCCGTGCTTCTCTGTTCCCGACCAGCAGGCCGGGATTGTCAAAGCTCATAGCCGTCCGAAACGGCGCAAAATCGTCAATAAAATCATAAACCTCGCCAACGCTGACCATATTACCGCTCCTTTTCCATTTTGATTCTAATCTTTTCCGCTGTATTTTTCAGTGCGGCGGCTTCTTCCAGTTTGCCGGAAATAGAGAGTCCGCCAGCTTTTTTTTCAAGCTGGGTAATCACCTTGCGCATGTATTCGCGGTTGTCCTCCGTTGCGGCGTCGAGCTTCCCGATATAGGGGTAAAGACTGTCCATAATGATTTTTTCGGGCGCATACTGCAGCTGCATAACCGAATAGGCATGACCGTCCTCCACAACCGCCTGCTCCCGCAGAACCGCAAAGCCCCGCTTCGCAAGATACTCCCGCAGCTCCGGAATGGATGTCATCGGCTGTAAAATCAGCCTTTTTTCTTTCTGTCGCAGCCAAAGCGCGTTTTCAATAATCTGTATCATCATTTCACCGCCCATACCGGCGATGACAATATCGTCCGCTTCAACAGAAAAAATTTCTTCCAGTCCGTTTGACAGGCGTGTGGAAACGAGCTCTTCCACACGGTACCGGCGAATATTCTGCTGTGCGGACTGAAGCGGCCCGGGACGGATATCCGCCGCGATAGCACGGGAAACCAGCCCCTGCTTCGCCAGCCAGATCGGCAGGTAAGCGTGGTCGGTGCCGATGTCCGCCAGAGCCATGTTCGGCCGAACCATGGAAGCGCAGAGCTGCAGTCTTCCACCCAGAGTAAACAAAGGATGCAGTCCCAACTACGCACACTCCTTTAATGAAATTTCGTTTACCAGCTTCATCGCCTGTCTGCACGCGGCTATGGTTCCTATCTGCGATAACGTAAGAATCACAAGTGAAACCGACAGCCAGACCGTACTGCCCGCGCTGAGCCAATCCATCAGCATAATAATAAAAATGCCGATACACCTTCCGGTAGCCAGAAACAGTTCCTTTTGAGCAAAAAGCTCCGGCCGCAGGCCTTCCGCCCCCGGCAAAACCTGTACCGCGTCAAGAAACGCCCCGCACGACGAGTTGACTATAAATCCCGAAAAGAAAGAGTTGACCACCGTATAGGCAATCAAAATCATCGGATTCATCGTCAGACAACTGATCATTCCGAAAATGAAAAGGGCGCAAACGGCTGCCGTCATATAATGAATCCGGTTGGGCCCTTTCATTCTTTTGCTGATAATCAGAAACGAAATAACCGCCACCAAAGACGATAAAAAAGTATTGAAGCCAACCAGAACTTCACTTTGAATCATCCGATAAAGCAAGATACTTAAAATAAAACTGAAAGCGCCTTCCCGGATTCCCTTGCATCCTTCGCTCAAAAGTCCAAAAAGAAGCGCCCGGTTCTTTAGCACGAACCGAATAGCCTCTTTATGCCGAACCTGCTTATCCTGATTCTGTGGCTTGGGCAGGCGCATGGCACCGACCGCGGTAAGGATCGCGATTGCAAACGCCAGCCCAAACACCGTATTGTATCCTGTGATGCCGCCGAGACCGGAAATCACGGCGCCGGCCAGAAAAGGAACGACGGAATTGACCACCGAGGTAATGATGCTGATAATGGCCATACCGCTGTCGCGGTTGCCCAAATCAGTGAACTCCGTGAACAGCTGAGAGTAACTCAGCCAGTAAAACGCACTGGCAAGTCCACTTGTACTACCTAGCAACACAACATAATCCGCCGCACGCGTATTGAAAATAATCAGCTGCAGATACAGGATGCAGAAACCCAGTATTCCCAGCACGGACACAACCCCGGAATGAAAGCGGTGAGAAACCGCCGCCGAAAAAAACATTCCCACTGCCGTACCGAAAAAATTCAGGCAGTTATAAATCAGCACAATATTCATGTCCCCCGTCTGGCTCATCAAAAAGGTATTGATAAAAACATTCGGAAGACCGTTAAAGATAATAAATTCCGTGTGAACCAGAAGGAACTGATAATAGGTAGCTCCAAGCGATTCCCCGTTTACGGCTTTGCGCAGATAGTCGGCAAAAGATATTTTCGGCATAATTTCCCTACACTTAAGAGCCGCCCGGCAACTTGATTGCCGGGCGGCCTCATTTTAATTCGTAATCATGTTTTGGTCACAAATTGACAGCAGGATCAATTGCTGCATTATTTTGATGCGATGTGATCGTTCAGTTTCTTCACCAGAGTGTCCGGGTCTACACCGTGAACCATGCAGGCTTGTTCAAGAGTTTCTCCGCGGGATGAGGGACATCCCAGACAATGCATACCCATTTCCAGAAAATAGGGCGCAGTCGTTTCGTCAATATCAAGAATATCACCAATAATGGTATCTTTTGTTATAACAGCCATTGTTAGAATCCTCCAGATTAATATAGATTTCTCCTATATTATAATACCCGTGTCCAAGCTTTGCAATACCTTTCTATTTTAGACAAAAATAAAATACCCCGGAAATTAATCCGGGGTACCTGGTCACGAATAAGGAATCTATGCTTATTCTTCCCTCATCTTTGCAAAGCACTCGCTGCAATATACAGGACGGTCTTCACGTGGCTTAAAGGGGACCTTTGCTTCTTTGCCGCAGCTTGCGCAGATAGCGGTATACATTTCACGCTCTGGCTTAGCAGCATTTTTACGAGCATCGCGGCAGGCTTTGCATCTCTGGGGCTCGTTTACGAAACCCTTGGAAGCATAGAATTCCTGCTCACCGGCGGTGAATACAAATTCAGCGCCACATTCCTTGCAGATGAGAGTCTTGTCTTCGTACATTTAATTTACCTCGCTTTGGATAAAGATATTTGCCCATAGACGGATTTGCACCGACGCCTTTGATTACCAACGCTCTACTTAAGCTACCTGGGCATATGAAATTAATATAACTAAACTAAAGCAACTGTTTTAATTTCAGCCGAACCCGCTGCAGAGCATTATCGACTGCTTTTGAGGATACGCTGAGTTTCACCGCTATATCGTGGTAACTGCAGCCGCCCAAATAAAGCATCAGCACCTGCTGTTCCAGCTTTGAAAGCAGCTGTTTCATCCGCAGCTGCATCGCCGCGTAGCTTTCGCTGTCCAGCAGCACGGTTTCAGGGTCCGAGGCGCAATCAGTCATAATCATGTGCGTACCGTCGTCACTGAGAGAAACAAAATTATTAAGTGGAAGATTTTTACGGCTAGCCGCCGTGCGGTAAGCCATAATAATCCGATTATTGATACAAATACCGGCATATGTTTTAAAGCCAGCCTTACCGGCTGAGTCATAAGTACGCGCTGCGCTCAAAAGGCCCAAAAGCCCTTCCTGACACAGATCGTCGGCTTCCAGCATTGCGCAGCGAAACGGCGCCGCCTTCACACGAATCAGTGACATATAACGCGCGGTAAGTTCAACAAAAGCATCTGAATTTCCGCTGCTCACAAGGCAGGCAAGCTGACTGTCGGTATAATCTGCCATTTTATTAAAATGGTTGTTATCAACCAAGCCCAACACCTCATGGCTCACATTAAACTTTAATCCTGTATATATCATACCTCATTGTATCTATTAAGTCAACAAATATTTTGCTTTTGAAGCTAAATATTTGTTTTATTTAGTTAAATTTTATAAAATTATCTATTCTGTCATACAATGTCGAATATGGTGTTTGCTTCCTTTCTTCGCTGAAGATTCACAAACACTTTTTTTATTATAGCACAGGAATTTCGAAACATCCAGAAAAATCATATTTACTTTTGGTCCCCATGACCCGTGGGAAGAGGCAGCTTTTCCATCAGCGCGGCGCGCTTTACAGAAGCTTTTCCGTATTTATTTCTGACATGCTCCAGACGGCTTTCCAACTGTTCCATTTTTTCATCGCGCAGGGCACTGTGAAACAGGGACGTCTGCTGCGTTTCCGACTCCGGCAGAAGAGAAAATCCACTGATGCCGAGCGCGCGCACGGGGCAGGCCCAGCAATAGCTTTTCCGAAACATTTCTTTCGCCGCCAGTGCCAGATCCATCGTCAGCCTTGTCGGAATCTCCAACTGCATCTGATGCTGGGAAACATGAAGGCGGTTGTCTTTAATGGTAAGTTGGATGCCTGAAGCGACCACACCGGCCGACCGCATGCGAAAGGAAATTTTTTCTGCCAGATACAGCAATATCGGCCAGATCTCGTCCATGTCAAACAAATCATGTACACAAGTAATACTGTTGCCAATACTTTTTGGAATCTCCGAAACCTCTCCGGCACTAACTTCAGAATTATCCAGGCCGTTCGCGTTTTTCCACATTTCATATCCCATTTTTCCAAAAGAAGAACGAATATATTTGGAATCGGTGCCCGCAAGATCCCCTATTGTTTTGATTCCCATAGAATTCAGATGTTTGCCCGTTACCTTGCCTACACCCAGAAGTGAGTCCGCGGACAGAGGCCAGACTTTCTCCCTGAAATTTTCCCGGGTGATTACGGTGGTTGCGTCCGGTTTTTTTAAATCACTGCCGAGTTTCGCAAAAATTTTATTGAAGCTGACGCCTACGGAAACGCTCAGCCCCAATTCCGATTTGGTTCTTGCGCGGATCTGATCCGCCATTTCCGGCCCGCTCCCGAACAAGCGGGTGCTGCCGGTCACATCCAGCCAGCACTCGTCGATACTGAACGGTTCCACCTGATTTGTATAACTGAGATAAATCTGCTTAACCATATCCGAAAAATAAAGATACCGGTCAAAATGAGGAGGAACGATCAACAGATCCGGGCATTTTTTCTTCGCCTGCCAAACAGGCTCCGCTGTTTTGATTCCAAAGCTTTTTGCCAGCTCATTTTTAGCCAGCACAATTCCGTGGCGGTCTTCTACGCTTCCGCAGACCGCAACAGCTTTTCCGCAGAGTTCAGGATGATCCCGGCATTCCACGGACGCGAAAAAATTATTCAGATCACAGTGTAAAATAACCCGCTCCATACTGCAGCCCTCCGCATACCGGTTTTATGATTCCCTGTTTCCAAGAGAAATGATTGCTCCGTGAAAGAACAAATGTTCTTATTTATTATATACCGGGCAATGCATTTTGTAAAGCTGTTATTTAATCACAAGGTAAGAATTGCCAACACGATTCGACAGGAGTATAATGATTTTAAAAGAAATAAGGAGGGCAATGGGAATGGTATCACGTTCCTACAGCATGGGGCTGTATGGTCTGGACTCCTTTGTTGTGGCTGTGGAAGCCGACATCAGTGTCGGCCTGCCGGCGTTCGATGTGGTGGGGCTGCCGGACGCAGCTGTGAGAGAATCCCGCGACAGAGTACGCTCAGCAATGAAAAACTGCGGGTTTCAGTTTCCCGTACATAAAATAACGGTCAATCTTGGCCCTGCGGACAAACGCAAGGAAGGGCCGATTTACGACCTACCCCTTTTTGTTGCGCTGATGAAAGCAAGCGGTCAGCTGGATGCAGAAATTGAAGACAGCGTCTTTATCGGTGAGCTGTCTCTTACGGGAGAAGTGCGGCCCGTGAAAGGCGTCCTTCCCATGGCAATCAGAGCAAAAGAGGCCGGTTTCCAAAAGCTTTATGTGCCGGAAGGAAACGTCTCTGAAGGCGTGGTCGTGGAAGGGATCTCCGTATATCCGGTCAAGGATCTTTCAACCCTGATGAAACACTTCTGCGGCAGTGAAGAAATTCCTGCGGCCACGGAAATAGCGGCAGCGTTTACTAGTCAGGCTCCTTTGCCGGACTTTTCGGAAGTACGGGGGCAAAACGAGGCGAAACGAGCCTTGGAAATCGCCGCGGCAGGCGGTCACAACGTCCTGCTCATCGGCCCGCCGGGTTCCGGAAAAAGTATGCTTGCGAAACGGATTCCCTCCATTCTTCCCGACATGACGTTTGATGAGACCATTGAATCCACGAAAATCCACTCTATTGCCGGGACTTTGCCGGACGGCGCCTCCTTAATCACATCTCGCCCGTTTCGTTCCCCTCATCACACAGTATCGCCCGCCGGACTGTCCGGCGGCGGAAATGTCCCCCACCCAGGTGAAATTTCACTGGCCCACAACGGGGTTCTGTTTCTGGACGAGCTTCCCGAATTTTCCCGCGGTGCGATGGAAGTTCTGCGCCAGCCGATTGAGGACGGCAAAGTGACGATTTCACGCGTAAACGGAACCATATCCTACCCCAGCGCCGTGATGCTGGTAGCGGCGATGAATCCGTGCCCGTGCGGTTACTTCGGGCACCCGACCAAACCATGCACCTGTTCCGCCAACGCGGTAAATCGCTATCTTTCCAGAGTGTCCGGCCCGCTGTTGGACAGGCTGGATCTGCACATAGAGGTGCCGCCGGTGGAATTTGACGAAATCAGCTCTCAGGACAAAGCGGAAAGCTCTGCGGCAATTAAGAGCCGTGTAAATGCTGCCAGAAAGCTTCAGAATGAACGTTTTAAAGGTACCTCCGTCACCTGCAACGCCAGAATCACACCGGATATGCTTCACGAAGTGTGTCGGCTGAGCGAATCAGGGCGCGAACTGCTGAAAAAAGCATTTGAAAAGCTCGGCCTTTCAGCAAGAGCATATGACCGGATTCTAAAAGTATCTCGCACAATCGCGGATTTGGACCAAAGTGAAGGAATTGAACCACGGCATGTTGCCGAAGCAGTTCAATACCGCAGCCTTGACCGAAAATACTGGACAAAAGAGCTCTGAGAAGAAAGAAACCCTGCGGCCGATTGGGCTGCAGGGTTTCTTTGATCGATTAGTTAATATTTACTGTTCTGCCCACTTTCAGGAACGGATTCCGCAGCATACTGTGAGGGCCTATCTCCCTCATCCTTATCGTCCGAAACATTTCCGGCGGAATCTTTCAACTTCAGGAAGGACAGCAATTCTTTGAGCTTTTGCGCCTGTCCGCTCATTTCCTCGCTGGTTGCCGCACTTTCTTCAGCGGTAGCGGAGTTTGTTTGCACCACAGCGGAAATTTGGTCAATACCGAGTGTGATCTGATTGATGGAGGACGCCTGACCCTCCGACGATTTTGAAATCTCGCCGATTAAATCAGTGGTCTTTTTTGCGCCATCAATAATCCGGTTTAGAGATTTAGCGGTTTCATCCGCAATTTTTGTTCCGTTTTCGACCGCCTTAATAGAGCTTTCTATCAGGCTTGTCGTATTTTTTGCCGCTTCCGCACTCTTGCTCGCAAGATTGCGAACCTCGTCCGCAACAACGGCAAATCCCTTGCCCGCGGCTCCTGCCCTAGCCGCTTCTACGGCGGCGTTCAGCGCAAGGATATTAGTCTGGAAAGCAATATCTTCAATTGTTTTGATGATTTTTTCGATTTCCTTTGAAGTTTCCGTAATCTCCGCCATGGCCTCGACCATCTTCTGCATGTGTTCGTTTCCGGCTTCCACTTCGCTGGAAGCATCCAGTGACAACTGGCTTGCAAGGCGGGAATTGTTGGCATTCTTATTGACCTCTCCTGCAATTTCCGTAATAGAAGCCGATAACTGCTGAATGGAACTCGCCTGCTCTGTAGCGCCCTGTGAAAGCGCCTGTGCGGCGGAGGAAACCTGACTGGAACCATTGGCCACCTGATCCGCCGAACGGTTAATATCGGAGTAGGTATTGTTCATATTGTCAATAATGGCGTTCAGAGACGTTTTGATGGATACAAAATCACCCTTGTAATCTTCCATTACTTGAATGGTGCAGTCGCCCATGGACAGACTGTCCAAAACAACGGCGATTTCACCTATGTAACCGGTCAATGTATCAATTGTAGCGGAAAAAGTCTCCGCAAGGGTTCCGATTTCATTTCTGGTGTTAATCACCGGAACTTCGGAGTGAAGGTCGCCCTCCGACAGCTTTTCAATCCGCTGAACAAGGCTTTCGACCGGCTTGGCAATCGGAGCCGCAATTCTGAAAGCAATCAGGATGGACAAAAAGATGAAAAGAATCATCAATCCGGCTATAATAGCAACAGCGAAATAGCAGCTGCTCATCATTTCGTTGACATTGGCGCAAACGGCCATGGACCAGCCGTCCGTATCACGGATGGGAGCGTAAGCAACCAACTGTTTTTTGCCGTTTAAAGAAACAGTAACGCTTCCCGATGAACCCGAAATCATTTTTTCCACCAGGGAAGCCGCATCCGCGTAAGAACTGTCCTCTTTGGCTTTGTTGATGTAGTTAAAAAAGCCGTAAACGTTTTTCCTGTCTTTATGAGCTATGACCGTACCCTTTCTGTCAACAATAAATCCGTATCCAGTTTTTCCAACAGAAATATTGTCAATCATTTGGCTGAAAGCGTCGCTTCCCAAAGATGCATAGACAACTCCATCATTGCTTCTGCCGCTATTTACTTTGGCTGCAACATAGAGCACAACGCTGGAATCAGCGTTTAGAGTGGGGCTGGAAACATAAGTCACACCGCTGCGGGCTATCTGGAAAAATTCATTGCTGCTGATATCGGTGCCGTCCATTGTCTTTCCGCTAAAATCCGCAAGGCTCACATTGGTGAAACCATATATCTGACCCAGCGATTTCAAAGCAGTTTTTTTGTCCAAATCGGAAATTTTCGGATCCGTAATTTGTTGATTGGCCGCAATGGTCTCTATCTTCAGCTTATAAACCTCAATTGCCTTCTGTACAGCAGAATTATAAGCGACTGAGTTCGCATTTACCAAAGAAACCATATTGCTGCTGGAATTTGAGTAAAGCAGAAATCCGCTCGTCACACCGCAAACGATGCTGATTGCAATTGCCAAACTCAACATTGCGAAGAGGAGAGTTTGTTTCAGACTTGTCTTTTTCCTCACTTTAACCTTTTTCTCTTTGATCTTTTTCTCTTTGATCTTTTTCTCTTTGATCTTTTTTTTTCTTTCCTTTTTCACTTATACCACGTACCCTTCTAAAGTGCTTTTCTGGAGTGCTTTTCGCTACAACTCAAGCACGAAAAGTAACGCATTCTCACACACGACCACAATCAAAGAATGCTTTCCCCTGCTATGTATATCGACAGTGTTCCGCAAAATTTAATCATTTTAGACAAATATTTTCACTAAAGATATTATTTATTTAATCTTTGGATAATCAATCTGGCAATAGAAGAACACGGCACCTGTTTTTCAACCGCGCCGATTTCAAACGCCACCATTGGCATTCCGTAGACAACAGAGGACTGTTTGTCCTGCCCAATGGTAAAAGCGCCCTTTTGCCGCAGTTCCAAAAGTCCGTTGGCTCCGTCCCTGCCCATACCGGTCAGAATAATTCCCATGGCGTCTTTGCCGGCCGTCCTTGCCACGGAACGGAACAAAACATCCACCGACGGACAATGCCCACTGACCTTTTCTCCGGCGGCACATTTCACATAATATCCCTTAAAATCCTTTTCAAGGGTCATATGTTTGTCCCCGGCGGCAACCAACGCCTGTCCCTGCACCACACGGTCACCGTCCGCGGCCTCCTGAACCGTGAATTTGCAGATTTTATTGAGCCTGTCCGCATACATTTTCGTGAAACCCGCGGGCATATGCTGTACCACCAGGATGCCAGGAATGTCGGCGGGAAGCTGCTGCAAAATTTCGGCAGTCGCCTCTGTGCCGCCCGTAGAAGCGCCAATAGCGATAATATGCTCGGACGATTCCTTCCCCGACAGAACAAGCGGAAGGGAGGCAATTGCGGCAATGGACGGCTTGTTTTTTTTCACTTTTGCAGAAGAAGCAATCTTGATCTTCACACACAATTCCTGACAGAAAATTGAAAAATCGTTGCTGTCACGCAGATTCGGCTTCAGTACAAAGTCAACCGCGCCAGCGCTTAAAGCTTCAAAAATCCCAATATTCAGCGAGCTGACCAGAACCACCGGCACCGGGTAGTCCGGAATCAGCTTTTTTAAAAAGTCTGTCCCCCGCATACCCGGCATTTCCACGTCCATGGTAACCACGTCCGGGGACAACTCTTTTATTTTTTTCTCTGCATCGATCACATTGGCCGCGCTTCCGACAATTTCGATTGTCGCGTCGCTCAGGAGTGCTTTTTGCAGCGCTGTTCTGAAAAAGAGAGAATCATCCACAATGAGAACCCTGATTCTGTGATTCATCGGCATATCATGATAATCCTTTCTGATAGACTGACGGTTCAACATATAAGAATTTTGAGGTATCTCTCTGTACTGTTTCGGAATGTCCAATAAACAGATAACCGCCCGGCTTCAACACCTCATAAAACTTGTTTATCAGCGCGTTTTTAGTCGGCTGGTCAAAGTAAATCATGACATTTCTGCAAAAAATCAAGTCAAACTGCTGCCGAAAGGAGAACGGTTCCATAAGGTTCAGCCGCTTAAAAAAGACTTGATTCCTGACTTCTTCCTTTAATTCAAAAAGGTTTTCTCCCCTATTGATAAAATACCTTTGTTCCCATACCTTTGGAATATCCTTAAGAGATTCCGCGCCGTACAGTCCGTGCGTAGCCGCTTCCATGGCCTTCAGCGAAATATCCGTCGCAAGAATTCTAAAATCCCAGCTTGTCCTTTTCAGTCCGAAGTAGTCCATCATGGTCATGATGGCGGTATAAGCTTCTTCTCCGGAAGAACACCCTGCGCTCCAGATGCGGATGTCCCTGCGGCTGTTAATCTTTTCCTGTCTGGGCAGTATCGTGTTTTTCAGGAACTCAAAATGTGCGGGTTCCCTATAAAAATAAGTGTGATTTGTTGTCAGCTTATTGAGCATTGCAGTAATTTCATCGGATTTGTTTTGTTTGACAAGCTCGAAATAATCCGTAAAACTCTTGAATCCTTTTTCAACTAAAACGGTCTGCATTCTGGACTCAATCAGCTGTCTTTTATTTGTAAGATTAATACCGTAATTACTCTTTATGTAGGTTACGATATCCATGAATTCTTTATCGGTCAAACGTATCATCGTTTTCCTCCGCGAATTTTGTATCTGCTGCGTCAGTTATTGTTGTAGAGGTTGAGAATATCCAGAATCAGACTGATGCTGCCGTCACCCAGAATGGCACAGCCGGTGATTCCGGTTTCCTTTACGTTGTATTGGTTGAGATACATTGGAAGCGATTTTACAACCACCTGCTGTTCACCCAGAAGCGCGTCCGCAAAAAGGCAGTATGCCTTTTCGTGAGTCTCCACCAAAATCACGATTCCGGCGCTGATGTCAGTCGTTTCGGTCTCTATTCCAAAAATCTTGTGCAGCCGGAGAACCGGATAATACTGGTTCCGGACCATAATGATCTCATTCATATCGGTGTCGAAGTGAATACTGGACTGGTCTACCTTGAAAGACTGACGGATATTGTTGATCGGAATGGTAAAAACCGTTTCGCCGACAGAGATTTTCATTCCGTTGACAATCGCGAGTGTCAGTGGAATTTTGAAGAGGATCTTTGTGCCTTTGCCAACTTCACTGATTAAGGAAACGTCGCCGCCGACCTTCTCCACATTCTTTTTCACGACATCCATCCCAACACCTCTGCCGGAAAATTCCGTTACGACCTCATTTGTAGAAAATCCGGGCATCAGAAGGAAATTATAGATTTCTCTTGTTGAATACTCGTTTTCCGGCTTCTTTAAAAGGCCCTGTCTTTTCGCCTTCTGCAGCACGGATTGTTTGTCGATTCCCTTGCCGTCGTCCTGTACCGAAATCAGAATCTCTCCGCCGGTATTCTGTGCGGAAAGCGTAATCGTACCTCTCGGTGATTTGCTTGTTTGCTCGCGTTCCTCTTTGGTTTCGATTCCATGATCCATCGCATTGCGGACCAGATGCATGATCGGGTCGCCGATATTGTCGATAATGGTCTTGTCCACTTCGGTCTCCTCGCCGACCATGACCAGCTGAACGTCCTTATCGAGCTTTTTGCTCATATCGCGCACAATGCGGTTCATTTTCTGGAATACACCGGAAATCGGAACCATTCGGATGGACATGACAATTTCCTGCAGTTCGTCCGTCAGTTTGCGCAGCTGGCGGGAAGCCTTGGTGAAATTGCTGTCCACTCCCGCGCTGCTCTGTGCGGAAGGCACCGTAGTCACCATGGATTCTGTAATAACGATTTCGCCCATCAGATCCATCAGGTTGTCCAGTTTGGAAAGATTGACGTTGATTAGATTTTGCTTCACCGCGCCGTGATTGGCACCCGGAGTTTCCTGTCCGGGACGCGGACTCTCGCCGGCAGAGGTTTTTTCAGCAGATTCTGCTTTAGCCGCATTTTCCGCTTGGTCTAAAACAGTATAATTTTTGGTGTAAACAAAATTTTCAATCACCTTCAGCACACTCGCCAAGCCCTGCTGCTCTTTAAAGGAAATAAGAAAGCCATTTTTGATAATCTCTTCCGCGCTGCCGGGATTGGTGTCAATGTCCTTTGGCAGATAGCGAATGTCCTGATAAATGTCTCTAACGGCGTTGACCAGCATGACAGCGCGAAGATTTTCCATTTCCGTATCTTCGTCAAAAAACACCTTTACCGAATAAGGATAGTCGGGGTCTGCCTTGGCGGAAACGGCAGACGACTGTACCATCTTTGTGAGTTTCTCCGCGGGGACAGGTTGGGTCGGAGCCGCAGGGGTTTGTTCAGCAGTCTGAACGGGAGCCTGGGCCTGTGGCGGAACGTCGCTCTGCTCCGATTCTTTTGACGAAATCTTTTTAAGAAAATCATTAATTTCCTGCTCAAAAGTGCCGATATCTGTTGTGAGCGGTTCGTTATTTTCCACTTTGGATATTTCGTCCTTAATGAAGTCGCTGGAACGGAACATCAGTTCAAAAAGTTCCGCATTGTACTTTTCATCAATTCCGTTTTCGCGTACATAGTAGAACAAATCCTCTGCCTTATGCGAAATCGTCATAAGGCTGTTAAACTGCATCATAGCAGAAGAGCCTTTAATGGTATGCATGATTCTGAAAATTTCATTAATGCTGTCCGTATCGAAAGCATTCGCTTTTTCACAGTTAATCAGAATTTCATCAAGATGCTCAAGCAGGTCGTTTGCTTCAAATAAATAAACTTCCAGCATGGATTCCATATTGTTGTCCATTAATATTTCACCGCCTAATAATACTTTGTATTATATATATCGTAACAAATTTTATAAAATTAACGTCAATTTATATTTTCGAGGTGATTTTATGCCCGATAACCTGAGAATTACGACACCAGTTCCAACAAACGAAAGTATCCCAAAAATTTCTTCACCAAAACATCCGGAATCCATGATTCCGATCGACCCCACCAAGGTGCTTCAGCCGAACACCGACAAGCAGGGAAACCAGAATAGCAATTTTGATCTGCTTCTGAATCGGAATTCCGTTTTCAGCAAATTTCTGGAGCAACTGGGCGGAACCCCCGCACTCTCTCAAACCCTGCAGAAAATTGTATTTGAAACCTTCAGCCGCTCGGAAAATATTCACGATAACAGACCTCTCTCTATGCTGATGAAGCAGTTCTCCGCCGCGATGAAAATGGAGCCGGCGGATATCTTAAAGAATCTCATGTTTCAGGGCAGCAACCACACGAAATTTTCCGGCCCCGTTTTCGATGTTCTGAGGAATCTGATAAATGAATATCCGGACAAAAATCTGGAAAAGCCTCTGGCTGATTTTTTGAAAGCATATGACGGATATTTTTCAACTGCGGAAACCACGTCGGCAATAGCCAAAAACCTGAACACCCTCATTCACCAAATTCCCGGTTCCTTCGGCAGGCAGCTGCAGGCGCTGGCGGATGAACTGATGAGCAGCCAGCCTGTCATCAATCTGGACAGCAACCTCATCCTGCTGAAGGAGAAAATTATTCCTCTGTTAAGCAAATATGTAGCATCCACCAACGATTTTGGCACGGCAAGGGATACCATCACCCTGCTGGTTCATAATATTGCCCGCCTGAACACCAGCTCGCATCAGGAGGTGGTGGACAAACTGACTTCGCTTCTCGACTACTGCAAATACGAATTGAACCTTCCCAATGACAAGATGGATCAGATCAGGGCGATGTTCCTGAAAACCGTCACGGCCGCCGCCCAAAAACCCGAAAACCAGCTTTACGATTCCATGATGAAGGTACTTTCCGAAAATCTGAACCAGTCATCTTCCGGGGTAACCCAGTCACTTTATAAGGATACGGTTCTGTCGCTGCTTCTGGACAACAGTGTCTATATGCCTTTTACCCATCTGCTGCTTCCGGTCAATTTTAACGGCCAGTTCCTGTTCTCTGAAATCTGGATAGAAAAAGACGAGGAAAATGAAAAGCACTCCGCAAAAAGAAGCGCTGTAAGCGGACCGAAACCAGTCCGCCTGTACCTGTCTTTCGATATTAAGGCACTGGGAAATTTTGAAGCGTCCATTGTTTTGACTGAGGGACGGGCCGATGTTCAGATGAGCTGTCCCCCTTCCCTGATGAAAAACAGCCGGGAAATCGGCAGCTGCATTTCCGAAATATTTTCCAGAAACGGCCTGAACATACAGAATCTTGAATTTTTACCGGAAAACAGTCCGGGCATAACAAAACAGATTTTAAGCAGAATCTACGAAAGGAAGAATGTTATCGATGTCTCAGTATGACCGGCCAAACCAAGCCGCAGCCTTACGGTATTCGCAGGACTCCGCCCACAGCGCGCCGGTTGTCGTCGCTTCCGGCTCCGGTTATGTGGCGGAAAAAATCATAGACATTGCTCAGGAAACCGGGGTGCCGGTTTACCATGACGATTCCCTCGCGTCCCTGCTGTCACAGCTGGAAGCGGGAACCGAAGTTCCGCCGGAGCTTTATCAGGCAATTGTAGACATTTATGTATATTTTTTAAACTATGCCGCGGAAAAGAACCCAAAGGAAGCTTCCGCCGTGCAGAACGCTCCCGTATCCCCAGCACAGAAAAGCTGAGAAAAACATATATTTTCTTGTCCGTGATACTAATTATTTTAAAATTAAGCCGATATATATTTATAGGTTTTATTATGTGACTTGATTATTCTGTGCTGACAAAATAATGCCGGAATTGGCAGCACAAAACTATCTTACCGAAACGGCAGCGGTAGAAATGGTGAAATAGTATGGCAGAACAAACAGCATTAAAAAACAGCACATCGGCCAGTGAAAACGATACAACGGAAAAATATCTGACCTTTTTTATTGAAGGGCAGCTGTTCGCAATCCCGAGCAGCCAGGTGGTTGAAATCATCCGTATGCAGCCCATTACTTTTATTCCCAAATTGCCGCCTTATGTCATTGGCGTGATTAATTTGAGAGGGAAAATAGTTCCGTTGTTGGATATAAGGCTGAAATTTAACAAAGACCCGAAGGAATATGACGACCACACCAGCATTATTGTGGCGGAAACCGGTGACTTAAGCATCGGATTTATCGTTGACAGCGTAAATGACGTTACCAATGTTTCTAAAAATCAAATCAGTGACACTCCCAGATTTGCCAGAGACACAACAAATCATTATGTTAAAGGAATTGCCACACTGAACGAGAATGCGGTAATGCTTCTGGATATTGCAAAAATCCTTTCCGAGGGAGAAGAAGTCCAACTCCCCGTTAAGTAATTTTGCCCAATATCTTTTGTTTGGAGGTACTTCCCATGTATCCGCTTTCTGAACATTATCTGCAGTCGCCCTGCGAAGTGAAAACCCTGACAAACGAACTGCTCACAACCGGTGCCATCAGTGAGGTTCTTCAGGCATCTGTAAAAATTCACAACAACTTTGACATCCTACCGATTTTACACTGCAATATGCAGGTGAAACTCAATATTTACAACGAAACCTCAGGCTTTAAAGTGCTGATCGGGAAAGTTTTTCTTTCCACCCCGGAAATGATGCAGATTACAGATTTGCAGGCTCTGGCTGAATTTGAAAAAAGAAGCTTTTTCCGTCTGAAGGTCTCTATCCACACACAGGCGTCTCTGCTTCAGGAGGATTCTGTGTCTGAGGAAGAAGAGCAGCGCTCGTTTGACATTACTGTAACGGATCTGAGCTTGAACGGTTTGTTTATCAGAACAACAGAATATCTGGATCTCGGTCAGTCCTTTATCATTATGCTGAATCTATATGATATGGATATCCCATTTTGCTGTCAGGTACAGCGAGTAAATACGGTCGATGATTTTTATAACGGGTATGGCTGTTCCTTTCTTGACAATTCAACCCGTCAGTTTGATCTGCTGAGTAAATTTATTTTCGAAAAACAGAGGGAACAAATTAAAAACTCTCGTGAGGAAAAAAGCGGGCAGTAGCAGAATTTTACTATATTTTGATAATAGGGTGATAAAAATGGAGAATGAAAAAAATCTGGTATTAACGGACGAAGAAATTGACACTAACGAAATGAAGGGAAAGTATCTGACTTTCTGGACGGATCATCAGCTGTTCGGCGTTCCGATTTCAGACGTCGTTCAGATCATCGGCAAACAGGAAATCACCCCGATTCCCGATTCCCCCAGCTATGCCAAGGGAGTGATTAATCTTCGCGGTGACATCATCCCCGTGATTGATGTCCGCCTGAGATTTAAAAAAGAAGAAGTGGAATACGACGAGCACACCTGCATCATCGTAACAAAAATTGAAGATAACCATATTGGTTTCATCGTGGATTCCGTTGATGAAGTCACAAACATCAACGATGAGAATATTTCACCCGCCCCAAGGATGTCCAAGGACCGTGCCACTGCGTATCTGACCGGGATCGGCAAGGTGGAAAATAAGGTTGTCATGCTCCTGGACACCAGCAAGATCCTGAATGAAGAGGAAATTGAAATTGTAAGCAATGCTGCTAAAGCATAAAAATCAATAAAGGAGAACCATTAAAAAATGCAATTGGACAACATAAAAATTTCTAAGAAACTGATGTTTTCGTTCATTGCGGTAACCGTGCTTTCCGTTGTCTGCAGCGGAGCCGCGGTTTATCTGTACTTAAAATCCACCACTCTTTTCCCCGTGGCAATCGTATTGCTTTTGGTGGCCGTTTTCACATCAATCCTTGTCGGGAAACTCACTTCAGCCAGGATTCGCCGCCCGCTTTTGGAAATAACGCAGGTTGCGGAGCAGATGGCTCAGGGCAATCTGAATGTAGATATTCAGTATGAATCCAAAAATGAAATCGGAAAGCTTGCAAAGGCCTTTTCCGATACCATCTCGGAACTGAAGCAATACATCAGTGAAATTACGGGCGTTTTGGACGAAATGGCAGACGGCAATTTCGACACCCAGATCTCCCATGATTTTCAGGGCGATTTTGCGGAAATTAGAACGGCGCTTGAGAACATTTCCTCCAAACTGAACACCTATATGGTTCAGATTGACCGTTCTGCCGATCAGGTTACCGGCGGTTCCGTACAGGTTGCCAGCGCGGCACAGGCTTTGGCACAGGGCGCTACCGAGCAGGCCAGCTCCATCCAGGAGCTTTCGGCCTCTATCACTGAGATTTCTGAGCAGGTAAATCAGAACGCCGCCAACGCGGCCGAAGCGAACCGGGCCTCTGCCGAAGCGGAAAATAAGATTCAGGGCGTTTCCGATGAAATGAACCGGATGCTGCAGGCAATGAGCGAAATCAGCGAGTCCTCCACCAAAATCAGCAACATCATTAAAACGATTGACGATATTGCACGCCAGACCAACATTCTAGCCTTAAACGCCGCCGTAGAAGCGGCACGCGCGGGTGCTGCCGGAAAAGGCTTCGCGGTTGTTGCCGACGAAGTCAGAAATCTGGCCAGCAAAAGTGCGGACGCTGCCAAAGACACCACGGCTTTGATTGAAAATTCTCTGCTGGCCGTGGAAAAAGGCAAAAAGATTACGGATGCTACCGCCGCAACTCTGAATGATGTTATTCAGGCAACGCTGAAATCAACCAATCTGATTACCAGCATTTCAGAAGCTTCCAACGCACAGGCAACCGCAATCAGCCAGGTTACTCTGGGTGTCGATCAGATTTCCGCCGTTGTTCAGACCAATTCAGCTACCGCGGAACAGAGCGCGGCTGCAAGTGAGGAAATGTCCAGCCACGCAAAGAATCTGAAAAAACTGGTTCATCAGTTCCACGTTAAAAGCGATACAGACAGCGAAGTTCCGGAAACAGACGACGAAGAACCGGTCATGGGTATTGCTGTCGGGCAGGACTTCTCCGCGTCCAAATATTAAGCGTTAAAATTGCTAATGACCAGGGAGGGCATAAGACCTAAGTCTTATGCCCTCCCTTACTTTTCTATTCAATATTAATGATTTTCCACCGTCTTAACATCGCAGATATTTTCAATTACAATATTCTGTACGTCACGCTGCATGCACAGATCCAACAGTACGTCCGGCTGATTGAAAAGACGGATCACCGGTCTGGACGGATTATAGTCGTTCTGTTTGACAATAATGGCAAGCTCACCGTTGCTCAGCCTGACACATGACCCGATCGGATAAGGGGCTACTTTGTTCAGGAACGCCCGGACAATGGCAATATCAAACGAAATACCGCTGGACCCCATAATATATTCAATCGCTTCCGCCGGGGTGGATGGTTTTCTGTATGGCCTGATTGAAGTTAATGCATCGTATACGTCGGCCACGGAAATAATCCTTCCGAATAAAGGAATATCGTCACCGGAAAGTCCGTTGGGGTAACCGGTTCCATCGTACTTTTCATGGTGTGTCAGCACACCGCCGCAAATGGCATTATTAGCCAGATTGTGCTTTAAAAAGAATTCCGCTCCCTTAACGGGATGCTGTTTGACAATACTGAATTCCTCTAAAGTCAGCTTGGCTGGTTTGGCAATAATGGAGATGGGGACCGCCATTTTACCAATATCGTGCAGCAGGGCACAGAGCCCCAAATCATACAAGTCCTGCGTCTTCAATCCTAACTCCAATCCAATGGCAATGGAGAGGATGGAAACGCCAAGAGAATGGTTATATGTATAATCGTCATACATTTTCAGGTTGGCAATACTGATTTTTGCTTCTATGTTGCATCTCAGTGAATTGACCAGCTTTTTGGAAATGTTCATTGTCTGATTGATGCTGCTGACATTGATTTTCTGAGCCACCTGATTGAACATATTATATACCTGATGAATACTGGTAAGAGCTTCCTGCCGCAGTTCCCGCTTCACCGGCTGCCGAAAATGCGTTTGTGTAGCCGAGATTGTTTTTTCTTTTTCCTGATTCGTATGAATATATGCGCCTAGGATATCAAACTCATGCAGCTTCTCAATATATGCCTGTGTTAAAATCTGTCCGCACCGCAACATAATAATTTTCGAAGTGATGCTGTTAAACAGATAAATATCTCTGTCCAAGACCATTCCTGCTTTTAGTTTGTCAATCGGAACAAAAGTCATATTACATATCATCCCCTTTGCATCTGCAAATTCATATCAATTTGCATTATTGTCCTTATAATACCATATTACAATATATATCGTCAAAAGGAATCAGATCATTAAAGATATTTTTTGTTCTTTTGCTAATTTTTTATGCTTTTAATACGATATATAAGACAAAGACGTTGACTAAGAAAGCATTTTCTGTCAGGAGGTAAATTATGATTAGCACAACATCATCCAGTCTTGCATCTTCATTAAATGCAACTTCATCTTCATCGAAACGCCTGAGCGGTCTGGTTTCCGGTCTGGATACGGACACGCTTGTTAAGCAGCTGACCTCAGGCACACAAAGTAAAATTGACAAACAGGGACAGTTAAAGCAAATTGCCCTTTGGAGACAGCAGTCATACCGTGAAGCTACCAAAGCCCTGCAGGAATTTCAGTCAAAATATTTTTCATCGGCTACAAGCAGCTCCAGTATTTTGAATGCGAGTTTCTTTAACTCAACGTCTATCAACAATTCCTCCTCTTTTCTGAATGTAAGCGGAAGTGCAAGTGCCGCTAAAAATATGGTCGTCACCGGTATTTCTCAACTCGCGCAGCAAGCCGGTTTTTCTTCAAAGTACAGAGTATCCAACGATATTATTTCCGGCGCCGTTCAAGAAGTCTGGAGCCCGAGCAATGTGGCCGGAAACAATATTACCGTCAATTATGATGGCAAAGATTATGAAATTGACCTTGCCGGCGATTTCACTTTTCCGGAAAGTACAGACCCTGACGAAAGTCCGGAGGAGTTGAATAAAAGACTTGTCACCAGTGTTACAGATGCTTTAAACTCCAAAATTACTAAGACGGACGGACTTGCAGGCAATGTGATATTTGACGTAACCAGCGATGGAAAAGTCACTTTGACAAAAACGGGTTCTGCAACAGCAGATATTAAAATTACAAGCGGCAGTGACAGTCTTCTCAAAGGTCTCGGTTTAGCGAAAGATACTTCCGGTAGTACCGTAATAAACGGCGGCGACACCAACACCGACAGCTTCTTTAAAAATACGCTGACATCCGGTTCCACTTTGGACGTTACCATTGATGGCAACGCTTATACGCTCAGCATTCCGGCTGATACGGCTATTTCTTCTGATATTACGCTTGGTACAAAAAGCGTACAGACGGTATTGGAGGAAGCAATCCGTTCCAATAGCGATTTAAAGGACAAGCTGAAAGTGACAGTCGGCACCGACGGCGCCGTATCCTTTACCAAAGCGGACGGTACCACGGATGGCTTAAGCATCACCGGAGGAAGCCAGAATCTGCTGCAGGGGCTTGGCCTGAAACAGGGGGACGGTTCCATTACCACCTCCGGTACCTACAGCCGCGAAAAGCTGGTCAGCAGCTATCTGGGAGATTCTCTTTCCGGCTCTACTCTGACCGTCAGTCTGGACGGCGTCGACAAATATATCACCTTTAAGGAAAGCGAAAAAGCGGATTATTCTACTCCTGCCGATTTAGCTACCTATATTCAAAAGGCATTAACGGCATCTTACGGTAAAGTTACTTCCGGAAAAGACGTTAACGGGAATGACATCACCGGTCAGGACAAATTCCAAGTGAAATTTGAAAACGGCCAGCTTTCCTTTAGTACACCCGTTCCTACCTCCGTAATTGCAATTGAATCCAGCGACGCCTCCGGGGTTTTAGGCAAAAACGGTGCATTGGGTATCTACGCCGGTGAAACAAACCGTATCAATACCAACAAATCTCTTGAAGACGTACAGGAAAACCTGAACAGTACAACTCCGCTGGCAGCGTCTTCTGACGGAACCTATGGGATTACGATTAACGACAAAACTTTTACTTTCAAAAACACAGATACGATTGATACAATTCTCAAAACAATCAATAACGACTCACAGGCCAACGTAACCATTTCTTATTCCAATATTAACAACACGTTCAGCGTGACCGCCAAGAACGGCGGCAGCGGCAGCCGTGTGGACATTGCAAATGTCGACGGCGGCAACCTTGCCACTGTGCTTTTTGGAACCGTTCCGCAAAAAGACGGAAATGGGAACTATATTGAAAACGCCAGTGCGTATAGTCTTCAAAAGCCGCAGGATGCAAAAATGACCATCAGCTTTGACGGCAATGCGGCAAACGCCATTGAAATTACCAGAACAGAAAACAAATTCACTCTGGACGGCGTTGACTTCGAACTTCTGTCCAAGACGGACACCACGGTCTCAAGCAGTACCCCGATCAAGTTCTCAGTAAATAACAAAACGGATGACCTGTACACCAAAATCAAGGGCTTTGTCGACGATTACAATGCGATTATTAAATTGGCCAACGATAAGGTCAGTGAGCGCAAAGACACCGATGAAACCTACGATCCCTTAACAGACGCTCAAAGAGAGGAAATGAGCGAGAGTGAAATTACAAACTGGGAAACAAAAGCAAAAAAAGGGTTGTTACAGGGAGACTCCATTCTCAACAACCTGAGTCTGGATTTGCGCGCTTCCATGACGGATCAGGTCGCATCCATGAAAACGGCTCTTTATGAGATTGGTATTGCGACAAAGGCCAATGATTACTCCGCAAACGGGCAGCTGACCATTGATGAAGACAAACTGAAAGCCGCCCTGAACAACGATCCCGATAAAGTTGCTGCGCTGTTTACAAGTGAAGACGGAATTGCGTACCGGATGCAGGACGTTATTAATAAAAATATCAAAACAACCGGCGGAGACGGTATTTTAATCGCAAAGGCCGGTCTTGAAAACAGCACAAAGGTAGATAACAGCACACTGACACAGGCGGTAACCGATTACAATACAAAAATCAAGGAACTGAAAACACTTCTTGCAACACAGCAGGAACAGTATTATGCTAAATTCACCCGCATGGAACAGTACCTCAGCAACATGAATTCTCAAGCCGCCCTGTTCCAAACCAACACTTCGAGCTGACAGATCACAGAAATCTAACCCGCAGGAGGATGAAAAATCATGCCAACCAATCCGATTATGCAGTATAAAGAACAGTCCATCAACACCATGTCCAGAGGCGAACAGCTGGTCACCCTGCTGAATGAAGCGTTAAAGAATCTGCACTATGGTTCGCTGATGCTTAAAGATAAAAACTACGCAACGGCGGAAAAATGCACGGATAAATGCAAAAAGATATTCAGCTATCTTTCCTCCGTATTGGACTGGAATTACGAAATCACCCATGATTTGTATCAGTTATACTACTTCTTTAATCAGGAGATCATCAAGGCGGAAGTCAAGCGTGACGCCGCCGTTCTGGATGAACTGGTTCCTGTGGTGGAACAGATGCGCGACACTTGGGAAGAAGCGGAAAAACTGAGCCATATGAGCAAATAGAAGGCCGGGTTCAGCACCCAGCCCACGCGGAGGACATATGTCTATTGAAACCATCCTTGCCTGCCTGGATCAAAAAGTGATTTTACTTACTCAGATATGGGATTTGACCAAACAAATTGAAATACGCTGCATGCAGGACGATATACAGCTGGACGACTTTTTGGAGCAGCGCGGCATTTTCATTGCACGCGTCAACAAGTGCAACGACCTGATTGACCGTCTAACCAAAGAGCTGCCCGCGGAACAGCAGGAACGCATAACTCAGCTTCTGCAAAGAAAACTGGAAGATGATGACTGCAAAAATAAAGAAGAGCAGCGTATTCTGATGCTTTCCAAAGAATGCAGGGCCATTTTACAGAAAGCATCCGTACTGGATCACTCCGCACGCGCGAAAATCCGGAAGCAATGTGACGATCTTCGGGAAAAAATCAATCAGGAACGCCGAACGGAAGATCACGACGGCATGTTTCAAAATATTAAATAACTTTCGTATAAAAACAAATGCATTCTTTCAAAAATTTGAAAGAATGCATTTGTTTTTCCGCACTCTAGTAAGTTTTGATTCCATTCGAAAATGATTTTACCACCATTCTGCCATCTTCTGTATAGAAATAAACCGTCCGGCCGTAATTCAATCCGGTATCTTCCGCACAGAGTCTAATCTGCAGCCTGTTCAGCGTATTTTTCACTTCTGCAACATTGCGTTGACCGATATTGCCGAAACTGGAATCATCCGCTACTTCGAACATCTTTGCTCCGCCCGCAATTTTGGCTGTGATCCGCCGGCGGTTGCAGCCCAGTTTTTCCATTTGCGAAAGCATCTCAGGGATGCAGGTATCTGCGAAGCGCATAAGATTTTCCTTTGGATTGTTGACCGGGTAGATTGGCAGCATGATATGTCCCAACCCCCCTATTTTCATTACCGGATCATATAAACAGATTCCTACACAGGAACCTAACGCATAAGTCACAAGCGAGTCCGTACTTTTGACAACCTTCATATCCGATATCCCAATGGTAAACGTTTCACTCATAGTTGAATACCCAATTTCTCCATTAATCTGTTCAGGGACTCAATTGAAGGCACCAGCAGCATATTGGCGGTAACGTCGTCTTTTCCGCTTAAAAAATCATCTTCAATAAAAATAATCTTATCGGATACGGAGCCCATTTCAATCGCGGGAACGCTTAGGATGGCACCGACCATATCCACCGTAATGGCAGGCACCGTCGTTTTCAGGTTCATCCCCGAAAGCGTACCAATGGAACCCGTATAGGCTGCTATCATGATATTTCCGATCTCCGAAATAGCTGAAAGCTCCATATCGGTTAGCCGGTCGCAGCTGACCTCTTGAACGCCCAGCAGAGACGTGAGCACGGATTTGGCAAATTCCTGCTCAATAATGAACATCATGATTCCTTCGATGTCTCCGCCGAGCTTTGACAGAATGCCGATAACAACATTTTCCGGGCCGCCAAGCAGATTAGCGGCATCGGTAATATCTAAAATTTTTACAACCGGCGTCGTCATATTTACTTCCGTGTCCAGCATCTTTGACAGGGACGTGGCAGCATTTCCGGCTCCGATATTGCCGATTTCCTTTAAAACATCAATATGCATTTCATTCAGTTGTTCCAGTCTTTGAATAGACATCATAAACTCCCTACCGCCGCACTTCGGCTGTATTCAAAATAAGCATCCAGTATGCGGTTATATTTGGAAGCTTACAAGGAAATCTGTAACAAATCAGGGCAGGTCGGAAGGAAGAACCGGCGCGGAAACGATTCCATCCGGACCTGCGTGGAATTTTGTATTGCTGTAGTCGTTGTTAATATTCATGGTAAATGGGCCGATAACAATTTTGGTTCCGGTATAAATAATACTGGACCCCACAATTTTATAATCGAAAAGCTGGCTTTGCGTTTCCTTTGTTTTCTGAATGTTTGCTTCTATGGCTTTTACCGCTTCATTCAGCTGAATTTTCTTCATAAGCGCAGCCTTCATCATTAAATTCTCTCTTCCGGAATCACTGTGTCCAATCAGATTTGCCTGTGCGGTGATTTCCGTAAACTTCTTCTGAAAAGCTTCCAGCTCATTCTGCGCCTGAATTCGTTTCTGCTCCAGTTTTTCAACGCTGTTTTCATCTTTGCCGACCGTGAGT
Organism: Caproiciproducens faecalis; assembly: GCF_019448085.1. GTDB lineage: Bacteria > Bacillota > Clostridia > Oscillospirales > Acutalibacteraceae > Caproiciproducens > Caproiciproducens faecalis. Next base: position 157,015 of record NZ_JAGFNZ010000004.1, on the reverse strand, counting down.
ACGTCGCTGAGCTGTTTGGACTGCAGCGAAACCGATGTGGTTGTGTAAGACGGAGCACCGATATTTTTTACCACGATTCTCTGCCCGGCCTGATAACTGCCGCCAATCAGTGAAGCTTTGCGCCCTTTTAAAACAATGGAACCCCCTGCGGTTGCCGTGCAGTTCATAAGAATATCGGCGTAAATATCATTCTCAGAAATCAGAATGACATTTTCAAAATATTTGCCTATAATGTTGCCGCCCGCTTTTAACGTTCCTTTTCCCATTCCATTCATCCCGTTTGAAATGGAAATATTCCCCTCGGCTTCAATCAGAGCTCCCTCAGCCATTCCGCGAATGGAAATATCTTTTCCCGCCTTAACGGAAAAACCTTCTCTGACGTCCCCCTGAACGACAACAGAGCCAATCGCGTTGATATTTCCGGACGCGCTGTCCACATCACCGCGGACGTAGAAAACTTCGCTTACACTGACCGTCGATTTCGTGTGCTCTATACAGCCGTCCACCCCGGCAGTCAATACAAGGCCGTCCTCTGAAACTACGGTATTGCTTCCCGTCGGCATCGTTGGGAAACGTCCAGCCATAAAGGGTACCACGTTACCAAAAACATCCGTCCCGTCCGTCCCATCCTGCGGCGGCGTAATTTTACAAAGCACATCGTCTTTTTTAACGTTTTTTACAATGCCAAGATCACGAAAATCAACAGTACCGTCGTCTCTTTCTTTTGGCTTAAATTCTACGTTCCTGTCAAAAAAATACTCTAAAAAACCGTCTGTGCCGTCAACAGGGCGTATTCCCTTTGCACAGATCATTTCCGAATAAAATTTTCCTTCACGGCAGAAAAGACTTATTTGTTCTTCACAGATGCCGTATGTAATTCCCTGCTGTGTCAAAGCAGCGCTGACGTCGTCATAGGTGATTTTCTGGCCGGAATATGCCGGCTTGATCCGCAAATATGCCGCCATATTATCTGTGGATACTCTAACATCGAACTGGGGCGGCTGTTCCTCTGGAACCTGGTTCTCCACTAATTGACCTGCTTCGTTCGTACTCCCCGAATTAACTTTCATTCCGTTATAATCAGTCACTGTACTCATTGAATGATCCTCCCCCCAGATTTTGTGTAGGCAACCTACCTCAAAGAATTCACCGTCTGCATAATTTCATCTGAAACCTGTACCATTTTGGAATTAAACTGAAACGCTCTCTGCAGCTCAATCACAGAGGTCATCTGATCGGCAACATCTACCGCAGAGTCCTCCAAATAGCTTTTTTTGATTTCCGGATCGGTTACCGCCGTAGCCGGACCGGAAAGGTCGCTCAACTGAAAGCAGGTGTTCCCCGTTCGAACCAGTCCGTCTTCATTCTTAACGGAGAAGACACCGATAGCCGGAGTATCCTCTTCGCTCTCCATGGCAATCCGGTTTCCCTGAGCGTCCAACACATAGCCGCCGTCCGAAGAAGCCAGATAGCTCCCGTCGTCCTCCACCGAAAGGTGAAAACTGCCGTTGCGCGTATATTTCACTTCACCGTTGGACCGTACCGCAAAATAATTATTGGGATTTACCAAAGCATAGTCAAGGTTACGCCCTGTCTGCTTCGGGCTGCCCTGCGTAAATAAGGTGTCCGTCTTTTCCACCTTGGTGCCGTGCCCGCTTTTCAGCTGGCTGTTCTCGCCCGCCGCCGCGTGAATATTGGTATAAATCAAATCCGCAAAGGAGGCGCTGGAAGGCTTGTAGCCCACCGTAGACACATTGGCAATATTGTTTGCCGTAACGTCAAAGCCGGACTGCAGGTTAATGGCACCTGTTGCCGAAGTATAAAAAGAACTAATCATCGTTCATCAACCCTTTCTATGGCAAATTATATTTTGGCGATATTGGTAACGGCATCTGATAAAACCTGATCGTACATCTTGATTGCCTGTGAACAGTTCTGCAGGTTGCGCTGAGCGGAAAGTGCGTCCGTCATTTCCTCGGCAGCGTTCACATTGGAGCCTTCTATCGTTTTCCACATGATATTCGGATTCTGGACCAATGCCGCGTTATTTCCAGTAAACATACCGTTAGGGGCAATCTGCAGGTTATTGTAATCGTTAAAATTATAAACCGCGATTTTTCCCGCAATGTTCCCGTTCACAGTCAGGTTGCCCTGCGCATCTGCTGTAAACTGATCGGTACCGACCTGAATAGGGCCGTTCTGGCCCAGTACGCGCCCAACATTATCCAGTACCAGGTATCCTTCAGCGTCAACATTAAAGCTGCCGTTACGGGTATAGACGGTGCCGTTAGCCCCCTGCACCGCGAAGAAACCTTCCCCCTGAATGGCGAAATCCAGAGGGCGCTCCGTATTTTTAAGGGTACCCTCGGAATGAATGACATTTGTTTTGTCCGCCGTCGTAATCAGGCTCATAGTGCCGATGGGTGTTTTCTGCGAATCAACCCGGTTAATCACCATACTGCCGAATGTGGAGGCGGTGATTTCTTTTCTCTTATATCCCGGTGTTTCAATGTTGGCTAAATTGTTACTGACGCCGGTCAGGATTCTGCTCTGTGTCAGCATCCCGGACCCTAATGCGTAAAATCCTCTGACCATGGTGCTTTCCCCCTACATTCTATTGATTCAGGTATTCCGCAAGAGATTTTTTCAGCTTTCTCAAAGCGCTTGAGTGAATCTGAGACACTCTGGAATCGCTGATTCCCATCACGCTGGAAATTTCCTTAATTTTCAGCTGCTCCTTATAATACAGAGAAATGACTACCTGCTCTTTTTCATTCAGCAATTCTATATCCTTTGCCAGTACGGCCTGTAACTCCTTTTCCGCCACGACCTGCTCCGGCCCATGAATGGAGTCCCCCGCCTGACTGATCTGAATATTTTCCACGCCCTTTTCATAAATCATTTCTTCAAAGGACATCATGTTGAGCACACAGGTTTCCGTCTGCATTTTTTCATACTCCGGAAGGCCGATTTGCAGATAATCCGCAATTTCCTGATCTGTTGGATTACGTCCCAGTCGGTGACTAAGCGTATTTTCCGCCTCGCTGATATTTTTTGCTATGCGTTTGAGCCTTCTGGGAAAACAATCCTGTTTGCGTATGTAATCAATCATGGCGCCGCGTACTTTAATGGAAGCGTAAGTTTCAAACTTTACCTTTTTCCCTACATCAAACTTCTCTACCGCATCCAGAAGAGCGATCAGCCCTTCATTGACAATATCATCCATATAGTTGAAATACTGGTAGCGACCGACTGTTTTCAACGCTATGCACTTTACGATGTAGCTGTACTGAACAACAAGCCTGTTTCGTACTTCCAAGTTTTTGGTCTGATGGTATTTTGTCCATAATTCCACCGCGCCGATTTGCTCAGGTTCTGTATTTTTCACTGCAGCCGCCCCTCCTTTCAAGCTTGAAATTTACTGAAAACTCTTATTCCAGCGTCACATTGGCAACAGCCTGAATCTGAACATTGGAATTCAGTTCGTTAAACGAAAGAACCACCGCGTTGGGATAAAACTGCTCCAGCATTTTACTGAAATAAATTCTGACCAACGGGGACGTAAGCACAATCGGGATATTGATTGCGTCCTTGACCTTCGTGATACAATCCATCAGCTTGGATACAATTTTCTGTGTGGACTGAGGGTCAAGCGAAAGATAAGTACCCTGATCGTTCTTGCTGATAGAATTGATAATCAGCCTTTCGACCTCGCTGTCCAGCGTAATCACACGGATCTGGCCGCCGTCTGACCATTTGCGGGTTATTGTACGCTTCAGCGCCTGCCGCACATATTCGGTCAAAACCTCAAGGTCACGGACGGTCGAAGCATTGTCCGAAATCGTTTCAAGAATGGTTTCCATGTCCCTGATGGGAACGCCCTCCTTCAGCAGGTTACACAAAACCTTTTGAAGGCCGCCAAAAGAGATTTGGTTTGGAATAACGTCGTCCACAAGGGTGGAACCGGTTTTCTTGATGGTTTCCAGAAGCTGGTTCAGATCCTGTCTGGAGAACAGCTCGTGCGCGTATTTCTTAACGGTTTCGGAAAGGTGCGTTACCACGACGGAAAGTGGGTCAATGACGGTATAGCCGTAAATTTCGGCCATCTCTTTTTTATCTTTCGTAATCCATTTGCTCGGAATCCCATAGGCCGGTTCAATGGTTTCAATTCCGTCAATGGTTCCGGTAAGGTTACCCGGGTCCAGAGCAAGGTAATAATCCACCAGAATTTCGCCGCAGCTGACTTCCTCACCTTTGATCTTAATGACGTACTGATTGGGGTTCAGCATGCCGTTGTCCCTTAAGCGTACGGCCGGAATGACGATTCCCATTTCCATGGCGAATTGTTTGCGAAAGGTGACCAGCCGCTCAATAAAGCTGCTGCCGCTGTTCTCATCGACCAGCGGAATCAGGCTGTAACCGAATTCCATTTCAATCACATCGATTTTCAGCAGGTCGTAGATATTGTCAATATTTTTGAAGTAATCTGTTTCATCCGGCTGCCCCGCTGCTGCGTGAGCCGCTTCGGTTTTCACAGCAACTGCTGCAGCAAGCTCGTTTTTCTTGCGGAGATTGAACCCGGCAAACAGCATCCCGGCCGCAACGATCAGAATCTGCGGAATAGGCATACCGGGAATGAAGCAAAGGCTCACCAGTGTAAAGCCGCTGATAATCATAACGATAGGGTGGGAAAAGAACTGGCGGGATACATCCATGCTCAGGCTGGAATCGGACGCGGCGCGGGTGACAATCATACCGGTTGCGGTGGAAATCAGCAGCGCGGGAAGCTGTGATACAAGGCCGTCACCGACGGTTGCAATGGAATAAATGTTTAGAACATCCTGAAAAGTGCTGCCGCCCTGAACCATACCGATCACGGTACCGGCAATAAAATTGATAAACGTGATAATGATGGAGGCAATCGCGTCGCCCTTAACAAACTTAGTGGCACCATCCATGGCTCCATAAAATTCCGCCTCGCGCTGAATATCCTGCCGGCGCTGCCGCGCTGTGGACTCATCAATCAGCCCGCCACTCAAATCCGCGTCAATGGCCATTTGCTTGCCCGGCATTGCGTCCAGTTTGAACCTTGCGGAAACCTCGGAAACACGCTCTGCGCCTTTGGTAATAACCAGAAAGTTAACAATGACAATGATGAGGAAAATAATGAAACCGACAATGACATTTCCTCTTAATACGAAACTGCCGAAGGTTTCAATCACCTGCCCGGCTTTTCCGGACTGGGTTAAAATCAGCCTGGTCGAAGAAATATTCAGCGCCAGGCGGAACAGTGTGGTAATCAGCAGCATGGACGGAAAGATGGAAAACTGAAGGGCATCTTTCACATACATGGTCATCAGCAAAATCATAACGGAGATAGTTATGTTTATGATAAACATCATATCCAGTAAAAAAGGAGGCAATGGAATGATGATAAATCCGACTATGAGGATGACAAAAATTGCTACGATATTATTCAGGATTCTCAATATCACCTAATCTCCTTTTTCATCGAATATACCCATGCCATAATCTCAGCTAGAATCACATAATATTCCTCCGGTATTTCCCGGTTGACGTCGACTGCTTTATACAAAGCTCTTGCAAGCTGTACGTTTTCCGTCATCGGGATATGGTTTTGTTCTGCAATCTCTATGATTTTCAGCGCAACGTAATCCTGCCCTTTGGCAACTACAATCGGGGCGCTGTTTTTTTCGATATCATATTTAAGCGCAACGGCAAAATGGGTCGGGTTTCTGACAATGACATCCGCTGTCGGCACCTGCTGCATCATTCGCTGCATGGACATTTTGCGCTGCCGCTCTTTGATCTGTCCCTTGATCTGGGGATCGCCTTCCATCTGCTTGTACTCTTCCTTAATTTCCTGCTTGGACATTTTAATATTCCGTTCGTATTCCCACCACTGATACAGATAGTCAAGCGCGGCAATAAAAATGAAAGCAATGGAAAGCTGAATGACGATGTCCATAATGGAATTCAAAATAAACAGTACGGCACTGAAAATATCCTCATACATCAGCTGCGTAAAGTACTTTGCAATCTTCATAAAGGATGCGTACAGGATATAAAAGACAATGGAAATCTTGAGCATGGCCTTGACCAGTTCGGTGATGGAGCGGATGGAAAACATCCGTTTGATTCCCCGAAGAGGGCTCAGCCTGGAAAATTTCATTTTCAGGTTTTCTTTGGATACTTTAAATCTGGTCTGTGCCCCGGTGGCAATCACTCCGACCGCTATGGAGGTAAGCATTATTGGACCCGCCAGCAGAAAAAGAGCAATCATCGTATCTTTTGCAACATCCATTGCAAATTCGGACGATAGTACCGGAACTGTCTTCGTATAGGCTATGTATTTGGAAAGGTAATTGGAAAGGTAATGATACATAAAAGGAAGCACCGTCTTCAACACCATAAAAAGAGACAAGATTGACAATGCGCTGATAACGTCGCTGCTCTGAAAAATATTTCCCTTTTTTCGTTCGTCTTCCCTTTTTTTCGGGGTCGCTTTTTCGGTTTTGCTGCTGTCCGCCATATCATCCCCCCTAAAAACAGATTCGAAGGAAACCGGAAGCTATAATAATGTCTGAAACACCTGATTAATATTATCAAACATCAGCAAAATCAGTTTTTCAAGAAAGGATGCCAGTGGCGGCGCCATCAAAATGATAATCACGAAACCGAGAATTACTTTCAGCTGGATATTAATGACAAACACATCGATCTGAGGGACGGCCCGCATCACCAGACCCACTCCGATTTCGGCAATCAGCTCCGCCGCAAGGACGGGCATCGACATTTTCACCGCGTAAACCAAAATGAGGGAAAACATGCCAGCCAGTTCCCGAAACATTGCCGGTTCAAAAGTGAGGGAACCGTAGGGCACCATTACGCACAGCTTTACGAAAATCTGTATCAGGGTCAAATGGCCGTTGACCGCGAAAAAAATGAGTATAAACATGGTATTGATAAACGATGCGGAAAGCGGCATGGACACATTGCTCTGAGGGTCATAGATCTTCGACATGGAAATACCAATTTGCATGTCCATATTTTCGCCGCTAATCAGCATGATTGACAGAAACAGCTGGATGACATATCCTACCGCATAACCGATCAGCAATTCTTTGAGCAAACTGAAAGACAGAACCAGAAAGGAACTCACCTCTAAAGTCTGCTCCGGTACCAGATGGTACGAAAAAATCGAAAGCATCAGGGTCAATCCGACTTTCAGGATCACCGGAAGATTTTTTCGGCCCAAAATGGGGTTAAACAGAATACAGCCGGACATACGCATGAAAACAAACAGCAGAAGAGTAAAATCATAATTCAATTCCATTTTCCGTTTATGACCACACCTTTCCGCCGTTCTGGAAAAAGAGGCTGCTTAGTTTAACTTTGTTATCATGCTGAATATGTAAACTGTAAAATCATTCATGGTTTCCATCATCCACGGCCCCAGGATCACCAGAATCAAGGCGATGGCCACCAGCTTTGGAACAAAGGTAAGGGTCTGCTCGTGGATCTGCGTAGCTGCCTGAAAAATGGAAACCACCAATCCCAGCGCAACACTGACAATCAGAATGGGCGCCGACAGTTTGAGTGCGGCTACCATTGCGGCCTGTAAAACTTCCGTGACTTGCGATGTTGACATGCCTGCATCCTCCAAAGTTTTATTTAGGCAAGCTACATATTGAAACTGGCCGCCAGCGTCTTGAACAGGAGTCCCCATCCGTCCACAAGTACAAACAGCAACAGCTTAAATGGCAGTGAAATCATTGCCGGAGGAAGCATAATCATGCCCATTGACATCAGCGTACTGGCTACAATCATATCGATAATTAAAAAGGGAATAAAAATCAGGAAGCCGATGGTGAACGCCCGTTTCAGTTCACTGGTCATAAACGCCGGAATGACCACCGTAATGGACAGCTCGTCTACGGACTTGACCCCCTTTGCTTTTGAGAGGTTGATAAACAGGTTTAAATCATCTTTTTTAGTTTGCTTGAGCATAAATTTTTTCATTGGCACGGCGGCCTGATGAAGAAACTGCTCCTGCGTAATCTTTTTTTCTTTATAAGGCTGATACGCCTGCGTATTCACTTCATTTAAAACGGGATTCATAATAAACAGCGACAGAAACAGCGCGATACCGATCAGCACCTGATTGGGCGGAGTTTGCTGCAATCCCAGTGCATTGCGCAGAAAAGACAGCACAATAATAATTCTGGTAAAGCAGGTCGTCATAATCAGGATGGAAGGCGCCAGCGCAAGGATGGTAAACATCTCGATGATTTCAAGAGTGTCCACCCCTTTGCCGTTCACATCAACATTGACGGAAGCGGCGGAAGCCCCGATGGGAAGCAGAAAAATCAGTGCCAGAGAGATTGTAATCACAATTAGAGCCTTTTTCCCGACTTTACTTTTTTTCTTCTCTTTTATCTTCGGCATCTCCAGTTTTGTCGGCTCTTCTGAAAATTGCATCACTCATTTTCACATCCCATCTGCTTTTCAGCGTTGAATTCAGAACATCAAAAAAAGTATCCTTTTGCAGAGAGCCGGAGATGTTCAAATCCGCTTCATCCAGTTCTTTCAGTATCTCAATATTGTTGCTTGCAAACCCTACCAGATAGTACCGCTTACAGACCTCAATGATGACAAGTCCCTTGTCCTGAGTCAAGGCCACCCGTTCCACAATTTTGATATTTCCCGACCGTGAAGCGTTGTTGACCCGATTTGCCATAAATTTGCTGAATACATAACAAAGATAGAGCACAAACACAATCGCAATCAGTGAAAAGAAAAGCGGCAGAATGTCTGAGAAAAAACTAAGCAGCGGTAAAGTGCCGAAAGCAAATTTCAACGCGGTTCCCCCTTTAATCAGCCGTTCCCGGGATTACCCTAAAATACCGTTTACGGTCTTCATAATGCGGTCAGGTTTGAAGGGCTTTACAATAAAGTCTTTTGCGCCCAGCTTTAAAGCTTCGACCACCATTGCTTCCTGCCCCATGGCAGAGCACATAACCACTTTGACGCTGCTGTCAATGTCCTTCAGGTTCTTTAAGGCTTCCAGACCGTCCATAACAGGCATTGTGATATCCATAAGAATCAGATCCGGCTTTTCAGCAGCATACACGGCGAGTGCTTTTTCTCCGTTCTCGGCTTCCACAATCTCTGTATAGCCGTTCTGCTGCAGGGTGTTCTTAATCATCATTCTCATAAAAGCTGCATCGTCCACTAACATAATTTTCTTACTCATTAATGTTCCTCCTAAAATACACCGTACGGCGTTTTGTTTTATCGTATATTTTCTTAATTTTAAATGAGTTTCATGATTTCGTTATTGCTTAAAACTTCTGTTATTCTGACACCATAAAAATCGTCTACAACGACAACATCCCCCTTGGCAATCGGCTTGCCGTTTACAAAGATATCCACCTGAGAGCCGGCCTGCTTGTCAAGCTCTACAATCGTTCCCGCAGAAAAATCGAGGATATCTTTAATGGGTTTCTTGACGCGCCCGATTTCAACAGTAATTTGAAGAGGGACGGACATAATCATGTTCAGGTTGCTGTTTTGGTCGTTGGTAAGGACAGGATCCGTATCATCAAAACTTTGGTAGGAAATTCTGCCGACATTGTAATTCTGCTGTGGCTCCTGCCGAATCACCTGTTCTGGCGCTGTCTGCGCCGGTTCCGGCCTTTTTGCCACAGGCTGGGGGGCTCTGGGGGGCTCTGGCTTCTGAACCGGTGCAGACGGCTGCTGAACAGGCTGTGCCGGCTTTATTTCAGGTGCCGGCGTATTAAAGCTAAAGGATGAGATCAGCTCTTTTGCCAAACTCACCGTCATCAGACTGATGAATTCACTGTTAACCAGATCGCCGATCATCAAATTAAATTTAACTGAAACGACCTTTTCGTCGCTGTTGAAGTACTTACTCTTAAACTGTTCGGAATTGTCAATCTGGAAGGAATTCGGCGGGGAAATGTTGATGGCCATATTGAGAAACTGAGAAAGCGCCGTAGCGGATGCACCCATCATCAGGTTCATTACTTCACAGATTGCACCAATGCTCATTTCGTCCATGACAAATTCCTGGTCGGAGTAATCGGTGTGAAGAAGTAAACCCACAATGACCTTCACATCCGATTCTTTCAGAATCAGAATATTTTTGCCGCTCAGCCCGCTTACATAATTGATCTCCACCGCAACAGCGGGCTCCATAGACTCAAAATGGATCGCACTGGAAGGCTGTATCTCAACATGCGGTGTTGTTATATTGACCCTCTGTTCCAGCATGTCGGAAACAGAAGTTGCGGACGAACCTAAACTGATATTCAGGATTTCCCCTATGGCATCAATATCCATAGGAGAAAAAAGTTCTTCATTGTTCGGCTCCATAGAAATCACCTTTCATCATTTATTGAAGAGATTTGTCTATTTTCACTGCGTATTTTTTCTTTTTGGTTCCTATAACGCCAGTAAACCAGGGCAAATTCTCCACTTCAAGGACAATGGAATCTTTATTTACCTGAGTGTTGAGAGGAATAATATCACCTGCCTGCAGATTCAGCAATTCTCTCAGGCTGATTTCTGTTTTGCCTAATACCGCGCCCACTGTCAGCGAAGAACTTTTCAGCCCATGCATAATGGAATTCTTACGCTGCTCCTCCACCAACGGATCATCTTTTTTAGGGAGCTTAACATACTTGGAATTGAAAAAACGAAATACTTCCTCCAGCGAGGAAGCAGGCAAACATATATTCATATTTCCCTTCAGGTTTTCAATTGTGATCTCGATTGCGATAATCGCAACCGCCTCATCCGGCTGAATCATCTGGATTAATCTGGAATTAGTCTCAATCATGTCCAAGGTGTGGCTCATCTCAATGTAATTGCTCCAGGCGTTATTTAAAAGAGGAGTAACCTGTTTAAACAGATATTCCAGCAGGGATAGTTCAATATCCGTATAATCTCTTTCAATATCGTAGCCCGAACCGTTTCCGCCCAGCATACGGTCCATAATCGAAAAGGATATGGTGCGGGATAATTCGATTAAGATCGGTTTATCGTCTATTTTATTTTCAGCATTGTGCATTCCAAAGATAGCAACCAATATGGAATCACCCAAAGCATTGTTGAATTCCCGGTACTCTTCCTCTTCGACCTGCAAAATTTCCATCTGACAAGCCGACCGGAGCATTCCTCCAAGCTGAAGACTGAACATCCTGGAAAAATTATCGTATACGTTATCCAGAAGCTTCAACTGTTCCCTGGTAAATTTCTTTGGGGACATGAAGTCGTATTCCTTTACCTTGGGAGCCGTTGACTGTTCTTCCATTTGATTAAAATCAACTTGACCGCTCTGCAAATTGCCCAATAGTTCGTCAATCTGCTTCTGTGACAATACTTCTGCCATAAAACCTCCCATTCCCCGCAAATCATGATATACGGAAAAATTAATACTGATATAATCCAATCATTTGCTGCTCACAGCGCTCTTGCTGTTTGACGATTCAATATCCTTATAAACCTGATCCAAAACCGAGCTTGTCTTACCCGATTTGGAAATATAGATTTCTACCCTTCGGTTTTTTGCTCTATTTGCCTCTGTACCGTCATGCGGCACAATCGGCCGATACTCTCCGTAACCCTCTGAAACCATTTTTGCGGGGTCGATTATATTTTTTAACTGAACATAAAGCAAAACATTTTTCGCTCTGTCCGACGACAAAGCACGGTCAAAAGCCTGCGCGGAAGCCGTTGTTGAGTTGCCCGCACGAGCCGTATGCCCGTAAAAACGAATTTCGCCGATCTGATCCGGAATATATTTGATTCCATCACAGACAAAGTTCAGAATTTTTTTCCCATCGTCACGCAAATCAGAACTGTCCCCATTAAAGAAGATACTGTTTTGAAATGTCAGAAAAGTGTAATTGTCACCTTTATGTACCTGAACGGAATCCTGAAGACCCTTTTCCTGAACATAATTATTTAAGTATTTATACAGACTGTCAAAGTCAGTAACTGTAGTGCTCGTGTTTGAATCAGCCGTACTGTCTGTCTCACTCGGAGATGTGCTGTTAGGACTGGTTCCAGCATCAAACATATCGCCGCTGTTTGGATTGGACGGATTTGTTTGTACCGCCTGTTCAATGTTTGCGGTAGCCTGCTTGTTCGTTGAAAAAGCTTTAACGAGTGTCTGCCATTTTGTTGCATCTACGGTAGACATGGCAAACAGTAATACAAAGAAAGTTAAAAGCAATGTGACCATATCTGCGTATGTATCCAGCCAGTTTGGACCGCCTCCGCCTGGATCGGATTTTTTTCTTGCCATTTTCTCACCCCTGCTGGTTTTTTATTCTTCAGATACCGGGCCGCGATCTGAAAACAAAAAATCACTTTTTCTTTCTCTTGGATTTTTTTTCTTCGGAAGCATCCTGAGCAGCGCCCTGACCTTTTCCTCCGGACTCAATTCTCTTGTTCTCACATACATATGCATTCAGTCGCTCTTCAATATGCTTTGGATTATCTCCCGCCTGAATTGCCATAACCCCTTCTACGACGATTTCCTTGCACACCATTTCTTCATCATGGCGCATATGCAGCTTGTGAGCAAGAGGAGTCAATACCAGGTTAGACAGCATAGAACCATAAAATGTGGTAATCAAAGCCGTCGCCATCCCTTGCGCCATTCTGGTTGCTCCGCCCTCGGCATTCATGTCCAGATTCGCCAACATATTGATTAAGCCAATCAGGGTACCGATCATACCGAACGCAGGGCCAAAAGTCGAGAATTTTTCATAGAACAGCCAGCCGTGTGAATGGCGGTCTTCCAACCCGTTCAGCTCATCGTCCAAAATCTCTCTTACTTTCGCAGGATCAATCGCATCTACAATCAGCATGATACTGTTTCTAAGAAACGGATCCTGTTCCTGGTTTGCTTTGTCTTCCAGAGAAAGCAAACCCTTTCTTCTGGCTTCCTGAGCAAAATCCACAATGGTATCAATATACTTTTGTGGATTATACTTATTTCTCTGAACAATGATTTTCATATGTTTTGGGATGTCTTTGAAATAGGTTATCGGAAATGCAATAACAGTGGCGGAAATTGCACCGCCGAAAGTAATCGCCATACTGGGAACATCGATAAAATTTTTGATAGTAGCCCAAACAACACCTGAAGAGGGATCAAAAACAATACCGAAAATAACCAGCCCCAGACCGGCTATTAACCCTACAATACTTGTAAAATCCACATAAACACTTCCTTGCGATAAAATTACGGAGAAAAGAATCTATATGTTAAGCTAATCCGTTAGCTTAATTGCATTTTGATAGATTGAACGATTGTATTGAATGATCTTACTGATGACATCCTCTCTGTACTCAGAGACCAAAAAATATTTCCCGGTAGTTAAAGTGATCTTTGTTTCCGGAATATTTTCAATGGTTTCAATCAAATTTGGGTTTAAAGCAAAAGATACGCCATTTAAGTTGGTAAGATTTATCATTTGTAAATCCCCTTTTTGAACTAACTGACCGTTCATGAAGCCTGTTTACGGCTTCATGAACGGCAGAATGTAAATTTATCGTTTCAGATTAACTAAGTCTTCGAGCATTTCGTCACTTACCGTAATGATTTTTGAGTTTGCCTGAAAGCCTCTTTCCGTAACAATCATCTGTGAAAATTCGTTGGCCAGGTCCACATTGGAGGATTCCAGCGCGCCGGTGACCAATCCGCCAGTAGTCCCGCTGCCCGCAGCATAATACTTAATCGGATAGGTAGTGTTTGCAACGTTGCTGACGGCTTTATAATAGGAACCGCCCTCCTGCGTAAGGCCGGCTGGATTTGGAATGCTAGCTAAGGCAACGGTGCCCAACGTTTCTACAGTCCCATTTTTTTCGCCGGTAATTTTCCCATCGCTGCCAATCGTAATATTTTTATAATCACCATAATCAGCAACTTTAATTGCTTTTAAATCAGCAGTTTTCACACCATCAGTCGGTGGTGTAACGCCTTTATTCCAGCCACAGACGATCTTTTTGTTGCCGTCAACCAAATTTCCGTCTCCGTCGAAACTCAATTGTCCCACGCGGGTATAGAGAAAATCCGTGCCGTCTTGTACAACAAAATAGCCCTCGCCATTGATATAACAGTCACTGGGGTTTCCTGTTGTCGCCATACCGGAACGGGCGGTGTTCACATTCACTGAGGCGGCGGTAGATCCATAACCGATTTGAGTAGGATTTCCTCCTCCTGCGCTGTTTGTCGTACTCGAAGCAGACGATCCAGCAATTGTCTGATAGTAAACATCGCGGTAAATCGTACTGGAGGATTTGAAACCGTATGTGTTAACGTTTGCAATATTATTACCGATGACGTCCATACCGGTCTGGTATGCTTTTAATCCGGCCACCCCGGAAAACAATGATCTCATCATAAGTTTGATCTCTCTCTTTCTGTTGAAACCGCATGAGCTTCTCTGTCAGTCAAAGCTCAATAACTTCCTCAAGAGGTCCAGTTATATAATTACGGCTCCGTCAATATTTGTAAATACGTTTTCGGTCATTTCCCTGCCGCTCATGGTGGTTACCACCGTACTGCTGGGAACATTCACAATAAATGCAGTCTGCCCGTTTAAGATCAAGGCATCTTTAATTCCTTTGGATTTCGCCTTTTCAACGGCACCGTTGATCTGTGAAACGAGCTGCGGGGAAACCGAAATATTTCTGGAATCCATGCGCTGCAAAGCGTGCTTGGAAAAAGTAAGCTGCTGCTGTTCCACAGTTTTGCGGAATAGCTGCCCGAATTCACTGCTGCCCGGATCAGTCGCGCTTGTTTTTGGTGTATTCGTGCTGACAGGGTTAACCGTGTAATTCGGATTGATAAATGAGGAATAGTTCTTTTTAAATTGAATGTCATCCATGACTGTGCTCCTAACTTGTTTTGCCTAACGAAAGGGCTTCAGGTGGATTCTCCGCCTGTTCCCGGAACTTCGGGTTCTGCGGGAGTATCCGGAGGCGTTACAGCACTGGGATTCGCGACTTCCATAACCGACGCTAGATTATATCCCTTGCCGTTAATTATAACTGTATACGGCGAGGACGCAAAATTGATACTGTCAATCACGCCAGTAACTTCCGAATATTTTCCGTTGCTGTCGTAGCTTGCGACCACTACTTTCTTGCCTACAAGGGACGCGCCGTACTGCGTCATACTAAGCTGAGTTAGATCCTGCATTGCCTGCAGAGAAGAAAACTGTGCCAACTGTGCAATGTACTCCGTATTATCCACAGGGTTCATCGGGTCCTGATTCGTAAACTGCGCGGCAAGCAACTGCATGAAATCAACCATGCCCAGAGAAGATCCCGTACTGACTTTTGCGTCTGAAGACTGGTCAGAAGCCGAGTTTGTCTTTGAGGTTTGCGTATCGCCTGTAGAAGCAAGTGCGTAAGAATTAATTTGATTGATAACCAATGACAGCCCTTCTTTCCAACAATTTTTTACATCCTATAAGCGTGTTGCTTTAGCTGCTGCATAACGGTAAGAAAATCGTCGGTGCTGGTATCGCTGTCCTGTAAGCCGACCCGGTGAAGCTGCTGATTGTGCTGCTGCTCTTCCTGTTGCTGTGCCTGATTTTGCTGGTTCTGCTGATTCTGCTGGTACCAGGCTTTTTCCTGCGCCGGTTCCGAAACCTGGATCGGCTGGTTAACGGTTGTTTGCAGAAGAGAGCGGATATCGGAGCTGTTTTCCATCAGCATGCTCTGAGTCTTGGGGTTCGATGCCTGAATAGAAACCGTCAGTACACCGCTTTGCATTGCCAGCTTAACGGATACTTTTCCTAAATCCTTCGGGTAAAGATCCATCTGAAACTCCGGTTTGCCTGCCTTATAGTTTACCAGTATCTGATCCGCAACCTGCTTAAAGGTGGTTTTTGGCGTATCTGACGGCGTATCGGAGATCTTGATAACGACGTTTCCCGTCCGATACAGGTCGGAAAATTGTGCCGTATCCTGACTTTGGGCAGCCGCATCCATATTCACGGTACTTTTCTCGTCGGACAGCGTGGCATCCTCCGGCTGAATCTGCAGTACGGAGGCAGAGGGAATCTTGTCCGTATCCGCAATGGTCAGTACAGGCGGGGCTGTCTGCGGAATATCTGGTTCTTTGGTCTGTACAGAAGTCTGAGCAGTAACCGGTGCTTCCCCCGTATTTGGAACCTGCGCGGGAGGATAAACACTTGAATAGCTGTTTGCTGCCAAAGGTACCGGTTCCGAGGGCTGGCCAACTGCCGTGGCGGTGGCGGGAGTGATTGGTGCTGCTTGTTCGGCTAAAACTTTCTGTGTACCGTCTGCACTCACGGACGAGGCGGCCGCATCTGCCGCAGGCTGTAAAAACGCGTTACCGGGTACAGGGGAAGCCGCTGCCGTTTGAGAAAGATTGTTCGCAGTCAAAAGAGGATTTGAAGTTTCTGCCTGCTGCTGTATTTGAGGTAGAATTGCGGAATCGACCGCAGGCTGTTGAACTAAGGGAACACCCGCAAGCAGATTTGCCGTCGAAACCGCCGTCTGCGCCTGCAAAAGCTCAGCTGCAGCGGACGGACTCTGCCCTGCCAGTAACTGGCTCAAAAGAGAAACGTCAACCAAGCCGAAAAACGGAGTGCTTTCCGTTAAGTCCTGCTTGTCATTCTCTTTTCCTTTACTTAACGGGGCTAAACCTGTTTGGTTCAGGCTCTTTGCGCTCTTTCCAAGGGTAACCGTCTGCAGAAACGTATCAAAGGCGTTCGCGGGATTCTTTGCGCTGGCTGTTTTGGAATTTTGCGGTGCTGAGGAACGTGTGATTTGCTGTATCATTCTTTCACCTCCTTATCAGGGTATTTTATAAATAAAATATTTATAAGCAGTTAAAATGCGGTGCCGCGCGCCTGCCCGACATATTCATCCATTGCGAGTTCTTGGCTTTTCTGTATCTGCTTTAAGTACTCCGTCAACTGCTTGTCCCGCAGCTTTTCCAGCCCGGAAATCTCACTGTTGACGGCTACGATGTCGGCTTTTTTCAGGACAATCATATCCAAAAGCTGTTTTCTCTGATCGATTAACCGCAGAATTTTCTGATTCAAAGTATTGAAATACGTTTTATAAATAAGGATATCCCCGGCATTCAGCCCTTTTTGCAACTCCTCAACCATTTTTCGGTTGGTCGCGGCGAACTGATTGTTCAGTGCATCAATTTCTTTTTCAAATTCAATCAGCTTCATCTGAAGCAAAGCAAGCTCATTCTTCTTGACATCAAGCGTCTGCTGTTTAAAACTAAGTACTTTTTCAAGAGAAAACGTAAACTTTTTCATATTTTACAACTCTTTCATTCTATTCAGGGTTTCTTCAAACGAAAAGCTTTCGTCGGTTCTCTGGCACAAAAAAGCATTGATCGTATCGATTTTTTTAACCGCTTCGTCCAGCTTCGGGTTCATTCCCGGTTTATAAGCGCCGATGGAAATCAGGTCGTAATTCTGATAGTACACGGAAAGAAGATTTCGGATTTTCGCGGCGGCCTGTTTGTGTTCCTCGGTCACGATATCATTCATCAGTCTGGACACGCTTGCGTTTACGTCAATGGCGGGATAATGGTTCTTGTGGGCAAGAGAGCGGGTAAGAACGATGTGTCCGTCGATGATACCCCGGACTGTATCGGAAATCGGTTCATTAGTATCGTCCCCTTCCACCAGAACCGTATAGATTCCGGTAATGGAGCCTTCTTTAAAGTTTCCGCTTCGCTCCAGAAGCTTGGGAAGCTCGGCGTAGATAGAAGGCGTATAGCCCCGGGCAATCGGAGGTTCTCCGGCCGCCAAACCGATTTCTCTTTGCGCCATTGCAAAGCGGGTAAGGGAATCCATCATCAATAAAACATCCTTGCCCTGGTCTTTGAAATACTCCGCGATTGCGGTGGCTACGGTTGCGCATTTTACGCGGTACATGGCCGGCTGGTCTGAAGTGGCAACCACCAGAACGGAACGGGCGAGACCTTCTTTTCCCAAATCCTTCTCAATGAATTCGGTTACTTCCCTTCCCCTTTCTCCGACAAGAGCAATCACATTAACATCTGCTTTGACATTTTTCGCAATCATGCCCATCAAAGTACTCTTACCGACGCCGCTCCCGGCGAAAATTCCCATTCTCTGTCCCTTGCCAATCGTCAGCATCCCGTCGATCGTTTTGATGCCAAAAGTAAGCTGTGTGCTGATCCTGGGCCTTTCCAGAGGGTTGGTGTAAGTGGAATCCACATCGTAATACTGATGAATATCAAATTCGCCCAGACCATCAATCGGTCTGCCGGCCGCGTCAATGGTTCTGCCGATCAGAAAATCCCCGACGGGTACGCGGAGCTTGTTCCCGGTGGAACGAACCAGGCTGCCCGGACCGATGCCCTTGATATCGCCGTATGCCATCAGGAGAATGTTGCTGTTTTTAAACCCGATCACTTCGGCCATGACCGTTTTATCATCATTGGAATTGTTAATGATACAGATGTCACCTACATTTGCTTTCAAGCCGGTGGTTTCTATCATCATCCCGACAATATTTTTGACCTTGCCCATATAGGTAAGCGGATTCAATTTCTGCAAAACATCGTAGGCGTCCTGAAAATCCAACATTTCACGCTCCATTTTTTAGGATTGATCCCGGCGTTTATATTTGAAGTGCCTGTTTAATATTGTTCATCTGCGTATTCATTCCGGCATCAATCTTCCGGTCGGGCATTTCAATAATGCAGTCTCCGTCATTCATATCGGGGGAAACCTCAATTTTGATACTGTCAGAGACATCGCTGAGCGCCTGCACAATGGTTTTGTCCACGTTTTGAAGGAGTGCTTTGGTATTGGGAGAAACGAAAATTCTTACCCATTCCTGATTGCGGTACGCATCCACAGCATTCGTAATAATGGACTGCATCGCCTTTTCATTCATGCTCAGTTCCCGGCGGATCACTTTTTCCGCAATGGAAACGGCCAGTTTTTTGATATCCGCTTCATATTTTCTCAGGATCTCGGCTTTCATAGTCTCTACTGTGTTCAGCATCTGGGAAAGTTCTGCCGCGACAGCCTGATTTTCCTCTTCGGCTTTCTGCAGTCCGGATTGACGGCCTTCCTCATAGCCTTCTTGGTAGCCGAGCTCTTTTCCTTCCCGTTTCCCATCCGCAAAGCCCCTGCCGTAGCCTTCCTCACGGCTTTGCACCAGAACCTGTGCGGCTTCCTGATTCATTTGCTGTGTGGATTCCCGTACCTTGTTCATACTGAAAGTCTGTGCCGCTTCTATAATTTGCTGAGCCTTCTGAAAGGCCTCATTTACGATCTGTCTGTGTTGATCCTCCTGCAGAGATGAATCGGGCGTTTGCGGAATCCCTCCGTTGTTTGCGGGAAAGACACTTCCGTTTTTCACAGCGACATACTGGGAAGCTTTGATAACGTTAGGCAATAACCTCATCCTTTCCGCCCTTGCTGATGACTAACTCGCCTTCGCTTTCAAGACGCCTGATGACACCAACAATACGCTGCTGCGCTTCTTCGACATCTCTGAGTCTGACGTTGTGCGTAAATTCCAGATCGGACTTGATGGTTTCTGTCGTACGGTTGGACATATTCTTGAAGATAACGTCGGAAACTTCCTGATTGGCTCCCTTGAGAGCGAACACCAAATCTTTGGAATCCACTTCGCGCAGAAAACGCTGAATGGACATATCATCCAGAACGGTAATGTCTTCAAAGACGAACATTCTTTTCTTGATTTCTTCACAGAGCTGCGCATCTTTGCGCGCCAATTCATCAAATATATATTTTTCATTGGCACGATCCATATTGTTCATAATATCAGCGATATAATTGACACCGCCAAATTCCATGAAGTCCAGAGACATCAGCGAGGAGAATTTCTTCTCAAGATTATTTTCAACAATCCTTATAATTTCAGGGGAAGTTCGATCCATGGTCGCAATCCGTTCAACGACATCCAGCCGTTTGTCTTTCGACAGATCCGCAATAATCATCGCCGCCTGATCGGCTCTGGCATAGGAAAGAATCAAAGCGATGGTCTGAGGATGCTCGTTCTGAATCATTGCCATCAGATTTTTATAATCTGTTTTACGGATAAATTCAAACGCTTTGGTCCTCAGCGACTTGGTAACGCGTTCCAGAAGGGAGGTCGCTGTCTGAGCGCCGTATGCCTTTTCAAGAACGTTTTTTGCGTACTCCATGCCGCCTTCGGTAATGACCTTCTGTGTCAGACAAACCTGATAAAAATTCTCAAGGATATCTTCAATCTGCTCAGAAGACATATGGGACATTCTTGCAATCTCATAGGTCAGCTGTTCCACTTCGTCTTCTTTAAGATATTTATAGACTTTGGAAGCATTTTCTGCACCCAGGGAGATGATAACAGCGGCGGCTTTCTGCTGTCCATTCATCTGTTGATTAGCCATTCCCTTCGTCCCCTCTCAGCCATGATCGGATCAGCTGGGCAGCGATTTCAGGATTCTGTGAGGAGAAGTCCTGAATTTCTTTGGTTAATGCCTGTTCCTTGGACGCCTTTTCAGCCCGAGCGTCTTCAATCGCCTGCAGTGCAATCTCTGCTGCGTTATTCTTCGGTTGGTCTGTATTATCCAGCCGATCCTTCAGCTCAGAGCTTTCCTCCGGATTCTCTTCCCCTTCCAACTGCGCAAGTTCCAGCATTCTCTTTTTCTTACGCCTGCGTGCCACGACCACAATGATGACGATAACAATCAGCAGAGTAAGCAGCGCCGCTCCTCCAAGAATTAAAATCTGATTGAGCGGAGGCATGGTGGACACGGGGCCGCTGGTCGGCTGATCCCCGCCATTCGGGAAAACACTGTTATACACAGCCACCTTATCGGGTTGGATTGCGGCGGCATAGGCTGCAAGTTTTGCAATGTCCTGCTTCTGGGCGTCACCCATGGTTTCCTTGTTAACGGCAATAGAAATGGTCATATCCTTGACGCTTGCGGCATCCCCTTGGATTTGCTGTTTTACCTGACTAACCAGATATTTATAACTTTCGCTGTCTTTGGTATAAATCGTATCACCGTTCACGGTCACACCCGGATAAGTGGTGGTCTCCGTATTGGATTCGGTGCCTGTCGATCCGCCCGTTTTCTGACCGTTCGATTCCTGTTCCTTTTGTACATTGGATTCATTAATTACGCCCTTATTATCCTGAGATGGATTATAAGTGACAATCTCCTGTACCTTTTTGTCAACATCCATAACGCTTTTTGCAGTTACTTTCACGTTATTTTGACCGAAAACCGGCGTTAAAACTTTCAGAACGTTTTTTTCAATATCGTTTTCAAATTCCTTCTCTATCTGAAGTTTAAACTGTGAGATGTTGACCTGACTGCCTTCGTCCGAACCATTTAATTCGTTGCCGGTTGCTGTATCGATTACCGCAACGTCATCCGTCTTTAAATTTGGTACGCTTTTTGCAACCAGCTGTTTAATGCCGTTTACCTGAGAAGCTTCCAGTGTTTTGCCCGTTGCCAGAGTAACTGTTACGGAAGCGGTGGTCGCCTCTGCATTTTCATCCCACGCATAACCGCTGCTTTCCGGTATACTGATGGTAACATTCGCATTCTTAATGCTATCCAGCGTTTTAATGACTGATTCCAATCGTTGATTCAGCTGGTATTTCTCGATCGTCTTCTTTTCAAAGTCAGTTGACATAATGTCAACATTGTTGGTAAAGAAGTCATAGTTTGGCGCCGTTTTCGGGTACCCCTCATTGGCCAGTTCCATTCTCAGCGCATTTTCTTTATCCTTAGGAACATAAACGGTACCGTTGTCCTCTTTATAACTGATGTTCCGGTCCCGAAGTTCGTTCATGACCTGAACGGCTTCTTCCTGTTCCATGCCCGGATAAAGCACTACATACGGCTGCATATTCAGCAGGATTCCCGCAATGACGGAAATCAGGATAATAGCACCTGCAACGATCAGCACGATTATTTTTTTCTTCTTGGTTAAATTGCCCCAGAATGCAACAATGGGGTCAATATATTTTTTAATCTGTATGTTCATTGTTTAATCCGCAGTCAACCTTTCCCAAATGCTTTGCGTCATACGCTTATTCTCATAATTTCATTGTATGCGTCCAGAGCCTTGTTGCGAAGTTGAACCAGCATCTGCACGGAAAGGGTTGCCTTTGTGGAAGCAATGGCAACATTATGTAAATCATCGGTCTGACCGGTAGTCAGTTTATACAGTTCCTGATTCAGGTCAGCATTGGTCGTTTTTACGTTTTGTACGGCGTCCTGAAAAAGATCCTGAAAAGGAACGCCCGCAGATGTTCCGGAAGAAGATACTTTGCCCGCACCGTCCAGACCGGCAATTGAATTTATTTTCTCAATCGGTGTAATCATCAATTTACGTTACCTCCCCAATTCCAAAGCCTTGACCGCCATCCCTTTTACTGCATTAAAAGCGGTCAGATTTGCGTCGTAAGCTCTGGTAACGGACATCATGTCAAGTGTTTCCTTAATCGGATCCACATTCGGCATCATCACATAGCCCTCTTCGTTGGCATCAGGATTGGTCGGGTCATAAACCGGGGTAAAATCAGTGGGGTCGTCAACAATTGCTGAGACTTTAACGCCCTTTTGTGTTTGATCCGATTCACCCTCATTCATTTTGCCGGCTAGAATCCGGCTAAACGAATTTTGCTCGATTGGTTCGTATTGGACTATCTTTCTGCGGTAGGGTCCCCCGTTTTCCGTTTTTGTCGTAGAAGCGTTTGCAATATTTTCGGAAATAACATCCATGCGAAGCCTGCTCGCAGTTAAAGCAGAACCGCTGATATCCAGCGAATTCAGAAATGCCATATCAATTCCTCCCAATATTTAATTCACTGAATCCGACTTAAGCTTTACCATCCGTAATCGCATATCTCAGACGTGAAAAATAATCTGAAAGCTCACGAAGAGAATAATTGTAGTTGATCTGTGTCCTTGCAAGTTCTATATTCTCTTTTTCCGCATCCACATTATTTCCATCCAGCCGCATTGACTCGTCGTTGGAAACAGTGATTTGCGGAGCGGCATCCCTGATCTGTTCAATCAGAGCGGTACTGTCAGTATTGTCAACCGACATCAGCTGTTTCAGCTGATCTTCAAAGCTGACAGATCTGCTTTTGTACCCCGGAGTTTCAATGTTGGATATATTGTCGGATATCTCACGCTGCCTCATCCACAGGCCATCCAGATCCTTGTTTAATAAGGTTGCCGACACGCTGTTGAACCAATCCAAAAGGCTTCCCTTCTTTCAAAAAGAATATTAGTCACAAAATTAACGGAAAAATGTGCAAAACAAATTTACGATTAAAAATTTGTGACCATCCATACAAACAATATAATTGTTTTAATATCATATATTTTACCTAATTATATATGAAAATTATGACAAAAGTCAACTGAAAATCGCTTAATTCGAAATATTTCGGAGGTACTGTCAAATTTTATTATTATATAAAGCAAACATATAGTTAAGTTATTTACAAATTGGATTAATTGCAGCTAAATATTTGAAAAGAAATGCCGATAATTTGATCTGAGGTGAGTATGATGATTATAAATAATGCTGACCAGAAGTTTGGTTATATATCCGGCCAATATTCTGCCAAACCGCTGAGCAAAGCCGATTTCGACTGCACTGCAGCCGGGCCCGTATTTTCTGATGGCCTGAATAAGGCACTGAGTGCCTCCAAAGTGGATAAAATTGAAATTTCACATGACGCATCGCGTGTTTCAAATAACAGCCAGGTAATTTCAGATACCAAAGAGAAAATTCTGAATGAAATCAATCAGGATAAAGACCAGGAATACATCGACAGGATTAAGCAGCAGCTGAGCGTGAAAAAATACGCCGTCAATCCTGTGGAAATTGCCAAGGCCCTGCTGAAGGAAAGCAACGATTGAACAAAGGACGGGGGATGATTGAATGATTGACAGAAAGCTCGCTGAAAAGCTTCTGCAATTTCTCAGCGAATACCTTGATTTTTATAAAAACTTTCTTCAGATTGAGACTGAAAAATATGACGATCTGTCAAACAGCAAAGTAGAAACAATAGACGCTCACGTTAAGACAGAAGAAGCCTTTATGCTAAAATCCAGAGGTCTGGAAGCGGAAAGAGAAAAACTGGTTTCGCAAACCGGCAATCCGAAAGCTACTTTCCGGCAGCTGATCGACCTGTTCGAACCTTCCCTCCGGCCGAAGGCAAAAGAAATTTTCGACGAGCTGTCCCAGGTGATGCTGAATCTGAAGGAAATCAATCTGCGCTGCAACAATCTGACGGAATTGAAGCTGCACAGAATTCAAACGGATTTGAACAGACTGACCAATCATCCGGAGCTTCAGAAGGTGTATGCATCCAAGCTGGGAGAGGGAGCGGTTCCCCCAAGTATTTTATCTAAAAAGGTTTAAGGAGGCACTCACATGTCGTCAACATTTTCCGGGTTTTATGTTGCCAAAAGCGGTATTCAGGCTGCCCGGGCCAACCTGCAGGTAACCGGTCAGAACATGACGAACGTTAACACCACGGGTTATACAAGACAGCGGGTGGATTCCTACTCGATTGCTCCGGTCGGCAGCGGCATGCGTTACGCATCCGCTGATCTGGAGATCGGCGGGGGAGTAAACTGCAGTGGCGTCAGCCAGATCAGAGACCCCTATCTGGATATACGGTACCGTTCGGAACACGCCAAAACCGGGAAGACCGGCACACAGCTGGATACCCTCAGCGATATTGAAGATATTTTTGATGAATCGACCAAAGACGGGCTCAGCGCCCAGTTTTCAGATTTGGTAACACAGCTGAATTCTCTGGCTTCTTCCCCTTCCGATTTCAATCTTGAGAATATAGTCAAGAACTCGTCTCTGCTTTTGACAAAGGCCTTTAACAACGCTTCTCAGCAGTTGTCAAAGATACGCAGTCAGCAGACCAAGTCTCTTCAGAACGATGCCATTACAAAAGCAAACAATCTTCTGAAAAATATTGCACATCTCAATGAGGAAATTAAAAGCTCCGAGATTTCAGGCACCTCCGCACTGGAACTGACCGATCAGCGCAACACCATGATCGATGAGCTTTCCCAATACGCAAACATCGAAGTTTCTTCCAAAAGTGTGGATGTCGGTTCCGGGCGTTCGGTTTCAGAGCTGCAAATCGACCTTGTATCCGGCGATCAAAAATTCAGCCTTGTATCGAACAATCAGTACAGCCAGTTCAGCATGACAGCGGACGAAGATACCGGTTATGTCACTATGGCTCTGAACGACGGGGACGGAAATGCCGTACAGGCAATGGACGCTGACGGACACGCCGTCACGGATATTGACGGCAACCCGGTTACCCTGACAAACGCGGATCTGACGGAGGGAATGTTCGGCGGATATCTTTCCATGCTCAATGAAAAAGGGGAATTCGATTCCGCCACAGCGGAACGCGGCATCGGTTATTATGAAACCGTTCTGGACAAGCTGGCAAATGATTTTGCAAACACAATGAATACCATCAACAGCACAAACGCAGGCGGTGACAACAAACCCCTGTTCACCACTGCAGACGGCGAAACAACCGGAATCACCGCCGGAAACATCAGCATTGCGGACGCGTGGAATTCAGCCACCAGTTCCTACATAACCGCTACAAAGCAGACATCGACTGGTGTGGACACTTCCAAGCTGGGGGACAATGTCCTGTATATGGTAACCCAGCTTGCCAAAGATAAAACATATACAACGAATGATGACAATGTGGGCGGTACAACGTTGTTTACCACTTCGATAGAATCCTTTGTCTCAGATGTTTCTGTTTCTGTCCTTGCCCTTCAGGTAAAGGATATCACCAGGCAGGACAGCACCTATAATTCCACGCTGAATGAAATCGATACGCAGAGAACGTCCATCTCTGCGGTAGACGTCAACGAAGAGGGAATCAACCTGATTATGTACAATCAGGCACTAACCGCCTCTTCCCGGTTTATGACCACGCTGGACGAAGCGCTGGATACCATCATCAATAAAATGGGCATCGTCGGCAGATAAGCCGCACGCTCTAAAAGGAGGACAGCACCTATGAGAATTACCATGGGCATGGTTATGAAGCAATATAATAACAATCTGAATAATTCCCTCAACGCGCTGAATGAGGCAAGCCTTCGGGAGACGACACTGCGGAAATTCAACAAGGCGTCGGAAGACCCGTTTTCCGCTTCCAAAGCCTTTCTTCTCAGGCGGGAATATCTTAAGAACGACAGTTACCAGAGTGAGCTTTCAGACACTTCCGACCAGCTGTTGACCGCACAGAGCGCGATGACTTCCATCCATAATGTTATAAAGGAAGCGTCTTCCGGCGACTGTATTCAGGCAATTAACGGGACCATGTCGGCTTCCGACCGGACGACCATTGCCACCAAACTCCGCGCGCTTCAGCAAACCATTCTTTCCCCGGCAAACACGCAGTTCGGCGACAAATATGTCTTTAGCGGATCCGCCACCAGCGAACCGCCCTTTACCGTTGGCGCAGACGGCAATCTGCTGTACCGGGGAATCGACGTCAACACCGGAAAAATTGAGGCCGGCTCCACACTGAGCTATAACGGCGCTCAGATCACGCTGGGGGACGCACAGTTCAACGGCTATAAGATTCAGGTAAATACAGCAGATGGCGCTACGCCCTCTGTTTCTGCAGACACCTCTTCGAAAACGCTGACTGTTAATCTGCCAACCGGGGCGAAAAACAGCGACATACTGACGGCGCTGAAGACCGCTCCGAGTTTAACGGCTTCGAATGATTCCACCGTTACCTTTGATCTGTCAAAAGCCGCGATCTCCGGCGACTTGAACTGCCCTGTGGACACAAGCGTTCAGACCGCTACGGCAACGGATACCATTGGGGCGGAGGGTTTAAAGCAGCTTGCTAATGAACAGTCTTATGTCAATATCGGTCTTGGTCTCAGCACGGAAAACGGCAGCACTGACATTAACAGCCAGAGTGTTTTCAATTCCGCCATTCCCGGGATCTCTTTTCTGGGCTATGGTACGGTGGATGGCACCGAAAACGGTGTTTCCAATAACCTTTACACACTTCTGGGCCAGATTGCGGATAAACTGGAGGGCAAAGACGGCTCTACCTTTTCTATGGATGAAATCAAACCGTATCTGGACAATCTCAGCAAACAGGGAGACGCTCTGCTTTCCAAAATAACGGAGAGCGGTACAAAATCCAATTTCCTTACAACCACCCTTACCAATCTTGAATCCATGGGCGATAAGGTAATGGATAAAATTGACAAGACTGAATATGTAGATTTTGAGGATGCCGTTATGGATCAAATCTACCAGCAGTACGCTTACAGTGCGGCTTTGAAAGTGGGCGCTCAGATTCTTCAGCCGACATTCCTTGATTTCATGAAATAGTCAAACGAGCAGTAATCGAGGTGAGTTACAATGGAACAGCTTTTAGATATTGTTAATGTTCCCATTTCCTTTGAAGTAAAAATTCACAATGCCAAGTTGGAAATAGCTAACGACGGTATTTCCCAGCAGGGAATTGTGGATTTTACCGACTTAACCCCTTACACATCAAAGCTGTATTTTGACACACATGAATTCAGAAACAAAGTAAGATCTACCGCTATGAAAAATCACACGGAACTAAGTGCGTACGAAGAGCGGGTACTTGCCGCAATGAGCGGCACCGCAGATCTTGCAAAAAAAGGAAAATCGCTTATGAATGCACAAAACGATACCGGTTCGCTGGGCGCTCTTGCTTTTCAGCATATTCAGCCCACCATACAAAGCACCATTGGAATTCCGTCCAGCCCTGCCGACATAAACTGGGATCCGCAGCAGTTTTCCACGCAGTATGAAACGGACAGGAAAAATTACGACTGGCTGACGAAGAACAAGCCAAAGCTAAAATTCACCCCCGCCAAGGTTGAATTTTTGGTGAAGGAATACGCGCATGTGGAATTCAAATATCTGGGAAAGCCCCAGTACGTTCCGCCGTCGGCAAGCCCGGACTATCAACCGCCGGAGATGGACGTGACCGCATAATTAAAAATTGGAACAGCCCCCTTTGGGAGGCTGTTTTTGCTAACAGATAACTGACAGTACAGGGAGGTTAATTATGGATACGAATCACTCAGAATTGCAGAATACGGAAACAGGCGTTCAGAATATCATTCATTTTGAAGAGGGAATTTTAGGTTTTGAAGACATACGGGAATATCTTCTGTACCATGAGGATGAGAGTGGAATTATTTGGAACCTGCAGGCAGCCCATTGCGACGTTCCATCCTTTGTAGTAGTGGATCCCTACCCCATTGTCAATGATTATCACCCCGTTTTCCCGGAGTCGGAACTTGCCTATTTCGGTGAAGCGGATGCGGAAAACCTCTGTGTTCTGGTCGTGGCGGTCATCAAACCGAATCTGAACGAATCCGTTATAAACCTGAAAGCGCCGATCGTCATCGATGTAAACACCAAAAAAGCAAAGCAGATCATTCTGGACAATACGGAATATCCGATTCGCTACAAACTATTCCGTGACAATAGATAGGAGGAATCTTCTGTGCTTGTAATCAGCCGAAAGGTCTCCGAATCCATTATTATCGGGGACAATATTGAAATTATTATATCAGAAATCAGCGGCGACCGCGCCAAAATCTGCATCAACGCACCAAAGGAAATTCCGATTATCCGCAAAGAGCTTTGGGAAACCCGCGCCATGAACGAAGAAGCCAGTGTGGCACCCCAAAAACAGGCTCTTGACCA
Source organism: Caproiciproducens faecalis (assembly GCF_019448085.1). Taxonomy (GTDB): domain Bacteria; phylum Bacillota; class Clostridia; order Oscillospirales; family Acutalibacteraceae; genus Caproiciproducens; species Caproiciproducens faecalis. The sequence goes on along the minus strand of NZ_JAGFNZ010000004.1, from coordinate 128,156 downwards.
GCTGAAAAAACTTTTAAAGTAGAGTTTGGTATATTCCTAAAAAATAAATATAATTTTTTTCGAAAAAGGGCGAAAAATGCTAAACTTTTTCCATTTTATACCGAAATATCAGTTGTAAGCAAAAACTTATAACAGCATATTTTCTTTCTGCTGAGACAGGGCCCGTCAAGGCAGAATCCACTGCACAGCAAAGAACAAGGACGTTCTTTCAAAAAGGCGCGACCGGCATTTTGCCGCGCGTACTAAAACAAAATTCAGGAGGAAAAAATTATGCGTATTCAACACAATATTGCCGCGTTAAACGCGAACAGAATGTTGGCCAATAACAACAATTCCGTTAGCAAGAACCTTGAAAAACTGTCTTCTGGCTACAAAATCAACCGTGCCGGTGACGACGCTGCCGGTCTTGCCATTTCCGAGAAAATGCGCGGCCAGATCCGCGGACTTGACCAGGCTACCAACAACGCCAACGACGGTATCTCTCTTGTACAGACCGCTGAAGGCGCTCTGAACGAGACCGCTTCCATTCTGCAGAGAATGAAAGAGCTGGCAACCCAGTCCTCTAACGGTACTTACCAGAACGACGTTGACCGTGAGAACATCCAGAAGGAAGTTGACTCTCTGAAGAGCGAAATCGACAGAATCGCTACTTCCACTAACTTTAACAAGATCAACCTGTTGGATGGCTCTTTGGATGTCAAAGCCAGCGCTACCGGCACAAATGTTGCTGGTACTAATTTAGAAGCAAATACCGCAGGTGCAGCAAACGGCACAATTGATGTAACCGGTCTTGAAAAGGGTTCCACCGTAAAATTTGTATTTGCAGACGCTACAACAACTGATGCAAAGAATTCTACCGATGGTGCAACTTGGGACGCTAATACAAAAACACTTACCTTTACACTGACACAAAACGACAATGGTGGTACCGTTGGAACGGTCAGATATACCGCTGCTGATTTAAATGACATGATTGCTAAGGCAGGCGGCCCGAAGGATGCTGAAATAGCATTTACTTCCACCGACAAATACATTGAAGCTACCGCAGAGGGTACCGCAGACACTGTGGATGCCGCAATCAGCGACATTATCGTACAGGGCCCAACAAAAGCTACTGTTAGTGGTGCTTTTGGAAATGGCTTCTCCGTTGATGTCAGTGCGGGCTCATTGGGAATTACGAAGCTGACGTTTGCAAGCGGCGCAAACCCGAGCTTTACGGGTGGAGCTACTCCGACATTGACACTCTCCACCTCTAAGGATTACACTGCTTCCGATATTAACGCTCTCTTAAAGGAAAATGGCGTGAAAGGCGTTACCGTTGATTTTGACGGTTCTCAGTCGGCGGCAAATGTCGTAACAGGTCTGGGCGCAGCTGGTGGAATTACCTTAACTGGCGGCACCGGCGGAATCGGCGGTTCTGAACTCGCTCTGCAGATTGGTGCAAGTGCAGCTTCCGACCAGCAGGTTAAGCTCAGCGTTGGCAATATGAGTACTGAAGGTCTTGGGCTTACAACTATCTCTGTGGCCACACAGGATGATGCAAAAGCTGCTATCGAGACGATTTCTGATGCTATCAATCAGGTTTCCGGCACAAGAGCCGACCTTGGCGCACTGCAGAACAGACTTGAGCACACCGTTACTAACCTCGGCGTAACAAGCGAGAACTTAACTTCCGCTGAAAGCCGTATCCGTGACGTTGACATGGCTAAGGAAATGATGGAAATGACCAAGAACAACGTTCTTGCTCAGGCCGCTCAGTCCATGCTTGCTCAGGCAAATACACAGCCACAGAACGTTCTGAAACTCTTACAGTAATTTTTTCCAGCATATTACTTCATTTACAAAGCGCCCACGGACATTGTCCGCGGGCGCTTTTTTGCGTTAATTCTCTTTCCGTTACCCCCGTCAATGAAAAACACAACGATATCGAATCGCATAAAGGTGTTTTGGGGATACTTGGGAGTGCAGGGGGATTTTATGGAGCTTTCCCCGCCGGGAATTCAAAATCCCCCTGCGCGTCCTTTGCCTACTTTCGGACAAGATCGAAAGTAGGGGCCTGCCCGGCCTGAGGGCAAAGCAATGTCTGATAGCAGGCTACCAAAAAGCAAAGAAAAGCCCCCTCTGTGAGGGGGCTGGCAGGCAAGGCTTGACTGGGGGAATCGATTCCCCGCTTCTCAGCTCAGTCCGGCCGCCGCGTTGGGATAGGTGTAATTGTACCGGTTGAACTTCACTGCTTCATAGTCGCCGTAATTGTAAACATTCGCTTCGCCAAGCCGTCTGTAGAACAGTCCGGTGTAGAATTTTCCGCCCGCCTGATTCCAGCGGATGAGGTCCGATCCGAACGCGGAGGCGTTGGTGTAATTGAGGTCATGGGTCAGGGAATCGGAGTTTGATAGATTGATGTAACCGGAATTGACCCAGCCGGTGCTGCCGTCTGAAAGCTGCACTCTGTACCAGCCGTCTTTTGTATTTGCAAAGTTGCACTCCGTAACGAGGAGCGAAGTGCCTGAGATTACGCTGCAGACCTCTCCGCCGCCGATGCTGGGCTGATCCCTGACGATGGTGTCCTTTGTGACGGTTGCGGCAAGCGTTTCACCGGAGAAAAGCGCCGGCGGAACCACCGCATTTTTCATAATCCTTCTGAAATCCATTTCCGCAGTACTGTTGAAATAGCCCGCGCCGACATTATAGGCAAAGCTGATTAAGCAGTCCGCCTGATTCTGATTCATCAGGAAATGATTGTTCTGAATCATCTTGTTCAGTTCGGATGTATAGGAAGAATTATTGATCTTATTGACCAGAAGCGACCAGGCTTCCGTTTCCGTCATATTGTTGTAGAAGACTGCGTTAGCCCCGAAGGTGCAGCCGTAACCGATGGTAGGTACCTGATTGGACGTAAGCTGGTCGGCGTACACCGTTGAGCTGTACCCCTCCCATTTCGCAATCAGAGAAATCATTTGGTCGCTGGCTCTGCGTTCTTCACTTGATGAGGTGATAAAATCCTGCTGATTGGAAACATACGCGTTAGTCGTGTAGCCCGTGGAGCTCATGCTTCCGTTCAGCGACGAATAAGCGGTGAAGGAGTAAGTACCGGCTGTGCTGAATGTTGTTGTGGCAGTCCATTTTTTTGTATATGTATTCTGCTTGGACTCTTCAACAAAGGAATCGGCGTTCAGTGCCTTTTGGCTGCCGTCCGGCATGGTAATGACAAACTGCACGCCATCGCGTGTCGTATCGGTTACCGCGGTCAGCGTGACCGTCGCGCCCGTACTTGCAATATTCGGAGAGGCAAAAGCGGTTTTCACCGGTTCGGCGTTGGTTACGGTCACATTGCAAGTCGCCGTGTAGGTTCCCGACTTGGCCGTAATCAGCGCGGTGCCGTTGGAAACGGCATAGACATATCCATTGGATACCGTAGCAACATTCGGATTGCTGCTTGTCCAGTTAATATAGGTTCCGCTCGGGGAAATATTCGCCTGAATATACAGCGTCTTCCCCACCGGGATACTCTGGGAAGTGGTGGAGAGCGAAAGCGCAGTCGTGTTTGTTGTATCGTCGGAGTAATGAATCTGGATATATTCCGAACTGACGTAGCCCGCTACTCCGCTTGCGGTCTGTACCTTTGTCCAGGCCGAATTGGAAGTGTCCAGCACCGTCAGGCTTGTCCCTTTCGGCAGGTTTGCAAGGATTTTGCCGCTTGTATCCGGCGATTCCCTCAGCCGCAGCATATCCGCCGTTACGCTTGCACCCGTAATGGTGTGGGAATCAGAGCCCGTGTCGCCTGTATCGGCATTATCATCGGAACCGGTTCCCGTTCCGGGGTCTGTGTTGGGTTCCGTTCCGTTATTGGAACCCGTGTTATCCTGCCCGAGCGTAATATTCAGGAATTCCTTGCTGCAATAACCTTCTTTCCCGTCGGAGGTCTTGATTTTTGCCCAAGACGCATTGGAATTGTCCGTTACCGTCAAGGTAACGCCCTTTGCGAGCGTAACAATCACACTGTAATTGGTGCCCGCACCGCTGCGTACATTCAGGGAGGCGGTCGTCACCGCCGTACCGGTCGTTGTTCCCGTACCGGTGGCGGGCGGATTATTGGTCGTCGTACCGCCGGACATACTGATATTCAAATACTGTTTGCTGCAATAGCCTTCTTTTCCGTCCGACGTTTTGATCTTCGTCCAGACAGAATTGGAATTATCCGTTACGGTAACGGTGACCCCTTTGGCCAGCGTAGCGACAATCCCGTAAGTGGTACCCGCACCGCTTCTCATATTCAGTGAAGAGGTCGTCACCGCCGTCCCGGTCGTTGTTCCCGTACCGGTTGCAGGCGGATTATTGGTCGTCGTACCGCCGGAAGTGCTGATGTTCAGATACTGCTTGCTGCAGTATCCTTGCTTGCCGCTGCTGGTCTGAACCTTTGCCCACTGGGCGTTGGAGTTGTCCAGTACCTTCACCGTTGTGCCCTTGCTGATGGTCAAAATCACTTTGTAATTGGAACCCGCACCCTCGCGCAGATTCAAATAATCCGTTGTAAGAGCAGAAACCGTCGTCGTGGAACCGGTATTTGTAGAACCGGTATTGGAGGTATTACCCGAACCCGACGAAGAAGTCACACTTAAAAATTCTTTACTGCAGTAACCTTGTTTTCCGTCCGCCGTCTGAACCTTCAGCCAAGAGGAATTGGAACTGTCGATTACCTTAACGGAAGTTCCTTTTGAAAGAGTAACAATAATCTTATTGGAGGTACCGGCGCCCTCCCGCATATTTAAAGACGCCGTAGTGACGGCTGTCGTTCCCGTAGCAGCGGAGCCGGTATTTCCGGCGGAAGTACCGGAAATACTGAGATACTGCTTGCTGCAATACCCCTGTTTCCCGCCAGAGGTCTGAATCTTTGCCCACGTTGCGTTGGACGAGTCAAGAACCGTGACGGTAACCCCTTTGCTCAGCGTTAAAATGACTTTTTTATCCAGACCCGCGCCTTCGCGCAGGTTCAAATAATCCGTTGTTTGTGCGGTAGCCGCCGCCGCTACTGAAACAGCAGGCGGCAGGGTTACCATAACCCCCGCTGCACAAACAAGCGAAATTGCCCCTGTAACAATTCGCTTCTTCAGGTTTTTCAATTCATTCACTCCAATTATGTAGTATTTATTCAATACAGATTGACAGCCGTGCCGAAAAGCGGATAATTTTGTTCCCGTTCCATAAAATAAACACGTCGCCAAACGATTTCGTCTATCCTGTTCATTTGATAACATTACTGGTTCGATTATAACCTAAAAAGTGGCAATTATCAAGCAAATATACCAAATGTTAACATTTTCCACTCCTGATGCAGAGTGCATTTTTACGTCTGATACCCAAAATAATTTTTCTCTCATTTTTTATAAAAACCAAAATAAAATAAATGACACCAATTGACAATTTCAGTGAATTGTGTTATTTTATATTAAAAGTTAGCTCTTGCTAACCTTCACAAAAAATGCCATAAGGAGGGCAATGTGTATGTCTGATTATCGTATTAAAAATATTATTGCAAGAGAAATACTGGATTCCAGAGGCAATCCAACAGTAGAGGCGGTAGTAACACTGAACGACGGGACTGTGGGAATGGGTTCCGTACCGAGCGGAGCTTCCACCGGATCGTTCGAAGCGTTGGAACTGCGTGACGGAGATTCTTCCCGTTTCGGCGGAAAAGGCGTATCCAAGGCGGTCAATAACATCAACACGGTCATTAACAATGCCCTCGTCGGATGGGACAGCACCCGCACCGCGGCGATTGACCGGAAGCTGATTGAGCTGGACGGCACAAAGGACAAATCCAAACTGGGGGCGAACGCCATTCTGGCCGTTTCGCTTGCGGCGGCAAGGGCAGGAGCAAACGCACTTCATCTTCCACTTTACCGGTTTATCGGCGGGGTAAATGCAGACACGCTTCCTGTCCCTATGATGAACATATTAAATGGCGGAGCACACGCGGCAAACAATGTGGATATTCAGGAATTCATGATTATGCCGGTCGGAGCGCCGTCTTTCCATGAAGGTCTGCGCTGGTGCGCGGAAGTCTTTCATCAGCTTGCCTCCATTTTGAAAGAGCGGGGGCTGTCTACTTCGGTGGGTGATGAGGGCGGTTACGCCCCCAATCTTGACAGTGACGAGGAGGCAATCGAACTGATTCTGGAGGCCGTTAAAGCAGCCGGCTATCAGCCTCAAAAGGATTTTGTCCTGGCTATTGACGCCGCTTCCAGCGAATGGAAGTCCGGCAGCGGTTATCTGCTTCCAAAACACCGTACCTCCTATACGGCGGACCAGCTGATTGCATACTGGAAGAATCTGAGTCAGAAATATCCGATTCGCTCCATTGAAGATCCGCTGAGCGAAGACGATTGGCAGGGTTGGGAAAAGCTGACGAGAGAGCTTGGTGATACGGTGCAGCTGGTCGGCGACGACCTCTTTGTTACCAATACGGAAAGGCTGAAAAAAGGAATCAGCCTGCACTGCGCAAATTCCATTTTGATTAAGCTCAACCAGATCGGTTCCCTGACGGAGACGATCGACGCCGTAAAGATGGCTCATAAAGCCGGGTACACAGCGATCATTTCTCACCGCTCAGGTGAAACGGAAGATACTACCATTGCCGATCTTGCGGTCGCTCTCAACGCCGGACAAATTAAAACGGGAGCCCCCAGCCGCAGCGAACGGGTTTCAAAATACAATCAGCTTCTACGCATCGAGTCCGATCTTGGAGACAGCGCCGGCTTTCCCGGTGTCAACTGCTTTCGTTAACCGGCGTTAATTTTCATAGCTGATCTCCAGAAGGATGCACGAGGCAAACGGATAAAAGCTGTTCCAGTAAGTTTGTCCGATGGAATTTACCTCATATCCTAGGCTTCTCAGAAAATTCGCGGCTTTGTATCCCACTTTTTTATCAAAGAATCTGATGATAACCGTTTGCATGTAATCACCTCAATCTGAAAAATGGACTCATATCACAATATTCCGTAAGCCGTGGTCTGTTTCCTATCTTTCCTATTTTCCCATCCAACCACTTAAATATCAGTAAAGCAGGCAGAGTAAACTACTCTGCCTGCTTCCTTTTTAAAAACACTTTCAGTACTGTCAGAAAATCGCCTTACATTGATAATGGTATTCCGTGCAGCTGCTTCTTAGCACAGATTTCTTCTTTGCAAAAAACTTATCTGGTTTTCCCGCATCCGAAAAACAGAGTAACGTCAACTGTTCAGCTTTTTCAGATGAAATCTACCGACAAGGGACCGCATAACCTGCACCTGAGTGGAAAGCTCCTGGCTTGCGGCGGCATTTTCTTCCGCCGTTGCTGAGTTGGTCTGCACCACCGCGGCAATCTGGTCGGCGCCCTGTGTTACCTGACTGATGGATTCTGCCTGCCGGCCTGACGCTTTTGTAATTTCATTCACGGCATTCGAAACAGATTCCACGCTTTCTACCACCTGATGGAGCGCTTTTGCTGTCTCGTCCGCAATTTTTGTGCCGTTTTCTACCTGCTTGGTGGAGTTTTCAATCAAAGAGGTGGTATTTTCCGCCGCCTGAGCACTTTTGCTTGCCAGATTGCGAACCTCGTCCGCCACAACGGCAAACCCTTTGCCCGCAGCTCCGGCTCTGGCTGCTTCTACGGCCGCATTCAGAGCAAGAATATTTGTCTGGAAGGCAATATCCTGAATAGTTTTGATAATTTTTCCGATTTCCCCGGAGGATTCATTGATCTGCGCCATTGCAGATACCATTTCCTCCATGTGTCGGTTGCTGGCTTCTATCTCTTCGCGTACCAGACTAACATTTTTATTGGCCTGTGAAGCATGCTCCGCGTTTTGCTTCACATGGTTGGAAATCTCGGTAACAGTAGCCGCCAGTTCCTGCACGGAGCTGGCCTGCTCCGTTGCTCCCTGCGCCAGCGCCTGCGCTCCATTGGCAATCTGTGCTGAGCTGGAGTTCACCTGTGCGGCCGATTGACTGATTTCCGTCAGTGTACCATTCAAAGAATCCGTAATTTTGCGAATGGATGCTTTGATGGAAACGAAATCACCCAAAAATTCCTGCTTGAGTTCGAAATCAAGCCGTCCGTTCGCAATACTTCCCAGCGCGGTGTCAATTTCCGCAATATAATTCTTCATATTATCGACTGTATAAAACAGGGAATCAGCCAGCATTCCGACGTCATCCTTTGTCTTCACGGAAGGGACTTCGGAATGAAGGTCTCCATGGGAAAGCAGCTCCAACCGCTGGCTGAGCTTTTTCAGCGGGATCTGAATGGAGTCTGTAAATTTCCACACGGCAGCCAAGCCGATCAGCAGGGTCAAAAAAGCAATCAGAAGCACCGCCGAAGAAACGCTAAAGGTCGCTGTGTCAATTTCTTTCTGGGGAATCATTGCAAGGACTTTCCAGCCCGTATTGGGAGAGGTATAAACATTGGTAAGGAATTTCTGCCCTCCCATAGAGGTGTTTTTTACACCATCGGTTATTTTTGCAATATTCTCCATACCGCTGATTTTCAGCTCGTCTATTTTTTTAAGATTATGCTTCTGATCCATGGAATCGGAAATAATGGTTCCGTTCTGATGGACTAGGAGCAGATACCCGCTCTTTCCGATTTTTACCTGATTGAGCATTTCCGTCATGGAATTCAAATTGACGTCAATGCCGGAAACGCCAAGCAGATTGTTGCGTTCATACACGGCCTTTACCAGTCCGAGAATGATGTTCCCATCGTTTTCGTACGGCTCTGTATATACATATTTTCCTTTGCCAGCGGTTGCGGTTGTGTAAAACAGCCGCTGGGTCGGGTCATAGTTTGGCACCACCGCCCCGCCTTCCGGGCTCTGCATATACTCCTTGCTTTCCAGTCCGTAATAAACATAGGTGACGTAGGGGTGAGCCTGACGAAAAGAATCAAACGACTGGAAAATTTGCTGCTCCATTCCCCCCGCCTGAGAAGACCGGATGACCCTGTCGTCAGTTTCCCCTTTGTTCACATAGCTGGTCAAATGCCCCTTCGAAGTTTTCATCAGACTGGCGGGCGCCATATAATCCAGATTGTATTGAATCTCCGAAAAGAAGGTATTCATGTTTTTATCAGCCAGTTTCAGCTGTTGGCTGCTGGACTCGACGTACTGTGACTGAATCTGGTTGGGCAGTATGAACAGGGACATCACTGCAAAAGGAACTGCAATCACAATGGCAAAAATGATGCTGAGCTTTTTCTTCAAACTGGATTTTTTAATGGACTTGTGAGAAACTTCCCGAATTGTTGCGGAACGTTTAAAGAAATGAAACATTCTACTTTTCAACCTTTCATCAATATATTTTCCGGAAAAGAGCTTTCAGGAAAAAAATACCAAATCGGGAATGCATAAAAAAAGAGGCGGTTTATCGCCGCCTCAATCATCATTTCCGTTTTGCATTCCTCAACTGTTGGCCAAAGCCTTTATAAATGAAAATTGCCGCGTTCCTGCTGTGTGCCTGTCCTCTTCTCCGGACTCTTTTAGACCGCTGTCATATTCCAAGTCATTGGTGTAATGGAAATGGCTTTGTCTATATAAACGGCATAAATATCACTGTCCGGCTCCAGAGTATCCATATCGACGGACAGCTGGGATTTCAGTTCAAATTTTTTTGAAAAATCACGTTTTTCCGGCCGGATAAAACAGAAATAATTTTGATGGCTCTGCCGCGTAATATGATAATGATCCACATCCCGTAATTGATCCGGGACGTTGATATTCAGCACGGTTGCGCCGTCGGGCATCCCGTCTTTGAGTACGGCCTGCGCCGCCCTTCTGGTTATTTCCGCCGCGGCGTTCCAGTCCGCCGGACTGTAATCCGTTTTTCTCTGCAGATGCAGCGGGATTTGCAGGGAAGCCGCTATCGCGGGAATTTCATGGGAATTCGCTTCAAACGCGGCGCCCAAAGTTCCGCTGCAGGTAACGACGGTACCCAGGTTTTCCCCGTAATTGATGCCGCTGACACACAAATCCGGCTTACGGTCCGCAAGCTCCAGCACGGCGTGTGCCACCGCATAAGCTGGGGATCCGTGTACCGCGTAGGCTTTGGTGGGCACCCCGTTAATCGTCAGAAAGGTTGTTTCTATAATGCCCAGATCATTCGTACGAGGAAAGGCACGTCCCATGCTGGTCTGCTGACAGTGCGGAGCAACGATCAGCAGTTCGCCCAAATCGGCAACCGCTTCTGCCGCCGCGCGCAGACCCGGGGAATGAATTCCGTCGTCATTGGTTATTAAGATTAAAGGTTTCGATTTCATATCGCTCCCCCGCGCTCAACCGAAAAATGGGCAGAAATACTGCAGTCGCTCTGCAGCATTTCTGCGATGTCTATTAAAATGAGTTAACTGAAAATTTCATAGGAACGCTTCAGAAGATCATCCGTGCATTTCGTAATGTCACGGTAGACTGCGTTCATCCTTGCGTATTTCTCGGTATTTTGCAGATTCGGCTGGAAAGTGTCACGCATGTGAACCATGTGAGCGACAGCTTCGTCGAAAGTTTTGTAAGCCCCTACCGCAACCGCCGCACAAATTGCCGAACCGACCGCCGCAGAACCGTTCACGACGTTGCGTGAAGAGGGAATCCCGAAAACATCGGAGAAAATCTGCATAAACAGATCGCTGTTCGAACCGCCGCCGGAAATGATGATATTGTCCAGCTTCACATCAAGCTCTTCACACATCTCGTCCACACGGCTCTTCATGGTCATAGCAATCCCTTCCAGAATGGAACGGTACATATGTGCGCGGGTATGACGGCCGTCAAAGCCGATCATGGTGCCCTTTTTGAACGGCTGATCCGCGGGAGCCAGGAAGTCCAGAACGGTCATCAGGCCATCACTCCCAACGGGAACCTTCTCCGCCTCTTTGCTGAGAAGCTCTTCTGCGGACATCCCCATGGATTTGGCTTTGTCTGCGTAGCTGTCACCCAGCACATTTTTGAACCAGCTGACCGTCCACATACCGCGGCGGATGCCGTTGCTCTCATATAGATACTGGTTGGGGACGGAAGCAAAATTGCTCCAGAAATTTACGGTATTCTTTGGGTTGTCGTGTCCCTGAGCCATGGCGGCAATGTAGGTACCAAGGGAGATCAACGCCGTCTTTTCGCCGGTGCAGCCCGCGCCCAGCGCCTCAACCGCCTTGTCGTTTGAGGTAGCTACAACCGGAAGTCCTTCCGGAATACCGGTTGCCTCTGAGGCTTCCTTTGTCACATAGCCAAGAATGGTCCCGGGCATCTGCAAATGGAACAGCATATCGCGGGTAAGGTTGTATTCGGCGATCTTCTTGTCGTCCTCGTACCACTGCCATGTGTCTGTATCCATCGGCCATACGCCCTGATAGTTTGCGGCTGTATCGTTAAAATTGCCGGTAAAGCGATGAGTGATATAACCGGATGAAGTAGTAACATAAGCGATGTCGTCGCTGACCTGCTCATGCACGCGGGAAACGCGCTGATCCATCCAACTCATAACCGGGGAATACAGGGAACCGTCCTTCTTCAGGAGCGCCCGGCAGAACCGGATGGTGCAAAGCCCGACCGCCATAATGTCCTTAACGTCGCCGTTAAATTTTGCCAGCGTCTTTTTGCTTGCCACCGCAATGGAATCCCACAGATCGTCATCGGGATGTTCTACGACTCCCGGCGACGGAAGATTCACCGGCCTGAGGTTTTCTTTCTCTTCGCAGACAATATTTCCTTCCAGATCAAAGATTACGATTTTTGAACTCTGAGAACCGCCGTCAACGGCCAAAATGTATTTTTTACTCATTCCAAACCTCTTCTGCCTTTCGGATAGTGTTGGGGCGGAGAGAAATCACTCTCCCCGCCGCGCTATAAAAAATCAGCGAACCAGGTAGCCGCCGTCAACGACAACCAGTGTGCCGGTGACATAGTCGGAAGCGTGGCTGGCAAGGAACACAACGGTTCCCATCAGATCCTGTCTTTCACCCCAGCGGTTGGCCGGAATATGGTCAAGCACTCTCTGGTTGGTAACGGGGTTGCTGCGGGTTTCTACTGTGATGTTGGTAGCGTAGTAGCCGGGAGCAATGCCGGTAACCTGAATGTTGTATTTGCCAAGCTCGTCCGCATAGGCTTTGGTGAGGCCCGCAATACCGTGCTTCATAGCGGCATATGCCGGGGAACCCAGTCCGCCCAGATAGGAGAACAGCGAGCAGATGTTGATGATTTTACCGCTTCTCTGCGGAATCATGTATTTGGCAGCCTCATGGCTCAGTTCAAAAGCTGCGGTAAGGCCGGTCGCAATCATTGGATCCCAGTCGGCACGGTCGAAGTCCAGAACATCGTTCAGTTTGCAGATACCGGCGCAGTTAATCAGAATATCGATGCTGCCAAACTGGTTGACACAAGCCTCAACTACTTTCCCAGGTACGCCTTTTTCAGTAAGATCACATTTCATAAAGCCCATCTTGCTGCCGGCTTCCTCGATCAGCTTCTGTGTTGTTCCGTCGTCCTCAACAAAACTGGCAACAAATACGTTTGCGCCGGCTTTTGCCAATGCCAGTGAAAAGCACTGTCCCAGACCGCTGTTACCGCCGGTTACAACCGCGTTTTTGCCTTTCAGGCTGAAAAAGTCCAAAGAAAAATCATTGATATCGAAGCTCATAATGTTTACCTCCATAAGTTATGTATTGTGTTTGTAAGACAAAGAGCCGCACCATCAAACAGTATCTGCACACTATACTGTTCCCGACACTTATTTTTGTACGCACGAAAACATAAAAAGAGTTTTCATGCAACAAAAAAAGTAGCTTCAAGACAGCATAACGCTGTGTTGAAGCTACTTTCTCTTCATCTCTTTAGTAACTGTGTTTAGTATAAAGAAAATATATCTGTTTGTCAATGCTATTTTGTGCGAATTTTTTTAAAAAATTTTGTACAAATTGCAGAATTGTATGTTTATTTGCTCAGTCCCGCCAGATTTCCTGATTCGTGGTGGATATCGCAATTGCCCCGGCGCTGAGCGCACCGATTACATCGTCCTTATCCAGAATCAGGCCACCCGCAATCACAGGCCGGTCAATTTCGCTGCACAAATACCGGATAACCTTCGATAAACCTGCCGGAAGCAGCTCGACCACGTTCGGGTCCGTTGCGTGAACATGCTTAACCACATTTGCGTAGGTAATAAAGTCAATCATAAAAAAGCGCTGGATCGTGAACAGTCCCAATTCATTGGCACGCTTAATCAGGAACGGCTTTGTGCTGATAATCCCGTCTGCTTCCGTGTACTTCTGAATAAAATCCACGCAGACTTCCTTGCTTGCAAAACCTGTAATCAGATCAACATGCACAAAAACGGTTTTTCCCATTTCCTTTAGCTTTTTGACAATATCTGAAATGGTACAGATATCCCCGAACAGAACGTTGACCATTTTACAGTCCACTTTTCCGCAATTCTCTACGGCTTCCCATTTATTGATCGCCGCTATGACCGGACAGACTTCTGTGTTTTCCAAGAATTCTTCCGTTGTTAACTTCATATTGCACCTCTGTTTGTCGATTTGGCTATCCATTTGGTACCTTATTCTTCAGTTTGACTTTATTATACCACGCCCTTTTTCTTTATACAAACCTTTTACAGCAGGCCCTTGCTTTTTAAAAAGTTCAGCGCTACATCCTCCGGGGACTGACCTTCCTGATCGACAAGATAGTTGAGATTCCGCATGGATTCATCATCCAGCAGTCCCGTCATCAGGTCGATGACATCCTTGAGCTCCGGGTATTCCAGCAGGACCGATTCGTTGATCATTGGGATGGCATAATAGGAAAGCAGAGCGTTTTTGTCATCCTCAAGAACTTTGAGCTGATAGGTTTTCAGCAGTCCGTCCGTGGAGTATGCTGTCAGGACGTCGCATTTCTTGCTGGCAATGGCCGTATAGCCCAGCCCGCCCTCGATGGGGGAAGTTCCCTTGAATTTCAGATTGTAGGCATCGTACAGAGCGGTAATTCCGTCCTTGCGGTTATTGAATTCTATAGTGGGAGAAAAAATCAGCTGACTGCTTGCTTTTTCCAGGTCCGAAATGTTGTTCAGCCTATATTTGTCCGCTGTATCCTGACGAACCGCCAGCACAAAGGAATTGTTGAAACCAATAGGGTCCAGCACCTCTATCCCCTGCTTGGCCATCAGTTCCTTCACGGTGGAGTAGATGTGTTTTTTATCGGTAGAGGAGCCCTGATTAAGCAGGCTGCCGTACGCCGTACCGGTATATTCCACATACATATCGACATGGCGGCTTTTCAGCGCGTTATAGCAGATATCGGTGCTGCCCAGATTTAAATCGCGCACCACTTTGATATCCGTTTTGTCCTCAATCAGATCAGCATAGATATTTCCCAAAATCAGCTGTTCGGTAAAATTTTTGGAACCGACATGAATCACCTTGCCCTCCGCCTTGTTGATGGGGGCAACAGAGCCGATAATGATCGCGGCCATCACGGCCAGCGCACCGGCGGAAACAATCCAGCGTTTTCTTTTGTGACGGCGGACTTTTTCCTTATTCATATCGATTGTCGGGTTAATCAGGTTGACCGGGGTAACGATCTTTTCTAAAAAACCGACAACAAAGTCAACCACCAGAGCCAGAATGCAGGCCGGAATCGCACCGCTTAAAATCAGATAGGTATTGCTGGTCTGGATACCCGAATACACGAGATACCCAAGTCCGCCCGCGCCGATAAAAGCGGCGATGGTCACGAAGCCCACCGCGTTAACCGCGGCGATTCGGATACCGGCCATGATGACGGGAAGCGCAAGCGGCAGCTGTACCCTTCCCATGACCTGTCCCTGCGTCATGCCGATTCCCTTGGCCGCTTCCAGCGTATCAGGATCTATGTTATTTAAACCGATACAGGTGTTTTTTACAATGGGCAGCAGGGAATAGATTACTACACAGAAGATTGCGGGCGCCGTACCGATTCCAAGGTACGGAATTAAAAATCCGAGCATGGCAAGGCTGGGGATTGCCTGCACAATATTTGTCATTCCCAGAACCGGCTGCGCGAGTCTGGGGGAATGGCTGATGAGAATTCCGACGGGAATCCCGATCAAAACCGCGATTCCCACGGAGAGAATCGTCAAGTGAATATGATCCAGCAGCAGGGAAAGGATCTGTTCACGGATGTTCCAGAAGCTTGCAAAAAATTCCGTCATCGTTCACCCTCCGTATCTACAAATTGCTGGCTTAAAACAGTCATCAGGTTTTTGGATGTAATCAGTCCGATTAGACGGTTTTCTTCGTCCACCACCGGCACAAAATCAAGCTGGCGCTCCCGAATGAAACCGAGAATTTCCAGCAGATTTTTTTCTGGAGCCGTTGTCGGGAATTCTGTCTTCATTATTTCACCGACAAGGCCGGTGCGGTCGGACTGTTTCTGAAGATCAGCACCGTATACAATGCCAATCAAGCGGTTTTCCCCGTCGGTAACCGGGAGGGCGTTGATTTCATTGGCTCCCAGAAGCTCCGCGCACTCTGACAGAGTTGTGTTCCGAGTGCAGCTGACGGGATTAATCAGCATGATGTCCCTGACACGGATCAGCTCGGGGATATTCCAGATTCTCTTTCTTCCTACGAAATCAGAAATATACTCATTGGCCGGATTTTTCAGGATGTTCTCAGGTGTGTCATATTGAACAATGCGTCCACCATCAAGAATACAGATGCGGTCGGCTATTTTGATCGCTTCATCCATGTCGTGCGTTACAAAAACAACGGTCTTTTTGAGCCGGGTCTGCAGCCCAACAAGCTCCGACTGGAGCTGAGCGCGGGTAATCGGATCCAATGCGGAAAACGGCTCGTCCATCAGTACGATTTTCGGGTCGGATGCAAACGCTCTGGCAACGCCGATTCTCTGCAGCTGACCGCCGCTCAGCTGGGAAGGATAGCGGTAAAGATACGCTTCCGGGTCCATCCCCACAATTCTCATCATTTCCGAAGTGATATGCTCTCTTTTTGCCGCGTCAATGCCCTCTATCTGCAAAATGATCTCTATGTTATCCTTTACAGTCATATGAGGAAAAAGTCCGGTTTTCTGGATGACATACCCGATTCTTCTTCTCAGTTTGACAGTATCCAGCTTCGCAATATCCTGATCGTCGATCAGGATTCTGCCGGAAGTCGGGCTTGTCAGTTTATTAATCATTTTCAGTGTTGTGGTTTTGCCGCATCCGCTGGGTCCAACCAAAACAACCATTTCCCCGTCCTGAATTTCAAAACTCAAATTCTTAATTACTTCGTTTTGTTTAAATGCCTTCGTAACATTCTCAAATCGGATCAAAGGGGTTACCTCCTCCACAGATTTTAGGATTCGCAAACGTCTAACGCCGCAGTGTCCACCTTTTCAATTCCGGTTCAGTCAAAAGACTCCTTCTTTTCCAGCCGGTCAATCAGTTTAGGAACAATTTCATACAAATCTCCCAGAATCGGGATGTGTGCAAGATCAAATATTTTTGCTTCGGGATCGCTGTTGATGGCAATAATTGCTTTCGCCCGGCGCACCCCCGCCTGAAACTGCACCGACCCGGAAATCCCGCAGGTAAGCAGCAAATCCGGACTGACTGTCGCCCCGGACAGACCGATCTGCTTTTCGTGCGGCAGAAGACCCTTTTCGACCAGCGCCCGCGAGCAGGCAAGTGCGCCTCCCATCAGTTCAGCCAGATGCTCCAGCATTTCGAGGTCCTCTTTCCTTTTCACACCGCGGCCGGCCGCGACCAGTATTTTTTGCTCGGCAATGCCCGCTTTCAGCTTTAACGGCTGCATATCCAGCAAATCGATACGACCGGAAGTTTCGATATTGAAAACACAAAGTTCCGGTACTTGGTTCCCGCCACGCGCGCAGGACTGCATGACGCCGGGTCGTACCGTGGCCATCTGCGGGCGCGTGTGGTCGGTTACGATTCTGGCCATGATATCGCCCCCGAAGGCGGGTCGGATCTGGATCAGGCCGCCTTCCGGCGTGCGCTCCAGCTCTGTACAATCCGCCGTCAAACCGGTGCGGCAGGCCACGGCGACGCGCGGAGCCATTGCCCGCCCAAAGCAGGTTCCGGCAATCAGCAGTACCGACGGGTCAAGCAGACGAACACACTCCACAACGGCTGCGGCACATTCCTGCGCGTCAAAGGTGCGGCAGGCCGGACAGACATATACCTTTCTGAGCGGAAGGCCGCGCAATTCTTCAGACAGCGTTTCCGTATTGCGGGCGAACGCAACGCCGAAGATGTTTCCCCCGCAGGGCTGGGTCAGCTCCAGCGCTTTCCCGATCAGTTCCAGAGACGAAGGATGCAGTCCGTTCTCATTTACTTCCAGACAGATTAAAATGTCCTGATTCATCTCTTCACCCCATTCCCGTTTCCCGCAAAATCAGTTCCGCGCACTCGTCCGGACTTCCCGAAAAAAGTGGTTTGTGCTGCATACGCGGCGGCGGATAAATTTTTCTGACCCTTGTTGCAGAGCCGTTCAGACCGTAATGGGATGCATCCTGATCGGACAAATCCTTTAACGTGACAACGGTAATCTTCTTCTTCCCCGCCGCCATTTTCAAACGAAGAGACGGCATTCGCGGCAAAAATCCTTCCCGCTCCACGGACAGCAGGCAGGGCAGGGGCAGGAGCAGGCGAACCTTTTCCCGTTCAACCGTCTGTTCCACGGTCACGGCTGATTCCGTAATATTTTCAATTGCCGACACCCAGTTGACGTGCGGCAGATTTCTCCACTGCGCTAGTGCCCCGCTGACCTGAGCCGTATCTCCGTCGGTAGTCTGTCTGCCGCACAGGATTACATCATATTGTCCCGCCGTTTCAATCGCTCTATGCAGCGTATACGAAGTGGCAAGGACGTCGGCACCGGAAAACGCCTTGTCCGATATTAAATATCCGGCGTCCGCTCCCATGGAAAAAGCGGTACGCAGCACTTCCTCCGCTTTGGAAGGTCCCATTGTGAAAACATGTATTTCCGCAGGAACACACTCCCGGATGCGAAGGGCCGCTTCCAGCGCGCTCAGATCATAATTGTTCACCACCGGCTGCAGTCCCGCACGGACAATCACACCGGTCTCCTCGTTCATGGAGCCGCGGGATTCCGCCGGAACCTGCTTCATACAAACCGCAATTTTCATATTTTCCCTCCCTTTATCTTCCACGATCTGGATTTATCAAAACATATTGCCGGGGTTCCAGAAGTTCGTCGGGTCGTAAATTTCTTTTAATTTGCGCATCCGAGAAATCAGCGCGTTATCTGACGGAAGCCAGCGCCGCTTCAGTTTGCCGACCCCGTTCTCTGTAACGACACAGCCGCCGAGCCCCGCGGACTCCTGCAGCATCCAGCTCATCCACGCCTCGCACTGCTGCTGTTCCGAAGAATTTTTGGGAAAAAGATTGCAGTGCAAATGGTTTTCCCCGATATGGCCGAAAATGCAGTGAGCAGGCCGGAGGTCTTTCAGACATTCCTCATACCAGTTCATAATCTGCGTGAATGATTTTCCCTCAAAAGAAATATCAGTGGATAATTTGGTAATTTCAGCATTGCTCCGGTGGTTTTCTTCCACAATAAGATTGGCCGTTTCCGGAACCGCATGGCGGAAAGTACGAAGAGACTCGATTTCCTTTTCCCCGGATACCGCCCACGCACGGTCGGGGTCGCTTCCAAACTGGGTCGCCCGCTCCATCAGAATTTCCGCCGCGGATTCGATGCCGGCTTCCTCCCCCGCAATTTCCAGATAGATCATCGCGTCAAAAGTGGGGTCAATGGGAGGGATGCTGCCAAGTTTGGTCAGCAGTTCCTTTTTGCTTTCCACAAGCCGGATGGAATTCCCGTCGATATATTCTGCCGCCGTCACCTGTGCTTCTTCTGACCTGACCGGGTCGGACTGCAGTTCATCCGCAAAACGCCAAGCGTCCTGTCTGTTTTCAAAGAAAAAAGCAATTCCCCACTGTTCCGCAGGGCAGGGAATCAGCCGCAGAGTCAAAGCGGAGAAAACACCGAGCATTCCTTCGCTGCCAAGGAACGCGTCCAGCTCATCAAGCTGTTCACCGTTTACCTTTAGAAAATGATCCCCGCACCGAATATCCCGCACAGTACCGTCAGCCAGAACGACGCGTGCCGCTTCAAAATACTGCCTTGCGCCTCCGTAAGCATAGGAACAGATTCCGGACGCAGCCGCAGCGGCAACGCCGCCGACCGTCGCGGAAGTTTCCGTCGGCTCGGGCGGCCAGAAAAGGTGGACGGGTCCGCCCAGCTTTGCCATCTCCTGCTTCAGTTCCGTCAAGCGCAAACCGGGTTCCACTGTCAGCAGATATTTTCCATCCGTTTCGGAATATTCCAGTACCCGGCTGCAGTCGGCCACATTCATCAGATGCCCGCCCAGCGGCACCCCGCTGCCGGCGATCCCGGTCTTGCCACCCTGCACGGTTACCGGAATCTGCTGTTCACGCATTTCGCTGATTACCGCGCAGATCTCTTCTTCGCTGCGCGGAAACGAAATGCTCTGTGCACTGCCGGAAAATTGAGACTCATCGTGAATATATTCCTCGTACGATTCGTCCATAGGAAAAATTGGACGGCTGTTCATGCAATGATACCTCACTATCAGATTATAATCATTCTTTGTTCTTTCGGGTTGCTTTTAAAGGCTTTTCGGAAATTGATCGCTGAGATGCTTTAAAACCGTATGCCAGTCATCCACGATTGCAATGTCGGATTTCCGGTGAATCGGCGCTCTGGGATCGGAATTGACAGAAACAATAAAGCCGCTTTTTTCAATACCCGCGTAAAAAGCCGGTGCGCCCGAAACGCCTGCCGCAATACAGATCTCCGGCTTTATCATTGCGCCGGAAACACCGATCAGACAGCTCATTGGCGCCCACGCACTCATGGCTACCGGGCGGCTGACCCCGAATTCGGCACCCATTTTTTCGGCGGCCTGAGCCATAGCTTCTATTCCTTCCTTATTTTTGGCTCCTGATCCTGCCGCAAGAAGAAACGGAGCGGTTTCCAGATTTTTCTCCTCGTTTCCGGGAATCAAAGTATAGTCTTCGGAAAAATCGTTTTCCGTATCTTCCCGTGCGGTCCATTCCTCCAGAATTTCTGCGGTCGGACCCTTTTGCATTACCGGCTCGGCGCTGGATCTGGAAACAGAAAGGCAGTACGGCGCTCTCTTGAGGGCGAATTCCGCCTCCATATGCCCGCTGTATACAGATTTCGTGACGGTAATCCCCTCTTTGGTACACTGAACAGTGTCTACACCGGTCAGAAAGGTTCCTCCGCAGCGTTGGCCCATCCGGACAGCCAGCTCCGACCCGAAGCAGTTACCGGCAAACAGATAAACTCGATCCGTTTGCTCGAATCCCAGTTTTTCAAGCTGATTCAGCATGGTTTCCGTCCGTGCCTTTGTCAGACAGATAAGGATTGCTTCTTTTGCCGGTACAGAAGACAAAAGTTCAGCACGGTCCGCTTCTTGTGTGTGGAATACAACGGCAGTATCCGCTTCGACTCCCTTTGTGCGCTGCTGAAGAAATCCGGCCAGAAATTGGGACTGTATCCGGTAATCATTTGCACAGGCGTTCAGTACCAATATTGCTTTCATAAACGCTCCAACCTGCCTTTCAGATAATCCCGGTATAAAATTTCCGCCTTTTCCTCCGGAGTGTCTGCCTCGATCAAAACGCCCTCCCGTTCCCGGTGAATGGGAGTCAGCGAACACAGCTCCGCATTGGGGCTGGAAAGCAAAACTTCTGCTTCCGGAAAATCCTCCAGCTTCATCACAGTAATGGCTTTTTTCCCATACGTCATTTTATCCTTCAGTGTAGGAACACGCAGATAAGTGCATGGCGCGTCACCGACACTCAGCACGCACGGAGCGGAAATGGTCTGTACAGCTGTCCCGCCGTCAACCGCGCTGGTGACACGGAGCCGATGTTCATCCGCCGGCTCAATTTCAATCACCTGCGTAACACACGGCCACCCCAGCAATTCCGCCGTCAGAAGGGGCGTGCACGCATTGTCGCCAACCTGTTTCTGCCGCCCCATCAAGATAAAATCCGGATGGGCGTATGTCTGCGCAAAGGACGCAATAATCCGGGCGATTACTTCCGGCCGGAACCGCAGATCCGCGTCGCCGGGGTTAACCCGGAACAGCTCGTCGAATTTCAGAGCGGCTAGCGTTTTCAAAAACCGGTCGCAGGGCATTTCTCCGACTGTCAGCGCATACCGATAAAAACAAAAAGAGCCTTCAGCTTGATTGGACAGCTTCAGGCTCATTTCCAGCGCACTTTCATCAAAGCTATTCCAGTCTAGCGGCGTAAACGAAGTATCAACTTTTAAATCGGATGTGAAGACCCAATCCTTTTCGGAAAGGGCCTCCAGATCCGGAGTTATGGAAAATGGAAGTAACAGTTTCATCATTTTCTGAGTGGAATCAGCGTTCCCATATTCATGATGCCGTTCGGGTCAAATGCCTTCTTGAGGGTGTCCAGCATATAGAAGGATGAACCGTATTCCTCATGAACGTAGTGCGCTCTGGCTTTGCCGAGGCCATGGTGGTGTGCGATGGATCCGCCGTATTTAACAACCTGTTCACAGATAATCTGATTGATGAGGTTGTGGTATTTGTTGATTTCCTCTTCCGGCGGGCAGTCGACGATGTTGTAATAGTAAACAAAGTACATATTGGTGCCGTTGATATAGCTGTGGGAGGAATGGCCGCCGATCAGCGTGATGTCCGGCACTTCTTCCATGATGCGCTTGCGGGCGGTGTCATAGATTTCATAAATGCAGTCCCAGCAGCCGGAAACCTCGGTGGTGATGCCGATGTTCTTTGTCGCCCTGATTTCCTCGCGCTCCTGTGCAATCTGCTCTGCGCCCCAGTTCAGGTGGCTGAACCATTTTTCAATATATTTCGGATCGACCGGCTCACACTCCGTAAACCGCGAAACAATTTCCTTGATGCCTGCGGCTGTGGCTTCGGCGATTGCTGCGGGGCCTTCTGCTGTAAAGATCAGTACACTCTTACCGGGAGCTGCAAAATGAGAGAAGCTCATGCCGCCGTCGGCAGGGTCATACAGACGGGCGATGGACGGTTTGTAGCCTTCCACCATCACTTCACGAAGAACCTCAAAACCGGTTTTCATGTTATCCAGCGTGTAACCCATAAAGCAGTTGTTTTCCGGACGGTATTTAAAGATTTTGACGGTTACTTCCGTAATGTAGCAGAGGGCGCCTTCGTTGCCGATAATAATGTTTCTGATGTCCGGACCGACGGAACGGCGCGGAACATTCTTAATGCGGCAGATTTTACCGTTGGGGAAAACCGCTTCCAAACCGACAACCATATCTTCGATTCCGCCGTACAGAGTGGAGAACTGGCCGATACTGCGGGTCGCAACCAGGCCGCCCATTTGTGCCAGCGGTTTGGATTGCGGGGAATGGCCGGTGGTGTAGCCCTGCTCCTGGAGCATATCGTCCAGATCCTGTAAGGGAACGCCGCACTGGCAGGTAACCTGCATATTGTATTTATCTACCTTCAGTACTTTGTTCATCTTAGAACCATCCACGACAACCGAATTTTCCAGAGCGGTTTCCAGTCCGCCTTCAATAGCGGAATGGCCGGTACGCGGCACAATATTAATCTGATATTCATTTGCGAATTTCAGTACTTGAGCAACCTCTTCCGTGCTGTGTACATAAACAACTGCAGCGGGGATCGGCTGAGTATATACTTCGCAGACCTGTTCATATTTTCTGTAACGGTCATTGCTGCTCTCTTTAAGAACCTGCTCATCCGTAATGACGTTTTCACTTCCCAGGATTTCAATCAGGCCTTCAACAATTTGTTCTCGTTTCATTAGTGCCATGCTTTATTACTCCTTTTCTTCTTCTGGTTTTGACCAATAAAAAAAGAGAAAGCAACTTTCAAATGGGTATACGCCCATTAAAAAGTTACTTTCTCTTACTCTCTTTGGTAACTGACTTCAGTATAACGGCTGTCTCTTTATTTGTCAATTGTTTATTTTGTCCAGTTATTCTAAATTTTATTTAGCGTTTTTGTTTAATGACAACTTGGGATATTTGCTGTATACTGTCATCAGTTACTATCAGAGAGATTGAGAGATTGGGTAACTTCAACTGATTCGCCGTTTGCGCGGATGAGTTGAAGTTATTCTTTTTTTTTCCAAATTTACTGTGCACAGGTACTTTTGGAAGATTTCTCATTATCCTGCAGCTAATCAAAACGAGGAGGAAAATTTAATGAACAAGGCATTTATCAAAAAATATGGTACTCTTCTCCTGCTTGCCGCAGGTGCCGGCATCATTTTTCAATTACCGTATATCCGTGAAACTTTCTATGTTCAGATCCAGAACGCGATGCAGCTGACCAACGAACAGATGGGTCTTCTTTCATCCGGCTATGCTTCCATGGCACTGTTATCCTATTTTGTCGGCGGTATGATCGCCGACAAATTCTCCGCAAGGAAACTGCTGACTTTTTCATTCATCGTAACCGGTGTTCTGGGACTCTGGTTCTCCATGTTCCCCGGCTATAATGTCTGCCGCATCATCTTTGTCCTGATGGGTATTTCCACCATCATTACATACTGGTCGGCCTGCATCAAGGCAACCCGTATGCTGGGCTCCAGCGAGGAACAGGGCCGTCTGTTCGGCCTGCAGGAAGGTCTTCGAGGCATCATGAACGCACTGCTGGTATTCGGTATGATGGCGGCTTACAATCATTTTGCAGATAAGGTTCTCGGCGCACAGTGGGCCATCCGTGTCTGCGCGATTGTCGTTATCATTATCGGTATCCTCAACTGGTTCTTTATTGAAGATACAAAAAGTGAAGAAAACACCGAAAGCGTCCTCGACATTGCAAAAGGAATGCTGCACGCCATGAAACTGCCCCGTGTATGGGTAATCTGCGCGATCGTCTTTACCGCATACAGCATCTATGGGATGCTGGGCTACCTGAACACCTACTGTGTAAAGGTATACGGTGCTCCGGAATCCGTAGGTACCACACTTGGTGCCTTCCGTTATGTCATTCAGGCTGTCGGCGGCGTTATCGGCGGATTCCTGGCTGATAAGATCGGTTCCCGTATCAAAGTCATCATCGGCTGCGCGGTGCTGTTTATCGCCTCCTTCCTTGGATTCCTGGTGCTGCCTGAATCCGCGGCAGTACTGAATATTGTCATTGTAAACTTCATCTTCGGTCTGTTCATCATTTATGTTGTCCGTTCCATGTACTTCGCCATCATCGACGACGCACATCTGCCGGTGAACGCCACAGGACGTGTTTCCGGTTTTGTATCCTTCCTGGGCTATTCCCCCGACATCTTCATGTACACCATGATCGGCAGCTGGATGGATGCGAATCCCGGCAAAGCGGGCTATAACATGATGTTCGTCTATGCTCTCGCTATGGCGGCGCTGTGCTTTGTCTTTGCTCTTGTCCTGTTCTTCATTGTTAAAAAGGACAGTAAAAAAGCAATGAGCACCG
The DNA here is from genome assembly GCF_019448085.1 of Caproiciproducens faecalis. GTDB lineage: Bacteria > Bacillota > Clostridia > Oscillospirales > Acutalibacteraceae > Caproiciproducens > Caproiciproducens faecalis. The sequence goes on along the minus strand of NZ_JAGFNZ010000004.1, from coordinate 103,617 downwards.
AAACTGCCTGAGAAATAAAAAACTCCGCTGAACTTTCACATAGTTTCAAATAGCCATTCAACAAACCCCCAATAAAAAAGAAGCTGCCGCAAGACGATCAACGTCTTGCGGCAGCTCCTTTTTAAGCATTGGTCTTGTCAGCCGGGAATTCCCATATAGGGGCGAAGTCCCTCCTCCGCTGATATTTTAATGATTCTCCAAAAATCGCCGTCCTTGGCAATGGTCAGATCCGCACGGTAATCTCCGGCGGGGCCGCTGGAAGTCGCGGTGGAGAAAGACAGCCCAATCACGGACTGACCGCTGTCTGTCTGTGTCTGGCTGGTAATTTTATAGCCTGTAATCCAGGGACTCGACACCCCCGTAACCCAATTGGCATTGTACTGACTCAGCTGTTTCAGATACTCCTTTTTAAGAGATGAACCCATTACGGAATATTGCATGGCTCCGTTTCTCTTTTGCAGTCCTTCCGCCCATACTTTGGCTGCAGCCTCCGGCGTACACACACCCAGCTCGTCGACTGCATCCAGCAGAAGCCGGCTTCGGACTTCATATTTGTCCACCTCCACCATCGCTGCAGCGACACTGATGTACTTACACCCAAGAAAGTACCCCGCCGTATTCAGAACCACCGCCAGCAACAGGCAGACAACGAAAACCATACCCATGAACTTTTTTACCTGCTTTGATAAAAGCAATTTCACACTGACTCCCCCTCTCAGGCATTTCTTTAAAATGTATGAGAGAGAATGCAAAAATAGAGAAAACCCTGAAAATCAAAATGACTTTCAGGGTTTGTTTATCACCTAATCACAGAATTTTCTGAGTAAGCAAGGATGAGAAGAAGTTTTCTCCTTTTAAAACAGTCTCCACAATCAGCGGTGATTCTCCACAAACTGAATGGAAACGCCGTTCGGGTCCTTTACGAAGAAGAAAGTAACTCCCGGTACTTTTGTAGGGCCTCCGAAAGCGGCAATATTTTGGGCTTTAACCAAAGCAAGCGTTTCTTCCAGAGAGTTCACTTCAAAGCCCAGAGAGATGCCTTCCCTCTCCGCACCGACGGATCTGCCGTTCTGCAGCAGCTCAATCTCAAAGCCCTTGCCGTCTTTTAAAAAAACGATCTCCATACCCGGAGCGGGAGAAAAACGCCGTTCTACCGATAACCCGACAACCTCTGTATAGAAGGCCACCGATTCGTTCAATTTTTCCGTGGTAATCGTACACCAGCAGCAATTCATAAAACATCTACCTTTCCTGTCTTATCTACAATGTTATATTGAATAATTTTCAGTATAGCATCCCCGAATTGCGTTGTAAAGCGCAAGAAAACCACTTATGCCTGACAGAATAAAAAAACTGCAGGAACAACAGAATGAACAAAATGTTTCCGAAATGAGAGCACTGCCATCGCTCCAAACTTACGCTAACTTTAGGCCTATACATCCCTGTTAAATAGAGAAAAACCCGGTTCTTACGAACCGGGTTTTATAAGTTGGTGCGCGAGATGGGACTTGAACCCATACGTCATACAACACACGCCCCTCAAACGTGCCTGTCTGCCAGTTCCAGCACTCGCGCGACTCAGCGAGAGTTATTATATCATTATATAAAGCAAATTGTCAACCCTTATTCTAAGAATTTTTAAAAAGTTTGTCAATTAAACTGCAAAATTCGTCGTAACTCATAATGCTGTTCAGAACGCCGACCATGGAATTAACCGCCAGATGCTCCGGAAGAGCAAGCTCTTTTAAAAGCGCCGCCCTTTTCTGAGCGCTGTTTGCCCCACCGGACAGGCCGGCAAGGTACAGATCTGTTTTGGCGATCTTCCTGCCCGCAGGCGCCTCATCGGCGTTGCAGGTAACGCCTGCACGCTGAAGCGCGTCGACAATAGCCTGAACCGGAACGCCTTCCACGCCGAGCTTTCCTTCTTTGGAGGGCTTTTCCTTACGGCTCTCTTTTCCGAAAATATCCGGAATATAGGCGTGTTTGATTTTATCGGCACTGACCGCGCCGGAAAGATAGTTGCGGATCAGGAATCCGGCGGAATCACTGTCCGTCAGAACCAAAATCCCGCGTTTGTCCGCAAGACGGCGGATCATTGCCATCTGCTCCTTATCACGGAATATTCGGAATCCGCGCGTTTCAATAATTAACCCGTCAATGATGGAGGAAAGTTTAATCTTGTCGTATTTTCCTTCCACAATGACTGCTTCCTTTACTTTAATCAAGCCGTTTTCTCCTTTTCCGCAATCAGTAAAAGCTGGGCAATCAGCTTTTCCATAATAATGCGCCGGTCACCGCGTGCGCTTTTCAGCGCGGTGTCCGCCCCCAGAAGCACCTGAAGGCTTTGACGCAGCACGGGCGTAGTGAGTTTTTTGGCGTCTCTTTCCGCGTTGGTAAGCCTGAATTCCTTGCGCGCATAGTCAAAATGTTTCGCCGGTTCCATCGCGCTGAATCCGCTTTGTATGGAAACCCTGACGCGGTACATATCGATATAGGCGGAAGAAAGCACCGCCAGAACGGAAACGGGCTCCTCGTTCTGATAAAACAGCAAATCCAGAATCCCATAGGCTTTGTCGTACTGGCCCGCAATAATCGCCTTGGAGAGATCGTAGACCCGGGTTTCCAGATTCTTAACCACCAGAGCGTCAATCGTCTGTGCGCTGATCGCGCCTTCTTTTTGATATGCACATAACTTTTCCAGCTCGTTAAACAGCGTCTGAAGGTCGTTTCCGCAGTAACCGATAATACGTCCGGCATTCTGCCTGGAAAGCTCACAGCCGCGTTTGGAGGCCGCAGAGCACAGTGCCTTTTCAAGATCCGGCCCGGAACGTCTTTTTAAGTGAACCGTTGCGCCTGTGCGGCTGACGGTATCGATAAATTTTTTCCATTTTTTATCTGCCTTATAATCAATTTCAATGGACGGCAGATAAAAGACCAACACGGTCGTATCCGGCACGCTTTTCAGGAGTTCGTCCAGCTTGGACGCTTCCTGCGCGCGCAGGCTTTCCACATCCAGGTCGGATACCACAACGCATTTGCGTTCCGCCATAAACGGCAGTGCTTCCACCGCAGACGCAATCGCGTCTATGGAGGCCGTATCGTCAAAGCGCTGGAAATTAAAATCGGAAAACGCGGTACCCGCGGCCTTAGCGATCAGTTTTTTCGCGTAAAATCCGACGAGGTATTTCTCTTCCCCGTGCAGCAAATAGAGGTTTGAAAAATCCGCTTTTTCAATTTGTTTTTTCAGTTCCGCTTCGGTAATTTCCGGCACTGCTATTCCCTCCTTAATTCCATTGTTCCGTCCTCCCGGAACTGCAGTACAATATTTCCTTCGCCGCCCGTTATGATGGGATTCAGCTTCTTTAATTGTAAAACATCCTGTCCCAGTTCCTCTTTCTCCGCTGAGAGAATAGTTATCATGGGACGCAGCAGTTCCCCATGCTCCGGTACAGCGGCAGCCACCGCAAAATCAGAGGCAAGCCACTCTTGAGATAATCCGGTAAGTTTTGCCCCGCTGGGACAAACCAGCACCGACACATTGCCGGTCGTGACTCTCACCGTACCCGCCGTACCGTCAAATCTCGCCTGTACATCCGTATTTTTCCACAATTTTGTCTCGGCAAAGGAATCATAGACTTCGACATTTTTTGTTTTGGACGCTTCCCTGCGAATAAATGTATCGATCATCCCATCGTTTTGAATCACAAGTTTTTCCGGCGTAAAGGCCGCCATCAGTTCCGCGGTGTTCTTCGCTTCCTCCGCCGTCAGGGAAAGCGGCTGAAGGACGTCCAGTTTTTTGATTCCCTGACTGCGCAGATATTCGGCAACGGTATCGGAGCGAAAGCCCCCGCAGCCAATGACCGCCGCATGCCCGTTGCGGGTAAGGACGACCGACTCTGCTCCGTCCAGCACAGCCAGACGGGTCACGTTGCGCATGGAAAGCTGGTAAGAGAAAATACCGGTCAGAAGCAAAATCAGTGAAAGCAGCGCGGTGACCCGGAACAGCTTTTTGCTTTTCATCAGCAAAACCGTTACGGCAACCAAAAGAATCGTTCCGGCAAGCCAGATTCGGACAAAGCTGTAGGAGGCCGAAACAGAGGCAAACGGAAGCTGTGCCAGCCAGTGCGCACAGGCAAGCATATATTTCGCCAGCAGTCCCGAAACCAGCGCAAACGGCATGGCAAGAAAGGACTGCGGCGCAACCAGATTCACAACGGCGGCAATGGCCGCAAAATTCATCATCAGCGTGGAGGGTACAAGCTCCAGAAGGTTGGCAATCGGTGCGGCAAGCGAAACGCTGCCAAAAGAAAGAATGACGATGGGCAGCGTAAAGAGCACTGCCCATACGGTGGTCCCCAATATTCCGTTCACCCCACGCACAAAGGGACGGATCTTCTTTATTTTATCATATTTTCGGTTTAAATAGCCAGCCGTCTGTCCGGAAAATAAAATCAATCCCAGCGTTGCCGAAAAAGAGAGCAGCAGCCCTACGTCCGCGGCGGCGTACGGATTGGCTAAACCGATCAGCAACACGGAAATACTCAGGGAATTCAGCGAATCCGGATGGCGGGAAAGAAGCATTCCCGAAAGGTAAATCAGGCACATCACCCCGCTGCGCGTGACGGACGGGACAAAGCAGGTAATTGCCATAAAGCAGACGACGCCGGCACCGGCCATAGCAGCAGCGGGTTTCTTTGGAATCCTGAAAAACAGAAGAAGCATCAGCAAAAGCTCGGCCATCGTCGTCATATGCAGCCCGGAAACGGAAAGGATGTGCGAAATTCCGATTGCGCGGAAATCAGAGGTCACCTGCGGAGAAAGGCTGGTCTGATCGCCGAAAAGAACCCCGTTCACCAAATCAGCCTCGTTGGGCGGCAGCATGGAACGAACGGATTTCAGCAGCGCCGACCGCAGCTTCAGCGCATAATAATACGGCGGCTTATGGGTCGGAGGGCTTACCTGCACATTTTCGTATTCATAAAGGTAGGAAAATAAAGTGATTCCCTTGGAAGCGTAGTAAGAGCGGGAGGAAAAACCTTCTCCCCCCTGTGGAAGAAACAGATGCACCTTCCCTTTAATATGCGAATACGGTTCCACCAGGAGCGCATTCTGCGAAGAAATCCGAATTTTCAGCGGCCTGGGGGCGTCTTTCAGAGAGATGTCATTGACTTCCACAATATAATAAAACCGGTTGTACGCCTGATAAGGAAGCTCACAGACAGTAGCGTCAATCACCGCATCCTGCCCGGCAAGCTGCTCCGCCGGCTTTATCAGTGACTGATGATACGCGTAAAAGCTGCCGAATGCCAGTGAGCCTGCGATCAAAGCGGCAGGAAACACGGCGGCTGCGCGCGCCTTTGGCACCAGCATGGTAATCAGAAAGCCTGCAAGCGAAAGGCAGGCGAAAACAAGCGACAAATACGGGCCAAAATAAACGGCGGCCGCCAGTGTCAGCAGATAAGAAAAACCCACCAACACAAGCGGCCGCTTCATCATAACTCCCCCGAATTTTAAATGTCCGAATTATTTAAAGAACAACGGTAAGGGCTCCAGATAAATGATATCTTCCCTGTCCTTGGCATCGCCCTCGGCGAGCACGCAGGCACGGCCGACAATATTGCCGCCGAACTGCCTGACAAGGTCCTCCATTGCCGCAAGGGACTCTCCCGTGCTAATCACGTCGTCTACAATCAGGACACGCTTTCCGTTCAGGCCTCTATAATCGTCTTCCGCCAGATAAAGCTTCTGCACATGATCCGTAGTGATGGACTTGACCTCTACATGGATGGGGTTGCGCATGTACGCCTTCACACTCTTGCGCGCAACAATGTAACGGCGGCAGCCCTGACGGGCCATTTCGTAGCAGAGAGGGATTCCCTTTGTCTCTGCAGTGACGACGACGTCATGCTCCGGGCATTTTGCAAGAAGCGCAGCCGCTGTCTTTTCAGTGATTTCCACGTCACCCAGCATAACAAAGCCCGCAATGTCAAGCGTATCGCTGATCGGACAAATCGGCAGCTCGCGCTCGCAGCCCGCAATTGTCATCTTGTAATATTCTCCCATAATAAATCGACCTTTCCGATTGAAATAAAACGCTGTTTATCAGCCCGGAGGCCACTTCATGGAACGGCCCCCAAGCAGGTGAAAATGCAGATGCGGCACACTCTGGCCGCCATCTTTCCCAACATTGCTTACTACGCGAAATCCGTTTTCCAGATTGTTTTCTTTGGCCAGTTTTGCCGCCACCTCAAAAATATGGCCGACAATCCCGCTGTTCTCTTCCGTAATATCTTCCACCGACTGAATATGATTTTTCGGAATAATCAGGATATGCACGGGCGCCTGAGGGTCAAGGTCGTAAAACGCCAGCACACGGTCATCCTCATACGCTTTTTTACTGGGAATTTCGCCGTTTGCTATTTTGCAAAACACGCAGTCCACACTGAGACCTCCTTTGTTCTAACAATACAACGTTACTATTATAGTATCATTTAAGCATATTCGCAACAATTTTCTCAACTTCCGCAAGAGCGCCGTCCAGCTTGGATAAATCCTTTGCTCCGGCCATGGCGCTGTCCGCTCTGCCGCCGCCGTTGCCGCCCGCCAGCTGCGCGACCGCGCGTACAATCTGACCCGCGTTGACGCCGTTTGCCATTGCTTCTTTCGCAACACACGCGGCAATGTTTGCCTTTCCGTCCCGGGTTCCGGCAAATACGGCAACCATGTTCGGAGCGTGGTCACGGGCCTTGTCGCAGAGGGCGCGAAGAGCGTCCGGCTCTGTTCCGGGAAACACGGCGGTAATGACCTGAACCCCGCCCACCTGTTTAGCTCCGGCAATCAGGCTGTCAATCTGAATGCCCGCCAGCTTGGAGTTGAGCATTTCTATGGTCTTATCCTTTTCCTTCAGTTCGGCGGAGAGTTGCACCGCTTTCTGCACCAGTTCGGAGGAATTGTTCAGCTTCAGCGCGGCCGCCGCCTCTTCAATTTCACCGATGGTACGGTTCAGCAGATCAAGCACACCGGCGCCGGTAACGCCCTCAATGCGGCGAACACCGGCAGCAACGGAACTTTCCGATACAATTTTAAACAGGCCGATTTTCGCGGTGTTGTCAATATGAGTACCGCCGCAGAATTCACGGCTGAAATCACCAACGGTAACAACACGGACAATATTGCCGTATTTTTCGCCGAACAGCGCCATGGCGCCGAGCTTTTTCGCCTCTTCAATCGGCATTTCACGGCATTCCACGGGAGTTCCGCTCAAAATCACCTGATTGACCAGCTGCTCGACTTTTCCCAGTTCCTCCGCTGTCAGGGCGGAGAAGTGCGTAAAGTCGAAACGGACATGCTTTTCATTGACCAGCTGTCCGGCCTGTTCAACGTGGTCGCCCAGTACTTTGCGGAGCGCGGCCTGCAGCAGATGGGCAGACGTATGGTTGCGCATAATGGCAAGACGTCTTTCCTTATCTATGGAAACTTTCACTTCTTCGTCCACACGGATCTGTCCGGCCGTTACAACGGCGTGGTGCAGATAATTCTTCGCATGGTTCTTTGTGGTATTCTTTACTTCTATCATTGCGTCGGCGGATTCAATAGAGCCGGTGTCTCCAACCTGTCCGCCGCTTTCCGCGTAGAAGGCGGTTTTATCGAGCACCAGCGCAATTTCGTCGCCCGCGGTCGCGGATTGTACGCGCTCGCCGCCACGGATGATGGCAAGAACCTTTGCCGAGGCTTCCATCTGTCCGTAGCCGAGGAATTCCGTTTCCGGGACATTTTCAAGCAGGTCGCTTTCCCCTTCCCAGGCGTCCGCTCCTGCGTTCTTTCTGGCGGCTCTTGCGCGCTCGCGCTGCTCCAGCATCAGACGCTTAAACTCTTCTTCGTCAACGGTCATCCCGCGCTCAGCCAGAATTTCCTTCGTCAGGTCGATCGGGAAACCGTAGGTATCGTTCAGACGGAATGCGTCCGCGCCGGAGAAGACTTTGTTGCCGCTGTTGTCAATATAGCTGCTCAGAAGCTGAAGCCCCTGATCGATCGTCTTGGCAAAGCTTTCTTCCTCCACGCCGATGAGTTTTGTAATCATGGCGCGCTTTTCGTCCAGTTCAGGATATGCGTTTTTATTCTCGTCAATGACGGTCTGCGCAACTTCCGCAAGGAATGTACGGTCAATTCCGAGTAAACGCCCGTGGCGCGCGGCGCGGCGCAGCAGACGGCGCAGAACGTAGCCGCGTCCCTCGTTCGACGGCATGACGCCGTCGCCGATCATGAAAGTAGTGCTGCGGATGTGGTCGGTGATAACACGCAGAGAAATATCCTTTTTCGGGTCGTCACCGTATTTTACGCCGGCGATTCGGCAGATATGTTTCATGATGTTCTGAACGGTGTCGACAAGGAACAGGTTGTCCACACCCTGCATAATGCAGGCAAGACGCTCAAGGCCCATGCCGGTGTCAATATTCGGATGCTCCATCGGCGGGTAGTTGCCCTTGCCGTCGCTGTTGAACTGGGAGAACACAACGTTCCAGAATTCAACATAGCGGTCGCAGTCGCAGCCTACGCCGCAGGTCGGAGAACCGCAGCCGTACTGCTCCCCGCGGTCAAAATAAATTTCGGAGCAGGGGCCGCAGGGGCCGGAGCCATGCTCCCAGAAGTTGTCCTCTTTACCCAGACGGACAATGCGGGACGGGTCAATGCCGACTTCCTTCGTCCAGATTTCAAACGCTTCGTCGTCGTCGGTATAAATCGTGACCCAAAGCTTATCCACAGGCATATCCAGCACTTTGGTGCAGAATTCCCATGCCCAGGCGGTTGCTTCGTGTTTAAAATAGTCACCGAAGGAGAAATTGCCCAGCATCTCAAAATAAGTGCCGTGGCGGGCGGTGATGCCGACGCGCTCAATGTCCGGGGTACGGATGCATTTCTGGCAGGTCGTCACTCTTTTGCGCGGTGGAGTCACCTCTCCGGTAAAATATTTTTTCATCGGCGCCATGCCGGAATTAATCAGCAGAAGGCTGTTGTCATCCTTCGGAATCAGTGAAAAGCTCTGCAGACGCAGATGCCCCTTCGACTCAAAAAACGACAGATATTTTTCACGCAGTTCATTTAACCCTGTCCACTCCATTGTAATAACTCCATTCCGCCTGTCAGGCAAAAATAATTGATTACGTTCGCGGCTTACCGCAAAAAAATAGACTCCACCGTCCACAATGGGACGGAGAAATCCGTGGTACCACCCAAATTGCGCCGAAGCGCCGCTTGAATCCCCTTAACGCGGAGAAGACGCCGCGGCTCGTCGCCGCAGGGCTACGGGTTGGCTTGGGTGACGGCGGCCGCGGAAATCTTTCAGCCATGGATTCCCTCTCTTTTGCAGTGCCCTGCACCTTTGTACCCTTTATCGCCTTTAACGATGTGCCGGGGAACCGGCACAATTCATTTTATTTCATCATGATTATAAACTGAATACTTCGGCTTGTCAATCAAATTGTCGGTTATTGGCCGATTTTAGCAGCCAGCGCGTCGGCAATCTCTTTGAAAACCGGGCCGCAGGTCGCGCCGCCGCCGGTGCCGTCCTCCGCAAACACCGTAATGACGTACTTCGGGTTCTCATACGGATAAAAACCGGCGAACCAGGACTCCACCGACTCCACACTGTTTACATACCGGCCCGTTTGAGCGGTCGCGGTCTTGGCACCTGCTCCGCCCGTGGTTGGCTTGCCTTTTTTGCTGGTTCCCGTTTCAATGGATTCCTTCATAAAATCCCGGAGCAGTACCACGGTGTTCTGGGAAATTACCTGCGTGCTTTTCTGTGCGGGTGCCTTTGCCGTATTATTCAGATTTTCATCCACAATGCCCTCATACAGATAGGGCTGTGTATACTCCCCTCCGCTTGCAATCGCGTTCACCATAGCCGCAATCTGCAGGGGTGTGGCGGTGAGATCCCCCTGCCCAAACGAAAAGTTCGCCAAAGCCCTGGGGATATTGAGGCTTTTCAGCGTAGGAAGATTGCCCGAAGCCGATGTAATGCCCGGGGCGATTTCAAAGGAGCGCCCAAAGCCCATGCTCTGAGCCATCAGCAGAAACTGGGCCTGCGGCACCTGCTTCATGAGATTGACAAAATAAGCGTTACAGGACTGAGCAACCGCCGCTTTCATATTTTCACTGCCATGGCTTTCCCCGTTAAAGCAATGAAAAATGCCGCCGTCCACATCAATAGAGCCGGTACAGGTGTACTGGGTGTCCGGTGAGATACCGTATTCCAGTGCCGCGGAAGCGGAGACCAGCTTAAATACGGAGCCCACGTTATACGCGCAAAGACAGCGGTTGACAAGCGGAGAGTCCTCTGCGTTGAGCGCCGCGGCAATGTTGTTTGGGGAAAAGTCGGGCAGACTGACCATTGCGCGGATTTTACACGACGGCACCTCCGTTACGATTACTGCGCCCTTGGTCAGATATTTCCCGGCTGCTTTTTCGGCGATCTCCTGAATATTTTTATCAATTGTCAATACAACCCCGCTGTTTTGTAAATAGGAGGAATCGCTGATCTTTTTGTCTTCCCCCGCCAGAACGCGGTTGACCGCGTCCACTTTATAGGTAATTGAAATCTGGCCCTGATTCTGTGTCAGCTGCTTGTTAAATGCTTTTTCAATGCCCGCCGCGCCCGCGCCGGAGCCGTCCAGATACCCGAGGATGTGTACGGCAGTCTGTTTGTCGGCGTACCTTTTGTCCAGGGTGAATACATCGATGCCGCCGGCGCTGACACTTTGGGGCAGCTTCAGGGCAAACGGTTTCCCCGCTGTCAGGGACGGATAGAGATCTTCCATCTCCTTTTCGGGCAGCACTTTGCTCAGCGCCGCCGCGCCCTCTACGCTGGGCGCAACAGCGGCGGCGTACTCTTTGCCCGCACCGGTCAAAGCAACTTTATTGCAATCGTAAATGGTTCCCCTTGTTTTTGCCACAACAAGCTTATAACTGCTCTGATTGTTGGCGGTCGCGGCAAGCTGTGCGCCGTCCGAAACGGTATAGAGACTTAAAACGCAAAGAAACATACAAAGCATGAATACGCCGAAAAAAGCGGCTGTTCTTTTTTCCATAAAAATTCCCCCATATTGGTTAGGATTACCAATATGGAGGCGTTTTAATCATTTCTCTTTCTGCCAATGCATGGAATCCTTCTATGCCCGCACCTTTCGAAGGATCGCCCCTTTCACAAGGGGGCGGTCGGTTTTGACCAGCACGGTCATCATAGCGTGGGGTGCGGAATCAATGGGATTCCAGTCCCTGTCGTATAACTCGTCAAGCGGCAAAAGGAATGGACGGTTGCCAGCCTCCAGCACGTCGGCGGTGTCTCCCCTGAAAAAGCGGTTGCGCTGGGAAAGGGTGGCCACGCCGTTTTCGTAATTTTCGCAGACGGCGATGACATCGTACTCCCGTACATAGCCGCCGTTCCCGTACACCTGACCCGGTTCCGTTCCTAAATAAAAACCGGTGCTGTATTCGCGGTGACTGATTTTGTTCAGCTCCTCCACAATCCATGGGGAAACCTTTTGTTCCGGATTCGCATAATATTCGTCTATGGCACTTCGGTAGGCGTTGGTCGTCACGGAAACATAGTACGCGGATTTCGCCCTGCCCTCTATTTTCAGGCTTGTGATACCGGTTTTCAAAATTTCCGGTATATGTTCGATCATACACATATCTCTTGAATTTAAAATATAGGTACCGTGCTTGTCTTCAGAAATCGGCATGTACTGTCCGGGACGCTTTGATTCCATCAGCGCGTATTCCCATCGGCACGGCTGCGCACAGTCACCGCGGTTGGCGTCGCGCCCGGTCAGGTAGCTTGACAAAAGACAGCGGCCGGAAAAGGAAACGCACATGGCACCGTGCACAAACGCCTCCAATTCAAGCTCCTGGGGCGTTTTGGCGCGGATCTCCGCAATCTCCCCAAGGTTTAGCTCACGCGCCAGCACAACGCGGGAAGCGCCCATATCATACAGTTCACAGGCACTGACATAGTTCGCGATTCCGGCCTGTGTGGACATATGGATTTCCACCTTCGGTGCGTATTTCTTCGCCATAGCCATGACCCCAAGGTCCGCGATAATCAGCGCGTCGACCCCGGCATCCTGCGCAAACTGCAGAAATTCCGGCAGACGCGCAAGCTCGTTGTTATGCGGTACGGTGTTGCATGTCAGATAGACGCATACCTTCTTTTCGTGCGCATACTGCACTGCTTTTGCCAGTTCTTCGTTTGTAAAATTGGACGGCGCCGTCCGCATCCCGAACTCCTGCCCGGCCAAATAGACCGCGTCGGCGCCAAAGCTGATTGCCGCGCCGAGCCGCTCCAGATCGCCCACAGGCGATAACAGCTCAACGTGTTGATTCATATCTGTCAATTTTTGTCCTCCAAAGACTTCTATTTCAGTCCTGCCTTTTTCAGGTTGGCCTCATGCTGTGCATTCGTCTTCGCATAATATGCTTTTCCGTTCTTGTCATGGCAGAAATAATAATAATTGGTGCTTGCGGGGTTTAGGGCCGCGTCAATCGCATCCGCGCCCGGGTTGCAGATCGGTCCCGCGGGAAGGCCCTTAATAGTATAAGTATCGTATTTGCTCTTATAAGTTTCGCGTATGTCGGACGGAACCGACGCCTTGGTGCGGTACGGGTAATAGGTAGTCGGGTCCGAACGCAGACGGAGCAGGTCGCCCTCTCCGCCGCTGCTCAGGCGGTTGTGGAAAACGGACGATATTTTATACATATCTTCTTTATCCGCCGCCTCCGCCTGTATCATGGAAGCCAGCGTCATCATCTGGTCAATAGTCATATTCTGGGCCGCCGCCTTGTTGCGGATCTGCTTAGTCAGTTTCTTGTTGCAGTTGCTGAGCAGCTTGGCAATTGCCTGATCGGGATCTTCGTCCTTGTAGAATTCATAGGTATCCGGGAACAAATAGCCCTCCAGCTTGTAGTAACGGTCCTTTTCGTTGGTGATAGCCTGAAGCATTTCGTAATTCTTATCAAAAGCATCCGAATTGACTGCGGCAAGAACTTCCTTGGCGGAGCAAACTCCGTTTTTCTCCATCAGATCGGCAATTTCCAGCATGTTGGCACCCTCTTTGAAGGTGATTTTGACGGTATCCACACGGTTCATATTGGACTGAAGGCTGTTGATGATGGCTTCATAGTCCATATTGGTGTCGATTTTATAGCTGCCGTTGCTGTAATGGCCGTCCGCCTTGGTCAGCTTGGAATAGAGCTGAAAGAAATTTACGTCGCGCACGATGCCGGCGGTGTTAAGTGCCCCGGCAACCTGCCCGGTAGTAGCATTCTTCGGTATTTCAACCGTAACGCTTACCCTCTCCTTGCCGATTGCAAGCATGTCGTTAATCCCAGTAATCATAAACTGTGAAAATAAAATAGAGGCAAACAGGACCATGATGATCCAGATAAACCGGAAAAACGCCTTGTTTTTCCTGCCTTTTTCCCTGTTGCGAAGCTGATGGGCCTTTTCGGCTTTGATTTCCGCTTCGTCCTGCATGGACTTTGCCCTCTGTGCCTCGCGCGGGTCACTGTAACTGCTGATTACGGTGTTGGACGCGTTTGCGTCGTCCGTAGTGCGCAGATCGGAAGAAAGGTCCGTATCCGGCGTGTCGCCCCAATCCTCATCGGGAATATTCAGCTTAAAGCTTTCCACCTTTTTCTGGTGGTACTCGTTAAGGTCCCTGTCGTTGCTCATGGATACGTCCTCCTGTTTTGAACATAGAATGGTAATCTTACTTTTGCTGGTTTGCCATTCTTCTAATATACTTTTCCGTAATCAGAATGTCGACCGGCTTGTCGTAATACCCGTGGGGCAGGTTCCACTGGACACAGCCGGAGTAGCAGATGCCGACGGTGTTCCCGCCGAATTCCGCCAGAAAGCGGTCGTAGTATCCCTTACCGTAGCCCAGCCGGTACCCCTGCGCGTCAAAGCTGAGCCCCGGCACAATGCAGAAGCCCTTGGAAAAATCGGTTACTTTACGGCACTGGGAAACAATCGGTTCCAGCACACCGAAGCTGCCTTTTTCCAGATCATCGAGGGAAGTGATATAAAAGAATTCCATATCATAGGAGTCCGGTACACAGCGCGGCGCGGCAACCAGCTTGTGGTTGGCAAGCGCGGCCTTAATCAGGGCGATTGTATCCACCTCGATCGGCTTGCTGACATAAGTAAATACCGTGTCCGCCGCCGCGTATTCACGCAGCGCAAGCAGTCTGCTCTGAATGGTGGAGTCCAGGCTGATTTTCTGATTTTCCGTCATTTTTTCACGGAACTGGCGGTAGCGTGAGCGCAGATTCATTTTGATTTCGCGGATATTTCTTACATACATTGCATCGACTTCCTAAGCATCATTGATTTTTCGGTGCCAAACAGTACTGCCACGATCTGAAGGGCAAATTCCACGGCAACACCCGCGCCTCTGGCCGTAATCACCTTTCCGCTGACGCAGACAGGCTCGGCGGACAGGGCTTTCGCGTGCAGTTCCTGTTCATAGCCCGGAAAGCAGGTCGCGGTATGGTCTTTCAGAAGATTCATATGACCGAGAATGGAGGGAGCCGCGCAGATGGCACAGATGTATTTATCATTTTCCGCACAGTAGCGGATAGCCGCCTTTACAATCGGGGATTTTTCCAGATTGAGCGTCCCCGGCATACCGCCCGGCAGCACTACCATGTCCAGCCCGTCCGTCACCGCTTCCTTTTCTTCTATATCGGCGGTTACTTCAATTTTATGCGCTCCGGTAATTCTTTTGCCGCCGACACCGACGGTAACAAGGTCGCAGCCGGCACGTCTTAAAACATCCACGGCTGCCAGCGCCTCAATTTCTTCAAATCCATCCGCCAGAAAAAGATAAATCATCATTGACACCTCCCAAAATTAGTCAAGCGGCAGCCCAAGGTACGGCGCGGCCGCGTTCTGCCGCAGCGGGTCCCAAACAGCCCCGCCCAGGGGTTTGAGCATACCGAAATCAGCCGGTTCGCCCTGCTGACCCAAAAGTGTCTCCCATACGGGCAGACGGAAGGTGTAGCGCTCCGCAGGCTCGGCGCTGATAATGTTCGCCGCCAGATCCCGGAGAGTATCGCTGTCCGCCATCATTTCCAGAACCGCGCAGGTATCGGTGTCCGTACGGCGGCAAAGGGCATAGGCAAATTTTCCTCCGGTGCGGGAACAGACCATTTTATCACCGTAGATTTTACCCATCCCGGCGGCAAAAGCGAACGCTTCGTCACTCCAAAGCACGGAACCGGTTTTCCCCTCAAGCTGTTCCCCGCGCAGACTGTTCATCTGGCTGTATGTCAAAAGAGTGCGTGAGGAAACACCGGAATCGGCCAATGAACAGAGATCCTCCAGAGAAAGCGAAACGTTTTTCACCTGAAAGAATTTCGTGTATTCGGCCTTTTCATAAAGGCTGTAAAGCTCCGGCTCGGCAGGGAGCACCGCGGAATACTGATCGCCCCGGTTGGCGCCCACCAGCGCCGCGGCAGCCAGCAGCGCCGCCATATAGCCGTGTCCGCGGAACTGCGGCAAAGTAGCCGCCGCATAGATGTAATGCGCCTGTACGGATACGGACCCGACCAGAATCCGGGCGGGCAGCAAATAAACGACGGATGCGGTTTTGTCCCCCATTTTATAAACCAGACAGTTTTCAGGCTTAAAATAATTATTCAGAAAATATTTTGCCGGACGCACAGGCTCATGAAAGCAGCTTGTCCAGATTTCTGCAAGTTCGCCGCGCATTTCCCAGTTCGCAAAACAAATCATATCATCCGTCCTTCTGTTCCCATGACAAAGTCCGTGAAATTCACAGCACGTCTGCTGCAATCTTCATCACTTCGCCGTGAATTTGTTCAACCGTCTTCAGGCCCCTGTCATCCGCACACTGAACGATCTTCCAGTTCAGCTTCTGCGAGGCGTATTCCGCACTTTTGCGGCATGCACGCAGATACTCCGCGTTGCTTTCGTGAATATCCTTTTTATCCTCATTTCCATGGTACCTGCTGCTCAGAAGTTTCTGGGAAACATCCAGCGGCATATTCAGATAGATGGTCAGGTCAGGCCGGGGCAGCCCCAGTTTATTGTATTCATAATCCTGTACCCACTCCACAAAATCCGCCCAGAGTTCGCGCGGCTGCTTGGAAAGCTGAAATACGATATTGGATGTAGTATACCGGTCGGCGATAATCAAAGAACCGGCGAGGTAATCCTGCTGCCAGTATTTTTTATAGCTCGCATAGCGGTCAACCGCATAAAATGAGGAAGCGGCATAAGCGTTAACATCGTCCGGATTGGTACCAAATTCCCCATTCAGGTACATCTGGGCCAAAATAGAGGAAGGTTCGTTATAGTCTGGAAAAGAGACGCGGCGCAGCTTCACGCCCCGCCCGGTCAGCGTCTGACAGAGCAGTTCGGTCTGCGTTGCCTTTCCGCTGCCGTCCAGTCCCTCCATGGTAATTAATTTTCCGCCCATCAGTTTTCCCCTATTCCATTAAAAAACTCGCGCACCTCACTGATTTTGCCGCAGGACATTTTGCCCTCGGGGCAGGCACCGCGCAGGCAAGGCGGCCCGCAGTGCTTGAAGAGGTGCGGCGCCACGCCGCGGACAAGACGCAGCATTTCCACCGCAACGGCGCGGATTTCCCACTGGGCGCGGTTGCAGCAGCGGTGGGAAAAGAAGTTATAGAGCGAACGCGCGTTCATGGTACAGACCATTTTGGTGTCACAGGCGTTGGGCAGAACAAACCGCGCGTCCTCAATCGCCTGTTTCTGCGCAGCGCGCTCGGCGGATTTTTCATCTTTTCCGGCGGCCATCAGTTCTTTTTTATGTTTCTCTTTTAAAAGAAAGGTCAGTTTTTCATAGTGCTTCTGATCTTCTTCCATCGCTTTTAGGAACTCCGCCTTTGCTTCGGGGATGGCTTCAATCTCCGGAGGAACGACATACTCAAAGCAGGCCTCCGTCACATAACGCTGACTCTGCACGCTGTAAGAAGCAATTCGGTGGCGGGTCATCTGCGCCAAAAAAGAACGGGAAACCCCTTGGATGCCAAACGTAAAAGACGCGTGCTCAATCGGGCTTTCATGACCGATTTCTGCCAGCATGTCCACAAAGGACGCAACCTTTTCGTCGGTGAGTCCTTCCGATATATCTTCTATGGAAGCAGGTGAATAGCAGAGCTTTGCCGCCTGCGCTACCGTTTTTTCCGGTTCGGGAGTATATGCAATCAGCGTAACCTTTGCCATGGAAAATCCCCTTTACACTTTTATGTCATTAATAAGAGTATTATAGCAAACTATTGGGCGCGGTTCAATAATAAAATCTTTGCCGCCCTTTTCCCCGCAGCCAAAATAAAAAGCCCACCTAAAAGGTGAGCTTGAAAAAGTGGTTTGCTTAAGTGTTTGAAATAATAATCTGCTCTACAATATCGGCGACGTCTTCACAGTAGTCCAGCGAATTTTCCATGGTATTGTAAAGATTCTGAAGACGGATCACATCGATCATCTCCATCTTGTTTTCCGGATCAAAGAGCTCTCTCATCGCCTCGCTGAAAATCGCGTCGCCCTCTTCTTCCAGATGATTGACATATACCGACATCTGCTTAATGCTCTTCAAATTCTTCTTGAACTGCTTAAAGTCGGACATCAAAGTGCAAAGTCCCTCGCAGCTTTTGACAATCAGATCGACCAGTTTCACAGTTGTCTCATTTGCGCCCGAAATATGCATCATGTAAATCTGGTTTCCAATATCGTCGATACTGTCGGTAATTGATTCAATGGCGCGAACCATATCCATCATATCCGAACGGTCAATCGGTGTAATAAACGCGTCTGCAATGAGGTTGGAGCAATAGTGAACGTGCTTGTCCCCATCGTGCTCAATGTCTTTGAGCAGTTTTATTTCATTTTTATCAATGGCGCCGTCCGAAAACGAATTCTGAAGCACTTTTGCAGCCTGGCAGGAAATACCGATCCCTTTTTCAAACAGTGAGAAATAGTCCGGCCCTTTAGCAAAAAAATTACTCATGATAGTTCCCTTACCCTTCAAAATAACAGATTCATTATTCTTTACATATCCTATACTGTTTTGCGGTTTAGAAAATCAGCACAAACAGTTTGGTCATAACATAGCCCAGAATAAGGCAGGCCGGAAAAGTCAATACCCATGCCACGACCATTTCTTTCGCTATTCCCCAGTTTACATCGGAAAAACGCCTTGCCGCGCCGGCACCCATCATCGCTGTCCCTTTTGTATTGGTGGTGGAAAGGGGAATTCCGGAAGATACGGTCGTAATCAGCATACAGAGTGAAGCCACAATCTCAGCGGAAAATCCCTGATACTTTTCCAATTTTACCATATCGATTCCCATTGTCTTAATGATACGGTAACCGCCGATGGAAGTCCCGATCGCCATAACGATGGAACAGAGGAACATAATCCAGATATCAATATGAACGGTCTGCGGAATCGGCTGATTTTTCGCAAGAAGAATAACCAGTACAAAAACGCCCATAAATTTCTGCCCGTCCTGCGCTCCGTGGCTCGTGGCCATCAGGGCGGCGGAAGCAACTTGTCCCAGAGAGAAAAAGCGGTTTGCTTTCGCGCGCTTAACCCTGCGGAACAGAAAACCGACTAATTTGGTCACAACATAAGCTACGCAGAATCCTACGACTGTCGAGATAACGATGCCCCAAAGCACCTTTTGGAACTCTGCCAGCTTAAAAGCGGAAACGCCGTTATAGGCAATCCCAGAACCCATCAGCCCGGCAATCAGCGCGTGGCTTTCACTGGTTGGAATTCCAAATTTCCAAGCAGACACCGACCATATTACTATGGAAAGCTGAGCTGCGCAAATCGCAATCAGAGGATTGGACCCGGTTCCGACATTGACAAGATTGGCAATCGTACTGGCAACCGCAGTGCCGAAGCACATGATACCGACCAGATTAAAGGCTGTAGCCATTAAAACTGCCGCCCGTGGGGAAAGCACTCGGGTCGAAACAACAGTAGCAATTGCATTCGGCGCGTCTGTCCAGCCGTTGACAAAGATAGAAGCGCAAACAAGGAGAAGTGCGATAATGAGCGCAAGTGACATTAGATAACCTCATTTCGTCCTGTCGAGTGATTATTCTTACCTGATGAATTTCTTACATTTGGTTAACACAATTATAACAGAATCTTAATAAAATATAAATAGTAAAGATTTTATAAAAAGACGAATTAATCGGATTGAAATAATCATATTTTGTATTTATTGCTCATTTAAAATAGATTATTACTATATTTTAATGATTATTAATACTATATATTTTTTATTATATATTAATTTATTAGTTTTTTACTATTTTGAAAAAACTTAGCCGTGATGGGAAAATATTTCTGTAACACAATGAAACAGCCGCCATAAAATGGTATTGAGAAACAAAGGTTTCACTAAATGTGTTAGGAGGATTATTTTATGGATGGAAATTGCTCGGAAACATCTGCAAATGTGCAAAATTCAGGAAATTTTAATGAAGCTGTATGCATAGACGGACTGCGCGTATACGACTCATGCAGTGAAGAACGGTAAACACGCTTGATACAAGCGGCAGCTGAACGTCCGCTGCGCTGGTTCTAAAACAAAATGACAGGAAAATTCTGCATGTTTTTGTAAAATAGTCATACACTATTCCTGAGGTGATTGGTTTGGATTATACCGGATTTTACGAATTCCCATTTCCTTCGAATCTGCCCGAACGGGACAGAAAAGTAAGGGACTATTTCTTCTCTCTGTCGGATGATATGCAGCTGAAGCTATTGAACGGAAGCAGCTCCTATGAAAATTTTCACGAACGCATTACAGAGTATATGAAAAATCAATGAAGAACGACAGCCGCCCCGTGTGGGACGGCTCTGTTTTTTCACACCAGTCTATTTGGAGATTCTGGCAAGACGGCGAAACAGCGTTTCGTCCAGCTGCCGTTCCACATTGCGTTCAAAAGCACGTTTGTAGGCGGAACAAAAATGGCGGCAGACCCTGTTGTCAAACCCACTCTTGCATTTTCTGCATAACGCGCACATCATTTTTTTGGCTCCCCCCTTTTCAGACTTCTCGCGCGGTCACCGCGGTTAAACGCTTTGAGTCCGGCCCACGTCGGTTTCCATCCATAAAAACGGCAAAGCGCCATATAACCCTGAAGCACCTTGTATTGCATAGGGTCTTCCCCCTCTTTCAATCGGACTTTTTTTCGCCGACACCTTCCCAGTCAATCGTTACGCTGGTTTCCGATCCGCTTATTTCGGTGCAGATCTGTTCCGTTACATAACGCAGATTTTCTCTGTTGCACGCAATCTCTTCGTCTGTTCCCGGCAAAATATGTACGGTGACAATCGGCTTCCCTGTGTCGCGCATATGCATCACCTCTATAAAAAATATGAATGCCGATGTTTGTCCTATTCGTGCAGAACGGGGTTCCGGCACAATAAAAAAACCTCCGCATCCTTCTGGATTCGGAGGCTGGAATATTGATCTGTTTCTTCCATAAATATAGGTAAGGAAAGCGGTGATAAAATGATTACAGCAATTTATCTGCGCAAAAGCCGGGCGGAGGAACTGAGTGATACCGTGGACGAAACCTTGAAGCGCCACAGGGAAACCCTGCAGGAGTTCGCCGCTAAAAACAATCTTGACATAACAAAAATTTATGAAGAAGTCGTTTCCGGCGAATCCCTGTATGCACGCCCGCAGATGCTGCAGCTGCTTACCGACGTGGAGCGAGGCGAATACGACGCGGTTCTGTGCATGGATATTGACCGTCTGGGGCGCGGTGCCATGAGCGACCAGGGGGTCATTCTTGAAACGCTGAAAAATGCGGATACAAAAATCATTACGCCGCGCAAGATTTACGACCTGAACAACGAAATGGATGAAACCTACTCCGAATTTGAAACCTTTATGGCCCGGCAGGAGCTCAAAGCGATTAAACGCCGGATGCAGCGGGGGATTAAAAAAACCATTGCGGACGGAGGGTATGTTGCCAACGCGCCTTACGGATATGTGAAAACAACAGTCAACAAGCGGCCTACACTAGCGGTTTGCGAGGAAGAGGCCCGTTTCGTGCGGATGATGTTTGACCTGTACGTCAACAAGGGACTGGGCTGCCAGCATATTGCCGACACGGTTAACGCCATGGGGGCCAAACCCCACCGCTCTGAAAAATTCGGCCGGTCATCCGTCATGAAAATCCTCCACAACCCCGTCTACACAGGCAAAATCGTCTGGAACCGGAAAACACAGATCCGTAAGGGTGCGAAGGGAAACAGCAAGCAGATCACCATTCAGAACTCACCGGACAGATGGACTGTTGTAGCAGGAATCCATCCGCCCATCGTACAGGATGAAATTTTTGAGCAGGCACAGAAAATGGCAGCCTGTCGCTCCCATCCGCCGGCAAATACGGGCAGTGTGGAAAACCCGCTCGCCGGTCTGGTCTACTGCGCGCACTGCGGCGCACCGATGCAGCGCCAGGTGATCCGTAAGGGAGGAGCCTACCTGCTATGTCAGAAACCAGGCTGCATGGTGTCCTCCGCTCTGTCCCTGATCGAAGACGCGGTTGTGCACGAACTGAAAAGCAGAATGAGCGAGTACAGGATTTCACAGAAAAATCCCGCGCTGCGGCCGAAATCGGAAAACAGGGAATTCCTCAATACCGTAGAGTCGGAAATCAAAACCACTGCGGGGCAAATTGGAAAACTGCACGATCTTCTGGAGCAGGGCGTGTATGACCTGGACACCTTTCTGAAGCGTCAGACATATCTGAAGGAAAAAGAAAACAGGCTGCAAAAGATGAAAGACACAACGACTTCTTCCTTACCTATCGACTGTCCTAATGACAGTAAAAAAGCAGTAACCCTGCTGGAGGTTTATGGTGCCGCATCTACACAAAAAAAGAACCTGCTTCTAAAAGCAATGATCGGGAAAATTATTTACAATAAAGAAAAGGGTGCGAAACCGGGAGAGTTTACGCTGGAAGTTTACTTAAAACCAATTCATTCATAATACACATTGACAAAATGAAAGAAAAAATGGCATACTACAAACAGACAGGAGGAATGAAATTGGAACTGATCTATGAAAAAAACCGTATATACGCTGAAAATGAATCTCACCAGGTGATTGCCGAGGTCACCTTTCCGGACATGGATGAACAGACGGTAAACATCGACCATACTTTTGTGGACGATTCTCTTCGGGGACAGGGTGTCGCCGGCAAACTGATGGAAGCTTCCGCCTCTTTGCTCAGAGAGCAAAAGCGCAAGGCAGTACTCACCTGTTCGTATGCCGTCAAATGGTTTGACAGTCACCCTGAATATTGCGATATTCGAACAAACAAGTCATAAGCCATCTCACTTCGACAGAGAACATGTGAATTTTATTTTTCTTTGTGATTATAATGTCCTCATTCCAGCAATTAATCTCCGAATTTTTCA
The DNA here is from genome assembly GCF_019448085.1 of Caproiciproducens faecalis. Classification (GTDB taxonomy): domain Bacteria; phylum Bacillota; class Clostridia; order Oscillospirales; family Acutalibacteraceae; genus Caproiciproducens; species Caproiciproducens faecalis. The sequence continues at coordinate 81,118 of NZ_JAGFNZ010000004.1, read as the reverse complement.
TAAAAAAATTTTAGTTATGTCATATATTTTGTTTATTTATCCTATTTTTTCCATTCGTTAAAACTTCTATAATTGCGACTTTTTTCGCTATTGCAATTTTAGAACATTTCCTTTAAAATTACAAATGTTGCGCAACCAATTAAAAAAAAAGGATGTTTTTGAAATGCAAAGTATTAGCGTAAACCTCAAGCTTTTGAAAGAAAAAATAATGGAAATTGAAAAAGACGGAATGGGCTTAATCGAATTGCACATTGTTGCAAGCCAGATTGACGACAAGTTCATGCACCCAGCATTTCTCCACCTTGAAGGAGTCTCTGAAACCGGAGAATACAAAGATTATGAAAGTATCGATGAATGCCCGGTCAAACAGTATATCCTGTTGAATGTGCCAGCATAAATCTGCCCTGTAACGATACATAGCACTGCCGGGTATCTTAGAATTAACGATAAATGATAATAACAAATAAAACTTCAACCCCTGCTTTGCATTCAATCAATTTAAAAGAGTACTATTCTATCACGGTTACTCTTCTGATAAAGATTGCCTTGAAGATTTAAGGGTTTATTTCCCACCGGATAAGCACGACCTGATTGAACATGCAACAAACGTCAGGCTCAGAAACGCCGAAGTCATTACTGTGTTCCTTGATTTGGAGCCGGTACCATTTAACAAAGGCTTTTATTCGGTAGATATGACCTTTTTCTTCGATGTGTGTGTGGACGTATTTTGTCCGTTGGCCACAAGCCCCGCTATTGTAAATGGTGTATCCATATTCAGCAAAAGGGTAATTTTGTATGGCAGTGAGGGCAATGTAAAAATGTTCACTTCCGATTGCACGCAGGACGACATCGACGGCCCAAATTCTGTCTGCGGCGACGTGCTCCCGAAAGCAACCTGTCAGGTTGCGGAGCCGATTTGCCTGTCGGCACGAATCTGCGACTGCCAGTCGCATTGCAATGAGAGCTGCTGCCGTATTCCCGACTCAATCTGCAGACATTTCGGCGGTCAGCTGGACTTTGCATCCAATCGAACTGTTTATGCTACAATTGGTATCTTTACAATTGTTCAAATTGTCAGAAATGTGCAAATGCTGATTCCCGCGTACGACTTCTGTATCCCGGAAAAAGAATGTGTCACTACATCAGACGATCCATGCGATATGTTCCGCCGCATCGAGTTTCCGACCGACGAGTTTTTCCCGCCCAAAGTCAGCGACTGCGGCTGCAACGACCGTTCCCGCAGATCATAAAGTCAAAAAACTATCTTTCACTTACAAATAAAGCCCGCCTGATTTTACAGGCGGGCTTTATGATATCTATTTCAGATTTTCTGTAAACGTGCGAAATTCGCCATCAGCTTTTTCGTACCGGCCTTCTCAAAGGCAATTTCCAAAAGAGTATCGTTCCCCATCGGGGAAACAGAAAGAATCAGTCCCGTTCCAAACGTCTTATGCATAACGCCGTCCCCCACTTGAAACTGAACCTTCGGCGGCTCGCTGTGAATCAGGTTCGACGGGCCGAAACTGCGGGCTGATTCGGTCGTCACCACTCTGGCCTCAAAAGCGGAAGTGGGCAGCGCCATCCCCGGAGCAGGCTTTTTCCACTCTCTGGTACGGCTGCGGGCAACCAGTTCCTCTGGAATTTCCTCAATAAAACGGGATGGTTTGTTGCGGGAAGTGCTCCCGAAAATCATGCGGCTCTCCGCATTAACGATAAACAGTTCTTCCTTCGCTCTGGTAATGGCAACATACGCCAGGCGGCGTTCCTCTTCGATTTCCGCGGGATTGTAAATTGCCTGTATTCCCGGGAAAATCCCGTCTTCAAACCCGGGAAGGAACACAACCGGAAATTCCAGGCCCTTTGCCGAATGGATGGTCATCATCACCACGCTGTCGGAATTGGCATCGAAGTTATCAATATCGGTCAGCAGGGATACTTCCTCAAGAAAACCGGAAAGAGAGGCCTCCTCGCCGTTGTCTTCTTCGTACTTAATTAAGTTGGAAGCAAGTTCGTTAATGTTGTCAATACGGTCCTGAGCGTCGTCGTTTTCGGACGCTTTCAGGCTGCCGATATAATCTGTTTTATCAAGAATCAGATGATACAGTTCATTCAGACTGGTATTTTCATCGTTCGCGGCGTCAATCAGCTCCTGCATGGTAGCGGCAAATTGCAGAAGCTTGGGCGCTGTCCGCTTCAAGGGTTCATACTGGTCGGCGTTTTTGATAATGTCGAATACGCTTTCCCCCAGTGTGGCGGCGATTTCCGTGGCCTGTGCAATCGTCTTATCCCCAATGGAGCGTTTCGGCTGATTGATAATGCGGCGAAGACGGATTTCGTCGTTCGGATTGTTAATCACGCTCAAATACGCAATCATATCCCTGATTTCTTTCCGCTCATAGAAACGCAGACCGCCGATAATACGGTAAGGAATTCCGGATTTGATAAAGATTTTTTCGAGGATATTGGACTGGGAATTCATGCGGTACAAAATGGCGTGATCGGCAAATTTTCGTCCGACTGCTACGCTTTCCAGTATTTTTTTCGCAATGTAATCCGCTTCGTCCTGCTCGCTGAAAGCGGTGTGCACCCCGATTTTTTCTCCGGCAGGGTTGTCCGTCCAAAGTGTCTTCCCTTTGCGCTCTGTGTTGTTTTCAATCACCGCGTTCGCAGCATTCAGGATATTTTTGGTGGAACGGTAATTCTGTTCCAGACGGATTACCTTCGCGTTCGGGAAGGTCCTCTCAAAATTCAGGATATTCTCTATGGTCGCGCCGCGGAATTTGTAGATACTCTGGTCATCGTCGCCGACGACGCAGAGGTTGGTGCTCTTCTGAGCCAGCAGCTTTACAAGCAGGTACTGTGCGTGATTGGTATCCTGGTACTCGTCCACCATAATATAGCGGAATTTATTCTGATAATACTCCAGAACATCGGGATGCTGCTGAAGGAGACAGACCGTGTTGCAGATCAGATCGTCAAAATCCATGGCGTCGGCTTCCTTAAGCTTCGCCTGATAAAGCTTGTAAGCCTGCGCAATCAGCCCCAGCCTGTTGTCGCTGCCGGCCTGCTGCAGGTATTCTTTTGGCTGAATCATGCTGTCCTTCGCACGGGAGATTGCGGACAGTATGGATTTAAAAGAAAGAATTTTGTCGTCAATGCCAAGTGATTTCTGGCATTCCTTCATCATACGGCGGGAATCGTCCGTATCGTAAATCGTAAAATGATTGGAGTAACCAAGTTTATCACCATCGCGCCTCAGCATACGCGCGCAGGTAGAATGAAAGGTGGAAGCCCAGATGTCGTCGCCTTCTTCTCCCAACATGCTGTTCAACCTGTTTTTGAGCTCTCCGGCAGCCTTGTTGGTAAACGTAATGGCAAGGATCTGCCAGGGACGGCAGGGCTCTGCCGCAAAGTGACATTTTACCTGAAAAGGCAAAGGCTCTCCTGCGGACAGATATCGGTTGGCCGCACTGAGGTCTTCTTCCGATAGATCATTTGAAATATTTTCGCTTTTGTAGGCATTTCCGTAGCGAATAATATTTGCGATACGGTTTACCAGAACGGTAGTTTTTCCGCTTCCGGCACCGGCAAGGATCAGCAAGGGACCGTTCACACTGAAAACCGCCTCCTGCTGCCTGTCATTCATTCTGGAAAATTCCTTTTTCAGAACATTTTTCCTGATTCCAATAATTTGATCCGTAGTAGTATTGTTCATGAATTCACCGCCAGAACTTGATAATTTGGGCGGAAGTCCGCTCATTGATTTCTTACTGCATAACTTTTATTATACAATATTCTGCATATAATAGCAAACGAAAAAGAGAACCACACAAAATACCCGCACTGAACCGAGTGCGGGTATCTCTTAATTCTATTGAATTATTTTTTAAAAAATCCTCTTATCCAAGAATACTAATCAGTACACCAGCCGCAACCGCGGAGCCAATCACGCCGGCCACGTTCGGGCCCATTGCATGCATCAGAAGGAAATTTCCGGGATTTTCTTCCTGGCCGACTTTCTGCGCCACACGGGCCGCCATAGGAACGGCGGAAACACCGGCCGAACCGATCAGCGGATTTACTTTTCCGTGGGAAGTCCAGCACATCAATTTGCCGAACAGTACGCCACCGGCAGTGCCGAAGCTGAACGCAAGCAAGCCCAGAATAATAATCTCAATTGTCTGGAGCGACAGGAATACCGAACCGGTCGCCGTTGCGCCGACAGTCACGCCGAGGAAAATGGTAATGATATTCATCAGTTCATTTTGAGCAGTATTGGAAATACGCCCTACCACGCCGCTTTCACGGAACAGATTTCCCAGCATCAGCATTCCTATAAGCGGACAGGCATCCGGCAGCAAAAGGGAAACAACAACCGTAACGATAATCGGGAACAGAATCTTTTCCAGCTTGGAAACCGGACGAAGCTGCTCCATTACAATGCCACGCTCTTTTTTGGTGGTCAGTGCCTTCATAATCGGCGGCTGAATAATGGGCACGAGCGCCATGTAAGAATACGCCGCGACCGCAATCGGGCCTAAAAGTTCCGGTGCCAGCTTAGAGGTAACAAAGATGGCGGTCGGGCCGTCCGCTCCGCCGATAATTCCGATGGAACCGGCCTGTTTTCCCGAAAACCCAAGAAAAACAGCACCGATAAAGGTGGTAAAAATGCCAAGCTGAGCAGCCGCACCCAGCAAAAAGCTCTTCGGATTGGAAATCAACGGCCCAAAGTCCGTCATCGCGCCAATTCCAAGGAAAATAAGCGGAGGATAAATTCCGAGCTTAACGCCCTGATACAGATAATAGAACAATCCGCCGACCTGCGTAACCTGATAATATTGCTGTCCGTTCAAAAGAACAATCGGATAATTTCCGGCTGCGCCGCCGTGCGCAGTCATGTAATCGGATACAAGCTGCATCGTCGTCTGCGGGGGAACCATAATAGCCGGGAACAGATTGACAAGCAGCATCCCAAACGCAATCGGTAAAAGAAGAAGGGGTTCAAACTGCTTTTTAATCGCAAGATACATCAAAACACAGGCAATTCCAATCATGATATAGTTGCGCCAGTCATTCAAAAAGAATCCGGACGTTTGGAAGATGCCTTGGATAGATTGTAGAAATTCATTCAGTATATTCAATACCGGATCAGTCCTCTCTGTTTTTTGAACTTAAAAAGGGCGGGTGCTCTCCAATAATCCTGCCATCCCCCACACGGAGCGGCTGGGCTGAGAAGAGCGGCGGATACTGGCTACCCTCCCGGCAGATGCGCCGTATAAAGTATAAACAGCCGCGGAAATTGCCGCAACCGTCTCTTCGGTAATTCCCGCCTGAACAGACGGACCAGCTGCAGGGACTGACACCGACTGAACTGAGGCGGCAGTTGCCGCAGGCACAGAAGCCTTGCTCTCGTTCGAATCGGACTGAATTGCTCTGAGTGCCGCTCCATATCCCTTTATCAAATATGTGAGGAAGATCAGCACGATGAACACAACGACAAGGCCAGTCAGCAAAATGATGATAGAGAGTTGAATTTTCTGGTCAAGACTCATAATTTATTTCCTCGCTTCTAAAAATTTTCATTCTATAAAAATGAACAAATAATTAATAATTGGTCTTATTATAAACGATAATGGTATTTATTTCAATTATATTTTACTGCTTTTTGATTTTTATTGCATAAATCCGACATGCGAATTATAATAAATTTATTACGAATGTCAGAAAGGAGGCTGAATTTCTTGATGACAAATGACGAATTCAGGCACTCTTTCCGTGTACCTTTTCATAACAGTCTGGGACTTGCGGTATACAGCTGCGGAGTTCAGCGGTGCGGCGCCTGCCACTCGTGGGGGCCCGCTGTGCGTGACCACTACCTGATACACTATATTTTATCCGGCCACGGCGTGTTTACCAACGCTGGAAAAGATTATCACCTAACCGCGGGGGACGGCTTTTTGGTGGAACCGTCCCACGTCGTTCATTATGTTGCCGACCGAGAAGACCCCTGGGAATACTGCTGGGTCGGATTTAACGGCAGTGACGCAAAAAGGCTGATGGGTCAAACCGGCCTGTTGGACCGCACCCCTGTGTTCCACTACGACAAAGACCGGATGTTTGAGGAGCTGTTGATGAAGATCTGCAACACTTCCGGTTCCAGCCCGAGCGACGAGGCAAGAATGGAGTCCGGACTGCTGCAGTTCCTGGCCGCGCTGATGGATGAATTTGGAGTTCCTTCCGCGCAGCACACCAACGGGTATGAATATGTGCAGAAGGCAATCAAATTCATTGAATATAACTATTCGAGCGATATTGGCATTACAGACATTGCTTCCAGCGTTGGAATCAGCCGCAGCCATCTGTACCGGCTGTTTATGCAGCATATATCCCTTTCGCCGAACGAATACCTGATGCGCTACCGGGTTAATAAGGCTTCCGAACTGCTGGAATCCAGAAATCTGTCGGTTGGCGAAGTCGCCTATTCGGCGGGCTTTTCCGATCAGTTGTATTTTTCCCGCGTGTTTAAGAAATGTACGGGTACGCCGCCAAGCCGTTTCCCCAGTTATGAACGCGCGGCAAAACTAAAGGAGGATGTAAGATGAGCGCAGCTGAACAAATTACAAATTGGGCGGAGGAAATTGAAAAATACAGCGCGGTGGACTGGGAAAGACTGCCGGAAATTTATTTATACATGGATCAGGTGCTGACCTACATGAACAAACAGCTTTGCCTGTTTGAACGAAACGACAGCACCAGTCTGCTGACTTCAAGCATGATTAACAATTATGTAAAAGACGGAGTTCTTCCCCGGCCCGAGCAAAAAAAATATTCCCGTGAGCATCTGGCACTGCTGATGGTCATTTGCATGCTCAAGCAAGTTCTATCCATTCAGGACATTTCTTTCCTGCTGAAAGCACTTTTAAATGATGCTTCCAAAGACGAAATGTACGGCCGTTTCAGCGAAGCGCACACCGCCGCTCTGAAAGAAGTCTGTGACCGCGTACGTTCCACTGCGGACGCAGGCGACGCCGAACTGACCCGCCTCGCGATCGAGCTTTCTATTGAAGCCGCCGCGCGCCGTACGGCGGCTGAAAGAATCCTGAGCGAGCTTTCCGAAGCCGATAAGAGCAAAAATGCGAAACAGGAAAAGGGCAAATCCGAAAAGAAGGAAAAATAAATCAACCCAACCCAAAAATTCAGCCGTCCCGCCGCCGTGCGGGACGGCTTTTTCATACCCTGCTCCACATAAACAATGCGGATCTGTTAACCATAATGACAAATGAGCATAATATAAAAAGATAACAGAAAGCGAGGGATTGGTATGTGTGGAATTGCAGGATTCTGTGATTATAATGACAATTTGAGCGAAGAAGCGCTGTTCTGGCGTGCGCTTGCAAAGAGAATGGGCTCTAAATTAAAGCACCGCGGCCCGGATGACAGCGGAGTCCATGTTTCGGCTCATGCGGCGCTGGCCCACACACGGCTTGCGGTTGTGGATATTGAGGGCGGAAAGCAGCCGATGACCGCGGCAGTCGGCGGATTTCAGTACACCATCGTCTACAATGGAGAACTGTATAACACCGAGGAGCTGCGGTCGGAGTTGAAGGCACTTGGCCACACGTTCGAAACCAAAAGCGATACCGAAGTCCTGCTAAAATGCTACATTCAGTTCGGATTTGCCTGCGCGGAAAAGCTGAATGGCATTTTTGCCTTTGCTGTTGACGACGAAAAACGCGGCTGCTGCTATTTATGCCGCGACCGTTTCGGCGTAAAGCCGCTGTTTTATTCCATGGAAAACGGCAGGCTGATTTTTGCCTCTGAAATCAAGGCGTTGTTTGAGTACCCCGGCATCAACCCCGTCATCGACAGGCAGGGGCTGTGTGAAATATTCGGAATCGGGCCGGCCAGAACCGCAGGAATCGGCGTATTTAAAAACATACTGGAAATTAAGCCCGGCTATATTGCCGTGTTTGACAACCAAGGGTTCGAGACATATCCCTACTTTAAACTGAAAAGCTATGAGCATCCGGACAGCTACGAGGACAGCGTCAAAGAAGTACGGTATCTGGTTGAAGACGCCGTGACCAGACAGCTTGTTTCCGATGTGCCGCTGTGCACTTTCCTGTCCGGCGGCCTCGACTCCAGCATTATCACCGCGCTGGCGGCAAGAAATTATCAGGCGCAGGGAAAAACGCTTTCCACCTATTCCTTTGATTTTATCGGCAATGATAAATATTTCAAGCCGACGGCATTCCAACCGGGCGCCGACAAACCGTGGGTCGCCAAAATGGCAGAAGCGTTTCATACCGACCACCACTATCTGGAGTGCAACAACGTGACGCTTGCCGACAAGCTTTATGACGCTGTGGCCGCGAAAGACCTGCCCGGTATGGCGGACGTTGACTCTTCCCTGCTGTATTTCTGCAGTCTAATTAAAAAAAATCATGTGGTGGGTATCAGCGGAGAATGCGCGGACGAAATCTTCGGAGGGTATCCGTGGTTCCACAAAAAAGAAGCGTTCGAGGGACACTGCTTCCCATGGTCGCCGGACCTGTCCATCCGTACGGGGCTGCTGATTCCCGAAATTGCCGACGCACTGCACATAGAGGAATACGTCAATATGCGGTACGAAGAATCCATTGCGGCCGTTCCCACGCTGGAGGGCGAAAGCGCGCAGGAAAAGCGTCGCAGGGAAATATCGTTCCTGAACATCAACTGGTTTATGTCCACCCTGCTGGATCGTAAGGATCGGTCGAGTATGGCGAGCGGACTGGAAGTGCGTGTACCGTACGCCGACCACCGCATTGTGCAGTATGTGTTCAATACTCCGTGGGAATACAAATGTCACGGCGGCGTGGCGAAGGGCCTGCTGCGTGACGCGGCAAAGGATTGGCTGCCGGAAGATGTTTTGATGCGCAAAAAAAGCCCTTACCCCAAAACGCACAACCCGGCCTACGAAATGATTGTAAAGCAGAGACTTGCGGCAATCATGTCGGATGAAGAGGAGCCGATTCACAGGCTCATCAGCAAAACCGCCGCAGCGGAGCTGCTCAGCGAAAAGTCGGATTACGGCAAACCGTGGTTCGGCCAGCTGATGGCGGGCCCGCAGATGATGGCGTATCTGCTTCAGATTAACTACTGGCTGAAAAAATACGAGATTGCAATAGAATTGTAATCCCTTTCTTCGGTAGATAAAGAAGAGCTTCTTATTGCAATTTTACCAGCCGTGTTATACAATGAAACAAATTTTATATCAGGAAATGGTAAAATATTGCAAGGGAGTATCAGTCATGAGTTTCTCTAAGCGAGTTCTTGTTCTTCTTCCCGCAGAGACGCGTCACAAAGCCCTGCTTCAACAATCCGCACCGGAATGCCGGTTTCTTTACAGCACCTACAGAGACGTCACCAGAGAACAGGTGCAGGATGCCCAGATCATTATAGGCAATCCCCCGGCAGACTATGTGAAGAATTCCCCTAATCTGGAGTGGCTGCACTGCCACAGCGCGGGAGTGGATTCCTTTCTAAAGGAGGATGTCCTGCCCAAGGGCACCGCACTGACTAATTCAACGGGCGCATACGGCCTTGCTGTTTCCGAGCACCTGCTCGGCATGCTTCTGGAAATTATAAAGCGCCTTCACACCTACCGTGATGCACAGAAGCTGCACCTCTGGCAGGGGCAGGGCAAGGTAAAATCCATTTATCAATCCACCGTCCTGGTGATTGGACTGGGCGATATTGGCGGCGAATTTGCCCGAAAAGTAAAAGCGCTGGGCGCTTATGTGATCGGTCTGCGCCGCACCTGTGCGGAAAAGCCGGACTATGTGGACGAAATACATTTGGCCGCGGATCTTGACAGCCTTTTGCCCCGTGCGGACATTGTCGCCATCTGCCTGCCCGCAACGAAGGAAACCAACCGTCTTTTTTCACGCGAACGTCTTGCCCTTCTCAAAGAGGGCGCTGTTCTGCTGAACGCTAGCCGCGGTACGCTTATTGACACAGAAGCGCTTTGCGACGCGCTGGAGAGCGGGCATCTTTTTGGAGCCGGTCTCGACGTGACCGATCCTGAGCCTTTACCGAAAGATCATCGGCTCTGGGAAATTCCGAGTGCGGTGGTCACCCCCCACATTTCAGGACTTTACCATCTTCCGGAAACACTGGAGCGCGTGGTGCGGATCGCCGCGGAGAACCTGCGGCTTTACGCAAACGGTGAGCCGCTTAACAACTATGTTGATTTTACCACCGGTTATCGAAAGAAAAAATAGTAGCCCAGATTTCTGTGGTCATCATCGCAAAATCAAGGGGTACCCCTTAACTTGGTGCTGGTGATCGGACTTGGGTGGTCGTATAACGGCTCGCGTTCCGCGAGTCCCTTCGTTTTTCTTCCGCTATGTCAGCCGCTCTTTATCTCCCGACTTGTGCCGGGTTCAAGATTCTTTGGACCACCAAACGCGAAAATAAGGGATGCCCATTCTCGGGCATCCCTTATTTTGGTGCTGGTGATCGGACTTGGGTGGTCGTACAACGGCTCGCGTTCCGCGATTCCCTTTGTTTTTCTTCCGCTATGTCAGCCGCTCTTTATCTCCCGATTTGTGCCGGGTTCAAGATTCTTTGGACCACCAAACGCGAAAATAAGGGATGCCCATTCTCGGGCATCCCTTATTTTGGTGCTGGTGATCGGACTTGAACCGATACGGTGTTGCCACCGAGGGATTTTAAGTCCCTTGCGTCTGCCGATTCCGCCACACCAGCGATTTAACATTTGCTATTATAACATAGCGTACCGGCAAAATCAAATAGAATTTTCCTGTAAATACTGAATTTGAATCTGATTTTTTCTGGAATACTCTTTTGTTTCGTTATTTCGTACCACTTCGGACTGATTTTGCCGTAAAAGCTTGCACAGCTGGTACACATCCACCCAGATTTCATTGACGCTTTCCTTCTGGCTTTCGTCAAAAATCAGCTCCATACCAAAATGCAGATGACTCACTTTTATATTATTGACATTTTCCTTCGTACTATAACCCGTGTGACCTACATATCCGATCACGTCCCCGGCGGTCACTGTCTGCCCCACTGCAAGATCGGCGGCATACGGACGGTTCTGCCGTAAATGAGCATAATAATAATACCGCTGCTTGTCAAAGCTGCGGATGCCGATGCGCCAGCCGCCGTACTGATTCCAGCCAAGCGCCTCCACAATTCCCGATTCGACCGCAATCACAGGCGTACCGGTTGCGGCCATCATATCGTGGCCAAGATGCTGCCGCTTGTATCCGTAAGTTCTGGATGCGCCGAAATCGTCGTAATCCTCATACGGAAAGGTTTTGGCAATCGGTGAATATCCGATGAGCCCGTATTTTGTTTCTCCCGTACTGTCAGTGTAAGTACCGAGAAGACCGCCCAAAACCGCCGAATAGGCTTTATAATAGTAGGTATAAAGCTTCATATTCTTAGTCAGTTCCGCCATAGTCTGCGTTTTCAGCTTTGTCGTCAAAACGTCCATATCATTGCTTTTGTAGTGAGAAAAATTTCCGCCGTACTTTGCGGCAAGATAAGCAAGCAATTCAATCCAGCTTACTTTCTTTTCCTCCTTCTGAGAGGAAATATCCAGATTCATCGCTTTTTTCATTGCAAGATACGGCACGTTAAACTCCACATACTTTATGTAGTCACCGGAAGAAGACGACGCGGAGCTTTCCGTCTGGGTTGCCGCGGGCACACCTTCGCCATAATTCCCAGAAGCGGCGGCAATTCCTGCCGCCGCCGTGAGGACAAGAATAAAAGCAATTAATCTTTTTCTTTTCATAATAATACGATTAAACAAGCGATCACCTACTGTCTATCCATTATTATGAAGCAAGGATTGAAAATATTGCAAAAATTCAAAGGTCATCCGCGTCCTGATCGGGTTTTTCACCGTCTCTTGCCATACCCGTATAGCTGCCCAGAACATCGTTTGGAATTTTGCTTTTACTCATGTTCGGAAGCGTTGAAGCCATGCTGTCCACATCCGTACATTCCTTTTTCCGGCTTTTGCGCCACTCTTCAAATTTGAACATAAAAAATCACCTCTTGCTTAGTATGAACAAGCAGAGGTGAAATATGAATCCGCTATTTCAGCACCGCGCCCACAGTCTGAAACATGATTTTAATATCTTTCAGCACAGAAATGTTTTTCAGATACTCCAGATTATACGCCATCTTTGGCGGCAAAATCTGTTCCACATACACCTTTTCCGGGTCTTCGGCCGCGTCCAGCAAGCTGTCCTCGTCCTTAAAAGCGATGCTCGCGGTAGCGGTGATGCCGGGACGAACCAGCAGAGTTGCCATGTACTCCGGCGTATAGGCGTTTACATACTTGCGAACCTCCGGTCGGGGCCCGACAAAGCTCATGCTTCCGTCAAGAACATTTAGCAGCTGTGAAAACTCATCGAGCCGCAATTTTCGGATGAGCTTTCCAACCCGTGTCACGCGGGGGTCGTCGCCCACCGTCAGCGGGGGGCCGATTTTGTCAGCATCCTGAACCATTGTCCTGAACTTAAAAATCTTAAAATCCTGATTGTAGCGTCCTACACGCACCTGCCGGTAAAAGGCGGGGCCTTTGGAGTCGATTTTCACGGCCAGTGCCAGAAGAAGAAGAAAGGGTGAAAGAACCGCAAGAATCAGCAGCGATACCACCACGTCAAACGCGCGTTTCGCGGCAAGCGAAAATCTGCGCTTGTTCAGCAGACTGAGATATTGCTTTGTATATTTGTTTTTCATACCCTTTGGAAGTGCTTGAAAATTCACGGCATAATCTCCATTCCAAATTCTGTATCTTTCATATTATAGCACAAGTTTTCGCTTCATAACAATTTTTTGTATTGCAGAGCACAATATGTTTACAATTCCTATGGGATGATGCTATACTATTCACATATTGCGACAGATTGACGAATGGCGAACGCCTTAAAAAAGCTTTTTTCTGGGAAATCGCCGTACTCTGAAATAACGGACAAAGGGGATTTAAAATGTATTATCTGGGAATTGATCTTGGCGGAACAAATATTAAGGTTGGCGTTGTTGATGAAAACTGCAAAATCATCGCTACGGCAAAAAGAAAAACCGTAGTGCCCTGCCCGCCCGACGATCTGTGCGAGCAGCTCGCCTCCACCGCTTTGGAAGCGCTGAGCAACGCGAACCTCACTTTGGACGACGTCCCGTGGGTGGGCATCGGCACCCCCGGCACGGTCAACACGGACACCGGGGTGGTGGAATTTTCCAATAACTTGTATCTTCATCATTTCGAGCTCAGAAAATATCTCGAGGAAAAAATGAATAAAAAGGTCATTGTAGAAAATGACGCGAACGCGGCTGCCTACGGCGAATATCAGGCGGGCGCGCTCAAGGGCGCCAAAAACGCGATGGCAATTACACTCGGAACCGGCGTGGGAAGCGGCATCATCATCGACGGCAAAATTTACTCCGGCTCCAACTACGGCGCGGGAGAAATGGGACATACCGTCATCGTTTTCAAAGGGCGTCACTGCACCTGCGGCCGCGACGGCTGCTGGGAAACGTACGCTTCCGCCACCGGCCTAATCCGTACCACCAAAGAAGCCATGGAAAAATCCGCTGACCACAGCAGCCCTATCTGGAAACTGGTGGACGGCGACCTGAACAAAGTCGACGGACAAACCGCCTTTGACGCCATGCGCGCGGGCGACCCGATTGGAAAAGCGGTCGTGGACGAATATATTGAATACCTTGGCTGCGGACTGGTCAACTGCATCAACGCGTTCCAGCCGGACATCCTGTGCATCGGCGGCGGTATCTGCAACGAGGGAGAAACCCTTTTGAAGCCGCTCCGCGAGTATATTGTCAAGGAAGCGTACTCCCTCAGCGCACAGGGACAGACAAAGATCTGCAAGGCATTGCTGGGAAATGATGCGGGAATTATCGGCGCGGCAATGCTGGGCAAATAATTTTTCCTATTCAAATATAATTATAAGAAGGCCGAACGATGAGCATTGAGAAATCTGTATTTGGGAAAATGCCGGATGGCACCGTCATCGACAGCTACACCCTGCGCAACACGAGCGGGATGACTGCGCAGGTGATAACTTATGGATGCCGCATTGTAAAACTGCTTACCACCGATAAAAAGGGGAATTTCGGCGACGTGGTTCTGGGGCATGACACACTGGACGGATACCTTGAAAAAGGGGATGTTTTCGGGTCCACTGTGGGCCGCTACGCCAACCGGATCGGCGGGGCGGAATTTGAGATTGACGGCCAAAAATATATGCTTGCGGCAAACGATGGAAAAAACTCTCTGCACAGCGCCCCGGGAGGATTTCAGAACCGGGTCTGGCGGCTGAAATGCAGCGACAACGACGACGACGCGCCGTCCGCCACCTTTGCTTATCTCAGCAAAGACGGAGAATGCGGATTCCCCGGAAACCTGAATGTAACAGTGAAGTACACCCTCAGCACGGACAACGCGCTGATTATTGATTACGGTGCACAGACTGACCGTGAAACACCGGTGAATCTCACGAACCACTCCTATTTCAATATCAGCGGGGACGTGGGCAACAGTATTCTTTCTCAGGAACTGCAGATCCATGCGGACACGATTACCGCGGTCGGGACAGACCTGATTCCCACAGGAGAACTGACGCAGGTTTCGGGTACACCGTATGATTTTAACAAACCCAAAACCATCGGACAGGATATGAAAGCGGATGACAGGCTTTTAAAGAGCTGCGGAGGCTACGATCATAATTTTGTGATTAAAGGTGCGGACGGCATGAAAAAGGCCGCGGAGCTGTACGACCAGCTGAGCGGCAGAGTGATGTCGGTCTTTACCGATATGCCCGGAATCCAGATTTATACCGCAAACGGCTTTGCCCCCGGTGCCACCGGCAAGGCGGGAAAAAAGCACCTGACGCACCACGCGATTTGTATGGAAACGCAGTATTTTCCCGACTCGGTTCATCACCCGGAATTCCCGTTCCAAAACCTGAAGCCGGGTGAAAATTACAGCCATACAACGATCTATAAATTTACGGTAAGATAGCAGGAACCCCCGGAAAATCCGGGGGTTCTTATTTGTCGATTGCTAATCCGCCACCGCAAATTGGCTGTTGTAAAGATTAGCGTAAAAGCCCTGTTTTTGCAAAAGCTGTTCATGGGTTCCCTGCTCGATGATGCTTCCCTTGTTCATCACCAGAATCAAGTCCGCTTCCTTAATGGTGGAAAGGCGGTGAGCGACAACAAAGCTGGTCCTTCCCTTCATCATTTCGGTAAACGCCTTTTGAATCCGAATTTCCGTTCTGGTGTCGATGGAGCTGGTCGCCTCATCCAGAATCAGAATCGGCGGATCCACCAGCATCACCCGGGCAATACACAGCAGCTGCCGCTGCCCCTGTGAAATGTTGCCGCCATCCTCCGAAATCACGGTGTCGTACCCGTTCGGCAGACGCATGATAAACGAATGAGCGTGTGCGGCTTTTGCCGCGGCAACGATCTGCTCCTCCGTCACATTTTCGCTTCCATACGAAATATTGTCGCGCACCGTTCCGGAAAAAAGCCAGGTTTCCTGCAGCACCATACCAAACATTTTTCTCAGGCTGCTGCGGGTGACGTTTTTAATATCTACCCCGTCTATTTTAATCGTACCGCTGTCCGCGTCGTAAAAACGCATCAAAAGGTTGATAATCGTGGTTTTTCCGCATCCGGTCGGGCCGACAATCGCAATCCGCTCGCCTTTCCTCGCTTTCAGATTCATATCCTGAATCAGCTTCGTTTCCGGACGGTAGGAAAAATAAACATGCTCTGCGTCTACATTTCCCTCGCTGTCCGTCAGGGTCAGCGCGTCGGGAGCGTCCGGTGTTTCCTCTTCCTCATCGAGAATCAGGAAAAGGCGGTCGGCGGATGCAAATGCTGTCTGAATCTGGGTAATAACCGCTGTGACTTCATTAAATGGCTTGGTATATTGATTGGCATAGGCCAGAAAAGACGAAATCTGACCGATTGTCAGCGGGCCGGGACGCCCGGTAATGGCGCAGAGTGATCCGATTGCCGCAACGGCGGTATACACAATGCCGTTGACAAAACGGGTGCTGGGATTGGAAAGAGAAGAATAGAACTGCGCTTTTACCCCACAGTTGTACAGCCGCTGATTGATCTCATCAAACTGCTGCTCCGAGCGGCTTTCATACAGAAAAGTCTTTACGATTTTCTGACCGCTAATCATTTCTTCCACATAGCCGCTGATTTCACCCTGTGTCGCCTGCTGCTCCACAAACTGCCTGTGGGAAAGCCGGGCGATAAAGCCCGCCACAAAAAGGGACAGCGGCGTAACCAGCACCACCACCACCGTAATCACCGGGCTGATGGTCAGCATAAAAACCAGCGTACCCAAAATGGTCACAACACCGGTAAACAACTGGGTCAGTCCCTGCAGCAAACCGTCCGCAACCTGATCGACATCATTGACAACACGGCTGATGATATCGCCGTGCGCGTGACTGTCAATGTACTTGAGCGGCAAACGGTTGATTTTCTGATAAGCCTGTACGCGCAGATCGCGAACCGTATGATAAGTAATTTTATTCGTGCAGTACGCCATAATCCACTGAAACACAGCACTGATAAGAATCGTTCCCGCAAGTGTGGCAAGAATGGGAATCATGTCCCCGTGGCCCACCTTGGAAGGCCCTATGATTTGGTCGACTGCGCGCCCAATGAGAATCGGCCCGTAAAGGGTGAGCGAAATATGAATGAGCGCACTGACCAGCGCGCCGGCTAAGAATACGGAATACGGCTTTGCGTAACGGAACAGGCGCTTTAGTGTGGACAGTTTCATTTCGTGCTCACCTCCTCCTTGCTGAGCTGTGACAGGCAGATTTCCTGATACACCTGACAGCTTTCCAAAAGCTGCTCATGGGTGCCGATACCGGCGACCTCCCCGTCGTCCAGCACGATAATTTTATCCGCGCGCCGAATGGTGCTTGCACGCTGGGAAACCATCAGGACGGTCATGCCGGACGTTTCTTTCTGAATGGATTTTCTTAAAGCCGCGTCCGTCGCAAAGTCCAGCGCGCTGGCACTGTCGTCCAAAATCAGAATTTGCGGGCTGCCGACCAGTGCGCGGGCAATGGTCAGCCTTTGCTTCTGACCGCCGGAAAAATTCTTGCCGCCCTGATTGACCGGGCTTTGAAGCCCCTGCGGCAGAGCGGAAACAAACTCGTAGGCCTGCGCGATTTTGAGTGCCTTTTCTATTTCTTTCTCCGTTGCGTCACGCTTTCCGAAGCGCAGATTGCTTTCAATCGTACCGGAAAACAGGACGGCCTCCTGAGGTACCATTCCGATCTGTCCGCGCAGGGCATCAAATGAATATTCCCGCACGTCGACCCCGTCAATCAGGATTTCCCCCGACGACACGTCGTAAAAACGTGGGATCAGATTGATTAGTGTGCTCTTTCCGGAGCCGGTGCCGCCGATAATACCGACAGTTTCTCCGGGCAATATGGAAAAATCCAGATTCTTAACCGCATACTTGTCCGGGCCGTCGTAGGAAAAACTCACATTTTTAAACTGAATCTTCGGCGCGTTGGGTACGGGAGTAACAGACGCTCCGATGGGTTCCGCAACGGAAGACACGGTTTCAAAGACCTCGTTGACTCTGGTGGCGGAGGCAGCGGCTTTTGTAAAAGTGACTACCAGATTGGCAACAACAATCATTGCCAGTAAAGTCTGAGTCATATAGTTTACAAACGCGATAACCTCGCCCTGCGTCATCCCGCCGGAATCCACCCGCCAGCCGCCGAACCATACGATGGCAATAATCGCAAAATTCATAATCGTATAAGTAAGCGGGTTCAGCAGTGCAGAAAGCTTTCCGACCCGGATAGCGGTGCCAGTTTGGTCGTCCGCCGCCGCGTTGAAGCGCTCCTCCTCGTTTTTCTGCTTTGAAAATGCGCGGATAACTCTGACACCGCTCAGCCCTTCCCGGGTAACAAGGGAAATCGCATCCAGTTTTTTCTGCATAACGCGGAAAAACGGAACGGAACGAGTCATAATGATGTATAAAACAAAAGCAATCAGAGGTGTCGCAATTAAAAATACGACGGACAGCGGAAAGTCCACCAGCATTGCCATTACGATTGCGCCTACGGCAAGAAACGGCGCGCGGATGACAAGACGGATCAGCATGGCCACCGCGTACTGAAGCTGATTGATATCGTTTGTCATGCGGGTAATGAGCGACGGCGTACCGAACCGGTCGATTTCCGCGTGGGAAAACGTGTTGATGTGCTTGTAAAGCTCGCTGCGCACCACGGTTCCAAAGCCCTGTGAGGCAATGGAAGCGAGCTTTTGGCAAATCAGCGCGGAGCAAAGGCCGGTCACGCCCAGCAGCAGCATGATTCCACCCATTCGCCAAACGTAACCTATGTTTCCTGTCCTTACGCCGTTGTCAATCATCTTTGCTGTGATAATCGGCACGATCAGTTCAAAGATTGCCTCAATCAGCTTAAAAATCGGCCCGATAATGACCTGTTTTCGGTATTTTTTTAAGTATTTTGCCAGCTTCAGCATTTTTCAAATCATTCCTCTGTTCTATCTTGTGAATTTCGTGTATTATTATAGCATATTGATACCCATATGAATAATATTGATTTTATCTATTTCCCATACTTATTTCATATAGATCACGGAGGAAGAACCATGGATTTAAAACGTCTGGAGTATTTTGTGGCAATCTGTGAAGAGGGCAGCATCAGCGCGGCCGCAAAAAAGCTGCACATCTCTCAGCCTCCGCTGAGCCATCAGCTGCAGCTTCTGGAAACGGAGCTGGGCGTAAAGCTGGTGGAGCGCGGCGCACGGCATATTACCCTGACGGACGCTGGAGTTATTCTTTACAAGCGGGCGGGCAATATTCTGGAACTGGCCGATGCCGCCGCGCGTGAGCTGGGAGAATATGGGGAAAAAATGAAGGGTACTTTGCGTCTGGGCGCCACCTCTTCTTCCTTCCTTCCCCTGCTTGACCCGCGAATCACAGAATACACCAAGCTGTATCCGGAAGTTAATTTTGAGCTCCACGAGGGCAACACCTTTCAAATGATCGAGCTTCTGGCGGGGGGCGTCATTGAAATTGCGGTCATACGAACCCCTTTCCACGCGGAAAACACCGCGTGGTACAGTCTTAATAAAGAGCCAATGATTGCGGTCGGAGACCAAAAGTACTTTTACAACACGGAAAACAGCTGCATTCGGTTGGAAGATTTGAAAAACAAACCGTTGATTATTTACCGTCGCTATGAAAAACTGATTTTATCAGCCTTTAGAGCGGCCGGTTTTCGGCCGGATGTCTTTTGCCTGAACGACGATTCCCGCACAACCCTGATGTGGGCAAACGCGGGGCTGGGCGTTGCCGTCGTCCCTTATTCGATGGAATCGTTTTACCGCAGCCCCAGCTGTTTGTGCAAAACCATCGACAGCCCTCTGATGGAGACGCAGATTACGGCAATCTGGCGCAGTGACCGTGCGCTTTCTTCTGTGGCCAAAAGCTTTCTGGCCGTGTTTAAAAGGCCGTCGTAGCTCTTTCTCCGTATAAAAAAGAACCTGC
Source organism: Caproiciproducens faecalis (assembly GCF_019448085.1). Taxonomy (GTDB): domain Bacteria; phylum Bacillota; class Clostridia; order Oscillospirales; family Acutalibacteraceae; genus Caproiciproducens; species Caproiciproducens faecalis. The sequence goes on along the minus strand of NZ_JAGFNZ010000004.1, from coordinate 61,500 downwards.
CGGAAACCCGGACAGGTTCTGAGAATACTTCTGTTATTTTCTTCGAAACGCCGACTTCGGCGCACCGCAGATGGGACAAACCCAGTCGTCCGGCAGTTCCTCAAAGGAAACATCCGGATCATTATATACATAGCCGCAGACAGTACAAACCCAGCTTTCGCCGTCGTTGTTGTCATCGTCCGGCTGAACCTTCTGATAGGTCGGCGCGTTTTTCGGCGCCTTGCCTTTAATGACTTTGTGGTAATAATCATAAGTCATTGGCACGCCCTTGGATTCATCGCTTCCGGCGACCACTTCCGCCACAAAGATCGTGTGGGTCGGCGTTTCTACACTGCTTACCACATGGCAAAGCAGCCAGCAGCAGATATTTTCCTTGATGACGGGCACGCCTTCCGCCAGAATTTTATGATGAACATTGTTCAGCTTATCCGTATCGCGGCCGGAATTGAAACCCAGCGCCCCGATCACGGCACCCGAAGTGTCCTCCGACAAAACGCACACGGTAAAGAGTCCGCTTTTTGCGATGCACTCATGGCTGTAATTGTCATGATTCATACTGACTGCCAGCATGTTCGGTGTGTTGCAAACCTGAATGACCGTATTGACAATACAGGCGGAGGCCTTTTTTTCGTCCTTTACGCCGATGGCGTACATACCGTATGTTAGATTAAAGAGAACCTCATTTTTCATATTGATACGCCCCCCGTTTTCTTTTTCTCAATCATATCACTCTCGTTTGGCCGATACAAGCAAAAGCTTCTGAATTTGGACAAATTTTACACAACATTCAGGTATTATTCCCCTTTATTCTGCTCCAATACTGCTGGAAAGCCTGCTCTGTTTTATTTTGTCCGTATTCATAATAGTGAACGTCTTTCAGCTCATCCGGCAGGTACTGCTGAGCAACCCATTTGTTCGGATAATCATGAGGATATTTGTAAAACTGCCCTTTGTGCGTGTTGTCCTCTCCATCATAATGTTTATTCTGAAGCTGGCGCGGAATATTCCCGATTCTGCCTTTTTCTATATCGGCAATGGCGGCGTCAAGCGCGCAGTAGGCGGAATTGGACTTTGGCGCGTTGCAGACGAGGATCACCGCGTCCGCAAGCGGAATTCTCGCTTCCGGCAGGCCGACCTGCACCGCGGCGTCCACCGCAGCCTTTACAATCGGGATAATCTGAGGGTACGCCAGCCCGACATCCTCGCAGGCGCAGACCATCAGCCGCCGGCAGATGGACGGCAGATCCCCCGCAACAATCAGGCGCGCCAGATAGTGAACGGCGGCGTCCGGGTCGGAACCGCGCATGGACTTCTGGAACGCGGAAAGGATATCGTAGTGCTCGTCCCCCGCGCGGTCATACCTGAGCGCGCTGCGCTGGGTAAGCTCTCTGGCAAGCTGAAGCGACACATGGCAGACCCCGTCCTTTTCCTCACCGGAAAGCACGCAGAGCTCCGCCGCGTTCATCGCCTTGCGCACATCTCCGCCGCAGGCAGAGGAAATGTACTCCTCCGCTTCCTTCTCTACGGAGACGGGTCTTCCCTGCTCCTGTTCCATAAAGGCAAACGCACGCCGGACAGCCGGGAGCACGTCCTCTTTTTCCACCGGTTTGAACTCAAACACCGTTGAACGGCTGAGGATGGCGTTATACACATAAAAATAAGGGTTTTCCGTTGTGGAGGCAATCAGGGTAATCTGTCCGTTTTCTATGAATTCCAGCAGCGTCTGCTGCTGCTTTTTATTAAAATACTGAATCTCATCAAGGTAAAGCAGAATTCCGTTCGGGGCGGCGAGCGTGTCAAGCTGTTCGACCACCCCGCGGATATCCGCCGTGGACGCAGTCGTACCGTTCAGCTTAAAAAGGGCCCGTTTTGTCTGCTTTGCAATGATGGAGGCGAGCGTGGTTTTCCCGATACCCGACGGCCCGTAGAAGATCATATTGGGGATTTCCCCCGAATCGATTATCCGGCGAAGGGGTTTCCCCTCTCCAAGAAGATGGCGCTGGCCGACAAGGTCGTCCAATTTCTGTGGACGCAGACGGTCCGCCAAAGGCGCTGCCATATAGTAACCACCCCACCTGACTCTGATAAATTATTCGTATAACGGATAGCGGCTGCAGATTTCTGTAACCATCCCGCGGATTTTATCCTCGTTGGATTCAAAATCATGAATTGCAAGGCTGATACATTCGGCAATAATGTCCATATCAGCGGTATTCAGTCCGCGGGTAGTGATCGCCGGCGTACCCAGACGCAGGCCGCTGGTGATGAACGGGCTGCGCTGCTCGTTCGGAACCGTGTTCTTGTTGGCTGTGATATAAACCGAGTCAAGACGGTGCTCCAGTTCCTTGCCGGTCAGCTCCAGACCGCTCAGATCCACCATCATCAGATGGTTGTCGGTACCGTTGCTGACAAGCTTGACTCCGCGCTTCATCAGTCCGTCCGCCAGAGCGGCGGCGTTTTCCACGATTTTGCGGCCGTATTCTTTGAACTCCGGCTTCAGCGCTTCGCCCAGACAGACCGCCTTACCGGCGATGACATGCATCAGCGGGCCGCCCTGTGTGCCGGGGAAAATTGCCTTATCAATCGCTTTCGCGTACTCTTCACGGCAAAGAATCAGTCCTCCGCGGGGACCGCGCAGGGTTTTGTGCGTTGTAGTGGTAACAATATCCGCCCACTCCACCGGATTGGGATGCACACCGGCAGCAACAAGGCCCGCAATGTGCGCCATGTCAACCATCAGGTACGCGCCGCAGGCGTCGCAGATCTCACGGAAACGCTTGAAATCGATGGTACGCGGATACGCGCTCGCGCCGGCAACAATCATTTTCGGTTTTTCTTTGACCGCTGTTTCATAAAGCTTGTCGTAATCGATATGTCCGGTTTCCGGGTCGACTCCGTAGGGAATGAAGTTGAAATATTTGCCGGAAATGTTAACCGGGGAACCATGGGTCAGATGGCCGCCTTCGGCAAGGCTCATGCCCATGATGGTGTCTCCCGGGTTCAGCAGCGCAAAGTAGACGGCAATGTTTGCCTGAGCACCGGAGTGCGGCTGTACATTGGCGTATTCCGCATGGAAAAGTTCACAGGCACGGTCGCGCGCAAGGTTTTCCACTACGTCCACATACTGGCATCCGCCGTAATACCTTTTTGCGGGGTAGCCTTCGGCGTATTTATTTGTTAAAATACTGCCCATCGCAGCCATCACCGCAGGCGAAACAAGGTTTTCAGAAGCAATCATTTCCAGATTGCGCTGTTGGCGCTTCAGTTCCTCTTTCATTGCGGCGCCGACCGCGGGGTCCGCCTGAGAGACATAGCCGATGGTGTCCATCATATCACTGTACATTTTCTTCATTCCCTTTCCCTAAGGTATTTTATTGTTCATTATACACTTTAATGTGCTAAAACGCAACCTTATACACTAAATACAGAATCAGCAGATGCACGGGGTAAAAAGCGTAAAAGAAATATTTCCAATTCAGCTTTCCCTTTTTCCCATTGTAAACAAGAATTGGAAAACCCGCCAGCGCCGCATAAAGCTTAATTGGGCCGGTAAGCAGGCTGTAACCGGTATTGAGAACCGTAAAAACCAGAACGCCCCTTGTTCTGAAGTTCTTAAAGCAATAGAAGATAATAATCAGAACCACGCCGAACCATCCGTAATCCGTATGTAACACTTCGGCAAGCAGTGCACAGGAAACGGCAAGCAGCACCGCCGGAACGGGGCGGGAAACGAGGTAAGTGTGGAGGATGGCAATGGCCGCCAATCCAAGAAAAAGCGTAAAAAACACATTTTGACTCTGCGGGTAATAAACGGTTTTGTGAAACGCAAGATCGTACGGAACTTCGGAAATCAGCGCAAATAAGAACAGACGCTCCAAGTACCCCTTGATATTGGTGGTGTAAAGAAGCCCTTCTGAAATAAAAAAGCAGAAAAGCGGAAACGAAAGCCGGCCGATGATGCGGAAAAGCGGAACAGCCGGAAAAAAGACAGCGCCGACGTGATCGATCAGCATGGTAATAACTGCCAGCATTTTTAACTGCGATCTGTTCATATTCTCTCCGCCCTTCTGTATGATGATTCATTTATAACATGATATTTGATAATCCTGTCCTTGTCAACTTGTACTTTCCCTTAATTTCATATAATATTAAATGGAATACTATGTTCAGAACATTTTAAAGCGGAGGTTTCCTTATGACGAAAAAGCAGCGTGCCGCTCTGGCGGTGGAAGCGCTAAAAAAAGAATATCCGGGTGCAGTCTGCTCCCTGACCTATACCAACCCCCTGCAGCTTTTAATCGCCACCCGGCTGTCCGCGCAGTGTACCGACGCGCGCGTCAACCTTGTGACACCCGCGCTGTTCGAGCGTTTTCCGACTCTGGAAGCTTTTACAGAAGGCTCTGTGGCGGAAATTGAGGAGCTGGTTCATTCCTGCGGGCTTTATAAAACAAAGGCGCGTGACATCTTTGCCATGTGCCGCATGCTGAAGGAAGAGTACGACGGCGTGGTACCCGACAGCATAGAGGAGCTCACCCGCCTGCCGGGAGTAGGGCGGAAAACTGCCAACCTGGTCGTGGGGGATATTTACCACAAGCCCGCTGTGGTAACCGATACGCACTGCATCCGTATCTGCGGCAGAATCGGCATCAGCGAGGGCAAAGAGCCGTTTAAGGTGGAAAAGCAGCTGAGGGCTGTTCTCCCTATGGATAAATCAAACGATTTCTGCCACCGGCTAGTTCTGCACGGCCGCGCGGTGTGCACCGCACGCAGCCCGAAATGCGAACAGTGCTGCATGAAGGAATTCTGTAAATATGCTCAGTCCGTCAGCAAAGCACCTGTCAAAAAATAGATTTAACAACTGTCTTGAAGGTATTCTGCAAAAAAGATATAATAATGGTAGAATATAGCAAATTTTGCAGAAGGGTGGTATATACCATGGCAATGGGATGGACGGAGGATTTATCCGTAGGAGTAGACGTAATCGATCAGCAGCACAAAATTTGGTTTGAAAAGGCAGACCAGCTCTTTGACGCCGGTAAAAACGGCAAGGCAAAGGAATTTATTGCACAAATGCTGGATTTCCTTGACGATTACACGAAAATGCATTTCCGTGACGAAGAAAAATACATGCTGAGCATTCATTATCCGGAATATGAAACGCAAAAGAAGCTCCATACAAACTTTATAGGGGAGCTGGCAAAGCTGAAAGCGGAATACGCCAAGTCCGGCGGAAATATCGCCGTGATTATCAACGCGAATCAAATGGTTATCAACTGGCTGATTCAGCATATCTCCACACAGGACAAAAAAATAGGCCAATTTGTCAGAAACCATAAAAACTGACAAAGAGCCTCAGCCGTTTTTTGAAAGCAAGATTCGAAATAACAGCAAATAACTGAAAATAACAGTTGAAATCGTCCCGTCAACATGATATAATATCTTTCGTTGTGGGGGCGTAGCTCAGCTGGGAGAGCGTACGGTTCGCATCCGTAAGGTCGAGAGTTCGATCCTCTTCGTCTCCACCAAGAAACAGGAACATCCTTTATGGGATGTTCCTGTTTCTTTATGGAAACGTTGCTGGGAAGGACTCCGGCGCAAGGAAGGGAAACCATAAAAGCGAAAGATACCGTTCAGATAAAGTGAATGACTCGCGGAACGCGGGCTGGTAATGCACTACCCAATCCTCCTCATCTCCACCACCAGACTGAGTCTGGACACAATTCGCGTTCGGACTCTTTTCTTTTGGGTAGCTTAGTGCTCGCGCTTATGACTTACATCTTTTATAACCTAACTCTTTAATCTCCGCATCTTCCGGCTTCACGCTTACTGTAAATTTCACGTGTCCATCGCATTCCCCAGAATGTCGAACTTTGTAGTGGGCACAGAAGATATTTCCCACCAGAATCCGCAACTCGTCGATATACTGTGATGATATTGCGTATTTTATATTGACAAAACTTGATTTGACGCATATACTAATAACATATCAAATAATTTTGATATGAGGTGATAACTTGGCAGCCACTTATGAAGAACAGGCAAAAGTGTTCAAGGCATTTTGCGACGAAAAACGCCTTAGAATACTTGAACTTCTGCGCGACGGGGAAAAATGCGCCTGTGTTTTGTTGGAACAGTTGGACTTGGGGCAGTCTGGACTTTCCTATCACATGAAAATTCTGGTTGAATCGGGAATTGTGGAGAGTCGGCAGGAAGGCAAATGGACGCATTACAAAATCAGTGAAAAAGGCAGCGTTTATGCCAGTACTCTATTGCAAGAACTGACAACGCCGAGCACGGTTACAGAAGAGAAAATTTGTTGTAGACCTAAAAAGCCATCCTGACGATGGCTTTTTAAGAGCAGAATACATCAAAATAATTTGATGCGATTGCTACTGAAAGTGAGGTTTATATCCTGTGCAAATACTTAAAGCGATTTGGGACTTTTTTCAATACCAGATTCTCGGCATGAAATGGCTGGATGGGGCGATTGGAAGCGGTCTGTCCGCTATGGGGCTTGATACGTCCAGCCGCCTGATCGGAAGCATTGAATTTTTTCTCTATGATGTAATTAAGATTACTGTGCTGCTTTGCTTCCTGATCTTTCTTATTAGTTACATTCAAAGCTACTTTCCACCGGAACGCAGCAAGAAAATTCTCGGACGTTTTCACGGCATCTGGGCCAACTGCATCTCGGCGCTCCTAGGTACGGTAACGCCGTTTTGTTCCTGCTCCTCCATTCCACTGTTCATCGGCTTCACGTCAGCCGGGCTTCCGGTCGGCGTGACATTCTCGTTCCTGATTTCCTCCCCAATGGTGGATCTCGGATCGCTTCTTTTGCTGATGGGCATCTTTGGAGCAAAGGTGGCAATCATCTATGTGGCCGTTGGTCTGGTTATCGCGGTTGTCGGCGGTACGATTATCGAGAAGCTGCATATGGAGAGATATGTTGAAAGCTTTATTCTGTCAGCGGGCAGTGTGGATATTGAATCCCCGAATCTGACAAAGAAAGACCGGCTGATATATGCGAAAGAGCAGATGCTCACCACCTTCAAAAAGGTGTTTCCCTATATCCTAATCGGCGTAGGAATCGGCGCAATTATCCACAATTGGATTCCAGAGGAATGGGTTTCACTTGTACTGGGAAGCAATAACCCCTTTGGCGTCGTCCTGGCAACGCTGATCGGTGTCCCGATGTACGCCGACATTTTTGGCACCATTCCGATTGCGGAGGCACTGTTATACAAAGGGGCACAGCTCGGCACCATCCTTTCCTTTATGATGGCCGTCACCACGCTGTCACTGCCGTCCATAATCATGCTCCGCAAAGCAGTCAAGCCGAAGCTGCTGGCGCTGTTCATTGGTATCTGTACCATAGGCATTATCATCGTAGGCTATTTTTTCAACGCGATTCAGGGATTTATCATATAGGGAGGGAAATATTATGGCAAAGATATGGTATCCTGTTATTGACTATCTTACCTGCGCGGAGTGCGGCACCTGTGTTGCAACGTGTCCTCACGGTGTCTATGATTCCGCAAAGGCTCCTGCACCCGTCGTAAAAAGTCCGGAAGCCTGCGTTGACCATTGTCACGGCTGCGGGAACCGCTGTCCGGTTGGTGCGATTACCTATGTTGGCGACGATACCGGTTGGACACCGCCGAACGGCACACAGGAATCCAAAGAAGCCTGCTGTTCCTGCGGATGCGAAACATCTTCTGAAAAGAAGATTGTCGTTGAGTATCTCTATCTTGATTTGCAGACCTGTAACCGCTGCATTGGAACGGACACTGTGCTTGATGAAGTAATGGCGACGCTTACCCCCGCGCTGCGTCTTGCCGGGTTTGATATCGAGTATAACAAGATCGAGATGAAGACGGCGGAGCTTGCCGAGCGGTTCAGGTTTCTTTCCTCTCCGACGATCCGTGTAAACAGTCGGGATATTTGCGGGTTCGTAAAAGAGAACAGCTGTGGATGCTGCAGTGAAATCAGCGGAACTGATGTTGACTGCCGGGTATTTGAATACAATGGGGAAAGTTATGAAGTGCCTCCCAAAGAGATGCTTGCCGAGGCAATTCTGAAAACCGTATTCGGAGCGAAAGGCGATTGTTCCTGCGGCGACTATAGACTGCCGGATAATCTGAAAACTTTTTACGAGGGAAAAGCAAGTAAATCAGCATGCTCCTGCGGGGGCAATTGCTGCTAACCAATAACATTAACTGATAAGGAGCGTAATGAATATGTCACTGTTCGGAAAGAAAAAGGAAGAAACGTCCTCCTGCTGCTGTGGAGGAAACTGCGATGCGGAAAGCATGGCAAAGGCTGAAAGCGCTAAGACCGATGGCGCGAGTGTGAAGGTACTCGGAAGCGGCTGCGCAAAATGCAACCAGCTTGAAGCGGCTGCCAAAGCCGCGCTGGAGCAGCTCGGTATGGATACAGCGATTGACCATGTGACCGATTTCTCACAAATCGCGGCCTATGGCGTCATGTCAACGCCCGCCCTTGTCATAGACGGGAAAGTGGTTTCCTATGGCAAGGTCTTGAAAGCCGAGGAAGTTGTAAAGATTCTGCAAAAAGTCAGATAAATTTTATAAGGACGGTTTTATTATGAGTAAACCAAAGGTAGCTTTTATCTGCGTCCATAACTCCTGTCGAAGCCAGATCGCCGAGGCGCTGGGAAAGCATCTTGCCGCCGACATTTTTGAAAGTTATTCCGCTGGCACGGAACTGAAAGACCGCATCAACCCCGATGCGGTTCGCCTTATGAAGCAGCTCTATGGAATCAACATGGAACAAAGTCAGCGTCCGAAGCTGCTCGAGACACTCCCTCCCGTGGAGGTGGTTGTTACGATGGGCTGCAATGTGGAATGTCCTTATCTGCCATGCAAGCGTCGTGAAGACTGGGGCTTGCCCGATCCGACGGGCAAAAGTGATGAAGAATTTCTTTCGGTAATCCGGACAATAGAGGGTAAGATTAAGGAATTAGCAAAATCATTAAGATAGGGACTTAACATTGACCGGCAGTTTTTCATTCAACTGCCGGTCTTTTGATACATAAAAGAAGCTTTTTATGATACTCAACACTAAAGCTTTTTCGAAACTCCCGGCTGTGCCGGGAGTTTTCGTGTGACAAAAAATACGATCCTCCCGTTCAAAGCGGGAAGATCGTATTGAAAACACAGCAGATGGATGGTAACTGCAAATTAATGCTTGTGAGCGGATTTGTATTCTTTCGCCGCGCCGACCAAGCCCTTGAAGAGCGGGTGCGGGCGGTTGGGGCGGGACTTGAATTCCGGATGGAACTGAGCGCCCATAAACCACGGATGCTCCGGAATTTCCATCATTTCCACAATATGATCGTCCGGTGACTTCCCACAGAAAACCACGCCGGCTTTTTCAAAGCGCTCGCGATAATCGTTGTTAACCTCAAAACGGTGACGGTGGCGCTCAGAGATCAGCGGCTCATTGTTGTAAAGCGCCGCCGCTTTTGTACCCGCGGTCAGCTTGCAGGGATACTGGCCAAGGCGCATGGTGCCGCCAAGCTGCACAACATCCTTCTGTTCGGGCATCAGGTCAATGACATGGTTGCTGCTCTGCGGATCAAACTCCGCGGAGTTCGCGTCCGCAAGGCCGAGAACATTGCGGGCATACTCCACAATGGCAAGCTGCATACCAAGGCAGATTCCCAGACACGGAAGCTGGTTGACTCTGGCATAGTGAATTGCCGTAATCATTCCTTCAATGCCTCTCTGGCCGAATCCGCCGGGTACGATCACGCCGTCCATACCGGCGAGAATTTCGGCTACATTGTCCTTTGTTATGGTTTCGGAATCAATCCATTTGATATTTACCTTGACATTATTGCCGATGCCGCCGTGGGTCAGTGCTTCGGCAACGCTCAGATACGCGTCATGAAGCTCCACATATTTTCCTACAAGGCCAATGGTAACGCTTTCTGTCAGGGACACGGCCGTATTGACCATCGTGATCCAGTCGCTGAGATCGGCGCCGGGCGTGTCCAGCCCAAAGTGACGGCAGACAATGTCATCCAGGCGCTCTTCCTTCAGTGCAAGAGGCACCTGATACAGAAGCGGAAGGTCAAGGTTCTGTATCACACAGTTTTGATTGACATTGCAGAAAAGCGCAATTTTGTTCTTGATATCGTCGCCGACCGGTCTTTCGGAACGAAGAATAATAATGTCCGGCTGAATTCCAATGGAAAGCAGCTCTTTGACACTGTGCTGTGTGGGTTTCGATTTATGTTCGTGAGAACAAATCAGATAGGGAACAAGGGTAACATGAATAAACAAGCAGTTGTTTCTGCCGACCTCTGTCGCAAACTGACGGATGGCCTCCAGAAAAGGCTGGCTCTCAATGTCACCGACCGTACCGCCTACTTCAATGATGGCTACGTCAATATTATCCTTCCCGTCGTATATACGGGACTTAATCTCATTGGTGATGTGAGGGATCACCTGAACCGTTCCCCCGTCGTAATCACCGTTGCGCTCGTTCTGCAGCACATTCCAGTAAATTCTGCCCGAAGTGATATTGCTGTTCTGAGTCAGATTTTCATCAATGAAGCGTTCATAATGACCAAGGTCCAGATCTGTTTCCGCTCCGTCGTTGGTTACGAAAACCTCTCCGTGCTGAAACGGGTTCATTGTGCCCGGATCAACATTCAAATAGGGGTCAAATTTCTGTATGGTAATTCTCAATCCCCTGGCTTTCAGTAAGCGTCCCAAAGAAGCCGCCGTGATTCCTTTACCTAATCCGGAAACGACCCCGCCTGTTACAAAAATATATTTTGCTGACATAGTTACCCTCCATAAGCACTGAATTTACTGCCGCTGCAAAAACCAAATTAGATTAATTATATCGTCTATTGTATTGGCTTGTCAATGCAATAGACGATATTAAATTCCGTTCTGTTAAAATTTGAAATAATCTTCTAATAATCGACTGGGGTCCTCCATAGTCCTGTGCACCCTGCCTAATGACTGGCAGACGATTACCCGGAAACCTCCGAGGATATCAGGCTTAAGGTTGATATTTTTCTATCTCCGCTTTTTTTATAAGGACAGGGGTGGTCGGTTTGCTCTTTTCCCCCTGGTCGTTTGCAGAAACCGGAACCGCAGCTATTTTATCCACAACGTCCATTCCCTCAATGACCTGCGCAAAAACGGTATGTCCCCGTTCCACAATATTATACGCGCCGTCCAGATTGGGATTGCCGCCGTTTTCGTTGTACAGCTTTTTGTACGCGTCGGTAATCTTGTCCATATTAAGGAAATAGGTTCCGTACTGCTGAACAAAAGGCTGCGGATACTGCTTATAGACATCGTAGGCCTGTTGGTAATAGTCCCAGCTGATTGCTTCGGAAGTCCCTTTCTGATTGATAAAGAACTGGCTTCCGTTGGTGTTTTCCCCTGCGTTCGCCATGGAAACAGAGCCGCGGATATTTACCAGATTGGCGTTGAACTCGTCCTCAAATTCTTTATTCCAGATGCTTTCTCCGCCGGTGCCGTCACCCTTGGGGTCGCCCGACTGAATCATGAAATCGTTGATGACGCGGTGAAAGGTCAGCCCGTTGTAATAGCCCTTTTGAATCAGGCCCTTGAAATTCTCAACGGCTTTCGGGGCAGCATCCGCAAAAAGGCGGAGTTTCACAACCCCCAAGCTGGTGGTCAAAACGGCAATCTCCTCACCGGCAGTCGGCTTTTCAAGCTGATACCCCAGCTTTTTTCCGTCGTCGGGCTTAATCCTGCTGTCCGCTGCCGCCGCGGAACTTGCGGGTGCAGAAGAAGCTGCGGAGCTTGCGGGCGCGGAAGAAGCTGCGGAACTTGCCGTACTGCCGCCGGAGCAAGCGGTCAAACTCAGGGTCAGGGCGAAAACAGAAACAAATCCTATTATTTTTCTCATATACTGCATTATCAAATAACTTCCTCTCGTCATACATAAATTATATTTTATTATAGATAGCAATAATATTCAAGCCGGGTGCGGAGAAATTAACAATTTAATAATAATGGGGATAGTATTACCGATTCATTTTAAGCATATAGATAAGCGAAGACAAAAAGGAGGTAGGAAAATGTTTGATTACTATCCTGAGGGTTGGATCATTGATACACCCGAAAACCGCGCGGCAACTTTGAATATTTCCGCGCTGAACGACGCCTGCCGGGATGGAAAAATTTTGGAAGGACGCGCGCTGATTTGTGACAGCTCGCATAATTTACTGGTCGATTTAGGGTGCATGAAGGGTGTGATTCCGCACGACGAGGGTGCTTTAGGAATTCGCGAAGGTACGGTACGCGACATCGCCATCATTTCCAGAGTCAACCGGCCGGTATGTTTTACCGTGACGGGTTTTCAAAAGGATGCGGACGGACATATGACCGCTCAGCTGTCACGGCGTGCGGCACAGGATAAATGCATGACCGAGTATGTCAGAAAATTCACTCCGGGCGACGTAATTAACGCGCGTGTGACCCATCTGGAAAGCTTCGGCGCTTTTGCCGATATTGGCTGCGGCATCATTGCGCTGCTGCCGATTGACGCCATTTCCGTCTCAAGAATTGACCATCCCCGCGAAAGGTTTACGGTCGGCATGGATATCCGTGTTGTCATAAAGTCTGTGGAAAACGGACGCATTACTCTGAGCCACAAGGAACTGCTGGGAACCTGGGCGGAAAACGTAGCCATGTTCAAAGCCGGAGAGACAGTGGCCGGAATCGTGCGTTCCGTTGAGTCCTACGGTATTTTCGTGGAGCTTTCCCCCAACCTTGCCGGGCTGGCGGAAGCGAAGGAAGATGTGGTTCCCGGGCAGCAGGCCAGCATTTACATAAAAAGTATTATTCCTTCCAGAATGAAAGTCAAGCTTGTCATTATCGACACATTTGATTATTCCTACCGTCCATCCGCGCCGAAATACTTCTTCACCGGCAACAGGATCGACCGGTTTGTGTATTCTCCACCCGACAGTGAAAAAGAAATAGCGACAAATTTTATTTCTGAATAGTTAGATCAGGCCGCGGACCGAATGATGGTGTCCGCGGCCTGATTTTTATGAACTGGAATCCCTTTTTTTAAATGCCACAATTGCAATTACCACGCTGGCCAGTTGCTCTGTTTCCTGTGGGGTAAGACTTTCCAGAGCCATCATGATTTTTTTGACGGCAGCTTCTTTTCTTTCACATTTTTTCGGAATTTCGAAATTGAGCAGCTCGGAAAGAGAGATATTCAATGCCACGGCGATTTTATTGACCGTATCAATGGTCGGACATTTCAGGCAACGTTCAATATGTCCTAAAAATGCCGGATCCAATCCTGCTGAATCCGCCAGTGACTTCTGGCTGAATCCCGCGTTTTTGCGCAGATATTTGATTTGCTCCGCAGTTCTCTGCATTATTTCCATTTTTGCCTTATCCATGTTTACCACGTCCCCTAATTCTTCAGTCACATTTTTAAAAACACTTAATATATATCTAAAGGTATTCGACAAATAGTGACTATAAGTATTGAAAAACTGTTTTTTTTCGCGTATACTGAAAAAGGCATTTTTAATTGATATTGCTGCTATGAAATTTTAATACGATAGAAACGGATGCAAACCAAGGGGTGATAAATGAAGTCATGCATGACCTGCAAAAGCATAGGGCTTGAATGGAACATATGCAGACGGCACTTTCCTGATTCAAAACGCATTACGAATAATAGAATACCCCCATCGTACGAAAAATGACGCAAAAAAGTTAAAGGAATGAGAAAAATGTTCAAGAATATGAAGATTGGCAAAAGACTGATGATAACTTTCCTGGCCGTCGCCATCATTTCCAGTATCAGCGGGATAGTTGGCATCATCGTGATGGCGCGCCAGAACACCACTTACGGAAAAGCGCTGACGGACTACGGCTTTGCTCAGGGAGATATTGGGCTTTTCAATACGGAATTCAACCAAGGCCGTGCAATCATCCGAGATGTTATTTACATGTCGGACTCAAAAAAAATACAGGATAGCATACTCGAGCTTGACCGGTCAAATCAGAAGCTTGAAACGTATCTGAAAAACATGCAAAAAGGAATGGTAACGGCAAAAGAACTGGACTATTACAATTATATACAGGAAAATATGACGAAATTTTCTCAAACAAGAGCCAAAATTGTCCAGTTGGCCAAGGAGAACCGGGACACGGAGGCAGCCGAACTGATGGATCGGGAAGCCACACCGCTTTCCAACGGTATCCGGTCCTCTACGGAAGCACTGATTACCGTCAAAACTACTACAGGAAAGCAAATGGCGGCCGACCTCTCTAAACAGTCTCAAATCGCAGACATCGCGATGGCGGGAGTTGTTTTCCTCAGTTTTCTGGTTTCCATTGTCATCGCCATCTGGATTTCCCGCAGCATCAGCAAGCCTGTGGCAGAAATGGCTCAAGCCGCCCAGAGAATAGCACAGGGAGACTTGAATGCTGAAATAAAAGTTACCTCCAGAAATGAGATTGGGATTCTGGGAGAAGCCTTTTCTCAGTCCATTGCGTCCATCCGCTCCTACATCTCCGACATCAGCAACATTGTAAGCGAAATGGAACGCGGCAATCTGACCGTAGGAACGGATCTGGAATATATTGGTGATTATTCTCAGCTCAAGAGCTCCATTTTTGGAATTCTCGCTTCTCTCAACCATACCTTCCGTCAGATCGATCAGGCAGCGGAGCAGGTAGCCAGCGGCTCCCAGCAGGTTTCAAGCAGTGCTGAGGAACTGGCACAGGGCGCTACGGAGCAGGCCAGCTCGGTGGAAGAACTTTCGGCCAGCATTTCCGAAATCTCCTCCCATGTAAAAGATAACGCAGAGCACACCGCCAGCGCAAGCCAGTCGGTGGCCGAGGTCAGTCACGAAATTGAAACAAGCAATCAGCACATGGACGACATGGTCAAAGCCATGTCCCTGATTCATGAATCCTCGGGTGAAATCGGAAAAATTATTAAAACCATTGAAGATATTGCGTTTCAGACGAACATCCTGGCGCTGAATGCCGCCGTTGAAGCGGCAAGAGCGGGAGCAGCCGGAAAGGGATTTTCTGTAGTCGCGGACGAAGTCAGAAATCTGGCCAGTAAGAGCGCCGAAGCAGCTAAAAATACAACCACGCTGATTGAAAACTCCATCCGTCAGGTAGAAAACGGAACAAAAATCGCGGACGCGACTGCTCAGTCACTGCATCGCGTCGTTGCAAGAGCGGAGGAAGTCACCGCAACCGTTGAAAAAATCTCACTGGCAACCAACCGTCAATCCGACGCGATTTCCCAAATCACCTTTGGTGTAGAGCAGATTTCCAGCGTTGTTCAGACAAACTCCGCAACCGCGGAGGAAAGCGCCGCAGCCAGCGAAGAGCTTTCCGGACAGGCACAGCTTCTGCGGGATCTAACCGAAAAGTTCCGGCTGAATGACCAGGTGGCCATGCCGGAAGGAACCGAACAAACAGCATGTCCGGAAAAATATGACCAACCGGAGCTGCCGATTGCCGCCGGAGACAAATACTAAGATTCCAAAATAGGATTTGAGCATGAAAGTCAAAGAATACAACTGTATTCTTTGACTTTTTTATTACCCAAAGCGGAGCCGCATTCGCTGCTCTGCCTTAATCTCCGGCCGTCTGTTTATGACCCGGACGGCTTATTTTCCTGAAGTTTCAAAATATGAGCATCCAGCAGTTGTTTGAACACATCGTTTTTATGAATGTGACCAAGGGAATCCTGATATTTGACAGGTTCGTAATACTGGCTTTGCCTTTGCTGTTTTAAAAACTGCAGAGCCTCTTCCCTGCCGTGCTGTTTCACAATCACGTCGGCCGCTTTAATGGCGTTCATGGCGCTGTAAGGCTGCAAACGGTACGCCTCGATAAAGTTGAACAGCGCGGCTTCGAGGTGCCCCAGGCCCTCCTGCGCCTTCGCAAGGTCTATCAGCACAGAGGCTCTCTGAACGGCGGCGTAATTGATGGTAATACCGTCTTCCACACGAATGTGGTTGGGCAGCTCCTCCCAGCTGGAAGTGTGCAGATACTCGCCCGCATAGTAAATAGTCTCCTGATAATATTTTTTTCCAAGCCAGCTGTAGGCTTTTTCAATCAGATAGTACTGTTTGGGGGAATGCGGCTCGCCGCACAGCTCAATGACCTTCAGCAGTGTTTTTTCCCGGTCATTCATTTCATCCCTCAGGGCAACGGCTTCCTCTTCCAGCGCCCGGCGGTGCGGCACAGTTTCTCCAAGCACAAAAAAGAGTGCTGCCGCCAGATCCACATTGTCATTTTTTAATTCCGCCATAGATACTCCCACCTTTTAATTATTAAAGAAAATCTTTTCCGAAGTAGCTGATTGCCTGAATTAGTCATCGGCCTTTAAGCATTCAATTTCTGTAAAAAATCCCTGATCTTTTCAGCCCGCAGGCTCCGCCGTTCCGTGGGTGTCAGTTTTCTGCCGCCGGCAACCGTTAGGGTGGCAGGCTGAACCATTATCATAAGGCGATTGAGCTCGCCGTAATCAATGGGATCAATCAGTCCCGCGGCAACTCCGAACCGAACATTGGAAATCAGCTGCATAAACTCATCGTCAGCCATCATCCTCGCACTCTGCAGAATGGCAAGGGAGCGGCTGACGGTGTCCTGTATTTCAAGGCTTTCCGCCAGTTCCGTTCTGGCGGCGCGCTCCTGTTCAATCAGCTGCATGGCAATGCTCTGCAGATTGGCTATGGCCTCCTGCTCCGACAGGCCGAACGTCACATGGTTGGAAAGCTGGTACACCGCCCCTTTGGGTTCCGCACCGGATCCCAAAGCGCCGCGCAGCGCAAGGCCAAGCTTGCTTAAGTTCGTAGAAATCCGGGAGACACCCCCGCCTTCCCGCAGCGCCGGAAGATGCAGTGTCAGCGAAGCGCGCATCCCAGTGCCGAGGTTAACGGGATTTTGCGTCAGATAACCCAGATTCTCATCAAAGGCGAAATGGAGGGACTTATCCAGAATATCATCCAGCCCGTCCGCTTTTTCAAAGGCTTTCTGCAGATTGAGACCCGCCTGCTCACACTGAAGATGGATATGATCCTCCTCATTGACCATGACGCTGACGGTTTCGTCTTCATTGACGAAAAGGCCCCGGCCGCGGCAGTCCGAAAGAAAATCCGCACTGATTAGAAAGCGCTCCACCAGAGAAACCGCCTCTGTCTTTGACAGGCTTTCCATATCGATAAAGCGAAAAACCCGGGACAGCCCCTCATTTTCGCTGACGGCGGAGGCCACCCGCTGTTCCAGCTTCTGCCGCTCGGAACGGCTCATTTTGGAAACGAAGGGAACATCCCGCAAATTGCGGATCAGATGGATATGCGTACAGATCACAACATCTTCTTCGCATACGGGATTCTGATTACTCATTTGCCCTTCCCCCTTCCAGTTCCTTAATCCGGTCGCGCAGATCGGCAGCGTGCTCATAGTTTTCTGAATCGATTGCTTCCCGCAGTTCCCGGCGCATCAGGCTGAGCTGTTCCTGTGGCCTTTGCTGAAGAGCATTTCCGCCTGGAACCTTGCCGCGGTGTTTGGTGTTGCCGTGAATACGCTGAATCAGAGGAATTAATCGGTCGTAAAAGGTATGGTAACATTCCGCACAGCCGATCTGCCCGCTGCGCATAATGTCATCAAATGTGGAGCCGCAGCATTTGCAGCGAACCGGATCTTCTAGTTCGGTCCCGCCGAAAAAGCCCCCCAGCAAGCTGCCGTAATCGCGGCCAAGTCCCGTCAGAAAATCTCCGTATCCCAGCTTCTGTGCGCACTCCGCGCAAAGGGAATACTCGGTCAGCTCACCGTTGATAATCGTTTTAATATGTGTGGTAACCGGATTTTTTCCACACGAATCACACAGCATAGAATCACCCCGAAAGATTATTAATCATAATATAATATTACTATTAATTTCTCATGAATAGAAGATAGAAAAAGCCTAATTTTGGTGGGTCAGCCCCTAAAAGAAAAATTTGTAACACGTTTTGTTCCTATGCAATATTATATACTGTAAACCGAAAGGAGGCAAACAATTATGTGTAACAACAATTTCTTTGGCGGCGGTGGCAGTTGCTGTTGGATTATCATCCTTGTCATTATCCTCTTAGTCTGCTGCGGAGACAACGACGGCTGTGGATGTGGAAACAACGGATGTGGCGGCTGCTAAACGCACAAAAAGGGCTGCGAGTAAAATCGCAGCCCTTCATTCTTTATTTATGTGCCTGCTGCTCTTTGGCCTGTAACAATGCAATTGCCAGCTGGTCCGGACAGGAGGTAGACTTAAATCCACACTTAATTCCTTTCAGGCGCCGAATCGCCTCATCGGCCTTCATTCCTTCTACAAGCGCGCAGATTCCTTTTCCGTTCCCGTTGCAGCCGCCGATAATCCTGACGGATTTGACGGTGTCGCCTTCCAGATCAACATCGATTTCAGAGGAACAGGTTCCCTTTGTTTTGTATTGATACACCAAGCTATTTCCCCCACTGCCTTATTTTTTCGAATGCGCTTTGGCTTTTTTCAACGCTTCCAGCTGGTCGTCCGGCGTGACACAGGTCCCGATGTGCATGGGCACGGTAGTATACATGCCGTGAAAATCAGTGCCTCCCGTCATAACAAGGCCATATTCCTGCGCTACAGCCGACAAACGTTCTTCATCGCCGGGTTTGTTGCGCGGATGCCAAACCTCTACGCCCTCAATTTCATGATCTTTCGCCAGCTGCTCTAAAAGATCGTAGCTGTCATATTCGCCGGGATGCGCCAGAACCGCCACGCCGCCGGCTTCATGAATCTGTTCAATCACATCATGAACGTCGGGATAGCGAACAGGAAAATAAGCAAGCCCTGTTTTGGCATTAAACAGCTTATGATACGTTTCGCCGAAAAAGTCGTGGGAATACCCCGCGTCAATCAAAGCATGCATAATATGCTGCTTGTAAATATTTGTACTTCCCTGCGCCCGACGCAGCACCATTTCCGCAGTAATCGGATACAGCCGCATTACTTTCTGAACCATAATACAGGAAGCGCGGCGCCGGCTGTCCCCTGTACGCTTGCACAGGCCCTCCAATCGGTCAGTCTTGTCACACAGGTAACACAAAATATGAGCTTTTCTTCCGGTAGAGGGATCCGTCGTTGAAAATTCAACTCCGGATATTACTTCAACCCCATGCCTGTCCCCAAAAATTTTCGCTCTGGTCGATCCTGCAAAAGTGTCATGATCAGTGACGGCAATCGTGGGGATACCATGCGTTTTGGCAAGTAGAACAACCTCGTCAATACCAACCGAACCGTCGGACATTTTGGTATGACAATGCAAATCTGCGGCCACTTAATCACCTTCCAATCTTCATCATTTCAATTCATTACAGTACTATTATAATACATTTTGATGATGAAGGCAAATAAATGCCCTATTTGAGGAGCTTTTCAGGGGTAAAGGAACGCGCCGAAACAAACCAGAGAAGGAAGTCAACCACCAGCAAAACAGCTGCGATGACCAGCAGGATGAGTGCGTTGAGCTGAAACAGCCCGGTAAACTGCCCGACAAAAAGAAGGACAAGCGGCAAAACAATATATCCCGAAGTCTGAATGGATTCCATATAGCTTTTACTTTTGCCCGAAACCAGCACCATGAAGATCACCCCGAAAACAGTGATCCCAGGTGCCAGAAGAAGCACGAGTACGAGCCAGTTCCAGTTCAGAAAAAACGGCATACCCAGAAGAAGATCTCCCACAGAAATGACGCAGGCGAAAACCAGGAAGGAAATACCTGTGGCGACGGCGGACAGGAACACGCAGCTGAGCACCTTGGCTTTAAAAATCGATTTGATGCTCAGCGGGGTCAGGAGGAGCGTTTGAATGGTGCCGCGCTCTTTTTCCCCCACAAAGCTGCTGGCCGCCGAAACACTGGACACCATCAGCGGAATCATCAAAAAGAACATGGGACAGACCACATTCGTCATAATGTAGAACATGCCCTGTTTCACCGAAAAATACGCCGCTTCCCGCGGCAGCATCTGCATCATCTGATCCACGCCGTTCATTTGGTTTGCGGGAATAAAGAAAATCATCAAAAGGTACATAACAGGCAGGAACAAAACCATAATCAGCGGCACAATGATAATCGTGTTGCGCGCCATTCTGGTGTTCCAGATTTCCCCGAAATCTTTATTTACAACCGCCTGTTCGGCCGACGACAGCAGTTTCATTTCGTTTCCTCCTGATGCTTCAGATACTCAAAATAAACGTCCTCCAGCGTAGGCTTTACCAGGCGCGCTTCATAAACATCGTGGCCGGACTCCACAATATTTTTCAGAAGCTTAGGCATTTGGCCTTCCTGCTCAAGCTCTGTCTGCCACCACCCGCTGTCATAGTCAAACCCGTCCAGGGAATCCCCCTCCTGCAGCCGAAAAGCGGCTTTGGCCCGGCTGCCGATATTGCTGCACAGGTTTTCCAAACTTCCGCCCGCAATCAGTTTTCCCTTGTCAATGATTCCGTAGCTGTCGCAGAGATCCTGCGCGTAGCGCAGCTGATGCGTGCAGAGAAACACCGTGGTACCGGTGCTGTTTGCCAGATCCGTAATCATGGAATTGACCGACTGGGCGGATTCCGGGTCAAGCCCGCTGGTGGGCTCGTCCAAAAAGAGAATTTGCGGGCGGTTAATCAGTGCACGGGCTAGAGAAAGCCGCTGTGCCATACCGGTGGAGTACTCCCTCAGCTTTTTATCCCGCGCGTCCCAAAGATCCAGCTTTTTCAGCAGCTCGGATGCGCGCTCATTGCCTTCTTCCCGGCTCAGTCCCGCTGTCTGCGCAAAAAAGAGAAGGTTCTGCGTACCGGTCAGCTGACCGTACATTCTGGCGGTTTCCGTCATCACACCGCAAAGGCGGTGTACTTCCGACGGGTCTTTTACCGGGTTCAGATCGAGCACCGTGCACTCACCCTGTGTCGGCTTCAGAAGACCCGTAAACAGTTTAACCGACGTGGTCTTCCCCGCCCCGTTCGGCCCTAAAAAGCCATACACGCTGCCCTGTGGAATTTCCAGACTCAGGTCATTGAGCGCATTGGTTTTTCCGTCATAGGATTTCGTAAGGCTCTTTGCACTGACTGCATACACAGACAATTCCTCCCTTTATCCCTTATTCTTGGGGGTCTGTATCCATTTTAATCTTTGAAAAGTCATGCTGAACCTGAATGTTTTCAAGGATGCTGCGGCTGTCTGCGGCTGCCATCAGCCTGCTGCGGTTCTTCAGAAGCTTCTGCATTTCTTCTACGCCGCCGGGCCCGGCAATACAACCGCCTTCGCAGGCCATGCCTTCCACAAAATCTTCTTCCAAACGTCCGGCGTTCAGAACCATCAAGGTCTTTTTGCACTCGGCCGCGCCGTTGCATTTTACACAGGTGAACGGCAGATCGAAATTCTGCTCCTCCAGCACCTGTACAACCGCACCGGAAACGCCGCCGCTCTGTGCAAAGCCTTTCCCCGCACGGCTTCCGTCCTGCTCGTTTTCCGCTTCCTCAAGGACGTTGATGTCCCTTGCGTTAAACATAGCCTGCAGTTCTTCAAAGGTCATGACGTAATCCGCGGTATCCTGAATTTTCTGAATTTCTATCTTCTTGGCAATACAGGGACCAATAAAGACAACTTTGCTGTCGGGGTGCTCCGCTTTTATATAGCGGACAGTCAGCGTCATGGGAGAAGCGGTATGTGAAATGAGCGGAGTCAGCTTCGGAAAATGCTTTTCGATCATTTCCACAAACGCGGGGCAGCAGGAGGTCGTCATTTTCTGCTTGTTTTCCAGCGCTTCCCTGAGCTCCTGAGCCTCATGGTAGGTCGTTGCGTCCGCGCCGAGAGAAACCTCCATCACACCGGTAAAGCCCAGCTTCTTAATGGCGGATTTCAGCATACCGACATTGGCGGCGCCGAAATGCCCTTCGATAGCCGGCGCGAAAACCGCGTAAACCGGTTGATCGGACTTGATGTCTTCAATCACGCTGACAATGCTGGAGCGGTCGGTAATTGCGCCGAAGGGGCAGTTCTTTGTGCAGGCGCCGCAGTTAATGCACCGGGAATAATCAATGGCGGCACGCTTGTACTCATCTTTGGTGATCGCTTTGACGGGACATGCCCGGATGCAGGGGCGCATGGTATCGGAAATCGCGTTGTACGGGCAGGCCGCCGCGCAGCGCCCGCATTCCTTGCATTTGGCGGGATCGATGTAAGCCCCTTTTGGAGTAATGGAAATGGCGCCGAACGGACAGGCAGCGTAACATTTCTTCGCAAGGCAGTGCTGGCAGTTGTCCGTAACATTAAAACGGTTGATCGGGCAGCCTTCACAAGCCGCAGTAAGCACCGCAACAATATTGTCGTCATCCTGTCCCGGCAGGTTTTCTCCGCGGGCGGAAATCAGACGTTCCCGGATGATTTCACGTTCGCGATAGACGCAGCACCGGAATTCCGGCAGCGGCCCCGGAATGATTTCATAGGGAATGGTGTCAAGGTGCTGCTTCAGCGTGCCTTCATAGGTGTACTTGGCAGCCTTCGTCAGCACTTCGTATTTTAATTGTTTGGCATCATTATCATATTGCATGAATTATCCTCATTTATCTAATAGTAATATTTTTCAACTTTTTTTCCGAGCTGCTGCACAAGGGCGCACAGCTCCTCAATCAGTTTTATTTTTATGCTCAGGTCGGCCGGAAGGCCGGGGTTCTGGTGAGCAGGGTTGATTGCCCTGCCGATATAAACTTTCAGGTCGGTGCAGTCCTCCAAGAGAAGTTTGGCGAGCATTGCCGCACCGTTCGGCTGATCCAGAACGTGAAAATAATAGGAGTCGGTCTGATGGGACAAATAGTTCTTCAGAATTTCCACCGTCCGGCTGAGAGTCAGGACGCCCTCGGTCACAAGGTCGATCCCCTCTATTTTCCCGGTAGGCGGAACATCCGGATCAGCGTAATGAATTGTGGTTTCGATTTTACGGTTTAACACTCTGGAAACAATATTGGCACTGGTTCCTCCGCAGACAACCCTTTTCCCCGGAGAAGTCATAAAATTATGGACAATCCTGGCGTCGTCTTCCTTATGAACCGGCGGCCCGGAAAGAAGACTGACCACGCAGCGCGGGGTTACTTTGAGAATCAGGTCCGTGGAATCGTCCCCAGGTTTTCCCAGATAAAGCTCGTTAACAGCCTGAGACAGCGAAACCGCCAGCCGCGGCGCGGACGTTTCCTTGAGGGTCGTTTTGGCAAGCCACTCGGAGACATTCTCCCAGTTCCAGCCGAAGTTAAGCGCCTGCCCGACACCGGCGTAGACGATTCCGTCGCTGACCAGCGAAATTACGTCGCCGGGACAGACGGTGAAATGGGTCTCCGTTACAATTTTTCCGGCGCAGTCTTTGATTTCCGAGCAGCCCTCCAGATCAATCACCCTGCCGTTTCTTACAAAGATACAGGGGGGATTGTCAAACTCTACCAAAGAGACTTCTCCGCTGTCGGAGATTCTGATGACGCTGAAGGTAGAGTAGGCCAGTTTGCGGATATTGCATACCGGAAGGGTTTTGGCAATGGTCTCTACCGCCTCCACCAAGGTTGCGCCCTCTTCCAGCATGGTGGAGATAATGCTGCTGGTCAGGGTGGAAAGAATATTGGCCTTTACGCCGCTGCCCAAGCCGTCGGCCAGCACAGCAATGGTAGCGTCCTTTGTGCGCGAAATCACGACTTTGTCGCCGCAAAGTTCTTCGCCGAATTTGTTCAGACTTCGGTAAGCGGTGTCAACATGCATTTTCATTGTTCATCACCGTCAAATACAATCATATTTTTCAGTTTTGTAAGCGTAACCTTTGTTTCCGCCGTTGTTTCCCCCAGAAGGCTCGCAATCTGCTGCGCGGCAATCATCTGTTTGTCAATGACCTTCTGTGCCATTTCCATGGTTTCGCTGCGGAGCTTATACTTGCTTTCCAGTTCCGCTTCTTCACGGGTGATATCTTTGTAAATACCCATGGCAATATTTTGCTTTGCAATATACACAATCGTCTGCATGGTGGTCATTTCGTAATCCCTGAAATGCACCTTTTTGTCCGGAATGGACTGTTTTACATCAAATGCATACTCAAAATCGGAGGAATCCATAATCTCGTAAATGCATTTCTGCAGTGCCTCGTGACGGGAAATTCCAAACGCTTTCTCCGCCGCGGTATTGAATTCGATGATATTCAGGTCTTTATCAACGATGATGGTAATATTCGGTGTTTCTGTCAGCACACAGTTGGAGAGAGATTCTGCGCGTTCCTTCATATACGGCATACACATGGTAAGCTCTGCTTTGTTCTGGTAAACCGCCACCGCCTTGTCACGGCAGGTTGGATACCCGCAGGAACCGCAGTTGAGCTCATCCTCCGGCGACTCTTTACCGATTTTTGCGAGGATCATGCGAATGGTTGCTTCGTCCGGAATGTCTTCCCTTACGGAACAATCAACAAACCGCATCTCCATCGGAATCTGTTCCGGAAGATTGGGATATTCCCCCGCATCTTCCGCGGCGTAGTTTCTCACCTTCATGGAGGAGGAGAAGCGGGAAGCCGCGTCCCGGTTGGAGATCGGCCCGTTAATGCAGCCGTCCTTGCACATGTTGATCTCAATGAAGCAGTGCCGCAGATCTCCGCGCTCCAGCGCTTTGCAAAGGTCAATGCATTCCGCGGAGCCGCTCACGCTGAGCATCTTCCAGTCGCCCGTATCGCCCATGGAGCGAAGGGAGGCGATAATTCCGTCCGTTACCGGATACATCCGCAGGATTCTTGAGCTTGGATTGAGAAAGGACGCCGGCTGTGTGTCGTTGATAACCACATGTTCTTCTTCCAGCCATCCGGCCAGATCATCAAAGGTGATGACGGCATCCACATCATTGTTGTGGCGGATGTCGGCGGCCTCATCGATTTTCGCGATACACGGGCCGACAAAAATCACACGGGTGCCGTAACCGAAGATTTTCTTGAGTAGCCGGGCGTGCGCAATCATTGGAGAAACCACGGGGGCCATCTGGTCAACCAGAGACGGATAATAATGCTCGATCAGCCGGTTTGCCGAAGGGCAGCAGGTCGTGATGATGTTTTCCATCCGGTTTTCCTTTATCAGCCGGTGATACTCGGCGGTCACATAGGCCGCTCCCATGCTTGTCTCCGCCACACCGAAAAAGCCCAGAGCTTTCACAGCGCCCGCAAATTTCCGCACATCATCAAAGTCAAACGACCCAACATAGGACGGGGCCACGGAAAGAATCACTCTGGCTCCCTTTCCAATCATTTCCTTGACAGCCGCGACATCGCTGTTGAGCGTCTTGGCATTTTGCGGACACTGTTCCAGACAGGTTCCGCAGAGAATACAGTTGCGTTCAATAATCTGCGCCTGTGCGTGTTCCACTTTAATGGATTTGACCGGACAAACCTTTACGCATTTATAACAGTTTTTACAGTTTGCCGCCTTTAAACCGATAATCCCCATTTTATGTACCCACTTCCGCTTTACTAAGTAACTTGATTCTTTGTAAAATTTCATAGTTGAAAAATGATTCTGCTTCGGACGGAGTCACATTAAACCGTTCATTGTCCAAACAGATACATACGCCGTTTTTAGAGCATTCTTCCATACAGAACGAACCTTTGAGCGTAATTTTGTCTTCCAGACGATGAAACGCTATCAGCCTTTCAAAAATTTTGATGACGTCGCGCGAACCCTTTAGATGACAGGAACTTCCTATACAAATTGTAATTTCCAAGTCGCCATCCCTCTCAATCATCATTTGTTAATTTTTTAACGCATTATTATTATAACATGCTTTGGCTGTTTTCACAAGCAGTTGATCGATAAAATACCGTGCACAGAAGGATTCTATGGGCTGTTTTTATTATAATTTTTTTTACGGATGATTTCAATAGAGTTAAAGCATTTACAGTCCTTCCCAATTAAAAAGAAGCACGCCTTGCGGCGCGCTTCACAAGCTGTATTTGCGTTAAGCTTATTCGAGGTTTAATTTCTTCTTCAGAAGCCAGTTAGTCAGGAAATAGTACGCCGCTCCGAAAACAAACATATAAATCACCAGCGCAAGCAGAACATACTGAGCCGCCAAAACCTGGTCGGAAACGGCTGCCAGTCTGAGCGACTCAAAGTAACGGGAAATGGTTCCTTCAAAAGAGCTTGCCAGAACGGACGTAATGATCTGTTCGATGACGCCGAATCCCAGATACGCACCGATGCCGAGCAGAATCTTGTGTTTGGAGCTCAGGTTCCCGATGGTGATGGCGGCATAGATCGAAAGAACCTGGCTTAGGACGCCAATAACCATCAGCACCAGACTTTCCAGAAGGATCATATAGCCCCCTGGTCCCACTTTGTTAAGCAGATTGATACAATCTATAAATACCTGCTGGATAGTTACCATGGTTTTGTCGTTTGCCGCCAGTACCAAAATGGATACTAACGACGTAAGAACACTGAGCACCGCCCACATCAGGGACACAATCATTTTGCAGTCAATATGGGTGTGCGTTTTGACCGGCAGTGTAAAGGAAAGATACCCCTCATCCGACAGCAGGTTTTTGTTGTAGCGCTGAATGGTGACGACGAGCGTCATCACACAGATGCCGACGATAATCGCTACGAAAAGCGTAGCGGAAATTACCTGCGGAATTTTCAGATAGTCGGCGTTTACCGCAATAAAAAATTTATTAATCAGCGCAAAGACAATCAGCAGTGCGTACATCGGCAGAAAAATTCTGGCGGTCGCTTCTATTTCATATTTCAAGAGTTTTTTCAGCATTTGAATACCTCCCTGAACAGCGCATCCACGCTCTTATTTTCCTTTTCGCGGATATCGTCGACCGTGGAGGTCAGTACGATGTTGCCCTGATTGATGAAAATAACCTCATCCAGTACCTTCTCTACGTCCGCAATCAGATGAGTGGAGATAATAATGGTGGCATCCTCGCTGTAATTGCTGATGATCGTATCAAGAATGTAGTCCCTTGCCGCAGGGTCCACACCGCCGATCGGTTCATCCAGCAGGTAAAGCTTTGCTTCGCGGCTCATGACCAGAATCAGCTGCACCTTTTCTTTGGTACCCTTGCTCATGGTTTTTAACCTGTGGGAAGGGTCAACTCCAAGCCGGCGGAGCATATCATACGCCTTCTGCTTATTGAAATCCTGATAGAAATCTGCGAAAAATTCAATCATATTGTTGACGTTCATCCAGTCGTTCAGATAAGTACGCTCCGGCAAATAAGAGATCATTTTTTTTGTCTCTATCCCCGGCTCCATCCCGTCGATCAGGATTTTCCCGCTGGTCGGTGTAATCAGGCCGTTTGCCAGCTTAATCATGGTGCTTTTGCCGCTGCCGTTCGGGCCGAGCAGACCGACAATTCTGCCCTTCGGCACGGTCAGGTTGACCGAGTTCAATGCCAGACATCCGGGGAAAAACTTCACCAGATTTTGGCATTCCAAAATATTCTCCATTATTTCTCCTCCTCCGATGTCCTCTCAAGCAATGAAATCGTTTGCTGCCTGTCGTAGCCCAAATTGCCCATATTCTCTATGAATTCTTTAATCAGTCCCTGAGCCAGACTGTTTTTTGTCTGCATAATCCGCTCCACATCCTCCGTTACAAATCTGCCGCTTGTACGCTGTGAATATAGTAAACCGTCACTTTCAAGCTGAGCCAGTGCGCGCTGCATCGTATTGGGGTTGACAGAAGCCTCCCCAGCCATGTCGCGAACCGACGGCAGCTTTGAACCGGCAGGATAAACTCCCGACACAATCATTAGTTCTATCTGTTCAATCAGCTGTGCGTAAATCGGTCTGTCGGATTTCAAATTCCAGGCCATGGACCTACCTCCATTCTGTATTATTGTACTAGTAACTTAATACAATAATACATCATATTTTTATTTTGTCAAGGGTTTACGAAAAAAATAAAAAATAAAAGCGCCGGGAGAAATCTCCCGGCGCAGATCAAACAGGAATAGGCAACCCTGTTTTCAGTTCTTATTTCCCGTGGATCATCGAAGTCCCTTTTTCACAAAGATAGGTGCTCTCCAGATCCGCCAGATGCAGCTTTACGGCAATGGGATATTTCTGCCACGCCAGACCGATGGAAAAGCTGCCGCCGCGAACCGACTCGTCAAAGCCGCCCATGTGCCATCGGATGGCAATCGCTTCGCTGGTTTTCAGCCGCATAAACCGTTCGATCAGAAAAACCGACTTTTCTCCGTGACCATACGGATAACTGTCCTCTATGGAATAGTACGGGCGCTTTTCCCATGCGCCGGTCTCTTCGTTTTTCACGTTGCGGGTACTTTCCTTATAAAACTGAGCCTTGCACACATCATGCAGAAGTCCGCAGATTGCAAAGCTTTCTTCACTGTCCGTCTCCGCGCTGAAGTGCTTGTTCATCATTACCTGATAAACGCTGACACTGTGCTGCACAAGCCCGCCCAGACAGGCGCAGTGAAATTTGGTGCTTGCGGGCGCGGTGAAAAAGTCGGTGGATTTCAGCCATTCCAGCAGCTCTGAGCTGCCCGCCCGTGTGATCTTGGACGTGTATATTTTTTCAAAGTCTTCTTTGTATCCCATAATAATGCCCCCATCTATGATATGTTCTTATTATATCATAGAAGAGGGGGCATTCCTAGTCACAAATCTAACTTCTCAGAATTTACGGGTAAAGATGTCGCTGTTTTCAATCAGACTTTCCACGGTGTCAAAGCCCAGCCGATGCAGCAGTTCAATCACATAGGGATTGTCTATCGGGGTCTGGTAAGCGGCTTCTTCCCCGTACTGATTCACATTTTCGCGGCCTTCCTCACGGGGAATCAGCGCCTTCGGCCCGCCGACGCAGCCGCCAACGCAGCCCATGCCCTCCAGGAAATTCGCGTTGATTTTTCCGGCAAGCAGGTCGTTAATCATTGCCTTGCAGGCGGGTACCCCGTCCGCCTGATAAGCGTGGACGGTGATTTTTCGGTCAGGGCTCAGCCGTTTGGAAGCGCTCTGAACCGCTTCGCTGACACCGCCGCTTCTGGCGTAAATTCTTCCCGCGCGGGAGGAGTGGTCCCGCTCATCCTCCGGCAGTTCGGCAAGATTCAAATTTGCAAATTCAAAAACATCCTGTATTTCCTGGAAGGTCAGCACAAAATCCGTGGATTCTGAAACATCAGGCTCACGAGCTTCCGCCTTTTTGGCAATACACGGCCCAATAAACACGGTAAGAGCGTCCGGGTGCAGAACTTTAATCGCACGGCCACAAGCGGCCATGGGAGAAACCGCGCCCGGCACATGGGGCATCAATTCGTGGTATACCTTGCGGATCATGGCGATCCACATGGGGCAGCAGCAGCTGGTAAGCTGAAAATCAGTCTCCTTAACAATATTTTTATTGAATTCAAGCGCTTCCTTCAGAGTCAGGATGTCCGCAAACAGCGCAACCTCAACCATGCCGGCAAACCCGAGCATCTTAAAGGCTGTACGAAGCTTGCCCGGAGTAACATCCTTGCTGAACTGGCTGATAAAAGCGGGCGCAATCATCGCGTAAACCGGAGCCTTGGCTTCGTGCACAGCGGCAAGCGCAGGTAAGATATCACGGCTGGCCGTCAGCTTTTTCGCCTGACAGCTTTCAATGCACTCTGAACAGCCGACACACAGGTCTTTATTAATCTGCACATTTCCCTTTTCGTCCCTGTAAAGTGCGTCAAACAGGCATTTCCCTTCGCAGGCCGCTTTTTCACTGTCCGAACAGGCACACTCGCCAATGCGGAGTACCGGCGCATATTTTTCCGGATTCAGCAGGCAGTCGAGATGATGGGGATCAAATTCCTGTTCCCGTATTTTTTCAAGTTCCTGCGGTTCTCTGTTCTCTACCGAAGCTTTTACCAGTCTTTCGTACAACTCGTTAAATGTAGTCATATTGTTTCCTCCCGTCCTGATTTAGTGTATCCGCAAGATACATTTTCAATCATTTTGCACTTCTTGGGTTTCTTATGGCAAGATCATACCATATGCCCGATATTTTTAAAAGGGATATTTATAATTTTCGGATTATTTTCTCCCATAATCTGCTAATATTTTTGATTGAATTTCCGATATAAGAATTGTAGATGTTTCCGCAGCGGGAAATATCTGCTTATTAATGATACCCGAAATTTGTCATAGCCGACATCCATTCGTGTGTATATCAGGAATATTCCACAGCTCTTTGCTGTTGCTGCGGCGGGCACTGCAAAAAAGCACGGAAATTTAGGGAGGATATGAAAAATGAAGTTCAGAAAAAACAGTGACAAATAGTAGTCTGATTTTTTTGAATGGCCTATCCATTCGAGTGTATAGCATTTGCAGATTCGTGGGAGGGGGTTTCCCATAAATTCTGCGGGTAACGCCGGTAGCGGGAAAATGATTGAATTGAAAGGAAACAAGAAATGATTAAAAACATGAAACTCGGTAAAATCCTGATGCTTGCTTTTTTAACGGTAACACTGATCTCCAGCTTAACCGGAATCTTTGGCCTGTTTCTCATGGTAAATATGAGTGTTCACTACAATACAGCTTTGCAGGATTACGGTTTTGCACAGGGCGACGTGGGGCGGCTGAACGCGGAATTCAACAACAGCAGCTCGCTGATGAGAGATATTATTTTATACACCAAAGAGGAAGACATCAAAAATTCAAAAGAGCAACTGGATAAATCGATTGCCAATATGGACACCGATTTAAAGGCTGTTGAAAAAACCATTTCCACAGATAAGGAAAAAGGATATTATAAAACCATTGCCGACAGTATGTCCGCCTACAAAGCGTTAAGAAACCGGGTTGTCACACTGGCCGAACGAGACAACGACGAAGACGCCCAGTCCATGCTGGTTTCCGAAGGTACCGGCGTTGTACAAAAAATGGGAACCGCGATCGACCAGCTTCTGAAATCCAAAACATCCTCCGGCGGCGAGATTTCCTCTTCCCTGAGCCGGCAGACAACCTTCGCCGCTATTGCCATTGCGGCGGTAATCGTCGCCGCGCTGCTGCTTTCCGTTGGGATTGCCGTCAAGATTTCAAGGGACATCAGCAAACCCGTGAAGGAAATGTCCGACGCTGCAAAAAGGATGGCGGAAGGCGACCTGAATGTAGAAATCGGATTCCAATCAAAAAATGAAATCGGGGAACTCGGAGAAGCCTTTGCAACATCAGCCGCGACAATCCGGGGATACATTTCCGATATCGGCAAAATTCTGGGTGAGATGGAACGCGGTAATCTGGATGTACAAACTGATCTGGAATATATCGGCGATTATGCAGAGCTGAAAAATTCGCTGACGGGAATTATTGAATTTCTGAACGACACCATGACTCAGATTAATCAGGCCGCCGAACAGGTGGCAAGCGGCTCGGAACAGGTCTCCGGCGGCGCACAGTCACTCGCACAAGGGGCTACGGAGCAGGCAAGCTCTATTCAGCAGCTGTCTGCATCCATTACGGAAATCTCTTCTCAGGTAACCACAAACGCCGCCAACGCTATGAACGCAAATGAAAATGTCGGAATTGTCCGTACGGAAATCAACACCAGCAACGGACATATGAAAGAAATGCTGGAAGCAATGACTCAGATCAATGACTCTTCCAGCGAAATCGGAAAAATCATCAAGGTAATAGAAGACATCGCATTCCAGACCAATATACTGGCTCTAAACGCGGCTGTGGAAGCGGCCCGTGCCGGAGCGGCCGGAAAAGGCTTTGCCGTTGTTGCGGATGAAGTCCGAAATTTGGCAAGCAAAAGCGCCCAAGCCGCGCAAAACACCACCGCTCTCATTGAAAATTCCCTGCGACAGGTTGAAAGCGGGACTAAAATTGCCGATGAAACGGCAAAGGCTTTGCTGCGGGTAGTGGAAAGCACGGACAATGTGTCTGAAACGGTGAATCTGATTGCTACTGCCTCCGCCGCACAGTCGGACGCTATTGCACAGGTTACGCTGGGGGTTGACCAGATATCCAATGTAGTCCAGACAAACTCCGCTACGGCCGAAGAGAGCGCCGCCGCCAGTGAAGAGCTTTCCGGCCAAGCACAGACGCTCAAGGAGCTTGTCGCGAAATTCAGCCTAAGGGGACAGAACTCTCCTCTTGATCCAGAAAGCACAGGCTCGGCAGAGACGGAATCGGACACCTCTATCACCGATTTTGAGTAAATATTTTTCCCCCGACTGTGTGGACCGAACCAGAGGAAATAGGCAGTGGAAAAGAAGTCCTTTCATAGGATATCGTAGAATTACACCGGCTGGCACCGTTTTTCGAATGGTGTCAGCCGGTATTTTCGTTGCAGGCGGTTCCAAGCTCTTTCCGCGTCTTTCCTGCCTCTCGCATGGCTTGAATCTGATCTTCCACCGTAGCTATTATTTTGCACTTCTTGGGTTTGTTATGGAAAGATCATATCACACAGCAAATTAAAGTAAATAGAAATTTTTAACATTATTTACCAGTTAATTTGATTAATTATTTTCCTCTACTTTCCGATATAAGATTTACTAATATTTCCGCAGTAATGAGAAACCAGATCAGAAAAAAATTACTCGTGTATGGTGTGCTTGCATGGAGTGGACGCAGTCCAGTTTGTCTGATCCGGGAACTCAGGTCTGGCTGCAGAGAAATAGGAAAACGATCAAGGAGGACAAAACAATGATGAAAAACATGAAAATCGGTAAAATGTTAATGCTTTCTTTTTTAATGGTCGCACTGATCTCCAGTTTAGCGGGGATTGTCGGATTATTTGTCATGCTGAACATCAGCACGAACTACAGTGCTGCCCTGTCAAACTACGGATTTGCACAGGGGGATGTGGGACGGTTAAGCGCAGAATTCAATAACAGCCGCGCGATTATCCGTGACATTATCATTTACACGGATGAAGCCAACATCAAAAAAACTGCCGAAAGCCTGGACGCATCCCTGGCAAAAGTTGATAAGGATTTGGCAAGCGTACAGAAAACAATACAAAATGGTACGGAAAAAAATTATTTCGATGCTATTTCGGAGAATATGGCCGCTTATAAAGCCTTAAAAGACCGCGTTGTCACTCTCGCGAAGGAAAATAAAAACGCGGAAGCCCAGACACTGCTGATATCAGAAGGAACCTCCGTTCTGGAAAAAATAAGCTCTTCCATCGACGCATTGCTGAATTCTAAAACGGCAGCAGGCAGTGAAATATCCGCTAATCTTTCCAGACAGAAAAGCTTTGCCTTGCTCGCCATCATCGCCGTCATCGCCATTTCATTCTTTATTTCTCTCTTCATCGCCATAAAAATTTCGAGAGACATCAGCAATCCGGTGAAGGAAATGTCGGAGGCCGCCAAAAAAATGGCCAAGGGTGACCTGAACGTGGAAATCGGCTTCCGCTCTAAAAATGAAATTGGCGAGCTGGGAGAAGCTTTTTCAAAATCAACCTCATCCATCAGAGCGTACATAGCGGATATCACCAAAAATCTGGGAGAAGTGGAGCGCGGCAATCTAAACGTAACTACCGAGCTGGATTATATAGGCGACTATGTGGATTTGAAGGACTCATTTTTTGGAATCCTTGCTTTTCTAAACGATACCATGACCCAGATCAATCAGGCTGCTGAACAGGTTGCAAGCGGTTCAGAACAAGTCTCCGGCGGCGCGCAGTCGCTCGCACAGGGCGCAACCGAGCAGGCCAGCTCCATTGAAGAACTTTCCGCTTCGATCACTGAAATTTCAGCGCAGGTTAAGGACAACGCATCCAATGCCGTCAATGCGAGCAAGAATGTCCTTCTGGTCAGTTCCGAAATAGATACCAGCAACAAATATATGGACGAAATGCTCCTCGCAATGACGCAGATCAATGATTCTTCCAGCCAGATTGGAAAAATCATTAAAACAATCGAAGATATTGCTTTCCAGACAAATATTCTTGCCCTGAACGCGGCCGTGGAAGCGGCGCGGGCGGGAGCCGCGGGAAAAGGCTTTTCCGTGGTGGCAGACGAAGTCAGGAATCTGGCAAGCAAAAGCGCGGAAGCGGCAAAGAACACCACCACTTTAATTGAGAATTCAATGAAGCAGGTAGAAAACGGAGCAAAAATTGCCGATGAAACCGCTAAATCGCTTCTCCGTGTAATTGAAAGCGCGAATGTTGTTACGAAAAACGTGGAACATATTTCAAAAGCCTCCGCCGCACAGTCAGATGCTATCGAGCAGGTCACATTAGGGGTTGACCAGATTTCAAGCGTTATCCAAACCAACTCCGCTACGGCCGAAGAAAGCGCCGCCGCCAGCGAAGAGCTTTCCGGTCAGGCGCAGACGCTCAAAGAGCTTGTCGCAAAATTCAAACTGAAGGGGCAGAGTTCCCCTTTCAGTCCGGAAAACACAGAAAGAAGTGAATCCAGACAAGACACCTATCTGGCCGATTATAAACAGCACTGTTAGCACTGTCGAAAATCCCGCTGCCGTGTGTTTCCACACGGGCAGCGGGATGATACCCATAAAAAAATATCCGCCGAAATCAGCGGATATTCTGGAGCTACTGGTCAGAATCGAACTGACAACCTGCTCATTACGAATGAGCTGCTCTACCATTGAGCCACAGTAGCATATTTAGAAAGGACAGTATGACCTTTCACCTTTTAACATATCATCTGTCTTTCTGTACATACTATGAACGGAAAAACAGGGCTGAGCAGCCAACTAAAACATTATACAAAATCAAATTGCACACGTCAAGAGCTAAACAAATAAAATTTCGCTTTATAGATTATTTTTTCTGTGAATTAATGTCACGTTATTGCCGTGATATCATTATATAATTATATAATTTTGATTATTACGAGCATTTTGACATTTCTGTATAAAGGTGGTGTGACCTATTATTGAAAAGATCCATATAAATGAAAGGTTACGCGAATTACGAATAAAAAGCGGATACACTCAAGTTCAGATTGCAAAAATATTAAACATTGACCGTTCAACCTATTCCTATTATGAAATTGGAAAAACAACACCCGATATTACCGTGCTGATGACCCTTGCAAAGGTTTTCAACATTGCAATAAATGATTTACTTGCCGATGAAGGTACCCCTGAAACAGTGGCGGACAGCGGAACAAAATCCAATTTTATTTACAGTAAAAAGAATACAAGCCATATCTATGAACTTTCCAGCAATGAAAAAATTCTGGTCGGTGTGTTCCGTTCCTGTACCCCGGAACAGCAGCAAGAAATTCTGAGCTATCTAAAGGGTACTGTAAAAAATTAGCGGGAGTCCCCGCAATCCGGATTGAAAGAAAGTCGGTTGTGTGTTAAAATAATATTAGTACATGTCACGAGTCAAAGTCAAGCCTGCTCCGGCGATTGAGGAGTGCGTTTGCTTTGGCTTTTTTGTGTAGAGTAAAATATCCGCTGGAGGTGCTGATTATGGGTTTTGACGCTTTTACCGGAGGGGTTGAACCGGGCGGGCTTCGAAGTAAAAACGAAATACGTATTTTAATCTGCTATTTGCTGTCAAGTCTGGATGCACCGCTCTCAAAAAATGATATTTTGAATATCATTCAGGACAACGGCCTTGCCAATTATTTTGAGGTCACCGACGCGCTTGCGGAACTGACTGAAAAAGGGAATGTGATCGTAAGCGGAGAAAACGGCGAACTTTGTTCCGCGAGCAGTACTGCCCGCATGATTGCCAAACAGCTGGACAAGGCTCTCCCCCATGTTGTTCGTGACAAAGCGGTCGCAGCTGCGATTAACCTGCTGGCCAGAACAAAGCGTGAACGGGAAAACAAAGTGGAAATTACGAAAACAGAGCGCGGATACAATGTTGTCTGCCATATTTCCGGCGGCGACATGGATCTGATGAATTTCACCCTGCATGTACCGGACATGTACCAGGCGAACATGGTGAAAAACAATTTCCACCAGTCTCCGGAAAATGTCTACCGGATGCTGCTGGCGCTTGTTACCGGAAACAGTGAAATGGCGGCCGACATACTGAAAGACCATATGGCGGCGCTGAAATAAAAAAAGGCGGCAAAACATCCCTTAGCCTGACAAAGAAAGAGAGTTTTCACACGCGTGAAAACTCTCTTTCTTTTGTCTCATTTTATAATCAGGTTTAAAAGCAGAAGCATAGTCACCCCCGGTATACCGGCTGCACCGGATACCCCGATGGTGAGCGGACTGAGCGGCAGGCTGACCCCTGTAAAAAATCCGGTCAGGTTTACCGCAGCCAGCGCGCAAAGGCCCATGATGACACCGCCCAATGCACGCTGCACGGGTTTTTTCGCTCTGACAATGATCTGAATCACTACCAGAAGCGCAAACACTCCGCACAGGGAGAGCAACAGAATCAAATTGGGCAAAATCACACCCCCATTTCCTTACATTTGAAAGGGGCACAGCTGATTCCCCGCTGTTTTGCCAGGTTCAGCAAATATTTGTAACGGGAATGAAGTTCTTCGCGCTGAAAAATACAGGCGTCAATCAAATTTTCGTCACATTCCAGTTCAAACCAACAGTCGTTGCAAGCAATTAAACGGCAAACTTCCTTGATTTCTTCCACAATTTTCTTTTTATCTTCATTTTCCTGAACGGCTGCGCAATCTGTGCGCTGCACCAGTTTTAAAACAGATTCCATACTAACAGCTCCGCCTTTCGGTTTAAGTTTATGTTAGTATGATGGTCAAATATACCAAAATTTATACCAATATTTCGAGATTTTGCCAACTCAAAAGGGGTTTTTATGGAAATAATGACAATTATGGTTCCTCGCCCACGGAAGTATCCGGAATAAAGTCGATTCTGCCGCTGGCCACATCCGCGGCAACCACCTGAATCGCAAGCTCCTGTCCGATGGTCAGCTTGCGGCCGGTATTCTCGTCAACCTGTGTAATGATTCCGTCAAAGCGGAAACGCGCTCCTTCAAAACTGTCCACAGGCACAAAGCCCTCCACGGAGCTCGGCAGCTCCACAAACACGCCGCGCTGTGTCACGCCGCTGATAATCCCGGTGTAGCGCTCGCCGATGTGCTGCGTCATATATTCGGCCATATAGCAGTCTTCCGCGCTGCGCTCCGCCTGCATGGCGCGAACCTCCGCAGTCGAAGAGGAAGACGCGGCGGCGTTGGCAAACGTCAAATATCTTTTATTCAGTTCTTCCCTGTTCTTAGTTTCCAGCATTGCAGATAGGATACGGTGAATAGCCGTGTCTGGGTAACGCCTGATAGGCGAAGTAAAATGACAGTAATCCGCCAGAGCAAGACCAAAATGCCCGATCGGGTTTGTATCGTAGCGCGCTTTGGCCATCGTGCGCAGAAGCTGATGGGAAATAACCTTCTGCGCCGGCGTGCCCTCCGCCTGATGCATGATATCCGCGAAGTCGGCAGTCGTAACCTCATCAGAGTGCTTCAGGCGCCGGGGGTTCAGCCCAAGCGCACCCACAAGCTGTACCAGATTGTCCACGCGCTCCGGATTGGGCTGTTCATGCACACGGTAGACAAACGGAATGGCATTCGCTTTGGCAAGCTTAGCGGCGGCCTGATTGGCCGTAATCATCAGCTGCTCTATCATCTGCTCTGAAATCCCCGTATGGCGGGGTTCCACATTGACGCAGATTCCTTCTTCATTTAATGTGAACTTGGACTCCGTACTGTCCAGATCCACGGTTCCGTTGCTGACGGAGCGTGCCTTCAAAATGTCGGCAAGCTCCTTCGCCGCGTTGAGCGAACGGGTCACCGGAGCGTATTTTTTCCGTAAATCGGCGTCGGCTGTCTTTTCAAAAAGCTGATTAACTTCCGAATACACGCCACGCACCTTGGAACGGATCACGCTCTTTTTAAACTGATAGGAAAGGATTTCCCCCTCCTTATCCAGCTCAATTATAGCGGAAAAAGTAAGCTTATCCTCCCCCGCATTCAACGAACAGACACCGTTGGAAAGCTCCTTGGGGAGCATAGGAATCACGCGGTCGGCGAAATAGACGGAGGTTCCCCGCTCCAGCGCCTCCGCGTCGATCGCGCTGCCCTCTTTGACATAATGGCTGACATCCGCAATATGAACGCCGAGCTTATAGCCCGCTTTTGTCCTGCTGACAGAAATAGCGTCGTCAAGATCCTTTGCGTCCGCACCGTCAATGGTACAGATACTGGTGTCGCGCAGATCAAGCCTTCCTTTCAAATCTTCTTCCGTAACCGTTCCCGCCGCAATTTTTCTCGCTTCGGTCAGGACTTCGTCCGGAAATCTTGTCCGGATTCCGTTCTGGTCGATGATGGCGTCCGCGCATATTTTCGCGCTGCTGGATTTGCCGTAAACCTTAACGATCCTTGCGGAAAGAAGAGAGGTACGGGGCGCACGGAATATTTCAGCCTGAATCTTGTCGCCGTCCCTTACATTTTTTGCGGAGCTTTTCTCCACCGGGATATGGTAACGGATAGCATCGTCCGGAACTATTTCGCACAGTCCCCGGCCGCGGCTGAGCGTACCCGTAATCGTACGGCTGCTTTTTTCGGAAATCTCGTCCACATATGCGCTCGGTCCTTTGGGGCTCTGTTTCACATGCTTGAGCAGAACCGTATCGCCGATAAAGGCCTTTTTCAGATTGTCGGCGTGGATGAACATATCCTCTCCGCCGTCCGACGGGCGCGCAAAAGCAAACCCTTTTGAAAGGGACACGATTTTCGCCTTAACTGTTTTCTTTTCCTCCGGCAGACGGATACTGTGCTTTTTATTGACTTCAACCGCACCCTCGTCCCGCAGCTGATTCAAAGCACGGTAAAAGCTTTTGGTATCTCTGATTCCGATTTTTTTAATCAGCCCGCGGGAGGTAATACTCTGCGGGTAGGCCTGCATATATTTTATGATTTTTCTTTTGATTTCTTCTAACATTGTTCCTCCATATAATCCTCATTTTCAACAATTCCACTCAAATCACTCTACGCCGCGAAAAACGGTACTTCAAAGATAAAAAAAGCCCCGCTTGTGTAAAGCGGGGCTTTTATCATTCAAGTTACTTGCCAAAGTACATATACGCGTTGATACCGATGACCAGTACAAAGAATCCGATTGCAATTACTTTTGTCCACCTTGCAAGAAACGAATCTACGGAACGGGCCTTATTCTTGGAAAGAAACGTGTCGGCACCGCCTGTGATTGCCCCGAGCTCCTGCTGGTGACCTTCCTGAAGAAGAACAACAATCGTTATAGCAACTGAAAATATTAATAACACAATACCGAATATAACTTCAACAGCTGACATAGCGCACCTCCGAATATACTTGCATAAACAACTTAAATTATACTAACATAAAACGTGCGCTTTTGCAAGTATATTTTATGTGCCTTATGAACTTTTATGCATATCAAAAAGGC
Source organism: Caproiciproducens faecalis (assembly GCF_019448085.1). Taxonomy (GTDB): domain Bacteria; phylum Bacillota; class Clostridia; order Oscillospirales; family Acutalibacteraceae; genus Caproiciproducens; species Caproiciproducens faecalis. Next base: position 22,075 of record NZ_JAGFNZ010000004.1, on the reverse strand, counting down.
AAAAGGGCAATCTAAGTACGGACTTATCAAAGCGTTTGCGTTTGCCGCTTTGACTTGACCCGCCGCTGATCTGCTATTGGCTTATCAGCGGCGTTTTTTATTTTCACAGCTTTAGTTGTTCCCCCGCGGTCTCTTCCGCGGCGGGCATGGAACCGGCAGCCGGAATGTTTTTACGGTATCGGTTCGGGTTTGAAAGAAGTCCTTCCGTGTACGGTTCCGCATTTAAAAGCCTGCTGCCTTTGCGCAGCGTCATGACGGCCACACCCTGGGTATTGCGCGTGGATTTGCTGGGAATGGCGCCAGTATGAACCAGAAGGATTCGGCCCTGCAGGGAAGTCAGCATAAAGTCGCAGTCCTCTTTCACATGCGCAATTCGCACAGCCGGGGATTTATCGCAGTAAGCGTTCACCAGTTTCCGACGATTGGTTTTTGTGGCGTAGGCGGAAAGATCGACTTTCGCGGCTTTGCCGTTTTCAAAAAAGAAAAGCATATAACCGTCATAGTCATGGGTCACCACCATGGAAACCACGTTTTCCCCTTCGTCCATGCCCAGTTTTGCGGGAATGTAATCTCCCAGCACACTGGCCTTGGTATCGCTGAAATCATTGGCTTTCGCCTTATAGACCTGACAGCGGTCGGTAAAGAACAGCAGGTCGGCGGAATTGGTATCCTCAAGATGCTGTATGACTTCGTCATCCTCTTTCAGCTTCTGCTCCCCACTCATACGCAGGGAAATCGGGGTTATTTTCTTAAAGTAGCCTTCCCTGGTGAAGAAAAGGTTGACAGGATAATCCGCCACTTCCTCTTCCGCGGAATACTCTTCGATTTCATTCTGGTAAATCATCATGGTTTTGCGGGGCTGACCGTATTTTTTCGCGACGGCATTCAGTTCCGAGATAATGATGCTCTTGACCTTTGATTTGCTGTCCAGTATGGACTGCAGCTCCGCGATTTCATTTTCCAGCTGCCCGACTTCCTCCGTGCGTTTCAAAATATACTCACGGTTCAGGTGGCGCAGCTTGATTTCCGCTACATATTCCGCCTGCGTCTCATCAATGCCAAAACCGATCATCAGGTTCGGCACAACCTCGGATTCTTCTTCCGTACGGCGGACAATAGCGACCGCTTTATCAATATCGAGCAGGATAGCCTGCAGTCCTTTGAGCAGATGCAGTTTTTCCTTCTTTTTCGCCAGGTCGTAAAAGGTGCGGCGGCGGACACACTCGATGCGGAACGCTGTCCATTCGTCCAGTAGCTCCCGCACGCCCATCACGCGCGGAATGCCCCCGACCAGAACATTGAAATTGCAGGAGAAGCTGTCTTCCAGCGGAGTCATCTTAAACAAGCGCTGCATCAGCTTGTCCGGTTCCACGCCGCGCTTCAGATCGACGGTGATTTTCAGGCCGTCCAGTCCCGTTTCGTCGCGGATATCGGAAATATCCTTGAGCTTGCCCTGTTTAACCAGATCGACGACCTTCTCCACAATCGCTTCGACTGTGGTCGTAGGGGGAATCTGCGTAATGTCAATGCAGTTCGCACTTTTGTCATAGGAATAGCGTGAGCGGATACGCACGCTACCGCGCCCGGTGCGGTAGATATCCTCTATTACAGCACGGTCGTAGATCAGCTGACCGCCACCCGGAAAGTCGGGTGCCTGCAAAGTAGAGGCAATGTCATGATCGGGATCGCGCATCAATGCGGCGGCGGTCTGACACACCTCACTCAGGTTAAAGGGGCAAATGGAGCTTGCCATGCCCACGGCGATGCCTGTGTTCGCATTGACCAGCACGGAAGGGAACGTGGCCGGCAGCAGAGTCGGCTCTTTCAGAGTATTATCGTAGTTGTCCACAAAATCGACGGTATCTTTATCGATGTCCCGGAAAAGCTCCTGACAAATATCGTCTAAACGCGCTTCCGTATAACGGGAAGCCGCCCAGGCCATATCACGCGAATAAAACTTACCGAAATTCCCCTTGGAATCCACATAGGGGTGCAGAAGCGCTTCGTAGCCGCGGCTGAGGCGCACCATCGTATCGTAAATGGCGGCGTCGCCGTGGGGGTTCAGTTTCATGGTCTGTCCGACGATATTGGCGCTTTTGGTACGCGCGGAGCCGAGCAGCCCCATTTTGTACATGGTATATAACAGCTTACGGTGGGACGGTTTAAAGCCGTCGATTTCAGGAATCGCCCGCGACATAATGACGCTCATGGCGTAAGGCATGTAATTTTTTTCAAGCGTGTCGGTAATTTGCTGCTCCACGACCGCGCCCGCGCCCTCTATGACGCCGTGCGCACGCGGTACCGCCGACTGCTCCGTTCTTTTTTTAGGCATTCTGGTTTACACCCACATTCATTAATATTAGATCTGTATTCATTTTTCAGTCAGAGCCTAACTCACATCCGCTGAATCAATATAGCTATATCCGTTTTCCGCAATAAAATCCTTTCGGCCGCTCAGATTGTCGCCGAGCAGAAGGTCAAACACTTCTCCGGTTCTGGCCGCTTCCGCCGGCATCACCTTAATTAACCGGCGTGTTTCCGGGTTCATAGTGGTAAGGTTCATCATATCCGGCTCATTTTCACCCAGTCCTTTGGAGCGCTGGATCGTAAACTTTTTCCCGCTCAGCTTTTTCACCACTTCGTCCTTTTCACGCTCTGTGTAAGCAAAATAAGTATCGTCCTTTGTCGCGACCTCGAACAGCGGGGATTCCGCGATAAAGACCTTTCCCTCTTCGATCAGCGTGGGGGTGAGTCGGTACAGCATCGTCAGAAGCAGAGTGCGGATCTGGAAGCCGTCCACGTCGGCATCGGTGCAGAGAATGATTTTATTCCAGCGAAGAAGGGAAAGATCAAACGAGGACAAATCCTTGTTCGCTTTGGACTTTACCTCCACGCCGCAGCCCAGTACCTTAATCAGATCGGTGATAATATCGTTCTTAAAAATCTTGTCATAGTCGGCCTTCAGGCAGTTCAGAATTTTACCGCGGATCGGCATGATGGCCTGAAAGTTCGGGTCGCGCGCCTGTTTGCACGCGCCGAGAGCGGAATCTCCCTCCACAATGAAAATCTCCCGCTCGTTCACGTCGCGGGTTCGGCAGTCAACAAACTTGGCGACGCGGTTGGTGATATCCATATTGCTGGTGAGCTTTTTCTTAATATTCAGGCGGGTTTTTTCAGCGTCCTCACGGCTGCGCTTGTTGATGAGCACCTGCGTGGAAATTTTGTCCGCGTCGGCGGGATTTTCAATAAAATAGACCTCAAGCTGGTGGCGGAGTATCTCCGTCATCGCTTCCTGTATGCCTTTGTTGGTAATGGCTTTTTTCGTCTGGTTTTCATAGGATGTCCGGTTGGAGAAAGAGGAAATAATTAAAATCAGACAGTCCTCAACATCGGCAAAGGTAATTTTGCTTTCGTTTTTGTTGTATTTCCCGGTCTGTTTCAGATACGCGTCAATCTGATACACAAACGCGTTGCGCACTGCCTTGTCCGGCGCGCCGCCATGCTCCAGCCAGCTGGAGTTATGGTAATATTCAATCAGCTTGCTACGGTTGGAAAACGCCACCGCCACATTGATTTTCGTCTTATACTGGGGTTTGTCCGCTCGGTCACGAACCTTGCGCTCCGCCTGCCAGAACTGAACGGGGGTAAGGGAATCCTCTCCCGCTATCTCTTTAACATGGTCGACAATCCCCTGCTGATACAGCATCTCCGTCTCTTCAAACCCGGAAGCTGTCTGGCTGCGGAACAAAAAGCTGATGCCGTCGTTGACGATCGCCTGACGGCGAAGTACGTCCAGATAATACTCCACGGGCACATTGATGTCGGTAAAAACCTGCAGATCCGGTTTCCACCGGATGATGGAACCAGTATCCTTTTTATTGTACGGCTCTTTTTTCAGGCCGCCGATGTTCTCCCCATGCTCAAAATGCAGGGTATAACGGAAGCCGTCGCGCCGGACTTCCACATCCATGTACTCCGAAGCGTACTGAGTGGAACAAAGGCCAAGTCCGTTCAGCCCGAGGGAATACTCGTAGCTTTCGTCGGAATCATTGTTGTATTTGCCGCCGGCGTAAAGCTCGCAAAACGCAAGCTCCCAGTTAAAGCGCTGTTCCTTTGGGTTATAGTCGACCGGGCAGCCGCGGCCGTGGTCCTCTACCTGAACCGAATTGTCACTGAAACGCGTGATGGTGATCTGCTTGCCGTAACCTTCGCGCGCTTCATCAATGGAATTGGACAGTATTTCAAAGATAGAATGCTCGCAGCCCTCTATACCGTCCGACCCGAAGATGACGGCAGGACGCCGGCGCACACGGTCCGCGCCTTTCAGAGAAGAAATACTCTCATTTCCATATTCCGTTTTTTTAGTCATACTAACATATCGCTCCTAAATCTATTCACTGATTAAAATTCCTTCCCCGGAATAATGCATTTTGCGCTTTCGGCACAATACATTCTTTTTTATTATACACAATTCTTCTAAACAGCAAAAGGGGAAATGTGGTAACATTCCCCCTAAATTTTTATTCTGCTGTAACATCGGAAGGCTCAGCGGGCAATTCTTCCGGAGAATCCGGCGCTTTCGCTTCCATCATCTCTTTGAACTGTTCACCGGACATTTTTTCGTTTTGATAAAGGAATTTGGCCACTTCGTGCAGCTTATCCATGTGTTCCTTTAAAATGCTTTCCGTCCTGTTGTAAGCAGTGGTCATCATGTTTTTGATTTCCTTGTCGATCACAGAGGCCGTTTCTTCCGAATAATTCCGGATATGACCCATGTCACGGCCGAGGAACGGCTCACCCTGATCCTGTCCGTAAGTGATGGGGCCCAGAGCGTCGGTCATGCCGTACTTTGTGACCATGCTGCGCGCGAGCTTGGTAGCGCGCTCAATGTCGTTGGAAGCACCGGTGGAGATATCGTCCAGCGTAAGCGCTTCGGCGACGCGTCCGCCCAGCAGCACCACCAGATCTTCCTGCATTTCTTTACGGGACTTGTAGGAACGGTCTTCGGTCGGGATCTGCATGGTATAACCGCCCGCCATCCCGCGGGGGATAATGGAAATCTGGTGAACGGGGTCCTGTGTGGGGCAAAAATAAGTGGAAACCGCATGTCCGCCTTCGTGGTACGCGGTCAGGGTTTTTTCCTTTTCCGTCATTACATGGCTCTTTTTCTCGGTACCAACCACCACTTTGATGGTGGCCTCCTCGATTTCTTCCATCGTAATGGCTTTCAGGCTCTTTCTGGCGGCCAGAAGCGCCGCTTCGTTCAGAAGGTTTTCGAGATCCGCGCCGGTAAAGCCCGCGGTGGATTTCGCAATCGTTTTCAGGTTGACGTCCGGCGCAATCGGCTTACCGCGCGCGTGGACTTTCAGAATTTCCTCACGGCCCTTGATATCCGGATAACCGACCATGACCTGGCGGTCAAAACGGCCCGGGCGCATCAGCGCGGGGTCAAGAATGTCGGGACGGTTGGTGGCGGCAATCATGATGACGCCTTCGTTTGCGCCGAAGCCGTCCATTTCCACCAGCAACTGGTTCAGGGTCTGCTCACGCTCGTCGTGCCCGCCGCCGAGTCCGGCGCCGCGCTGACGGCCGACCGCATCAATTTCATCGATGAAAATGATGCAGGGAGAATTCTTTTTCGCCTGTTCAAACAGGTCGCGCACACGGGAAGCGCCGACACCGACAAACATTTCAACAAAGTCGGAACCGGAAATGGAGAAGAACGGCACACCGGCTTCTCCGGCCACGGCGCGCGCCAGTAAAGTTTTACCGGTGCCCGGAGGGCCTACGAGTAATACGCCTTTCGGAATGCGGGCGCCAAGCTCGTTATATTTTTTCGGATTTTTTAAGAATTCGACAATTTCGCGAAGCTCTTCCTTTTCCTCGTCTGCACCCGCAACGTCGGCAAAGGTAGTCTTGCGCTTTTCATCGGCCATCTGCTTGATTTTGGCCTTGCCGAAATTCATCTGCTTGCCCGCGTCGCCCATGCTGGTGTTCAGGCGTTTCATCATAAACCACCAGAACAGGACCATGATGCCGAGGGTGACAAGCATCGGGAGCATACTGGCAAGCCAAGAGGTCTCTGCCGGATGCTTCAGGTTATAGGTCATCAGGGCGTTCGGATGATCCTTATCATACTGATCGACGTAATCACGGATATCTTTATAAAGCAGCTCCGAATTCGGGGCAACATAAGATATCTGCGTTTTGTCCTTTAGTTTGATAATCATCTCACCGCTGCCCATATCCATGGAGTATTCCGTAACCTGCTGATCCTTGAAGTAGTGCAGGATATCGGAATAATTGTAGGTCTTCTGCGGCCTGTTGCCGTAAATCATGGCAATCAGGATAAACAGCAGAATAGGCACTCCAATAAACAGGCCGATATTTTTTAGCGTTTTTTTATTATCCAAATGAAGTTCACTCCTTACTTGAGTCGCTGGACACCTTTCGGTCAGCTTCCTCGTAAACCTCCGGTTTCAAGATTCCTACAAACGGGAGGTTCCTGTATTTTTCATCATAGTCCAAGCCGTAGCCGACAATGAATTCATCCGGAACAATCGTTCCGGCGTAATCAGCTTTTATGTGGGCAGTACGCCTGTCCGGTTTATCAAACAGAGTGCATACCTTAATGCTTTTCGGGGAGCGGGACTGCAGCAGCTCAAGTATGTAGCTTAAGGTCAACCCGCTGTCAAGAATATCTTCAACGACCAAAAGATCGTAGCCTTTCAAATTAATATCCAGATCTTTAATAATTTTTACCACGCCGGAAGTCTTTGTCCCGGAGCCATAGCTGGAAACGGACATAAAATCAATACTGCAGGGAATGGTGATCGCGCGCATCAGATCGGCCATAAAAACCACGGAGCCTTTCAGAACACTGACCATCAAAAGGTTTTTGTCCTTATAGTCCTCGCTGATCTGTTTGCCAATTGTCTGTACGATGCCAGCAAGCTGCTCCTCGCTGAATAATACGGACTGAATATCATTTCTCATGTTTCGAACTCCTTAATTAATATTTCCGCTATATTTTGAGTATCTTTGGTCACACAGGCCTTCTGCGAAACACCAAAGCCCTCTATCCAGATAATTTCCCCGCCGCTTTCGAGCATTGCTATTTTACCGCGCAAAGGCGAAGCAACCGCCGCTTCATTGAAAAGTTTTTTAAGGCTTTTTGTGACGCCGCGCCCGGCGGGACGAAACGTATCGCCGTTACGCCTGTTCCTAACAGAGGTAATACTAGATATTGTATCATAGTTAATTAGATTATTAAATAACAATTTATTAAATTTGCGGCATTTTTCTAATTCTTTTTCGGTAAGTTTTACGACCGTCAGCGTTCTGCCGTCCGGCAGAACGGTTTCGGGAATTTGGAACGATACGCACCACTCCTGTTCGGGAAGCGGGCCGCATTGTACTGCAATAGAAAGAGTATTGCCCTGTGCGGTGCATTGTATTCTTCCCGCAACGGTAACGGAACCTGCCCCTTTACGGATCATTCCCACAACCGCTTCGATATGGCGGCTCTCCAGTCTGACTCTGTGCACCCTTTCCACACCGATGGCAACGGCGCGTGTGAGAATGGGATTGGGCAGCTTTTTCAGCAGCTCCAAGTCGTATCCGCCGGGGCACGCAGCCGCATCCAGCTGTTGGCGCGCAAGCGTGTTCAAATACTCTTCATCCTCACCCAGGCGGCCGGTCATTCCAAAAACAGCCGACTCAAAAGCCGGATTGATCTCCCGCAGAACGGGGATCACGCCGAGTCTGATTTTATTTCGCTCGTACTCCGTTTCCAAATTCGTACTGTCCGTTACATAATGCAGGCCGTAATATGCACAGTAAGTTTCCACCTCTGCGCGGGTAATCCCGATCAGAGGGCGGACGATATTCTCCCGCACAGGGGGAATCCCACGCAGGCCGCGAATGCCGGCCCCTTTGGTAAGGTTCATCAAAACGGTTTCGGTGCTGTCGGACAGCGTGTGGGCGGTGGCGATTTTTCCGTTTTCACCGGAAAGACTCCTGAAAAAGGAGTAGCGCACATTACGGCCGCACTCTTCAAGGCCTTCGGACTTCTCCGCGGCCAGAGCGCGCACATCGGCATGCAGAATTTTCAGTTCCACTCCATTTTCTTCGCACCACTTAGAAACAAAGCGCTCGTCGGTATCCGCTTCTTCCCCGCGCAGTCCATGGTTAATATGCGCCGCTGTCAGGCGAATATGACGGGTTTTTCCATATTTTAAAATAAAATGAGCAAGCGTCAGGGAATCCGCACCGCCGGAAAGGCCGACTACTACGGTACAGCCCGGGGGCAGCATGTTCCACCTGACGATTACTCTTTCAATCTTTTTTTCAATATTTAAAATGTCACTGTTCACTGCGGACAACCTCCTGCGCCGTAAAGCGCATGAACTCACCCTGCCAGTGCAGAGGAACGGTTTTGGTTTCGCCGTGACGGTTTTTGGCTATAATGCACTCCCCGCTGTTGCGGTCGGCGTTCTCATTCGGCACCTCGGCGTCCTGATAATAATCCTCACGGTACAGAAATAGAACAATGTCCGCATCCTGCTCAATAGAACCGGAATCCCTCAGGTCGGACAGAACCGGCCGGTGATTGGTACGTTTTTCGCTGTCACGGGCCAGCTGGGAAAGCATCAGCACCGGTACGTTCAGTTCTTTCGCCATGATTTTCATATTACGGGTAATCTTTGAAATTTCCTGAACGCGGTTGTCGTTCTTGCTGGCGGCGGTCATCAGCTGTAAATAGTCGACCACTACCAGATCAACGTCTCTCAGCCGTCTGATTTTGGCTTTCATTTCGCCCACCGTAATGGATGGATTGTCGTCGATATAAAACTGGGTTTTAGAAAGGATGTCGCCCGCTTCGATCAGATGAATCCACTCATCTTCACTCAATTTTCCGGTACGCAGCTTCGTTCCGCCGACCAGAGCCTCCGTGGACAGCAACCGGGACGCCAGCTGTTCCTTGCTCATTTCCAGCGAAAAAAAGGCAACTTTCTTATTTGCCTTTACCGCCGCGTGCCGTGCGATATTCAGCGCGAAGCTCGTCTTGCCCATACCGGGGCGCGCACCGAGCAGAATAAAGTCGGTGCGGTTCAGTCCGGTGATGGTATCGTCCAGCTCTTTAATTCCGGTGGGAACCCCTTTATAAAGATCCGCATCAGGGGAATTTAGCAAATCAAGCCGGTCAAAGGTCTGCACAATGATTTCATCCAGACGCTGAAGTCCCTGCATATTTTTTCCGCGCCGGATATCAAAGATGCGCTGTTCCGCAGAATCAAGCAGAGTGGCCGCGTCAGCCGCTCCGGAGGACGCTTCCTCAATGATATCGCGCGAAGTGGTGATGAGGGTACGCACATCATATTTGTCGCGAACAATTCGGGCATAGGATTCCACATTGGAAATGGAGGGAACCAGCTGAGCGAGCTGCAGCAGATAAGTCTTGCCGCTTGCCTCATCAAAGCCCGGTGTCCCCTTGAGCCTTTCCAGAATGGTAACAAAGTCCACCGGCTGCGAAATAGTGAACATTTCCAGCATAGTGGAATAAATCAGACTGTTGTTCGTCTGGTAAAAATACTCCGGCCGGGGAAGAATTTCCGCTACGCGGTCAAGGCAGGAAGAATCCAGAAGGATGGCTCCCAGCACGGACTGCTCCGCTTCGGGACTGAAAGGCAGGTTGAGCGCGCTGTAGCCGCTGGTTACCATCTCATCCATATGATTTCCTCCTTTCCGCAATCAACCGTTTTCTTATTCCTTTTCCCCGACTACGGCAAAAACCTTTGCGGTAATTCCGTTGTAGAGCTTAATTTCACATTCATAGGTACCGAATGCTTTTATATCGGCGTCCAGAACGATCTTGCGCTTGTCAATATCAACTTTATAGACCTTTTTCAGTTCTTCTGCAATTTCTTTTGCAGTGACGGAGCCGAAGATCTTGCCGCCCTGACCCGCTTTTGCGTAAAGTTTCACACTTTTTTCGTTGATTTTTTCCGCGGTCTGTTTTGCGGCGTCAATTTCCGACTGAATTTTAAAGGCCTTCGCTTCGGCGGCATTTTTCAATTCGTTCATCGCCTGTGCATTTGCCTCTTTGGCAAGCTTGCGGGGAAACAGATAGTTGCGGGCATAGCCGTCGCTCACGTTGATGAGCTCCCCTTTTTTGCCGCTCCCTTTAATATCTTCAAGCAAAACTACTTTCATTGATGATTACCTCCATTATCTGAATTAATTATTGAACTGCTTTTGCCATAGTGTCCTGTAAAACAGCAATCAGCCTTTCACGCGCCTGCTGAACCGTAACCCCGGAAAGCTGCGCGCCCGCCATCGTCAGGTGGCCGCCGCCGCCCAGAGCCTCCATAATCAGCTGCACGTTGATTTCGCCCAGGGAACGGGCGGAAACATTCACAACATTGCTCCCCGTTGGAAACAGCACGAAGGAAGCGTTCACGCCCTGAATGGACAAAAGCTCATCCGCCGCCTGTGCGGAAGTGATGCGGATATCCGGAAATTCCTGATCGGCGGATGCAATGGCGCAGTCGCCGAAAATTTCAGCTCCGGAAACGATCTGATACTTTGCCTTATAGGTATCGATGGTGTCGGAAAACATGCGCTTGACTTCCACCGTATCGGCACCGCGCCGGCGCAGGTAGGCAGCCGCCTCAAAGGTGCGCACGCCGGTTTTGAGCACAAAATTCTTAGTGTCGAGCATAATACCCGACAGCAGAGCCTCGGCCTCCGTCTGAGTCAGCACGTTATCACCGATATACTGCACGAGCTCGGCCACCATTTCAGAGGTGGAACTCGCGTATGGCTCATGATAGAATACAATCGCGTTTTCAATATGCTTAACCATCATACGGTGGTGGTCAATAATCACAACGCGCGTGACCGCGTTTAACAGCTCGGAGCTTTCCGCAAATTCCGGAGAATGGGTGTCCACAACGATCAGCAGGGATTTCGGTGTTGCCATGGACAGAGCTTCCATAGACGAGATAAAGATCTTAACGTTGCCGCCGCCCGCGGCTTCCATAGAGGAAATCACCGGAGAAGCCAGACTCTGCGAACGGTTAATCACGATATAGGCCGGCTTTTTCAGCGCTTTCGTCACGGCGCTCCACATGCCTACTGCAGCGCCCACACTGTCCAGATCAGAAAATTTGTGACCCATAATCAGAACCGTATCACTGTTTTTAATATGGTCGGAAAGCGTTGCGGCAATGACCCGGGTACGCACCTTATCGCGTTTTTCCACCCCTTTGGACAGGCCGCCGAAGAACTCGTATGTATCGTCCTTTTGTTTGACGGCAACCTGATCTCCGCCGCGGCCCAGTGCCATGTCGAGCGCTTTTCGCGCCCATTCCTCACATTCCGCCAGAGACTCCGCGCCCCGCCCGACGCCGATGGAAACCGTGGCGCTGCGCCTTTCCCCCGCTTTGATGGAGCGGATGGCGTCAAGGACCTGAAAGCGCTTCTCCATGGCGTCCCGGGTGTGGGCTTCGTCTGTCAGGATCAGGTAACGACCGCCGCTGAGCCGCTTCAAAAAGCCGCCCATGCTCTGCGCCCAGTTTATCAGTGCACCCTCCACCTCTGAAGCGATACGGGAATCCTCGCTGCCGCTGGAATCCCGCGCGAGCTCCTCCCGGTTGTCAAAGCTGGCCAGCACGACAACCGGACGTCGGTCAATATACTCACGGTTGATTTCCTTATAATAGGTGTCATCAACAAAGTAGACTACACTGCCGTATCCCGTTTTCGCGGCATAGACCGTGTAATGCCTGTCCTCCACCGTAATATCCGTTCCGTTTTCGGCGATGATCTGGTGAATCGTCTTGGGGTAAATAAATTTTAGAATATTTTCCCCCCGGCACTCGCGCTTTACGCTGACCTGCTGGATAAAGGCGCCGTTGACCCAGATGATGTCCCCCTCTTCGCCTATCACAGCAACCGGCATGGTAAATTCCTGCAGCGCGCGGTACTCTTCGCCGGACAAGATTTTCTGCGCGCTTTTTACCGCGGTGGATACATGCGCTTTGAAACGTTCCGTGGAAAGAATAACGGCAATGACGGAGCCGATGGAAAATGTCATTTCAACGGCAAATAAAAGATGGCTGTAAAAATAACTGACGCTGGCCATGATGAGCATAACCGCCGTGATGACAAAGAATACCGGTGAAGACACCCATACTTTTCTCTTCAAAATGATTACCCCTTCGGCACTCAGGCCCTGTATGAAAATAAACAGATAAAATTCTTGATTTTACGGGCAAGGCCTAGACTTCCATAATAATCGGGAGGATCATCGGACTGCGCTTGGTACGGTCGTAAAGCATCCGGGAAAGCTCATCCTTGACCTTCGTCTTCAAAGTGCCCCAGTCATGAATATTGTTTTCAAGACAGTTTTCAAGTACGGAATTGACCAGTACCTTTGCCTCGTCAATCAGCGGCTCGGACTCCCGAACATAGACAAATCCGCGGGAAACCACGTCCGGCCCGGAAACAATATGACCGTCGCCCTGGGAGATGGTGCAGACCACCACAATCAGGCCGTCTTCAGCCAGATGTTTGCGGTCGCGCAGCACAATGCTGCCAACATCGCCGACGCCAAGGCCGTCCACCAGTATTCTGCCGGCAGGAACGGAGGCAAGCTTTTTCATGTAATCCTGATTCAGTTCCAGAACGTCGCCAATATCGCCGATAAACACGTCGGCGGCACTCTTGCCCATGGCATACGCCAGACCCGCGTGTTTGCGCAGGTGTTTCTGCTCGCCGTGAACAGGAATAAAATATTTAGGCTTCGTAATGCCCTGCATGAGCTTCAGTTCTTCCTGACAGGCGTGTCCGGAGACGTGAACCTCGTACATAGATTCATAGACCACCTGACATCCGCGCTTCATCAGCTCGTCAATCACGGTGCCGACCGTTTTCTCGTTGCCGGGAATCGGACGGGCGGAAATAATGATAAAGTCGCCGGGGCCCACTTCCACCTTACGGTGGTCGGCAAAAGCCATGCGCGTCAGGGCGCTCATCGGTTCTCCCTGGCTGCCGGTCGTAACCAGAACCACCTTTTCTTTCGGATACCGGTTGATAAGGTCAAGGTCGATCAAAACCCCGTCCGGAACCTCCAGATAACCCATTTCCACGCCGATGCCCATCACATTGAGCATGCTGCGTCCGGAAAGGGCAACCTTGCGACCGTATTTGACCGCGCAGTTGATGATCTGCTGAACACGGCTGATATTGGAAGCAAAAGTGGCAATGATGATTCTGCTGTTTTCCGCCTGTTTGAACAGGCGTTCAAAGGAATCGTTCACCTTGCTCTCCGTCATGGTGTAGCCGGGTCTTTCAGCGTTGGTGGAGTCCGCGAACAGTGCAAGTACGCCTTCCTGACCGAGCTGGGCAAAACGTCCGAGGTCAATCATGGCGCCCTGCGCGGGCGTACAGTCGATTTTAAAGTCACCGGTGTGGACAATGGTTCCCGCCGGGGAATGAATCGCCAACGCAACCGCGTCCGGAATGGAGTGGTTGACATGGATAAATTCAACAGTCATGCACCCAAGCTTGATCTGTCCGCCCGGATGGACGACATTCAGCTTCGCCTTATTGGACAGTCCGTGCTCCTTGAGCTTGCCTTCCACAAGGCCAAGGGTCAGCGGAGTACCGTAAACAGGCAGATTTACTTTTTTCAAAAGATAAGGAATCGCACCGATATGGTCTTCATGACCGTGGGTCAGAACAATCCCGCGTATTTTATCGGTGTTGCGTTCCACAAAAGTGAAATCAGGCAGAACCAGATCGACACCAAGCATATCCCCGTCCGGGAAAGCCATGCCGCAGTCGACGATAATCATATCGTCGCCACACTCAAACAGTGTAAAATTCTTTCCGATCTCGTTTAATCCGCCGAGGAAATAAGCCTTAATGGACGGCTTTTTCTGGCCCTGTCTGCCCCTCTTGCTCTGCTGGCGCTGGCCTGTCTTTTTCTGCTGGTCCGGTTTCTGCTTTGTCAGCTGCGCCAGTACCTGCGGAGCCTTTGACTGGCTCTGCTGCGCCTGCTTCTGCGGCTGGCGTCTCCGTCTGGGCTTTGCGGGCTGGGCGGATTGTGCAGATTGCACGGGTTGCGCGGGTTGTGCGGCAGATTCCTTAATCTGCACGGCATCTCCGCCGATTACCTGATCCGCAGGCTTCTGCGTCTTCTTCTTTGCTGCCGCTTCCGGCCTGTGTACCGGTTTATGCGGCGGAACCACCTTTTGATAAAGAGAAGAGCGGCCTTCGCTCGAAGTGGTGGGACGCAAACCTGCGCCCTCTTTTAGCTCCGCGGAATTTGTTTGATTTTTTTCTGACACGAAATAACCTCCATTGTTAATTAGGGTGCAACCAATAGAGTCCGCCGGCAAACGGTGCCTGAGCGGGCATGGGTTTCCCTGTTTGATTTTTTTGCATCTTTTACACTGCGCGGGCAGCTGTAGAAGACAGCAGAGACAACCGCAGAAAATGCGGTTTCAAATATATTTAATGTCTAAATATAATGCAAATATTAAAATATAAATCCGGACACAAATATCGTTATCATTGTACCTTGATTCGCTATGGCTGTCAAGCGATTGCACCTTTGGCCGGTAAATTATATTATGGCCAGAAAAGAACATCCTAAACCAAAGATAACATTGTTTGTAGAAAGCCGGTATGTTATAATGGAAATAAATATTCGGTCAATACTAAAGGATGATTGAAATGAAACAAATTGAAATATATACCGACGGTGCCTGCAGCGGAAATCCCGGCCCGGGCGGCTGGGGAGCCGTGCTTCGCTACAACGGCGTGGAAAAGGAAATCAGCGGCGGCGCGGCCGACACAACCAACAACCGGATGGAGCTGTCCGGCGTCATTGAGGCGCTCCGCATGTTAAAGGAGCCCTGTGAAGTGATTCTGTCCAGCGATTCCAAGTATGTCTGCGACGCGATCACAAAAGGATGGGCAAAGAGCTGGAAGAGAAACAACTGGCGCAAAGCCGACAAAAAACCGGCCCTGAATTCCGATCTGTGGGAGGTGCTGCTTTCTCTGCTGGAACAGCACAGAGTAACTGTCAAGTGGATTAAAGGGCACGCCGGTCACCCGGAAAACGAGCGCTGCGACCGGCTTGCCGTCGCCGCAATAGAAAAATTTAAATAATCTTTGTCAGGCTATTGAAATATATACCAAATTGGTGTATATTATCAACAGGACATATTCCTACAAATTTAATAATATATTAAGTAAAGGTGATAACATGGCACGTTTTATTTACGCGGACAACGCCGCGACCACTCCTGTCTCTAAAACTGTTCTGGAAGCAATGGAACCTTTCTATACCCAATATTACGGCAATCCTTCCAGTCTGTACTCGGTGGGACGGGCAGCCAAAAAGCCGCTTGAGCAGGCACGGGAAACTGTTGCCGAGTGCCTGGGCGCTCTGCCGAATGAAATCTTTTTCACCTCCGGCGGCAGCGAAAGTGACAACTGGGCGCTGAAGGGTGTCGCCCATGAGCTGGCGAAAAAGGGCAAAAAACATATCATCACTTCCAAGTTCGAGCACCATGCCATTCTTCATTCCTGCGAGGCGCTTGAAAAAGAGGGTTTTGAAGTTACCTATCTGGACGTTCACAGCGACGGCCTTGTCAGGGTTGAAGAACTGGAAGCGGCCATCCGTGAGGATACGGCGATTGTTTCCATTATGTACGCCAACAATGAAATCGGCACGATTCAGCCGATTGCCGAAATCGGCGCCGTCTGCAAAAAGCACGGCGTGATTTTCCACACCGACGCAGTGCAGGCCGTGGGCAATGTCCACATTCATGTAAAGGAACAGAATATTGACCTTCTGTCCCTTTCCGGCCACAAGTTCCACGCGCCGAAGGGCGTGGGCGCGCTGTATATCCGCAACGGCATCAAGATGCCCAACCTGATTGACGGCGGGGCGCAGGAACGTGGCCGCAGAGCCAGCACGGAAAACGTTGCCGGAATTGTAGGGCTGAGCGTTGCGCTGAAGGAAGCCTGCGCAAACATTGACGAGCGCGCCGAGCGTCTGATAAAGATGCGGGACAGGCTGATTGATGAGCTGCTGAAAATAGAACGTTCCCATATTAACGGCGACCGTGTAAAACGCCTGCCGGGCAATATCAATATGTGCTTTGAGGGCATTGAGGGCGAATCCCTGCTTCTGAGCCTTGACCTGAAAGGTATCTGCGCTTCTTCCGGTTCGGCCTGCACCTCCGGTTCCCTTGATCCAAGCCACGTTTTGCTTGCAATCGGTCTTCCCCACGAAATTGCGCACGGTTCTCTGAGAATTACTTTCAGTGAACAGAACACAGAGGAAGACGTTGATTATATTTTGGAGGTACTCCCGAACATTATCACGTATCTTCGTTCCATGTCCCCGCTTTGGGAAGAAATCAAGTCCGGGGAAAAACAGTATTCTCAGAAAATTTTTTAAGTAACAATATCAAATTACTAAGAGAGGTAATGAATCATGGCATACAGTGAAAAAGTGATGGACCACTTTGCAAATCCGCGCAACGTCGGTGAAATTCCGGACGCAAGCGGTGTTGGTGAAGTCGGCAACCCGAAGTGCGGGGATATTATGAGAATGTACATTAAGGTTGACGGCGACGTCATTACAGACGTAAAGTTCAAAACCTTCGGATGCGGCGCCGCGATTGCGACCAGCTCCATGGCAACGGAACTGATTAAAGGAAAAAAGATTGAGGATGCTTTAAAGCTGACAAACAAAGCGGTAATGGAAGCACTGGACGGACTTCCGCCGGTAAAAGTGCACTGTTCCGTTTTGGCTGAGCAGGCAATCAAAGCCGCTGTCTCCGACTATTACAAGAAGATGGGTATTGATCCTTCCCCGCTGGTCGGCGAAATTCCGGAATGCGAATCCTGCGCCTGCGACCTGCACTAATCTGATTTTCATAAGAAAGCTCATACCGGTTCCGGCCGGTATGAGCTTTCTTTAATTCCTGGTAAAATCTATCAGCTCTTTGTTGAACTGCTCCATCTGGTCGTAGAAAAGGAAGTGGCCGCACTGCTGGAAGGGAACCAGTACGGAGTTCCGGATTCCCTTGTTCTGCGCAACTGCCAGCGGATACAGGCAGACACGGTCGTTCAGGCCGTGTAGAATCAGAGTAGGAACCTTGATTTTTGCCATGTCGTCAAACAAAACCTCGTTGATCCAGGTCTTTGCAATTGCCGCGGTCGACCAGCTTGCCGCCTGCAATCCCAACTGGAAAATCCAGTCCTGCAGCGCCGGGCCTACATGGTGGTAGAAGATCATATCCCCGAACCCGCGCAGCATTTTGGGACGGTCTGAATAAGTACCCGAAATAATGTCCAGCACAGCCTGTTCCTTTAATCCACTTGGAAAATTGGGCCGCTGAATCAGGCTGGGTGCGGCCGCAGCAAAAAGCGCGAGTTTTTTCACCCCGTGACCGCCGTGCCTTGCCATATAGCGGATGCAAATCGCACCGCCCGTCGAATGCCCGGCCAGAGTGATGTCCCTGAGCTGAAAAGCATCAATCACGGCGCGTACGTCATCGGCCAGCCGGTCATAGTCATATCCGTCCCACGGCTTGTCGGAAAGGCCGAAGCCGCGGCAGTCAATGGCAATACACCGGTACCCCAGTCTGGGGAGCTGGTTCAGCTGATACTCAAACAAATTATGGTTTCCGGGCCAGCCGTGAACAAACAAAATTGTTTTATTTCCGGTTGGGTTTAAATCTTCCACATAAAGATTGACAGTTGGCTCCACCGTTACATAATATCCCATACAATCACCTTCAGCTAAATATTAATATCATATTCCGCCGAATTATTTTTTGTTCCAGTATGAAAAATAAGCCCCCGGTAATCCGGGGGCTTATCTGTATTGCCCATAGAGTTAAAAGTGCATCTGTCGATTAACCTGGCAACCTATATCATGTATATCGCAGCAAATCATCTTATTGACGCTGCTCCTGCAGTCTTGTAAAGAAGCGGGGGTCCGGCATCACATATTGCGGCTTCGGCAGCGCGATCCCCAGTGCCTCCCTTAATACATCCTCTATGGTTTCCACCGCAACGACCTGAATTTTTTCCATCACTTCCCCCGGAATATCTTTCAGATCCGCCACGTTGTCTTTTGGGATCAGTGCTTTCCTGATTCCGGCACGATCCGCGGCCAAAAGCTTTTCTTTCAGTCCGCCAATCGGAAGCACGGTGCCCCTCAGGGTAATTTCACCAGTCATTGCAAGCTTGGAATCCACCTTAATTCCGGTAATCAGCGAGGCAAGAGCGGTAAAGAGCGTAATGCCTGCCGAGGGTCCATCCTTGGGAACAGCACCGGACGGCACATGGATATGGATATCCTTTTCCTTAAATTGAATCGCATTGACCGGAAGACGGGATTTGAGCAGGCTCAGCGAAATCCTCGCAGATTCCTTCATCACATCTCCAAGCTGGCCGGTCAGAATGATCTGATCGTTTCCGGGCATTTCGGTCGCTTCAATAAACAGGATTTCCCCGCCCACAGGCGTCCACGCAAGACCGGTGACTACCCCGGGAGGATTCATTTCCTGTGCAACGTCATGCCTTGACATTTTGCTGCCCAGAATCTCCTCCAGATCATCCGCTGAAACAGAGTAGGGCTTTTCAACATCCCCTAAAACAATTTTTTCAGCCGCCTTTCTGGCAATGGAATCCAGCTTTTTCTTCAGCCCTCTGACGCCGGCCTCCATGGTATAGTCGGATATGATCTTTTGCAGGGCTTCCTCGCTGATATGTACGTCGTCTTCGCTCAGCCCATGCTCTTCCAGAGCCTCACGGATCAGGTGGTTTTTCCCGATATGAAATTTTTCGCTGATAGTGTAGCTTGAAAGCTGAATGACCTCCATACGGTCCAGCAGCGGCCCGGGAATCGTCTCCAGTGAGTTGGCGGTAGCAATAAAGAATACGTCCGACAGGTTATACGGAAGATCAAGATAGTGATCCGTAAACGTATCGTTCTGCTCCGGGTCCAGCACTTCCAGCAAGGCGCTGGCCGGGTCCCCGTTATAGCCCGTCATGAGCTTGTCGACCTCGTCCAGTACCATCACCGGATTTGTCGTGCCGACTTTTTTCATACTCTGGATAATCCGCCCCGGCATTGCGCCGATATAGGTTCTGCGATGCCCGCGGATTTCCGCTTCGTCACGGATTCCGCCAAGGCTGAGACGGACATATTTTCTGCCCAGCGCCTCTGCTATGCTCCTGCCGAGACTGGTCTTTCCGGTACCCGGAGGCCCGACCAGCAGCAGGATGGAACCCTGCTTATCTTTTTTCAGATGCATAACCGCAAGCTGCTGAATAATGCGGTCTTTCACTTTTTCAAGTCCGTAATGCTGTTCATCCAGAACACGGCGTGCTTCCCTGAGATTGACGGGCTTTTCTTCATTCGGTTCCCACGGCAGTTCGACGAGCAGATCCAGATAGTTTTGGATGACGCTGTACTCCGCGCCAGCAGGGTTCTGGCTTTCCAGTTTGTTCAGTTCCTCCAGCGCTGCCGCCTGAATTTCTTCCGGCATATGTGCATTTTCAATACGGGTTCTGTAATCTTTCCCTTTTTTCACAGTTTCCGGTTTGCCTTCATTCAATTCTTCCTGAATAGCCTGAAGCTGTTCCCGAAGGACGGCTTCACGATAGTTTTTATTTGCTTTTTCAGAGAAGCGCTCCGTCATTTCAATCTGAAGCTGTATTTCCTCTTTATAGTGCAGGAAATAATCGATAAATGCCAACCCGCGGTCTTTCAATGAAGACGTTTCCATCAGAGTGTACTTTTCCTGTTTGGAAAAGGGCAGGAACTGGCAAATATACCCGATCAGCACATTCAGATCCTTCATCTCATCAATAGCTTTCATAACACCGCCGGAGTTTTTGAAGTTCGAACCGATTTGATGAGAGATATTCTGAATATAGCTCGCCATTTCTCTCTGACTGTTTTCATTCAGATCGATCACCTCCGGAATATCAACGGTATTTCCGGTAATGATGTTTTCCTGAATGACAAGCTCGGAGACTTCCACGCGCGACAGTGCCGTTACTTTAACCAGATGACCTTTGTCACTGGACAGAACATCCTGAATCTGTAAGGCAACCCCTATTTTGTAAAAATCATCCGCCTGCAGTTCCTTTCTGTCACGACGGCGCTTCAAGGGCAAAGCCGCAATTTTCTGTTCTCTGTTTTGCAGTGCGGCCAGTTCTTCTTCGCTTAACCTGCTAAAGGCCAGCGGATAGGTCATACCGGGCAGCAATACGAGATCTTCAATCGGTAATATCATCATAATAATAATCCTTTCTTTTATAAATGAACATTCGTTTATAAGTAATGTAAATAAAAATCAAATGAGGATAATCCTTAATATCCCCTGATTAAAGCTTTCTGAATAATCGTAATCAGTTCGTCCAAACGGTCCATCGCGGCTTCTTCCGAATCACACTTTTTTACGGCAATGGTTTTTACGGGAGAAAACAGAATGGCGTATAAATTATCGTTGCTGTAATTATTGAGGATCTGTCTTCTTTTCAGTTCCGTCAGCAGCTGGTTCAAGTTACCCGGTCCTTTCATAAAACCACAGTTTGATTGAAGGGCGGGGCAGGTGCTGAATTGCTCAACAAAATGAAAGATCTCCTCATTCTCGACAATATAAGAATAATAGCTGCGGATCAGTTCTTCAATAATCTGTTCACCCGCCATATTGGGATGCAGGGATTCCAGTAAATACTGAAACGTATCTTCGGCATATTCCTGGTAAATATCACGCAGCATAGCGTCCTTGTTTTCGTAGTAAATATACACTGTTGCGGGGGAAACGCCGGCCGCACGGGCGATTTTTGAAATGGACGCGCCCTGAAATCCTTCTTTTAAAATCAATTCAACCACTGCAGTTTTAATACATCTCTGTTTTTCATCATCTTTTTTTCTCATACGCACCACCCAAATTTTGATAAAGTGGAAGGATTACTATTATAATAAACGATCATTCATTTATTGTCAAGTCTTTCGCAGTTTTATAACTGTTAATTATTTATGAAGAAAACAAAAAGAGCAGACAGTTTCATTCTATCTGCTCTCACCCTGCTTAGCTTCGGTTCTGCTCCGGATTTTTAGCAACCGCCTGTACTTTCGGACTTGCCGGTTCAGTCCCGCCGGCAAAAAACTCCGAATGATTAATTGCCTCATCGGACCATCCCAGTTCTCTCAGCATGTTTCTGATCTTCTCTGATATGTCTTTGTCCATCACAATCTTTCTCCAATCAAATGAATGTACTATCATTATGGTGATTTCAGGTGAAAATCTTCTGTGCTTTGAGTGAAGACTGGATGATTGCAAAACATTACCATAGTTGCATGTCAATTCATGGTTACTAATGTTTCGTCAAGAAAATTATAAAATACTGAAGATCGAAACAGCTTCCCTAAGCAAATTCGCTGTGTATCGGACTGATGATCCCAAAGGCAGACTATCTAAATCCTCCCTGTCACAAACGATTCCAACTAATTTTATTCTCAAGTACGCTTCTTCTAATTGAATATTGAGTAATTCCTGCGTAATTTCTTAGATTTATCATTTACCATTCAGTTTTCTGACAATCTAAAAAAGCCGCGCCAGACAGCCATTTACAAGCTGCTTTGGTGCGGTTTTTTTGTGGTGGGCCATCAAGGACTCGAACCTTGGACCGACCGGTTATGAGCCGGTTGCTCTAACCAACTGAGCTAATGGCCCGAATAATTACAGGGCTATACACATTTTTCTAACGAAGTGCTTGAATATAATACCACAAATCTGCAATAAATGCAATCTCAAGATAGAATTTTTTACACCATTCACCATTCTAAAAGCAAACAAATCAAACTGTCGTAAACGATTGACTCAGCAATTATATATCAATACATAAAACAAAAAATCACCAATCGAAAGAATGGTGATCTCTTTTGGCTCCCCAAGTTGGACTCGAACCAACGACCCTGCGGTTAACAGCCGCATGCTCTACCGGCTGAGCTATTGAGGAA
>NZ_JAGFNZ010000003.1 GCF_019448085.1 Caproiciproducens faecalis | reverse complement strand
GTAAGGCGCTTGACTATAATACCAAATACATCCCCGTAAGTCAACCCTTTTTCTAAACTTTTTTAAACTTTTTTTAAAAAGGCTTGTTTCGCGCCCATTTTGTCGTACCTTCCGACACCTTTCAACCGCGGGCGCGCCTGACTGCAAAGGCGATTTTCGCGGCCTGTACCGCCTGTGCCACATCATGGGCGCGAACCATGTCCGCGCCGTCCGCCACGGCGATGCTGTGGGCCGCCAGCGTACCGGCAAGGCGCTGCTCATAGGGCGGACTGCCGCACTCCAGACCGATGACCTGCTTGCGCGAGGCCGCGACCAGCAGAGCACAGCCGTCCACACGGAGCTGAGCCACGTTCCCCAGCAGGCACAGATCCTGCTCATGGGTTTTTCCAAAACCGATACCGGGGTCAAAGCAAAGACGCTCTTTGCGAATACCGGCCTTGATTAGGATGTCCCTCTTTTTTATAAAATATTGATTGACATCCTGAATAATTTTTTCTTCTGTCCCATTGTGGTGCATGACAATACAGCCACAGTCGGAACGCGCCGCCACAGCAACCATTTCTGCGTTATCAAAGCCGTTGAGATCGTTGAGAACCGACACACCGTATTTGAGCACCTCCGCCGCCACACGCGGATAAAACGTATCCACGGAAAGCGGGACGGCAAGGCGGCCGTTCAGCTGCATCAGTACGGGAAGAAGTCTTTCCAGCTCCTCCTCCGGAGTGAGCAATGTACTGCCCGCACGCGCGGACTGCGCCCCAATGTCGATGATATCCGCGCCCTGATCCTGCATTTCCAGCGCCCGGGCCGCCGCTTTTTCGGGTGTGAGGAAGCGGCTCCGGTCGGTCAGAGAATCGGGTGTAACGTTCAGGATTCCCATTACATAAGCTTTTTCCCCAAAAGGAAGGCTATACTTTCCCGCACAAAACTGATTCATCCTCATATCCTCCTTTTTTCCACGCACCGATTAATCATATTCCAAAATAACGGTCAATCCACGGCACTTCTCCGCCTGAACATACTGAATTTTGTCTTCGTTGATTCTGCTGCCGGCCTTCAGGGTACGATTTGCCTGCTCAACATAACTGGAAAGCTGATAACGGGGTGCTCCTACCATCTGTGCCACCGTATTTTCATAGTTTAATTTTTCATCAATATAAAATTCGACGGTGGGACTTTTGGTTTTTGCCGCGGCAGCGAGCGCAGCCGACGCCTTGTTATTGTTTTTACTGTTAAATCCACTGACAGCAATCCCTTTTGCCCGAAAATAGTTTGCCTTCATAGATGTGCAGGCGGGCAGCGGCAAATTGTAATCGACGGAAGAGCCGTCCCCATTCTTTACGTTTTCCCCTTCTGCCAGAAGAATATTCCCGCTGATGCTGTGATCCGCGCGAATGATACTATCGGTTACATTAAAATAGTTGTAATTAACCAGATCGCTGTCACCCCATGTGGAATCAAGGTGATACCACTCTCCGTCAATTTTGATGATGTTCCACATATGCGGCTCTCCGTTGCCGCTGCCGCTGACCGTGCGGCAGTCAAGTCCGCAGTAAGAGGCCAGAAGCTGCATTGCCTCCGAATAGCCTTCACAGACCGCCGTTCCGTCCACCAGTACGCCGGTCGCTTCATGAGCGGCCCAGCGCTTGGAATCGGTCACCGCGGCATTGTCATATGTACACATTTTTGCAATTGCCTGAAAAAGGTAGATTTCCCGATCCAGCTCACTCAGCCCCGCCGGCACTGCGCCGATGACCGAAGCAACCGCCGCGTTCATTTTTTTAACCAGTTCACTGCACTTTTCCGGCGGCAGATAGCTGAAAAGCCGTACGGTGGTATTCCCCGACCGATAGGTGTAGGAATACTGACTGGCCAGCCAGAAAATCTGCGGGTTGTCACCGCGCAGGGCAAGCACCGCCGTACGAATCTGCTTTTCGGAGAGCTCCTGACCCTTCACGCTCGCCCCGTCAGTGGGGTAATATCCGTCCTTGTCAGCTTCCTTCGCGATAGCGTGTACCGATTTTAAAAGCTCCTGATAAAGCGCGCGGCTGCCGCTGTCCGTCAGGCTGTCCAGTCCCGCTGTCTGATGAAACACCGGGTAATGCTTAGACACGGGGGCGGCATCCCGCAATACGGAAACAGTGTTTTTATCCCCCGAAGCGGGCTCCGGCTCCGCCTGTCCGGCACTCACATCGGATCCCTGCGGGAGTACGGAAGCGAGAGCACTTTGCAGATAACCCGTAAGCGGGTCATTCCACTGAAGTCCAAGCCTGTCATGATACAGAAATAAAACTACGAACATGCCGATTAGTCCGGTCAGCATCACCGTCATAACCGCGGATAAAAACTTTTTCATGGACTCCTCCGGATACTGGATAAATTAGTATGATTATTATAGCACGCCCATAAATAAAATCAATTGACAAAAAAAGGGCCCGCAGGAAAGTCCTGCGGGTCACTGTTCGTTATTTGTATTTCAGGTAAAGGGTAATGCCCCGGTCGACCCTGTCGCCAATATATTGCAGGTTATCCGTATCGATCCGGTTCCCTGTCCCCTGCATACTGTTTACCGCGCTGACACACTTCATCAGCTGGTAAGGCGAGCCGGTCGTCATCCCGGTAATGACCGCGTCATAATCCGCGCTTTCATCTATATAGAAAGAAACGGACGTGCTTTTGGCTTTGATTGCGGAAGCAAGAGCGTTCTGGACGGTGCTGTCCTCCGAGCTGCTGCTCACCTTTGCGGCTTTGGCCCGGAAGTAATTGGCCGCCGTGGCGGTACAGGCCGGAATCGTCAGATTGCACCTTGCGGCTTCGCCGTCAACCGTGCCGTCTATCTGATCTTCCGTCAAAGTGGAAGCACTCGGGAAGATGGTGCGCGACTGCGCAATGGCCGTATCATTCAGGTTGAAGTAGTTATATACTTCCGTGTTACTGTCTCCCCAGGTCGTGTCCAGATGATACCAGTTGCCGTCGATTTTGATGACATTCCACATATGGTTGACTCCGCTGCTCTGCCCGCTGAGCAGCATACACTGCAGCCCGGCATAACTGGAAAGCAGCTGCATGGCTCTGGAGTAACCCTCGCAGACAGCGGTCCCGTCAATCAGCACGCCATAGGAGGAAAACGCCTGCCAGATACCGGTGTTGGTAACAGCCGCATCATTATAGGTGCAATTTTGCGCTATATAATGAAAAAGATATAATTCCCGGTCAAGCTCGCTCAGCCCTGCCGGCATCGCGCTGATAACGGCGCTCACCTTCTGGTTCATTTTCTGAATCATAGCGGTGCAGTTGGGCTGTGACGCGACGGAATAGAGCTGGATGTAGGTGTTGTTGTTGGCATAGGCATAAGAATATGCGTTTGCAAGCCAGAAAATCTGCGGGTTATCGTTGAGGAACGCAAGCAGAATCAGGCGCAGCTGCGCTTCAGAAAGGGTGGAATCAGAAACAGTGATTTTCTGGATGGGGTAGTACCCTTCGGAAGTGGTTGACGCCGATATTTGATAAGCGCCTTGGAAAATCTGTTTATACACATTACGGCTGACAAGGTCGGGCAGGAAGTTGTACCCCTCCCGCTGGTCAACATAAACGTAGCCGGGTTTTGCGGCGGCCGCCATTTTGGGGATGCTAAACTGCGTGCCGTTGTCCGCCAGCGCATCGTCAGACACCTTCTGCAGCGTCTGTCCCGCCGTCTTTTTTTGTGTTTTGGGGGTGACTGCCGTCTGCTTTACGCTTTTAGCGGCGGCGGAGGAAATCTCACTGGAGGGAACAGCGGACTCTGTTCCTTCCGTTTTCTGACTGGAAGCTTCCGTTGACCCTGCCGACGGATTTATTTGGGAAGCAGAACTGCCGCTCTGCACTGACGAGGATTCCGTCCGGGAGGACAATTCGGGGGCGGCGGCCGTCTGCGCACATCCGGCAAGAGGCAACGCTAAAATGACCGCGGCCAGAAACCCCGCCAGAACGGAACGAACGCGGCTGTGTTTTATAACATTCATATTTTCAATCCCTTCCAAATAAATCTTTAGGGTTATTATACCATGTATTTGTGATATTTTTGTGAAAAAAAATGAAAATATTGGAAAAGTTGTTTTTCCCGCGCTGTCAGCAAGCCAGTATTTGCCTGATCGACCGGTACAGCTCGCCTTTTACGCTGTCAATCGGGTAAGGCATTCCCAAAACAATGGAATTATAGCACACGGCTCCGACCATGGAAACAACAATGTAGAGGCGCTGTTTCGCCACTTCACTGTCACCCCCCGCAGTGATGAAGTGCTGGATAAAAATCTGCTTTGCCCCCTCCATTTCTTCATAGGTCAGCGCCTTTTCATATAAATCCCAAGAAAGATTTTTGTAGATCAGGGAAAGCAATTTCTTATCCTGTTTAAAGAATTCAATTAAATAGTCCACAAAAAAGATGACACTCTGCAGAAAATCCATTTCTTTTATTTTCTGCCTTTCCGCAACCGCTTTCATGGCTCCGTCAAACACAGCGGCGCTCTTTTTCAAAATAATTTTGTCTACCAGATCGTATTTATCCTTGCAGTACAGATAAAACGTTCCTTTTGCAACGCCCGCCTTCTTGACAATATCGTCTATAATCGTGTTGTGCACGCCCTTGGAGGTAAACAGCTCGTAAGCGGCGTCGTACAGCTTGGTCATTTTGAGTTTTTTATTCTCCAGTATTTTTGTCGTCTTCAATTTCCGTCATCCCATTCCTTTTATAATAGCAAAACATAAAATGACTTTTAGTCAGTACAAGTATAATCGCAGTTCTGACGGCTGTCAAGGAAGGAAATCCGTAAAGGGCCTGTTAATTCCCTGAAATTATGCGATTTTACCGGACGGCAATAAAAAATACTCAGGCAAAAAGCCTGAGTGCCGGAACGCTGTTATGCCCTATATGACTGCAAAGCCGAACTGCTCACCGAAAACCTTTCTCAGCTGCCGGGTAAAATCCCCTTTCCCCAAAACCGCGCTGGACTGGTACCCCTGTTCCCGGAATTTTCGAATTAAATTCTCCGGGCACTCCGTATACAATGCCCGGCGAAGCGCATGTTTTGCCGCCGCGCAATCGCTGCCGCTGTAAGAGAGCCGCTCCACACTGCAAAAAACACGCCCCGACTGCATTTTGCAGGCAATCAGTGTCAGGGGGACCAAGTCCCCGCTTTCCGGTTCTTCGCATTCTTTCAGGCGGTCAAAAACCAACTCAATGGGTACGCTGTAAGAAGAGCTTCCGTTTGCCGCGGACAGAAAGTTTTTCATCATCCCGTTCAAGTCTTTCTCCTCACACGGAAAGATGCCCTGAATCCGTTCCCGGGCTTTCAGAATCCGATATTCCGGATTAAACACGCGCAGCGCCGCAACCTCCGGAGCAGCGGCGCCGGCACCTCTTCCGTCGTAGGTACAGTCCTTAAACAGATGGGGCAAAGAGCGCCCCCGCGCCGCTCGTCTGCTGTAATCCCCGCCGCAAGTACAGTCCCAGCCAAAACCGGTCATGCTCAAATCCCCCTCCCATTCCGTATCCTTCACAAAAAAACTCTTGAAGCGTTTCTTTATAACCAGTATAATAGTTATAATTTCTGTTTGCTATCGGAATTTTGCCCATTTCTATAACAATATTGCAATTTGGAGGGCTGATCTATGAAACGATTGCTCCTGCGGAAAAACCTGTCGGAAGAGTCGCCGCACGGGGATTATGGCTTCCCGTTTTTTCTGAGTCATGAGATTCTTTCGGAATACGAGCATGCGAGTTTTGAGATCCACTGGCACCCTGAACTGGAGTTTACCGCCGTTTTGGAGGGAGCAATGGAGTATCAGGCAAATGATACCGTTTACCGCCTGACAAAGGGAGACGGAATGTTTGTCAACGCAAACGTTCTGCACACCGCGAAATCGTACGACGGACAGGATTGTTCGTATCTGGTGGTTACCTTTAACCCCGTCCTAATTTTCGGGCATGAAAACAGTACGGTTGAAAGCGCTTATGTGCGTCCGGTTCTACAGTCAAGGAACTGTTCTTCCTTTTACCTGAACCCGGGAATTGGGCCGCAGAACCGGATCATTCGGCTCATCCGTGAAATCGGCAGGGTTGACCTGCAAAACGAAAACTGCCGGGAGCTGGAAATTAAGATCAGGCTGTGCAAAATGTGGGTGCTGCTGTACGGGGAGCTGCAGGGCCTCCTTTCGGAAAAAGACATGGCGGGATCGAAAGACATCCTGTATTTAAAGCAGACGCTGGATTATCTGCACAGTCATTACCAGGAAAAGCTGACGCTGGACAGTCTGGCGGCATCCTGCAACATCAGCAAAAGCAGGTACTGTCACTTTTTCAAAAAGACCATGCGGCAAACCCCTTTTGAGTACCTTATAAAATACCGTATTGAAAAGAGTATTCCGCTTCTCTTGAGCGGGGACTGCAACATCACCGAAATTTCGGAAAAAGTCGGCTTTTCCGGCGCAAGTTACTATTCTGAGAATTTCAAAAAATACATGAACTGCTCCCCGTCCGAGTATCGGAAAATACATGCATCTTAAACAAAACGAGCAGCCGGATCATGATCTGTTGCCCCCAGTTTAGACAGAGTAAAAAACAAAACATGTATTGATATCGATGTTTCGCTTTGCTATACTTATTTTCAGGCATTTACAAACTACTACCTGTTTTCAGCTATTCAACGACCCTATCGATCGCTTATTCAGATCTTACAGTATCTATGTTCTATCATTCTATATCAATTCAACTTATACAGCTGCATTGCTTAATGCATCGGCAACCGCCCGCATGATGCCGTTGCTGCTGAATGTGGCACCCGAAACCGCGTCAACATCGGTTGACTGGCTGCTGATAATCTCTTGTGAAACCGTTGAATAAGCACGGTTAAGAAACTTCCTGTCATCTCCGGAAGAATCTAAATTAATTGTGTCAATTTTGCCATCCAATACGACAACCGAAACAGTGGTTGTCGCGCCTCTGAAGCCTGTACCGGAGCCTTGATAAGTACCGTCTTTATATAGCTGATTTTCCGTTGCGGAAGGACTTGTTTGGCTGACTGTGGTTGTGTTTCCAGTGGTGATTTCAGCTGCGTTCACAGTGAAATCCCCAGTGTAATAAATACCCGTCATGGTGGCAACCGTGGCAACACCTGCCATCAGTGGACGGATATCTTTTTTTGCAATCGCAAAATCCGCGTTGCCGCGCGGACAGGAAGTAATACACTTCATGCAGTTGATACATTCTCCGCTGCTGACAACATCCATTTTATAAAGAGGGATTCCCATCGCGCAACTGTTGGTACACATTCTGCAGGCTCCGCATTGATTGGAAGGCTTTTTTATTTTTGCAACTCTTAGTTTGGAAACCAAGGAAAAGATTGCGCCCAAAGGACATAGATAGCGGCAAAAGAACCGTTCAATTAAGGCGGAGGCAACGATTATTGCAATAAAAGCCGCAAATCCAACCGTAAGATTAGTAAGTACATAAGGAAAATCCGGAACCTTGCCTACGGTTACAAGCATTCCAAACACATCCCATGGACTTGCCGTACGAAACGCAGTGATTTCAAGAGTCCATACATCAACGACCAGTATTGCAAGCACGATATATTTTATAATCTTCATCCACGCGTCGGCCTGTTCACTTAGTTTAAATTTTTTCTTAAATACCCTTTGGGAAATTCGATAAATAAAATCACTAAAAGAACCGAAAGCACACATCCATCCGCAGAAAAAGCGTCCTAATAAAATTGTAATGGGAATAATCGCGATGACTTCAATTAACTGGGGGATCACATTGGCACTGATGCTCCGGTGAATGAAAGCCAGATAAATTTGTTTGACTCCGTCCAAAGTGCTAATATACAGCGCAGGTAAAAAAACGAACAAAACAATTTGCAGTAAGAGCCTTGAAAGTTGTAAAATGGAAAGTTTTCTTTTTGTTTTCATAATGTTAAGTCCTCATATATTCATTCAAATTTTGAAATGGCGGATTAACCCGTTCGTTACTGTTACTGTTAGGTCATCTGTTACAAAGATAGCTTCTGCCCTGAATTTCTGTAAAAGCGGCATACTTTTTTCGGGGCCCAGTATAAACAGCGCCGTGGTAAGGGCATCCGCATCCGTTGAACATGTGCAGACCGCCGTCACGCTGAGCAAAGAGTTCTGCACGGGTTTCCCAGTACGAGGATCCAAAATATGGTGATAGTGTATCCCGTCTTTTATAAAAAAGCGTTCATTGCTGCCCGAGGTAACAACCGTTTTATCTGTAATGGATAAAACGCCAAGATAATTACCCGTGGGTGCAATTGGGTTTTGAATTCCGACCTGCCATGGCTGCCCATCCGGACGGCTGCCAATCGTAATTACATTGCCCCCCAGATTAACCATGGCGCTTTGAATTCCATTTTCAACCAGAATCCGCTTGACTTCATCCGCAGCGTACCCTTTGGCGATTCCCCCCAGGTCCAGAGCCTGCCCCTGATTTTTCAACGCTGCGCTCAACGATTCAGAATCCAGCTGAATATCCTGATAATCGACTAAACGAAGAGCTTCCTGTATTTCGATTTCAGAAGGAACAAAGCTTCCTTTTTTATTGATTCCCCAAAGTTCGACTAACGGACGTATGGTAATATCAAATGCACCGTTTGAAAGATCACTGAATTCAACAGCTTTTCGAATCAATTGAAAAGTGTCTTTGTGTATATTCTGAAACCTTTCCCCTGAATTTCTGCTTAGTTTTGAAAGATCACTTTCTGTTTTAAACGCAGACATTCTATTATCAATTTCGGTTACTCTGTCGATTGCTTTTTCAATCGCATCTTCTTTTGCAAAATCAAATATCTTAATATAATTGATGGTTCCGAGCGCAAAGAAAACTTTATCAATCGCCTTGTCCATCCTTGCTTTTTTTAGCATCATAACACCTGTTACCTTCATCTTTTATAGTTCCAGCAAGATAAAAATAACATTTCAAGGTGAAAGCGCAGTGAAAAAAGCAGAAAGGTTCTGTGTATTTATGATTAATATACGATGAACGAAGCAAAAGGCCACCTGATAGGTGACCTCTACAAGCTATGTTTCAATCCGGACAGGCGCAGAATGAAAGACAGGTGAAATTAATATCGATATTAATCTAAAATATACAATGAAGTATGCGGGTGTCCACAGCTTTTATTGGTCGGTATACTGCAGCAGCGCCAGTTTTGCCGCGGTATTCCTATTGTCTAAGCATTTTAAAAACAGCCAAATTGGCTTAGTCCTGGCAATCGCTAATATTTTTGCTGTATTTCTTCAGCCTGCAGTAGCGGCGTTTGCCGACACCCGGAAAATATCCATGAAGGATTTGATTTTAATCCTTGTAGGAGCAGCGGGCGTACTTGCGGTAAGCCTGTGCTTTCTGTCAAGCTGTTTTCTTGTACTTGCGGCGTTGTTCATCCTCCAACTGATTGTTCTTTTCACACTGCAGCCTTTGGTCAATTCTCTGGGGATGCAGCTAATTAATAAAGGGATTTCAATGAACTTTGGCCTTGCGAGAGGAATGGGTTCTATGGCATATGCGGTATGTTCGGTTTTGTTGGGTGTTCTTGTAGAAAACCTGGGCGCGGATTTCCTTTCGGTGATTTCCGTCGGGTTGTACATAGCGCTTGGAATCGTCATTTATACTTTTACAAACAAACAATTTCCGCTTGCTGAGAGTGCTATCACACATTCGGAAAGTGTTGAAACTGCAAAAGAAACAGAAAATACCCATATGAATCATTCATTCTCATTTTTTTTACACAACAAAAAATATTGCGCTTTTCTGGCAACAGTATCCCTTACGTTTTGTTCGCACTCCATCATCAGCAATTACCTGATACAGATTACTGAAAATGTCGGCGGTACCGCAAAGGAAATGGGGATCGCTACTGGAATTGCCGCAGCGATTGAATTGCCGGCTATGATTTTATTTTGTTTTTGCGTAAAAAAAATTCGCTGCAGCTCAATTCTGAAATTCTCCCTGTTCTTTTTTGTGATTAAGACCGTAATCACAATGTTAGCCACCAATGTATGGATGTTATATGCCGCACAGCTTTTTCAGTTTAGTTCATACGCGCTGTTTATTCCGGCTTCCATCTATTATGTGAACGAAATCATTAAAAAAGATGACTTAGCGAAAGGACAGGCTTTTATGACAAGCGCGATTACTCTTGGCGGTGTGGCTGCAAGTCTTATCGGCGGGTGGCTCTTAGATGGGTTCGGTGTGGACAAAATGCTTTTTGCTGGATTGATTGCCGCAGCACTCGGGTTTATATTAGGACTGTATGCTATTGAGAGGGTGGAAATAAAAGAATTCGCATCAAACAAATCATCTTCCCAGTAATTATTGAAACGATTTTATCCGGTGATTTTTAAGAAAACCATGCCCCAGACTCTTTTTAAATATCTTTATAAAAGCAAAAAACTGCCGGAAAAACCGGCAGTTTTTTTATCTGCGAATCATTCATTATTGCAGTGTTTGCGCCAGAGTCTTTTGGACGGATACAGCCATTACGAAGGAAATAATAATCTCAAAAACCATAAGCAGAAGAAACTGTATCAGGTTACAGGCGATCGAAAATCCGATCATGACAATCGGCACCATCATGGCCGCTCCCAAAAGCAGTCTTTTGCCGTACAGGAGCTGTGCGTAAGTCCATATTTTCTCATTCTGCATGGACAGCGGTGTCCGATAAGCCATTTTACTGCTTTTGCTTGGGGGCGAAATCAGGTAACGTATTCCAACAATAAGAAGATATGCCGGGAGAATCCCCAGTAGATATTTCATAAAATCAGCCTTTCCGCTGCGCTGCAGCTCTGTTGTACGTCCAAACCGGCATACGGCGGGGAATCATGAGAATTCCCCGCCGCGTTTTTTACCGGTTCTTACTTACCGGTTACTTTCTCTTTCATGCCGGTCTTCTCAATGACTTCTCCGTAATA
The DNA here is from genome assembly GCF_019448085.1 of Caproiciproducens faecalis. Taxonomy (GTDB): domain Bacteria; phylum Bacillota; class Clostridia; order Oscillospirales; family Acutalibacteraceae; genus Caproiciproducens; species Caproiciproducens faecalis. Next base: position 347,775 of record NZ_JAGFNZ010000003.1, on the reverse strand, counting down.
ATTGTACTCTTTTTCAATTTTCTTAGAGAATTCGTCGGGGCTCATAAAGGCGACTCCCTGTCCGATCTTTTGCATTTCTTTCTGGAAATCGGCGTCATTCAGAATGCCCTCAAAGCCCTTGTTCAAAGTTGTGGACACATTTTCCGGAATATCCTTGGGAGCGAAAATGCCTTTCCAAACCGTAAAGTCAATGTCGTATCCCAGTTCCTGGAAGGTCGGGACGTCGGGCAGCGCGGGGTCGCGCTTTCCGGTCGAGGTGGAAACTGCCAGAGCGTCGATTTCGCCGCCCTTAAGGATCGGGAGAACCTCCGAAGGATGCAGAACGCCGGCATTGATATGTCCGCCGAGCAGCGCCGCTTTCACTTCTGAATTGCCCTTGTAGCCAATCGCTTCCGCCTTAACGCCGGCGTCGCTGAACAGCTTCTCCATTACGAGGTGAACCGGGCCGCCAATAGAGGAATTCGCGTGTTTAATGCTGCCCGGGGCGTCTTTGCCCTGCTGAATCAAATCCTTCAGATCTTTATACTTGCCCTTCTTCGTTACCAGAACGATCGCTTCTTCAGAAACCTGTGCGACCGGCTTCAAATCGGAGTATGTATACTGGATCTGTCCGTAATGAGGCTGAACGCAAACAGCGCCTACCGGAGAAAACACCACGGTGTATCCGTCCGGCTTCGCTTTGGCTGTTTCTGCGGTTGCCAGCGTGGACGCTCCGCCCGGCTGGTTTACGATCACCATGGGTTTTCCGAAATATTTATCGGAATAATTGCTCATCAGTCTTGCGATTGCATCGGAGCTGCCTCCCGCCTCAACCGGTACGACCAGTGTGATGGCCTTGGTCGGGAACTTTGCTTCTTCTTTTTTGTCGGCGGATGCTCCGTCCGACTTCTGGCACCCGGAAGCGGCGGAGACGATCATCGCCCCGGCCAGCACACCTGCCAGCAGTTTTTTACTTGTGATTTTCATATTGCTCCTCCCATCTTTATCAGAAAGTCAAGGACTCGCCTTTGACTTTGGATAACATAACCTTTTTCGAAAGCCGACTGCCGATCAGACAGCCTCATCGAAAACTATTTTTTTTGAACGGAAATTTTTGAATATTATAAAGATCAGCATGATAAATGTTACCGCGAAAATACTTCCGCTGATCGGCCTTGTCAAAAAGCCCATGAAACTGCCGTCGCTCATAATCAGCCCCTGACGCAGGCCCTCCTCGCTGATGGAACCCAGCACCAGACCGATGACAAGCGGTGCGGCTGAAACCTTAAAGTATTTCAGCGCGAATCCGGCAATGCCGAAAATCAGAATCAGAATTACGTCGAACATCGAGCTGTTGACACTGTAAGCGCCCAAAAGCATCAGAGCCGTTACAATCGGCATTAAAATCTTGGCCGGTACGTTCGTCAGCTTGGCAAAAATACCGACAAGCGGCAGATTCAGAATCAGCAGCATAATATTGCCGACATACATGCTGGCGACCGCCAGCCAGAACAGGTCGGAATGCTCCGTAATAAAAGTCGGGCCGGGCGTTATTCCGTGAATCATCAGTCCGGTCAAAAGCATGGCGGTGTTTGCGTTGAAGGGAAGCCCCAGCGCCAGCAACGGAATCATTGCTCCGGAAGATGCGCTGTTGTTGGCCGATTCAGGACCGGCAACACCCTCGATTGCACCTTCGCCGAATTCCTCCGGATGTTTGGAGACCGTCTTTTCCATTTTGTAAGAAACAAGCGAAGAGATAACGGCGGACGGTCCCGGGATCAGTCCAATGAAAAATCCCAGCAGGGACCCCCTTAAAATCGGCATGGTCGAGCGTTTCATTTCATTCTTGGTCGGGTACAGATCCTTCGCCTTGATTTTAATCAAATCGCCGGTCGAATAAGGCTCCACTACCGTGGTCAGCACTTCCGCCAGACCGAACGCACCCATGGAAATAGGCAGAATGTCGATTCCCCTGGTCAGCTCGGGAACATGGAACGTCAGCCGGATAAACCCGGTCAGCGGGTCTGTTCCGATGCTGCTGAGCATCATGCCGATAATAACCATTAAAAAGGATTTCAGGAAGGAATTTCCCGTGAGATTGCTCAGCAGGATAATTCCGATCACCGCGATTGCAAAATACTCCGGTGCCGCAAAGCTCAGAGCAAACCGCGCGAGCGGCGGGGCAAACAGCATCAGCCCGACAATCCCCAGCGTGCCCGCCACAAACGAGCCGATTGCGGAAATAGACAGGGCAGCTCCCGCCCTTCCTTTTTTCGCCATCTTATAGCCGTCAAGGCATGTAATAACCGACACAGATTCTCCCGGCATATTCAGCAGGATGGACGTCGTTGATCCGCCGTACATGGAGCCGTAGTAAATACCGGCAAACATAATCAGTCCGCTGCCCGGGTCCATTCCGTAACTGAAAGGAAGCAGCAAAGCCATTGCGCCGACGGGCCCGATTCCCGGAAGAACCCCGACAACCGTTCCGGTGAGAACGCCAATAAAGCAAGCCAGCAGATTCTGCTGTGAAAACGTCTGAATAAACGCGTTAAACAAATTTCCCCATATCATTCTATATCACCTCCCAAAAATTAAATCAAAAATCCTGTGGGCAGCACCACTTCCAGCACCACGCCGAACAGAAGATAAAAACAGACCGCTGTTCCGGCGGCAAGAAGAAGCGGCTTCCAAATTCCCTGCAGCCCCTGGATCTTGCTCAGCGCAAAGACCAATAAAAACAGGCAGGTATAAGCGCCTATGATCCCCGAGAACACAATAAAGAAAATAATCACGCCAATGTAAGCGAAAAACTTCAGCACATCTTTCCGGCCTGTGAACTCCACACCGGGCTCTTCCTGCTCATCCGTTTCCTTTGCCTTTTTCAAAAGCAAAGTAACGCCGTTGTACGCAGACAGAGCAATCGCGATGACGCTGAGAATAATCGGGTAAAACCCTTGCATGGGCTTTGAAAAAGTACCGAACGGCAACTCTATTGCAGACAGAAAATAAATCAGGCTTACCGCGGTAATTGAGAAATAAAAAATAGAAGCTTTTTTATTCTGGTTCAAATCGTATCCTCCCCTTCTCTCGATTGTCCCTAAAACTCAATATTCAATTGATCCAGCGTATCCGCAACGGACTTCTTTTCTTCGACCGTCAGACACCGGAACGGGAATCTTGCGGGCCCCATGTTGAACCCCTGCAGCTCCAGCGCCGCCTTGTGGGACATGATCGGCATGATGGACCGGAACAATCTTCTGATTTGAATAACCTTGGATTGCTTCTCCCAGATTTCTTGAAAATCACGGATGCCGTAATCGTTCCAGACGCTGCACACCAGTTTGGGGAAGCAGTTGGCCATTGCCACAATGGCACCCTCGCTGCCAAACGCTCTGGCGGCCATAATTTCCGCGTCGTTTCCGGTGATGATCTCCAAACCGTCGGGCTTAAAGCTGGAAAACATTTCAAGCAGATTGGTGAAGCTCATGCTGCTGTCCTTGATTCCCATGATGTTCGGGCACGTCGGCAGAATCTGATTCAGCACGTCGAGTGTAATCGGGTTATGCGTCAGACCGCTCATGTTGTACAGGAAAAGCGGCATTTTCGCGCAATGTTCACTGATATATTGAAAATATTCAACGATGCTTTGCGTATCAAATTTATTGTAGTAAGGCGCTACAACGGAAACTCCGTCCACACCCTCTTTCCCTGCGGCAGCAATCAAAGTATCCAGATCTTCCGGATTCAGCGCGCTTACATTAAACAGCAGCTTTACTCCGGCAGGAAGAACCTGTCTGGCTAATTTCAGCTGTTCGATTCTTTCATTGACAGTCAGGTTGACGAATTCCCCCGATGTCCCCCCTACAAAAATCCCCTTCACGCCGTTGCGCACCGTATAGTCAATCAACCGTTCGTATTCGTCGAAATTGATCTGTCCATCCATTTTAAACGGTGTCAGCAGCGGAACGATAATACCAGATAAAATCATTAAGAAACCCCATGCTTTCTATATCTTATTTTAAAATTGCACCTTCTGCCGCAGAACCGACCTGTTTTGCATAGCGAGCCAGATATCCCTCCGTGACCTTCGGCTCAAATTCAGGCAGTTTTTCCAGGCGGCTGCGGATTTCTTCGTCAGAAACCCTGAGCTGGAGAAGATGGCGGTCTATATCAATATCAATGACATCCCCGTCCTTAATAACGGCAATCGGCCCGCGCTCCGCGGTTTCCGGTGAAATGTGGCCGATGCACGGCCCCCGTGTTGCTCCGGAGAATCTTCCGTCCGTAATCAGAGCGACGGAGTTCGACAGGCCCATTCCAACCAGTGCCGCCGTCGCCGTCAGCATCTCGCGCATTCCCGGCCCGCTTTTAGGGCCTTCATTCCGAATGACAATGACGTCGCCGTGCTGAATTTGAGAACCGTAGATTGCTTTGACGGCATCCTCTTCACATTCAAAGCATCTTGCGGGGCCGGAATGCTTGCGCATTTCGGGAACAACGGCGCTTTGTTTAACCACGGAGCCTTCCGACGCCAGATTACCGAATAAGAACACTAAGGAGCCATGCGGAGCGTAGGCTTTGTCTACCGGGCGGATAACCTCGTCATTCCGTTCAACCAGCGCAGCCGCGTTTTCGCGGTGGGTTTTCCCGCTGACGGTCATCTGATCCAGGTTGGCCAGACTTTCAAGCGACCTCATCAGTCCGCGCACGCCGCCAGCCTGGTCAAGATCCCACAGGGTATGATCCCCGGACGGCTTGATTTTTGCTATGTATGGAGTCTGTTCGGATATTGTTCCAAGATCCTCAAGCGTCATTTTCAGATGCGCTTCCCGGGCAATGGCCGGGATGTGGAGCGACAGATTCGTTGACCCTCCGGCGCTCATTGTGATCTGAACGCCCAGATTCAGCATTTCCTGCGTTACAATGTCCCTGGGCAGAACGTTCTGCTGAACAAGCTCCACGATTCTGAGTCCGCTTTCCTTTGCGATTCGTTTTTTGCTCCCCAGAACGGCATGTGAGGTTGCGCAGCCCGGCAGTGTCATGCCGATTGCCTCCGCAAAGATCGACATGCTGTTTGCGGTACCCATCATGGCACAGGAGCCGGGACCGGGTGAAAAAATTTCCTCCATATGAGTGTACTCGCTGACTGAAAGTTCGCCTTTCACCAGTTTTCCGGCCATTTCCTTCAGCTGATAGGTTCCGTATTCCTTGCCCTGATAGATCGCCGGAAGCATCGGCCCTCCGGTTACCATGATAGCCGGGATGTTGATTCTAAGCGCGGCCATCAGCATAGCGGGCACAATTTTGTCGCACCCGCCAATCAGAACCAGCCCGTCCAGCTGATTTCCGTTTGCAAAGACTTCGACGGAGTCGGCGATGATTTCGCGGCTCGGAAGCACGTTGCACATTCCGACATGTCCCAAAGTAAACCCGTCGCAGATAGAAATCGTGTTCACTTCAAACGGGATTCCTCCGGCTTCGGAAATTCCTTCTTTTACGGCTTTTGCAATCGTGTCCAGATGAACATGTCCCGGATGGAACTCGTTAAAAGTGTTTATCACTCCAATAAACGGCTTTGACATTTCCTCACTGGTGTAACCCATTCCGCGCAGATGTGCGCGGGGGCCGGCCATGCTGAGCCCATTGACGACTTTGGAGCTGCGGTATTTCGTATCCTTGTATTTGAAATCTATATTTTCGTTCATATTTCCCCCCGCTTTGTTTATGAATTCTTGTCCTGAAGATAACCGGTTATGGTCGCCGCGCTTTTTTTGACCTCCTCTGAAAAAGAAATTGCCTTTTCAAGCGAGAAACGGTACTCCGGCGCCGAAATACTGATGGTACCGACCACCGCGCCCTCTTGATTAAAAATAGGCGCTCCAATGCAGACGACATCCGGCACATGTTCCTGCCGGTCAAGAGCATACCCCTGCTCGCGGACCAGCTCCAGTTCGGCACTCAGCTGATCGACGTCCGTAATGGTATGTTCCGTCCGTTTTCTCAGATCGTGCGTCCTCAGATACTGCATCAATTCCTCATGTGATTTATAAGCAAGAAAGATCTTGCCCGCGCTGGTGCAGTACATGGGAATGTGCCAGCCGACCTTGGATTTCAACTGTATCTCGTTTTGAGCGTCTACTTTTGCAATATATGTAACTTCATCACTGTCCGGAGCCATTAAATGAATGGTTTCTTTGCTCAGATCACTCAGCTTTTTCATTTCCGGCCCGGCCAGATCAACCAGCACATCATCCAGCCGCTTGATATGAAGCGCGTCTATCGCATGGATGCCCAGACTGTATTGCTTTGTTTCCTCATTTTTTGTAAGAAGATTGCTTTCGACCATTTCCTGCAGAATCCGGAACACCGTGCTCTTTTTTAAATCGGTCAGCTGGCAGATTTCATTGATCCCGATTTCCCCCTGATTCAAAATGGCAATCAGAATCTGCACTGCTTTTAAGGAACTGTACCGCCCCAGAGATTCAATAAACTGCTTCATATTATATTCCATATATGGAACCTTCATTTCTTATTTGGATTTGTTTCAAATATTATCACATTCTTTTATAAAATTCAATAGATAAATCAGTTTTAAATTATATTTTTTATATATTTCGTTTATAAAAATAAAGTGGCGGTGCGAACCCCTTAACGATCACAGCAAGGCAAAAAAATAAGGACTTGCCGTCTGCAATTTACAGACAGCAAGCCCTTGAGGCCGCTTAATATTTGTCTCACTTTTGGGGGTCAATTCAAATAAAAGATGTCATTATCGTATTCTCATATGGCTTCTTGAAGCATTATCAATTAACATTTTTGATAGTTCAACAAAATAAATCATTGATTTTGATAAATAGGCATCCTTTTTATAGCAAAGATATAACGGGTAGGAATAATTGCCCCTGTCTAAGTGAAAGCAATTAATAGCGGTGGTTTTTTGGTTCATATAATATGATTCCACAATAAACGTACAGCCCTGATCCGCTTCTGCAAGGCGAAACGCGATTTCAATGCTTCTTGTTTCATAAGCTATCTTCGGATGAAATCCATAGTCTGCAAAAATACGGTCCGCAATCATTCGAATCCCCTTCCCGGGCGTTAAAAGAATAAACGGTTCCTCTTTCAGGTCAAGAAGATTGACTGACAGCATTTTATCCCTTTGGGTCTCTGAAAAAACATTTGCATGAGCTGCAAGAAGTACTTTTTCATCCAGAAGTTTTATGCTTTGTACGTCCTCATTGATTGAACTGACAAATGCGAAATCCGCTTTTCCTTCCTGCACGAGATCCAGAAGATTATTATTGTTGGAGCTTTCCACCAACTTGAGCTCCACATCGGGGTACGCTTTCTTAAACCGGGAAAAGATCGGCGGGACAATCACGCCCCCCCTAAACGCTGATACGCCAACGCAGATACGCCCGCGCCTGCTTTGTGAAATATCATCCATCTCTCTGGAGATATTCTCCTCTATTTTCAGAAATTCATTTGCCGCCTCTAAATAGCGTTCCCCCGCATATGTCAGCGTTATAGGAACATTGCTGCGGTCGAAGAGCGGAACGCCTATTTCCCGCTCCAGACGAAGGATGTACTGGCTTAATGACGGCTGAGAGATATAGAGACGCTCCGCCGCTTTTGATATACTGCGTTCTTCCGCAATTGCTTGAACGTACGGGATACTTCTAGGATTGAAATTCATTTTTTTTGCTATCCCCCAATATAGTTGTGAAACTATATTTAATATAATTCCAATAGTATTTGAAATATTTCTATTATCACTATACAATAAAACCACACCGGGAATCAATTGATTTTTTTAGTGTTTTTATCTGAAAGACATTTTTGTGCACGAAATTGCTCTTTCACAGATTAAATGAAGTGAAGGGGATATTTATGAGCCAATTGACAATCATTGGATTAGTCACCATTATAGCAGTGCTTGTACTATTGATAAAGGGAAAATTTATACCGCCGATCGTCTTTATTGTGATCCCTACCATTGCGGCCTTGATTGCGGGATGTTCTCTCAGTCAAATAAGCACTTTTGTAAAAAGCGGGTGGCAGTTCACGGCACCACCAGGAATGCGGAAATGCATAGAAACGAATTCATGGACTTTGCAGATTCAACCTTCACCGCGATATTGGCCCCTTTATTTCCCTGTGGCATCATTGACCGGCAGGACATTCACAATTATAAGTTTATAAAATTCCATGATATTCGTTTTGATTTTCTGCTTTTGGATATGGTTGATGAGGTTACGGAAACGTTCGGAATTATCGGAGATAAGTTCTTACTTCATGGATTTTCCGGGGGCGGGCAGTTTACCAACCGTTTTTATTATTTGCACCCCGAGAGACTGCTGGCCGTATCGATTGGATCTCCGGGTCGGCCTACATACCTTGATGAGAATGAAGAATGGTATACCGGAATTAAGAATTTTGAGACTATTTTTGACAAGAAGCTCGACTTTGAAATGCTAAAAAAAGTCCCTGTTCTGATAAGCGTTGGATTGCAAGATACTGAAAAAATCGATTATTCAGAAGAATCGGACAATTTCAAATCTATTCTGCAGCATGGAGAGAACCGTTTGGAAAGAACCAGAAATCTGTATCAGAATTTTCTTGCTCACGATATTAACGTTCAATTAATGGAAATCGATGGAGCTTCGCACGAGCCGGCAAAAGTTCTTGACGGAGTCAAACAGTTTTTCTCTAAAATATTAGAAGACATATAAAAGGCTTATCATGGAATACCTGATTTTTTAAGACATATACCCCGTTGTCATAAAGCATTTGACAATGGGGTACTATGTCACGGAAAAATGTTTCTTACCGCAGGCGGTATGCTGTAGCCTATGCTTTGTACAGCTTGTGGCTCGGCGTATGCATCGCGGCAACCATACGGCCGGATTGAAAAGCTGCAATCTGACTTGAGCGCGTTTCCGCTTACCGGCCGTAAGGAGCAAATGATTTATTCAGGAGGCAACCAGACCATGAATTATGCAAAAGAATCCCTGCGCCTTCACGGCGAATGGAAAGGAAAAATAGAAGTAAAGGCTACCGTGCCTGCCGAAACAGAGACCGATTTAGCACTAGCGTATACACCCGGTGTGGCACAACCCTGTCTGGAAATACAGAAAGATGTAATCAAAAGCTATGAACTGACACGCCGTTGGAATATGGCGGCAGTCATAACGGACGGCACAGCGGTGCTTGGGCTCGGCGACATAGGCCCCGAGGCAGGCATGCCCGTTATGGAAGGAAAATGCGTTCTCTTTAAAGCTTTCGGCGATGTGGATGCCTTTCCGATCTGCATAAAGTCCAAAGACGTAGAGGAGATCGTCAATACAATCCATTTGATATCTGGCGGCTTTGGAGGAATTAATCTTGAGGACATCGCGGCTCCGCGCTGCTTTGAAATCGAGAAAAGACTCAAGGAAAAATGCGATATCCCAATATTTCACGACGACCAGCACGGCACCGCTATTATTACGCTGGCAGGCCTCATTAACGCCCTTAAAATAGTAGGCAAGGAAAAAGAAAATGTCCGTATTGTAGTAAACGGTGCGGGTGCGGCGGGAATTTCAATCACCACACTGCTTTTGACCTACGGATTTAAGGATATTGTAATATGCGACAAGAGCGGCGCGATCTTTAAAGGGCGCGAAAACGACATGGACCCAATCAAGAGTAAAATCGCTGAGGTAACGAATCTCTCAAAACGCGAAGGGGTGCTTGCCGATATGCTTGTCGGGGCCGACGTGTTTATCGGAGTATCTGCTCCAAACACGGTAACAACCGACATGGTACGGCAAATGGCAAAAGATTCCATCCTGTTCGCCTGCGCCAACCCGACGCCGGAGATATTCCCAAAGGAAGCAAAGCTGGGCGGGGCGAAAGTCATTGCAACCGGAAGAAGCGATTTTCCGAACCAAATCAACAATGTGCTGGCGTTCCCGGGTATTTTCCGTGGGGCGTTTGATGTACGCGCATCAGATATAAACGATGAAATGAAGCTTGCTGCCGCCTATGCGCTGGCGTCTCTTGTTTCGGGTGACGAGCTTTCTCCAGAATACATAATTCCACGAGCCTTTGACCGGCGCGTTGGCAAGGCTGTTGCTGCAGCGGTTTCCAAAGCCGCAAGAGACAGCGGTGTCGCGAGAATCTAAGACGATGCAGCAGATCATGTTGATCTCCTCTGTTTCGGACAGCTGTTGTATTGTGCGATATTCAGTTTGAAATGTTAATTCAAAAGGCGCTATTGCCGCTTATATTCTGAAAATCAAAAGCAGGCTGAATAAGCCTGCTTTTTGCGTTTAATAGGGTACATCCCAAAATGTGCTATTGATCCAAAGCGCGAAGAGATTCCGAGCTTTTCGATAGAGTTTTATCTATCAATAATATAGTATTAATAATATTGTACTTATTATATGTATTAGTATATATTGTAAATATAAACACAATTGATTCTAGAGTAAGTCGATGATTGTGTCAAACGTGAACCGGCTCAAAAAAGCTGAAAAGGTATATTCCTTTTCAAAAACAAAAAGGAGAATTTCAAATGAAGTATTTGAGCACAGAGCAACTGGAAGAATTGAGAGAATTTGATACTCCAACCGTATGGAATGCATTAGAAGGATTTAAAATTCGCCCAAATACAACAGGTTTTTGTTATCCTGGCATGTTGCTTCGCACTCCCAACAATAAGCCTATGGTTGGTTATGCCGTAACTGCAAAAGTCTCCGGTGTAGAAGCTCCTACCGCCGAACAGAAAGAGATGATGTTTTCTTTTTTCGAAGATGTACGGAAGGTAGAGGCACCCTCCATTGCCATTGTTCAGGATGTTGACAAACAGCCAATCGGTTCTTTTTGGGGGGAAGTACAGGCTACAACTTTTATGGCTTTAGGTGCCGTCGGTACGTTGACACAAGGCGGTGTAAGGGACCTGAATGAAGTAGGCCCGCTGGGCTTTTATTTTTTCTCGACCGACATTATGGTTGCCCGAGCGGAATCTCATTTAACAGACCATGATTGTCCTGTGGAAATCTGCGGGTTGGCTGTCAATCCTGGTGATCTTATTCATGCGGACCGGCATGGAGTCACTGTTATTCCTTCTGACATTGCCCCTAAATTGGCGGAGGCTTGCCGCAGAGTAGCTAAGTCTGAATTGTTAGTATTGGAGCCTTGCCGTAAAGCTATCCAAACCGGAATAAAGCCAACCGTGGAACAGTTGCGCCAGTGGCGCGGAGATATGGCAAAGCTGAGATAAAAATACAAGTTAGAGTACATAGAAAAATATTCTTGAACCCTTCAACACAGGCCCCGGTATCATGCTGGAGCCTGTATGAATTTTACTCAACAACCGGCACTATATTTTCAAAGGAGTGATTTCACTTGAAAAAATCCAATTCCATCGAATTTGTACATGCTATGGAAATCCTTGACTCGCGGGGAAATCCCACAATAGAAACAGAAATAACTCTTGCAAGCGGAGCAAAAGGAATCGCCGCGGTTCCTTCCGGCGCATCTACCGGCGCGTTTGAAGCAATTGAATTACGGGATGGGGATCAAAAAAGATATCAGGGAAAAGGTGTGCTAAAAGCGGTTGAAAATGTCAACACAACCATTTTCAATCATATAAAAGGAGAGGATGCCTGTAATCAAAGCGGCATCGACCGTCTGATGCTCGAACTCGACGGCACGGAAAATAAATCAAGGCTTGGGGCAAACGCTATCCTATCCGTGTCCCTTGCGGCAGCAAAGGCGGCTGCCGCCGCACTCGACACTCCATTTTACCGATATATAGGAGGCTGTGAATCCCGTACGCTCCCCGTGCCGATGATGAACATTCTGAACGGCGGAGCCCACGCGTCCAATAACATTGATATTCAGGAGTTTATGATTATGCCCGTCGGCGCGCCGTCCTTTTCGGAAGCGCTCCGCTGGTGTACAGAAGTTTTTCACTGCCTTAAAAAAGTACTCTCTGATCGGGGACTTTCAACGGCCGTGGGTGATGAAGGCGGCTTTGCCCCGAATTTAAAAGATGACGAAGACGCGCTGGCGGCGATTACCGAAGCAATTGAAAAAGCCGGATATTTACCGGGAAGCCAGTTCTGCATTGCAATGGATCCGGCGTCCAGCGAATGGTATCAAAAAGACGGTTCTTACCTGCTGACGAAAAAACAAAAGAGGATGTCAGCGGAAGAACTCATTGACTTCTGGGAGGGACTGATTTCCAAGTACCCGATTATCTCACTGGAAGACGGACTCGCTGAAGAGGACTGGGAAGGATGGAAAAAGCTTACCGAAAGACTTGGGCGAAAAGTTCAGCTGGTCGGGGACGACCTTTTTGTCACAAACACCGACCGTCTTGAAAAGGGAATCGGACTGAACGTTTCCAATTCCATTCTCATCAAGCTCAATCAAATCGGCACACTGACCGAAACCCTTGAAGCAATTCAAACCGCGCAAAGGGCAGGCTACACAAGTGTCATTTCTCACCGTTCGGGCGAAACAGCGGACACCACCATTGCAGACCTCGCAGTCGCTGTAAACGCCGGGCAAATCAAGACCGGCGCTCCTTCAAGGAGCGAGAGGGTATCGAAATACAATCGTTTACTTTATATTGAGCGGGAACTTGGAGGTTCCGCAGTGTTTAAAGGAATTTCCTCTTTTTATAATCTTAGCAGAAACTCTATCGGCTAAAGCCGGCAGACTTCAAGTGGTAAAGCCGCCTTTCATTGAGTTTTGTTGTTGCCTTGAGGCCACAAAGCTCTATTGAGAGGCGGACATAAGGAGACGATTTACTTAGGAGGATTTGCAGATGAAAATTGTAGTTCTGGACGGTTATACGGAGAACCCAGGTGATTTAACCTGGGAGGAACTTGAAAACTTAGGGGAACTGACCGTGTACGATCGAACTCCGGCTGACAAAGTTGTTGAAAGAATTGGGGATGCAGAAGCTGTTTATACCAATAAAACTTCGATTACAAAAGCGGTACTGGACGCATGTTCCAATCTGAAATTCATCGGCGTGTTGGCAACCGGCTACAATGTTGTCGATGTGAAAGCGGCAAGGGCAAAGGGAATTCCGGTAGCTAATATCCCCACTTATGGAACGGATGCAGTCTCGCAGTTTGCAATTGCACTCCTGCTCGAGCTGTGCCATCATATTGGTGAACACTCTGATTGTGTTAAAAAGGGTGACTGGACCAATAACGCGGACTGGTGCTTCTGGAATTATCCGTTGGTTGAACTGGCGGGCAAAACGATGGGCATTATTGGTTTCGGCAGAATCGGCCAAAAGACCGGTCAGATTGCACAGGCACTGGGCATGAAAGTCGTTGCCTATGATTCCTACAGAAATGCGGCTTTGGAGAGTGAAACCTGCAAATATGTGGAACTGGAAGAACTGCTGAAAGTATCCGATGTCATCACGCTTCATTGTCCGCTGTTTCCCGCTACAAAAGGCATCATTAATAAAGAAAGCATTTCTAAAATGAAGGACGGCGTCATGATTATCAACAATTCCCGCGGTCCGCTGATTGTAGAGGAGGATCTGAAAGATGCCCTGAACAGCGGAAAGGTAGGCGGGGCGGCTGTTGATGTGGTTTCTACGGAGCCGATTCAAATGGACAATCCGCTCCTCAACGCGAAAAACATCCTAATTACTCCGCACATTTCATGGGCGTCAAAAGAAAGCAGACAGAGGCTGATGAATATTGCTGTTGAGAATCTGGCGATGTTCCTTGCGGGAACTCCTGTGAATATCGTAAATCAGTAAACGTTTTTCTACGGCGATAGGCAGCATATCTATTGACGCGCAGATCATTTTCTGCCCGGGTCCGGCTCTTTTGTCTGCACGTATTAAAGTTTCATATCAGAAAGGTCCTGCCGATCAAAGGCAGGACCTTTTTGATATTAGGCAACAGCCATCCTGTACAGCATCCGTACAAATCAGGCAAGAAAATAAATGTTCATTAAGAATCCGGTTGCAATATATAAAGCGAACATGATTAGACAAAAAGGAATCATCTTTTTTTGGAATTCACTGAAATCTACATCAACATAAGTAGTAAGGAAATACAATGCCGGAATAACGGGGCTGAATCCGCGAAGAGCCTGTCCCATTAAGGACGCCAGACCCACCTGCGTGGCAGTAAACCCATACGCAGTTGCCGTTTCCGCCAGCACCGGGTATAACCCGAAATAAAATGCATCATTATTCAAAATCCATACTGCCGGGCCGCTGATAACGGCAACAAGCAGGTTAAACATGTTTCCCCAGGATTCAGGAATGATGGAAATAAGCCGTTCGGCCATTGCCGTGGCCATTCCGGACTCGCTCAGAACTCCCATCAGAATCCCCGCGCCCAGAATCATCAGAACTACGTTTACAATCCCCTGGGCATTGTGGCTGACTACCTTGCTTTCGTCCTTTAAATTTCTATAATTTACAATCAATGCAATGGATGAAGCAATCGCAAAAACCAGCGGGCCCGGAATTCCAAGGGCAATAATGGAAACCAGAGCCAGGACTGTAAGAACCAGATTGAACCATATGTATTTCGGACGCCTTAATGCAGATTCTTCGGAACTGCATTCAACATCGTTCGCTACAAAATCAGCCGCGATTCCCAGGCGCTTACGCTCCTTCAGACCGACATAGGCCGCCATGGCGAAAGAGGATAACAGACCAGCCACCATCAGCGGCAGCAGGCCTCTGAGCAACACGGTTGCGTCCAGCTTTGCAACAGCCATCAGTCTGGCCGTGGGGCCTCCCCAAGGAAGCAGATTGATAACTCCGTTTGGCATAATGATAAATATGGCGAGATAAACGGGATTGATTTTCAGCTTGGCATATACCGGCATCAGCATGGCACAGCAGATCATAATGGTCGTGGTCCCGTCGCCGTCCAAAGACACTAACGCCGCCAGAATTGCCGTTCCTAAAACGACCCGGAACGGATCCCCTTTGAAAAAGCGCTGAACGATATTGCCCAAAGGATCAAACAATCCCGTACAGAGCATAATACCGAAATAAAGAATGGCAAACACCAACATGGAAATGGTGGTTCCTACACCGATAATTCCTTTCATTGCGTATACAAATGTATTTGTTCCGTACCCCGCAATGAAACCAAACACGATTGGTACAAGGATTAGAGCAGTAAGCGCACTGGTGCGTTTCGTCAAGATCAATGTCATGAAAACGACCAGCATGATGATTCCAACAACTGTAATATACATATTATCCTCCCCTAATAATAGTATCTGTAGACCGTATCTACATTTCGTTTATAAACGGAATTTGCAACTCACGCTTGACATCTTACCGCTGGGTTTTGCATCATGTAATTTTGAATTCGCCCATGCCTTCATAGAGAAAAAGTGGGATAATAAGCATCCGTACTTTCCGGAAGGCTTAATACCGGCAGCTGAACGCCCTTGATGCTTTTGAGCATTTCAAAGGCCTGATTTACCTGCTCATCTTCTCCCTCAAAAGCAAGCACAACAGAGCCCTCTGCTCCCGCCAGTCCACCCGCTGCAATCGGTGTGGCCTTAACGCCGAACAACCGGGAAAGTGCGTCGCATTCATCCATTTTTTCGCCAGAAACCGGAACTAGCCCGCTGGGAACCCCCATTGCCCGTTCAACCCTTTTGAACCCGGCCGCATGACTGGCTTTTTCAATAGTGACCGGTATCAGCTTTTCCATACCGATTGGCAGGATCACATGAAACCCTTTTTTGCGCTGGGCTGCCATAACCTTTCCAATGGTACCGCCGCCGCCTGCGGGATTTCCAAAAAGAACACCCACTTTCCCAAACGGATCCAGCGCATTGACTCCCTTAATATAAACATCCTTTTCCGTTAATTGTTCCAGAATTTCTCCCAATGGGAGCGATTCCTGTAGAATTCCTTTTTTAAAGAACCATGTCTCTTTTGAGGCCTGAAGAGGATCGTGTGCTCCCGGCCCGCGCGATTGGATCATTTTCACTGCCTCGTTGGAGCCGCAAAGCCCCTTTTTGCCGATTACACCGCATACCCACAGTCCCTGCGGCATTTTGCCCATAATCATTTCGTACAGAAAAATGGTAGAACTGCTCGGATGGATTGCAACCATTCCGTTTTTCAGTGCGTCCTGTACCTCCGGCAGATGAAATACTGCCTCAGAAATGAGTCTTTTTGATTCTGTTGGTGTTAATACAACTTCCGCCTGCAATAGATAACTCCCCCTTCTGAATTCGTTATAAATGTCTTTTGCATACTCCTGTCCCTGTTCTTGCCAACCACCAATACTGAAAATGGAAGTCCGTCTCATTTCAGTATAGAAATCAGAATACCGCTCTATGTGATACAGCCCTTCAAGACGCTCCCTCCCCTCTGCACTGCGCACTCTTTTCTATAATAAAATAACTATTATATTTTTGTTTATAATAGATAATATTCTATATAAAGGTAACACGAAATCAAGCCGGCCTACCGCCTCACAGTAAAAAACTTTTTCCATTAATCAATTTTTGATTGTTTGGCAAACACCCTGCCAATTGCATCAAAAATCATATTTTCCGCTTCTTCGAATTGATCTTTTCTGCGTACCAAAAAACCATGGCTGCTGTCAAGGAATCTTCTTGCCGTAACCGGCACGCCCGCCTCTAACAGCCGATACGCATATTTCTCCGTTTCTGCTCCCCATATATCATCACCGCAGGTAAAAATTAAGGTTTCCGGTAATCCGGTCAGCATTTCGCTTGGCGCAAAGAGCGGAGATGCCGTCGGGTCAAGTCTGTATTCATCATCAACATAAGCATCGGTATAAAGCTGGGCAATGTGGGAAGATGCCGTGGGATCAAGCCTGTATTCATCGTCGGCATAGACACTTTTGTATATCTTGGCAAACTCGGGCGGTATCTTATGAGGGTTTTTATAAGCATTCCGTTTAAACTGCGGCGGTGTATACAGATCAAGACACGGATAGTCCAGTATTTGCAATGCAATGTTAAAATCATGCCGCACATTGTTCAATATGGAGACTGCCGCTGCGAGGTTCCCGCCCGCGCTGTGACCGCATAACGAAAGATAAGCCGGATCAATCTGCAATGATTCCCTGTTCCTGACTGCCCATTTCACAACATCGTAGCATTGGTGAAGGGCATAAGGATACTTTTGATCCGGCACCGGTGTATAATCAATATCTATTACTACACAAGCCGCACGGCTGCAAATATTTTTTGCAAACACTGTGTCCTGCTCCCTGTGACTTTTAATAAATCCGCCGCCGTGGATGTTAATAAAAAGGGGATGCCGGGTTTGGTCGGATTCGGGATAATGGATGTAGACATGAGTCTGGCCGTCTCGTGTAGGAACCATCAGATCATCCGTTTTTCTCACATGGTACCTATTCATCAGCTCTTCGCTGACAGTATTTCCAACGCCTGTATCTCTCAAATATTGTATAAGTTGTCTTTGTTCCTGTGAAATCATGATGATTTCCTTTCTTCCCGCTGCATCTGAAACTCTTCCTATTCTGTAAGAAGAACCATTCGGTCTATTTGTCAAGCTGTTTCAGGACCCAAAGGAGCGAATCCGTTAGTTTTATTATAAATTCTAAAGAGAGATAAGTAAAATACGACAAAATCTATTCTTTTTATGGATTAAATTCTATATAACATTTCCCGTACTCGGAAAGGTTCATTTCCTTTCCGTTTCCGGGGCCCATCCTTGCGGAAAAAAGAACCCACTTCGCAAAAGGGTATCCTTTTTAGGAAGTGGGTCCTGTTCATCTAAGCGCATCATCTGGCGTAATTTCAGGAGGGAATAACGATTACACCTCAGTCTCTGCTAAGCGTATATACTGCTGGCCGCTGTGCATATCGTTTTCATAGCGGTAACCTGAGGGGACAGGTCTGGAATATGAGAATTTGATTACCATGATATTATCTACATTAAACTTCTTTACCAAAGCAGGGTCGGTATGGTATAATTCCGCAATTTTTTCCTTTGTAATATTGGGAGAATTCTTAATTTTCTCATAATTCTCCTGATTGTCACAAAAGATTTCCATGGTAACCCAGAACGGGCCTGCATTTTTTGAACGAACATATTTAGAAAGTTCTTTAACAGTAGCCACAATCACACACTCCTTACTTTATATCAATATATTTAAATCTGACGAGTTCAAATGGGTCATCGGTTTCCACTACATGATGCATTCTGAACTCATAGGTAGCGCCTCTCGGTATATGTGCGGGTGAGAACGGGAATGCAAAACTGGGCAGCTGAGCGTTGGGATCTGCAGGGAAATGCAGCAGGTAGGGGTTAAACACCTTTGAAATCTGAGTGGCAAGATCCTGCGTCTTTGCCGTTACGGTCAGCAGCATACCGATTTCTCTGGGAGCAGGAGTTCCCGCAGGAACAGGGCCGGAAATTACTGCATTATAGCCGTAGGCTTTGAAGGCAAAAGAATAATCTTCCGGAGAAATCCCGAGCTTATGAATATACCTATTGACATATTCGCTGATGTTTTTAATCCACAATTCGGGATCGGCCATCACCGCACGGTCTGCAATGCCCACCAGACTGATGGTTTGATAACCTGTGATGCAGGCTCCTTCAATCTTCATGGTATACTGTTTGGCATGCTCAAACTTGGACCCTGTCACATATACGGAACGCTCGTCAACCTGGGTATAAACAGCGTCTTCGGTAAGCACCGTGCCTGCGGGCTCGGTCAGGTGATAAGGGTCGGCATTTTCATAAAGCATATGTGCAGACACGCTGTAGGGAGTACAGTGTGCTTTGGGTAGTAATGTAGTAACTTGGAATCCTTTTTCATCTACAGTCAGGAATACGCCCTTGGCGTCGGTGTCGTCGGTACACTGCGAACCGCATTCCACGGTCTTGGCGCCATGCCACGCGGCTCCTTCATTGCAGCCCATCTTTATGGGCAAAGCCGCAATAATGGCGGTGTCGGTGGTTCTGCCGCACAAAACAACGTCGGCGCCATCCTCATAAGCTTTAATATAGGGTTCAGAGCCCATCAGCGCGACAATATTGGTGCACTCATCGAAAGTTTCTTTGGTTATCGTGGGAGCGCCTTCCAATTCATGAATCTTGCCTTCATCAAACTTCTTTTTCAGAACTTCCGGATCCTGCTGAGAGTAAACCTTTGCGATTTTGCCGGTGTATCCTTTTTCTCTATAGATTTCCTCGACAATTTCCGCACACAGGTCAACCATATTGTCAGTACCGCAAGTGCCGCAGGTACCGACAAACACGGGAATACCCAGCTTTTTTCCGCCTACTGTGCAAATCTCCAGATCATTTTTCAGCATGGCCCTTGAGTACTTGCACATGCCGTTTGCCAGATAAGCGGGGCCGGAATCGGTTGATCCGGCATCAACTGCAATCACATCAGGCTTCATGGAAAGGCCGTTATCAAATGCTTCAGGATTTATACCGCCGCCTAAACTTCCGATTGGCATTAGAATCTTACACGTTTTCATAAATATCTCCTTCATTTAGCATTATATTTATCAGCACTGCCATATTAGGGGGATAATATTGGCAGCTATGACCGAATCAGTAAATATAGGGTGAGCAATGTCTAATTCGATATTGTAAATATAGCATTTTTTAAATTTAACAAATATATTTACATTTCATTGATAATAGTATATACTTTAAACAAATGATAAGTAAAATACTATTTTATATATACAAATGATAAATATATGTCTATGGAAAGGGGGAATTTTAGTGAACGATCGTCAGCTTAAATACATTTTGACAATCGCACGAGAGGGAAATTTAACATCTGCTGCGCAAAAGCTGTATATTAGTCAGCCGTCTTTAAGCAGTATGCTCGCACATGTGGAAGAAGAGCTTGATGTGAAATTGTTCGATCGGACTGTTTCTCCCTTAAAACTGACATATGCCGGCGAGCAGTATATCAACGCCGCAGAACAGATTCTCAGTATTATAAATGATCTGAATCACAATCTGGAGCGAATCTCCAATTCATTGGCCGGTCGTTTGAATATCGGTTGCAGCTCCTACTTTTCCTCAACACTGATTCCTTATATCATCCCTGTTTTTAAGAACCGATACAGTGATGTACAGATTAATTTAACCGAGGGAGAACGCATGGATCTTGAAAAAAAATTGATGTCAGGGAATCTCGATTTGATTTTTACCACCTATGGGAATTCCGAGAATAAAAATATTGAGTATATTCCGCTCTATAAAGAAGAGTTTGTATTAATTTCCCCTTTAAGTTATGTCCCCGATTCCTATTCTGAATCCGATCAGTCAACGGATAGTCTTGTCGACCTGAAGACTTTAGAGAACGAATCATTCGTTCTCATGAAACCCGAGCACCAGTTGCGATTTACTATTGACAGAATTTTCCAGGATAGCGGTTTTATCCCAAAGGTAATTTTGGAAACCGACAGCTGGAAAACTTGTCTCAGCCTGGCAGCGGAGGGAATGGCATTTACGATTCTTCCTAACTCCGAGTATGGAATGCCCGTCGATCGTTTAAAATTTTTTCGAATTAACCAGACGTATTATCGAAGTATGTTCTTATGCAATCGCAAAGGAGCATTTCGCACCAAAATCATGGATGAATTTATTAATTTCACCATTTCGCTTCTTAAACAAAGGAAAAAAGAATAGAAGTATTGTTTGGCATCTGTTTCTCAGTTTGCAGAGCAATTAAAACGTGCATTTATTACAGCGTTGGTGGATTTTTACCATAAAAAAACGATAAGAACCAAAGCATACGCTTTGGTTCTTATCGTTTTTTTGGTGGGAGAGGATGGATTCGGACCATCGAAGCTATAAAGCAACAGATTTACAGTCTGCCCCCTTTGGCCACTCGGGAACTCTCCCATATTTTATTTACAAGTTTTCACTTATTTACAAATGGAGCTGGCAGACGGACTTGAACCCCCGACCTGCTGATTACAAATCATTTCGATCTATTATTACCATTTTTGAGCCACAATGCGGCTCTTTTTATATTATTAATAAAGGAGGAAGTTAAATGAGCACACAACAACGCGATGAAATCGAAACCATAAAAGAGAGAAATATCAGCATAAAACTTTCAGATGCCGATGTGGAAAGGCTTTGTAACAAGACTGGAGAATCCGGGTTGACAGTATCTGAATTATTCCAAAACTTCGTTGGTGATTTAGTTGACGGAACTTATAGTAATGGCTCTGACGAAAGAATGTATGCCAATCAATGGTTTGACAGATGTTGGTTTGGCATGGGTTTCGGTGAAACAAGTTTTCTTCAGTGGCTTATTACAAATGAAAGTGTGTCTGACGCAATAGAGGAATGGATTGATTTGCAATCTTACGGGGAACAGGAAGATCTCGACGAGGACGACTTAGAGGATGTTGGATTTATTAAAGAGAACCTGAATGAACTTTTTGAGGGATACAAAGGGGAACGAGGGGCATCACAGGATAGTACGCTTGAAAATGAAATGGAAAAGGTAATGCAATGGCATGATGAGATGACCAAAATAATGAATTCAAAAAAAGAACTCACTTCTGATACCAGTAGCAAATTGGAAGAGGCCAACCATGTAGATTGTAAGACACTTTCTGGCATTGTTCAGAAAGAATGTTCTACAAATTCTCACGCTCCGTCAAATGAACCATCTATGGATTTTGATGAAGGCCCCGAAATGGAGATGTAAAGCGATCTATTGACAATTTATCACAAAAGATTAATAATTATATCAAGGAACAATGCTGATTCCCAACGTCAGGAGGGACGGGTATGAAAAAGACAATTGATGAAATAAGAAGTACAGTAGCGCCGATTGCTGAAAAATACAATGTGGAACATGTTTACCTGTTTGGCTCTTATGCCCGCGGAGATGCTGACGAGAACAGCGACATTGACCTGCGTATTGATAAAGGCGCACTAAGAGGTATGTTTGCTCTATGCGGCTTGTATACAGAGTTGGAAGCTGCATTGAATAAAAAAATCGACCTGCTAACTACAGCGAGTCTGGATGATGATTTTCTTGACCGAATAAAAAATGAGGAAGTGCTTTTATATGCAGAACAATTCCCGCAACGCAGATATTCTTAAACATATCATATCGTATTGCGATCAAATAGAAGACACTGTCCAACGATTCGGAAAAGAATATGATATTTTTGAAGGAGATCCCGTTTATAAAAACGCAACGGCATTGTGTGTTCTACAGATTGGAGAGCTTACTAAGCATCTTACCGATGACTTTAAGCAGAGCTATAATCAGGTCCCATGGGTACAAATCAAAGCCCTCCGAAATATAGTAGCGCATAATTATGGCAAAATTGACAGTCAAAGTCTATGGGAAACCATTACAGAAGATATTCCCCTATTGAAAGCTTACTGCTCTAAGATTATAGACCAGTTTGACATCCTCATGCAGGAGAGCAAACCCCATTTAGACGAGGATGAAGAACAGGACATGGAGCTATTGTAGATACATCACATATTCTGTATTGAAGGAGGAACTATTATGAATAAAAACACAAGAAGATATCTTACATTCGGCGGCTCCGCTCTTATTTCTATTGGAGCCGTTGCTTTGATTCTCATAAACACCACCGGCGCAGTAGGTCAGGCCGCGGAGCCTGCATCCAGCACACCAACTTCTACTGAAGCGGAAGTATCGGTACCGGAAATAAAAGTTGTATCACAGGAATCTGAAAGCGGAAGTGCTTCCGCTTTTGTCCCTTCAAGCGGAGCAAGCGCGGCAGCGTCATTGACCACAATATCAAAACCGACATCCACACCTCCGAAGCCTACGCCCCCGGCCAGTTCAGCACTGACGGATAAGAACAAGAAGCCAAGCTATTCCGGCAAGCCGTCTGCCTCTAAAAAAGCGACAACCACTCCTAAAAACGGAGAAGTAAGAAATGGGAAAACGTGGATGGATGGCTTCGGATGGGTCGATGGCACAGGCGGTGGTGAAGGCACTGTCGTAAGCGGTATGCATGAGGGCGGTGAGCAAGTGGGAATCATGGATTGACCTGCCTTAAAAATTAAACATACAGTGGACATGGTGTTAACCGTGTCCTTTTCTTTTAGGAGGCTTAAAAGTATGCTTAAACGTATCATTTCCTTTTTACTATGTATATCCATCCTGTTTTCTCTTTCTTACCAATTCGTTTTTGCCGATCCGGGGGATGGAAACATGGAGGGAGGCGGTGGCGGAATGGGAAGCGGCACCGGCAGTAACTTCTGGCATGAAGGTGAAGACGGCACAAGAGTTACGGTTATAAAAGCCAGTGATAAATCTGTCGTTTCAAATTCTATTGATTTGACAAACTATAGCGAAACAGATGTAAAAGGACACTTTGGGAAAAAAAGCAAAATAGCTTATAAAAATGGTGCTACATTAACAGGGACAGCATCAACATACAAATATTCGAAACCCGATTCCCCAATGCCCCGCATCATCAGTAATGGCGGCAACGCAAATATTACTGCAATTAAACATTATTTTTGTTCCGAACTGATTCTCCGAAAGATTGCCGGACTGATTGGAGCAGATTATGAGAAGCTCATCAATGGAAACTACAAGCTACTCATCGAGCCTATTGCGTATTTTACCTTCAATGGCCAGAAATACGCAATGACGGCCACAGAAGCAGCGTTATATGACCAAAAACTAAGCGGTAAGTTGAGATCAAAGATGGTTTCTTTGACACATCAAAACTTGCCGCTTTCTTTATTTCTGGAAGCCTCTGATTTGGGATTCCCGGCTTATTCCGGCTCTGCATCAAAACCGCAGTCCGATTCAAATATTATTTCATCTCTGGGGTTAGGCATTGTCAAATTCAAGCCGGGTGGCGAGGATGATGACGGCGGGGACGGTGGAGGCAGCTCCACCAGCGCAGAGTACCGTGTAGACACAGACGTGATCACATCGGTTACATTGAGCGCCGACAACGAAATCAACCCTGACAGTCCGGCAAAGGTAACGTTCTCTATCATGGGCGGTACCTACACCGTTACCAATATTGTCATTCCCGAAGGAGAGTCGCAATTGGTGTGGGTAAAATGGCATACGCCCAGCTCTCCGCAGAGCGTTCATATCTCTGTGAGCGCCAGCAAAGGCTCTCTTAACACATCGTCCTTTACGGCCAACATTGTTTCTCTGGACGGGAAAGACCCGCCTGATCCGCAAGCCAACGACCGTAACGACTCCTTTTCCATACCGAGTTTACCGACAAACACGCAGCAGACAGGTAATTCATGGGGCGTATGGAGCGCCGAATGGTACCCGGTTTGGGTATGGCATGAAGATTGGGACTGGATTGAAGATTCCGGCTCACCGACAGGTGGTCATTGGAAGGACAATGGCGAGTGGGTTGATGAAGGGTACTGGAATTACAGCTTTACGAACTATCAGGCCGTCCTTTCCGCAAAAATAAGCCTGTTACCGGATGATAAGGTATGGAGTGCAAAGGGAAAGCTGATGCCGTCCGCATACGGTGTGAAAATCAGTGTAACCAGCGATATGACCTCCCCTGCCCCATCGTCCCATATTACCGGCGCACAGACGGCTGTAAGCTATTTCCCTGAGTTTCAGTACAAAACCTATTGGCGGCACCTTGCTTATTCTGCAGGAGGGGAATCTTCCTCATTCCAGTTTAAAAATAATATCTATTCCACCTATAACAGGCCTGTGCATTTCACCCCTCTATGGTTCCCGGACGGGAAATACACCGTTTACGCCTATCTGGAAGATGCATGGACGCCGGCCGGTATGTTGTCAATCAACCTGAACGACTATGTGACCATCAAAGGTTCAGTTTACGATAATTGGCATATTGGCCCAAAGCTGGTGGACTAATAAAACCATGGAAGGTGAAAATATTTGGATTTTATCTCATTTTTATGGGAATGTATTAAGGCAATCTGGATTCCAATAGCAATTCCTCTGATTATTATAGTAGGTGGAATTCTTTTTGCTATGTTTATCAATAAAGGGGGGACATAATTCACGAAGCTCTTCTGTGAAAGAACTTAACAAAAAGAAACCGCCCCAATTAAGGAGCGGTAACAGAGGGGTATAAATGAAAAAGATATATATGAATCCTCATATGGGACTTGTAAGCTCTTTGGAATGATTACAGTATAACGAGCCTATGTGAAATTGCCGTGAAGATTACGTTAAATTTCTGGTAAATTAAAAGTTACCCCTTATTACTAAGAATTCAAAAATCAGAGAAAACGCGAGAAATCAAGACATCGCATTTCTTAAACCCACACACAACATGTTGTGGTTTTGCTACCATATTTTTAGACCCCGAAAATCAGCTAATTTGAAAAATTGGCCGTTTTTCGGGGTTGACTTTTTTAGACGATCTGAGTGGTGCCTAATTATACAAAATAGCAGTTTGGGATAATGAGCAGAAGGGGGTATCAGAATGAAAAAGCAAACGCCGGAATCTCAAATAGCTGAATATGCACTGTGCATCAAAAAGGAACTTGAGCATTGGAATCATCTTTACCATATCGGAGGACAGGACCCATTTTGGCCTGACGGAACAGGACTGAATTTGACGAGGAATCATATTATTTCATACAAGATGGACATTCAAAAGCTTTGTGAAGAATATGAATTGCCGGTCCCTCCGGAAGCGGATTTCCCAACTCCCCGGGAAGTGGATAATAACTATATGGCGCAGGCCGAAATGATTCGAACAAAGGCAGAGGAAACATTGCAGGCTTACTTGAATGATTCTTCATATAAGAGTCTTATGAAACTGCAAGATGTCCTTTCCTCTGAACAGGCAAAAGATTGTTCCATAAATAGAATATTAGGTTATGTGAACTGGCTTCAACAAGCAATTTCACAGGATGATTTGGTGACAATGAGAAGGCATCTAGACCCGGAGCGATATCTGCACTCGTTTAAGGAATGTTTAGAAGCCGCTAAGAAGATCAAGGAAACCCCTGTTCCGCCGGGTACCCAATTATCGCTGCTTGACTGTATGCAGTGCTGCACCAGCATTGATGAAGAAGCAGTCGAGGCAATAGAGGAAGATCACATGTCGATGGGCTTATAAGCTGTTCGATTACAATTTCGCTTAATGAATTAGACGCATAAGAGTTTTAAAGGAGAGAACCAATGTGGAAGAGAACCAAAACGGTGTATTCCGTCATAGAAGAACAAATTTTTCAGCAGTTTCAAATATGGCTCTGCAGGATGAGCGGTTGTCCCTAAAGGCCAAAGGTCTTTATTCCCTTATTCAGTGCTACAACGGAAAACCAAACTACCGTCTATATAAACGTAATTTGCTCAAATTGTGCAAAGAAGGCTCTAAAGCTTTTGATTCAGCATGGAAAGAATTGAAGGACACGGGATATCTTAAAATTTATCGGATACCAAGCGGCGACAACGACAGATTCAAATATGAATATGATTTGTTGGACGAACCTGATCTGGATACTCCTTCGCTTATTAATCTGAATAAAAAGGGTGAAGTGATTCCCCCGAAAGCACCAAATATATCAAAGAAAGCTATGCCAGCGCCAGAAAATCCCCATACCCCCCAAAAGGGGGTATATGCCAATTCTGACATTTCCCATGCCCCCCTTTTCGTACCTAATGCGAATGGCAATATATGCGAACCGCATCCTATGCCAAATGGGGGTGAAAGACGTAATACTGATCCACGTAATACTGACCTACGCAATATTGAATCTATCATTCCATCTGATGGGTCGATAGATAAATTGCGCGAAGGTTTAAAAGAGCAGATTGAGTATGAGTACTTTGAGGAAAATTGTCCGGAAGATATTGCCGGCATCGAAACGATTGTCGGGTGTATGGCGGACATGCTCACATCTCCCTCCACCAAGATCAGCGGTGTCGTTCAGAGCCGGGAAGCTCTGAAAACATACATAGATCGAGTGGACAGCTGCACGCTGAGGGAATTTATGCAGGACATGAAAAGCAAGGATTTGTCAGAAGTGAAAAACGTAAATGCCTATTGGCGTTCTTCCTTCATCAACTTTCTCCGGGCGCAGGAATTACTGAAACTGCAAATTTAGAATGACTTTTAAAGTTTAATACACATCGAATTACCGGTATAAAAGCCGGTTATTTTTATATCTCAAATAAAAAGGAGACAGACGATTATGAGTATTAAAATTGCAATTACCTACGAAAAAGGCGGCGTTGCCAAAACAACCACCGCTGTGAATGTGGCTGCGATCCTTGCCGACAGAGGATACAAAGTCTTGTTAGTTGACCTTGACCATCAGAGTTATGCTACCAGCTACTATGCCCGGTATGACGATACCAAACCGGGCATCTTTGAACTGATGCAGGGAGCTGCGGAAGCGGAGCAGGTAATTATTCCTTCCGGAATTTCAAATCTGGATATGGTACCTTCTACCTACTCCTTCCGCGCCATGGAAACTGTTCTGATGATGAAGATATCGCGCCAGGAATACACTCTCCAAAACGCTCTGAAGGATGTTGAAAGCAATTATGACTTTATCCTGATGGACTGCCCGCCGAGTGGTGACAGGGTAAAAACAAACGCCCTTGCCTTTGCCGACTACTTGATACTCCCCACCATTCCCGATGATTACGCCGTACATGGCCTCCAGTGTATGGCGGAAACAATTGTGGATATCAAGCAGGGTGTCAACCCGAAGCTGCAGGTGCTGGGAGTTCTCATCACCATTGATGAGAGAACGGCCAACAAGATGGCCTACAAAGAAGCACTTCAAAATCAGGATATTTTCCCCTGCTTTAAGACCGCGATCCGGAAGAACACAAAACTTTCGGAAGCCATCAATGCCCATCAGCCGATCAATCTCTATGAGCCGAAAAGCAACGGCAATATAGATTACAATGCTCTGACGGATGAAATCGTGGAGCTGGTGACAAGATGAAAACCACTTTTTTCTGTAAATGCGGAAAGTCTTTTCAGAAAAATACACCGGCTGATACTACAGGGTATCGTCTATCTGGCTATGGAGAAGGACATGCATGTTATGGCTGTCCTTTTATCATTCCTATTTACGACGGATGGCCAAATAAAAAAGTGACCGCATATGAATGCCGGTGCAGCAGGCGGCTGGAATACGACAGCTATGCACAACTATATCCCGATAGTAAAAGCGTTGGCAGTATCTACAGCCTCGACTTTGAGTTTTTAAAACGAATTCAGGCTTATGCGGATGGGTTGGATGGTTTAATGCCGTCTCACAGCTCTTTTTCAAGCCGGCCAGCCGATTATGGGAGCGATGGAAGATATAGGCTAGCTATATATCCGGAACAAAACAAAAAAGGAATCCGGGCAAAGCAGCTCATCCTTGAAGAATTCTTCAATTCAGATGGGAGCAGAAAAGACGTTTTGCCCGCAGAAGAAAAGCAGATCGTATTAAGGCAAATAGAGGAGGCAAAAGCTATGGGAAAAATCAACGTCGGCAATATTACGGCAGGTCTTAATAAAGTAAAATCTCTGACAGAAGCATTGTCAAAGGTCTCGCACCACGAAATGATTCCGGTAGAATACATTGAGCCGGCAGATAATAATCCGTTTGCTGAAAACGATACAGACGAAAGCCGGTATGAACTTGCAATGAGTATTCAGGCGAACGGCCTTTTGGAACCGCTTGTCCTCAATAAAAAATCCGACACCTGCTATAAGCTGGTTGCCGGGGAGCATCGCTTCACAGCAATCAGGCAATATCTTCCGGAATTCAAAAATATTTCGTCTATGGTCTTTGAAGGTATCTCCGATGATGAGGCCCAGCTGAAACTGTACGAAGCCAACCGACAAAGAGAGTACACTTCTGAGCAGAAATTCAAGCGTTATCGGGAACTTGAACTTTTGCTGACCCGGATGAAGGAATCTGGAAGCTATCACGGCCCTATCCAAAAGGGCCTGGCGGAACTGCTGGGCGTCAGCACTCGGCAGATCAGAAAATATAAAGGCATCCTACAAAATCTTTCCGAGGAAGATCAGCAACAGGTTATGAAAGGAGAACTCAGCGTTGACACCGCTTACCAAATTGTCCAATCACAAAAAGAAGAACGGCAGATGTCTGTGATTGACAGCATGAATGAATACCTTTGCGAAGATCATCTTGATAAAGTGGTTGCAAACACCACAGGCCCTGTGCGAGAGGAAAATAACAGTGCAGCCGGCGCCTTTCTTTTTGCTGATAAACAAAGTATTTCCAGTCAAAGCAATACTCCAACCGAAATGGCCACAAAGAATACAAAAAGCGGAAGTGCTTCCGGTTTTAGCGATTCCTATTGGAAATCAAAAATAGAGTTTGCCATCAAACGCCACTATGATGCTGAGCGAATTTTCCAGTTTTATACCTTCCAGGTACCCACAATAGCGGAAGCAATTAAAGAAATCCTCAAGCCCTCTTGTGGTTATTCCGGTGGAAGTGTGATGTTTCCGGACGGAGTCCATGGCGATTGTACATGTCGCTCATCCCATATGGATATTGAGTATAACAGGAAACACCTGCAGCTCACCTATTCTCAGGTGGATGGTTATGTGAGGGAAATGATACGAAGTGGGAAGCTGCTTACTAAAGAGGAAGAATCTAAACTGATTAGAAAGCGGTTAAAACTGAATGATACTTCTAAGCAATCCATGGACGAGAAAATTGACTGAAACCGGAAGTGCTTCCGGTTTTTATAAGGAGAATAACAATGCAAATAACAAAAGTAAAAGTCAGGCTGATTCCTGACAAACCCCGCCTTAAGGGGGTTTCCAGTATCACTTTGGACGGCGATCTCACAATAAACGATATTAAAATTATCCAATCGGACGGCCGCTTTTTCGCTGAATTTCCTAAACACCAGTTTGCAAAGAAAAATCATTTGGAATACATTGTTCCACTCAACCCCAAGACACGCCACATGATTGAAGGAGCCCTTCTGCAGGAATACTGGAGAGTTATTACAAAAGAAAGGAATGCCGAAATTCACGCAGGTTAAAATTCCTGTTTCCTGCCGCTGCCGGGTTCCCTTTATAAAAACGCCGCCATAGTAATGCAATTCTACTTTACGCAGACATTACTATGAAGGTTTTCAATATTTTAGGCCGGAGTCTTAATTAACTCAGGTCGGGCAGTTTGCAAGACGTCCAACGCATCCTGATAATTGTTCATCCAGAGCTGCATTTCCGGACGTGTCAGCACTACAGGCATACGGTTATGGATTTCTGACATGGAAACATTTGCTTCGGTCGTCAGGATCGCAAACCGACGCTCCCCGTCAAAATCATTCCATAGTCCAGCCATATAGAGCGCACCTGATTCAGGAAGATTAAACTGATATTTTGTTTTCGGGCCATTGTGCGACCATTCATAAAATCCGGTACACGGGATGATACAGCGTTTTGTTTCAAGGCTACGCCGAAACATTGGCTTTTCCGGAGCAGTTTCTGCCCGCGCGTTTATGACGACTCCCTTATTGCGAAAATTCGGAAACCCCCACTTTACGGCATCAGGGGTAATGATCCCTTGTTCCTGAATCAGTACCGGGGCCTTGTCTGTCGGGAATATTTCACCGGTTTTCATCTCTCCGTTTACTTTGCGCTGAACCTCGTCAATAATGTCACGGATATCCTGCATTTCTGTATCGCTGAAAAGTACATACCGTCCGCACATGGTTATCACCCCACATTTAGTTTATCACCTTTGGCTTCTACAAACCATTTGTTTTCTTCCAGCCAAATATATTTTTTGCGCCCTTGTATCATGCAGGTGTAACGTATTCCCGCTCCTCCGGCTTTCAGAGACGCACACGGCCGTATATCAACTACCCGGTCTATTTCATAGAGTTCCCCTTCATTCCAATGGATGGCCAGAGGCATGATTGTTCCATCTTCAAGATATTTTACGATCATTTCCACGTATTTTTTATATGCCACTGATACCCCTCCATTAGAAATATCCAACCGGATGAATGGTGTGATCTTTTTTAGGATCAAATCCTGATAACTGTGTATCCGTCAGCAATACGGCCGGTTGTACCACATAACTGCCAAAGCGGTTCTTTAACCGATCTACAGTTGTGTCTAAATGCTCTTTACGCTCCCTGCTGCGCTCGTCGCAATACAGATCTGTTTGTGTCGGCATGGTATCGCATACCAAATCAGTGATGCTGATTCCAATGCTGCGGATGGGCTTGTACCAGCGATAATGCTTCCGAAAAAGTTCCAATCCGGCCCGAGCTATTTCGGAAGTGATACTGGTATAACTTTTGAGCGTGTGTTGGCGCGTGAAAGAGGACAGCTCATTGTCCCTTACGCTGATGCAGACCGTCCGACCTTTGAATCCCTGCTCCCTCAGTCTGCGAGCAACACTGTCGGCCAGTACATACAGGATAATTTTCACATCCGCATCGTTTTCCAGATCACGGGGCGTGGTCGTGGAGTTGCCGATGGACTTTACAAGCGGAGAATTATCAAACACAGCAACAGGCGAACTATCATAACCATTACTAAAACAATGAAGAACATCGCCCCATTTTCCGAAATTGGAACAGAGGATTTCCCTAGGGGTATCCGCAAGCTCTCCAATTGTATGAATGCCGAAATTAGTAAGTTTTCGCTGGGTAGACCGACCAACATAAAGCAGATCACCTACCGGCAATGGCCATGCAATATCTTTAAAGTTATCTTTCCCAATCCATGTGATGGCATCAGGCTTTTTGTAATCTGAGCCTAATTTAGCAAATATCTTGTTAAAGGAAACTCCAATGGAAACCGTAATGCCAAGTTCATACTTAATTCGGGCGCTGATTTCTTTTGCAATGGTCATGCCATCGCCCTTGACTACGCTGCTGGTAACATCAAGCCAGCATTCGTCCAAGCCAAACGGTTCCACCTGATCGGTATAGTCCATATAAATCTGTCTGGCAAGCTTTGAAAACCTCATATACAATTCGAACCGGGGCGGCACGATGACAAGTTCAGGACATTTTTGCCTAGCTTGCCACAGTGCTTCGCCGGTTTTTATATTATATTTTTTGGCAATCTGATTTTTTGCGAGGATGATGCCGTGCCTTTGCTCAACATCCCCGCCGACTGCCACCGGCTTGTTGCGTATCTCCGGATGATGCAAACATTCAACCGAGGCGTAGAAGCTGTTGCAGTCGCTATGCAAAATAACGCGTTCCATACTGTCACCACACAAACAATTGTTCTATTATATGCGCATTAAGTATAGAACATGTGTTCTTATATGTCAATGGTTAATTCTGAGAAACCGGAAGTACTTCCGGTTTTTACTATTATATCTATATCGAGGAGTGATTCTGTGTTTGGAGCAAAACGAAAAACAGTTTTAGAGCAAACCGCCGAAATTGAGATTCCCAAAAGCATTCCGGAGCCATATAAGGATGAGCCAGCCCAATGGGAAAGCCTTTCCGATGAAGAAAGGCTCTCTTTATGGTATAGCATGGGTCAAGCAGCACCGAAAATCCCGGACGGGACAGATATCGGAGAGTGGTTTGAAGCCGCCGCGTCCAAAGGCGATGCGCGGGCAATGTATGTGCTGGGGAAAATGTATTACAAGGGGATCCGAAAAGAAGCAAATCCCCTTCATGCGGGAACATGGTATTCCAGGGCTTCTGCAGCCGCAAATCCCTTTGCGGATTATGAGCTTGCTAAAATGAGCGAGTTTGGTTTTGGAATGGTCAAGGATACTTCTTTAGCATCCGAACTGTACGAAAATGCTTACGGCGCCTTTTTAAAAATGGAGGAAAAAGCGCCAAATAAAATTATTGAACTGAAATTGGCAATTCTGTGTGAAAACAACCTCATTAACGAGGCTGATCCGGCTGCAGCAAAGCACTGGCGGGAGCTGGCCACCGTTCAGCCGGTCGTTCCGAAACCTGAAATCAATTCCCGTCCTATTTCACCTGACAAAACAGGAAAACCCGATCAAAAGCCCCAAGCGGAAATGGAGAATCGGGTTTCTGACGTCTTGAAGTCAGGCACACCGCAAGACGTCCCTGTTGAATACATTGTGCCTGCTGAACGAAATCCCTACGCAAAGGGCGATACCGAGGAAGAAATTTACAACCTAGCCATGAGCATTCAGATAAACGGACTGATCTATCCTCTGCTCCTAAATAAAATTACTGATACCGAATACCGGATCATTGCCGGTGAAAAAAGGTATAAAGCAATCACCCGGTATCTGCATTGGGATACCATTCCAAGCACCGTGCATGAACATCTATCCCCCAATGCGGCGCAGCTCATGCTTCACGCCGCGAATCTGGACGTCCGCGAATACACATCAGGACAAAAATTGCAATTTTACATTGATGCCGAGCAGCTCTTATGTGATATGAAAGATTCCGGAGAATATACCGGCGCAATTCAAAAGGGCATTTCCGAAATGCTGGGGATATCCACCCATCAAGTCCGCAAATACAAACGGATTGTAGAAGCTTTATCGGATAAACAATTACAAAAGGTAATGGACGGGAATATCAGCATAGAAAGGGCCTATAAATTAGCTCAGTCTGCTTCCGTAGAGAAACCGGACGCGGCAGAAGAACCGGAATCCGGACGCACGTCCGCTTTTACAGAGAAACCGGACGCGATGAAAGAACTGAAATCCGGACGCACGTCCGCTTTTACAGAGAAACCGGATGCGATGGAAGAACTGAAATCCGGACGCACGTCCGCTTTTGCAGAAAAACCGGACGCGATAGAAGAACCGGATCCCGGACGCACGTCCGCTTTCAAAGATCCCGGAAGTTACAAAGAAACTGTATCTATGTTACGGATGCTGCCTTTTGCTCCCGGCGATATTTGCGCAGTGCTGGAAGGCGATCAGGTGCGGGATGGCATCATCGACCGGATTGAGTTATATGAATGCGCGTTAGTATTGTCGGTTATGGTAAACAATGTTCGAAAGTCATACCCGGTATCCAAAATAGGAGTCAATATTTACATCGGCGAGGGCTGCTTCGATACAGCCGAAAGGGCGGTGAAAGCATCCTGATCTTATAATCCGGCGCTCTGTTTTTACACAGGGTGCTTTTCATATAGATTTTATTCCAGCAGGAAGGAAGGTGACTAAAGCGGAAGGACTTCCGCTTTTCCATAAAAACTGAAAATATCGGAGGTATTAAAATGAAAAAAACAGGTCAGAAAATTCGGTCTATTGTAAATAACTTTGCAATTAAATGCAGGGAATCTTTATTTGCAAAGAAAATTCTTTGCAACCAGAACGGAAGCGGAATTGTCGAATACGCGGGAATTGCCGCCGCAGTCCTCATCCTGATTGTGGTAGTCATACTGCCGCTCATGAAAACCATGTTTAACACTGATATCTTTCCGGGGTTGACCACAGCAGTCGAAAATATCTTTAAGTTTACCTGATGCCTTGCTTACTGTACTGCATTCCCCATAACCCTGCGCATATTGTAAAAGGACTGGCTTTTGTGGTCATCCTGTCCATTGCGTCGTACAGAGACGCCAAAACCCATGAAATCCCGGATTTGATTCATGTTCTTCTGTTAATAGACGGCCTGATTCTGCTGGAACCACAAAAAGCGGTTACCGGCTTTTTTATTGTTTCCGTCCTGTTTTACCTGATAGCCGTACTTACTCACGGAGGAATCGGCGGCGGGGACATCAAACTGATAGCGGCGGCAGGATGGGTTTTGGGGCCGGTCGGAGTCATCATCGGCACAGTCATAGGCTCCGTATTGCTCGTATTGACATACTTATTGATCTATTTTCGCCGGGATCCCCGGCACAAACGGTATGCGCTGGCACCCTATTTATCCATAGGGTGCTTTGCCGCGTATTTACTGACTTCATAGGAGGTATATAAATGAAGTTTTTTCGCAACCGAATATTTGTAGGCACTTTAAGCCTGCTGGTAGCCGCCTTTGTGTGCTTTGTCCTTGCGCCGACAGTTAACCAGGCTACCAACCGTCAAACAGAAATTATCCGTGTAGTGAAAGCGATCCCGGAAGGCACCGCAATAACAAAGGACATGATCCAGACAGTGAAAGTCGGCGGGTTTAACCTTCCGCAGAACATCATCAACGATGAAAAGAACGCAATCGGAAAATATACCACGGCAGCATTGGACACCGGGGATTATATCCTGACTTCCAAAGTTTCAGATACCGTAAAGAGCGCCTATCTCTCCGCTTTGGACGGAGAAAAAGAAGCAATTTCCATCTCCATCAAATCATTCGCGGCGGGCCTATCCGGAAAGCTGCAGTCCGGCGACATTGTTTCTCTGATTGTGAGTGATTATGGGGACACCAAGCAAACCGTTGCACCCGCAGAGCTGCGGTATGTGCTGCTGCTGGCGGCTACGACTGCCAAAGGCACGGACACCGATCAAAAGCAGAGCTCCGAGAAAAAGGATACAGAGAATGACGAGGACAATATTCCCGCCACTCTTACTCTGCTGGTCACCCCGGAACAGGCGACAAAGCTCGTTGATTACGAAACCAACGGAAAGCTGTACGCCACCCTTGTGTACAGGGGATCAGAGGAAAATTCACAAAGGTATCTGAAAATGCAGGATGATTATCTCAGCCAGCAGCCTACGGGCAGTGTGACCGGGACAGGAGGTGTTTCCTCCGATGGACAATAAAAAAATTACTGCCGTGTGGGGAAGCCCCGGAAGCGGGGCTACTACCACAAGCATCAAAGTAGCAAGGGAATTAGCTAAAAACAGCAACGTTGTACTTATTCTGACTGATGAGGTAACGCCGTCAATCTCGTTGGCTGCCCCGCCTTCCGGCGAAACAAAATCCCTGGGGCATCTGCTCACCCAGCCCACCATGACGTCCATTTCTGTTTTTCAACACCTCATCCCCGCAGGACGGAATCTAAGCCTGTTGGGGTATCAGAGCGGAGAAAACGAAATTACTTACGGCGAGTATAAAGAAAAACGCGTGCTGGACTTGCTTTCCATATTGAGCGGCACCGCCGACCATGTTGTGATCGACTGCTATCACCATCTGCTGACCAATGTTTTCACGGCGGTCGCGCTGGAAGCGGCAAAGACCGTACTGCGGGTAACGAACGCTGACCCGAAAAGCCTGCTCTACCTTAAATCGCAAAGGCCGTATCTCGCGGAAGAACGGTTTCACTACGACCGCCATGTCAATATCATAAACAACATACTTCCATCACAGCCGGTGCGCACCTATGAGGATGCCCTGGGGGGAAAAGCCTACCTTCTTCCGCATCTGGACGCCCTGAAAGCACAGTTTGATGAAGTGCGGTTATTGGAATCCTTCTCCGGCAGGGAGGCAAAGCAATATGAACCGGTTATTCGGAATATCATAAAGGAGGAGATTTTGGTTGATTAAAAACACAGAACTGTTTATGAGCCGGCAGAACAGTATGGATTTTCCTGAGCTGCTGGAAAAAGTACAGGGATACATGTCGGAACAGTATAAAGAGCTGTTGTCCGGAGAGGGAAATGACCGCAAAGACATGCTGATCTCCGCAATTCGGCAGTTTTTGATGGATAATCGGCTGAGTGTGGACGGTATGAACCCGGAACAGCTGACAAACCGGCTGTACCGGGAAATGGCAGAATATAGTTTCTTGACGCCTTATCTAAATTATGAAATCTCCAATGTGGAAGGAATTGAAATCAATTCCTGGGACTGCATATGGGTAAAGTTTGCCGGTTCGAGAATGGAACCGGCAAAAGGACAATTTTTATCCCCAAAGCACGCGCGGGATGTACTTACCCGGCTATTGCACCAGTCTAAAATTAATATGGACTATGCCTGTCCTCTTGTCCGGGGGCATCTGGATAAAAACATCCGTATTACCGTAAATGGCGGCTTTGAAACACTGGATGATGATGTCGGTATTGCCGCGAGCATCCGGTTTGTAAACCCGAACCATCTCAAAAAAGAAGACCTGATAAAATTTGGCACACTGACTCCAGAAATGATGGAGTTTCTCATTGCCTTGTACCGTTACGGCATATCCCTGATGCTGGCTGGGGAAACCGACGCCGGCAAAACAACCCTGATGGCCATCATCATGGCGGCGGCAGTATTGTACAGCAAAAAGTTATACACCATAGAGAACGGAACGAGAGAATTCGATCTCATTGTAAGAGATACGGCTGATCGGATACTGAACAGTGTCATCCACACCGTCACGCGGGAATCCGAAGACCTAAAACAAGCTATCACCCAGCAAATGCTGCTGGAACAGGGCATGACGATGAATCCGGATTATATCTGTATGGCCGAAGTCAAAGGCTCCGAAGCGTTTGAGACGATCGAAGCCGCCCTCACCGGGCATCCTGTAATCGGCACAACACATACGGACAGTGCCGAAACCATACCGGACAGGCTGGTACAGCTCGCAAGTATCAAAGGAACGACCCTCAGTGACAAAACCCTTTATTCCATGGCGGTGAAAGCATTCCCCATTCTTTTTTATTCCGAAAAAATGGCGGATGGCGTTCGCCGTGTTACACAAATCTGCGAATGCACGCTGGAAAATGACCGGCCAAAGGTTACTCCCTTATGGCGGTACGATACAAAATATAACGAAGTTGTTAATGGAAAGACGGTTATACATGGGGAATTCATAAAGTGTGGAACGATTTCTGTGCAGATGCAGAAGCGTCTGCGCAGAAAGGGCATTCCGGAAGATCTTCTTCAATCGTTCCTGAAAGGAGGACAGGAAAAATGAGCCTATTTTACTTTATGGGCTTTGCGGCCTTTTACACGGGAGTGTTTCTGCTGCTGGATATTCAGCCAACCGAGTTTGCAAAGAGCCTGAAAAGCATAGTGTTTGCTATGCGGCCGCACCGAAAGCTCAGCATGAAAGAGCAGATCAGACGGAGCATGAAGAAACATGAACCGCGTGGGATCCAGCAAATGTTATTGGAATCCAAATCCGTGCTGGAGCTGACGCACCGGACAGACCGTTTGCCAAAGTATGTGTTGGCATCGGTCGTTTTTTTTACCATCGGCGTCCTGATCAGCCTCATCATGGGGAATTACTTTTTAACGCCTGTTTTGGCAGGGGGCCTTGCCCTTATACCCTGGCTTACGATTCTTGCAACGGCAACAAAGTTCAAACGGCAGCTCAACGATGAATTGGAAACCGCGCTGAACATGATTACCTCGTCGTATAACCGCACTGATAATATCCTCGTGGCAATCCGGGAGAATGTAAATTCTTTGCAGTACCCTGTAAAGGAAGTATTTGAAAAGTTTCTCGTCCAGTCCAGTATGATTTCAACAGACATTCCGGCTCTGCTGGAAGAAATGAGGAACAGCATTGACAATGCGGTCTTTAAGGAATGGGTGGATCAAATTATCCTGTGTCAAGATAACCGTACCTTGAAGAGTACGCTGCAGCCCATCGTGGGAAAGCTGTCAGAAGTTCGGGAAGTGTCGGGAGATCTGAACAATATGATGTATGAACCGTTAAAAGAATTTCTCAGCATGGCCGTCCTGACTGTCATGAATTTTCCCTTGTTTCGTACCATCAACATCGAGTGGTACAATACCCTGATGCACACGACAGGCGGGCAGCTGATTGTCACCGTTATCTTTACTGTGATTTTCGTGTCCTTGATAGCGGTTGTGAGAAATACACGCCCGGTTGAGTACAGGAGGTAATTACTATGACATCGACAATGATAGGGGCCGGTATCTTTACGGCGGCAGGCTGCTATTTTATCCTCAGCGATCTGCTGCGTATGCCCACTTTGGAAGCGACGCGGGCAGCTTTGAAGTTGACACAGAACCAGAAGGCAAGAGGATATCACGCCCTGCTCCGACAGTGGGCCGGTATCCTTGCGAAATATATCCGGCTTGACGAATACCGCCGCCGGTCAATGGCGACGACATTGAAATACGCCGGAATAGAGCTGTCTCCGGAAGCTTACCTGTCGGACATTATTGTCAAAACCGGAGTTCGACTTTTGCTTGTGATTCCCTGCTATTGGATATCCCCATTACTGGTTCCGGTAGTTCTGATTCTGGCGATTAACAAGTTTTGGGACAGCACCAAGGCGGCGGAAAAAATCGCAGCAGATAAAAGAAAAAGTATCGAACGGGAGCTGCCCCGGTTCGTGGCGACCATCGCACAAGAGATTAGCGCCACAAGGGACGTGCTGTCTCTGCTGGAAGGCTACCGTGAAAGCGCCGGGCCGGTATTTAAAAACGAGTTGGAAATCACGATTGCCGATATGAAGTCCGGTTCACAGGAGCAGGGACTGAACCATCTTTCCGGAAGAGTGGGAAGCGGGATGCTTAGTGAGGTAGTGCGTGGGCTGCTGACCGTCCTGAACGGAAGCAACGGAGAAATTCAGTTTGCTATGCTGAGTCACGACTATCAAAAACTGGAAATACAGGCGCTTCGGAAGGAAGCGCAGAAACGTCCCGGTAAACTGAAAAAATACTCTTATCTTCTTCTCGCCTGCATTATCGGCACCTACTTATTCGTTGTTTTCAAGCAGGTGGGCAGCTACCTTGGAACCTTGTTTTAATCTACAGAAAAGGAGTAAACCATGCGGTACATCAAATCAAGACGTGGAGACACCATTATTTCCCTGCCGATCCTCGTGATGGCGATTGCCTTCTGTGTGGCTTTCTTTCTAAAAGTTTCTCCGGCATTTCTGGTGAAGCAAAAACTGGATACCTATGCGGGGGAGCTGTGTCGCGTGGCGGAAATCTCCGGGCGCGTGGGAACCGAAACCGCAGAGAAGGAGGAAAAATTAAACCAATCTATAGGAATTTCTCCGAATGTTGAATGGTCAAAGACAGGGACTATTCAGCTCAATGACACAATTACCGTAACCTGCACAACAACATATAACCTAGGGCTGTTTGGAAATGTAGGCTCTTTTCCGGTAACGCTTCAAGGAAAAGCAAGCGGCCAATCGGAGGTATATTGGAAATGAAACATAGATTAAAAACCATTTTAGCGGATAAAAGTGGCAGCACGATCATCATCATTCCCTTTTTGGTGCTGGGAGTGATCATTTTAGGTACAACCATGTGGGAATATTCCCGGTTAAACACTGTCGCGCAGGGCAGCCGGGACGCGGTGCAGTCCGCCATTACGCAGGCCTGCACGGAACAATACGATCAGCTGTATCCCGGTCTGCGGGAAGGGTATTCCGGCGGATACAAGCTCGAAAGTACAGACTGGACAGAAAACGTTGATCTCATCAATATCAATTCCAAAATAGACGCCAAGCTGGGAACCAGCAATGGAACGAAAACCAGTAACGGCAAAACGGAATACAAAATCAGCAATATGTCGGTGCAGCTGCACAATGCGCCGCTTGCTCCGGATAATCCGGATATTACGCAGCAGTTTATCGGCACAGCTACCTACACATTAACGGTTCCCCTCTCCTTTGGCTGGTCGGCCCTTCCGCCGATGGTTGTCCCTATGAAAGTCACCGCGGGGTATTCTCCACAGGGGGAATTGGGCGCAGGCGACGGCGACGGCTCCGATGACGACGGCATTCCGGTGACAGGTGTCGCATTGAATGAGTCTGCTTTGACCCTGCAAAAGGGTGAATATGCCAGCCTGTCCGCAGAAGTTTCACCCGATGACGCCACCGACCCGGATGTTACATGGGTTTCAGCCAATGATGGAGTGGCCACCGTCAACAGGGCGGGGCTAGTGAAAGGCATGGACGCAGGAACGACCACTGTCCTTGCCATG
Organism: Caproiciproducens faecalis; assembly: GCF_019448085.1. GTDB lineage: Bacteria > Bacillota > Clostridia > Oscillospirales > Acutalibacteraceae > Caproiciproducens > Caproiciproducens faecalis. Next base: position 307,068 of record NZ_JAGFNZ010000003.1, on the reverse strand, counting down.
TCGGACGGCAGAATGGCAGAATGCGACGTTACGGTTGTCAATCCGGTTACCCATGTAGCGCTGAACAAAACTAATCTAAAGCTGAACAAAGGTGCCAGCGAAACGCTGGTTGCTACCGTTGCGCCGGACAACGCAACGGACAAGTCCCTGTGGTGGACAACATCGAATTCCGATATCTGCACCATTGATGCAAACGGAAAAGTGACCGCAGTCAGCCCCGGAACCGCTGAAATATCCGTAGAAGCACGGTCGGGCGGCGTAATGGCCACCTGTCAGGTCACTGTGGAAAGCCCGGTATCCGGTGTGAGCTTAAATAAGACTGAAATGACATTAAGACCGGAATCCAGTGAAAAGCTGACCGCAACAGTCACGCCGGAAGACGCAACTAATCCGGGTGTGATGTGGGCCAGCTCTAGTCCAGAAGTTTGCACGGTCGATCAGGACGGCAATGTGACTGCCGTTCGTGCCGGTACCTCCGTGATCTCCGCGACCGCAAAAGACAACGTCCATATGGCGCAATGCACCGTTACGGTCACTATCCCGGTCACAGGGGTAACGCTGAATAAAACCATTATTTCCATAATCAAAGAAACGAGCGATATCCTGTACGCGACGGTATGGCCTGCAGACGCGACCAATAAGGCAATTACCTGGTCATCCTCCAACAGTGCGGTCTGCTCTGTTAACCAGTCCGGGGTAATCACCGGCACCGGCGTAGGAACGGCAACTATAACGGTAACTACACAGGATGGAGGATTTACCGCGAATTGCGTTGTTGAAGTTAAACCGAACACCTATGTCGTGTCAGCCAACGCGGTACACGGCCATGTGGAGGGAACCGGAATCTATTGGGCCGGGATGAATGTAACGCTGACCGCAGTACCGGATTACAACTATGAGTTTGTTAGTTGGACAAATTCAAGCGGTGCAGTCATCGGCGCGAGCACTACATACACCATTTATAACCTGAGCGAAGACGTTACAGTAACTGCACATTTCAAAGAAAGGGCATATCGATGGACATATGAAACATCGTCATCCTATTGCAGTGCAAGTGATAACAGCAATACGGCTTCACTGTATGCTAATTATTCTCAGAATAGTAGTCGGAAAAACGGATATGGACAGGTAGTTTATACGTTTAAGGAACCTGTGGTACTTCCTGCAGGAAGCGGAATTGCGGTTACTATTGACTGGGGAGATTTCTTTTTAGTGGGAGGAACTGTTTCTGTTAATGACGTGCAGCTTGCTAAGCCTCATAATCATTATAGTTATGGTTCAGGTACCTCAGATATGTATAGATATCCGAGTGGAATAACACTAAATACAATAACCATACGTTCTGATTATGGGAGTCGTGAACATTATGACAGTGCAACTATAAAGGTTAAAGTGATACCTCTTGACGGAAAGCCCTTTTTAATGAACTTTACGGGTACTTCGGAGAATCAGAGTTGGAATGAGAAGTTCACATGTGATGATGATTGGGGCAGTAAATATGATCATTCTGTTGTAAACCCTAGTTATATTAATTACACTGCGAATACAAATTATACTGATGGAAGTGGCTATGAAGTAGATTATCACTATTATAAGCCCCTTGATATTGATAGAATAGAGGTTACTCCAAGTGCAGTGGGTGATAGTAGTTTTAATCGTGGATATTTTTCTTTTGTGTTGAAAGATGTAAACAATAACACAAAGCGGTTTACCAGTTATGTAAAACCGGGTAGCATGGATGCACAGTATGCTTGTTATATGAGTAGTTTTACTGATGCATCTGGAAACTATGTAATCCCTGTACAGGCTAATTTGCCAGCCAGAGGCTATGATACTGGGGGCACGAATGGAAATGGGGGTGGAAGTGAATACAAGGGAGCTATATATGTGTATGGTTCTGCAGATGATTCAAAAATTTGCAGCATGTATTTTACTTGGGGAACAAAGTGTAATACTAGAGTTACGATAAAAGTCTACTTAAAGGATGGCACAAGTTATAATATTAATGGATGAGTGATTTTATAAGGGCGGCCGGAGCAATCCGGCCGCTCAATTTATGTGAATGGAGGTCCGCAATGGACAGACTCAATGAATGCAAAGAATTACTGCAAAAAACACAGCAAAAAGTGGTATCCTCCAACAAGGAATGGACATCCTTTCTCCGGTTTGCGTCCGGGATTTATAAATATGATTTTTCATCAGCCTTGCTGACCTACGCGCAGCGGCCGGATGCAACCGCCCTGGCCCCGATGGAAACATGGAATAGAGTTGGGCGCAGTGTGAATGCAGGAGCAAAGGGAATTCCAACAATCATCGATACCGACCATTGGCTGACCTTGAAATTTCTGTTTGATGTATCCGATACAAATGGAGCGGAAAAAACACTTCCTCAACCTTGGAAGCTTTCAGCCGATAAATATAATATAGCTATCACAGATTTTGAGGACCGTTATGGAATCACCGCGGACAGTGCTCCGTTTAAGGATTTTCTAAGCACAGTGATTACCCACACACTGGAGCATGACTACGACAACATTACGAATACTTTGCAGGACAATCCGCTTCCGGAGCTAAAAGGTATCAACATGCAGGAAATGTTTTACGAGACGGTTTTAGACAGCATGAAGTACATGATTTTCAGCCGTGTCCTTCCGAGTGAAATTCCTCAGTTTTTGGCTTTCAGTGGACTCCCCCTGTTGGAGCAGCCGGAGCATTTTACACTCCTCGGAAATGAAACTGTACAACGCTCCTGCACCCTACTGCGGCAAATTGAAAGCACAGTCAGACAGATCGAACACGAACAGAAAAGGAGACAGGGTCATGGAATATCAGGAGAAAGACGGGTTGTTATATCCGCAGTTGGCAGTAGCGGCGCCGGAGGACGACAAGCCCCTGACAAAGTACGGGACGATGTACAAAAAATACCTGAAGGAGGAGCATCCGGGCCGGTACGCGATTCTTCTGCAGAATCTCGAGCTGATGGCAGTTTGCCATCGGGTGGAGCGGGAAGCAAACGAGTACGAGGACAATCTTCTCCCGCAGCTGCGCAAGGAACATCCGGCGCCGAAGACGGACGACTTTATGGAGACAGTACAGTACAACAACTGGCTATACAAAACAGCGGAGGAAATGACGCTCGAGAACGTGGTGTACCCGAGCCGATAACCCCGATAACAGAAAATGAACCAACGGAGCTTTTTCAAGGGAACGGCTCCGTTGGTTTTTGTTTGTTACCGACTATCAATGGGAAACCCGCATACACGGCTTTTCTTTCCGATTATGATTTCTTGCACTCTTATTTTTTCCCTGCTTTAAAAAACTATCAGCTGCTCAGCATCCGGGAAAGTATTTATGATTTCTATCTCGATCGAGAACCAGGCGAAAAAGAAACGGCTCAGTTTCTAAAAAAAGCGTTCAATGAACATCCTTCCTTTATTATACACAGCACCGGCGGCGACGCCTGGGTCTGGTTCCAACCAACCGGAATCTCTCTGGATATTGCTATGCAAGAGGGTGACTATTCCCGAAAAATAAGCTGGAATGAATGTGGCAAGCACATCCGGAATCTGATTAACTCGGGGAATTTTTTAGAAGGTAAACCAGCGCATGGGCCGCAGCAGCTAACCTTTGGCGCACTTAGCCCCGTGTCGCCCGGTATTCCAGAAGACCCCCCCGCTCACCTGCAGACACAGGAGCCGAACGCTATCAGCGAGGAAGCAAAAACCGGAAGCACTTCCGCTTTTGACTATGGAACAGAGCGTATCAATTTCCGGTACACAGACACTCAGGAATTTGCCGGAGGGCAGAAAACCCATTATAAGGCGAATGTGGAAGCAATTAAACTTCTGAAAACCATTGAAAAGGAACAGCGTTTGGCAACCCGGGAAGAACAGCAGGTGCTGTTCAAGTACGTCGGCTGGGGCGGCATCCCGCAGGCATTTGATAAAAAGAATGAAAAATGGCAAAAAGAATATGAAGAACTCAATCAATTGCTTACCCCGGAAGAATACGCTGCAGCCCGTGCTTCTACCCTGACCGCATTCTATACGCCGCCCGCCGTTATCAGCGCCGTACATACCGCCTTGAAAAACTTTGAGTTTACCGGCGGCAACATCTTGGAACCGTCCTGCGGAACAGGGCGGTTTTTTGGTTTTATACCGGAAAACATTGCGGACTTCTGTAATCTCTTCGGTGTGGAGCTAGACAGCATCACGGGCAGAATCTCTCAGCAGCTCTACCAAAAAGCAAATATCCAAATCCGTGGCTTTGAGAAAACGGCTTTTCCGGATAACTTTTTTGACCTGGCTTTCGGAAATGTGCCTTTTGGAGAATTCAAGGTGCCGGATGCCCGTTACAGCAAACAGAATTTCCTGATCCATGACTATTTCTTTGCCAAAGCTCTGGACAAGGTTAGACCGGGCGGCCTGATTGTTTTTGTGACTTCCAAGGGGACGCTGGATAAGGCAAACCCGGAAGTACGGCGTTACATTGCCAGGCGAGCGGAGCTGATCGGCGCGATCCGCTGTCCCAACACGATGATGTACACGGAAGGCAACACGCGGGTAACCTCTGACCTGATCTTTTTGCAAAAGCGTGACCGCATGGTGGACATTGAACCGGAGTGGGTCAATCTGACCTATTTGGAAAACGGAGTTCCGGTAAACACCTATTTTGCCGACCATCCGGAAATGATGCTGGGCGACATGGTGTTTGATGACAGCATGTACGGTAGCGCCAAAGATACCGCTCTGATTCCGCATGGAGGGAAAGATTGGCGCGAGGAGCTGATTCCGGCCGTCAATTCCCTGCAGTGGAAGGTTCAAGAACCGGAAATTGAGCTGGAAGACGGTGAGGCGGCGGTCAGTATTCCGGCAGGCCCGAACGTAAGGAATTACACGTACACCATTGTCGAGAATGAACTGTATTTCCGCGAAAACTCTCAGATGATTCTGCAGAATATCATCGGCACCCGGGAGCAGAGAATACGCGGCATGATTGAGATCCGCGACACCCTGCGAGAGGTCATCCGGGTACAGAGTGAAAATTATCCTGATGATGTTATTCTCACGACACAGGCCAAACTGGAGCAGCTCTATGACAGTTTCACCTATAAATACGGATATCTGACCGGCATTGGCAACAAACTTGCCTTTTCCAGCGATTCCGATTACCCGCTTCTGACCAGTCTGGAAAATATCGATGAAGATGGAAAGGTCAGTAAAGCTGCCATCTTTACGAAACGCACCATCCGGCCTCCGGTGGAGATCACGAGCTGCGAAACCGCAGTGGAAGCCCTGCCCCACTGTCTGGATGTTAAGGGTTGTGTGGATATCCCCTATATAGCACAGCTTGTCGGAAAGCCGGAGAATGAAATACTGGACGAACTAAAGGGTTTGATTTACCGAGACCCGCAAACTGGCGTGTTAGAAGCCGCCGACGCCTATCTTTCCGGAAACGTTCGGCAAAAGCTGACCGATGCGGAAACGGCGGCAGAGAAAGACGATCAATATGCCGCAAACGTGGAGGCTCTCAGACTGGTTCAGCCGAAGGATTTGGACGCTTCACAGATTGACGTCAAATTAGGTTCTCCCTTGCTGGACAGGGACGACATCAAGCAGTTTATTGTGGAATTGCTGAAGCCTGATTCATATGACGAAATGCATCTGAAGGTAAGATATATTCCGTCGCAGGCGACATGGAAGATAAATGGCGTATATCACGCCGGACAGCGTCAGAAAGTGCTGCCGGGGAAAACCTACGGAACCTCCCGGATTGATGCTTATGATCTGATAGAAATCTCCCTGAATCAAAAGATACCCACTATCCGGGATAAGCAGTTGGACAACTCTTACAAAATGAATCCACGGGCTACGGCGGCTGCGAGGGATAAGCAGCGCGTCATCGAACGGAAATTTGAGGAATGGGTGTTCGGGGAGCCGCAGCGCCGAGAACGGCTTGTATGGAAGTACAATCAGATCTATAACAACACCCGTATCCGGAAATATGACGGATCCTATCTCACATTTCCCGGTATGACTCCCGAAATAACCCTGAATCCTCATCAAAAAGATGCGGTTGCCCGTATTCTGCAAAGCGGGAATACCCTTCTTGCGCATTGTGTCGGAGCTGGAAAGACCTACACCATGATTACGGCGGCAATGGAAAGCAAGCGTTTGGGTCTTTGTAATAAAAGCATGATGGTCGTTCCCGGCCATCTGATTGACCAGTGGGGCGCGGATATTTTAAAACTGTACCCCGGGGCAAATGTCCTGCTCGCTACAAAGAAGGATTTTGAAAAGCAGAACCGTCATCGTCTTGTCAGCCGAATTGCCACTGGGGATTACGATATGGTGGTCATAGCGCAGAGCAGTTTCGAAAAAATTCCGGTTAGCCCGGATAGAATTGAACGGCTGTTAAGCAAGCAGATTGATGACCTTATGGACGCCATGGAGATCGCAAAACAGGAAGATGAAAAAGACTGGACCGTCAAGGCAATGGAACGCACAAAAAAGAGTCTGGAAGAGCAGCTGAAAACACTTACAAATCAGTCCCGTAAAGATGATCTTCTTACCTTTGAAGAGCTGGGTGTGGATCAGATATTTGTGGATGAAGCTCATTATTACAAAAATCTGTTTGTCGCAACCAAGATGGTTAATGTCGCCGGCATTGGTCAGCAAAAGGCACAGAAAGCCTCTGATATGCTGATGAAATGCCGGTATATCAATGAAATCCATAACGGACAGCGCGGGGTGGTCTTTGCGACCGGTACCCCTGTGTCAAATTCCATGGCGGAACTTTTTACAATGCAGACCTATCTGGAACCGGAAAAATTGGTAGCCGAAGGAACAGCCCATTTTGATGCATGGGCAGCAAATTATGGAAGAGTGGTGTCTTCGCTGGAACTCACACCGGATGGAACCCAATACCGGTACAAATCACGCTTTGCGGAATTTGTGAATCTGCCGGAGCTGATGTCCCTGTATTCTCTGGTTGCAGACATTCAATCGGCGGATATGCTGAAACTCCCTGTACCAACTTTAAAATCAGGCTCTGTCATCACCGTATTGTCAAAGCCCAGTGAAAGGCAGATTCAATATGTTGATGAAATTGTCCACCGATTCGAGCAAATCCATAACGGCGAAGTGGAACCATTTGAGGACAACGCGCTGAAAGCAACCAATGATGGCCGGTTTTGTGCGCTTGATATGCGCATGATCGACCCGTATGCAGAGGACTTCCCGGGTAGCAAAATCAATATGGCTGTCGGCAATATCTATGACATCTGGAAACGGACAGCAAATATCAAAGGCACTCAGATGGTCTTCTGTGACCTCTCCACTCCGCATGAAGTGATCCACATGGAAATGATCGACGGTGTCGCAAGAATGGTCAACCCAAACGGAAAGGTATGTTTTAACGCCTACTTTGACATTCGTCACAAATTGCTGCAGTTCGGGGTACCGGAGGATGAAATAGCCTTTATTCACGATGCAAAAACAGAAAAGCAAAAAGAAGCGCTCTTTGCTTCTATGCGAGCCGGTAAGGTGCGCATTCTTTTAGGCTCCACTCCTCTGATGGGGGCGGGAACCAACGCACAGCGCCATCTGATCGCCCTGCACCATCTGGACGCACCGTGGAGGCCTGCGGACGTGGAACAGCGTGAGGGAAGAATCCTGCGCCAGGGCAATGAAAACTCAGAGGTGGGAATCTACCGGTATGTGACGGAAGGAACCTTCGACGCGTACAGTTGGCAAATTCTAGAACAGAAACAGCGTTTTATCAGTCAGATTTCACGCGGGAATGTTGTGGACCGTCATGCGGCCGACATTGATAACACCGCGCTGGACTATGCGACCGTCAAGATGATTGCGAGCAAGGATCCCCGTATCAAGGAGCGGGAAGAACTGCGGGTGCGTGTCACACAGCTTTCTCAATTAAGATCCGAATATAACCATGAAAAATACGACTTGGAGGACGACGTGCTGAAACGTCTTCCGCAAAAGATCAAGCTTAACCAGCAGGCGATGGAGGGTCTCAGAAAAGACATTTCTCTGCGGGACAGCAACGCTTCCGAAGATTTCTCCATAAAGTTATCCGGAAAAACATACGTGAAGAGAGAGGACGCCGGCGCAGCCATTTTGAAAAATGCGGGAAGCTTCCGAAAAGCCGGAGAATATTTGCCGATTGGAGAATACCGGGGCTTTCGGGTAGAGCTGACGTACAGCGAATGGGAGCAGGCACATTCCATTGTTCTTTGCGGAGCCACGCGTCGGATTACGGAAATGGGACACAGTGCAATAGGGTGTACCGCGCGTATGGATAACCTTCTCCGGGATTTGGAGACGGCCGTATCCAAATGTCAACGTGAGATTGATTCGGCCGAAAAACAGTTGGGTGAAGCAAAAGCACAACTCGCTCTCCCGTGGGAGCATGAGCAGGAGTATAACGAAAAAGCAGAACGGCTGAACCAGCTTGATATTGAAATGGCGGCCGATATCGGAAGCGATCAGGAACAGGTGGTTGATTCAGAAGAAATGGAGGAAGGGCCGGAAATGGCTATCTAAAAAACAAAAGCGGAAGTCCTTCCGCTTTTTAAAGGAGGAGATCATGATGAAACTGGTATATATTTGTTCGCCGCTAAAGGGGGACATGCAGGAAAATATCAAAAAAGCAACTGCCTACTGTGCCTATGCTGCGGAACAGGGTGTAATTCCTTTAGCACCACATACGATCTTTACCCAGTATCTTGATGACACCGTTCCGCTGCAGCGGCAAAAAGGGCTGATGATGGGAATGGAATTGTTAAAGCATTGCAGCGAGCTTTGGGTGTGCGGTGATGTTGTGTCGGAAGGAATGAAAAGAGAAATCTCATATGCCCAAAAGCATGACATTGCCACCCTGTATTATTCTGAAACCTTTTTCCACAATCAGACCGTATCCCATAAAGAGGATTACGGCCTGCGGATGAAACAGAAAATTATAGGGATACAGGAACAATTTGGATCAATATTTGTCGCAAAAGCAGAGGATGGAAAAATCACCAGTGTGATTCTTCCGGAAGAAGCCCACAGCTCCATGAGCCGGGAAGAAATTAAGGAGGTGGAACGTTATATTGCTTCGGCGGGCAGCCGAAAGCCTGAAGCTGGGCCGGTTGAAGAAAATACAATGGAAATGGAACAGTGATTCCGTCAATAAAAGGAGTATGCACTATGAAGAAATATAAGAAAACGTTATTACTGATGATAGTAATAGCGATCCTCGTATCTGTATTTGCCATCCCGGCCTATGCCGCCAGCGCAAATGTCTCTGACGCAGTCAACAATGCATTCAATACATACATCAAGCCTCAGATCAAAAGCGTGGTCAATATCGCTGTTTTCGGATCGGTTGACGTTGTTCTGCTGGTTTTCTTTGTTATCAAGCTCGCTACCTCGGTTGTGGATTATCGGCAACACGGAGGGCAAATAGAATGGAAAGTGCCGGCCGGCCTTTTCGCAGGATTAGTTTTATCTATCTCAGCCCCGTTTTGGATGTGGGCCATCATTGGATGGTGAGGTAAATGTTTACAGTCGGAAATTCCATGGAACAGCTGGAAGCATGGGTTTATTACACGATTTTAAACGGAATAAATTCCTTCAACCAGTATATGGGAAATATGGGGGCGGATCTTTTTGATAATCAATATGTTCAGGGAGTCCTTTATTTCTTTCAGCTGTTGGGGAACGCCCTCTTTGCCGTCGGCCTTGTTCTGGCGCTATTAGAATATTTTGCTTCGATTGAGCAGGGAAAAGGAAGCCTAAAGGATACCGGCATGAACATTTTCAAAGGGCTGGGGGTTCTGCTTCTGTTTACAACACTTCCCGTAAAGCTCTATCAGTTATCTGTTAATATGCAGGCCGTGATGGGGAAACTCATGAATATCGCCGGTGTTATGAGCGACCCGGCCCTGTCGGAACCTGTTTCCTCAGGAAGCACGATTACTAACACCATTAACTTTTTTATAGGACTGGTTGCGTCTAACCCGTTGGTCAATATCACAGGGGCAGCCGGCAGCGTTCTTTCGGGCATTGTGGGAACACCAGCTGAACAGCATGTACCGCAGGTTACAGATATGTTTTTCATCATTGCGTTTGCTTACGGCTTCTTCAAAATCCTGTTTGGGAACATTAAACGTGGAGGAATCCTGTTCATTCAGATCTGTGTCTGTTCCCTGTACCTGTTCAGTATCCCCCGCGGATACCTTGATCAGTTTATGTCCTGGTGCAAGCAGATCATCGGCATTTGCTTTACCGCCTTTCTGCAAAACCTGATGCTTATGATCGGCCTGAACATTTTTAAAGATCAGATGGTCATTGCAACCGGCGTGATTCTGGCGGCGTCGGAGGTACCCCGAATAGCGCAATCCTTTGGGCTGGACACTTCCATGAAAGGCAATTTATCCAGCGCGGTACACACGACCACATCCATCATTAATCTGGGAAAAACATTTATTCATTAACGGGAGGTTATGCAAAATGAAATACTATTATCCGTCCAACATGGAGGCGCCGCCTTTGCTGGGCCTTTGGGAACTCCGCGATATCTTCATCTTCGGATTGGCCGGCGTATTTTCTTTAATCCTGTACCCGCTTACGCGCAGCCTCGTTCCGTTGGCTATAACCGCTTTCTACGCATTCATGACCGTGACATTTGACGACATTTCCATATTCAAATATTTGAGCAAGCTCTGCAGGTATTTCATTACGCAGCAGCTTGTTTTTTATTGGGAAAAGGAGGATTGCCTTGAAAAAAACAACTGATAAAAAACAGAAAAAAAGGAAAAGTGTACAGGATTTAATCGGGGCAGCTGGCATTGAGGACAGCTGCCTCGCTGTTTCCTCAGGAGAACGGCTGTGCTTCATTATGATTACGCCTGTCAATCTCAATGTTCTGTCGTCGATCAACATAAGCAGCAGGATCACAAAAATGACAGATACCTTAGAAAACATCGGCACTGTGGATTTCCTGTGCCTGAATTCATCTCAGAGCTATGACAGCAACAAACATTATCTGGCAAAGCTGAAAGAGCGGGAAACAAATGATACGCTGAGGGATCTTGATCAGAAGGACATAGAATTCTTTGACCAGGTACGAATATCAATGGCCACCAGCCGTGAGTTTCTGGCCGTCCTGCGGTTCTCAGTAAAGGACACGACCGAACAGATACAATCCACCATGGGCAAAGTAGTGCAGGTCTTCAAGGATAACGGGATGATCGTGCGTCTTGCCGCAAAACCTGACATCAAGCGGATGCTTGCCATTTATCTGGAACAAAACATCTTTGAAACAGAGATGCAGGATTTTGACGGAGAAAGCTATGCGGAGCTATTGGAGATGAAACTATGAATAGACTTATGGAGCCGGAAATACAGAACGACGAGGTGATGAGGGAGCAGGAGACCCCGGAGCAAAGGATTCAGTCATGGTACGAACTTGCCGCCGTCACGGATGGAAACGAGGAACAGGCGGGGCTTTGCAAGGTGTATAACCCTAATCAGGAACCGGACTGGTACCTTGCCGCCGCAAACCGGGGCGATAAATACGCCAGTTTTACATTGGGAAAAATGTATTATTGGGGCATATCCGTTCCTCAAAATTACACAAAAGCAGCTCTGTGGTTTACAAGAGCATCTGATGGAGATATTCCCTTTGCAGATTATGAGCTTGCTAAAATGCTTGCTGCAGGCATCGGGATGGAGCGGGACCAAGCTTCTGCCGACCAGCTGTTTATTAAGGCATTCCGGGAATTCCAGCAGCAGGAAAGAAAAAAACCGAATTCCAATATTGAATGGAAACTTGCTGCCATTTATGAAAAGGGACGTGCCGGCGAAAGTGATTTAAGCCTTGCTCAGTACTGGCGTACATTGGCAAGCGACAGCAACAAAAAATTGGTTGAAGAAACGCCGGTGGAAAAAATCGTTTCTCAGAGCATAAAGGGCTCTTCCTCCGATCATTTTATCCAGGTGATTGAATCCGCGCGCCGGCATTCCGAAACAGATCAAGGCGATAAAAAGAAGAAGGATAAGCGCTCAAAGAAAGAGAAGCCAGCGCCAAAAAGCGGAAGTGCTTCCGGTTTTCAGCAAAATATCGACAGTGATATACAAGGCTTTCTGGATATGATTACGCCCTCGGTGCTTGATTTTAAGCATCAGGACTACTTTATCTGCGGCAATACCTTCCGCTGCGTGTGGGCCGTCCGGGAATATCCTACCTCAACGGAGGATCAAGCCATCCTGCGAGAACTCGGTGAAATGGACGGCGTCACGCTCCGGTTATTCGTCCGGCCGGTAACCGAGTTTGAGGAAAATAAAATTATTGAAAAATCGGAACGGAGAAACCGGCACAAAAAGAGCAATGCAAACGGTATCCAGCAGGCCATCGAAGCGGAAGAGGATCTCAATGATGTTCAGGTAATCGTTCGCAGGATGCATAAGACAAAGGAAAGCCTGATGCACTGTGCCGTTTTCATTGAGATGATAGGAAAATCACTGAAAGAATTACAGGATCTGCAGCAGAAAGTAATCTTCTTCTGCACAAGAGCGAAAATCGTGTATGACCGGCTGTGGCTTCGCCAAAAGGAGGGCTTTCAGACGGTTATGCTCACCGGCAGCAATGTATTCCGGTCACAGTTTGAACGCAGTCTGCCGGCCAGCAGTGTGGCGAATCTTTATCCTTTTTCTTATTCCGGCAAGACAGATCCGGACGGGATGTACATAGGCATAGATGTCAGCGGCACGAATATCATCGTCAATTTTGACCGAAGGGCGCAGGACAAAACCAACGGCCATATCCTGATCTTAGGAAATTCCGGCGAAGGGAAATCGTATTTGCTGAAGCTTTTAATAACAAATTTCAGGCAGGCGGGTAAAAAGTTTTACATTCTTGACCCGGACGACGAATACAAAGACCTGACGATTGGCCTTGGAGGCTGTTATATTGACATGATGGCCGGCCGGTATTTTATCAATGTTTTGGAACCACGCCTTTGGACTTTGGAGCCGGTGACCGATGAAAAGGAGGATGTGCCAGCAGCATTTCGCAAAAGCACGCGGTTAAGCCAGCATATTGCCTATCTGCGCGACTTCTTTCGCTGCTACAAAGATTTTCCGACAGAGCAGCTGGACACATTGGAGGTTCTGCTTGAAAAGCTTTATGCAAAATTCGGAATAACCGACGATACGGATTACAGCAAGCTCACGTCTGAAGATTATCCCATTCTTTCCGATCTGTTTCATTTGGCGCACCATGAACTGGAAACCTATCAGGACACCGGCAGTCAGCTGTACACGAAAGACATTCTCCGCTCTCTGACACTGGGGCTGCGGTCGATCTGCATCGGTTCAGAAAGCACGTTCTTTAACGGCCACACCAACATCATCAACGCTGATTTCATTGACTTCTCCGTTAAGGGTATGATGGACACCAACGAAAACCTGAAAAATGCAATGTTCCTGAATATCTTCTCTTATATGAGCCACAAATTCCTGACTGAAGGGGCAACCCAGCTGGCAGTGGATGAGCTGCACCTTTTCCTACAGAACAGAATTGCCATAGATTATATCCGCAGTTTCATGAAGCGCGGCCGAAAAAAGGATTCCGGCGTTATCATTGCAAGCCAGAATGTGGAAGATCTGATGCTGCCGGGTATTGTGGAATACACCCGGCCATTATTAAGCATTCCGACACACAGCTTTCTCTTTAATCCCGGTGAGAACTGCGACGAAGCTGACTTTCAGCGTTTGTTATCCCTTCAGCAGTGTGAATACAATTTGATCCGTGAACCTAACCGGGGCTTCTGCCTGTGTAAATGCGGAAACGAACGATATCATCTGCATGTCATTGCGCCGCCGTATAAGAAAGAACTGTTCGGGGACGCCGGTGGCCGATGATGAGCGCCACGGCGTATGCCCTGCTCATCCGGATTGCCAAGGATAAGAGGGTATGGAAAGCAATCGGCGGGCTTCTGGTTCTTATTCTGTTGATTGCTACTGCGGTCGTTACAGGCATGACCCGCCATAACCTGCAGGTTTATGTGACAAATCAGGTTGCACCGGATTTCGCGCCTCTCGTTTCATCTGTGAACAGCGATATGGAAGATGGACAGGAAATCAATACGCAGCTGCTGTATGCGGCATATGTAACCATCTTCGATAATTCAAGATATCCGGATAAGGCGAACATCCGGGAGCAGCTCATCCGGGCGTTTTACGAGAGGAAAACCAAAAAGGTTCTTGTATGTGACGCTGATGGAAATCCGGTTCTGGACGGTAACGGAAACAAGACCTACAAAATAAAGGAATACACGGTGCCGGTTACAGATTCGACAGAGATTTTTAAGAATATTGAAGCGCGTTTCCAGATTACCATCAGTGATTCTGAGCGCGAATACATGATAAACCTTTCTCAGATTCTAATGGATTACAGTCCGTCCACGGTTTCGGAACAGGTCACCGCTTATGAAGGTCTGATCAGCCAATATTGCTCACAATACGGCATCCCTCAGTATGCTTCCCTTGTGATGGCCGTCATGCAGAATGAAAGCGGCGGGACCGGCAATGACCCTATGCAGTGCAGCGAGAGTCCATTGAATACGAAGTACCCGCAAAGGCACAACGGAATCACTGATCCGGAATATTCCATCAGCATCGGAATCAAATATTTTGAAAACTGTCTGAGAGCCGCGAAATGCAAGTCACCGGACGACGTTCAGGGCATCAGCCTTGCCCTGCAGGGCTACAATTTTGGAAATGGATACATCAGCTGGGCGCTGAAAAAAAGCGGCTACACACAGGCGAATGCTGTCGAATTTTCACAGAAGCAGGCAACGCAGCTGGGATGGGACAGTTACGGTGATGTCAACTACGTCAGCCATGTACTGCGCTTTTACAGCACGGCCGGAAGCTCCGGTAGCGGTATTTTCGGCTACCCAATCAAGGCGGGAAAATACACGATCTCGTCTCCCTTCGGCTACCGTTCCGACCCAACGACAGGTAAGAGAACCCTTCACAAGGGCGTGGACTTCGCCGCAGCCTATGGGACGCCGATCTATGCTGGCGAATCTGGGAAGGTGATCTTCGCTGATTTCGGAGTCACAGGAGGCGGTTACGGCGGATATGGAAATGTTGTTGCAATTCAACATTCTTCATCAACAATGTCCTTGTATGGCCACTGCTCACAGCTGCTTGTGAAGAAAGGCGAAACCGTACAGAAAGGTCAGGTTATAGCGCTGGTCGGCAGCACCGGTGATTCTACCGGAAACCACTGCCACTTTGAAATCCGTCTAAATGGAAAAACTGTTGACCCGATGAGTTATCTGAAATAATAAGTGTTATTTTTTCTCTGCTTTAGGCGCTCTCGGCCGGCTTGAATCATCTTTCACATACTCCATTATATCTCCGGGTTGACAGTCTAATATTTCACATAAGATCGCTATAGTTTCGGTACTGACAGGCTCGTTGCTTCTTAGGCTCTGTAGCGTAGCTTGGCCCATAATATTCTCTTTTCTTATCCTGTATGTTGAAAGTCCCTTTTCCTTCATCACTACGAATAATTTATCAAACTTGATCGGCATTTTACTCATCCCCTTTTTCTAATAGTATAACTGATACTATACACAAAAAACAGTGCATTATTGCACAAATATATGCCCTAATATTTGTGTATATGTCATCTTGATTATACACTATAATTAGTGTATAATTGTAATTACAGTAAAGAAAGGGGCGGTCAAGAAATGACAATCGAAATTGCAAAGGCTATCGACAATAAAATTACAGAACTCGGTAACGAGGGATGCAGAAAGTTCCTCTGGTGTACAAATCTTAATCCTGCTGCTGATTGGGCCACATGCAAAAATATGCGCCGTGCAATCCGCAGTGAGCTTGCCGCCGAAGATTGGGATGATCTGAACGATTTGTTTCTGACATTCGATCCGGCGAATGTCGCTTAGCATCATAAATCCGAACCGGGCGACTAATCCCGGCAAAGAGGCAGGAGGACACAAAAATGATGATTCAGGAGTTTGAAAGCCGCACAGGTTTCTACCCCAGCCAAGACCTTTACAGCTTCATTGAAGCTGCTTACATGGAAAGCAATCTTGATAAAGACGCTTTCTGCAATGCCTACAAGCAGAATGAAAATGGAATGGCCGATGCTATCGCACGGAAAGCCAGCATCGCAAAAATCACTGCATCAGATAAGGCCGAGAAGGAAAACGTGGAAAAGATTTCCGGACTTGAGAAAGAGGTCGAAAGGCTCAAGGCACAGCTCGACAGAGAGCAGGAATGGAAACTTTACGACGGCGACCGTAATGTAAAGCAGGACGATTACGAAAGGCTTGCAAGTAGCGTACCGAATACTGCGTACTATATGACGGATGAAGAAGCCAAGGATTGGATTTGTAGCGAGTTCGACTTTGACCGGGATAAAATCACTATCCTCCATGAAATCGACGAATACGAAATCAACCGGCACCGCCAAGTCCGAAAAACCGGCCGGAAGATCGACCGCCGCCCCGTCTACTGCGCGACAGATTATCACTACATCCGTTTCAATACTTCCCACTGGTATTACGAGGTCTGGAACGATACCCTCTGCCCGTTCTACGATTAACCACCAAAGCCCGCCCCGGAGGTAACGAGGGCAGAAAGGGTAAGCGTAATGAAAACCATCAAAATTTTTGACGGCATCAAAGTTACCACCGGCGACAATGTTATTAAGTACCCAGACATGACTGCCTTCGACGAGGCAGTCAACTGCACAGAAGAACAGCGCGACGATATCATTCGGGGGCTTCTGATGAACGGAGGGACGGTAGATCTGTCTGAGTTTACTACCCCACCGCAGCGCTTAATTCTTGACCTCTACTAGGATTAATCACATTGCCGGGAATACGGGGAGAAAGGATGGTGGATCATGATTAGGCGAACGCTTAAGAACATGGAAAGGGCAACCCGGATGATTGCAGATAAGGGGTACAAATGGAATGAAGCCAATGAAATGGCAATAAATTGCTTTGACTTATCGGAATATTCCGGGATGTCTGTTGAATTCTACATTGCAAAAATAGAAGAAGCCGCCCGGTAAGAGTACACCGAATGGCAATAGGCTGTGCTACCGGCCAGACGGGCAGAAATGGCAGTCAAGAATGAAAAAAATAACAACAATGACAGCTTATGAACTGGATTTTTATAAGGCTGGGATATTAGATTCACATGATGGTGTTAGCGTCATTCCATGCAAAAGCAAAAGATACATTGAGCTGCTTAAAAAACACAAAAGCCGAATTCTTGACCCGCGCGGTGACAATGGAAAAGCATATTTTGCAGGCGTAAAGTTTGAAACTGATAGGCAAATAAAATTAGTAGGAATTATTTAATGACATATGCCGAGCTGGGCGGCTAATTCCGTCAGAAAGGACTAAAAAATGAGATTTACAGAATTTGAGATTACTGCTGGGGGAAAACATATCGGTTCTACTCCACTACGCCAACAGGCGGTTGATGCCGCCCAGGCTTATGCTTTTAAAAACAGAATTGTCGTTTCGGTAATAGCCACTATCGACGATGGCACAACAAGAGAAATCAACATCAATCCGGACGGCAGCATCGACAGACTTTGGGAAAAGAGCGGATCGGCTATCTTTCCCGGCTGCACCTACACCAATCATAATGGCAGCGATTATCTCTGCATATCAATTCCAGATGAAAATTCCGCTGTTATGGAGCGAGTGAAAGACCGGTGGTCACTCATTGCTCACGGCATAAAAATGTACGGGGACGGAACCATTGAATGGGACTATTCCACTGGCGGACATTGGATACGTTGATTAAAAACTTATGGCAGCGCTACCAGTCAGACGGGCAGAAAGGAACGCAAAATGGCGCATGAAGAAGCCATAAAGCAGGCCGAGGAAACTATATATGTCTATTACACATGGGGCGACATTCTTGATAGCTGCGAGGACCGCGGAATCCCCATCAGAAATAAACGTGGGAACTATATTTCCCGCCGGAGCTGGAAACCGCACTCAGAGTGGCCATGATCTCAGAAATGGAGGGAACGACGAAATGAAATAAATCCAGAACGTAATTGGCCCGGATACCGTTGCTACGCAATAATTGAATAAGGCAAATTGCTTTGAGATTTTACCACCGGACATCGAAAATCCGGTGGTTTTTTGTATGTCGAGCAGGGGATAAAAATCTGTTATTTTTTCTCTGCTTTAGGCGCTCCCGGCCGTCCGGCCGACCACAACTTAACATTCAGAAAGGCGAGGTATTTCATATGAAAACAATCACCGTAAAGCTCAAAATCGACCCACAAAAATTTACCGCCGCACAGCAGTTTATGGAAGAAAAAGGACTGGATATCAGTACCGAATTGAGCAAGGCCGTGGAGGATTTTTACAAAAGATATGTACCGTCTGCGGTTCGAAAATATATCGAAAAGGCAACTTCTGCCACCCACGCAAACGCTGCGAAGCCCTTCCCCTCTGCCCCCGAAAGGCCGTCAGAATCCGGTTCTGAAGAACCGAATTCTGACCCGGATTGTTCTGAATTCGGCGCTGGCGGTTCCTACGGTGCCTGAAATGCTGATTTTTGGCTCTGCAATGCGGTTTTCTGGCGTTCTTCCCAAGGGATTTTTAAGGAAAGAAAACTAGTCGAGCAACTTTGCAGGATAAAGCATTGTAATCAAAATTACAATGCAAGACGCAACGCCCAGCGGTGCTGGGCGTAGAACGATTATCTCTGTTGTAATCAAAATTTTTAAACTGATTACAATATGTGAATCAAATTGTATGAAAAAGCTGCATATACCGCATGATGCCTACAAAAATGGTTGTAATCAGAACTGATTACAACCATTTTGACTTTTAAACAACTTTTGGAGGGATTTTTAATAATGGATAGTGTCGTGAATTCTCAAAGACTTTCTGATAGTAGCATAGACCTTAATGAAAAATTAAGAACTTCAATCTATCTAAAAAAGGATGCATATTTAAAAATAGATAGCTTAATAAAACTTACTGGGACAAACCAATCCAGAAATGATATAATCGAAAGTGCAATCGATTTTTACTTTGGATATAGCACTTCTCAACATAATCAAGATTATTTATGCGGCGTCTTTGGCTCAAAAATAGAAGGGTTAGTTAATAACCTAGCTACGCGAATTTCAAAAAGTAATTTTCGAAATGCAGTTGAAAGCGACATGATTACTCGTATGTTGGCAACGGTCTTTGAAATTGACCGAAATAAATATGATAAGCTTCGTGCGAAAGCTATTCAGGATGTTAAGAGAATGAACGGTTCAATTGATATTTTGGAAGCAGTTAATGAATCAGAAGAAGATATAAGATAAGGAGTTTCCGTCGATGAACATTCTGCTCGTAGAACCAGATTACAAGAATAAATATCCTCCGATGGGATTAATGAAAATAAGTACTTTTCATAAGCAAAGGAATGATGTTGTCACTTTTTATAAAGGCAAAATGCCTGATGCTCAATTTGCTGAGCTTAATATTGAGCGTGTGTATATAACGACCCTGTTTACTTTCTATTACAAGAAAACACTTGAGACGATAAAGTATTACAGCAAAAAGATCAATCCTGCCCATATTTATGTGGGTGGAATTATGGCCACACTTCTGACCGAAAAGCTACAGCAAGATGTTGGAGAGTGCCATGTTTTAACGGGGCTTCTAACTGATGCAAGTGTTTTGGAAATCGAGGATTACACAAATGTCGATACTCTTCCACTGGACTACAGTATTCTTGATGAAATTGAATATGATTATCCTGCAGGCGACAACTACTTTTCGTACACAACTCGAGGGTGCCCAAATCGTTGTGCCTTTTGCGCAGTGCCAATTTTGGAACCTACTTACCAGTTTACGAATAATATTCGCACTCAAATAAGCAATGTAAACGAGCATTTTGGTGGCAAGAGAAATCTTCTTCTTTTGGACAATAATATTTTTAATTTGTCAGCCCAAGAGATGCAAGGACTTGTTAGAGATTTGCAGGAGGTTGGCTTCACCAGAGAACCAACATTCATCAGGCAGTCACCGTACGAACAATATATTAATAAAGTGAATAATCCACATTTGCATCCAAAGGTTTTATCGAGGGCAATTGCCTATTTAAAGGAGTTTGAAGGCAAAATAAAGCACCCTAAAGATCAGCAAGCTTACAGAGATTTTCTGACTCAATTATCTGAGGCTGATAACAAAGGTCAATATATTGAGGAACGACAGAAATTCATCAATGAAATTTTACAACATTATTCGCACACTAAACCACTGAAACGATATGTGGACTTTAATCAGGGACTAGAAGCTGCACGAATTACAATGGAAAAAATGTCGATTTTGGCTCAGTTGCCATTGAATCCAGTGCGAATAGCCTTTGATCACTATAATCCTCAAGCAGTAGAAAACTATTGTAGGGCCATAAGAATTGCACATCAATGCGGGATCAACAATTTTTCCAACTATATGCTTTATAATCTCGATGACACGCCTGATGCATTATGGTATAGACTGAAAATCAATATTGAGCTTGCAAAAGAGTTACATATTTCCATATTTTCTTTTCCTATGAAATATATGCCAATTACAGAAACTGATCGTTGCTATATAGGGATGCATTGGAATAAAAAATACTTGCAAGCTATTACGGCTATTCTTTTAGTTACAAAAGGAGTAGTTGCCCAAGGAGAGGATTTTTTCAATCGAGCTTTCGGATCTACAATAGAAGATTTTCACCGGATACTGCTTTTGCCACGTGATTTCATAATTTATAGAAACTATTATGAAGAGCAGGGGCTTACTCAACAATGGGATGAAATTTATCAAAAGATGACTGCTAAAGAGAAAGAAGAACTGATTTACGGCCTAACAGAAGTTAATTATCATACACAAAATGAAAATGTGCACCAAATTATTCAGTTTTATCAAAGAGATTATAACTATATAGCTAGAGGGTGATGATAGTGATCATCACCCTCTAGCTAACTATTAAATAAAGGAATTTATGAATTTTTGCAATAAATCCTTTAGCCCCTGTTTGGCTAAATTATCAAGGAAATCTTTATTTGGCTGACATTCAGCCGGGCGGTGAATTACTTTGTCAAGCTGATCTTTCGTTCCTAAACCAGTAAAACAAGAGTTGAAGTCTTGCCCCAACTGCCTATCATTGTTGAAGTCTTGATAATTTCCATTATTATATTCCTTTAACATTTCGGTAATCATATAGCCTAATTCCGGTGTAGGTTTACTTTTAACAAGGCGTGAATAAGTTGTTCCCTTTTTTAGTTGCCTGGCAACAACTTGTTCAATTAATGAACGCAACAAAAAGACCGAAGCAATAGGAAACTCAGTGTAAGCTGTATAGTCTAATGTTAATGAAATTTTTTTGATCTCTTTTGCAACAGCGATTAATCCCTGGTTGTTTGGATCAATTGGATTAAGATGCTCAATATGCAAATTAGCAAAAAAGGAAAGTTGTTTTTCTTTTTGAGTAAATGCCTTTTGTTCCTCGGTGTTTTTTACCGTAGGTGAGGTCCCAGAAGCATTCGTTCCTGCTGCTTGCGGAGATGTCTCATCCAACGGTTCCTTCTCACCAGGAACAAGCGGGAACTCCCCCCTACTTTCTAGCTTTGCAGAATGAGATACTTGATATTTCACCGGGAGCGTAGATGCAGAAGAAGACTCTATATCTTTACGGCTGGATGGATTATCTTCAGATCTAGGTGGGTATTCGTTACGGAACTCTAATATAAATACCTTTAAGCCAGGAATTCGTATATTGTCTTCAATGAGCTTAGTGACCTTCTCTTTTCCCTTAATCTCATCAGTGCTGATGCGATATGTGTCATTTGTTGGTCGCTCCTTAAGTTCAGAGCTTTTTTTGGCTTCTGGACGTTGAAAAAATGCTTGACCTACCTTTAGTAAAATCTTATTATACAACTCCACTTTCGAAAGAAGCGGAGTATATTCAAGCGAAATAGGGTCAGCTTCGAGTCCAAGTGAATACTTACTTCTATTGCCCAAAAGTTTTGGCATGAATTCTGATACAATCGGTAAAATACTTGCAGTTTCAACACGTAAATGGGCATCTGTCTTCTTGACTAAATTAAAAATATTTCTAAACAGGATGTACTGGCGGATTTTGTCCTCTACCTTTTTGACATCTTTTACCGATACTTCTGCAGCAATCTGAATAGGTTTTTTCCCTTTCAAAAATTGCGAATAATAATAATTGTATTGCTCAATAGTAGTCCACTTTTTTACATCTGGCTGTGTATGCTTAGAAGCAATATATCTCTGAGCATCTGCACTCTCATCATAAATAATAAGATTGATTTTTTGGATGTTCTTTTTTGTTTCCTCGCTAGCAGTGGGGATTGGCCTCTGCTGCTGCAATTCAGCATTCACTAAAGAATTATCTCTGAGTATTTTGCATGCGGTAACGCGGCGGTTTCCCTCAAGGACAATGATTCTACCCTCCTTAATGTACGCTGAAGCAAGGACTTCATTAAAAAGGCCTTTATTTAGCTCTATGCTTTGGGCAAGCGCCGACACCTCGCCATATTCAACCAGATAGTTAATAATACTTGATTGTGTGATTTCAGATTGATCGGCAATTAAGGCTGACGATGCAAAACGAGGATTTTCTTCATCCAAATAAACATCTTCTATGTCTACAACTGCAAATCTTGCTGATTGGATCTTTTGTAGTCCTTCAATATATTTTACAGCCATAATTTCACTTCCAATATATAAATGTGTTAGTACATTATTATTCTACTATATTTTACATATTTTTAAAAGGGAATTTTAATAAAGCTATGCGTTTTATTAATAAATAAACAGAAATATGACTATTTGCTTAGTTTTATGTCATCTACTCTTTTAAGTGGATGGCTTTTTTTATGAAAGGAGTATTGACTATGCCCGGAGCAAGAATCGTCTTAAACTCCCGCTACTTTCACATTGCCCAAGCTGGCGAGAAAGCGGACGGAAAGCATGTCATGACAAAAGATGCTGTTATGGGTCTTGTCAATTATGTTGGAACGAGGGAAAGCGTGGAGTTGAATGTAAATCAGACTTCCATGAATGGAGCAGAAATTACCGCCTTAAATCTTGATCCACTGAAGCTCAGTGCAGAAGTTGCCGTGCGACCCGCGACTGGCAAACAAATGAAAACCATCGCGGATTTCCTGTGGGAAATACCGGAAGCAAAAAAGGGACTGGAATATCAGGACTTCAAAGCAAACCCGACGGTCGGTAATGCGTCCGAACTTATTTCATACGCTGCTGAAATTGGGTTAGGGTTTGCTGTTGATCTTGGTAAAGCAAAAAATCTGATTGAATATGTTGGGAAGCGTCCCGGAGTTGACCGTGTTGGAGAACACGGCCTTTTTTCTTCTGAACCGAATGTGGATATCCGGAAAGCTCAGGAGGAATTAGCGAGTTGTAAAGGAAACATCTGGACACATGTTATCTCCCTGCGGCGTGAGGATGCCGACGCGCTGGGATACGACCATCAAAAGCCGTGGCGCGATCTAGTTCTGCAAAAAATTGATGTCATTGCAAAAGCGTCCAATATTCCTGTATCTAATCTTCATTGGTACGCCGGGATGCATAACACGACACATCATCCTCACATCCACCTTTTTGTTTTTACGGATAACCCTAAAGTCGGCCACCTGAACGTGTCCGGCATTAACAAAATGAAGGCCGCTTTTTCAGAGGTTATTTTTGCCGATGAGAGGCGGCATATTTATGAGCATAAGACGGAGATCCGTGACAGTCTGAAACAAAATATCGACGATATTTTATCGGATATCCAAAACGACTCTGCCGATCAGCTGAACAGAAAGCAAGTGGATTCTCTTTCCGAAAAAATTCTCCATTTGGGGGAGCAGCTGAAGGACAGACCAGGAAAGCCGCAGTACGGCTGGATTAAAGACAATGATATCCGGAGGGAAGTAAAAGACATTATGTCCGGGCTTGCGGAGGCTCCGGCCATCCGGCAGCTCTATGAACTCTATTGTGAAGATCATAAGGACTTGCAAAGAATGTACCGGAATGACCCGAAGGATATCGGCCCGATTATCAAGAATCACGAGTTTGACAGCATTAAAAATAAGATTATCCGAACGGCAATCGCACTCAGTAAAAACGTTCCTGAACTGGACGAAACTTTAATTACAATAACAGATCCAAACGATCTGCAGGTCACCGGTGAGAGCCGACAAAATTTCATGACGAGTGAGGAAGATTCCCTTTCCGACGAAGAATCCCTTTTCCTGTCTGCTCCGGATGAGCTTCTGGATTGGATGCCGCCCCAGGATGAAGAAAACCCTTTTAAACCGAATTCCGTACCGGCTCCCCAGATTTTCGATGACGGCAATGACAAAAGTTGGGAGAGAAAAAAATTCTCCAATAGAAATCAGGATAATTTTGAAGACTGTTTCGATAAAGCAATAAACGGAGATGTAAAGGCAAAGTATCAGCTTGCGAAGAAATACTTCTACGGGAAAGGCGTGGAGAGGGACTATGAGCAAGCACAAATGTGGTATGGCCTTGCGGCAGCGGCTGGACACTCCTTTGCAAAGTACGAGCTGGGGAAAATGTACCTCTATGGTATCGGTATTGAGAAAAATCAGGAATTAGGCACAGAATACTGTCTGGACGCCTACTGGGATTTCCGGGCATCGGTTGAAAAAAGCTATGGCTTTGATGTGGGAAGCTCCGTGGATGACGGGACGGCAGAACAGGCAGAATTCTCAGGAAGGGAAGACGCCGCTTTTCTGATGTACACTTTAGGGAGGATGGAATACGTCGGTGAAGGAATTCCCCGAGACAACGGGAAAGCATATCAATGGTTTAGGCTTTCCGCTGACGGAGGGCATATCCACTCCAATTACCGTTTGGGAAAGATATATTACGCAGGAGAAGGGATTCAGCAGGACTATGCAATGGCTGAATCCTATTACAGAACAGCAGCGAACGGTAAGGACAAATATGCTTACTATGCGCTGGGGAAAATGTTTGATACCGGCATCGGAGCCGAGCAGAATTACAAAACGGCGGCTGAATGGTACACAAAGGCTTCCATGGAGGATGTCTCCTATGCCGATTACCGGCTCGCTCAGATGTACAACAACGGGCAAGGTGTCGAAAAGGATGACGAGCTGGCTGGAGCATTGTTTAAAAAGGCTCTGAATGAGTTTATCGAGCAGGACAAGCAGCAGCCGGACGTAGACACAGAATTTCGGGTCGCCAACATGTTCCTGAAAGGACTGGGTGTGGAAAAGACTGTGCGGGACGCTGTTGATTGGTTCCGCAAATGCGCGGAGAAAGGGAATCCTTTCGCAGCATATCAGCTGGGAGTGCTTTTTTCTAAAGGAACGGAAATTTCCAAAGATGATTTACAGGCACAGAAATTCTACTCTATGGCACTAGCTGGATTTATTCCCATTGACCGGGAACATCCTGATGCAGATATGGAACGCAGAATTGCACAGATGTTTTACTTCGGCAATGGCACGAATCAGAATTACGCCACCGCGGCGCAATGGTTTTCCATGAGCGCAGAAAAAGGCGATACATATTCTCAGTTTCAGCTGGCCCACATGATGCAAAAAGGAGAAGGTATTCCCGCTGATGAACTTAGGGCACAACTGCTCTATGCATCCGCTCTTGCCGGATTTCAAAAAAGCCTGCAGGAGAACCCTAATCCGGATCTGCTGTATAAAGTAGGAAGGATGTATGAATCCGGATTAGGAACCACCCGTAACATTAGCACTGCAAAGCAATATTACGCCGCCGCTTCTGCCGGCGGCAATTTTTATGCGCAGATCCGTCTGAATCAGATCGATGCATTTCAGAATCAAGCGGCGGTCAGCGCAGTTATGGGCCTGTTTAATGCCTTTGCTTACAGCCTGGGCGAAAACATTAGGGACAGTACAACTCGCAAATACAGGCCGGATCGCAAATTTATCAATAGGCAAAAAGCACTCAAAGAAGTCCACGGCCATCAATATGACGATCAGGAAGAAATGATGTAGGGAGGAATTCACTTGTCAAAATTCATACCGTTTACGGAGGATGAAATCTATCAGGCCGCACACACGGACATTAAGAGCATTCTTGAAGCAAAGGGCGAAAAGGCCGAGAGAAGCGGCACGGAATGGATGTGGGCGGCGAACCACAGCGTCAAGTTTCGCGGACATATCTTTTATGATCATTCCACCGGCGATAAAGGAACCGCGATTGATTTTCTCTGTACCTTTTTCAATATGCGTTTTCAGGATGCAGTCAGTACACTGAACTGCAGGGATTACAACGGAATCGAGTTTGAGAGATCAACGCTGAAAAAAGAAAAAGAACGGCGGCCGTTAGTTCTGCCAGCCAAAAGCCGCAACATGAAGCGTGTTTATGCTTACCTGATGCAGGAACGCCGCATCGATTCCGACATCATTTCCTTCTTTGCACATAACCGCAGCCTCTATGAGAGCGCCAACACACATAACGCCGTCTTTGTCGGATATGATTCCACCGACAAGGCAAGGGCGGCGCATCAGAAAGGAACGCTCACCGAAAAGTCCTACCGTGGTGATGTGAATGGGTCGGAAAAAGATTATTTCTTTAATTTCCACGGAGGATCAGAACGGCTCTATGTCTTTGAAGCGCCCATAGACCTTCTGTCCTTTATTACTTTGCACAAAGAAAAAGGATGGCAGAAACACAATTACCTTGCATTGGGCTGTACGGCATCCCCCGCCCTGCTCCGTTTCTTATCAGAATACCCAAACATCCATCAAGTCGTTTTATGTCTGGACAATGACGGCGCAGGTGTTAAAGCAGACGCAATCATTCAGGAAACGCTGCAAAGACTTTCCAAAGGGATGTATGTGGAAGACCTAACCGAAGAGATACGGGAGCAGCTGCGGCGGCCTTATGAAGTGAGTGTTTTGAAATCGGTCAAAAAGGACTGGAACGACGATCTTAAAAAGAGGTGAGCCAGACTAGTTAAAGTGTGAAATATATATAATTATATTCACATTCTGGAAGAAATTAGTTGAATAAGTTAAAAAATGAAGATATAATTAGTGTAAAGAACAATTTTGGTAAATAGATAATGCCTTAATAAAATTATGTATGGAGGCTTAAATGATTTTTTTTAATAATATAAATCTGGCTTTAGCAGAATACAGAGCTGAATCAATTACTCACGATAAAAACAAATCATATAAAATAGCATTAAAAAATCTTGACTTTTTTAATGCGTTTAGTGCAAAGATTCTTTTTTGCATATTATATGAAACTTGCTTTAAAACTAATGATAATGATTCCTTTCTTCAAAGTCCAGGTATAATTGTATAATTCTCGTATAGATCGCGTTCGACTTGAAATGAATAATAGCGAAATGTCAAAAATAAAAATGGGTTATGGTTTGTTTTTTTTAGATGAGTTTGAAAAATTTAATAAATGTTATCTGGACTATATATTTAGCGACTATTCTTCAAATTTCGTAGAACCAAATAATAGGTTTAAAAGAAGTGGTCCATTACCTGATTGGGCTTATTATGAAAGACCTATTCAGAATAGTGATGAAGCGCGAGAAATCTTAGATATTAATTAGAGGTGTTATTTATGATTAATGGGCAGGAATTACTGCTGGAGTTGCTTGAACATACCAGTTTAGAGCCGACAATCCTGTTTTTAGGTGATAACTTCCAAGCAGAAGATATGGAAAAACTTTTATCTTTTCCTTGGGCATGTGTCTATACAACTTCTTCATCTTCAACGTTAACAAACTATTTTCGACCTAACAAACATCGTCGTGTTGCAGATGTCGTCGTAGCAAATAGTGACAGTCAAATTAGCTTGAATTGGAGAGAACTGGCTATTGTTCGTTTGCGCGGCTTAGAAGGTTATACAGCTGATCCCATTACTCAAGAAGCAAATGAGCAATCGCTTTTAGAAATTCTTCCGACTTTATTAGATTCATATGGACGTGTAGTATTCTGTGGTTTTGATTTCTCCCAAGCTGAGTCCATATTACTCATGCGACAGTTATTTATGCAATTTGCAAAGGTTAAACGAAAAGAATTCCTCTATTTTTTTAATATAGCAGAACAAATACAGAATCCATATCTGGATCGTCTTGTAACAGATGGTGTCGCTACACTGATTCCTCAAGAAATCAAAGAGCTTTGGGATGCTCTTGAAGAGGAAGACCTTCTCCCTGAACTGTCTGATAGTGAAATTGATCACTATTTGTTGTATGCAAATGGTCAAAAAATTTATATGGATGGAGAACTGGATAGGCAATTATTACTGAACATCGAACCTTTTGCAAAATTACTAGAGTACCACGAGGTGGAACAAAGTAACTTATTCCCATCTGAGGCTTCGATACAGTATTTTCAAGCATTCTTACAAAACAGTACAGTAGGAATGCCTCAATGGTACGGATACCGTAATGATAATATGTTTCATTTGGAACGGTATTTTGAAAAAAAATTATACGAAACAGCGGTTCAAGCCTTGCACAGCGCCGCCGGACAAAAGCGTCAGGCACTTCCCGTTATGCTTTGCGGCCAAGCCTGTTCGGGCAAGACTAATGCTCTTGGTGCATTAGCGTATAAGATGTTTTGCGAACGGCAATATCCCGTAATTTTTATTCCTGACCATGAAATTTTATTTACTGAGGAAAGCATCAAGACAAACGAAGGAACGATAGAAAAAGAACGCCCTGATACTATAAAAGCACTGGATGAACTGTTACGAAATCTGGAAAACAAAATGGTCGATCCTGTACCCACGCTGATTATTTGGGATACAGCTTGTCGAATCCAGTCCGATCTGCGGAAAGCTTATGACTTGCTCAACTTGTTGCGTAGTGGAGGGCGTCGTGTACAGATTGTTTGCACTGCATATGAACGCAAATTAGACGAGGAACGTGCACAATATAACTGTGTTGATGTCAAAGCAACTTTGCAACCTGGTGAACACGAACAAGTAGAAAGTCTTTTAGTGGAAAAGGCTGGGTTTAATGAACAGGATGCAAAAGATCTGATTAAAGTCTATGGTAATCAGGAATCATTTCTTGGAGAGTTGTACTTGTTTGAGGATCTACACAAGACCTTGCGCAATCGAATACAACGAGAAAATGAAGGTGGAATTGAGGACGTAGGTAGGCTTCTTACAGAATTAGCCGAGCAAAAAGCTCAAGAAATCATGGATACTGTTCTTGGAAGAAAAATTAGAGAAGCCATGGAAAAATCAGGGAAATCATTGTCTTTCCTTCTTTCCTCTCCGTCTAAACCGGATGATTCAATTATCATCAAAAAGGCTCAAGCTATTAAAAAAACTTTTCAAACTTTAATATGTTGTATAGCTGTGTGCACAATCTACAATAAGGAAATGCCACTCTCCATGGCGGTACGTTTCTTAGGTGCCTATAGCACCGAAACTTCTCGTATGTTACACATTCTTATGAGTAATACTTTGCTAAGGTCTCGGGACGCAGAAGATGATGGGGAACCTTTATTAAGTCTGCGTAGCAAACTGGAAGCTAAGATGCTCCAAAAAACCTATGATCTAAATCCCATTGACCTAATTATTAGTATGCTACATGTTTTATCACCGAGCTCCAATCGAGAACAATATTTGATTCAAGACCTCATCAGCTTAATAGGGCCAAACAGCCGTAACCAAAGTCTCACTCTTTGGACTAATCCGAATTGCTATCCAAAGTTTTGGACGCTCTTAGACGAACTCTCCTACTTTAGAGAGAAAAATCCAGGTACCCTTCTTTTGCTGACAGAAATCACACTGACACGCGAAATCTTTAATAGTGATAATCGGTGGAAAGAAGAACACTCTCAAAAAGAGTGCATAGACCGCCTAGACAAAATGCGCCTAATCTCGGAAAAGGAAATCCAACAACGCTGTAATGAACCTCTTAATAAATCCTTAGCAAGCCTTTATGTAGAATGGGGAAATTTATGCATAAGATTAAGCCATTATGATGATCGACTTTCAAAGAGAGATCTTTGGAAAAACGTAGGTAAATCTATGGTTCCAATTATGCGACAATACCCCGAAAATGGTTTTGCATATTCAGCTTACCTATGGGCAGGGGTACAATACCTTGATAGTCTAACAGACAATGATCAAAAGTTGACACTTGCTGAAAAACTATGCCACATTAACGACATGATGCCTCAAGAGGAAAAAACGGATGGTCTGTCAGGCAAATTAGATCATCTTCTGGATACTTTAAACATGAATGATGACCGCTTTCGACAAAGTATACAGGAGGGTAAGGCTTACGGTATCTATTTTCGTACTCGCCAACTCCTGGGCTCGGGAAACAATAGGATAAACTTCAAAGAACCTATAATGAAAAAGGAAGCGTATGAAATCTGCAAGGAAGTCAACGACATATTAGAAACTTCTGAATATTCAGACATCGTCTGGAATGATTCTGCTTGTCTCCACATTCTTATCAATGTAAAATGGTTGTTAGAAACAGGACTCCCCATTATTCCAGAATGGGGAAAGGAAAACAATTGCATGAAGTTATCAGAAGAAATGTGGGAAAGGTTATTTGAATTAAGCAATCGATATCTCGAACTAGACGAGATGCGTCCTCCTCATATTGTATATTTATTAGCACTTTGTATGGCTCAGCTCCCGCAACATCGGGGCATAGAGTGTGAGCAGCTGTTTGAAGAACTCCGTAAAGGAACAGTTTATGAAAAACGGCGCTTGCATATTCTTTGTAATGAACAAGGTAAACCCTTGATTTTTTCAGGCCGCATCAATAGATATGATCACAAGCGAAACCGAGGGTATGTTAATCTACAAGAAGCAGGATTTCGCCTACCAATTTATTTTCGCGGAGAGCTTATTGGTCAAATGGAGAGTAGCCTACATGAAGGTACGTTGCTCACAAATTTGAATGTAGCCACCTCGTTCAGCGGACTGCAAGCGTGCAGGATATAGGAGGGAATGGCGATGGACAGTTTTAATTTGTTTTCAAACACACAAGTTAATGAACTCAACAAACAATGCAGAAATTTACACCCTGCCCTCCTACTGTCGGAAGCATATTACCCCAAACCTGACCCCTGTGTAGAAGGGGAGGCACGTTTTTGGAACGCAGTAACGAATATTTACGGCTTGTTTTATGACTGTATGCCCTATCTCTTTAGAAATCATTCACAGTACCAGCATAAATCCTATTTAGGCGCCTCAGACCAACCACTGTTGGATATTTGGGCTAATGAGGGCCTTATAACCATGAATGCCGATTTAGAACTAAAAAATTTTTTTTATGCAATAACGGAATTGCGAAGCATTTTTTGCCATAATAAGCCCCCACAGACAATTGATAAAAAGAAATTAAGATTTGCATTTGGGGATTTTCAATGGGATCCATATCATCATGGCAACGGCACTTTTAATTTCATAGAAGCCTACAAGCAATTTGAAGTGAAGGTAGACTGTATAATGGAAATACTTACAAAATGTGTGGAAACTTTAAGGAAAGAGGGGGCAACTTCGGCGTTAGTAACTAGTTGGGAAAAGGCTCTAGTCGGATGGTATCTCCAGTCCGACGATATTTCAAAGCGTAGCATTCGAGAATTGCAACGCATTCCTGGGGGCATGCCAACAAGTGCCTGGAAGGCCATAAAACTTACCGCGGATGAGGATTGCTGTTTCTTCTATGGCCAACCAGTTTCAGAAGTATTCCAGCAAGTGGTTGAGGAAGTTGATAGTTCTCCATCACCAGCGCATGCAACATTTGTATGGGCAAAGGTCATGGACCGAATACTAATATAGAATTTATCTAATATTGAATCTTTTAGTATAGATTTTCTTGATTTACTTAAAATGGACATAGTGATTTCCAGCTATGAAAATTGAAACATATCCGTAGAGAAAGCACCTCTTTGTGAGGTGCTTTTCTTATATCATTTTTTTAAGGAGGAAAAATTATGCCGAGTACAATCGCAATCGTCATCTCTATAGCGGCTGTCGCTTTTCTGGCCGCTCTCTTTATTTCAGAAGCTATGCACGGAAACCTGAATATCAAGGCTCGCACAGTCGGTGACGGCCAATACGGTACCGCACGGTGGGCTACTAAACGGGAAGAACAGGAAACCTATGATGAAATACTTTATGAACCGAAAATGTGGCGGGCGGAAAAACATCTTCCGGATGAACCGAACGGCGCGGCTGTATTGGGGATACTGGAAGGGCGCGGCGAAGTACGCGCGAGGATAGATAACTCAGACAACCACACATTGATTCTCAGCACAACCGGCGGCCGCAAGACCACCGGTTTTCTTTATCCTAATCTGGAATTCATCTGTGCCTGCGGCTGCAGCTTTCTGGCAACCGACACCAAGGGGGACGTTTTCCGGGATTACGCCGGAATCGCTCAGAAGTATTATCACTATACCCCGTACATCATCGACTTGCGCAATCCCACGCGCAGCCATGGATTCAATCTTCTGCATCTGGTCAACAAATACACGGATCTCTTTAAAGAAACCGGCGACATCACCTATAAGGCCCGGGCGGAGCGATACGCAAAGATCACCGCGAAAACTATTGTCCGGATGGAGGGATTTGACGGCGGCGGTCAGAACGCTTACTTCTATGACGCAGCCGAAGGACTCATTGCGTCCACCATTTTGCTTGTAGCGGAGTTCTGCGGCTATGGGGAGCGTCATATTGTCAGCGTGTTTAAAATCGTTCAGGAGCTTCTGCAGACGAAAACACCGCTTCCAAGCAAAGATGATAAAGCAAACAATGTGAAGCCGAAGAACGAATATCAGAAGCTGATCGAGCTGCTGCCTGCAGAACATAAGGCGCGCTGGCTTGCCGGTGCCGCGCTCAACACTGCTGAAGCAAGTATGCACAGCGTTATGAGTACGGCCATGAGTCGGCTGCTTTCCTTTATTGATTCTGAGCTAGAACAGATACTTTGCTTTGACAGCGATGTGGACGCGGAACAATTCTGTAATGGCAATACAGCCGTTTTTATTGTGTTCCCGGAGGAAGATGCGACAAAACATTTTCTTGTTTCTCTGTTTGTCTCTCAGCTCTATAATGAGTCTTTGGTGGTAGCAAACCAAGATGGTAAAAACAGGCTGGACAAGCGTGTCTACTTCTATCTGGATGAGTTTGGTACTCTTCCAAAATTCGATAATGCGGAGCAGATGTTCACAGCCGGTAAATCAAGAAATATTCTGCTGTATCCAATGATTCAGTCCATGGAGCAGCTGCACAAGAATTACGGCCGGGAAGGCGGAGAAATCATCATTGACTGCTGCACTAACGCGTTATTCGGTGGATTTACTCCTCTTTCCAAGGGTGCTGAGGAAGTCTCTCGGGCGTTGGGAAATCAGACGGTGCAGTCGGGAAGCACTTCCCGCAGCGGCAGCTTTGAGCGTGACAGCTCTACAAAAAGTCTGCAGATGATTCAAAAGCCGCTCATGACTGCCGAGCAGATCAGGACAATGCCGGATAACCAGTGGATTTTGACAAAAACGCGCACACACCCATTAAAAACTATCTTAAAGCGGTTCGACGAATGGGGCATCAAGCTGGACGCTCCATTTGCAATGCCTGAGAACGCAACACGCACGGTTAGTTATGCAAGCCGAGAAAAATTGAAAGCGGCTGTTTTGGAGAGATTTCCGCAAAGAGAGAAGGTGGAGCCGCTTGATATTCATTCTCTCGGCTCAGGAAAATCGGCAAGACGAAAGATTACTTTTGAAGAGAAAGATATTTAATAAAACTTGTAGGGCGGGAGAATAAACACTCCCGTCCTTTTATTATGAATAATTAGGGGGAGCAATATGAAGGGATACTTTGTATCGAATGTGACGAAGATTGTCCGGAAATTGGAGCTGACAGCTAAAGCAGTGCATGTCTATTTTTATTTAGCGGAGTGCAGCAATATCAACGGCGAATGCTGGCCGTCTAAAAAGACGATTGCGGAAGCTTGTAAGATCAGTGTAGCTACGGTGACGCGGGCTTTACGAGAACTGGAAAAGGCAGGCATGGTCATTTCCGAGCCGCGCCGCCGCCTGAATAACGGGCAGACTTCAAACCGGTACACGGTATTCACTGAGCCGCAGGATACAAAGTCGTCGGGCCAACCGGGTGGCATTGAGGAAATGGAAGATACAAAACAGGATGTAATAGATCTCCCAAATGTGGAAAAAGCCTGTGAACAGCATGAAATTCCAGAATACATATCAGACGTACCGGCAGATATTCCGACCGGCGAGAATCACATGGGAAGCACGGTACCCGGCAGACAGAAACAAAGTGACCATCATGCAATTCCACGTCGGCAGAAAAGTATCCCAGCACAGCCTTTATCCGCGTCCCGGCTGCTCAAGCTGCAGCTGTTCTGCCGCCTTCTTTTAAGCCAATTTGATATGGCCCCCCGTATCAATATGACACCCCAAGGAACTAATTCCACAACGAAGGTTACGTTAAAGCAGAGAAAAAAAGACTTTATCTCTAAGATAGCTAAGAGGAAGTTTCCGCACAAGAGAGAATATGGCAGTGATAAATCCGGTGATGGGTAAAATGCGCCATGAGTGATTGTTTCATCAACAATGTCCACCCTATTTTTTCCCTGCTTTGGAAATATGGGCAACCACACTGAAAAAGAAAAAGCAGATCAGGAAAATAATCCCGGTCTGCTCATTTTTATGAATGGAGAATGAAAATGGAATACATGGAAATCATTGGTGTACCGGCAGTCGTTTCGGCACGGCACCGCATTGTGATCGACAAAAGCATACGTCTGCTTTACCGCATGAGCGAAAACGCGAGGGTTTACATGCGGCGCAAGAAAAATTTATTGTTCCTTACCCGCTCTAACTATTCCCGCAACCTGGACATCCAGCAAAAGGAACTTAGTATCGGCCGGTTTAATCTTCCGGTCGATTGGGCAAGGTCGAACCACATTCAGATTGGGGACTATGTTTACCTTGTGGCCACCACCGAGGGGATAATCATCTGTCCAGCCGGAGTGAAATTTCTGTGCGTGAAAGGAGAGAAGAACCATTGAATATTTTAGGGTGTCCGCTAAAAATCTCCGCTATGAAGGAAATTTATTTTCCAAGGCTCTATATTCAGCACTTTGGAATATCTCCTGATGGGCCGGTCACCGTAATCCGGGAAAATCATGATGATTATTATATTTACCGCAATGACGACGGTAGGGCGCTGCTTGAAAATGAAATCCGTGTGACTGTTCGGAAAGGATTCACTTCCATTCCTGCGGAATTTCTCAGAAGAAACGGATTGAAGCCTGGGGTAGACAGCTTGTATCTACTGGGAGTCGAGGACGGATTAAGAGTCAGCGTAAAGAAGAATATGCTGTAAAAAGCGGAAGTGCTTCCGCTTTTTGCTGTCACTCATACAATATCACTCTGGTTTCGTTTGATTTTTTGAGAAACTTCCGATAAGTATTCTGTTAAGAATAATAAGGAGGTCATATAAAATATGACAGAAAAAGAATGGCTTACAGAATGGCTGGAAGTCTATGTGAAACCCAATCTGGCCCCAAATACTTACCGTTGCTATAACGATACAGTAAAACGAATTTTTAGAGAGGCACCGGAATACTTACTAAAGAAAGGAAATGAAATTACTGAACTTGAAATCCAAAAATTCGTAAATTTACTCGGCTTCAAATACGCAAGATCCACGTTAAACGACATTCGTGTAGTTATGAATCAGTCATTCATCGCTGCCGTATCAAATAATTTGTGTACCCGAAATCCAATTAATCATATTTCGATTCCAAAATATGCATCAGAAAAGTATGTACGGGCTTTGACTCAAGCTGAGCAGCAATTGGTTGAGGAAGCGGCTATGCAAGATCCTTTGGGTCATATTGTTATATTTTTTCTTTACACCGGGCTGCGTTCAAACGAATTGTGTAATTTGAAATGGAGTGACTACGACCCTCAAAAGGGCATTATACGCGTCCGCAAAAGTAAGACAAAAGCAGGTATTCGAATTGTTCCTCTTATTCCAGAAACACAAGCGATTATAGAAAAACTTCAGAAAAAAATCCCGCAAATATTTGTGTCCACTCGGGGAGGCCCAGTCACAGAGAGTGTATTGAAAAAATTGTATCTGAGGATGAGAAAAAAGACCGGACTAAACTTTATTACAAATCATGTTTATCGACATTCATTTGCTACTCGAATGATTGAAGAAGGCGCAGAGTATAAAGCCTTATCAAAGATTTTAGGGCACACGGACGTCGCTTTCACATTGCGAAGATACACTGATGCGGAAGATAGATTTCTTACACAACAAATGTATTTACTACACAAAAACAATAAAGAGAGAAATGTATCTTAATCGGAGAGGGATTCCCCCCTCTCCCCTTTGCCCGTCGGAATATTATTTTTTGGAGATCAATGCGTAAAATCGACAAGATGATAAAAAAAGCGGAAGCACTTCCGTTTTTACAAAACAGTAAAAAGGAAGTCTCCCGTAAATTAGCTGTTTAAAATATTTAAGCACTTGCAAATTACTAAGATTTGGTATATAATTCTCCCTGTGGAGAACAAAAAAGCATCCACAGGCGAAAAACTGTCAGCTAAACAGTTAATCGCCTTGCGCCATAAGGGTAATCGAGACCCATTATGACTTGTGAATGCCGTTTATGCGTTGCTATTTTAACACGCATTTCGGATACATGTCAAGGTCTGTACCCTTATGTTGCAGTGAGGGTGCAGACTTTTGTTTTTCTCATCTCTCCACAATGATAAACATTGTGTACCTTTTGTGACCGATGCAGTCACACGCGAGGTTGGCGCTCATTGACAATTACACAAGTACGCTATAAGCAAATTGGATCATAGCCTTAAATAGGCGCCCCTGCGTGCAACCCATGATGCAGCACTTAAATGTGCAAGTCAAGTAACTCTAAACAAGTGACCTTGATGCTGTAATGCTGTGCCACGAAGCCAAAGACAGCTTGATCTGTCAGTACCTACCTTAGCAGGTAGGGCGGCGAGGACAACAGGGAATTGATAGTAACCTAAATGGAACATGACCGTTACCATCTAGCAAATGGTTTTTGAATATAGCCGTACTAGGTTCTATGATTTCTTTCTCAGGTGTGTTACCCCACATCTGAGAAGTTATCATAAAATTAAGCATTTAACTTTCATTAAACATTTAATTTTATGATAACAAGGACAAAAGAATTCTTTTGTCCTGCTATCTTCTTGGTGGGAGAGGATGGATTCGGACCATCGAAGCTATAAAGCAACAGATTTACAGTCTGCCCCCTTTGGCCACTCGGGAACTCTCCCATATTTTATTTACAAGTTTTCACTTATTTACAAATGGAGCTGGCAGACGGACTTGAACCCCCGACCTGCTGATTACAAATCAGCTGCTCTACCAACTGAGCTACGCCAGCATTTTTAGCACTCGAATAATATATCATCTTATGGTCTATTTGTCAAGCGATTCAACAAAATTAATGCGAAAATGGTCGAGGTGACAGGGTTCGGATATTGGCACACTGCACCCGCGTTCCGCGAGGCCCTCCGTCTTTCGGACGGAACACACAGCCTTTCTATTTCTCCGAATCTGTACCGGCAAATTCTGCCTACCAACCACTTGCGACGAAAAATGGCGCCCAACTCCATGAGTTGGGTCCCATTTTGGTCGAGGTGACAGGGTTCGAACCTGCGGCATCTTGGTCCCAAACCAAGCACTCTACCAAGCTGAGTTACACCTCGTTGCTGACGAATATGCACGGTGAAATTCCCTGCTCCGTGCGGCTAAAGGCTTCAACTATAAATGGCAATTAACCTGTGCCTGCGTCATCAGACAGCCCTATTATTATATGTAATATGCAAGGAGTTGTCAAGTGGATTTGCAAAAACAGCAGGATTCAGAAAAAATTATCAGACTTTATTGGCGCGGGGCAGCGCCGGCGGGCGGCACCCACCGGCTGCAAACGATCACTTCTGATTATTCAGCTCAATTTTAAAAACATATTTGTCGCCCCTCACCACAGAGGAGGTGTATTCCACCAAACAGTCGTCCTCGTAGCTGAAGCGCTCCAGCAGGATACACGGAATTCTGGGGGAAATTTTCAAAAGCTCGCACTGTTCGGAATCCGGCAGAATCGGGACAAAGGTTTCGGTCGCACGGTCTACCTTCAGCCCGTACTTTGAGCTGAGGTAATCGTAAAGCGACTGTTTCTCTATCGTATCCGCATCGATATGGACAAACCGGTTTTTCGGCAGATAAGTGGTTTCTATTACCAGCGGATAGTCGCGGGCAGAGCAAAGGCGTACCAGTTTATGGTAAGTTTCCTTTCTGTCCGTCCTCAGCTTCAGGGCAAGGCCGCGGCCGGGAATCAGCATCTCATAACTTAGCACATGGCTGTAGAACGAGATGTTCTTATTTTTCAGATCATCGGTAAAGGTATAAAATTGAGAGAGATTTTGTTCAAACACCTTTGGTTTTACGAAAGTACCGATGCCGTGAATCGTATAGACCATGTGCTCCTCTTCCAGCAGGGCCAGCGCCTGCCTGACGGTTGACCGGCTGACTTTGTACATCTGGCACATGTCGCGTTCCGACGGAAGCAGACCGTTTTCGGGGTATTCGTGGCTGTTAATATACTTTAGAATGTGATCGTGGAGTTCCTGATACAATGGCAGATTCGGCATTGCGTGTACTCCTTTCCCGTGTTTTGAATGGAAAATCATTCATGGTCATTTTAAATAAAAACCATAGCATTATTCTATCATAAAAAAACCTATTGTACTAGTGGTATCCATGGAAATTTGAAACCTGTCTTTGAACTGGTTGAAAAAAAGTCATAATTATTGTATTTCTGTTCATGATATGTTAAAACTTATCTAACAAATCTGAAACAACTAATGAGGGGTGATTTTAAGTGGGAAATCCAAACATACTGTTGACGAGGATCGACAACCGCTTGGTTCACGGTCAAGTGGGGGTCACTTGGACAATGACGCTTGGTGCCAATTTACTTTTAGTCGCAGATGACGACGTAGCTCACGATGAAATACAGCAGCAGCTGATGGCAATGACTGCCGAATCTTCCAATGCGGGCATCCGTTTCTTTACTTTGCAGAAAACGATTGACATCATCAGCAAAGCTGCTCCCAGCCAAAAAATCTTCATTATTTGCAGGACGCCGGCGGCTGTGCGTACCCTGCTGGAGGGTGGCGTACCCATTAAGGAAGTCAACGTGGGAAATATGCATTTCACCAGCGGCAAACGGCAGCTGAGCAAAAAAGTCTATGTCAATGATAAAGACATGGAGGATTTGCAGGCTATTCAGGCAATGAATGTAGATCTCTATATTCAGGATGTCCCGGGGGACATCAAAGAGCACATACCCAAAAAGTAATCCATTGAAGAGGAAAGGGGGAACCTTACCGGCAGCAAACAGCAATTCCGGTCGCATGGCGAAACTTTTGGAACAAAAATAAAGGGGGAAAAACTAATGGCAATTACTTTAGCTCAAGGCATTGCGCTTGCTATTATGGCAATTATAGTCGGCGTTGACTTCTGGCTTGAGGCTTTGTTTATTTTCCGGCCAATCATCGTCTGTACCCTTACGGGTATTATTTTAGGGAACGTCCCGCTGGGCCTTATGGCAGGCGGACTGACTGAGCTGGCCTTCGCGGGACTTACTCCCGCCGGCGGCACACAGCCGCCAAACCCTGTTCTGGCCGGCGTTATGACCACCGTCATCGCCTACACCACAGGAAAGGACCCTGCAACGGCAATCGGTCTTGCGCTTCCGTTCAGCTTCCTGATGCAGTATATCATTCTGTTCTACTACTCCAGCTTCTCTCTCTTCATGAAGAGAGCGGACAAATACGCGGAAGAAGCGGACGGCAAAAGTCTTTTACGTTTGAATATGCTCACAACGGGAATCGTAGCCGTTACCTACGGCGTTGTTGTCTTCCTCTGCGCCTATGTTGCACAGGACGCGATGCAGGCTCTGGTAAAGGCAATGCCCGAGTGGCTGACCCACGGCTTTGAAATCGCGGGCGGCATCCTTCCGGCAGTCGGTTTCGGCATGCTGCTGAAAGTTATGCTCAAGGGCGAATTCGTTCCTTACCTGATTATCGGCTTTGTCATCGCGAGCTTTATTCCTTTTTCCAACCTGCTGCCGGTCGCCGTCATTGGCATGGCAATGGCACTGATTGTGTTTAACAGCGAAAGAAACAAAAGAAAAACTGCAGTTGTAACCGGTGTTGCATCTGACGGAGAGGGAGATGACGGCAATGAAGGCATCTGATAAGAACACAGCTCCTGAGAAAGTACTGACCAGAAAAGACATTACCAAACTCGGCTGGCGCTCTTCCCTGCTGCAGGCCAGCTTCAACTATGAAAGAATGCAGAGCGGCGGCTTTTTGCTAGCGCAGATGGGCTGTCTGAAGAAAATCTACAAGGACGACAAAGAGGGACTGTCCGAAGCAATGACAGACAACCTCGAGTTCATTAACACGCACCCGAACCTTGTCGGCTTCCTGATGGGCCTGTTGATTTCCCTGGAAGAAGCGAAGGAAAACAGAGGCACCATCAAAGGCTTGAAGGTCGCTCTGTTCGCACCGCTCGCCGGCATTGGCGACGCGATCTTCTGGTTCACCCTTCTGCCTATTATCGCAGGTATTACCGCTTCCATGGCAATGAGCGGCAGCATTGTAGGCCCGCTGCTTTTCTTCGCGGTTTATCTGACTATCTTTATTCTCCGTCTTGCGTGGACACACGCCGGCTACAACTTAGGTTTGAAGGCTGTCGATACGCTGAGGGAATACTCTGGAATTATCTCCAAGGTTGCCACCATTCTGGGTGTAACCGTTATCGGCGGACTGATTGCCTCTTATGTGCATATTTCTCTTCTGCCGGAAATTGTAGTCAACGCTTCCAAGACAGTTTCCATTCAAAAAGATTTCGTGGATAAGATTTTTCCAAACATACTGCCCTTTGGCTATACCCTGTTGATGTATTTCTTCCTGAAGAAGAAGAAAATGAGCCCGGTTGTGCTGATTGCTGGTACTTTCGGTCTTGCCATTCTTCTTTCCTTCCTGGGTATCCTTTAATTTGTAAAAGTGTTGGGGGTACAGTTCTCTGTACCCCATTTCACTATCATGGTCTTGTCGAACGGTTACCGGAGGCCCTGCCCTCTGTTCGGACAGAGCCAATGACTAAGTATCGGAGGATTCAGCAATGAATTTACAGGATAAAAGGGAAGAAGCCTCTTCCCCAAACACGGAAAGCACAGGTACCCCTCCAAAAACAATTATTTGTGATGACTTTGAAGCGATGTCGCAGCACTGCGCGGATCTGATCTGCGAAGCTGTAAAGGCAAAGCCGGGTCTGCTTCTGTGTCTGGCCGCGGGCAATACCGCAATCAGAACCTATCAGATTCTGAAGGAGCGCTCGGATTCAGGGCAAACGGATTTCAGCAAAGCGGAATTTGTAGAATTGGACGAGTGGCTGGACTTAAATGATGAATCGGAAAACTGCACCTCGTTTATGTTTAAAAACTTTTACGGGCCGCTGCACATTGAAGATTCAAAAATTCATTTATTTGATATTCATGCAAAAGATATGGAAGATGAATGTAAGAAAATCGATCGGATTATATTTGAACGCAACGGAATAGATTTTATGCTTTTGGGACTGGGCATGAACGGCCATTTGGCGCTGAATGAGCCGGGCTCTTCCTTTGAGAGCTACGCGAAGGTTGTCACGCTTGACCCTGTTACCCAAACGGTAGGGCAAAAATATTTTTCAAAACCCATTCGCCTGTCCAGAGGGGTCACTCTGGGAATCCGCCACATTTTGGACGCCAGGCAGGTTGTCCTGCAGGCGGGCGGAAAAGCCAAGGCGGAAATTGTGAAAAAGATCATTCAAACCAAACCGACGCCTCTGCTGCCGGCCACGGTCATGCAGCTTGTGAGCAACGGGGTTGTGGTTCTGGATCGGGACGCCGCTTCGGAAATTCAGTAAGCGGACTTTCCTTACTTTAGAAAAAACCAGGCAGTTTCAGGGAACTCACAGCGGCCCGCTCCAATTGGGAACACGCGGCTGTGTAAAATTGCCTGCAGGATAGATTTGCTGATAAAAGGAGTAAATAGTACGATGATCGGAGTATTAGTAACCGGGCACGGCAGCTTTGCCACCGGAATGATGAGTGCTTCCAAGCTGATTGTTGGCCCCAGAGAGAAATATCTGGGCGTGGATTTTGTAGAATCGGACAGCGTGGACACTCTTTCCGACAAGCTCAAACAGGCGATGAAATCGCTTGGCGATCAAATTCTGGTTCTGGTGGACCTGGCCGGCGGATCTCCCTTCAAAACCGCCGTTACCCTCAAAAGTGAGTTTCCGGACAAAAAAATCGAAGTCATTTCCGGATTGAATTTACCCATGCTTACTTCCGTTCTGCTGGAAGAAAAAGAAACCATGGAAGAATCCGTGCAGAACGCCATGGAAATGGGTTCAGTCGGCATTAAACAGTTCAAAAAGAAACCCAAGCCACATCCGGTCGCTGCGGAAGACGGGATTTGACCGAACCTTTCCGGCAAGTTTTAAGGAGGCACAAACCATATGATTCATCACGGCAATCCCGTATCAAGAGGAATTGCGGCAGGCCCCGTTTTTCTTTACCAGCCCTTTACCGCCGCTGTCAGCGAAGCTCTGATTGAAGAAAGCGCTGTCAGCGAAGCGTTGAATAAATATGAAGACGCAAGAAAGAACGCAGAGTCGGAGCTCAAAGCCATTCGTACCCGTTTGGAAACCTCCGACCCCGAAAAAGCAAAGATTTTCACCGCGCATATCGACATCCTGTTCGACGAGGCAATGGACGGCGATATCCGCGAGCTGGTTGAATGCGACCGCTACTCCCCTGACAGGGCAATCGACGAGGTCTTTGAAAAATACGCGCGTATTCTCGGAAAGTCCCCCGACCCGCTTATCAAGGAGCGCGCGTCGGACATCCGCGACGTAAAAACGCGCCTGATCCGTGTGTGGAACGGTGTTGCGGAAAAGAACCTCTCTTCCCTTCCCGCACCCGCGGTCATCGTGGTACACGACCTGCTCCCGTCCGACACGGCCACTTTGGACAGAGAGAACGTTCTGGCTATTGTTACGGAAATCGGCGGCAGCACTTCTCATTCCGCTATTATTGCCAGAAGCTACGGGATTCCCGCTGTGCTGGGCGTGGCAAATGCGACAAAAAGCTTTTCCCAAGGGGAAACCATCATTGCCGACGCGCTGACCGGTCAGGTCGTCAGCGACCCGACTGAAGAACAGCTTGCGGACTGCGCCGAAAAGCGCCGCCGTTTTCTGCAGCAGCAGGCGCTGATTAACGAGTATATGGAAAAAGAGGCCGTTACTCCCGACGGAGTACGGGTGGATATTGAGCTGAATCTCGCTTCCGTCAGCGAGCAGTCGCTGGAGGGTGCAAAGTGCACCGACGGCGTCGGCCTGTTCCGTACGGAATTCCTTTATATGGGCAGGGACACTCTGCCCACGGAAGAAGAACAGTTTGAAATTTACCGTGAGGTTCTAACAAAATTCGGCGACCGCCCCGTTACCCTGCGCACGCTGGACATCGGCGGTGACAAAAAGCTCGACTGTCTGAACCTGCCGCACGAAGAAAACCCGTTTTTGGGCAACCGTGCCCTGCGGCTCTGCTTTGA
Organism: Caproiciproducens faecalis; assembly: GCF_019448085.1. Classification (GTDB taxonomy): domain Bacteria; phylum Bacillota; class Clostridia; order Oscillospirales; family Acutalibacteraceae; genus Caproiciproducens; species Caproiciproducens faecalis. The sequence continues at coordinate 263,238 of NZ_JAGFNZ010000003.1, read as the reverse complement.
AAGACCGGACATTTTCCGCACACAGCTGCGCGCCGCTTTCCGCGCTTCCGTATACGGCAACCTGTGGATCATGTTCCCCATGGTCGCCAGCATGGACGACATCCGCCGCGCCAAACAATTTGTTGCTGAGGTAAAAGAGGAACTGACCGGTGAAGGCATCGCCTTTTCACCCGATGTGAAGCTGGGAATTATGATTGAAATTCCCTCCATCGCGCTTTTGGCGGACTTCGCGGCAAAAGAGGTCGACTTCGCGAGCATCGGAACCAACGATCTTTGCCAGTACACCATGGCCGTTGACCGTCTGAACCCCGCCGTCAGCGAGTATTACCAGAGCTACAATCCCGCTCTTTTCCGTCTGATTCACATTGCCGCGAAGAGCTTTATTGACAATGGGAAGTCCGTCTGCGTCTGCGGCGAGCTGGGAGGCGACCGCCTTGGCGCCGCCGTTCTGATGGGGCTGGGAGTCCGCAAGCTGAGCATGAGCATTTCCTCAGTGGCTCAGACCAGAAAGCTGGTCAATGAGCTGGAAATGAAAAAGGCCGTGGAAATCGCGGCAAAAGTGCTCACTCTTTCTACGGCGCAGGAAGTGGAACAGTACTTGAGCGAAGCTCTGAAGGACATTCTTCTCTGATTCCCTGATTTAAAAAATACAAAAATAAAAATAGAAAACAATAAAAAAGGAGGTATCCGCCATGTATACCAAAAAGACGACTATTAACAATAAAACCGGCCTGCACGCCCGTCCGGCTTCGGATTTTGTGAAATGCGCTTCTCAGTTCAAGTCAAAGATCACGATTAAAAATGTGGACGATGATGAAACCGTCAGCGCAAAATCCATTATCCTGATCCTGTCGCTCAGCCTGAGCAAGGGCATGAAGGTCGAAATTACCGCGGAAGGCGAAGACGAGGTAAAAGCCGTCGATACCCTTGTTGCGCTGATCGATTCCAAATTCGGCGAATAACCGCCGCAGATTAAAGCCGGTTTACGACCGTGCCGGACAAAAGCCTTTTCAGGTCGTCCTCACGGAAGAAGCCGGTTTTTTCATGCAGTGCGTTGGCCGAAGCGACTGACAGCGCAAAGCGGATGGTCTCCTCAAGCGGGTAGTTCCGCACCATGCCCACCGCGAACCCCGCAACCATGCTGTCGCCGCATCCCACCGTGTTGACCACGTCGATTTTGGGACATACGCCCTGAAAGATTCCTTCGTCCGACACGACCAGCGCGCCGTCCCCGCCAAGGGAAATCACAACCAGCCCGATTCCTCCGTCGTGAAGCTTCTGAGCCGCTTGAATCAGTTCTTCGTGCGAAGAGGCGGCAATGCCGGTCAGCTGGCGGATCTCATCTGCGTTTGGCTTTATCATCGTCGGTTTGGCGGCGATACTGCCCTGAAGCATGGCGCCGCTGGTGTCCAGAATCACGCGTTTTCCCGCGTTCTTTGCGGCTGAAATCAGTCTGCCGTAGTAATCGGCGGGCGTACCGGCCGGAACACTGCCGGAAATTGTAATGACGTCGCTTTTCTCCACACACTGCAAATAAGTCTGATAAAAGTCCTCCAGCGCTTTTTCGGTCAGCTCCGCGCCGGGCTCCAAAAATTCCGTATGCACGCCCGTGGATTCGTCCCGAACATTGATGCAGCAACGGGTTTCGGCTCCGGAGTCGGTAAAGCAGCCCTCAATTCCGTCCTGCGTAAGCAGGGATTTGAAATAAGCTCCGTGGAAGCCGCCGACAATCCCCGCGGCTATGACCTTTTCCCCCGCGAGGGAAACGACTCTGGCCACATTGACGCCCTTGCCCCCGGCGGTTTTGATGCAGCTCTGCACCCGGTTGACACCGCCTGTACGGCAGGAGTCCATTCGGTACAGCTGGTCGATTGCGGTATTCAGTGTTACGGTAGTAATCATGCTATTCTCTCCATTTGTTTATCGCAGAACGATATTGTATTTCAGCCGGTCGCCGCGGACGATACTGTCGCAGTACTCCACAAGAACACCGCCGGCGCTGGTAACGCGCTCCACATGAAGCGCGGGCTGGTTGCCCGCTGTTTGCAGCGTTTCCGCCTGATTTTTACTCATCAGCACCGCTTCAAAGGATTCCTTTGCGGTGTTTGGCGTGATTCCCGCCAGAAGATGCAGCGCGTTGTACAATCCCTTTTCTATGACAAGTTCGCCGGTAAGATTCGGGCAGATTTTGCAGGGAATATAGGATTTTTCAAGTGCGAACGGTGCGTTGTCCGCACAGCGGAGCCGCTGTACGCAGAAAAGCTCCTCCTGTTCCGGCAGCCGGAGCGCCGCCGCCGCAATCTGCGACGTTACCTTTTCAAAGGAAATCAGCTGATTGGTAACGGTATGACCCAAATCCGGCATATTATTACCGAAGCTGTAGAAGGACGACAGTTCCTGCTCCACCTTTGGCTGAAGGATATAGGAACCTTTGCCCTGCTTCCGGTAGATCAGACCCTTCGTCTTCAGCCCCTCGAGCGCCAGACGGACCGTCATGCGGCTGACCCCGTACTGCCGGCAAAGTTCGGACTCGGTGGGGAGCTTCTCCTCCGCCGGCCACACTCCGCTTTCAATATTATTCTGAAAAATATTCTGAAGCTGGCGGTAAAGAGGAATTGCACTGCTTTCATCCAACATTTTCTCACATCCTTATTTATCTATTTTGTATATTGACATTCTTTCTTGTTAATCTTATTATAATGTTATAACAAGTTTTTGTAAAGAGGGTGTAATCATGAAATATTATCTCGGCGTGGACGGCGGTGGAACCAAAACCGCATTTTCCCTCTGCAACAGCGAAGGAGACCCGGTTGCGGAACATCTTTGCGCCGGTTCCTCCTATTTGATGTATGGAATTGACTGTGTTGTGGAAAGGATAAGAACGGGCGTGGAACAATGCCTTGAAAAGGGAAACGTTTCGCTCAGCGACGTGGCCGCCATCAGCATGGGGCTGCCCTGCGTGGGGGAAAACGCCGTAATGGATCCGCAGCTGAAACAAAAGATTTGCGCATGTTTCCCCGGTGTTCAGGTTTATATAACAAACGATGTGGAAGTCGGCTGGGCCGGTTCCCTCGCGTGTGAAGAAGGAATCAACGTTGTGGCGGGAACGGGTTCCATTGCGTTCGGCGAGGACGGCAGCGGAAAAACCGCCCGTTCCGGCGGCTGGGCGGAGTTCTTCTCCGACGAGGGCTCCTGCTACTGGACCGGAAGAAAAACAGTGGAACTTTTCTCAAAGGAAGCGGACCACCGCCTTCCCAGAGGGCCCCTGTACGACATCATCCGTGAGGAATTTCATCTTTCGGACGACTTTGAGTTGATTGACCTGATGGTTAACGAGTATTTCCCCTACCGGGAAAAAGTGGCAAGCCTGCAGATTCTTCTGGAAAAGGCGGCTGTCAAGGGCGACCCGCAGGCAATAGAGGCCTACCGCTCCGCCGCCGCGGAGCTGGGGCTGATTGTAAAAGGCGTTTTGAATCAGCTGAGTTTCCAGCCGGGCTTCCCCGTTTCCTATTCCGGCGGTCTTTTTAAAGCGGGAGATCTGATTTTAAAGCCTTTTGAGGCGCAGATCCACGCGCTCGGCGGCAGACTGGTCAAGCCGCAGCTTTCCCCGGTCATGGGAGCGGTGCTCCTTTGCTTCTTTAAGTTCAACCCGGCGGATTTTCCGTCGGTTGCCCAAAAATTAAAAAACAGACAGTGAGGTAAACAAGATGTATTTAACAGAACAGGAAATCATGGCGACAAAAGAAGCCCTTGATAAAACCTATGCGCAGATTCTGAAGCAGGAAGAGGAAATCAAAAATTTCTTCCGTGAAAACACACAGCGCAAATTCGTGTTTCTGGGCTGCGGCTCCAGCTATATGCTCTCAAAGAGCAACGAGCGTCTGTTCATCACCCGCCCGGACACTTCCGCCGTTGCGCTTGCGGGCGGCGACTACCTTGTCAGCCCAGAAACCTACGCCCATACGATTGAAAACAGCATTGTGCTGGTATTGTCCCGTTCCGGGACGACCACGGAAATCGTCCGCGCTGTCGAGCACATGAAAAAAACCGGCAGCGTGAAGGTCGTTTCCATCACCATGAAAGAGAACAGCGCTCTTGAGGCACTTTCTGATTTGACCGTCGTCCTTCCCTGGGCTTACGACAACAGCGTCTGCCAGACCCGTTCCGTCACCAATCTGTACACTGCCGGTCTGCTGATGAACGCAATCTGCTACGGCGACGAGGAACTGAAGGCCGACGTAAAAACCGCGATTGACCAGAACAAGGACCACATGGAAAAATACCGTGCGGAACTGGAAATCATCGGTAAAAAGGACTTTGAAGATGTCATCGTTCTTGCCGACGGCGTACTCTGCGGCATTGCGGAGGAAGGCGCGCTTGCCTTCACCGAAATTTCCCTCATCAGCGGCAAATACTTCAATATGCTCGACTACCGTCACGGCCCCAAGGTACTGAACAGCACCAAGACCCTCACCATCTTCGCCGTACAGCCCAATGGGAGCTCCTATCAGCGCGACATGATCGACGACGTAAAGAAGCACAACGGCACCGTGGTCACCTTCGGTTCCGAACAGAGCAACGTTTACGGTTCCGACCTTCACATTTCCATTAGCGGCATTCACCGCTTTGAAACATACGGAATTCCGTTTATCTACACCATGCAGATGATCGCGCTGACCAAGGCTCTTGCAAGCGGAGTAAATCCTGACGAGCCGACCGGGCTGGACGCCTATATTACACTGAAATAACAGGAGGTCAAATCATGCTGGTAACTACCAAAAAAATGCTGAACGACGCCAAAGACGGCGGATACGCTGTCGGCGCCTTTAACGCGGAAAACGCCGAAATGGTCTGGGCCATTGTCAACGCCGCGGAGGAGCTGAAAGCTCCCGTTATTATTCAGACCACATCCTCAACCCTAAAATACTTCTCGCCCGCCTATTTTGCAAATCTTGCAAAAGCGGCCGCTGAGTCCGTCAGCGTGCCGGTGGCGATCCACCTAGACCACGGAGCCAGCTTTGAACTGGCGAAGCAGTGCATTGACAGCGGCTACACGTCGGTCATGATCGACGGTTCCGCCCTGCCCTATGAAGAAAACATCTGCGTCACGAAAAAGGTACGCGATTACGCGGATAATTTCGGCATCCCGGTTGAATCCGAGCTGGGAAAAATCGGCGGCAAGGAAGACGACACCGAAAGCGACGGGAACCAGTACACCGACCCCGATCAGGCGGCGGACTTTGTAAACCGCACCGGAATTTCTTCTCTGGCTGTCGCGATTGGTACCGCGCACGGCATTTACGCAAAAAAACCGGTGCTGGACTTTAACCGCGCCACGCTGATTAAGAAGGTTGTCTCCATCCCGCTGGTCATGCATGGCGCTTCCGGACTTTCCGACGAAGCTCTGCGCGAAGGCGTTGAAAAGGGAATGTCCAAGATCAACTTTGCCACTGAGCTGCGCATTGCGTTTACCGACGCAATCAAAGCGCATATGGCGGAACATCCCAACGACTTTGACCCCAAGAAATATCTTGGCACCGCCCGCATTGCCGTAAAGGAACTGGTAAAAGCCAAAATTCAAGTGTGCGGCAGCGCAGGCAAAGCTTAATCTGATTTTTCTTATATTTTCCCGTCGTAGTGAAAAGCTAGGACGGGAAATTTTTTTGTTGCAAATTCGTATCTGACATGTTATTATAATCATGTGCTTATTGTATAAACAATTGATTATAAAATTTTACAGTATCCTTACAGCAATTCTATTCCAGTTTGCGAAACAAAACATGTTCCTCCCCCGCCTTCGGCGGGGGAGGAACACAACCTTATTGCAAAATCAACTGGAAACGCTATAGCCTGTGATAAGGCGGCTATAAAAAGGAGGGGGCCTTTTGACAAACAGGGAACAGGAAATTATTGAACTGATCCGTAAAAATCCGATGATTACGCAAAACGAGCTGTCTGAAAAGCTCTCCATCACGCGCTCTTCCGTGGCAGTGCACATAACCAACCTGATGAAAAAGGGCGTCATTAAAGGGAAATGCTATCTTCTAAACGATGAACCGTATGTCTGTGTGGTCGGCGGAGCGAATATCGACATTCAGGGCTTCCCCGGCGAACAGCTGGTTATGAACGACTCCAATCCCGGGTCGGTCAAGATTTCGTACGGGGGCGTCGGCAGAAATATTGCTGAAAATATCAGCAGGCTGGGAATCCAGACCCGGCTGATTACCGCGGTGGGCAACGACGATTACGGCAGAGGGCTGCTGGAGGCCGCCGGAAAATGCGGAATGGATATGAAACATTCGCTGATCTCGGACGAATACCCCACTCCCATTTACCTTTCCATCCTTGACGAAGAGGGCGACATGAAGGTTGCGATTGCCCAGATGGCCGTACTTGAGAAAATCAGCCCGGAATTTATTGAAAACCGCAGACAGCTGATTAAGCGCGCGCAGCTTTGCGTGATTGACACCAATCTGCCGGAAAAAACACTGGTGTACCTGACACAGGAATTTCCGGAAATGGATTTTTACCTTGACACGGTCTCTACCGCAAAGGCGGTCAAGGTCAAAAATATTCTCGGCCGTCTGCACACCATCAAGCCGAACCGGCTGGAGTCGGAAAAGCTAACCGGTATTCCGATTACCGACGAAGAAAGCCTGCGCAGATCGGGGGAATACTTTCTGAAACAGGGTGTCAGGCGCGTTGTAATTTCCCTTGGCGGAAAAGGAACCTATTACCGCGACGGGAAAAATGAGTTTATTCTGGAAACGGAAAAGGCAAAGGTGGTCAACGCCACGGGCGCGGGCGACGCATTTATGGCCGGAATGGTTTATGCCAGCCTGAACCAAATCTCCCCGGTGGAAACGATCCGGCTGTCCGCAGCGGCCTCAAAGCTTGCGCTCAGTCATGAAAACACAATTAATCCGGAGATGTCCGTAGAAAATATAAAAATACTGATGGAGGAAAACTACCATGTTAAAAGACTATCTTGAAATCAACCCCGGCGTACAGAAAGCTCTGGACGAAGGAAAGCCCGTCGTCGCTCTGGAGTCCACAATCATATCTCACGGCATGCCTTATCCGCAGAATGTGGAAACAGCGCGCAACGTGGAGAAAATCGTCCGCGAGCACGGCGCGGAACCGGCCACCATTGCGATCATCGGCGGGAAGATTAAAATCGGCCTGACCGACGACGAGCTGGAACACCTCGGCACGGCCAAAAACGTCATCAAGACCAGCAGAAGGGACATTCCCTTTATCATTGCCAAAAAAGGCGACGGCGCGGCAACGGTGGCAACCACAATGATTCTGGCGGCGCTGGCGGGAATCAAGGTGTTCGTCACCGGCGGCATCGGCGGCGTACACCGCGGCGCACCGGAAACTTTTGATATTTCCGCCGACCTGGAGGAACTGGCAAGAACCAATGTGGCGGTGATCTGCGCGGGCGCGAAATCCATCCTTGACCTGAAGCTGACGCTGGAATATCTGGAGACACGCGGCGTACCCGTCGTCGGTTTCGGCACGGACGAACTGCCCGCCTTCTATACCAGAAAAAGCGGATATAAGGTTGACTACCGTATCGACTCTGAAAAAGAGCTGGCACAGGCGGTCAAGGTCAAATGGGAAATGGGCATCAACGGCGGTCTGGTAATTGCAAACCCAATTCCGGAACAGTATCAGATGGACAAAGCGGTGATCGACAAGGCCATAGACGAGGCTTTGGCCGACGCTGCGCGCGAAGGGATCAAAGGCAAGGACACCACCCCCTATCTGCTTGCCAAGATCAAGGAGATCACCGGCGGCGACAGTCTGGATTCCAATATTCAGCTGGTATACAACAACGCTGTGGTCGGCGCGAACCTTGCCGTGGAGCTTGCGAAGCTGCAGTAAATTCTGAATGAAACGATTGCGCTCTGTACGGACCGTTTGTCCGTGCAGAGCGCATTTTATTCTGCTTTTGTCATTTCATTTTTCATAAACCACAGGATAAGTACTTGAAAGCCTTGCCGTTCAATGGTAAACTATAATAATACTCAGTAAATGGCGGTGTTACTTTGGATAAGCTAAAAAAGCTGTGGCGCTTTCTGACAACGCCCGAAATGATCTCCTACATTATTTTCGGTGTTCTTACCACGGTCGTCAATGTGGTGAGCTACGGACTGTTGCGCCCGGTGATTCACTGGAACGCTCAGTGGGATGTGCTGACGGCAAATACGATTGCCTGGGTTCTTTCGGTGGCTTTTGCGTTTATTACGAACAAGCTGTTTGTGTTCCGCAGCAAAAGCTTCGCCGCAAAGCTTTTTTGGCGGGAGCTTTCCACCTTTGTGGGCGCGCGCCTGCTGTCGCTTGGCGTGGATTCTCTCGGAATGCTGCTCATGGTGAATGTGCTGGTCTGGAACGACTGGCTGGCAAAAATCATTATGAACGTGATTGTGGTCATTATGAATTATGTGCTAAGCAAAATGATTATCTTTAAAAAATAATGGAGCGCAGCCAGCGCCCCTGATTATGGAGGAAGTTAAACATGTTGGCAACTGAAAAAACGATGGATAAAATTGTCGCTCTGTGCAAAAACCGCGGGTTTGTTTACTCCGGCAGCGAAATTTACGGCGGCCTTTCAAACACCTGGGACTACGGCCCGCTCGGCGTAGAATTCAAAAACAACGTCAAACGCGCCTGGCTGAAAAAATTTGTGCAGGAAAGCCGGTACAACGTCGGTCTGGACACCGCGATTCTGATGAATCCGCAGGTGTGGGTGGCCTCCGGCCACGTGGGCGGATTTTCCGACCCGCTGATGGACTGCCGCGACTGCAAAACCCGCCACCGCGCCGACAAGCTGATTGAGGACGCAGGCGGCGACGCGAACGGCATGACCTTTGAGCAGATGAGCGACTACATTAAAGAAAACAACATCAAATGCCCGGAATGCGGCTCCGCCAATTTCACGGATATCCGCAAGTTCAACCTGATGTTTAAAACCTTTCAGGGTGTTACGGAAGACGCCAAAAATGAAATCTTCCTCCGCCCCGAAACGGCGCAGGGCATTTTCGTCAACTTTGCCAACATTCAGCGCACCACCCGCCGCAAGGTTCCCTTCGGCGTGGCGCAGATCGGAAAGAGCTTCCGCAATGAAATCACGCCGGGCAACTTTACGTTCCGCACGCGTGAATTTGAGCAAATGGAGCTTGAATTCTTCTGCAAGCCGGACACCGACCTTGACTGGTTCTACTACTGGAAGGATTACTGCAAGAAATGGCTGCTCGACCTCGGTATGACGGAAGAAAACATGCGTCTGCGCGACCATGAAAAAGAAGAGCTGTCCTTCTACTCCAAGGCAACCACCGATATTGAATTCCTGTTCCCGTTCGGCTGGGGCGAACTCTGGGGCATTGCAGACCGCACCAGTTACGATCTGACCCAGCACCAGAACCACTCCGGCAAGAGCCTGGAATACTTTGATCCCGAAACAAACGAGCGGTATATTCCGTATGTTGTGGAGCCGTCCCTCGGCGCCGACCGTGTTGCGCTCGCCTTCCTGTGTGACGCTTATGACGAGGAAAAGCTGGACGAAAAGGATACCAGAATCGTGATGCGGCTGCACCCCGCGCTGGCTCCCTACAAGGCCGCCGTTCTTCCGCTTTCCAAGAAGCTGGGTGAAAAAGCGCAGGAAATCAGCGACATGCTCGCGAAGCATTACATGGTGGATTACGACGACGCCGGTTCCATCGGCAAGCGTTACCGCCGTCAGGACGAAATCGGCACCCCGTCCTGCATCACCTATGATTTTGACAGTGAAGCAGACGGCTGCGTGACCGTGCGCGACCGCGACACCATGCAGCAGGAGCGCATCGCGATTTCCGAGCTGGCAGCCTATATCAGCAAGAAAATTGAATTTTAATTCATCTATACAAAAGCGGGCCGTTTCCCCAAACCGGGAAGCGGCCCGCTTTCGCGATACGAACTATTTATCTCTGGAACTCTCTTCTTTTTGTTCCTGTGTAAACACTGGCTGAGCCTTTTGGGCCGCTTTCTGGAAACGCCTTTTTCTTTTGTGCAGGACAAACACCACCGCCGCGGCGATGACTGCCAAGAACAGAATCACGGGCGCGCCGCCGATCACAAAGATCAGCAGCCCTTCCCCAAACCCACCCAGGGCACGCAGGGAACTCTTAAACTGACTTGAAATTTTCTCCCCCAGCGTTACCGGCGTCTTTTCCAGCTCCGTGGGCTTTACCACTTCATTCAGCTGGATGGAAACGGTGCTGTAATTAATCAGGGAATCATACTGGCGCAGGGTGCCGGTATACTGTTCGATTTGGTAATTAACGTCCGCCAGCGCCTTTTCCAGCGCGATGATGTCGGTCAGAGAGCCGGATTTTTGCAGCAGCGCCATCAGTCTTTCCTGCTGGGTGCGCAGGCTTTTCAGCCTTGCTTCGGTATCATAATAGCTTTCGCTGATGTTTTCGCTTGAGCTGGACAGGTTCAGGATGCTCCCGATAGAGCCCGCGCTGTTTTTAAACTGGCTGAGCTTTTCCTGCGGAATCCGCAGGACGAAATTCGCGGAGCGCAGGTTTTGCTTCTCAATTCCGCTGCCCGTAACTCCCGATTCCTGCACATAGCCGTTCATTTCCGTACAGAGGCTCTGCACTTTCTGGACGGAATCGTCAAATTTCAGTGTCTCAATCTGGTACGACAGGCGCTCGATAATTTTCTGACTGGAGGACGCCGCCGCGATTTCGCCCGCGGTCGGAGCGTTGTTTGCCCCGTTTGCGGTTTTTTTGCCAGCCACCGATGGCTGCCCGCCGTCGATTCCCGCCGCTTCATTCGCGGCTTGTGTATCCATGGCAACGGATTTCTGTCCCGCTGCAGAAACCGCAGCTGTGCTTTTTCCCTGTGAGGCACAGCCGCCAAGTATGTATGCCGTCATCAGCAATGCGGCGGCAAGTGCTAAAAATCCTCTGTTTTTCATCCCTTTCTTCCTCCCTGTCTGAAAAAATTGCTCTTGTTTTGATCGGACTTCAAGGTACATACTGCTCGCGAAGTTCTATCATCTGTCCGTTGCTCACGGTGTATTCATAAGGAAAGTTCAGCGCGCCGTCCTCTTTCAGCCGCGCGACCAAGCCTTCTGTATTTGTCAGCGTACTGGATTCCGCCACATTGTTCCCGTTCCAGTTAATAAGGCTGATTTTCGCATTTTCAGAAAGCTTTATTTTCTCCGTCTCCACGGTAGGATTGTAAATGTAATAGCCGTCCGGGAAATCGCCGCCGAGCTTCAGCTCCGAAATCCGATCCTTGTCATCGCTGGAAATCCACTCTATGGGATCAAAAGTCAAAGTGGAAGACTCCTTGTCAAAGCTCTTGAGATAACACATTCTTTTTTTCCACGAAATTTCAGAAGAGGAATCCCCTGCCGCGCTGTTCAAATAAATTTCGCTTCCCACGCTGTTAAGGTCGGTGCTCTTTTTTTCTTCCTCGCTCTGTGCGGTCTGGGTGAAGATAGAAAGCGTATCCCTGTCATAGGCCACAAATCCCGGAATCGCGTAATCTTTCCCAAGATCGTTGAAATACTGAAGGGGCATATAAGCCGCGCCGTTTAGCATCGTGGGTTTTACCGGATGATTATCCACCGTATAGCCCGCGTCCGTTTTCTTCACGTTATGGCACAGCGCGCCCGCAGTCTCTTCCAATGGCAGAAATACTCCGCTGTCGTTCGAAACGACCGGATTCTTGAATTCCAAGTCCATTCCGTTGTTGCGCACGCTCGACCGGTCAGGGTTGTTTCCCATTCGGAACTTTAGGTCAAGATCAGTCAGCGGGAAGCGGAACTCCGGCATCCCCGCCGCGTAAGGCACTAACTCGTAGAGGTCAAAATAGACGACAAGATCCTGTCCGTCCAGATAAAAGGAATACGCGCCCTTTTTATCCTTCACAGTCTGTGCCGCTTCCTGAAAATAGAGGTCGGGTTTCTTTTTGATTTCCTCCAGAATTTTATCCGTAATCTGTTTGGTTCCCGCCTCCGGGTCTTTAAACAATTTGCCGGGTGTATCGTAGAATTCCCCTGTCTGAATATTGACGTTAAAGGACTTCAGCCAGCGGTATCCGTGCGCTCCGCCAGCGTAATTCTCATTTCTGACCCACACGGAAAGAATATCATTATCCCAAAAGAGGTCGTAATAGCTCTGAAAAAAGAGATGTCCTTCCGCCGCCGAATTGCCAAGCTCTTTCTCGGCCTTTTTGATTTCGATAATTCCGTCGTCGGATACCTCTTTGATTTTCTGATTCAGTTCCTGCGCGGCGGAAAATCCGAGAAAAACCGGAACCGCCGTCTGAATCTGCACCTTATCCTCCGTTGTATTGACTACCTTGCTGCCCTGTGAAAAACCGGTTACCTGACTGGAAGCAGTTCTTGCCTCCGCCACCCCGGCACAGCCAGCCTGCGAAAGGATGCAGCAAAACGCCATCAGCAGGAGCACCGCGCGCTTTGCCCGGTACATCATAGCCATTCTCCTCCTATACTTTCCCCTGTCACTGTACGGGGAACTGATTATTATTTTAATTATAGTATAATGGATAATCATGGAATGTCTATATTTCTGACAGCTTTGTAATGGTTATGAAAGAATTGTATTCGAAAGAATCATCCGTTTATATTTCCGCTAAATAATCATACCGCCGTTCACGCCCAGCACCTGACCCGTAATAAACCGGGAATTCTCTCCTGCCAGAAAACTGACCGCGGCGGCAATATCCTCTGCCGCGCCGATTACGCCGAGCGGAGTCTCCTCTCTCAGCTCACGGATCGTATCCGCGTCAAGCTTTGCGTTCATTTCCGTCTCTATCACGCCCGGCGCCACACAGTTCACCTGGATTCCCGAGGGGCCGACTTCCTTTGCGAGCGCCTTGGTCAGCCCGATGACCGCCGCCTTCGCCGCGGAATAGTGTACTTCGCAGGAGGCGCCGACCTGCCCCCACATGGAAGAAACATTGATGATTTTCCCCCGCTTTTGGCGGATCATATAAGGAAGCGCGCACTGGCAGCAGTGGAACATCCCCTTCACGTCCACATCAAACATCCTGTCCCAATCCTGCTCCGTCAGGTCGGTAAAAAGCTTTTGCTGCGCGATGCCCGCATTGTTGACCAGTACGTCGATTTCACCGGCTGCGGCAAACATTTTTTCCACCTGCGCCCGGTCTGAAACGTCAGCCTGTATTGCCGTGCAGCCCGCGGAATATAGGGTATTCAGCTCCGCCGCAAGGGCTTCGGCCTGCCCCTGGGATGCACAATAATTTACGATGACCCGGAACCCGTCGGCGGCGAGCCTGCTCGCCACGGCTTTTCCGATTCCGCGTGAAGCACCGGTAACCAATGCCGTTTTCATTTTTCAGTCTCCTTCTTCCAGTTCCCGGCGCACTTTTCCGCTCAGAGCGGCAAATACAATCGAGTATGCGTTGTCCAGCATTTCCCTGACCGTTTCGTCCGGAACATTTCCCTCCAGATACAGCGAATTCCAGTGCTCCTTATTCATATAATAACCCGGTACGATATCCCTGTACTGGGTGCGCAGGAACGCGCCGAAAGAGGGTTCCAGTTTTATCGTCAGAATCGGTTTGCCTTCTTTATCGCCGCCCCGCATGGCGAACATCTTCCCCCGGATCATGTAGCGGGTTGCGTTCCATTCCACCTTAAAATCTTTTTCCACGCCGACTTTTGAAAGGCAGTATTCATCTGTCCATTCGTATTTCATAAGTTCCTCCTAACTGCAGGTTACATATTGCCCGTTGCGAGCATAATGGCTGAAAGCGCCGCGATGGGCGCGGTTTCCGTGCGGAGAATGCGCGCGCCGAGCGTACCGACGGCCGCACCGTTTTCCACCGCAAAATCGACCTCACTTTGTTCAAATCCGCCCTCCGGCCCGATAAAGACCGCCAGTTCCCGGGTCTCTCCGTTGACAAGCTTCGCGATGCTCTGCCCGCCGCCTTCAAAAAAGAGGATGATCTTCCCGGCTTTTGCCGCCTGCTCCACTGCCTGCCGGAAGCTTGTCAGCGGGGCAACCTGTGGAATGATGCCCCTGCCGCTCTGTTTTGCGGCTTCTTCCGCAATTTTCTGCCAGCGGACGATTTTTTTTGCCGCCGCTTTTTCGTCCGGCTTTGAAACGCAGCGCGCGGTCATAACCGGCACAATTTTTACCGCGCCCGTCTCTACCGACTTCTGCACAATACTGTCCATTTTATCCGCTTTGGGCAGCCCCTGGTACACGGTTACAAGGGCGCTCGGCTCCGCGACACTCCTGCAGAAATTCAGAACGCGCACGACTACCTGGTCGTCCGCCACGCTTTCGATTTCGCCGTTATAATCCGTTCCGATACTGTCGCAGAGAATCAGGCTTTCGCCGGGCTGCATCCGCAGCGACCGCGCAATGTGGCGGGCGTCCTCTCCGGTGATGAACGCGCGTTCCTGTGGAACGTAATCAATAAAAAATCTGGGCATAATTCACCTCAAGTATATGATAAAACTAATTGACCGCTAAACTTTTGTCGCCGCAGCGTTTTCCCCAGTGCGGACTCTTTTAAAAGTATAGCCTCTTCTTTGCAGTAATTATACCATAGGAATCCGTAATAATAAAGAAGAGGCCCCGCACGGTACCGTGCGGGGCCTCTATAAAAACAGGATGAATAAAATCAGGAAATGATTGCCAGAATGATGAAGTTCAGAACAAACAGACCTGTGGCAACCCAGAGAATCGGATGAATTTCCTTTGCCTTGCCGCGAACGACCTTAATCAGGCAGTAGAAGATAAATCCGGCTGCGATACCGTAGGAAATGCTGTAGCAGAACGCCATAAAGATACCGGCGAAGAATGCGGGGGTCGCTTCTTCCAGATTGGTCCACTCAATCTCTTTAAAGGAGCTGAGCATCATGATACCGACAACAATCAGGGCGGGAGCGGTGGCGGCGGAAGGAACAGCGCTGATTAAAGGAGCAAAGAATGCGCTGATAATGAACATCGCCGCGGTTACAACGCTGGTCAGACCGGTACGGCCGCCGGCGCCGATACCGGCTGCGCTCTCAACATAAGTGGTGGTGTTGGAAGTGCCGAAAATTGCGCCGATGGAAGTTGCGGTTGCGTCGGCAAACAGGGCCTTGTCCATCTTGGACTTAAAGCCGGTGCTGGTCTCAAGCGCCTTCTGATCTTCAGCGGTGAAGATGCCGGTCTTGCGGCCGGTGCCGATAAAGGTGCCGATGGTGTCGAATGT
Source organism: Caproiciproducens faecalis (assembly GCF_019448085.1). GTDB lineage: Bacteria > Bacillota > Clostridia > Oscillospirales > Acutalibacteraceae > Caproiciproducens > Caproiciproducens faecalis. Next base: position 247,983 of record NZ_JAGFNZ010000003.1, on the reverse strand, counting down.
ATCGGAAAGGCTGAACGCGAAAATAGTCATGAGTACAAGCGGAATCTTTGACGGATCTGAGAACAGGGAAACCATACCGGGGTTGCCGAAAGCGGCGCCGAAGGTCTCCGGCAGCTGAGAGCAGGCTTCTGCAAATCCCATGCTCTGACCCATCGTTGTAACACCCATAGGAATACCGATAATGGTGGTTACGGCAATACTAATCAGAATAGCGCCCTTGACGTTCTTAACCAGAAGAACGACAGTCAGTGCCAAACCGAACAAAGCAAGAAGCACAACGGGTGCGTTCAGCTTTACAATGGCCGGAACCGCAGCGCTGGAAGCGATAACGGTTTTGCTGTCCAAAAGAAGATAGGTGCCCGGGTCGGAGGTGAACTGAATCAGTCCGGCGTTTTTAATGCCGATGTAGGCGATAAAAATACCGATACCGCCGCCGATGGCATTCTGAAGGCTTTCCGGAATGGATTTGATGATAAGTTTGCGGATTTTGGTCACTGTGATTAAAATATTGACAAGACCGCAGATGAAAACCATAGCGAGTGCTTCCTGCCATTGGAAATGCAAGCCAAAACACACGGTAAAGACAAAGAAAGCGTTAAGGCCCATGCCCGGCGCCTGTGCGTAAGGAACATTGGCGAACAATCCCATGATGAGAGTACCGATTACGGAAGCAATAATGGTCGCAAGGAATACCGCTCCCCATTTCATGCCTGTCTGTGACAGCATATTCGGGTTGACGATGATGATGTATGCCATTGCGAAGAAAGTGGTCAAACCTGCCCCGATTTCTGTGCGGGCATTTGTATTGTTGCCCTTTAAGTTAAAGAAATCGCCCTTCGGATGGTATGCTGTTTCTGAACTGCCTGCCATAATTTCTCCTCCTGATAAATAAAAATAAAAGTGCCCGACAAACATTGCCGGGTTCAAACACGATTTATTTATAGTATAGAGCTTTGGTCAGGATATGACAATGTGATATTTACACAAACTTTTGGATTTAGAAACAATTTATTCATACTTTTTGAGGAAATTTGGTCATGAAAATGCAAAAAATTAAATTTCCACACTTATTTTAGAGCATTCTATCATAAAGTATGCATGAAACCGCTTTCAAGCTGCAAAAAGCATAAAATGAGCGGCGACCTCCCTGAGAAGCCGCCGCTGTAGATCAATGAAATTATTTCAGGTTGTTTTTCAGAATATCGAGCTGATCGTGAAGCTCCTTCGGAAGTTTGTCGCCAAACTTCTTGTAGAATTCCTCAATTCCCTCGGCCTCTTTGACCCACTGGTCATTCTTAATCTCAAGAATGCTCTTCAGGGTATCTATGCTGAAGTCAAGGCCTTCCAGGTTAATATCTTCCGCCTTCGGAACAAAGCCGATCGGTGTTTCAACAGCGTCTGCTTTTCCTTCGCAGCGGTTGACAATCCACTCAAGAACGCGGAGGTTGTCACCGAAGCCCGGCCAAATAAAGTGGCCTTCGTCGTCAAGACGGAACCAGTTGACGTTGAAGATCTTCGGAGCTTTTTCGCCGAGCTTTGCGCCCATTTCGATCCAGTGCTTGAAGTAGTCGCCCATATGGTAACCGCAGAACGGAAGCATGGCCATCGGGTCGCGGCGGACTACGCCGACTGCACCGGTAGCGGCTGCGGTTGTTTCAGAAGCCATAATGGAACCGACAAACACGCCGTTGTTCCAGTCGCGGGACTGATAAACCAGCGGAGTGGTCTGTGCGCGGCGGCCGCCGAAGATGATGGCGGAAATCGGAACGCCCGCACCCTTGTCAAATTCAGGACTGACGCAGGGGCAGTTCTTTGCGGGAGCGGTAAAGCGGCTGTTCGGATGAGCGCCCTTCTGGTCGGAAGTAGTGCCATCCCAGGGTTCACCCTTCCAGTTGAGGGCGTTCTTCGGAGGATTCTTGTCAAGGCCTTCCCACCAGACGGTGTTGTCGTCAAGGTTGTGCGCAACATTGGTGAAAATAGTGCCCGACATTGTGGATGCAAGCGCGTTCGGGTTGGACTTTGCGTTTGTGCCGGGAGCGACGCCGAAGAATCCGTTTTCAGGATTGATGGCATACAGTCTGCCGTCCGGGCCCTGACGCATCCAGGAGATATCGTCGCCGACAGTCCAGACCTTGTAGCCCTTCGCGCGGTAGCCTTCCGGCGGAATCAGCATAGCCAGATTGGTCTTGCCGCAGGCGGACGGGAACGCAGCAGCGACGTATTTGATATCGCCCTGAGGATTCTCAATACCGAGAATCAGCATATGCTCCGCCATCCAGCCCTCGGTCTTGCCAAGGTAGGAAGCGATGCGCAGTGCAAAGCACTTTTTGCCCAGCAGAACGTTTCCGCCGTAGCCGGAGTTGACGGAAATAATGGTGTTGTCTTCCGGGAAATGGCAGATGTATCTCTTTTCCGCGTCGATTTCGCACTTGCAGTGCAGACCTTTTACCCAGTCGGTGCTGTCGCCCAGCGTATCCCAAACCTTTTGGCCTACGCGGGTCATAATTGCCATATTTAATACAACATAGATTGAATCTGTAAGTTCAACGCCGATTTTTGCGAGCGGTGACCCAATCGGGCCCATGGAGTAAGGAATGACGTACATGGTACGGCCCCTGTAGCTGCCCCTTGCAATATCATAGAGCATCTTATAGGCGTCCTGAGGGTCTTTCCAGTGGTTGGTCGGGCCTGCATCCTCTTCTTTGCGGGAGCAGATAAAGGTTCTGTCCTCCACGCGGGCGACGTCGTTTATCGCAGTGCGGTGCAGGTAGCAGCCCGGGAGTTTTTCCTGATTCAGCTTGATAATTTCTCCCGAAGTACAGGCTTCGGCGCGCAGTGCTTCAAGCTGATCCTCTGACCCGTCAATCCAGACTAATTTGTCCGGACCAACAAGTGCTTTCATTTCCTCAATCCAATTTAAAACGGACTTGTTGCTTGTCATAACTCATTTCTCCTTCCGGTCCAATGACCTTCCAAAATTGATGATATTAGATCTCATTATAATACATTGTATTATTTTAATCAATGTTGAAATAATGAAATTGTTAAAATTTTACCATAAGAAATGCACAAAGCTTTTGTTCCACTTTTGGAGGATTTTCAGCGGCCGCCGTCAATCGGCATTGCCGCGCAGGCGTTCAGGTCCATGGAAGCGGTGTTTCCTGCAAGAAACTCGTAGTATCCCTGCGCACCGACCATGGCGGCGTTGTCCCCGCAAAGGCTGAGTTCCGGCATATAGAATTGCCAGCCCCGGTCGGCGCATTCTTTTTGCAGACGTTTCCTCAATAGCGAATTGGCGGAAACGCCGCCCGCAATCACCAGCTTGGTGCTGCCGGTGTCCTGCGCGGCTTTCACAAAATTCTTTACCAGGCAGTCGACTACCGCCTTGCGGAAAGAGGCCGCCAGATCTTCTACCGGCAAAGCCTGCCCTTTCTGCTCCGCGTTGTGGATCAGGTTAATCACCGCCGTTTTCAGCCCGGAAAAGCTGTAATCATACGGGGAACCGTCCACCGTGGGATGCGGCAGCTGAAACGCCTTTGGGTTTCCGCCTTCGGCGCGTTTGTCCATTTCCACCCCGCCGGGATACGGCATTCCCATGGCTCTTGCGGCCTTGTCAAAGGCTTCGCCCGCGGCGTCGTCGCGCGTACGGCCCAGAATAGAAAGATCCGTATAATCTTTTACCTCCACAATATGGCTGTGGCCGCCGGAAACAATCAGGCACAAAAACGGCGGTTTCAGTTCCGGCGAGGTAATGTAGTTTGCCGCGATGTGCGAACGGAGATGGTGCACCGGCACAATCGGCTTTCCGGAGGACATGGCAAGCCCCTTCGCAAAATTCACGCCCACCAGAAGCGCGCCGATCAGCCCGGGCGCGTAGGTCACAGCAATGGCATCGACTTCCTCCAGCCTCATTCCCGCGTCGTCAAGCGCTTTTTGTGTAACGCCGACAATTGCTTCACAGTGACGGCGCGACGCGATTTCCGGCACGACGCCGCCGTATAATTTGTGTTCCTCCACCTGTGAAGCAACCACCGAAGACAGAACGGTTCTGCCGTTTTCCACCACTGCGGCGGCGGTTTCGTCGCAGGAGCTTTCCAGTGCTAAAATCCGCATTCTCTATTTTCCCCTTATTTTTAAAATAAAACCATACGACCCGCTGTCAATCAATTTTTTAAAAGGTTTTTGTCATCAGCAGCGCGTCCTCTTTCGGATCGGTGTAAAAATTTTTTCTGACCCCTACAGGCAGAAAACCAAGCCCGCTGTAAAGCGCAATGGCGGCCGCGTTGCTCGGCCGAACCTCGAGCGTAATAAATTCCGCGTTGTGATTGACCGCGTAATCCATTAAATACCGCACCAGCGCCCGCGCGGTTCCCATCCGGCGGCAGGATGGATGGACGCAGACCTTGTCAATATAGCATTCCCCGCAGACGCAGTGCATCCCGGCACAGCCGACCGTTTCTCCATCCCGCTGCGCCGCGGCAAAAACAGCCGTGTCGCTGAAAAGCTCGGCGCGAAGTCCTTCCCGCGACCACGGGTCCGAAAAGCAGAGCGCGTCAATTTCGACCAGCGCGTCCAGATGCTCTTCCCCCATCGGTACGATTTGCACCCCGCTCATCCCGGCACCTGCCCCGACTGAAGATCAATCAGCCGCACCGCGTGCCTCGCAACCTGTATCAGAATGAAAAGCATTATCACCGCCAGAAGCTGCACGCTGAAGAAATCCGTGTTGAACAGATTGTGGCAGACGGCGTAGGTGGAGCTCAGCACCGTGACCACCGGCACATAGAGCATTTTTGGAAAATAAAACGCAAAGATGACCGCCAGGATGTCCGCCAGATAAAAGTACCGCTCATGCATATGGGGGAGGATGAACGGCAGAAACAGCGCAAAAAAAAGCGCCATTGTAACAAACAGTTCGTCCGTAAAAACAAACTTCTTCTTATAAAGGTAGAACAGCGCGGTGACGGTCAGCGCTCCGGCAAACATCACCGCAGCGGCGCTGATGTACTCCGGCGTGTCCTCCGGCAGCCAGGTGTACAGGTTCGGCAGGAACATGGCAATCATTTTATACTGCCCCGCCTGAGAAAAATACACCGTCAGCAGTTCTTTCATGCTGCGCCCCAGGAACATCGCGGGTAAGACAGCCAACAGGTAAACAAACGGGATTATCAGAAAAGTACTGATCTTTACCCGCCGCTTAATCAGCAGAAGCAGCAGAAACGGCGCGAGAAATACCGCCTGCAATTTAAAGATAAACGCAATTGCGTACGCGGCAACCGCCTGGTACTCCTTATCCACCATGAAATAGTACACGCAGGCAACGAGCGCGGCGGTAAAAATCGCGTCGCACTGCCCCCAGACCGCCGAATTCAGCACGACACTGGGCAGGAATAAAGCAACAGCGTAGGCCATGACCCCATACAGGGGGTCTTCGAACTTCAGGCGAACCGTTTTCATCACATAATAAGCAAGAGCAATGTCCGCCAGACTGGAAACCAGCTTAATGGCGACCAGCCCGGAAACAGGGAAATATGTAAAACCGGCGAGAAGATAGAGATAGGTCGGCATATAGTCGCCGATATTCATCCCCACAGCCGCAAAGCCACCGTTGTCCTTCAGCGCGGCATACCATCCCTGCAAAAACTGGTGGTAATCCCCCGATTCAAACGGAAAAAGCAGAAAACGGCACAGCATGGCCAGTACCGTAATCAGAACAAGGAAGCCCATGTTCTCAAACTGTTCGTTTGTCAGCTCTCTGTGCTTATGCAATTTTCTCCCACCTTTTTATAAATCAGAAAATCAAATTCCAGATGCGTTTGAAGCGTCCGTACCTGTTTCAGCCTTTCAGCCCCGTCCTGCCCGGTCTTATAGTAATAGGGCGTCATGGTGAACAGGTCCTGAATCATCTGATTGCCAGTTATTTCGGCGTCGGTCTCCACCGGCACACGGTTAAGAAACTGAAATCCGCCGTATTCCGCTTCAATGGACTCATTTTCATACGGCGCGTCATACAGAATTTCTTTTAATCCGTACAGATGCCGCCGCCCCGGAACGGCTAGAATCAGAGTTCCGCCCGGTTTGAGTACACGGTTCAGCTCGCTTTCCACCACAGGCGCGAACACATCCAGAACAAAGTCCGCGGCACCGTTTGAAACCGGGATTCCAAAGCTGCTGGCGACGGCAAAGGAAATCTGTTTGTATTTTTTTGCGGCAGCCTTCACCGCGAACTTCGAAATATCAAACCCAAAAACCTGCGGGGCAAAGCCGTGGGACACAAGGTCGTCACAGAGCCGTCCGGTATAGTAACCCTCCCCGCAGCCCGCGTCAAGAATGATTGGACTTTTTGCGGGGGAATATTCGCACACCAGCTCGTTCAGTTTATCGCTGAAAAGCCGGTAGGCGCCGGATTCCAGAAAGCGGCGGCGCGACGCGATCATTTCCTTGTTATCTCCCGGAATTTTGGAATGCATTTTGTTCGGCGGCAGAAGATGGATATAACCCTCCGCCGCAAGATCGTAGCTGTGCCCGTTCGGACAGACACAGGCTTTGGGGAGTCTGTCCAGCTTTTCCCCACAAACGGGGCAGGTAAAAATCGTCATGCCTTCGCCTCGTACCAGGTCTTTCCGATTTTCGCCTCGGCCACCATGGGTACGGAAAGAGAAACGGCGTTTTCCATTTCCTCCGTCAGAATCCGCGCGGCCTTTTCCGCCTCTTCCTTCGGGGACTCCACGATCAGTTCATCGTGCACCTGCAAAATTAAGCGCGACTGCATTCCCTCTTTTTGCAGCCGGTTTTCCACTTTAATCATCGCGATTTTAATAATATCGGCGGCAGCGCCCTGTATCGGCATATTGCGCGCAACCCGTTCGCCGAACGAACGCATGTTAAAGTTGCTTGAGGTCAGCTCCGGCAGGTAGCGCCGGCGGCCGAACATGGTTTCAGCGTAGCCGGTTTCCTTTGCCCGCGCAACGACCTCCTTCATATATTCATCAATACCGGAGTAATGGGCAAGGTAATCATGAATATAGGTTTCCGCTTCTTTCCGCGTAACATGGATATTTTTCGCGAGGGAGAACGCGCCGATTCCGTAAACAATACCGAAGTTGACTGCTTTGGCGCGGCTGCGCATTACCGGAGTGACCATCTGCTCCGGCATATGAAACACCTGCGCCGCCGTGCTGCGGTGAATATCGTCGTTATTCAGGAAAGCCTGTATCATGTTTTTATCGTTGGCAACGTGCGCCAGAACGCGCAGTTCAATCTGGGAATAGTCCGCGTCCACCAGCACCCAGCCTTCGCGCGCGACAAAGAAACGGCGCATTTCCCGGCCCAGCTCGGTCCGTACGGGGATATTCTGCAGATTCGGCTCCGTGGAGCTGATACGGCCTGTTCGGGTCTCCGTCTGGTTAAAACTGGAGTGGATTCTGCCGTCGGGTGCGATCACCTTTAACAAACCCTCGCAGTAGGTGGACTTCAGCTTTGCCAGACTGCGGTAATTCAGCACCAGTTCGACCGCCGGGTGTTCATAGCGCAGGTTTTCCAGAATTTCCACCGCGGTGGAATAACCGCTTTTCGTCTTCTTGCCGTGGCTCAGCCCCAGCTTTTCAAAAAGCGCTTCGCCCAGTTGTTTGGGGGAATTAATATTAAACTCGTAGCCGACGGCTTCATAAATCTGCGTCTGAATCGTATCGATCTGCTTCTGCAGCACTTCCCCGTAAGCTCGGATTCCATCCTCGTCCACGTCAAAGCCGACGGTTTCCATATGGGCAAGCACCTCGGCGAGCGGCATTTCAATGTTGTTCAGCAGCTCCGTCTGATTTTTCTTGCCGATTTCGTTTCCCAACACATCCGCAAGAGCGGGCATCACAGAAGCGTCTGTCAGCCGGGCATCCTCCTGCCGGGTCAGGGAAACACCGTACTCCTGTGCCAGCCGGGCCGGTTCATAGCCGGACGCGGACGGGTTGAGCAGATAGGCCGCCAGCATCGTGTCTATCCCCGGATTTTTCAATTCGATGCCCTTCGCCAGCAGAGCGGCGTAAAGAGGTTTGATGTCATGCGTGTTTTTCCGGATGGTTTCCTCTTCACAAAGCTGTTTGATAAAATCGAGGTCATCCACCTTGTGAATCCGGCTTCCGCTGTTAATATAAAGCGTCAGATTCCCGCCGTCATAGGAAGCGATAACATCGGCGCGGCCTGCTTTTTTCAGCTCTCTGAAAAGCGCAGCGGTATCCGTGTTTTCCACCACGTCCGCTGCGGTCTCCTCCGCTTGCTCCCCCTCCGGCGCGGCGGCAGATTCGCGCAGCCCCATTTTGTCAATTAAGGAGAAAAACTCCAGTTTTGCCATCAGCCGCGCGGCGCCGTCATTGTCCCACTGCTTCGGGATATAGTGCGAAATTTCCGTATCAATCGGCGCGTCCGTGCGGATGGTTCCCAAATATCGGCTCAGATAGGCCGTTTCCTTATCTTTTATCAGTTTCTGACGCATGCCCTCTTTTATGTCGAGCGTGTCGATCTCTTTATAAATGGAATCCAGATCGTGGAACCGCTGAATCAGATCGCCCGCGCCTTTCGGGCCGATGCCCGCAACGCCCGGAATATTGTCCGACGAGTCGCCTTGAATCGCCTTAATATCGATCATCTGCTTCGGGGTCACGCCGTAATCCTCCATGATTTTGGCTTCATCGTAAACCGTAACCTGCGGCTGACCCAATTTCGTGGCGGCAAGACGGACGCTGACGTGCGGCCCGACCAGCTGAAGACTGTCACGGTCGCCGGTGGCAAGGATGCACTCGTCCCCGCTTTCCGAGCAGCGGTGCGCCAACGTACCGAGAATATCGTCGGCCTCAAAGCCCTCGCACTCCACCAGCCGGTAGCCTAAAAGCTGAAGCAGCTCCTTGAGGTTGGGAAGCTGCTGGGCCAGCTCTTCGGGCATCCCCTTGCGCTGTGCCTTGTACCCCGCGTATTCCTTGTGGCGGAAGGTCGGCGCGCGCATGTCGAACGCGATGGCGACCGCGTCCGGGGCGGTTTCGTTTTTCAGTTTCTGCAGCATGGTCAGAAAACCGTAAATTCCGTTGGTAAAAACCCCCTCTTTTGTGGTTAGAAGGCGAATGCCGTAAAACGCACGGTTCAATATGCTGTTTCCGTCAAGTACAAGCAGCTTCATGTTGTTCTCCTTTTTTCGCGGTATCATCTGCGGGCAGAGCGGAAGGCCAAAAAGGCCCGCCGAAAAGCCTCGCTTCTTTTCGAACATATACATTGGTATTATATCACTTTCCAAAGAAAAAAATAAGTGTTATAATGAACGCGGATTTTAAAACAGAAAGGAATTTTGCATGAAAATCGGCAATTTACAAATAGATGGCTATGCCGTGCTCGCTCCCATGGCCGGCGTGGCCGACCGGGCTTTCCGTGAAACCTGCGTGCGGTTCGGCGCGTCCTATGTGGTCAGCGAGATGGTCAGCTCCAAGGGGCTTCAGTTCAACGACAAAAAGACCGGCGCGCTGATGGAGCTGAGTGGCGCGGAACGCCCCGCGGGTATCCAGCTTTTCGGCAGCGAACCCGCCGTAATGGCCGAGGCGGCAGTAAAGGCGATGGAGTACCGGCCGGACGTCATCGACATCAATATGGGCTGTCCCGCCCCGAAGGTAAGCTGCAACGGTTCCGGCAGCGCACTGATGAAGAACCCCGAGCTGTGCGGGGAAATCGTAGCGGCGGTGAAGAAAGCCGTACCGGTTCCGGTAACAGCCAAAATGCGCAAGGGGTGGAACAGCGATTCCGTCAACGCGGTAGAGGTCGCCAGAATCTGCGAAGCCGCCGGAGCGGACGCCGTCACTGTTCACGGCCGCACACGCGAGCAGATGTATGCCCCGCACGCGGACTGGGAAATCATCCGTCAGGTGAAGCAGGCGGTCAAAATTCCCGTCATCGGCAACGGCGACGTGGTCTCCGCGCAGGCTGCCGCACAGCTGCTGGAGCAAACCGGCTGCGACGCGGTGATGGTCGGGCGGGAGGCGCTGGGAAATCCGTGGATTTTTGCCCAGATCAACGCCTACCTGACCGATTCCTGCCGCATTCTCCCCCCGCCGGAACTTCACGAGCGTATTCTGGTCATGATGCAGCATATTGAGCTGATGTGCAAGTACAAGGGCGAGCACCGCGCCATGAACGAGGCGCGCAAACATGTCGGTTGGTACTTGAAGGGGATGAAAAACGCCGCTTCCTTCCGCCGCAGGGCGGGCAGTCTGGAAAGCTGGGCGCAACTGGAGGAGCTGACGCGAGATATTCTGGAAGCAAACAGCGAACTCCAATAACCGAACAGACAGCAAAACCGCCGGGGGACAAGCCTCCGGCGGTCATTTTATTTTCTTTACTTTTCCATATAGATAACAGCGAAGGTTCCCGGCCCGCAATGTACCGAAACGGAACAGCCGCAGTCACAGACGATAATTTCCTCAAAATTCTGGTATTCCATAATCTTTTGTCTGACCGACTCAATGGTTTCGGCGTCTACATCATAGTGGGCGATCATCAGGCGGGAAAGATCAATGTTTTGGGCATCCTTGAGCCTGTCCTCCACCAGATTGCAGACCGCCGATTTCAGGCTGCCGCGGTACTTTTTGGCAACGCCCATCTTTCCGTCCTTCACATCGATGCAGGGCTTGAGGTTCAGCAGGTTCGCTCCCAGCGCCTGCACCCCGGTGCAGCGTCCGCCCTTATACATATAAAGAAGCGTACTGATGACGCAGGTGGTGCGTACCTTTCCGGTCATCGCCCCGACCTGCTCCGCAATTTGAGCCGCGGTGAATCCCTGATCTCTAAGCTCGGCCGCTTTGACGGCGAGGATACCCATGCCGCTGGACACGTTGCGGGAATCCACGGGATAAACGCCTTCAAATTTTTCGGCGGCCATCTTTGCGATGTTCGGCGTTACGGTCAACTCCGCGCTGATGCTGAAATGTACGACTTCCCAGCCTTCGTCCGTCCATTTGCGGTAAAACTCCTCGTAATACGCAGGAGTGGGCGCAGAAGTAGTGGGAAGCTGCCCCGTCTTTTTATAGTACTCAAACAGATCCGGCGTATGGATGGTTACCCCGTCCAGATACGATTGATCGCCCAGATTCACGTTGAGCGGAATGACTTCAATCCCGTAACGTTCCAGCATCTGCGCATTCAAATCACAGGTGCTGTCGGCTGCAATTTTTACCTTTCGCTGCATAGTCCCTCCTATTTTTCCTTGTAAAACAAAACAAGCGTGTTGGGGCCGGTGTGAACCGTCATACTGCACCCTGCGCGCGTTGTGAGAACCTGCCTGAACTTTCCGCTTTCCTTTACCATTCTGACTACGCTGTCCAGAAGCGACTGATCCATCCCCGTGGTAGAGACAAACGCCCGCTCGTCGTCCATATTCGGCTGGTCAAGTACAAAACGGATATATTCCTTACAGACCTGCGTGAAATTCCCCCGGAATTTCCGCCGCACGGAAAGCACGCCGTGGGTATCCAGCAGAAGGCAGGGACGCAGCTTCAACAGGTTCGCCCCGAACATCTGCAGCATGGTGGCCCGTCCGCCCCGGTAAGCAAATTCCAGTGTATCCAAAAGGACATTGGTGCGGATTTTTGTTTTGTCTATTTCCATTTTATCGTAAATCTCTTTTGCGGACATCCCCGCGTCGCGCATGTCCGCGGCCCGGAGCACCAGAAGTCCCTGAGCGGAGCTCAGAGTAAACGTATCCACCACATAGACATTGTCAAACTCCTGCGCGGCGATAGCGGCATTTTGATAGGATGAGGAAAATTTGGAATTCATTGCGATATGAACCACATCGTTGCCGTTTTCCACCTGTTTCTTAAACAGCTCAAAAAAATCGGCGGGCGGGGGAGCTGCTGTTTTGGGAAGCCGATGGGTTTTTTCGTAATTTACAAAAAGGTCGTCCGGCCCGATTTCAAAAACATCCCTGCGAGTGCGGCCTTCCACCGTAATATACAGCGGTACAATTTCAATCTTGTACTGTTTATATAAATCCGGAAATAAATCGCAGGCACTGTCGGTGCTGATAATAACGCCCATAATCGCACTCCCATTATCATTTTGCATACTAATTTTTTAATTATATCATTATAAACCCGTTTTTTCAATGTTCTGCCGGCGCAAGACTCTTTCTGTGGAAATTTTACAGAAAATTCACAGTTGTATGGAACGCATAATATATGATATGATATGTTTATATCTGCAATCATCATTGAGAGGATTTGTGAACAATGAATATAAAGTCAAAAAGATTTGTAACGGTGTTTCTGACACTGATTTTTGCGGTCACGGTGTTTACGCTGACTGCTTTTGCGGAAGGCAATCCTTCAGCGCAGGTGGACCCGCCCACACAGGAAATATCCAGTACGGTTTCTCCCGGAGACGGCACGGCCACTCAGCCCGGTGACGGCACTACCACTCAGCCCGGCGACGGCACCGCCACTCAACCCGACGACGGCACCACCACTCAGCCCGGCGACGGCACCACCACTCAGCCCGGAGACGGCACGACTACACAACCCGACGACGGCACCGTATCCAGCAAACCGGAGACATCCTCTTCCGAATCCCCCACAACTACTTCTTCCAGCAAAGCTCCAGTGGTCAACCATTATGTCGATACCCACACCAATCAGGTAGAACAAAGGGCGTCCCAAGCGGCGCAGACCATCAGCGATCCGGACGTGCTCTCTTCTCAGGACTGGGGCGAGCTCCTTTCCAGCGGGGAAAGCGCTTCCTCGGGCGAAGCGGTTCAGGCCGGCGGAACCGTCAGCAGTGAACCCGAATCCCCGTCGGGGATCGGCGGCGTATCTTGGCTTTTAATTCTGGGCGTTGTGCTGATCGTACTTGCGCTCTGCGGAATCGGCTTGTTTATTTACCTTCAGTTTTTTTTTCAGGAACGCCAGAAAAACCTAAAGTTCGCTCCCGCCGGCAACGCCAAAAAGCAGGAAGAGCCGGCCGCCTTTGAGGACATCAGCTCTTACAGCGAGGAAGCACAGCATCCGAGCGAACCTGTATCCGACGAAACCCGTACCTTTACTGACATTCAGTCCCGCTCATCGGAACCCGTAAAGGCACCCGCCGCGGCGAAAACCCCACAGGCCGCAAAAAACCGCCCCGCCGCAAAACCGCACCCGGACAAAAAGCCGGTAAAGTCCGATCTGGATGAGACCGCTCCCATCCCGCAGGACCTATCGAGCCGTAGCAAACCGTCCGCTCCTTCTGCTGACCGGAGTGCTTCTCCAAAATCACAGGCACAGCCGGTAAAGGACAGTGATTTTGACTGGGAAAAATTCTTCAACGAAGAAAAATAACAAGAATCCGCAGAGCTTTCTCTGCAGATTCTCTCAATAAAAGCGCTTTGTCCCGGCTGTTTTCCCGGACAAAGCGCTTTTCTGTTTCAATATGGTTTTTTACTTTCCCACCGAATTCAGCCCCGTGGTGAACCGGATACTCTTTCCGTCGCATTGTGCCAGAACGGTTTTTTGCTGGTCGGTACGGTAAATGGTGACGCCCGCTTTCTGCAGCCGGGAAATCACTTCCTTGTGCGGGTGGCCGTAATCGTTGTTTAGTCCGCAGGAAATCACCGCGGTTTTCGGATTTGCGGCCTTTAAGAAGGCGGCGCTGGTAGAGGTGGAGCTGCCGTGATGTCCGCATTTCAGTACATCGCACCGCAGGTCATAGCCCTTTGCCACCATTTCTTTTTCGCTGTCCGACTCTGCGTCCCCGGTAAACAGGAATTTTTTTTCGCCGCTGGTCAGCATTGCAACAATGGAATAGCTGTTGAGGTCATCGTATTTTGCGGAGTTCGGCGCCAGAATTTCCAGCTTTTCATCCCCGTTGTGAACGATCACTGTTCCCGCTTTTGGGGCGGTAATCTTCAGCCCTTTTTTATCTATGGCAGTCAGCAGCTTTTCATAAGCAGCCGTAGTGGGAATCTGGCTGTCCGGGATGCGGGGCATATAGATTTGCCCAATTTCAAAACGGCTGACGATTTGCTCCATCCCGCCGATATGGTCGGCATGCGGATGCGTTGCAACCAGACAGTCAATTTTGGAAACGCCCAGATCCGCCAGGTAATCGGCAAGCTCCTGCGCCGTTTCCGGGGTACCGGCGTCAATCAGGATATTTTCCCCCGTTTTCAGCCGGATAAGTTCACTGTCCCCCTGCCCCACGTCAAGGAAATAGACGCTTGTGGCGTCCTGCTCCGTCCCGGACAGCTGTGCGCCCGAGGAACTCTGCGGTGCCGAGCCGGCGACCATCCCCGTTCCGCCGCGGGACCCGAACGCCATAGCCGCCGAAATCGCGGCAAGAATCAGCAGCGAAACCCATAAGGAATATTTTTGCTTTTTTCTGTATGCCAATCTTGTTCCCCTCTTTTCTCAATGTAGAAAAAGACCGCCCTGACGGGCGGTGCATTTGGGAATTCCGATTATTTGTTTTCTGTTCCGAAAAGATTGAAGCGGAAAAGCTTTGACTCGTCTTCCGGCTTTTCACAGACAATAAAGGCTTCCGCAATTTTGCCGCCTTCTATCAGCTGTGTCAGTCCAACCAGCTGACTGAGTTTGCTCTTGAGGTTAAGGTGATCGCCTTCGCGCGATACCAGAAAAACGTTTCCCTCACACTGGTCAAGTACCTTTAGGAACGCGGGAACATCCACATCGTGCAGCTGCAGCGTAGATGATGTCATAATGAACCTCCTTCAGCGGTGAAATACACCGGTCAGTGATACTAATATCTTCCAAGGCCATTATAACATTTTCTTCCCGATTGTCAATCAGGCCGGTCAGGTTCCCATTTTTTGGGGAAGCTTGCAGTTTTTCGACCGGATGTGCTATAATGCCTATTAATGACTTTAGCAGGTCCGAAAAGCGTCTGAAAACCTGCTATATTAGACAGGAGATTATGGAAATGACCTTCGCACCCGAGTCCGCCATTGTGTTGGGAAATAAAAATGACCTGCCCATGATTTATGAAGACATGAAGCAGCAGTTCCCACCCTGCGAATTGTACCCGTACCCAAAGCTTTTGCAGCTTCTGAACAGCAACCGGTATAAAATTCTGCTGTACCGGCGGCTATCCGACAACGAACTGATCGGATACGCATTCGTTTATACAATCGCGGACAGCAATGTCCTGTGGCTCGACTACCTTGCGGTTCTGAAAAAGCACCATGGCTGCGGATACGGCAGCGCGCTGTTCCGGGCGCTTTGGCAAAAGTACTGCGGTCCGTTCGACGGGATTCTCTTTTCCGTGGAATACGTTTCAGAAACTGATCCGCTGCTTGCCGAGCAGCAGAAAAAGCGCATCCGCTTTTATGAAAAACTCGGCGCGCACCGGCTTCACGCGAAATTCCTTCAGCCCTGTGACGACGGAGGCTTCCCGATGTACCTGTACTTCAAGCCGCGCTGCGGGTACATTACCATCAGCCGTTCCGTCCAGATGCTTTCCATAACCCAAATGTATGAATACTGCTTTTTCTACCTGAAGCACCGGAAAGAGCTACTCCCCCAATTCAAGGACACAATTGTGGATGAAAAGTTCACTGAGGGATAACCTGACCGTCCTGTATCTGCACCACACGGCCCGCCGACGCGGCGATCTTCTCATCGTGCGTAATCAGGATGACCGTTTTTCCTTCCTGATTTAAAGAATTTAATATTTCCATGACCGCCGTGCCGGACTTTGAGTCCAGGTTTCCGGTCGGTTCATCGGCCAGAATAATGGGTGGTTTTGCCGCAATTGCGCGCGCAATGGCCACCCTTTGCTGTTGCCCGCCGCTCATCTGATCGGGTTTGTGGTGCTCGCGGTTGGAAAGTCCCACTTTGCAAAGAGCCTGTTCCGCAAGAGTACGGCGGTCCGCTTTTGGAATTCCACGGTAGAGCAGGGGCAACTCCACATTTTCCAGCGCATCCAGCCCGCTAATCAGATTAAACCCCTGAAAGACAAAGCCAAGCTCACAGTTCCGGATCTGGGTCAGCCGTTTTTCATTCAGCCCGGCCACATTTTCTCCGTCCAGATAATACTCGCCCAAGGTCGGCGTATCCAGACAGCCCAGAATATTCATCAGGGTCGATTTCCCCGAGCCGGACTGGCCGACAATCGCAACAAATTCCCCGGGGCGAATGGATAGGGAAACGCCGTTCAAAGCGCGCACTTCGTTTTCCCCTTTGTTGTATATTTTATAAATATTACTCACTGTAATTAAATCTTCGATTTTGAACACCTCGTTTACAAATATCCCGGAATCGCTTATAATAAAACCAAATAACAGCGTAAAGGGGACAGACTGATGCTTACAAAGTACTGGAAACAATTTAAAAGCGGCACCGACATCCGCGGAGTGGCAAGCGACGGTGTTGAGGGGCAGGAGATCAGCCTCACCGATGAAAATATTGAAAAAATGGCCGCGGGCTTTCTCCTGTGGCTGGAAGCCCATACCGGAAAGAAAGCTTCCCAGCTGACGGTTGCGGTCGGGCACGACTCCCGTATTTCCGCCAACCGGATTCAGGCGGCGGTCACCCGCTCACTTTGCGCGGCGGGTGTCCGTGTACTGGACTGCGGGCTCGCCTCCACGCCGTCCATGTTCATGACCACCGTTGACCTTGGCTGCGACGGTTCTATCCAGATCACGGCAAGTCACCACCCCTTCAACCGGAACGGGCTGAAATTTTTCACCCGGAACGGCGGCCTTGACGCACCGGACATTGAACAGATTCTGCAGCACGCACAGGACGGCAATACCCCCGCCGCCGGCGCGGGCAAAGTGGAAACCGTTGATTATATGGCGCAGTACTGCGCGGCTCTGAGAGAGAAAATCAAATCCGGCGTGAACGCCGCGGACTACGAGCATCCGCTCGCGGGCTTTAAAATTGTGGTGGACGCAGGCAACGGCGCGGGCGGCTTTTACGCACGGGATGTTCTCGCTCCCCTCGGCGCGGACACGAACGGAAGCCAGTTTCTGGAACCGGACGGCACTTTCCCAAACCATATCCCGAACCCGGAAAACGAGGCCGCCATGCAGTCCGTTTGCGCGGCGACCGTTGCGGCAAAAGCGGACATGGGTGTTATTTTTGATACCGATGTTGACAGGGGCGGCGCGGTAGACGCGAAGGGCGACGAAATTAACCGCAACCGGCTGGTAGCCATTGCCTCCGCCATTGCGCTGGAAGGCAACGAAGGCGGTACGATCGTCACGGATTCCATTACCTCGAGCGGGCTGAAAACCTACATTGAGGAAACACTGGGCGGAAAGCACCACCGTTTCAAAAGAGGCTATAAGAACGTTATCAACGAGGCGATCCGCCTGAACGAAGACGGCGTTAACTGTCCGCTGGCCATAGAGACCTCCGGCCACGCCGCTCTGCGAGAGAATTATTTTTTGGACGACGGCGCTTATCTGGTAACAAAAATAATTATTAAAATGGCACAGCTTCGCACGCAGGGAAAAACGCTGGAAAGCCTGCTGGAACCGTTGGCCGAACCGGCGGAAGCCGCGGAGCTGCGCTTCCCGATTTTGGAAGAAAACTTCCGGGAATGTGGCAGCAAAGTCATTTCGGATTTGGAAGCCTACGCCAAACAGCAGCCGGGCTGGCTGATTGCGCCCGACAACCGCGAGGGCATCCGCATTTCCTTTGGGAAAGAGAACGGAAACGGCTGGTTTTTGCTCCGGCTGAGCGTACATGACCCCCTGATGCCGCTGAACATAGAGAGCGACATTCCGGGTGGAAATAAACAGATCGCGAAACAGCTCTACGGCTTTTTGCGCACTTGCTCCGGACTGGATATCTCTCCTCTGGAAAAATATATCGGATAAAAACCAGTAAAGGGACGGCTATCAGCCGCCCCTTTTTTATATCATGCCATCAAATAGACCAGATGCGCCACTCCCGGGATGCTTTCTCCCTGCTGGGAGGAGGTGGGCGACATCAGAGCACCCGTACCCAAAAACAACACCTTGTGCAGTTTACCCGCCATCATCTGCTGCATGATATAGGAGCAGAGCACCGCGCCGGAACACCCGCAGCCGGAACCGCCCGCGTGGACGTCCTGCTTTTCGCGGTCATAAATCATCAGTCCGCAGTCATTGTGTACGGCACTGATGTCGATCTTGTCCTTCATCAGCAGTTCTTCCATCAGGTCGCTGCCGATTCTGCCAAGGTCACCGGTCAGAATCAGGTCGTAATCCTTTGGCGAAGAGCCGGTGTCTGAAAAATAGTCCAGCAGTGTCTGCGCTGCCGCCGGTGCCATGGCGGCCCCCATATTTGCCGCGTCTTTGATTCCGAAATCCGTTATCCGGCCGAAGGAAACGGAATTTACAACGATCTGCCCTTCCTGTTTCTGCTGCGGGGAACCCATTACAATCGCTCCGGCAGCCGTGGCTGTCCACTGCGCCGTAGGCGTGCGCTGCCCGCCGTACTCCAACGGAAAACGGAACTGCCGCTCCGCGGAACAGAAGTGGGAGGAAGTTACCGCAACCGCGTGCCGCGCCGCGCCGGACTCCGCAAACAGCGAAGCGATTGCCAGCGTCTGCGCCATGGTGGAGCACGCGCCGAACTGGCCGAGGAACGGAATGTTCAGACTGCGCAGGCCAAAGGTGGAGGAAATACACTGATTCAGCAAATCCCCGGCCAAAATACAGTCAATATCCGTATTTTTCAGGTTTGCTTTGCCCAGCGCCAACACCACCGCCTCATTTTGCAGGCGGCTTTCCGCTTTCTCCCAGCTTGACTCACCCAGCGTGGTGTCGTTGTGACACTGGTCGTAGTACTCTCCGAGGGGGCCTTCCCCCTCTTTTTTGCCGACGACAGAGGCAAAGCCGAGAATCACCGGCTTACTGCCCATTTCAATCGTATATTTGCCGATTCGGGTAGGCATAGCCATTCCTCCTCATTTTAGTATAAATGGAAAAACCATATAATCAGTCCGTATAAAATCGAAGCCGCAATTCCGTAAACCAGTACCGGCCCGGCTATTACGAACATTTTCCCGCCCATGCCGATCACATAGCCCTCACTCTTGAACTCCATGGCCGGCGCGACAATGGAATTGGCAAACCCCGTAATCGGCACCAGCGTACCCGCTCCGGCGTGCTTGGCAAGATTGTCGTAAATTTTCAGAGCAGTCAACAGCGCGCTGAGCGCGATTAGACTGATGGAAACCCACGCGCGCGCGTCCTTAAGCTCCAAACCGTACCGCACGTACAGATTGGCCAGTGCCTGTCCAAGCGCGCAGATACCGCCGCCGACCACAAAGGCAAAAAACATGTTTTTGCCATATGTTGTTCCGGGCGAAGCCTTATCCGCCATTTTCTTATATTCATTTTTTGATATTGTCATCTTGGCACCTCCTTCGAAAAATATTCTGCCAACCCGCCGCGTAAAATATACGAATCGCGCGTGCTTTTTCATTGTCATCATTGTGAACGCAAACGGAATCGTTTTTTACGCGGTCACAAAAATACGTTAAAAAATAATTTTCTTAAAAAGGTTGGCTTTTCCGACAAAATACGCTATGATAAAGATAATAATTTCAATATTTGGAAAATAAAATGTGGAGTGTAAGCATGGACAACCGTATTCTTTCCGATTATACCAGTCAAATATCCGCAAAAAGCCGCGCGAATTCCACGTCAACCGGCAGTACGGCCTCCTCCGTATTTTCCGGTCTGCTGCAAAACGCGGTGGGCGCAATGGACAGCCAGAAAAAAAACAGCAGTATGGAAGATATCTTCCGTACCGCCTCTGAAAAATATAACGTTCCGCTTAATCTGCTGAAAGCGGTCGCCAAAGTGGAGTCCGGCTTCGACGCGGACGCTGTATCCAGCTGCGGGGCGCAGGGCGTCATGCAGCTGATGCCGGGAACCGCCGCCTCGCTGGGCGTACAGAATTCTTTTGACGCGGAGCAGAATATCATGGGCGGCGCAAAATACCTGAGCCAGATGCTCGACCGGTACAACGGAGACGCAAAGCTGGCGCTTGCCGCTTACAACGCGGGCAGCGGAAACGTGGCCAAATACGGCGGAGTTCCTCCGTTTAAAGAGACGCAGGCTTACATTTCCAAGGTGCTGGATGCCGCGGGCGGGGATGTTTCCGCGCCGACCGACCAGCTTTCCGAATTAAGCTCGCTTCTGACCGGCACGCTCCCCGGAACGTCAGGCCTGACGGGACTTTCCGCCCTGACCGGTTTTCCGGCGACCGGTGCTGCCGGAACCGGTACCTCCGGCACATCGTACACCTATGACGATTATCTGACGTTTTTGCAGCTTTATATTGCGCAGATGCAGATGAACACCACCCAGATGATGTCCTCCGACATTTCGGGCCTTTCTTCGTCCGATACGGACAGCTCGATGTCACTGCTATAAATCAGTATCATTAAATGCAGACAGATATGAAAATCCCCTTTCCAATACCGCCAAGCGGTTGGAAAGGGGATTTGTTGTTTCGTATTTACGTCGTAGGGACCCGCCCGGCCTGAGGGCAGGGCCATGCGGTCGGCAAGTGCCTACGGCGATGCTCTCAGATAGTTATCTGTTGAATTACGGCGATGCGCTTATGGGAGCAGAGAAAAAGCAAGAAGGGCCAATCACGGATTGATTACAGCGATTCGATTTCCCTGAGCCAGAGAGCGGAGGAAGCGTCGCTGGGCATCCGCCAGTCCCCGCGGGGGGACAGCGTGACGCTGCCGACCTTGGGGCCGTCCGGCAGGCAGGAGCGCTTGAACTGATGCATAAAGAAACGCTTGTAAAAAGTTGTCAGCCATTTTTTAATGGTCGCGTCGTCGTAAATTCCGGCAAACGCGCTCTGCGCCATGTGAAAAATCTTTGAAGGTGTAAATCCGAAGCGGAGCATGTAGTACAGGAAGAAGTCATGCAGCTCGTAAGGGCCGACAATATTTTCCGTTTTCTGGGCAATAACCCCGTTTTCCGGCGGCAGAAGCTCCGGGCTGACCGGGGTGTCAAGTACATCCTCCAGCAGCGCGCACAGCTCTTTCCCCCCTGTAATGGCGGCGTGGTGCACAAGGTGCCGAACCAGCGTTTTGGGGATGGAGCAGTTTACGCCGTACATGGACATAATGTCGCCGTTATAGGTCGCCCAGCCGAGCGCAAGCTCGGAAAGGTCGCCCGTTCCGATGACAAGCCCGCCGCACTGGTTTGCCAAGTCCATTAATACCTGTGTGCGCTCGCGCGCCTGCGCGTTCTCATAGGTGACATCCCGTACATTCGGGTCATGGTCAATATCTTCAAAATGTTTGGACACCGAGTCCCCGATGGGAATTTCCTTTAGCGTTACTCCCAGCATTTCGGAAAGCCGCTGTGCGTTGCTCTTGGTTCGTTTGGTCGTACCGAAGCCCGGCATCGTGACCGCCAATATCCCTTTGCGATCCAGCTTCAAAAGGTCAAACGCGCGAACAATCACCAGCAGGGCAAGCGTGGAATCCAGCCCGCCCGAAACACCGATTACCGCGCATTTGGAACCGGTATGCTTCAGCCTTGTCTTGAGTCCGGCCGCCTGCATGTTCAGAATCATTTCACAGCGCTCACTCAAGTCCTTTGTATCATCCGGTACAAAGGGGAGCGCCGGGAATTTCCGCTCCAGAGAAGCGACCGGCATGTCCATGGTAAAACTGACTTCGTAGGCTTCGCCCGCATTGGACCAAGTGGTAGTGCGCAGGCGCTCCTGCAGCATACGCTGCAAGTCTACGTCCGCCACGGTCAGCCCGGTCGTAAACAGGGTAGATTCCGCGAGGACCGTTCCATTTTCGGCAATCACATTATGTCCGGCATACACCAGATCAGTGGAGGATTCCCCCTCCCCCGCGTCGGCGTAAGCGTAGGCCGCGATCAGCCGGGCGGACTGCCCGTTGACCAGATTGCGGCGGTAAGGCGCCTTGCCGATGATTTCATCGCTTGCGGAAGGATTTAAAAGTAAGGTTGCGCCGCACTGCGCCAGCTGCGCGGACGGCGGACAGGCCGTCCAAAGATCCTCGCAGATTTCTACACCCACCACCAGCTCCGGCATGCTTTCGCACCGGAAGATCAAGCTGTTTCCCAGCGGAACAGTTTTACCGCAGAAACGGGTTTCCGCGTAGGCGGGCGCAGGCGTAAAATGCCGTGCTTCGTAAAATTCACTGTAATTCGGAATGCTGCTCTTTGCCGGCAGCCCCAGCAGCTTTCCGCGGCAGATGACCGCAGCGCAGTTGTAAAGGTCCGCGCCCACCGGTACCGGAAGCCCGATGACCGCGAGCAGATTCATGCTGCGGGTCTGTTCCAGAATCTCACCGAGCGCTTTCTGCGCCGCCGTAATCAGCGTGCGGTCACGGAACAGGTCGCCGCAGGTGTATCCGGTCAGACAAAGCTCCGGAAAAACCACCGCGGTCACCCCGCGTTTTTCGCATTCCCGCATTTGTTCAAGAATCTGATTTTTATTATATTCACAATCGGCAACCTTAATGGACGGCGTTGCCGCAGCCACCTTGAAAAAACCGTCATTCATAGAAACCAGCACCGTGTCCCGTTGTGAAAAACGGGCAAGCACCGATGCCTGTCCCTCCCCTCCTGAAATTGATTAATAGGATCATCATTCCCCATGCCGAAATCGCCGTCTTTTCTTCCTGTCCATCCCGGCGAAAAACGCGCCGACGATGATGCAGAAATAGTAAGCGATAAACCGCCAGAGCAGCATGGCCTGACGGAGAAGCTCTTCCCGGAAAAAGATCCGGAAAATAACCAGAAAACTGCCCTCCGCCGCTCCCGCGGCACCCGGCAGCGGCGTATAAGTGGAGATCATGGTCACAAAGCTCTGAGCCGCTATCATGTCCACAACCGGTGCGCCGGGACTGTGAAAAGCTTTATAGATAAAAAAAGGCACCGCGAAAACGGCTGTAAGCTGAACCACGGTGTACCCGTATACCCTGACCTTCATCCGCCGGTTCCCCAGCATCTCCCTGTTGTTTTTCGTGTAATATTCAAGCTGGCTTTTTACCTTTTCGTCAGCCTGCCGCGGATTCTTTACAATGTGTAGCTTCGTAAAAACCCACACGCAGCCATGAATCAGTTTTGTGGTAAACGCGGGGCTGTAGCTGAACAGAAGCAGCAGAACTACCACGGCGCACTGGCACAGGAACCCGGCAACCGCCAGCGCCATAAAGCCCTGGATTTTACTTCGGAAAAACGAATATTTCATCAGGATAACCGCCATGGAATAGACGGTAACGGAAATCTGGTAAACCAAAAATTTGCGCACCAAAGCGGACAGAGCGATTCCGGAGGTCACACCCTGCCTTGTCAGAGCAAGCACCTGCATCGGCTGGCCGGCCGCCGCGAACGGCGACACCAAATTGAAGTACTGTCCGACCATCGTCACTTTAAACGCGTGCCGGAAGCTGTACTCTTCCTTGTAAGAAGCCGCTACAAGATTCTTTGTGACAAAACTTTCCATCATCCAGCTAAGCATCACACAGCCAAAAGCACCCATAAGCCAATATGGATTCAGCAAGGGCAGGCTGCATAAAAGGGTCATCAGATTATTGTCGGAAATGCAGAAATAAGACAGCAATCCCAAAGTCAGCGCAAAAAGCACCATTTGAAATATTTTAGAGGGCGTGTCCCTGCTTTCGCTCATATTCTCCGATTACTCCCACTTTCCTCAGCGGGTGGAGTAGTCCTTTTCCAGCTTTTCGGGGGAATCCACCACGTCCGGCAGTTCGCTGAACATGGTCGTGGGACTGAATTCATCCGCAGAATAATGCCTGATGGCGCGTGAAATACGGCGCATGTTTGTCATGCACCCACGCATACATTTTTTCTCATTATGCAGCTTTAATACATACAAATAGCAGCAGGCGCAAGTTTTCCTGGTGAGCGCCAGATAACTTTTTTTGTATTTCTCATAAAGCCCGTTCTTTTCCAGCGAAATACGAACCATGGCAATGGCGCGGATAAAATCGTTGATCTTGTCCGCATTCATAGTGGCCAGTGTGCTGGAGGGGTGCTGATTGTAATAATAAAGCGGGCGGTCAATGACGACCACCTGATTCGCGTTTGCAAAAATCCTGTTTGCAACAGCCATGTCCTCAAAACACATCGTCGGAAACTTAATATCATAGTCTGTAAAAAGAGTGCGTTTATACATCTTGTTCCAGACAAGGCTCTGTATTTCAACGTCACGCAAAAGCTTCTTCATCGCGTCGGAAGGCTTAAAAATCCCACGGCAGCGGAACGGATACTCAAACAGAAAGTTATTCTCCACAAAATGGAAATAATAATAGCAGCAGGAAATATCGCTGCCCGTGTCCACACAGGCGTTGTACAGCTCTTCCAGATAAGTGGGGGAAACGTAGTCGTCGCTGTCGACAAAGCAGACATATTCCCCGCGGGCGACCGCAAGGCCATTGTTGCGCGCGTTGGCAATCCCCCCGTTTTTCTGGTTGATTACCTTAATAAAATCATATCTTTCCTCAAAACGCTGGAGAATACCGAGAGAATCGTCTTTGGAGCCGTCGTTGACGGCTATAATTTCAAAATCTGTGAACGTCTGGCTGACCAAAGAAGACAGGCATTTACCGATATATTTTTCCACATTGTAAACCGGTATGATAATGCTAATCTTCGGTTCTGCTACCTTTTCAGACAACATCAGCTCATCCTTTCTTGGCCTGCGGCGGTACAGCCGCTTTTTTATATTGTATCGTTTTACTCGTATGCTATTTATTTTGTTCTGAGAATCAAATAATAATCTCATTCTCTTTTTCATTTTTGCAGATATAAGACAAAAAGTCAAGTCAAATTTAAAACCAGGGTGCAGCCTGAGCCACACCCTGTAAAGCCGTTTATTCGGGAATGATGGTGTCCGCCGGAACTGCGTCTGAATCGGTGTCTCCGGAATCCACGCCGCTGCTCTGTCCGGTCGAAGAGGACGAGGAGGACGGGCTGCCGGAGGCCGGAGCAGAGGAAGAGCTCGCCGGTTTGGAAGAGCTGGCGGGCGGCTTGGAGGAACTTGACGGCTGAGAAGAAGCGGAGGACGACGGAATTCCATTCACCGTGGTTCCGGGCCCGATGGAATAATAGGCGGGCTGCGCGCGATAATAGGAAGAAGGCAGGTTTTCGGTTTTTACCACGGCGCCGTTTTTGTAGTAAATGCGCTGGGCGGTTGCCCGCGCTCCCGTGCGTGCCTTGGAATCCAGCTTCACAACCCCTTTTGCCAAAGTCTTGTCAACAATGTACTTGGGGGTCGTCGGCGCGGGGATGGTCTCTGTCTTCTTCGACGTCACAACAATCTGATCGTAATCCGGCGACTGGTAGCCGTAGAAGGTGACGGTAAGCACTTTTCCCTTAATGCCGGAAATAATATAGACCGGATAGTCGGTAGGATTCTGAAATTTGAAATCGAGTTCCGGATAACTGACCGCGGCGTCCTGGCCGATCGGGCAGTAGGTGGACTGTAGCGTATGGTTGGAACGCTGGGTGATTTTCATGTTGGAACGGAGCGCCGCACCGTAGACAGTGGTGGACGCCTGACAGATCCCGCCGCCGTAGGACTGGATCAGTCTGCCGTTCAGGATTGCCCCCGCTTCCAAAAAGCCGCTGCTCTTGCTGGTCGAGTCGCCGACAATGGCGTTAAACGAAAAGGTTCCGCCCGCCGGTATACTGGTTCCGTTGATTCTGGAAAGGGCCAGCGCCATATTATGAGTGCCGTTTGCGTTATTGGTAGAGGTTGTGCTGTAAGTGCCCAGCTTCTGCAGATGGCTTTTCACTTCCGCAATGGTTTTACTGAACGGCACCACCGTAGTCGGCACCTGTACCGTACCCGTTTTGGGGCCGTTAATCAGCGCTTCCACCTGCGTGTAAAGTTTGTTCTCATCGACTGCAAGGCCGTTTTTGCCGTCCGCATAGCGGAAAGTAGCGGTCTTGGTATCAAAGGAGGCAACCGTTGCATCCACCGGGTCATAAGCAATATCCTTGACGGTTTCTTTCAGCTTGGCGTCAAGGTTGTCATAATTCATTGTGTTGGTGACATTGTACGTTTTCGGACTGGTCTGCAGTGCCAGCACCTGCTGATAGCGCTCTTCCCGGTCCCCGGTGCGGGCATATGCGTAAGCTTCTTTCAGCACCTCGTCCGTATTGAACTGGAAGTTGAGGTCGTCTTCCGTCAGCTGCCATGTTTTATTCTGATACACAAGCCGAATGTCATATTTTCCGCGCAGCCCGGGCTCCGCCGCGGTAACGGCAGTTTTTGCCTGTTCCATGGTCTTGCCGCCCAGATCAACGCCCGCAACGGCAATTCCCTTGTAAAAGGTGTCGACATCCAGAACCGAGGCGACCTCTTTGCGGTGCTGGTAACTCGCATACAGCTGCTTTCCAAACAGGCCGCCGACCGTAGCAAGCAGAACCACTCCGGCAATTGCGGCAGCGATTATGGCGCGCTTCTTCCCGCCGGAGCTCGGTGCTCCGGAAGAAATATCAATCATGTTCGCATCGGTCATACTGGGCCTCCCAAATAATAGCAAATTCTCAATTTACTGGTATATCCTCAAGATACTGGTATATTATATAACGCTGACCGGCAAAAGTAAAGTTACAGCTTTATAACCGCTCCGCGCGTGCAGACCGCCTGCGGCGGGGAATTTCAGTGGCAACTTTTACAAATATATGATATAATTACTAAATATATGGCAATCCGAAAAATCCGGCTCGGGCTTCCCGCTGCTTTTCGGAACAGCCGCGGTATGATAACAGAGGAAATCCGTGTTTAAAGGAGGATTGGTGTGAAGATCTTAATTCTTTCGGCTGCAACGGGCGGGGGACATCTGAGAGCCTCCCATGCCATCGAAAAATATATCGCCGAAAATTCCACGGGCAATGAGGTTGCCGTTGTTGACGCGCTCAAGAGCATCAACGCCATTTTGGACAAAACCGTTTGTGACGGGTATCATTTTTTAGCGACGAAAACGCCAAAGGTGTTTGGTCAGCTCTACCGCAAGACCAATCAGGAAAGCCTGCTGGCCAACCTGGTCACGCGTTTTTCCAGCGCCTTCAGCCAGAAGCTGATTCCGCTGATGGAAGAGCAGAAACCGGACGTCATTATCTCTACCCATCCGTTTGCAACGGAAATGGTCTCCCACTTAAAAGGCAAGGGGATTGTAACCGCCCCGCTGATCTGTCTGATGACGGATTACGGCCCTCACAGGGCGTGGATTGCGGAGCACGTTGACGCGTACATCGTCTCCACGAAAGACATGATTCCCCAGATGAGCGCAATGGGCGTTCCCGCCGAAAAGATTTATCCGTTCGGCATTCCCGTTGGGGATGTTTTTTACAGCAAGGGCGACAAACCGGCCCTGCTGAACAAGTTCGGAATGGACGCGAATCTGCCGACAATCCTGATTATGGCGGGAAGCTTCGGCGTTACCAATATTATGAAAATCTATAAAAACCTGATGCAGCTTCCCACGGAATTTCAGGTAATCGTCATTACCGGCCGAAACCAGAAGCTGTACGAGGCGTTCGCCCCGGTCATCGCACAAAGCCCCAAAAAGACCAAGCTGGTCTTTTTCACGGATGAAGTGGAAAATTACATGCACGCGTCCGACCTGATTATTACAAAGCCCGGCGGGCTGACCGTTTCGGAAGCGCTGGCGTGCAACATCCCGCTGGCGGTGTTTGACGCGATTCCCGGTCAGGAAGAGGACAACGCGAACTTCCTGCTTTCCCACAATATGGCGGTGAAGCTGGAAAAGGGTCTTGACCCCGGAGAAACCATCCTTTCCCTTTTGGAAGACAACAAAAGGCTGGAGGAAATGCGCGCGTCTCTGGAAACCTTCGACATGTCCGACTCGGGGAAAAATATTTTCTCTCTCATCAACGAGCTGTCGGAGCGCAATTCATAATTTGCCCCATACAGTGCGGGTTCCATATAAAAAGGAAGCGGACGGCCGTCCGCTTCCTTTTTTATTGATTCTGTGTTTTTCCGCGGCGAAGGCATTTCGGGCACTTTCCGTATATTGTCAGCGTATGCCCTTCTATCTCATAGCCCGTATCATGAGCCAGCCCCTGTTCAATACCGGTGAGGGGGCAATCCTCTATTTTAATCTTCGCGCTGCATCCGGTGCAGATCAGGTAATGACCGTGATGCTCCTGCGCAAGGGAATACCGCACAATGCCGTCTCTCCAGACGTCCCTTTTCACCAGCCCGTCCGCGGCAAAGCGCTCCAAGTTCCGGTAAATAGTGGAAAGGGCCAGGTTCGGATATTCGTCTTTCAGCGCAGCAAAAATATCCTCTGCGCTTACAGGGTCTCCGCTCTGTTTCAGAACCTGCATGATCGCGCACCGCTGCTTTGTATTTTTCAGCATCTTTCCCTTTCCTCTCTTCTTAAAATAAAATGTTTCCCGCGACTTTTCATCTTCGTTTATTATAATACAAATTAATAAAAATGCAAACTCCCTATCAGGCATTTTCGTTGCTCAAAATTACCGCAAGGTGTATAATATAGTAATATCAATCAATGACTTGGAGGTATCCCCATTGGGTGAAATATATCTTGACAATTCCTCCACCACCATGGTTTGCAGAGAGGCCGCCGACAAGGTGATGGAGCTGATGACTAACAATTACGGAAACCCCTCCAGCCTTCATACAAAAGGCTTTTACGCGGAGCAGGAGCTTTCCGCCGCAAGGCAGGAAATTGCCACGCTGCTCGGGGTTCAGCAGGAAGAAATTTACTTTACCTCCGGGGGAACGGAAAGCAACAACCTTGCGATTTTCGGCGCGGCGCACGCGATGCGGCGTCGGGGAAATCATATCGTGACCACGATGATTGAGCATCCATCCGTAATCAACGTGATGAATCAGCTGGAAAAGGAAGGGTTTACCGTTACCTATCTGAAGCCGGACGGCAGCGGAAATATCCAGCCGGAGCAGGTGTTTCGGGCGGTAACTCCCCACACGATTCTGGTCAGCATGATGTGCGTAAACAACGAGGTCGGCACCCTTTTGCCGCTGGAAGCGGTTCCCGCCGCGATTGCCGCCGCAAAATCCCCGGCACTTTTTCACGTTGACGCGGTACAGGCATTTGGCAAAATGCCTGTAAAACCGGGCAGACTAAAGGTTGACCTGATGAGCATGAGCGCACACAAAATCCACGGGCCGAAAGGCGTGGGCGCGCTGTACCTGCGGAAAGGCGTCCATCTTGTCCCGCGCACCTACGGCGGCGGACAGGAAAAAAATATCCGCCCGGGAACCGAAAGCGCTCCGCTGATTGCGGGCTTTGGCGCGGCGGTTCGGGCGCTGCCGGAGCCGGGCGCCCAGCTGCAGGAAATGGCTAGGCTCAGCGCGTACTGCCGCCAGAGGCTGACGGAAATCGGCGGCGTTACGCTGAACTCTCCCGACGGCGCGCTGCCCTATATTGTGAACTTCTCCGCCGGCGGCGTCAAGGCGGAAACCATGCTGCACTACCTCTCCGCCAAAGAAATCTACGTTTCCTCCGGCTCCGCCTGCTCCAAAGGCAAAGCGAGCCATGTTCTGACCGCGATGGGGCTTCCCCGTGAACGGATTGCCTCTTCCCTGCGGCTCAGCTTTTCCCGCTACAACACCTTTGAGGACGTTGACCGGCTGATAGACGCTATAAATGAGGGACTTTCCTCACTGACTAAAAAACCATAACAGGAGAATTGGAATGGACGAAATCATCTTAATCAAACTCGGAGAAATGGTTCTGAAAGGGCTGAACCGCAACGTCTTTGAAGCCGCCCTGATTCGGAATATTAAACGCCGGTTGAATTATCTGGGCGGCTTTGACGTAAAAACCGCCCAGTCAACCGTCTACGTCACCCCGCACGAGGGCGCCGATCTGGACGAAGCAGTGGAACGGGTCTCTAAAATATTCGGCATTGCCGCGTTTTCCCGCGCCTGCGTCATTAAGAAAGAGATGCCCGCCATTTTGGAGGCATCCGCGGAATACCTGAAAATGGAGCTGCTGGCCGCGAAGACCTTTAAGGTGGAAACGAAACGCGCCGATAAGATTTTCCCGCTGAAATCGCCGGAAATTTCCGCGCAGGTGGGCGAATACCTGCTGGAAAAATACCCGCACCTCTGTGTTGACGTACACAATCCCGACATCACCGTCCGGGTGGAGGTGCGCGATTTTGGAGCCTATGTTCACGGACAGGCTCTGCGGGGCGCGGGCGGAATCCCGGTCGGCACCGGCGGAAACGCGGCCATCCTTATCAGCGGCGGAATCGACAGCCCCGTTGCCGCGTGGACAATGGCCAAGCGCGGGCTGGAGCTGACCGCCATTCACTTTGCCAGTCCGCCGTACACCAGCGAACGCGCGGAGCAGAAGGTACACAATCTTTTGTCCCGCGTCAGTGAATACTCGGGCAGGATGACTCTGTTTACCGTTCCTTTCGCAAAAGTGCAGGAAGAAATTATGGCGAAATGTCCGGAGGATCTGTTCACCCTGATTATGCGCCGGTTTATGATGCGCATCAGCGAACAGATTGCACTCCGGGAAAACTGTTCCGCGCTGATTACCGGCGAAAGCCTGGGTCAGGTGGCCAGCCAGACGCTGCGGGCGATTGTCTGCACCGATCAGGCGGCTCAAATGCCGGTTCTTCGCCCTCTGATCGGCATGGACAAACTGGAAATTATTGAAATTTCGCGCAGAATCAATACCTTTGACATTTCCATAGAACCGTTTGAGGACTGCTGCACCGTGTTCACGCCGAAGCATCCCCGCACCCAACCGAAGCTCGAGGAGCTTCTGGAAGCGGAAAAGGCGCTGGACTGTGAGGCACTGATTGAGGATTGTGTCAATAACGTCCGTCTTACAAAAATTTATCCAAATCAATAACGGAGGAAAACCATGAACGCTGAAATTATTTCCGTAGGAACCGAGCTTCTGCTCGGCCATACCATTAATACAGACGCTTCCTTTGTCGCAAGGGAGCTTTCCACCATCGGCGTCAACCTTCTGTTTGCGGGAACCGTGGGCGACAATGTACCCCGGCTGAAAGAAGCGCTGGAAAGCGCGCTGAGCCGCAGTGATCTCGTCATTACCACGGGCGGCCTCGGGCCCACCGGCGACGACCTGACCAAAGAAACCATTGCGGAAACCGCGGGCAAAAAGCTGGTAATGCATCAGGAAAGCATGGACAGGATCGTCAGCTATTTCAAAGGAAGAGAACTGGGGGAAACCCAGAAAAAGCAGGCCATGCTGCCCGAAGGCTGCACCGTGTTCCCCAACGACCACGGCACCGCGCCGGGCTGCGGCTTTGAAACCGCCGACGGCAAAACCATCATCATGCTGCCCGGCCCGCCGTCGGAGCTGATTCCCATGCTGAAAAACTACGCGATCCCCTACCTGACAAGGGGCGAAAAAGCGGTGATCGTTTCCAAAATTGTCCGGGTTTTCGGGCTGGGGGAAGGGTTTGTCGCGGAAAAAATCGCCGACCTGACGGACTGCGCCAACCCCACGGCGGCAACCTACGCCAAGGACGGCGAAATGTTCGTACGCGTAACCGCCCGCGCGGAAAGCGAGGAAAAGGCGGAGGCGATGTGCGCCCCCGTTGTGGAGGAACTGAAATCCCGCTTTGAGGACTTTATTTACGGCATCGACGTGGAAAGTCTGGAAGAGGTCGTAGTCACGGAGCTCGGCAAGCGTGGGCTGCATCTTGCCACCGCAGAATCCTGCACCGGCGGCCTGCTGTCTAAGCGGCTCACCGATATTGCGGGTGCGAGTCAGGTCTTTCAGATGGGCGCCGTCACCTACGCGAACGAAATCAAGACGCTTCTGCTCGGCGTACCAGAGTCCACCCTGAAGCAGTACGGCGCGGTAAGCGAACAGACCGCGCGCGCCATGGCTAAGGGCGTACGGGCAAAATCCGGCAGTGAGCTGGGCATCGGTATCACCGGCATCGCGGGGCCGGACGGCGGGACACCGGAAAAGCCGGTCGGTTTAATCTACATTGCCCTTTGCGACGGAGAACATACCTGGGTGCGCAAAATGCAGCACGCCGGTGCCTCCAAGGGGCGGGAATACCTGCGCTGGCTGGCCTCCTCCAACGCGCTGGACATGGTGCGCCGGTATCTGACGGGCTGCACAGGGCTGGAAGAAGCCGCCTACTCTAAAAAAATATAAAATATTTTCCATTATAAACAGGGGGTGCCGCCATGAAACCGCAGAACGGAAACCGCAAGAGGGTTCCTTTTTACCGCGCCCTGCTGCCCTGGAAGGGCGACAGCAAAAAGCTGATTTTTTACAAAACCGTCAGCTTACTTGCCGTCTGCGTTTTTCTTGGCTGCGCCCTTTATCTTTTCTGGGATCTTGTGCTTCTGCCCGCCGCGGCGGACACGGAGCAGCAGGATATTAAAAGCATTTATTATGCGGAAAGCTCCGATGCGCCGGATGATTCCGGGGACGATTCCCACGCTTCCGCTTCCGTGCAGGAGCAGACGCTTTCTTTTGAAAATCTGCGGAAAATCAATTCTTCCATTGTAGGGTGGATTAAGGTACCCAACACCATCATCGACCTGCCGGTGCTGCAGGCAACCGAAAAAGACCCGGAATTCTACCTGACCCACGACTACCGCGACCGGTACTCCGGGTACGGCAGCGTCTTTGTAGATGCACACTGCTCCGTGGAAAATGGAAAATCGCGCAGCATTGTTCTTTACGGCCATTCGCTTAACTCAGGCCGAATGTTCACCCAGCTTGACCGGTACAAATCGCTGGATTTTTATAAGAAGACGCCGGTATTTACGTTTGATACGGCCGACAGTCCGTCACAGTGGAAGGTCATTTCCGTATTTTTGACCAACACCCTGCCGGAACAGGGGAAACCCTTCAATTACATGAAAACCGAGTTTAAAAACGACAGCGACTTTTTGAATTTTATCTATCAGATGCGGATCCGTTCCCTATACAACACAGGCGTAAGTGTAAACAAGGACGACCGGATTGTGCTGCTCTCCACCTGCTCCTACGAATTCAAGGATTTCAGGGAGGTCGTGGTTGCCCGCAAGGTTCGTGACGGCGAAAGCAGCGAAGCGGATGTATCAAAGGCATTCTATAACAGTAAAACCGTGTACCCGGACTGCTGGTACGCAAAGCACGGCGGCAAAAAGCCGGACTGGCCGGAAACCTACGAAGAAGCGGTCAAACAAAATCTGCTTTCATGGGGGGAAAAAGAATGAATGCGGGACTGATTTTTTATTTTGCGCACAGAACTCTGCGCTGCCAGAATAAAATAGAAGAGGCACTCGATTTTTACGGAGCGGGACTTTCCGACGTAAAAATATGCGCCAAAAAGGCTGACCTCAGCTCGACCATGGCGCACCTTCTGCGCACGCTCCCCTTTGTTTTTGTGGTGAGCGATTCCC
Source organism: Caproiciproducens faecalis (assembly GCF_019448085.1). Lineage (GTDB taxonomy): Bacteria > Bacillota > Clostridia > Oscillospirales > Acutalibacteraceae > Caproiciproducens > Caproiciproducens faecalis. Next base: position 214,579 of record NZ_JAGFNZ010000003.1, on the reverse strand, counting down.
CGGAAAGCAGGCCGGGATGCGCGGCGCCGCTTTTTCAGATTCTGCATATTCCCGTCGCTGCGTCCGGGGAGCCGAAAGGCGTTCTGCGCCTGACCGGCGAAGAGAAAACCGGGTACCTGATTGAAAGCCTGAATCAGGCGATTGCGGTGCTGCCGGATGAACCGGAAGAGCTTTCGCGGATGCTGCCCGCCGCTTTTGAGCGTCTTGCGCTGAAATTCGGGCTGATGGCGGATTTTCCCGCCGAAGAGCGGGAACCGTTTGAAGAAATGATTGAGAGCTCCATGAAGACTTTTAACCCGGGGGTTTAACCGATGTTGGATTTACTGTCCCAGATGAAAACCGTTGATCTGGTCATAAAATTTGTCCGCGGCGATATGCGGCGGATTACGCCGTATCCGTTTCAGCCGCAAAAGAAAAAGAATACTCCTAAAACCGATCTGGGCGGGATTCCCGCCTCCACACCGGAGAACGAGGGGATTCCCAGCGAATATATTGAGCAGTTTTTTGAGGAGCTTTCTGATTCCCCCGACGTCCGGCCGCACAGCGTCATGCTGCTGCGCCACGGCAAATTGATTGCGCAGGGCAGCTTCAAACCCTATTCCCCGGCCTATCCCCATATGATGTTTTCCCTTTCCAAGAGCATAACCGGTATGGCGGTGGGAATCGCCATAGAAGAGGGTCTTCTTTCCCTTGACGAAAAGATCATCGACATCTTCCCCGAAAAGGGCGTGATGTTCCGCAGCCCCAGAATCAACAACATCACCGTTCGGCACCTACTGAACATGACCAGCGGCATCAAGTTCAATGAGGCCGGTTCCTTTGTGGAAAAGGACTGGGTAAGGGCGTACCTGCTGTCGGACTGCGTGTTTGAGCCCGGCAGCGAATTCAGCTACAACAGCATGAATTCCTACTTGCTCAGCGCCATTGTGCGCAAAAAATCCGGCATGGGGCTGGTGGAGTACCTGACGCCCCGTCTTTTCGCCCCGCTGGGGATTGAGGATGTGGACTGGGAGACCTGCCCGCTGGGAATTGAAAAGGGCGGCTGGGGGCTTTTCCTGCATATTGCGGATATGGCAAAGCTCGGTCAGCTCTATCTGCAGGGCGGCCGCTGGGAAGTGGAAGGTCAAATGAAACAGCTGATTCCGGAAGAGTGGATCCGGGAATCGACCAGGGTACAGACCCCGCCCCGTGAAAGCGGCCGCCCGGTCGGCTACGGGTACCAGGTATGGGACTTCCGCGCGTCGGACGCGTACCAGTACAACGGCGTATTCGGCCAGTATGTGATTGTCCTTCCCAAACACGACATGGTGGTGGCCATTACCAGCGGGAGCCAGAACCTGTTTTCAGACGGTTCCACCGAACTGGTGGAAAAATACTTCGGCGACGATGCGGAAAAAATCTTTGACCGCCCGCTGCCCCGGAATATCCGTGCGCTCCGCTCTCTGAAAGACCGGCTGGACAGCCTGTACGCGGTACCGGAAACAGCCCCCAAACCCCGGAAAACCGGCCTGTTCTCCGCATTCCTACAACGGTTTTTCCCCACAAAGGCTGAAAAGCTGCCCCTGCTCGCCGCGGGAATCGACAAACGGGAGTACCGGCTGGGGAACAGCTACGGAGCGCTGCTTCCGCTGATTCTGCAATGTGTGACCAACAATTTTTCCGGGGGCATTACGCGCGTTTCCTTTTCGTTTGAACCTGATCTTTGCAAAATCACGCTGTATGACGGCAACGATGAAAATGGCATTCTCGCCGGGCTGGACGGCGTTCCCCGCCGGAGCGACGTAACGCTGAACGGAGACGTTTACACGGTCGGGGCAACGGCAAAGCTGACGACGGACGAGGAAGACCGAACCGTCATGATTCTGTACCTCTCCTATATGGAAACGCCCTGCCTGCGTGTAATGAAATTCATTTTTTACGGGGAAAAGCTGCTCATTCGCTTTTATGAGCACCCCACCGTGGAGGCCGCGACAAAAATGCTGTTCGGGCTGGTCGGCGGAAGCGGAAACAACATAGACAAAATGCTGATCGACGCTATTTCTCAGGAGCGTATGGCCGCGCGTGTGGACAATATTATGCGGCCGCGCGCGAAGGGTACTGTGTTCGGCAAAACATAAAAGAGGCGGAACCCAATGGGTTTCGCCTCTTTTACAAAGAAGGGAGTATTATGAAAAAGTCGTAGTGATCTTATTTTCCGGTAGACTGGGCCAGTTTTACCTTGGCGGTAAACGTTTCACCCGTGAGGGAATTGGAGACATTCAGGGTAACCGTGTCCCCCGGTTTCTTACCCGTAATCACCCCGGTGATTACGTTCTGGCTGGTTACGTCTTTGCCGTCAATCTTTGTGATGACGTCGCCCTTTTTAATCCCGGCAGAAGTTACGGCCGGATTGGTCACGGAGCCGACGTACATGCCGACGGGCAGATTATAAAAGCGGGAAGTCATCGTGTCGATAAACTGGCCGGAGATGCCGAGCACCGCTCTGTCTTTCACATAGCCGTACTGCTTCAGGTCGCTGATGATGGGCTGAGCCACGTTGATGGGAATCGAAAAGCCGAGTCCTTCGTAGCCGGTGGCAACAATTTTGGAAGAATTGATGCCGATTACCTGACCGTACATGTTGACCAGCGCGCCGCCGGAATTGCCCGGATTGATCGCGGCGTCGGTCTGGATGCACTTCATGGTATAACCCGTCTCAGAATTTGTGATTTCACGGTTCAGCGCCGACACATAACCGATGGTAACACTGGAGTTGAACTCCATGCCGCCCGGGTTGCCGATTGCCATCACGGTATCCGCAACCTTCAGGTCGTCGGAGGAACCGAATTCCGCGGCGGTCAGGCCCTTAGCGTCGATTTTGATGACGGCCAGATCGGTAACACTATCGCTGCCGATCAGCTTTGCCTCATATTTTGTACCGTTGGACAAGATTACCTTGAGGGAGGACGCACCTTCCACCACATGCGCGTTGGTAATGATGTAGCCGTCACTGGTGGCGATAATGCCGGAGCCTTCACTGGTCGGGGTAACCGCGCTGTCGTCATTGCTGCCGCCCGCGTTGCCCGTTGTGTCCCCTCCCATGGTGTAACGGGCGCTTTGACCAAGCTGATAGTTCTGGATGCAGACGACCGACGGAACCACTTTTTCAGCGATCTGCTGCTTGGTCAGCTCTCCGGTCACGGCTGCGGTATTGGTAGTACCGCTGTTGACCAGCTTTGTTACGGTAAACGCCGGATCACTGGTGCTTGTTCCGAACTTAATATATCCATTGTTGACCAGCGCCGTAAACCCGGCGATGGAGCCGGCTGAAATCATCAGGCAGCACATGACCCCCGCCAGCACCTTGACGAAAATCTTTTTGCCGCCGCGTTTCTTTTTGCGCGGTTCCTGAAAATTGACGGCGGGCTGCTGGGGAACGGACGGCTGCTCCCAGCTGTAAACCGGCGGTTCGTTCGTGGGCCTGCTGTAGCGGTAATAATCCCCCTGCCACTGCGTCTGATTCTCGTTTTGGTGTTCCGTATCGCTACTGTTTAAACCATGATTTGTCAGGTTTTTGTTTTTTTCATCATCTGAAAATGGATTAAACATCTAAATCATTCCTTTCTGCGGTGATTTGCTTGCTGTGATTGTTATGATACCTGTATTATGTGAAAATGATGTGATTATTAGTTTATATTTTTATGATATTTTTAAGAAAAATATGTAACCTGAATTTAAGCAAACTATGAATGCCGCAAAGGAATATTCCATTTTTCTTTTCTCTTTCCGCAGGGACCGCCTGAAAAGATTTATTTTCCCGGCGGATTTGCGTCAAAATGTGCTATGATAGGAAAAGAAATATATTTTGTATGGACGGAGAGTGTGTGATGAACGGACTGACTCATATTTACTGCGGAGACGGAAAAGGCAAGACCACCGCCGCCGTGGGGCTGGGGGTGCGCGCCTGCGGATGCGGAAAGCGGGTGCTGATGGTGCAGTTTTTGAAAGGAAGCGGTTCCGGTGAGCTGACCGCCCTGAAACAGCTGGAAAATTTCAGTGTGATGCCCACGGTTTCCACCGTGAAATTTACTTTTCAAATGAATAAAAAAGAACTGGAAGAAACCGCTGTTCTGTGCGGAAATCTATTTTGCAAAGCCGCGGCGGCGGCAAAGTCCGGGGAATGCGACCTGCTGATTCTGGATGAAATTTTCGCGACGATCCGCTGCGGTCTGCTGGATAACGGAATGCTGACCGATTTCATAAAAAACAAGCCCCAGAATCTGGAGCTTGTTCTGACAGGGCGCGACCCAAAACCGGAGGTTCTGGAGCTTGCCGATTATATTTCTGAAATACGGAAAGTGAAGCACCCCTTCGACAGGAATATTCCCGCGCGCAGGGGAATTGAATTTTAGACGGGATCAGCCGCAGCGGGAGTACCCACACTGGCGGCACATCACGCAGCCGCCCTCATGCTCCAGCTTTTCCCCGCACTCCGGGCAGAAGTGCATTTTCCCCGGGGCATCGTCCGCAGTTTCCCGCATCGGTTTCTGTTTAAGCGGCGCGGGAGCCGACCATTTTCCCAGCTGCACCTGTTCCTTATAAACGCGTTCAATCGCCTTTGCAATTGCGTCGGGACAGGAGGTGCATTTCAGCCCCGGCTGGCGGATGGTCGACGGACAGCGAATTCCGCGCAGCTGGTCAACGATGCTCTCGACCTCCATCCCGCTGCGCAGGGCGATGGACGCAAGGCGCGCGGTTGCCTCCGACTGGGACGGGCATCCCCCGGCTTTGCCGGTATTGGTGAACACCTCGCAGATTCCCTGATCGTCGTAGTTGACGGTAATATACAGATTGCCGCAGCCGATTTTCACCCGCTCCGTAATCCCGATCACCGTGTCCGGGCGCGGGCGCGGCACAATCCGGCCATGCTCGGGCGCTTTCGCTTCGGGCTGGCCTTCTTTTTTTACCTGCCCAATATTGAGCACCTGCTCCGCGCGGCTGCCGTCCCGGTAAATCGTCACACCCTTGCAGCCTAGACGGAACGCGAGGGTATACACACTCGCCACGTCTTCCCTTGCGGCACTGTTGGAAAAGTTCACCGTTTTAGAAACCGCGTTGTCCGTTCCCTTCTGGAACGCGGCCTGCATACGGATATGGTACTCCGGGCTGATGTCGTGCGCGGATACAAACACCCGGCGCAGATCCTCCGGCAGCTCCTCAATGTGGGCGACCGTCCCCTCTTTGGCAATGCGTTTCATCAGTTCGTCCGAGTACAGTCCGCGCTTTTCCAGCTCGGCTTTCAGAATCGGATTGACCTCGATCATTTCCGTTCCGTCCATGATGTTGCGGATGTAAACATAGCCGAATACCGGCTCTACACCGCTGGAACAGTTTGCAATGATGGACAGAGTGCCGGTAGGCGCTATGGTCGTGATGGTGCCGTTGCGCATCGGCTTGTCCTGCGGCAGGATGCTTTCGGCGAAAAGCGGAAACGCGCCGCGTTTTTCGGCAAGCGCCGCGCTTTCTTCGCGCCCGCGTTCCGTGATGAAGTTCATGACCTTTTCGCCCAATGCGATTGCTTCGTCGGAATTGTACGGGATTCCCATCTGCAGCAAACTGTCGGCCCAGCCCATGACGCCCAGCCCGATTTTCCTTGTCTGTTTGGTCACGCGGTCAATATTTTCAAGCGGGTACTGGTTGGCGTCGATGACGTTGTCCAGAAAATGCACGGCGTTTTTTACGGTTGCCCCAAGCTTGTCCCAGTCGAACTCCGTTTTCCCGTCCGCCGCCTTCAGCATTTTGAGCAGATTAATAGAACCGAGATTGCAGGACTCATACGGAAGAAGCGGCTGCTCGCCGCAGGGGTTGGTGGACTCGATTTCACCCTGAGAAGGCACAATATTGTCCCGGTTGAGGCGGTCAAGGAAAATAATGCCCGGCTCCCCGTTGCGCCACGCCGCGTCTACAATCCGGTCAAACACCGTGCGGGCGTGCAGCGTGGAAACAGCCTTTTTTGTATGGGGATCAATCAGATCATAGTCCGTATCCTTCTCCACGGCCTCCATGAACTTTTCGGTCAGCCCGACGGAAATATTAAAATTATTGATTTCGTTATTATTTGCCTTGCAGTCGATAAAATCGAGAATATCCGGGTGATCGATCCGCAGGATTCCCATGTTCGCACCGCGCCGGGTACCGCCCTGCTTGACGGCCTCCGTCGCCATGTTAAACACCTTCATAAAGCTGATTGGGCCGGAGGCGACCCCGCCGGTCGAATTGACGGTGCTGCCCTGCGGGCGAAGACGCGAAAAAGAGAAGCCCGTTCCGCCGCCGGACTTATGAATCAGCGCCGCCTGCTTAATCGCCTCAAAAATATCCTCCATGCTGTCCGCAACCGGCAGCACAAAGCAAGCCGACAGCTGCCCCAGCGGCCGCCCGGCGTTCATCAGGGTGGGAGAATTGGGCAGAAACTCCAGCTCCTGCATCATATGGAAAAAGGTTTCCTCCGTCTTTTTTACGTCTGCTTTGGCATCGTGCAGCTTGTCCGGCGCCGCAATAGCGGCGGCTACGCGATGGAACAGACCGTCCACGGTCTCCGTGATTTCTCCCTTTTCATTCCGTATCAAATATCTTTTTTGTAATACTGTTAGTGCGTTTTGTGAAATGGTCATGGCCACATTTCCTTCCCTATCCATTTAGTGATACCATATATTGTACCACTTCATTTTAATAAGTCAATATATTGTGAATATTTTGTCGAATTTAGAAATAAAGAAGAAGGCCCCGCACGGTAAAACCGTGCGGGGCCAACTGATTCAAGAAAGATTATTCCATATTGGAGAGTTTTGCAAGACGCTCGTAGTTTTCGGCTGCAATCTTTTCAGCCTTTGTAAACAGAACTTCTGCACGCTCCGGGAATGCACGGGTCAGGGAGTTGTAACGAACCTCGCCCATGATGAAATCACGGTAGCTGGCTGTAGGAGCCTTGCTGTCGAGGTGGAACGGATTCTTGCCCTGCTCCGCAAGACGCGGATCATAACGGAAGTTTGACCAGTAACCGGCCTCAACCGCCTTCTTCTCTTCCATCTGGGAGATGCTCATGCCGCCCTTGATACCGTGGTTGATACAGGGAGCGTAAGCAATGACGATAGAAGGTCCGTTGTAGCTTTCGGCTTCCGAAATTGCCTTGATGGTCTGGTTGTAGTCGGCGCCCATTGCGACGCGCGCTACATAAACATAACCATAGGTCATTGCGATAGCGGCAAGGTCCTTCTTCTTTGTCGCCTTACCGGTTGCCGCGAACTGAGCGACGGAACCGATCGGGGTGGACTTGGAAGCCTGGCCGCCTGTATTGGAGTAAACTTCGGTGTCGAATACGAGAATGTTGACATTTTCGCCGGAAGCGAGAACATGGTCAACACCGCCGAAGCCGATATCATAAGCCCAGCCGTCGCCGCCGAAGATCCACATGGATTTCTTGGCGAGGTAGTCTTTGTCAGCAAGCGTTTTCTTAGCAAGCTTTGCAACATCGTCGCTGCCGTTTGCAACTTTCTCCAGCTCCGCAATCAGAGTGTCTGCTGCGGCACGGTTCAGGTTGCTGTCTTCCTTGGTTGCAAGGTAGCTCTTGCAGGCTTCCTTCAGGGAAGCGGAAGCGGCTTCGGAAGCTTCGATATTCTCAACGTACTCGGAAAGTCTGCCGCGGATTGCGTTCTGAGCGAGCGTCATGCCGAGGCCGAATTCTGCGTTGTCCTCAAACAGGGAGTTGTTCCATGCGGGGCCGTAACCCTTCTTGTTGACGGTGTACGGTGTGGCCGGTGCGGAACCGCCCCAGATGGAGGAGCAGCCTGTTGCGTTGGCAATATACATTCTATCACCGAAGAGCTGTGTGACGAGCTTTGCGTACGGTGTTTCACCGCAGCCCGCGCACGCGCCGGAGAACTCAAGCAGCGGCTGCTTGAACTGGCTGCCCTTGATGGAAGAAGCCTTGAATTTCTCAACGACTTCCGGCTTCTCCGGCAGAGCTCTGCCGTAGTCAAAGCCGTCCTGGCTCTGGAGCTGAGTTTCCATCGGCTTCATGACCAGTGCTTTTTCACCCTTCGTGCCCGGGCAGACGGATGCGCAGGAACCGCAGCCGGTGCAGTCATAGGAAGAAATGGTGATTGCAAACTTCATGCCGGGCATACCGGTCATATCCTTGGTCTTCTGGCTTGCCGGAGCTGCGGCAGCCTCCTCCGCGGTCATTGCGATCGGGCGGATAACGGCGTGCGGGCAGACATAGGAGCAGAAAGTACACTGGATACAGTTTTCCGGATGCCACTCAGGAATATCAATGGCAATGCCGCGTTTCTCGTATGCAGCGGAGCCGGACGGAACAGTGCCGTCAGCCATCTTAACAAAAGCGGATACAGGAAGCTGGTTGCCCTTGTATTTGTTTGCGGGAACCATGACGTTGTTGACATACTCCAGCGTTTCCGGTCTGCCCTCGGTGAAGACATGAGCCTTGGTGTCGTCTGTGCAGTTTTTCCAGGACTGGGGAACTTCTACTTTGACGAAGTCGGTTGCACCGCGCTCAATAGCGGCATAGTTCATGTCAACGATCTTCTGGCCCTTCTTCGCGTAGGAATGCAGGGCGGCGTCCTTCATATACTGAATTGCCTGCTCGGAAGGAATGATGTTGGCAATCTTAAAGAATGCGGACTGGAGGATGGTGTTGATGCGGCCGCCGAGGCCGATCTCTTTACCAAGCTTGATACCGTCGATGGTGTAGAAGTTGATGTTGTTGTCGGCAATGAATTTCTTCATTTTGCCCGGCAGTCTCTTGTCAAGCTCTTCCAGATCCCACTGGCAGTTCAGCAGGAAGCTTCCGCCCGGCTTCAGGTCCTGAACCATGTCGTACTCGTCGACATAGGAGGGCTTGTGGCAGGCAACGAAGTCAGCCTGGCTGATGTAGTAGGTGGACTTGATCGGCTTGCTGCCGAAACGCAGATGGGAAACGGTCAGGCCGCCGGACTTTTTGGAGTCGTAGGCGAAGTAGCCCTGAGCGTACATGTCGGTGTGGTCACCGATAATTTTAATGGAGTTCTTGTTTGCGCCGACGGTGCCGTCTGCGCCAAGGCCCCAGAATTTGCAGGAATGCGTACCCTTCGGGGTTGTGTCGGGAGTTTCCTTAACGTCGAGGGAAAGATGTGTAACATCATCAATAATGCCGATGGTGAAACGCTTCTTCGGCGCGTCGGTTTCCATGTTGCGGTACACGGCAACGATCTGGCCCGGGGTGGTGTCCTTGGAACCAAGACCGTAGCGGCCGGTGTAAATCGGAACGGAACCGAACTCTGTGCCGTTGACGGCAGCCAGAACATCCAGGAAGAGCGGCTCGCCGATGGAACCCGGCTCTCTGGTTCTGTCGAGTACGGAAATCTTCTTAACTGTCTTCGGCATGACGTCGAGCAGATACTGGGCAACGAACGGACGGTACAGTCTGACTTTAATCAGGCCGACCTTGTCGCCTGCCGCGTTCAGGTAATCAACAACTTCTTCCGCTGCTTCGCAGACGGAACCCATTGCGATGATAACTCTTTCGGCGTCCGGAGCGCCGTAGTAGTTGAACGGCTTGTAGTCGGTACCGATCTTTGCGTTGACTTTATTCATGTAGTCAATCACAACGTCCGGAAGATCGTCGTAATATTTGTTGCCGGCTTCACTTGCCTGGAAGAAGAAATCGTCGTTCTGTGCGGTGCCGCGTGTTACCGGATGCTCCGGGTTCATTGAGTTGCGGCGGAAAGCGTCAACTGCATCCCAGTCGAGCATTTCGCTCAGATCGGCGTAATCCCACATGTGGATCTTCTGTACTTCATGGGAAGTACGGAAACCGTCGAAGAAGTGCAGGAACGGCACACGGCCCTTAATAGCGGAAAGGTGGGCAACCGCGCCCAGATCCATAACCTCTTGCGGGCTGTTGGAGCAGAGCATTGCGTAGCCTGTCTGACGGCATGCATAAATGTCGGAATGATCGCCAAAAATGCAAAGTGCGTGGGTTGACAGGGAACGAGCCGAACAGTGGATAACGCTGGGAAGGAATTCGCCAGCCATCTTGTACATGTTCGGAATCATCAGGAGCAAGCCCTGAGAAGCAGTGTAGGTAGTGGTCAGCGCGCCTGCTGCCAAAGAGCCGTGCACTGCACCCGCAGCGCCTGCTTCGGACTGCATCTCGGTAACCCTAACTTCTCTGCCGAAAAGGTTTTTTCTGCCGGCGGCGGCATACTTGTCCGTTTCATCTGCCATAACGGACGACGGGGTAATGGGGTAGATCGCAGCAACATCTGTAAACGCATAAGACACATGTGCGGCAGCGTTGTTGCCATCCATTGTTTTCATCTTTCTTGAATCCATTATAATTATTTTCCTCCTTTTAAGGATAATCAATTTTCCCGAGGCACAAACAAACTGCACCTGCCTAAATTTTATCATCTTTTACAGGACATGTAAAGAAAATTTGCTGAAATGACCAGATAATTTACATCTTTTATTAATATTGAAAACAGGAATTCGAAATTCGTTTATTTTGGCGGCCATTCCACCGTGTAAAGCGGCTTTACCCCGCCACAACCCTGCCACTCGGCTTTGCTCCCGCGCATAGATGCGCAGATACTCCACAAACTGTTTGACATTAGTATGATTCATACTATACAATAATATTATTATGATTTTATTTCCGAAAGGGGAAAACAAATACATGTCTCCCGAACCTGACGGCTCCTTTTTTCATTTACTGAGCGTGCTGCCCGCCGCCGCTGAACAGCGGCCCAATGGATTTTTATCCATTTTGCTGCTGTTTGCCCTGATATTGGTAAACGCCTTCTTTGCCGCAAGCGAAATCGCGGTGATTACCCTGAACGACAACAAGCTGAAAAAAATGGCGGAGGACGGCAATAAAAAAGCCGCCAAGGTACTGAAGCTGACGGAAAACTCCAGCCGGTTTCTTGCAACCATCCAGGTTGGCGTTACGCTGAGCGGATTTCTGACTTCCGCTTCGGCTTCCCAGAGCTTTTCCGGCAAGCTGGCAGAAAGACTTTCTTTCCTGCCCGTGCCCACCGGCGTCATTTACGGAGTATCCACGGTACTAATCACCGTGCTGCTGTCGTATTTTTCACTGGTACTGGGCGAGCTGGTTCCGAAAAAAATCGCCATGCAAAGGGCGGAGGAACTGTCTTTTAAATTTATCGGAATACTGGACGGCACTTCCACCGTTTTCAAGCCGTTTATTTCCTTTCTTTCCTTTTCCACCAACGTGGTTCTGAAAATGCTGGGCTTTGACCCCAACGCTTCAGAAGAAACGGTCACCGAAGAAGAAATTCTGATGATGGTAGACGCCGGCGAGGAAAAAGGCGTCATCGGCGAAACCGCCAAGGATATGATCTCCAATATTTTCGATTTCAGCGACATTACCGCCAGTGAAATCATGACCCACCGCACCGAGGTGGACGCAGTGGAAGACACCGCCACCATCCAGGACGTGGTCAGCCTTTCCATTGCGGACGGACATTCCAGAATCCCGGTTTACCACGAGGATCTGGACAATGTGCTGGGTGTGATTTATGTAAAAGATCTGCTCCAGTATGTCGGCAGCGAGCTGGATGCCAGCATTAAAATTACCGATCTGATGCGCCCCGCGTATTTTGTGCCGGAAGGCAAACGCTGCAGCCAGCTTTTCACAGAGATGGCCGAGCGCAGAACACAGATTGCGATTATTGTTGACGAATACGGCGGGACCGAGGGAATTATTACCATGGAAGACCTGCTCGAATCCATTGTCGGCGACATTCAGGACGAATATGACCACGAGGAAGAGGAAATACATAGGGTGGACGATCACAAATTTACCGTTGACGGCGGCACTTCCATCGATGAGATTTCCGATCTGGTGGGTGTTGATCTTCCGGAGGGGGATTACGATACCATCGCCGGTCTGGTCGTAGAGATGCTCGGAAGGATTCCAAGGCCGGATGAAAACCCGAGCATACAGATTGAAAACCTGATTCTGACTGTTCAGAAGGTGGAGGAACGGCGCATTTCCAAAATACTGATTGAAGTCCTGCCGGAACAGCGCGACAGTGATCCGGACAGCGAAGATTAACCATAAACAGAGAGCCTGATGCCGCGGCATCAGGCTCTTTTTTGCTGCGCCGTATTTACGCCGGATATTTGTGGAAATCAGTTGCTTTTGTCGCAATTTTGTAGTATGGTATTGTAATTACCGGATACAGTATTTCCGGTATGGTCAGTCGCAAAATCCTGACCTTAAATAAAACTACGGAGGAAACTAAATATGAAACAGTCTCAGCGTGCGCAGTATCTTGCGCAGGGCGCCATGATCGGCGCCATTTACATGGTTTTGACCTTGCTTGCGGCTTTGGCAAACCTGGCTTACGGCCCGGTGCAGTTCCGTTTTTCCGAAGCGCTCACCATTCTGCCCATTTTTACCCCGGCAGCGGTTCCGGGGCTTGCGGTCGGCTGTCTGCTTTCCAATATATGGAGCGGCTACGGCGCGGCGGATATGGTGTTTGGCACTTCAGCAACTCTTTTAGCGGCGATTTGCACCAGAATGGTCAGAAACATCCGGATTAATAAAATTCCCATCCTTGCCCCGCTCCCGCCCGTGCTGTTTAACGCGGTAATTATCGGGATTGAAATCGCGGTTTTTTCCGCAGAGGGTTTTTCGTGGATCGGATTTTGGGGCGCGGCGCTTTCCGTCGGTTTAGGGGAACTTGTGATCTGCTACGGTCTGGGACTTCCTTTGGCTGCTGCCTTGCAGAAATTAGGGAAAAAGAGAAAAATATTCTGATTTTGAGGTGTAACTAGCAATGGGGGAAGAACAGTTCTATGTGAAGAAGCGGTTGAAAAACGTACCGCCGGTCAGATTGATTGTGGTGAGCTTTGCCATTGTCATTCTTGTGGGCGCAATTCTGCTCACGCTGCCGATTTCTTCGCGCAGCGGGATGCCGACAGGGTTTATTGACTCGCTGTTTACCGCAACCTCGGCGACCTGTGTCACCGGCCTGGTTGTGTTTGACACATGGACGCATTGGAATTTACTTGGTCAGGTCATTATCATCCTGCTGATTCAGATCGGCGGGCTGGGGGTTATCACATTTACCACCGGATTTTCCATGCTGGTGCGCCGGAAAATCGGACTGCGCGATTTACAGCTTGCTACGGAAAACACGAGCGGTGATACCATTAACATTAAACATCTGATAAAGATCATTTTGATCTTCACTTTTTTCTGTGAAATGACCGGAGCGGTTCTGCTCATGTTCCGCTTTGTTCCGCAGTTTGGGGCAAAGGGAATCTGGATCGCCGCGTTTACGGCAATTTCTGCTTTCTGCAACGCCGGATTCGACATTCTTGGCTTTGTCATGAAGGACGGCAATCTGATTCCTTATGTCAGCGACCCGCTGGTCTGCCTGACGGTCGGGGGGCTGATTGTGATTGGCGGATTGGGCTTTGTGGTCATCAGTGATATTTATAATGCGCAGCTTCTTCCGCGCATCCGCAGACGCAAACCGATTCACTTAAATTTTCACTCCACTCTGGTACTGATGATGACCGGGATCCTGATCGTTTCCGGAACAGTGCTTTTCCTTGTCTGCGAATACGACAACACTCTTTTGGGCATGAATTTCGGAACGCAGCTGAACGCTTCCCTTTTCCAGTCCATCAGCGCGCGTACCGCGGGCTTCTGTACGGTTGACATTGCAAGGGAACACGATTTTACAAAAATCATCACGGTAATCCTCATGTTCATCGGCGCTTCCCCGGCCGGTACCGGCGGCGGTATTAAAACCACTACATTTATTGTCCTGCTGGCTACCGTAGCCAGTGTGATGCGCGGGAATGAAGAAACCACTCTTTTAAAACGCAGAATAGACAAATCTACGGTTTACCGCGCACTGGCCATTCTTTCCGGCGCGGCCACCATGGTTTTCATCACCACCGGAATCATTCTTTCCGCCGACCCGGACGTTACCGGCGTGGATGCCTTGTTTGAAGCCACCTCAGGTTTTGGCACGGTTGGTCTGACCGCCGGCGTTACATCAACTTTGAGCTGGATTTCCAAGCTTGCGGTAACACTGACTATGTTTATCGGCCGTGTCGGCCCCGTTTCCCTTGGGCTTGCGCTGACGATCCACAAAGGGCACCGCTGCGCGGGCACGATTTTGCCGGAAGGGAAAGTCATTGTCGGCTGATATTCCATAAATCGAAAGCCCCCGGCTGTGCCGGGGGCTTTCAAAATTTCAGTACAAAAAATCCCGTCGCCTTGGGCTACGGGATTTTTGTTTATTCTTTTTGAGCGCCGAGAATGCCCATCAATTCCTTTTGAGTCTTATTCTCACAGACAGCCACAATTTCGTCGTTAGCCCGGATCACCGTAAAACCGTTTGGAATCATCATGGAGTCCCCGCGTACGACCGAAATAATCAGCGAGCCCTTCGGAAGGGTAATCTCGCGCAGCTGTACGCCGTCCAGCGCGGTGTTGCGTGGAAGCGTAATCGCGCAGATGCCCGCCTTGCCTTTGTTCAGCGTGGCAAGCAGATGCATCTTTGAGACGTCGACTTCCTGCTCAATCAGGTTGGTAATGATTTCCGTACTGCTTACGGCAATGTCCGCGCCCAGTTTGCGCAGCGCCGCCAGATTCCGGGGGTCGTTTGCTCTGGCAATTACCTTTCCGGCCTTGAATTCTTTTCTGGCAAGCTGTGAAGCAACCAGATTGTCCTGATCGCTGCCCGTAACCGCGATAAAGCAGTCGGCATTTTTGGTGCCCGCATCGTCCAACACTTCTATTTCCGTGCCGTCGCCGCAAATTACTTCCGCATCCAGCTCGTTCGCCAGACGCATGCATTTGAGCTTGTCTTTCTCAATCAGCTTCACGCTGTATTTTCTTTCGAGCATATTTCGGGCAATCTGATGACCCAGTTTGCCGCCGCCCACAATTACAATTCTCATATCTCTTCTACATATCCTCCAAATTTAACAGAACCCCGTTGGTTCAGTCGATGACCTTTGCGAAAATGACCTTGTCGCCTTCGGTGAGAATGATTTTGCGGTCAGCGGAATAAAGCTCCAGCGTACCGTTTTTATGAAGGACTCCAAAAACAGTCTCTCCCACATCTTTGGGTGCTGCTGAAACGGGAATCCCCTCATGTGCCTGATCCACAGCGCGGAAGTGAAAAGTCGCCGTTGCGCTTTCAAAAGACAGATTCTTGGAAGCAAGCGGCTGCGTCAACGCCGTTAAAATAGAATCGCCCGCCAGATTGGTCGGGCAGACGGTTTTTAAGCCGAACCGCTCAAACACGTTTTCGCGGGCCGGGTCGGAAATACGCGCAACCACATTCTGTACCCCGAAAAACTCGCGTACAATCTGTGATACGGTAATATTCAGATTATCGTCGGGAGTTACCACGGCAACCGCATCGCAGCTTTCCACGCCGGCGTTCTGCAGCACCGTCATATCCATTGGCATACCGGTAACCGTAATCCCGCTGAAGCTTTCGCTCAGATTGCGAAACGCGTCCGGATTGGAATCAATTACGGCAACGTCATGGCCGTGCTCATCAAGCAGTCCCGCCAGACGGGTTCCCAATCTGCCGCAACCTACTACAAGAACGTTCACTAAAAACCTCTCCTCTTGCCTGCTTTTACGTCAGCAGAGCATGATAACTAGTCTGTGCTTTCTTTCACCGGAGCTGTTGTCCATAAACTGATTTCTTTTGGCCCGCCCGGAGGGATTCGAAGGTGGTGCATTCTTTACCTTCGTTCCGCGAGTCCCTTCGTTTCCTTCGTGGTCAGGGTTTCCGGTGCTACTCGCATCCTGCACTGGGGGGTTCTCACCCTCCGTTCGGGAGCCTGTGCTTTTTTCACCGGAGCTGTTGTCCATAAACTGATTTCTTTTGGCCCGCCCGGAGGGATTCGAAGGTGGTGCATTCTTTACCCGCGTTCCGCGAGTCCCTTCGTTTCCTTCGTGGTCAGGATTTCCGGTGCTGCTCCCATTCTGCACCGGGGGGTTCTCACCCTCCGTTCGGGAGCTTGTGCCTTCTTTCACCGGAGCTGTTCTCCATAAACTGATTTCTAATTTGGCCCGCCCGGAGGGATTCGAACCCCCGGCCTTCAGAATCGGAATCTGCTGCGATATCCAGCTTCGCTACGGGCGGATATATAGCCAAAGGTTATTATAGCATAATTCGTACGGAAGTCAATGGAAACAGTCAGAAAATGCGGGGTTACGCCCCGCAGATTTTCCGAATTGCCGCCACCGCGATTTCAATATATCTGGACATGGGTTTCTCTTCCACTCCCGCGACATATACCCCGCAGGCCGACACCGGCACCAGCACCTTTTCTGCCCTGCTGCCGGAAACCGCCTGCGCCATGGCGGGGGAAATTTCCCCCAGCATGGCATTGACAAGGATAATCCCCATCGGCCCGGCGATAATATCCGCATGGGCGCAGTTGTAGATAACCGCATTTTCTCCGGTGGCGCCCGCGTCCGCGCCCGCCCTCAGCATGGACGAAGTGGCAAGGGCATTGGTTCCCACCGCAATGAGTTCGGCACCCGGAAGTTCTTCTTTCAGCTTTTCCACGATGCTTCGGCCAATCCCGCCGCCCTGACCGTCAATTACGACTATTTTCATTTTAAACCCTCCGCCTGTCTATTCTAAAATCGAACCGATATACATTCCTGTAACGGAAATAATAACACAAGTGTTCCCTTCCGTCAATCAATCAATGCGGCCGGATATCTTTCCCAAAGAGCCGTACGGAAAAACAGGACTGACTCCATCTTTTGACAGGCACGCGCAGGCATTGACAAAAACCCATTAATATTGTAAGATACATATTAATATTGATATGCAGAAGCATGTCGCATAAAATCAAAAAAACAGATTTCCATAAATTATTCAGCGCCCGGCTGCAGCTGTGCGCTTTGCCAGAAGGCTCACAGCATTGTGAGCCTTTATCTTTTGTTAGGAGTTATTTTGATGGATTTAAAAACGTTTTTTGAGCAAAATCCGCGCGCGGCGCTCGCCTTTTCGGGAGGAGTGGATTCCTCTTACCTGCTGTACGCGGCAAAGCAGTATGGATGTGACGTCCATGCATATTTTATCAAGTCTGCGTTCCAGCCTCAGTTTGAACTGGACGACGCGCGCAGGCTGGCGGAGCAGCTGCATGTTCCCTTTACCGTGGCGGAATTTAACGCACTGGAGAACCCGCAGGTGGTTGCAAACGACGAACTGCGCTGCTATTACTGCAAAACCACGCTGTTCACACAGCTGAGAAAGCTGGCCGCCAAAGACGGCTGCACTCTTCTGATGGACGGCACCAACGCTTCCGACAGCTTTGAAGGGCGGCCGGGAATGCGCGCGCTGCAGGAACTGGACGTGCGTTCTCCCCTGCGCGAATGCGGCCTGACAAAGGCGGATATCCGTGAGCTTTCCCGGAAAGCGGGGCTGTTCACTTCCGAAAAGCCCTCTTACGCCTGCCTTGCCACCAGAGTTCCCACCGGCACCGCCATTACGGAGGACATGCTGCAAAAGGTGGAACAGGGCGAAAACAGGATGTTTGCCATGGGCTTTACGGATTTCAGAATCCGGCTTTTCCACGGCGCGGCGAAAATCCAGCTTCCGGAAAATCAATTTTCAATGGCAATCGAAAAGAAGAATGAACTGAATCAGGCTCTTGCCCCTTATTTTGACGGGGTACTGCTCGATCTGACACCCAGAGTATAAAGAGAGAGGTTTACACAATATGGAACAGCAAAAGGCACTGGAGCTGCTGCAAAAAGTCAAGGACGGGGAGCTTTCCCCGGAAGAAGCCGTCCTGAAGCTGAAAATGAGTCCCTTCGAGGATTTGGGATACGCAAAAATCGACCTGCACCGGGAACTTCGCCAGGGGATTCCGGAAGTGATTTTCGGCAGCGGCAAAACACCGGAGCAGATTATCGGCATCGCTTCCGCTATGCAGGCGCGCGGCGGGGAAAATATCCTGATTACCCGCCTTTGTACCGAATCCGCAAAAATTGTGGGAGAACAAATTCCTCTTACCTACGACCCTATGTCCAAAATCGGCATTGTGGGGCGAAAAAGCGAGATCACGGCGTCCGGCACCATTGCGGTGGCAACCGGCGGTACCAGTGACATGCCCGTAGCAGAGGAGGCGGCCCTGACGGCGGAGGTTCTGGGCAACAAGGTCGTCCGTCTTTACGACGTGGGCGTGGCGGGTCTGCACCGTCTGCTGTCTAAGCTGGACGTCCTGATGGATGCGCAGGTCGTCATCGCCGTCGCGGGGATGGAAGGGGCGCTCGCCAGCGTGGTCGGCGGTCTGGTGGACTGCCCGGTCATCGCCGTACCGACCAGTATCGGCTACGGTTCCAACTTCAACGGCCTTTCCGCATTGCTTTCCATGCTGAACTCCTGCGCCAGCGGCGTCAGCGTGGTCAATATTGACAACGGTTTCGGCGCGGGTTACCTCGCCAGCATGATTAACCATATAGGGGGAAACCGCTGATGAAAAAACTGTACCTCGAATGCAATATGGGCGCCGCCGGCGATATGCTGATGGCTGCCCTTCTGGAGCTGTATCCGGATAAGGAAGGCTTCTTAAAACAGATGAATTCGCTCGGTCTTGACGGTGTTACGGTTCGTTGTGTTCCCGCGCAGAAATGCGGGATCAACGGAAGTCACATCGACGTCATCGTGCACGGCGAAGAAGAAACCGCAAAAGACGTGAGTGCCGACGAGCTGCACAGCCACGGTGATGACCACCACCATGAGCACGAGCACACCCATGACCACGACCATTCTCATAGCCATGAGCATAATCATGAAGACGGCCACGCAGAGCCGCACACCCACAGTCACAGCCATATCAGCTATGAAGCACTGAAAGAAAAGATTGCGCAGATGCCCGTTCCGGAGCAGGTAAAAAAAGACGCTTTGGCGGTCTATGCGCTGATTGGGGAAGCGGAGTCCTCCGTGCACGGCGTTCCCGTGGAACAGATTCATTTCCATGAAGTCGGTTCTCTGGACGCTGTTGTGGATGTCGTGGGCTGCTGTTTGCTTTTCCACCTGCTGGGGCCGGATTCCATTACGGCGTCGCCGGTTCATGTGGGCAGCGGATTTGTACGCTGCGCACACGGGATTCTTCCCGTACCCGCACCGGCTACGGCGGCCATTTTAAAGGGGGTTCCCATTTACAGCGGAGAAATCCGCGGGGAACTCTGCACCCCGACGGGCGCCGCGCTTTTGAAGCATTTCGTCTCTAAATTCGGCCCGATGGCACCGATGACAGTGAATAAAATCGGCTGCGGCATGGGTGTTAAGGACTTTCCGGCGGCCAACTGCGTGCGTGCTTTCTGGGCGCAAAGTGAGGACAGCTGCGACGAGATTGCGGAACTGAGCTGCAATCTGGACGATATGACCCCGGAAGCAATCGGCTGCGCGACGGAGCTGCTTCTTTCCGCGGGCGCGCTGGATGTTTTTTCCACACCGATTTATATGAAGAAAAGCCGTCCTTCCACCATGCTGACCTGCCTGTGCAGGCCGGACGATAAGGAAAAACTGGTGCGCCTGATGCTTTTGCACACCACCACGCTCGGTGTACGGGAGGTCCGGTGCGCGCGCACGATTCTGACCTCTTCCTTCCGAACGGTGGAAACGGTTTACGGTCCCATCCGCATGAAAGTGAGCAGCGGCTCGGGAATCACCAAGTACAAGCCGGAGTACGCCGATGTGCAGGCCGCCGCCCAAAAACACGGCGTCCCCTACGATTCCGTCTACAAGCAGGCGGTGACGGAAACGGAAAAAACAAAATAAATTCAAATTGATAAAAACGTCTTTGCTTTCATGCAATAATGCGGTATACTGTAGTCATAATATACCAATTTTCCCTGTATTTGGAGGTTGCTATGAAAGAGGACATTTTAAACCTGCTCAGCGACAATCCGATCATCGCGGCGATTAACAGCGACGAAGGGCTGGAAAACGTTCTGCACTCCAGATGTAAAATTGTATTTATTTTGTACGGAAGCCTGTGCAGCATCGCAAATATTGTGCACCGGGTCAAGCGGGAGGGTAAATACGCTTTTGTCCATGTTGACTTGATTGAAGGAACGTCCACTAAAGACGTGGTGATTGACTTTATCAAGGAAACGACGGGCGCGGACGGCATTATCAGCACCAGAGCCTCCCTGATTAAGGCGGCGAACAGCAGGGGGCTGTACACCATTCACCGCTTCTTTCTGATTGATTCCATGTCGTATCACAACGTTTCCAAACAGGTGAGCCTGTGCAGCCCGGACTGCATTGAGATCATGCCGGGGTGCATTCCGAAGGTGCTCCGTTCTATTCAGAAAATTGTCAATGTGCCGATTATTGCCGGGGGGCTGGTGTCCGACAAGGAAGACGTGGTAGCCGCCCTTGGGGCCGGCGCGGACGCAATCTCCTCTACCAGCACAAAGATCTGGGATCAAATATAAATTTGCGTAAAAGAATGCCCTGAACCGGCTCAATGAGCTGTTTCAGGGCATTTTTGCAGTTACATATCTTTGGTAGCGATAAAATCAATACCGGTTTCCAGAATATTGCGATACACCACGTCGCCGCGTTTTACGGGGGCGTTGACCGTAACGGTGTC
Source organism: Caproiciproducens faecalis (assembly GCF_019448085.1). Classification (GTDB taxonomy): domain Bacteria; phylum Bacillota; class Clostridia; order Oscillospirales; family Acutalibacteraceae; genus Caproiciproducens; species Caproiciproducens faecalis. The sequence continues at coordinate 193,912 of NZ_JAGFNZ010000003.1, read as the reverse complement.
CAGCAGCTTCATCGCGTCAAAAATCATTGCTTTGGGAATGGGCTCGCTGGTTTTTACCGGCAGACGGCGGTGAGCCCCGCCGATGATCTTCACGGTGGAGGGAACCACCCTTGTGGGATTGGTCAGTTCTTTTTTGCCGTAAGCCTCGCCCCTTTTGCAGCCGTTACCGGTCACCGCGTAATCATTCTGCTCGTCCACCTTCAAGTGGCACCCCTTGGGACATACAATGCAAATCAGTTCCGTCATGCTGTTTCCTCCTTCCCGACCGAAACGGTCAGCGTACCCGCAATATTTTCCAGCAGCGCCTTGGGAACCGTGATCTTCTCCATTTCTCCCGGCGCCATATGCTCTCTTTTAAACCTGACGATTTCGTGATCGCCGTCGGTTACTTTAATCACAACATTTTTATAAACATTGTTGACGCGGAAGAAAATTTCCGCCGCCTTTTCCACATTTTCCGTGCGGATTTTCTGCGGAACCGTATAATTGACACAGCTGCCGTTCTGTACTTCCAGCAAACTTTCGGATTTCTGTTCCCCGCCCGCAATATATTTTCCGGCGGCGCGTCCGGCCCGCTGGCTTTCCGCCGTTACGAAGTCCACCAGATCGTGCACATGCACCACGTTGCCGCAGGCGAAAATCCCCTGTATGGAGGTTTCCATGTTTTCAAACACGACCGGGCCGCTGGTGCGTCTGTCCATTGCCAGTCCCGCGGACTTGGAAAGCTCGTTTTCCGGAATCAGTCCGACGGAAAGCAGAACCGTGTCACAGTCAAAGGTCATTTCCGTTCCCGGAATCGGCTTTCTGTTTTCGTCCACCTTGGACACCACAACCTTTTCCACCCTGCCGTCTCCCTGAATATCCGTAATGGTATGGGCAAGGTAAAGCGGAATATCATAATCCTTCAGGCACTGCACAATGTTGCGGTTCAGTCCGTTGGAGTACGGCATCAGCTCCACGCAGGCAAGCACCTTTGCGCCCTCCAGCGTCATGCGGCGCGCCATAATCAGCCCGATGTCGCCGGAGCCGAGGATGATGACCCTTTTGCCGACCATGTAGCCTTCCATATTGACGTAGCGCTGCGCGGTACCCGCGGTAAAAATGCCCGCGGGACGGTCGCCCGGAATCGCGATGGCACCGCGCGTTCTTTCGCGGCAGCCCATTGCCAGTACAATTGCCTTGGCCTGAATCACCATGTAGCCGTCTTTGCTGTTCATGCAGTGAATCTGTTTGCCGCGCGTAATTTCCAGCACCATGGTGTCCAGCTTCACCTGCACATTGGTGTCGCGCAGCATATCGACGAACCGCTGGGCGTATTCGGGGCCGGTCAGCTCTTCTTTAAAGTAATGGAGACCGAATCCGTTGTGAATACACTGGTTGAGGATGCCGCCCAGCTCCTTGTCACGCTCCAGAATCAGCACACTTTGAGCGCCGTTGCTGTAACCCTCCAGAGCGGCCGCAAGCCCTGCCGGGCCGCCGCCGACGACGACTAAATCATAAGTTTCCGTTATCATTGCTGTACTCCTCCCTTTTTCGTCTCTCCGGTCAGAATGTAAGTGCCTTCCTTGTTCAGAAGCACTTCTTCCAGCGGAATTCCTAACTCCCTGGCGAGAATTTCTTGTACACGCGGGCCGCAGAAGCCGCCCTGGCAGCGCCCCATACCGGCGTTGCACCTCTTTTTGATCGCGTCCACGGTGCGCGGAGTAATCGGGCTGTGAATCGCGTCAACGATCTCACCCTCCGTAATGGTTTCGCAGCGGCAGATCACTCTGCCGTAAAGCGGATTTTTCTCGATCAGAGCCGCTTTTTCCTCCGGGGACAGGGATTTGAAGTTGACTTTCTGTCTTTCCTCTATAAAATGTTCTTTTTTCTTCAGATACACGCCCGTTTTTTCCAAAAGCTTGATGCAGTCAAGCGCAATGGCCGGGGCGCTGGTCAGGCCGGGCGACTTGATGCCGGCCAGATTGATAAAGCCCTTTGCGGAAGTCGATTCCTCAATAATGAAGTCCGACCGCTCGCTCTGTGCGCGAACCCCCGCGAAATTGCGGATGGAGTCGCGGAAATTGATGCCCGGAACGGACTTCACCGCTGTTTCACGGACAAAGTCAAGTCCCTGCTGGGTGGTGGAAACATCGTCGTCGCTGTCAATTTCCACCGCGTCCGGCCCGACAATCAGGTTTCCGTGTACGGTCGGGGATACCAGAACGCCTTTTCCCACCTTGCTGGGGCACTGGAAGATGACTTTGCTGACCAGGCTGCCCTGGCTTTTATCCAACAGATAATACTGCCCCTTGCTCGGGATGATTTTAAACTCCGGAACGTCCGCCACCAGATTGTGGACATCGTCGGAATGAAGGCCTGCCGCGTTGACCACGCGGGCCGCTTCGTACACTTTGTCGCCGCAGTGCAGGCGGTACGACGTACCGGTGCGCTCAATGCGGTCCACCTTGCTGTTGAGGAAGAAGTCCACCCCGTTGCGCTTGGCGGTATCCGCCATGGCAATGCACAGCTCCCACGGGCTGACGATCGCGCCGGACGGTGCGTACAGGGCGCCCATGACCTCCGTGCTTAAATTCGGTTCCATATCAAGGGTTTCCCTTGCGTTCAGAATCCGGACGCCGGGCACGCCGTTTATAACGCCCTGCCTGTAAAGCCGGTAAATCATATGCAGGTCGTCCTCATTAAATGCCAGAACCAATGACCCGCATTTCTGATAGTGAACATTCAGTTTTTTCGCAATATCTTCAATCATGGCGTTGCCCAGAACATTAAGCCTTGCCATCGCTGTGCCGGGCTCCGGATCATACCCCGCGTGGACAATGGCGCTGTTCGCCTTGGTTGTGCCGTCGGCAATGTCGTTTTCCTTTTCCAAAACGGCAATCTTCAGGTCGTAGCGGGAAAGCTCGTAAGCAGTTGCCGCCCCGATGACGCCGCAGCCGATAATTGCTACATCATACATAATAGACATCCTTTCTGAATGCTGATTTTGTCTTAAAAGCAATAAAAAAAGAGCAACGCAAATTTAACCAGTTACGGTTAAATTCAGCATTACTCAAAAATCTCCATGCTTTTGTATTCAATTTCTGTGTATATTTTACACCGGCTATTCCGATTTGTCAATGGATATAGAACCCATCCGCCTGCCACTTTTTGTAAAGCAAAATCTGACAATTTGTATAAAAAGCGCTTTGGAGCAGGTGATAATCACCCACCCCAAAGCGCATTCCCTGTGCAATATGACCGAAGGCCGGGAATCCTTCCAAAACCCGAATGGTTCCTAAATAAACAGGTTGGTGTCAGACTGCTCTGCGGAACCGAGGAAAGTAGCCACACCGGCGATTTCCACCCCGTCGATCAGTTCCTCCGGTCTAATCCCCATAATATCCATGGACATCTGGCAGGCAACAATCTTTACCCCGCTGTCCATAGCGGAGCGGAGAAGTTCCTCCAGCGAAGTGACATTTTTGCTTTTCATGACCCCGCGGATCATTTTGGAGCCCATCCCCATCATATTCATTTTAGACAGCCCCAGCTTTTTGCTTCCGCGCGGCATCATGATGCCGAACATGTTCTCTATAAAGTTCTTTTTCACAGAAACCTTTTCGCTTTTTCGCAAAATGTTCAATCCCCAGAAGGTAAAGAACATCGTAACCTTTCTGCCCATGGAAGCCGCGCCGTTGGCAATAATGAGCGCCGCAAGCGCTTTGTCCAGATCGCCGCTGAACACCACCATGCTTTTGTCGTTCCCGCTCGGCGCCGCAACCGCGGGCGCCTGCGCGCCTTTTTGAATCCGTACCGTATAAGTTGCACCGTCGCGCTGTACGCCGAGCAGCAGGTTCCCCGTTCTTTCGCACCAGACGCTGATGTCTGAGGCAAACGCCGGGTCCGTGGCCCGGATCACAAGGCAGTCGCCGTCTTTGATGCTTTTGATCCCTTCAGAGGCTTTCATGATCGGGCCAGGGCACTGCAGACCGCAGGCGTCCACCTCAATCATTTTTGCCTCTTGACAGCAGGCGGATTTTACAGCTTCTGCGCCGTTACTGTTTTTTTTTACGCCGACACAGTCGGCGCCCGTCGGACTCTCTTGATCGCCCTTAGCGGTAATATAGGTCTTGTATCCGCCGCTGAGGTTGTAGACGTCGTAGCCGTTCTGCACCAGAATCCTTGCGGCAAGGTATCCGCGCAGGCCCACCTGACAGAACGCGTACACCGGTTTGTTCTTTGGCAGTTCACTCATCCGCTCGCGCAGACTGTCCAGCGGAATTCCCGCCGCGCCGTCCAATGTACCCATTTTCATTTCATCGGGTGTTCTTACGTCCAGCAGAGTAACTTTTTCGCGGTCAAGGGAATCCACCTCGTCAAAGTGGAATACTTTTACGTCGCCGCGCAGGATATTGGCCGCCGTAAAGCCCAGCATGTTGACCGGATCCTTTGCCGAAGAATACGGAGGGGCATAACAAAGCTCCAGCTTTTCAAGGTCGTAAACCGTTCCGCCAAGCCGAAGCGCGGTGGCAAGCACGTCAATGCGTTTCTCCACGCCGTCAAAGCCGACCGCCTGCGCGCCCAGGATTTTTCCGTCCGGCGCAAACAGCAGTTTCATGCTGAGCTGCGAGGAGCCGGGGTAGTACCCCGCGTGGCTGGAAGGATGGACATAAGTTTTCTGATACGGAACTTTCTGTGCCTTCAGCTGCTTTTCATTCAGCCCGGTGGAGGCGGCGGTCATGTCAAAAACCTTTAATACCGCGCTGCCCTGTACGCCGCTGTCCTTTGTGATTCTCTGCCCCAGCACATTGTCTCCGGCGAGTCGTCCCTGTTTGTTGGCGGGCCCGGCAAGGGGAATCAGCGTTTTGTCCCCGGTAACGATCTGACGCACGGAAATTGCGTCGCCGACCGCGAAAATATCCGGATCGGAGGTTGCAAAGGTATCGTCAACTTGAATACTGCCGCCGACCCCCAGTTCCAGCCCGGCTTCTTTGGCAAGGCGGCTGTCTGGTGCGACGCCGATGCTCAGAATCACCACATCTGCCGGAATTTCCCGGTCGCCGGTCAGCTTCACTTTCAGTCCGTCGCCCTTTTCAAAGCCCTGCACTCCCGTACCGAACAGTAATTTAATTCCGTTTTCTCTCATGTGGCGGTGAAGAATCGCCGCCATTTCCGGGTCAAGGGAGGCAATCGCCTGATCCAGAAATTCAACAATGGTAACGTCAAGGCCGCGCTCCTTCAGATTTTCGGCCATTTCCACCCCGATAAAGCCCGCGCCGACCACCACCGCCGTTTTTGCGTTCTTTTCCTTTATATAGGCGTCAATCTGATAGGTGTCCGGCACCGTGCGAAGCGTAAAAATTCCCTCGCTGTCTATGCCGGGAAGATTCGGGCGCTTCGGTACCGCGCCGGGAGACAGAATCAGTTTGTCGTAGCTTTCTTCATAAACGGTGCCGTCCGCGTGATTCTGTACGGTCACGGTCTTTTTTTCGCGGTCTATTTTTACGACCTCGCTCTTTGTGCGCACATCAATGCGGAATCTGCTGCGCAGCAGCTCCGGCTGTGTGACAATCAGCTTTTCCTTTTCCTTGATGATTCCCCCAATATAGTAGGGAAGACCGCAGTTTGCGTAAGAAATGTACTCGCCTTTTTCGAACAGAATAATCTGGGCGTCTTCGCTCTGCCTGCGCAGCCTGGTGGCCGCGCCCGCTCCGCCCGCTACACCACCGACAATCAGTACCTTCATTGTATTTCCACCTCTCCTTAATAGATCAGTCAATGTCAGCCGATTCCCGAAAAGCATTTGCTTCTTTTCTGAAGACGGCTCTTTTACTTTTAATCAAATATTTGTGTAAATTTTTACACTTTTATGTTATCATAAATGAAGATAGGATTCCGTGACTAAATCACATAACACAAGAGGGTTGGATGTGACCATGTCACAGAATAAACGATTTTTTTTGCATATAATAAAACAATCAAAAGAGAAGGTGAAACGATGGCTGATATCATCATCTTGGGAAACGGTCCCGCCGGAATTTCCTCGGCTGCCTATACGGCACGGGCCGGGCTGGACACGATTGTAATAGGACGCGACAGCGGGGCTTTGTCCAAGGCGGGGGAAATCGAAAATTATTACGGCTTTCCCGCCCCTATTTCCGGCGAGCAGCTGGTGCAAAACGGAATTGACCAGGCCGCGAGGCTTGGGGTTTCCGTTATCAGCGACGAGGTTTTAGGCGTCAGCTATGACGGAGAGTTTACCGTTCAGTCCAAACAGGGTACCTACCAGGCTCCCTGCGTCATTCTTGCGACGGGCGCTTCCAGAAAAGTGCCGCGGATTGAAGGGCTCAGCAAATTCGAGGGGAAAGGCGTCAGCTACTGTGCTGTCTGCGACGCGTTTTTCTACCGCGGAAAAGCCGTGGCCGTGCTCGGGGACGGGGACTATGCCCTTCATGAGGCAAGCGAGCTTCTGCCCGTGGTCGGTTCCGTCACGGTGCTGACCAACGGCCGTACACCTTCCGCTCAATTTCCCGAACAGATTTCCGTCATTACAAAGGAAATTGAGGCGCTGCGGGGGGACAGCGTTTTGGAGTCCATCGCTTTCCGTGACGGCTCCACTCAGCCGCTGAGCGGATTGTTTATTGCACTGGGCGTGGCTTCCAGCGCGGATTTTGCCCGTACCATGGGCGCTGAAACCGAAGGCAGCCGAATCGTTGTCAACGACAGCATGCAGACGAGCATTCCCGGATTGTACGCAGCGGGCGACTGCACCGGCGGCATGTACCAGATTTCCAAAGCGGTTTACGACGGCGCAAGGGCGGCAACCAGCGCGATTCAATATCTGCGCGGCCGCAAAAAAACAGGCGATTCTGTCAAAACGTGATTTAGTCACGGAAGAAATTCATTATTTGGCATATAATAAGGTCACAAACAGAAAATCTAATTTGAACATGGATAAAGGAGAATGAAGATGCCAGTTTTAACATTGACAAAAGATAATTTTACACAGGAAGCGGTCAATTCCGACAAGACGGTACTTATTGATTTCTGGGCGCCCTGGTGCGGACCTTGCCGCATGGTTTCGCCCATTGTGGACGAAATTGCCGATGAAGCCGAGGCCACCGTTAAAGTGGGCAAGGTCAATGTGGATGAGCAGCCGGAGCTCGCCGCCCAGTTCGGCGTCATGAGCATCCCGACCCTTGTTGTTATGAAGGACGGAAAAGTCGTTACTTCCTCCGTCGGCACCAAAAGCAAGGAATCCATCCTGAGCATGGTCCAATAAACAAACCCGAAAGACGCGAAATCCAATGAGAACCTCTCTCAAAGGGGGAGCCAAAAACAAAAGCGACTTTATCGACAGCCTCAAGCCCCGCATCGACTGATGCGGGGCTTTTTTCTTTTGTCATTCTGTAGTATAATAAGCCTAAAAAGGAACATCAGCCGCCCCGCGCGGCTGACGGTCGACGAGGAGGCAGCCAGAATGGCCGTTACACCGCAAGAACTTGCTTTTATGAGAGATGCTTTTCCCTTCTGGGGACAGCTGACGCCAAAGCAGAAAAATCTGCTGGAACAGTCGGTGGGCTGTTCTTCCTATCAAAAAGGAGAGCGCCTCCACGACGGCGCACAGGACTGCATGGGGCTGATTCTGGTGCTCAGCGGACATCTGCGCGCTTTTATCCTTTCCGACGCGGGAAAGGAAATCACCATTTACCGCCTGTTTGATCGGGATATCTGTATCTTTTCGGCATCCTGCATGCTGAAAAACATCAGTTTCGATATTTACATAGAGGCGGAAGAGGACACCCGGATTCTGCTGATTCCCACACCGGTATACAATGAGCTGAACCAGACCTGTCTGGCTGTTTCCAACTTTACCGGCCAGCTGATTTCCTCCCGCTTTTCAGACGTGATGTGGGTAATGGAACAGGTGCTGTTCATGAGCTTTGACCGCCGTTTGGCCAGCTTTCTTCTGGAACAGGCCACCATAGCCGGCGGCAATGTGCTGAGCATCACACACGAAACGATTGCAAAAAATCTGGGTACCGCCCGCGAGGTGGTTACCCGTATGCTGAAATATTTTCAAAGTGAGGGAATGGTGACTCTTTCGCGCGGGGGAGTTACCATCAGCGACTCCAAGAAGCTGGAACGGCTTGCGCAGTTTGAGAAATAACCGCTCCGATTGCAATTGCTGGAAAACTGTAGTAAAATCAAATGGTAAATAACGTCGAAAACAGACGAATTTCTGCGAAGCGGAGGCGATCCCTATGCAAACTGAAATACAGCCGGATTCTCTGGCAAAACCCGCGGATGGGGCGGCGGCTCCCGAGGATTATGTGTTCGCGCTTGACATCGGAACCAGAAGCGTCATCGGCATTGTAGGGACTTTGGAGAAGGAAAAGCTGCGCATCTCCGCCGTAGAACAGGTTGAACACCCGAAACGCGCCATGATTGACGGCCAGATTGAAGATATCGAACAGGTAAGCCGGGTGGCGAAGCAAGTCAAGGAAAAACTGGAAAAACGCGTTGGGTATCCGCTGCGTCATGTCTGCGTTGCGGCGGCAGGGCGCGCACTGAAAACACAGAAGGCCTCTTACGAGCTGGCGCTGAAGCAGTCACAGGTGATTGACGAAGAGTTGGTGTGCCGGCTGGAAGCAGGGGCGATTGAAGCGGCCGAACGGCAGTTCAACCCCGAAACCCCGGACGAAAACCAGCCCGTCTTTTATTTGGTGGGCTATTCCGTCATTCAGTACACGCTGGACCGCTACCCCATTTCCAACCTGCTGGAACATCGCGGACAAAACATCGGCGTGGAGGTCATCGCCACCTTTCTGCCCCGGGAAGTGGTGGACAGCCTGTATACCACCATGCATAAAACCGGGCTGGAGGTCTCCAGCCTGACGCTGGAACCGATTGCCGCCATGAACGCGGCGATCCCGCAGAAGCTGCGCCTGTTAAACCTTGCTCTGGTGGACATCGGCGCGGGCACGTCAGACATCGCGATTTCCAAGGACGGCGGCGTTGTGGGCTACACCATGGCCACCGTGGCGGGCGACGAGGTCACCGAAGCAATCATGAAAATTTATCTGGTCGACTTCAACACCGCGGAAGAAATTAAATTGAAAATGAGCGGAGAACGGGATATCGTCTTTACCGATATTCTGGGCTTTGAACATACGGTCACGCCGGAGGAAATCCGCAGTCAGACCGAACCGGTGATGCGCGCGCTCTGCGAGGAAATTTCCCAGCGAATCGTACAGACCAACGGCGGCCCTCCGTCGGCTGTCTTTCTGGTGGGCGGCGGCAGCAAGCTGCCGGGGATGTGTGAGTGCGTGGCGGAATACCTCAATCTGCCCGTCACCCGCGTGGCCATTGGCGGAAGCAATTTTATGGTGCATATCTCCTCTTCGGAAGAAAACGTAACCGGGCCGGAATACGCCACCCCGCTGGGCATTGCCGTATCCGCCGCGCTGAATCTCATCAACGACAGCTTTACCATTACGCTGAACGGAAGCCGTGCAAAGCTCTTTCGCAGCGGCAAACTTTCTGTTCTGGATGTGCTGCTGATGAACGGGTTCAGCTATAATCAACTCATCAGCCGTTCCGGGCAGAGTATGATTGTGGAGCTGAACGGGGAAAAGAAAATTATCTACGGCGGGCATCCCGCCGCGGCGCGCATTTTGCTCAACGGCGCGGAGAGCAACATTGCCGCCACGATCAAAGCCGGGGACAGTATTGACTTTACTCCTGCCGTTGCGGGCGAAGACGCTCACCCGCTGCTGGGTGATTTAGTCAGTCTGGAACAAACCTGCACGGTATTCCTGAACGGTTCAGAGTTTTCCGTGGGTACCCGCGCCATCGTCAACGGTCAGCCCGCAGGACCGGAACACCCCCTTTGCGCGCGCGACCGGGTTCAGACCTTCCCGATTAAAACCCTTCGGGAGCTTCTTATTTTTGCCGGGGAAGACGAGACACGCCCGTATCTTTTGAACGGACAGCTCGCCGACCCGGAAAGCCCGCTTGCCGCGGGAGATCAGATAGAGTACGCCCCCATTATCATCCAGGCGGAAGCGCCGCCGGAACCGGTTTTTGACGAACCGGTACAGGAAGCTGAACCGCAAACCGCAGAAGTACTGCGGGAGGATGAGCCGCCGGAGGCCGCCGCGCTTCGCGTCACCTTAAACGGAGCGCCACTTGCCCTGAAAGCCAAGCCGGACAAGACCCCCTACCGGCTGATCGACATGCTCAATCTGGTGGACTTTGACCTGTCCAAGCCGCAGGGAAACATCGTTTTACATATTAACGGGCAGGACTCGGCTTACCTTCAGGTGCTTGCGGACGGGGATAAAGTTGAGATTTTCTGGGATCATACCCAGCGGCCATCGTGATATAGAAATAAAGACGGAGCGAAAAATTTCGCTTCGTCTTTTTTAATCCCGGTTGTTTTTCGGAAGGCTGTCTTCCAGCAGCTTTAAAATTCTCTGCGGCTGCAGGTTTGCCTGCGCCAGCATTGCCATGCCCGCCTGCACCAGAATATTGTGCTGTGCCAGCTCCATCATTTCCCGCGCCATATCCACGTCACGGATGCGGCTTTCCGCCGCCGTAAGATTGTCCTCCATGGTGGAAAGGCAGCTCAGCTGACGCTCCAGCCCATTTTGCGCGGCGCCCAGACTTCCGCGCGCGCCGGCAACCGTGTCGGCCGCCTTTTTAATCAGATCAACGGCCTTTTGGGCGCCCTCCTGCGTGGCAATGGAAGTACCGTCCAAACCCAGCCCCTGTATCCCCAGATTGGGAATATGAATGGTATACTGGCCGTCTTTCGAATTATCCGCACCAACCTGCAGCGTAATGCCGCCCTTCCCGTACTCCGGGCTGGCAGGGTCGGTAATTTCAGCCAGGCTGCCGTTCAGCAGCTTAGTGCCGTTAAAATCCGTCGTATTGGCAATCCGGTCAATCTCCTGCTTCAGAGACTCAAACTCCTTGCTCGAATTTTTTCTATCCGTATCATTCTGGTAGGTTCCATTGGAGGACTGCACCGCAAGCTCCATCATTCTGTTCAGAATCGACTGCGTTTCGTTCAGGTTTCCTTCCGCGGTCTGGACCAGGCTGATCCCGTCCTGTGTGTTTTGCTGCGCGGCCTGCAGCCCGCGGATCTGCGCCCGCATTTTTTCAGATACGGCAAGGCCCGCCGGGTCATCCGCAGCGGAATTGATGCGGTATCCAGACGAAAGCCTTCTGATACTTTTGTCGCACAGCGCCTGATTGATGGAAATCTGCCGCAGCACGAAAAGCGCGCTGAGGTTATGCTGGATTACCATTTCCATTACTCCCTAAAATCCGAAAACAGCGAGTCCTTTCGCCGCCTTTTTTAAGTTCTATTTAATATATCGTTGCTTCCGTTATGAAATTTACATAATTCCAAATAAAAACATAAAATAATCTTGACCGGGAAGGTCACTTGATTTCCTGCTCTAAATTACGGAACTCGGGCGTATCGAAAAAATCGGGCAAGGAAATGCCTAACCCGTCGCACAGCTTCTTAATCGTCACAATTCCTGGATTTTGACTTTCATTATTTAAGATACTCTTAATCGTCGACTGCGGTACCGCAGCACGGTAGCTCAATGCATTCGGCGTCATATTCCTTTCCTTACACAGCTCAATAATTCTGTCTGCGACTGCCTGTCTTGCATTCATAATAACCCTCCCAGTGTTATATCACTAGATAGAGAATAACTAAAAGAAAAGCAATTTGTTAGTGATATAGCACTACAATTCGTTTTGTGATATAATTAGTGATATAGCACTAATTATACAAAGGAGGACATTGATATGCCGGACTATCGAAAAATGTATTTTGAACTTGCGGCAAAAGTCGAAGATGCCGTAGAACTGCTTGTGAAAGCACAGCAAAAAGGGGAAAATGATTATGTGGACGAAAGTCCTGTCATCACAGAATTCCGGATTTGTGAGACTCCGAAAAAGACCAATTTTCATCCATAAAAAGCAGGGGCGACGGCTTTTAACCGTCGCCCCCTCTGTTTTTTCCAGTATTATTCTTTCGGATTGCTGACTGTGCCGATAAAGACGGGCAGCCCCGTCTGTACGTCTACAATCGCGTAAACGAACGGGCGGTTGAAAACGACTTTCTTTTTTTCGGCCACGGGCGCGGAGCTCGTCGCAGCCATTGACACGGAAGTAGCGGCGCCGGCTTTCGCGCCCAGCTCATCCACCTGAATAAACGTCTTGTGCAGCACATCGCTGATAAAAAGCTTTCCGTCCGGAGAACTGCCCATGGAACGGAAGTCCGCGCGATCGGAATCAAAGGCGTCGGTCAGGCCCAGCGCTTTGAGCGGATCATTTAAATCCACAGAAAACTCGTACTTGAATTTTGGCAGGGAGCTGTCGGCGGTTTCGTCCCCCGCTGAGGCGAGCAGTGCCGAAAAAGATTCCCCTGTCATCTGCGCGATATATTCGTCCAAACCGACTCCTTCCTTCGGCAAAATCGCCATGAAAGCAAAGCGGTCGTCCTTAAAGGGTTTCAGGATGCCGTCGGCGTTCCCTCCGTGAAGATAGGTTTCCTCGGAACCCATAAACGGCACGGTCACCTTGCTGCCCGGGGCTTGGAATTCCTTGTCAATAACGTTGTAATCGGCATATGGAATCTGCCAATCCGATTCGAAATAGAGTGCGTTAATCAAATACATTACCGTGGAATTGTCGATTCTATCGACCATTTTATCGATTTTCCCGCCGGTATTTTCCTTTACCCAGCCGTTGATTTTATTCACGGTAGACTGCTTTCCAAAATCGAGCTGAAACGCGCCCGCGCCGAAATAATCGGCGTTTTTCTGCAGAAATCCCTTTTCCACCGTCAGGTTTTTGTTACGGTACCAAATGGAATTGGCAATCTGCAGCTTGCCGTCCGTAATGGATTTCAGCTGATTTGCAAACAGGTACTCGTTCCGGTTAAACTCGGAAAGATTCATACCGTTTCCCAGCACTTTTTCAAACTGGGTCAGCGTTTCGCTCGCCGCGCCGTTTGCCGTCATGCCGAGCGCAAGGGAAACCGAAACCGGGGAAGCAAGGGAATTTTTACCCTTGCTCACGGAATTTTGAAACAGGCGGACGGAAAAATCCTGCTGTGCGCGAATAAAGTCGGGACTGATGTCGCCCTGCAGGTCGATTTTATTTGCCGTTATCCCGTCCATCAGGTTTTCAGCGGCACTGACCGTAGGAAAGGGAGACAGTATCCCGCTGAAGAAAAGTCCGCAAACGATCACAACCGCAAGCGCGGGAACCAGCACCAGCCGCAGCGGTCTTTTTTTCTTTTGCGGCTCTGTTCCCTGCGGGAAATTTTTCAACAATCCCGCTGTTTTCTGTTGAAAATCTTCCGATGCCTTTATTTCATTTAATTCGGAAATATATTTTTCTCTATTCATCGCCAAAGCCTCCTGTCAACGTCACTTTCAGCTGCTTTCGCGCCCGGTGCAGCCACGAAGAAACCGTATTCTCCTTTTGCTGTAAAACAGACGCGATTTCAGTCACGCTCATATCCTCGTAGTAATGCAGATAAATGACATTTCTGAATTTTACGGGCAGCCGCATCACCGCGTCCAGAACCTCTCCGTTCCCGTCGCGGGACAGGAGATTATCCCCCAGATCGGCCCTTTTCCGGAACCATGAAGATTTCAGGTAATCCTTGCAAAGATTGACCGTCACGCGGATCATCCACGCTTTCTCATGCTCGTCGTCCTCAAAGTCCGGCCTCCGCGTAAACAGCCGAAGAAAGACCTCCTGCGCAATGTCCTCCGCTTCCGCTCTGCTTTTTACATTCTGAAACGCAATGCGCACGACCATGTCGGAATAGCGGGCAAGGCACGACAGAATCCTGCTGTCCGCGTCAATTGTTGATTTCACCTTTTCGCCCCCTTCAGTTACAATACGATTGAAAAAGCACCCAGCTTGCACTTTATGGAAATTCCGCAGAAATATTTTTCTCCCATTCCCAAAACGCTCGAACCCGACTCTTTCAGTGCAACATAAGTCTATAAAATTGAGTATATTGTCCTTGCAAACAGCCGATGATTAGAATAGAATATAGTCGGATATTGCATAATCATTATTTTTGTCCTCATTAAAAAAATACAGGGGGTAACAAAATGCTGTCTGCAAAAGTAAAAGAATGGATTTCTCAGGGAAAACTGGATGAAAACCTATCCTATCTTTATGTCTGCGACTACGAAAAAGCGGCGGATTACCGCAGAAGGCTGCTGCTTGCGGTTGAAAATTTTGAAAAACTGTTCGGCGGGGATCGGGACATCAGCATCTTCAGCGCGCCCGGCAGAACGGAAGTGGGCGGCAACCACACCGACCATCAGCGCGGACGCGTGCTCGCGGCAAGCGTAAACCTCGACGTGATTGCGGTTGTTGCCGTCAGCGACAGCGGCCGGGTACAGGTAAAATCCGAAGGTTACCCCATGGATAACTTAAATGCAGCGGAACTGGATGTCAAAGAAAGCGAGCGCAACAAATCCGTCTCGCTCATTCGCGGAGTTTTAAGCCGCTTTTCTCAGCTCGGCTACCCTGTAGGCGGATTTGACGCTTACACGACCTCCAATGTGCTTGCGGGTTCCGGCCTCTCCTCCTCCGCCGCCTTTGAGGTACTGATCGGCACCATCGTCAACGATTTGTTCTGCGGCGGAAAAGAAAGCGCGCTCAAAATTGCGCAGATCAGCCAGTACGCCGAAAATGTTTATTTCGGAAAGCCCTGCGGGCTGATGGACCAGGCGGCCAGCTCCGTCGGCGGGTTTGTCACCATCGACTTCATGGACGCGGAGTCCCCGAAGGTTGAGCAGGTTCATTTTGACTTTGCAAAATGCGGCTACGCTCTTTGCATCATAGACACGAAGGGCAACCACGCCGACCTGACCCCGGACTACGCGGCGGTACCCGCCGAAATGCGCAAGGTGGCAGCCTTCTTCGGAAAAGAGGTACTGTCGGAGGTACCGGAGGAAATGCTGTATCAGAACATTCCCGCGCTGCGGGAAAAAGCGGGAGACCGCGCGGTGCTGCGCGCCATGCACTATTATAACGACTGTTTAAGGGTTCAAAAAGAAGTCGCAGCTTTAAAGAACAACGATTTCGATACATTTAAGCAGCTGATTATTGAAAGCGGATATTCGTCCTATATGTACCTGCAGAATGTATTTTCCCCCGCGCATGTGCAGGATCAGGGTATGTCCCTGACGCTGGCGCTCTGCGAGAGGTTTTTAAGCAGTGTTGGCGGCGCTTACCGTGTGCACGGCGGCGGCTTTGCCGGAACGGTACAGACGTTTGTACCGCAGGAATTTCTCGGCGAATTCGTGGAGAAAATGGAAGCGGTACTGGGCGAGGGAAGCTGCCACATCCTGTCCATCCGCCCGGTCGGCGGCACAAAGATACTTTAAGAATTTCGGGAGGACTTTTTCATGGCTGAGTTAAGATGGCATCCTTTAATCAAGGATTGGATTATGATCGCTTCCAACAGGCAGAACCGCCCGCAGATGCCCAAGGATTACTGCCCGTTCTGCCCCAGCTTCGGCAATGTGCCGGACTACGACGTAATGAAATACGACAATGATTTTCCCGCTCTTTCACAGAATCCACCGGAGCCGGACGACGTTGCGACGGATTTCTTCAAGGTACGGCCAAGCTACGGCAAATGCGAGGTCATCTTATATTCGCCCGGCCACACAGTGACCCTGCCGGAGCTTTCCGACAGTCATATGAAAAAGCTGGTGGATTTATGGTGCGAGCGCTTTGACGCGATGCGCGCCGATGAAAAAATCAAATATGTATTCCCGTTTGAGAACCGCGGGGAACTGGTGGGCGTTACCATGCCCCACCCCCACGGCCAGATTTACGGTTACCCGTTTCTGCCAAAAAAGTTGGAACTTGAAACCAGCGCGGCAAAAGAGTATTATGAAGAAAGGCACGAGTGTCTGTTCTGCGACATGCTCAAAAACGAACGGAAGGAGAACCAGCGAATTATTTTCAGCAACGAACATTTTACCGTTTTTCTTCCGTTTTACAGCGAATATCCTTACGGCGTATACATTATATCCAATCGTCATACGGAATATATGACGAATTTTACCGAGGAAGAAAAGGCGTCCCTCGGGCTGACCATCCGCGACACTGTCGGGATGCTGGACAGCTTGTTCGGGTTCCGCTTCCCGTATATGATGTGTATGCACAACGCTCCCGTCAACATGGGCGACTATTCAAAGGATTTTCATTTCCACATTGAATTTTTTCCGCCGATGAGGAGCGCTGAAAAGCAGAAATTCAACGCCTCCAGCGAAACAGGCGCATGGGCCAGCTGCAACCCCACCTGCCCCGAAGAGACCGCACAGGAACTCCGCGAGGCATACAAACGTTATAAGGAGAATCAGAAATGAGAGTATTGGTTACCGGCGGCGCAGGGTACATCGGTTCCCACACCTGCATTGAGCTTTTAAACAACGGATATGAAATTGTAGTCATGGACAATTACTGCAACTCCTCCCCCGACGTTTTAAAGATCGTGGAAACGCTCACCAATAAGACTTTTCCCATCTATGAATGCGACATGCTCGATTATGACGGGTTTGAAAAGATTTTTAAGGAAAACAAAATAGACGCCGTGATCCATTTTGCCGGACTGAAAGCAGTCGGCGAATCAGTCGGAAAGCCGCTGGAATACTACCACAATAACCTGGTTGGCACCATCAACCTGCTCCGCCTGATGAAGCAGTATGAGGTCTACCAATTGGTGTTCAGTTCTTCCGCCACGGTTTACGGGATGAACAACACCGCGCCGTTCAACGAGGATATGCCGCTTTCCACCACCAACCCTTACGGCACAACCAAGCTGATGATCGAAAATATTTTAAGGGACCTCTGCTTTGCGGATAAAAACTGGAAGGTTGCGCTCCTTCGCTACTTCAACCCCATCGGCGCGCACCAGAGTGGCCTGATCGGCGAAAACCCGAACGGTATTCCAAACAACCTGATGCCCTATATCATGAAGGTAGCGGTTGGAAAGCTCCCCTGCCTGAGCGTTTACGGCGACGACTACCCGACCCCGGACGGCACCGGCGTACGCGACTACATCCATGTGTGCGATCTTGCCGCCGGACACCTGAAAGCGCTGGAAAAGCTGCCGCAGATCGACGGCGCACAGGCTTACAACCTTGGAACCGGAAAAGGCAGCAGCGTGCTGGACGTGGTTCACTCCTTTGAAAAAGCCAGCGGAAAAAAGGTCAATTACCAGATTGCCCCCCGCCGCCCCGGGGATATTGCCGAGTGCTACGCGGACGTTTCCAAAGCCAAAAACGACCTTGGCTGGCAAGCCAAGTACGGACTTGACGAAATGTGCCGTGACAGCTGGAATTTTATAAAAAACAAATAAGGGATCTATTCAAAAGCAGCGCCGGAGTTCCGGCGCTGCTTTTTTATTCCTTCAGAATGCTCAGGATTTCATCAGCGTTGCTTTCCGTAACCGCACGGTAAGGAATTCGGATATAATGCCCGCTCTGGATATTTAACTGAGAAGACTGGCTTTCCCCTGAGGCAAGCGCGTAGGATAAATCAAAAATTGCCTTTGCCTGTCCCTGTGCGTCGTTAAAGACCGTCCCGAACATACTGCCGTCCTTAATGGCGTTCAGCCCGCTTTCCGTTGCGTCCACTCCGACAATCACGGGGTGCACCTTGGATTTGCTGTCTTTCAGCGCGTCAATGGCGCCGAGCGCCATATCGTCGTTGTTGCAGAAAACGACTTCGATCCGGCTGCCGAATTTTGCGAGCCACTGGGTCATTTTTGCGGACCCCTGCGCGCGCTGCCAGTTGGCAGTGTCGTTCGCCAGCTTCTCCACCTGAATTCCCGCCCCGGTCACGGCCTTAATGGAATATTCCGTTCTGAGAAGCGCGTCCTGATGCCCCTGCTCGCCTTCCAGCATAACATACTGAATTTTGCCGTCGCCGTTTTTATCGATTTCAGCGCGGTTTTTGGCAAAGCCCTCCGCAATGATCTGCCCCTGAAGGCGGCCGGACTCCGCCGCGTCAGCTCCGACATAGTAGGCCCGCTCCCACAGGCGCAGGTCTTCCTCCACCGGTTCCCTGTTAAAAAAAATCACCGGAATATTGGCCGCTTTTGCCTTGTCCACAATCACCGCCGCGGCGGTGCGGTCAACCATATTGACACAAACTACGTCGTAATTCTGCGAAATAAAGCTGTCCACCTGATCGTTCTGCAGCGCCTGACTGGACTGTCCGTCCACCATGTTGACCACAATTTTTTTCCCTGACTCGGCTTCCTTCTGTTTAGCCACCTTTTCAAGGTAGGTGCAAAGACTTGCCACAAAGGTATCATCCTTGCGGTAAAGCGAAATGCCGATTTTTACCGTTTCCACCTTACCGCTCGTTCTGCCTGAATCACAGGCGGACATAGGAAGAAGCATTGCGGTGAGAAGTACCAAGGCCATGATTCTGATAAAGCTCTTCATTTCTCTCCCCCATTATCTTACAAACGGAAAAAGCAGCCTCTGATTGTCGGAATTATACATGTTTTCATGGTTTACAATCGCAAAGTTAATATTGGACTGACCGGTTGTCTGCGCCTTATTGATTTTCTCCACCGCGGTGCGAATACTGAGATACCCCAGATTATACTCGTTCTCCACCCCAATGGAATTGATGATCTGCTCTTCCAGCAGCGATACCACCGTATTTGTGCGGCCGATTCCGTAAATTTTCACCTGTGCGCTGCCTGTTTTCAAAAGATCCTTTTCCGCTTTCGCGGCGGCTTCCAGCGTGGTGGCGTCCAGCGCCACCAGAGTGTCCGCCTGACTGGTCTGCAGCATTCCCTTTACGGTATCGTACGCTTCCTGGGAGTCGTTTGGAATTTCCCAGTACTCTATTTCATCCTTTGCGGTTTTCAGTGTTTTCAGCACGCCGAGGTAACGCTGCTGAATATTGCTGCAGTCCATGCTGTTGCGCAGGATGGCAATATGACCGTGGCTCTTCGAATTTTCTAGGATAGTCTCTGCCAGCGCGCTGCCCAGCTTCTCATTGTCACATGAAATAGAGGGAAGATCCTTGATCGTCGTCACCGTGGACTGCATGGCAACCACCGGGATACCCTTCTGCGCTTTTTGGATCGGTTCCTTCAAATCCGTGGAATTGACAGGGGCAATTACAATGGCGTCCGCACCGTTTTTGATCTCGCGCTGAAGCAGGGAAATCTGCTCCCCCGCGTTGTTTTCCCCGGAAAGGGTAATAAAGCTGACCTCCGCGTTAAAATCCCTTGCCGCCTGATCGATTCCCTGCTTGATGGTGGTGCTGCTTTCCGTGCTTTTACTGCGCCAGATCACGGATATTTCATAAGGGTCGCTGTTTTTCTTTTCCAGAAACCGGTCCCGGTTCAGAATCAGAAAGGAACCTGCAAACACGAACAGAATCAGGATGAAGGCTTTTACTTTATTTCTGGTCATTTGGCCCGCCCCCTTTGCTTCCTTCGGCTTCTTCCAGTGATTTCAGCGGCAGATGGATTCTGGCGGTGGTTCCCTCGTCCGGTTCGCTGTAAATAGCCAGCCCGTATTCACTGCCGAAATACAGCTGAATGCGTTCCTGCACATTTTTCAGCCCGATGCCCGAGCCTTTTCCGCGGACCTTGGTGGTTTCTTCTGTCAACAGCGCATCCGCCTGCTCCTGCGGCATCCCGAGGCCGTTGTCAATGATATCGATATATAAATCATTTCCCTCGTGATAGGCTTTAATTCGAATTTCTCCGTCTCCGCTCATAAATTCCATTCCGTGGTAGATAGCGTTTTCCACCAGCGGCTGCACAATCAGCTTAATGGTAGCGCACGGAAGTGTTTCCGGTTCCGCTGAAACTTCGTAGCTGAACTTGTTTTTATAGCGCATTTTCTGAATCGTCAGATAGTTGCGCACATGCTCCAGCTCATCCCCCACGGTAATGATATTTTTCCCCTTCGACAGGCTGATACGGAAAAGCCGCGCAAGTGCCGTTACCATGGTGACCGCGCCGTCGTACCGTTCATTTTCAATCATCCAGATGATGGAATCCAGCGTATTGTACAGGAAGTGCGGGTTGATCTGCGACTGCAGCGCGTCCAGCTCGCTCTTTCGCTTGGATTCCTGTTCCGCCACAATGTCGTCCATCAGCCGGTGGAGCTGATCGACCATGGAGCGAATTGTTTTACCCAGGTGCTGCACCTCATAGGAGCCCGAAACGGAAATATCCACTCCGCTCAGGTTCCCCTGGTCCAGCTCTTTGACGGAATGCTCCAGTTCCTTGAGCGGATTGGCAATGCGGGAAGACAGGAACATATTGACAAAGATCATTAAAAATATGGCAAAGAAAATAAAGAACAGGGCAAAAATCTGGAACTGCTGATAGTTAGAGGTAATATCCTGTGTGGGGGTGACGGCAATGATTTTCCAGCCGGTATACCCGGCGGTCTTCACCGTAACCAGCCGCTGCTGCCCCTCAAAGGTCTCGTTATGATTTCCGTCGTCGTATTTCGCGGCGGCGTAATTATTTTCATGGATTAAATTGGAATAAATGAGCTGCTGGCGGGGGTGGTAGATGATTTCCCCGCTGCCGTCAATCAGGTAAATATAGCCCGACTCGCCCAAATCGACATTTTTGCAGATCTGCTCAATCCCGCTGAAGTTCATGTCGACCAGCAAAACGCCGTGGGTAATAGAACCGGCGCTGGTCAGCTCGACCGAACGGCTGAGCGAAACAACCCACCGGTACTTATTGTCCGGATCCACAAACAGGTTCTGCACATGCGGCGTGGAAAAATGGCAGTTTTCAATTTTGCGCGCGGCGTCTTTAAACCAGCTTTCCCCGCTTACGTTGGCGGAAGGCTTCAGCTGCGTCAGCGGCTCGGCGGCGATTACCTTTCCGGAATTGGAAAATACGCCGATACTGATGAGCAGATCTCGGTTTGTTTCATACAGCAGGCTCATATCGTTGCTGATGTTGTCGGTAGACAGATCGGCATTTTTGATTACACGGTAATACATGGAGTCGGAAATACGCATCATGTTGCGCAGATAGTTGTCCAGATTCAGATTGACCTGATCGACCATACGCGTGCTGTCGTCGGACACCATTTTTTCACTGGAACTGATAAAACGCATGGACAGGGAACCGCCGACAATCAGCATTCCCACCACCGAAACAGCGGTAAAAGTGATGGAAATCGTAAACTGCAGGCTTTTTTTCTGCAGAAGCTGGGTTATTTTATCGATAATGTCCCTTGCTTTTTTCCGCATTTTATCAACTCCAAGCCCCCCGCCCCAAAACGGTGCGAAGGCATTTAGCCCATGCTTCAATTGCTTCGGTATTTTGATGGCGACACACCAAATTTCTTTTTAAAGACATAGCTGAAATAGTTCGGCTCGGTATAACCCACCTTGCCCGCAATGACATAGGTCTTGTCGCTGGTGGTATTTAACAGGTTGACCGCCTCCTGCAGGCGCACTTCCGTCAGATACGCGACAAAGCTCATGCCGGTCTCCCGCTTAAAGACCGTTGAAAAATAGGCAGGGCTGACGTGCAGGAACGAGCACAGGCTTTCTACCGAAAGACCGGCGTTCTGATAATTCCCCGCAATATACTGTTTTGCGTTCTGCGCCAGCAGCTTGGTAGAGTCCACTCGCTCGCGCTTAATCAGTGTGCTGATTTTAATACAGCAGTCTTTGCACCACTGCTTCATTTCTGCCGGAGAATGAAGGGTGGCGATGGTATTGACATAATTGAAATCCACGCCGAAAATTTCTTCCGTACTCAGTTCATAGGCATGCATGACCTTCAGCAGGGAGGTCATCATTTCCATTACATAAATCTGGTACTGGCTGAGCGGAAGCAGCAGCGTTTCAAAACGGGTAAAGAGCGCGTTAATTCGGTCGGCGATCTCCTGCTCGGAGCCCATCTTGATCGCGTTGGTAATCTCGCGCTCGTCGTGCTCGTCAAACTGCAGCTTGACAGAGGTTTCCGGCTCAATGTCCGCAATATAAATGACCTTGCCGGTGCCCATGGTCGCGCTGTAATCCAGCGCGTTCTGCGCTTCCCGGTAGGAATGGCGGATTTCCGTCAAAGCGGAGCACACCGTCCCAACCCCGGCCATCACTTTCACGCCAAGCACCCGCTCTGCGGATTTACAGATCTGATTCATACCGTTCATCAGCGAAACGATGCCGCTTTCCGGCTTCAGCTCCGCGATAACCGCAACGCAGTCCGAATAAAGAAACCCCGTAAAGGTGCAGTAGTACCCCAGAATCTCATCGACCGTGCATTTCAGGGAAATCGGGATCAGTTCTTCTTCCCCGTGCAGGGCCGCGTCGGCCTTCGGTGCGGAATCCGCCCGTACAAGCGCGACCGCCCACTGGTCCGCCGAAGTAAGGTCAATCCGCAGAAGGGGCGCCTGGGCGCGCAGACGCTCCTCGGAAATGCGGCCTTCAATCAGGCCGACCAAAAACTGTTCCCGCATTACGGGGAGGCTGTCCATATAATTTCTGCGCAGCATTTCCACGTCGCGTTTTTCCGCAAATTCCCGATCAAGCTGCTGCTTCAGTTTTTTTAACGTTTCCGTCAGTTCATTGGAATTGATCGGCTTTAAAACGTATTCCGCCACGTTGATTTTAATTGCTTTCTGGGCATATTCAAAATCGTCAAATCCCGAAAAAATAATCAGTTTGGCTGAAGGCAGTACCACCCTCAGGCGTTCGCCCAGCTCAAGCCCGTCCATAAACGGCATTTTGATGTCGGTCATGACGACGTCCGGGTGTAAATGCTCCGCTTTTTCAAGCGCCTCCAGCCCGTTTTCCGCGTCGCCAACAATGGTGTAACCCAAACGGTTCCAATCTATTTTTCGGATAATTCCTTCTCGTATCTCTTCTTCGTCATCCACAAGAAGAACACGGTAAAGTGCCATAAAATTTCCACTCCAATCGGTGCCACAACTGTTATTATTGTACCATTATTTTGCCTGATGTGCAATCAATACCTGAGCGCAAACGGCCCGCGCAGCAAAGCTGCACGGGCCGTTTGCGGGAATAGTATGAGACGTAAAACGGAATAATCACTTTTTTCTGTACTTGGAAAGATCGATTGCGACAGCGACGGCAATGATGATGCCCTTGATGATCTGCTGCCACATCGGGCTGACATTGATAAACTGAAGACCATACTGAATAACTGTGAAGATCAAAACGCCGGTTACAATCCCGCGGATCTTGCCGACACCGCCGTTCAGAGAGACGCCTCCGACCACGCAGGCCGCAATGGCGTCCAGCTCATAGCCGTTGCCGTAGTTATTGGTAGCTCCTGCAGTTCTTGCCGCTTCCAGTACACCACCGATGCCGTAAAGGCCGCTGGCGAGAATAAAGATACCCATGATGGTGGCAAATACATTGACGCCGGAAACAATGGCAGCCTCGCGGTTGCCGCCGATGGCGTAAACATTTTTGCCGAACACCGTTTTATTCAAAACAAACCAGATGATAACCGTGGTTAAAAGCGCAATCGGGATCAGTACGGAAAACCCGCCGAAAAAGGATTTTACGAACTTCTGCTGACCAAGCAGGGCAAAATCCGGACGGATACCGCCGATTGGCTGAGAATTGTTCGGGGGCAGATCGAAGTACAGGGAACATGCGCCGTAAATAATAACCTGTACCGCCAAGGTCGCGATAAACGGATGCATGTCGAAGCGGGCAACTAGATAGCCGTTTAATACACCAAACAAAAGGCACGCGATTACAGCCGCTACAATGGCAACAATCACAGGCAGCTGGGGAAGATTGGGGTAAAAACGGTTGGCATAGGTTGCCGTCTGCATCATTGAAGTGGAAATAACCGCAGCAAGACCGACCATACGGCCTGCGGAAAGGTCCGTACCTGCAATCAGCAGGGTAAAGCAGATGCCCAGAGCGATAATCAATCTTGTGGACGACTGCGTCATAATGTCGAGCAGAACCTTGATCTGCATGAAACGGGGTTCAATAAAGATAATAACGACTACCAGCGCGAGCAGCGCAAGGATAATCGCGTTGTTTGTCAAAAAGGTCTTTGCCGCCTTACCGGAAAGCACGACATCTCCCAAGCGCTCCGAGGTAAGCATCTGCACCCCGGCGTAAATACACAGGATCACACCGATTCCAATCAGGATCAGCGGCATGTCATACATTTTTTTGCTGTAAACGGCAAATTTCAGAATAACTCCGATAACCGCAAGCGCCACGCCGACGGCTATGTAAATTATCGCGAATTTTTGCCGGGGGATGATTTTCTCTCCTTGCATCATACGCAACCTCACTTTCATTTTTACACTACTTGACGAACTTTGTAGCCAGACGCATGATCTCAATCTGGTCGGCTTCATCGCGGTTCAGCATTCCTGATACCCTGCCCTCGCACATGACCATAACTCTGTCGGACATGCCCAGAAGCTCCGGCATTTCGGAAGAAATCATAATGATGGATTTCCCTTGCCGGATCAAATCCAGCATAATCGTATAGATTTCATATTTTGCGCCGACGTCGATTCCGCGGGTCGGTTCGTCCAGAATCAGAATGTCCGGATGCGTAAGCAGCCAGCGGGCGATCAAAACTTTTTGCTGATTGCCGCCTGAAAGATTCTGCATCAGCGTTTCCAGTGTAGGCGTTTTTACATTCAGCTGCTGGTTGGATTCCTTTGCAGCCTTCTGCCGTCTGCCCTGCTGAAGCACGCCCTTTTTCGCGTAGTCCTTCTGGCTGGCAATGACGGTATTGTCCAGAACGGAAAGGATGCCGAACACGCCCGTGGCACGGCGTTCCTCTGTCAAAAGCGCGATTCCGTGCTCTTTGGCGTCCGACACGGACTTCACTTTGAATTCCTTGCCGTCTTTTTCAACCGTACCGGAAGAGATAGCCCTCAATCCGAACAGCGCCTCCACCAGTTCGGTGCGCTGTGCGCCGACCAGACCGCCGATTCCAAGAATTTCGCCTTTGTGCAGGTCAAAACTGACGTGTTGAAAGGATTTGGGAAGGGGGGAACAAAGGTCGGAAACCTTAAACACAACTTCTTTGCCCGGAGTATGGGTCCTGGGCGGGAAGCGGTTCGTCATGTCGCGACCGACCATTCGGCTGATAATCAGGTCGGTGGTAAGCTCCGTGGATGGCCAGGTGCCGACATACTGTCCGTCACGCATGATGGTAACTTCATCCGCAATTTTCAGAATTTCCTCCATCTTATGCGAGATGTAAATAATGGCACAGCCCTTCGACTTGAGCTGACGGATTATTTTAAAGAGATGCTCCGTTTCATTATCTGTTAAAGACGATGTCGGTTCATCCATGATAATAATTTTCGAATTATAGCTGACAGCTTTTGCAATCTCAACCAGCTGAAGGTTGGATGCGGACAGGCTGCCTGCAAGTACCTCCGGATTCACGTCCAAGTCAATTTCTTTGAAAAGATCCTTGGTTTTGCGGATCATGGCCCTGCGGTCCACCGCAATTCCTCTCATCGGAAAGCGCCCCAGCCAGATATTTTCCATAACCGGCCTGAAACGAATGGGGTGCAGCTCCTGGTGAATCATGGATACGCCCAGATCGAGCGCCTGCTTAGAGCTTGTAATATTTTCTTTTTTCCCGTCTAAAATGATCTCTCCGCCATCTTCCTGATAAATTCCGAAAAGACATTTCATCAGGGTGGATTTCCCGGCTCCGTTTTCGCCCATCAGCGCGTGAACACTGCCCGGCCGAACTTTCAGGCTGACATTGTCCAGTGCTTTTACACCGGGGAATACTTTGGTAATGCTGTTCATCTCCAACACATATTCGCCCATACACCATTCCTCCTTTTTGCTAAAATCAACGGGGAACGCAAAGCGTCCGCTTCGGCATTCCCCGTTGAACAGTAACCCCTGAAACTACTAATTCAACCGAGAATTAGTTGAAATTACTTCTGGAACTGTTTGTAGTTCTCTGCTGTTACCTTAACATAAGGAATCCAAACATATTTGCCGTCTGTGATTTCATAGCCGACAGAATCTTTTGTGATTTCTTTGCCCTGAGCAGCTGCAACTGCGATGTTCACGGTTGCTTTGCCCTGGTTCTCACCATCGTTCAGAACGGTGCCCAGCAGGGAGCCGTCTGCCATAGCTGCCAGTGCAGGAGCTGTAGCGTCAACGCCGACTACCGGAATATACTTCGTTTTGTCGCCCTTGTTGTAGCCCTGTGCTTTCAGAGCTTCGATTGCGCCGAGAGCCATGTCGTCGTTGTTGGCGAGGACTGCTTCGATCTTGTCAAGGCCCTGGGAGGAAATGAAGGTGTTCATCAGGTCTGTTGCTTTCACTTTATCCCACATTGCGGTATCCGCAGCCAGTTTCACCGGCTCGAAGCCTGCATCTTTAATAGCCTGTACGGAATACTGTGTGCGCAGAGTAGCGTCCTGATGGCCAGGCTCGCCCTGCAGCATGACATACTGTACTTTGCCGTCGCCGTTCTTGTCGGCAGTTTTATTTGCTTTGAAGTAATCGGCAATGATTTCACCGGACATTGTGCCGGACTGCTCTGCCTTTGCGCCTACATACCAAACTTTGTCGTAGCTCTTCATGACGTCCGCTTCCGGCTCACGATTTAAGAACACGACCGGGAGGCTGGCAGCTTTTGCTTTTTCTACCAACGGAGCAGCCGCTGTACGGTCAACTGCGTTAATTGCAAGTGCGGTAACGCCCTTGGTGATGAATGTATCGACCTGCTCGTTCTGGGTCGGCTGTTTGTTCTGGGAATCCACGATGTCAAGCTTCGCACCCAATGTGCCAGCCTGCGCTGTCATATTGTTGCGGACACCTGTCATAAAAGTATCATCGAATTTGTAGATGCAGACACCGACGTTCACATCGGAAGCAGCCGCTGTGCTTGCCGCTGCGCTCTCCGCCGCTTTGCTTTCTGCCGCAGAAGCCGCTTGGCTCGCTGCCGGTGCACTTGAGCAGCCTGCTGCTGCTGAGGCCATCATCAATGTGGCCAGAATCAATGCAACAATTTTTTTCATTAAAAAATCCCCTACTTTCTTTTAGTTGTTCGCAAAGTCTCCTCTTCTTGTGCTATTGCACAAATTTTAAGACGTTTGCATCGTTCTATTGGATAGTATAACTGCCGAAACGAAAAAAATCCATATGATTTTCTTTTCTCTTCTATTAAATTTCTTCACAAGATTAGCTAAACCATAAACAAACAGGGAATATATATTGGTTATTTTTTATAAAAACACCAGGAAAAACCAATAAAACAGGCGGTTTTGTGACTCTAACAGGAAAGTATTTCCCTGTTTTCTTTACCCATGCTTTCCGGCTAAATTTTTGTTGTACCCGGCGGGCAAAACAGCTATAATAATGTAGAATTTATACAGATTGGGAAGCGGATCTATGAACGAAAAAATTCTTGAAACTCTGAACGGAATACCGGGGAAAACCGAATTTTATTATAAAAATCTGACAACGGGCGAGGAGTGGGAGGTTCGCTCCGGCGAGCCGCTGGTAGCCGCGAGCGTCATCAAAATTCCTGTGCTGGCAGAGGTTTTTGCACAGCTGGAAGCAGGTACTGCCGACAAAAACGAGCGCTGCCGGATTCAGGAGGAGGATAAGCTGCCTTCCTGCGGTGCGCTGAACTACCTGCACACCGGTCTGGAGGTCACTCTGGAAGATCTGTATACCCTGATGATTATTCTGAGCGACAACACGGCTACAAATCTGCTGATTAAAAAATTCGGCATGGAACAGATCAACCGGCGCATGAGGGGGCTGGGTTTGACCGTCACCACCGTCAACCGCCTGCTTTTCGACGCAGAGGCATCCGCGGCGGGCAGGGAAAACTATATCAGCGCAAAGGAAATCGGTCTTTTACTGGAAAAGATGTACTGCGGAGAGCTGATTTCGCAAAAGGCCTCCGAAGAAATGATTTCTATTTTAATGAATCAGCGCTTAAATGGAAAAATGCCGTTCCATTTGAATGGGAAGGTCAAAATTGCGCATAAGACCGGAGAGGACAGCGGGATCACTCACGACGTGGGCATCGTCTTTGCGCCCCAGCCCTTTGTGGCGTGTTTCTGCTCCAACAAAACGGATGTGCCGCTCTTTGAAAGGGCCATCCAGGACCTCACCCGGCTGTTGGTTGACCTGCAGTATGAGCAATGACCGGGCCGCACCGAGGCCGATTTGGTGACAAAGCTGTAATGAATTTTTGAGACTATCAGGCGTCATTTCTCCTTTACAGTGCTAAGTTGCAGTGGTATAATTAGCCATGTATGAATTTTAATTTATTTGGAATTGCATTATTTGCAGAAACACAAGATTGAGGAGGCGCTCTTTTGCGAATAAAGGAAATTGAAATCGGTGAGATTTTCGTTCCCCTTGCAACCCCTTTCAAAACCGCGCTGCGCACAGTGGAAAATGTAGAGGACATTGTCATTCGGATTACGACCGACACCGGAGAAGTCGGCTACGGGGAAGCGCCGCCCACCGCGGTGATTACCGGCGATACGAAAGGCTCCGTCGTCTGTGCGATTCGTGACTTCATCCGCCCGGCGATTGTGGGGATGGAAATTGAGAATCTGGATGGCGTTATGCAGAAGCTGCACTCCTGCATCCAAAAAAACACCAGCGCCAAGGCCTGTGTGGATATGGCGCTTTACGACCTGTACGGAAAGCGCTACGGCGCTCCGCTCTACCGGCTTCTGGGTGGGTACCGCCGCGAACTGGAAACCGACCTGACCATCAGCGTCAACCCGATTGACGAGATGGTGCGCGACAGTGTGGACGCGGTGAAACGCGGCTACCGCATTTTAAAGACCAAGGTTGGAAAAGAGGGCGCGAAGGATATTGAACGCATTGCCGCCATCCGTGAAGCGGTAGGGCCGGACGTAAAAATCCGCGTAGACGCAAACCAGGGCTGGACCGCCAAGGAAGCCGTACATATTCTGACCGCGATGGAAGACCGGGGTCTGGACATCGAGCTGTGCGAGCAGCCGGTAAAAGCACACGACCTCAACGGGATGAGAACGGTAACACAGTCGGTCGCAACCCCCATTCTGGCGGACGAGAGCGTTTTTTCGGCCGAAGACGCGGTGGAGATCATCCGCACGGGCGCGGCGGACCTTATCAATATCAAGCTGATGAAAACCGGGGGCATTTACGGCGCTCTGAAAATCTGCGCCATTGCAGAAACCTACGGCGTGGAGTGCATGATCGGCTGCATGCTGGAAAGCAAGCTGGCCGTCAGCGCGGCGGCGCACCTTGCGGCGGCAAAGGGGATTATCACCCGCGCCGATCTGGACGGCCCGTCCCTGTGCAAAATCGACCCGTTTAAAGGCGGGCCGGATTTTCTGGAAAACCGGATTGTGATGAACGACCTGCCCGGCATCGGAATTCAGACCGTTCCCGCATTCAAAGAGGCCGGCAAATAAGGCACTTGCCGTCTTTTTATATACATCGAATATTTGAGAACACTGAGAGAAGAGAGGATCAACAATGAAAAAGCTGTTATCAATGCTGCTGTGCGCCGCAATGCTGCTCGGCACGCTGGCGGGATGCGGCCAGAAAGCCGCAGGCTCGTCCGAAAACTACCGCAAGCTGTACTCCGAAGAGTTTACAACCATGAATTATCTGATTTCCGGAAGCCAAACCGAGCAGGCCGTTGCGGCAAACGGCGTGGACGGCCTGATCGAATACGACAAATACGGCGTCGTGCAGCCCGGCCTTGCGGAAAAATGGGAAACCAGCGATGACCAGCTCACCTGGACCTTCCACCTGCGCAAGGGCGTAAAATGGGTGGACAGCACCGGCAAGGAAGTCGCCGACGTAAAGGCGCAGGACTTTGTGGATGCCGCCCAGTATCTTTTAACGGACACCTATAAATCCGAAACCGCCAACATTTTTTACAGTGTGGTAAAAAACGCGGAGGACTACTACAATAAGAAGATCACGGACTTTTCACAGGTCGGCGTCAAGGCAACCGACGACAGCACACTGGTCTACACGCTGAAAAAACCGACCCCGTATTTCCTTTCCATGCTTGTCTACGTTTGCTTCCTGCCCGCAAACGGCGACTTTCTGAAGGAAAAGGGAGCGAATTTCGGTGTGGACAACGCCAGCCTTCTGTATAACGGTGCGTACCTTCTGACCACCTATGAGCCGCAGGTCTCCCACGTCTACACCAAGAACGACAAATACTGGGATAAAGACAAGGTTTATATCGGTACGATTACCGAGACCTATAATAAAGAAAAAAATACGCTTGCCCCGGAAATGTATAAGCGCGGTGAGATCGACCAGGCGTACATTTCCTCCGATATTCTCGACCAGTGGATGAAGGACGACGCCACCAAGAATCTGGTCAGCCCGAGCCGCAGCCAGTGCTACTCCTACTTCTACGCTTTCAACTTCAACCCGAAGTTTGACGCGCAGTACGAGCCGGACAACTGGACCAAGGCCGTCAACAATGAAAACTTCCGCAAATCCATCTTCTACGGACTTGACCGTATCAAGGCGCTTTCCGTCGCGGAACCGTACAATCCGGACAAACAGCTTCTGAACACGGTCACTCCGCCCGCCCTGGTTGACCTGAACGGCACGGATTACACCAATATCGGCGACCTGAAAGCGATTACCGCCCGCGACTCCTTCCAGGCGGACGAAGCCAAGAAGTACGCGGAAAAGGCAAAAACAGAACTGAAGGCCGCAGGCGCGACCCTTCCGGTCAAGATTTTGATGCCGTACAACCCGACCACCGCCAACTGGGATAAGGAATGCCAGGTGGTGGAGCAGCAGCTGGAAGGTTTGCTCGGCAAGGATTACATTGATATTGTTCCGGAAGCCGGCCCTTCGACCGGATTCCTCTCCGCAACACGCCGCGCCGGTAAATACGCGCTGATGAAGGTCAACTTCGGCCCCGACTACGCCGACCCGCAGACCTTCACCGACCCGTTCCAGCCGAACGACGCAAACGGCGAGGGCGGCGGTAACTACAACTGGCCTGAAAAGGTGCAGGGTTACACTGACGCCGACGGCAGCAAGACCTACTCAAACCTTTTAAAGGCCGCTATGGGAGAATCCCTTGACCTTAGCAAGCGCTACAACGCGTTTGCGAAAGCAGAGGCCTTCCTCATCAACAACGCGTTCGTCATTCCCTACGGCCTGAACACCGACGGATATCAGGTCACAAAGCGGAATGAATTTGACTACCAGTACGCTCCGTTCGGCGTTTCCATCCTCCGCTACAAGGGGCAGCACCTGCTTGAAAAGCCCATGAGCATGGACGAATACTACGCGGCGGAAAAGAAATGGAACGAAGAGCGCGCGGCCGCGCTTGCCAAAGCAGCAAAATAAGACGGGTTTTATCCCCCGTTGAAAACCAAAGGATAGCTGAAAGAATAATGGCTCCGTTGAAGCGCGGCGGAGCCATTATTCGTATTTTGATTTTATCAGGATATGAGAATGGTCATTCACGGAAGTGTCTGTTCTCATATCCTGCCGCAAAGGAGCATTGCCATGTTAAAATACACAGCCAAACGGCTGGTACAGTCCCTGATTACCCTTTTTATCATCATCACCATTGTGTTTTCCCTGATGAGGCTGATGCCGGTCGAAGGGTATTTCCAGAATTTCGACAAGCTGGATAAAAACCAAATTCATACCGCCCTGCAGAGCATGGGGCTGCTTGACCCGCTGCCGATCCAGCTGAAAAACTTCTACCTTCAGATTCTGCACGGCAGTCTTGGAAATTCCATGATTTACCGGCCCAATGTGCCGGTCATGGAAATCATCGGGTCGAAAGCGCCGGTATCCATCTTTATGGGGCTTGCGTCCATGGCAATCGCCCTCCTGCTGGGGCTTCCGCTCGGCACCGCCATGGCGCGGGGCAAAAGCGGCTTCTGGGATAAATTCGGCACCGCGTTCATCGTATTCATCACCGCCGTACCCGCCGCCGTTTACTACCTGCTGGTACAGCTCTACTTTACCGACTGGTTCGGCCTGCCGATTCTGTTCAGCGCGGCAAACCCGGTAAGCTGGGTTCTGCCCACCGTGTCACTGTCGCTCGGCAACATTGCCTATTACGCCATGTGGCTCAGGCGGTACATGGTTGACGAACTGAACAAGGACTACATCCGGCTTGCGCGCGCAAAGGGCGTGGACAGCAAGTCCATCATGAAAAATCATGTGTTCCGCAACGCGTTTGTGCCGATGGTGCAGTATCTTCCGACTTCCCTGCTGTATACCATCGCGGGTTCCATCTATATTGAATCCCTGTACTCCGTCCCCGGCATGGGCGGCCTGCTGGTCAACGTCATTCAGCGCCAGGACAACAACATGGTGCAGGCGCTGGTGCTGATCTACTCCGCAGTGGGCATTGTGGGCCTGCTGCTGGGCGACGTGCTGATGAACCTGATGGATCCGCGCATCAGCTTTGTGAAAAAGGGAGGTGCGCGGTAATGGCACTGAGACATCAAAAAACCGCCGCTGTGGAGGACAGCATCAACCAGTCCCTCAAAAACTTATCCGACGACGAGCTGTTTACCTTTTCCGGTTTTGACGAGGCGGCGGCGGAGCGCTCCGGATACTCGGACTACTCCTACTGGCGCTCCACTTTTCAGGTCTTTCTGAAAAACAAGGTGGCCCTGTCCCTTCTGATTTTAATGGGAGTCATCCTCCTGTTCACCTTTATCCAGCCGATGATTCCCGGCCAGCGCTCCGCGACGGAAATTTTCAACGACGCCTCCGGCATGCAGCTGAGAAACCTGCAGCCCGGCGGGGAGTTCTGGTTCGGCACCAACTCCATCGGTCAGGATTTGTGGAGCCGTGTCTGGAGCGGCACGCGCACTTCGCTGCTGATCGGCTTTGCCGTCGCGCTCAGTGAAGCGGTGCTCGGCATCCTGATGGGTGTGCTTTGGGGCTATGTCCGCAAGCTTGACCGGCTGTTCACTGAAATTTACAACGTGCTGGACAATATTCCCCAGACCGTCGTCCTGATTTTATTTTCCTACATTATGCGGCCCAGCATCTCCACGCTGGTGTTCGCCATGTGCCTGACAGGCTGGCTGGACATGGCGCGGTTTATCCGCAACCAGATTCTGATTATCCGCGACCGGGACTACAATCTGGCTTCCCGCTGTCTGGGTACGCCGACGCGCCGCATTATGCTGAAAAACCTGCTGCCGTACCTTGTGTCCGTGATTATGCTGCGCATGGCGCTTGCCATTCCCGCGGCGATCGGCAACGAGGTATTCCTCACCTACATCGGGCTGGGGCTTCCGGTCAGCATCCCGTCGCTCGGCAACCTGATTAACGAGGGCCGCGTGCTGATGACCTCCGCCGCGCTGCGGTACCAGCTGTTCTTCCCGGCAATCGCGCTTTCGGTCGTCACCATTTCGTTCTATATCATCGGCAATGCGTTCGCGGACGCGTCCGACCCGAAAAATCACGTTTAAGGAGGCTGAATCATGGAACAGGAAATCATTCTCTCCGTTAAGGACCTGGAAGTAAAATTCAACCTTCGCGGACGGATTCTGCACGCAATCCGGGGAATTTCTCTGGATTTATACAAGAGGGAAAGCCTTGCCATCGTCGGGGAATCCGGCTCCGGCAAGTCCGTTCTGGTCAAAACCTTTATGGGACTGCTGGACGCGAACGGCACGATAACCAACGGAGAAATCCGTTATGACGGCAAGGATTTAAGCAAGCTGAAAACCGAAAAGGAATGGCTGGCGGTACGCGGCAAAGAAATCGCCATGGTACTTCAGGACCCCATGACCAGCCTGAACCCGCTCAAAACCATCGGCTACCAGATCTGTGAGGCAATCGAGCTTCATCAGGGTCTGAAAGGGGCAGAAGCGAAAGCGGCGGCGGTTTCCATTCTGGAGGACGTCGGGATTCCCGACGCAGAGCACCGGATTCACCAGTATCCCCATGAATTTTCCGGAGGAATGCGCCAGCGCGTGGTCATTGCCATTGCCGTTGCGTGCAGGCCGAAAATTCTGATCTGCGACGAACCGACCACCGCGCTGGACGTAACCATTCAGGCGCAGATTTTAAAGCTGCTCAAGGATTTAAAAGAGAAATACGATCTGACCACGATCTATATCACTCACGACCTGGGCGTGGTCGCCAACGTGGCCGACCGCATCGCGGTCATGTACGCGGGCGACATTGTGGAAATCGGCAAATGCGAGGAAGTGTTCTACAATCCCCGCCATCCGTACACCTGGGCGCTGCTCTCCTCCCTGCCGCAGCTCGGCGTCAAGGGAGAAAACCTGTATTCCATCAAGGGCGCCCCGCCGAACCTGTTTACGCACATTGAGGGCGACGCGTTTGCGCCGCGCAACCCGCGCGCGCTGAAAATCGACTTTGTCAAGCGCCCGCCGTACTTTGACGTAAGCCCCACCCACAAGGCGCGCACATGGCTTTTGGACCCCCGCGCCCCCAAAGTGGATCCGCCGGAGATCATCCAAAATCTGCGCCGGGAGGTAAGCGGCAATGTCTGAGAAAAAAACGCCTGTGCTGGAAGTAAAGGACCTGAAAGTTACTTTCGGCACGAAAAAACAGAAATTTACCGCCGTGAACGGCGTCAGCTTTACGATTTACGAAGGCGAAACCTTCGGTCTGGTCGGGGAATCCGGCTC
Source organism: Caproiciproducens faecalis (assembly GCF_019448085.1). GTDB lineage: Bacteria > Bacillota > Clostridia > Oscillospirales > Acutalibacteraceae > Caproiciproducens > Caproiciproducens faecalis. The sequence continues at coordinate 159,218 of NZ_JAGFNZ010000003.1, read as the reverse complement.
CGGAAAAACAACCATCGGCCGCTCGATTATCCGCATCAACCCGACCTCGGGCGGGGAAATCCTGTATAAAGGCCAAAAAATAAACGGGCCGATTCCCAAAGAACTGGATCGTGAGCTGACCCGCCGGATTCAGATGATTTTTCAGGACCCGATGGCGAGCCTGAACGAGCGCGCCAAGGTGGACTATATTGTTTCAGAGGGACTTTACAACTGCAGAAGATGCCAGAGTGAAGCGCAGCGCCGGGAAGAAGTTGACCGCGCGCTGACCGACGTGGGCCTGCTGCCCGAATTCGCCAGCCGTTTCCCGCACGAATTTTCCGGCGGACAGCGGCAGCGCATCGGCATTGCACGGGCGCTGATTATGCAGCCGGATTTCATCATTGCCGACGAACCCATCAGCGCGCTCGACGTTTCCATCCGTGCGCAGGTACTGAACCTGCTTTCCCAACTGCAGAAAAAGCGCGGTCTGACGTATCTGTTTATTGCCCACGACCTTTCCGTCGTGCGCTTTATTTCCGACCGCATCGCGGTCATTCACAAAGGCGTGCTGGTAGAACTGGCTGAAACGGAGCGGCTGTTCGCGCACCCGCTACACCCCTACACCCGCGCGCTGCTTTCCGCGATTCCGCTGCCCGACCCGGCCGCGGAAAAGAACAAACAGCTTCTGGTATACGACCCGGAAATGCACGACTATTCGGTCAATCAGCCGATTTGGAGCGAAATAGAGCCCGGCCATTTTGTACTGGCGAACGAGCCCGAACTTGCGGAGTACAGAAAAATACTGGAGGAATAACATGTTTACGCCAAAACCACTGTTCCCCGGCGCGCGCGTTGCGCTGATTGCTCCGGCCGGCCCGGTTCCCCCGGAGCGCTTTGGCCCGGCAGTGCGGGCGGTGGAGGAACTTTCTCTGAAACCCGTGATTTTTGAGAGCTGCCGCAGGGCGCACGGCTACCTTGCCGGGGACGACCGTCTGCGCGCAAACGACGTTAACGCCGCGTTCGCGGACAGGGAAATTGACGGTATCCTCTGCATTCGCGGGGGCTACGGCGCACAGCGCCTGATGAATCTCATCGACTGGAACAGCATTCGCAGGCACCCCAAATTCTTCTGCGGGTACAGCGATATTACCTCTTTGCATATTGTTTTAAACCAGCAGTGCGGTCTCGTCACCTATCACACCCCCATGCCCTCTACGGAATGGTACCGGGGGCTGGACGAATACTCCGCCCAAAGCCTGAAAAAGGTGCTGTTCGGCGGAAAAATCGGCGAGCTGCAAAACCCGGCCATCCTGCCGGTCAAGACGCTGGTCGGCGGCTGCGCACGGGGAATCCTGACCGGCGGCAACCTTTCGCTTGTGTCGTCGTCACTCGGGACCTGCTATGAAATCAACACCAAAGATAAAATCCTGTTCCTTGAAGACGTGGGCGAGGAACCGTACCGGATTGACGGAATGCTGAACCACCTGAAAATGGCCGGAAAATTCCGGGATTGCGCCGGAATCCTTCTCGGCTCTTTCACCGACTGCTCTGCACAAGACCCGGAAAGATCGCTGACGCTGCAGCAGGTTTTTGAAGAACTGCTTGTGCCGGAGCACAAACCCGCGCTGATGAATCTGGCCTGCGGCCACAGCATGCCCAGTATGTCCCTGCCGCTTGGGAAAGAAATTGAAATGAACTCCATCTCCGGAAAAATCACCGTATTGGAGGGATAATATGAAACAACAAGAACTGCGCTATTATGCCGAAACAGAAATCATTGATATCAACGCGAATGTTTCTCTTCTGGTCTATGATCTGGATCAGAATGAGACACTGCTTTCCTTTCACGCGGAAAATCAGGTCGTTTCCGCCAGCACCATCAAAACGCCCATTTTGCTGACGGCGTTGGATCTGGTGCAGAGCGGAAAGCTCAAAACAGACCAGCGGATTCCCGTCCCCGCAAAGGAAATTCTGGACGACACCGAGGTTTTCGACCGGGGCATCAGAGAGTACTCTCTGGAAGAGCTGCTCACCTGGATGATCGTCAACAGCGACAACACCGCCACCAACGTGCTGATTGAATTTCTGGGCATGAACGCCATGAACGCCTACTGCCAAAGGCTGGGGCTGAAAGCCACCGTTCTGGAACGGAAAATGCTCGACTGGGAGGCAATCCGGCAGGGGCGCAACAATTACACCAGCGCGCAGGATCAGCTGACCGTTTTTCAGAACCTGTACCGCGCCTCCATTTTGACGCCGGAACTCTGCCGTTACGCGCTGGGCATTCTGGGTCAGCAGCGCGATTTCAGTATGGCGCTGCGGTACATTGCCGACAAGGATTTCTCCGCCGCGCACAAAACCGGCGGGCTGAATTACCTGAACCACGACACAGGCATCTTTTCGCTGCCCGGGCACAATTACTACTTCGGCTGCTTTGTCACCGACTCCGTGGACGACACCAAGGAGAATGAGCCGTCCAAGAAGCTGATCGGCAGGCTGTCCCGGGCGGTTTACGACTATTATAAAGAGGGATAAGATGGAATACGGACTGATTAAAGACGCCATAGCACCGCTGATGGAGCTCCCTACCCGCAGCAGCGAACTGACCGACGAAGCGCTCTGCGGCATGACCGTGGAGATTCTGGAACGGCAGAACGGCTGGACGCGCGTGCGCACTCATTACGGCTATGAGGGCTGGGTCAATGAGGAAGCACTTTGCTTTGATGAGGCTTTGGTTGAATATTGGAACACTGCTCCGAAAAAAGTCGTTTTTCAGGCCTACGCGGATGTTCTGGACACGCCGAAAGTACAGGGTCATCTTGTGGGTGAAGTCACACGCGGCGGCCTGCTCTGCCCCGTGGGTCAGCCGGAGAACGGCTGGCAGCGCGTCCGCTTCTGCGATGGGCGCGAAGGCTTCACATGGAGCGCGTTTCTCGGTGAATACATTTCTTGGTGGAGCAAAGAAAATGAACCCGCTCTGCGCAAAGCACTGGTAAACGCCGCGCTCAGCTATTTCGGCACACAGTACCGCTGGGGCGGAAAAACGCCGCTCGGCATTGACTGCAGCGGCCTGTGTTCCATGGCTTATCTGCTCAACGGGATCATCATCTGCCGCGACGCGCATATTCTTCCGGAGTTCGATATGCACGAGATCGCTTTTAAGGACATCAAAGAAGGCGACCTGCTGTTTTTCCCCGGCCATGTCGCCATGTACCTGGGTGACAGCCGGTACATCCACGCAACGGCGGGCAACAACTGCCACGGCGTCGTCATCAACAGCCTTGACCCCAAAGCCCCGGATTACCGCGCCGACCTGCCCGAAAAGCTGCTCTGTACCGGCAGCATATTCTGATAAAATAACCGCCCTGCTGCATTTCCTACAGCAGGGCGGTAGTTATCAGTGAAGAATCTATTTGGGCAGTAAAAATTCCGCAAGGAAATCAAATCCATATTGATGAATAAAGGCCCTGTACCGCTCATATAAAATGGTACAAGGCCTTTTGTGTTTTGAATCAATCCTTACGCGCAACCGGATTGGCGGAATACAGAAGCTGAAGAGTGTTCGAGTCGGCAATGCCGGTAACCACAAGGCCGTTTAACAGCTGGAAGTCCTTGACGCTCTGCTCCGTGCCCTCCGCAAACTCGCCGGTCGGCGTCACGAACATATAGCCAAGCTCTTTCAGACGATTCTGCATTTTCAGCACCTCGTCGCTCTTGTCGCCTTTTTTCAGCGTAAGATTGGTATTTGCCGATGTGACAGCTGAAGAGGTGGTTGAGGAACTGCTCCCACTGTTCACAGAGGGCTGGGACGATGTCCCGGAAGAAGCGGAGGAGGGGCTGGATGAGGCGGACGGCGCACTGGAGGCCTCCGTTCCTTCCAAAAGCTCCGGATAAACGGTTCCGGCCATAAAGCTGACCGCGTCCACCACACACCTGCCCTGCAGCAGCATCAGATTCGGGTCCATTTCATACACTCTGCCCTCTTTGACCGCACTGAGCTTTTTGTATTCTTCGGACTGCGCCAGTTCCGCTTTTAAACCGGTGGGACAGAAGATATATTTCGGGTCCGCCAGCAGCAGGGTGCTTGCGGAAACATGGTTCCCGGTTCCGTCGGAAGCGGCGTTGACCAGCCCGGCCGATTCAATTAAAGCGCCCTCCAGCGTATCGCCGGTGACGGTTCCGCCTTCCGTATCGTAAAGATAGGCGACGGTGGTGGGTGTGTCGCCGGATGGGATAATGCGGCTGATGTCGTCTATGGTCAGGAAAATCCCCTGAGAAATTTTCTTTCCTTTTTCATAACCGGTTTTCGCGCCCTTCATGGCTGAGCCGACCTGGGAATACAGCCTGTCAAAGTCTTCCCTGCCGGTTGCTTTCGCAATCGTCAGCACCGAAATTCCCGCTTTGTTCAGCGCGGACATCTGCTCCTCAGTGGGCTTTGTATCGGTAAAGACCAGCTGAGCGCCAAGATCCTTGATCTTTTGTGCGTCGTCCACGGTCACATCCGGCAAAACGGAAAGATCGCTTTGGGTACATTCCGCACTCTTTGCCTTCAGCTGGGCTTCATACCCCATGGCAAGAATTACGTCGGCAATGTTCGGGGAAAGCACCGCGACCCCCGCGGGTTCCTCACTGATTGTGACGTTCCCGATGGTCACCGGGAAGTCCTTCGCTCCGGCACCGGAGGAAATATCGTTTTTGGGTCCGCAGGCCGCAAGAGTTCCTACAGCTATGGCAATGCACAGCAGTGCCGCCGTTATTTTTTTCAGCATGGTATGCTCCTTTCCGTCTCTTATAAAATCTTTTGTCCGCGTCGGATGCGCGCCTCCGCGTCGTCGATATACTGTCTGGCGCAGCGCGGGGAACGTCCGCCGCGCGCGGTGGCCCAGCGCTCCGCACCTTTTTCCAGCTCGTTTATGTATTCCTCAAGCTGACGCTGTCCGGCCAGCAGGCGGATAATTTCCAGATAGCGTTCCCTGTCGGGCAGGGTAAAGCTGATGGAAAGGCCGAAACGGTCGGCCAGAGAAAGGCTTTCCTGCATGGTGTCACCGCGGTGGATATCGTCGCCCTCCCGATCGGAAAAGGTCTCCCGTACCAGATGGCGCCGGTTGGAGGTGGCGTAGATGAGCGTGTTTTCCGGCCTTGCGGCCAGTCCGCCTTCCAGCACCGCCTTCAGCGCGGCGTAAGTATCGTTCTGTTTGGAAAAAGAGAGGTCGTCAATGAAAATAATGAATTTCATCGGAACGGCGGCGATTTGATCTACCAGAAGCGGAAAATCCATCAGGGATTCCTTCGGCATTTCAATCATCCGCAGTCCTTTTGTGTAATAAGCATTCAGCAGTGCCTTGACTGTGGAGGATTTTCCCGTTCCCCGGTCGCCGTAAAGCAGACAGTTGTTGGCGGGCAGCCCCTGTAAAAAAGAGAGGGTGTTGTCCGTTGCCAGTCCGCGCTGCAGCTCGTACCCCTTCAGGTCGGCAAGCGACGTTTTGTCGGGATACGCGACAGGCTGGATTTTTTTATCCCGCCAGATAAACGCACGGTAACGGGCATACATGCCGCATCCGTTTGCGCGGTAATACTCCGTCATCTGAGGAATGTTATCCTTCAATTCTCCCCTGAGCGCGCTCACCGGCTCCCCGGTTTTCCAGCGGGGTAAACGAAGCGAGGACAGATCCTGTTCAAATCCGCAGTCAGCCAGAAGCTGTTCCGGGGTAATGGAAGAAATATCGAGAATAATCTGCAGATCGCGTTCTACCGCGTCCATCAGCGGCTGAGGAAATTCCGCTTTCCCGGCCGCCGCGGAAAGCGAATAAGCGTTTTCGTCATACAGCGCCGTGCCGGTAATGCATCCGGCCAGATTTTCACTGTACCCCCGCTCGCACAGCACGGCAAAGAAGTCGCCCCACGCGTTCAGAAATTCTTCCTCCGACCGGCCGGCCGACCACAGAAGACGGTAAAAGGCTCTGGGGACAGTGCGGTTCAAAATGCCCTTATAAATCGAAAGGGATGCCATTTTTGCCGCGGCCCGCGTTATCTCATTCATGCCAAACTCCCTTAGATAATCATAAAGTTAATACCTGTTATTTTACCCTTGTTGCGGGTATTATGTCAAGTTATGGGAGGCAATTGGGTTGCGATTCCAATAAAAATTTGATATGATACTAGATAATGTCGAAATATAAGCAAAGAGGGAAATTATGAAAATTTCAAAACTGGCAACCTTCTTTTTGGCGGCGGCACTCTTGCTGAGCCTGGCTGCCTGCGGCAAAAAAGCGGACGCCGATGTGCTGATGCGCGAGGCCAAAACCAATGCCAACGCCATTCAGAACTGCACTGCCACCATTAACAATACACTGGAATTCAGCGCAAACAACAAACCGTTTACCTATCAAACGGACAGTACCAGCGTATACTGGGCAAAGCCCTTCGCGCTGAAATCCACCCAGACCTCCCTTTTGGGGGGCGTAACGGGCAGCAGCGTGTCCTACACCGTTTCCGACAGTGACGGGGTATGGTTCTACTCGAACGCGGGAAGCGGATGGCAGAAAACCACCGCGGAAGGAATCGCCTCCACCCCGCTGGAACAGATCGACATTCTGCGGCTTTTCGGCAATGTTACCGCCCAGAAATATGTACGGGAAACGACGCTGGATTCTGTAAAGGTACATAAAATTGAACTGACTTTTCAGAGTGAGGTGCTGCGCAGCACCATTGAAAATATCGTTACCGCCACAGGCATGTCCAAGGGTTCCCAGACCGTCGTCCAAACTCTGCTGGACAGCGCGCCCGCCATTTACGGCTACTGCTATGTGGACGAAGCCGCCAGTCAGATTGTGCGGGTAGAGCTTGACGCAACAGAAGCAGTCAATCAAATTTTCCAGAATATAGACGGAAGCGGCACCACGGTGACCGTCTCCAAATGCGAGATCAGCGGGAATATTACGGGAATCGGCAAGGCGCCCGCCGTGGAGCTGCCCGCCGATGCCTCCGCCGCCCAAACGGTGCAAGCCGCCGGTTAGAGTAATCGCCGGTTTCACTCCCTTTGACGGGCCCTGCCGGCTGCGGGGCCCGCGAAGGGAGACAAAAACTCTTACTGGTAAAACCTGATGAATTTGATATTATAGAAGTCGCACGCCAGAATGTCATCGGTTCGCGTTTCTCTGATTAGAATGTAGTTAATGCCCACACCCAGCAGAGTCCCGGTACGATCCGTCAAAGTATTGGTGCCAACCAAAAAAGTGACAAGTACCGGCTTGCCGATCTGCGTTCTCATAAAGCCGTTCAGGTATTGCAGACTGTCCGGCGTAACCACGCTCGGCGGCATCCCGGTCTGAACCATCGTTGCCGATGTTGTCCCCTGCTGGCCGCCTGTCGGAGCCATGGTTCCGCCGCCGGACTGCCGAAAGATATCCATTGTTGACTGCTGTGCCGGCATCTGCGGCAAGGCGGCGGTTTGCTGCATGGAACCCCCCATCATCTGCGAAGGGGCGGTCTGGGATACACCCGCCACCGACTGGGGCATGCTCTGCATCTGCGGCATGGGGTTCAGGTAGTTATAGCTCGAAATGTCTCCGGATGTCTGAACGCCGGAGCAGCCGGCGGCGGCACAGGGAGGCATTTTGTAATCACCAACGGAATTGTTGATGTCCATCATTTTGACTCCTCCTTAGAATCATGTAGTGGCATAGACTGAGGTAGGGGAATAGTAACAGTGCTGATTGATTCGGTTAAAAATCACACCGGCCCCTCCCGGCGGAAAATAAGGCGGACACTGGGGATTAAATGGATTAAAATAGAAAAGACAGTTTCCCGTACCGGAAAAGGTGTTCCCGGCAATGGCCCAGTCCGCTATTTCATAATGGATCTGCTCGGGGTCCATATTCCATACGTTCTGGGAATTGTAAGCGCCTGCTACTACTTCTTTCATACAGGTAAACTGCCCCTGCTGCTCAATAATTCTGCGAATATCGCCGCCCTGACTGACCCGGGCAAATTCCCCGTTTGGGACTTGCGCGCGGTTGACAATCACAGAAGCGACAGCACGCATGCCGTCGTCCCCTTCCCCGCCCGCTTCACATTTGATAAGTTTAGCTAATAGTTCTCTGGTTGTAAGTGGCATATTATCACCTGATTTTATAAGTTGTCTAATGGCATAATATGTTCTTTGCTGCTCCTGCGGCACAACATCCTAGACTGTGCCGTTATTTTTTTACATTCCGGGCAAAATAGAAAAACACTTGACTTTTCAGCTTCGAATCTATAAAATGTATAAGTGGCTTTCCGGCGTACTTAACGGAATGTCCACAACAAACAGAATCCGGAAGCGTATCGAAGTGGTCATAACGGCCCTGACTCGAAATCAGGTAGACCGCAAGGTCTCGTGGGTTCGAATCCCACCGCTTCCGCCACAAACAACAGCTCAGCCTTATGGCTGGGCTGTTGTTTGTTATTTGCGTATGGTATAATAAAAAGCAGAAATTTGAAACGAAATATTGATTGTTTGGAGGAGAGCATGAAGTTTAAAAGTCCTTTATTGGTAGTCACAGACATGGAAAGGTCTAAAATGTTTTATAAAGACGTTTTAGGACTCCGCGTCATTCTGGATTTTGGGTCGAATGTTACTCTTACAGGCGGTGTCTGCCTGCAAACAAAAGACAGTTGGAAAAATTTTATTCATTCAGTAAACGATGATATTGTTTTCGGTGCCAAGGATTCAGAAATATACTTTGAGGAAGATAATTTCGACGAATTCATGGAAAAGCTCAAGAGTATGGAGGGAATCAAGTATGTCCATCCGGTAATTGAGCATAGGTGGGGACAAAGGGTTGTCCGTTTTTACGACCCGGATCAACATATTATTGAAGTCGGCGAAAACATGAAGGTCGTGTGCAGACGTTTTCTGGATGGCGGAATGACTGTTGAAGAAACAGCGAAAAGAATGGATGTACCTGTCAAATTTGTGAATGCGTGCAATCGCTGAAGCCGGGGAACCCCAATGGGAAACAGCAACGAAAAAGCCGCCACAAATGTGGCGGCTTTCGTTTTCGCTGGTTTATTCCTCTTCGTCCATATCAACATACTCAATAATTTTACTGGTAAAAACAATTCCGTTTAAATGGTCTGTTTCATGACAGAGGCACTTGGCCATATCCCCTGTAACGTCCAGCGTAACCGGACTTCCGTTTTCGTCCAGAGCCTTTACCACAACGCGGGCGGGGCGTTTCACCTTTCCCCAGACGCCGGGAAAACTCAGGCAGCCTTCCAGCCCGACCACTTCTCCCGACGATTCTACAATTTCAGGATTTACCAGCTTATAAAGCCCTTCACCCATGTCCACGACTATCAGCCGCCGTAAAATTCCGACCTGATTTGCGGCAAGACCTCCCCCGTTCGGGGCATGATACATGGTCTCCGCCATATCGTCAAGAATCTGGCGGACATGGTCATCCACTTTTGCAACCGGTTTACAGACCTTCCTGAGTACTTCGTCGTCAAATGTTCTGATTTCCCGCAACGCCATCTGTCATCCTCCTGCTCGATTCCGCTCTGGATTTTTTCTCACTGTCTTCAAACAAAAATACGTTTTCAATGGTTTCCCCGAATACCTTTGAAATATCATACGCAAGCCATATGGAAGGCTCGTTTTTTCCGGTCTCAATCGCGTTGATCGCCTGCCGGGATGTTCCGACCATTTCCCCCAGCTGTTCCTGGGTAAGCCCAAACAGTTCCCTGAGCTCTTTCACTCTGTTTCTCATCCTGATTCCTCCAAAGTAAAGTCTACCTTACATTTATATTAACAGACACAGCAAAACATGTCAACTTAACCTTACATAGAAATTTTTTGTAAATGAATCATACTCGGCATATTTTTACATGAAAACACCGCGCAGCATTCAAATTTTTTGACTTTTATGGTATAATCATACAGGTATTCTTAGACCCCAAGGGAAATTTTTTACGATGCAAGGCTGTCCCTATTTATAAACAGCTTTTATATACATGCAGAAAACTGCATATTTTCAGTTAACTTGGAGGCGCTCAGGCAAATGGATCAATCAAGAGTTTACAAAATACTGTCCGATTTAAACCGGCTGAAATAGAGTGTGACCTATAAAGGAGTGATCGCTGGGCTGGTCGCGGGGCTTTTGGTGGCACTCTACCGTTTGGGAATTGAATTCGGTACTGAAAAATCACTGATTGCCTACCGGTTTTTGAAGCTTCATCCGATTTACATCGTACCGTGGTTATTTCTGATTGCCGCGGTGGGATATCTTACATACCGGCTGGTAAAGCTGGAACCGTACGCGAAGGGAAGCGGAATCCCTCAGGTAGAGGGGATCGTCCTGTTCGGTATGAAAATGAAATGGCACACCATTCTGATTGTCCGGTATCTGGCGGGAATCCTCACTTCCCTTTTCGGCGTATCCCTGGGCAGAGAAGGGCCGTCTATTCAGATTGGTGCCGCCGGAAGTCAGGCATTCGCGGAGAAATTCGGCAAAAACAAGCTGGAGGAAAATTATCTGATTACCGCCGGGGCTTCCGCGGGGCTTTCCGCCGCCTTCAACGCACCGCTGTCCGGAATTATGTTCGCACTCGAAGAGATTCACCGGACTTTTTCCCCGAACATCCTCATTGCCGCAACCACCGCCGCGTTGACCGCCGACGTGGTGTCCAAGTACTTTTTCGGGCTGAAACCGGTTCTTCAGTACACAAGTATCCCGCAGCTGCCCATTCGATACTATGTCGTTTTACTGCCGCTTGGGGTTATTTGCGGAATCGTAGGCGCGGTCACCAACAAAGGCCTGCTGGGCATTGACACTTTTTACGCCAAGCTGCCCGCTTTTCTGCGGCCGGGAGCCGCCCTTTTGCTGGCCTTGCCGTTTGGCCTGCTGCTTCCTCAGGTTCTGGGCGGAGGTCAGAACCTGATTAAAATGTCGGAGGGCGCTCAGATCGGCATTTCCTTGCTTACCCTCTTCCTCGTAATGAAGCTTCTGTTTACCTGCATTTGCTTTGGAAGCGGAATTCCCGGCGGAATCTTCATGCCCATTCTTTCCATCGGAGCCATGACCGGGTGTATTTTCGGGAAACTGGTCGCCGTATGGGGACTGTCTACGGACTATATTCCGGCGTTCTGCGTCTGTGCGATGGCCGGGGTAATGTCCGGTTCCGTCAAGGCGCCCGTCACCAGCATTCTGCTGATGGCGGAAATGACAGGCTCATTGATTCACCTAATGCCGGTCGCAGCGGTAGCCTTCCTTGCGCTGCTTACCTCCGACCTTCTGAATATTTCACCGATTTACGAGGTGCTGCTGGAACGGCTGACCGGTCAAAGCAAAGGCAGCGCTGCCGAGAAAAAGCCGGGTGCCATTATTGAAATTCCCGTGGAACTGGGCTGCACGGTCGCGGGCAAAAAGGTAAAAGACGTCAGCTGGCCGGAAGGAGCGCTGATTGTCTCTCTTTGCAGGGGCAAAAAGGAGCTGCTCCCCAACGGCGACACAGAGATTTTGCCCGGCGATTACCTGGTTGTACTCTCCACCGAGCAGAGATTTGATGAGATGAACCGCTCGTTCACGGAGCTTTGCCACGCAGACCCGTAAAAAAACCGCCCCGAAGGGCGGCTCGAAAACGAGTCAGCTAAATTTTTTCTTCCCACCAGCCGAAGGCGATTTTGCCGGAGGCGGCAGCTTTTGCATCTTCCTGAAGCGTTACATATACCAAAAAAGAACCGCCGGGCGGGAAAATCAGCTTTCCGTTTTCCGTCTCTACCAGAGTGACCCCGGGTTCTCCAATGCGCACAAACGCCCTGACGCCGTATTTTGGCTCCCCGCGGACATCGGACGCCTGCTGCAGCTTGACCCTCGGTCTTGGGGCCGGCTGAATGGCCGTGTTGGACGGGGTGACCAGCGTTGATTCTTCCGGAACTCCCGGCGGGTCCGCGTTGAACCAAAACTGGGCGCGGAAGGGCGATTCGGAAATATCCGAGACCGTCCACACGTTCACATGCAGGTTTACGCCGGACCCGCGGGGATTGTAAAGCCTTGCCCAGGCGCTTGTACCGTTTGCGAAGGTTAAATTGTCAGCGTAACCAATAAAATACTTTCCTTTTACGGACTCATACAGTTCTATCGGAATATTGACCGCTTTCTCGTATTCTTCAAATCGGCCATTGTAGCTGTTATAGCAGGGAACCTGATTTCTGTAGTCCATCTGCAACTCACACCTTTTCGGCAGCGGTTTTTTTGTTGTGTAATCTCACAGAATCATCATGCTGCCGTCTGTGTATATTATGTCAAAAGGAATACTAAGGTGCCGATTAAGTACGCTCGTGGCCCTGATTGCACAGCCTGTCGAAGATCACTTCTTTGGACAGCGCGAAAAGTCCGTATATTCCCGAATTTTTCTCCAAAAGAGCGGGAACAACCTTTACCGGGGTAAACGCGTTTTCCTGCACAATTCGGTTGATGATCGGGAGCATCTGTGAATGGAAAACGGTGTACTCCCCGCCGAAGATCGCCAGATCGCAGTTGAGCAGGCAGACTATATTGGAAATGCATCCGCCGATAATCACGGCGATATCGTCCACACATTCCTTCAGGAACGGGTCGCCGTCCCGCCAGACCCGGATAATGTCTTTGAATCCGATTTTCTCCACGCTTTTCCCCAGCGCGGCAAACGCTTCCCGAGTACCCTGCGGCGCTTCCGCACGGATTCTGGCGGTCAGCCCGTTGATATTGGTCGAGCCGCCCAGATTGTTGAAGGACATCCCGCGCGCGCGCACCATATCGTTGTGAATGGTGATCTCGTTCGCGATTTCACCGGCACAGTTGGTGCTTCCCTCGTAAATTTCCCCGTTGAGGATGATGCCGGCACCCAGCCCCAGTCCGCCGCTGACGTACACCAGATCTTTGGAATATTTTCCCGCACCGCTGGTGAATTCTCCCACGGCGGCCGCGTTTACGTCGTTGACCACCAGCACCGAAGTGCTGAATTGCTCCTCCATCTGCCGCGAAAAATCTCCCATGTTCCAGTTGGCAAAGTTGGAGTTGGCAAAAAAGGTCCGGTTAACGGAGTCATAGATGCCCGGACAGGAGATCGCAATAATCGCCAGATCTTTACTGGTCAGGTTGTTGGAGGAAAGCAGAAGCTTGACCGCGTTGAGCACCAGCTCCAGCCGGGTTGCGTAGGGGGAATCGTTGGAAATATTTACCGTAAACTTATTGATGATTTCTCCGCCCAGATTGGCAAGCACGAAAATCGGGTCCTCGAAATTCAGCTCAATGGCAATAATATACTGGAATATTTTGTTGAATTTCAACAGAATCGGTTTTCTGCCGCCGGAGGACATGGAAACCCCCTCACCGAACTCCTGTATGATGCCAATATTCAGCAAAGCTGCAATATTTTCTGTCATAGCGGACTTGCTGATGAACAGTTCACGCGCCAATTCGGCCCTTGAAATAGGCTCATCGCTATAGATTTTGTCCAGAATCACTCTTTGATTAATGGACCTGATATGTGTTTGATCTACAGTTTGTTTGATGTTCATCACGATCCGTTCAAATTAGGTATAGTTCGTAATCTATACGAACTTTTTAATTAATCATATCACGGGAGAATATTAATTACAATACCTGGATTTTAAATAAAAAGCCCTTGTTTCGATTGACATTTTACAAAGATGGTGGTAATATCAAAGCTGTTAATAGTTCGGAAACAAAACAAACTAATAATTTTGAATTTTTTAGGAAACAATCATTCAGCCCGTCGTGTTTTCCATCAGCGTATTCTGTAGAAAGAAACTGTTAACTTTGTACAGAATTCAACAATATTAACTACAAGAAAGAGAAGTGATTGATTTTATGAAAAAGAGCAAACTGCTTGCACTGATTCTGGCCGCTTCCATGGTACTGGCTACCAGCGGCTGTGGCTTTACCGGCACAGCGAGCAGCACCGCGGCATCCGGTCCGGCCCAATCCGAAAGCACAACCAAAACCTCGGACGGCACTATTACTGTTTATGACACCAATGAAATCAGAACAATGGTACAGTGGGCTGCGTCCGACAACAACTCCTTTACCATTCTGAACAACGTTTCCGAAGGTCTTTACAGACTGAACGAAAAACATGAGCCGGAACCGGCACTGGCGGAAAGCTACAAGGTTTCCGACGACAAACTGACCTACACCTTTACCCTGAGGGACGGCCTCAAATGGAGCAACGGCACCGCCCTCACCGCAAAGGACTTTGTATTTTCCTGGCTCAAGCAGATGAGCACGGACGCCACCAACGGCTACTCCTTCATTATGACCGACTACATCGTAAACGGTGCGGAGTACCTTGACAACAAGGCCAAAGCGGAAGACGTCGGCATTAAGGCGCTGGACGACAAAACTTTGGAAGTTAAACTCAAGCAGCCCACTCCGTATTTTGTAAGACTGACCGTTCTGCCCATGTTCTTCCCGCTCAACGAAGAATATGTCAAATCCCAGGGCGCAAACTATGGCTTGAAGGCAGACAACATGATCTACTGCGGCCCGTACACCCTTGCCACCTATGACCCGGCAAGCGGCAGCACCCTTAAGAAGAACGACAGCTACTGGGATGCGGCAAACGTAAAGGTTTCCAACGTAAACGTACGCATCATCAAGGAGCAGGCCACCGCGCTCAACGCTTACAAATCCGGTGAGCTCTCCAGAGTAACGCTTTCCTCTTCCGACGTACCGGCAATGAAATCCAACGCGGAATTCAGCTCCACCAGCGAATTCAGAACCACTTACCTCCAGTTCAACACAACCGACAAAGTGGTTTCCAACAAAAACATCCGTCTTGCCCTCGGCTATGCCATGGACCGCAAGACCCTTGCAGACGTTATCCTTGCAGACGGCTCCGCTCCGGCTACCGGCCTGATTGCGAACGGCATGTTCGGTGACGGCAGCAAAACCTTCCGTGAGCTCAACAGCGACATCACCACCTTTGACGCAGCAAAAGCCAAGGAATACTGGGAAAAGGGCGTTAAGGAACTGGGCAGTGCTCCCGCCATTACCCTTCTGACAGAAGACGATTCCGTAACCAAGACGGTTGCTACTTATATTCAGGGCGAATTCAAAAAGAACCTGGGCATCGATGTTAAGATCGATTCCAAAACAAAGAAAGCAAAGAACCAGCTGATGGACGACAACAACTACCAGATGGCGATCACCGCATGGGGCGCAGATTATGACGACGCTATGACCTACATGGATCTGTGGACCAACGGCACCCCGTACCGCGGCAACTACAAGAGCGAAACCTACAACTCCCTGATTGCCGACGCGAAGAAGCAGACGGACGACGCGAAGCGCCTTCAGGATATGCTCACCGCGGAAAAGACGCTGGTTGCAGACGACGCAGTGGTTTCCCCGCTGTTCTACAGAGGCTTTGCCTACCTGACAAAACCGAACGTAGTGAATCTGGTAACTCATCCGTTTGGGCCGCCGATCGAATTCAAATATGCTTCCTTAAAATAATTCACCCTACATTAAACATGCTATAAAGACAAAGAGGAGGATCATCAAATGACCTCCTCTTTGTCATCACTACGGCAATTCCATTCAGTTTGCGGGAAGAAACGCAAACTTGTTGCAGAATCAACTGGAAATGCTATTAAGATAAAGGAGGGCATACGGAATGTTCAAATATATCTGTAAGCGGATTGTGTATCTGCTGATTACCCTGCTGATTATTGTCACCACAACATTCTTTCTGATGAAGCAGCTGCCGGGCACCCCGTTTGACGCGGAGCGCTTCAATTTGCTGTCGGCGGCACAGCAGGCACAGTTCCTTGAAAAATACGGCCTGAACGATCCGGTCATCGTGCAGTACGGGAAATACATCGGCAATGTGTTCAGGGGGGATTTCGGAACATCCTTCTTCTACACGGGCCAGCCGGTTTCCGGGGTAATTATGGGTCGTATCGGCCCGTCCGCCCTGATTGGTCTTCAGGCAATCCTGATCGGACTTTCCGTAGGGCTGATTCTGGGAATCATCGCCGCCTGGCGGCACAACAGCGGCATTGATTACTTTACCATGGTGGTCGCCGTTCTGGGTGTTTCTGTGCCAAACTTTGTGGCCGCGGCGCTTTTACAGTATTATGTAGGCTTAAAGTGGGGCGTTTTGCCCGTCGCCTTCTGGCAAAGCTGGAAAAGCTCCATTCTGCCCTCTGTCGCGCTGTCGTTCGGCGTGACCGCCATGATCGCGCGGTTTATGCGAACCGAAATGCTGGATGTTCTGGAGCAGGACTATATTGTCACCGCAAGGGCGAAGGGGCTGAACCAGTTCAAGGTTCTGATGCGCCACGCGGTGCGCAATTCCATCATCCCCGTCGTCACTATCCTGGGGCCGATTGTGGTCAATCTGCTGACCGGTTCGCTGGCGGTGGAGAACATCTACAGCATCCCGGGCATAGGCAGCCTTTTTGTCGATTCCATTAAGACAAACGACTATTCCACCATTATGGGAATCACGATTTTCTACAGCGCGTTCTACATTTTTGTGGTAATGGTGGTCGACATCCTTTATTCGGTAATTGATCCGAGAATTCGCCTGGCATCCGGCGGGAAGGGGGAGTGACAGTATGGCGCAGAAAACAGAAATTTCACAGGAGCTTTTCACAAAAGCCGTGGTAGACAAAGACGAGAGAGAACATATTGCCCGCCCCAACCTGACCGCGTTTCAGGACGGCTGGCTGCGGCTGAAGAAAAACAAGGCGGCGGTCGTCAGTCTGGCGATTCTGGTTGTGATTATCCTGCTGGCTGTCTTCGGGCCGATCTTCTCCAAATACACCTTTTATGACACCGATTATCTGCATACTTACAACGGGCCCAGTGCGACGCATCTGTTCGGCACCGACCAGTTCGGGCGCGACCAGTGGGCGCGTATCTGGCAGGGCACGCGGATTTCCCTGCTGATTGCCGTTGCCGCGGCGTTTATTGATCTGTTCATCGGCGTTACCTTCGGCGCGGTTTCCGCGCTGTTCGGCGGCAAAGTGGACGCGGTCATGCAGAGAATCATAGAAATTCTGGTCGGAATTCCGCAGCTGATTATCGTCATTCTGCTGATGATGGTCATGCCGGCAGGGATCTGGACGATTGTAGTGGCTCTTTCCATTACCGGATGGGTCAACATGGCGCGTTTGGTGCGCGCGCAGATTTTAAAGCTGAAAAATCAGGAATTTGTTCTGGCCGCCCGTGTTCTGGGTACCGGCAACAGAGAAATTATTCTAAAACATTTAATTCCGAATACCGTGGGCGTCATTGTTATTAACGCCATGTTCACCATTCCGTCGGCGATTTTCACCGAAGCGTTTCTGAGCTTTATCGGAATCGGTCTGGCGGAACCGCAGGCCTCGCTCGGTGTTCTGATTAACAACGGGTATCAGGTGCTTCAGAATTTCCCGTTCCTGCTGATCTTCCCGGCCGTGGTCATTGTTTTAATCATGGTCTGCTTCAGCATTTTGGGCGACGGGCTGCGCGACGCGCTTGACCCGAGAATGAGACAGTGAGGAGGGCGCGCTATGAGTAAGCTTTTGGAAGTTGAAAATCTGAATGTCCATATCAAAACACAGCACGGGATTGTGCAGGCGGTGCGCGGCGTGAGCTTTTCACTGGAAAAAGGGGAAACCCTCGCCATTGTGGGCGAGTCCGGCTCCGGAAAATCCATCACGGTCAAGGGCGTAATGGGTCTGCTGCCCTCAAACGGTAAAATTGCGGAGGGCTCCGTCCATCTGGAGGGGAAAGACCTTGCTTCGCTCAGCGAGCACGAGATGCAGAAAATTAGGGGCTGCGACATCTCCATGATTTTTCAGGACCCCATGACTTCCCTGAACCCGACCATGACGGTGGGCAAGCAGATTATGGAAGTCCTGCATGAGCACCACCATGAGCTGACCAAAGAACAGTTAAAGCAAAAAGCTCTTGAGCAGATCAAGCTGGTCGGCCTGTCCAACCCGGAAACACGGTTCGGGCAGTACCCTCATCAGCTTTCCGGCGGTATGCGCCAGCGCGTGGTCATCGCGATTGCGCTTGCGTGCAGCCCGAAGGTGCTGATTGCGGATGAACCCACCACCTCGCTGGACGTGACCATTCAGGCGCAGATTCTGGATTTGATGAAGGATCTGCAGGGGAAAATCGACACCTCTATTATTATTATCACTCACAATCTGGGCGTGGTCGCCAACATTGCGAACCGCGTGGCCGTGATGTACGGCGGCAAGCTGGTGGAAACCGGCAGCGTGCGCGACCTGTTCTACCACACCGCCCATCCCTATACGAAGGGACTTCTGGCCTCCATCCCGAAGCTGCACGAAAACGAGCAGCAGCTTTTCTCTATCCCCGGTACGCCGCCCGACCTGATGGACCCGCCAAAGGGCTGTCCGTTCGCCGCGCGCTGCCCGCACACAATGAAGGTGTGTCAGGAATTTATGCCGGAATATACCCATCTTTCCGACACGCACTGCGCCGCCTGCTGGCTTCTTGACAGCCGGGCGCAGCAGGAAGCCGCAAAGGAGGGCGAAAATCATGTCTGAGCAAAAAGTGATTCTTGAAGTCAAGAATTTAAAGCGATATTTCAACGTAGGCAAAAACCAGACCCTGAAAGCGGTCGACAACGTCAGCTTTACGGTCTATAAGGGCGAAACCTTCGGTCTGGTCGGCGAGTCCGGCTGCGGGAAATCCACGCTGGGCCGCACCATCATCCGCCTTTACGGCGCGACCGGCGGCGAAGTTTTGTTTGACGGAGTCAACGTACACGGCAAACTGAGCGGAGCGCAGAGCCACGAGCTTTCCCGCCGGATGCAGATGATCTTTCAGGATCCGTACGCTTCCCTGAACCCGCGCATGAAGGTCATGGACATCGTTGCGGAGGGAATCGACGCGCACGGGCTGGCAAAGTCCGCGCAGGAACGCGCCCAGATGGTCATCGACCTTTTGGAGGTCGTCGGCCTGCAGGAAGAGCACGCCAACCGTTTCCCGCACGAATTTTCCGGCGGCCAGCGCCAGCGCATCGGCATTGCCCGCGCACTGGCGGTCAACCCGGACTTCATCATTGCGGACGAACCGATTTCCGCGCTGGACGTTTCCATTCAGGCGCAGGTCATCAACCTGCTGAAAAAGCTGCAGGAGCAGCGTCAGCTGACTTACCTGTTCATTGCGCATGACCTTTCCATGGTCAAGCACATCAGCGACCGCGTAGGCGTCATGTACCTTGGCAGCATGGCGGAGCTGGCCTCCAGTCAGGAATTGTTCGACAATCCCCTGCATCCCTACACACAAGCGCTTCTTTCCGCGATTCCTCTGCCGGACCCGGACTTGGAGCAATCCCGCAGCCGCGTGGTGCTGGAGGGAAGCATCCCCAGCCCGATCAATCTGCCGGAGTGCTGCCATTTCTGTTCCCGCTGCCCAAAAGCCACGGAGCTCTGCAAAAAGAAAGCTCCGGAAATGGTGGAGGCACAGCCGGGTCACTGGGTAGCGTGCCATTTGATTCCGTCCCCCTGCAAATAGGCGGTCAGGGCGTATGTTAGGAGGATCATGTAAATGACATTTTCACAGGAGTTACAGGACTCCGTTCACCAGCAGTTCCTCAAAACGCAGTCCACTCTGGGGCTGCGCGGCGGGGAAATTCTTTCGCGGCTGGAGGGCTGCGAGGGAGACCGGCGAACCGCAATGGAGTTTTTTTATAGTACGATGCCGTCCGCCGATCTGGGGGACTGCGATTTTTCCCTCTATCTGAACTATGTGGATTTCGGCCTGTTCCTGAGGGAGAACTCCCCGTGGGGCAGCCGGATTCCGGAGCCAATTTTCCTGAATTATGTTTTGTATTACCGCATCAATAATGAAAAGATAGAAGACTGCCGTAAATTCTTTTATGACGCCCTGCACGAACGGATCAGGGGGATGAGCATGAAGGAAGCCGCGCTGGAAGTCAACATCTGGTGCGCCGAGCACGTCACCTATCAGGCCACCGACGAAAGAACGGTTTCCCCGCTGACCGCGCTGAAATCCTCTTACGGCAGATGCGGCGAAGAATCCACGTTCACCGTCACCGCTCTGCGCAGTGTGGGAATTCCCGCACGGCAGGTCTACACCCCCCGCTGGGCGCACTGCGACGACAACCACGCGTGGGTGGAGGTCTGGTGCGACGGGGAATGGTATTTCCTCGGCGCGTGCGAGCCGGAGCCGGTTTTGAACCGCGGCTGGTTTACAGAAGCCGCCGCCCGCTCCATGCTGATGGACAGCAAGTCCTTCCTGCCCATTGACGGGGAGGAAGCCATCTGCACGGACGGGCAGACGCTCATTTTAAACGAAATCCGCCGGTACGCGGAGGCTCGCCGGTTCACGGTCACGGTTACGGGCAAAGCCGGCCCGGTTTCCGGCGCGACCGTGGGGTTTGAGCTGCTTAACGGCGCCGAATTTTACCCCGTCGCGTCCGTCGTTACCGACGAAGCGGGCAAAGCCGGGGTTACGCTGGGATTCGGCAGCGTACATATCCATGTTGAAAAGGACGGTAAATTCGCCGAAACTTTTGCCGACACGGAAGAGACCGACACCGTCGCCGTTGATTTTTCCGAAGCGGTACATTCGGAGCCGGAAATGCTGGAAGAGTTTCGCTTTCGTGCCCCGAAGGACAGCACCAGAAATATGGTTCTGCTGACTCCGGAGCAAAAAGAACTGCGCAGGCAGACCATCGATTGCGCCGAGCAAAAGCGACAGCAGTACGCCAAAAGCTTTTATCAAAAAGAGAAGGCCGAAAGGCTCGCCGCGAACTTTGCCAACCCGCAGGAGGTTCTGGCGGTCCTCAAAGCGGCCGAGGGCAACTTTGAGGAGCTGTACCGCTTTCTTTCCAAGGATTTCGGTGCGGGAACGCGCGAACTTCAGCTGAAAATGCTTCAATCCCTTGCGAAAAAGGACTGGCGGGATGTCGAAGCCAACCTTCTTGCGGAGCACTTCGCGCATTCACTCCGGTATCAAGCGGATTATCCCGAAGAGATCTTTGTTCCCTTCATTCTTTGCCCCCGGGCACATTTTGAGCAGCTGACGCCTTACAGCAGGCTGCTTTCCGGTCTTTTGGCCGAACAGACGGCGGCATACCGCAACCAGCCCGAACGGGTGTGGGAATCCATTTCCCGCTTTCAGACACCGCCGGAGCGCGACAGCGAACGGCTTTCCGGCACTCCGGCCGGTATCCTTTCCAGCGGTCAGGCGAACGAAATGGGACGCGGCATCCTGTTTACCGCCATCTGCCGCACGCTCGGGATTCCTGCTCGTATCAATCCTATTGATTTATACCCTCAGTACTATCAGAACGGAGCCTTTCAAAACGCACGGGAATCTGCCGGGGAAAGCGGCGGCGCTGAACTGACACTTCTGGGCGGCGAAGAAAACTGGTCGTACCTTCACAATTGGACCATGTCCGTACTGAAAAACGGCGTGTACCAAACTCTGGAACTGACAAATTCCGTCTGGACGGACGGAGCACTGACGCTTTCCCTGCTTCCGGGACATTACCGGCTGATTACCTCCAGCCGCACGCCCAACGGCAACCAGTTTGCCAGGAAGTACTGTTTCCACCTTGCGGATAAAGAGAAAAAAGAACTTGCCGTTTCCCTGTTCCAGACGCAGATTTCCGACCTGTTTGTCGATATTCCGCTGCCGCCGTTCCAGCTCTTGAGCGAAAACGGCGAACCCGTTTCTTCCACGGCCGTCATCGACGGAAAAACCGCCGTGATGGTCTGGCTGGAAGAGGGGCGCGAACCCACGGAACACATCCTCAACGAATTTATAGAAGCCCAAAGCAAGCTCAACGCACTGGACTGCGAGATGATCTTTGTCATCCGCGACCGCTGTGCGTGGGAAAACGATACCTTTGCAAAGGCGTGCAGGGCTCTTCCCGGCGCGCGCGTCTATTATTCGGACTTTGCGGAAACCGCCGCCCCGCTGGCGCGCAGAACCTTTGTAGACCCGGAAAAGCTGCCGCTCACCATCGTTGCGCGGAGCGACCGGAGCATTTACGCCTGCAGCGGCTACAACGTGGGCATTGCCGACCTGCTGATGAAAATCATTGCGGCTGCCGACACCAAAAGCTGAGGGGAACCCAACCTGATTACAAGAACAAAAACACCGCCTGCTTACGGGACTGCCGTAAGCTGGCGGTGTCTGTTTTTATGGAACTGAAGTAATATATATGTATGATTATGCTTTTGTGTACCGCTGTGACATACCGGCGCCCACCGTTTCGTTTGGGCGCTCCGTAAAGCCGAGCTGCTTATAAAAGGATTCCCTGCCTTTCGCGGCCATCAGGTTGAAAAGAATTGCCTGTCCGCTTTTCAGCCGGGAGGTGAAAAACGCCATCAGCTCCTGTATCATTGTTTTGGCGATACCGTTTTTCTGGTAATCCGGATGGACGATCACGTCGGAAATCAGCACGACATACCCGCCGTCGCTGATGGCGCGGGCGTGCCCGACAATGTTGTCCCCATCCAGGGCACAAATAAGATAAGCGGAATTGCGCAGTCCCTCCTTTGCCTGAGCGGGCTCAATCGGGTCCCACCCGACCGACCTGCGCAGCGCGTTGTAATCCTCCACGGTAATTTCATGGCGGTATTCTATTGCCACATGGCTTCATTCCCTTCCATTTTAAACGGTTTTCTTTGATTTTTCCTTTTTGGCTCCGGCTTTGGATGTATCGTCTTTTTGCAGAAATATTTTCACCGCGACATACAGATTGTAGACGGCTCCCAGAATCAGCGGGATCAGCGGATAATTGAGGACGCTGTAAAGAGTATGAGAACCGTTCTGTATCACGTCTATGTTCATTTGCAAAGGCGTATACTGAACGCCGCCGACACTGAGCGTACCCATGTTGGCCGGTATATAAAGGGCCTGACGGACATCCCGCATAAAATACCCCGTCATGATGATCGTAAAAGCCAAAATAAACAAATTTCTTCCCAGTACATGCAGCAGCAATTTTTGATCCATTCCCGGCATTCCTCCTAATTTCAATTCTTTCCTGTCTTCCTGTCTTTTTGCGCAGAGGGAATCAAATTCCGTTTTCATGCCAATTATAGCATTGAATACCGGCTTCTGTATAGAGCAAAATCTATTTTATTTTCTGGGAATTTCGACCCAATATCCGAGCTTCTATTTCTCCCTCTTAACAACAAACAGGGGCCGTCCCGGTCGATTGCCGGAACGGTCCCTGTCCAATGAATAGGGAATTTTCTATCATTATAAATCTTTTTTGTTCTGGTCAAAGATCACCGCAATCAGGATAATCGCGCCCATGGCAATCGTCTGCCAGTAGGAGGAGATGCCCAGAAGGCTGAGCGCATTGTTGATAATGCCGATGACGCACAGGCCGAGGATGGTCTGGCTGATACCGCCGCGTCCGCCGCTCATGCTGGTGCCGCCCATGGCGACCGCCGCGATTGCGTTCAGTTCGTATCCGTTTGCCGCCGCGGGCTGGCCCGCCTGCAGGCGGGAGGAAAGTACCGCGCCCGCAAGAGCCGCCAGAACGGCGCAGATGATGTATACATAAAACTTAACGCGTTTTACATTGATTCCGCTCAGCTGGGAAACGTCCTCGCTGCTGCCTACGGCAAACACATAGCGGCCAAAGCAGGTTCTGCGCAGAATCAGGAAAGCGACCGCCAGAATGATAATCATGATAATGACCATCACCGGAATCGGGCCAATATAGCCGAGTCCCAGCCACGCGTACGCGTCCGGAAGCCCGAAAACCGGCTTCGCGTTGGTGTAGACGTAAGCAAGTCCCCTCGCAATGCTCATCATGGCCAGCGTCGCGACAAACGGAGGTACGCGAAGCTTTGCAATGTTGAACGCCGTAATGGCGCCGCAGATGCCGCCGACCACAAGGGAGGTGCCGAAGATGACCAGCAGGCTCATCGGAATACCGGCGTTGGGGGTCAGCTGAATCAGCGAGGTGGACACAATGCCGGAAAGGGCCGCCACCGAACCGACGGAAAGGTCGATGCCCCCGGTCAGAATGACAAAGGTCATGCCCGTAGCAATCAGCGCGTTGATGGTAATCTGCATCAGTACGTTAATGAGGTTGCCCACTTCGGCAAAGCGCGGCACAGAGATCAGGGAAACAATGAACAGCGCCGCCAAAAAGAGCACCATCGTATAATCCTGGGTAATATGTCTGAG
Source organism: Caproiciproducens faecalis (assembly GCF_019448085.1). Lineage (GTDB taxonomy): Bacteria > Bacillota > Clostridia > Oscillospirales > Acutalibacteraceae > Caproiciproducens > Caproiciproducens faecalis. The sequence continues at coordinate 135,039 of NZ_JAGFNZ010000003.1, read as the reverse complement.
CTTTTTCATCGCATTTTCATTTTTCATTTTTATGCCTCCCGGCTCAGCCAGCGTTCAGGCTGGCAAGCTTCATTATGTCTTTTTCAGCTACATCGGTATTGTCAAGCATTCCGGAAACGCGTCCCTCGCGCATAATCATGATGCGGGTGGAAACGCCGATCACCTCCGGCATTTCGGACGATACCATGATAATGCTGCCGCCGTTTTCCACAAATTCCTTCATCAGGGCGTAGATTTCGGCTTTTGCGTTGACGTCGATCCCTCGGGTTGGCTCATCCATAATCAGGATTTTCGATTTTGCGACCAGCCACTTGGCGATAACCACCTTTTGCTGATTTCCGCCGGAAAGGTTTTTGGTACGCGCGTTTTCGTCCGGGGTCTTGGTATGGAGCCGCTTAATATAGTCCCGCGCAACGTCCGTTTCCCATTTCTGGTCAATCACCCCGTGGCTGGAATTGGCGTAAAGGCTGGCGAGCGAAGTGTTTTCCTTTACAGACTTCTGCAGCAGCAGTCCCTGCCCTCTGCGGTCCTCGGGAATCAGCCCGATTCCCGCCTTGATTGCCTCACGCGGGGAGCGGAAGTGAACCTCCTGCCCAAAGACAGAGCATTTGCCGCCGTCCAGTTTATCCGCTCCGAAAATCGCGCGCATCACTTCGGTTCTGCCCGCGCCGATCAGACCGGCAACGCCCAAAATTTCGCCCCTTCTAAGTTCGAAGGAAACATCCTCAAACACGCCGCTGCGCGTCAGATGCTCCGCTTTCAGCACAATTTCGTCCTTGATCGCTTCCTTTTCCGGCCGGTAGTAGAACTGGGTCATCTGCCGCCCGACCATCAGGGTAATCATGTCGTCCTCCGAAATTTCGGAGAGAAGAGCCGTTTTAATCAGCTGTCCGTCGCGCAGGATGCTGATACGGTCGCCGATGGCTGTAATTTCTTTCAGCCTGTGCGATATATAAATAACCGCGACATTATTTTTTTTCAATTTATTAATGACAGTAAACAGTGCGTCCACCTCTTTGTTGGAAAGAGAGGAGGTCGGTTCGTCCATAATGACCAGTGAACTGTCCTGCGAAACCGCTCTGGCAATTTCCACCATCTGCCTGTCGGCATTGTTCAGTCGGCGGATCATGGCCTTGGCGCTGATTTTTACGCCGATGGAATCTAAAATTTCCTGTGTTTGCTGATTCATGCTTTTTTTGTCGATCAGGCCGGTTCCCGCTATTTTCGGCTCCCGCCCAAGAAAAATGTTTTCCGCTACGGTTAAATCGGGAATAACGCTTAATTCCTGATGGATGACACTGATTCCGTGCGCCAGCCCCTCGCGGGTGTTCATAAAGCGCACCTCTTCACCGTTGACTTTCAGGCTGCCGCTGTCGGTCTGGTATACTCCGGAAATGATCTTAATCAGCGTGGATTTTCCGGCTCCGTTCTCCCCTAAAAGGACATGGACTTCGCCCGGATAAAAATCTACCGAAATATCGGACAGCGCTTTAACCCCGGGAAAGGACTTATTGATATTGGACAACTCTACAATCGGTTTCTGCCCCATTTGTATGCTTCCTTTCCATACAAAATTAAATGGCGGGGACAGGCAATGGCTCACCCATCCCCGCGGAAAAATCAGGTAGGCTTATTTGGCGTTGGATTTATCAATGATATACGGAGAAATTGCGATCAGTTTCTCAACGGATTTGCCGTTTACAGTGTCCACCGCTGCCTGAAGAGCGGTCTCGCCGATCTTAGCAGGGTCCTGTGCAACGTCTGCAACCCAGAGGCTGCCTTCTTTTTTGATTTCGGCTACGCCTTCCGCGTTTCCGTCAAAGCCGATGATCTTTACTTTTTTATTCGCTGATTTAATGGAGGAAAGAGCGCCCATAGCGGCCGGATCGCCCACGCAGAAAACCGCGTCAAGGTCGGCGTGCTTCTGGAGCATGTTCTGCATGACGTCGGCAGCCTTTGCCTGGTCACCGGAATAGTTCTGAACGTCTACGACCTTCACGTCGGGAGCGTTCTTTGCAAGCCACTCTGTGAAGCCTTTTTCACGGTTTACGCAGCCTTCGATTTCGGAGTAGGTAATGACCGCTGCGTTCCCTTTTTTAGCGGTAAGCACGCTCTTGACAAGATATTCGGCAGCCAGCTCGCCGCCCTTGTAGTTATCGGTGGAAATATGGCTTACGGTTTTTCCGTCGGACGGAACATCCATTGTCAGAACCGGAATGTTTGCCTTTTCCGCCAGTTCAACCATGGATTTGCTGCCCGCTGAGTTTGTGGGGCAGAGAAGAATCGCGTCAACCTTCTGTGTAATAAAGTCCTGAACCTGGCTGAGCTGTTTGCTGGCGTCCTGATTGGCGTCCTGAACAACGAGCTTTACGCCGAGTTCTTTTGCTTTGCTGTTCAAAGCGGTTTCAATATTGTTGTAGAAAACGTGCTCTCTGGTCAGAAGGCTGACACCGACGGTGATCTCCTTCTTCGCTGTGTCCGCTGTGGAGGCGGGTGCACTCGCCGCCGCGCTGCTTGCGCTGGCGGTACCCGGGCCGGAACAAGCCGCAAGAGTGGAAATTAAAGTTGCCGCTGCTAATACAATTCCTAATAATTTGCTAAACCTTTTCATTTTAATCCTCCTAAAAATTTATGAAAATGGATGGAATCCAAATTCGTCTTTTAAAATATTTTCAAGCTCTGTTGTCGCAGCCGCACACCAGAATTTTGTGTTTCACGGTTTCCGCGACCTGTTTTTTGCCCAGCTTCATAAATACCTTCGGATCATAGACGGCTTCGTCCCTCAGAGCCTCACGCACCCCTTTGGTCAGCGCGGCGCGCAGCTCGGTGGCAAAGTTCACCTTGCACACGCCCAGCCCGACCGCGTGGCGGACCGCTTCGTCCGGTACGCCGGAGGCGCCGTGGAGTACGATCGGAACATTGACCAGCTCAATGATTTTTTGCAGGCGGTCAAAGTCAAGCTTCGGCTCCCCTTTATAGAAACCATGCGCGGTGCCGATTGCAACCGCTAAGGAATGCACGCCCGTTCTTTCGGCAAAATCTTTGGCCTGCTCCGGGTTGGTGTAGATATCCTCACCGGCTTTTACCTCGTGGGTATCTTCCTTGCCGCCGACCGTACCCAGCTCGCCCTCCACGTCGACGCTCATTTTCGCCGCAAGGTCAACCACCGCTTTGGTAACGGCGATATTTTCCTCATAAGGAAGCTTGGAACCGTCGATCATAACGGAGGTGTAGCCGGAATTGAGTGCCGCCGCGCAGCGTTCGTAGCTGTCGCCGTGGTCAAGATGCACAGCCACCGGCATGTCTGTCTTTGCCGCTTCCACGGCGACCATTGCGCGCAGCATGTCAAATCCGGCGTAGTTCACCGTTCCCGGCGTGGTCTGTATGATAACGGGGCTCCGCATTTCGGTGGCGGTCTGGATGACCGCCTGAGCCATTTCCATATTTTCAATATTGAATGCGGCCACCGCGTAGCCGCCGCGCCTTGCGTCCAGCAAAATATCTCTGGTCGTTACCAATGGCATGATGAAGACTCCATTCTTATTAAATTTCCTCGGTATGAATCAGCGGAAGCATTTTTTGGAAGCTTTCCAGCGTACACATCTGGGTGCCCTCCAGCGTCAGGGAGCCGTGCGCCACGGCCACGCCGTAACGGAGCATCTCTGCGCAGGAAAGTCCGTGGACGATCGCGTAGCACATGCCGGCCACCAGAGAGTCCCCGGCGCCCTGCACGCCCTTCACCTCGATCTCGGCACCCGCGCAGAAATAGGCTTTGTCCTCTGTAATCAGCATCGCGCCGCCTTTTCCCATAGAGACACAGACCATGGTGACGCCCTGCGCAATAATTTTGCGCGCGACGCGGATGGCGTCTTCCTTTGACTGAATCTTCTCGCCGAAAGCTTCTTCCAGCTCGTCCTTGTTCGGCTTAATCAGATACGGACTTGCCTTGATGCCCTCCAGAAGCAGTTCGCCGTAAGCGTCAATCACGGTTTTTACGCCGTATTCTCTTGCCTTGTCCGTCAGGATTTTATAGATATCCTTGGAAACACCCGGCGGTACGCTGCCGTCCAGTACGAGCAGCGAGGTTTCCGGAAGATATTCCTCCACCTTTTTCACAAGATCCGCAATACAGTCCCCATTCACAAAATTTCCGCTTTCGTTCAGCTCGCTCATCACACTGGCTTTCCGGTCGAAAATTTTAATGTTGGTGCGAAGCTGGCCGCTTACATTCAGAAAATCATTGCTGATTTTCTCTTCGTTTAAAAAATCTGTCAGGAGCGACCCGCCGTCCATATAATTAAAGCCCAGGCAGCGGGTGGCTTCCCCTATATTGTTCAGCGCGATGCTGACATTGATTCCCTTGCCGGAAACATCGCACCGGAAATTTTCCACATGATTGGTTCCCCCGTAGGTAAAGCCGTCAACGGTTACGGTTCTGTCGATGCACGGGTTCAGCGTAAGTGTGGTTATCATCTTTTGTACCCACCTTATTAATGTTATTGATTCTAATGGTTAGATATTTTCTGAAGCCCAGTCCGACATTGCCTGAAAAATAATCCACACAGAGGTCGCTCCGGCATCCTGAAGGCCGATTGCCTTCGTTCCATATGACTTTGCGCGGCCGAACCGGGCCACACATTCCCGGGTGTATTCCATTCCTTTTTTGGCGCCGTCCGCGCACAGGGCAAGGCCCTCTTTCAGAGAAACGCCTTTTGCCGCGCCCTCTTCCAGACCGGCAGCCGCCGGTTCAAACGCGTCCACCATGGTTTTGTCGCCGACCCGCGCTTTTCCCCTTCTTTTCAGCGCTTCCAGCGCCCGGCGGAAAATTCCGGCCAGCAGAGCCAGATCAGCCTCTTCATGGGGTTCCTGCTTCGCGACCCCGCTGATAAACATGGTACCGAAGAGCACTCCGGAAGCGCCGCCCATCGTGTCCAGCAGGGTCATGCCCACTTCCTGAAAAAGAGCTTCCACGGTGGGGAAGTCCTTTCCCTCCAGAGCCGTTTTCACTGCTTTGAACCCGAGCGCCATGCCGAAGCCGTGGTCGCCGTCCCCTATTTTCAAATCGATTTCCGTTAAGAAATCTTCACTTTCCACTACCTTATGTGCCACCGAAAGGAACATATCTCTCAGCTGACGCGTATTCATGGTGTTTTCCATACTCTGTCTCCTAAAAAATCCGGCGCCTGCAAAGCACGCCCGTATTTTATCTGTACTTTTTAAAGAACGGCGAATAGGCGGGCGCGTCGTAATACGGTTTCAGCTCGTCATCCAGCTTCAGCATGGAAATAGAGAACCCGCCGGTGCCCTGCGGCTGAAAAAGCGTATCGATAAAAATATCATGCAGGATAATTCCCTTTTCCGTAAGGCTTTCGGCGATTCTGCGGTTGACGATGCTTAATTCCAGCAGGCTGGTAAAACCGAACCCATTTACCATGACGGCAATTTCGTCGCCGCGGGTAATCCCGCTGTCGTCCAGCAGGTACTTCAGCATGGTGTCCGCAATTTCATTTGCGGTCTTCAGCTCCGTGCGCAGAACGCCGGGTTCCCCGTTAAATCCCATCCCGTATTCGATAAAGCCGTCCGGCATCTCACACATGGCCTTTCCGCTGGGCAGATACCCCGGAGAGGTCGTCACGCTGAACGTAAACGTGTTCCGGTTTGCCTTCTGAATCACCCTTACGGCTTCGTCCAGCTCCAGCCCGGCGTCACACGCCGCGCCGGCGACCTTCATCACCATTGCGACCCCCGCTACGCCGCGGCGCTCGCTCTGCTGTTCCCGCGGGGCGCTGGTAATATCGTCCGCCACAAACACGCAGCGCGTCCGGATGCCGTCCATTTCGGCAAGCTCGCCGACCAGCTCAAAATTCAGCACGTCGCCCGCGTGGTTGGTACAGATATAGATGACGCCTTTTTTGTGGTTGACCGCTTTTGTCACATTTAGAATTGCCCGCGCGGGAGGCGCAATATACACATTACCCAGCGCCGCGCCGTCCGCGAGCCCCTTGCCCACATAGCCGATGATCCACGGTTCGTTTCCGGAGCCGCCGCCCGTCACAATGGACACCTTGTCCTTTTTTTCCCTCATCAGAATGCCCTTTGACTGGGGCAGGGATTCCAGAAGATCGGGGCAGGTGGCAATGTAGCCTTCCAGCATCTCCGCTATCATCTGTTCGGGTTCGTTGATGATCTTATTCAAAATCCATTGTCCTTCCCGTTAATTGTTTTCCTCCGGATCTACCACAACAAGATCGACCCCCGTACTTTCAATCTGGTTTCTCAGCTGAGGGGGAATCCGGCTGTCGGTAATCAGCCTGGTGATATTTTTAATCGGGCTGATCCGTGCCATGGACGTGTGCCCGAATTTGGTGGAATCGGAGATCAGAATCGTTTCGCGCGCGGCTTTGAGCACGCACTGTTTCACCTGTGCTTCATAAAGATTCGGGGTGGTAATTCCCGTTTCTACGGTAATACTATTACACCCGATAAACGCTTTATCCATACAGAGGCTGTTAATGGTATTTTCCGCGAAGCCGCCCACACAGGACATGATCTTGTGGCGGACGCTCCCGCCGATGAACACCAGCTCAATGTCGTCGGCATCCAGAAGCTCAAACGCGATGTTCAGCGCGTTGGTGATGACCACAATGTCACGCTTGTTACCGTTTTTAATCAGCTTGACAAGCTCCAGTGTGGTGGAACCGGCGTCAATAAAAACGGTGTCGGTGGGATTGATGTACTCATACGCCTTTTTGGCAATCGCCCGTTTTTCGCTCGTGTTCTTCTTTTCCTTTTCTTTTTCCTCAAATTCACGAATGGTGGAGTTGTTGACCGCACCGCCGCGGGTGCGTCTTAAAAGACCCTGCTCGTCCAGTTCATTCAGAATCTTGCGCACGGTCACCTCGGAAGTTTCCAGCGCCTGGCTCAGTTCCGGTACGGTTACGACCGGTTTTTCTTGCAGCATGGAAAGGATCAGGTTCTTTTTTTCTACAGTAAGCATATTTGCTCTCCCTTTCGTTGTGTTTTAATATTATATCATTATCTTTCATAAGTCAATAGATTTTATAAAAAAATAAATTTATGAAACTTTTTGCTTTTCTTTTCCGAAAGTCCTCCGTTTTTGCCCCTTTTTCTCATAATTTATAAGTACATTATATAGTATATAGGAATATTAGTCAAAATATTTTGAAATTTACCATCCTCATATTGATTCGTTTGTGTAATTTTTATGCTTTTCCCAACGCAAAGCTGTCTTTCTATCTTTCGTAAACTTACGTTTTAAACAGCAATCAGGGGGTTTATGACGAAAACTGAAAATTTGTTTGAAACAGCGATTTGCTTTTGTGAAAGCTGACTGAACAATGATAATTTCCCTCTTTACAGGAACATATGTTCTGTGCTATGATTAGCTTATCGAAAAGAAGGGGATGCTGAAAGTGGACGTCTTCGATAAACTGAAAATTCTGACTGACGCGGCAAAGTACGACGTGGCCTGTACCTCCAGCGGAGTGGATAAAAAGGCTTCGCGCGGGGGAATTGGCAGCGCCACCGCCTGCGGCATCTGCCACAGTTTTGCCGCGGACGGGCGGTGCATCTCCCTTTTAAAGGTGCTGATGACCAATTCCTGCGCCTATGACTGCCAGTACTGCGTGAACCGCCGCAGCAACGACACGCCCCGCGCCGCGTTTACCCCGCGCGAGCTGGCGGAGCTGACGATCAACTTTTACCGCCGTAATTATATAGAAGGGCTTTTCCTCAGCTCGGGTATTCTGAAAAATCCGGATTACACCTGTGAACAGATGATAGAGGCTCTGCGGATTTTGCGCGAGGAATACCGGTTTTCGGGTTATATTCACGCAAAGGCAATTCCCGGCGCGGACAGCCTGCTGATTTCCCGTCTGGGGATGCTCGCCGACCGGATGAGCGTCAACATTGAACTGCCGTCCCAGAGCAGTCTGAAGCTTCTGGCGCCGGACAAGTCGAAGCATTCCATTCTGACCCCGATGGGATATATTCAGAACCGGATTCAGGAAAACACCACCGACCTTGTCAAATACCGGCACGCCCCCAAGTTTGCCCCCGCCGGACAGAGCACCCAGATGATTGTGGGCGCCACGCCGGAAACGGATTTTCAGATTCTGAACCTCACCGAGGGGCTTTATCACAAATATAAACTGAAACGCGTCTTTTTTTCCGCCTATATGCCCGTTTCCACCAGCTCCCTGCTGCCCCCTCAGGGCACCAAGCCCCCGCTGCTGCGGGAACACCGGCTGTACCAGGCGGACTGGCTTTTGCGTTTTTACGGCTTTTCCGCCAATGAAATTCTGGACGAGGGCCACCAGAGCTTCAACCCTTATATTGACCCGAAGTGCAACTGGGCGCTCAGCCATATGGAATATTTCCCCATGGAGGTCAACCGCGCGCCGTACAGCGACCTGCTGCGGATTCCGGGCATCGGCGTGACCAGTGCCAAACGCATTGTCGCCGCGCGCAGAACGGGGCCGCTGCACTTTGACGGACTGAAAAAGCTGGGCGTGGTACTGAAGCGGGCGCAGTACTTCATTACCTGCGGCGGAAAAATCGCGGACGGGCTGAAAATCACGCAGGACGCCGCGCTGCGTTCGCTGATGTCCGACACCGCGCTGGGAATGTACCGGCTGGGACTGCCCGAAACCGTACCGGAGCAGCTCTCCCTGTTCCCACAGCCGCGCCTGACACAGGAGGATGTACAGAAATGTCTGACCGGTCAAATCTGATTTACTGCTATGACGGCAGCTTTGACGGGCTTTTATGCTGCGTCTTTGAAAGCTACGAGAAAAAAGAAATTCCGGCGGATATTTTCTCGCCCGACACGGAGCAGACCGTTTTGCTGCCGCAGAAGGAAATTGTGACCGACCCCCAAAAGTCGGCCCGTGTGCTCATTTCCATTCCTAAAAAGATGGGGTACGACGCGCTGGACTTTGTGCGGCACGCTTACCTGACCTGCCTGCCGCAGAAAGAACTGTATATTCTGCTGTTCCTGCGGATGGGTTTTCGCTTTGGCCCGTCGGTGATGAATATGCTGGCGGACGATGTGGTGAACACGCTTTTTAAGGCGGTCAAGCATCTGACCAATGAAGCCCACCTGCTCAAAGGGTTCCTGCGTTTTTCCGTCTTTAACGGAGCGCTGGCTGCCGAAATAGAGCCTAAAAACATTGTACTTCCGCTGCTGGCCCCGCATTTCCGGGAGCGGTACCCGGAGGAGCGGTTCCTGATTTACGACCGTACCCATTCCATGGCGCTGATTTACCAGCCCTACCGCTCAGAAATCATTGCCGCGGACGATTTCCAGATGCCGGAGCCCGACGAAGAGGAACGTTCTTTCCGGGAACTCTGGCGCCTTTTCTACCGCACCATTGAGGTACAGGGGCGCCACAACCCCAAATGCCGGATGAGCCACATGCCAAAGCGCTACTGGAGCTGTATGACGGAATTCAGCACCGACAAGAAAAGCCGCCAAGAACCCGCCCTCCTGACTGGCGGGGCAAAGCTTCTTCCCGCTTCCAAAATGGAACCACCCCACCAATCATGAAAATATCCCGCTCCCGCCTGTCCTGCCCTGTGTGAATCCCGTCACACAGGGCATTGTTCACAGAATTCACAATTTCTTTTCATAATTATTTAATCCCTTTTTAATCAAATTACGATAGTCTTAATATTGACATTTTTATCTCCAAGTTGTATCATTGTATTAATTAAATAGTACACAATGATCGATGTATTTTTTGTCCCACAAACGAAGGAGTGACTACCACTGTGAAGAAAAAGAGGAAAAAGATTATTTTGATTGCCGTCGCGGTTATTGTCGTTGCCGCCGTTGCAATCAACGCGTTTCTGCCCAAAAACGGTTCCAAAGTACAAACCGTACAGTCTACCGCCCTGAGCAAGGCGGATCTGCGCAGCACTGTCAGCACAACCGGAGTGGTGGAAAGCACCGACTCTGTGAAGGTATACACGGATTTGAACTATTCCGTCAAGACGCTGCCGGTAGAGGTGGGGGACCGCGTAAATGCCGGAGAAGTTCTTTGTGAACTGGACTCTCAGGATTTGAAAGATACCATTTCGCAGAAAGAGGCTGCTTTGAGCAGCAGCGCGAAGCTGGCCTACCAGAAAATACAGACCAGCCAGAAGAAGTACAACGATACCTCCAGCAGCCTGAATGCCGGACTGAACACACAGGTCAACGCCGCACAGGATAAGGTGGATTCCGCAAAGCGCGATCTGGAAAATGCCCAGCAGAAGCAGAGCGACGCGGAAAAGCATATCCAGGAAAACCTGAACACCTCTTTAATTACAGCCAAAAACAATGTAACAACTGCGAAAAATCAGCTTGACGCTGCCACAAGAGATTACAATGACTATAAAAAAGAATATAAGGACGACATGGACGGCTCCTATGAATATGAATCGCAGCTCCATAAGCTGAGCGATGCGATTCAGTCCGCACAGCTTGCCTACGAAAACGCGCAGAAGAATCTGAACGCCACAGTTACAGCCGCGGATGAAGAGCGCGCACAGTACGCCAAATCAACTTCAGCGGCGCAGGCCGCTTACGACAGCGCGGTCAAGTCGCTTACAGCGACACAGACCTCTGTCAATCAGGACTTGAAGAGCGCACAGGACGACATTATCACCGCGAAGCTTTCCGCAGACGACACGGCGTCCGTAAAGGAACTGCAGGCGCTGCAGACCAAACTGGGGAAATGTACGATTTCCGCTCCGGCCGCCGGTACGGTCACGGCCGTTTACGCCGTACAGAACGCCCCGGCGAGCGGCCTGATGTTTGTCATTGAAGACACCGGCGCACTGAAAATGACCGTGAAGATCAAGGAATACGATATCCCCAACTTAAAAGAAGGAATGAAGGCCGTCGTAACGGCTGACGCCATTACCGGTAAAGAGTTTGAGGGCGTTCTGGAAAAAATCGCCCCGACCTCCGTCAAGGGCAACGACGGGAAAACCGCCAGCAATAACGATGCTGAGTTTGAAGCAGACGTGCTGGTCACTTCCAAAGACACCCCGCTGAAAATCGGCATGAACGGAAGCGCGGACATTATTTTGGAACAAAAGCAGGATGTCTTTTCCGTCCCGTATGACGCCGTGACCACGGACGCTTCCGGAAAAAGTGTGGTTTACGCCGCCGTCCCGCAGAAGGACGGAAGCTTTAAGGTGGAAGCAATCACCGTTACCACCGGAATAGAAACGGACGCCGAAGAGGAGATTTCCGGCGACGGACTGAAGGAAGGCCTGCAGATCATTTCGGACGGCAAGCAGGTGAAACCGGGTGCGACCGTCAAAATTGAGGGCGCGGCGGAAGCTACCGAATCCGGCGGAGGCGCCAAGGGCCTTAGAGCGGCAGGGATGAGACCATGAACGCTGTAATCGATATGCACGACATCGTCAAAACCTTTTACATAGGGACGCCTAACGAGCTGGAAATTCTGCACGGCATCGACCTGAATATTTACGAGGGTCAGTTTGTTTCTATTGTAGGCGCCTCCGGCTCCGGGAAATCCACTCTGATGAACATCATTGGGGCGCTGGACCGCCCGACCTCCGGCGATTACAGCTTGGACGGCGTTCCAATCAGCAAGATGAGCAGCAACGAGCTTTCGGAAATCCGCAATAAAAAAATCGGGTTTGTTTTTCAGACCTTTAATCTAATCCCGCGTTCCACCTCGCTGGGCAACGTGGAGCTTCCCATGCTGTACGCGGGTCTTTCCGGCAAACAAAGGGCTGTCCGTGCAATGGAGCTTCTGGAACTGGTGGAAATGCAGGACCGTGCCAAGCATATGCCCAACGAGCTTTCCGGCGGACAAAAACAGCGTATTGCCATTGCGCGCGCCATGGCAAACGACCCCGCGATCATCCTTGCGGATGAACCGACCGGCGCACTGGACAGCACTACGGGCCGTCTGGTCATGGACTTGTTCCACAAGCTACACCGGGATCAGGGAAAAACCATCGTTTTGATTACCCATAACAACGAACTGGCAATGGAAACCGAGCGAATTGTCACGATTCACGACGGCAGAATCCAGAGCGACAGGGAAAACCAGCCCGTTTTCGAGGAGGCAAGCCATGAATCTGTTTGAAAATATCTCTCTTGCCATCAACGGACTGATCGCCAACAAAATGCGCGCCCTGCTGACTATGCTGGGCATTATCATCGGAATCGGCTCCGTCATTGCCATTACCTCCGTGGGCAACGCGATGACCACCTCTGTCAACGACGCGCTGGCGGATTTCGGAATTACCAATATTTCGGTTTATCTCTCCAATAAGGAGGGTGGCGGCGGCGGCGTTGCCATGACGAAAAACGATTTCATCAGCAAAGAGATGATTGAAAAATTCCAGAAAAAATATCCTGACAAAATTACCGCGATTTCACTGGAAGCAAATGCAGGTACCGGAAAAATTAAAAACGGGCACAAAACCTCCAACGTTTCCATGTCCGGTGTCAACGAAGGTTCCTCTCTGGTCAACAACATCACTCTGCTCAAGGGCAGGTTCATCAGTGAGAAGGACGAACAGAGCGTAAAAAAAGTGGCCGTCATTTCTGAGCGCCTGGTCAGCGAGCTGTTTACCGCCGCCGACAATCCCATCGGCAAGCAAATCAAGGTGGAAACCAATTACGGATATCAGACCTACACGGTTATCGGCGTATACGAAGAAGCTTCCTCCTCCATGTTTATGAGGCAGGACACACGAACCACCTTTTACATACCGGTCACCACCGCCAAGGAGCTTTCCGGCGGGGACGACGGCTATACAAGCCTTACCGTAATGGCCGCCCGGGGAATTGACTATACACAATTCGCCGATGAGACACAGAATTTCTTCAATACCTACTATACAAAAAATAAATTTTTCCAATGCTTCGCTATGAGTCTGGAATCCCAGATCTCGGAAATGAACACCATGATGGGCACCCTTACCCTCGCGATTTCCATCATTGCGGCTATTTCCCTGCTGGTCGGCGGCATTGGGGTCATGAACATCATGCTGGTTTCCGTTACGGAGCGAACCAGAGAAATCGGCGTCCGCAAGGCGCTCGGCGCACCGGACAGCGCCATCCGCACCCAGTTCATTGTGGAATCCATGATTATCTGTTTGATCGGGGGCGTGCTGGGAATCATCCTTGGCGCGGGGCTTGGCTACGCGGGCGGCTTACTGCTGAAACAGACGGCTGTCCCAACGCTGTCCTCCATCGCTGTTGCCGTAGGCTTCTCGATGGCAATCGGCATCTTCTTCGGCTACTACCCCGCGAACAAAGCCGCAAAGCTCGACCCGATTGAGGCTCTGCGGTACGAATAAAAAATAATAGTGCGCATAAAAAATGCGTCCTGATTGGCTGTAAAGCCGTTTCAGGACGCGTTTTTCTATTTTTGCAAAATTTTGAGAAGTACTCCCTCTGACGCGCCGGGCGCGCCGCCTCTTTCTTCCCCCTGCTTTCCTTAGAGTCCCGCCGTAGGCGCTTCCCGACCGGCAGGTCCGGGGCCGATTTTCCGAAAGCGCTCGTAGCGTTTCTGAATCAGTTCCTCCGGGGAAAGCTGCCGGTTCGTCAGAAGCGTTTCCCAGAGATTCTGTTTGATGTCCAGATAGGTTCTGTGGAAGTTCCTGCCGTTTTCCGCAATCACCCGCTCGATCACCTTCAGTTCCAGAAGATCCTGCGCGGTCAGCTTCAGACACTCGGAAGCCTCTTTCACCTTGGAAGAATCCTTCCACAGGATGCTGGCGCAGCCCTCCGGGGAAATCACGGAATAGATGGCGTTTTCCAGCATCCAGACCTCGTCGGCTACGGCAAGCGCAAGCGCGCCGCCGCTGCCGCCTTCCCCGATCAGCACGGAGATGACGGGGACTTTCAGCGTCATCATTTCCATTAAATTTTCCGCGATAGCCTGCCCCTGCCCGCGCTCCTCCGCGGCAATGCCGCAGAACGCGCCGGAGGTATCCACAAAGCACACCACGGGACGGCCGAATTTTTCCGCCAGCTTCATCTGGCGCAGGGCCTTGCGGTACCCCTCGGGATGGGCGGAACCGAAATTCCGGAAAACTTTTTCTTTTGTATCATGGCCCCTTTCAAGGGCGATAACGGTCACCGGCAGAGTATTTAACCGGGCGATGCCCGCCACAACGGCCTTGTCGTCGGCGAAACGCCGGTCGCCGTGCAGCTCTACAAAATCGTCGAAGATATTGGCAATAAAATCCGTACCGGTCGGCCTGCCCTTTGCACGGGCGGCGGTTACCTTCTCATAAGCGCTCATCCGCGTTCCCTCCCTGTGTGCAAAGAAAGAAGCCTGGCGATTTGCTTCCTTTGGTTTTTACGGTCGACAATCGCGTCCACAAACCCTTTCTCCAGCAGGAATTCCGCGCGCTGAAAGCCTGCGGGCAACTTCTGCCGGATGGTCTGCTCAATCACGCGCGGCCCGGCAAAGCCGATCAGCGCGTTCGGTTCCGCAAGGATAATGTCGGCCTCCATGGCAAAGCTGGCGGTCACGCCGCCGGTGGTCGGGTCGGTCAGAACAGCAATGTACAGATTTCCCGCGTCGCTGTGCAGCTTGACGGCGCCGCTGGTCTTGGCCATTTGCATTAACGAGAGAATCCCCTCCTGCATTCTGGCTCCGCCGGAAACGGTGTAACCCACGACCGGAAGGGAGCGGTCACGGGCAAACTCAAAAATCCGTGTAATTTTCTCGCCCACCACCGTACCCATGCTGCCCATCATAAAATGAGGTTCCATGACAAAAAGCGCGCAGTCGTTTCCGCCGATTCTGGCGGTACCGCAGACCACGGCCTCCTTTTCGGCGCTTTCCAGCCGCGCGTGCTTGATTTTTTCCGGGTAATTGGGAAAACCAATCGGGTTTTTGGAAAGAATGCCGCCGTAAAGCTCCTCAAAGGTGTTTTCATCCGCCAGCATACTGATGCGCTGACGGGCGTTCATACGGAAATGGTATCCGCATTTGGGGCAGACGTTGCTGTTCTCATTCAGCGCGCCGGTAAAAAGAGTCTGCCTGCACGAGGGACACAAAACGCACATTTCGCTCGGCACGTCAGGCGAAACCGTTTTGATATATTTATTATAGTTTTCAAGCTCGTTTTTCGGCCTGCGGAAGAATTCTTTTTTCAGCATGAAGCGTTACCCCCGTTTCTCAATCAAATCGGTATAATAGTCTCCGGCAATAAACTCGCTGTCGCTCAGAATATCCATCTGCTGCTCCGCGTTGTGCTCCACGCCCTCAATGACCAGCTCGCACAGAGCCGCCTGCATTTTGCGGATGGCCTCTTCGCGTGTTTTGGCGTGAACAATCAGCTTGCCGATCATGGAATCATAAAACGGCGGCACGGTATAATCCTGATAAAGGGCCGTGTCAAAACGGACCCATGGCCCACCCGGAATATGCAGAAAAGAAATAGTCCCGCAGCTGGGCCGGAACCCGTCGCGCGGATTTTCCGCGTTGATGCGGCACTCGATGGCGGTGCCTTCGATCTTGATGTCCTCCTGTTTATAGGAGAGGGGAACGCCGGCCGCAATGCGGATCTGCCATTTCACAAGGTCGATCCCGGTGACCATCTCTGTTACAGGGTGCTCCACCTGTAACCTTGTATTCATTTCCATAAAATAGAAATTTCCGGTCTTATCCATTAAAAATTCAATCGTGCCCGCGTTGGCATAGTGTACGGCCTGTGCCGCCTTGACAGCCGCCTCCATCATTTTTCTGCGCGTTTCCGCGCTGACGGCGGGGGAGGGGCTTTCCTCCAGCAGCTTCTGGCGTTTGCGCTGAACGGAGCATTCCCGCTCGCCCAGACAGACGACATTCCCGTAATTGTCGCACAGAATCTGCATTTCGATATGTTTGACCGGAAAAAGATACTTTTCCATATAGACCGCGCCGTCGCCGAACGCGCTCTTCGCTTCGGTGGAAGCCGCGGCAAAGGCGTTTTTCAGCTCTTTGGCGCTGTTGACCGTACGGATTCCCCGCCCGCCGCCGCCCGCTCGGGCTTTGACCAGAAGGGGATAACCGATTTTGTCTGCCTCCTGCTGAATCAGGGCGGGGTCTTCCAGAAGATCGCAGCCCGGAACAACGGGAACACCGGCCGCACGCATGGTTTTGCGCGCCGCGTCCTTGTCGCCCATTTTACGGATAAGCTCGGCAGACGGCCCGATAAACGCAATCCCGCATTTCTCACAGAGAGACGCGAAGTCCGCGTTTTCAGAAAGCAGGCCGTAGCCGGGATGGATTGCCTGCGCGCCCGTTACCACCGCCGCGGAAAGGATGGCGCTCATATTCAGATAGCTGTCCTTTGCCTGCGCGGGGCCGATGCAGATGCTTTCGTCCGCAAGGCTGACGTGCAGCGAATCGCTGTCCGCCTCAGAAAAAACCGCTACGCTCGAAATCCCCATTTCCTTACAGGCACGGATAATGCGGACGGCGATTTCGCCTCGGTTTGCAATCAATATTTTTGAAAACAAGCTTCAGACTTCCTTTCCTGTCAGCCGACCAGCGCGAAAGAAAGTTCGCCGGAAACCGCCAGCTGCTGCCCCACATATCCTTTGGCGCTTGCAAAGCAGAACGGGCCTCTTTCCTTTGTCAGGCTGCACTCGACTGTGAGTGTATCCCCCGGGTTGACCGTATGCTTAAACCGCACCTTATCCAGCCCCGTATAGTACGGCGTGCGGCCGTTGATTTTCTCCCCGATCAGGATGCAGCAGGCCTGCGCCATGATTTCGCACAGAACGACGCCGGGAACGACGGGGTTTCCGGGAAAATGCCCCTTCAAAAACCATTCGTCCCCCCTGACGGTATAAGTTCCCCTTGCCGTCGCCTCGCCGGTTTTTTCCACTTGGTCAACCAGCAGCATGGGTTCACGGTGGGGAATCATTTTCATGATTTCTTCTCTGTTCATAAAAAAGCCTCCTATTTGATCCGGAACAGTACCTGCGCGTACTCCACTACCTGGCCGCTGGCCGCGCAGACTTCTGTGACTTCTCCGTCGCACTCCGCGGTAATTTCGTTGAGCAGCTTCATCGCTTCAATGATACAGAGCGTGTCGCCCTTTTTCACGCGGCTGCCCACCTGAACATACGGCTCCGAATCCAGAGAAGCCGCGGCGTAAAACACACCGACAATGGGGGATTTCACTTCCACCCCGCCGCATTCCTTTGCGGGGGCGGGGGCCGCTTCCTGTTTCTCCGGAGCCTGAACGGCTGCGGGAACGGAGAGCGCCGCTTCGGCGGGCACGCTGCCCCGCTCCAGCCGCAGGGAAGTTCCGTCCCCGGTAATCTCAACCAGAGTCAGTCCGTTTTCACGCATGGTATGAGCAAGTTCTTTTATTTGCTGAATATCCAAACCAAAACCAGTCCTTTCCAAATTCCAATTCTATTCGTCGCAATATTTGCGAAGAGCGATACAGGCGTTGTGCCCGCCAAAGCCAAGCGACACGGAAAGCGCCGCGTTGACGTTCCGTTCCCTCGCGGTGTTCGGCACATAGTCCAGGTCACAGTCTTCATCCTTTTCCTTATACCCGACGGTCGGGGGGATGACCCCGTTCTTCAGTGCGAGCACAGAGACAATTGCTTCTACCGCACCCGCCGCGCCGAGCATGTGGCCGGTCATGGATTTGGTGGAGCTGATACAGACATGGTACGCCCTGTCCCCCAGCGCCTTTTTGATTGCGATGGTTTCGGATTTATCGTTTAACGGAGTACCCGTACCGTGAGCGTTAATATAAATTTCCGCTTCTTCCTGCAGCCCGGCTTCTTCCATGGCAAGGGAAATGGCCCTTGCGCCGCCGATCGCCTCCGGGTGGGGAGCCGTAATATGGTGCGCGTCACAGGTGTTGCCGTAGCCGCTGATTTCCGCGTAAATCTTCGCGCCGCGCGCCTTCGCGTGCTCATATTCCTCCAATATTAAAATTCCCGCGCCCTCTCCCATAACAAAGCCGTCACGGCGCTTGTCGAACGGGATGGAGGATTCCTCCGGGATATTTTTGGTGGAAAGCGCCATGCAGTTGGTAAAGCCCGCAATGGCAAGCGGGTTGACGGTCGCTTCCGCGCCGCCCGCAAGGATGGCGTCCGCGTACCCGAAACGGATGGCGCGGAACGCTTCGCCCACCGCGTTGGTGGAGGTGGCACAGGCGGTGACAACCGGAAGGCTGGGCCCCTGCGCGTTGTATTTGATGGCGATATTACCAGACGCCATATTGGAAATCATCATCGGAACAAACAGGGGAGAAACTCTTCTCGGCCCGCCTTTTAGCAGCTTGTCGCACTCGTTGATAAAGGTATTCATGCCGCCGATGCCGGAACCGACGTAAACGCCGAAGCGCTCCGGCTCCACCTGATCCATGATTCCGCTGTCCTCCACCGCCTGCGCGGCGGCGGCAATGGCGTACTGCGCGAACAGATCCGTTTTACGGATCTCGCCTTTTTCCATATAATCATGCGGGTCAAAATCTTTGACTTCCGCCGCAATTTTCACCTTATAGTCGGCAGTGTCGAATTTCTTAATGAAATCAATTCCGCTGCGGCCGTTAATTAAACTGTCCCAGAACGCCGGCACGGTATTTCCAACGGGCGAAATCACGCCCAAACCGGTAACAACTACTCTTTTCATATTGAATCCTCTCTTCCCGCGGCATCTGCGTCCGCCGACTCAGCCGCGCTTTCTTCACTCTGCCGGTACTCCTCTGAAAGGGTCTCGAACAGCTTTTTAACCGATACAATTTCCTTTACCTTATAACCGTTTGCCCCAATGAAGGCAAAACCGTTTTCCAGCCTGCCCCTGCAGGCGTTGATCAGTGCCATGGAAATGCAGTAGGGGCTTTCCTGCTGCTTGCAGGGAACGATACAGTGGAACGGGCAGCCCGTAGGGTGCTTTTCCCCCTGCGCGGCCTGCTGAAGAAACCCGTTTACAATCGCGCGCCCCGGCATTCCCACCGGGCTCTGTACAATGCCGATGTCTTCTTTTTTACAATTGACATAGGCGTTTTTAAAAGCAATGTCCGCGTCGCACTCCTCGGTGGCGACAAAGCGGGTTGCCATCTGAACTCCGGAAGCACCCAGATTGAAAAAGCGCCGGATGTCCGCGCCGCTGAATATCCCGCCCGCGGCGATCACGGGGATTTTAAGCCCGGTGCGTTCCTCAAGCGGGCGAACCGCTTCCAACACCTGCAGCACCAGCTTTTCCAGCCGGTACTCCGGGTCGTCGATCTGGTCTTTATGAAAACCCAGATGCCCGCCGGCCATAGGGCCTTCCACCACAAACGCGTCGGGAGTATAATTATATTTTTCTTGCCACCATTTCGCAATCGTCCTGACCGCGCGGGCGGAGGAGATAATCGGCACCAGTTTGGTTTTGCAGCCTTTTTCCACATAAGAAGGAAGATTGAGCGGCAGCCCGGCTCCCGCAAAAATGACGTCGATGCCCTCTTCGACGGAGGTTTTCACCATTTCCCCAAAGTCGCTCAGCGCGACCATGACGTTCACGCCCAGCACGCCGTTAGTCTTTGCGCGCGCACGGCGGATTTCCTCCCTGAGCGCGGCAATGTTATTCCGGGCGCTGGGGCCGGTCTGATGCATCATACCGACGACCGCGGCGGAAAGCACGCCGATTCCGCCCTCGTTGGCAACAGCGGAGGCAAGCCCGGAGAGGGAAATGCCGACGCCCATACCGCCCTGCACAACGGGCGTTTGCGCCACAAGGTCGCCGATTACAAGGGGTTTTTGATTAAAATAAGCCATCGTATCCTCGATTCTCCGCATCTAACGCGGTTGACGGAACGCTACATGCAAAGACCGCCGTCAATTTTGATTACTTCGCCGGTAATATAACCCGCCGCGTCCCCTGCCAGAAACGCCGCCAGATTGGCAATGTCCGCGGGGGAACCCATCCGTTTTAACGGAATAGCTTCCACAGCCGCCTCTTTTACCTTCTCCGGCAGAGCGGCGGTCATGTCGGTGTCTATAAAGCCCGGCGCAATCGCGTTGCAGGTCACGTTTCGCCCCGCAAGCTCCTTCGCCGTGGATTTGGTCAGCCCGATCAGCCCCGCCTTTGCGGAGGAATAGTTGGCCTGACCCGCGTTTCCGGTTACGCCGGAAACAGAGGTGATATTGATAATCCGCCCGCTTCTTTTTTTCATGAAGTGACGGTAGGTATGCTTAATCATGTGGAATGCGCCCTTGAGGTTCGTATCCACTACGGTGTCGAAGTCCTCTTCCTTCATCGAAAGAAGCAACCCGTCCCGCGTAATGCCCGCGTTGTTGACCAGAATATCGATTCCGCCGAATTCAGCCAAAATCGCGTCGACCGTTTCTTTGGTCTGCCCGTCATCCGCCACGTCGCACCGGTAGGCCGCTGCCTTCACGCCGCTCTGCTCAATCAGAGAGCAGGTTTCCTGTGCCGCCGCTTCGTTTCCGGCGTAGAGAACGGCGACGTTTGCGCCTTCCTGTGCCAGCTTCAGCGCGATGGCTTTGCCGATTCCTCTGGAACCGCCGGTTACGACGGCTGTTTTTCCTGTCAGCATGGGTTCCTCCTTAATTCCTCCACCGCGGCCTGCGCCTCCGCAAAGTTTTCAACATGCAGGATGCGAACCTGTGAAGAGATTTTTTTAATCAGGCCGCACAGGGTTTTCCCGGGGCCGACTTCCACAAACGTATCGATTCCGTCCGCAATCATATTTTCCACGGACTTCTGCCAGTAAACCGGATGGTTGATCTGCTCGGACAGCGTGACTTTTCCGTTTTCTCCGTAGGGCTTTGCGTCCACATTGGAGTAAACCGGCAGGGTAGGGGAAAGCATTTCCGTTGTTTCGAGCTCCGCCAGCAGTTTTTCCGCCGCTTCGTTCATAAACGGGGAATGAAACCCGCCGCTGACCGCAAGCGGAACCGCCCGGCCGCCCGCTTCCTGCACATCCCGGCAGAAAGCGTCCAGATCGTTCTTGCTAATCGCCGCGACCGTCTGTCCCTTGCAGTTATAATTGACCGGATAAGCGCTTTCGTGTTTTTCACAGAGCTCCTGTACGGTTTCCACCGAAAGCTTGAGCACCGCGGCCATGCCGCTCGGCTGCTTTTCCGCCGCGTCCTGCATAAAGGCCGCCCTCCGGCACACCAGCCGGAAACCCGCGTCGGTGCTGAACGCACCGGCAAAGGTCAGCGCCGCCACTTCGCCCAGCGAAAAACCTGCGACCGCGTCGGGAACAATTCCCCCGGCTTTCAGGCACTGCGCCGCCGCCAGATCCACACAGAACACGCACGGCTGCGTGTTGATGGTCTGGTTCAGCTCCTCCTGCGTACCGCCGAAGCACTGCGCGGAAGTTCCCGGGCGAAGCGCGTCGGCACGGTCAAACACTTCCTTCGCGGCGGGGCTGTTGTCGGAAAGATCTTTGCCCATGCCGCTGTACTGGGTTCCCTGTCCGGAAAAAACAAACGCTATTTTACCCATTTTCCCGCACCGCCCAACACAGTTTCCGCTTCCCCGAACATTTCGCGGATAATTTCCGCCGCGGGCTGCTCTTTATTGACAATGGCCGCGATCTGGCCCGCCATAAAGCATCCGTTTTTCTCGTCGCCCTCCACGGCGGCAAGGCGCAGCGCGCCCGCGCCGAACGCGTTCAGCTGCTCATTGGTTACCGAAGCGTCGTATTCCTTTTTGGCAAATTCCCTTGTAAAGCTGGTTTTCAGCGCCCTGACCGGGTGCCCGGTCCGTTTGCCGGTAGTCAGGGTATCAATATCCTTCGCGTGAAGGATTTTATTTTTGTAATTCTGATGAACGCCGCATTCGTCCGCCACCAGAAACCGGGTTCCGACCTGTACGCCGACCGCGCCGAGCAGGAACGCCGCCGCGATTCCCCTGCCGTCCGCAATGCCGCCCGCCGCGACAACGGGAATATCCACCGCGTCGCACACCTGCGGCACCAGCGTCATGGTGGTCAGTTCGCCGATGTGGCCGCCCGACTCGCAGCCCTCCGCAATCACGGCAACCGCGCCGCACCGGGCCACACGCTTCGCGATGCCGATAGAAGGAACCACAGGCAGCACCTTTACGCCCGCTTCCATCCACGCGCCCATATACTGCGAGGGATTTCCCGCTCCGGTCGTTACCACCGGCACGCCCTCGTCAATGACAAGCTGGGCAATCTCCTGCGCGTAAGGACTCATCAGCATAATATTGACGCCGAACGGTTTTTCCGTCAGCGTTTTTGCCTTGCGGATTTCTTTTCTGACCCATTCCGCATTGGCGTTCATGGCGGAAATCAGTCCCAGCCCGCCGCCGTTGGAAACCGCGGCCGCAAGAGTCGCGTCCGCAATCCAGGCCATTCCTCCCTGAATAATGGGGTATTCTATCCCCAGCAGTTCACACAATGGTGTTTTTATCATCTGTAATCCCCCGCTTTTATGATTGATTGGAACCGTCTTTTTGCCCCCAACGCAGGATGCAGGCTCCGGTGGTCATGCCGCCGCCGAAGGCGGTCAGCGCCAGAATATTTCCGTCGTGAAGCTCCCCCGCGCGGTTGAGCTCATCCAGCAGGATGGGAATGCTCGCCGAGGAGGTATTGCCGAACCGTTCAATGTTGTGCCGGTATTTTTCCGGCGCAATAGTAAGCTTGCTTCTTGCCGCGTCAATAATCCGCAGGTTCGCCTGATGTGGCAGGACAAAGTCCACGTCCTCTTCCGTCAGGCCCGCCTCGCGGATAACCTGCGTAAGGTCGCCGCACATGGCGGCCACGGCAAATTTATAAACATCCTTGCCGCTCATTTTCAGGTAGGGGTCAACCTGCCTGATCTGGGAATATGGGCAGTTGCCCAGCGTATTTTCCGCGTAAAGCGGGTCAATTTCGCCCTTCGCCCCGATTTTAATAGAAAGCAGACTGTCGCCCGGCGCCAGCACCGCCGCTCCCGCTCCGTCGCCAAAAAGCACACAGGTGGAGCGGTCCTGCCAGTCCAGCAGCCTGGACATGGCCTCTGCCGACACAATCAGGATTTTTTTCGCACGATTTGCCGAAAAATAAGAAAAAGCGACATCCAGCGCGTAAACAAAGCCGGTACAGGCCGCGTTCAGGTCGAACGCCGGGCAGACCGCGCCCAGTCTTTGCTGGATTTCGCATGCAAGAGAAGGGGTTATATGATCGCCCCTGGCGGTGGAGCAGATAATCAAATCCAGCTCCTCCGGCGCGGTGGAAGCGTCCTTCAGCGCGCGGGCCGCCGCTTCGGCGGCAAAGTCACACAGCGTTTCCGTTGTGGAAATGTGTCTGCTTTTGATTCCCGTGCGCGTGGAGATCCATTCATCGGATGTATCTATCAAAAGCGACAGTTCCTCGTTGGTTTTTGTGCACGACGGAAACGCGCTTCCCGTACCAATAATTGAAAAGTTCATCTTTTCCTCCGTATCCGCGTCAGGAATGCTCCTGCGCAATATAGGATATGCCCACACAGCCCGGCCCCCCGTGGGTGCCGACGACCGACCCGAGGGCGACCGTTTCACTGTCGGAAATGTCCGCCACGGACTCCACCGCGTCTTTCAGCAGGTTAATAAACTGCTGGGCGTCGGAGTCCCCGAAAAAGACCCGGTAAGCGGAGTCCGGCTTTTCCTGCTCCATCATTTCCGCAATGCGCTGAGCGGCGGCCTTGTGGCCTTTCTTTTTGTCAAACGCCTTGATTTCGCCGTTTTCAATGGCGATGATCGGCTTAATGTGCAGCATGGAACCGATAAAAGCGGAAGAAGCCGACAGCCTGCCGCCCATTTTCAGATATTTGAGTGTATCAATAATGGCGTAAAATTTCTGTCTTTTTTTCAGCTCTTTCACTGCGGAGCAGATTTCCGGCGCTGATTTTCCGGCGTCCCTCAGTTTTATCATTTCATAAACAAGAAGAGCCAGCCCGAAGCTGACACTCAGCGAATCAATCAGATGAATGTTTTCTGCGCCGAGCATCTGCTTGGCGATGACCGCGGACTGATAAGTACCGCTGAGCTTACTGGAAATGAAAATTCCGATAACCTCGTCTCCGTTTTGAACGGATTCCGCAAATATTTTTTCAAACCGTTCCGGGTTGACCTGCGCCGTGGTGGGAAGCTCTGCGCTTTCCCGGAGCATCTGGAAAAACTGCGGCTTGGTAAGGTCTACGCCGTCCACATACTCTTTGTCGCCGAAACGGACGCTCAGGGAAACGATTTTAATCCCAAGCTCCTCCTGACGGTCAAAGGCAATATCCGACGTGCTGTCCGTTATAATTTTAATAGCCATAAAAGCCCTCCACTATTTTTTGCTGGTTTCAAAGAAATCTTTCACCGCCGCCAGTCCTTTTACAAACATGGCCAATTCGTCCTCCGTCATGGCGGACATGATTGCGGAAACCATCTTGTGGTGAAAAGAGGAATGAACTTCATTTACGCTTTTCCCCTTATCCGTGGGGAATATACGGACAACCCTTTTGTCGCGCTGGTCCTGCTGCCGCTCTACAAAGCCTTTTTTCACCAGCGTATTGATGGTCGTTGTAAGCGTACCCGCGGTAATTCCCTGCGAACACGCAATGTCCGAAGCCGTGTTTCTGCCCGTCCGGGTTCCGTCGCACACCGATTCAATAATATGCATTTCCCGCATGGAAAGGTTGTGGGATTCCTTTGTTTTCAGGCTTGCTTCTTCCGTTCTTAGAATTTCATTGAACACGTTTACAAGAAAATCATTCATCTGAGAATATTCCTGATTCAATTCCGTTCACTCCTCCCGTAATTTATTTTGAAGTTCAAAACAATTGGAATTATACCAAAAATCAGCCTGTTTGTCAAGATTATTTTGAATATCAAACTAATTATTGGGATTTTTTTACAAATATTATCTTGCGTTACGGGCATGATAATATGCAAACCAACAAAAAATAAAAAGCGCCGGGAATCATTTTCGACAGAAAGCGGCCGTTCCCAACGCGCAGGTGTTGTGCTATAATATCAGCGGAATTGAAACCCACTTTTTTCCTTTAAAAATGCACTGCGGAGGCTTCGTATGAACGTTTTTAATATTATCGGGCCGGTCATGATCGGCCCCTCAAGCTCCCACACGGCCGGTGCCGTAAGAATCGGGCGCATTGCCGGCGCACTGCTGGACGGTGTCCCCGTAAAAGCGCACATTCTTTTACACGGTTCGTTCGCGAAGACCTACCGGGGACACGGAACGGACAAGGCCCTTGTCGCCGGCATTATGGGGATGTCGCCGAGCGACACCCGCATCCGCAGCAGCTTAGAGCTGGCCAAAGAACGGAATCTTTCCGTTGTTTTTGAAAAGGGCGAAATTGAGGGGGCGCACCCCAACACGGCGGTGATTACCCTGACGGACGCGCAGGGCCGCACGGTGACCCTGCAGGGTGCCTCCGTAGGCGGGGGTAACATCGTCATCAGCGAAATCAACGGGATGAAAGTGGACGTTACCGGGCAGCAGACCACGCTTCTGATTCTGCACAAGGACGTGCCCGGAGTCATTGCCCATGTGACAAACTATATTGCCGCGCAGGGGGTCAATATCGGTAATTTCAAGCTGACCCGGGGTCACCGGGGCGAAACGGCGCTGATGACCATAGAGGTCGACGGGGAATTCAGCCGCGAAAGCAACGCCGGAATTGAAAAGCTGCCGAATGTCATCCGCTCCACCATGCTGCGGCCGGACTGACAAAGCGAAGAAATCAGGGGGAGAGGTCTGAAAAAATGGGAATCTATTATTCTGTGGAAGATCTGGTAAGCGCGGCCGAACGGGAAAATAAAAAAATATCGGAAATCGTGCTGGCCGACCAGGCGCGCGAACTGGAAAAAACGGAACCGGAGCTTTATGAAATCATGCTGGCAAGCTTCCGGGTGATGCAGCAGTCCGTCGAGGACGGCATTGACCCGGACATGCGCTCGGTGAGCGGGCTTTCCGGCGGCGGGGCGTACAAGATGAAACAGGCGGTGGACAAAGGGAAAACCCTCTGCGGCAAAGTGTTCGGCAGCGCGCTGGTGCGCGCGCTCGCGGTTTCGGAAAGTAACGCCTGCATGGGCAAAATCGTGGCCGCGCCGACCGCCGGTTCCTGCGGGATTATTCCCGCGGCACTGCTGACGATTATGGAAGACCGGGAGCTGCCGGAGCCTGACGTGGTCATGGCGCTGTTTACTTCTTCCGCGTTCGGGATGGTGATTGCCAACAATGCAAGCATTGCCGGGGCACAGGGCGGGTGTCAGGCAGAGTGCGGCGCCGCTTCCGCCATGGCTGCGGCGGCGCTGACGGAGCTTGCGGGCGGAACGGCGAGAATGGCGGAGCACGCCTGTGCCATCGCCCTGAAAAATATTCTGGGCCTTGTGTGCGACCCGGTGGCGGGACTTGTGGAAATTCCATGCATCAAACGCAACGCCATGGGCGTGGCAAACGCGTTTGTGGGCGCGGAGCTGGCGCTCGCGGGAATTCAGAGCGCGATTCCCGCCGACGAGGTCATTATCGCGATGAAACGGATTGGCGACGCGATGCCCCGCAGCCTGAAGGAGACCTCCGAAGGCGGGCTTGCCGCCACGCCGACCGGAAAGCGCCTGAAAAAAGAGATTTTCGGGGACACTTGACTCCTTTTTCGTACCCCCGTCAATGAAGACCGCAACAGTATCGTATCGCATAAGGTGCTTTGGGGATACCGGGGGTGCAGGGGAATTTTGAAATCCCGGCGCTGTTTAGAGCGACGGGATTAGCGATCGACTCATCATTTTGTTTGCAGTCGAGTCCGCCGTAGGCGCATCCCGGACCGGTAGGTCCAAAATCCCCCTGCGCGTCCTTTGCCTACTTTCGTACAAGATCGAAAGTAGGGGCCTGCCCGGCCTGAGGGCAGATCTGACGATTAGAAACCGGTAGGGTTCTCCAACAGTGACGCCTGACTGGGGAAGTCTATCAATTCTGACTGAGATACAAAAAGCTGCCGAAGGAATTTTCCCCCGGCAGCTTTTATACTATTTGTATAATCATTCTCCGCTGAACAGCTTCTGCGCGTAATGCACCGAGCCCATGGCGTCCCTGGAATAAGCGTCCGCATGAATCTGCTTCGCGTATTCGGGCGTAAGCACCGCGCCGCCGACCATCACCCGGCAGTCCGGCACTCTTTCGTGCAGCCGGCGGATGGTTTCCGCCATATTGGCGACAGTCGTCGTCATCAGCGCGCTGAGCCCGACCAGTTTGACGTTTCCGCTTTCCGCCGCGTCCACCACCGTTTCGGGCGGTACGTCCTTGCCAAGGTCAATCACATCGTAGCTGTAATTTTCAAGCAGCACCTTGACGATATTCTTGCCGATATCGTGGATATCGCCCTTGACGGTCGCAAGGATGATTTTTTCCTTCTTCGTCTGTTCGCCGTTGACGGTCATTTTCCCGCGAATGACTTCAAACGCAGATTTTGCCGCTTCCGCGCTCATCAGGAGTTGGGGGAGAAACAACACTCCCTGCTCGAAATCTTTTCCCACACGGTCGAGCGCGGGGATCATCTGGGTATTGATGATGTCGAGCGGCTCCTGTGTTTCCACCAGCTTGAGCGCCGCCGCGTGCGCGCTTTCCTTTAATCCGCGTACAACCGCGTCCAGCAGAGTGATTTCCCCCGCGGCGGGCGGCGGTGCGGCTTCCGTTTTCTGCGCGGAATACCGGGCAATATACTCCGCACACTGCCCGTCGCTTCCGCTGAGCGCGCAGTACGCATGGTACGCGTCCATCATCGCGGCGGAGTTGGGGTTGACAATCGCAGCGCCCAGCCCGTTTTGCAGCGCCATCGTGAAAAACGCGGCGTTGATGTGCTCCCGCTGGGGCAGACCGAACGAAATATTGGAAACGCCGAGCGAGGTGTGGGCTCCCAGCCGGTCACGAATCAGCCGCAGGGCTTCCAGCGTAACGGCGGCGTTTTCCTGTCCGGCGCTGATGGTCATGGCAAGGGTATCGAAAACAAGGTCTTTCTTTTCGATTCCGTATTTCTGAGCCGTTTTCACAATTTTTTCCGCGATTTCAAACCGGCCCTGCGCCGTGGACGGAATACCGTTTTCGTCCAGCGTCAGCGCGATGACGGCGCCGCCGTATTTTTTCACGAGCGGGAAAATCGCCTCCATGGATTCGGCCTTTCCGTTGACCGAATTCACCAGCGGTTTCCCATTGTAAATGCGCATGGCGTCCTCCATCGCTTTCGGGTCGGAGGTGTCGAGCTGAAGGGGAAGGTCGGAAATCCCCTGAATTTCCATAACCGCGCGGCGCAGAAGCGCGGGTTCGTCAATTTCCGGCAGACCGACGTTTACGTCGAGGATATGGGCGCCGTTTTCCTGCTGAGTAATCGCTTCCCTTAACAGATAATCCATGTCATTGTCGCGCAGCGCCTGCTTCAGCCGGGATTTGCCTGTGGGATTGATCCGCTCGCCGATCAGCACCGGCTTTTCGCCGAACACCACCGCGCGGGCAAACGAGGATACCACCGTGCGGTTTTTCGGAACGATGGGCTGGGGAGAAAGGTCTTTGCACCGCCGCACCACCGCCGCAATATGCTCCGGGGTCGTGCCGCAGCAGCCGCCCAGAATCCAGGCGCCTTCCTTCGCGATTTCCTCCATCACGGCGGCGAATTCCTCCGGACCTACGTCAAATACGGTCTTATCCCCTTCCGTGCGGGGCAGACCCGCGTTTGGGTTTACAATCACAGGCAGGGAACACGCCTGTATCATCTGTGGCAAAAACTTTTTCATCTGTTCCGGCCCAAACCCGCAGTTCAGCCCGATGGCGTCCACGCCGAGACCCTCCAGCAGCGCGACCGCGGAGGGAATATCGCCGCCGGTCAGCAGCTTACCCTGTTCATCCACCACCATGGTGACAAAAACGGGCAGGCGGGTGCTTTCTTTCGCCGCAAGCACGGCGGCTTTGCACTCGTAGGTGTCGCTCATGGTTTCAATCAGGATCAGATCGGCGCCCGCTTTTTCCCCGGCGGCGGCAGCCCGGGCAAACGCGGATACGGCGTCCTCAAAATCGAGGTCGCCGAGCGGCTTGAGAAGCTTTCCGGTCGGGCCGATATCCATGGCAATCAGCGCGCTCGGGGCAGCCTTTCTGGCAAGGTTCACCGCCGCCGTTACAATTTCCTCCGTGGAGTGGCCGTGCAGTTTGATCGGGTTGGCGCCGAAGGTGTTGGCCGTCAGGATGTCCGCGCCCGCGGCACGGTATCGGCGGTGAATATCCTCAATCAGCTCCGGGCGAGTCAGGTTCCACAGCTCCGGCAATTCGCCGGGGCCAAGGCCGTTTTCCTGTAAAAGGGTGCCCATACCGCCGTCAAAAAAGACCATGCGTTTCCCCAGTTCTTCCAGTATTTCCATCGTATCAGTCCTTTCTGAACGGACAGTTCAAAGATTCGCAGCCCATGCACTTCGCAATATGGCAGGTGGTCTGCTCCGCGGTCAGCCCGATCACCGCAGTAACGGATTTTGTCGGCACCAGCATGCTGTCCTGCGTCATGGCAAGGCCGATTTTTTTCTGCGCCTGTAAAATTCCCAGAAGGTCACGCTGATGCAGAATGGAAAAGTCGCCGTAGCCGGGGCTGTAGCGCGGCCGCAGAAACAGCCCGCGCTTTGCCGCTTCGGCGGAAAGTTTTTGTTCCGCTTCATCGCAGACGCTCTCTGTCAGCGCGGCGGCACAGGCCTGCAGAATCACGGCGCGGCTCATATCGATTTTGGAGGCGCGCTCCAAAAGAAAATCCGCTTTTGTCCCGAGCGTGGCAGCAAACAAGTTCGCTTCGCCGCACCCCGAAAGATGCCGCCGCAAATCCCCGCTTTCCACCCGCAGGGTTCCGAGCAGAACCGTGTCCCCGTCGAACTCCACCGGCAAAAGCAGGCTGAGGCTGCGCGGAGTGACCGCGGCCCGCAGCTCGTTCATACAGGATTCTATTGTCCGCAGCGTGCGTTCATCCGCGGGCTTTCCACGGTAACCCAGGTAGCGCAGTACCTCTTGCGTTTCTTTCATGGTCTGATAATCTCCGATAAATTATCCATAATTTTCGCCGCGATATCCGGCTTGTTCATCGTATAGAGATGAATGGCGTTGACGCCGTTGGAAATCAGGTCAATAATCTGCTCCGTCGCGTAGGCGATGCCCGCCTGCTTCATGGCGGCGGGTTTGTCGGCGAATTTATCCACAATCGCCTTGAAGCGCGGCGGAAGCTCCGTGCCGGAAAGCGCGCAGATCCGCTTGATCTGGCTGCTGTTGGTCACCGGCATGATGCCCGCGACCACGGGAATCTGAATGCCTTTTGCCAGAATACGGTACAAAAACTGGTAGAGGATATTGTTGTCAAAAAACATCTGCGTAGTCAGAAAATCACAGCCGCTGTCCACCTTTTCCTTCAGGTAGCCGATGTCGTCCTCCCTGCGGGCACACTCAACGTGACCCTCCGGGTAGCAGGCCGCGCCGATGCAGAACCCGCCGTATTCCCTGATCTGCCTGACCAGCTCGCTGGCGTAGCGGTATTGGCCGCCCGACGGAAACACGGAATCCTTTGGGATATCCCCGCGCAGAGCCAAAATATTTTCAATATTCTGTTCTTTTAACCCGGATAGTATCTGCCCGACCTCCTCCTTGGTGGAGGAAACACAGGTAAGGTGCGCCAGTGCGGTGACACCACAGCTCTGAATTTCCGAAGCGATGCGGGTCGTGTTTTTGGAAGTGCCGCCGCCCGCACCGTAGGTCACGCTCATAAAATCCGGCTTGAGCGCGGAAATGCCGCGCACAACTTCTTTTACCCGATCAATGTCATCGTCTTTTTTCGGAGGAAACAGTTCACAGGAAACCGTGACTTTCCCGCTGTTCAGTATTTCGCTGATTTTCATGGCTTTGTTCCTTTCAAACTACCGGAAAATAAAAAGCCCCGTCTTCAAAGGCAAAATTGCCTTTTGAAGACGGGGTCCTAAAATCCCGTGTTACCACTTCAAATTTGCCTGCTCCTTGCGGAAACGGGCCTCTAAGGGTATTACAGTGAAAACCACCGCCTATACCCGCTTTCTGTAACGGGAAATCCCGTCGCAGCCTAAACCGGAAAGCCGGCCTCGGTGCGCCGCTCAGGAGCCATTTTCGCCCAGCTTCCCACCCGCTTCCTTTCAGCGCGGCCATGCCGCAGAAGCGTCTCTGTGTGCTTTCCGAAGGGGTACTTTCTCCATCCCTGCGTGTAAAAATATATTTTTACTAGTGTAGCATAGAAAAGCGCAGTTGTCAAACGGAACAAAAAGGAAAAGGGCGGGGCGTTTTTTCGCCCCGCCGCTGTCATTCATCGTCGCGCATCAGATTCTCAGCGTAGTCGCGAAGGCTTGCGAAGGAATTGATGTTCTCCTCCCGCGCGCTGATGGATTCCTGCACATATTCCGGCAGGGTGTCAAAGTATTCACCGGCTTCGCTGTCCTCTTCGATCAGCTCGTATAAACCATTGTACTTGCCTTTCATCGGACTCACCTCCGGCAATAGTTTTTACAGGATTTCCATCATTATCCTTTTGTATTTAAAATATGCTCCGCGACCTGCATCAGTTCACCCAGCGTGGAAATTTCCACACCGGACTCCAAAATTCTGTTCTTGACGTCAATGGGCAGATTTTCAAAATATTCCCTTAACTCCGGGTTGTTTTGATAAAAGGTATGACTCAAAAAAAGCGCCTCCTTTCAACACAGTCAGACCGGGATCATCCCCAATGTCTTTAGTGTTTGCGGGAGGCGCACGGTTTAATTTAGGAATTTTTCCCTTTATCGGAGGGTCTCGTCGTAGTTCGCACGTTCGCCGCCGACAAATTTCGGTCTGGTGCGCGCAGCGGTCACGTTGGCTTCTCCGATTTTGCGGACGGAAAGCCGTACCGGCACCGCCACTCTGGCAAGGTGCATACCGATCAGCGTACCGCCGATATCGAGCCCCGCCTGTGCGGTGATTTGCTCCACCGCCACCGGATGCTCAAAGTTTGTGTAGGCGGCCGTGGCAAAGGAACCGCCCGCTTTCGGGCGGGGCACCGCGTTGACAATTTCCAGACGGTCGCGGAGCGCCGCTTCTTTTTCAAGAATGATCGCTCGGTTCAGATGCTCGCAGCACTGCGCGGCCAGATAAATCCCTTTTTCCTTGAGAACGGGATAAATGGCATGGAACACCGCGTTGGCAATTTCCACGCTGGAGGACGAACCGATATCGTGCCCGCTGATCTCGCTGGAGGAACAGCCCACAACCAGTATATTCCCCGCGGTAAGACCCGCGGTTTTCAGCAATTCGCAGACAGCTGTTTTCGCCTGCGCCGCAATTTCATCGTACATAACCTCAACTCCAGTTATAATATTTGTAGGTTTGACAAATATTATAAGCTTACAGAAAAAATTTTGCAACTCCGCGTAGTTTTGCCGCAGAGAAATTATTTTTTACTTCTAAAATAGGATTAATATGCGCTATATATTATGATATTATAAACTAAAATATATCGTTTTAAAAACTACATTATTATTTTGAGACATGGGAGTGCTTTTATGACCTGGAGTATCGTTTCAGACAGCTCCTGCGATTTACCGTCAGACTCTTTTCAGGATTGCGGCGTGCACTTTGCCACCGTACCGCTGAAGTTAAGGGTGGGCAGCACCGAATATGTTGACGACGATTCTCTGAACGTTAACGTCATGCTGGCCCAGATGAAAAATTACAAAGGCCCGTCTTCTTCGGCGTGCCCTTCTCCCGAAGAGTGGGCAGACGAATTCCGGAAAAGCGACTGTACCATAGCGGTCACCATGACCAGCGCGCTGAGCGGCACCTATAACAGCGCCCTGGTTGCAAAAGACATGGTTACAGAAGAATTTCCCTGGAAGAAGATTTATGTCATTGATTCCCGTTCCACCGCGGGCGGGCTGGTGCTTATTTTGAGAAAAACTCTGGAGCTGATTCAGTCCGGCCTGGATTTTGACGAAATCGCCCAGCAGGCGGAAGCGTACTCCCGTAGCCTGTTTTTATTGTTCGCGCTGGGTTCCTACGACAACCTGATTAAGTCGGGGCGCATGTCCCGCGTAGCGGGGATTCTCGCCACCTCTCTCGGTATCCGTGCGGTGGCTTCCAACACGCCGGAAGGCGAAATCAAGGTGCTGCACAAGCCGCGCGGCGAGGAACGCGCCATCCAGCAGATCGTGGAAACCATGAGCAAGCTGAAGAACATGGCGGGCCAGCCTGTGGTCATCAGCCACTGCAACAACCCCAAAGGGGCGCAGCGGCTGAAAGAGCTGATTTCCCACGTCTGCCTGACTACGAAAATCACCATTCTGCAGACGCGCGGACTGACAAGCTATTACACGGAAAGCGGCGGGTTTCTGGTGGGTTTCTAACACCGGAGCACCGTATTAAAAAGCGGCGGGAAATTTCCCGCCGCTTTTCGTTTATGTATTTTTTCCGATCCCGAGCGTCAGGCTCAGAATTTTCCCGTCATCATCCAGAACGGCACGGTCCGTTCCCTCCAGCGTAAAAATGCCGCCGGTTTTGCCGACACAGGCCGCCGCCCACGGAACAAGGTATCCGCCCTGCTCGGGGAAAACCTGCCAGACATGTTTCATCTCTTTGTTTTTGCCCAGAAAAACACGGAAAAACTCTTTGATTTTTTTCACGCCCACGGATTTCGTCGTACCCTTTCAGCCGCAGGGAAGCACTTTCCGCAAACAACCCCGCAAGTTGCAGGAGCATTTCTTCGTTTTCCACCGCTAAATCCAGCTCCGTAAAATACCTGTCGATCACCGTCAATGCAACCACTCCCGCACCCGGCCTTTTCCCGCCGGTTCCTTTTAACTGCATTATAGCACCCGGCAGGGCTTGTTTCAAGAAGAGAATTATTTTTCGTCCTGCTTAAACAGGCTGATATAGACGTCAATCACCTTATAGAAGGTGTCGATTTCTTCCGGGGTACATTTCATCATCAGCTCTTCGGTGGTTTGGGCAATGTCTACCAGATCGTACATTTTGTGCGCAATGGAAAGCCGCGTGCCTTCCTCCGTGGCGTACAGAAGAACGGTTTTAGAGTTGTTCTCCTTCATTTTGCGGGTAACCAGCCCGCTTTCCACCAGCTTTTTCACGGTCTGGGAAATGGCTCCCTTGGTTTTGTTCCAATCCTTGGCCAGCTCGGTAATGGTGGTGCCGGGATTCTCTTCTATATAGGTAAGGGTGTGGACATCGATCATGCCTATTTGCTGCCCGGTGCCGTAATCCCTTTGCGTATGTATATAATCACTGTATAATAAAACAAACTTATACAGCTTATCCGCACGCGCGTTCAGCTCGCGGTAAAGCCTGTCCAAGTCCTCGCGCTGGTCCTGAATTGCCATGTATGAGCCCCCGTTTCCTGTGATATTGTTATTATGCCATAAAACGGAACAAATTACAATATATCCATCCCGCCCGCAAATTTACATGTTTACTCACTAAACTAAATCCTTGTGATATTGTCAAATTTTAGCGACATATTCTGTTATAATGCACAAATATGTAAATATTAATATTATTTAATTGACATATTACTGGCATAGTGCTATATTCTAAGCAACAAATAGTTTAACTGCTAAACAATAAACGAAACCCTAAAAAATGAAGAAGAGAAAGGTGATCGGAATGAATGCAGAACAGTTTTGCGCAAAATACGCGGTAGACAGAATGGGTACCAGCTCCCTGAAATGGGACGCTTTACAGGTGAGGTTCGGCGATCCGGATCTGATTTCCATGTGGGTGGCGGATATGGAGTTCCGTACCTGCGACGCAGTAATTGAGGCAATGACCGAGCGGGCCCGCCACGGCGTATTCGGCTATTCCTTTGTTCCCGACGAATACTACGAAGCGTTTTTCAACTGGGAAGAGAAGCACCACGGTTACCGTCCGCAGAAGGACTGGATGCGTTTTTCCACCGGCGTGGTGGTCGCCCTGTACTGGTTTGTAAACGCGTTTACCAAACCCGGCGATTCCGTCATGATCCTGACCCCCGTCTACTACCCGTTCCACAACGCGGTAAAGGACAACGGCCGCAAATTGGTAACCTGTGAGCTGACAAATACCGACGGCCGCTACACCATTGACTACGAAAAATTCGAGAAAGACATTGTTGACAACGACGTCAAGCTGTTCATCCAGTGCTCCCCGCACAACCCGGCCGGCCGCGTCTGGACAGAAGACGAGCTTGACACGGTTCTGGGCATCTGCAAGCGCCACAACGTGCTGGTCGTTTCCGACGAAATCCATCAGGACATCATTCTGGGCGACAAGAAGCAGATTCCGTCCGCAATCGTAAAGGGCGGCAAATACGCGGACAACCTGATTACGGTGACCGCTCCGTCCAAAACCTTTAATCTGGCGGGACTGCTGAATTCCCACATTATTATTGAGAACCCGGAAATCCGCGCCCAGTACGACAATTACGCAAAGACCGTCAACCAGACCGAAGTCAACATCATGGGTCTGACCGCGGCACAGGCGGCCTACACTCAGGGCGAGGACTGGCTGGAAGGCGCGCTGTCCGTCATGCGTGAAAACTACGAATATGTCTGCAAGACCCTGAAAGAGGGCGCTCCCAAGATTGTCATTACCCCGCTGGAAGGAACCTATTTGATGTGGCTCGACATGCGTGCGTATCTGGACCCGGACAGCGTAAAAGACTTTACGCAGAACAAGTGCCGTCTTGCGGTGGATTACGGCGAATGGTTCGGTTCCCAGTGCAAAGGCTTCATCCGTCTGAACCTTGCGACCGAGCCGAAATATGTGAAAGCGGCAATTGAGAACATCATTAAAAACATAAAGGCCCTGTAAACGAAAGTTCACAAAAAAATATGAGGAGGAAAACATATGGCAACTTTTTTTAAAAACAACAAGTTTCCCTTTATCCTTCTGGGCAGCATGCTTGCGGGTTCCATTCTGGGGGCGTACTGGGGTTCCGGCGCCGCCGTGCTCTCTCCGATTGCGGATGTGTTCCTGAACCTTCTGTACTGCTGTGTGGTTCCGATGATCTTTGTTTCCCTGGTTTCTTCCATTGCCAACATGGAAAACCTGAAGAAGCTCGGTAAGATTCTCGGCATTATGATGCTCATCTTTATTCTGACCGAAATCATTGCGAGCATCTATATGGCAGTCGTCTGCGGCGTTTTTGACCCCGCCAAGGGCGCTCAGATCGCAATGAACCAAAAAGTCGACGACCTGACCAGCAACAACAACTTCCTGTCCATGTTTACCGTCAACGACTTTTCGCTTCTGTGGTCCCGCAAGAGCCTGATGGCCCTGATCGTGTTCTCCATGATCTCCGGCGTGGCTTTGGTCGCGGTCGGCGAAAAAGGGAAGCCGGTTGTGCAGTTCTTTGACGCGCTGTCCGCCGTTATTATGAAGATGGTCGGCTATGTTATGCTGCTGGCTCCCATCGGACTGGGCGCTTTCTTCGCAACGCTGATCGGCCAGTACGGCAGTGAAATTGCCGGCCCGCTGTCCCGTTCCATCGTCATCTATCTGTTTGCGGCCGTGGCCTACTACGCGCTGTCCAACACGCTGTTTGCCTTTATCGGCGGCGGGGTGCTCGGAATCAAGCGCTTCTGGAAGCCCATTATTTCCCCCACGCTCACCTCTCTGGGCACCTGCTCCAGCGCCGCGTCCATTCCCGCGGAGCTGATTGCCGCAAAGCAGATGCATATTTCCGATGATATTGCAAATATCACCATTCCCATGGGCGCAAACCTGCACAAAGACGGCGCCTGCCTGATTACCATCCTGAAAATTGCGTTTATGTGCTCCGTGTTCCATGTGAACTTCCTTGATCCGCACATCATGTTCACAGCCATTCTGGTATCGGTCATCGCCTCCACCGTGATGGGCGCGATTCCCGCTGGCGGATATGTCGGTGAAATCTTCATCATTTCCGCTTTTGGATTCCCCGAGGTTTCCATTCCGATCATGGTTCTGATCGGCACCATTACCGACGCTCCCGCCACCGCCATCAACTCCACCGGCGACACCGGTGTGGCAATGATTATCGCCCGCATCATGGAAGGCAAAAATTGGCTGAAAGACAAAGTTGCGGCCGAAGCAAAGACCGAAGCTGCCTGAGTTTTTCTTTCCTTTCCGTTTTCAGAGACAGGAGAAATCCTGTCTCTGTTTTTTTACCCCGTTTACCGGGCGCGCCTCCGGCTTGAAAAGCCGCCGGTTCCATGCTACACTGTACTTAATTAACCATACAGGATGTTTTGGAAAGGAACGGTTCTATGAAATTAGGAATCATCGGCACTTCGGAAATTTCCCGCCTGTTTGTGCAGGGCGCTGTGGAAACAGGATGCTACGAGCCGTACGCAGTTTATTCCCGCAAAGCGGAAACCGGGGAGGAATACGCCTCTCACTACCATATCCGCCATGTATTTACCAAACTGGAAGATCTGGCGAACTGCCCCGAGCTGGACGTGATCTACATCGCCTCCCCGAACAGCCTGCATTTTCCGCAGGCGAAGCTGTGCCTTTCCGCCGGCAAGCATGTGATCGTGGAAAAGCCGGGGATGGCAACTTCCGCGCAGCTGGAAGAATTGTTTGAAATTGCGGAGAAAAACCACGTTTATCTGCTGGAGGCAATCCGTCCCATTTACAATCCGGATCTTGCCGTTTTGAAGGAAGCAGTCGCAAAAATAGCCCCGGTTCACTATGTCTATTTGAACTACATGAAATATTCCTCCAAATACGACGCGTACAAAGCAGGAAAGAACCCGCCGGTTTTCAGCCCGGAGTACGACGGCGGCGCGCTCGCCGACCTTGGCATCTACAATCTTTACCTCTGCGTCGCCCTGTTCGGCGCGCCGAAAAGCAGCAAGTGCTTTGCCAGCCTGCTTGACAGCGGAGTGGACGGAGTCAGCACCCAGATTCTGGAATACGACGGCTTTAACGCCGTACTCACCTCTTCAAAAATTTCCGTCAGCCGCTCGCCGAGTGAAATTCAGGGCGAAAACGGCACCGTTACACTGGAAGGCCCCACTTCTCTGGACGCCATCCGGCTTTATACGCGCGATGGCGGGGAAACCCTTCTTTCCACACAGCGCAGGTCATCCATGTACTTTCAGCAGAAAGCGCTTGCCCGCATCATTACGGAGCGCGACGCAGCCGCTTACGAGCAGGCCTGTGACCGGATGCGCTGCTGCATCGGGCTGCTGGAACAGGG
The DNA here is from genome assembly GCF_019448085.1 of Caproiciproducens faecalis. GTDB lineage: Bacteria > Bacillota > Clostridia > Oscillospirales > Acutalibacteraceae > Caproiciproducens > Caproiciproducens faecalis. Next base: position 96,836 of record NZ_JAGFNZ010000003.1, on the reverse strand, counting down.
CCGCCGTCAGGCGGGAATCCGGTTCAGCGCAACCTGATTTTCCTGTTGTTGTTGCCGCATAATTGTGATATGATAGAAATAAAGAAAAAGCACCTCAAAAGCACCTCCGTTTTTTTGCGGAAGTGCTTTTGAGCATAATATAACAGTATTTTCACAGGATAAGGTGAGGTTTATGGAAGACATCATGAAGGTAGCGGCACCGGTTTACCAGAAGATTGCCGCGGACATTGCAGCAAAGATTGTAGATAACCGTTACCGTGTAGGAGAAAAAATATACGCAAGGTCGTACCTTGCAAGCCAGTACAAAGTTTCTTCCGAAACCGCCCGGCGCGCCATCTGCGTGCTGTCCGATCTGGAAATTGTGGACGTGACCAAAGGCAGCGGCGTAGTCATTAAATCTTACGATAACGCCGTGAAGTTCGTCCATCAGTATAACGATATTCAGTCGCTGAACGATCTGAAAAAGGATATTTTGAGCAGCATTGAGCGGCAGAAAAAAGAGACGAAATTTCTGCTCAAATCCGTCTCCAGCATTATAGACCGGACGGAGCGTTTTCAGTCCATCAATCCGTTTATCCCGTTTGAAGTGGAAATTACGGGCAAAACGCCCCTGCTCAACAAATCCCTCTCCGAGCTCAATTTCTGGCACCACACGGCGGCGACCATCATTGCCATTAAGCGGGACAATACGCTGATGATGTCCCCCGGCCCGTACGCGATTCTGCAGAAACACGATGTGCTCTACTACTGCGGTGAGGACAACTGTCAGGACAGAGTAAAGAGCTTTCTTTACCCTGATGACGAATAAACAGGACATGCAAAGACCCGAACGGGCTGAAAAGCCGGTTCGGGTCTTTTTTAAGATGGTGAATTTTCGTATAAATTATTTGAGCAGTCCCTTTTCCTGCAGGAACTGTTTCGCGACATCATCCACGCTCTTTCCTTCTACATCGACCGCGTAGGTCAGGTTGACCATGGTTTCGTTGTCAAAGATGCCGCCGAGCTTGTTCAGCGTTTCTTTGAGGTTGGGCGCCGTATCCTTGAACCGCTCAAATAGGTCGGAGCGAACGAGCAGCGCGCCGTTGTACTCCGGGAAGAAATTTTTGTCGTCCTTGAGCACCTTCAGCTGCGCCTTTTTGTTCAGGCCGTCGGTGGCGTAAACTTCGGTCACGTCAATGTTTCCGTTTTCCACCGCGGAGTACTTCAGCCCGAGGTCGACCGGCTTGCTTTCCTTAAAATTCAGCCCGTAGAATTTGACGAACGGGTTGAACTTCATACTGCCTTCTTCGCTGAAAAATTCATGCTCCGCGCCGAAAACCAGCTTGTCGGCCACCGGCACAAGGTCGCTGATGGTTTCCAGCTTGTACTGATCCGCAATCTTCTGCGGAACGGCAATCGCATAGGTATTGTTGATGCCGAGCTTATCCAGAAGAGAAACCTTCTTTTCTTTCAGCGCGGTTTCATTGGCAAAATCATAGAGGGTCTGTCCTTCGGGGATATCTTTGGTGTCCAGCTTCAGATAGGTGGTAAGCAGCGTGCCGTCGTAGCTGTTCATCAGGTCGCAGCTGCCCTTGACCAGCTCGTTGAAGCCGTTGACGGGGGAGACCTCGTCCTTAATAACGACCTTGGCGTCGGTGTCCTGTTCCACCAGCAGCTTTACCATCCGGTGAATCAGCTTCATTTCGGAAAACTGACCGTCCATAATGACGATCTCGTTCCCGCCGCTCTTCCCCGAACCACAGCCCGCGGCGGACAGTGCCAGAATCAGGCTCATCATAACGGCGATGATTTTTTTCATAAGTTTCTCCCTCTTTTCTTTTATTTTTATATTTTAATGTTTATCGCTTTTTACAGTACCACGGCGGTACAGCCGCTTTTCGATGTATGCCATCCCGCTGTCAAACAGCACGGCCATTGCCATCAGCGACAGGGTGCCGGACAGAATCAGCTGCATGTTCTGAATATGGATGCCGCGGTAGATAATGGACCCCAATCCGCCGCCGCCCACAAAAGTGGCAAAGACGGCTACGCCGATGGACGTCACGGTGGCAATCCGGATGCCGGTAAAGATCACCGGAAAGGCAATGGGGATTTCCACATGGAGCAGCCGGTAAGTTCGGCTCATCCCCATGCCGTCGGCGGCTTCCTTAATGGCGGGTTCAATATCGCTGAGGCCGAGATAGGTGTTGTGCACAACCGGCAGCAGGGAATACAGCACCAGCCCGATCATCACCGTCGGCTTGCCCGCGCCCAGAAAAACCATAATCATACCGAGCAGGGCCAGCGCGGGTACGGTCTGCAGAATATCCACTGTCCATAAAACCGCCGCTCGCACCGATTTTTTCATGTATGCCAGCACTCCGAGCGGCAGCCCGATGACAACGGTAAAGGCCACGGACAGCAAAACAATGTAAAGATGTTCCAAAATCATCGTTCCATTCATTTGGCATCCCTCCTCAATCCCTTCGGGACGGCCTTCTTCTGGAAACAGTCAATCAGGAGCCCCAGCCCCACCGCCAGAATGGCGGCCGGAACCGCCCCTGCGATAATCAGCGTGTTGTTGTTCGTACTGACGCCGATATAGATAAAGTCCCCCAGACCGCCCAGACCGATCATAGAGGCCAGCACTGCCCAGCTGACAATATAGACGGTGGACATTCTCAGTCCGCCGATAATCGCCGGCAGCGCCAGCGGCAACTCCACCCGCAGCAGCGACTGCAGGGAAGACATCCCGCAGCCCTTCGCCGCTTCCTTGTACTGCTCCGAAACGCCGATCAGCCCTGTATAGGTGTTTTTCAGCACCGGGAAGATTGCGTAAATGGAGAGCGCGGCCAGCACGGTGGCGGGCACCATACCGAGATACAGAAACAAAATACCGATAAAGACAATGCCGGGAATCGTCTGTACCACAGAAAGAACCGGCAGTACATATTTGGAAATTTTGGGGACTCTGGAAAGCAGAATACCCAGAAACAGCGCAATCACAAATCCAATGGAAACGGAAATCAGAACGTAGAACAGATGGGTGCCGATGGCATTCAGGAGTTTCTCTCCGTAAAGACGGAAAAAATTACTCATTGCCCATCCCCCCAAACTACGCTTGCCAACGCCTTTGACATGCTGGTTTTGGTGATGATGCCGGCCACTTTTTTGTCATCGGTCAGCACAACAACGTATTCCGCCCGCTGGCCGCTGATGATGTCAAAGGCAGTCTTTGCCGGAGTGTCGGGCGTAACGGTCGGGAAATCCACGGTAATCAGATCTTTGATAGAGTCTCCCGCTTTCCCGCGCTCGTTCACGGTTTCAATCAGCAGTACGCCCAAATAGCGCTCCTGCTGATCCACCACAACAAGGGAGTCAATTTCCCTGCGGCTCATCATATTGACGCATTCCAGCGTCTTTCTGTCCTGTGTGACCTTTGCCACGTTGGTTTTCATCAGATCGGAACACGCCAGCTGATTCTGAGAAAAATTATGTACATGCTTGCCCATAAACTCCCGCACGGTATCGTTGGCCGGCGCGCGGAGAATTCCTTCCGGAGTATCCGCCTGCAAAATCTGACCCTCGCTCATAAACACGACCGTGTCCGCCATTTTCAAAGCCTCGTCCATGTCGTGGGTAACAAAGATGACGGTCTTGCCCAGCCGCTGCTGCAGGGACTTAACTTCATCCTGCAGGGAGTCCCTTGTAATCGGGTCCAGCGCGCCGAACGGCTCATCCATCAGGATAATGGGCGGTTCCGCCGCCAGTGCGCGAAGCACGCCGATCCTCTGCTGCTGCCCGCCGCTCATTTCGTTCGGGTATTTATGCGCGTAGGTTTCATACGGCATATTGACCAGCTCTAAAAGCTCTTTTGCCCTCCGGCGACTTTTTTCCTTGTCCCATTTCAGCAGGCGCGGCACCACACAGATGTTCTCTTCCACCGTCATATTGGGGAAAAGGCCGATCTGCTGAATGACATAGCCGATGTGGCTGCGCAGCTTTTCGGGATTCATCTCCATAATATTTTTTCCGTCGATGCTGATGCTGCCCGAATCCATCTCGATCAGGCGGTTCAGCATTTTCAGCGTTGTCGTCTTTCCGCAGCCGGAAGGGCCGATCAGTACGACAAACTCACCGTCGGGTATTTTAAGGCTTAAATCTTTCACAACTTTTTGTTTTCCGTAAGACTTGCTGACATTTTTATATTCAATCATAAATGCCCTCCTTTTCCGCTCATAATCCGACAAGAAACAACTTCATAAATTTTATAGATTGCTTCTTAGATTTCTATAATATCATAAAGTCATCAATTCTGTCAAATAGATGCTGTAATTTTTTGGTAAAAGCATTCATTTTCATTCGGTTCCGAACGCGAAAAAGCGCATACCCTTTTCAGGATATGCGCTCGTTTGATTGGGTTCCGTTGCCGGTTCAGGCCGATTGTGCGCCCGCCTCCACCAGCGTTTTGCTGTAAATGAGGAAAAATCCCTCCGCGAAAATCAGCACGCCGGTGACAACCAGCATCCATTCAATTTTAATCCAGTCCGACATGGGCCCGAACAAAAGCATTCCCAAAGGCATGCTCATGCTGGTAATCATGGTCAGCACTCCGAACACGCGTCCAAGGTACTCCGGTTCCACCTTTTCCTGAAGCAGGACGGTAGACGGCGTGTCAAACACGGGCATGACGAATCCGACAAGACCCATCAGTACCAGATAAACCCTGAAATCCCCAACGACGCCCAGAAAAAGCACCCCGACGCCGGTCACAAAGCTGGAAAGCGCCATGGTATGTACCCGGTTTTTGAGTCCGCCCCAAGAGGCCATCAGCAGTCCGCCCAGCATCATTCCGAGTGAAAAAGCAATTTCAATGGCGGTAAGGTACCAGACCTCGCTCCCAAAACTGCGGGTAACCTGCAGCGGGGTCAGAAAAGCTGCCGGCGCCGCCAGAAAAGTAAAGAGGGCGAAAAAGAGGAAAAACTTTTTTAAGTACGGATGCGTGCCAATATAGGAAAAACCCAGCCGCAGGCCTTCAAAATATCCGGAGCTTTCGGGTGCCGCGCCGCCTTCCTGCACAGGAACGCGAAGAAAAAACAGCAGGGTGAAAACGCCGACCGCAGCGGTTCCCACATCAATAAAAAAGATGGTTTCAATCGGCGCGGCCGACATCAGCGCACCGCTGAGAATGGGCGAAAGCAGCATGATGGCCGACTGAATGCTGGAGTTCAGTCCGTTGACCCGCGTCAGCTTCTCCACCGGAACCAGCTGCGGCAGAAACGCACCCACGCTCGGCGTCTGCACCGCGGAACCCAGCGCGCGCACCGCCGAAATGAAAAACAGAAGCCACATCTCTTTGTACCCAATCAGAAACAAAACCGCCATGACAAGTGTGGACAGCGCAATGAAGGAGTCCGACAGGGCGATCAGGATTTTCCGGTTGTAGCGGTCCGCCCAGACACCCGCAAAGGGGGAAAGCAAAAAAGTGGGGACAAAGCCGCAGAGAATGGAGATCATCATCATAACGCCCGACTTTGTCTGCAGGGTAATATACCACATAATGGCATACTGAACCAGAGACGAGCCCAACAGGGAAACCGTCTGGCTTGCCAAAAACAGAACAATATTCTTTTTCCAATGCTGTTGCATCACATAAATCCTTTACAAAATGATTATTTTCTCATACCGGTATTTCAGTGAAGAAATCCGTTTGGGTGTAGCGTCATCATTCTGCAAAAGCCTGACATACTCATGAATTTTCCTCCTGCGTAAACTTTTCGGCTCCATTACCGATCTCTCTATGATATGATACCGTAACTTTTCGTGACCGTCAAGAAAAAAGGGGAAGAGCAAAAAGACAGGCAGGACATGCGCGCGAATTAAACCGGATTTTTCCGCTGACGGAGAAGCGCGAAAACGCATCCCGCCGCCGCCAGCAGCAAAATGCCGCCCAGCGTGCCGATTCCCGCTGTATAGCTGTACCGGTCGCTGACCGCCCCGATTGCCGGAGGGCCAAGGGTTTGACCGACGTCCATCAGCGTACTCATTACGCCCAGCGACGCGCCAAGCTGCCCTTTCTGCGCCACATCCGCCGCCAGCGCGTTGGTTCCGGACGTAATCAGGGCAAAGCCCAGACCGTAAACCACAACGAGAGGAATCACAATCAGAACCTTGCTGACGGCAGCCAGCAGAAAAAAACTGCCCGCACAGACAAAAAGCCCCGCCGCCATCAGCGGCAGGCGGCCCACACGGTCGGACACCCGGCCGAACGCCGGTTTGAGCAGGATCATCCCCACCAGCTGGGCGCCCAGCACGAAGCCGATCTGTCCGGTGGACATTCCCAGTTGTCTGGCGTACAGGGGAAAGATCATTTCAAACGCGCTGTAAGCAAAATATGCGCAGGCATTCAAAATCCCCACCAAAAGCAGCGGCCGGTAGCGCAGCATGTTCCACAGCTTTTTCAGGAACGCAGTTTTTTCGATTTTGGTTTTTTCCTGTTGAATTTCTTTCTTGGTTTGTTGTATGTTTTTATTTTTATGGAAAAACCAAAGCGCGCAGGCCAGCGCCAGAATCCCGGCGCCGCCCGCGATTCCATACACCGCCGGAATTCCTCCGTACTCATACGCCGCACCGCCCACGGTCGGCGCCAGCGCCCGCCCCACCAGGGTGGCGGAAGTGTAAAGGGACAGATTCTGCCCGGTGTTGTTCCGGCTGAAGGCCGCAATTGCGGCCATGGCCACCGGGTCGAAAGCGGCGGTTGCAAACCCGTGGTAAAAACGCACCCCCGCCAGCCCCACCGGATTGACCACCAGAAAATAGGCAAACGGCGCGCTCGCAAAAACAATCAGCGAGCCGGTCAGAATTTTTTGATACCCGAACCGGTCGGCCAGATCTCCGGCAAGATAGCTCACCAGAATTCCCGGCAGGGTGGACGCAGAGGCAATCCAGCCGATTTGAGCGCCGTTTGCGCCCAGACTCTTTGCAAAAACCGGCAGAATCGGTGATTTTGAAATGGTGGAACTGAAAACCGCAAAAGCTCCGCACAAGCCGAGCGCCAGCATGATGCTCAGTCCCCGCGTAATCTTTATCATATGTCCTCCTCCCGCCGGCACCGAATCTTTTACTTTTCCGTCCCGCTGATTGGCACCGTATTTGTCAGCTTTTTTCTCTATGTTTCGTTTAGTATGCTCGCTCCTGCGCTTGTCAATTCTTGTATTTGACCGGGTTTTTGCAAAGAAACCATCCGTTTGGAAAGGCAGGCATCAGAAAAGGCCACGCGAAACGCATGGCCTTTAAACATGAATATTTTCCCGCATAAAATCGATAAATTTCTTAATCACGGGCAGTTCATAAGAGTCCTTTCGCCAGATAATCCAGGATTTGCGGGTAAAGGGGGTGCCGTCCCGGTAAAAAAGCGGCATCTTAAACAGGTTGGCGTCATGGTCAATAAAGCCGGGGGACAGGAAGATTCCATATCCAAGGCCGTTCAAAACCATTTCCCGGCAGGTATCCCCATGGTTTGCGTGCATCCCGACTAACGGCGGCACCGTGAAACGGTCGTACCACCACTGCTCCAGAAGCTTCTGCGCAAACGGGTCCGCCAGATAATGAATCTGCGGAATATGGGGCAGGTCCTCCAGCGTCACTTCCGACTTGCTGGCCAGACAGGCCTGGTCAACGGAAATCAGGTGCCTTTCAAAATCCTTTCCCAATTCTCCGCGGATAAAACCCACATGAATCCGGTACTGTTCCAGCAGGCTGACCACAACGGTGCTGACATCTGTGGAAATATCAATATAAACATTGGGATGCAGCTGCTTGTACTGATTCAGAAACTGCGGCAGAATCGAACGGGCAAACGCGTTCGTCATGCCAAGCTGAATGGTGCCGGATTCCCCGTCGCCGATGCGCAGCAGGTTTTTCCGGATCGTATCGAACTGATCGGTCAGCCTGCGTGCCTCCGCGGCAAGATATTCCCCCTCCGGAGTAAACACAACGCCTTTCGGGAACCGCACCACAATCTGCACCCCCAGCTCTTCCTCAATATGCTGAAGCCTTTTGGAAAGCGTGGGCTGCGTCATAAAAAGATTTTCCGCCGTCTGTGTAATATTGGGCGTGCGGGACAGGGCATCAATAATCTTCCAGTCCGATTCTTTCATGGCGATTCCTTCCTTTCGGATACCTTGCAGGCAGACAGAGCATTCCAAAATGGAATGTTATTTCATAATATACTACAATTTTACTTCACGGACAAGACCGGATATAATAAATTCACACAATAATTTCCGGAAATGTGCAGTTAATTTGTCAAAAGATTAAAAATGGCGGGTAGTTCGATTCCGCCATTAAAAAAGGGGAGCAAAACTATGATTACCGTTCTGGCATGGTTGATGATTATTGTTTTCATGGTTCTGATAATGAAAAAGAAGATGCATCCGTTCGCGGCGATTGTGTCCATTCCACTTCTTTTTACCATTATCGGAGTGTTTTTCGGCCTTTATAAAGAGGCCGCGGCAACTGCTTACAAAATGGCGGCGAGCGACGTAACCTTTGGGGATCAGTTCAAGCTGCTGGGCGACTGGATTGTTCAAGGGCTTACCAAGGTTTCCCCCACCGCGTTTATGCTGTTTTTCGCAATCCTGTTCTTCTCCCTGATGCTGGATGTCGGCTTGTTTGACCCGATCACCAAACTGGTCATTAGGCTGGCAAAAGGCGACCCGGTAAAAGTGCTTGTGGGCACGGGAATCATTTCGGCGATTGTTTCTTTGAGCGGCGACGGCACCACCACCACGCTGATCTGCTGCACGGCCCTGATTCCGATTTATAAAAAGCTGAACCTCAAAATGATGAATCTGGGCGTTATCCTGATTTTAATGAACACCATTCTGAACCTGCTGCCGTGGAGCGGCCCGACCGCGCGTGTGATTTCCGTACTGGAAGGAATCAACGCGAATGAAATATTGCTTGCGCTGGTGCCCGGCATGGCCATTGCGATTCTTTATGTCCTTGGGGTTTCCTATTACCTTGGCCTGAAAGAGCGGAAGCGCCTTGGTATTCAGCATTTGTCGGACGAAGACATTGAGCTGCTGATCGCGCAGAACGCGACGGAGCAAAAAGCGCAGATCAGCACGAAACAGACTATTGCCAACACAGTACTGACCATCGGCGCTATGTTCTTCCTGATTTCGGGGACTTTCGAGCCGGTCTTTATATTCCTGGTGGCAACCGTACTGGCTCTGGTGATTAATTACCGCACCGTCAATGAACAGAAGCAAAAAATTCAGGACAGTGCAGCTGATGTTTTGCAAACCGTCATCATGATTGTCGGCGCGGGCGTATTTATGGGACTTTTCTCTTATTCCGGTATGTCCGACGCGCTGGCTTCCAGCCTGGTACATATTATCCCGCAGTCCTTCGGCCGCTACTGGTGCCTGATTACCACGCTGATTTCCGCGCCGGGCGGATTCTTCCTTTCAAACGACGGATTTTTCTACGGCGTTCTTCCCGTTTTGGCGCAAACCGGTGTTCAGTATGGCTTTACCTCGTTCCAAATCGGTTTTGCTTCCCTGCTGGGACAGGCCTTCCATATGCTCAGTCCTCTTACCGCATTCATTTACCTGCTGCTCAGCATGACGAAGCTGGACATGGGCGAATGGCAGAAAGAAGCGGGCAAATGGGCGGTCGGAATCTTTATTATCCTGATTATAACGGGGCTGGTCACCGGTTCCCTTCCCGTTATCAGCAATGTCCATTAGGAAATTATCTTTTAGATAGTTCGCTTTCAAACAAGAGACAGAGAGACAGGAAAAGGATGGATTACAATTGATTTACTATCAGCTTTATGAGAAATTCAGAAAAAAGGACCGCGTTCACGCCGCGGTAATCGGGGTTGGTGCGTATGGAACCGCGATTGTAACGCAGGAGAAATACACCCCTCACCTGACCGTGTCCGCCGTTGCGGACATTACGGCGGAGAATGCCAAAAAGGCATATGAAAAAGCGGGAATGGAGGAGGATCGTCTGGTCTACTGCTCAACCGCGGAAGAAGCGCAGAAGGAAATTGAAAAAGGAAATTATGTCTATACCGACAAAAGCGAAATCATTTCCAAAATCCCCGCAATCGACATTGTCTGTGAGAGCACGGGCGTCCCGGAGGTCAGCGCCAGATATACACTGGAAGCGATTCAGAACGGAAAACATGTGGCCGTGATTACCAAGGACTGTGACGTCAGCGTAGGCCCGATTCTCAGAAAGCTGGCGGATGAAAAAGGCGTGGTCTACACACCGGTGGACGGCGACCAGCACGGTTTGCTGATTCAGATGGTGGAATGGGCCAAATCCATCGGTCTTACGGTTCTTCACGGGGGAAAAGCCACCGACGGGGAATTCGTATATGACGAACAGAATGAAACCGTAACCATTTACACGGATAAACACATTCAGCCGCCGTATCAGAAATCCGTAAAAATCGCCCCGGAAGATAAGAAATATCTGGAAATGATCCCCGAGGGAAAAGTTGAGGAATACATTGAAAAACGCAAGGAAATCTTCAAAATGCTTCCCCGTCCGGGTTGCTTTGACCTTTGTGAAATGACCATTGCAGCCAACTACACCGGTCTGAACCCGGAGACGGACACGCTGATTCACGCTCCTTTAAGAATCACCGAAATTCCGGTGGCCTACTGCACGGAAAAGGACGGCGGCGTCTTTCAGAACGAGGGCACCATTGACCTGACCACCTGCTTCCGCAGGAAGGACGAGTCCGGGCTGGGCGGCGGCGTTTACCTGGTGGTGCGCTGCGACAACGCATACTCGAACTATATCCTGACCACGAAAGGCCAGATCGCCAACTATCAGGGCAGCGCGGCCGTCATCTACCGGCCCTACCACCTCTGCGGTGTGGAAACCTCCACTACCCTGCTGGCCGCAGGGCTTTTCGGGCTGAACACCGCCTCCAATGATTATCTGCCCCGGTACGACCTGGTCAAAGTCGCCGCGCAGGATATGAAAGCGGGTGAAGTTTTCGGCAACGACCACAGCAGTCAGCTGACCGCCAGAATCGTTCCGGCAAAGCCGATTGCGCCCGGCAACTACGCTTCCGCTCACCTGATTACGGGCAACCGCGCCAAAGTAGACATTCCCAAGGGGACGACCATCACCTACGAGATGGTGGAAGAGCCTGAAAATTCCACTCTGTGGGAGCTGAGAAGGCTGCAGGACCGCACCTTCCTGAAATCCAACTGAGAGTTACGCATTCCATAGAAAAATTAACAAAAATTGCTTTGGCAGAGGATGGAGCCGTTACTCCCCCTCTGCCAAAATGAACAGAACCCCTATTTTCAGAGCGGAACGGCGGGTTCCGCCGCCCGTACCGCTGCTTTTTACGGAGGTTAAAATGAAAATAGCAATGATTCACGCAACCGTCAGCGCCGTACAGCCCCTGACGGACGTATTCCAATCCATGGACCCGTCCATACAGATTGTGAATTATGTAAACGAAGAGATGCTGGCAAGGGTCAACCGGGACGGAAAAGTGGAAAAATCCACCCTGCGCGCGTTTGCCAATCTGGTTTTTTCCGCTGCCGAGTCAGACGCGGACGGAATTCTCATCGCCTGCAGCATTTTTTGCGCCTATGCTCCGCTGTTGAGGCAGTTCGTAAAGATTCCGCTGATCGCGATTGACGCCCCCATGCTGGAAAAAGCCTGTAAAGCAGGCGAAACCGTCGGGATTGTGGCAACCACCGCCGCGGCAGGCCCGACCGCGGAAAAACAGCTGCAGGAGCAGGCGGCCCGGCTGCACCGGAGCATTCGGACAAAAGTCAGGATTGTGACGGAAGCCATGGACGCGCTGAAGTCCGGAAACAACCATCTGCATGACGAAAAAATCGCGGCGGCGGCGGAAAGCCTGCTGGACGACGGCTGTGACGCTGTTGTTCTGTGCCAAATTTCCATGGCAGGAGCGAAACAAAAGGTTACTCCCGGCCGCCAAAGCAAAATCATGACCAGTCCGGAAGAGGGCGCGGCGGCAATGATTGCGCTGATCCGCGAAGGGAAGTAAAAGTAACCTGTTCCTATGTATTTCTATTTACCGGAGGTATTCTATGCAAAACAAGATGATATTGGGATGTATCGCGGATGATTTTACGGGGGCCAGCGACGCCGCCTCTTTTCTGGCCAAAGGCGGAATGCGGACCGTTCTCTGCAACGGAATTCCGCAGGACTCTTTTTCTGTTGAGGAGGGCACGGAAGCCGTGGTCATCGCTCTGAAAACCCGCACGGAAACAGCGGAAAAAGCCGTTTCAGAATCCTTTCAGGCTTCACAATGGCTAAAAAAAGCGGGGGCAAAGCAGCTGTATTTCAAATACTGCTCGACTTTTGATTCTACCCCGCGCGGCAATATTGGGGCCGTTGGCGATATGCTGCTGGAAAAGAATTCGATTCCTTACACGGTTCTGTGCCCGTCGCTTCCGATCAACAAACGGACTGTCCGCGACGGAAGCCTTTATGTGGATCAGGTTCCGCTGTCGGAAAGCCATATGAAAAACCATCCCCTGACCCCCATGTGGGATAGCTATCTGCCGAACCTGATGCGCGGTCAGAGCAAATACCCGTGTCTGGTTCTGGGCAGAGAAGAAATGAGCGCGCCGGACGAGGAAATCATTGCAAAAGTGGCGGCTTTCGCCAAAGAGAACCCTCACTTCTATGTGGTGCCGGAGTATGAGGATGACCGGGACGCGAAAAGAATCGTTTCCCTGTTCGGAAAACTGCCGCTGCTGACCGGCGGTTCCGGCCTGATGCAGCCGCTTGCCGAGGAATACACCCGGAGCCGCCCCAATCAGGCGGGAAATATCGCCCCAAGCACCGGAAAAGCGATCCTTGTCGCGGGAAGCTGCTCGGTTGCTACCCAGGGGCAGGTACGCTCTTTTCTGGAAAACGGCGGAACCGGCATTGTGGTAAACGCGTCCAAACTTTTGTCCGGAGAGCAGACGGCGGAAAGCCTGTGGCAGCAGGCGGCTTCTTTTGACACGGACAGCGTGCTGTTTTACAGCGCGGGCAGCGGCGGTAAGCCGGAAAAGGAAACCGGCGACAACCGCGAAGCGGAGCTTCTGGAGCAAACCATGGCGCGTCTGGCTCAGAAAGCGGTGCGCAACGGCTACACCAGAATCATCGTGGCCGGCGGGGAAACGTCCGGTGCGGTCACAAAAGCGCTCCATTACCACGCGTACCAAATCGGGGAAAGCATTGCCCCCGGAGTGCCGGTCATGGTTCCGCTGGAGCATCCGGAAATCCGGCTTGTCCTAAAGTCCGGGAATTTCGGGCAAAGTGATTTCTTTTTAAGAGCGCTGCAAATAACGGAAAAAGGAGCGAACTCATGAGCGACCGATTGGAAAAAAATCTGGGCGACGCCGTCCGGGTTGCAAAAAGCCTGTTTGAGCGGGGAAAAACCGCCGGTTCCAGCGCCAACCTCAGTTTTCGTGTGGATGATAAAATCTGGATCAGCGGCACCGGCACCTGTTTCGGTACCCTGCAAAAAGACTCCTTCTCCGTGATCGACCTGAACGGAAATCACCTGGAAGGAATCAAGCCCAGCAAAGAATTCCCACTGCACCTGTCGCTGTACCAAAAAGACCCCTCTGTCGGGGCCGTTCTTCATACCCACAGTTTTTACGCTACCCTTTGGTCCTGCTATACCGCAGGAAAAAGCCCAAGCTTTCCGCACTATACGCCGTATCTGCGGATGAAGCTGGGAGACATCGGGTTTGTGCCCTACGCGCCGCCGGGCTCACAGGAACTGTTTGCGGCTTTTTCCCGGAACCTGGATGACCGCCGCGGCTATCTGCTGCAAAACCACGGCCCGATTGTCGCTTCTTCCGACCTCCTCTCCGCTTTTTACGCTTTGGAGGAGCTGGAGGAAAGCGCGCACCTTGCGTGGGAACTGAGAAACGAAAACTGCCCGCAGATCGGCTGACCCCGATCCGCGTTTCCCATAACTTCTCAAGCGAAAGCAACAGAGGACAGCGATTGCTGTCCTCTGTTGCTTTATAATCCTGTATTGCATACTAAAATCTTATTTTACACTCTTCCACATGGTTGCCCAATGGTCAATAAGAGCAGTCTTGTTTTTGGCAAGATAGTCGAAGTCCAGTTTGACCAGACCCAGAGTATCTTCCTTCGGCAGACCGGAGTTTGCGCACAGGGAGTTTGTGCCGCGTCCGCCGGATTCCTTGGAACGGGCATCCTGGAACTCGTTGCTGGCGAGCAGATTCATCATTGCTTCTGCGGCAGCTTTGTTCGGGGCGCCCTTGACGATTCCGGCGCCGCCGGCCATTGCAGTGTTGCCTTCCTTCATGTAAACGCACTCGCAGTTGGACGCGCCGTCCCGAATCATGGCCTGTACGGTGGATTCATAGGAAAGACCGACCGCGTACTCGCCGTTGATAACGTCGTTGTATACTTCGGAAGAACTGGTGGTGCTGATTCCGTTGCACTGAACCATCAGCTGTTTAATGTAATTCCAGCCCGCTTCGTCATCAAACTTTTTGCCCATCGTGGCCAGAATCGTCTGAAGCTGACGGTATGCGCTGGAGGATACGCTGGGCTCCGCCAGAATGATCTTGCCCTTCAGCTTCGGCTGGAGCAGATCCTGATAGCCCTTTACCTCGACACCCAGATTCTTGCACTGGTCCTTGTTGACAATCAGGCACATCAGCTGAACATCATACAGGGTATAGAAACCGCTTTTGTCGTGGTACTGCTGCTCGGAGTCATTCACGGCCGTATACGGCTGCAGAATATCGTGATACTTGTCGCCGTCCGCTTCAAACAAGCCGCCAATCAGAACATCCGCTACCGGTGCGTTCGCTTCTGATTTCAGACGGGTGACCAGGGTGCCGACGGAGTCGGACTGGAATTCAATTTTGCATTTCGGGTAATACTTTTCCCACATTTCCTGCAGGCTCTGCTGCTGGGTTTCTTCCATCGTGGTATAAACATTGATGGTGCCGGTCACTTCGTCTTCACCCTTCGTCCAGTAGGGTCTGTCAGACGAGGAAGAGGCCGCCGCGCTTGGTGCCGCCCCTTGGGAAGCAGCCTTGGATTCGGTGGAGCTTGGGGCACTGCAGGCGACCATTGTCACCGCCATTGCCATTGCAAGGAACATACATAACCTTTTTTTCATTTCTCTCTCTCCTTTGTTATTTGAAAATACCGGGGTTTTCGACTCCCGAATATTTGCCCAAAATAAACCCGCTTTACAGCTTGACGTCCTCAATTTTGGTAAACTTCAAATAGATAAACAGGCAGACCACGGTAAAGACCGTCGTGACCGCGGCAAACACCGCCGCTACGCCAAAGGTTCCGCGAACAATCGCGTTATAGGTACTGACCGTAAGAGTAATGGTCTTATTGTTGTAGAGGATTACGCCGCTGGACATTTCCGTAATGATGGAAACCCAGCTTAATACCGCGCCGGAAATAACCCCGCTGGACATCATGGGAACCGTGATGCGCACCAGTGTTTTCAGCTTGGACGCGCCCAGACTGACGGCGGCCTCCTCAATGCTTTCCGGTATTTTCATCATGGCCGCTGTGGCGGAACGGCTGGTAAAGGGCATTCTTCGGATTACCAGCGCGATAATCATAATGGCCAGTGTGCCGTTGAGCACAAACGGTGATTTATTGAACGCAATGACAAGGGAAATACCGATGACCGCGCCGGGCATAATGTACGGCAGCATGGAAATGGTGTCGATTGCGTTGTTGAAAACATTTCCTTTTCTGACCACCAGATAAGCGATCAGAATCGCGACCACAATAATAATGGCAAGCGTGACCACGCTGATGACAATCGTATTTCCGATTGAACGGTACAGCATTTTCTGTATGGCCTTCTGGTAGTTCACAAGGGAATAGCCGGGGCGCAGAATGCTGTTGTTGTAGTTGCGGAAAGACATATTGATAATATAGATCTGGGGAACCAGCGCGATTGCGACCAGCAGATAGCAGAACGCGTGCATCAGGAACCCGCCCGCCCCTTTGGCCTCTTTTGGTTCAATGGGGTGGAGCGCGCTCATGGTAAAGCTGAATTTATTGGTGGCGAATTTCTGAATCAGGAAGATAACTCCCGTTACAATAATCGCAATAAAGCTGATTGCCGCCGCAAAATGGAAGTCGGCTCCGTTTTCGCTTAAGTACTCGTTGTAAATCAGTACCGGGAACGTCTGGAAGCCCTGCCCGATCAATGCCGGCGTGCCAAAGTCCGCGAAAGCCCTCATAAACACCAGCAGCGCCGCGGCCAGAATGGTGGGCATCGTCAGGGTCATCAGCACCTTGAAAAACCGCTTGACCCCTTTGCAGCCCATGCTTTCCGCCACTTCCATCAGGGAATTGTCAATATCCCGGAACGCTCCGTTCATATAGATAACCACTAGAGGGAAGAGCTTGAGCGTTTGAACCAGCACAATTCCGCCGAAGCCGTAGATACTGATTCCCGTAATGCCGAACGTTTTTAAAAAATTGGTGACCAGTCCGGAGTTGCCCATCAGCAAAATCCAGGAATACGCGCCGATGAAAGGCGCGGAAAGCGTGCAGAGCAGACACAGGACAAACAGCAGTTTTTTCCCTTTCAGCTGGAAGAACGTATAGAAATAAGAAAAGGGAATCCCCAGCAGCAGGCTGATGACGGTAACCGCGAGCGATACCTGAAAGCTGTTGCCAATGGTCTGGTAATAGTAGTTTTTACTGAAGAATTTCTGGAAGGCGTCCAGCGTAAATCCGCTGCCCTGCGTAAAAAAGGCCTCTTTCATCAGCCCGAAAATCGGGTAGACCAGAAACAGCAGGATCAAAGCCATGATTCCAAAGGAAACAAAACTCCAGAAACCCAGTCTCTTTTTCGTTGTGTCCATAATCAGCCTTCCTCCCCGTTTACCGCTTCAGCCGGGGCATCCGTGCTGTTGTTGACCCCTTCCATGATGCTCTTTGTGGTCTGTGCGTCAAACGCATTGGCTTTTTCCACATTCAGGGTCAGAATGATTTTGCTGCCGGGGGGCAGAAGCGAGTCGATGCGGGACTCCTGAATAACTTCCGCCTCTTCGCCCGTTTCCAGCTTAACAAAATAATGGGTGTTCAGTCCCAGGAACACGCTGTCCGATATGACCGCGCGGAGTCCTTCTTTGGGTGCGTTTTCCCCCGCCGGGTGAACCAGCAGCTCTTCGGGGCGGGCGGAAACCACCACGTCCGACTGATCCGGGGCGTTTTTCAGCACTTTTTCAAACGGCACACGGTATCCGTTCAGGAATTCCAGGTAGTGACGCCCGCTTTCCGTCAGAAATCTTGCTTTCAGCAGGTTGGATTTTCCGATAAAGGTTGCGACGAACAAATCCGCCGGCCGCTGGTAAATATCCTTCGGTTTTCCGCAGTGGTGAATGACGCCGTCCTTCATAACGGCTATCCGGTCGGAAATCGCCATGGCTTCTTCCTGATCGTGGGTAACGTAGACGGTGGTGATTCCCACGTCCCGCTGAATATTTTTGATGACCGTGCGCATTTCCACACGGAGCTTTGCGTCCAAATTGGACAGGGGCTCGTCCATCAGAAGCACGTCCGGGCGGATGACCAGCGCTCTGGCAAGCGCCACGCGCTGCTGCTGACCGCCGGAAAGCCTGTCCGGCATACGGTCAGCGTACTGGTCCACATGCACCAGCTTCAAAAACTTGTCCGTCTCTTCCTTGATGGTTTCCGGGGGTACTTTCTTGGTTTTCAAACCGAACTCCACATTTTTACGGACGGACATGTTGGGGAAGATTGCGTAATTCTGAAAGACCATGCCGATGTTGCGCTTGCCGGGGTCCATGGTGTTGATCTGTTTGTCGTTAAAATAGAACTCGCCGCCCTCAATGCTGTTAAACCCGGCAATCATCCTGAGCAGTGTTGTTTTTCCGCAGCCGGACGGCCCCAGAAGGGTAAACAGCTCCCCGTTGCGGATGTTCAGCGACAAATCGGGAATGACCGTGTTCTGCCCGTATTTTTTGACCGCATCCTTAATCTTGATTCCCACACTCATAACTACCTTCTCCATTCTGAAAAATCTGCACGCACTGATTCGTTTTCTCTATGTAATTAATCCGTTTGCTCCCATTCCTTGAGCAGATACTCCTCCGCCTTGCCACACCAGAGGCCGTTGTTCGCTTCCACAATATCCGCAAGCACGGCGAACCGTTTGTCTTCCCTGCCCTTTTCGCGGAAATCGCTGATTGCTGTCAGCGGCATTTCAATATGGGTATAGATGACCTTTTTTCCTCCGGGAATCTTCGGCAGGTTCAGCGTAGTTTCTCCGGCGCTGTCCAGTCCGCCAATGTGGGTGACCATGACCGCCGGGTTGATTCTGCCCGCCGCCGTCAGCTCCAGGGATTCGAGCATATCCGCGGTATTTCCGCCGGTAGTACCCATTACATGGGTGGAATTGTAGTGAACGTCGTAAAAATTCATCTTTGCGCTGAACTGCGGGTCGGTCGGGCCGGCAAAGAAGTTCAGGCAGCCGTCGCGCCCCAGAACCGCGGAGGCCAGCTCCACCACGCTGGGAACCGGCGCGTAGGAAAAGACGTCGTCGTAACCGCCGCCCGCCAGCTTTTTCAGCTCCGCCGCGGGATTTTCCATATTGGCCGTATTCACAAAATACAGCTCAATCCCGTCCTTCTTTGCTTCCTCTGCGGGGAACAGCGCTTTTGCACGGGCCAGCCGGTCTTCGTTGATATCGGCCACCGTAACAAGGGAGGGACGGCGGTCGCTGTGCAGCGCGTAGGTCAGCGCGCCCAGTCCCATGGGGCCGGCGCCCGCCAGAATCGCGAGGCTTCCGCCTTCCTTAATGCCCATATCATGGTGATAAACACCCATTTTTGTGTGGTAACAGGCGTGAAACGCGCCGATGGAACAGGACATCGGTTCCGCCAGAGAAGCTTCATAGTAGGATTTTCCCTTATACTCCAAAAGGCAGCCGAGTTCCATTACTTCATGAGGAATAATGCAATAGGTCGCGTCTCCCCCGAAGAATTCGTAGGAGTACCCGGGCGACCACATGGTTCCCTTATAATTCAGCGCGGGCTGCAATGTGAATTTCATGCCGGGGCGGAATTTGTCCTGATGCATTTTTCCTACCTTTATAATATTACCGGCAAACTCATGGCCCATAATCGTGGGGTGCTGGGCTACGTTGTCGGGAACACGCTTGTGTTTTTCCCCCAGAATCGCGCATTTGTAGGTGGACATGCAGATACTGTCGGACACCACCTTGACAAGGATCTCGTCCTCCTTAATCTCCGGCAGCTCGAATTCCTCCAGCCGCAGGTCGGACGCGCCGTACAGGCGCAGTGCTTTCGTTTTCATGATTTAACCTCCTATTCTATCCCAATCAATCCAATGACTGAACCTTTACCATCGGCAGCAGCTTTTCAATCGAGGAACGGCTTGCCGCCTGTGTGCCGGAACACATGACGCTCGCGGCTCCGGCCGCCATTGCCAGACGGAAGGTCTCCCGCGCAGTCATTCCGGTTTCTTCGCCGTAGGCGAAAGCGGCCACCATAGAGTCGCCGGCACCCACTGTGCTGCCCACGGGAACCCGCAGCCCCTCGGCATACAGAACTTCGCCCGAGGTAACCAGCAGCGCGCCGTCCGCACCCAGAGAAACCGCGGTCTTTTGAATGCCGCCGCGTACCAGCGTTTTTGCCGCTGTAATGATTTCCTCCAGCGAATTCAGGGAGCTTTGGAACAGTCTGGAAAGTTCTTCGCGGTTGGGCTTAATTAAGTAGGGCGCCGCTTCAATTCCATGTTCCAGCAAATCGCCGTCGGCGTCCAGAAATACCTTTGCCCCTGCCGCGGCGCATTCCAAAATCCAGTCGCGGTACAGGGTGCGGGGCGCGCCCGCGGGCAGGCTGCCCGCCAGTACAACAATGTCGTCTTTTTTCAGCCCGTTTTTCAGCTTTGCCAGCACGGCCCGCTGAACACCTTCTTCCATTGGGCTGCCGGGCTCGTTAATATCGGTATTGGTGCGGCGAACCGGGTCGATGATTTTTGTGTTGGTTCGCGTTTCCTGATTGGTAAACAAAAAATCGGGCTGCAGATTCCCATCTTTCAGGGCATCGGCAATTTTAGAACCCGTTGCTCCCCCCAATACCGCCACCGCGCGGCTGGTTCCGCCCAGCGAGGCAATTCCCTTGCTGACGTTGATTCCTTTTCCGCCGGGGTCGGCGCGCATGGCCGTGACCCGGTTCACCAGGTTCGCGGTGAAATTCGGGATTTCAACTGTTTTGTCCATTGCGGGATTGAGTGTAACCGTTGTAATCATAATGATCTCCAAAATATTGTAGAATATTGTCGAAAACTTATTGTTTTAAAACATGTAATTATAATATCAACAATTATGTTGTGGTTCAAGTGTTAAAATTTCTAATAATATGGTAAATTTTTTTACTAAATCTACAAATTTATTTTATTTTGCAAGAAACCGCTTTTGTTTTGATAAAACAAAAGCGGTTTCTCAAACATCATTATATTTTTGAAAGAATTATGCCTTACAAAACCTCAATTCCGTTGGACTGAAAGACTTTTTTGGTATCCGGGTCCAAATCGTCATCCGAAATAACAACGTCAATATCTTTGAGCGTGGCAAAAGTAAAAGTGTTGACAATTCCCACTTTTTCCGAATCCATTAATGCGACCACTTTTTCGGATTTTCGGATGATGGCTTTTTTCAGTTCGTTTTCATCTTCCACTCCGCAGTTAAAGCCCGTCTCCTGGCTGTACCCGGTCACCCCCAGAAAAGCGATGTTGAAATTGACGTTTTCAATCGCCTTGACGCTGCTGATTCCGTTCACGCTCAGGCTGAACCGGTTCATTTGTCCACCCAAAATGTGAATCTGGGACTGTGTCAAATGCGCCAGCTCCAGCGCGCAGCTGATTCCACCAGTAAAAATCAGGTAGGATTCATCGGGAAATACGCGCGCCAGCTCCGTGGTGGTGGTTCCGGAATCCAAAAACACGGAAGTTCCCGGATGCAAAAGCTTGATGGCTTTTTCAGTAATCTGCCGCTTTCTTTCTATATTGCGTGTGTTGCGTTTATAGAACAAGTCATCCGTTCCAATAACGACCTCCACCGATTTTGCCCCGCCGTAAACGCGGACGATCTGGCGGGTCTGATCTAAAAATTTCAGATCGTTGCGCAGGGTCATTTCCGAAACTTCCGGAAAGGTAGTCTTCAGTTTCGCAAAGCTCACTGCACCTTCACTGTTCACCAATTCTACAATTTGTTCTCTTCGCTGCTTCATTCTTCCCATCCTATCTTTTATAACAACAACAAAAGTTATTGAAACAATTATATAGCATGAAAAAATACTTGTCAAACGATTATGATGGTTTCACGGAAATATATTTGTTGTTTCGCAAACGGAGCTTCCGCAGCAGAGTGGACAAATCGGTTAATCCATGAATATATTATAGCAGATCTCCCTGCAACTTTTGTATAATTCCTTTTAAAATTGATAACAGCAATACAGGAGCTGACTCAATACCATGCTGAATATATGGCCAATTTCATTTCCCACTCCCGTACAGGAAGGTTTCGCGGCGACCGCTTCTTCCATTACCAAATCCGCAGACGCTCAGCTGAATCCCTGGACCATCATTACGTCTCCTTTTTTTAACAGCGGCAGCTTTGACACGACCTCCGGAAATTACACTGTGCCGGCAACCGGAAGATATGGTTTAAAAGCGACGATCAATTACAATTTGGCCGTAGTCATACAAGTCACTCTTGGCTCGGGGATTATGCCGTATTTTTCGGTAAGACGGTCGGCTCCCACTGCCACAGATCTGATTACCGGCTATTTGCCTGTTCTGGACGTTAATATTTCCCTTGTGAATATTCGGGCCATTTTGCAAGCTAGTACGGTAACGCTTTCCGGCGAAGTTGAGCTGAACGCGGGCGACGTCGTCGGCCTTTATTACTTTGCGGATACCTTTAATTTATCCCTGACATTCGGGCCTGTTTATTGGTCAATTAATCGGATCACCTGATGCACTCGAAACGGTTATTTTCACAAATCGTACCGGGGTTTTCGCCCGGAGGGACTCGGGTGTTGGCACGCTTCACCCGCGTTTGTATTATCATTGTATTTCAGCAATGTAAATGCTTATTATTATAACTTTTATTTATGAATAATAAATAAATTACATTTATCACAATGATAGGCATAGACTTTATTAAATTTTAAGATGCTTGTTTTATTAAGGGGTATTCCAGTATTTTTAGATAAAATTGTTCGCCTTTCTTTTTCACCTTCTGGAATCCATTCAAGTTGATAACGGACTCCGCCCAAATAGCCCAAACTCATACTATTTCCACAATATGGACAAATATTATCGTTGATCATTCTTTCCCTCCTCATCAGCTGTAACAACTGTAATATTATACATTCTTAAATTGATTATATGAATAGGGAAAACTGATTTTCTCACGAAGGCTTCTTTGCTCTACCGTGTCTGCACCGGGGCTTTTGGCGCGCCCGGAGGGACTCGGGTGTTGGCACGCTCTACCCGCGTTCCGCGGACGCACAGCGTCTTTTGCGCCTTCGGCGTCCACACCCTGAAGCTACTGGTAAAGCTCTTTCTGCAAACTCACTTATGCAATATTAATTTTGTTCGTGCTCCCAACCTGCACCGGGGTTTTCGCCTCGTGACAGACGAAAAATAAGGACAAGGCAAAAGCCTTGTCCTTATTTTTGGCGCGCCCGGAGGGACTCGAACCCGCGACCTCTTGATTCGTAGTCAAGCACTCTATCCAGCTGAGCTACGAGCGCATTTAGCGGCTTTCTTTAAGCCGCCTAAGTATCATATCACATTTAGGAGGGAAATGCAACTTATTTTTTCTTCCCATATTTTTGTTTCGGGGGTTACAGGCTTGCAATAGCCTCGATTTCCACCAGCGCGTCTTTCGGAAGGCGGCTGACCTGCACGCAGGCTCTGCTGGGATAGGTCTTGTCAAAAAAGGCTGCGTAGGCCTCGTTTACCTGCGCAAAGCCGCCCAGATCGCTGACAAAAATCGTCGTCTTGACAATGTTGTCCGCCGTCAGATTGTTTTCCTTTAAAATGCTCAGGATATTTTCCATGGACTGTTTGGTCTGCGCGGTAAAGTCGGGCTCGCGCATTTCATTGGTCTTGGGATCCACCGGCAGCTGACCGGAAACAAATACAAAACCTCCTGACACCACCGCCTGAGAGTAAGGGCCGATTGCCTTCGGCGCATTTTCCGTATGAATCACTTTGTTTCCCATTTTAAAAAACTCCTTTATCATGATTATCGTACCGCATTTCTGCTTCCTATTATAATGGTTACGGAAACTGTTTGCAATATTTTTTATTATGATGATAATAATTTTATTATCGGTTTTCAAAGTCTTTGGCAAAATAGTATTTGTAATTCTTAGTCAATAATGATATGTTAAATAGAAAATGAAACTTACCGTATCGGGGGCTTTTTTGTGACAGACCAGGAACTTCTGAAAATGTATATTCCCATGGTGGATTTTATTGCGGATATCTGCGGGCCAAGCTGCGAAGTGCTGCTGCACGACATTTCCAACCCGGAGCAGTCGGTCATTGCCGTACGCAACAATCACTCCGGCCGGAGCATCGGCAGCCCGATGACGGATTTGGCGCACAGGATTATCCAGGACGGAAGCTACCGGGAAAAGGATTATCTGGCCAACTACCATGGCTTTGGAAACGGAAAGGATTTTCTTTCCTCCACTTATTACATTAAAAACGAGGGCCGGCTGGTCGGAATGCTCTGCGTCAACAACGACGTTTCCGGGGTCAGTACGTTCCGCGCGGATGTGGAGGCGTTTCTCCGTCGGTTCCCCGGCGCGGACGGTGAGCCCGGCGAAGTGTTTGAAAATCTGGAAAGTCCGGTGGTATCCACGGGAAAATCCATGATTGAAGCCGCTGTTCAGGAAATGGGGATTCCGCCGAAGAGGATGTCCATGGAGGAAAAAACACGACTCGTGCGCAAGCTGAACGAGCAGGGGATTTTACGGATGAAAGGTGCGGTGTCGGAAATCGCTGCCCGCTTGGGAATTTCCGAGGCAACGGTCTACCGGTATCTGAATAAAAAATGAAGGATCATAAATGCGCTTTGAACGGGGTTTCATCCTGTTCAAAGCGCATTCTTGTTTTTATCTTCACTTTTCTTCTTAAAACTCCGACCGTTCCTTTTTCAGCAGAACGACGCAGTCCTCGGGTTCAAGAACCAGCGTGTTGTTTTCGTCCGGCACCACGCCGATCACCGCGCGGGACAGCCGCCATTCCCCGGGGACTTCCACCGTGCGGCTCTGTGCTCCCGCGTTGATGACGCAGAGCAGGACGGATGTTTTCTCCCTTCGGACGTAACCCATGCAGGAGCCGTCAGCAAAAAGCGGAAGAAAATTCCCTTCTTTCAGCGCCGGGCAGTTGCGGCGGAGCCTGCCCAGCAGTCGGTACCACTCCACCAGCTCTTTTTCCTCGTGCCCCCACGGGTAGCAGGCGCGGTTGAACGGGTCGCGGTAGCCCTCCATTCCGGCTTCATCGCCATAGTAAACACAGGGTACGCCGGGCAGGGTGAACTGCATCAGCGAGGCAAGCCGCATCAGCCGCAGCCCGCGGCGGCGGCGCTCCCTTGACAGGTGCGCGGTGCTCTGCCACTCACGGCCGCGTCCGTTTAAAGGCTCGCCCGCAAGCACGGTGAGCGCGCGCTCGGTGTCGTGAGTGCCAATATGGTTCATCAGCAGGCGGACGACCTGCGGTGGATAATTTTCCAGAATATTGAGGATGATTTCCATCATATCCCCGGCGTCCGCTCCGGTCAGAAAGCCCAGAACCGCGCTTCGGAACGGATAGTTCATCACGCTGTCAAGCTGGTTTCCTAAAAGATACCGACGCCTTTGGCCGTAAGCCGTCTTATTGGACGCGTCCTCCCAGACTTCTCCCAGAATCAGCGCGTTGCTTTTTTGCGTCTTTGCCGTTGTGCGGAGTTCCTCCAGAAAAAAATCCGGCAGCTCGTCGGCTACGTCCAGCCGCCAGCCGGAAGCTCCGGCAGAAAGCCACTTTTGGATAATCCCGCCTTTTCCGTTGATGTACGCCCGGTAAGAGGGGTCGCTTTCGTTTACGCTGGGCAGGGTAATAAAATCCCACCAGCAGTCGTAATCTTTCGGCCAATGACGAAAGGTGTACCACGGGTAGTACGGGGAATTTTTGGAATGGTACGCGCCGGGAGCTGCGTAGCGGTTCTGCCGGTTAAAGTAAACGCTGTCGCTGCCCGTGTGGTTGAACACGCCGTCCAGCACCACCCGGATGCCTACCCTTTCCGCGGCGGCACACAAGCGGGAAAAATCCTCTTCGTTGCCCAGAAGCGGGTCGATTCTGGAATAGTCCGCCGTGTCGTACCGGTGGTTGGAGTGCGACTCAAAAATCGGGTTGAGGTACAGGCAGGTGACCCCCAGCGACTGAAGATAGGGGAGTTTTTCCTCAATCCCGCGCAGGTCGCCGCCGAAATAGTCGGTATTGGTAATCCGGCCGTCCTCATTGGGCCGCCAGTCGGGCTGTTCCTCCCAGTTTTCGTGCAGCCTGCGGTCGGCGGGAACGCCGGTTTTCGGCTGGCCGGAACGGGCAAAACGGTCGGGGAAAATCTGGTACAGAATCCCGCCGGCAAGCCAGTCCGGAGTGGTAAATTCCCGGTCGTACACCGTCAGCTGCCAAAAGGCAGGCGCGTCGCTGAAAATGCCTTCGCCGCCGCGGCCGCGCGCGATCTGCAAAGTTCCGCGTTCGGTATCGGTCTGGAACCGGTAAAAGAAAAGCCCCGGTTTTTCCGGCGTAAAGTGGCACTCCCACCACTCGGCGTCGCCGCCGTTCATGCCGCACCAGAACATGCCCCGAATGAGATCTTCTCCGGTAAAATCGTCCTTTATCATCAGCCGTGCCGCACTGCAGTGCAGGGAGCGCGGCAGAGTAATCTTAAAATGCACCGGCGTGCCGTCCGCCACCGCCCCGACGGGGTCGCGAAACACCGGATTGCGGGAATTAAACATGGATATTCCTCCCATGAAGGTACGCAGTTATTTGCTTTTTCTGCCCAGACGCGCGCGTTTGAGCGGAGTTTCTTTTTCCGCGGCATCTTCCGGCAGGGGCTGGGCGTGCCAGATGTTTTCCGCGTACTCGCGAATGGCGCGGTCGGCCGCAAAACGGCCGGCGTTTGCCGTGTTCATCAGGCACATGCGCTGCCAGTTTTTCGCGTCGCCGTAAAGAGTCTCCGCCTTTTTCTGCGCTTTGGCGTAGGAATCAAAATCAGCCAGCACCATATACGGGTCGTGATTCAGCAGAGAATCGGCGATATCGTTGAATTTCACGCCGCAGAAACCGGTGTTCAGCTCCTCGACCGCCTGTTTCATGGCCGGGCTAGCGTTGAAGTACGTCCTCGGGTCATAATTCGGCTTGAGCGCGTCAACCTCCGCCGCCGTCATGCCGAATAAAAGAATATTGTCGTCGCCGACCGCGTCGTGAATTTCCACATTCGCGCCGTCCAAAGTACCGATGGTGACCGCTCCGTTAATCATGAACTTCATGTTGCTGGTACCGGAAGCCTCGGTTCCCGCGAGCGAAATCTGTTCGCTCAGGTCGGCGGCAGGGGTTAAAAGCTCCGCGAGCGTCACGCGGTAATCCTCCAGATAGATGACCTTCATCTTCTGATTGACACGCGGGTCGCTGTTGATGGTGTTGCCCAGATCAACAATAAAGCGGATCATCTGTTTTGCAAAATAGTAGCCCGGGGCGGCTTTCGCGCCGAAAATATAGGTATGGGGGGTGAATTCCGCGTTGGGATTTTCCCGCAGCCACTGGTAAACGGACAAAATGTGCAGAGCATTCATATGCTGGCGCTTGTATTCGTGCATGCGCTTAACCTGCACGTCAAAAATGGAGTCCGGGTCCACTTCCATGCAGTTTTCCTTTTTAATATACTCCGCGAGACGGAGCTTGTTTTCCCGCTTTACTTTTGCCATCTGCCCCAGTACGGAAGCGTCGTCCGCGAAGCGCCCAAGCTTCTGCAGCTGCGCGGCGTCATGGATGTAACTATCACCAATCAGTCCGGTAATCAACCCGGCAAGCCCGGGGTTCGCCTGATTCAGCCATCGCCGGTGGGCGATCCCGTTGGTCACGTTGGTAAATCTTTCCGGCATCTCGGTATAAAAATCGTGGAATACGGTATTTTTCAGAATGTCGCTGTGCAGCTGGGAGACCCCGTTGACGCTGTGGCTGCTGACCACCGCGAGGTTTGCCATTTTCACATAGCCGTCGTTCAGCGGAGCCATCCGGCCTACCTTGTAACCGTCCACGCCCTTTTCATGCATCTGCGCGCAGAAACGGCGGTTGATTTCCTCTACAATCTGATAAATGCGGGGCAGACGGGACTGGAACAGTTCGACCCCCCAGCACTCCAACGCCTCTTTCATAACCGTGTGGTTCGTATAGGCGATGGTACGGGTAACGATGTCCCACGCCGCGTCCCAGCCGTAACCGCACTCGTCGAGCATCACGCGCATCATTTCCGGAATGGCAAGCACCGGATGGGTGTCGTTCAGGTGGATGGCCACGAGATCCGGCAGATTGTCCAGCGTGCTGTATTTAAATAGATGGCGGCGGATAATATCCTGAATGGTGGCGGAAACCAGAAAATACTGCTGGGAAAGGCGAAGGCTCTTTCCCTCCAGATGGTTGTCCTCGGGGTAAAGCACCTTGGTAATCACTTCCGCCATGGCGTTCTGTTCCATCGCGCGCATATAGTTGCCCGAGTTAAACAGGTTCATGTCAAACTCCGCGGAGCTTGCCGCCCAAACGCGCAGCCGGCTGATTCCGCGGCCGTCCATCCCGGCAATATACATGTCGTACGGCACGGCGGTTACTTTTGTGTAATCCTTATGGTTGACCACATGGTACTGGTTGTTCCAGTATTCCTCAATATGTCCGTTGAAATGAACCTCCACGCTCTTTTCCGGAATCGCCTGCATCCAGATTTTCCCGCCCGGAAGCCAAAAGTCGGGCAGCTCCGTCTGCCAGCCGTCCACCAGTTTCTGGCGGAAAATGCCGTACTCGTACCGCAAGGAATACCCCGTGGCGGGGTAGCCCTGTGTGGCAAGGGCATCCATAAAACAGGCGGCAAGCCTGCCCAGTCCGCCGTTCCCCAGACCCGCGTCCGGTTCCTGCTCGTAAAGACAGTCCAGCTTCAGCCCCAGCTCGGCCAGCGCCTTGCGGAAATCTTCTTCGATTCCCAGATTGAACAGGTTGTTTTTGAGCGAACGGCCCAGCAGAAACTCCATGCACAGGTAGTAAACCTGTTTGGTGTGGGTTTTTTCCGCGTTTGCCATGTATTCGCTGCGGCCCGCGGCCATTAAATCTCGCACGGTGAGCGCAACCGCCTTGTAGCACTGCTCGTCGGTCGCGTTCTCAAGGCTGACGCCGAAAACACGGTCAAGCGTGGACAGAAGCGTTTCCTTGATTTTGCCGACCGGCTGCCTGTAATTCATCATCATATCCTCCATTAGAAGGGAACCGCCGCGTTTTTGCGGCGCCTCCTTGTGCAATAATCTGTCATTTTCCCTGTTGGGATTCCAAAATCCCATCATTTCATTTGTGTCTATTATATACCAATATTCGCTTTTTTTCAATAACAGGGAAAGGGTTCTGAATTTCAAAAGAAATATATAATAATATTAAGCCGCATAGCCGTTTTTTCATGTTTTTAATTTTTAAAATGTTCTTCTGTTATTACAACGTATTTTTCATTGAAAATTATGCAATGTTCACAAAATTGCAAGGCAAAGAAAAGCGTATCCGCTGCTTTTCCCGTAAGAAATCACAATTCCATTTGCGCACAAACGCGGCGGGGCTCTCATGAGTCTGGAAGACTCCTTCCGGCGCGCCATCTCCCTCTAAGAGGAAGGTGGGAATTGGGCCCCGCTTTGAGGAGGCGGGCGGGCGAAGCCCGACTGGGGGAATTTCCCCTTGCTTCCTGAGAGCGCCGCCGTAGGCGCATCCCGACCGGCAGGTCCGCATCCCCACCGGGAGGTCCGCATCTCGACCGGGAGGTCCGTAAAAAATAGTGAAAGCTCTTTCATATTATGTTAAAATATATTATAATGTAAACAATTCTAAATTCGCTGTTGTGTGAAAGGGTATGACTTCATGAGTAAAAACAGGGTAAAATTAAATATTTGCGGCTGTGAGTGCGTCATCAGCTCGGACGACAGCGAGAGCTATGTACGCTCAATCGGCGACGAAGTGGAAAAAGCCATGGACGATATCACAGGCAAAAACGAGCGTGTTTCCATCACCATGGCAGCCGTCATCACGGCGCTGCGTTTCTGCGATGAATCCCATAAATCCGTGAACGGAGCGGACAACCTTCGCTCCCAGATCAAGGATTATCTGGAGGACTCTTCCCACGCCCGTATGGAGGCCGAAGAGGCCCGGCGCGAAATTGAGCGCCTGAAAAGGGAAGTACAGACTCTTCGCGCCCGTCTGGCAGAGGACGGCGAGCCCGACGCGGACAAGCCCGCGCAGGAAATCCGCGCGCAGAAGCCGGTTGTTCCCGGTTCCCCCGTACAAAGGCCGCAGGCGGGAAGCTATTCCCGCGTCAATCCGAGCATTACCGCTGAACAGGAAGGTTTTATGAGCTTCTTTGAAAAGAAAAATGACGAACAGTAAGATAGAGGTTCTGGCCCCGGCCGGATCACCGGAAAGCCTGACCGCCGCGGTGCGCGCGGGGGCAGACGCGGTGTATCTGGGCGGCAGCGCGTTCAGCGCAAGAGCCAGCGCCAAAAACTTTGACAGCGGCGAGCTGAAATCCGCCGTGGAATATTGCCATGCCCGCGGGGTAAAGGTCTACCTTGCGGTGAATACGCTGCTTTTGCAGGACGAGCTGCAAAAAGCGCTCGATTTTGTTTCTTACGCGTGCACCCTTCCGGTGGACGCGCTGATTGTGCAGGACCCCGGACTGATCCGGCTTTTGCGGAAATGCGCGCCGGGTCTGCGGCTGCACGCCTCCACCCAGATGAGTATCCACACCCCGCTGGGCGCCGCGGCGCTTTATGACGCGGGAATCAAGCGCGTGGTGCTTTCCCGCGAGCTGTCTCTGAAAGAAATCGCGGAAATCCACGAGTCCACTCCCGTGGAGCTGGAAGCGTTTGTTCACGGCGCCCTTTGTATGTCCGTAAGCGGACAGTGCTATTTCAGCTCCGTTTTAGGCTCCCGCAGCGGCAACCGCGGCCTTTGCGCCCAGCCGTGTCGGCTGCCGTTTTCCGTTACCGGCGGAACCGGGCACGACTTGAGCTTAAAAGATCTTTCGATGATCGGCCGCATGGATGAACTCAGCCGTGCGGGGATTTTCAGCGCAAAAATAGAGGGCCGTATGAAACGGCCGGAATATGTTGCCGCGGCCGCGCGCGCAAGCCGGCTGGCTGCCGACGGGGAACCGGTTCCCCCGGAGCTGGTAAAGAATCTGGACGCGGTCTTTTCGCGCTCCGGCTTTACCACCGGGTATCTGGACGGGAAGCTGGGCCGCGATATGTTCGGCGTGCGCTCCAAAGAGGACGTGACCGGCGCGACGAGCGCGGTGTTTTCAGAGCTGCACGGCCTTTACAACCAGGAGTACCAGAGGATTCCCGTTTCGTTCCGCCTGACCATTCAAAAGGATCAGCCGGTGGAACTTTTTGCCGCCGACGGGGAAGGCCGCACGGCCCGCGTCACCCTTGGGGAGCCACCCCAGCCAGCGCTCAACCGTGCGATTGACGAAGAGCGCTGTGTCGAACAGCTGAAAAAGACGGGCGGTACGCCGTTTTACACCGACGAAATCACCTGTGAGATCGGGGAGGGGCTTTCCGTTCCTGTCTCTCTGCTGAACAAGCTTCGCCGCGAGGCGCTGGAAAAGCTGGAGCAGATGCGCATGCGCCGCGTGGAAATTCCGTTCCAGATGTGTGAAATTCCCGCGGCGGGCACCCACACGGCCGGAAAAATGCGTTTGCGAGCACGTTTTACGAGTGCGGTTCTTCCCTCTGCCGCAAAGCAGTGTGAACTGGTTTATCTTCCGTACAATACGGATTTGAATACCCTCCAAAGATTAAAGGAAGACGGCTATCCCGTCGCGCTGGAAATCCCGCGCGGCATCTTCGGGATGGAAAAAGCTGTGCGGGCGCGCCTTTTGAACGCAAAAGAGGCGGGCTTTTCCGAAGTTTGGGCGGGCAACCTCGGTGCGGCCGCGCTTGCCGGAAAACTGGGGCTGACCGTACACGGCGGATTTTCACTCAATATCACCAACACCGCCGCTCTGGAATGGTACCGCGAATTCGGCCTTTCCGACACGGAGCTTTCCTTTGAACTGACGCTCGCGCAGGCGGCCGCCATCGGCGGGGAACTGCCGAGGGGGCTTCTTCTTTACGGACGGCTGCCGCTGATGCTCACCCGCAACTGTCCCGCGGCGAACGCGGGCGGGTGCAAGAACTGCAAAACGGCGCCGTTTTTGACCGACCGGAAGGGAATCCGCTTCCCGGTGCAGTGCTTCGGCGCGTGCAGCGAGGTGTTGAACTCCGTTCCGCTCTACATGGCCGACCGGCTTGCGGAGGTACGCAATCAGGACTTCGGAGTTCTGCGCTTTACCACCGAGACCGCATATGAGGCGGAGGAAGTCATCAACCGGTATCTGACCGGCGCTCCGGGCAACGGGGAACTGACCCGCGGGCTTTATTACAGGGGAATCGAATAACTTTATTAATAGAGGATTTTATGACAGATACTGTTTTAAAAATAAAAAAACTGAATCAGAATGCCGTTACTCCCACCCGCGCCAGCACGGGCGCGGCGGGGTTTGATCTGTACGCCTGTCTGGACGCGCCGCTCACCATTGAGCCGCGCGGACTATACAAGATTCCCACGGGGATCGCCATTGCGCTGCCGGATAAAAACACGGTGGGGCTGATTTTCGCGCGGAGCGGGCTGGGGGTCAACCACGGCGTATCCCTCCCGAACGCGGTCGGCGTGATCGACAGCGATTACCGCGGCGAAATTCTGGTGGGGATGACTAACTGCAGCGACAAACCCTATACGCTGCAGCCGGGCGAGCGCTGCGCGCAGCTTGTGGTAATGCCGGTGCTGCTGCCCGTTCTGGAGGAAACCGATGATCTGGGCGAGACCGACCGCGGCGCGGGCGCTTTCGGCTCCACGGGAAAACAGGGGATTAAAAAATGAAAAAAAGCGGCATCAAAACACTTTTGTTGATTATTCTGCTTGTATTGGCGGTGGTTTTAGGGCAGATTATTGGTACGGCCTGCGCCGGGATTTCCTATCTTTCCTGGCTCGGTGCTTCGGCAAAATTCGGCCTGTCCACTGTGGAGCTGAATCTTGCCGTTGTCAAAATCACTTTCGGAATGATGGTCGGAATCAATGTCGCGCAGGCGATTCTGCTTCTGGCCTCTATTGTTGCCTATATTAAAATCAAAGTAAGGGAATAGGAGGATACCCATGCTGCTTCTTGCATCCACTTCGCCCCGCCGCAGCGAACTGCTGAAAATGGCCGGTTATGAATTTAACGTCACGTCCTCGGACGTCAGCGAGGGATATCTGCGGGGAACGCCCCCCATCCAGATTGTGGAGCAGCTCGCCGCCCGGAAAGCGGAGGCGGTGGCCAAGCTGAACCCGCAGGACACCGTGCTTGGGGCGGACACCGTGGTCGTTTACAAAGGGCGGGTACTCGGCAAGCCAAAGGACCCCGAAGACGCCAAAGCAATGCTGCGGCTTTTGTCCGGAAACGTCCATCAGGTCTATACCGGTTACTGCGTGATCTGCGGCAAGGAAATGATTCGCGGGCACGAATGCACCTCAGTGGAGTTTTACCCGCTGAGCGAAGCCGAAATCAGCGCCTACTGTGAAACGCCGGAGCCAATGGACAAGGCGGGCGCCTACGCAATTCAGGGGCGGGGCGCGCTCTTTATCAAGCGGATCGACGGGGATTTTTATAACGTAATGGGCCTGCCGATTGGTAAAATCAACCGTATTTTGGCGGGGCTTAAAAATTCATCGAAAGAATCCTGATAAAAATTAAACGCTTTCTGAATTAACAGTTGAGAAATAGAACTTTTGAGGTTATAATAAATACTGTCTAATAAGTGATTTACAGCAGTTCTATTGATGCCTGCAGGCTGAAACACAAAATTACTCTGCAGTTGAATGGAAAACGCTGTTGCGATTTTATTTTTTGCCAGGTTTGAAAGGGGAAAAATTCATGTTTTCAAAAGATATAGGGATCGATTTGGGCACAGCCAATACTCTGGTTTTTATGAAAGGAAAAGGGATCGTCATGCGCGAGCCTTCGGTTGTCGCCGTTGACGTCCGTACCGATACCGTTTTGGCCGTAGGCGCACAGGCAAAGGAAATGATCGGCCGTACCCCCGGCTCCATTGTTGCGGTTCGCCCGCTGAAGGACGGCGTCATTGCCGACTTCGACATTACCGCCACCATGCTCAAGCACTTTATCCGCAAGGCGGTAAAATCCAACGCATTTTCCCGCCCGCATATTATTGTCTGTATCCCGTCCGGCGTTACGGAAGTGGAACGCCGCGCGGTGGAGGACGCCGCCCGTCAGGCCGGCGCCAATAACGTGGAACTGATTGAAGAGCCCATGGCCGCGGCAATCGGCGCGGGGCTGCCCGTGAGCGAACCGACCGGCAGCATGGTCGTCGACATCGGCGGCGGTACGGCGGAGGTCGCCGTCATTTCGCTGGGCGACATTGTCACCTCGGTTTCCGTACGCGTTGCGGGCGATAAATTTGACGAATCCATTATCTCCTATGTGAAAAAGAAATACAATCTGCTGATCGGCGAACGTACCGCGGAGGAAATCAAAATCAAGATCGGCTCCGCTTTCCCGACAGAGGACAACGAGAACGCCACGGTGGAAATCAAGGGCCGCAACCTTGTGGACGGCCTGCCGAAGAACGTGACCATTTCCGCGGAAGAAGTACGGGAAGCGCTGAGTGACCCGCTGGCGCTGATTATTGACGCGGTGAAGTCCACGCTGGAAAAAACCCCTCCGGAGCTTTCCGCAGATATTATTGACCACGGCATCATGCTGACCGGCGGCGGCGCCCTGCTGCGCGGCCTGGACAGACTGGTCGAACAGGAAACCGGAATGCCCGTCCATATTGCCGAAAGCCCGCTGGACTGTGTTGTTGACGGAACAGGCAAGATGCTCGAAGTGAGCATGCCCTCTTCCTACTATAAAAACAACAGAAAATAAGGCAAATAACTTCAGCGGAGGGTAAAAACTCTCCGCTTTTTGCACTTTTGGGAAAACGCGCCGAACGACTTGATTAAGGAGGTGCTGCGTTGAAAGACTTTTTTCATTCCAACAGCTTTAAGACGATGATTACTGTTGTGTTTGTCATGTTCGGACTGATGCTCTATACGGCAAGCACCGGCAGTTCCCTGACCGCAAATCTGCTCAGCCTGATTTCCACGCCGATGCAGCGGGTCAGCACCGTGGTCACCAATAACGCCGCCGTCGCGGCGCAGAACGCCACACGCACCAACGAAGAACTTGCGGCGGAAAACGCGGCGCTGAAAAAGCAGGTTGAAGATCTGAACAAAAAACTGATTAAATACTACAGCTACCAGCAGGAAAACGCGCAGCTGCGCAAATTTTTGGAGCTGAAAAACGAAAATCAGGATTTCAAACCGGTCTCTGCCGCGGTGATCGGCCGTGACCCGAACGACCTATTTTACAATTTCCAAATCGACAAGGGGTCCCTTGCCGGTATTTCGTTAAATGACCCCGTGATTACGGAAAGCGGCGTGGTCGGCTGGATTTCCAGCGTAAACGCCAGCTACAGCCGAGTGACCACGATTCTTTCCGCCGACACAAAAATCAGCGCGATCGACAAGGTCAACCGTGATTCCGGCGTTGTCAGCAGCGACATCAAGTTTGCCGACAGCGGAACCCTCAAGCTCGGCTACCTGACCGCGGACACCACGGTCAAAGCCGGCGACATCATTGTGACCAGCGGTCTGGGCGGGGTATACCCGCGCAACCTTGCCATCGGCACGGTCAACGCGGTGAAAAACGACCCCTACGATGTTTCGCTCTACGCGGAGATAAAGCCTTTTGTAGATGTGAAAACTGTGCGCGACGTGATGGTAATCACCGCCTTTGAGGGACAGGGTCAGGCGCTTCCCGACGGCTCCGCTTCCTCCTCCACTCCTTCTTCCGGCAATTCCTCTACTCCTTCCTCCTCCTCCACCGTTTCATCCGGAGGAAAATAAGATGGAAAAACTGAAAGCTCTGCGTTATTTTGCCTATACGATTGAAATATTGGTTTTCTATATGGTTCAGGAAACCCCCGGCCTTGTTCCCGACCTGTTCGGCGCACGGCCGGTGCTTTTGATTCCCATTGCGCTCTCCATCGCCATGTTTGAGAAAGAGACCGCTTCCATGGTCTTCGGACTGCTGTGCGGTCTGCTCATCGACTTCGGCGCAGGCGGCGTGCTGGGTTTTCACGGGCTTCTGCTCTCCGTAATCTGCTACAGCGTGGGGCTGATCGCGGCCAATCTGATCCAGACGAATTTTTTGACTTCTATGCTGATCGCATTGATTTCCACCGCTTCGGTGATTCTGCTGCAGTGGGTTTTCTTTTACCTGCTGTTCGGCTACTCCCACGCGGTTTACGCGCTGACCGCGCACTACATTCCCCGCTTTGTTTACACAATCGTCATTATGCCGGTTGCGTACTACTTTAACAGGGCGCTCGCCCTGCAAATCCGGGCAAAAGAAGAATGAAAAGGAGGTTTCGCCTTGGACAAGCTGAAGGAATATTCCCGCTACTGGGCTCTGGGACTGATTGTTTTCGCCATTATGGCGGTTTATACCCTGCGCCTTGTGGACTGGCAGATTTTAAACGGCGCCTCCTTTCTGGAAACGGCAAACAGAACCAGTTCCTCGACCGTCGTGATGGATGCCGCCCGCGGCGAAATCCTTGACGTAAACGGCGTTGGCCTTGCCGTAAACAAAACCGGCTACGCCATTGTGTTTGACCGCGCCTATATGAAAGCCGAAACACAGAACAAAACAATCTACCAGCTGATTCAGCTGCTGAACCAGCGCGGAGAAAAATGGACAGACAACCTGCCCGTCCGGCTGAATTCGAAGGGGCAGTACGAGTTTATTCCCGGTATGGACAAGGAAGTCGCCACGCTGAAATCGGAGGACTACGCGAATGTAAACACCTACGCCACGGCGGACCTGTGCATGTCTCACCTGATCGAAAAATACGACGTGACCGGCTACTCCGCCGCGGACACGCGCAACATTGTTTCCGTGCGCTATAACATGACAAAATCCGCTTTCGGTATTTCGGCGCCGTACACCTTTGCACAGGACGTCAGCCGGGACACCATCGCGATTATCAGTGAGAATTCCTCGCTGCTGCCCGGCGCGACCGTCAAGGTCACCACTGTGCGCGAGTACCCCAGCGGCAGCCTGATTCCTCATGTTTTGGGGACGATCGGTTCTATTTCTCAGGAGGAATACAACACCTTGAAGGACAAGGGCTACGCGTTTAACGACCGTCTGGGCAAAAGCGGCATTGAACAGGCTTTTGAAAGCATGCTGCGCGGCAAAGCCGGGGAAAAAGTGGTGGAAACCACCCGCACCGGCTCGCTCTCTTCTGAAACGGTAAAAACCGCGCCGGTCTCCGGCGATACGGTGTATCTGACCATTGACAGCAAAGTCCAGAACGTGCTCAATGTTTCCCTCGCCAACAACATTAAAGCGACTCAGGAAAACGGACGCAAGCTCTCCGCCCAGCACTACAAGGGGATGTCAAGCGCCCACGGCGAGGACTGCGTTGCGGGCGCCGCGGTGGTGCTGCGGGTCAAGGATTTCTCCGTGCTGGCGGCGTCCACCTACCCCACCTACGACCTGACGGAATATCTGAACGACACCAACTATTACACCTCCCTGATTAACAACAAGGACAAACCGCTGATCGACCGCGCTTTTAACGGGGTGTTTACCCCCGGCTCTATCATAAAGCCCTATGTCGCGCTGGCCGCGCTGCAGGAAAAAGCGATTACGACCTCCACCCGTCTGGAAGGCAACAGCAAATACACCCGTTTTGCGGACACCGGTCTGGTTCTGGGCAGTATCGGCAACTACGGGATGATTACCGCGAACTACGCAATTCAGAAATCCAGCAACTCCTTCTTTTATGAAGTGGGATACCGGCTGGGGATCACCAATATGAACCTGTATGCCAAACGCTTCGGGCTGGGCGTGAAAACCGGGATTGAACTGCATGAAAGCGCCGGTATTCTGGGCGGTCCTTCGGAACGCACCGCCGCGGGCGGCGGCGGATGGTTCGACGCCGATACCGTCGAGGCCGCCGTGGGTCAGGCCGACAACAAGTTTACGCCGCTGCAGCTTGCAACCTATACCGCCACGATTGCAAACAACGGCGTGCGGCTGAAACCCCACCTTGTCAACAAGGTGACCGATTATGCCCGTAAAAATGTAATTACCCAAGCCGCCCCGGAGGAGGTGGACAATATCGGCGTTTCCCAGTCGTACATCGATTATGTCAAAGCGGCCATGCGCAGCGTGGCGACCGCCGGTACGGCGAGCTCCACCTTTAAAAACTACGGGATCGCCATTGCCGCAAAGACCGGCACCGCGGTGCAGACCCCGCATTCCGACAATGTGACCTTTGTGGCTTTCGCGCCGTACGAAAACCCGGAGATCGCCGTGGCGGTCGTTCTGGAACACGGCGCGACCAGCATGTACTGCAACGCCGTTGCAAAGGATATTTTCGACGCGTATTTTTACGGCAAAACCGTGGACGCAAACGGAAACCTTGTGATGCCGTCCGCGTCCGGCAACGCTTCCTCCGGAGCGTCTTCCGGTACGGTGTCCGGTACCGTGTCGGGGAATCCGTCGTCCCCTTCTTCCGGTTCCTCCGCGGGCTGATCCCGGCGTATCTGAATTGTTAATAAAATATTAAATGTTTTGTTTTGTGTATTTACGACAATAAAAACGCTTTGACTACCAGGAATGTTTGTGGTAATATGAGAGCGAGGTTTTTATTATGGGTGTCGCAACAGTCATCACATCTGGTAAGGGCGGTGTAGGGAAATCCACCGTAACAGCCGGCCTTGGTTTTGCTTTGGCAGCCAGGGGCAGGCGGGTACTGCTGATTGACGGCGACGCCGGTCTGGGGTGCCTTGACCATATGCTCGGTGTTTCGGAGCAGCAGGTCTTTGACATTGCGGACGTGGTTTCGGGCCGTGCCGAACCCATGAAAGCCGTTTATTCCTGTCCTTTTTCGGAAAGGCTGTTTCTGTTACCCGCCCCCGCAAGGGAAGACGATGTAATCAGCCCCAATATTATGAAACAGCTCGTATCGGTACTTTCCCGGTATTACGACCATGTGCTGATCGACAGCCCCGCCGGCGTAGGCGGAGGGTTTGCGAGCGCGGCGGCTTCGGCTCAGCGCGCGCTGATCGTTACTACGCCGGACCCTATTTGTGTACGAAACGCAAATAAAGCGCATTTTTTACTGGATCAGGCCGGAATAAAGCAGCAGCGGCTGATTATCAACCGTTTCAGCGGGCATAATTTCTACACGCAGGGATTCTACCCGGACCTTGATTCCGTTATCGACTCCGCCGGGGTACGGCTGATCGCCGTGATTCCCGAGGACACTCATCTGGCGGCCGCCGCTTCCAACTGTGAACCGGCCCCGCAGAAATCCGTCGGCGCAATGGCTTTGGGCCGGCTTGCCGCAAGGCTGGAAGGCGAACATGTGCCTTTGGCCGCGCTGCAGAAATTTTAATTTTACATAATCCTAGTTTTAGGGGGGAAATAAATATGAACATTGCTCTGATTGCGCATGACGCTAAAAAAGAACTGATGGTTCAATTCTGTATCGCTTACTGCGGCGTTTTAAGCCGCCACCTGCTCTGTGCAACCGGCACGACGGGCAAAATGGTTTCAGAAGCAACCGGACTGGAAATCCAGCGGTTTTTAGGCGGCTCACAGGGCGGCGACCAGCAGATTGCCGCGCGCATTGCCTGCAACGAAGTCGACCTGCTGCTGTTTTTCCGCGATCCGCTGAATCCGAAGCCGCATGAGCCCAACGATATGAATCTGCTGCGCCTTTGCGACATGCACAACATTCCCGTGGCGACCAACATTGCTACCGCCGAGGTTCTGATCCACGGTCTGGAGCGCGGCGATTTGGACTGGCGCAATATTTTGAATCCGAAAGCGTAATTTTTGATTTCGGCAATGACCGGAAGGAGTACCCAAACGCTTGGCCACAGGGAGGGCGTGCCCAGATTGAAAGCGCGCCTGCAGAAAAGCTTTGGGGAAGACATCCGTGAGCCGTTGCGCCGCCCCGCGTTTCGGGGCTTTTGAGGAGAGCTTCGGCTCTTGAAAAAGGGTGGCACCGCGAGGATATTCTCCCTCGTCCCTTTGGCTGGGACGGGGGTTTTTTGCATTTTTATATTATTTTATTTTCAAGGAGAAACGCTATGGAACTGATAAAAGCACAAAAGGGGACACAGGATTTACTGCCCGCACAAACCGAAAAATGGCAGGTTGTGGAAGATGTGATGCGCAGCGAGGCCAAAATTCACGGCTTCGGGGAAATCCGCACCCCGGTTTTTGAGGACACCAAGCTTTTTCAGCGCTCGGTGGGAGAAACCACCGACGTGGTGCAGAAAGAGATGTATACCTTTAACGACAAGGGCGGGCGCTCTGTTACCCTTCGGCCGGAGGGCACGGCGGGCGCGGTGCGCGCCATGCTGGAGCACGGCATGTACAATGACGGGCTGCCGCTCCGGCTGTACTACTTTACCTCCTGCTACCGCTATGAAAACACGCAGGCTGGCCGCCTGCGCGAGTTCCACCAGTTCGGCCTTGAAATGCTGGGCACTCCGTCTCCCATGGCGGACGCCGAGCTGATCGGCACGGCAAAAAGCATTTTTAACCGCCTCGGCGTTCAGAACCTGAGGCTTGAAATCAATTCCATCGGCTGCCCCGACTGCCGCGCAAAATACTACGAGGCATTAAGGACATATTTCAGCAATTATAAGGATCAGCTCTGTGAAACGTGCCAGGGACGTCTGGAGCGCAACCCGATGCGGATTCTGGACTGCAAGAGCCCCATCTGCTCCAAAATCGCCGCGGGCGCGCCTCGGATGCTGGACTATCTGTGCGACGACTGCCGCACGCACTTTGAGGGTGTAAAAACTTACCTTGACGCGGTCGATATTGAATATACCGTCAACCCCTCCATTGTACGCGGGCTGGACTACTACACCAAAACGGTGTTTGAATTTATTTCCACCGACCTTGGCGCGCAGAGCACCGTCTGCGGCGGCGGCCGTTACGACGGACTGGTGGAGGAAATGGGCGGCCAGCATATGCCCGCGTTGGGCTTCGGCCTCGGCATGGAGCGGCTGATGATGATTCTGGACGCGCAGAAGGTCGAGTTCCCGGAGCCGGAAACCTGTGATCTGTTTATCGGCGCCCTCGGCGACGCGGCAAGGCTAGCGGCATTTCAGCTGACGCACAGCCTACAGGAATATTCCATCAGCGCGGCGTGCGACATCAACGACCGCGGGCTGAAAGCGCAGATGAAATACGCGGACAAGATTGCCGCGAAATATTCACTGGTTCTGGGCGACAACGAGCTGGAAACCAAAAAAGCCGTTATCAAAAATATGAAGACCGGTGAAAAGTCGAAAATTGATCTGAGTAAGGACTTTGTGGAGCAATTTGTTGTACTGCAGACGAAGGATGAGGACTCCATCGATTTCTGATTTTTCCCCTTCATTCTTTGCTTTTAAAATGATTATTGGAGGCTATATTAATGGCAGAATTCATGACAGGAATGAAACGAACCCACTACTGCGGCGAGCTGCGCGCCGCCGACATCGGCAAAACCGTGACGGTCTGCGGCTGGGTACAGCGCCAGCGCGATCTGGGCCAGCTGATCTTTATCGACCTGCGCGACCGCACGGGCATTCTTCAGCTTGCGTTCAACGACGCGACCGACCGCGCGATTTTTGACAAGGCGTTTTCCGTGCGCGCGGAATATGTACTGGCGGTCTCCGGCGCTGTGCGCGAGCGTTCCTCTAAAAACACCGAAATCCCGACCGGAGAAATTGAGATTGAGGTGCAGGAGCTGCGTGTTCTGGCAAAGAGCGAAACCCCGCCGTTTGAAATTGTGGAAAATTCCAACGTAAAAGAGGATCTGCGGCTGAAATACCGCTACCTTGACCTTCGCCGTCCGGATGAGCAGAATAAGATTATCGGCCGGCATAAAATCGTGAAGGTGGCTCACGACTACTTTGACAACAACGGATTTATTGAGGTCGAAACGCCGGTTCTGATTAAATCCACACCGGAAGGGGCGCGCGACTATCTGGTGCCCTCCCGTGTGTTCCCGGGCAATTTCTTCGCACTGCCGCAGTCGCCTCAGCTTTACAAGCAGCTTTTGATGCTTTCCGGGTTTGACCGCTATATGCAGATTGCCCGCTGCTTCCGTGACGAGGACCTGCGCGCTGACCGTCAGCCCGAATTTACGCAGATCGACCTGGAAATGTCCTTTGTGGATCAGGACGACGTCATGGCCATTGGCGAAGGCTTCATGAAGCAGGTCTACAAGCAGGTTCTAAACATTGACATAGAGACTCCGTTCCGCCGCATGACCTGGCACGAGGCAATGCGCCGCTTTGGTTCGGACAAGCCCGACCTGCGCTTCGGCCTTGAGCTGATCGACCTGACAGAGGACTTAAAACATACTGAATTCCGTGTGTTTAAGGGCGCGATTGAGGGCGGCGGAAGCGTGCGCGGCATTAACCTGAAGGGTTTGGCCGACAAGCTCAGCCGCAAAGAGATCGACAAGCTGACCGAATGGGTGAAGCCCTACGGCGCAAAGGGAATCGCGTGGACAAGGCTGCCGGAAAGCGGCGAAACCTCTTCCTTTGAAAAGTTTCTTGCTCCGGAGGAGATTGCGGCGATCCGCAAAACCATGGGCGCAGAAACCGGCGACGTGCTGCTGATCGTCGCGAGCGACGAGGACACCGTGGTATACAGCTCGCTGGGCGCGCTGCGCTGCGAGCTTGCCGCGCGGTTTGACCTGATTGACAAGAGCAAGCCCTGCCTGCTGTGGGTGACGGACTTCCCTCTGTTTGAGTACAGCAAGGAAGAAAACCGCTTTATGGCAATGCACCATCCGTTCACCGCGCCGCGTGTGGAGGATATCGACAGGATTGAAAGCGACCCGGGCAATGTCTGCGCCATTGCGTACGACATGGTCTTAAACGGCAACGAGGTGGGCGGCGGTTCCATCCGTATCAACAATCCCGAATTACAGCAGCGCATGTTCAAGGCGCTGGGCTTTACCCCCGAGGAAGCGCAGAAACGCTTCGGCTTCCTGATTGACGCGTTCCGCTACGGCGCCCCGCCGCACGGCGGCATGGCGTTCGGCCTTGACCGTCTGGTGATGCTGATGCTTGACTGCGACAGCATTCGCGAAGTGATTGCGTTCCCGAAGGTCGCTTCTTCTTCCGAGCTGATGTCGGGCGCTCCGACGGATGTAGACGAACAGCAGCTGACCGAGCTGGGAATCGGCATTCTTCCGAAAGAATAACTATCCGGCGCTCCGCTGTATTGCGGAGCGCCTTTTATATTTTGGGAAAGG
Organism: Caproiciproducens faecalis; assembly: GCF_019448085.1. Lineage (GTDB taxonomy): Bacteria > Bacillota > Clostridia > Oscillospirales > Acutalibacteraceae > Caproiciproducens > Caproiciproducens faecalis. Next base: position 54,033 of record NZ_JAGFNZ010000003.1, on the reverse strand, counting down.
TTTTTTCTTTTTATCATAATGGAAATATTGTAGCAAATCCTATAACCTGCTATAATAAAAAATAGAAAAAGCATTCCTGTTTCCACGCCCTCCGGGACACCCTTATTCTTTTTCCCTTTCCTGAATCAGGTCTGCATCGGAAGGAGCCGCTGCGGGAGTGCTTCGCCGCCGATTTAACATATAACTGTCTGAGAGCATCGCCATAGGCGCTTGCCGACCGCATGGTCCTGCCCTCAGGCCGGGCGGGCCCCTACTTTCGATCTTGTACGAAAGTAGGCAAAGTACGCGCAGGGGGATTTTTAATTCCCGGCGGGAGGGTTCCATAAAATCCCCCTGCACTCCCAGGTATCCCCAAGGTGTCTTTAGGAGATACAATACTGCTGTGGTCTTCATTGACGAAGGGATACGAACGGGTTTGGCCTCTGTCGGCCTCCTCTCCGAAGGGGCTTGGCAGGCGCAACCTGACTGAGGGGGTCTGCATTTTCTTGCTTTGGTCTTCATTGACGATATACGGGAAAGCAAGGCTCCAAAGCAGAAAAGGAGGGTATCATGGTAAAAATAAATTATCAGAAAGAGCTGGACGGCGTGATTTCCGGCCTGCACGGCGAAGCGCCCACTCTTCTGCTGCACGCCTGCTGCGCGCCGTGCAGCAGCTATGTGCTGGAGTACCTTTCGGACTATTTTCACATTACCTTATTTTATTATAATCCCAATATTTCCCCGGAAGGGGAATACCGCAAGCGCGTGGAGGAAGTGAAACGGCTGATTGCTGCGCTCCCGGTAAAACACCCGGTTTCCTTTCTGGAAGGAAACTATGACACCGACCGCTTTTTTGCCCTTGCCAACGGGCACGAGGCTGAACCGGAGGGCGGCGAGCGCTGCTTCGCCTGTTACTCTCTGCGGCTGCGGGAAGCCGCACAGGCAGCAAAGGCGGGCGGCTTCGATTACTTCACCACCACCCTTTCCATCAGCCCCTACAAAAACGCGGAAAAACTGAACGCCATCGGCGCAGAGCTGGAAAAAGAATTCGGCGTGCGCTATCTTTACTCCGATTTTAAAAAGAAAAACGGATACAAACGTTCCATCGAGCTTTCCGAGCAATACGATCTTTACCGGCAGGATTACTGCGGGTGCGTGTTCTCCAAAGCGGAGCACGAACGCCGCTTAAAAGTTCAAAACTTTTCCACACCGGACGGACAGCCTGTGGAAAACCTTCCGTCCTGAGTTTTCAGGGAAAAAGCCGGCCCGAATTTTCAACGGGGCGGGTTTTGTTCTTGAAATCGGACGGAGGTTTTTCCATTGAATAAAAGGAATGTTTCTCTGCTGTACGGCATCTCGCTGTTGCAGGGGATGGTGTTTTACGCGCCCATTGCCACCCTGTACCGGCAGGAGCGCGGGCTGGGGATTTTCGAAATCACTCTGATTGAGAGCATCAGTATGGTGGTAAGCCTTGCGCTGGAGATTCCATGGGGGTTTCTGGCGGATCGCATCGGTTACCGCCGCACTTTGTTAATCTGTAATTTTCTATTTTTTGTTTCTAAAATCGTGTTCTGGAAAGCCACCGGTTTTTCCATGTTTCTGCTGGAGCGGCTGATCTTATCCGTCGTCATCAGCGGTCTTTCCGGCTGTGACAGCGCGTTCCTCTACCTTTCGGCAGGGAAAGACCATTCTCTGCGTGTTTTCGGCATCTACTCCGCTTTGAATTCCGCCGGTTTGCTCTTCGCATCGACTGTTTTCTCCGTTTTTCTGCACGGCAGCAGTTCCCTGTCCGCGCTTCTGACAGTATTCAGCTACGGTCTGTCGCTGGTTTTAACAATCTTTTCAACAGAAGTTGAAAACTATGTTGAAAACTCCAAAAATTTCCGCAAACAAGCTTTCGACATGTTCGCGAGCCTGAAAAACAATAAAATATTTTTGCTGTTTTTGCTGTCCAGCGCTTTGCTTGCGGAGTGCAATCAGACGATTACCATTTTTTTCAACCAACTGCAGTACCTGCGCGGCGGAATCCGCCCGGAGACCATGGGTCTGCTGTATATCCCCGTGATTCTTGCCGGCCTTTTCGCGGCGCGTTCTCACCGGCTGGTCGCCCGGCTGGGGGAAACCAGAGCCTGTGTTCTGCTGTTTCTATTGGCGGGGGCGTCCTGCGCGGCAATGGCCGTTTGCGCGAACCCTGTCCTTTCCGTTGGCTGCATGATGCTGCTGCGAATCTGCGCCTCTCTGTTTGTACCGATCCAGATGGAGGTACAGAACCGCTCGGTCACCGCCGGGAACCGGGCCGCCGTGCTTTCCTCCTATTCCGTAGTGACTGATCTGGTGTCCGCCGGCACCAATCTGCTGTTTGGCAAAGCGGCGCAGGCGGGAGTGGCGGGCGGCCTGCTGCTGGGCGCGGGCTTCTGCGCGGCGGCGCTTCTGTCCTACGGTATCTTTCGCCGGGCGGAAAACCGGTAAGATTTTTTTATTTACAATCCGGCCCGTGGGTGTTATGATATGCTTATTATTCATGATATACTCAATATTATAGAGTGATAAGGGAAGTCGAAAATCAGGCGGCGGAAAACGGCGGGGTAATTTTGCGGCTGCGCGTTCTACGGGATGGCCTGAAGCGTAGGAGGCAGAACATGAAAAAGGACAAGGAAAAGAAAAAGAAGCGGGCAAAACGAGCGGAACCGCGGCAGGACTCCGCTGAAAGCATTTTGGAAATCGCGGCGGACGCGGTACCTTCCCAAGACCCGCTGCAGTACGCGCTGGCCGCCGTGGGCGGCAAGTGGAAGCTGCGTATTCTATGGGCGCTGCGCAACAACGCAAGCCTTCGCTACGGCGAAATCAAGCAGCAGATCCCCCCGATCACCGACATGATGCTCAGTCAGAGCCTTCGCGAGCTGACGGCCGCTGCGCTGATTGCGCGTCAGCAGTTCCAGCAGATTCCGCCGAAGGTGGAGTACCGGATCACTCCAGCGGGGGCCGACCTGATCCCCGCGGTAGAGCTTTTGTGCGCCTGGGCCTTAAAACAACAGATCAAAGGAGAGAAATAAGATGGAACGATACACACTGGTTCCCCGCTACACAGCGGACGACACGCGCTACGCGCAGATGCAGTACCGCCGCTGCGGCAACAGCGGCCTGAAGCTGAGCGCCGTTTCGCTCGGATACTGGCAGAATTTCGGAACCTACGACCAGTATGAGACCGCCCGCGCGGTCACCCGCCGCGCGTTTGACCTTGGTATCACCGTTTTTGACCTTGCCAACAACTACGGCCCCCCGGCGGGCAGCGCGGAGGAAACCTTCGGCCGCCTGATGAAGGAGGATATGCATCCCTACCGTGACGAGATGGTCATTACCACCAAAGCGGGCTATACTATGTGGCCCGGCCCGTACGGCGACTTCGGTTCCCGCAAGTACCTGCTCGCCAGCCTTGACCAGAGCCTGAAGCGCATGGGACTGGATTATGTCGATATTTTTTATCACCACCGCATGGACCCGGAGACTCCTCTGGAAGAAACCATGGGTGCGCTGGCGCACGCCGTCAAAAGCGGCAAGGCGCTTTACGCCGGTATTTCCAACTACAGCCCGGAAAAGGCAAGGGAGGCTTCCGCCCTTCTGAAGGAAATGGGCGTTCCCTGTCTGATCTGTCAGTCCCGCTACAGTATGCTGGACAGAAAAGTGGAGCGCGACGGCCTGTTTACGGCTCTTTCCGACTGTGGAATGGGCGCGACCGCGTTCAGCCCGCTGGCACAGGGGCTGCTGACCGGAAAGTACAACAACGGGATTCCGCAGGACTCCCGCGCGGCGGGTGCTTCCATCTCCTTGAACAAGGACCGCGTAACGCCGGAGGCGCTGGAAAAAGTGGTCGCGCTCGGCAAACTGGCGGCGCGCCGTGGACAGACCACCGCGCAGTTTGCCCTTTCGTGGGTACTGCACCAGCCGGTCATGACCAGCGTACTGATCGGCGCAAGCCGCGTTTCCCAGCTGGAGGAAAATATAGGCGCGCTTAATAACCTTGATTTTTCCGAAGAAGAAATCAGGGAAATCGATGATATTCTGGACTGACGGTAAACAGTATCCGTACAGATCCTGCAAGCTCCTCCCGAAAGGGGGGAGCTTTGTGCTCAAAACTGACATTTGTATCAAGTTGGTACATATAGCGTTATATTTGAAATAGACAAAACATTAACACAACATCTTGTATTTTTTGTCCTTGACAAACACATGGTATTGAGATAAAATTCTAATTACCCCCTGTGAAAAACGGGAAATTACGGAGTTTTCGATTGGAAAGGAATGGATCCAAATGGCTGTCAATATACAGAAACGCAACGGCGTTGTCGTCGTGTTCGATCAGGAAAAAATCCGCAACGCGATTTTTAAGGCCAATCAGGCGGTCGCCGACGAGGTGATGGAATCTCCTGTTCTCAGCCGACTGACCAAAAAGGTGGTCGCGGCTTTTGAGGGAGAGAGTGTCCCCACCGTTGAGCAGGTGCAGGACAAGGTGGAAGAGACGCTGATTGCCGCCGACTACGCTAAAACAGCAAAGGCTTACATCCTGTACCGCGCGGAACACACCAAGATTCGCCAGGCCGAGGGCGACCTGATGGACATCTACAAGGAGCTGACCTTCCGTGACGCCAAGGACGCCGACATCAAGCGTGAAAACGCGAATATTGACGCGGACACCGCCATGGGAACCATGCTGAAATACGGTTCCGAAGGTTCCAAGTATTTTATCAATAACTACGTCCTTCCAAAGGATATTGCCACCGCGCACATTGACGGCGACATCCATATCCACGACGAGGACTTTTATATGCTGACGGAGACCTGCTGCCAGATCGATCTGATTAAGCTGTTCAAGAACGGCTTCTGTACCGGACACGGCGCCCTGCGCGAGCCGAACGACATCCGCTCCTACGCGGCGCTGGCCTGTATTGCGATTCAGGCCAACCAGAACGAAATGCACGGCGGACAGGCTGTCCCCAATTTTGATTATTCCATGGCGCCGGGCGTCGCAAAGACTTTCCGGAAAGCTTATTTCAAAGCGCTTTCCCAGTTCTTTCAGGTTGCCAACGGCATGGACGAAAAGGACGCCGACGCACTGGCGAAAACAATCCGCGCAGAGATCCCGGCGGAAATAACCCTTTCCGCCGCCGACCAGTACGGTGAAAAACTGAAAGCTTACCTGCCGGAGCATCAGCGGAAAAACGGCTTTGCCCAAATTACGGAAGAGGAAGCGCTGCGCGCGCACCGGTACGCCGTAAAGACCGGCACCAGCAATACCGAAGCCGCTACCTACCAGGCAATGGAAGCTTTAATCCATAACCTGAACACCATGAATTCCCGCGCGGGCGCGCAGGTTCCGTTCTCCTCCATCAACTACGGCACCGACACTTCCCCGGAAGCGCGCATGGTAATCCGCAATCTGCTGAACGCCACCTCCACCGGACTGGGCGACGGGGAAACGCCGATTTTCCCGGTACAGATTTTCAAGGTAAAGGAAGGCGTCAACTACAACGAGGGCGACCCCAACTACGACCTGTTCAAACTGGCCTGCAAGGTAAGCGCAAAGCGTCTGTTCCCAAACTTCAGCTTTCTTGACGCCCCGTTCAACCTTCAGTACTACAAAGAAGGCGACTACAATTCGGAAGTAGCCTACATGGGCTGCCGCACCCGCGTCATGGGCAATGTCCACGACAAGACAAAAGAAGTGACCTGCGGACGCGGAAACCTGAGCTTTACCTCTTTGAACCTTCCGCGCATTGCCATTGAAGCAAAGGGCGACCTGAAAGTCTTTTATGAGCTGTTGGACAAACGCATGGAGCTGATTATCCGCCAGCTTCTGCACCGGTTCAAAATTCAGTGCTCCAAAAAAGTATATAATTATCCGTTCCTGATGGGGCAGGGCGTCTGGATGGATTCCGAAAAACTGGACCCCGACGACAGTGTAGAGGAAGTCCTCAAGCACGGCACCCTGAGCATGGGCTTTATCGGTCTTGCCGAAACGCTGAAAGCGCTGACCGGAAAGCACCACGGGGAAAGCGCCCAAAGTCAGAAGCTCGGCCTGGAAATCGTTTCCTACATGCGTAAGCGCATGGACGACGAATCGGCGAAAACCGGTTTGAACTTCACCCTGCTTGCCACCCCGGCAGAGGGGCTGTCCGGCCGCTTTGTGCGGATTGACCAGAAGAAATACGGCAAAATTCCGGGCGTTACCGACCGCGAATACTACACGAACTCGTTCCATGTCCCCGTGTATTTCCCGATCAAGGCCTTTCAGAAAATTGAACTGGAAGCCCCGTACCACGCAATGACCAACGCGGGCCACATCAGTTATGTGGAGCTGGACGGCGACACCTGCAAAAATATCGACGCGTTCGAAGCGGTCATCCGCTGCATGAAGGAACACGGCATCGGCTACGGCTCGGTGAACCACCCGGTTGACCGTGACCCGGTCTGCGGCTACAACGGGATTATCGACAACGAATGCCCCAAATGCCACCGCACCGAAAACGACGGCGGCCCCAAATTTGAGCGTATCCGCAGGATCACCGGCTATCTGGTAGGAACCACCGACCGCTGGAACAACGCGAAGCGCGCGGAGGAAAGGGACAGAGTAAAGCATGGGCTCTAAGCTGAAAATCTGCGGCACAGAGCCGGAGTCGATTGTAGACGGAAGAGGGTTCCGTTATGTGGTGTTCACACAGGGCTGCCCCCACCACTGCCCCGGCTGCCACAACCCGCAGTCGCATGATTTTGAAGGCGGCAAATGGGTGGATATTGATGATCTTTTCACCGAAATCTGTGAAAACCCGCTCCTGAAGGGCGTGACCTTCAGCGGCGGGGAGCCTTTCTGCCAGCCCAAGCCGCTGGTGGAGCTGGCGGAGAAAATTCACGGAAGAAAGCTGGATCTGACTGTTTTTACGGGCTATCCCTATGAGGAGCTTTCCGCCCGGCACGACCCGGACACCGACGCGCTGCTCCGGGCGGCCGACGTGCTGATCGACGGGCCGTTCCTGCTGGAACAGAAAGACCTGACCCTTGTTTTCCGGGGAAGCCGGAACCAGCGTGTCATCGACATGAACCGAACGAGGGCGGCCGGTGAAATCGTGTTGGATGATGTCGAATAGAGAAGCATTCTCCTTACGGAGAATGCTTCTTTTTTGTAAAAATATTTGCTCTTGTGTATAATTTTCTTGTCAATTTCTTTTCCATGTGTTACCATAATTATATATATATTCTGGGAAAAGGATGAGTGTTTATGCGCTCCGATTTCGCTGCACAGGAACAAATACAAATCAAAATGTTCGGTGAGTTTGCCATTACGATTAATGGGAATCAGCTCACCAATCTAAAGGGCCGTACCAAACGAGTGTGGATGCTGATCCAGTACCTGATTGCCAACCGCCATAAGAATACTTCCACCGAAAAACTGATTAATGTTCTGTGGCCGGACAATCAATGCAATGATCCGCTGAACGCGCTGAAAAACCTGGTTTACCGCGCGCGGGAACTTTTAAAGGGCCTTTCCGGAAACGACAAGGCAGAATATATTCAGTATATTCATAATACATATTCCTGGAACAACAGTTATTCCTGTGTCATTGACACGGAACAGTTTACGGAGCTTTACAAACAGGGGAGCGACGTTTCCAAAACACAGGAGGAGCGGGTGAAATCGTTTCAAAGCGCACTCCAGCTTTACTGCGGCGAATTTCTGCCCAAATCCTTTTACGGCAACTGGGTGATCTCCGCCAGCGCGTACTACTCGAACCTTTACAATCGGTGCGTGCTGCGGTGCTGCGGGCTGCTGATCGACCTGCACCGTTTTCATGAAGTGATTGAGGTTTGTGAAAACGCGCTCAACTATTGCCCGCTGGAGGAATCCATCCACAAAATGATTTTGTTCGGCTACCTTTCCACCGGTCAGCGCAACAAAGCACTGGATCACTACAACCATGTGATCGACCTGTTTTACAAGGAGCTTGGCGTGGATATTTCCGAATCCATGCGCGTGCTGTATAAGCAGCTGGTCAACAACATTAACAACGTGGAAATGGATCTGGGCGTCATCAAAAACGACCTGAAAGAAGCTTCCGCGGCAGAGGGTGCTTATTACTGCGATTACGATGTATTCAAATCGATTTACCGGATTCAGGCGCGTTCGATCACGCGCACCGGAAATTCGGTGTTTATTGTGCTGTTCACAATCAGTGGTCTGGACGGAGAACCACCGGGGCCCCGGATTTCCAAACTCGCCAGTGAACGGCTGAAATCAACGATTATGGACAGTCTGCGAAAAGGGGACACGGTCGCTTCCTACAGCGCCACTCAGTTTATTGTGATGCTTCCCCTCATCAACTACGAAAACGCTGAAATGGTCGTTGACCGGATCATGCAGAAATTCCACTTCCGGTACCGGCGGGAAAACGTAAAAATTTCCACCAGAATTAACGCGCTCGATTCAGCGGAGTAGGCTGTGTGAATTTGGGGCTGAGGGGGAACGTTATGCGGAAATACAAATCCATATGTCTTGTGTTTTTGCTCGCGCTCCTGCTGCCCGCCTGTTCTTATCCTCCCGCCGGCAGCTCGGCGCAGCCGGTTTCTTCCTTTGTGAGTTCCTGGGCACAATCGGCGGAATCATCCGAAGAAAGCTCTTCGGCACAAACCTCTTCCGCCGCCGCGGATTCTTCTTCCTCTTTGCCCTCTTCGGCGGCGTCCAGCTCTCCGGCTTCTTCTATGCAGAGCCTTGTTTCAAAGGTGCTGAGCGCTTCCTCGGAAACGATCCTGATGAGCTCGTCCCTGCCGCCGACGGCGGCTCCTTCCCAGCCGGCCCCCCAGCCGATGCCGGCCGTTACGGCAAAAATGCCGCAGGCAACCGGGACGGAGATCTTCAGCAGGAACGGCGCGTCGGTCGATTACAGCAACGCCGCGCAGGGTTACATACTGGTGCGCTACAGCGGAACCTCGATCATCAAAGTGCTGATTTATTTTAACGGCGGCTCCGCCTATTACCAATACAATCTTGCGGGCGACGGGGCGTATGTCACCCTTCCGCTGCAGAGCGGCAGCGGTTCCTACAAAGTCCGCTTTATGGAAAATGTTTCGGGGGACAGCTACGCGGAGCTTTGTTCCACGGAACTGAGCGCTGCCGTCAGCGGCTGGGGCTACACTCTTTACCCTAACCAGTACGTCAGTTACACCGCTTCCTCTGCGGCGGCTGCCAAGGCAAAGAGCCTTTGCGCTTCGGCCACCAGCAACGCGCAGAAGGTCTCTTCCATTTATCAATTTATTACCTCTACCATCAAGTATGATTATAAAAAAGCAGCCAGTGTAAAAGCGGGCTATCTGCCCAGCGTGGACAGCACGCTTTCCAGCAAAACGGGCATCTGCTTTGACTATGCGGCGCTGATGGCGGCCATGTGCCGCTCACAGGGAGTCCCCGCGCGGCTGGTCATTGGCAATACCAGCGCGGGGTACCACGCCTGGAACGATATTTATCTGGACGGGTGGAAGCGCTATGATTCCACTTTTGCCGCGGCCGGACAGTCCGCCGGAACCTATACGGCGGAAAAATACTATTGACCGCGGGGAATCGGTACAATAAAGCCTATTGGCGGTTTGGAGGATTGGCCATGGATCAAAACCCGACTGTGATTCCGCGTAAAACAAAAGCATTATCTTCGGGTGATATTTCTCTTTTCTGTTCTCAGGTGGTTCTTCTGCTGCGGGCGGGCATCCCCCTGCAGGAAGGGATCGGCACCATCAGTGAAAACATAGCGGATGAAAAGGGCAAGGAGCTGATTCACCGGATTCATGCGGCGGTGGAACAGCACGGCTCGCTGTATCTGGCACTGAACAGCACCGGCGCTTTCCCGAAATACATGGTCAATATGGTCAATATTGGGGAGAAGGCGGGCAATCTTGACAATGTACTGGAGGCGCTGGCCCTCTACTACGAGCGGGATGAAAGGCTGCGCAGCTCCGTGCGCGGCGCGCTTTTGTACCCGTTTATCCTGGTGCTGATGATGGCCGCGGTTGTCTCCGTACTGGTTCTTAAAGTCCTGCCGATTTTTAATGAGGTCTTTCTGGATATGGGCAGCGACATTTCCGACGCGGCCGCCGCCGTTATGCGCGCGGGCAATGGAATCGGCAGCTGGGCGCTGGTGCTGATTTTTCTGATGTTCCTTTTCCTTTTGACCGGACTTCTCCTTTATAAAACGGAAAAAGGCTACCGCTGGATGACCGGCTTTTTGAGCAATTTTCCGCTGACAAGGCAGCTTTCGGAAAAAATTGCGCTGGCGCGCTTCGCGTCTGCCGTTTCCATGCTGCTTTCCAGCGGATACGACACCGAACAGACGCTGGAACTGGTTCCGGGCATTCTGAGCAATCAGGCCGTTATTGAAAAAATCAACCGCTGCCGCGAACGCATGAGCGCCGGTTCCTCGTTTACACAGGCGCTGGGGGAAGCGGATATTTTCCCCGGCATCTACTCGGGCATGGTTCGTGTCGGCGGCAAAACCGGAAGCCTGGATTCCGTGATGCGCCACCTGGCTGAGATTTACAGCGAGGACGCGGACGAGTCTGTGAGCCGCGCGGTTTCCATTATTGAGCCCGCCATGGTAGCGGCGCTTTCCATCATTATCGGCGCGATTCTGCTTTCCGTGATGCTTCCGCTGATGGGGATTATGTCCTCCATCGGTTAAGGAAAAACAGGGAAAAGGGGATGATTGCTTGAGGCTTTACAAAAAGAAATTCGCTTACAGGGACCTTTTGCTTTCCGTCCTTGTTTTCAGCGCCGTGCTGTTCCTTTTTTGGGGCGGGTTTACCAGCGCCGTGCGCGCTAACAGCGCGGAAAAGCTTCGGGTGACGCGGGCGGCCGTGCAGAAAGCGATTATCAGCTGCTACGCGGTAGAGGGATTTTATCCCCCGGACATTCAATATCTGGAGGACCATTACGGCATTGAAATCGACCACAGCAAATACGTCGTCCAGTACGAAACGGCGGGCAGCAATATCATGCCGTCGGTACAGGTGCTGGAAAAGGGCGCCGAATCTTAACGGGGAGGGATATCGGTTGAACAGCAGAAATTCGCATTCCGTCTACACGGTTTTTATCCTGCTGATATTCTGCCTTTTTGCGGTCTGCTCTCTTTTTTTGGTGCTGATCGGGGCAAACGTTTACCGCGGAATCGTAGGAAAAATGGACAGCAACAACGAAACACGCGCCACCCTTTCCTATATTACCAATAAAGTCCACTGTGCGGACAGCCGTGATGTTTCTGTGGAAACCCTTGACGGGCAGCAGACGCTGGTGATCCGTTCCGCTTACAATGAGCGGGAATATAAAACCTACATTTACTACTGCAACGGCTATCTTATGGAATATTTCACCAGCGCTGAAAACGGGTTCAGCGTGGGCAGCGGCGACAGAATTACGCCGGTGTCCTCTTTTAAAATGGAAAAAAACGGGAACAGGCTGAACCTTTCGGTCAGCGGCGAAACCAGCCGCGGACTTGCGCTCAGTCTTTCGCTTACATAAAGCAGGTGATGGAATGAAGCGGACTTCGGTACCGGTCAACAGTTTTTTTGTAGAGATGATTTTGGTCATCCTGTTTTTCGCAATTTCCGTCACGGTTACCCTGCAGCTTTTTGTGCAGGCCAACAACCGCGCGCATCAGAGCAGCGATTTGAGTACCGCGGTGATTCAGGCGGAAAACATTGCGGAGCAGGTTTCCGCCCTCTCTTCACCGGACCAGCTGCCGGAAGCGCTGAAAACCGCAAAGCAGGAAAGCGGCGGAAGCTACCGCCTGAACTACAATCAGGAGTGGAAACCGACGGCGTCCGACCCTCGCTACACCGTTGACGTTACCCTGAAAAAAAGTCCCTCTGAGGGCGGCACCATGGTCACCGCGAAGATCGCCGTCAGCCGGATAAAAAACGGCGGGGAAGACAGTCTTTATTCTCTGCGCTCCGCGAAATACCTGCCACAAAATTGAAGGAGGTGCCTCCGTGACAAGAAAAGGGAATGTTCATCTGGGTGTGGGCGCGTCCTCCATCCTGATGATTTTTGTTGTGCTTTGCCTGACCACCTTTGGGATTCTTTCCTATGTCACGGCGAACGCGGACAATAAGATTTCCACCAAAAACGCGGAAACAGTTGAAAACTATTACGCCGCAACGGCTTTGGCGGAGCAAAAGCTCCAGAAAATTGACACCGCGCTTTTGAGCGCGAAAGAGGATGCCGCAAAAGCGGCGGCGGGAACCCCTCTGGATGCCCTAAAAAACTACAATGAGTATAAAAATCGATCTGAATTACAAAAAGTAACAGCTATTTTGCAGAGCCAAGCGTCTTTGGAGCAAAAAAGTGCTGTGTGCTGCCGCAGTTTTGCCCAGATGCTACTGACCCGTCTGGACGGAGTCACGGTAGAACCCACGGACACCGGCGAGCTGACTGTCCGTTTTTTATCCGACGCGGGCAGCGGCAGGCAAATTGAAACGCGGCTGGCGGTCGGTGCATTCGGGGACAGGGAGCGCTACCGGATCACGGGCCGGAAGCTTACGCCTCAGGCGCTTGAAAGCGACGGCGGCGATACGCTGGAGCTTTGGCAGGGCAGCAGCGCCCAATAAGCGCGATGGAGTGATTGCATGGAATTCGATATTATTGAGATTCTGAAAAGAGCCGTGGAAGAAAAGGTGTCCGATATTTTTATTATTTCGGGCTACCCCCTTTCCTTCAAAACCTGTGACCGGATTCATCCGGTGGACATGGACGGATTAAGCTCCTACCGACTGAAGCCGGAAGACACCAAAAAATGCATTGAAAAGATCTATACGCTCGGCAGCGGACGGGACATTCAGCCCTTTCTGCAAAGCGGGGACGATGATTTTTCCTTTTCCATCGAGGGACTGTGCCGTTTTCGCTGCAACACCTACCTGCAGCGCGGTTCCATGGCGGCTGTACTCAGGGTGGTCGCCTTCCGGCTGCCCGACCCGAAGGTTCTGCATATTCCGGACACGGTAATCGATCTGAATAAAATTAAAAAGGGACTTGTGCTGATTACCGGCTCGGCGGGCAGCGGAAAATCCACCACGCTCGCCTGTATTATTGATAAGATCAACCATACGCGCAACAGCCATATCATCACGATAGAAGATCCCATCGAGTATCTGCACCGGCACGATCGGAGCATTGTGAGTCAGCGAGAACTTGCCAACGACACAAAAAGCTATGTGCAGGCGCTGCGCGCCGCCCTGCGGCAGGCCCCCAACGTGATTTTGCTGGGGGAAATGCGCGATTACGAAACGATTACCACCGCAATGACCGCGGCGGAAACCGGCCAGCTGGTACTTTCCACCCTGCACACGGTGGGCGCGGCAAACACCATTGACCGCATTATCGACGTTTTCCCGCCGAACCAGCAGCAGCAGATTCGCGTACAGCTTTCCATGGTGCTGCAGGCGGTCGTTTCCCAGCAATTGATCCCCACGGTGGACGGCGGACTGGTTCCCGCGTTTGAGATTATGCTGGTCAACCCGGCCATCCGCAACCTGATCCGGGAATCCAAGGTGCATCAGATCGACAACACCATTTATTCCTGCGCATGCGACGGAATGGTCGCCATGGACATGGATTTACTCCGGCTCTGGGAGGAAGGCAAAATTTCCGCTGAAAACGCGTTAATTTACGCGGCTAACCCGGAAACCTTAAAAAAGAAACTGGACAGCTAAAAAGGCAGGGAGCGAAACGCTCCCTGCCTTTTCCTATGTGTTTTATTGATTTTGCGAAGCAAGATCGTTTGGTTTTTGCTTTGGCGGTAAAACCAGTTCGCCTGATTTTTGCAGAGCAAGCTTTGCGGCAACCGGCCCAATAATGGAATAAATAAATGTGGAGCAAAGAATAATGACACGGATTTGCGCGGCATAATTCGGCACCGCGGTGCCCGCAACCACAATCAGACCCAGCGCCACCCCAGCCTGCGGCATTAAGGTGGGACCTAAGTATTTGCAGATCTTCTTTTCCTGTTTTGTGACCTTACCCCCAAACCAGGCGCCGGCCCATTTGCCAATGACACGCATAACAACGTACAACAGGCCGATTACTCCAATTCCGCTGAGCGCGGATATTTTGAAACCCGCACCGGATATTACAAAGAAGATCATAAAAATCGGCGGAGTGAAGTCATTGGTAATTTTGACCACACTGTCGGTTTCCTCATAAATATTTACCAGAATAGCGCCCAGCGTCATGCAGGCCAGCAGCGGAGAACCGTTCACGATGTCCGCCGTCCAGTAAGTCAGCAGAATAAATCCGATAATAATACAAATCCGGTTGGACTGTTTTTTGAACCAGCGGAAGATCAGCTTCATCAGCACTCCTCCCACAGCCCCAAGGATAAACGAAACCACAATTTCATAAATTGGACTCAGAATGGACATCAGCAAATTGGTATGCACACTTGAATTCATCATATTGACTAATGTTGTGGCAAATCCAAACGCAATCAGTGCAACCGCATCGTCCAGCGCCACTACGCTGAGCAGCATAGAGGTCAGCGAACCTTTTACCTTATACTGGTTAATGACCATAATGGTCTGTGCAGGAGCGGTGGCCGCCGCAATCGCACCCAGCATGATGGACAGCTTAAAGTCAAATCCAAAAAAGATCAGAGCCGCCGTCACAAAAATAATTCCGCCGAATGCTTCCGTTATCGCAATGATGATTGGCGCCAGCCCTACTTTTCTAAAGTAGTCCAAGCTGAACTCGCTTCCCACCGAAAAGGCTATAAACCCCAGCGCGATATCAGAAATTACGGCGAAACTATCGACCATATCCATAGGGATTACATTGAAAACGGAAGGCCCCAACAAAAGGCCTGCAACAAGATATCCCGTAACATTCGGAAGTTTAAAAAGTTTACCGATCCTGCCGAATAGAATTCCTGAGAAAAGGATAATTGCAACGTCTAAAATAATTTTAATTTCCAATTTCGAAGATCCCCTTAGAATAATCAATTGGCACAGAAAAGACTACGCCTGAGTTGTTAACAGAAAGATCCCCGACAACCTCTTCAATAATTTTAACCGCTTCCTGCAGCTGGTCGTCTTCAATAACCGCAAAAATGACATTATTCTTTTCTCTTTCAGGATTCAACAGGGTCCGCAGTGACCCTAAAAACGGAATTTCATCCTCATCGTGCTTCCGGCTCAACAGCCGCGCCATGCCCATGCTTTCCAAAACAGTGGCTCCCTTAATGTTCCGGTGAGCAAATGCCGTCAGGACCGCGTCGAGCTTCTCTGTTTTATTGAGTACAAAAAACAGTACTTTCATGGCTTACCTCCTTTAAACTTTTTTCTTATCATATAAAAGTATATCACTCGCCCTTTTCAATTTCAAATAAGATAGTAATAAAATAAGCGGCGGGTTTTAACCATTTCATGTGCAACATGATAATGATTTTTCTCATCCTGCATTTTTGCAGACAAAAAGGGATTTATTCTTCTTACTAAGAATAAATCCCTTTATTTTCCACACTTGTTTATGATTCCTGCAGTGCTTTTGCTCCGGTAATCATTTTCTGAACATCGTCCTGTGTCACCACCCCATAGACCACGCCGTTGACCACCGCGGTGTACAGCCGGTCACCGGTTTTGTAAAACTCGACGGTGTCCGTTCCGTCCTTGTCAAAATAAGCATATTGAAGCTTTAGCTCCGGCGTTCCGGCCGGTTTGGTGTCCGCCGGTTCCAGAAGCTGTACGCCCGTGACCTGTTCAAAATACGGGGTATAATTCTTCTCGTAATCCAGTTTTTTGCCGTTTGTGCCCGTCACCCCGTAGGTGTATTCCGTTTTATCTTCCGTGGACTTTGTTTCATCCTTCGTCCTTGCGACGGCAAAATTCCAAAGCGTGCTGCCCGCCTCCACAGAAAGCGATTTCACCTCTGTAATGTCGGGTTTGAGAATGTCCTTGCTGCGAAGCGTGAACGCACTGGCTTTTACCCAGGCGTCCAGATTTTCCGCTTTCACCAGATACACGGCTTCCACATTGTCGAGCTTAACATAATAGGAAGAATCCTTCAATGCGCCGACCAGCAGCCGGTAGCTTTTCTGATTGACCGTAAAATCGGCTACCGCCGTGGGTTTGTCAAGTCCGTAACTTTTCAGCGCCGCAGCGTCCGGGTTTACATCAGCCACAGAATCCGCGGTTAAACTGGCAAGCGCCGACTCCACCGCACTTAGCTTTTCAGCGTCCGTGGGTGCGCTGACCGGGGAAGTAATGATCCCCTCGGTTCCGCTTTTCATTACGGTCACCGGTTTTGGAAAATTCGTTCCGCTCAGCGTTATTTTGGTAAAGTCGTTTACGCCGGTACTGCTGGTAATGTTCATAATTTCTTTGCTGACAAAATAGGTTTTACTTTCCAGAATCCCGCTGTCAATGCTGACAATATACACATTTTCTGAATTTTCACCGCACATATAGTACGCGGTGCTGTCCGTGGCAGAGGGATTCCCGATTTTGTAATTATAGCTGCTTCCGTCCTTGAAAGCGACTTCCACAGTAGCCTGCGGGTCTTTTAATCCGAATTCGCTCAGGTCGCTGACCGTACCCAGATTTTTGGTTGCGACCAGACTGAACCCGTTCTGCACGACCTGAGAAGCGGCGGTGCTGTTAATCGGCACCCCGCCGAGCTCCTTGACCATATAGGTAGTCTCCGCCACGGCGGAGGCAGTGCCGGAAGCAACCGAAGAAGCGGCGGCGGCCGGTTTTTCCACCGGCACAATCGTATAGCTGCCCTTTTTGTTTTTTACGGAGATGGAAACGATGTCCTGACTTGTTTTGGAGACAAGCTCAATGGTTGAAGCGGATGCCGCGGAGGAAGAAACGCCGTCTTTTTCCCCCGTCATCAGCAGCGCGGCGGCCACGCCGCCGAGCACGACGATGCATCCGGCCACAATCACCAAATTCCTTGTGCTGGTCTTCATTTTACAGGCGCCTCCTCTTGTGGTACACACAAATGCCGGCAATGGCTACGAGCAGCGGAATCAGCAGGGTAAACACCCCAATCCCAAGCAAAACGCTCATTTCCGCGCTCAGGGTAATGTCGGAAACATTGGTCTGTACCGAGGTTTCCGTGATTGCGGTAGCGGCGTTGGTGGTACCGGTCGCGTAGCGGGAAAGATCCACCACATATTTTGCGTTGCCGAAGGTACTCGCGCCCATAATTTCACCCAAGAACATCATGGTGCTTCCCAGCGCAATGACATTCGCCTTGTATTCCTTCGCGCCGGATTTTACGGTATCCTGTGAAAGGACCGCCGTATTGTAGGAGGCCTTCTGGGGAGTTTCGTCTTGTTTGGTATTGTTGTCCACCAGATAACAGGTATCGCTGGACTTTGCCAGAGAGTAAGTGGTTTTGCTTCCTTTGGTTTCAAACAAAATGTTCACCGGGTTGGACTGCGGGGTGGTAAAGTAGCCGTAATCGGACTGTCCGCCCAGGCTCAGACCCGTCTGCACCGTGGACAGGATATAACTGGCGTCGTCGGTGTAATATTTGCTCTGGTCGCTTTCCACAACCACGGCCTGCGGCACCTCAATCCCCCATTCCTTCAGAAAAGCGGAAAGCTTGGGCATTTCCTTCTGGCTGGGGTGGAAGGTAATCAGCAGGGAGCGGTCGCCCGGAATTTCCGCGCTGCTCAGGAAAGTATCCAGCTTCTCAAGCTCCGCGTCGGTATAGTCCGTAGCGGGGCAGCCCAGAACCACCAAACGGGTGTTGTCCGGGATTGCGTCCGTCAGTAAATTAAAGTCCTTCGTTTCAAAGCTGTTGTTTTCCAGCAGCTTTTTATAGGTGGTGGTTTCCAGCTGCTCGCTGTGGCCCGTGTCAAACGAAGCGACCGCAACCGTGTCCGCGATGACGGAATTAAGCCCGGAGGCAAGTGCGCTGTCCACCATGGAATAGGTTTCGGTTGTGCTTCCGTCCGCGCCGTACTGTACGTTGAACAAATCAGTGTAAGCCAGTACGCGGTAGCGTTTCTCCGTTTTTACCAGCACGTCGCCCGCAACCAGATTGTCGTTTTTATAGGTATTGGCAAAGGTGGGATTTTTGTCCAGATCAACGTACTCCACCTTGATATTGGAATTTTTCTCGGCGATTTTCTCAGCTAGCTCGCCCACCTGACTGTACTTGATGCCGTAATCCGCCAGAAGCTGGTCGCCCTTTGTCTGGGCTTCCGTCGCCATAATATAAATTGTGGCGGGCACGTTGACCTTGGCAGCCACTTCCTGTGCCTGCACGGAAAGGGTGTTGACCTTGTTTTTCGTCAGATCCAGGTTCATGGACGGGTACCGCTGCGCCAGTACGCTCACGATCACGTTGACGAGGATGACAATGACAATGAAGCCGGCGGTAAACGCGGTGGAAATTCCCCCGCGGCGGAATTTGCTGCTTTTTGTGTAAGCGCTGACTTTTGCGGTAAAGCCATCGTCTTTATCATTCTTTTCAGGGGAAATTGTGTCTTCGGTCTGTTCCGTTTCCTGTGTATTCCCGTTTTCCGCGGTAGTTTCCTCTGCGGGGATTTCCGCCTGTTCCACGGTGTTTTCTTCGGCGGCTTCTGTTTCCGGTGTATCGTTTTCTATCTCGTGATTCTTATCCTGATTCATTTTCATACCCCCCTTAGCTCCATCTTCTGCTTTCAAGCTTGCGGGCGGTCAGGAAAATAAAGACCGCGATGACACTCAGGAAAAAGACAAGGCTTGAAATATCGAATATACCCTTGGTAAACGGCTGATAACGCGTATTGAAGGAAAGCCATCCAATCAGCTTGACCGCGACCGGATTGCTGACCAGGCCGGTCAGCTGATCCACAACTAGCAGAAGGATGGATACGCCGAACGTGCCGATGGCGGCGACGATCTGGCTTTGGGTAAGCGAAGAAATAAACACGCCGATAGAGATCATCGCCGCGCCGAACAACAGGGAACCGAAGAAATTCCCGAAAATCAGCGCCCATTCCGGCGCGGAAAACAGCCCGATCACGGCCACGGGAATCAGGGTACCAACCATGGCGATGGCGAACACGGCGAACGCCGCCAGAAATTTACCTGCCACAATGGAGGTAACGCCCACCGGCGCGGTCAGAAGCGCCTGATCGGTGCGGTTGCGCATTTCCTCGCTGAAACTGCGCATGGTGATGATGGGAACAATCATCATGCTCCAGATGAACATGGTACTGTATACGTTGGAAATATAGGAGGAAGAGCGCAGCATCAGTACCTGAAAGAAGTAATAGCCGTACAGCGCCAAAATGGTGGCGACGCAGACATAGCCGATAGGGGAAGTGAAGTACGCCTTCAGCTCTCGTTTGGTAATTGCTCTCATTCTTCTTCCTCTCCTTCCGTAATGGTTTCAGAAACGGTATCCTGCAGATAAGCGGCGCTGGTCAGGCGCAGGAAAACGTCTTCCAGCGAAAGCCCGGCGTTGGTCATGGACAGAATGGGGAAGTTCTTTGACGCGGCCGCGCGGAAAAGCTCCCGGCGCACATCGCGGCCGTCGCGAGCCTCTACCTCATACTCAAAAACACCCGGTTCCTTTTCTCCGCAGCTCTGTACGGTTTCCACAAACTTAACGGCTTTCAGGGCATTTTTTACTTCCGTCTCGTTCCCCTCTACGCGGAGAATCAGTTTATGGTCGGCGCTCAGGTTCTGGGAAAGACTGTCCGGTGTGCCGTCCGCAACCAGATTTCCTTTGTTGACAATGATGATGCGCTCACAGACCGCCTGAATTTCCGGCAGGATGTGGGAGCTTAAAATAATCGTATGTTTTTTCCCCAGATTATGAATCAGATTGCGGATTTCGATAATCTGTTTGGGGTCAAGCCCGACGGTCGGCTCGTCAAGAATCAGAACAGGAGGGTTGCCCAAAAGCGCCTGCGCAAATCCGACACGCTGCTTGTAGCCCTTGCTCAGGTTATTAATCAGACGGGGATAAACATCGGTGATCTTCACCAGCGCGCAGATCTCTTTCAGGTGCTTCTCTCTTGGCAGGGTCACCTTTTTCAGGTCATACATAAAATTCAGGTATTCCTTCACCGTCATATCCGGGTAGAGTGGCGGAATTTCGGGCATATACCCGATCAGCTTTTTCACTTCATTGGGATTGTCAAGCGTATTGTACCCGCCGACCGTAACCGAACCGGAGCTGGCCGACAGATATCCGGTTATAATATTCATAGTGGTTGACTTTCCCGCGCCGTTCGGCCCTAAAAAACCGACGACCGTTCCTTCTTCGACCGAGAAGCTGATGTTGTTCAAAGCGACGTTCGGGCCGTAGCGCTTTGAGAGGTTTTTCACCTCAATCATGCAGATCCCTCCTGATGTTTCCATTATTTTGAATTGATCATAAAGCGGACAAAGCCCGCCGGTACGCCATATTATTGTAGCAATTCGCAGCTTTCAGAGTGTAAACTTTCTTTGAATGATTCCATGCTATTTTATAAACTTTATGTGATGGCTGTGTGAAAAAAGGTCGGGAAATAAAAGAAAAGAGCCGCTCGGGAACCGTGATTCCCGAGCGGCGTTCATCTGTCCTGATCGTTTTGGTCTTCCGGTTCCCCGTCACCGTGTTCTTTCCTGCCGTTTTTCAGCCGGCGGAGAGCGTCGGGCGCGTACACCACGATCATCCCGATTCCAAGCCCGATTGGCAGCCAGCTGCCCTGCGGATTTCCAATGGCAAAAAACAGGGAGGCAATCAAAAGGCCCAGATACATATAAAACCGTTTCTGCGGCTCGCTCAGCTCTGTAAATTTTCTTTTTTTCATGGCGCACCCCTTAGATTTTTCCATCCTTTAACAACCGGGCGATTTTCAAAACCAGCACCTGGGTTTTAGAGTCGGGGATTTCCCCGTCCATTACCATCCGCACCGCCTCGTCAATCGGGATTTTTTCCGTTTCAAGAAACTCGTCCTCGTCAAACTGGGTTTTGCCCAGCGTATCCAGACGGCAGGCGTACAGATAAATCACTTCGTTGGAATAACCGGGGGAAGGGTAAAGCTTTCCCATATCGAGATAGTGGGAACCGGTGGTGCCGGTTTCCTCCAGCTGCTCGCGCTTCATCGCCTCGAACGGGTCTTCGCCGAGCTCCAGCTTACCCGCGGGCGTTTCCAGAACGACTTCTTTATAGGGGTAACGGAACTGCCGGACTAAAAGAATTTCATCTTTTTCCGTCAAAACGGCCACGCTGACCCCGCCCGGGTGGTCAACACACTCCCGGGTAGAGGTTTTTCCGTTGATCAGCTCCACCTTGTCCACATGAAATTTGAGGATTCTTCCTTCGTAAACATCGTTTCTACTCAGGGTTTTCTCGTTTAATTCCATCGTTTTCTCCCTAATCACCGCTATTTTCAGTAAGCCGCTCCTGCCGGATTCTTCTGTCCGGCAGGGCGGAACAAGGAAATTTATCTGAATAATTGACTACATAAAGTAATAGTAAGTGAAAACACAACAGAACGTATAGAAAATAAGCTATTTGAACGCGTAAGTGTAGTTTTGATCGAAAGAGTACAGCTGGCGGTAAACCTGAGCGGCACGGCTGCGGTAATAATCCATCGTTGCGCTTGCCGCGTTGACCTGCGCCATTGTTCCGCCCGCGGCCTGCGCCTCGTCATTGATTTTTTTCAGCGCGGCGGTTTTGCCGTTGACCCACGCGGTCTGATCGGACTTGATCTTGGAAAGGGCGTCGCCCGTTGCCAGCTTCGTCACTTTTTCGTAAGCGGAATTAACTTCTTTTTTCCAGATTCCGGCGTACTTATTGGAGAGCTGAACCATCTCCACATTGGAGAAAGCCTTGTTGGACTCCGTAATATACTGCTTGTCGATCGGATTCTTTTTAAACAGCGCGTTGAATTCCGGGCTGTCTGTTTCTATATCGATGACCGGGCCGGGCTGGGATTCGGCCGGTTCGCTGGGCCCCACGGACGCCGTCCCGGAACTTTGCGGCTCGCTTTGCGCGCTGCTTGCCGGCTGGGACTCCACGCCCTGCGAGGATTCGCCAAAACTGCTCGCCGGAACGGAGCTTTCGCCGCCCTTGTTAAGCATCCCGCACCCGGCAAACGCCGTGACCGCCACGGCGAGAACCGCGGCAATGCAAAGCTTTTTCCAGTGATTCATTCACAGCACCCTTTCTTATTCCTCGGTGTTTTCTTCCTGCGTATCCGTTGAGAGATTCTCTTCCAGATCCTCCGGCTCGTCTTCGCAGCCGTCCTCCGCGTCGCCCTCATCCACGGGCAGCGCATCCACTTCATCTTCTTCGTGCGCGGTACGGGCAAGGGTGACTACCTCGCTGGTTTCGTTCAGCCGCATCACGCGCACGCCCTTGGAGGGTCTTGCGCATTCGCGGATGGAATTCGCCGGGATGCGAATAATGATTCCATCGGAAGAAATCAAGATCACGTCGTCTTCCAGATCGACTACTTTAATCGCGGCAACCTCTCCATATTTCTGAATATGATAATTGGTCAGACCCTTACCGCCTCTGGACTGAATCCGATAGTCGTTGATGTCGGAAAGACGCCCGTAGCCGGTTGCGGAAACCGTCAGTACCAGACCGCCCTCACGCAGGGAGCTCATTCCGATTACATAATCGCTTTCCTTCAGGGTAATTGCCTTGACCCCGCGGGCGGTTCTGCCCATGGGGCGGACATCCCTTTCATCAAACCGGATTGCCATGCCCAGACGGGTTGCCACCAGAAGCTGCGTGTCGCCGCTTGTCATGCGCACCCACGAAAGCTCGTCGCCCTCGTCCAGATCAATGGCAATCACGCCGCCCTTGCGCGCGGTATTGTAAGCCGAGAGGCTGGTGCGTTTGATAATGCCTTTGCGCGTTACCATACACAGATAGCTTTCTTCGTCAAATTCCGGCACACGAATCATAGAGGTAACCTTTTCATCCTGCGCAATCGGCAGCAGGTTGGCAATATTCATTCCCTTGCTTGTGCGGGAACCCTCCGGGATTTCGTAGCATTTCAGCCGGTACACACGGCCCAGATTGGTAAAGAACATGACATAGTCGTGGCTGTTGATAACGAACATATCGCTCGCGACATCCTCTTCACGCCTTGTCATTCCGCTTACGCCGCGGCCGCCCCTGCGCTGAATGTGGTAGGTGTCCGTCTTCTGGCGCTTGACATAGCCGAAGTTGGTCAGGGTCAGCACACATTCCTCCTGCGGAATCAAATCTTCAATATCGACTTCTCCGCTCACGGTCGCAATTTCCGTGCGGCGCTCGTCGCTGAATTTATTTTTCACCGCGATTGCCTCGTCCTTGATGATGCCGAGCAGCCGCGTCTCATTGCTGAGAATATCCTTGTAATCCGCTATCTTCAACTCCAGCGCGGCAATTTCGTCCAGCAGTTTCTGACGTTCCAGACCGGTGAGCGCACCAAGCGGCATCTGCACAATCGCCTGTGTCTGCGGCTCGTCCAGTCCGAAACGCTCGGTCAGACGTCCCCTTGCGGTGGCTCTGTCCTTGGAACTGCGGATAATGGAAATCACTTCGTCTATGTTGTCTACTGCGATCTTCAAGCCTTCCAGAAGGTGGGCGCGCTCTTCGGCCTTTTTCAGGTCGAACAGGGTGCGGCGCCGAACGACGCTTTCCTGAAACGAAATATATTCTTGCAGCATTTCCTTCAGCGTCAGCGTTTTGGGTTCGCCGTTGACAATGGCGATCATGATGACGCCGAATGTCGTCTGCATCTGGGTATAGGAATAAAGCTGATTCAAAACAATCTGCGGGGAAGCGTCGCGCTTCACGCTGATGAGCATATGCATGCCCTCGCGGTCGGAGTGGTCTTCCACGTTGGAAATTCCCTCGATGCGCTTGTCCTTGACCAGCTCGGCGATATTTTCGACCAGTCTTGCTTTATTGACCTGATACGGAAGCTCCGACACAACAATGTTGAAGCGACCGTTCTTTTCCTCTTCAATTTCCGCGCGGGCGCGCACCGTAATGCGGCCGCGGCCGGTGGCGTAAGCGGCGCGGATACCCGCCCGGCCCATGATGATGCCGCCGGTGGGGAAGTCCGGCCCCTTGATATGCTGCATCAAATCATCCAAAGAAGCGTCTGGATTATCAATCAGCGTACACATGCCGTCAATGACTTCTCCCATATTGTGCGGGGGAATATTCGTAGCCATACCGACCGCAATCCCGGTGGAGCCGTTGACCAGCAGGTTCGGAAAATGGCTGGGCAGAACAGTCGGCTCTTTCAGACGGTCGTCGTAGTTCGGCTGAAAATCGACGGTATCCTTGTCAATATCCTCCAGCATTTCCACGGCGATTTTGCTCATGCGGGATTCGGTGTAACGGTAGGCAGCCGGGGGATCGCCGTCCACGGAACCGAAGTTTCCGTGTCCGTCCACCAGCATATAGCGCATGGAAAAGTCCTGTGCCAGACGCACAAGCGCGTCGTAAACCGAAGCGTCGCCGTGCGGATGGTAACGGCCCAGCACGGAACCGACGGTGTCGGCGCATTTACGGTAAGCCTTGTCCGGAGAAAGGCCGTTTTCAAACATGGTATACAGAATTCTTCTGTGAACCGGTTTTAAGCCGTCGCGTACATCCGGCAGCGCGCGTGAAACAATGACCGACATGGAATAGGCAAGAAACGACTGTTTCATTTCCTTTTCCAGATCAACGTTTATAATTTTTTGATTCTCCTGAAATTCGTCCATTAGCGGGCACCTTCCTGCTGATATTTTTCCTGAAGCTTTGTCTCAAGAATTTTGTGAATCCTGGTACATTCGCTTTCGTTCATCGCTCTTTTGGGGATAAACTTCGTTTCATTGATTCCGGTGTATATGATAAAAACCCTCGCGTCCTCATACGCCTTATACAGCATCTCATAGGGGATCGCCGCCGTATACCGTTCGGTTTGAAAGGTTATGGTTTCCTCAGAAAATTCCGTGGTCTGCGCGATAAATTTTTCACTGTTTGCCGTAAAGTAATTCAGGGCGTGCCGCCGAACGGCGTAAAGAACAATCATATCGTAAAAACAGCCGATAATCACGCCGACCGCGGCCATGGCCGCATAAATAAAGTTCTGATAAAAATTTCCGTAGACAAAAGCCCTTAGCAGAAACGCGGTTAAAATCAGAACGGTTCCCGTAATTTTCAGAGTAATCTTTTCGCTCTTCCTCATGGCGGCTTTCGCCGCCGCGGCCTTATAGTCGGCATAATCGAATTTTGTGGTAAGACAGCTTACCGAAACTGGGCTTTCAGGCAAATAAATCCCTCCTTAACGCCCGCTTTTCACATAGCGCGAAGCAAACGCGCCGGCAAGGTGTTCGGAAATTTTCTTAATTTGTTCGTTAGACAGTCCCTGCTTTTTTATCAGCAGCAAGTCCCTTTCCCGCCCGCCGGTCACGACAAACGCGGCGGGGGTTTCTATGCATTTGCTGAAATCGGTCCAATATTCCAGAATTTTCTCACAGCTGGTTTCAATGACGACGCTGTCCCGGTAAATTTCTATTTTCTGCGGCAGCTCCAAAAGCCGGTTGGAACGGTACAGCTCCGCCGCCCATTTCCGAATATCGTTCGGCTGAATGAAAAAGAACAGAAATCCGAGCGCCAGCGCCAGCACAATGCCGCAGGCAGGCCCCCAGCAGGTAAAAAACCGGGCGCGGTAAAACGGAATAAAGGAAGCGATGACGATTGCCGCGGAAAGGCAGATTCCGGCGCGCACCCATTTTCTATGCATGGGGGAAACCGCGCTCTGCGCCGTGTAGTAAGCCTCGGCGTAATCTTCCGAGCCAACGGTCTGTTCCACCGTGTGAACCGGCCCGCCTTCGTAAAACGTCGGCATTTTTTCGTCTCCTCTCCGTTTCTAGCTTTTCGGGTGTGTCCCCGCCAAAATCATCGCCTGTATTTCCGGCAAAACAGCCGGCTCCACGCAGCGCAGCGGAAGAATCACCATATTTCTGTCGTCTATGTACAGTACCATCAGATTTTCCACCTGAACACATTCGCTGGTTCCGTCAAGCGCAATCTCCCACTTTTTGTCCGGCAGCCCCATTTCAATATGATCGGGGTAAACCTTCATGCGGATTTCCCGGCCGTCCGCGATTTTTGACGAATGCACCCTGATGACTGCCGTCGGAAAAACCGCGACCGTCAAAATCAGCAGCAGACATACCACGGCCAGAGAAAGATACCGGCTGTCACCCGTCGCGCGGAACTGTGTCAGAAAAACGGCGGTCATCACGGCGCTTAACACGACCGCAATCACGGAAAGCGTCATCCTTGCCGCGGTGTACTGACTTTTCCAGAGCACCTTAAAAATTTCGCCGGAGGTCAGCGTATATTTCAGCTTGATTCCCGTTTGCTGTTCTTCAAAAGCAAGCGCTGTTTCATCGGCAACCAGTTCCGCTTCGGAACCGTCCCATTCTACTCTGTCCTTTTCTCGCTGATCCTCGTCGGGGGTCTGTTCCCCCCGGGGTTCAGGAGGTTTGGAAGCGGTATCCTGTTCTTTCACAAAATGTTTCATGAGAAATTCTCCTTCTGCCTATGTACTACAAATTGTATTTTATACATCAATATTTACATATTGTAAATATTATAACCCAATTTTGCCTGCAAAAAAGCCAAACCAAGGGGAAAAAGTACGCGTCAAATATCGAGATTCTTCGCGTACTTCGCGTTGCTCTCTATAAAGGCACGGCGCGGTTCCACCTTATCGCCCATCAAAATGGTAAAGGCTTCGTCCGCGGCGGCGGCGTCTTCCACTTCCACGCGCAGCATGGTGCGGCTTTCGGGATTCATGGTTGTTTCCCAAAGCTGCTCGGCGTCCATTTCACCTAGACCTTTGTAGCGCTGAATTTCATAGTTGCTGGCAAGCTCCGCCATTTTTTGATCGCGTTCCTCGTCACTGAACGCATAGTAATGGTTTTTCCCTTTGCTCAAACGGAAAAGCGGAGGCTGCGCAAGGTAAACATGGCCTTCCTCCACAAGCGGCTTCATAAACCGGAAGAAGAAAGTCAAAAGCAGCGTGCGGATGTGGGAACCGTCGACATCAGCATCGGCCATAATGATGATTTTGCCGTAACGCAGTTTGTTCAGGTCAAACTCTTCCCCGATTCCGCAGCCCAGCGCGGTTACGACAGGCATCAGCTTTTCATTGCCGTACACCTTGTCAAGTCTGGCTTTTTCCACGTTGAGCATTTTGCCCCAAAGCGGCAGAATTGCCTGATATTTACGGTCGCGTCCGCCTTTGGCGGAACCGCCGGCGGAATCTCCCTCAACGATATAAATTTCTGTTTCGTCCGGATTCCGGCTCTGACAGTCGGCAAGTTTGCCCGGCAGCGCGGCGTTTTCCAGCGCGGATTTCCGCCGAACCAGATCGCGGGCTTTCCTCGCGGCGTCACGCGCACGGGAAGCGGCGAGCGCTTTGTCAAAAATTGCTCTGGCGGTTGCGGGGTTCTCCTCCAGATACGCGGTCATCTTGTCGGTAATCAGGTTGCTGACCAGCGTACCGATTTCGGTATTTCCCAGACGGGCCTTTGTCTGGCCCTCAAACTGGGCGTCCTTCATCTTTACGCTGATAATGACGGTCAGACCTTCACGGACGTCGTCGCCGGAAAGGTTTTTATCATTTTCTTTCAGAATATTGTATTTTCTGGCATAATCGTTCATCACACGGGTCAGGGCGCGCTTAAAGCCGTCCTCGTGCGTACCGCCGTCCGTTGTGTGAATATTGTTGGCAAAGGAAAGCATCAGTTCGTTATAGGAATCATTATACTGCATAGCGACTTCCGCTGTTGCCGAATTATCGGGGGCGACGGAAGTAAAATGAATAATGTCGGGATGAATGATCTCGACCGCTTTTTTCTTATTGATAAATTCCACAAAGCTGCTGATGCCGCCGTGGTAGCAGTAGTTATCCTGAATCGGATTGCTTTCCTCGCGCAGGTCGGACAGCTCAATGTGAATACCGGCGTTCAAAAATGCCTGCTCACGCAGTCTCGTCTGCAGGGTTTCATAGTCATAAACGGTGGTTTCACGGAAAATTTCCGCGTCCGGCTTAAAGGTGACCAGCGTGCCGGTTTTATCCGTTTCCCCGCGCACTTCCAGCTGGGTCACGATTTTTCCGCGTTCAAAACGCTGAAAATAGACCTTGCCCTCGTTATAGACTTCGACTTCCAGCCACTCGGACAGCGCGTTCACAACGGAGGCGCCCACGCCGTGCAGACCGCCGGCAACTTTATACCCGCCGCCGCCGAATTTGCCGCCCGCGTGCAGCTCGGTAAAAACGACCGTAACCGCCGGGATACCCATCTGATGCTGGATTCCGACCGGAATTCCGCGCCCGTTGTCCAAGACGCTGATAACGTCCCCGGGCAGAATTTTCACTTCTATTTTATCGCAGAAGCCCGCGAGAGCCTCGTCGATTGCGTTGTCCACGATTTCATAAACAAGGTGATGCAGACCGCGCGGTCCGGTAGAGCCGATATACATGCCGGGGCGCTTTCTGACCGCGGCAAGACCTTCCAGTACTTGTATTTGATTTTCGTCATATTTTTGTTTGGATTGCGTAATTTCGCTAAACTCCAAGTCTAACCCTCCAATTATAATCCATATTGTATATTTCTTTTAAGCCGAAACGGTTCAGAGTCTCCTGCTGTTTCTATCATAAATTTTCTGCGTTTGCTGCTGGGGGGACGGCTGCGGCCGGCCGGCGGCGGGGGGCTTTCTTCGGGCTGTAGGTTTTCTCAGCCTGACCAGAAAAAAACAGAGCAGATAAAACAGGAAATACGGCAGCATAATCATAAAAATGGAAACAAGGCTGAGCACTCCTACGCTTATCATCCAAACAAGATAAATCAGCCCGCTGAGCACGATTGCGGCAATGGCAAAAATGTAGACGGCGGAATCAAGCTCAATATTGGAGTAGCCGCCGCATTTAGGACATTTGTATTCGCCCTGGGTTTTCAGGGTCCAGCTTTGCAGCAGGCTCAGTTTATTTCCGCAGTGCGGACATCGTGCCTTTCGGAATTTTTTCATTTTTTCACCCATTAAACATTAGATATTTCGTCGATAAACCCTGTTCTTTTCAGAAGGGTGGAAGAAGAAATCTGTGTGATATAAACGGTCATCCGGTTGCTTTTATCACAGCAAAGTACAAAGGATTTCGGCATTTCCATAGAAACATTGACGACCCGGCCCTTTTTTTGAGCCGCGGAAAGATAATCTCTGGTCGACCGGGAAATGGTAGAAGTTTCCATATCGAATATGCCCACAATATCACTGACTTTAATCACCGTGTCCTGCCCTAGATGAAGATACATAAAATAAAACCTTTCCTATTTTTTTATCAGGGTGCCGCTGTCCATTTCAAACAGGGCGCCTTCCCGGAGCTGCTTTATGGCACCGGGTTCACAGCAGGTTATAAAAACCTGACAGCTGTTCAGGTGATTAAGCAGATAATCCTGTCTGCCGGAATCCAGCTCGCTCATGACGTCGTCGAGAAGGATCACCGGTCTTTCCCCGGTCTGGCGGTAAAGCATTTCGGCCTCCGCAAGCTTCAAAGCAAGGACGGCGGAACGCTTCTGTCCCTGTGAACCGAACGACCGGGCACAGCGCTGGTCAATGGAAATATCCATGTCGTCGCGGTGGGGCCCCACGCTGGTGTGCCCCAGTGCCACATCCTCCCTGCGGGACGCTTTGAGCGCCGTTTTGAGGTTCTCAGCACTTTTCTGATAGGTTAAATCGATGGTTTCGGTATGCTGGGAAATCCCGGCGTAAATTTCTTTGACCGGTTCCCGGATTTTATGAATATAGTCCATTCTGCCGAGGACGACCGCTTCGCCGTAGGAAGCAAGCTTTTCATCCCAGATTTCCAGCGTATCCATCAGCTCGGCATGACGGGGAATATCTTTCAAAAGGGTGTTTCGCTGATTCAGCGTTCGATTATATCGAGCCAAAAGCGCGGCATAACCGGGTTTGATCTGACAGAGCGCGGCGTCTATAAAATCGCGCCGCTGAGAGGGGCCCTCGCGCACCAGCGCGATATGCTCCGGGGAAAAAATCACGGAAAAGAACTTTCCGACCAGACCGGACGCGTTTTTCTGCGGAATCCCGTTTAAAGCAGCGCTTCTGCGCCCGTTTTCAATCGTAATTTCCGCCGTCTGAACGCGCTCGCCGCTGAAAAATTCCAGACTGAGCTTTGCGCCGGCTTCCCCCTGCAGAATCAGGTCGGCGTCCTTCGCTCCCCGAAAGGAACGGCCGCCGGTAAAAAGCCAGACCGCTTCCAGTAAATTGGTTTTTCCCTGCGCATTTTTTCCATAGATTATATTGATCCCATTCTGCGGAATTATCACGCAGCGCCGGATATTTCGGTAGTTTTCAGCTTCCAGGTGCTGGATAATCACCCGTTACACACCTCATATGTCACATCGTTATACTCGGCTTTGTCGCCGTTTCTCATTTTCTTTCCGCGCATGGTGCAGATTTCGCCGTTGACCTTCACTTCACCGGCCTGCACAACAAATTTTGCCCGGCCGCCGGTGTCCACCGCGCCGCCAAGCTTTAAAAGAGCGTCCAGACGGATAAATTCGGTATCGATGACAATTTTTTCAATCTTCATATCTGAGCCTCACTTTTCAGACGAACCGGCAGCACCAGGAAGAGGAACGCATCCCCCTCCCGCGGAAGGATTTTCATCGGGCTTAAAGCCCCGTTGAGCTGTATTTTTACCTCGTCGCCCTCGGTGTTGCGAAGAGCGTCAAGCAGATAGCGGTTGTTAAAACCCATTTCCACGCCCGCGCCGTCAATTTTTGCGGAAAGCTGATCGTTGGCGTGACCGATGGAAGTGGAGCAGGAAACCTTGATTTCCCCGTCCTCAAACACACAGCGAACCGGGCTTTTCAGTCTGTCCGTAATCAAAAGGGAGACACGCTCCACGCTGTCGATGAACGAACGGGTGGAAACAATGATCTCTGTTGAGCTGGTATTTGGAATTGCGGCTTTATAGTCGAGAAATTCCCCCTCTAAAAGGCGGGAAATGACGCAGTAATTTCCAATCTGGAACAAAATGTGGCGTCTGCCGATTTGAATTTCCAGCTCGGTGTCGTCGTCGCTCAGAAGCTTGAGGACTTCGCCGAGTGTTTTGCCCGGTACAACAAAGCTGGTTTCTTCGCCGCAGGCAGCGGTTTCTTCCCGCAGAGCAAGACGGTAGCCGTCCACGGAAATCAGACGGATCTTATTTTTGCTCAGTTCAAACAGGGTACCGGTGTGGATGGGTTTTGCGTCGCTTTCCGCGACGGCAAAAATCGTCTGCCGGATCATGCTCTTTAAGATATTGTTCGCAATCCGGATGGAGGTTTCTCCGGTGATGGCCGGCAGCTCGGGGTATTCCTCCGCGGGGATTCCCACAATGGAGAAATCGGCGGGCCCGCTTTTGATGGAGGTGATCTTTTTTTCGTCAGTGGCAAGGTAGACGGTTTCCGCCGGCAGACGGCGGACAATGTCGCCAAACAGGCGGGCGCTCAGAACGATGCTGCCCGGCTCTTCCACCTGAGCTTCTATTTTTGTGGTCATGCCCAGTTCCAGGTCATAGCCGCATAAGGTAATTTCATTCTCGCCTGTTTTGAGCAGGATGCCTTCCAGGGCGGGAACAGATGATTTTGTGGACACGGCACGCTGAACATTCAACACAGCTTCGTTCAGCTGCTGCCGTTTGCAGGTTATTTTCATAAACTCACCCTCTGCTTCCTTTTTATAATAGATAGTATAGATTTAATTTAGTAAGAGTAGTAGGCGGCACTGAAAAGTTGAAAGATTCCGGAAACCCTGTTGCGGCGTGAATTTTTGGTTCATTGCCGTCTGTGATTTTTATGTTAAGATTTTGTTAACTGTTCGTATAAAAGAGAAGTATTTAACCGGGTGTTGAAAACTCTGTGGGGAATGTTGAAAACAAGTTAAATACTTCGAATGGTCTAAAAACCTGTTAAAAACGCAGATTAACAGAATTTGTTGAAAAGTCAACAGGTTTTCCACTTTTTAGCGGTCACGGATATTCTTAATAATATCTTCGACGGTCGCCTTGATTTTCTGGTCGCGCTTAATCCCTTTTTCTACCTGCTGTATCGCATAGACAACGGTAGAATGGTCGCGTCCGCCGAATTCCTCGCCGATGGAGGTCATTGGCAGCTGCGTAATTTCCCTTACTATATAAATAGCCATCTGACGCGCGCTTGAAATGTTTGCGGAACGCTTGGAGGAACGGATGTCCTCGCCGGTCGTACCGAAAGTGCGCGCGACTTCGTCAATAATTTTCTCTACGGTGAAGGGGGTGGGCTGGTCGTTGTTGATAATATCGCTGATTGCCGCCTGCGCCGTCGTAATGCTGGGGTCTTCCCCGGCAAGCAGGTAGTAGGCTTTCATTTTTTTCACCGCGCCCTCCAGCTGACGGATGTTATTCTTCAGCCGGTTGGCTATGTATTCGGCGACATTGTCCGGAAGATCAATTTCCAGAAGCTCCGCTTTCCTTTTAATAATGGCAATTCGCGTTTCAAAGTCCGGCGGCTGGATATCCGCGGTCAGGCCCCACTCAAAACGGGTGAGCAGACGCTCCTCCAGAGTGGCAATATCCTTCGGCGGCCGGTCGGAAGTCAGTACGATCTGTTTTTTTGCTTCATATAAGGTGTTAAAGGTATGGAAAAATTCCTCCTGGGTGGAATCTTTTCCGGCAATAAACTGAATATCGTCTACGAGGAACACGTCCGCCTTCCGGTAACGGTTGTGAAACTCCGCGGTGGTGCCGCGGCGGATCGCCTCAATCAGCTCGTTGGTAAACTCGTCGCCTTTAATATAAATAATGTTCATTTCCGGATTGGTCCGGCTGATTTCATTGCAGATCGCATAAAGAAGGTGCGTTTTGCCCAGCCCTGAATTTCCGTAAATAAAAAGCGGATTATATAGGGTGGCGGGCTTGTTCGCTACCGCCATGGAGGCGGCGTGCGCAAATTTATTGGAGGAACCCACAATGTAGGTGTCGAATGTAAATTCGTAATCGTCGTTGATGGCGGGCGTTTCGTCGCTCTGCTTTTCCGCCCCCGCCTCTTCCGGCGTACAGACGCGTATCTGAATTTTCTGACCGAAAATCTGTGTGAATGCTTCATCAAGCATATCCATATAATAATGTTTGATGGTCTGCCGGTGGAGTTCGTTTGGGACTTTGATGACCGCAACTCCCTGCGCAAAGTCAAGATTGACCGGTTCTATGCGTTTGATCCATGTGGAATAAGCAATGTCGGTAATCTTGCTTTTGCAATAATCGCAGACCAGATTCCAGACCTCGGTAAAGGATTCCATTCTTTAAACCTCATTTTAACAATTATTTATACTCATAGGCATAACATAAATTATATTACCACAAAACAGAATTTATTTCAAATTTCAATTATTGTCTAAAATACACTATATTGTATTGCACGCGCGCATTACACATAGAATATAAATTTTTTTTAAATGTGTCGGTTCCACTTTTCTTTTACAGGGAATTGTGGTATATTGATTTATATAGCTCAACCCCAAAAAAAATCAGCCTGTACAGTGATAAATTCCAATATTTTTCGGTACGGGGGACAAAATTTAGGTTGACAGGCTGCGCATATTTAATATATAATGCTATATTGCAAGGTTTGTACCCCGAAAGGAGGTTTTTTCATGCTGAGAACTTATCAACCAAAGAAGCTCCACAGAAAAAAGGAGCATGGTTTCAGAAAAAGAATGTCCACAAGCAACGGCCGTAAGGTTTTGGCCCGCCGCAGAGCAAAGGGCAGAGCACGTTTGAGCTACTAAGCAAAAGGGCCACGGTGAGTGGCCTTTCTTTTTAGCTTTGCTGCTTCACGGAACAAATCAGAATTGTGGTGCGATTTTAAGTATGGATTTATTGATTCCCATAAAAGAAAACAAGGATTTTCGCAGGATTTACGCACGGGGAAAGTCGTATGTCAGCCCTGTTGTGATTTCCTATGTTCTGAAAAATCGCAGTAAAAATGTACGGGTAGGAATTACCACCAGCAAAAAAATCGGCAACGCCGTGAAAAGAAACCGTTCCCGTCGGGTAATCCGTGAAGCTTTCAGAACCCTGGTGCCGGAAATTGCTCCGGGATATGATATTATTTTTGTGGCCAGGGGCAAAACACCTTTTGTAAAAAGCACGGACATTTCCCGTGCGATGGTGGTGCAGCTGAAAAACGCGGGGGTTTTAAAATGAAGCGCCCGCTTATTTTGCTTATCAGGTTTTATCAGAAAGCAATTTCACCCTACAAAAAGCCGTGCTGCAAATATTATCCCACCTGCTCGAATTACGCAATAGAGGCGATTGAGCGTTTTGGTGCGTTTAAAGGATTTTGGCTTGCATTCTTTCGGATACTGCGCTGTAACCCGTTCAGCCGCGGGGGGTATGACCCCGTTCCGGAAAAGCGGGACAAGCGATAACCAATATAGAGGAGTATTGCCCATATGACGGAGATTTTTAATTTTTTCGGAAACATTCTCGGCTATCTGCTTTGGTTTTTCTATACGCTGATTCAGAATTACGGCGTCGCGATTATTTTGTTCACCCTTGTATTGAAAATCGTCATGTTCCCGTTTTCCATCAATCAGCAGAAATCGATGGCCGCGAACAGCAAAATGGCTGCTAAGCAGAAAGAACTGCAGAAAAAATACGGAAACGACAAGGTAAAGCTTCAGGAAGAAACCCAGAAGATGTACGACAAAGAAGGGGTGAATCCGGCAAGCGGCTGCCTGACGACATTTATTCCTTTTCCCATCATGATTGGCCTGTTTTATACGGTGCAAAACCCGCTTGCAAACGCCCTTCATCTTTCTGTTGACGGAATTACAAAGGCTGTTGAGATGCTCAAGCAGATCCCCGGTCTTGGCGCAACTTTTTCCGCGCAGTACGCACAGATAGAAATTGTCAAGCATTTTGAACAGCTCAGACCTCAGCTGACGATGTTCAGCGCGGGTGAGCTTGCAAAAATAGAGTCCTTCAGCCATGGGTTCCAGTTTATGGGTCTGAACCTTTTGGACACGCCGAGCGACGGCGCGAATATCTTCGGCACGCTTTTCCGTTCCAACCTTTGGATCATTCCGGCACTGTGCCTGGTTTCCTCATTGGTAACCCAGTACTTTATGATGAAGATGCAGCCGGGGATGCAGCAGCAGCAGGGATGCATGAAAGGAATGCTCTATCTGATGCCGCTGTTCAGTGCATGGCTTGCCTGCACAATGCCCGCGGCAGTCGGCTTTTATTGGATTATATCAACCGTATTCGGTTTTCTGCAAACCATTATTCTGAATATCTGGTTCAGCCCTGCGGATTTGAACGCGAAGGCGGAAGCGCAGAGAGTTGCCCTTCTGGAAGAGAATGAGTCTAAAATGAAGCCTGTTGCCGGCGGCTCCTACGCAAGGCAGGAAAAAAGCACCCAGCAGCAGAAAGCAGCCCCAAAAGCAGGCAGCGCAAAACCAAAAACGAAAAGCGGAAAAACGAATTCGGATGATTATTTAGGAATGAAAAAATAAGACGAACCGGGGAGGGAATACCGTGATAAGAGAAGCGATTGCAACCGGTGAAACCGTTGAGCTGGCAAAAGAAGCCGCGTGCAGGGAGCTCGGCGTTGAATCCTATGATGCGGAATTCGAAATTTTGGAAATGCCGACCAAAAAGACCTTCGGCCTTTTCGGCGGAAGCCCTGCAAAGGTAAGGGTCTTTATCAAAAGCAGCCCGGCAGAAGCCGCGGCAAAGTACTTGAAAGAGATCCTTAACCATATGGGTCTTCCAGCGGTGGAAATTCAGATTACAGAAGAAGAGAATGGCGCTCAGCTTTCTCTTTCCGGCGATGATATTGGCTTTATCATCGGACATCGCGGGGAAACACTGGACGCGCTTCAGTACTTGACCGGTCTGGTTGCCAATCATATTGACAATTCCTATTACAGAATTACCATTGATATTGGAAATTACCGCGAAAAACGCAAGGAAACACTCGAAATTCTCGGAAAGAAAATTGCGGCAAAGGCGATTAAAACCGGGCGCAATTCTTCCCTGGAACCCATGAACCCCTATGAGCGCAGAATCATCCATACCGCCGTTCAAACGATTGAGGGCGCAAAATCCTGGTCCGAGGGTGAAGACCTTGCCCGCCATGTTGTAATCGGGCCGGAAGCCGGAGAACGCCCGGCTCCCCGCAGAAATAACTACGGCAAGGGCCGCCGTCCGTACAATGACAAACCGCGCACGGGGTTTAACAACAGGCCGCCGAAATCCGCACCGAGCGTCGGTTCCGGGCCGAGCGCCAGTCCCGCTCCTGTTCGGCAGCCAGTGCAAAAAGAAGCGCCGAAAAATGAAGGCAAAGCTTTGCTTTATGGCCGCATTGACGTCAAGAAATAATCTTATAACGGAAGTACTAAGGGCGGTTCATTTGAATCGCCCTTGTTTTTTATCATACGCGGTACAATAAGATGAAAGTGCCGCGCAGTACAAAAGGGATCGACTCTTACGAGGTAAAGAATGAAAAATAACAACGGGTATACTCCGTCCACAAAAACAATCGCGGCAATCTCTACGCCGCAGGCGCCCGGGGGAATCGGAATTGTCAGAATTTCCGGCCCGCAGGCTAAAGAAATCGCCGGAAAAGTGTTTCTATCCAGACATGGAAAAACACTGGAGGAAATCAATGGCTACACCGCCCTTTACGGCAGAGTCCACGACGGGGAAACGGATATAGACGAAGCGATTGCTCTGAATTTTACCGCTCCCGCCAGCTTTACCGGCGAAGATGTGGTGGAGCTTTCCTGCCACGGGGGACTGTATATTATGCGCCGCGTACTCAAAGCGGTGTTTGCCGCGGGCGCGGTTCCGGCCGGGCCGGGTGAATTTACCCGCCGTGCGTTTTTAAACGGGAAGATCGGACTGACCGAAGCGGAATCCATCATGCAGATTATTTCCGCGCAGGGGGAGCAGGCCGCGAAAGCCGCGCTTGCCGGGCATGACGGCGCGCTGGAAAAGAAAATCATCAGAATTCGCGGGATGCTGATCGAAGCCGCCGCGCATCTTTCCGCGTGGGCGGATTATCCGGAGGACGATATTCCGGAGGTCAATCCGGAAATACTGGAAACGACCTTGCTGACCGTCAAGTCGGAAATTGAAACCCTTCTGCGCCAGTTCGACGCAGGCAGGGCAATCCGCGAAGGGGTTGCGACGGTGATTGCCGGACGTCCCAATGTTGGAAAGTCCACCTTAATGAACCTGCTTGCCGGGTGCGAGCGCAGTATTGTTACCGAATACGCCGGAACAACTCGAGACATTGTGGAGGATACCGTGATTCTCGGCGACGTCCCGCTGTGTCTGTCGGATACCGCGGGCATCCATATTACCAATGACCCCGTGGAAAAAATCGGCGTTGACCGTGCGCGCGGCAAGCTGCGCGAAGCCCAGTTGGTACTGGCTGTGTTTGATTCTTCGCAGGAGCTGAATGAAGAGGACCGCGAGCTGATTTCGGCGATTCGGGATTCTTCGGCAATTGCGGTGGTGAATAAGAGCGATTTACCCCCTGCAATTGACATAAAGTATATTAAAAAACATTTTCAACAAATTGTATATATTTCTGCGCTGTCCGGCGATGGGCTTCAGGAGATGAGGGACGCGGTTGCGGAAGTCCTGCGTACATCGGAGCTGAATCCCGCGGACGGAATCCTGTTTACCGAGCGCCAGCGAGATGACGCGCGGCGGGCGGGGGACTGTGTGCGCGAGGCCCTGACAGCGGTGGAAAGCGGCGTGACGCTGGACGCCGTTACGGTATCGATTGAAGGCGCGGTTTCCGCGCTTTTGGAGCTGACCGGAGAACGCGCGTCGGAAGCGGTTGTGGATTCCGTTTTTTCGCATTTCTGTGTGGGAAAGTAAAAATAGGATATTGGAGGAATACTCTTGAGATATGATGCCGGAAATTATGATGTTGTAGTGATCGGCGCCGGACACGCCGGAATTGAGGCCGCGCTCGCATCCGCGCGCCTTGGCTGCAGCACCTGCATTTTTACAATCAATATGGATGCGGTGGGCAACTGCCCCTGCAACCCATCCATCGGCGGAACGGCAAAAGGACATCTGGTGCGCGAAATAGACGCGCTGGGCGGAGAAATGGGGAAAACCGCTGACGAAGCGATGCTGCAGAGCAGAATGCTGAATCTTGGCAAGGGCCCTGCCGTTCATTCGCTGCGCGCACAGATTGACCGCCGGGAATACAGCAAGATCATGAAACACAAACTGGAGAAACAGCCGAATCTTCAGCTGAAACAGGCGGAGATTGTGGATCTGGAGCAGGGAGAGGACGGGCTTTGGCTGGTCACGACCCGAATGGAAGCGACCTACCGTGCGAAAGCGGTCATTATAGCAACCGGTACTTATCTTGGCGGAAAAATCTATGTCGGCGACGTTTCTTACGAGGGCGGGCCGGACGGAATGTTTCCCTCCGCGTTTCTCGGCGCGGCGCTGAAAAAAATCGGCCTGCGTCTTCGCCGCTTTAAAACCGGCACCCCCGCGCGCGTGCTGAAATCCAGTATTGATTTTTCCGACCTTGAGGTACAGGACGGAGACGAGCCCGTTGTTCCTTTTTCCTACGATTCCCTGATGCCGCTGAAAAACCGCGCGGTCTGCCACATTTCCTGGACAAACGACGATACCAAACAGGTAATTCTGAAAAATATTGGCCGTTCCCCCTTATACAGCGGAAAGATTGAGGGGGTCGGGCCCCGCTACTGCCCCAGCTTTGAAGATAAGGTGATGCGTTTTCCCGATAAAAAGCGTCATCAGCTTTTTATAGAGCCCTGCGGGATGGATACGGAAGAAATGTATGTGCAGGGGATGAGTTCCTCTTTGCCGGAGGAAGTGCAGATTGCTTTTTACCGTACCATCAAGGGCTTTGAGCATGTGGAAATCATGCGCTGCGCCTACGCAATTGAATACGACTGTGTTGACCCGCTTCAAATGGAAGCAACGCTGGAATTCCCCGAATTTCCCGGACTTTACGGAGCGGGGCAGTTTAACGGCAGCTCCGGTTACGAGGAGGCGGCGGCACAGGGATTGGTGGCCGGAATCAATGCCGCACTGAAAGTACAGAACAGGGAACCGATGATTCTTGACCGCGCCGGTTCCTATATTGGAACTTTGGTGGACGATTTGATTACCAAAGGATGCACCGACCCTTACCGGATGATGACCTCCCGCAGCGAGTACCGTTTGGTACTCCGTCAGGACAACGCCGATGAACGGCTGACGCCGACCGGCAGGGAGATTGGGCTGATTTCCGACGATCGCTGGGAACGGTTCCAGCAAAAACAAAAACAGAAGGAACAGGAGCTACTGCGGGCGGAAAAGACCGTTTTGCCCCCGTCTGAAGCCCTGAATCAACTGCTTGTTTCACATGAAACATCGCCGGTAACCACCGGGGTGCGCCTGGCGGAGCTAATTCGCCGTCCGCAGCTGAACTATGATATTCTGAAAGAAATGGATACGGATAGACCGGAGCTGCCCGCCGCGGTTTTTGAAAACGTGGAAATTGAAATCAAATATGAGGGTTATATTAAACGGCAGAAAGCGGACATTGCGGAAATGCGCCGTTTGGAAGGGCGCCGTCTGCCCACAAAGATCAATTATAAAGAAATTATCGGTTTGAGAACCGAAGCACAGGAAAAGCTGCAAAAGGTGAATCCGGAAAACGTGGGACAGGCTTCCCGCATTTCTGGAGTCAGCCCGGCGGATATTTCGGTGCTGCTGATCTGGCTTGCACGCAAAAAGGGGGAATAACATGGAGGATATTCGTGAACTGCTGACATCCGCCGCTCAAAACGCGGGAATTGCGCTGACCGGGGAGCAAGCGGATAGTTTTCAACAATATTTGGAGATTCTGTTGAATTGGAATCAGAAAATCAACCTGACCGCCATTAAGGAGCCTGATGAAGTTGCGTACAAGCATTTTCTGGACAGTATTCTGATCTTAAAGTATCTGGAGCTGCCGCAGGGGACAAAGCTGATAGATGTCGGCACCGGCGCGGGGTTTCCCGGCGTGCCGCTGAAAATTATGCGGCCGGACATCAAACTGACCCTGCTGGACGGACTCAACAAACGGCTGACCTTTTTAAAAGATCTGGCGGAGAATCTCAATTTCGCCGCGGAATTTGTCCATGCGCGCGCGGAGGAGGCCGGACGGCAGGCAGCCTATCGGGGAAAATATGATTTCGCTTCGGCAAGGGCGGTCGCGCCGCTGAATCTGCTGTGCGAATATTGCCTGCCGTTCCTGAAAATCGGCGGTGTCTTTATCGCCATGAAAGGCCCTGACCCGGAGGAAGAAGTCCTTGCTGCCAAAAACGCCATTTCGCTGCTCGGTTGTAAGCTGCACAGAATTGAGAAATTTGAGCTGCCGAACGGGGACAGCCGCAGTCTGGTGCTGGTGAAACGGACGAAATTGTTGTCCGCAATTTATCCCAGGCATGGGGCGAAGAT
Source organism: Caproiciproducens faecalis (assembly GCF_019448085.1). Taxonomy (GTDB): domain Bacteria; phylum Bacillota; class Clostridia; order Oscillospirales; family Acutalibacteraceae; genus Caproiciproducens; species Caproiciproducens faecalis. Next base: position 13,492 of record NZ_JAGFNZ010000003.1, on the reverse strand, counting down.
CGCCAAAAGCCCGCTCTAAATTTGGCCTATGCAGCAGAACCTGTTTTTAGAACCGGCGAAATGCTCCATAGGAACAGGAATCGTGTAAAATGAACCCGAAAATGCACAAATTGTCAAAAAGAAACAAATAAAAAAAATTTGAATTACCATATTTTTACAAAATATCGCCGCGCTCCGTGCTATCCTAAACAAAAAGGGACAAGCAAGGAGGCGGCGAATTTGCATCTTATGGGTGAAAAACGAAAAGTAGTGCAGATCAACATCGATTCAATCCATCCAAATCCGGCGCAGCCGCGGCGCACGTTCAATGAACAGGAGCTTCTGGAACTGTCGAGAAGCATCCGGACAAACGGTCTTATTCAGCCGATTTCCGTGCGTCGGGTAAAAGGCGGCTACGAATTGATTGCGGGTGAGCGCAGGCTGAGGGCCTGCAAGATAGCTGGCTTGTCCACGGTTGCCTGCATGATTAGCGACTGTTCACCGGAGACCAGCGCCGTCCTTGCCATGACTGAAAACCTTCAGCGGCAGGATCTTCAGATTTTTGAGGAAGCGGAGGGCATCCGCCGCCTGATTGAGCAGTGGGACGTCACGCAGGAAGAAGCGGCACTTCGTCTGGGAAAAAGCCAGTCCACACTGGCCAACAAGCTTCGCTTGCTGAAGCTTTCCGAAGAAGAGCGGGAAAAGATCACCGCCTGCGGGCTGACCGAACGGCATGCCCGCGCACTGCTGCGGATTAAGGAAGAAAAAACCCGGGAAAAAGTGCTTGGCCAAATTATTGCGAAGCACCTGAACGTACAGCAGACGGACGATTTGGTGGACAAGCTTCTGGAAGAAAACCAAAAACCGAAAAGCAAACGCACTTTTGTTATTAAAGATGTGCGCGTGTTTTTGAATACCATTAACCATGCCATAGAGACCATGAAACAAAGCGGAATCAACGCACAGACGCTGAAAAGCGAAACAGACGATTATATTGAATGTCTGGTGCGCATTCCCAAAGCGCAGGCAACCGGTGGAAAAAAGCCTGCCTGAGTTTAAGTATAAGAGTTTACTCCTATTTCCCTATATCATTTCCCACAAGGCAGGCCGAACAGTACGTTCGGCCTGTTTTGTTTCACATGAAACATTGGCAAAAAAGGGACAAAAAATCTTTATCTTCCGGGGAAAGAGTGCTATAATAAATACATTATTCCGCTTACACCCGAAATCGGGACAAGTTTATGTAAAAACCGTGTTTCTGCGGGCGGATACCTGCAACCGGAGGGGAAAGAATGGGAAAAATTATAGCAATTGCAAACCAAAAAGGCGGCGTTGGTAAAACGACGACTTCTGTCAACCTTTCCGCCGCGATGGGCACGAAAGGAAAGAAGACGCTGCTGGTGGATATTGACCCGCAGGGGAATTCTTCAAGCGGCGTCGGTGTGGACCGCCGGGCGGTGAAAAACACCATTTACGAAGTGCTGATTGGCGAAGCAAAGGCACCGGATGTGATTATTCACACGGAATTTACAAATCTGGACATTATTCCGTCCAGTATGGATCTGGCGGCGGCAGAAATTGAGCTGGTCACGCTTGACCACAGGGAATCCATCCTGAAAAACGCGCTGGTGCCGCTCAGGGAGCATTACGATTACATTTTTATTGACTGCCCGCCCTCGCTTGGAATTATTACCACCAATGCGCTGTGCGTGGCGGACACGCTTCTGGTTCCGATTCAGTGTGAATACTATGCGCTGGAGGGCCTGTCACAGCTGATGAACACCGTTCGCCGCGTTAAGCGGCAGTACAACAGCCAGCTGGACATTGAGGGCGTACTGCTTACCATGTACGACGGGCGGCTGAACCTGACCCAGCAGGTGGTGCAGGAAGTGAAGAAATACTTTCCACGAAAGGTATTTGCCACGGCAATCCCGCGCGCGGTGCGTCTTTCCGAAGCGCCAAGCTTCGGCAGGCCGATTCAGTATTTTGACAAAAGCTCGCGCGGAGCCGTTGCCTACGATACTTTGGCGGATGAAATCATTCAAACGAATAAAGGATAGGGGGGAGAGCGATGGCAGCAAAGAAAGGCGGACTTGGGAAAGGGCTGGATGCGATTTTCGCGGAAAACGATACCGAGGACCGCAACGCGGCGGTTGCGCTGAAAATCAGTGAAATAGAACCCAACCGCGCACAGCCAAGAAAAGACTTTAACGACGAGGCGCTGGCCGAGCTCGCCGACTCCATTTCGCAGCACGGGGTGCTGCAGCCGCTGCTGGTGCGGCCGATTTTCGGAGGGGGATATCAGATCGTAGCAGGCGAACGGCGGTGGCGGGCGGCGCGCATGGCGGGCGTTACCGAAATCCCCGCGGTGATCCGTGAAATGAGCGACGGCGAAGTCATGGAACTGGCGCTCATAGAAAACCTTCAGCGCGAAGACCTGAATCCGCTGGAAGAAGCGCAGGGCTACCAGTCATTGATGGACACCTACGGGATGACACAGGAAGAAGTATCCAAAACAGTCGGAAAATCGCGCCCCACCGTGGCAAACGCGCTCCGGCTGCTGAATTTGCCGCAGCAGGTGCTTGAACTGGTGCAGTCCGGCTTGCTTTCCGCGGGACATGCCCGAACCCTGCTGAGCTTTCCGAATCCGGCTGAAATGCTCAAGGCCGCAAAAATGGCTGTGGAGCAGGGTATTTCCGTAAGGGAACTGGAAAAAATGTCTAAAAAGGCAAACGGACAGCCCGTTTCCAGACAGCCGAAAGAAAAGAAGCGCATTCCCTATTTTAGTGAAGTGGAGCTGGCACTCAACGAGCATCTGGGCCGCAAGGTGCAGGTCAGCGGAACAAAGAAGCGCGGGGTGCTGCAAATTGAGTTTTATGGCGAGCAGGATCTGAGCGATTTGGCCGCGCTTTTCAACAAAGAATGACAAAACTGTGGAAAACAAAGAAATATAGAAATCATTGGAATATAAAGGAGAATAAAATATGCTGGATATTAAACTGATTCGCAGCAATCCGGAGCAAGTAAAAGCAGGCGCGAAAAAACGCTGCATCGACGTGGACGCACTGGTGGACGACATCCTCAAAATTGACGAGGAACGCCGTGAAGTAACCGGAAAAGTCGAATCCATGAAAGCGGAACAGAATGCCGCTACCAAGAAAATTCCCGTAATGAAAAAAGCCGGAGAAGACACCGCTCCCCTGATGGCGGAACTGAAGACGCTTTCCGAAAAAATCAAAGAGAGTGACGCCGAGCTCGGCGAGCTGGAGGAAAAGCAGAAGACCCTGCTGCTCTCTTTACCGAATATGCCGGATGAAGACCTTTTGGCGGGCGGCAAGGAAAACAACAAACCCATCCGTTTCTTTAAAGAGCAGCCAACGTTTGATTTTGAGCCGAAAAACCATGTGGAGCTTTGTGAAAGCCTTGGCATGATCGACTACCAGCGCGGCGCGAAGCTGGCCGGTGCCGGTTCCTGGGTTTACCGCGGGATGGGCGCCAGAATGGAGTGGGCGCTGCTCAACTTCTTTATCAGCGAGCATCTGAGCGACGGCTATGAGCTGGTACTTCCCCCGCACATGCTCAACTATGAATGCGGCTATGTGGCCGGCCAGTTCCCGAAATTTACCGATGAGGTGTACTGGATTCAGAATCCGACCAGCACCGATAAGAAATTTATGCTTCCCACGGCGGAAACCGCGCTGGTCAACCTGCACCGCGACGAAGTCCTTACGCCGGAAGAGCTTCCGCGCAAATATATTGCCTATACTCCGTGCTACCGCAGAGAAGCGGGCAGCTACCGCTCCGAAGAGCGCGGCATGATCCGCGGGCATCAGTTTAATAAGGTGGAAATGGTGCAGTACACCACGCCGGAACAGTCGGACGCCGCGTTTGCCGAGCTGGTTGGCAAAGCGGAGAAGCTGGTGCAGAAGCTCGGTCTGCATTACCGCCTGAGCAAGCTTGCCGCGGGCGACTGCTCGTTCTCCATGGCGCGCACCTACGACATTGAAGTCTGGATCCCCAGCATGGAGATTTACAAAGAGGTCAGCTCCGCCTCCAACGCGAGGGACTATCAGGCCAGAAGGGGCAACGTGAAGTACAGGGGAGAGGACAAGAAATTGCAGTTTGTCCATACGCTGAACGCTTCCGGTCTTGCGACCAGCCGCGTGATTCCCGCCATCGTGGAGCAGTATCAGAACGCCGACGGCAGTGTGACCGTACCGGAGGTACTGCGTCCGTATATGGGCTGCGAAGTCATCAGATAAACCGTAAATGAATCCCCCTGAGGGTTCCTGAAAAGGAAGCTCCGCAGGGGGTATTCCCTACCTATACAGATACAGAGGGTGTAATATGAATCAAAGCATCATTAACGAATATACGCGCGAGGTGCGGGTGGCCAGCTACGAGGTGGGCGCACAGCGTCTTTTAAAGCTGAGTGTGCTGATGCGCATGTGTCAGGAAACAAGCGAACAGCATGTTGCCCTTGTGGGACTAAGCTATGAAAAATTGTATGAGGACGGAATGGTCTTTCTTTTAATTACCAACCGCGCCAAAATCAAACGGATGCCGGTACATAATGAGAAAATTACCATCAAAACGCATCCGCGCGGGGTAAACGGAGCCCAGTTTTACCGCGATTTTATCCTATACAGCGGGGATGAAAAAATCATTGAGGTCATGCAGACCTCCGTCATAGCCGACCCGGTGACGCATAAAGTCATGCGCCCGAAAAAGTTCCTCGATTACGGTATTTTTTCCGGGGAGAAGGTAGCGCCGGAGAATCGGATGGTGAAGATCACGGTGCCGGACGACCTGCCGCTGGTGGGGGAACGGCCCATTTACTACTCCGACCTTGACTATAACCGTCACCTGAACAACACCATCTACGGCGATATCCTGACGGATTTTCTGCCGGACGGCGCACAGGGCAGCCAGTATGCACAGGTACAGATCAATTATGTAAATGAAAGCGCGCAGGGCGACGTCCTCAAAATCTACGCCGCAAAGGAAAACGGTCAGGTGCTGATGCAGGGCGTCCACAATAGGGGATGCGGCTTTACCGCTTCGGCGACTCTTGTGCCGAAAAAATAAAAAGCAAGCGCGGCCGCTTTAGGAGGATACATATGATTCTGGAAGAGAAAAAAGTTAAGCTGAGAAACGGGGAAGGCTGTATTTTAAGAAGCCCGGGAGCGAAAGACGCCGCGGCGGTTCTGGAGGAACTGCGGGTGACCTCAGGCGAAACCGTCTTTATGGCACGCTACGAGGATGAAATTACCCTGACGGAGGAGGACGAGCGTGACTTTCTGGATAGCCACTGGTCGGACCCGAAAAGTCTGCTGATCGCCGCCGAAGTAAACGGAGAGATTGTTGCGACCGCGGGAATTTCCCCGTCGGCTCCGTTTGAAAGATGCCGGCACCGCGCCGCTTTTGGTATTTCGGTAAAGGAAAAATACTGGGGAATCGGAATTGCCTCGGCAATCCTTCCGGAAATCATTGCCTGCGCAAAAGAGGCGGGGTATGAGCAGCTTGAGCTGGAGGTCGTTGCCACGAACGAGCGGGCCATTGCCTTGTACCAAAAGTTCGGTTTTCATACATACGGTACCATGGAAAAGTCCTTCCGGTACCGAGACGGCAGCTACGGGGCGCAGCTGCTGATGCTGAAAAGCCTGTAAATTCTGAAAGCCGTCCCGGCCGGCTTTCCGCTTTATGGAAAAGTGAAAATCTGCTACTTAACGATTGAATATTTGTGAATCAAATGATATAATAACAAAATATATAAAAATTGCATGAAGAGAGAAAGCGGCTGGAAATTACAGTTTTTACAGCGGCGTGAATGTGACAGGAGGACAAGATGTTAAATACGAACTACTCAGAAAAGTTTGTAAAAGAAGGGCTGACGTTTGACGATGTTTTGCTGATCCCGGCGGAATCCCATGTGCTGCCCAGAGAGGTGGATCTTTCCACGCAGCTTACCAAAACCATTAAGCTGAACACCCCGCTGATGACGGCGGCCATGGACACCGTTACCGAAAGCAACATGGCCATTGCGATTGCCCGTGAGGGCGGCATCGGTATCATCCACAAGAACATGCCGATTGAAAAGCAGGCCGACATGGTGGACCGGGTCAAGCGTTCTGAAAACGGGGTCATTGTAAATCCGTTTTTCCTCTCTCCTCAGCATTTTGTACACGACGCAAACGAAATTATGGCAAAATACCGGATTTCCGGCGTTCCGATCTGTGAAAACGGCAAGCTTGTGGGCATCATTACGAACCGCGACATGCGGTTTATGACGGACGAGGACTACGACCAGCCGATTTCCGCGGTCATGACCAAGGAAAATCTGGTCACCGCCCCGGTTGGGACAACCCTTGCGCAGGCACAGGAGATTCTGCGCAGACACAGAATTGAAAAGCTCCCGATCGTTGACGATAAGGGCAATCTGAAGGGACTTATCACGATTAAGGATATTGAGAAAGCCGTACGTTACCCCAGTTCCGCAAGGGACGCGGGCGGCCGTCTTCTCTGCGGCGCGGCGATCGGCGCCACCGGAGACGTGCTGGAGCGTGTTGCGGAGCTGGTAAAGGCGCAGGTGGACGTAGTTGCGCTTGACTCTGCTCACGGTCACAACGACGGCGTCATTGAAGCGGTCAGAAAAGTCAAAAAAGCGTTCCCGAACGTACAGCTGATCGCCGGAAACGTAGCCACCGGCGAAGCGACCCGCGCGCTGATTGAAGCGGGCGCGGACTGCGTAAAGATCGGGATCGGCCCCGGCTCCATCTGTACCACCAGAATTGTCGCGGGCATCGGCGTACCGCAGATTACCGCGATTTATGACGCCGCGTGTGCCGCGGAAAAATACGGAATCCCGGTGATCGCGGACGGCGGAATCAAGTTCTCCGGCGATATTGTCAAGGCGCTCGCCGCCGGCGCAAACGTGGTCATGGTCGGCTCGCTGGTCGCGGGCTGCGAGGAATCCCCCGGAGAGACCGAGCTTTATCAGGGCCGTCAGTTTAAGGTGTACCGCGGCATGGGCAGCCTTGCGGCAATGGGCCAGGGAAGCCAGGACCGCTACTTCCAGCAGGATCAAAAGAAGCTGGTTCCGGAAGGCGTGGAAGGCCGTCTGCCGTACAAGGGACCTCTGTCGGACACTATTTTCCAGATGATCGGCGGTATCCGTTCCGGCATGGGCTATACCGGCTGTGAAAACATACAGGTTCTTCATGAAAAATCAAGGTTTATCCGCATTACGGGCGCGGGCTTGAAAGAAAGTCATCCGCATGATATTCAGATTACGAAGGAAGCGCCAAACTATTCCTTCTCCGTATAATAAATTTTTATTGGAAATCGGGGGATACTGATGCTCGGTGAGATAAAAGGCGGACTGGTTGTTTCCTGTCAGGCACTCCCGGGCGAGCCCCTGCACAGCTCGATGATTATGGGCAGGATGGCGCTGGCGGCAGAAGCCGGCGGCGCTGTGGGAATTCGCGCACAGGGCACGGAGGACATCCTTGAAATCATGAGGGTGACCGACCTGCCCGTCATTGGAATTATCAAGAGGCAATACGCCGATTCCGATATTTATATTACCCCCACGGAAAACGAAATCCGGGAGCTGCTCCGCACCGGCTGCGCAATGATTGCGCTGGACGCGACGCTGCGGAAGCGGCCGAACGGGGAAAGACTGGAGGATCTGGCCGCGCTGGTCAAAAGCGGGAATGTTTTGGCAATGGCGGACTGTTCCACCTATGAGGAAGCGGTCAATGCCGAAAAAATCGGTTTTGACTGTGTTTCCACCACGCTCTGCGGCTATACGCCGTACTCTGAAAATCTGCCGGGGCCGAATCTGGCGCTGATTCGCCGGTTGGCCCGGGAGCTTTCGGTTCCCGTCATTGCGGAGGGGAAAATCCAGACTCCGCAGGAGTTGAAAGCAGTCCTTGACGCGGGAGCGTACTGTGCGGTAGTGGGCGGCGCGATTACCCGTCCGCAGGAGATTACCGCCCGGTTTACAAGGGAAATCGGGAGTAAAAAGAGGACTTAAAATAGTTTTTTTAAAATTATTGAGAGAATGTGTTGACAAACACAAGAATATCAGGTTATAATATAAAACGCTCCGTTTCAACACAGAGCATATGGCGGCATAGCTCAGTTGGCTAGAGCATTCGGTTCATACCCGAAGTGTCATTGGTTCAAATCCAATTGCCGCTACCATGATATGGCCCGGTGGTCAAGCGGTTAAGACACCGCCCTTTCACGGCGGTTTCACGAGTTCGAATCTCGTCCGGGTCACCATATTTTTTTGAACCAAGTTATCCTGTACACGCGGACTATGGACGCATAGCTCAGCTGGTTAGAGCGCTCGCCTCACACGCGAGAGGTCATGGGTTCGAGTCCCCTTGTGTCCACCAAATAAGAAATGCACCCAGTCGGGTGCTTTTTTTTATCGGGGACTCGAACCGGACTGAGTCCGGATGCAATTCGCGTACGGTTGAGAATGTTTTGCCGACCGTTTGGGGCGACACCCGCCGAAGGCGCAAAAGACACTGTGCGTCCGCATTTGAGGAGGCTGATTGTTGAAATTGAATGATACAAAATGAAAAATTCATATTCTACGGATATACGCCAATATTTTAATAATTTTGCGGTAAAAATGCAGGATTAGAGCTGACGATATTTACATTTCTCTTGCCTTTATCCCTTTAATGTGGTAGGATAATAAAAATAAGCTATGGAACAGGAAGGGGTAATAAGCAGTGAAGATAAAGAAATTAGCGGCTCTGGTTTTGACTGCCGCGTTAATGCTGTCTGCTATGGCTGGCTGCGCGGGAAAACAGGGGGCACAAAGCGCGTCCGGCGGCGCGGGCTCCTCTCAGGCCGCGAAAAGCGGAAAAAACGACACGCTGGTGTACGGTTCCGCGGCAGACGCGCGCGGTCTGGACCCCGCTTTGGTAGACGATGTTGAGTCGGTTAAGATCATGAGCAATCTTTATGAGGGCCTGCTGAAATATAAAAAGGATTCCACGGAGGTCGAGCCTTGCCTTGCGGAAAGCTGGGACGTGAGCGCCGACGGCCTCACCTATGTCTTTCATCTGCGTAAAGGGGTAAAATTTCAGGACGGCACCGACTTTAACGCCGACGCGGTCAAATTCAACATTGACCGTCAGCTTCCGCCCAAAGTCACGGAAGACATGAGCTACGCCTCGTTTGTATACGGCGCGGTAAAAGATGTGCAGGTGGTGGACGAGAACACCGTCAAAATCAACCTGAAAGAACCCTGCACGCCGTTCCTGAACAACCTGGCCATGAACCTGGGCGCACTGATTGTCAGCCCCAAGGCGCTGCAGGATAACAACAATAACGTCAATGAACATCCCGTGGGAACCGGGGCGTATAAATTTGTCAGCTGGCAGAAAGATCAGAACACGGTGCTGGTGCGCAATGACGACTACTGGGGGACCAAGGCGCTGACGAAAAATGTAGTTTTCCGCACCATCAAGGACAATTCCGCCCGTGTGGTCGCGCTGAATAACGGGGAAGTGGATATCATTGACGGAATCGACCATACCGTAGTCGACCAGGTCACTTCAGCCGGGAATCAGATTATCAAATCACCCGGTATGAACATCAACTATATGGCGTACAACTGCAGCCGTGCCCCGTTCAACAACGCGAAAGCCCGCGCGGCGATTTCCGCCGCCATCAACGTCCCTGAGCTGGTCGAAACCCTGTATAAGGGCTATTCGGAAGCTGCGACTTCCATCCTGCCCACGTTCATGCCGGGCTATGACAAGTCGGTTCAGCAGGCGGCCTATGATCCGGAAGCCGCGAAAGTCGCGCTGAAAGAGGCGGGCATTACGCAGGTACATATGATTACCTATACCAGCGCGCGCATGTATAACCCGGCAAACGGCCAGACGCTTGCCGAGGCGATTCAGGGGTACCTTTCCAAAGTGGGCGTCACCTGCACCATCGACGCGTACGACTGGACTACCTACAAGACCAAACAGCAGCAGGGCGACTTTGACATCTGCTTTGCCGGATGGATTGGCGACAACGGCGACGCCGACAACTTCCTGAACCTGCTTGCCGTGGATGACCCGGGGATGAACTACGCCCGGTTCAATAATCAGCAGTACAAGGACATGATTGCAAAGGCGGTCAAGATGCCGATGGGTGCACAGCGCAACGCCGCGTACAGCGACGCGGAAAAGCTGATCGCGAAGGAGTCGCCGTGGCTTCCCATTTCGCACTCCACCAACCTGATCGCTACTTCGCCTAAAATTCAGAACTTCCTCTATCACGCGACCGGCATGCTTCCGCTGGCCGGGGTTACCAAAAACAGCTGAGCTGCCTCCTGCTTTTTCCCTGCCTCTTTCGGGAGGCGGGGATTTTTTTGTATGGTGTTGACAAATCGGTGTAAAAATCAGATAATTACCTAGACGGCGTTTTCTTTCTATTAAAATTTTGGTTTTGGGCAAGCTATTAAGGATTCCCTGAAACATGCCTGTGCCATGGTCGTCGCAGCAAAGAATTCGATTTTTTTGTTTAAGAGAGGATATCATAAAAATGAAGAAAATTTTAATCCTTGCACTGGCGGTTGTTATGGCCGGTTCCCTTGCGGCCTGCGGAATGGGCGACGTGGGCGGTGCCCAGTCGGCGCCGAGCGCTTCTTCCCAGACGGTTTCCTCCGCGGTCGGCTCGGACAATATGGCTGACAATTTGGACGGCCTTGAAAAGTACCTTACCGCCAACTCCGCAATTTCGGGTACTCCCACGGAAATGAAAGCGGATTTTATCGGAGCAGAAAAGGGCGCGAAATATCAGTTCGCCTACAACGGCAAAAACAATGTTACCGTAGAGCTCTATGAATTTAACACCGACAGCCTTTCCAGCGAGGCTTCTGCCGTTCTGGATGAGGTAAAGGCGAACAGCCGGTTCACCATTATGAACCAAACCGTTCCCGCGGTGATTTCCGACAGCGGAAAATATATTATGATCTATAAAGACACCGTCGATTCCGATCAGAACAAACAGCATCAGGATGAAGCTACCAAGCTGTTTAAAGAGTTCAAAAAATAAGCAGAGAAACAGTTGGGCTTTCCGGCATCCGCCGGAAGGTCCTTTTTTTGTTTACGGAAAGTCGCCGCTCTCCTTTTTTCAGTTCTTGACACGGACGGGGAAGCAGGAATATAATAAGTTTTTAGAAATACCATTTTATGGAAGATTCCGGCAAAACGATAAATCATCTGTATCATGATCTTTTACCTGAATGCGGGAAAATTTATATGAACTGATGGAGGAACTGAAATGAAGAAAAAATGGGTCGCCTTGTTATTGGTACTGGCAATGGCCGTATCGCTCAGCACAGCCGCCTTTGCAGCGGATACCGGTACTTCCGGCGGAACCCTTGTGCTCAGCAGTGAAACTCTTTATCTGAAAGTAGGAGAAACCGCCGTGCTGACGGCCACTGACAGCGGTTCGTCCGTTTCGCAGGCCAGTTGGGCGTCGGGCAACTCCGCCGTCGCCTCTGTGGCGGACGGCACCGTGACCGCTTATTCGCTCGGAAGAACGACGGTTACCGTCACTGCGCAGGACGGCCGCAGCGCTTCCTGCGACGTGCATGTGGTCTTAAAGGGCATTGACGTGTCCGAGCATCAGGGTCTGGTTGACTGGTCATCCGTGAAAGCCGCGGGAGTGGACTTCGCCATTCTGCGTACCGGCTACGGCAACGAAATGCCGGAAACCCAGACGGACGACTGCTTTGAGGACAACTATATGGCCGCCACAGCCAACGGAATCAAAGTCGGCGTATATCATGTCAGTTACGCAACCACCCCTGAGATCGCCGTACAGGAGGCGCAGATGTGCCTTACCATTCTGAACGGCCGCCATCTGGATTATCCTGTTTTTTATGATATTGAAAGCAATATTGAAGGCGACGCCGATCATGCGTCCCTGACGAACGACCAGCTCGCGGCGATTGTAAACGCTTTCTGCGGCACCATTACCGCTTCAGGCTACAAGACAGGCATCTACAGTAACACCAGCATGTTTAACTCCAAACTCAGCAGCCCCTCGCTGAGCGGATACGACAAATGGGTGGCGCACTATTATGTTCCTTCCCCCGGCTACAGCGGGAATTATACCATGTGGCAGTACAGTGACGCCGGACTGGTAGGCGGAATCAATACCGCCTCCGACATGGACTACTGCTATACGGATTATCTTTCTTCGGCCGCGGCCGCAGCGCCGGTTCAGACGCCGGCGGACAGTACCATTCTCTCCGACACGGGATTTTCGCTTTCCGTAAAACCAGGGCAGAGCTATCAGTTTAAGTTTACCCCGAACGGGATTACCGGCAAGCCGTCCTTTACGACCGGAAATTCCGGCGTGGCAAAGATCGTTTATCAGAAGCTTCAGAACGGAAGCTATTATGTAAAAATTCTGGGTGTCGGCGCGGGAACCACCTCCATTTATTCCGTGCTGCCGAATCAGAGCCCGGTGCGCCGCTGCGTAGTAACGGTGGCGTAAGCATTTCTGACATATATATAGGAAGATAATTGGCGCAGAGCGATCAAACCGTTCTGCGCCAATGTTATAATGAAAAAAGCCGCTTAACTGCAAAAGCGATGATCGCCGATGACCGTAATCACGGGGCGGGAGAAAATCCATTTGCTTGTGGACTTTGCGGGGTTATAATAATAGATGGCGCCGCCCGACGGGTCCCAGCCGTTGATCGCATCGCGCGCGGCTTTGTAGGCTGAGTCGGAAACCGGGGCGTTGATTCCGCCGTCATTCAGACAGCTGAATGCGCCCGGCTGATAAATAACGCCCGCCAGTGTGTTGGGGAACGACGGATGCTCAATCCGGTTCAGAATGACCGCCGCAACCGCAACCTGTCCGGAGTAAGGCTCTCCCCGCGATTCAGCGGACGTGACGCGGGCCAGCAAAGTGACATCCGTGCTGCTGAAACCGCCCTGTGCGCCAGCGGAACCGCCCAGACCCAGCGCCTTCAGTGTTTTTGCGCCGGCAATTCCGTCGGGGGTCAGACCTTTGGCTTTCTGAAAGCTGACAACGGCGCTCTTTGTCCCACTTCCAAAGATACCGTCGATCTTTCCTTTATAATATCCCTGATCTCTTAACTTTGTCTGAATACTTTTAACTTCTGCTCCCTGAGAACCGACCTTGGAAAGCGTCAGTACAGAGCCGCCCAGATTGGTGACAATCGATATCACAAGGATGTTTACCAGCACTACAATAATCATTGCCCAGACATATTTGAATTTGTTTTCCATATTGAACACCTCTGTACAAATTTTTTCCCTTCCGCTGCAATTTATCCCAAGCAGGCTGAAATAATGAAAGTTTTACAAAAACTCATCATAATACGCGAAAAAACAGGGGATAAATGACTAAACAGCGCGGTAAAAATACAAATGTTAAAAAAAGTTTAAAAAAGTTTAGAAAAAGGGTTGACTTACGGGGATGTATTTGGTATTATAGTCAAGCGCCTTAC
>NZ_JAGFNZ010000002.1 GCF_019448085.1 Caproiciproducens faecalis | reverse complement strand
TTGACCATATTTTTCTTGGCAACCCTCATTTTTCGCTCTGCTTCCTTCCCTTTATTCAGTTTTCAGTGTACAAAAATTGTAATTGAAAAATTGTGAATGGCGAAAGCACTTTGCTGTCTGGTTTGTCGCCGGAGGCGCGTGCCGACTGCTAAGTCCAGTTTTGAGTGTATAAATATAAGGCCTATCCTTTGGATGGGCCTTTTTTTGCATTTAATTTTTTATTTTCATTCTAATTCGCGGCTGATTATCATATCCGTGGATGTGCGGGGTTGACTTTTCGTTCATATTCTTGTACTATTGTATTAACTTCTTAATACAGACGAAGGGAAGGAAAAAAATGTTTTTTACGCACGGAGGGACAGCAATGGTATCTGCTCGAATAGGCATTGTTTTTTTAATGATGATAGTCAGTCTGGTTATGCTTGCCGTACGCGTGCTTTTTGGTTTGGCGGCTTATCATGACGCTTCTTCAAAATCAAACCCTGACGCGACGATGTGGGGCCTTTTAGTCGGGTTTTTAGGGATAATTCCGGGCATTATATATCTTTGTATCCGAAATTCGTCGGGAAATTATCTTCTGTGCCCAAACTGCGGCTTTAAACATTATCTATATGACGCCGCGTGCCCGCGGTGCGGAGCGCCGACACAGGCGCCCGCCCAGAACATTAATCCGCTGGCGGCGCAGCAGGCCCGCCGCGCAAGGCTGTTTTTAACCATCGGCATCGTCCTGATCGGGATTACCGTTCTTGCCGCAGTGGTTTGTTTTGTCGGTTTTATTGCAAGCGTCTCTGTCAGAAGTCATGGAATTTATTATTAAAGAATCTATTAAATGGTGAATAGAAGCTTGGAGGATATTCATGCTTGAAGTTTTGGATCTAACGAAAAAATACAGAAATACATTGGCCAACGATCATTTGAATTTCCGGGTGGAGCCGGGTGAAATCGCGGTGCTGATCGGCCCCAACGGCGCGGGAAAATCAACCGCAATCAAGTGCATTGCGGGGCTGCTGCGCTTTAACGGGAACATCGCTGTGTGCGGACACCCGAACAAAACCTTGGAAGCAAAGCGCAGCTTCGGCTATATTCCGGAAATACCGGCGCCGATCGAAACGCTGACTGTGTATGAGCATCTTGAATTTATTGCACGGGCGTATAAGGTGGAGAACTGGAAGGACAAAGCCAGAGATTTGCTGGAGCGCATGGAGCTGGACGATAAGCGCAAAAAGCTGGGCAAAGAACTCAGTAAAGGAATGCAGCAAAAACTCAGCATCTGTTGCGCGCTGCTGCCCGAGCCGCGGGTCATCTTGATGGACGAGCCGTTAATCGGTCTGGATCCGCACGCCATTAAGGAGCTGAAGACCATCTTAATAGAGCTGCGCGAAAAAGGATGCGCCATTCTGGTCAGTACGCATATGCTGGACAGCGTACGCGAATTCTGGGACAAGGCGCTGATTATGATGAATGGTCAAATTGCCGCGGTACGCACCAGGGCGGAAATTGAAAGCACCGGCGAAGATTTGGAGCAGCTGTTTTTCGAGATTACGGAAGGCACTCAGACAGGCGGGGCTGTGCTATGAGAGCAATCCTGTACTTAACCCGGAAGGAAATTAAAAACGGCGTGATCGACCTGCTGCATCACCCGGCCAAACTGGTTCTCTACCTGTTTTTGGCGGTTATTCTGGGGATTTCATTAATTGACGGCTCACAGAAGGAAGTTCGGGCTCCCGGCAGTTATTTGGATGTGGGAATCCTGCACGGGGTCTATTTTGCCATTCTGCTGTTTATTACTGTACCCAGCGTGTTGAGCGGTCTGAAAAGCGGCGCGACCTTCTTTAGAATGTCCGATGTAAATTTCCTGTTTGTTTCGCCGATTTCCCCTAAAAAAATCCTTGCCTACGGCTTAGTGAAGCAAATGGCTTCCACGCTGCTGATGATGGTATTTCTGCTGTTTTACGCCGGAATGGCAATCAACCTGTTTGGAGTTACCGTCTGGCAGGTACTGGCGCTGGTGGGCGGAATTGCGCTGACGGTGTTCACCGTTCAGATGATTACCCTTCTGGTTTACAGCTACTCAAACGGCCGCCCGGAACGCGCAGAGTGGATTAGAACCGTGTTATACGCGGAAACCGGGATGATCGTGGCTTTTGTAATGAGCAACTTCTGGTTCCACGGGGCAAATCAGCAGGCGCTGTACGCGGCGCTCGCATCTCCGTACCTGGAATTCGCTCCCGTTGTCGGGTGGATCAAGGGCCTGGCGTTTGCGGTCATCAACGCGGATGCTGCGCGAACCGCGTTGTTTGCGGCAATCAACGCGCTCACAGTGGCGGGAAGCATTCTGCTGTTTGCCAACAGCAATGCGGATTACTACGAAGATGTGCTGCAGTCGACCGAAACAACGTTTGAACTGAAACAGTCAGTCAAAAACGGAAAGACCAGCGGTGTTCGCGTGAAGGAAACGAAACTCCGCAAAGTGACGGATACCGGTATCTGGCACGGCTGGGGCGCGAGCGTGTTCTTCTTTAAGCATATTCGTGAAATGAAACGCAGAAACCGTATTCCGTTCCTGCGTACCTCCAGCTTTGTTTTAGTGGGAATCAATGTGCTCTTGGCGCTCGTTTTGCAGAAGCTTGGCTCGAGTGGGGGCGATGGAATGCCCGCCAGCATGATGATGGTCATTGCACTCAGCACAAGCTGCTATCTTCAGTTCTTCTTCAACGTCGCGGGCGACTGGACGCTGGAGCTGATGAAGCCGTATATTTATCTGGTACCGGAAAAGCCTTTCGCAAAGCTCTTCTGGGCTACTCTGACAACGCTGCTGACGCCGGTGGTGGACGGCGTGCTGGTCTTTGCCGTTCTGGGCGTAATGCTGCGCACGGGCCCGGCGATAGCTGTGATCTGCATGTTTATTTATATTTCAATGGGATGCATTTACACGGCGGGGAATGTCCTTTCCCAGCGGATGTTCGGTCAGCTGGTCAACAAGGGGTTACTGATGTTCGCCTATATGATAATCCTGCTGATTCTGCTGCTGCCCGCGGCGGGATTAAGCTTGGCTGTGTATCTGCTTGTAAAGGATCTTCCGCCGGTTTTTCTGGGCATTCCGGTTATTATCAGTAATATTTTGGTTTCTGTCGGTGTTTTTGCCGCCTGCCGCAATGTGCTGAGTTCCGCTGAAATGAACAGTTAAATTCCGAAAAGTCATTAAAATCGCGTTTTGGGTGCATAAAAGACTGAAAAAACGTCTAAAATAGAATGGAGTTAACTTCAAGGTAATAAAAAATTAAAATTTTTTTAAAAAACGCTTGCATTCTGTCGGAGAAGGTGGTATTATTATCAAGTCGTCACGAGAACAGATAAAAGTTGGTGCTGATGACGGTGAGGGTCCACCCGTTCCCATCCCGAACACGGAAGTTAAGCTCACTGGTGCCGAAGATACTTGGCTGGCAACGGCCCGGGACAATAGGAAGGTGCCAACATTATAAGGCAGTCACCCAATAGGGTGGCTGTTTTTTTATACCCGGAGGATTCTGTGCTTGCAATTTTTCGCAAGAATCGGTATAATAAGTTTAGCAGTTTAAAGCATAAAGTTACGAAAGTGAATGCCGGAGGTTTTCTGATTGATTTCAGCAAATAAGAAACAGCGGAAAAACCGATGGTCTGTAACTTGCTAATAATGCGAAAAAGGGTATGAAATTATGATTATTGTAATGAAAAACGGTTCCACAAAGCAGGATGTGGACAAAGTCATAGAGGCTCTGAAGGAACATGGGCTGGGCGCGAACCTTTCCACCGGCTCCCAGGCGACGATCGTGGGCGTACTGGGGGACAAGGCAAAGCTGGGCGGCTTTGACTTTGAACTGATGGAGGGCGTAGAGAAGTGCGTTCCCATCATGCACTCCTACAAACTGGCCAGCAGGGAGATGTGCCCGGACGGACGTGTGGTGCGGGTAGGGGAGGAAGTCATCGGCAGAAAAAAACTGGTGATGATGGCCGGTCCCTGCGCGGTGGAAAGTGAAGACCAGATTATGCAGGCGGCGGAGGGTGTAAAGGCGGCTGGCGCACGTTTTTTGCGCGGTGGTGCTTACAAGCCCAGAACTTCGCCGTACTCGTTTCAGGGAATGGAAGAAGAAGGACTGAAGCTGATGAGAAAAGCCGCGGATGCCTGCGGGCTGAAGGTGGTCAGTGAGGTCGTGGCGCACGACCAGATCGATATTGCGGGCAAGTACTGCGATATGCTGCAGATCGGTGCGCGGAACATGCAAAACTTCCGCCTGCTGCGCGAAGTAGGCCGCGCGAAAATTCCCGTGCTGCTCAAGCGGGGGATTTCCTCTACGGTGGAGGAATGGCTGGACGCGGCGGAGTACATTATGAGCGAAGGAAACTACAATGTTGTGCTGTGTGAGCGCGGCATCCGCACCTTTGAAACCGCAACGCGCAACACGCTGGACGTGTCCGCCGTGCCGGTGGTCAAGGAGCGCAGCAGCCTGCCGATTATCATTGACCCGTCCCACGCGGCGGGGAAATCGAGGTACATTGCTTCTCTGTCGCTGGCGGCCGTTGCCGCGGGCGCAGACGGTCTGATTATTGAAGTGCACCCCAATCCGAAGGTCGCAATGAGCGACGCTGCACAGCAGCTTACCCCGGAGGCTTACGGCACATTATTTCAAAAAGTTGGCGCGCTCGCACAGGTCGTGGGCAGAGAAATGGCATAAAAAAAGCGGCTGATTTTTCAGCCGTTTTTTTCTGTTATATAGGGTTCGCCCTCAGGCCGGGCGGCCCCTACTTTCGGTCTTGTCCGAAAGGACCTGCCAGTCCGGGATGCGCCTACGGCGGACTCGACTACAAGCAAAATGATGAATCGATCGCTGATTTCGTCGTTCTAGACGATGTCGGGAATACAAAATTCTCTGTACCCCCGGTATCCCCAAAGTATCCCTATGCGATGAGATGCCGGGGCGGTCTTCATGGACGGGGGAGAGGCGGGGAAATTATTATACGTTTTGTATTAGTCTTGATTTGATTAACGCTTTGTTGATTGCCGGAGCAAGCAAAACGGAGGCGGCGACTTTCATCAGATCAAAGGCAATAAAGGGGAAAACCGTGACGGAAAGGGATTTCAGCCAGCTGACATGCCCTACAAACATATAAAAGACAGAGCCGCACAGGTAACACGCAGTAAGGGCGGCAAGCATGGCGGGAATGCAGCTGAGAAGCGTCTTCTTTTGCAAAATCTCTAAAACCCATGCGGTCAGAAAGGCCATCATGGGGTAAGCGATGAGGAACCCGCCGGTCGGCCCGAAAAGGACTCCGGGTCCGCCCCTGAACCCGGCAAAAACCGGCAGGCCCGCTGCGCCGATCAAAAGGTAGACCAGTTGGGAATACACGGCATGGCGTTTCGGCAGGATCGCGCCGGAAAGATAAACCGGCAAAAGAGAAAGCGACAGTGGAACCGGGGTGAACGACAGCGGAAGAATCAGCTGCGCAAATACAATGGTCAGCGCGGTGAACAGAGCGGTCAAGGTCAGCTGTTTCGTTTTCATAGGCATCTCCTGTATGATAAATAATACGTTCAGTATAGGCAAAATTTTTACAATTGTCAACCCTACAGAATAAATTTAGGTTGACAATTAAAAGAAAACACGATAAAAAATGAAATGACGGAGAAGCGACAACGAGAAACAGGCTAAAAACAGGTGAAAACAGGAGTAAACTATCAACTAAATTAAAATAATCGCACTTTACCCTTGACACAGCGGCTTCCATGTGGTAGTATCATACATGCAATTCCTTTGCGCCGTTTTGCGGCGCGCTTTTTTCAAAAAGGCAGCCCTGCCAAAAGGGCGGGGTTTTGTAATATTTACAAACAAAAATTCAGGAGGTATAAGCTATGTCCACCTATATGCCAAAAGCCGGCGAAGTAGAGCGCAAGTGGTATGTGCTCGATGCAGCAGGCAAACCGCTGGGCCGCGTTGCCGAGCAGGCAGCCGTTCTGCTCCGCGGAAAACACAAAGTCACTTTTGCTCCGCACGTTGACTGCGGCGACCACGTCATCATCATCAACTGCAAAGATGCTGTGCTCACAGGAAAGAAACTGGAAAAGAAATATTACTACCATCATACCGGTTATATCGGACACTTAAAGGCTGTCAGATACGACACCCTTATGAATGAGAAGCCCTGCAAAGCCATGGAGCTTGCCGTGAAGGGCATGATCCCCAGCACCACGATCGGCCGTGCCGCCATGGGCAGACTTCGTCTGTTCGAGGGCGCGGAACACATTCACGCCGCTCAGCAGCCGCAGGCCTGGGAACTGTAAGGGAGGAGGATTAATATGTACGAGAAAGCACCATATTTTTATGGAACCGGCAGAAGAAAAAGCTCCGTTGCCCGTGTAAGAGTGTACCAGGGTACCGGTAAAGTTACCATTAACGACAGAGATATTGACGATTATTTCGGCCTTGATACCCTCAAGCTGATTGTCCGTCAGCCGTTGGTTCTGACCAATACAAATGAGAAATTTGACGTTGTTTGCCGCGTAGCCGGCGGCGGCGTAACCGGTCAGGCCGGTGCAATCCGCCACGGAATTGCCAGAGCGTTGCTCCAGTATGATTCCGAAAATCTGCGTTCTACTCTGAAGAAGGCCGGGTTCCTTACCCGTGACCCGAGAATGAAGGAACGTAAGAAGTACGGCCTCAAAGCCGCCCGTCGCGCACCGCAGTTCTCAAAGAGATAATTTTTTTGATCTTATCCGCATATATCCGCACGGAGTTTTCTCCGTGCGGTTTTTTGTTTTATGAAAGGTCTTGCTAAGAAATCGGTAAATTAAGGTGGACTCGTATATAGGGGAGTTCTAAGAATTGTGCGGGCAGAAATGGAAAGATAATCGACGTGCAAGCGAAATCACAATGACAACCTCGTAAATTGGATGATAGAAGGAAAGACATTGACAGGGTGTTTACAGTGTCGTATAATGAGGAAAAATAAAATAAAAGTGATTTTATCTGAGAAATTTAAGTTGAAGAGGAATCAAAGAAATTTTACAGAAAGAAAGCGACCGGTTTGAAAAAAGCGATAAAATTTTTGGCAATTTTTTTAGTATTTGCGATCACTGCGGAATTCCTCCCGATAACAAAGGCTTTTGCAGAAACTGTATTACAATGTGATACCAGTGCGCCTATTTATCTGCAGCCACAGAAGTCCTATACCTATAGGTTTTCTGCATATGGCAATTTCATCCCCATATTTACGGTTGGGGACGGAAGTGTTATACAGATTTCCTCTGTTAAAAAAGTGAAAATCGAAAATGGCACAGACTACTATGTGCAAGTGAAAGCGGTTGGGAAAATAGGGCAGGCAACTGGTCTTTATGAAACGCTGCCGGGTCAAAAGCCGATAGTAAACAACATTATCACAATTGGGACTACGCCGCCGGAGCAGCTAAAAGCCGGAGAAAAATGGGGGCTTTACGGAATAATAGATTGTGAGCAGGCTGATCCGATTGCAATTGTTAAAACGGGAGTTTTGGAACCGGTAGTGGTACCGTATGACCGCTCGCGAACCTTTGAAGAGCACGCGGACGCTTTTCTGTCCAACACGCATGTGGCAGACTTTGTAAATAATAATTTTCAGCACGGGGATTCTCAATTTTACACCCCGGTTGTTACCTATACGGAGCAAAACGGAAAATATGGATTAATTATCAGAGATTGGCGCAGGAGCAAATCCGAAAGCTATCCGTGGGCGTTGAATTCCGTACTGTCTGTGTTTGTCTATTTCCTTGGGCACGACGCGGGGGAATCCTTATGGGCATATTACGATGACTTTAAGACAACCCACGTCACTGTGCCCTCCGCTAACTATGGATTTGCTGATTCCAATCCAAACGGAAATACAGGAACCTTTACTTATAAAGACGGTGCACAGGTAGATTATGATTACCAGAACGGATATTTGACAGTATTATTCCATGACAGATAAAAGGACTTTGGAACAAAAAGCCCCTGCAGGTCTTACCTGCAGGGGCTCTATTTTGTCAATTTCTAAAGTCAGAACCGAACCGTTCTGGACTCGCCCTTCATATTGCTGAAGGTTGCTTCCGCTTCCTCCACCGCGAAGATCTCGAAAAGATCATCGTCCGCCTGATACATGCCGGAAAGGTAGGGCGCAGCCTTTAAAGCGGCCTCTTTGCTCTCTTTGCTGGTGCAGAAAACCGCCTTGCCTCTCAGGCGCAGCCATTCGTTCTTTTTATTTGTCGTGCAGATTTCAACATTGGGGTTTGCCTGCATCTGCCGGTAAACGTTTTTGCGGTTATTGGTGCAAAAGCAAAGTTTTCCTTCGTAATTCATTACAAAGCCGAACGGGCGTACTTTCGGGATATTGCCCTCGACTGTGGCAAGGTAAAAGGTCGGATTTTCCGTTAAAAATTGAAGAACTTCCTCCATCATCATTGCTCCTTCGTGTTTGTTTATGATATTATTATAAAATAAGGAATGAAAAATACAAGTATGCAGATTTTTATGACTAAGGAAGGATTTTATGAGTATAGGGGAAAATGCAGCAGAACGGGAAGAAGAGATCGGGAAATGCCCGGTCACATATGCCCTGCGGCTGATTGGCGGAAAATGGAAGCTTCCGATTTTGTGGGCGCTCAGCTGCAAGGGCGTTTTAAGGTACAATGAACTGAAGCGGTGCGTCTGTGGAATCACGAACATGATGCTGTCGCAGTCCCTGAAGGAGCTGGAAGAAAACGGGCTGGTACGACGGGTTCAGTACATGGAAATACCGCCGCATGTGGAATATTCCCTGAGCCGGTCGGGAGAAAGCCTGATGCCGGCGTTGAACGAGCTGGCCGCCTGGGGAACGGAGCAAATGAATATCCCGCAAGCTGAAAATTCACAAAAACAAAGGATATGAAATAATGAAAACGGAAGAACCCAAAATATCGGAACAACTGGAAGAGGACGAAAGCTTTGCGCAGGCGCTCCGGCGGGCACAGGAGGAAGAACGGGATGTGAAAGGCCGCCGCTTTTGCAATACGGCGTTGGATGCGGCTGTAGTCTGCGAAGCGGACATTCTGGACTGCGTTTTTGAAAGCGGCCGACTGGCGGAGGTCACGTTCACAAACCGGTATCTTGCGGATGTTGTTTTCAGCGGATGCGACCTGTCCAATGCCGATTTCAGCAAATGCCTGTTACGCAGGGTGCGGTTTGAAAGCTGCAAAATGCTGGGCGCCGATTTTTCGGAAGCGGTTTTTGAAAGTGTGGTTATGCAAAACTGCAACGCAGCCTATGGCAATCTATCTTCGGCGAGAATGAAGGCCTGCCGGTTTGCGGACAGCGATTTTTCCAACGGAAGCTTTCAGCAGTGCGGGTTCCAATCGGTTGTGTTTCAAAAATGCGATTTGACTTGTGCGGAATTTTTTCACGCGCCGCTCAAGAGCATTGATTTTACCACCTGTGAAATCGGGGGAATCCTGCTTTCGGGGGCCGAGCTTCAGGGGGCGATTGTGACAGCGGTACAGGCCTGTGACCTTTCCCGATACCTTGGATTGATTGTACGATAAAAAGGACTTTGGACGACCAAAGTCCTTTTTCATTATATATAGCATTTTTTCGGGGGAGTTCGTACCAATTTTGGACAGCTCTTATATACTATATATAGTGTGGTTTCATTGTGCTTTCCGGGGCCGGATCGACGCTTCGAAAAATACCGAAAATCGGTATTTTGGGCCCGGTGCTCCGCCGGAGAGAAAAGCGGTTTTTCAGCAAAAACGACAGCTCCTGAACGCTTGTGTATAATAGCTAAAAAATCAGGCGTACAGCGGATATTTTTAAACGACAGGCCGGGAATACGGGTCTAAATCCGCCCAAATTACCCAATAATTTACAGTGTAAACAACGCTGTAATATTTGTAACAAGTTTGTAACTTTGATTTTCTTGCATTTTGCACAGAAAAGAGTTTCTGACGAAGCGTAAGAAAAGGAATATTTGTGCCGTTATGGAAAATAAAGGCAGAATTTCAGAATATTCTCATCAATGCGTTTGTGCAATTTGAATAAAATTGAAGTAATTATTAATTTGACAATTATGCATTAGGTGAATATAATTACGCCATTGATATATGCTCTAAAAACTGACGCTCGGCAAGGTGGTGGGGAAAGCCCATATTTCCTGTGCCGAAGCAGGGAAAAGGGTGAACAAATGCAATTTTTTACACGAAATATGGTCTGTCTGCAAAATGCAACGAAAAGAGTGGTTGCGCTGGCAATCATGATTATAATTACAGTCAGCTCCGTCATTACCGTGGCGGCGGCAACGTACAACGCGGTAATCGATTATAACGGAGAGAAAAGAACCGTACAGCTGTACAGCGACGGAACCGATGAGATTCTTGCCGCGGCAGAGATTAAGCTCGGCGCGGATGATCTTGTTGAACGCAGCCCGGAACAGACCCCGGGCGGAGAAATCCGCATTACCGTCAAAAGCGCGGTTCAAACGAATGTCCACACGGACGGTCAGGTAAAAACCGTTACGCTGCATTACGGCGATACGGTGGCGCAGGCACTGTCTCTGGCGGCGGTAAAGCTGGAAGCCAACGATTTGGTGACCCCCCAGCCCGCTGAAAAGCTTGTTCAGGGAACAGACATTCAGGTAAAGAGAAGATTTACCGTCAGCATTACGGCGGACGGTCAGACAAAATCGGCCCTCGTCAGCGATGGCACGGTTGCTCAAGCACTGGATGAGGCCGGTGTCGCGCTCGGCGCGGACGATCTGGTGAATGTGCAGAAGGATGCGGCGGTCAGCGAGGGAATGAAGATCAATGTCTCCAGGGTCACTTACAAAGAAGTAACCAGCATTCAGCCGGTTGCGTATCAGAACAAAAACGAAAGCAGCGCCAGTCTTTACAAGGGTCAGACCAAGATCAAGACTTCCGGTAAAAATGGCAGCCAGTCCGTTGTGACCCGCCAGAAGCTGATTGAAGGAAAGGTCGCCGCAAGCGAAGTGTTGAGCGCCACCGTGCTGGAGCAGCCGGTAGATCAGGTGACGGCAGTCGGCACGAAGAAAAAGGCGGCGGGTTCCGCGGTGATTAACGGCAACGGAACGGTTACCGACCAGAACGGCAAGACCATTTCCTATAAAAAATGCGTCAGCGGAAGATGCACCGGTTATACCGGCGGCGGCCGCACGTCTACCGGAAAAGCGGCCGCGTTCGGCCTGGTCGCGGTTAATCCGAAAGTGATTCCTTACGGCAGCAGGCTTTATATCTGCTCGCCGAACGGCAAGGTCGTTTACGGCTACGCGATTGCGGCGGATACCGGCGGCGGCTTAATGAGCGGACGCATTGTTGCCGATCTGTATTTTGATACGGTTGGGCAGTGCCGGAGCTTTGGAAATCGCAATATGAATATTTATGTTCTGTAAAACAGGGAGCGGGGGAAACCCCGCTCTTTTCTGATGTCCCACAGATGTCCCCACGCAAAAATTTTCAAAAAAGAATGCTTGCAACCAATAGAACATATGTGTTATTATAAGAACAGAAAGTAGAACATATGGACGATTTTGGGTCGGGGGGATAAACGATGAATGTTTTAACAGGAACGATCATGCTGCTGGCGGCGGGAATCATGGCGAAACGATTCCGCACGCGTACCCAGTCGGGGCGCGGGCTTTTGGGAATGACCGCGGCAATGGGGGTTCTTACCCTTTGTTTTGGCGGAGGAAGCTGGCCGGTGCAGACCGTTCAGTTTTTTTTACAGGCGGTTGTGGCATTCTGCTGCTTTTTACAGCTCAGGCGAGAGGCCCTTGTGCGCCGCCGCCGGATTCACAGACATCCCCACAGGGCGCAGGAACCACTGCCCGGGGCGGAAAAGACCTGTGCGTAGCGGTTGACAGAAGAACAGAATCCGATTATCATATAGGAACATCACAATAACGGGGAGCGGTTCATTTGCCATATGTATATGCGGCGATGTGGGTAGTCGTCGGCCTGATCCTGATTTTCCGGATGAGCCGGGAAAACCGTGTCTTTTATGCGCTGGGCGCGTTTTTTCTGCTTCTGGGCGGATGGTGGTTTGCGTCTGCCGCGCTTACAGCCAACCCGTTTACCGGGGTCTGGGGCTGGGTGCTGCGGGGATTTACCGCGGCGGCGCTGGTGCTGGCGTGCGTGGTTTACTACAAAGAAAGCAAAAAAAGCGTTGATTCCCCGGGGGACAAGCCCTCCGGACAAGATAAGAAATAGCCGAAAAGCTTCGCCTGAGCGGAGCTTTTTTACTGCCAAAATAATGATTTCTGCATACAATAGAGTGCGGGGCAAATATTTAAACCGCTTCATTATAGATCGTCTGCCGGGAATCCGTTCCCGGCAGGCGCTATAAAGTTTGAGGGAACCGGTTCTGAAAAAGTTGAAAAAACGATTGATTTAGGGTAGAATAAAGGAAAAAGCAATGGAGGAATCAATATGCTGATAGCACCTTCGGTGCTTGCTTCGGACTTTTCACAGCTTGGAAATGAAGTTAGGAGAATGGACCTTTGCGGCGCGGACTGGATTCATCTGGATGTAATGGACGGCCACTTTGTGCCGAACCTGACTTTCGGCGCACCGGTCGTCAAGGCCGTGCGCGGATTTACGAAGAGACCCTTTGACGTGCATCTGATGATCGATGAACCGCTCCGGTACGTCCCTGATTTTTTAGACGCCGGAGCGGATATTATTACTTTTCACATCGAGTCAAAATCCGACCCGGAAAAAACACTGGAAGCCATCCGCGCGGGCGGAGCGAAACCGGCGCTGTCCGTAAAACCGGGCACCCCGGCGGAAGCGGTGTTCCCGTTTTTGGACAGGCTTTCCATGGTGCTTGTCATGACGGTGGAGCCGGGCTTTGGCGGGCAGAGCTTTATGGCAGACATGATGGACAAGATCTGTGTACTGAAAGCCCGGAAACCGGATTTGCTGATTCAGGTGGACGGCGGAATCAATTTGGAAACCATTCGGGTGGCCGCACAGGCGGGCGCGGATGTTTCCGTAGCCGGGACAAGCATCTTTAAAGCGGAAGATCCCGCACAGGCAATCAAAGACCTGAAAGCGGCGGCCGCACAATAAAACAAACGGGGGTGACGGCATGATCCTGCAGCGCGGTGTAAAGCTGGAGCAGCAAAAAACGGCTTCGCTGAGGCATAAAATAAAAATTCTTCCCGTACCGGAGGGCATGGCGGAGCCCAAACCGCTGCCGCCCCGGAAGGACAAGCTGGACGCCGGCGGAATTATCGCCGCCGCCGAAGCGGCCGGAATTGTCGATGAGTTTGACGGGGTGGCGCTGGACAAAAAAATGAAGCGGCTGCGCCGGCTGAAACCGGACATGATCGTGGCCTGCTGTTTTGACGAAGACCCCTGTACTACCAGCGCCATGGCAACGCTGCGGGAAAATACGCACGCGATGATTGCCGGGCTGGTGCTTGCCGCGCGGGCCTGTGGTGCGGCAGAGAATAAAATTGCCGTGGCTACCGCAAAAGAGGCGCGCGTCATTCGGAAAATCAACCCGCAGGCCGACCTGATTCTTGCGGGCGAGCGGTACCCCGCGCGGGTGCTGCTGAAGAGAAAGCTGTACGCTTCCGGGAAAAACGCTGCGTACATCGGCGCACAGGCGCTGCTGGCGCTGACCGCCGCCGTGGATGACAGCGAGGCCCAGAACTTTACGGTGGTAACGGTGGCGGGCGACGGGGTGGAGCACTGGCGGAACATGCGGGTGCGCATCGGCACGCCGCTGCAGTTTCTTTTGGACGCCTGTGAAGTGAGTGAAAAGACAAAGGTGGTCATTACCGGCTCCTCCGTTACGGGAAAAGCCGTGACCGACCTTTCCCAGCCGGTCACAGCCGCAACGCGCTGCGTGATCGCGCTGAAAAAACCGCCCAGAAACAAGACGTATCCCTGCATCGGCTGTGAAAAGTGCGAGCGCGCCTGTCCGCGCGGCATTGTGCCGTGGAGGGTTTTAAGAGAAATCCAAAGCGCCAGCCCCGACCCGGTCAGAATGCCGAACGTGCAGAAATGCATTGGCTGCTCGGCCTGCGCCGTTGCCTGCCCCTCCGGAATCGACCTGACCGCCGTGATTTCCAAAGCGGCGGCTTATAAGAAAAGCGGTGACTTCGATTGACACTGAATGAAGCGAGAGCCCCTTATGTAAAAAGCGAAGCCTCCGTATCCTCCATGATGCGCGACGTGCTGTTTGCGCTGCTCATGCTGCTTGTTCTGCCCGTGGTGCACTACGGCGTGCGCCCGCTCGTAATGGCGGGAGTGACCATGCTGGCCTGTGCGGTCTGCGAGATTCTGTTCAGCCTGATCCAGACCAGAAGCATCAGCCTTTCCGACGGCTCTTCCCTGGTAACGGGAATGGTCATTGCCATGCTGATGCCGCTCAACGCGCCCCTGTGGCTGCCCTGCGCCGCGGCTGCGTTTGCGATTCTGGTCGCGAAAATGCCGTTCGGTTCCATCGGGCACACGCCGTTTAACCCGGCGGCGGCGGGGGTGGCCTTCGCCGCGCTTTGCTGGCCCAAGGAAATGTTTTCCTATTTCGACCCGGCGGTCAGTCAGAGCATTCCTCCGTATCAGGATTTTACCGCGGTGCTGACCCATTCCCCCGCCGCCGTATTAAAAAACGGACTCAAGCCGGACATTCTCCCGCTTGACATGCTCTGGGGCGTATTTGCCGGACCTTTGGGAGCAACGGGGATTCTGGTGATTGCTGCCTGCGGCCTGTTTTTGTTTTTGAAGCGCACGGCAAGATGGGAAATCACGGCTTCGTTTCTCCTTGCAGCCACGCTGATTGCAGCGTTCTTTCCCAGAATCGCGTGCAGTCCGCTCACTTCTGTAAAATACGAGCTGATGTCCGGCTCTCTGCTGTTCTGTTCCGTGTTCATGGTCACCGACCCGGTAACCGCGCCGCACAGGATGCTGGGGCGGATTCTTTACGGCGCTTTTGCCGGTTTCCTGATTATGATGTTCCGCCGCTTCGGCGCGTTTGAACAGGGTGCCGCTTTTGCCGTCCTGATTGCCAACGCCGCCGCCCCGCAGATTGATTCCCTGCTTTGCGGCACTCTGAGACTGGGGGATGAGCTGTATGACGAATAGAAAGACCCTGCTGCGTGAAACCGGAACCATCTTTCTGAACGGGGCGTTTTTTCGCAACCCTGTTCTGGTCGGCGCGCTCGGGGTGTACCCCGTGGTTGCGGGCGGCTACAATATGAGGAACGCGGTGGAGCTTTCGCTGCTGTTTTTGTTCCTGACTTTGCCGCTGGCGCTTTTGTATTGCCTGATTGGGGAAATGATGGCCGTGTGGCTTCGCCCCGGGCTGGTGCTCACCGCTTCGGCGGTCCTGTACCTGCCCGCCGCCTGGCTGACGGACAGGCTGATTCCCGGTTCGGTGACTGCGCTTGGCATGTTTGCCGGACTGATGATCTGCAATTCCGTGATTCTTTCCCGCGCGAATGATTACGCGCCCAGCCATATCGGATGGGCGGTGGCCGCGGACGCGCTGGGGTGTTCCGTCGGATTTACCGCCGTGATCTGCCTGAGCGCCGCAATCCGTGAGCTGTGGCTCAAGGGCGGCCTGTGGCACACGAACATGGGCGTCTACGGCACTGCCGACGCGGGTGTTTCCCTGCCGTTCTTCGGATTTATTCTTCTCGGCTTTTTTGCCGCGTTTGTAAAATGGGCAACGCAGAAGCGCAGCACGAAAGCGGAAAAAAGGAGGGTGCCCCGGGTATGAATACCTTCGTACAAATCCTTTTGACCGCTCTGATGGCGGTGACTTCGGAAAATATCCTGTTTGCCGGTGGAATCGGGTTCAGCCGTGTGCTCCGTGCCGCCCACAGACCGAAAATGCTTGGAATGTATTCCCTTTTTATTTCGGTGTTTACGCTGATTTCCATGGTTGCAGCGTATTTTTTAAGCCCGCTGCTTGCGCAGAGCGACACTCTGACCGTTCTGCGGCCGTCGCTGCTGGCTTTTTGCAGCGCGGCAGCCTACCTTGCGGCGGCGCTTCTGCTGAAAACCTTTTCTCCTCAGTTTTTCCGGAAGTACGGGCAGATTCTGTCCCCGTCGGCAATTAATACGGTGGTGCTTTCCATGCCGTATGTTTTAAAAAGCTTTAAGCTGACGCTGCCGAACGCCGTTGGGTTTGCCCTTGGGACAGGGGCGGCGTTCTTTTTGGCCGCCATGATCTTTTCCCGCGCGCCGGAGAGCTGCGAAAACCCGGACATGCCAAAAGCGTTCAGCGGGCTGCCCGCCACGCTGATCTATATCGGGATTCTGTCCATGGCTTTCGCGGGGTTCACCGGAGGAAAGCTGTTTTAAATGATAAGAAGGGCACGGAAGAATTTCTTCCGCGCCCTTCAGCTGTGTCTGTGGGTTAATATTTAATCGCATTGAAAAAATCATCGATCTGACTTTTGTAAGCGCTTGTCGCCTTGCCGTACACAATGGTTTTGTTCATCCGCACCAGAATGTGGTTCAGTTCGCCGTTGACAAGGGTGTATTTGTTGTAGGAGGAAGAGTCGATGTTCTTTGCGGTGCCGTCCGTTCCGGTAGTAATGCCTGACTTGAGGGTGGCGTACATCTCCGAAGCATCACTTTCCGAAGGAAAGGAAAGGAACGCCAGCTCCGTACCGGTCTCATTCTTGATCGCGCTCAGGTATTTTTCCACATTTGCGTTGCTGGTGGAGGAATCCGTTACCGTAAACCCGGCCGCCTCCGCCTGCTTTTTAAATTCATCCGCCGAAACCGGTGTGCGCGCCGAGCAGCCCGCAAGCGCAAAGACAGCGGTGGCGGCAAGAACCACGGCGCATAATTTTATAATTTTTTTCAATGTAAAACCTCCATTTATTCGGGAAAACTTAATATGATTTATTATAGTACGCCTTCTTTCCGTTTACAAGTACAGGCTGTCGATAAAATCGCGCAAGTTTTTCGGCACTCTCAAGTATTCCCGTATTTCCCAAAAGATAAGAACAAAAAACTCGGGTTTCCCTTACAAAAAATTTTACCAGAATCATCCTTGTCAAATACTGCATAGCCCGAAAATTCCTGCGGATAATAAGCACAGACAACACCGCACAGGAGGTAATAAAATTGAAAGCCACAGGAATAGTCAGAAGAATTGATGATTTAGGCCGCGTTGTCATCCCGAAGGAGATACGCCGCACGCTTCGCATACGCGAGGGGGACGCGCTTGAAATTTTTACCGATACCCAGGGAGGGGTTATCTTTAAGAAGTATTCGCCCGTTGGCGAACTTTCCACTTTTGCCGGGCAGTATGCCGATGTGCTGAGCAAGGCAATCAACTTGCCCGCGGTCATTTGTGACCGGGACCATGTTGTTGCTGCAGCCGGCGTTTCGCGCAAAGAATTTCTGGAGCGCCGCGTGACCCCGGAGCTTGAGGAATGCATGCAGAACCGCACAAACTTTGTCAGCAAGGGAAAGTCCGGGTTCCGCCCAGTAGAGGGCGTGGACAAAACGGCGGAGGTCGTTTATCCCATTATTGCTTCCAGTGATGTGACGGGAGCGGTGATTTTGCTTTCTAACGACGGCGAAGAGGTTCCCTCTGAAAGCGAAACCAAGCTTGCGCAGGTCGCGGCATCTTTTTTGGGAAAACAGATGGAGGAATAGCCGTATTATTCACTTTTCCCCCTTGCATTCGCACTTTTGTTGTGATATTATAAATAAGTAATATTATGAAGGATGAAAGAGTGGGGTGACCCGCTCTTTTGTTTGTATAATGAGGTGAACAGGGTTGGCTTATAAGAAAAAGAACGGAAATACCGTTGAAACGGTTTGGAAACTTGCCGCGCCGATCGCGGCCGGTTTGGGGCTTTCCATTTGGGATGTACGCTTCCTGAAAGAGGGAGCCGACTGGTTTCTGCGTATTTTTATCGACAAGGAAGGCGGAGTGGGCATTGAGGACTGCGAGGCGATGAGCCGCGCAATTAACGGGCCGCTTGACGACCTTGACCCCATTGACCAGTCGTACTGTCTGGAGGTTTCCTCCCCGGGAATCGACCGGGAGCTGGTGCGCGAAGAGCACTTTCTGGCTTTTGTGGGCGCCGTGGTGCGCGTAAAGCTGATCCGTCCGCAGGAGGACGGCCGGCGCGAGCTGCTTGCCGTATTAAAAGATTACAAAGAGAATACGATGGTCCTTCAGACAGAGGAAGGCGTAACGATTTCACTTGCCGCGAAAGATGCCTCGTCGGTGCGGTTGGTGGATGATGATATTGTTGGAGGTATTGAGGAATGAACAGCGAAGTTTTCGAGGCCCTTGCACTGTTGGAAAAAGAAAGGGGCATTCCTGTTGATTTTATGCTCGACAGGATTAAAAAGGCGATTGTCACGGCCTGCAAAAACAGCTACGGCAACGAGGACTGTGTGATAAACATGGACCCGGCAAAAGGAACGTTTGAAGTTTATCTGCGCAAAACCGTCGTTGAGGACATAAGCGACCAGGGAAAAGAAATCCTGTTGGAGGACGCCCGCAAAATCGACCCGAAAACAGCTATTGGCGAAATTG
This sequence comes from Caproiciproducens faecalis, assembly GCF_019448085.1. GTDB lineage: Bacteria > Bacillota > Clostridia > Oscillospirales > Acutalibacteraceae > Caproiciproducens > Caproiciproducens faecalis. Next base: position 873,052 of record NZ_JAGFNZ010000002.1, on the reverse strand, counting down.
TCGGCGTTCAGCTGAACACCAAGGAGTTCGGCCGTATTGCGGCGCAGACCGCCCGCAACATCATCCGTCAGGGGATCCGCGACGGGGAGCGCGGCCAGATGATGCAGGAGTTCCAGAGCAAGCATCAGGAGCTGGTCAGCGCCCTGGTAGAGCGGGTTGACCCGCGCACCGGCGCGGCAACGCTGATCATCGGCAAGGCCGAGGCCGTTCTGCCGAAGAGCGAGCAGGTCGGCGATGAAAAATTAGTGGAAGGCGACCACATCAAGGTGTATGTGGTTGACGTAAAAGAGACCGAAAAGGGGCCGCGCGCCATGATTAGCCGCGTCCACCCCGACCTGGTCAAAAGACTGTTTGAAACCGAAGTGCCTGAAATTTACGACGGCACGGTGGAAATAAAAGCGGTTTCCCGTGAAGCGGGTTCCCGCACAAAGATTGCCGTTCTAAGCCACAATCCGGACGTAGACGCCGTCGGCGCCTGCATCGGCTCCCGCGGCGCGCGCGTTTCCAACATTGTGAACGAGCTGGGCGGCGAAAAGATCGATATTGTGGAGTACAGCGAGGACCCGGCGCAGTTTATCGCCTCCGCGCTGTCCCCGGCGGATGTCGTTTCCGTTACCCCGGCGCAGGACGGCTCCCACGCCTGCCGCGTGACCGTGCCGGACGGCCAGCTCTCGCTTGCGATCGGCAACAAGGGGCAGAACGCCCGCCTTGCCGCCAAGCTGACCGGCTGGAAAATAGACATTAAGCCGGAGAGCGGCTTCTTCGGAGAAGAAGAGGCAAAGTAAATTCTTTTTTGGATAGGCGGTGTGTGTGATGCATGAAAAAAAAGTACCGATGCGGATGTGCTCGGGGTGCGGAGAAATGAAACCGAAGAAAGAGCTTGTACGGGTGGTGAAATCACCCGAACAGGAAATATCTCTTGATTTGACAGGACGCAAGCCGGGGCGCGGCGCATATGTATGCAGGAACATCAACTGCCTGAAAGCGGCGCGAAAAGCGAGAAGATTTGAAAAAGCCTTCTCCTGTAAAATCCCCGATGAGGTATTTGACCGTATGGAGGAGGAAATCAGCCGGAATGAATGAAAAAATCTTACATCTTCTCGGCATTGCCCGCCGGGCCGGAAGGCTTTCACTGGGCAATGACGCGGCGATAGAATCGCTGAGGAAGGGAAGCACCAGACTGGTGCTGCTTGCGGCGGATCTTTCACCACGAACAGCCGGAGGGGTTCGGCAGGCAGCCGAAGAAGAAGGAACCGCGGTTGCAAGCTGCGGGGCAACAATGGACGAAATCAGCATGGCTCTAGGGAAGCGAACCGGAGTTGTAGCGGTGAATGACGCAGGGTTCGCTAAGAAGCTGCTTGAGCTTTCCCGGGCACAGGCAGCGGGAACTGAGTAATGAGGAGGAATTTGATATATGATGATGAAGTACAGGGTCCATGAGGTGGCAAAGGATTTAAACATTCCGAACAAGGATGTTATTGACACTTTGGAAAAGTATACTGGCGAAACCAAAAAACATATGACGGCTCTTGATGAAAACGAGCTTGACCTCGTTTTTGAAACATTTACCCAGAAGAACAGCAGCGAAAACCTTGATGTGTATTTCGCGCAGGCAAACCGCAATGAAACCGTGGTGGAACCGGAAAAACCGGATGTCATCATCCAGCCGGAACAACCCGCCGCCCGTCCGGCGGTGCAGCAGGTGAGCGCCCCGCGCCCGGCTCAGGCCGCGCAGCAGCCGCAGAGAGCACCCGCGCAGCCGTCACATGCCGCTCCGGGGGTACCGGCCGCGGACCAGAAACCGGTTCGCAAGGCTGTAAAGCCGGGCAAGATTACCCCGGTCGGCCCTAAGCCGACCCCGCCGAAGGCTCCGGCCGCGCCCAGACCGCAGCAGCAGCCTGTTCAGAGAAGACCCCTGCCGGTCAACACCGACCCCAATGCAGCGATTAAGCGCACGGAAGGCAGAATTGTCGACACCAGAACTTCTCATGTGGAGCTTGATAAATACAACGAAAAATATGATCGCCTCGCTTCCGAAAAAATCAACACGGCCAACACCGTGCAGAAGCAGAAGCTGACTCAGCGCAGCACCCAGTATCGCGGCAAACCGAGGAATTCCCGCAAGGAGACGGAATCGGAGCGTCTGCGCCGTATTGCGCTCGAGCGCAAGGCAAAGCCGATCACCATCCAGATTCCGGAGGAAATTACGGTTGGGGAACTGGCACTCCGTCTGAAGGCAACCGCCGCCGAAGTCATTAAAAAGCTGATGGTTCTGGGCGTGTTTGCCGCAGTAAACGACACCATCGACTTTGACACCGCCACGCTGGTTGCCATGGAATTCCACGCGAAGGTGGAAAAGGAAGTCGTCGTCACCATCGAGGAGCAGATTATCGACGACAGTGAGGATAAGGACGATAATCTTGTACCGCGCGCGCCCGTTGTGGTCGTAATGGGTCACGTTGACCACGGAAAGACCTCCCTGCTGGACGCCATCCGCCACGCGAACGTCACCGCTTCCGAAGCCGGCGGCATTACCCAGCATATCGGCGCCTATCAGGTAAGACTGGAAGACCGGGAGGTCACATTCCTCGACACCCCGGGTCACGCCGCGTTTACCACTATGCGTGCCAGAGGCGCGCAGGTAACGGATATTGCCATCCTGGTAGTTGCCGCGGACGACGGCATCATGCCGCAGACCATAGAAGCGATTCACCACGCAAAGGCCGCAAACGTTTCCATCATTGTTGCAATCAACAAAATGGATAAACCCGGCGCCAATCCGCAGCATGTCATGGAACAGTTGACGGAGTACGAACTGGTTCCGGAGGAGTGGGGCGGCGACACGCCGTGTATCCCTGTTTCGGCCGTAACCAAGGCCGGTATTAAAGACCTGCTGGAAATGATTATTCTGACAGCGGACATAAAGGAACTGAAAGCCAATCCGGACCGTGCCGCCAAGGGTACCGTAATTGAAGCAAGGCTCGACAAGGGCCGCGGCCCGATTGCAACCATGCTGGTTCAGAACGGTACGCTCCGCACCGGCGACATCATCGTTGCCGGCACCACCGTCGGCCGCGTGCGCGCAATGACGAACGCGGACGGACAGAAGATTGAACAGGCCGGCCCCAGTGTTCCGGTCGAGATCACCGGACTGGACGACGTGCCGACCGGCGGCGATATTTTCAACGCCGTATCCGACGAACGTCTTGCCAGGGAACTGGTGGAGCAGCGCCGCACCGAAATGAAGGAAGAGCGCTTTAATTCCCGCACCAAGGTCACCCTTGACAATCTGTTCGACCAGATGAAGCAGGGCGACATGAAGGAACTGCAGATCATTGTAAAGGCCGATGTGCAGGGCTCCGTGGAAGCGGTGCGCCAGTCGCTGGAGAAGCTGAGCGATGAGGAAGTCCGCGTAAACGTGATTCACGGCGGCGTAGGCGCCATCAGCGAATCCGACGTCATGCTTGCTTCCGCTTCCAACGCAATTATCGTCGGCTTTAACGTTCGCCCCGACCCGGTTGCGGAGGAAAACGCCAAGCGCGACGGCGTGGATATGCGCCTGTACCGCATCATCTACGACTGCATCGGCGAAATCGAGTCCGCCATGAAGGGCATGCTCGCGCCGAAGTTCCGCGAAGTGGCTCTGGGCAAGGCCGAGTGCCGCGAGGTTTATAAAATTACCAATGTGGGCACCATTGTGGGTTCCCACGTTACCACGGGAAAAATTACCCGCGCCGCGCAAATCCGCGTAGTGCGTGACGGAATTGTCATTACAGAGGATAAGATTGCTTCTCTGCGCCGCTTCAAGGACGACGTGAAAGAGGTTGCCGAGGGTTACGACTGCGGCATCGGTCTGGAGCGCTTCAGCGACATTAAGGAAGGCGATATTCTGGAAGCCTTTGTGATGGAGGAATACAGGGAATAATCCTGAGAGTGTATAATTTACGGAGGTAGAAAATGGCCAGCCACAGAATGGGACGGACCACCGAGGATATTAAAAGGGAACTGACGGCGATCTTCCGCGAGCTGAAAGACCCGCGGGTACAGGGATTAATCAGTATTGTCCGGGTGGACGTCACAAGCGATTTATCTTACTGCACGGTTTTTGTCAGCGCAATGGAGGGGATGGAGCGGGCAAAGCAGGCGGTTACCGGGCTGAAGTCGGCGTCCGGCTTTATCCGTCATGAGCTTGGCGCGCGGCTTCAGCTCAGGCATGTGCCGGAGCTTACCTTCAATGCCACCGACTCCATCGAATACAGTGCAAATATTTCACGGATGCTCAACGATTTAAGGGGTGATAAGAAATGATGACCCGTAACGAGGCGGCCGACTTTCTGCGGGGAGCGGATCACATCCTGATTTTAAGTCACCAGTACCCCGACGGCGACACGCTGGGGTCCGCCACCGCGCTTTGCCGGGGCTTGCAGAAAATGGGGAAACACGCCATGATCCGCTGCTCCGACTCAATCGTGCCGAAATATCAGTACCTTTTCAGCGGGGTCAAAGAAGAAGAGTTTACCCCGGAATCAATTGTTGCGGTGGACATTGCCGACCTGCAGCTGATCGGGGAACCGAACCGGAGCCTTTACGGGGATAAAATCGATCTGTGCATCGACCATCACCCCTCCAACTCCGATTACGCGAAACGCACCTGTCTGGACGCAAAATCGGCCGCGACCTGTGAAATCATCTTTGATTTGCTCAATCTGCTGGGTGTCGAAATCGATTCCGTCATTGCGGATTCGCTCTATACGGGCATTACCACGGACACCGGCTGCTTCAAATACATCAACGTAACCCCCGCCACCTACCGCATTGCCGCGGATTTGGTGGAAAAGGGCGCAGACGGGCACCGGATCAACCGCGTGATGTTCGACACGAAAAGCCGCGCCCGGATTGGGATGGAGCGCTGCGTGATGGACACTATCCGCTATTTTTACGACAACCGTGTCGCGGTCATTAAAATTACCAATGAAATGATAAAAAGCACCGGCGCCACCGAAGGCGATATAGAGGGACTGGCCTCCATTCCCCGCGCAATCGAGGGCGTGATGATCGGAGTCACCATCCGTGAAAAATCAGACGGCGGTTACAAAATTTCTCTGCGGGCGCAGCCGCCCCAGAACGCTTCTGAAATCTGCGCCGTTTTCGGCGGCGGAGGACACGCCGGCGCCGCCGGATGCACCTTCAACACCAGTATGGAGGAAGCGGAGTCGCAGATGCTCGCGGAAATCGGCAAACATCTGTAAGGCTCACAGAACGACGGGAGGGAAGCCATGAACGGGGTCATTGTGATAGACAAGCCACAGGACTTCACCTCATTTGACGTGGTGGCGGTGATGCGCCGCCTCTGCGGACAGAAGAAAATCGGCCACACCGGCACCCTTGACCCAATGGCCACCGGGGTGCTGCCCCTGCTTTTGGGAAAGGCGACGCGGGCCGCCGCGCTGCTGGACGATACGGATAAGGAGTACCGCGCCGGGTTTCAGCTGGGGTACTGTACGGACACACAGGACACCACCGGCAAAAAGCTTCAGGAATGCGGTGAAAAAGTACCAAAGTCCCAAATAGAAGCTGTGCTGCCCTATTTCCGCGGAAATATTTGGCAGATTCCGCCGATGTACTCCGCGGTGCAGAAGAATGGACAGCGGCTTTACACCCTTGCGCGGCAGGGGATAGAAGTGGAGCGCGACAAGCGCCCGGTCACGATTTACGAACTTGTTTTAAACGAATTTGATGAAAACACGCAGAGCGGGGTTCTGACCGTACGCTGTTCTGCGGGTACCTATATACGGACTCTTTGCGCGGATATTGGGGAAAAGCTGGGGACGTTCGGCGTGATGTCCTCACTGAGGAGGACGCGAGCCGCCGGATTTTCACTGGAGGACGCGGTCTCGCTGGACGAAGCGAAGCTTCTTTCCGAACAGGGAACGCTGGAGCAAAAGGTCAGGCCGACCGAGAGCCTGTTTTACACCCGGCCCGCGCTGCAGGTGACGGCTGCGCAGGCGCGGCGGTTCCAAAACGGCGGAGCACTCAGCCTGGAGCGTCTTTCGGCTTTGCCGCGGGACAGGGCGGACGGTTCCACGCTGCGGGTGCTTTCCCCGGACGGGGTTTTTCTGGGACTCGGCGCCGTGGACGGAGAAAAGGCGGAGCTTTCGGTGCTGCGGCTTTTCTGTGAAACCGGAACCGACTTCTGAATGGAACCGGAGTTTGCAAGTCTTGATACTGGAGAAAATAGCATGATGAAAGTTTACTACGATTTGACGCCCTCCTTTGGCGACTCTGCCGTTGCGCTGGGCAGCTTTGACGGTTTGCATATCGGCCACAAAAAGGTGATCTCCACAGCGGTGGAAGCGAAGAAAAAGGGCCTTGTTCCAACGGTGCTCACCTTTGCGCACAACCCGCTCACCGATCTGGGCGGAAGCGCGGGCGGCGAAATTATCACGCAGGAGCAGAAAATCAGCCTGCTTGAGGAATTTGGCGTAGAACAGCTGTATATCCTGAATTTTGCGGCGGTCAAGGATTTGTCCGCGCAGGAGTTTGTGGACGAAATTCTTCAGACGGTCTGCCACGCAAAAAAAGTCTGCTGCGGCTTCAATTTTACTTTTGGCTGCGGCGGAAAAGGGGACAGCAAAATGCTTACTCGTCTGTGCGGGGAGCGCGGGATGGAAACCGCGGTGACCCACGCCGTTCTGCTGGACGGCGAACCGGTCAGCTCCACCCGTATCCGCGGGATGATCGCAAACGGCGACGTGGACGAGGCGGCGCGGCTGCTGGGAAGACCCTACGGCTACCTTCTGCCGGTGCTGCACGGCCGTCGGCTCGGGCGCGAGTTGGGCACCCCCACGCTGAACCAGGCGGTGCCAAAGGACTTTGTCCTTCCGCGTTTCGGCGTCTATATTTCCAAAGTTTCTTTCGGCGGAGCGTGGTACTGCGGCGTAACCAATGTGGGAATCAAGCCCACGGTGGGTTCGCCTGTGGTTCTGGCGGAAACCTGGCTGACCGATTACCACGGGCCGGATATCTACGGGGAAACCGTGCGCGTGGATCTGGTTCAGTTCCTTCGCCCGGAACAGAAATTTTCCGGATTGGACGAGCTGAAAACGGAAATCCTGAAAAACGGGGAGCAGGCAAGAGCGTATTTCCGTAAAAACGGGGGATTTTCTTCTGACGCAACATAAAATGATTTACAAACCAAAATCGGCATGATATAATAAAACAGCATTATGCCCCTTTCCCGGATTAAGGAATAAGCCCCTTTGGGGAATTCACCAGCCTTTTTCTGCGACTGAGGGTTAAAATATGAAAGGGTGGAAACACTATGTTAAAAGCTGAGAAAACAGAAATCATTAAAGAGTATGCCATGCATGAGGGCGACACGGGCTCCGCAGAGGTTCAGATTGCGGTTCTCACTAAGAGAATCACCGACCTGACCGAGCATCTGAGAACCCATCAGAAAGATCATCACTCCCGCCGCGGCCTTTTAAAAATGGTTGGCTCAAGAAAGAACCTGCTCAAATATTTGCAGAACACCGACATTGAGCGCTATCGTACCATTATTGCAAAGCTTGGTATCCGCAAATAATTACAGTCTGTTTGGGCAGGTGGTGCAAACCGCCTGCCTTTAGGCTTTTTGTGAACAACCGCAAATTTTTTATGGGAAGGATGCGGGACTTAGCAGTGAAACGAACAGCCGGAGTCCGGATGCTGGTTTTATTGCTAAACCTGTTTCCTCCCGTATCAATAAAATGAAAATGGAGGAATACTATGTTTGAAAATTTTAAAGTTTATGAGACAGACTTTGCAGGACGTCCGCTCGTAATCGAGACCGGAAAAATGGGGCAGCTTGCAAACGGTGAATGTCTGGTCCGTTACGGCGAAACCGTAGTGCATGTTGCGGCTACCGCAGCCGCCAAACCCCGCGAGGGCGTGGACTTTTTCCCGCTTTCCGTGGATTTTGAGGAGAAGCTCTACTCCGTGGGCAGAATTCCGGGTTCCTATATTAAGCGTGAGGGCCGCCCGAGCGACAAGGCGATTCTGACCTCCCGTGTGATTGACCGCCCGATTCGTCCGCTGTTCCCGAAGGATATGCGCAACGATGTTTCCATCGTCTGCACGGTCATGTCGGTAGACCACGACTGCGCGCCGGAAATTGCCGCTATGGTGGGTACCTCCATTGCGCTGAGCGTTTCCGACATTCCGTGGAAAGGCCCGATCTCCGGGGTTTCCGTCGGCTATGTGGACGGGCAGTATGTGATTAACCCGACCTCCGAGCAGCGCAAGGCCTCAAAAATGGCTGTCACCGTCGCTTCCACCGATTCCCGTATCGCCATGATTGAGGCGGGCGCGGACATTGTCAGCGATGAAGTGATGTACAACGGCATTATGGCCGGTCATGAAGCCAACCAGAAAATCATTACGTTTATCAAGGGCATTCAGGCCGAAATCGGCAAAGAGAAATTCTCTTATCCGAGTAACGAGCCGAATGAGGAAATGCTCAGTGCCATTAAAGAGTTTGCCATGGACGAAGTCAAGGTTGCGCTGGACACCGACGACAAGAGCGTGCGTGACGCAAGACTGAAGCCGATTTACGAAAAGGTACATGAGAAATTCGATGCGGTCTACCCCGACCAGGCGGCCAAGATCGACGAATGCATGTATAAAACGCAGAAATATATTGTCCGCCGCTGGCTGCTCGATGAGCAGAAGCGCGTGGACGGCAGAGGAATGAATGACATGCGCCCGCTCGCAGCGGAGGTTGACCTTCTGCCGCGCGTACACGGTTCCGGTATGTTTACCAGAGGCCAGACTCAGGTTTTGACCGTCGCAACCCTCGGCCCCGTGAGCGACTGCCAGATGCTGGACGGCATTGACGAAGAAGAAAGCAAACGCTATATTCACCAGTATAATTTCCCGTCCTACTCCGTAGGCGAAACAAAGCCGAGCCGCGGCCCGGGCCGCCGTGAAATCGGTCACGGCGCGCTTGCGGAAAGGGCGCTTGTCCCGGTTATCCCGTCTGTTGAGGAATTCCCGTATGCCTACCGCCTTGTTTCCGAGGTTCTGTCCTCCAACGGTTCCACCTCCCAGGCTTCCATCTGCGGCTCTACGCTCGCGCTGATGGCTGCCGGTGTGCCGATCAAGGCGCCCGTCGCCGGTATTTCCTGCGGACTTATCACCGAGGGTGACCGCTGGATGACCATGGTTGACATTCAGGGTCTTGAGGACTTCTTCGGCGATATGGACTTTAAGGTTGCCGGTACCCATGAGGGCATCACCGCGATTCAGATGGACCTGAAGATCGACGGCCTTACCCCTGAAATGGTTAAGGAAGCGTTGGAGAAAACGCACCACGCAAGAGATTATATTCTTGACGAAATCATGCTCAAGGCGATTCCGGAGCCGCGCAAGGAACTTTCCAAGTACGCTCCGAAGATGCTGTCCACGTTGATTCCGGTGGAGAAGATCCGCGAAGTAATCGGCTCCGGCGGCAAAGTAATCCAGAAGATTTGTGCGGAGTGCGGTGTTAAGGTAGATGTGGAAGAGGACGGACATGTCTTTGTCTCCGGCATCGACGCGGAAAACTGCCAGCGCGCAATGACGATTATCGACACAATCGTGAACGACCCTGAGCCGGGCGCGATTTACAACGGCAAGGTAACCCGCATCATGGACTTCGGCGCGTTTGTAGAAATTGCGCCGGGCAAAGAGGGCCTTGTGCATATTTCCCGTCTGGACGTCAAGCGCACCGAGAAGGTGACGGATGTTGTCAATGTCGGCGACGAGGTCATGGTCAAGGTGCTTGAAATAGACGACAAGGGCAGGCTGAACCTTTCCCGCCGCGATGCTTTGATTGAGGTTGAAGGGCTGACTCCGGAAAATGAAATTTCCGATTCGCCCCGCCGTCCAATGCCCCGCCGCGATGACCGCCGCCACGACGACCGTCCCAGGGAGGACCGTCCCCGCGCAAGCAACGGCTTTATTGCAAACACCAACAAGCCACGCGATTTGAAGGACTGAACCAGATTTTGATGAAGCAAAACTCCCGGAATGAAAGTTCCGGGAGTTTTTTTACAGAATTCCTCTTTCGTTTACAATATATTTCTTCAAAACCTTGGCGGATTATGATATAATTTAGGGTATAAAAATTTTAGGAGAATCGAACATGTCGGCTGTAACACAGGCAAAAAGAATTGTTGTAAAGGTGGGGACTTCCACCCTTACTTATGAAAACGGAAAACTGAATCTGCGCCGAATGGAGACGCTGTGCAAAGTTCTGAGCGACCTTCAGAATTCCGGCAGGGAAATCATCCTTGTCACTTCCGGCGCCATCGGCGTCGGCGTGGGGAAGCTCGGTCTACCGGAGCGCCCGCAGGAAACGGAAAAGAAGCAGGCTGTCGCCGCGGTCGGCCAGTGCGAGCTGATGTTTATGTACGACAAGCTTTTCGGCGAGTACAACCGCACGGTGGCTCAGGTGCTCCTGACCGGCGACGTGGTCGCGAACGAGCACAACAAGAAGAATACGCAGAATACCTTCAGCGAACTGATAAAAATGGACATTATACCGGTGGTCAATGAAAACGACTCCGTTGCCATCGACGAGCTGGTCGGGAACAATTTCGGCGACAACGACACGCTGTCCGCAACGGTCGCCGTTTTGACGAACGCGGATTTGCTGATTATTCTGACGGATATTGACGGGCTGTACGACGCGAATCCCCGCGTTGACCCCGCCGCAAAGCGGATTCCCTATGTGGCGCAGGTGACCGATGAAATCCGCGCGCTGGCGGGTGGCACCGGCTCCAACCGGGGAACGGGCGGGATGAGCACCAAGGTGAGCGCGGCCGCCATTGCGAACGAAGCGGGTATTCCCTGCTGTGTCATGAGCGGCGCCGATCCGAAGACGCTGTACCAGCTTTTCGACGGCGTACAAATAGGGACACTTTTCGGCACAGGAAAGCAGTAAGATAAGAAGGGGTGATACCATGACCGTTTTAGAGCAAATGGGAAAAAACGCGAAGGAAGCCGCCCGCGGGCTTGCCCCGGCGGGCGCGCTGAAAAATAAAGCGCTTTACGCAATGGCACAGGCGCTGGAAGACGGAGAGGCCGAAATCCTTGCCGCCAATGCGCAGGATTTAAAAGCCGCCGGGGAAAACGGCATGAGTGAATCCCTGCTGGATCGGCTGACGTTGAATTCCACCAGAATCAAAGCAATGGCGGACGGAATCCGGAGCGTGGCGGCGCAGACCGACCCGATCGGCACAATTGTGGGCGGCGGGGTACGGCCGAACGGACTGAAAATTGAGCAGGTGCGCGTGCCGCTCGGCGTCATCGGCATTATTTACGAGGCAAGGCCAAACGTAACAGCGGACGCGGCGGCGCTCTGTCTGAAAGCGGGCAACGCGGTGATTCTGCGCGGCGGCAAAGAGGCCATCCGTTCCAATACGCGCATTACCGAAATTCTGCGCGCGGCGGTGGAGCAAACGGGGCTGCCGAAAGACAGCATCCAGCTGGTGGAGGACACCAGCCGCGCCTCTTCCGTGGAAATGATGCAGCTGACCGGATTGATCGATGTACTGATTCCGCGCGGCGGCCGGGGACTGATTCAGTCCGTGGTACAGAATTCCCGCGTGCCGGTGATTGAGACCGGCTCCGGCAACTGCCACGTCTATGTGGATGATACCGCCGATATTGAGATGGCGGCCAATATTATTTTTAACGCGAAAACCTCGCGCCCGTCCGTCTGCAACGCGATTGAAACCGTGCTTGTCCACCGGGACATTGCCGAAAAGGCGCTGCCCGCCATCAAGGCGCGGCTGGACGAAAAAAAGGTGGAGATCCGCGGCTGTGAACGGACAAGGGAAATCCTCGGTGCCGACGTGATTCCCGCCGTGGAGGAGGACTGGGCGACCGAATATCTGGACTATATCCTCGCGGTCAAAGTGGTTGACGGCATCGACGACGCGATCGACCATATCGCGCGGTACTCCAGCGGCCACAGCGAGGCAATTATTACGAAAAGCTATGAAAACGCGCAGAAATTTACCGCGCAGGTGGATTCCGCGGCGGTTTATGTGAATGCTTCCACCCGCTTTACCGACGGCGGCGAATTCGGGTTGGGCGCGGAAATCGGGATCTCCACGCAGAAGCTGCACGCGCGCGGGCCGATGGGTGTCAACGAACTGACCTCTACGAAGTTTATTATCAGCGGCAGCGGCCAAATAAGATAGAAAACGGAGTATTTTCAGATGAGTAAAAAACAGAGAAAGAAGATTGAGGGGTTTTCAGCGGATTATCGCGGGGCATACGGCGAAAAACCGACGGAAAATTTGGAACCTGCCGAACCGCAGGACTTAGAGCAGGACATAGAAATCGACGATTTTCTGCCCGAGGAAACCCGCGACGAAGGCGAGGAGCTTCTGACCAAATGGAGCGATGGACTGGAGCCGGAAGAACCGGAAACGCCGAAAATGCCCGAAAAATATGTGGGGACAGTACGTCGCAGACGGCACCGTTACGGCGTGGCGGTCGGTGCGCTGGTGCTGATTTTGGCGCTGGTGGGCGTTGGGTTCATTGCGGCTTCCATTGGAAAGAGCATTTATTTTGCGGCGACCGACGACAGCAAACTGCGTTCCTATGATTCTTTCCTGACCACCGTGGTGATGCAGGACCCAAAGCCGTTTGCGTCCCCGGACAAGGCCGACGAGGAGTTTGTCCTGAACGCTTCCCTGTGGAAAACCATTACGGAAAACAACGGAACCAATTACAACAGCTACGACGACGCGGGCCGCATTTTGGTGCCGCTCGGCGATGTGGTGGACTCTTGCCGCGACCTGTTCGGGCCGGACTGCCAGCTTCAGCCGAAAACGCCCGCTCAGGAAACGTTTTTTGAATATAACTCGGAGGAAAATCAGTTCCATGTGGCGCTGTATTCTTCGGACAGCAGCTTTATGCCCTATACGGAGAGCGCAAAAAAGCAAGGCGACAGCACCGTGCTGCATGTTGGCTATGTCTCGCCCAGCGATACATGGCGCACGCAGACGACCAGCGCCGTCGCCGCTCCTACCCCCACCAAATACATGGATTATGTTTTGAAAACCGATTCATCCACCGGTCAGGAATATATTTATGCGGTTCAGACCCCTGCGGACTAACGGTTAAATCACAAGATACATCAGCGCGAAGATGAGTCCCATGTCCGCTTTTTCTTCTGACAGCAGCAGAATCAGCACCAAAATCAGTGTGCGCTCGCTGTCGCTCATCAGGGAGTCGAAAATATCCTTGACGGGGGAAAGCGGGCCAAAGGACGGCTCATGCTCATGCCGCTGCCCGGCTGACGGCTCGGGCACAGAAGAACGCGGCGGGGCAGAAACCGGAGCTGCCGGCGCTGAGAAAGCGGGCGCTGGCGCCTGCGGCCGCGGCGGGTTACTGTTCGGCAGCGGAGCGCCCGCCTGGGCGCGTGCCTGCATCTCCCGCGCCCGGCGGATGGCATCCTGCTGCAGGCGTTGAAAATCATAAGTATAATTGTCGGCCATGGCTTACACCTCAGAAAATTCCGCTGCTTTTGAAAAGCGGAAGCATCCGCATCAGCTGCAAAAGTTTAACGGCCTCATCAAGCTTTTTCTGGCGCTCCGCACCCAGCATGGGCCGCAGCGCACGCAAAAGCCTGGTGCTGTCGTCTTCCTGCCGGAAAGAGGAAAGCAGCGGCGCAATTTTTGTCATCATCTGTAACGCATCGGTATCCAGCCCAAGCGGAGCCCCGCTGTTACCGGGCTCCGGCGGCGGGGGAGGCGCGTCGGCCGCCGGCTCAGACGCAGCGCCGCCCAGCAGGCCGGCAAGGCCTTTCAGCTTTTCCATTGCGCCGGGGCTGCCTAACAGTTCACTGAGCTTGGCGGCAACGTCGTCCATTTATTTTCCTCCCGTAAATTTCTTTAGAAGTTCCTGTGCCTGCGGCGTGCTGAGTATTTTTTCCGTAGCGGTTTTGTCGGCAAGTATATCCTGCAGCTTTTTGCGGTCCTCCGTATTGAGCTGGCCGAGCAGGCTTTCCAGCAGCTGTTTTTGCGCATCATTGTTTGGCATAAAATCACCCCGCTATCATTGTATGACGCGGGTCTTTCAGATATTCCGGCGCCGAGCCGGCATTCATTCGGAGGTTTTTTAATCATGCGGATACTAGTGGTCTCAGATACGCACAGGGACGCATACGCCCTGCGCGAGGCAATTTTAAAGCAGCCCACCGCCGAGGTGGTTATCCATTTAGGCGACGGGGCGGAGGAAGCTCAGGAAATCAAGGACAGCTTTCCAGAAAAAATGTTTTTACTGGTGCGCGGCAATTGTGACTGGGGCTCCACCCTGCCGGTGGAAGAAGACGTTACCCTTGGCGGCAAGCACATATTTTTTACTCACGGTTATACTTATAATGTTAAATACGGCTTGTATACTGCAACCGAAGCGGCGCGCGGTCGCAAGGCGGATATTCTTCTTTTCGGCCATACCCACTATGCAATGACGGACTACGAGGACGGGCTGTATATCATGAATCCCGGCAGCCTGAACGGAAGCCGGGGAACCTACGGAATCATCGACATTACGAATCAAGGCGTTGTAACCAACCTCCTGAAAATATAATTGACACTTTCCGGAACTAATGGTAATCTTAATTGGAATTATAAAGGCATGATCCGGCTTTGCCCGCATAGGGGAAGCCGGGGAATCAACAGGGAGTTTATATTTGGAAAGGAATGTTTTTCATGACGGAATATGAAAGATGGCTCAACACGGAACTGGACGACCCGGATTTAACGGATGAACTGAAAAGAATTCAGGGTCAGCCGGATGAGATCAACGATAGATTCTACCGCAATCTTGAATTTGGAACCGGCGGCCTGCGCGGAGTGATCGGCGCGGGGACTAACCGGATGAACGTCTATACCGTCCGCAAGGCGACACAGGGGCTTGCCAATTACCTCAACAAGCACGGAAAATCGCCGTCCGTTGCCATCGCGTACGACAGCCGCATCAAGTCCGACGTTTTTGCGCGCGAAAGCGCCGCGGTGCTCGCCGCAAACGGAATCCGCGCGCACATCTATCCGTGGCTTTCCCCAACGCCCACCCTTTCCTACGCGGTGCGGTTCCTGCACTGTGACGCGGGCATCTGCATCACCGCAAGCCACAATCCCGCCAAGTACAACGGATACAAGGCCTACGGCAGCGACGGCTGTCAGATTGCCCTTGAAATGGCGGATGAGGTTCTGAGTGAGATCAACAACCTTGATATTTTCCGTGATGTAAAACATACGGATTTTGAGGGTGCTGTCAAAGCGGGCACCATCCGCTATATTTCGGACGAAGTAATTGATTCCTTTCTGGCGGAAGTGATGAAACAGCGGGTCTTTACAGAAAAGTGCGACGGGCTCAAAGTGGTTTATACCCCGCTCAACGGGACGGGGCGCGTCTGTGTGACCCGGATTCTGGACATGATCGGCGTAAAGGACGTTACCGTAGTACCGGAACAGGAGTTCCCGGACGGTACCTTTGCCACCTGTCCGTTCCCCAACCCTGAAATCAAAGAGGCCCTTCAGAAAGGGATTGATCTTTGTGAAACCGTAAAACCGGATTTGCTGCTCGCTACCGACCCGGACTGCGACCGCTGCGGAATCGCCGTTAACCAGAACGGTAAATTTGTGCAGATGACCGGCAATGAGGTGGGTGTACTTCTGCTCGACTTTATCGCCCGCGGCCGGCTGCAGAGCGGTACGATGCCGAAAGCTCCCGTCGCGGTTACTACCATCGTCAGTACGGACATGGTCACGGCTGTCGCGGAAAACTACGGAATCCAGATGCGACGCGTACTGACCGGATTTAAATATATCGGCGATCAGATCGCCCTGCTGGAGGAAAAAGGCGAGGCAGACCGGTATCTCTTTGGCTTTGAGGAAAGCTACGGCTACCTTTCCGGCGGTTATGTGCGCGACAAAGACGCGGTGGACGCCGGTATGCTGATTTGCCAGATGGCATACGATTATAAGAAAATGGGCATGACCCTTGTGGACGCGATGGAAGCGCTTTACAAAAAATACGGCTATTATGAGAACGATCAGGTCAGCTTCAGCTTTGAGGGTGAGGACGGCATGATTCAGATGGACCGTATCATGGAAAATCTGCGTGCGTGCGCGCCGAAGAAAATTTGCGGATTCCAAGTGACCGGCTGGAGCGACTACAAAACCTCGCGCCGCTGCGATGACGGAACCATCAGCGAAATTGCGCTGCCGAAGTCCAACGTGCTGGAATACAGGCTGGAGAACGGGAGTAAGCTGACGGTACGGCCCAGCGGAACGGAGCCGAAAATCAAAATTTATATTTCAGCCAAGGCCGGGGATAAGGAACTGTCCGTCGCATTAACGGAGAAGTTGAAGCAAACTGCTCCGGGTATTTTAGGAATTCAATAAAATTATTTGAAAAAAGTATTGACAAATCCCTGGTTTGGGGATATACTATCTATAGTTATACAGCACAGAACAATCGGAGTTCGCGCGATATATTGGAATTAGCGCCATGCATCTTGCATACTGTTCTTGGAACAGTAAGGTCTGTATATTAAGAGGTTGAGGATTTTCCTTAGCCTCTTTTTTGATTTCTGAAGCCGTTCGGGGTTTACCCGGGCGGCTTTTTTTGTTTGAAAAAATGCCTGTCAAGCCAATGAAAGAATGGGAAATATTGTGCGAGTATACAAAAGTTAAGAAAAATATTGACCAATGGTCATTTTTGTACTATAGTAGATATGAAATTTGACCAATAGTCATTTTTATGGTTAAAGGGCCGATTCCCTTTCCCGGATCGGGCGGAAAAGGAGGAGAGAGGTTTGGGAAACGAAAAAATTCTGGAAAATAAAAGAGCGAAGCGTACAAAACTTTACGACGCCGCGTATGACCTGTTTACCTCCAACGGGGTGCACAACACGGTCATTGACGACATTGTAAAAAGCGCCGGAGTTGCCAAAGGGACGTTTTACCTTTACTGCAAAGACAAGTACGACCTTATGGACAAAATTATCTTAAAAAAGAGCGCGGCCGTTTTGGGCAGCGCAATGGAAGCAGTCGAAAAAGAACGGACGGAGCATTTGCTCGGCTTTCAACAGTGTGTCGCCTTTTTTGTGGATTATCTGCTGGACTACTTTAAAGATGATACGAAGCTGTTGGAGTTAATTTATAAGAATTTAACCTATGAGCTGTACGAAAAAATGATGAATTACGAGGAACTGGACAGTGCAAGAAATGCGTTTATCAGCAATTTTATTGATACGGGGGTGAATAATCAGACCGCGCGGTACCGGCTGTATATCATTGTGTCCATGGTGGGCGCCGTCTGCTATAATTCTCTTGTTCTGAAGGTTCCCTATCAGATAGATGCCGTAAAGCCGGAATTATACAGAGCAATCAAACAAATTATAACCTGATCCGATAGGAAGAGGAGATGAGGATTTGCTTTCTAAAATTGCAAAGCTTCTGACAAGAAACTACAAACTGATTGTAATTATTGCGACACTTTTGCTGATCCCCAGCGCGATCGGCGCGCTGAAAACGGGAGTGAACTACGATATTCTGTCCTACCTGCCGCAGGATTTGGACTCTACTCAGGGTGAAAAAGTCCTGGAGAATACGTTTCACGACGCCGCGACCTCTATGCTGGTCATAGACAACATGCCCTCAAAGGATGTCAGCACCCTCAAAGAAAAAATCAAGCAGGTGGAGGGAGTAAACGACGCAGTCTGGGTGGATGATATTGCGGACATCAGCGTACCGCAGGAAATGCTGCCTCAGGTGCTGAAAAGCGCGTTTTACAGCGACAAATCCACTCTTATGCTGGTCACTTACGACGGGTCGTCTTCTTCCACGGAAACGCTGACCGCTTTGGGCAATGTAAAAACATTGCTGAATAAGCAATGCTTTCTAAGCGGATTCTCCGCGATTATCAAAGATACCAAAGACCTTTCCGATCAGGAAATGCCGATTTATGTAGCGCTGGCCATGCTGCTTTCCCTCGCCGCGATGATGCTCTGCCTTGAGTCATGGGTGCTGCCGATTGTGTTTATATTGGGAATATTTTTCGCGGTCGTATACAATTTCGGGACCAATATTTTTCTGGGCCAGATTTCCTATGTGACAAAAGCGATTGCGGCTATTCTTCAGTTGGGCGTAACGATGGATTATTCTATTTTTCTTATCAACCGGTACGATGAGGAAAAACCGAAGTTTGAAGATCGGCGCGACGCAATGGCGCAGGCCATCCAAAATACGTTCCTGTCCCTTTCGGGAAGTTCCCTGACGACAGTAGCCGGATTTTTTGCGTTGTGCTTTATGAGGCTCGCGCTTGGAAAAGACATTGGAATCGTTATGATGAAGGGTGTTATTATTGGCGTAATCACCACGGTTACGGTTCTTCCCGCGCTGATTCTGCAGTTTGATAAACCGATTCATAAATATACGCACCGTAACCTGATTCCCAGTTTTGCACTGGGGACTAATTTTCTGATCCGGCACCGCCGGGTAATTGTGACGGCCGCACTCCTTCTGATTATTCCGGCGACATGGTCCCAGGCGCATACGCAGGTTTATTACAACCTTGACCGGTCGCTGCCGAAGACCCTGGATTCCATTGTGGCTACCGACAAACTGAAAACCCAGTTTAACATGCTGTCCACTCATTTCTTAATTGTGGACGATAAAATGCCGTCGTACCAAATGGAAAATATGGTAGACGAAATTAAAAAGCAAGACGGAGTCAAAGACGTGCTTGCCTACGATGATATTATAGGGCCGGCCGTTCCGGACGATTTTATCCCGCAGAGCATTAAAGACATCTGCAAAAAGGACGGACGTCAGCTTGTCATGATTAATTCAACTTATCAGGCGGCGGAAGATCGGGAAAACCAGCAGATTGCCGGAATTTCCGCTATTGCCAAAAAATATGACCCCACCTCTCAGATGACCGGGGAGGGAGCGCTGACAAAAGATCTGATAGAAATTGCCAACGTCGATTTCAAAGTGACAAATTACATTTCCATACTATGTATTTTGCTGATTGTCGGCGTTGTGTTCAAATCGTTCAGTATTCCGTTCCTGCTCACCGCGATTATTGAACTCGCTATTTTTATCAACCTGGGCATTCCGTATTTTACTGGCACGGTGATCCCGTTTATTTCACCGACGGTGATCGGTTGTGTGCAGCTTGGCGCGACGGTGGACTATTCCATCCTGATGACGACCAGATTTCAGGAGGAGCTAAAGGCCGGCCATGACCGGCTGGAAGCGATTAAGATTGCTTCCAACACTTCCTTTAAATCGATTATCACGAGCGCGCTTGTCTTTTTTTGTGCAACATCCGGCGTCGCGATGATTTCCAAAATCGAAATTATCGGCAGTATCTGCAGCATGCTGGCGCGCGGCGCCATCATTAGCGGGCTGATTATCATTCTGATTCTTCCGGCTGTACTCTATATGACGGAGCCGTTCATCTCCAAAACAAGCTTTAGTTGGAAAAACAATCAAAAAGCTGCTTAGGCCAAAGAAAATTATTTTCATCGGGGGGATTATGATGAATAAAAATGTGATTAGAAAAACGGGTAAAATTACCTGCGTTGCGCTGGCGTGCATTCTCGCGCTGTCCGCTCCGAGCACCGTTTTCGCGAGCGCCGCTTCCACCGAAAAGGATGAAACGGTTTATGTCAACATGGATACGGACGGTAAAGTCAAGGAAACGATTGTTTCGGACTGGCTGCACTCGGACAGCACCACAACTCAGATTCCGGACAAATCCGATTTAAAAAACATTGAAAATGTAAAGTCAAACGAAAACCCAATTCAAAACGGGGACAGTTTGACCTGGGTGCTCAACCGTTCGGGCTCCTCCGGAGCAAATATTTATTATAAGGGCACAACGGATAAAAAACCGCCGCTGAATGTGGGGGTAACCTATTTTCTGGACGGCAGCCCGATCAACGGGAAAGAGCTGGCCGGAAAAAGCGGAAAAGTTAAGATTCACATTAAAGTTGAGAATACGGAAAAACACGAGGTAACAGTAAACGGCAAGACGGTGGTAATGTATACGCCCATGACCGCGATTGTGACGACCGCCCTGCCCACGAAGACGTTCCAAAACGTGCAGCTCAGCGACGGCAAGCTGTTTTCGGACGGAAACACGCAGATGGTGGTCTTTCTGACCATGCCGGGAATGAATCAGAGCCTGAATCTGTCCACAAGCAGCATTAAGGAGTTGAACGACCTGTCCATTCCGGAGGAATTTGACATCACAGCGGATGTAAAGGATTTTGAGCTTTCCTCCATTGCGGTTGCCGCCACTCCGGAATTAGTCGGGGTCGATAAACTGAAAGACGCCGACAACCTTGACAAAATGAAAGAAAATCTGACCAAACTGAAAAGTATTCAGGATGACATTGAAAAAGCGGACCCGAATAAAGACGTGCGCAGCCTGTTTACCAATCCTGACAGAACCGCGGCGGCGCGTCTTCTGGTCGACGACGTGTTCAACTTTTATGACACCGACCAGGCGCTTGCAGATATCCTGCCGCAGTATGTGACGACGAAAAATGTTGCGCTGTACGATAAAGTAACGTCTGATCTGGACAAAGCGGATATTAAATATGTGCTGGACGACAAAGTGCTGCGCGGAATCAACGACCGGATGACGGACGAAAACATACAAAAAGGAAAGAAACTGCTGCAGGACTACGACGAAATTCAGACCTTCCAGATGAGCAAACTGGACGATATGATTGATGTGCTGGACGATTATGACGATGTCTATGACCGGCTGGACGACACGCTGCACGACGCGAAAAGGGCGGTCAACCGTTTGAGCAGCAGTGGGGATGCGCTGAAAACAATGAAGAAGATTTCTTCCAGCAGCAGCATCCAAAGCAGCCTTCGCGAATTGCAGGGAAATGTAAACACGCTGAACAATACGTTGTCTGCATACGGGCTTACCGACATGTCTTTCCTAACGGAGGATACGGTTGCAAAAGCATTGGAACCGATTATTGAGGAGCAGGTGGGGGAAAAGGTGGATTCCCAGTTCACCGCGCAGATGAATGAACTGGCCAAGGTACCCGGCCTGGTCAGCGCAGACGGAAATGTCAATATTTCTATTTTATTGAAAGCGCTGCAGAGCTCCAAGGATTTTGCGCAACTGAAAGACAATACCGATGTGCAGCATCTGGTTGCAGGTTTGGCGGCGGAAATAGCGGTGAATCCAGACGCGACGGTTCCCTTTACAACCCTGCAAAGCCAGATGGAATCCATTGCCGATGGTTTGACGACTACCACCTCCAAGGATTTGGCGGCAAAGCTTGCCCAACAGATCTGCAGCGTGGCGGAGAGCGCGTCCGACGTACAGGAAGGACTTACAAAAGCAAAAGTAACCGGGTCGGACATAGACGACGCCGCTTCTTCCCTAGTGAAAGCCATGCCTGTCATCAATGATCTGAGTGACGATCTGGAGGATTTAAGCGACGACGACGATCTGAGCGACAATATGGATAAGATGCAGGATCTGCTTCTTGACAAAGACAACGTGAAGTATCTGACGGACTGGGCGCACAAAATCAGAGATATGAAAAAAGACTTGGACGACAACAGCGAGAATGTCGGGGTTTTAAAGGATTTGCTGAAGGAATACGATGACCCGAAGATAAAAGCTTTTAAAGATCAGATTCCTACTCTCATGGATGATATGGACGAAAGCAGACCAATCCTTGAATCCTTAAAAGACAAACTGGCGCTCCCTGTTTATAACGCCAGCCTGCACAAATCCCCTCAGACGGTTTCAACGCTTCTGAAAATGAAAGACGATGTGATGAACAACCGTAAAATTATGGAGATCCTGCGTCTGACGACCAGCCAGCAAACCGCCGGTCTCTTCAAAACATCGTTTGACACATTGGATGATCTGAAAAATCAGAACGCAGTGGACGATTACCTGAAGGAAGTCAGTGACGCGGATGACCTGATCGCCAGAAAAGACGAATATGTCAAGCTGTCCGATCAGTACGGTATTTTCACACAGGCAGCGGACGGTGCTTCCACAAAACTGAAGTTTGTGATGAAAACGGATGAAATTAAAAAGCCCGAGGCAACCGCTAAAACCGTAGAAACCGCCACCGCGGAAAAGAAACAGGGGTTCTTCTCCTGGGTAAAAACAACATTCCAGAATGTTTATTATAAAATCAGCCATAAGCTCTGATCCCCAAATAGAAAGCTCCCCCTCCGGCAACGCCGGGGAGGGAGCTTGATTTATAGAGAATGGACTTAAATTCTTGCTACGCCGGTTTTGCGGGCAGCCTCTGCAACAGCCTTTGCAACAGCGGCGGCAACGTTGCGGTCAAGCGCGCTGGGGATGATATAGTCCGGAGCAAGCTTTTCGTCGGTAACAAAGCTGGCGATTGCATAAGCGGCGGCAATCTTCATCTCATCGTTGATGTCGCTTGCGCGGACATCCAGCGCTCCGCGGAAGATACCGGGGAAGGCCAGAACATTGTTGATCTGGTTCGGGAAGTCGCTGCGGCCGGTGCCGACAACTGCCGCGCCTGCTTCAAGCGCAAGGTCGGGCATGATTTCAGGGGTCGGGTTCGCCATTGGGAACAGGATCGGGTCCTTGTTCATGCTCTTGACCATTTCCGGGGTTACGCAGCCCGGAGCGGAAACGCCGATAAACACGTCCGCGCCCTTGAGCACGTCCGCAAGGCTGCCGCTGCGTTTGCTGTGGTTGGTAATGGCGGCCATTTCCTGCTTTTCGGTGTTGAGCCCCTCGCGGCCTTCATAAATTGCGCCGCTGCGGTCGCACATAATGACGTCCTTCAGGCCGAGTGCGATCAGAAGCTTAATAATGGCGATGCCGGCTGCGCCCGCGCCGCTGGTGACCACGCGAATTTCATCCAGCTTCTTGCCGGTGAGCTTCAGCGCGTTGAGCATAGCGGCAAGAGTAACCACCGCGGTGCCGTGCTGGTCGTCGTGGAAAATCGGAATATCGCAGCATTCCTTTAATTTTCTTTCGATTTCAAAGCAGCGGGGAGCGGAGATGTCCTCCAGATTTACGCCGCCAAAGCTGCCAGCGATCAGGCGGACGGTATTTACAATATCGTCTACCTCTTTGGAACGAACGCAGAGCGGAATCGCGTCCACGTCGCCAAAAGCCTTAAACAGTGCGCATTTGCCTTCCATAACAGGCATACCGGCTTCCGGACCGATGTCCCCGAGTCCGAGCACCGCGGTTCCGTCGGTGATAACCGCAACCAGATTGGAGCGGCGGGTTAATTCGTAGCTTTTGTTAACATCTTTTTGAATTTCAAGGCAGGGCTGGGCAACGCCGGGAGTGTAGGCAAGCGACAGATCGTCGCGCGTGTTCAGCGGGGCGCGGCAGATAACCTCAATCTTGCCTTTCCATTCGTGGTGTAGTCTGAGCGATTCCTTTGCGTAATCCATTTATAAACATCCTTTCAAATTAGATATCAAGAGAAGCGATGGTCTGCTTTAAAACGTTCGCGCTGGCGAGCAGCTTTTCCTGCTCTTGTGCGGTCAGCTCGGGGGCGTTCATACCGCTGATCCCGTGGCAGTCAAGCACGAAAGGCAGGCTGAGGCAGACATCGTCAATGCCGTAAGCACCGTGGATCATGCCGGAAAGGGTGGTTACGGTGTTGGTATCGCGCAGAATGCATTCGCAGATACGGCGGGCAGATAGCGCAATTGCGTAGAAGGTGGCGCCCTTCAGGCTGATAACCTGTGCGCCGGAGGTGTGAACCTCTGCCTCAATGGCGGCAAGATCCAGTCCTTTGAAATCCGGGTTCTTTTCACGCATACTGTTGAGGTAGGTTTTCAGCGGAATACCGCCGATGCTGGTCAGAGACCACGGCACCATAGCGGAATCGCCGTGCTCGCCGAACATATAGGCGTGAATATTTTTCGGGCTGATTTCCAAAGTGCGCGCAAGGCTTTCACGCAGGCGGCTGGAATCAAGCAGAGTACCGGAACCGAACACATGGGATTCCGGGAGGCCCGTCGTTTTCAAAATGGTGTAGGTGATAATGTCCACCGGGTTGCTGACGACAACATAAATTGCGTCCGGCGCATAGTGTACGGCCTGTGGCATAACGCTCTTGATGATGTTGACGTTTCCCTGTGCAAGGTCAATTCTGGACTGGCCGGGTTTGCGCGCGCAGCCCAGGGTGACAATCACAATGTCGGAATCCTTGATGTCTGAATAATCGCCGGCATAAATGTTGACCGGCGGGCAGAGCGCGGTGCCCTGAATAATGTCCATTGCCTCGCCCTTCGCTTTGTTTTGGTTAATGTCCACCAATACAATTTCAGATGCCATTCCGTCCATTGTAAGCGTGTACGCAATTGTAGCGCCAACGTTTCCGGCGCCGAGAATACTGATTTTATTACCCTTTTTCATGATGATTCCTCCAGATTCAATATTAGAATTTGCAAAATGAGGCGTTTATACTCATGAACTAATTCAAATGGAAATAAATGTTAAATTCTCTTAGAAACGAATACAAAAGCCTAATGTTAAAAAAATAACGATCCACTGTATAATAACCCTTGGGAAAAAAGCCAAGTGTAGTTCCGCTCCTGTCAGGGCTCGTCGCTCATACGATACCCAACGCCGACTTCGGTCAGGATGTACTTTGGCTCTGCCGGATTTTGCTCAATTTTACGGCGAATATTCGCCATGTTTACACGCAAAATCTGACGATCACTCTGCGCAAAGTGCCCCCAGACTTGATTAATAATAAAAGCGTAGGTCAGTACGCTGCCCGCGTGTTTTGCCAGCAGGGCGACAATTTTGAATTCGATCAGCGTAAGGTGGACATCCGTCCCGCCAATAGTCACAAGGTGCTTGTCAAAATCGATGGTCAGGCCGCCTTTGGTGAACTGGCCGCCGGGAAAATCTTCCCCGGTTTCCATTTTAATACTGTGGCGAATTGCGGTGCGAATACGCGCCAGCAATTCGGAGGTACCGAAGGGCTTGGTAATATAGTCGTCTGCGCCCAGGTCAAGCGCCTCGACCTTTTCTTTTTCGTTTCCGCGGGCGGAAACGACGATAATGGGAATTCCGGACCATCCTCTGACAGCCCGTAAAATTTCCAGTCCGTCCATATCCGGCAGACCCAGATCCAAAAGGACAACATCGGGGCAGTGGGAAGAGATCATGGAAATGGCACAGGTGCCGGTCTCCGCTTTTAGGGTGCGGTAATCGTTTGCGGCCAGAATCGTGGAAATAAAATTGCAGATTGCGGCTTCGTCCTCCACGATCAAAACCGTTGCTTTGTTAGTCATTGGGATCAGCCCCCTCCAGCGGCAGCTTAAAGGTGAAAGCCGCGCCGCCTTCTTTCAGGTTTTCCGCGGTCATTTCTCCGCCGTGTGCCTTTACGATAGAATTGCAGATGCTAAGCCCAATGCCGTTTCCTCTTGAAGAATCACTGCTTTTCCCCGTTGAACAGGGGATTCCGGTCAACAGGCTGGAAAGATCCTCCGGTGGGATTCCCCGCCCTTTATCACTGACACGGAAAACAGCGCGGTCTTCCTCTACAAAAACCTCCAGCCGTATGGGAACAGCTCGTCCCGCGTGACGAATGGAATTTTCAAGCAGATTGATAACAACCTGTTCAATCAGAGTGGCATCCATGGGAACCATCAGGAATTCAGAAGGAACGGAAACCTGAATTTTTGCCTCCGGGAAGCGCCGCCGAATCCGGCTGACGGCTTCCGCCACGATTTCTTCCGCGGCTTCGGGGTATTTTTTCAGTGTGGCCGGCTTCTGGCTGATGCGCGTAACAGTCAGTAAATTTTCAACAATACGGATCAGCCATTCGGCTTCCTCGTGGATATCGAAAATCAGTTTGTCGTGAGCGGCCGGATCAATCAGACCCTTGTTTTCGGCAATGGCCGCGCTTGCCCCCAAAATGCTGGTCAGCGGAGTCCTTAAATCATGCGATACCGCGCGCAAAAGGTTGGTACGCATGGCTTCTTTTTCCGCTTCCATCATGATTCGCTGCTGCTTTTCCGCCAGCTGCCGGTGTTCCAGCGCCAGTGCGGCCTGAGAAAGCAGAAGGCTGAAAAAGGTAAGCATGCCGGGTTCCGGTGTTTCTCTGTTTTCAAAAATCAGACCGGCCACCCCCAGAACGTTCTCTTGGGAAGAGAGCGGCAGGTAAAGGCAGCTCTCGGTCATCTCCTGCGTGTTGTTTACAAACGCGCGGTGCGCCGCAGACTTTTCCTCCCTGGAATTCAGCAAAACACGGTGGCTGTCGCAGGTACTTTTCAGAGTACCTTCCACATTCAGCGGATCGGTCAGGTAGAAAATTACGCTCTGATGGGTAAACCGGAGAAGATATTCGAGCGTAAGGGATACAATCTGATCGGATTCGTTTGCCGAAACGAGCTTTTTACTGAATTCATAAAGATTTTCCGTCTGTTTTTCACGCTTTTCGGAAAGGCGCGCCTGTTCCTTGATCTGGGCCGTCATCGTGCTTATTACGATGGAAACTGCAAGCATGCTGATAAAGGTGACAGGATAACCGGAAATAGTAAAATTAAACGCATGATACGGATAAGTAAAATAGTAATTCGTGCCGATAACTCCGGCGATGGCAGCAAAAATTCCCCACAAATAGCCTGCGGAAAATCTTGAAATCAGCGCAACTGCCAGTACATAGATGACTGCCAGGTGATCGTAACTGCCGGATAAGTTCACAATCAAAAAAGAAGCGGCGGTGGCAGCACCCAAAATAGCCATGCTCTTTAAAGCGTCCTTTAAAAAGCTCCCCGGGGAAGCTATGGATGAGCCAACCCAATCCAACCTGTTCCTGATTGTAAATCACTCCAGATTTAATAAATTTATTAAAAAATTGCGGTATACGAGTACATTGTAACACACAACAACTTTAAAATTAAAGATAAATTTTAGATGAATAAAGTAAAAAAATATTGGTGATTTAAGACAAATAGCGGACTTTTACAAAATAAAATTGCAGAAGGTTTCCCCCAACGGGTTACCATGTTATAATAAATACAAAGAAAAAGATCTGAGGAGGAAATCAATTTTGGACATCAGACTGATTGCACTTGACATGGATGGAACCGTCCTTAAAACAGATAAGACTATGTCACCGAAAACCGCTCAGACTTTGAGAGCCGCCGCGGACAGCGGAATCATGCTGGTTCCGGCAACCGGCCGTATGCGTGGAATGATCCCGCGGGAAATGCTGGATGTCGGAACCATCAGCTATGCCATTACCTCAAACGGCGCTTCCATTATTGATCTTGAAAAGGACCGGGAAATTTATGCAAATCAGATGACGCTTGAGGACAGCCGCCGCATCATTGATTTTCTAATGCCTTATGATGTAATGGTGGAAGCTTACGCGGAGGGGCGCTCCTATGTGGATAACCGGCATTACAGTCTGCTTTCCACTTTTAAAGGATACCCCAAGCTGCTGATGGATCTGATCCTGCAATACCAGACCTTTGTGGACGACCTTCCCGGATTTTTAAAGAAGAACCGGCTGTGCCTGGAAAAAATCAATATTCCCTATATGGGAACGGAGGTCCGGGAGGAGCTGGCGGAAAAGCTGGAAGCAATGAAAGAATACTCCATTACCGCTTCCTTTGGGAACAATCTGGAAATCAACGCCGCCTCTGCCAGCAAGGGCGACGCGCTGAGCCACCTTTGCCAAAAACTGGGCATCGCTCCGGAACAGGTGATGGCGTTCGGCGATGAGCGCAACGATTTGGAAATGCTGAAATTTGCCGGCTGCGGCGTGGCGATGGGGAACGGGCACGAAGATGTTCGGCAGGTCGCCGACTATGTAACCCTGACCAACGAAGAGGACGGCGTGGCAGACGCGATTGAAAAGCTGCTCCATATTTCCTGAAGATACAAAAGACCCCCGGCGGTTCGTGTTTCGGAATGAACCGCCGGGGGTTGTTTACTTTTGTCCGGTTTTTCGTTTCTGCATATGATAGGCGATTTTGAGCATTGCTTTTTCGGGAAGAAATCTGCCGAAAAAGCGCGTGCATTTCATTAGCGCTCCGGGGACAATGACAAGCTTCCCCTCGAACATCTTCCGCAGGGCGTATTCCGCAACATAGCGGCTTTCCAGACCCTTCACGCTGAATTTCACATCGGCGACCGAATCAAATTCGGTGCGCACCGGCCCGGGACAGAGCGCGCAAATATGCACCTTGCTGCCGCTGCGCCTCAGCTCTTCGTAAACAGCTTCCGTCAGGCGCAGGACATACGCTTTGGAAGCGTAGTAGGAAGAAAGCAGCGGCCCGGGCTGGAACGCGGCGGAGGAAGCGACGTTCATGATGTAGCCCGCGTTTCTGGCTTTAAAATCCTTCAGAAAAAGCTTGGTCAGAATGTGTACCGCGCGGATGTTGGTGTCGATCATCCGCAGCTCTTTTTTCAGGTCGGTGGCGTCAAAAGCGCCGAAAACGCCAAGGCCTGCGTTGTTGATAAGAATGTCGATTTTTTCGTCTTTCACCTGATCGTAAAGCGCCATGCACTCCGACTCCACGGACAAATCCGCGCAGATGATCCGCGTGCGGGTTTTCAGCAAAGCACAGAGCTGCTCCAGCCGGTCTTTCCGGCGGGCGACCAGAATCAGATCGCAGCCCCTGTCGCTCAGAATTTTCGCCATGTCCCGTCCCATTCCGGAACTTGCCCCGGTAATTAAAGCTTTCATTTTTTCTCCTGCCGCGCAACAGCGTGCTTTTTCTACATAAAATCAGGCGAACTACCGCAAAATAAGACTATTTTGCAAAACAGGAACAATAAAGTCGAAATGTTCACAGTTTATTCATTGTTAATCAAAATAAATTGTGCTATACTACAAGCGTTATCGGATATTTTATACGCAGTACAACTTACAAAATAGGAAGACCGTCAGACCGGAGCCATTCGGATTGACGGCCTTTTCCGTTTTTCGGATCTTTTTACTTTCCGGATAAAAATTCGTGCAGGCAGCTTTGAAACGCGGTGGGGAGCGTGTAGGTTTCGGCCAGTTCCTCACGGTCCGCCCAGACAAAATCCCCTTCCGGCGGGATGGCTTTTACGGTGACGCGGTAATTGGTCATGTGCCATTCCCTGTGAGTGAAAATATGCTTTGACTCGGGAAGCGGCTGTATCTTTACAGAAGATAACCCGAAAGTTTTCAACCAATCAGCCGCCTGCGGTGGAGAAAGTTTGCCGGAAACGTTGGGGAATTCCCAAAGCCCTGCCAAAAGGCCCTTTGCCGGGCGCTTGCGCAGGGCTGTTTTGTTTTCACAGACAATCAGAAAGACGGTTAATTCCTCACTGATGCGTTTTTTCTTTTCCGCTTTTATCGGCAGCTGCAGCTCAATGCCCTGTGCGTGTGCCATGCAGAGCGAGGACAGCGGGCATTCGCCGCAGTTCGGTGCGGCGTTCGGCACACAGACCGTAGCGCCCAGCTCCATCAGCGACTGGGTAAAGGCTCCGGCACGTCCGGTGGGATAAATTTCCCGCAGCCGGGCGGCAAAACCGCGCTTAACGGAAAGGTCGCTGATGGGCTCCCTGCTGGCGGTGACGCGGGACAGAACGCGCAGAACGTTGCCGTCCACTGCCGGCGCGGGCCTGCCGTAGGCGATGGATGCGACGGCGCCCGCGGTGTATTCCCCGATTCCGGGCAGGCGCAAAAGCTCCTCCGGCTGGTCGGGCAGAATACCGCCGTACTGCTCCATGACGATCTGGGCGGCTTTCTGCAGGTTGCGCACACGGCTGTAATAGCCCAGCCCCTCCCACAGCTTCAAAAGCTGCTCCTCCGGCGCGGCGGCCAAAGCTTCCACCGAGGGGAGCTCCGCGGTAAAACGTTCAAAGTAAGGCTTTACCGCCTCCACCCGCGTCTGCTGGAGCATGATTTCCGAAACCCAGACCCGGTAGGGCGTGGGATTGTCGCGCCAGGGCAGAACGCGCGCGTTTGCGTCGTACCAGGAGAGCAGGGGCTTTACGATTTTATGCAGTTGAAATTTCATATTGAATCCTATTTTACTCTTTATGTCTCAATGTTTTTTCGGCTGACTGAGAACCCGGCGTAATAAGCCGCTGCCATCAGGAGAAAGTCCAGAACGACAGTTGCCCACAGAGGATGGTTGGGAATGAAAAACAAAAGAACAGATGCAATGTTAGTGCCGAGGGGCACCAAAGGCAAATAAAACATCTGCGGAGCAAATCCGACCGCATTGAAAAAATACCGCCTCAGAACAACCTCCTGAAATACAATCAGAACCAGGCTGAGGGCAGAAAAGCTGTTGCCGATTAAAAGCGCTTCCCTTTTTATTTTTGTAATTTTTGCGGCTAGACCGCCCGCAAAAAACCAGTAAATCAAAAACAGAAAGCTGAGAAGCAACACGACGGTACCCGCCCAATTAAACTGAATCAAAGCATAATGAAAGCAATATCCAATTGCAAAGGGAGAGGCAGCAAGCAGCGCCAGCAGAACTCTTTTCATACCGTTTTCCTTCCTTCTTTATGGTCAGGGGAAAACATGTGGGCAGCGATTATTTTTCTTTGATGGTACCGCTGCGGTACGCCTGCAGCAGGGCGGTCAGCTCCTCAATCTGGTGGCTCAGATCGGCGCCGTTGTCGGTATCCGCCACGGTGACACGCTGTTTGATGGCTTCCACCACCATGACCTTCGGGGAAGTTTCGCACACACTGCAGCCGGATTTCAGCGGCTTGTGCTCCGCTAAAGCCAGATAGCGTGAATTTGCAATGAAGGTATAGCCGCCGATGCCGGTCTGTGACTGGTAGGATTTGGAAATACCGCCGTCAATCATAAACAGAAGGCCTTCGCCTTTGACCGGCATTTCCCCTGCTTTTACGGGGACGTGTCCGTTGATGATGTGCGACGAGGACGGGTCAAGGCCGAACTCTCTTAAAAGCATTTCACAGGTGGAACGGTGTTCTATATAGGTATAGTAGGGATTCATTTTCTCCCGGTGCGTGGCAGGGGCGGCAATAAAGTAGCGCTCGAACGTGGCCATCTTCGTTTTTCCAAACACGGGGGATTTTGCCCCGCACCACAGGTACCACATCAAATCGCGCGCATTTTCACGCTCGGTGGAACCGGTCGGCGCAAAATAGGCGGTGCGCGCCATTCCGTCAAGAAATTCCAGGTACTCGCGTCCGGAGTGCTCTTGCCCGTAAAGGTGGATAATGTCAAGATCACCGTCCGATGTCAGCGGGATGCAGCCGTGGTACAGCAGGTTGGAGTTGATGCGCAGGTACATGCTGCCGTGGGAATACAGGAAACGGATGTGCTTTTCCAGCCGTTCGCTGTGGCTGAAAGAAGAAGCGATGGTTTTCATCAGATCGGTTTCCGCGTGGGTGAGTTCCAGCGGGTTCTTCGGGTCCACTGTGGGGAAAAGCTTGTCGCGCAGGGCGTATTCCTTCCCGTCCAGCGTGACGGTTCCTTTTTCAAAATCGATTTTATCCAGAAGAATGCGGTCGTCCATGCGGTACTCCGGATGCTTCTTAATCAGCTGGGCTTCCACCTTAAGCTGAATAACCGCCATGGCTTTGTGCATTTTTGCCGCCAGCGGGATATCCACCGGGTCGTACTGGTTTTCATCCAGAATATGGGGGATAAAGACCTCGCACGGGTCGTCGTGGTAGGTCTGCTCCGCAAAAATGGACAGCGCGCGCAGGTTGATGCCGTAGCCGTCCTCCAGCAGGTCGAAATTGTTGTAGCTGATCCCCAGCCGCACCACGTTGGCGATACACGCCCAGTTTCCGGCGGCGGCGCCCATCCAGGAAATGTCGTGGTTGCCCCACTGGATGTCTACGTCGTGGCAGTTAATCAGGGCGTCCATAATCGCGTCGGCACGGGGGCCGCGGTCGAAAATATCGCCGATGATATGTAATTTATCGATCAAAAGCTGCTGAATCAGATTGCACAGCGCGGTGATAAACTCCTCGCTCATGTGGGTAGACACAATGGAGCGGATAATTTCACTGTGGTAATGCGGCTTGTTGCTGCCGCCGTCCGCGTGCAGAAGCTCGTCGATGATATAGGCGAAGCTTTCAGGCAGCTTCTTGCGGACTTTGGAACGGGTGTACTTGGAGGAAGCCTCTTTACAGACCTCCACCAGCCGGTAAATGGTGATGCGGCACCAGTCGTCAAACGCCGGTTCCCTTTGCTTTGCGGCGCAGTACTCGCTTTCCGGGTAATAGATCAGCTTTGCAAGCGCGGTGCGCTCCCCTTCGGACAGGGACTGTTCAAACAGCTCGTCAACCTTTTTCCGGACGACGCCGGAAGCGCTTTTTAACTGATACAGAAAAGCCTGGTGCTCTCCGTGAAGATCGCTGAAAAAATATTCGGTGCCCTTCGGCAGGCTTAGAATCGCTCTGAGGTTAATAATTTCGGACGCGGCGGCCTGTGCGTTCGGATAATCCTTGGCCAGAAGCTTTAAGTATCGCTCGTCAATCATGAAATCTGCCTCCTCATTATTTTCGCGGCCAGTGCCCGGCGGACTGAATTGTGATTATAGCATATATCAAATGGATATTCTTGTTCATTTTGACGCTGTCCCTTATAGGATAGTACAATTTCAACAAAAAATCAATGATATGAATGTAAAATAATAAAGAATAAAAAATGAACTTTGTGTTGTAATCCGCATGATTATACGGTATAATAGTCGGAAAGCCAAAATTCAATAGAATAAACGGAGGGATTGTCCTTGTCAACCAAACAACCCGCAGTGGGCTATTTGCCAGATGAAAAGCCGCCCTTTCTCAAGCTGATGCTCTTTGCATTCCAGCAGATCATCGTGATGTTTCCGGCTACGGTGCTGGTCGCGCTGCTCACAGGCTTCCATGTTTCCACTACGATTTTTGCAAGCGGACTTGCCACCATCGGATTTATCCTGATTACAGGAAGAAGAATCCCGCTTTTTTACGGATCGAGTTTCTCTTACATCACAGCGATTTGTTCCATTACGGGCGCGCAGGCCTTTGCCGGCCCGGTGGCGGATGATAAAATTGCCGCCGCACAGTTCGGGATTGTTCTTTCCGGACTGGTTTCTATTGCGGCCGGGATTATCATCAAGCAGTTCGGACAGGAGGCAATTGAAAAAGTGCTTCCTCCTACCATTACGGGCAGCATCGCCATGGTAATCGGACTTTCCCTTGCGGGCACGGCGCTGAGCAATCCCACGAATCTTCCCAACGGCGTAACGGACGCCACAAAGGCGCTCGCGCTGAACCTTTCATGGACGATCTGTATTGTAACTCTTCTTGCGACAATCCTTTTCTCCGTTTACCTGAAGGGCACCTGGGGCCAGATCCCGATTCTTCTCGGCCTTCTGACCGGATATGTTCTTGCGCTGATCCTCGGGGGCATCAACGGAATCGCTTTCTGCGACTTCAATAAAATTCCGGAGACCACATCTCTGTTCTCCATCCCGGCAATCGGGTTTGCCCTTCCGCACTTTACCCTGCCAAGGGCAAGCTGGGCGGCAGTCGCAGCGATTATGCCGATTGCGATTGCCACAATTCCGGAGTCCACTGCCCATCTTTATCAGCTCGATATTTATGTAAACAATCTCGCCAAACAAAAAGGCTCCGACAAAAGGTACAACATTTCGGACAAGCTGGGTCTGAACCTGATCGGCGACGGTCTTGGCGATATGATTTCCGGTGTCATCGGAGGACCCGCCGGCACCAATTACGGTGAAAATCTGAGCACCATGGCGATTACCAAAAACTTCTCTACCCCTATGCTGATTGCTGCGGCGATTATTACTATGATTATTTCCTGCTTTACCCCGCTGACCGCGGCGGTCTACTCCATTCCCAACGCGGTCATCGGCGGCATTTCCATTTATCTGTTTGGAATCATCGCTTCCCAGGGCGTAACCATTATGATTAGCAAGAAGGTTGACATGTTTGATTCCCGCAACCTCGCGATCATCGCGACCATCCTTACCATCGGCATCGGCGGCAGCTTCGCGTTTGCGGACGGCATGATCCCCATGTTCGGCGCGAAATTCCCGGCAATTGCCACCGCAGCGATTTTCGGAATCATCCTGAATCTGATTCTGAATATCGGAAGGGAAAAACCGGAAGCGACGGAATAATCCCACATAGTATAGAAATAAAGGATACCGCAAAGCGGCCATGAGTACAGAACGTGCTCATGGCCGCTTTTTTGTGTGGTTCTGCCCATAAATGATATTTACCCCCCGCTGACAGCTTAAAAGTAATAAAATAAAAAAAGTTTGCGAAAAAGTGTAACAAAACAGGGGGCTGCGTCGTTTATATAGTAAAGGGAAAAATAGAAGCCGTTAAATGCATGGCGCGCGACACGCATTTAGAATAAATTAACTGAGAAGAGATGATTCCGATGGGCAAGGTTTGGGGTGAAAAATTCCTCCACTCATTTCCGTCACATACAAACAAATCTACTTTAGCATCGGGGATGGCACAGGTACCTCTATTCACAGATGATTATACCTACGGAACTGTAACCAAACGATATCGTGAAGTTTACGTTAGCGGCGTATTCGCATATTTTCAAACAGAAGTTACAACAAAGGCATATGTTGTAAAGGATGGCAAGACAACATCACTAGGTACAGATGTAAAAATCTTTGAAGGAAATGGACCATTGCTTTATAACGTGTAATCAGTATTGTACTAAAATTAAATTTCTTAAAGGAGGGGCGTTTCTGAAACAGAAAGATTTTCCAAAGTCCGTTGAAATGTTTTTTTACTTTATAGGGGTCACCCTATTAGGATATGGAGCATCTTTAAGAAAAATATATCCTAGTGAACTGTATTTGGCTCCCATAATAGCTTTACTTACTTTTAATGTTTCTACCATATATTCCATCATAAAGGAGTGCAGAAAATGGCATTGTTTTGCATGGAAGAAGAGCGACAGTTTGGCAAATGATGTTCGTTTCTTGTTTGGTATGTTTATCCTTTATTTTGCCATTACGTTTACCGTACATCTGTTGTTCTATCAATGAAATTTAGGGAATGAGGAACGGTTGAAAGAATGGTCTCTCCTTTTGGGTAGCTGAAGAATTTGTGGTAGCGGCCATGAGTACATGTGCTCATGGCCGCTTTTTTGCGTGGCTTTTTATACGGGTCAATTTGTCCACGATGGGGGGACTTGAAAAATAAAATAAAAAAAGTTTGGGAAAAAGTGTAACAAAACAAGGGGGTCAGTCGTTTATATAGTAAAGGGAAAAATAGAAGCCGTTAAATGCATGGCGCGCGACACGCATTTAGAATAAATTCTCAAGCTATTCCGATGAAGTAATTTCTTATCAAACTCATAGATAATTTATAAGGATTGTGAAGAAAGGAAAAGCATAATGGTAGATAAATATCTAAATATCATTTTTATAATTATCTGGGTTATCGTATTGGTCTTAACGAATATTATCGGCAGTTACTTTGAGAAAAAAAAACAATCATAAAATGGCCTTTATTACCAAAATCATCTACTGGATCATTTCTGCTGTAAATATTTTATCATTAATAATAATGTTTTCTTGTTCTAGGATGATTTGACCTAGTATTTAGATTGGATTATGACTTTGCATAAGATTTCAGCGATTTTTCGTGGGTAAATGACTTGCTGATCGAGTACATGGTAATATTTTAATAATTTCTCAAAGGTGTAGCGCAAGCTACACCTTTGAGAAGAATTATTATATGAAATGGAACTTATTATGAAAAGATTCTATTTAATTCTATTACTATTTGTCTTGTTTTTCATTTTGGGCCTTATTTATTTTCAAAGTAGCAGATTGATTCCAGATGATAATCTTAATCATTACGGCAAACCGCAGGATGCTCTTTCTGCTTGTTTCAACAAGGACACTGGCTTCGATTCGTACTCTATCATTCATCAGGAGCAGGTAAACGAAAATGAATTGCTGTTCATAGAAGCTGTTGCAATAGCTTCTGAAATGAGTACAAACGCGGGAACAAAAATGAAAGTTTTTACTGCGGCTGTTCTCCATCACGATACAAAAGGGTTTTATGTTACGAAAAGCATACCTTGTTATGACTTGGAAAATAATTCATTTACAAAAATCAGTGGAGATTTCACATTTAAAAATAAAAAAGTTCGCTATCATGTTGGGCGAATCAATGATTTATCACAAGATTTCACCGAAGAATTCAAGGAAATGAAAGAGTATAATGACCATGTTTTCTTGTCCTATCAGGTGGATGATTTGACCTAGTATTTAAATTGGAGTATGACTATGCATAAGATTTCAGCAATTTTTTGTGGGGTATTATTTCTGCTTGGCTGTATGACTTTAGGCATCGCAATATTTTTTTCAGATATTTTATCCAGCATTTTTATGATCTATTTAGTGACACATGCAACAACTTTCTCTGATGACATCTTATATATTAATTCAAGAAATTTTTATTTTTTAGCGGTTGCAGAGCTTATCCTCGGTGCAGTAGGGTATTTCTATCATAGCAAAAAGGCTGAATAATTTTCATTCGGGAAAATGCCGTAAGGGTTTTACTGTGAAGGATGTGCGGAAAGTAGAGAGGGAGTGTTCTGTTGAATTTTCTTGAAAATTTCAATCATAAAATCGTACACTTTTTATATCCCCTTACAAAGCGGCTATATCTGATTCTGCCTTTGGTGCTGGTTTTGGCGGTGTTTTCTGTTCCAGAAACCGATAAGCCAATCGTTTCGGTTCTGTTCTGGCTATGGCTGGTTATTATAGAAAGTCGCTGGTCAATGGACCTGGAACAGTACCATTTGCCATTACAGCCCGCAAGCGGTGCTTTTTATCACATATACCGGTTTGCCGAACAGGTCAGGGTTCTGGTAACTCTCCTTTGGCTGATCGTTCTGTTAATCCCGGGGCCAATGTGGCTTAAGCGTAATTTTGCCATTGTGTTAATCCTGCTTATCATTATCCGGACGATAGGAGACAAACGGTACCGACCCCAAAAGCCGGAGGAATAATATTGGTACAATGGAGAGATCCACAGTGTTTGTTGTTGAATGATTATGGCCGTGAATTTCGAAAAGGATTCATGGCCGTGCTTTTTATATCCCTTTCCGTTTTACGTTTATTTGTCAAACTAAAATTAAATTGTTATAATGACAATAACTTAATTCTTGAAAACAAGAAAGGGAATGAAAAGTGCTGATTTTTATACAAATGATCCAAAATGAGTCGGACCGCAGTTTTGTGGAAGAGCTTTATAACCGTTATAGCAGCACCATGTTGTACATAGCACAGGGAATTTTAAAGGACAGAAGCAGTGCGGAAGAGGCCGTTTCTCAGGCATTCATAAAAATAATTGATAATTTACAAAAATTTCGCTTTGAAAACTGTAACAAAACCAAGGGGTTAGTCGTTATCATAGTGAGGCATATTTCTTACGATATGCTGAAAAGCGAAAAACGCAGGCACAGCGTTCCGCTGGAGCTGCTTGAAACTGAAATTACCGCAGTCGGGGACGACGCCCCACTGGAAATGATTGTTTCCGCAGAAAGCTATCATTTTGTTATGGATTGCCTTTCCTGCCTGAACGAACATTACAAGGATGTGTTAAGGCTGAAGCTGATTTATGAGTATGAGGATGAAGAAATCGCAGAAATGCTGGCAATTTCTCAGGAAAATGTCCGCGTTCGGTTTCAGCGCGCCCGAAAGGCGCTTATGCAAGAGATGAGCAGGAGGGAGAAAGGCAATGAATGAATCGGAACTGAACCTCCGGCTGTTTGACACGCTTCTGAAAGCGGCGGCAGCGGAGAATTTTCAGCGTGAACTGGACGCTTTGCCGTCTGAGCAGGAGCTGAACAGGGAGTACGCGCCCTCGGAACAGCTTGAGAAAGGGATACGGAGCCTTATAAAGGAAAGCGACCGCCGGAACAGGCGGAAAAAGCTTTCGCAGCTTGCAAAGCGGGCGGCGGTGATCGTTGCGATTATCATTCCGATTTCCATAGGCAGCCTGCTAAGTGTGGAAGCCAGCAGGAACGCCATTTTCAATTCCGTACTGGAGTGGAAAGCCGAGCATGTGGATATCCATTTTCAGGAAACGACAAGCGGTGCTTCCGGCGAAGAATCCCCTGCCGTGGAACAGCCGGAAGTTTGGGAGCCGCAGTACCTGCCGGAAGGATTCTTTGTGGCGGAGGAAAAGGATGTCGGCCCCGTTCACAAGATCACTTATGAAAACGGGAAGGGCGCTTCCGTGACCTTTACACAGACGCCTTTGGACAAAGCGGGGAAAATGTCGATTGATTCCGAGCATACCACTTACCATGAAATCACCATAAAAGGGGAAAAAGCGGTTCTGTTTGAGGCGAAAAGAGCGGAGGACAGATCCTATGTCCTGTGGCAGAGCAAAAAAACCAGTCTTGTGCTCAGTTCCGTAATTTCAAAGGACGAACTGATTCAGATTGCCGAAAGCGTAGAGCAGCAAAAATAACACGGGGTTCCGTCGTGAATGTTATAATATGGGGTGATAAAATGAAAAAGCTATTAAGTACTGCACTAATTTTGGTAATTATTGCAACCGGTGTTACGGTGTATGCTTTAGGATACACAGGTAAAAGTCCTGTGAGCTCGGACGATTCAGAGAGATTAGATAAAATCGTAATAACACTTTTAATTCCTAAAATTCAGAAATCTGTTGATGATTTTTACGAGCCATATCTATCTATTGAGCCGACAGTCGCTGCCTATTTGGGAGACTCTAAAATTACAAGTATTGCCGGAGATGCAGGCAGTTCAATTTATACCGTAACAGTCGAATTAGAGCCTTATGTTGGTCCCCATGTTTCTATCGGACGAGATAAAATGATATTTGAGATATCAGCAGATGGGACTGTCAACATGAAAAAATATGAGCATTTGAAAAGTTATGATTTACCTCAAAACCTTCAATCCTTAATCAAAAAACCATTGCCATGAGTTGGAAGGTGGCCGACTGAAGGGAGGAATGGGTGGAATCATGAAATTTACGAAATATTTTACCAGGCGGGAAGCAATATCGGGTGGCATGATACTTTGCGGCCTTGTGCTCATGGCTGCAGTTTTCTTTTTCCCCGGCGGCCGGTCGGAGCCGGAAACCGCGCGGTACAGCGGCAAAAACGGCAGTATTCATGTGCAGTTCACCCGTTACCGGGACTATGACACCTTTTTGGAGAAGAAATCTCCGGATATCTGGATTTATAATTCAAGAGAGGAGCTTAAGGATGTAAAAGGGTTTATTGCGGGAGAGGTATCCCTTGACGGCCACTGGGAAAACGTGCCTCGCTGCAATATTAAACTGGTTCGCATGAACGGAAAAACTGTCAGTGATATTTTACTTATGAACATGACGCCTGACCAGAAAGAGAATCCGCATCTTCCTTTTACGATATACGATTATGATGAATCTGGAAGAAGTCTTTACAAAACCGCAATTGTTCAATTGGAAGAGAAAAATATCGAGATTCCTGTAAACTTGGAATAAAAAGATGAAGCGCACAGAACTTGATGCTAATTAGCTCCGTGATTTCAAAGGACGAACTGATTCGGATTGCCGAAGCCAGAGCAGCATGGCGCCCCGGGCTATACGAATTGTAAAGATCGTATTGAATTATCCACAATGAAATTGGATGTGATTTCTTGAAAGAAATATCATATAAAAATTTAGCGGTAAGTATCTTCATGATTATACTTGGATTTTCCCTTTTCCTTTATAACCGTACATTTTTGCAGTCAAACTCTATTCTTTCAGAAATGCTGAGCGCTGCTGCGATTCTGTTGATTGTGGGATCTCCGATTATTCGCTCAAAGGCGAAAGCAACACAGAAAAAGGACGAATTTTATTGGGCAATTGTGATGCTTTGTTTTGTCCTTTTTGTTTTGGCAGCGGTTCTTTTCCAGATTTGCTTTTAGCATAATTCGCAATCAATTTGCCGTCATCAGCTGCTGATTACGAATATTTCTTATTTTGCCGTCCTTCAAATTAATTTACATAAAACGAAGGGGTATCGCTGTGGGTACTAAGAAAGATTGGCTCCTTTTTCGGGTTTTGCCGGGAGTTTTTTATATTCTGACGATCCTGCCCCAATATAAGGGGTATTTTTTCATGGCATTTCTGCTGCTGTATGCTTTTCCGGATTTTTTGGAACAATACCGTTTTATTATAACAAGAAAAAAATTTACAGTAGGATGGCGCTGTACATTATGGATTCTGCTTATTTTTACGGCTTTAACCATGGTGCTGCTTTTTCAGGGAAAATTTTTCTATGATTCATTGATAATAATGGGAGCAGTGACTTTGGCGAACGTTAAAAGATGATTTTACAGAAGGGTATCAATTATTATTTGTGAAGGACTGATTCAGATGACGGGCTTTCTTGGGAAAATCTGTAATAAGACCGTACACTTTTTATTTCCGTTCGTTGAGCGGTTTTACCTGTTTATCGCCTTAGCGTTGCTTGTGGCTTTCTGGTCCATTCCCGGAACCTATTGGCGAATCAGGGTGGTTTTATTTTGGCTCTGGTTTGTAACCAGTGAAGTCAAATCGGCAGGCATCATGGAACAAGACTATCTTCCCATACAGCCTGGAAGCAGCCTTTTTTATCACCTTTACCGGTGTATCGATCGGTTTTTTTCCTTTTCCTGTTTGTCCTTCTGGTAATTCTGCTGCTTCCGGAATTTCTGTGGCTGAAAGAAGGGCTTCTCGGGGTATTCATCGTGGGCGTGATCCTTCGTGCGATCGGAAACCGAAAATACCGCCCCAAAAAACCGGAAGAATGATTGATTGTCACAAAGCAGCAAAGAAGGAGGGAAAAATAATGGAGAATTTTATGCTATTGCCGATGCTCTCAATAATTGAATCTCTTTTAAAAATATTTGTCTACATGACAATTATTTTTGTTGGCTTTAAAATGGTACAAGCTTTGAATAATTATAATAACAGAAAGTAGTTTTCTGAAATTCTGTAATTCAAAGCAGCAAAAAATAAATTTAAAAAAGTTTGGAAAAAAGTGTAACAAAACAGGGGGGTCCGTCGTTTATATGTTAGAAGGAAAAATAAATTGAAAAGGAAGGTAATTTTTATGAAAACAAAACTGATGGCTCTTGTCACTGCGCTTGTCCTGCTGGTTACGGTGAACGTCCCCGCGTTTGCCACAGCAAAACCCGCTTCGGCTGATTCCGGTGTCCATGTTATGTATACGAATACCGACAGCGTGTCCGCCTATCTAGACTTTTCCGGTACCCGGGCGGATTGTTCCGCGATCGTGGAAGGGAAAAGCGGCACGACAAAAATCACTGCCACCGTTTACCTGAAACGGGTGGTCGGGACTACAAAAACAACTGTCAAGGCATGGACTGGGCTAAGTACCAGCGGGGAGTCGTTCTATTTCGATGATTCCTATTATGTTTCCAGCGGGTACAACTACGAACTGGAAATAAAGGCAAAGGTTTACCGCGGCGGTACGGTCGAGAGCGTCAGCGTCGCCGACACAGGCTATTGCGGGTAGACTTTTTGCCGTCTAAAAAAGTTTTGAGTTTGTTCATGCCTTTCAGAAAGAGGGGGATGTGATCTGAAAAAGCCGGAGAATAGCACGATGCTCCGCCTTGGGATACTCTTTCTTGGATTTATCTTATACGTTTATAACCAAACCTTTTTATCTCCGCAATCCATCGCTTCAAAAATCACCGCCGCGTCGTCGTTGATTCTCATTGTCGGCGCATCTCTGCTTCATTTCCCATCGGAGAAACAGGAAAACAACAGTCGGCTTCATGTAGGGCTGGCCCTGATCTGCTTTGGACTGCTTGTTTTGGTGGTTTCTCTTCTGCAAATGAACATATAATAAACATAGGATCTATAGACATAAGAAATACTGATTTACCGATTATACCTGGCTTTAGTCAGTTCAAAACATCCTTTCATTCAGAGCCGCCGTTTTCCTATAAAACGGCGGCTCTGAATCTATATATGGTTTCCTTTTGTGCCTGTTTTACACGGGCGCTTTTTGTTTGATACCGGTCACAAAAACTGTGTAAAAATTGCATAAAAATTATTCTAAAATATTTATATGATTATTGGAATCCGACAATTAATGCTATTGAATAAAAATTATTATCTGATATAATTATAAACAATATTTACATAATTTTACAGTTGCGTGAGAAGGGAAGAAGACAGTTACATGAAAATCAGGAAATACCTTGCAACCTTGCTGGCTGTCTTTTCAATCCTTCCGCTGGTTTTGGTGATGGGATTCAGCGTTCTTTCTTTTCAGCGCAACACTTCACAGCTTTTACAGGCAAACGTAAAAGCCACCGCCACGCAGACGGCCAACAATCTGGATCAGTTTTTCAACCAGCGCAAAATGGCGCTGGAGGTGGCTTCCGATCTTCCCGGGGTAAAGGAGCTGCTGCTTGGGTCCAACGCGGAAAAACCGGACAAAGCTCTGGAGCAGTATCGGACGATTACGATCAATACCTTCAAGACAATGACCGCCAAACAGACGATTAACGGGCAGGGGAACTCCAAAGGAAATTTTGTCAGGCGCTCCAGCCTCATCAACCGAAAAGGAACAATTATTGCTTCCGACGACAGCCGTCTGATCGGGCAGCCCTCTTTTATCAACGTGGACATGCGGACGGTTCCCGCGTACGGGCTGTATCTTTCTGATCTTATGCACAACGACGATTTCATTGACGGACAGAATTATTTCGTGATTGCCGTTCCGATTTATATGGACGGCATTTATGAAGGATTTATACAGTCATCCATTGATATGATTTATTTGGACAGTGTCAGCAGCCAAACCTTTATGGAAACCGGACACACCCTTATTTCAGACGGAAGAGGCAGGGTGGCAAGCGGGAATCTTTTTGACGGTGGCCAGAAAATGGTCAGCACGGATGAAATGAAACTGGAAGGGGCATTCAGCGGGGGAAATCTGGAGGCCGTCGATCTTGACCGAAGCCCCACCGGCGTTATCAATTTTTGGGTGGGCGGAAAAGAAAAATTTGGATATTATTCCCGCCTGGCCGGAAAAGACTGGATGATTGTGAGCGCGGTTGATACGGAAGAGCTGATACGGCCGTTCCAAAGCATCTCAGAAGTTTATTTTGCAGCGCTTCTGGTGTTGGCGGCAGCTCTGATTATCTGCGCCTATGTTGCGGCCAATCGCTTTCTGAACCCGCTCAGGGATATGTCGGAAGAATTTGTCAGAGTGGAAAAAGGGGATTACCAGACCCGGCTTCCGGTACGTTACCAGGGGGAGTTTGCCGAAATAGCGGCTGCCTTTAACCACCTGATGGAAAAAATAAAGGAGGACACCGATGTGCTGAAGGTCAGTGAAGCGCGTTACGCGCTGATTATGGAAGAAACTAATCAGGTTGTCTTTGAATGGGACATTCTTGAAAACCACATTTATCATACGGTTTACTGGA
This sequence comes from Caproiciproducens faecalis, assembly GCF_019448085.1. Taxonomy (GTDB): domain Bacteria; phylum Bacillota; class Clostridia; order Oscillospirales; family Acutalibacteraceae; genus Caproiciproducens; species Caproiciproducens faecalis. The sequence continues at coordinate 829,559 of NZ_JAGFNZ010000002.1, read as the reverse complement.
CAAATAAGTTTGGCTTTTCTACCGTGGCACAGGTGCCCGGTTCCGATATTCCGAATTTTCAGCAGGTTCATCCGGCCGATCAGGAATTGATGGCGAAGCTTTTCCATAAAATTAAGAATGGCGGACAGCCCGGCCCCACCGATGTTCGGATGAAAGACATCAGCGGGCATTACATTTGGTGTACGGTAAACATCAAAATTCTGTACGATGAAAATAAGCAGCCCTACCGCGCGATTGGACTGATTGTAGACACCGACCACCAGAAAAAAATGATTCAAAAGCTGGAGAGCAAGTCTAAAATGGATTTGCTGACGCAGCTGTACAACAAAGTAACCACCGAATCCATGATTGAAGAGTGCCTGAAAACTACGGACAAAGAGACCCTTCATGGCCTGATTATTGTGGATATTGATAATTTTAAGGACATTAATGATACGCTGGGCCATATTTTCGGCGACGCCGTACTGAGGAAGGTTTCAACCGACATAAAGCACCTGTTCCGCGCGACGGATATTGTGGGGCGCACCGGCGGAGATGAATTTATTATCTTCATTAAAGAGATCGATTGCGCGGATCTGCTCGTTGAAAAAATGAGCGATATCTGCGAGATTTTCCACTGTGCCTATACGGGCGAAGATGAAACCTACAAGATTTCCGCAAGTGTGGGCGGGGTTATTTATCCGTACGGAGGCGCAACGTTTGAGGAGTTGTACCGCCATGCGGACGAAGCGCTGTACTGTTCCAAGAAAAACGGAAAAGATAAATGCAGTCTGTACGAAATGAGCAGCCTAAGAACCGCACTGTAACGGATTAAGCAATAAGAAAAAATGAATACCGTCTTGCTTTCTGTTTTAAGCAGGACGGTATTTGTATATTGTAAATAATTTATCAAATGATTATCATAAATATTTGTATAATCAAACAAAAACAGATGGCAAAGATTGTGCACTATAATTGCATAAAACAATTAAAAAATTTTTTCACCTGCCGATAAATAGAATGGGGAACATTACGGTAAATGCTTGGCTCAACCTTAATTCTTGAAGGAGTGAGTGTATTGAAAAAAAGACAGAAAATTCGGAAGAACAGTTTGAGTACGCTTTTGTCCGTGTTTTTTATAGGGACTCTTGCAATTGCTCTGGCCGTTGTCGTAATCATTAATTCGGTTTTTACCAGCAGGATTTTTGAGAATACCTATGAAGAACAGAATCAAAGCGCCATGCAGGGGCTGAACAGCATTCTGTCCAATTATAAAACCAACCTTCAAGATGCCGGAAAGGAGCTGTCGCAGGACACCGATTTTCTGGATTCCGTGGCCGAAGGCAACCAGTTCAGCATTGTGGAAGCGATGAAAAACAAGGTGAAGGCTTACAACATCAGCTACGCCTTTCTGACGGATGCGCGGGGCAACCTGCTGTATTCCACAACGACTGACTTTGATCTTCCCGAATTTTCAAAGCTCAACCATGTGCAGGAGGCAATGAAGGGAAAAGACATTGTTGTCAATGAAGCGCTTACCGGAAAGACGCTGTGTATCTGCAGCGGAACACCCGTAAAACGGTATGGAAACCTGATTGGCATGATCTCCACCGTACAGTCGCTGGAAGATCACAACGTGATCGACCAGCTCAAACAGTACACGGGCTGTGACTTTGCGGTTTTTTACGGTGACGAACGGGTAAACACCACTTTGATAAAAGACCAGAAGCGCCAGACGGGCACCAAAATGAGCGCTTCCATTGCGCAGAAGGTTTTGACCGGCAAGCAAAACTACACCGGAAAAGCGGACGTGCTGGGAACTTCCATGATGGTCAATTATGTCCCGATCCTGGGGTTTGACGGAAAAGCAATCGGCGCGATGTTTACGGGTAAGAGCATTGCGGCAACGGAACAGCACTCTATGCAGACCGTAGCCGTGTCCGTCGGCGCGGCTCTGGTGGTCATGCTGATTTCCACCGTCAGCCTGCGCCGAATCGTACGCAAACGCGTTAAGAAGCCGCTGGGTCAGATCGTGACGCTGGCGAACAACATGGAAAACGGGCAAATCGGCATCAGCAACAAAGACGCCGTAAAGCTGACGGTAGAAACCAAGGATGAAGTCGGTCAGGTGGCGGGTGCAATGGAAAACACGCTGAAAAGCCTGCAGATGTATATTGGGGAAATTTCCGAGGTGCTCAGCGCGGTTTCAAGGGGAGATCTGACGGTAAAGCCCCGCATGCAGTATTTGGGGGACTTTTCCGAAATCAAAAGTGCGCTGGATCAGATCGTGGAGTCTTTGAACAGCGTATTTTCAAACATAGGCTGCGCGGCGGAGTCCGTTTCTTCGCGTTCCGAGCAGATTTCCAGCGGGGCGCAGGCACTTTCGCAGGGCGCGTCGGAGCAGGCGGGCGCCACCGAGCAGCTTTCCGCCACGATTTCTGAGATTTCCAGTCAGATACAAAAGACCGCGCAGAATGCCGCCGTGGCCAGTTCCATTGCCAAGGAATCCACTCAGGCCGTGGAAAAAGGCAACCAAAATATTGAAGAAATGCTTTCCGCGATGAATGATATTGATTCTGCATCGGAGGAAATCCGGAAGATCATTGAAACAATCGAAGATATTGCGTTCCAGACTAATATCCTGGCGCTGAATGCCGCCGTAGAGGCGGCAAGGGCAGGCGCGGCCGGCAAGGGCTTTTCTGTTGTGGCGGATGAAGTGAGGAATCTGGCGGGAAAGAGCGCGCAGGCCGCAAGTCAGACCGCCAAACTGATTGAAAAGACAATCTCTCTGGTGGACAACGGGATGACGGTGGCGAATTCTACCGCCGAATCCTTCCAGAACATCAGGGAACGGACGAATCAATCAGCAGGGTTGATTTCGGAAATTTCCAATGCGACCGGGGACCAAGCCGCCGCTGTGGAACAGGTTACGCAGGGAATTGCGCAGATCGCGCAGGTCGTACAGGTCAACTCCGCAACTTCTGAAGAGAACGCGGCGGTCAGTCAGGATTTGTCCGTTCAGGCGCGTGAGCTGCGTGCGTTGGCCGAAAAGTTCCAGCTGAAGGATGGGACGGTCAGGAAAGTAGGTGCGCCGATTGTGCCGATTACCGCGGCTCAGTCAAAGGGAGCTTACGCAGCCGGTTCCGTAACAGGGGAAAAGTACGGATGAAATTTTTCCGTTAAAAAGGGCCGCCATGCTCAGCATGGCGGCCCTGAATTTTGAATGTCCTGTTTACAGGATGGGGGGATTTTGCGGATATGGCGCTGCCGGAGGAACCAGCCCCAGTTCCGCGGGGTTGAGCTGGTTTGTCTGGATGGCGCGGTCACGCAGGAAAATGTACAACTCCGCCATGGTGGCTTCATAGTAGGGATTTACAAAAAGGATTCCCACGCCGAAGCAGATGGCTCCGAGCAGGTACCATCCGATAAAGGAAAGTCCCAATACGAAAATCGCGCCTTTTTCGCCGTTGGTCATCATCCGGCTGATTTCTCTTACACGGCTGCCCGGAATATTCGGGTTATCGGCAAGAAGATACGGTACCATAGAGTATTCCAGCTGTTTGATGATTCCGGGGATAATCAGAAGGAGATACCAGAGTCCTACGAAAATATAAGTGACCAGCATTGCGCCAATGCTGCGGAGATAGGCATATTGAAATCCGCTGAACATGGTATTGAAGTCAGACGCGCCGAAATGGTTCCGGATGAAATAGCGGGCCACACCGACAACAATGGGAAGTCCGACAAAGATAAAATACAAGAATCCGATCAGGGAAATCAGGTTCACCAATCCGCTGTTGATCGGATTGGCCGGAGCTCCGAATTCGGGAATCCATGGGACGCCCCGATGAGTATTCGTAAACCGGTTAGTGACCCAGGAATACCCGCCGGAGATGACCATGGCGAGAAGTGTCACGCCAAACGCGGCCCAGTATCGCCCTCCCAGCGCAATTTTAGCATTGGACTTTAAAATCCCTCTGTCCCACATAACAATGGCTCCCTTCGTTACATCAAAAATATTCCGCCGACTTTGCGCAAACGGCATCGAAAGATAAAGTCTCTCACGCGTACTCAGTCATCTGGGTATGTAAGAGCGTATCAAGGTGCCCCGTAAAGATGCGGCGGAATCACTGTCTTGTTATGATTATATGTTGTGTACTGAAAAATTAGTCGATCGGATCGTTGTTCCACGCGTACATTTTACGCAGCTCTTTGCCGACTTCTTCCAGCTGGTGGCTTGCGCCGATACGGCGGCAGGCGTTGAAGTGAGAGCGGCCGTTCTTGTTTTCCGCAATCCACTTGGAAGCGAAGGTGCCGTCCTGAATTTCAGAAAGGACTTTCTTCATTTCCTTTTTGGTTTCATCGGTAATCAGGCGTTTGCCGGTTTCGTAGTCGCCAAACTCCGCGGTGTCGCTGATGGAGTAGCGCATAAGAGAGAAGCCGCCGCGGTAGATCAGGTCGACGATCAGCTTCATTTCGTGGATGCACTCGAAGTAGGCGTTTTCCGGAGCATAGCCCGCTTCCACAAGGGTTTCAAAACCGGCCTGCATCAGAGCAGTCACACCGCCGCAAAGGACGCACTGTTCACCGAACAGGTCTGTTTCGGTCTCAATTTTGAAGGTGGTTTCCATGATGGCGGCTCTTGCTGCGCCGAGTCCCGCGCCGTAGGCAAGGCCGATGTCATGCGCGTGGCCGGTGTAATCCTGCTCTACGGCAATCAGGCAGGGAACACCCTTGCCGGCGACAAACTCGCTGCGCACGGTGTGGCCCGGGCCCTTAGGAGCAATCATAAACACGTCGATATCCTTCGGCGGCTTAATCTGGCCGTAGTGAATATTGAAGCCGTGGGCAAACGCAAGCGCTTTTCCTTCCGTAAGGTAAGGAGCAATGTCTTTTTTATACATATCCGCCTGGCGCTCATCGGGAATTAAAATCATAATAATGTCCGCAGCCTTGGTGGCTTCCGGAACAGTCATAACCTTCAGGCCGGCAGCTTCTGCTTTTTCCCTGCTTTTGCTGCCTTCATAAAGGCCTACAACCACATTGACGCCGCTGTCGTGAAGATTCAGCGCGTGAGCATGACCCTGGCTGCCGTAGCCGATAATAGCGACGGTTTTACCTTTGAGCAGATTGATGTCGCAATCTGGAGCATAATAGATTTTTGGCATTTTAAATTCCTCCTTGCCTTACGGCAAAATATTAACGAAACACTTAGGCGGCACAGCCGCCGTAAGGTTGGTTGACAAAAGTCAGCTGGTCTGTTTGCGGGTAGTCACGGAACCTTTTTCAATCGCCAGGGTTCCCGCCCGGACAATTTCCTTGATGCCGTAGGGCTTTAAAAGGCTGATGAGCGTTTGAGTGTGCTCGTCGTTGTCCGTGAGCTGGATGGTCAGCGAGGTGGTGGCCACGTCCACAATCTGGGCGTGCATGAGTTCCACAATTTTCATAATTTCGGCGCGCTGTTTTGTCTGGCAGCTCACCTTAATCAGCGAAAGCTCACAGCTGATAAACATGTCGGGCTGAAGCACCTTGACTTTAATGACGGGAATCAGCTTGTTCAGCTGCTTTTCCACCTGCTCTACAATATATTCGTCACCGTTCACCACAATGGTGATGCGGGAAATGGCGGGATCTTCGGTAATGCCGACGGCAAGACTGTCAATATTGAAGCCGCGGCGGGAAAACAGGCCGGAAACCTTGGAAAGAACGCCGGGCTGGTTTTCCACTAAAATCGAAAGGGTATATTTCATTTTGCTGCCCTCCCTATATGGTGGGCGCGTCGGGATTGACCCGGCACACCAGGATAAAAGCCTTGTCGGACGCGAACATTTCTCTGGCTAGGCGTTCCGCTTCATCGTTGGAGGAGGCCAGCGCCGCGGGAATGCCGTAGGCTTGTGCAATCCGGACAAAATCGGGATTGCCCTGCAGCAGGGTCATCGCATAGCGGCTGCCGTATTTGTTGTCCTGTATTTCCTTTACCATACCCAGACGGTCGTTCTGCATCACGATAATTTTAATATTGACATCATTCTGGCAGAGCGTGCCCAGTTCGCACATCGCCATCTGAAAGGAACCGTCGCCGCAGATGCACAGCACCTGACGGTGCGGCTTGGCCAGCTTTGCGCCGATGGCGGCGGGGAGCGCGTAGCCCATGGTGCCCAGTCCGCCGGAGGTGAGGAACCGCCCTTCCTTTACGTTAAAATTGCGCGCTGCCCAAATCTGGTTCTGGCCGACGTCGGCGGTCAGAATCGCGTCGTCCTCCATCATAGAGGAAAGCACGCGCATAAAAGAGCGGGGCTCCACAAAGCCGCTGCTGTTGTCGGGCGCTCCGCCCGGTACGAATTCGTCTTTGTACCGCAGGACGGTGTCAATCCACTCCTGCGGTACACAAACGGCGCTTTGCTCTATAAAATCACGAAGAACCAGCCGGATGTCGCCGACGATGGGAATATGAGCGGTCATGTTTTTGCCGATTTCGGCAGGATCAATATCGATATGGATAATCGTGGCCTTTTCCGCCATCTGTTCCGGAGCGGAAACCGCACGGTCGCCCACCCTTGCGCCGCAGAGGATGATTAAATCGGCCTCGTGCATGGCGCGGTTGGCGTTTTTATGGCCGTGCATGCCGATCATGCCAAGGTACAGCGGGCTGTCCATGGGAACCACGCCGATGCCCATCATGGTGGAGACAACCGGGATTCCGCTGTTCTGCGCAAAGGCGACCAGCTCATCCCGCGCACCCGCCAGCACCACGCCGCCGCCGCAGACAATCAGCGGGCGCTGCGCCTGCGCCATTGCGGCAAGCGCCTTTTTAATCTGCATGGCGTGTCCTGTGGTACGGGGCTTGTAGCCGATAATATTTGCTTTCTGCGGGTACACAAATTCCGGTACTTCTTCCAGCTGAATGTCCACCGGGACATCAATCAGAACCGGTCCCGGACGGCCGGTAGAAGCAATGTGGAACGCTTCCTTAAAAACCCGGGGAAGCTCCGCGGCTTTTTTTACCAGATAAGAATGCTTTGTAAACGGCTCGCACGCGCCGGTAATATCCGCTTCCTGAAAAACGTCGCGCCCCAGAAGCTCGGAGCTGACCTGTCCCGTAATGACGATCAGGGGGATAGAGTCCATGTACGCCGTGGCGATGCCGGTTATCAGGTTGGTTGCGCCCGGCCCGCTGGTGGCGATGCAGACGCCGGGGTTTCCGCTTGCGCGGGCGTAGCCGCTGGCTTCATGCGCCGCGTTCTGTTCCTCGCGTACCAGGACGTTTTTGATCGGCGAGCGATATAGAAAGTCCAGGAAAGGGCAGATTGCTGCTCCGGGATATCCGAATGCGATCTGTACGTTTTCGTTTTTTAGGCATTCCGCCATCATCTCTGCTCCGCTTATCAAAAACAGTCACCTCTATCATTTATTCATTGCAGCGGCTCCGAATGGGCCCCCTCCTCGAGGGGGCTGGCAGGTGAAGCCTGACTGGGGGAGTTACTCCCTTCGTCGCGCCGGGCGCGCCACCTCCCTCACGGAGGGAGGCGAAGAATGCGGCTTGGCACGATTCCAACGCCCGATGTATTCCTATTATTATATGTTTTTTGCCGGTATGAGTCAAGGCATTTTAGCAATTTAAACTGATAAATCAAAATTTTTTCTTATCTGCCATTTTTGTGGCTCGGCGGGCAGAATTTTTTGGAGAAAGCGACTGTTTTCTATTTTTCCCGGTTCGGGAAGAAACGGTGCGATACAGGAAATAGCCAGCTGTACTGAGAATTGCAACCGCCGAAAAGAGGACGGCGGCCTGCGTGTAATTGCCGCTGAAGAGCGCCCAGCCCCCGAAAGAGCAGGCCAGCAGGGACGGAACGCGCGCAAGGGTGGAAATGAGCAGAAATCTGCGAAAATCCTGCGGCACCAATCCGGCGGAAAACACAAACAGCCGCTTGGGCATACCGGGAATCAGGAAAACAACCCAGTAAAAAGCGCTGCGGGATTTCGGGCTGCGCAGGGTACGGATGTGTTTCTGCTGAGCGGGGGTGAAAAACAGGCCGATCAGCCGGTGGCCGAATATTTTGGTGAAGTAAAAAATAATGGTGGTGGAAATCACCACGGAGCAGAGGGTCAAAAGGGTGCCCTGCACCCGGCCGAAGGCGTACCCGCCCGCAATGGCGGTCAGCTCCAGCGGGATGGGGAGAAAGCCCTGCAGAATCTGGATGCCCAGAAACAAGGCATAGCCCAGCGCGCCCCGGCCGCGGATAAAGCTCTGGAACCGGGAGGGGTCGCGGATCAGCAAAAGAAGCGGCCGGCAAAGGGTTACCGTGAACCAGAGGAACAGCCCCGTGGCAGCAAGAAGCACAGCTCCGCCCAAAAGCCGGTCCCGGAGCTTGGGACTTGCCATTTCAGGCAGGTCGGAAGCGGTAATTTCCGGCGGGGGGCCGGATTTTTTCTTTTTGGTTCCCGTTCGTAAAATGGTCATCGGATGGCCGCCTCGTTTCGCAATTCTGTGGAATAGTATGCCACAAAAATATTCCCGTATGGTTAAAAAAAGCATGAAGGCGGAGTTCCGCGCTTCATGCTTTCCTTTTTATTCAGAAAATCCTGTTTGATTAGGCGTTACGGGGAGCGCGGTGTTCTACACGGTCAAGAACACGGATTAAAATGACCGCGACAACGGCGGTAATGACCGCTTCCGGAAGCATGTAGCTGCCGTTGTAAGTCAAAGAGTAAATCCAGACCGGGGTGCCTTCCGGCGCGTAGCTGCCCCAAATCAGGATGCCGGACAAAAAGCTGCAGATAAACCGCAGAAAGGTGACGGCCACAGAACCCACGGCCACGCTGACGGCTCTGCTTTTGAACGGCTTGCCGAAAAAGGCGGCGGAACCCAGCACGGTAAACGCGAGGACATAGTCCAACAGGATGACGGCGACAAAAGCGCCGAAAGAATTTGCCGGCGGAGCGTTAAACTGAATAATCATTTGCAGCAGGCTGTGCGCAAACGCGGTGGAAATGCCCCATTTCAGCCCGTGCCGGTAGGAAACCAGCACCAGCGGCACCATGCTTGCGCAGGTGACGGCGCCGCCCTGCGGCAGCTCGAAGATTTTGAACATGCTCAGTACGGTGGACATAGCGATCATGAGAGCGCATTCCACAAGGATGACGGTCGTGTTCTTTTTCATAAATTACCCTCCAGATGAATTATATGGAACTGAAAATAAAAAATTACCTGAAGGAAAATAAAAACGCTCTGTGATGCCACAGAGCGTTAAAATCATCGTTCCTACGCTGGCATTATCCAGATCAGGTTTAAGGGACATAAACGTCAATTCGTTTCATCTCAGCCGAGGTTACTCAGCGCCCCTGAATATTCAGTTCGTTTATTCAGCATACCCTAAAACCCCGGGTTTGTCAAGGAAATTCCGCCGGATTCAGGAATCCTTCAGCAGCAGGCTCCTAAGCTCGTCAATGTCGCGGGCAAAAACCTCGCCGCCTTGTGCCTGCATATCCTCTTTGGTTCCAAAGCCGTACAGTACACCGATAAAGTTGGTTCCTGCGCCTTTTGCACCACGGGTGTCGTACACGGTGTCGCCGATCATGACGGCGCGGGTCGGCTCCACATGGCAGGCGTTCAGACAGGAATTAATCAGAATACTCTTGTCCCCATTGCGCTCGGAGTCGTCCGGGCCGGAAATATGCGCAAAATATTTTGTCATATCAAAATAATCCAACACACGGTAGGTAATCTTGGCGGGCTTTGTGGTTGCTACGGCGAGTGTGGCACCGTTTGCACGAAGCTCCTCTAAAAAATCGAGCATGCCGGGGTAGGGCTTGTTTTCAAACGCCCCGGTCTTGTTGTATATCTCACGGTAATACTCGACCGCCTGCGAGGTCTGTTCCTGCGTCAGCCCGCAGTATTTTTCAAAGCTTTCCCATTGCGGCGGGCCAATAAACTTGCGCAGTATGGAAATGTCCGGAACAGGCTGTCCCATTTTTTCAAGCGCGTATTTCACACCGCTGGTGATGCCGGGTTCGGAATTGGTCAGTGTGCCGTCCAGATCAAAAATAATCAGATCATAATTAGGTTTCATTATCATCCTGCCTTATCTGTTTTTTCTTTCTTCCGCTTTTGCCGCGAAAGTTTCTTTTTTTACGCTGACACGCTCATGAGTTCCGGTCGCGATCAGACCGGCGTTGTCGTGCGCCTCCAGCTGAAAGCGGTAAACCCTGCCGTCCACTTCGGTCAGTTCCGCTGTGACCGTTACTTTGCAGCCCAGTGCGGTGGGGCTCAGGTGGTTCACCGTAATCACGGAACCGACGGTGGTGTAGATTTCCTCAAGGGAAATCTGGGCCAGCTGTGCTGCCGTTCCCTCAAAAAAAGCGGCGACCATTGGGGTGGCGAGAACACGGACGCTGCCGCTGCCGACGTTTACGGCGAGCATCTCTTCCGTGACCGTGTATTCGCGGGTCAATTTTGTCTCTTTCATTGAAATTTCCTCCTGTACCATGATATAATATAAGATAAGCGGTTTCTCAGCGGCCCAATTCCATACGGCTGAAAACCGTACTGTGCGATATTGTTTTTATTATAACATGTTCCCGCGATTTTATAAATATAGAACTTTCAGCGGATATCCGTTTCATTCCTATGCGAAACGCCGATTTCCCAAAAATCAAAAATCGGAAGGTGAACCAATGCCGAATCAAATGAAAAGCACAGGGCGCAGACGGATTTATTTTATGGATGAGCTGCGCGGTTTTGCGGTGTTCTGCATGGTGTTTTACCATGGGTTCTACACGCTCGCGTATCTTTACAACCTGAAGGCAGGGCTGATCCTGCTGAACTTTTTTATGCCCGCGGAGCCTTTTTACGCCGGGCTGTTTATGCTGATTTCCGGCATTTCCTCTAACCTGTCGCACTCCAATCTGGCGCGCGGGTTCAAGCTGCTGGGGGTCGCGCTTCTGGTGACGCTGGCAACGTATTTTGTGGTGCCGGAAGAGATGATTGTGTTTGGGATTCTGCATTTCCTGTCGGTCTGCATGATTCTTTACGGGCTGCTCAAACCGGTCGCCGACCGGTTCCGCTTTTCGTGGGCGGCGGTTGCGGTGTGCGCGCTGCTGTTCCTTTTGACCCGTGGGATTTCCAGAGGATACCTCGGCCTTTCCCCGGAGTGGGGGCTGTCGATGTCCCCGGCTCTTTACCATACCGACTGGCTGGCGCCGCTGGGAATGTACAGCGATACGTTCCGCAGCGCGGACTATTTTCCGCTTTTCCCGTGGATGTTTGTCTTTGCGGCGGGCACCTTTCTGGGCAAGCTTGCCGCGCAGGAGCGGTTCCCGCAGTTTATGTACCGTTCCCGTGTACCGTTCTTTTCCTGGCTGGGACGGTACGCGCTGATTATTTATGTGGTTCACCAGCCGGTGATTTACGGTGTATGTTATGTCATTTCCGCTGTTGTGCAGCGGATTTACAACTGAATTTTACATTTTCGGAGGATATTATGGATTTTGCGTTATTGATCGCGGAACAGTTTCATTTACAGCAATGGCAGGTAGAGAAGGTCATTGAACTGATCGACGAGGGAAATACCATCCCGTTTATTGCGCGTTACCGCAAGGAGGCGCATGGCTCGCTGGACGACCAGATGCTGCGCGAAATTTCGGAGCGGCTGGAGTATTTGCGCGCGCTGCAGAAGCGCAGGGAAGAAGTCACAGGACTCATTACCGCCGCCGAATGCATGACGGAGGAAATTGCCGCCGCGCTTGCCGCAGCGGTATCGCTCTCTGAAATCGACGATATTTACCGCCCGTTCCGCCCCAAGCGCAAAACGCGCGCGTCCGTGGCAAAGGCAAAGGGTCTTGAGCCGCTTGCGGATACGATCTTTGAGCAGAAAAAGGATTCCGCGTACCCGATTGACCTGGCGGAAAGCTACGTCAACGTGGAGCTGGGAGTGGAAACGCCGGAGGACGCGCTCGCGGGCGCGCTGGACATTATTGCCGAACGTATTTCCGACGACGCGGGTATCCGCAAACGTCTGCGCGTGGTCGCCATGGCGCAGGGAGAAGTGGTTTCCAAAGCGGCGAAGCCGGACGAGGATTCCGTTTACGCGCAGTACTATGACTTCCGCCAGCCTGCGGCGAAGATCGCCGGGCACAGGGTGCTGGCCATCGACCGCGGCGAGCGGGAAGAATTTCTGAAAGTCAGCGTGGAGCTTGACCGCCTGAAAGGGCTGAACATTGTCTACTCTACGAGTGTGAAGGAAAACAGTCCCTGTACGGAGGCAGTGCGGCAGGCCGGGGAAGATGCCTACGACCGTCTGATTTTCCCCTCTATTGAGCGCGAAATCCGAAACGCCCTGACCGAAGCGGCGGCGGAATCGGCCATCAAGGTCTTTTCCGTCAATCTGCGCCAGCTTTTGATGCAGCCACCGGTCAAAAACCGCGTGGCCATGGGGCTTGATCCCGGGTACCGCACGGGCTGCAAGGTCGCCGTGGTTGACCCGACCGGCCGCGTGCTGGACACCGGCGTGATTTACCCCACCCATTCTCAGGCAAAGGTGGAGGAAGCGAAAAAGGCCATTGCCAATTTGATTTTAAAATATAAGGTGGAAGTGATCGCCATCGGAAACGGTACGGCTTCCAAGGAAACGGAAATGTTCGCGGCAGACGTAATAAAGGGCCTGCACAGCGGGGTTTCCTATATGGTGGTCAGCGAGGCAGGCGCATCGGTCTACTCCGCGAGCAAGCTTGCCGCGCAGGAGTTCCCGGAGTTCGACGTTACCCTGCGCAGTGCGGTTTCCATCGCACGGCGGCTGCAGGACCCGCTGGCCGAGCTGGTCAAAATCGACCCGAAAGCCATCGGTGTGGGGCAGTACCAGCACGATATGCCGAAAAAGCAGCTGGACGAGGCGCTGGGCGGCGTCGTCGAGGACTGCGTGAACACCGTGGGCGTTGATTTGAACACGGCCTCGCCGTCCCTGCTGGAAAAAATCGCCGGGATTTCCGCGGCGGTATCGAAAAATATTGTGGCGTACCGCGAAGAAAACGGAGCGTTCCATTCCCGCAGCGAGCTGAAAAAGGTTCCGAAGCTGGGGCCGAAAGCCTTTGAGCAGTGCGCGGGCTTCCTACGCGTGGCGGAGAGTAAAAATATTCTGGACAATACCGCCGTTCATCCCGAATCGTACGACGCGGCGAAAGCGCTGCTTTCCCTGTGCGACTATGATATGAACAGTCTGAAAAAGAACGGGATCGGCGACCTGAAGGGCCGGGTCGAAAAAATCGGGACGGCCGCAGCCGCCCAGAAGCTGGGTATCGGCGTACCAACGCTGAGCGACATTGTTACCGAGCTTCTGCGCCCGGGCCGCGACCCGCGTGACGAGCTGCCCGCTCCCCTGCTGCGCACCGACGTGCTGAGCATGGAGGATTTGAAGCCCGGCATGGAGCTTTCCGGCACGGTGCGCAACGTGATCGATTTCGGCGCGTTTGTGGATATCGGCGTGCATCAGGACGGCCTTGTCCATATTTCGCAGATCTGCGACAAATTCATCAAACATCCGAGCGAAGTGCTGAAGGTCGGAGATGTAGTGAAGGTGCGCGTTCTGTCCGTGGATACCGCGAAAAAGCGGATTGCCCTGACCATGAAGAGCGAGGAAGCGGCAAAATAGAAAAACAGGGGGAATCTCCTTGCATCGGGAGATACGAACCTTTATAATAAATCATGAATAATGAAAATAAAGAGGGAATTAAAATATGAAGCTTGGTATTGTTGGACTGCCGAATGTCGGCAAAAGCACCCTTTTCAACGCGATTACAAACGCGGGCGCACAGTCCGCGAACTATCCGTTCTGCACCATTGAACCCAACGTGGGCGTGGTTGCGGTGCCGGACAAACGGCTGGACAAGCTGGCGGAAATGTATAACCCGGAAAAATACACCCCCGCCACCATTGAGTTTATGGACATTGCCGGTCTGGTGCGCGGCGCGAGCAAGGGAGAAGGACTTGGAAATAAATTCCTTGCCAATATCCGTGAGTCGGACGCGATTGTGCATGTGGTGCGCTGCTTTGTCAACGACGACATCATCCATGTGGAGGGAAGCATCGACCCGAAGCGGGATATTGAGACGATCAATCTGGAACTGATTCTCTCTGATATGGAGGTTTTGGACCGACGGATTGACAAAACGCAGAAGATGATTAAGGCCGACAAGAAATATCAGGCGGAATACGATTTCTTTGTGAGGGTCAGGGAAACGCTTGACGCCGGTAAATCCGCGCGCAGCGTGGAGTGCACCGACGAAGAAGCCGAGCTTTTGAGCTCCGTATCCCTTCTGACCAACAAACCGGTGATTTACGCCGCCAATGTCAGCGAGGACGATTTCAAGGGCGGTATTGAAAATAACCCGTATTTTAAAATAGTCAAAGAGATTGCCGACAGCGAACACGCGGGTGTTCTGCCCATCTGCGCGGAAATTGAAGCGGAAATCAGCAATATGGACAAAGACGAAAAGGAACTGTTCCTTTCCGACATGGGTTTGCAGGAATCCGGACTTGACCGCCTCATTAACGAGTGCTACAGCCTGCTGGGGCTGATTTCCTACCTGACGGCGGGACAGCCTGAGGTGCGCGCGTGGACAATCAAAAAGGGAACCAAGGCGCCGCAGGCCGCCGGTAAAATCCACACCGACTTTGAGCGCGGCTTTATACGCGCCGAAGTGGTCGCGTTTGACGACCTGATGGCATGCGGTACCATGGCCGCCGCAAAGGAAAAGGGATTGGTTCGGTCAGAAGGCAAGGAATATGTTATGAAGGACGGAGATATTGTTCTGTTCCGGTTCAACGTCTAATAAACTGAGGCTCGCAGAGACTCCTTCCGTCGCGGACCATGCGGTCAGCAAGCGGACCTGCCGGTCAGGAAGCGCCTACGGCGACGCTCTCAGACAGTTTGCGTGACTGACTCCTTATCCCTCCGTCAATGAAAACCACATCGGTTTTTTGTCGCATAGAGGTACCTTGGGGATACTTGGGGGTGCAGGGGGATTTTATGGAACCCTCCCGCCGGGAATTCAAAATCCCCCTGCGCGTACTTTGCCAACTTTCGGACAAGACCGAAAGTTGGGGCCTGCCCGGCCTGAGTGCAAAGCTGACGATTAACCCTTACTAGCGGCGATGCTTTCAGACAGTTATGATTGACTCCTTCCATCGTGCCGACCGCAGGTCCCATTTTATGGAAGAAATATTGGGTGATTTCTTGCACAGGCACGGTTCATGATGTATAATTGACTCAGGTAGACAAATTCTATTCTATATGGAAATTATCTAAAGGAGGAATTTATCATGGAGTTAAAAGGAAGTAAAACAGAAGCGAATTTAATGGCTGCATTTGCGGGTGAATCCCAGGCGAGAAACAAATATACATTTTACGCATCCAAAGCAAAAAAGGACGGATATGAGCAGATTGCGTCCATCTTTGAAGAAACTGCCAACAACGAGAAAGAACACGCAAAACTGTGGTTTAAATATTTACATGGCGGCGTGGTAGGCCCGACAACGGAAAATCTGGATGACGCGGCAAGCGGCGAGCGCTATGAGTGGACGGAAATGTACAAGGAGTTTGCCGACGTTGCGGAGCAGGAGGGCTTCACCGAGATTGCCCAGACAATGCGCCTGATCGCGACTGTGGAAAAGAGCCACGAGGAACGTTACCGCAAGGTTCTGCAGAATATTAAGGAAGACATCGTGTTCAAAGCCGGGGAAGAGACCGTCTGGGTCTGCCGTAACTGCGGCTATATCCATATTGGAAAGAACGCTCCGGAAAAATGCCCCGCCTGCCAGCACCCGCAATCTTATTTTGAGCGCAGAGCGGTCAACTACTGAGAATGCTATCGGCTTCAGCCGTAATAAGACAGGCCCCGGAACCAAAACGGTTCCGGGGCCTGTCTGCTGTTAAATCGGAATATCGCCGCGCGCCTGTTCCAGGATCAGCTCTTTTATGTTGACCAGCATGTCACGGTAATCTATTCCGTGTTTGACACCGTGGGTCAGCAGCAGGGCACGAATGTAATTTTTGCTGTAACCGGCGCAGAATTCATTTTCTTCAATCAGCTTCAGAAGGTAATTCCGGATATAGAGAATTCCCGTTACGCTCAGATCATCGCTGAAAAGGGGATAGCTGATGTTTGCCATGGTGCTGAGCGCCGTGGTGTTCTGCGCCTGAAACCGGGGGTCGTAACCCTTGAGAAGCAGGTCAATTTCGGAATCGATGGTGTGATTGTAGGCGATTAAATCCGTCTGTACACGGGTGTCCTTTGCTCTTTTCAGGAGCACCTTGCATTCCGCGGCATACTGCCTTACCAGCTCCAATCCGCCGAAAAAAATCTGCTGAAGGGAAAGCGCGCGCAGCGCGGCGTACGGGTCGGGCAGTGTGTTGAGGTAGGCGGTGATGCAGTACAGCATGGATTCATACAGGGACTGCGCTTTTTCCACCTGCACCGAGCTGCTTTCGTAACCGGTGTACCGCAAGACCTCTTCCCCCAGCATGGTCAGCAGGCGGCCCTGCAAGTCCTGAATTTCTTCCGGGGTTAAATACGCGGTAATGGCATTGTTATTCATCCGCATCCTCCCTTTCATCCTCATCCAGCTCGTCCGGTTCCGGGTACATGCTGGTATAGTTTTCTCTGCCGAAACGCAAATTCTCCGCCAGTTTTTCCAGTTCCCGGTTGGAAAGCAGCTCCAGCGAACCGCCGCAGCGGTTTTCAAAGGCATCTTTCATAAAGGAAATCAGCTCGTTGTCTGAAATCAGGTCGAGCGTTTCGTTCTTAAATGCGTAGAACAGGTCGAGCAGCTCCTGCAGAGTAACGGTGTAGTTTTGCTGGGTAATATAAGCGGAGCCGCTGAAGGCCTCTGCCAGCTTGCCAATGGTGGCGCTGCCGATTTCAATCCGCCCGCTTGCGCTGAGCGCTTCGGCTCGCGACTGGATCAGCGCGGTCACATCGGCGGGGGAAAGGGTCAGACCCAGCGGTTCCGTTTTTTGATTCAGACTTAAAATCTGAGCGGCGGCGGTCGGGTCGGAAAACAGGTCGAGAGTAAAGACGGCGGAAAGACGGCTGTCCATTTTAATAGCCCCCTAAAAATTTTTGAAAAACCTATTGACAAACGGAAAAAACAATGCTATACTAAATACAGTAATATGAGAATAGTATATATGTTGGCCAATATTCAGTATACCATTGATTCATAACAGAGTCAATGGCTTTTTTATATTTAAATAAACATCGTTAGAGTGTTAAAGGGAAACTATATGCTTTTTAAGGGAACTCCATTAAGCTCCCTTAATACATTATAAGAAATTTCTTCATTAATACGTTTATTCAATATAATATTTGTGTGCTATTAAATCTTCTTCGCTAATATAATTAATATTTTTATAACTCTTTGATACAGCATACTTATACATATCTGATACTAATTGGCTATCTTTACACCAAAACATAACATATGAACAGTCACATACTGCAAGTGCAATTTGACAATCACTTGCCAAAAACTCTTCATACTGCGATACTTCTTTTATAATTCCATCTTTCGAGAATGCCCTCAAAGTTACAAATACCATATAGTAGGTGTTGTTTTTAGAACTTTCATATAGCCGTTCACCAGATAGGATTCTATCATCATCACTAAATAAGAACTCATTCGTAAATTGATTATCGTGCAGCAGGTGTATTTCATCATTATCAATTAACCATTGGTAAGAATTGATTGGCAAAGGTTGTAAAATATCAGATAGATAATTTCCGTATTCATTTGGTATTTCAAATATTACTCCCATATTTTTCATTTAGTTACCTCCAAACTTATTAATAGGTCTTAAATTTTATATAGGCTATACTATAGATTGCTTCCCTTATCTTAAAATCTCTTAATTTCGTATCAGTATGAGAAGTATGGCACCAATAATACTATTTGTGAAATTAATAAAACCGTTAGTTTTTTGTACGGGTGGCGTTATGACGTCGCCTTATTTTTTCACCTAAATTGAAAGCCGGCGCCGGGAAACACTCCCGGCGCCGGCTTTATCAAAGCTCCCTTTTGCTGAACTCCTCTTACGCATCACCGATGGAACTTACTTAAGAGCAGGAATACGGGAGGGAGCGGAGGCGGGCATAGCCGAAGACTGGGCCATGCATTTAGAAGCTGTCCAAATCGTTTTGCAGCTGTTGCACATATCTTCCGGCGTGAACGCCATCCATCAGCGCATGGTTTGCCTGTATGGAAAAAGGCAGAAGCGTTTTTCCGCCGTCTTTAAAATATTTTCCCCAGGCGATGCGCGGGATGGAGTCGTCCCTGTCCAGCGCAATCGGATGGGTCACCTGCGTAAACGAAATCCACGGGACGCAGGTGAAATAAATTAAATCGTCCCGAATTTCCTGTTCCGGGTCCATAAACGTTTTTTGCGCGGCGGATCTTTGAGACGCTTTTTCGGAGAAGGAGAGAATATCTTCCGTCAGGTCGACCCCCACGCACTTGAACAGGTCACTACCTTTGTCAAGGTCAGTAAAGGACGGATGCACTTTGTCGTGCAGGACCACCTGCTCCCCGCGAATGCGGCAGCGGAATTCCGGAATCCGGTTTGCGGCCTGCGTAGCGGCGAATCCCATCGAGTAGTAGAAGGAAAGCCGGTGTTCCTTTACAAAAGGCAGAAATTTCGTGATGTCCAGATTCATGCTGACATTGAACATCGGATATTCCATTCTGTGAAAATATTCATAGTGCTCTTTTCTGGGCCATGTTTCCATATTGATGTATTCCATATGATTCCCCTCTTCCTTCAATCCTGCTGTAAAATCGCCTTATAAATCAGACCTTTTTTGATGCCGGTTTCGGCGGCGGCCTGTTTGGCGGCGTCCGAGGCGGAAAGTCCGTCTTCCATATATTGTTTTGCAAAGGCAACGCCGTCCTCCAGAGTAAACGGTTCCTGCTCCGGTTTTGGGGCGCCCTCCACCACCAGTACAAATTCGCCCTTGGCTCCGCCGTCGGCGTAACGCGCGGCGGCTTCGGACAGGGTGGTACGAATGACCTCTTCATGGATTTTCGTCAGCTCACGCACCAGCGCGATCCGGCGGTCACCCCACGCCGCGAGCATGTCGCTCAGTGTGGAGGCAAGCTTGTGCGGCGCCTCATAAAAGATCATGGTGCGGGTCTCGTTTTTTACTTCTTCCAGATGTTCGCGGCGGCTTTTCTTGCTGACGCTCAGAAAACCCTCAAATGTAAAGCGTCCGGTCGGCAGCCCGGAAATTGCCAGTGCCGAAACAACCGCGCTGGGTCCCGGTACAACATAAACCGGGATGGAACGCTCCGCGCACTGGGCGACCAAAAGCTCGCCGGGGTCAGAAATGGCGGGCATGCCCGCGTCCGACACCAGCGCGCAGGTTTCGCCCGCTTCGATCCGCGCGCAAATGACATCTCCGCGCTCCCGCTTATTGTGTTCAAAGTAGCTGACCATCGGTTTCTTGATTTCAAAATGATTGAGCAGCTTCAGCGTGACCCGCGTGTCCTCCGCGGCAATAAAGTCGGCCTCCCGCAAAGTTTCCACCGCGCGCGGTGAAAAATCGGAAAGATTTCCAATTGGGGTGCCCACCACCATTAATTTTCCGCTCATGTTTCTGCCGCTCCTTTATTTTGTGCGTATTCGCCGTATATTTTTCTCATTTCTTCGGAATATCCGTTCCCGTCTTCAATCAGCAGGACGGGGTCGATCACCATGCCGGGCTTTCCGCCGCGGGTCGCCTGCAAAAGGAAAAGGGACGGGGCCTTGTCCGCGCGCTGCTGTACCAGCCGTAATCTTTTGGGTTCCAGTCCCGCCGCACGCAGGTCGAGCAGGACGCCGCAAAGGCGCTCCGGGCGCAGGCAGCAGCAGAATCGGCCGCCGAATCGGAGAAGGTACGCCGCGCTCCGGGCAATATCCGCGAAGCTGCAAGCAACCTCGTGCCGCGCCACCCGGCGGGTTTCCTCCGGATTTTGCAGTCCCGCGCCCTCCGCCTTGTACGGCGGATTGCAGGCGATGAGATCGAATCCGTTGGCGGGAAGAGCCTGCCTTTGGCGAATGGTAGTCATGTCGCAGCGGAGCAGCTCGACCGTAGCGGTCAGGCGGTTCAGCTCCACAGAGCGGCGGGCCATTTCACAGGCATCTTCCTGTATTTCAATTCCGTAAATTTTTTTCGGCTTCGACTTGGCGCTCCAAATCAACGGAATTGCGCCGCAGCCCGTTCCGAAATCCGCGCAGATTTCTCCCGTTTTCGGCAGGGAAAACGCGGCAAGCAGAATGGTGTCTGTGCTGAAGCGGTGCGCCTGCGAAACGATCACGGATATTTCCCGCGAAAGCGGTTCGAGGTATTCGTTTGGTAATAGCATACGGTTCCTCAATTATCCTTTATATTTCTTATCTAAAAGCATTGTCAGAATTCATCATTTTATTACATAAGAAAAAAGACGGCGCGCAAAAACGCTCCGCCTTTCGTCTACATGTAAAATTATTCCTGTGCAGGAGCGCCTACGGGGCAAACATCCGCGCAAGCTCCGCATTCTGTGCAAAGATCAGCGTCGATAACGTACTTGCCGTCACCTTCGGAAATTGCGTTTACAGGACAGCCTGCCGCACATGCGCCGCAGGAAATGCAGTCATCACTAATTGCATATGCCATGGGAAAACACCTCCATATCAAATTACAACATAATTCTATCATAAATAACAGAAATTGCAACTGTAATCAGATAAAAAGTAAATTAATCTTTTTCCAGTTTTTTAAGTTCTTCCAGTTCACTGCGGTCAATACTGACCTGTCCGCCCTTAATCAGTTTTACCTGGGACGACTGGAAAGTCTGGGGAGCGGCGTCCGGAGCGGAATCAAGCCGCACCTGCAAAACACCGGTCAGCATATTCAAATCCGTAACGGTTCCCTTGCCGGACGGCGTCATGACGATGGAGTTCACGCTCGGGGTAGAGCGGATTAAGTCAAGATAAGCCTCCTGCTCGTATTTCAGGCAGCACATCAGGCGGCCGCAGGTGCCGGAAATTTTAACCGGATTCAGCGAAAGCCCCTGCTCCTTGGCCATCTTGATGGATACCGGCTGAAACCCGCCCAAAAAAGTGGAGCAGCAGAACGGACGGCCGCAGATGCCGAGGCCGCCGAGCATTTTCGCCTCGTCGCGCACGCCGATCTGGCGCAGCTCGATCCGGGTACGGAAAACAGACGCCAGATCTTTGACCAGCTCGCGGAAGTCCACGCGCCCGTCGGCGGTAAAGTAAAACAGAATTTTCGTGTTGTCAAAGGTGTATTCCACGTCCACAAGCTTCATTTCCAGCTTGTGGGCGGCGATTTTCTTCAGACAGATATTAAAAGCCGTTTTTTCCTTGGCGGCGTTTTCTTCCATCTTTTTTAAGTCATCTTTGGTGGCGACGCGAATCAGCTTTTTCAGCGGCTGAACGATGCCTTCGTCGTTGATCTGACGGTTTTCCATCGCAATTTCGCCGCATTCAATTCCGCGGGCGGTTTCTACGATTACCATGTCGCCCTGCTTCAGGGTGTTCCCGTCCGGGTCAAAATAATATATCTTACCTACATTTTTAAAACGAACGCCAATTACTTCGGCCATGTGAACCTCCAATATAGTAAAATAGGAACTATCTTCCGGCAGCTGCGCGCAGATTGGCGCACAGAGCCGTAACCAGCAGCGCCGCGTTTGCGTTCAGATCCAGCGCGCGCTGCGCCCTTTGTATTTCGGTGAGAAGGGATAAAAGCTTTTCGCGGGTCAGTCCCGCACCGAGTGCCGCCGCCGCTTCCTTTTGACCGGAAAGGCAGGCGCTTCCGCCGGAGCGCAGAACCGCCGCGTCGCGCAGAATCAGCCCGAGCTGGGGCAGAACGGCGCGCAGCTTGTCTTTATCTTTGACCAGATCCGCCGTCAGGAACAGCAGATCCGTTTCGTTTGCGGCGGTGATGGCCGCCGCCAGTTTTTCCAGATACGCAGGATCGACCTCTGTTTGCGCGTAGGTGCCTTCCAGCGAAAAAATCTGCGCGCGCGAACGCACGGTGGGCAGAAGCGCGGAAGCGCTCACTGTTGTCAGCAGGAACAGCACGTTTTCCGGGGGCTCCTCAAAAACCTTCAACAGGGCGTTTTGGGAAACCTCGCTCATATTTTGTACGCCGTAAAGGGTGTAAACCTTGGTCTGCGCTTCATGGGGCCGGATGTACGCGTCCGAGCGGATCCGGCGGATAGCGTCGATGGGAAAGGCGCGCGGATTCGCGTCGCCGTCCAGCGTGAGAATATCGGGATGGGAACCGGCCAGCGCCTTTATGCAGCCGGAACAGCGGCCGCAGGGGCGGGTTTCACCCAAGCAAACGACAGCCTGTGCCAGAGCCGCCGCCAGAGCGTTGCGCTCCCGCACGGGACCTTCCAGTATGATTGCGTGCGCAAGCCGGCCCTCGCCGAACGAGAGCTCCAGCTGCTTGATAATTTCCCCGTTGCCGGGGAATCCGTCAATACAAAGGCTGCTCATACTTTCTCGAATCGATCCACGTTTAAAACAAAGATAGTAGACCCGCCGACGGTAACTTCGACGGGGAACGAGGAATACATGCCGACGTCCATGGTTGTTGTGCTTGGAACAAGCTGGGTGCGGCGGCTGCTCTGCTTTGCAATAATGGAGATGACCTGGTCAACCTTGTCATCCTCAGTACCTACAATGAAGGTGGTATTACCCGCCATTAAAAAACCGCCGGTTGTCGCAAGCTTGGTAACGGAAAAGCCGCCCTTGGTCAGCGCTGCGGAAACCATGCCGCTGTCATCATTGCTTACAATCGCAAGTACCAGTTTCATAATGAATCCCTCCACTTTTATCATTGAACGGAAAGAACGGATTTTTAATCATATTCTTACAGCAATATCCAAAATATTCAGAGAATCTTTCCAATTTGCGTTTCCGTATAATTTGGGTCATTCCTGTTCTATTATTTTAGCACTTTTATTGAAAAAAAGCCATACCCCTTTAAAAAGCGGAGAATATCTTTTGTAATTTCTTCTCCGGGCATGACAACGGGCACGCCGGGCGGGCAGGGACACGCGGCCTGCGCCGCGGTTCGGCCCAGCGCGCTTTCCAGCGGAACCGTCTCTGCCGCGGCAAAAACAGCTTCCCGCAGGCTTGCTCTGACCGGCGGCAGGGACGGAAGCTCCGGCGAACCGGGGAGCGGGGAGCGCACCGGAAGAAGGTCGAGGGCGTCTTCCAGCCGTGTAAAATCGCTTTCCGTGTTGAACGGGGTCGCGATCAGCACCACATGGGCGCCGTCCGCATACTCCGGCTCTACGCCCGCACCCCGGAAAATCTCCGCGGCGGCAGTGCCGGAAAGCCCGATGGAGGCGGTGTTCAGGGTGATGCGCGTGGGGTCTGTTTGACCCTGCGGCACAGATAGGCCATGTTCCTGAGCAATGGTTTTTATGGCTTCGACACGCGCCTGTAAGGCGGCGTATTCGTTTTTATGTGTTTCCAGCCATGCGCGCGCCAGATCGAGGGAAGCCATCACCGGATAGCTGGGGCTGGTGGAGCCAAACAGCGCCATGGCGTCCTTTGCGCCGTCCGCGAACCGGCTGTCCGCAATGTTGAGCCACGCGCCGCCGGTCAGCACATTCAGCGTTTTGTGCGCGGAGCAGGCGGTCATGCTTGCGCCGAGAGCGAGCGGGTGAAGCACGGGGTCGGTAAACATCAGGTGCGTGCCGTGGGCGTTGTCCACCAGAAGGGGGATATCCGCCTTTTTGCAGGCAGAAGCAATCGCGGGGATGTCGAGCAGTTCTCCGTAGTAATTGGGGCTGGTGACATAAACGGCTTCGGCATCCGGATTGTTTTCCACAGCGGAAACAATATCCTGCGGCAGCGCCCAGACCGGCTCGATTCCCAGCAGCGCCATGGCGTTCACCGCGCTGCGGTGCAGCACCCGGGAACAGACAATCTTCCCTCCGTTCGGCGCGGCAAGGCGGAACATAGCTTGAATGCACAGGGTACACCCGCCCGCGGAAATACAGGTGCGCTCCGCGTGGAAAAGCTTTGCCGCCAGACGTTCGGCTTCCAGAATCGGGCCGTCCGCCTCAAACAGGCTGTCGGTGTCCGGCAGCTCCGTAAAGTCCAGCGCAAGCAAATCCTGCGGCAGGGCAAGAGGATTGTTTTTATGGCCCGGCGTATGGAACGGGGCGCGGTTTAAGTCCCTGTGAGTTACAAGGGCGGTATAAAGCGGAGTTGGCATAAACGGTTTCTCCTTTAACGGAAAAACCGCACGGCGTCTGCCGTGCGGTCAGGCCGGTCGGCCTTTTTAATTTCCCTGATAGGTTTTGCTCGGCAGATCATTTTCAAAGATAAAATCTGCAACATTTTTCTCGCATTTATCAAGATCCGGAACCAGCACGTCCGCGGGCGAACCGCCCATCATAATGCGCTGAGAGGTATATTCGTTGTTTGCCGGAATGCGGTTCTGGCTGACCGGATAATTCAGATAAGTCAGCGCGTTTGCCGCCATATTCAGCACTTCATTTTTTGTCATATTGGTGGTTACCAGGGGAAGAATATCGTACAGTGCCTGATTAATCGTGCCGATGCTCGCTGTTTTAAATTTCTCCACAATGCTGGAGAAAACCTTGCGCTGGCGCTCCGTGCGCTCGAAGTCGTCGCCGATGGCGCGGATACGGGAGTAATACAGCGCCTGTTTGCCGCTTAAAAGGAAGGTGCCGGCGGTCAGGTTGCGTCTGGGATCGCCGGAATTCTGATTAATCAGCTTTGCCTCGCCGGAGGTGATGGTCATGGTTACGCCGCCGAGCTTATCCACGATTTTGGAGAAGGACGCGTAATCAATCAGTACAAACCGGTCGATGTCGGTGCCGAAGTTCGCTTCAATCGTGGAAACAGACAGCTGAGGGCCGCCCGTTGAGTACGCTACGTTCAGACGCTGGCTGCCGTGACCCGGAATCGCGACGTACATGTCGCGCATAAAGGAAGTCAGTTTCAGCTTTTTGTGACGGGAGTCGACCGAAACCAGCATCATGCTGTCGCTGCGGCCGGGATCGTTCGGCTGGTAATCGTCCACGCCCATGACCAGAATATTGGTAATGGCGTCGTCATGGTACAGTCCGCCCAAAACGCCCGCTTCGGCGCTGGTATCTCCGCTTGTGGTGCCCTCCTGAAAAATGGGGGCGGTCTCCACTTTGGAGGGAGTGTCTTCCAACGGTACAAAATTGATTCTTCCGAGCATCTGGTCGGCGTAAACGCAGCCGACGCCGGAAACAAGCAGAACGATACTTAAAAATAATATTGAAATATTTCGGATAAGAGCCTTCTTACCTTTGCCAGTATTCGGGCTTTTTTTTGTTTTACTCACAACATCAGTCCTCAATCGACATTTTTTAAAATAATAACCATATTATTATAACCTCTTGTAAAAGAAGAATAATTTTAAATAGGAATTATTTTATGAACAGAATATGGAACTTCAGTCCTGCTCGTCAAGGGTTAGGGCGTAGGAAGGCAGGAACTCCGTTACAAAGCAGTCGGCTTCCGGCAGATGCAGGTCGCTGACTGCCTGGCGCAGGGAGGCTTCCGCCTTGATAAATTCCGAATTTCCCATTCCTTTTTCTTCCATGCACTTGATGACGGCGGAAAGCTTGTCCGCGGCTTTGACAAGCGGCAGAAGCTCCTTGTCACCCTCTTTGCCTGCGGTAAAGACGGATTCGTAGCTCGGCTTCAGATCTTCCGGCAGAAGGCTCAGAAGCTTGTTTTGCGCCACGGTTTCCACTTCCCGGTAAGCGGAGCGGATTTGTGGGTTGAAATATTTGACCGGCGTGGGCAGATCGCCGGTCAGAATCTCGGTCGCGTCGTGGTAGAGCGCAAGCAGAGCCGCACGCTCCGGGCTGACGTGTCCGCCGAAGCGCGTGTTGCGCAGCACGGCCAGCGCGTGGGCGATGACCGCGGTTTCAAAGCTGTGCTCGCTCAGGGTTTCTTTGCGGGTATTGCGCATCAGCCCCCAGCGGCAGATATATTTCATACGCGACAGCATCGCGTAAAAATGGAACATTCTGTGATCCCCTTTCCTTCCCGTCGTTTGTGAACATTGTATTTTTTATTACTAATATAATAACAAAAAGTAAATATTGCAAGAAACAGTCCTGTAATTTTTAATTTCGCTTTGTTCAGACAAAACCCTGTGGTATAATATGTTAATCAGGAATATGGGGGCGACGGTTTGACAAACATGCTGACCCGTACGGGGAAACAGAATTATTATTTAAAAGCCCTGCTCTACGGCATGGGAATATCATTTCTCTTTTTTATCCCTTTTATTATTTTTGACAACGGCTATTTTTTATTTTACGGCGATTTTAATGTGCAGCAGGTTCCGTTTTACCAGATGTGCCACGACGCCATACGGGCGGGCAACATCGGCTGGAGCTGGACAACCGATCTGGGCGCCAATTTCATCGGTTCCTATTCGTTTTACCTGCTGGGCAGCCCGTTTTTCTGGCTGACGATTCCGTTCCCGAGCTGGATGGTGCCGCACCTGATGGGCCCGCTGCTGATTTTGAAATTCGGCTGCGCTTCCCTGACGGGCTTTATTTACTTGAAACGATACGTCAAAAATCCGGATTACGCGGTGATCGGCGGGATGCTGTACGCGTTTTCGGGATTTTCCGTTTACAATATTTTCTTTAATCATTTTCATGAGGCGATCGTCTTTTTTCCGCTGATGCTTTGGGCGCTGGACGAGTACATCTATACCCGGCGGCGCGGGATCTTCGCGGTGACGGTGTTCGCCTGCTGTTTTGTCAATTATTATTTTTTTGTGGGACAGGTTGTTTTCACACTGATTTACGGTTTTACACGGCTTTTGACGGGCAACTGGAAAATCACCCTTCGGGACTTTCTGCTGATTATCTGTGAGGCGGTCATCGGCGTTCTGTGCGCCTCCGTTCTGCTGGTGCCGACCGTTCTGGCGGTCATCCAGAACCCGCGGGTGGACAACCCGCCGGAGGGCTGGAACGCGCTGCTGTACGACTGGAATCAGCGCTATGTCCACATACTGGAATGCTTTTTCTTCCCGCCGGATATCCCGGCGCGGCCGAACTTTACCCCCAAATCGGAAGCGAAATGGGCTTCGCTCGGCGCGTGGCTGCCGCTGTTCAGCATGACCGGGGTCATCGGATTTTTGCGGATGCACAAAGAGCACTGGCTGAAAAAAGTGCTGGGAATTCTGTTTTTGATGGCATTTGTCCCGATTCTGAATTCCGCGTTCCAGCTTTTCAACTCGTCGTATTACGCGCGATGGTTTTATATACTGACCCTGATGATGAGCCTTGCGACGGTGATTTCTCTTGAGCGGGAGTGCATCGACTGGAAGAGCTCAATCAAGTGGACGACCGGGATTACGCTTGGAATCGCGCTGCCCATCGGGCTGATGGTAACCTCTACCCAGCAGGACGGCAAAAAGGTGACTTCCTATGGGTTGGAGGATTACCCCACCCGTTTCTGGACCTATGTGGCCATTGCGCTTTTGAGCCTGACGCTGCTGACAATTATCTTTAAATGGTACCGCCGGGACAAAAAGCTGTTTATCCGCCGCTGTATGGGCGGGGTTGCGCTGATTTCCGTTCTGTACTCGCTGTTCTTTATCGCGCTGGGGAAAACCCAGAGCGACGACGCCCACCGCGAGCTGATTCCGTATTCGCTCAACGGCGGAAAAAACATTCAGCTGCCGGACACCAAAAACTGCCGCGTGGATGTTTACGACGGGATGGACAATCAGGCCATGTACTGGCAGATTCCGACCATTCAGGCGTTCCACAGTATTGTGCCGGGTTCCATCATGGACTTTTACCCGTCCATCGGCGTACAGCGGGACGTCGGTTCCCGCCCGGATGCCAAATATTACGGCCTGCGCGGGCTGACCAGCTGCCGTTGGCTGTTTGATTCGGCCCTGAGCGGAAAGAACTTTGAAGGGGAAGAGGGGGCGTCCAACCCTGTGATGCCCGGCTGGACGTTCTACGCGGCGCAGAACGGGTTTAATATCTATCAGAATGACTATTATATTCCCATGGGGTTCAGCTATGATTCCTATATTACCCGCACGGAGTACGAGCAGATAGACAAGGAAAGCCGCCACCTTCTGCTGCTGAAAACGCTGGTGCTGGAAAACGACGATGCTCAGAAGTACGACGGAATCCTTCCACACAACGACGACTACCAGTCCAGTGAGTTTACCCAGAGCGCCTATTTTGAGGACTGTCTGAAACGCAAGTCGGAGTCCTGTTCCTCGTTTGACCGCGACAACAGCGGATTTACCGCAAAAATCACGGCGGACAGGGAGCGCATGGTGTTTTTCAGCGTTCCGTGGGAAGGCGGATGGAGCGCGCAGGTCAACGGAAAACCGGCGGAAATTGCCAAGGTGAACGTCGGGTTTATGGCGGTGAAGGTGCCGGCCGGGGAGTCGGTCATCCGCTTTGACTATGAGACGCCGGGGCTGAAGCTGGGCGCGGCGGCATCTGCCGGAGGAGCGGCGCTGTTTTTGGTATTTTATCTTGTAACCCGGGCGTACGATAAAAAGAATCCGCGCAAAAGAAAAACCTACCGGATCAAATACGAGGAATACCCGGCGGACAAAAAACCGGAACAGCCGGTTCCCGCTGCGCCGGAAGACGACCAATAAAGAACCGCAATGGAGGAAATTATGCCTACAGTATATTTGGTGATTCCCTGTTATAACGAAGAAGAGGTTTTACCGGAAACGGTGAAACGGCTGACCGTGAAAATGAATTCGATGATAGAGACCGGCCGTGCCGACAAAAAAAGCCGGATGCTGCTGGTGGACGACGGCAGCCGTGACCGCACCTGGGAACTGATTAGCAGGTACAGCGACGAAAACGAACTGGTCAGCGGAATTAAGCTTGCGCACAACCGGGGCCACCAGAACGCGCTTTTGGCGGGGCTGATGACCGCGAAGGACTCCTGCGACTGCGCCATCAGTCTGGACGCCGACCTGCAGGACGACATTGAAGTGATCGACCAGTTTGTGGATAAATTCATCGGCGGCTGCGATGTGGTGTACGGAGTGCGCAACAAGCGCGAAACGGACACGGTCTTTAAGCGCACCACGGCGCAGGGATTTTACAAATTCATGAAGGTGCTTGGGGTGGATGTCGTCTACAACCACGCCGATTACCGCCTGATGAGCCGCCGCGCGTTGGACGCGCTGAGCGAGTATCAAGAGGTCAACCTGTTCCTGCGCGGAATTGTGCCGCTGATCGGCTACCGCAGCGACTATGTGTACTACGACCGGAACGAGCGTTTTGCGGGCGAATCGAAATACCCGCTGAAAAAAATGCTTTCCTTTGCGCTGGACGGCATCACGTCCTTCAGCGTAAAGCCGCTCAAAATGATATCGAATTTAGGCATTATTCTGTCATTTTTAAGTATTATCGGTCTAATTTATGCGCTGGTTTCGTATTTTATGGGCCTTGCGGTCGCGGGCTGGACGGCAATCGTCTGCTCCATCTGGCTGCTCGGGGGCATTCAGCTGCTGTGCCTCGGCGTGGTGGGCGGTTATATCGGCAAGATTTACAGTGAGGTCAAAGCAAGGCCGCGGTTCCGGATTGAAGAATATAAAAAATAAGACGGGTTTAACCGAAAAAGCAAGAATTTTGGGCTGAAATATAGAAGTCAGGGGATTGGCTGGAAATATTACCCGGGAAATTTCAAAAAACACAGGCGGACAGATTTTCCTGTCCGCCTGTTATTTTAGAAGGATGCGTGTTTCCCCGGGGTTCAGGCTGATCAGCTTTGCCGCAATGCGCGGGTGCTTCAGCTGTTTGCGCACCATGTCGCGCAGCACCTGACCGCTGTTGTAGCCGTGGATGACCCGGATTTCCGAAACGGTTTTGTCCGCGCGGGTCAAAAGCTGCTCCAGCCCGCGCTTGGCTTCGCTTGCGGTCATGCCGTGAATATCCACTTCCAGAACGCTGCCGTTTTTCGTCTGACGCATCTTATCACCCACCGCTTTTCGTATAAAAAGTTTTGTTTATCCCCTTACCGAAACGACTTTTCTATATTATAACATCAAACGGAAAAAATGGGAACGCACGGAAAGTCAAAAACAGGATGTACGATTCGGCCCTTTATGCTATAATAAAGAGAACAGGAGGGATCGGGAGTGAAGGTTGTCGATCTGAGAAACGTGTTTGCAAGCTGCAACGATGTTTTAATTGAAATAAGCGATCATTTTATTTACTATGCCGAAGAGAAAAAAGAGGAAGGACACAACAACCTCTTTATACTGGAATATAACCGTGTCACGCGCCGTGAACGGATCATTGCCAACTATTTTCTGAGCAATCCGGCTTTTGTACAGCATTTTTTCAGCTTTCCGGAGGACATCATTGTCGTAATGGAAAGCGGGGAGAGCGAAGCGTGGATTTTACGGATAGACAAGCGCACGGGCGCGGAAAGAAACATGGCTACGCTGAACTTTATCGGCGGGTTTTCGGACTGCACCGCGCTGGACGAAAGCCATCTGATGATCTACACCAAGGAAAACACGAAGCACCGGACACTGTTTGAGGACTATAAAAAGCTGACCGGTTTTGAAAAAGTGGCGTATCTTTACGATATTGACGACGAAACGTACTATTATGTGCGCGATCCGCGCGTCTGTACCGCGAACAGCGCCGGACTCATCGCTTTTGAAGCGGGCGGTCAGAAACAGCTTCTGGTCCTGCAGCCGCACGGCGACGAGGAGGAGAAGGAGCACTGTTACCGGAACATCCGCTGGCTGGGCGACAATATCAACGACAATGTCTGGCTCTGTCCGCTGTTTGATTTTATCGTGGCCGTTAAGACCGGCGAGGAGCGCGCCCCGCTGGAGCTGATTCTGAGCGCGGGAACCTCCGGGCTGGTTCGTTTTGCCGGAATGGACGGCGCAAGCCTGTACTTCCGGGTGAAGCATTTCCCGACCGGCGACCAGAGAATCTGCGCTTACGACAAAATAACGGGGAAAAAGTCGATTGTGGCCGAACTGAATCTGAAAGAGGGAGAGGCCCCCGCAATGTTCAGCATTGACGGCAACGGTACGCGGGTCTATCGGATTACGGAGGAAGAGGACAATGTTCGGGTGGACGGAGTGCTGAATTCTGAAATCCACACGAAGTACAGCAAAGAGCTGGGTGAATTTTTCGCCTGCGTGGACGACCGTTTCATTCTGGCACGCTATATCCTTGCGGATGAAAAAGATTCCTTTGAGTTCAACTCGGTCTTTGACGCACAGACAGGAACTCAGAAAAGCTATGAATGCCGCTGCGCCGTACAGAGCGGCACGGTGGTGCTGTACTGATTGATTTATTCAGGATAGGTGGAGTCAATCTGAAAATCGAGTAACGGTAAACTCACAGATTCCATTGGTTTGCCCTCAGGCCGGGCAGGCCCCTCCTTTCGGTCTTGCCCGAAAGGAGGCAAAGTGCGCGCAGGGGGATTTTGAATTCCCGGCGGGAGGGCTCCATAAAATCCCCCTGCACCCCCTGGGTATCCCCAAAAGGGTTCATCCGATAAGCGATCCAAAAGGTTTTCATTGACGATAAAGACGGTAGAATGGGAATTACTTAATAAAAAAATGAACAAAAGGGCGCAGACAGAAATTTCTGTCTGCGCCCTGATTATTGCTAATTTTATTTGGAAGAAGCGGTGCTTTCTGCGGTGGAAGCCGCTGAAGCCGCCGCTGCGGAAGATACCGCCGCCGCGGAGGAAGTCTTGGTTTCAAACATGGAAGGCTTGTAGGAATCAATCGCCTGCTGGTTCAGGGTGATCTTCGTGTACGCCGCCGCTTCTTTGTCAAGCTCGTCGGAGTACTCCTTGCCCTTCATCTGAGCCAGAATGGCATTGCGGGTGCTTTCAGAGCCCAGCTGCTCAGTGGTCTTTTTCGTGATGTCGTTCTTCATTACGACCAGATAGGTACCGGAGATTTCGGCTGCCTTGACCTCGCCCGCCTTCATGGAAGACAACAGGGAGATAAAGTCGTCCGGAAAACCGGAAGCGCTGTCCAGAATTTCGGTGCCGGACTGAAGCTGTTCCGTAGTCTGTTTGGAAGAAGTTTTAAAAGCGTCGGCCGCCTGCTGCATCGTCATTTTTCCTGCTTTGATGTCCGCCGCGTAATTGTTGAATTCCTTTTCCAGAGCAGCCTGTTCGGCTTTCGTAATCATCACCGTGCTGCCGCTGGCGTCGCTGCTGTAAAGCGGTTTGAGGAAATAAGAAAAATCGGTGTAGTTTTTCTCAAAGTAAGCTTTCAGGTCAGCTTCGGGAACTTCCTTTTTGCCGCCCTTGCCGTAAAGAGCCGTGAACACCTTCTGGTATTTGGTGTAGTAATCCGAATAAGCCAGATTGAAAGAGGCCTTTGAAATACCGTACTTTTCAAGGGTGGAGCTTGCCTGCGCCCACTGGGTGTCCGTGTTGGAGCTGATGGACTTTGTTTCGTCCGCAGTCAGGGAAAGACCGAGCTCCTTCATCTTGTCGTTCATCACAAAAAGCGACTTTGTAGCGTCAAGAGCCTTTTCCTTAATATAGGTGTTCGCGTCCTTGCCGTCGATCTTCTGTTCCAGAAGCGGCTTAGACGTATCGGTTACCATGGTCTGTGCGCTTTGGTAAGCGTTATACAGATTGTAGATATATACTCCGATAGGAGCAGTCAGGCTGTCGTTTTTCATAGCCCAGCTTTTGTCGCTTTTACATGCGGTGATCCCCGCCATCATGGCAACAGCCAGAACCGCGGCAACAACCTTTTTTGTTGTTTTTAACATAACTACCTCCATGCGCTTATGCGCAGCCAAATTTTAATCGATACAAAATTCAGTTTCACCAGATAATTATACTCTTATCCCCGCGGCTTGTCCAGTACGCCGGGTGGGGATTTTGTGAAGGTTGTGTGAAACATCGGTGGAAAAGCATTCGATTTTTGCGCGGTATGACGTTATTGCTGAATCGTGTTGAGAATTTCGGTCAGGGTGTCCAGCGGAGTGGCGCCCGGAAGAATTTTGACACTGATGTATGGTTTCGCCCCGGCGTTCAGCATGACACGGGAACGCATGGCGGAAATCAGCGAACCGACCTGCTTCATATCGATACCGTTTTTATACAGAAGAAGGACGTCGTTCTGCTGCTTGATTTCATAAATGCCAAGCTGGGAGGCAAGATTGCGCAGCAGCGCGACCTCGATCAGGCCGTTTACGCTTTCCGGCGGCTCGCCGAAGCGGTCGATCAGCTCGTCGGTTACGTCCAGCGCGTCCTCGCGGGTACGGATGTCCGCGATGCGGCGGTAAATTTCCAGCCTCTGACTGAGGTTTCCAATGTAGTTTTCCGGAATATGCGCCTGAATCTGCATATCCACAAGGCACTCCTGGTCGTACTCCGGCGGAGCTTCGCCCTTTTCACGGCTGATTGCTTCGGCCAGCAGGTGCAGGTACATGTCGTAGCCGACGGCTTCCATATGACCGTGCTGCTCGCCGCCCAGAATGTTGCCCGCGCCCCGAATTTCAAGGTCGCGCATGGCGATTTTGAATCCGGAGCCGAACTCCGTAAATTCGCGGATGGCGGAGAGCCGCTTCTGTGCGATCTCTGTGAGCACCTTGTTCGGCGTAAAGGTAAGGTAGGCATACGCGCGGCGGCTGGAGCGCCCCACGCGGCCGCGAATCTGATGAAGCTGGGAAAGCCCCATCCGGTCGGCGTTTTCGATGATCAGCGTGTTGGCGTTGGGCACGTCCACGCCGGTTTCTATAATCGTCGTACAGACAAGCACATCGATTTCGTGCTCGATCAGGCGGCGCCAGACCTCGGAAAGCTCCTGCTCGTTCATCTTGCCGTGACCGAAGCCGATGCGCGCTTCCGGAACCTGTGCCTGCAGCCGGGCAGCCGTACGCTCAATGGTCGCAACGTCGTTGTGCAGGTAGTACACCTGCCCGCCGCGCCGCAGCTCGCGCCGGATTGCCTCATTGATGAGGCCGTTGTCGTGTTCCAGCACATAGGTCTGTACGGGATGGCGGTCGTGGGGCGCTTCCTCAATTAGGCTCATGTCGCGGATACCGGACAGCGCCATGTTCAGCGTGCGCGGAATCGGCGTAGCCGAAAGGGTGAGGACGTCCACGTTTTTGCACAGCGCTTTCAGTTTTTCCTTCTGTGCCACGCCGAAACGCTGTTCCTCGTCGATGACGACCAGTCCCAGATCGCGGAATTTTACATCCTTGGAAACAAGGCGGTGCGTACCGACGACCATGTCCACTTCGCCGCGCTTTAAGCGCCGCAGAATTTCCTCCTGCTGCTTCGGTGTGCGGAATCGGGAAAGCAGCTCTATTCTGACCGGGAATCCTTCCATACGCTTGAGGATGGTTTGAAAGTGCTGCCACGCCAGAATCGTGGTGGGTACCAGCATGGCGCACTGCTTGGAATCCGTAATGCACTTGAAAGCGGCGCGCAGAGCAACCTCTGTTTTTCCAAAGCCGACGTCCCCGCACAGAAGCCGATCCATGGGGGCTTCCCGCTCCATATCGTTCTTTATCTCGTCAATACAGCGGAGCTGCGCTTCCGTTTCATCGAACTCAAAGTACGCTTCAAAATCACGCTGCCACTCGTTGTCCTGCGGAAAGGCGTGTCCCTGCGCCTGCATACGTTCGGCGTAAAGCTTCATCAGCTCCTTCGCCATATCCTTGACCGCCGCGCGGACTCTCGCCTTGGCCTTCTGCCACTCCGCGCCGCCCAGACGGTGCAGCTTGACGGTCGCATCCTCACGCGGGCCGATGTATTTGGAAACCATGTCCAATTGGGTGACAGGGACATAGAGGGTGTCGTTTTTAGCGTACCGCAGCTTGATATAATCCTTGACAATGCCGTGCATGTCGAGCTTGTGGATGCCCTCGAACACGCCGATTCCGTGGGACACATGCACCACATAGTCGCCGGGGGTCAGCTCCGCAAGACTGTAAATTTCCTGACTGTTTTTGTTACGCTTGGCCTTTTTGGCGGGCGCGGAAATCAACCGGCCGTGCGTAATCAGACCGAAGAACGCGCCGGGGTATTCCAGTCCGGCGGAAAGCGCTCCGGTGGTGACTACAACGGTACCGCGCTGAACGGTTTCCGGGTTTTCAACGTAACCCGCGGGCAGCCCGGCCGCCTGCAGGTCGGCGACGGTGGTTCGCGCACTTCGCTCGTTTCCGGCAAGCACCACACAGGCCCATTTGGTTGCCAGCATGTTCTGCACGTCTTCGCTCAGCAGCTGGGTGCTGCCGCCCCACACGGAAAGCTGACGGGCGGTCAGCCCGATGAGGGTGCGCACCGGCGTTTCGTAGCTGCCGCGTACAAAGGTGTCCAGATAAATTGCGCCGCGGCGCTCAAACAGATCCAGAACGTACGGCCAGTCCCCGCTGAAGGTGTCCAGCCCGCGGCAGAGAGTGCCCTCGAGCAGTAGGTCTTTCACGTCTTCGCCCCACTGCCAGAGTGTACTGCGCATCCGTTCCTTTGATTTGACCGGTTCGCTGACAAAGAACAGAGTATCCGGGTCCATATAATCAAACAGGGTCGCCGTGGTACCGTACAGCATGGTGATATATTTATCCGCGCACCCGATGCGGACGCCGCTTTCCAGCTTATCCGCCTGTTCCGTCAAAACGGTCTTGGCGGCCGGAGCCGTTTTTCCGCGCAGAGTGGACGCGTGTTTCATGATTTTTTCCGCCAGAAGTCCCGGATTGTCGATCAGGGCTTCCACCGCGGGGGCAATGACAAGCTGCTCCGCGGTTTCCGTGCGGCGCTGAGTTTCCAGATCAAACAGAGAAATGGTGTCGATTTCGTCGCCCCAGAATTCCACGCGCGCCGGATTCGGAGCGTCGGGCGTGAAAATGTCCAGAATGCCGCCGCGCTGAGAAAACTGCCCGGTGCCGTCCACCTGAACGGCGCGTTCGTACCCGCAGGCGGACAGGGCGGAAAGCACCTGTTCCATGGAAACGGAATCGCCCGCTTTCAGCGTAACGGTGCGCTTTTTCAGTTCCTGCGGGGGGATGGTGTACTGCAGAGCCGCGTCCATACAGCAGACCACCGCGTCGCACTCGCCGCCGAGCGTCTGCTCCAGCACCTGCAGGCGCTGATGCTCATACTCGTGGCTGCTTCCCGCCGTGTCGCGGAAATTGAAGTCGCGCACGGGGTAAAACAGCGGCTTCATGCCCATGGAGGAAAGGTCGTCACACAGGCGCTGCGCCTCGTTTTCATCACCGGCAACAACAAAAGCCCTGCGTTTTGTTTTTACGCAGAGCGAGTAGATAATATTTGCTTTATGAATCCCGGAAAGCCCGGTCACTGCCGCCGGCAGCGCAGAGGTTTTGACAGCGGCTTCAAGTTCCTGAAACTCCTTGAGGCCGCTGATTGCATTGGTGAGAAATTTCATGGAATCTCCCTTAATTTGAATGAACGAAAAAATCCGTGCTTATTGTCCATTACTTTTACTGATATTTTATTATATGCGGTCTTTATGAATTATATTTGTTCATCGCCTCGGCGGCGTTGTCCTGCACCATCAGCTCCACGGAGGAGTTGGCGTGGTCAATTGCCTCGTAAAGAGCCTTTTTGTCCGTTTCGGTAAACTTGGAAAGCACCCAGTCCGCCAAATCCCACTGGGGGTTCGGTTTGGCTCCCGTGCCGAGCTTAATGCGCGGGAAACGGTCGCTCCCGCTTAGGTAGATAATATTTTTCATTCCATTCTGTCCGCCGTCGCTGCCCTTCATGCGGATGCGCATGTGGCCCGGCTCCAGAGAAATGTCGTCGAAAAGAACAATCACCTTTTCAGGCGGCAGCTTATAGAAGGACATGGCCTCCGTAACGCTCTGCCCGCTTAAATTCATATAGGTGGAGGGTTTGAGCAGAAGCACCTTTTTTCCGCCGATTACGGCGGTGCCGGTCAGCCCCTTAAAGCGGATGCGGTCTACCTTTGCCCCGGCCTTTTCCGCAATATAGTCAAGCGCCATAAAGCCCGCGTTGTGGCGCGTGCCTTCGTATTTGCCGCCGGGGTTGCCCAGACCGGCGACAATGTATTCGACCGGGCCGACCGGCTCGGCGCTTCTTGCAAAAATGTTTTTAAACATGTTCCGTAACCTCAATCTATAAAACGGCAAACGCCTCAGCCGGACAGCCGGGCATTTCCCATAAATTGCCATAATCTTCTGCAATTTTACAAATTCTATTGCATGAAAAGAAGAAAAGCGCTATAATCGGTTCGTAAGGCACAATAAAAAGTGCAGAGCAGGAACGGGGCGCACCACCGCCCCGCCCCCTGCATACGGAGCCACACTCCATAAGCAACCGAATAATCGGCGCACTGCGGATATTATTATACCGCCTCTTTTTCTTTTTGTACAGAGGCGATTTATACCCGCGGGCACTTGATGACGTTGTATATGGATGCAAAATCCGTGTACGGCGTTTTTTTGTGCCTTGCGGCAGAAAGACCGGCGGCGAGAGTCCCCCTAATGGCTTTTCCCCGCCGGGCTTTGGTCTGCCCTCAGGCCGGGCGGGCCCCTACTTTCGGTCTTGTCCGAAAGTAGGCAAAGTACGCGCAGGGGGATTTTTAATTCCCGGCGGGAGGGTTCCATAAAATCCCCCTGCACCCCCGGGGTATCCCCAAAGAACTTTTATGTGATACGATTCTTTAGTGGTTTTCATTGACGGGGTACGAAAAAGCAGGGTTTGGCTCTCTTACTTCCTACGACAGTGCTTTCATTTAGATTATGATAAAGGAATATGGCGGGATAGACTACTCTACCCCGGACCTGCCGGTCAGGACGCGCCTACGGCGGTGCTTTTATTTAGTTCAGAATAAAGAAATATGGCGGGATGGAAAATCCACCCCACCAGACATTACATTGATTATTTATCAGACAAACATGGGGGAAACAGGTTTGTCTTCGTAAATTCTCTCAATTGCTTCCGCAAAAAGCGGGGCAACGGGAAGAATGGTGAAGTTCTCAAGCTGCTTTTCGGGGGAGAGGGGGATGGTGTCAAGCAGAACGAGTTCCTTGATCGGGCTTGCTTTGATGCGGTCGATGGCCGGGCCGGAAAGAACCGCGTGGGTCGCGCAGGCGTTGACTTCCTTTGCACCTTTTTCCATAATGGCGCTGGCTGCGTTGCAGAGAGTTCCGGCGGTGTCGATCATATCATCGACGAGAATGACCTTCTTGCCTTTTACGTCGCCGATGATGTTCATGACTTCGCACACGTTGGCTTTCTGGCGGCGCTTGTCCACAATGGCGAGCGGGCAGCCGATACGGGCGGCAAAATTGCGCGCGCGGGTTACGGAGCCCAGGTCGGGGGATACGATGACATAATCATCGGTTTCGTCGCCGACACGCTCTTTCAGAAAAGAGGAAAGAATCGGCGCGCCGAGAAGATGATCCACGGGGATGTTGAAGAAGCCCTGAATCTGGGGGGCGTGAAGATCCATGGTCAGTACACGGTCGGCTCCGGCGGTGGTAATCAGGTCGGCGCAGAGCTTTGCCGAAATCGGGTCGCGGGCTTTGGCCTTGCGGTCCTGACGGGCGTAGCCGAAATACGGCATAACGGCGGTGATGCGCGCTGCGGAGGCGCGTTTCATCGCGTCGATCATAATGAGCAGTTCCATCAGGTTGTTGTTGACCGGGGCGCAGGTCGACTGAACGATAAAGCAGTCAGAACCGCGAACCGACTCAAACAGCGAAAGGGAAATTTCACCGTCGCTGAAGGTGGAAACTTCGCTTTTGCCCATCGGAAGGCCCAAACACTCCGAAATCTGTTTTGCTACACGCTGGTTGGCGTTGGCAGCAAAAATTTTGATATCCTTGCCATGAAAGTTCATTTGCATATCCCCCTGTATTCTGTTGTCTCAAACGATATTCTGGTTTATAACCGAAAAAGGCGCAACGGCCTGGTTTGACTTGATAATACTGTTTACACACTGGACGGAATTCAGCTGCACGCCGTCACCCACCCGACTGTCCGATAAAAAAGAATGCGGCCCCACCGTGCAGTTGCAGCCAATGACGGTTGCTCCGCGCAAAATGGTGCCGGGTAAAATGCAGGTATCACTGCCGATGACCACGTCCGGGCCGATCATGACGCCGTCGCGGCACGGAATTTCAATTCCGTTTCGCATGTGGCGGGAAAGAATCTCTTCGCGGGCAATGGAGTTCAGCGCGTTGAGCTGCAGACAGTCGTTCGCGCCCAGTACGGCGTTTGCGTCGCTGGTGGTATGGGCTCCAGCATTTTTACCGCTTTCAATCAGCAGTTTGACCGCGTCGGTCAGATAATATTCACCCTGCGCATTATTGTTGGAAAATTTGGAAAGAATGTCCAGAAGGTCATCAACCCGGAACCAGTATGCGCCGGAATTGATTTCACAAATGGAAAGGGTTGCAAAATCCGCATCCTTGTGCTCCACAATCGCGCTGATAAGGTGAGTTTCCGGGTCGCGCACAATGCGGCCGTACCCGGTCGGATCGTCCAGAACGGCAGAAATGACAGTAACCGCGTTGCCGTTCTCAACGTGGTCTTTCAGCGCTTCTTCGATTACCGATGAATCGACAAACGGCGCGTCTCCATTTAAAATCAGAACATTTTCCCCGCGGTGCATGCGCAGAAAACTTTCGGCCATCATAACAGCGTGGCCGGTCCCTTTGCGCTCGGGCTGAAGAACGTGGGAAACAGCGGCAAAAGGACTGTTTTCATTGACATGGGAAAGGTAGCGCTCGACCTCTTCGTGCATATAGCCGGTGACTACACAGATACCGGAAACCCCCGCGCTGTGCGCGGAATCAATTACCCATTGCAGCATCGGCTTGAAAAGCACCGGTGAAAGTACTTTGGGGCGGTTGGATTTCATCCGTTTCCCGTCGCCTGCGGCAAGAATAATTGCGCAGCATTCTTCTGGCATTTTGTTTCCTCCGTGATGATCTATAACTTAGCATTTAAGCATAAAAATTCATTTTGAATTAACTCTATTATCTCATAAGAATCAGAATTTTCAAGACATAATTCAATATTTGCAGTGGATTTGTGAAAGATACTCTGTTTTTACAAAATTTAATTTAAAATATCAGTTGGTTTTATAAAAAAACATATAGTAATTTCCAGTTGTTTTTGCTATAATACACTTTGAGCGACTATTTACAAAACTACAAATTAATATAGCTCGTAAAAACAATTTATTTTTATAGGAGGTACTGTTAATGAGCCACAAGTACGTTTACCTTTTCTCCGAAGGCAATGGCAAAATGAGAGAGCTCCTCGGAGGCAAAGGCGCCAACTTAGCCGAGATGACCGTTCTCGGGATGCCTGTTCCTCAGGGCTTTACGATTTCCACCGAAGCCTGCACGCAATACTATAAGGATGGCCGCGAAATCAACGCTGACATTCAGGCTGAAATTTACCAATATTTGAAAAAGATGGAGGAAATCACCGGGAAGAATTTCGGCGATCCGGAAAACCCGCTGCTGGTTTCCGTACGTTCCGGTGCGCGTGCTTCCATGCCGGGCATGATGGACACCATTTTGAACCTCGGTCTGAACGACACGGTTGTTGAGGGCCTTGCAAAAATTACAAACAGCCCGCGTTTTGCTTACGACTCCTACCGCCGTTTTGTCCAGATGTTCTCCGACGTTGTTATGGAGCTTTCCAAAACAGAGTTTGAGAAAATCATTGAGGCAAAGAAGCAGGAAAAAGGCGTTAAGATGGATACCGAGCTTGACGCGGACGATATGAAGGATCTTGTCAAGAAATTCAAGGCTTTCTATAAAGCGCAGAAGGGCGAGGATTTCCCGACCGAGCCGAAGGTTCAGCTGATGGAAGCCGTCAAGGCTGTTTTCCGCTCCTGGGACAACCCCCGCGCAAACGTATACCGCCGCATGAACGAAATCCCCTATGACTGGGGCACAGCGGTCAACGTACAGGCAATGGTGTTCGGTAACTCCGGTGACAAGTCCGGCACAGGCGTTGCGTTTACCCGCAACCCGGCCACAGGCGAAAAGGCTCTCTTTGGCGAGTACCTCATTAACGCACAGGGCGAAGACGTGGTTGCCGGTATCCGCACCCCGTCCCCGATCAGCCATTTACAGCAGGATATGCCGGAAGTTTACAACCAGTTCGCTGAGATTGCAAACAACCTTGAAAAACATTATACAGATATGCAGGACATGGAGTTCACCATTGAAAACGGCAAGCTCTACATGCTGCAGACCAGAAACGGCAAGAGAACCGCAGCCGCTGCTCTGAAAGTAGCTGTTGACCTGGTTGACGAAGGAATGATTTCCGAAGAAGAGGCCGTTCTGAGAGTAGAGCCGAAGCAGCTCGATTCCCTGCTTCACCCGCAGTTCGACGCAACCGCCATCAAAAAGGCCAAAGCAATCGGCAAAGGCCTTGCCGCTTCCCCGGGCGCAGCCTGCGGAAGAGTTGTCTTCTCTGCTGAAGACGCAAAAGAATGGCACGAAAAGGGCGAGAAGATCGTTCTTGTCCGTCTGGAAACTTCTCCGGAAGACATTGAAGGTATGGCTGTTGCACAGGGCATCCTCACCGTCCGCGGCGGCATGACCTCCCACGCAGCGGTTGTTGCGCGCGGCATGGGTACCTGCTGTGTATCCGGCTGCGGCGAAATCGTTGTCGATTATGACGCAAAGAAATTCACCCTCGCCGGCCAGACCATTAAAGAGGGCGACTATATTTCCATTGACGGCTCCACCGGCAATATCTACGCGGAAGCAATTCCGACCGCCGCCGCCAAAATTTCCGGCGACTTCGACCGCTTCATGAAGTGGGCCGACGCTGTCCGCAAGCTGGAAGTTTACACCAACGCAGATACACCGAAGGACGCGAAACAGGGCCGTGACTTCGGCGCGCAGGGCATTGGCCTCTGCCGTACCGAGCACATGTTCTTTGAGGGTCAGCGCATTAAGGCAATGCGTGAAATGATTGTTGCCAAGACCACCGAAGAGCGCGAAAAGGCACTGGTAAAGCTCACCCCGTTCCAGCAGGGCGACTTTGAGGGCATCTACGAAGTAATGGAAGGCCGTCCGGTCATCATCCGCTTCCTCGATCCGCCTCTCCACGAGTTCCTGCCGACCAAGGAAGAGGACATCAAGGAAATCGCCGGCGAGCTCAACATCACCGTAGCAGACCTGAAGAACGTCATTGCAAGCCTGCATGAGTTTAACCCGATGATGGGTCACCGTGGCTGCCGTCTTGCCGTTTCCTATCCGGAAATTGCCAGAATGCAGACAACGGCTGTCATCAACGCTGCTATCGCAGTGAATAAGAAGCATCCTGAGTTCAAGACCGAGCCGCGCATCATGATCCCGCTGGTCGGCGAAGTCAAAGAGCTTAAGTTTGTAAAAGATGTCGTTACGGAAACCGCTGACAGAATCATCAAGGAAGCCGGCGTATCCCTCAGATACGAAGTCGGTACCATGATCGAGATTCCGCGTGCAGCGCTGACCGCTGACGAAATTGCCAAGGAAGCGGAGTTCTTCAGCTTCGGCACCAACGACCTGACCCAGATGACCTTTGGTTTCAGCCGTGACGATGCCGGTAAGTTCCTGAACTACTACTATGAGAATAAAATTTACGAGTCCGATCCGTTTGCTCACCTTGACCAGAACGGCGTAGGCAAGCTGGTGAAGATGTCTGTTGAGCTTGGCCGCAAGACCAGACCCGAGATTCACCTCGGCATCTGCGGCGAGCACGGCGGCGACCCGACTTCCGTCGAGTTCTGCCATAAGGTTGGCCTCAACTATGTATCCTGCTCACCGTTCCGCGTGCCGATCGCGCGTCTGGCTGCCGCACAGGCTGCCGTTAAGGAAAAGAGAGCAAAATAATTTTCCCCGTACCTTGATAGTTACCAAAATTCCCCATGCTCTTACGGGCATGGGGAATTATCTTTAAAGAAGATTTACCAATACCGGAAGGAGGCGGGTACGCTTGAATAAGGGGCAGATCAAATCCACGGTGACCCTGCTGCAGCTTTTTTTGATTGGGGCGCTGTTCCTGCCGGCGGGAACCATTGTGGGGGATACCGGCGCCGGCGACACTTCGCTGAGCGTGTTCCAGATGATTAACCGTTACGCGGGCATGGGCTTTTCCGACGACGCGCTGTTTTATATGGTGATGGCGTGTGTGTTCCCGGCCGCGATTATTCTTTGTACGCTGATTCTGAAAGAGAGAAAAAACTTCGGCGCTGCCATCGTGCTGTGTTCCCTGTACGCCACGGCGTCGGCTTGCTTTTACAGCGCCGCGAAAAGGAAAATGGTGGATTACACTACCATGACCTGGCTGCCGTATATCATTATTCTAATTTCCCTGACCTCCATGATGCTGCTGATTTTGGGATTTTTCCAGGCGGCGCAGGGCGGGGACGGCGAAGAACCCACGAAAAAGGGGTAATTGACAAAGGAGCCGCTTTATCCTATAATATAAAAGTTGTATGTGTTTTCCGCTGAAGGGGAAAGACCGTTGGTAACCGCTGCTCGGCGGGCCCCAGGGAGCTGCCTTACAGCTTTATTTGTCTCCGTAGCTCAGCAG
The DNA here is from genome assembly GCF_019448085.1 of Caproiciproducens faecalis. Classification (GTDB taxonomy): domain Bacteria; phylum Bacillota; class Clostridia; order Oscillospirales; family Acutalibacteraceae; genus Caproiciproducens; species Caproiciproducens faecalis. The sequence goes on along the minus strand of NZ_JAGFNZ010000002.1, from coordinate 785,964 downwards.
GATAGAGCGTTCGCCTCCTAAGCGAAAGGCCGCGCGTTCGAATCGCGCCGGGGACGCCAAAAAAAGGAGATGCTCTTTCCTGTTTACGGGAAAGAGTGTTTTTTTATAAAAGGAGAGAACCATGAACGAATCGCCTGATACCCGGTACGGCCCCTACTATCCTGTGCATCCCTTTGTGGAAGCACAGAACAGGAAACGGGAACTGAGAAAAACTTCAAACGCGGTCTGCTGGACACTGCTCCTTGCTATGTTCCTGATGACCGGGTTTCTGTATATCTGCGTGGCTTATCTGAAAGCGGTGGGCTATACGGGGGATTATTCCAACAGCGGCTTTTCGGGCTTTACACCGGTGCTCTATTATCTGGCCAACGGAGCGGGCTATCTGGTCGGGCTGGCCGCGCCCGCTTTGGTTTTTTTTGCTGCGAGGCATATTAGCCTGAACGATGCGCTTCCCTTTGAAAAGGCCGGGTTTTTGAAAATCTGCGCGTGCGCCTTTTTCGGAACAGCCGTCTGTATGCTGGCGAATATTCCGGCCAACGCGGTGGCGGAAATGGAAAAGTGGTTCGGTTTTTCCGGTGAGCTGCCGGAGATGCCGCTGACGGGGGACTTTCCGGTTTTGACCCTGTATTTTCTTACGATTGCGGTGATCCCGCCGCTGGTGGAGGAACTGTTTTTCCGCGGCGTGGTACTCCACAGCCTTAGAAAATACGGTGACGGTTTCGCGGTGGTGGGTTCCGCAATTCTGTTTGGTCTGTATCACGGAAATTTTGTGCAGATGGTTTTTGCCTTTTTGGCCGGTCTGGTCATGGCGCTGGTCGTCGTGCGCACAAATTCCCTGTGGCCGTCGATTATGATTCACTTTTTCAACAACGGAATTTCCTTTGTGGTGGAGATGTCCCAACGTTTTGGCGGCGATCAGATGGAGAATTATGTAAACAATTCGATCGTCGTCGTGTTTCTGGTGCTGGGCGCGGTTTCGCTGGTTTACCTGGCAATCACGGACAAAAAGTTTTTCCGCGGCGAAACGGTAAATCCGTATTTCCGTCTTTCCGCAAAGCTGAACGCGCTGTTTCTTAATCCGGGCGGCGTGGCGGTGCTGCTGTTTGCGGTGCTGTCCTCGTTCCGGTATCTGACGCAGTACTGATATGGACAGAGACGAACGGTTTATGCGGCTGGCGCTGGCTTTTGCGCGGGAAGCGGCGCAGGAAGGCGAGGTGCCGGTCGGGGCGGTGATTGTGAAGGGCGATGAAGTGATTGCCACGGGCCGGAACCGGCGCGAAAACGGCAAAAACGCGCTCTGCCACGCGGAGCTGGAGGCAATTGACGGGGCATGCCGTCTGCTGGGCGGTTGGCGGCTGTGGCAGTGCGAGCTGTATGTCACGCTGGAGCCCTGCCCCATGTGCGCGGGGGCGATCATCAACGCAAGGATTCCGAGGGTCGTTTACGGAGCGAAGGACGCGAAAGCCGGTTCCTGCGGTTCCGTTATCAACCTGTTTGAACTGCCGTACAACCACAGTCCGGAGCTGCTGGGCGGCGTCCTTTCCGACGAATGCGCGCTGCTGCTGACGGATTTCTTTAAAAAGCTGAGGGGTAAAAGATAAGGAGGAAGCATTTTGCTTCCTCCTATTTTTTTCGCGGAGTCCGGAAGAAATCACGGTGTTCCCGTAAACTGTTGGAAAATTGGTGTTTCTTCTGCTGCCAGCGCCCAAATGTATTCAGTAAAATCCAGCAGCCTATGATAATTGATAAAGGACCGATCCCTTTCATTTGCATTCCCGCTTTCCGCTTATCTTGTCGCCCGGTCCGCCGAAGCTGTATTTCTGGAAAAAGAATATTGTTTCCAATTGGAACTTTTTATTCATTGTATCATGCCCCGAAAAAAGAAACAAGCTGTTTCGCTGTACCAAGTTTGTCCCTGCCAAACAGAGAATAAGAACATTTGTTCTAAAAAGTCTTGAAAATATGCTCCTTTTTGGATAGTATGGAATTATAGAACACGAATTCGGATGCTTGCGGTCCGCTTCGGGGAAGGAAAGGAGCAATATGGACTATAACGAATGGGGCACGGAATATTTGAATGAGGCAAACAGGATAAAGGAACGGCTGACACCCCTGCGCAGACAGGCACGGCAGGCTGGCAATCAAGAGGCCGCTGGGCTGTATCGCAGGATTGCCCTGCTGAACGACATGTATCTTGACTGCCTGCACACTGGCAGGTATTTAGTGGGAATCGGGGCGAAACGGTGAGAAGGAAAAGCAATCTGAGCCTTGATTTGTTTGGGGATCGGCTGTATATTAACAAGGGTGAGGACGACGGGGGAGAGCACCTTCGGATACGCGGGACACTCAGGCGCGCGATGGAGGGGGAGCTGACCGAGCGGCAGCGGGATTGTCTGCAGCTGCGATATTTCGAGCAGAAAAGCGTACAGGAGGTCGCGGAGATTATCGGCGTGACCCCGCCGACCGTGTCAAAGCACCTGAAAAAGGCGCGCGAACGGCTGCGCCGGGTGATGGGGTATTCTTTTTCCCGGCTGAATTGAGGAAAGGGGCGGACAGGCTGTGCCTGTCCGCCCCTTTTATGATTGTAATATCACAATATAATTGAACGGTGGAGATATTTGTGATATGCTTATTAAGAAATATTATCATTGATTACCCGAAATGCCCGTACTGCGGGTACGGGTTCAATCAGTGACCGGATTTTGGGCTGAGAAGGGAGACGGTAAAATGAACAAAGATGGCAGCCACGTCCGGTCAATTCAGATCGTTCTGTGGGGCGCTTTTGCGGCAGTGCTTTATTCTGCGGGATTCACGCGCGGCGAATGGCAGAACTGGGTATGTTCGATCCTTGTCTTTGCCTTGCTGTGCTCCTATAGCTACAAGAATCATCCCACAGAGAAACGCTTAAAGGGCATTTTTGTCGTCTTCGGAATTTTTTGTGTCGGACTCATGATTCTGTATTTTCTTGAAAGCAGACATTAAAGGGGCGGAGCCGTTTTTGGCTCCGCCCCCGATTTTATTCCGCCTGTATCGTGCCGCCGCCGACTACAAGGTCGCCGTCGTAAAAGACGACAGCCTGTCCCGGTGTGACCGCGCGCTGCGCTTCTTCAAAATCCACACGGACTTTTCCGGCTCCCAGGGGCACAAGCTTTGCTTTCGCGGGTTTTGCCTGGTAACGAACCTTCGCGGTGATATCCATCTCGTTTTCCAGTGTGTCAAACGGGATGAAGTTCAGGTCGGCCGCAATGAGGGAAGACGCGTACTGGCTGCCCTCTTCGCCCAGTATAATCCGGTTATGTACCGTATCTATTTTTGTTACATACATCGGCTTGCCAAAAGCGGCGCCCAGTCCCTTACGCTGCCCCACCGTGTAGTGGGTGATGCCGCGGTGGCGGCCGATGACGTTGCCGTTCTGGTCAACAAATTCACCCGCCGGGGCGGTTTCGCCGGTGTAGCGTTCAATAAATCCGGCGTAATCGTTGTTTTCCACAAAGCAGATCTCCTGACTGTCCGGCTTGTGCGCGACGGGCAGCCCGGCTTCCTCCGCCATGGCGCGGGCTTCGGGTTTGGTGTATTTTCCCAGCGGCATCAGGGTACGGCTGAGCTGATCCTGCGTGAAAGAGTACAGCACATAGCTCTGATCCTTGCTGGCGGGCGCCTTTTTCAAAAGCCAGCGCCCGGCGGGGCTTTGCTGAATGACGGCATAGTGGCCGGTGGCAATATAGTCGAACTCCAGCTCCTTCGCGCGGCGGAGCATGGCATTGAATTTAACGTGCCGGTTGCAGGCAATACACGGGTTGGGCGTCAGCCCCGCCGCGTACTGCGCCGCGAAATAGTCGATAACGTCCCGTTCAAACACTTCTGTAAAATTGAGGACAAGGTGCTCGATTCCGAGCTTGTAGGCGACCCTGCGCGCGTCGTCAATATCGTCCAGAGAGCAGCATCCGCCCGCCGCGCTCTGGCACATATATTCGTCCGGGCGCAGCCGCATGGTGACGCCGGTAACGTCGTATCCTTCCCTGAGAAGCAAAAGCGCGGCAACGGAACTATCCACGCCGCCGCTCATGCCGAGCATCACTTTTTTCTTCATATGTCCGCTCAGTCCAGTTCGGGCTGGGTGTCTTCTTCGTCGTCCGCCGCTTCCTCGGCTGCTTCATCAGCCGCTTCTTCGGACGCATAATCCCGGTCGTTTGCCTTGTCAACGATTGGAAAGTGGAGCGGAAAATCGACGGGCGCGATTTCGTCCTCCGGCTCGGGGGCGGGAACGTCGGTGCTTTTCGGAGCGGGCTCCTCGGAGCAGCCGCACGGGCAGTAGTCGCAGTCATCTGTGCAGTCGGAGCAGGTGTCGTCCTCGAACCCCTCTTCGGCGGTGAGCTCGTCAAGCTTGTCAAACGCCTTTTTGATGCGTTTGTCGGCGGCTTCTACCGCGCTGCACAGGGACTCGGTTTCCTCGTTCTGTGCGTCGCGCAGATTCTGAAAATAATATTTACCCAATGCAACGTAGGCGCGCGCTTCGTTTTCCCTCTCGTTTTTAATCACGATTCTGATGCGATTTATCAGCGCGGCTTTGCGGTTTTTCTCAACAACATAGTCGACTGCTTTTGTTACCCTGCCGGATACCGTTTCAAAAAAATTCATAGCGTACCTCCTGCCGCATTTGCGGTGTTTCATGATGGAATTTGAATGCTATTATTATAACTCAAAAGTTTGAAAAATAACAGGATTATTTAATTCTATTCCTTTTTTAAATTTGTTGTGATATAATGAACAAATACGCAAAGGCTAAGGAGGAAATAAAAATGCCATCGGTTGGAAACAGGGACGTAAGCTGCCCCCACTGCGGCGCCGTGGTAAAAACAAGGATGAGCCCCGAAATCAACCCGGGGGAAAATCCGGATTTGCGACAGCGCGTACTGGACGAAACACTGTTTGACTGGAAATGTCCGGAGTGCGGCTACGAAGCGCAGCTTGTTTATCCTTGCCTTTATCATGATAAAGAAAAACAGTTTATGGTATATGTGGTGCCGAACAGCGGCTGCTGCCAGCTGCAGCCGGTCAATGTGAGCGAAGCGTTTCCGCAGTTCAACGGGATGGCAAAACGGGTGGTGACCTCGCTGGCGGGACTGAAGGAAAAGGTTCTGATTTTTGAAACCGGGCTGAACGATTTTGCTGTGGAGCTGGTCAAGCTTGCGCTTACCGACGTGGCGGGTAAAAAACATGACCGGAAGACGTCCGCGGGATATTTTTGCTGCGCGGATGAAGAAGAAAACCGGATTGAATTTTCCTTTTTTCTGCAGGGAGAGGACGAGCCTGTTCCGCAGGGAACGCGGATGGATGTTTACCGAAAATCGCTTGAAATTGTGGAAAGCGTGGGAGCGGTTTTACAGGACGACGATTTTGTGGCGGTGGATTCCGCCGCAGCTGAAAATATTTTGCGGGTGTACCGCGGCGGGGAGGACTAATACGGATGTGCGGACTGTGCGGATTTACCGGTGAAGTAATTGACCGTGACGCAGTGATTAAAAGCATGACGGACAAGATTACTCACAGGGGGCCGGATTCCAGCGGTATTTATGCCGATCCCGATATCTCTATGGGCTTCAGGCGACTGAGCATCATTGATGTTGCTTCCACCGGCGATCAGCCGATTTACAACGAAAACAAGACTCTTGTACTTACATTTAACGGTGAAATCTACAATTACAGAGAACTCAGAAATATTTTGATTGAAAAAGGACACCGTTTTTATACACAGACCGACTCCGAAGTGCTGGTTCACGGCTTTGAAGAATGGCACGAAGACCTTTTGACCAAACTGCGCGGCATGTTTGCGTTTGCAATTTATGACACGATTGACAAAAGCGTGTTTATTGCGCGCGACTATTTCGGAATCAAGCCGATGCACTACACGCAGGTCGGCAGCCACTTTGTCTATGGCTCCGAAATCAAGAGCATCCTGGAATTTCCCGGATTTGAAAAGAAATTCAATAAAAACGCGCTCAACAACTATATTTCCTTTGAGTACTCCGTACCGCCGGAGACCTTCTTTGAAAATGTTTACTGCCTGATGCCCGCCCATTATCTGTGGTACAAGGACGGCAAGGTGGAAACCCACCGTTATTGGGAGCCGGAGTTTCACGAGGACGCCGGGATGACCCAGGAGCAGGCGGTTGAGGAAATCGAAAAGGTCTTTGAGGACTCTGTCAGCGCACACAAGATCAGCGACGTGGAGGTCGGCTGCTTTTTGTCCAGCGGTGTGGATTCCAGTTATGTTTCCACCTATTTTGCCGGACAAAAGACCTTTACGGTCGGCTTTGACTACGGGGAAAAATACAACGAAATCGACTGGGCGAAGAACCTTTCCGAAAAGATCGGCGTGGAGCATCATTATAAGGTGATTTCCGCCGACGAATACTGGGGAAATATCCGCAAGGTGCAGTACCATATGGACCAGCCGCTGGCGGACGCTTCGTGTATCGCCCTTTATTTTGTATCCAAAATGGCAAGCGAATATGTCAAGGTGGTTCTTTCCGGCGAGGGCGCGGACGAGCTGTTCGGCGGATACAATATTTACCATACTCCGGATGATTTTGAAAGCTACAAAAAGCTGCCGCTCGGCCTGCGCAAAGCGCTGGCGGCGATTGCGAAAGTGCTTCCGTTCTCATTTAAGGGGAAAAACTTCCTGATGCGCGGCGCGCTGCCGATTGAAGAAACCTTTATCGGAAACTGCAGCATGTTCACCATGGACGAAAAGCGCCGTATGCTCAAGAGCGATGTTCCGGTGACCCGCCCGCAGGAACTGACGAAGCCGTACTACGACCGTGTCAAGGGCAAGGACGATGTGACCAAGATGCAGTATCTGGACATCAATGTCTGGCTGGTCGGGGATATCCTTTTGAAGGCCGACCGCATGAGCATGGCGAATTCGCTGGAGCTGCGCGTGCCGTTCCTCGACAAAGAAGTGTTCAAGGTTGCTTCCCGCATCCCCAGAAAGCTGAGGGTAAATAAGGAAAATACCAAATACGCGATGCGTCAGGCCGCCATGAAGCATCTTCCGGACGCAACCGCACAGAAAAAGAAGCTGGGCTTCCCGGTGCCGACGCGCGTATGGCTCAGGGATGAAAAATACTACAACGTTGTGAAAGACGCTTTTACGGGTACCATCGCAAAACAGTTTTTCAACACCGATGAGCTGATGAAATTTCTGAACGACCACTACAACGGGAAACGGGACAACAACCGCAAGATCTGGACGATTTTTGTTTTTCTTATCTGGTACGACATTTATTTTAACGGCGGTTCCCATGAACCGGGCGACCTGCCCGTGATTCACTGAGAGCGCCTCATAACGGAAAAAAAACAGCCAAAACACCGCCGGAAACGCTTTCCGGCGGTGTTTTTTTGCTGATTTAATTCTTTGGAATGTATATCGCCGCGCTCATCCGGCGAAACTACCAGCGAGGTGAAAAACGTGGATTATCTATGGGCGTTTTTGATTGGCGGCACCATTTGTGCAATCGGTCAGGTGCTGATTGATTTTACAAAGCTGACGCCGGCAAGAATCCTGGTTCTGTTTGTCACGCTGGGCGTGCTGCTGACGGGGCTGGGGCTTTACGAGCCGATTGTGAATTTTGCGGGCGCCGGTGCTACGGTGCCGCTGACCGGTTTTGGGTATCTGATGGCGAAAGGGACGCTTGAAGCGGTCAGGGAGCACGGTTTGCTGGGCGTGTTTTCCGGCGGCGTTGCGGCAAGTGCCGCGGGTATTGCGGCAGCAGTGTTCTTTGGATATGTTGCCGCTCTGTTTTCAAAGTCCGGAGATAAGAGCTAGCAAAGCCTTTTTTGTTCTGAAAATCATCTACCGAATTTTCAGGATTATCAACGGCCAGATCATCGGCATGATTCTGTGGGAGCTCTGGAAGCTGTACTACCGCACGTATCTTAAAAAATATATGAGGAAGCAAAGAGCATAAAAAACGGGCAGGTTTTCATACCTGCCCGTATCATGTTATGGCACCGGAGGAAGTCCCTTACTGAATGGAACAATCCAGGTAGTGCTCAAGCTCCTCTTCATCCTTTTTCTTCTTTTCAAAGAACAGGACGACAGCGACAACAGCCGCGGCAACAGCAGTCATCGCGGAAATAACGGTAATCAATATGGATAAAGTATTACATTTTTTCAAAACGAGCACCTCCGTTTTTCATGATTAGATCCTGCTTATATAATAACCAATTCTTTTCAAAAAGTCAATCGAAGCGGCAAGTTTATGAAATTTCACACCCTGTGCGCCGGTGTATAATAAAAAAGCAGGGCACAAGGCTCTGCTTTTGCTTTTAACCGCGTATTCAGGGTTATGCATTTGCCACGTTCAGTTTGCGTGCAAGAGCTGATTTTTTTCTGGCGGCCGTATTCTTGTGCAGGATTCCCTTTGCAGCAGCCTGGTCAATCTTCTTGATTGCAACCTTAACGGCATCCGCTTTGTTGGCATCGTTGGATTCTACGGCAAGGTTTGCTTTCTTTATATCAGTTTTCAGTCCGGAATTGAAGGACTTGTTGATGAGTGTTTTTGTAGCAATAACCTTTACGCGTTTCTTTGCTGATTTAATGTTAGGCATGATTCCACCTCCTTTGGCATTGTCACATATCAATAATAATACCATTGATGGACAAAAAAAGCAAGTATTAAAATAAAAATAGGAAAGGGCTGATTGATTTATGGTATTCCGTACCGATCTGGCGCTGGAAAATACGGAACCCAGCCGACACGTTATACGGAAAGAAAAGGACTGTACGGTTACGCGGATTGACGAGGAGGGCAACACTTATGTTACGCTGGAGGTTCAGTCGATTTCCGACCATCTTGACAGCGACAACAGTCTGCTGACCCTGACCGCGCAGGAGTTAACCGCGCTGCTGCCGGAAAAAGGAAGCGTTTTGGTGGCGGGGCTGGGGAACCGCGCAATCACGCCGGACGCGCTGGGACCGCTCGCCGCCGAAAAAATTCTGGCGACAAGGCATATTAAGGGCGAACTGGCCAGAGTGACGGGGCTGGACAAACTGCGGCCCGTTTCCGTGGTCAGCCCCGGCGTGCTGGGCTGTACGGGAATTGAAGCCGTAGAGCTTCTGCAGGCGCTGGTCAAGGAACTGAACCCGGACGCCGTGATTGCGATTGATGCGCTCGCCGCGCGCAGTCCCTCCCGGCTGGGCTGCACGGTGCAGCTTTGCTCCGCGGGGATTTCCCCCGGAGCAGGGGTGGGGAACGCAAGACCGCGCATTGACAAAAGCACGCTGGGCGTGCCGGTGGTCAGCATGGGAATTCCCACCGTGGTGGATGCCGCCACGCTTGCGGCCGACTTGCTGGACGGCGATACGGACGGCGCGGATGAAAAGATTGCGCCGCGCGGAGCACAGATGATGGTGACCCCGCGGGAAATTGATCTGATTATCTCCCGGGGTGCGCGGCTGCTGAGTATGGGGATCAATACGGCTCTGAATCCGTCGCTCAGCGTTCAGGATTTTGAAGAATTGACCTAAGGCATCATGAAATTTGTCCCGCCTGCATAAGAATGAATATCATTCTATGGGGGCAGGATATGAAAAACTGGACGCAAAAGGGATTGGGAATCTGCTCGGCTGCGCTGATGGTTGCAGCAATTGCCAGCGTACTCGGGCGCCTGCCCGTGCTGCAGGCGAAGGACGCGGCATTTGCCGCCGCGGGCTTTATTATGCCCGCCGGTGTCACCGACGCCATGAAAGAGGATTATCTGGAAGAGGATGAGGAGGATAACGCATCCTCCGACAGCGGGCAGCCGGACATGTCGGGTGCGGATTCCGCTCCGGTTTCTTCGCAAAGCACCGGCGTTTCCTCACAGGCAAGCTCTCAGGCTGCCTCAGGCACGGTGTCAAGCGGGCCCTCGTCGCCCGTTTCTCTCCCGGCGGGCGTAAAGGAAATGAGCATTGCCAATACCGGTTCCCAATACAATAATATATGGGTCAAAAACACCAATAAAAATCATACGGTCGATGTGGCGGCGGAGCTGCAAAAACAGCCCGCGGTGAAAATTGTAAAGAACTCCACCCCGCAGGTGCTGATTTACCACACCCACACCACAGAGGCTTTTTTGGGCGATACGCGTAGTCAGGACAAATCAAGGAGCGTCGTCGCCGTGGGCGACCAGATTGCCGCCCAGCTGAAAGCAGCCGGAATCAACGTGGTGCACGACACCACCCTGCATGACTACCCCAGCTACAACGGTTCCTACGACCGTTCGAAGGTGACGATGCAAAATAACCTGAAAAAATACCCGGGCATCCAGGTGACGCTCGACATCCACCGCGACGCAATGGGGACCTCCGACGGAACAAGAATTAAGCCGACCGCCACCATCAATGGCAGAAAAGCCGCGCAGGTCATGATTATCTCCGGCTGCGACGACGACGGAACGCTGGGGTTTCCCAACTGGGAATACAATTTCCGGCTGGCCGCGCGGCTGCAGAAGTCGATGGCGGATCTGTACCCCGGGCTGGCGCGCCCCTTGAATTTCTGCGCGAGGAAGTACAATGAAAATCTGACGAAAGGCTCTCTGCTTGTGGAATTCGGCACAGAAGTCAACACCCTTGACGAAGCGGTGTACTCCGGGGAGCTGTTCGGAAAGGCACTGGTAAAGGTTCTGAACGGCCTTTCATAAGCTGAAAGGAAAAGATGTAAAAAATGAAAAGAAAAAAAAGAAGAATTTTCTTTGCGTCGTTTTTCAGTACGCTTTGCGTTCTGGCACTGCTTTTCGGCATAGCAGAAGTCGACGCCAATTCCCGAAGAATCGGCTTTGGCGACGATAAAACCCTTATTTACCAATTCACCGGCAAAACATGGCAGGAAACTTGCAATGTAGCGAAAGTATGGTATAATAATTTCGTATTATCATTGACAGAGAGTGCTGTGGAGGAAACGTATCATGAATCAACATAAAAAAATATGGTTTTCGGTATTCATATTGATCTTTATGTTTTCATTGTATTCCGTTACCGCCATGGCAACTGAGATAACACCGGAACAGGTGCAGCAGATTATTGACCAGCAGTCGTCCCGGCTTTCATCCAAAGCTTCCAGTACTGTTTCCAGTAAAGATACCGTCAGTTCTAAAAAATCGGTGACCAGCAGAAGAACGGTCTCCTCCGGGGATTCGTCCGAAGAGTCCAGCGACGTTTCCAGTGAGATTTTCAGCAGTGAGGAAGAATCCAGTGAAATCATTCTTCCCAGCGTGGACAGCATTGAAGAAAACAACCCGCTCAGCTCCGTGATTGTGGATACCGCCGCAAACAAGAAAATGAACTGGATCGGAATCCTTTCGTGGGTATTGATTGCGCTGGGTATTCTGGTTGTGCTGATTGTCGTTTTCAGCAACCGCAGACCGCCGAGAGGCGGGGGACGCAAACGTTACCGCCGTCCGAGCCGCCCGCACAAAAAGCGCCTGCTCAACGACAAGTATTACAGAAATATTAAATATTAAGTTGATAAGATAACGGCGCGCCGGGAAATTTCTTCCCCGGCGCGCCGTTTTTTCTTTAACAATTTCTCAGCTGTTCTAAAGAGCGGCTCTCACCGTGTTTTGCTCCGTGTGTCTGATTTTGTGCAGAATAATCAGCGCGGCGGCTGTGGTGACAAGGTCGGCCGCCGCCTGGGAATAATAGATGCCGGTAAGACCGAAAAAGCGGCTGGCTGCGAAAAGAATCGGCAGAAAAAACAAGCCCTGCCGGCCGATGCTCAGAACGAACCCGGCGGTTTCGTGGCGGATGCACAGAAGGTATACGGTCGCGATGGCTTCAAAGCCGTACAGGAAAAACAGCAGGCTGTTGGCAAACAGCGCCTGCATACCGACCGCGACGACCTGCGAATCAGTTGAGAACAGTCCAACCAGATTTTTGGCGAAAAAGATTTGCAGGGCGGAGACCAGCACCCCGAACAGTACCGCCCATTCATATGCGGTTTTATTGGCCAGACGGATTCTGTGGAAGTTCTTCGCTCCGTAGTTGAACGCGGTCAGCGTTTGGTATCCTCTGGAAAAGCCGGTGATGGCAAAGGTGGAAATACCGATCAGCCGGTTTACAATCCCGATTCCCGCAACGGCAAAGTCGCCGTAGGCCGCGGCCGCGACATTCATGGCGCTGATGGAAAGGCTTTGAAACAGATTGATCGTGAAGATGGGAAAGCCCACTTTCCAGATGGGTCTGATGATCCACCACTCGAACCGAATGTTTTTCAGGGAAAGATTCAAATAGCTCTTTTTCAACAGGTAGAAGGGAATGAGGATAGTAAAGCTGACGAACTGGGAAATTCCGGTGGCGATGGCCGCGCCCCGGACCCCCATGCCGAGCGGCCAGATGAAAATGGGGTCCAAAATGATGTTCAGGATGGAACCGCCGAGCTGGGATGCGGTGCTGAGCATGACCGCGCCTTCCGCCCGAACAAGGTTCATCAGGCAGATGGACGGGATCTGAAACAGGAAAGACAGGATAATGATAAAAGCGTAATCCGAAGCAATCGGCAGAACGGCAGGGGATGCCCCCATTAATTTCAAAAGGGGATTCAGGAAAAAAAGAAGTCCCAGGGACGCCACGCTGGCAAGGAAGCAGTAAAAAAGTGTGGAAGACAGCACAATATCCGCTTTTTCCTTTTCGCCTGCCCCCAAAAGCTCAGAGATAAACGCCGCGCCGCCGTTGCCGAACAGGAGGGCGATGCCCGGAACGAGAGTGACCAGCGGGTAGACAATGGAAATGGCGCTCATGGGAAGGGTTCCCAGCTGTGCCACAAAAAAGCTGTCTACAAAATTATAAAGCCCCGTTACCATCAGGCCGATAATCGTTGGGAGCCCCAGCACCGCCAGCGCCTTTTTTACGCTGCCTTCCTTCATTAACAGTAATCGTTTGTTCAACCGTATTCGTCCTTTCTAAGTATGAATGTGTTTTACAAGCGTATATGTACTATACACTTAAGCCGAAAAAATCACCTGCATGAAAGCAGGTGTTCCAACTGCGCCAGAAAATCGAGGATCGTCTTGATTTCCTCCGGTGTTTTTCCGTCCAGACAGGAAGATACCAGAGAATCAATATGCCTGTGGTATTTCTGATGCTCGCGGTACGCCGTCCACCCCTTTTCGGTCAGGGACACAACCACTCTGGAGCGGTTTTCCGGGTCGGTTCCCTTGGCGATATATTTTTTTTCCTCCAGTCGCATCAGTGTCTGGGAGACGGCGCCCTTGGTGATCTTTTTTTCGCGTGCAATGTCCGACACGCAGCGGTTTTCGTGGTCGCCTACAAATTCAATCAGGTGAATTTCAGACAGATGCAGTGCGGTGTCTGTGCCAAAATTGCGCACCAGCCGGTCGCTTTCGTTGAAGCGGGCAATCACGTCAAGCAGTTTTTTCGTCAGGATTAATTCATTTTTATTATTTTCCATAACGCAATTGTATAGCAGCTATACGCCTTTGTCAACCGGGGAATCGGTAAAATTATTCTCCGCAACGGTGTATACTGTTCATGATTCATGATATATGGTATAATATATTATTCGTAATCATTCCGGCGTTTCCAGTCCGACCACGGGCGGCCCGGTGACTGTCCCTGCTTTTGGAAGGGGGCACTCCGGTATTGCAGTTACCGCCGGAAATTGCTGAGGAACCATATTATCTTTTAGGATTAGGTGATAAATTTGTCGATACCACGCGAGAGAATAAGAAATTTCAGCATTATCGCGCACATTGACCACGGAAAAAGCACGCTTGCCGACCGCATTTTGGAGCAGACGAAGTCCGTCGCGCTGCGCGATATGGAAAACCAGCTGCTGGACAACATGGATCTGGAGCGCGAAAGGGGCATCACCATCAAGGCGCACGCCGTTACGCTTGTTTACAGCGCGCTGGACGGGCAGGACTATGTCTTTAACCTGATCGATACCCCCGGCCATGTGGACTTTAACTACGAGGTTTCCCGTTCACTCGCCGCCTGTGAGGGCGCGGTGCTGGTGGTGGACGCTTCTCAGGGAATTGAGGCGCAGACGCTGGCGAACACCTATCTGGCGGTGGACGCCGGGCTGGAAATTGTGCCCGTCATCAATAAAATCGACCTGCCCAGCGCGCAGCCGGAAAAGGTGCGCGCGGAAATTGAGGATGTAATCGGAATTCCGGCGGACGACGCGCCGTGTATTTCCGCAAAGCTGGGAACCAATATCGACCAGGTGATGGAGCAGATTGTAAAGCATGTTCCGCCGCCGCAGGGCGAAGAAACCGCGCCGCTCAAGGCGCTGATCTTTGATTCCTACTACGACGCGTACAAGGGCGTTATCATCCATGTACGGTTACAGGATGGTCAGGTGCATCCGGGCGACACCATCCGGCTGATGGCGACGGGCGCGGAGTTTACGGTGGTGGAGTGCGGCTACGGCCGCGCAACCTGCCTGGAGCCGAGCGCCGGACTGAGCGCCGGAGAGGTCGGGTATATTGCCGCGTCCATCAAAGCGGTGAAGGACGCCCGTGTGGGCGACACCGTCACCTTGGCGGACAACCCCGCCAAAACGCCGCTGCCGGGCTACCGCTCGGTGCAGCCGATGGTTTTCTGCGGAATTTACCCCGCGGACGGCGCCCGCTACCCCGACCTGCGCGACGCGCTGGACAAGCTGCAGCTGAACGACGCGGCGCTGTCGTTTGACCCGGAAACGTCTGTTGCGTTGGGCTTTGGCTTCCGCTGCGGCTTTTTGGGACTGCTGCACATGGAGATCATACAGGAACGGCTGGAGCGCGAGTATAACCTCGACATTATTACCACCGCCCCCAGCGTGGTCTATCAGATCACGAAAACAAACGGGGAAGTGATCCATATAGACAACCCGACCAATTACCCCGACCCATCGCTGATTGCGCAGGCGGAGGAACCGATTACCAACGCGCACATCTATACGCCGAGCGAGTATGTCGGCAATATTATGGATCTCTGTCAGGACAGGCGCGGCATCTTCAAGGATATGAAATACATTGATACCGACCGTGTGGACATCCATTATGAACTGCCGCTCAACGAGATCATCTACGACTTTTTCGACGCGTTGAAATCCCGCACCCGCGGGTACGCCTCGTTTGATTATGAGCTGAGCGGATATAAAAAGAGCAGTCTGGTCAAGCTGGACATCATGCTCAACGGCGACGTGGTGGACGCGCTTTCCTTTATTATTCACGCCGACAAGGCGTATCCGCGCGCGCGCAAGATGGCGGAGAAGCTTTCGGAGAAAATTCCGCGCCAGTTGTTCGAAGTACCGATTCAGGCCTGTGTGGGCGGCAGAATCATCGCACGCGAAACGGTCAAGGCAATGCGCAAGGATGTTCTGGCGAAGTGCTACGGCGGCGATATTACGCGGAAAAAGAAACTGCTGGAAAAACAGAAGGAAGGCAAGAAGCGCATGCGCCAGCTCGGCACGGTAGAGGTGCCGCAGGAGGCGTTTATGAGTGTGCTGAAGCTGGATGAATAACGAAAAGCCGTTCGGCCTTTATCTTCATGTCCCGTTCTGTGACGGCAAATGCCCGTACTGCGATTTTTATTCCCTGCCCGTCAGCGAAGAGCAGATGAACCGGTATACCCGACGAATGCTGGAAACACTGGAGGCGTACGCCGCGCAATATCCGCGGCGGGCCGACACGCTGTACTTCGGCGGCGGTACCCCAAATCTGCTTGGCGCAGAGCGGCTGAGCGCTTTGATTGTGTGGGCGAAGGAATGCTTTGGACTGGAAGATGCGGAAATTACCGTGGAGGTCAACCCAACAGAAAATCTGAGCGAATTTTTACACGAGCTTCGCGCGGCGGGAGCAAATCGGCTTTCGATCGGTCTGCAGTCCGCAAACGACGACGAGCTTGCGCTTTTGGGTCGGCGGCATACTGCCGAACAGGCGAAAAAAACAGTACAATATGCGCAGGACGCGGGCTTTGGCAACATTTCCCTCGACCTGATGCTCGCGGTACAAAAGCAGACAAAGGAGAGCCTTTTGCGCTCCATTGATTTTTGCGCGGACGCGGGGATTCAACATCTTTCCGCCTATCTGTTGAAAATCGAGCCGGATACGGTTTACGGAAAAAAGAAGGAAACGCTGTGCGTTCCGGACGACGACGAAGCGGGAGACTTTTATCTGTTTGCCTGCGAAGAACTGGAAAAGTGCGGGTTTCCTCAATACGAGATTTCCAATTTCGCGAAACCGGGCTTTGAAAGCCGCCACAACCTGAAATACTGGAGCTGTGAGGAATATCTGGGGATCGGTCCGGCGGCGCATTCGTTTATGGAGGGGAAACGGTTTTATTATCCAAGGAACTTTTCCGCGTTTCTGGACGGCGCGCAGCCCGTGCCGGATGGCGACGGCGGCGAGTTTGAGGAATATGCCATGCTCGCCCTGCGCCTTGCGGAAGGACTGACGGACGAGGGCTGCCGCGCGCGGTTCGGCTTTGGAATTCCCGCGCGGATGAAACAGGCGGCAAAGCTGTATGAAAAAGGCGGTTTGTCCGTCTGTACAGACAGCGGGTTTCACTTTACGCCGAAGGGATTTCTGGTTTCCAATACGCTGACGGCGGAGATTTTGTACAGCACGTGAATATTCGACCGGATATGAAAAGAGACACGGAGCAATGAGCGTTTCCGTGACTCTTTTTTCATTGTGATGCCCGGGACAGGAGAAGTACTACCACGCTGCCGGGTGGTGTAAGCCGGCGGGAAGCCTGGTGCTGCTGTTTCCCTTTGCGGAGTTTATCTGCATTTGTGTCAAAAAGACACACTTGCTTAAATCAGTATTTTTTATATTTGCATCACGGAGATCCGCCCCTAAAAAAACGGTTCTGTCTAAACTGCACCCTTCCAGATTAGCGGCTATCAGGAGCGACATGCTGAAGTCTCTTCTGTCAAGATTTGCTTTTTTGAAGTTCTTTCCTAAAAAATCCGTACCTTGGCTTGATGCGGGGCATTCAGCCGAAATCATGCCAATGACTGTTTTCAGAATATTGTTCACCTTTAATTTGTGTCCGGCAATGTCCAGATTCAGAAGGCTGGGCTGCTGAGTCATTTGCAAATTTTCCGTTATCAGAGATTCAATGGCTGCGGCCGTCTTTTCGTCTGAAGTCAGAGAAAATGCTTCTATGAGGTACCATAAAATTTGGTGTAGATGAAAGACAATGGTGAAAGTTTGAAAAATGTTTTCTGCCTGGGCTGGATTGGCTTTCCAGTCATGGTCAGGACAATACATTTGAGTCGTTTTCTGCCCCGCGCCCAGGCATTCATAAGCAAGACAGCCGCTCATTTTCCTGCTTTTCAGCTCGGAATGAATTTTGCAGCGGAAGTCAGGCATCAAATATTTACAGGGGGTTCCGGAACCCTTGTCAGCCGGAAAGCCGTCCGTTTTTGCGCAATATAACGCCACGCAGCACAGGCCGCTGCATTTTTCACAATTTGGCTCTAAATCTTTTTTTAGGCAAGCGTATTTGTTGCCTGATCGATTCTCTTCCATCGCGTCTCCATTTCAAATGCAATATCATAATGATTCCGTATCAATATTTTAGCATAACTCCATAGAAATGGAAAGCAGCTGCTCTGCTTCGCGGAGAAAGCATAATTTTACGATTTCACAATTAGTTTACAAATACTATATTGACAATGGGGTAAAGTAATGGTAAATTATTAAATAGATTTAGCACTCATACTCGTAGAGTGCTAAAAACACAAAAGCGGGCGAGGCGAGAGGGTTGGAGTTAAGCGAACGAAAACAGAAAATTCTGGCGGCTGTCGTGGATTTGTATGTTGCGACCGGCGAACCGGTGGGCTCCAAGGCGCTTTGCGACACCCTTGATTTCACTGTGTCCTCCGCTACGGTGCGCAATGAAATGAGCGACCTTGCGGAAATGGGGCTGCTGGAGCAGCCGCACACCTCCGCGGGAAGAATCCCTTCCCACAAAGGATACCGCGTGTATATTGACACGCTGATGAAAAAGCATCCGGTGTCGAAGGAGGAACAGCGCTATATTGACAGTCTGCTGCTGCCAAGCGCCTACGACCCGGAAAAGCTGCTGGACGGCGTTGCGCGTGCACTGGCGGGAATGACCCGGTTCGCCGCCGTTTCCACTACCCCGAGCGGAAGTTCGGCGGACATCCGTGCTATTCAGTTTGTGCAGACCAGCCGCAGAACCGCGATGGCAATTCTGATGACCTCCGCGGGAACCATGAAGAGCCGCGTTTTTCACTGCGATTTCGATATTACCCCCGAAATCCTGCGCGTGTTCTTCCGCGTCTTAAACGAAAAGCTGGTCGGGCTGCCGGTTTCCACCATTACGCCCGCGTACATTCAGTCGCTGGCGGCATCTTTGGGAAACATGACGATGCTGATGAGCGACGCGCTGATGGCGGTGCTGGACGTGGCGCAGGACTCCATGCAGACGGAGATCTGCCTGGACGGCGAAATGAACCTTCTGTTCTGCAACGAGCTGGGGCAGACGGGAATCCGCCGTATTATGGATTTTTTATCCCGGCCGCAGGAGCTTTCCCGCCTTTTAATGCAGCAGAACAACAGCATGAAGGTGCTGATCGGGCAGGAGAGCAACCGGCCCGAACTGAGCGAATCCAGCGTAATTGTCTCCCGATACCTCGTTGGCGGCAGGGACGCGGGCGCTATCGCCATTATCGGCCCTACGCGAATGAACTACGGGAAGATCATTTCAAACATTGAATATCTCTCCGGTTCCGTTGGAAGAATGTTGACGGAGCTTTTGGATATGGAATAGAAAGGGGTCACTGTTTTGGATAAAGACCAAAAAGAACAAGTGGATAAAAAGCAGACAAAAGCGGCTGCGGCGCACGAAAAAACCTCCGCGGGCAAGCCGGAGGAAACCTCTAAGGCTGAGAAGACTTCCGCAGCGGAAAAACCTTCTGTGGAAGAGGAAAAGCCGAAGGACGACGCGCAGAAGGCGCTGGAGCAGGCGCAGGAAGAGCTGAAAAAGCAGAAAGAGCTTTTGCTCCGCACAGCGGCGGAATACGACAATTACCGCAAGCGTACGGAACGCGAGAAAACGGCGGTGTACGCCGACGCAACCTCCGCGGCAGTCGTGGAATTTCTGCCGGTGGCAGATAACCTTGAAAGGGCGCTCGAGCAAAAGGACTGCAGTGCGGAGGACCTTCGCAAGGGGGTTGAAATGGTCAATTCTCAGCTGAAAAGCGCGCTCCAGAAACTTGGCGTGATGGAAATGGGGGAAGTCGGCGAAGTCTTTAATCCCGACCTTCACAACGCGGTTTCTCATGTGGACGACGAGAACGCCGGGGAAAACACCATTGCACAGGTGTTCCAGAAGGGCTACAAGATCGGCGATAAGGTCGTACGCCACGCGATGGTGCAAGTCGCAAACTGATTTTTTTGTCAGGTAAATTTCAAATTCATATAGATTAACACTGAAATTAAAAAACTTATTTATTTGGAGGTAAAACAGTATGTCAAAGACAATAGGCATAGACTTAGGTACTACTAATTCCTGCGTTGCGGTTATTGAGGGCGGCGAGCCGGTCGTCATTGCAAACGCCGAAGGCGCCAGAACCACTCCTTCCGTTGTGGCATTTTCTAAAACCGGTGAGCGTATGGTCGGTCAGGTTGCAAAACGTCAGGCAATCACCAATCCGGATCGCACCGTCTCTTCCATTAAAAGAGAAATGGGTTCCAACTATAAAGTCAATATTGACGATAAAAGCTATACTCCTCAGGAAATTTCCGCAATGATCCTTCAGAAGCTGAAGGGCGACGCGGAAGCGTATCTGGGCGAAAAGGTCACCTCCGCGGTCATCACCGTTCCGGCGTACTTCACCGACGCACAGCGTCAGGCGACCAAGGATGCCGGCAAGATCGCAGGACTTGACGTAAAGCGTATCATCAACGAGCCGACGGCTGCCGCGCTTTCCTACGGCATCGACAAGGGCGACGATCAGAAGATCATGGTTTACGACCTTGGCGGCGGTACATTCGATGTTTCCATCATTGAGATGGGCGACGGCGTTCAGGAAGTTCTGGCCACCGCGGGCAACAACCGCCTTGGCGGCGACGACTTCGACAAGCGCGTCATGGACTGGATGACTTCCTCCTTCAAGGCGGAAAGCGGCATTGACCTTTCCGGCGACAAGATGGCGATGCAGAGACTGAAGGAAGCCGCAGAAAAAGCGAAAATCGAGCTTTCCGGCATGACTTCCAGCGCAATTAATCTGCCGTTTATTACAGCCGACGCAACCGGGCCGAAGCATCTTGACCTGACCCTGACCAGAGCGAAGTTCAACGAGCTGACGGCCGACCTGGTAGAAAAGACCATGGGCCCCGTTCGTCAGGCACTCTCCGATTCCGGCCTGAAGATTGAGCAGATCAACAAGGTTCTGCTGGTCGGCGGTTCTTCCAGAATTCCTGCCGTACAGGACGCCGTTAAGAGCCTGACAGGAAAAGACCCGTTCAAGGGCATTAACCCGGATGAGTGTGTCGCCATTGGCGCGGCGATTCAGGCCGGCGTGCTCGGCGGCGAGGTCGAAGGCCTGCTGCTTCTGGACGTTACCCCGCTTTCCCTCGGCGTTGAGACCATGGGCGGCGTAATGACTAAAATCATCGAGCGCAACACCACCATTCCGACCAAGAAGAGCCAGATTTTCTCCACTGCGGCGGACGGCCAGACTCAGGTTGAGGTCAACGTCCTGCAGGGTGAGCGTGAATTCGCCCGCGACAACAAGCAGCTCGGCCTGTTCAAGCTGGACGGCATTGCCCCGGCACCGCGCGGAATCCCCCAGATCGAAGTTACTTTTGATATAGACGCCAACGGCATCGTCAACGTATCCGCCAAGGATATGGGTACCGGCAAGGAGCAGAAGATCACGATTTCCTCCAGCTCCAACATGAGCAAGGACGATATTAACAAGGCTGTTCAGGAATCCGAAAAATTCGCGGCGGAAGACAAAAAGCGCCGTGAAGAGGTCGATCAGAAGAATGAGGCCGAAAACATGTGCTACGCGGTTGAAAAGCTGATTAAGGACAACGGCGACAAGATTGACGAGTCCGACAAGACCGACCTGAACGCGAAGGTCGCTTCTCTGAAAGAGGCTATTTCCGCGAACAATATGGACGATATGAAGGCGAAGTCCGAGGAACTGCAGAAAGCAATGTACGCGGTCAGCGAAAAGCTTTACAAGGCAGCGGCACCGCAGCAGCCGGTGGACGGTCAGCCCGTACCGCCGCAGGACGCAAACGGCGGTAATGTTTACGACGCAGAGTACAAGGATGTAAACGACGACAAAAAGTAATCTCCGGCTTGCTTTTTAACAATGAATATCAATTCATGAAAGATGAATGACTGTGGTGGCCAGCTCTTCGTTTGGGGAGCTGGCAATCATGGGTTGATAGGCAATTTCAGCATTCACAGGTAAATGCATTTTGAAGGAACGCCACGGAACTCTTTCTCCTTCATTTGTTCATTTTTCATTATTTTAGGAGTGATTAGGTTTGGCTGATAAAAGGGATTATTATGAAGTTATGGGCGTGCCGAAAAATGCCACGGATGAAGAGATTAAAAAGGCTTACCGTAAGCTTGCAAAGCAGTATCACCCGGACTTAAACCCGGGGGATAAGACTGCCGAGGCAAAATTTAAAGAGGTAAATGAAGCATACGAAGTGCTTTCCGATAAGGATAAAAAAGCGCGCTATGACCAGTTTGGTCACGCGGGTGTCGACCCCAATTTTGGCGGCGGCGCGGGCGGAGGAAGCCCCTTCACCGGAGACATTGATCTGGGCGACATTTTTAACAGCTTCTTCGGGGGCGGTTTTGGCGGCGGCCGTTCCGTGAACCCGAATGCACCGCGGCGCGGCAGCGACACCGAAGCGACTGTAAACATAAGCTTTGAGGAAGCGGCAAAGGGCTGCCGTAAAAATATCTCCTACCAGAAAATAGATTCCTGCGTTGACTGCGGCGGAAGCGGCGCAAAAAAGGGAACCAGCGCAAAGACCTGCCCGAACTGCGGCGGGACCGGGCAGGTACGCATCAGTCAGCGCACACCGTTCGGCGTGGTGCAGACAAGCAGAAGCTGCGACCGCTGCGGCGGTACCGGAAAAGTGATTGACGACCCCTGCGGAACCTGCGGCGGTACCGGGCGCGTACGCCGGCAGAAAACAATAGAGGTCAACGTCCCGGCGGGAATTGACAACGAGCAGATCCTCAGCGTAAGCGGGCAGGGAAACGCCGGCAGCAACGGCGGCCCTGCAGGCGACCTGCGCGTGTACGTCAATGTGCGGCCGCACCCCATTTTTGAGCGGCGCGGAAACGACGTCTGGTGCGAAGTGCCAATTACTTACACGCAGGCGGCGCTCGGCGCGGAGGTGGTCGTGCCGACCATTGACGGGCGCGTCAGCTATCAGGTGCGCGAAGGCACCCAGCCGGGGGACGTGTTTAAGCTCAAGGGAAAGGGAATCCCACGCATCGGCGGGCGCGGGCGCGGCGACCAGTTCGTGCGCATGACAATCGAGGTGCCGAAGAACCTGACGCAGAAGCAGAAGGAAATCCTGCAGGAATTCGACAACGTTGCCGAAGAGAAGAATTACCAAAAACGAAAAAACTTTATCGATAAAATTAAAGATATGTTCGGTGACTGAAAGAGACCTGCCGCAAGGCAGGTCTTTTTCTTTATCTGTAAAGAAATTTTTACACGGGGCCGGACTCTGTGTTGAACGGAAAATATCCCGCATAGAAATGGAGCAGGGGAAAAAATCGGGCGGCGGCAAAGCACAGCCGCGAAAAGATGACGGGAGGGCGGTCATATGGAGTATTTCGGCTTGTTTTTTCTGGCGGTGATTGTGGAGGGCGTGATTACCTATATCAACCAGTTCTTTGTCAAGGGAGTCTTAAAGTGGGAAATGGTCTTTTCCATCCTGCTGGGCGTGTTTGTCTCCATTGCTTACGGGATTGACATGCTGGCCATGGTGGGGCTTAAAACCTCGGTTCCGCTTGTCGGCAGCATCCTGACGGGGATTCTGGTCAGCCGGGGCAGCAACTATGTGTTCGACTTGATTAAAACCCTTACTTCGGCTCACTCAGGCATGAAAACATCCAAATAGAAAACAGCATGGAGTCCACAAAGGAAGTGAACTCCATGCTGTTTTATTATTGAAAATCTTATTCGTCTTTGCCGCAGCACTTTTTATATTTTTTGCCGCTGCCGCACGGGCAGGGGTCGTTGCGTCCGGGCTTTTTGCCCTTGCGAATGGTGTGGTTCGTGTCGCTGCCGTCTCCGCCGCTGCTGGAGGTTGGGGTTGCGACCTGCTCGCGTTTCGGTTCCTCCGCTGTACGGAGCTGTACGGTGAGCATCATGCGGGCGGTGTTTTCACGGATGGTCGCAATCATCTGGTCAAACATGTCGAAGCCTTCCAGACGGTACTCGACAACCGGGTCATGCTGGCCGTAGGCGCGCAGGCGGATGCCTTTCTGCAGCTCTTCCATGGCGTCGATATGATCCATCCACTCGGAGTCGACGTTTTTCAGAAGAATGACGCGTTCAAGCTCGCGGGTAATTTCCTCGCCGAACTGCTGCTCGCGTTTTTCGTACAGCGCCTTTGCCTTTTCAATCAGCTGATCTTTCACATAATCGGGTTCCAGCTTTTCAATTTCGTCTTTATTGTAAACCAGATCGTCCGAATTCAGCAGCCAGCCCATGTAATGGTCGCGCAGGCCCTGGAAATTCCAGTCGTCGTGCAGCGCGGTTTCCGGCATATACTGGTGAACCTGCGTCTCGATCGCCTGCTCGATCATCTTGATGATCTGATCCTTGATATTTTCCCCGTTCAGCACCTGGTCGCGCTGGCCGTAGATAATTTCACGCTGACGGCTCATTACGTCGTCGAACTGGAGGACGTTTTTGCGGATGCCGAAGTTGCGGCCCTCGATCTTACGCTGGGCGCCTTCAATGGTATTGCTAAGCATTTTGTTCTCGATCGGGGTATTCTCGTCCACGTTCAGGCGTTCCATCAGATTGTTGATGCGCTCACCGCCGAACAGACGCATGAGATCGTCTTCCAGCGAAATGTAGAAACGGCTCATACCGGGGTCGCCCTGACGGCCGGAACGGCCGCGCAGCTGATTGTCGATACGGCGGGATTCGTGGCGCTCCGTGCCGATGATGTAAAGGCCGCCGGCTTCTTTTACCGTTTCCGCTTCCTGTTTGATCTGTGCCTTATATTTGTCGTTCAGCTCCGCAAAGGTTTTGCGGGCATTTAAAATTTCCTCATCCGCTGTGTCGGAGTAAGCGGTGGATTCACTGATGAGTTCCTCCGAAAACTGCATACGGCGCATTTCGGATTTCGCCATATATTCACTGTTGCCGCCGAGAACGATGTCGGTGCCGCGTCCTGCCATGTTGGTTGCGATGGTGACAGAACCCTTATGACCGGCCTGTGCAACAATTTCCGCTTCCTTGTCGTGGTACTTGGCGTTCAGTACTTCATGCTTGACGCCGCGGCGGCGCAGCAGGCCGCTGAGTTCCTCCGACTTTTCAATGGAAATGGTGCCGACCAGGACAGGCTGCCCCAATTCATGATGCTCGATAATATCCTCAATGACGGCGTTGAACTTTGCTTTCTCCGTCTTATAGACAACATCCGGAAAATCCTTACGAACCATCGGCCGGTTGGTCGGTACTTCTACAACGTCCAGCTTGTAGATTTCACGGAATTCCTCTTCCTCGGTCATGGCGGTACCGGTCATACCGGAAAGCTTGTCGTATAATCTGAAGAAATTCTGGAATGTTATGGTAGCAAGCGTTTTGCTTTCGTGCGCGACCTTTACGCCTTCTTTTGCCTCTATCGCCTGGTGCAGACCCTCGTTGTAGCGGCGGCCGTACATCAGACGGCCGGTGAACTCGTCAACAATGATGACTTCTCCGTCCTTGACGACGTAATCAATATCATTCTGCATGACGCCGCGCGCCTTGATTGCTTGATTGACGTGATGCTGAATCGTGATGTTGTTGGCGTCCGTCAGGTTATCGAGTTTAAAGTAGGCTTCCGCCTTTTTTACACCGGCCTGAGTCAGCGTGGCGGTCTTTGCCTTTTCATCCACAATATAATCGGCGTCCTTATACAGTTCGTCGTTGTCTTCCTTGTCGTTCAGCTCCGCGACCTTCACCATTTTCAGAGTCTGTGCGAAATGGTCGGCCACATTGTAAAGCTCCGTGGACTTGTCGCCCTGACCGGAGATAATCAGCGGGGTGCGCGCCTCATCAATGAGGATGGAGTCCACTTCGTCGACGATGGCGAAATTGTGACCGCGCTGCACTTTGTTTTCCTTGTAAATGACCATGTTGTCACGCAGGTAGTCAAAGCCGAACTCGTTGTTGGTACCGTAAGTAATATCGGCGTTATAGGCCTTCTTACGCTCGTCGTTTTCCAGGTCGTGTACGATCAGGCCGACGCTGAGCCCCAGAAAGCGGTAAATCTTGCCCATCCACTCAGAGTCGCGGCGGGCCAGGTAATCGTTGACGGTTACCACATGAACCCCTTTCCCGGAAAGAGCGTTTAAGTAAGCCGGAAGGGTGGCAACCAGCGTTTTTCCTTCACCGGTTTTCATCTCGCTGATGCGGCCCTGATGCAATACGATTCCGCCGATGATCTGCACTGGGAAGTGGCGCATTCCCAAAACACGGTCCGAAGCTTCACGGCAGACCGCAAAAGCGTCCGGAAGGATGTCGTCAAGGGTTTCGCCGTTGGAGAGACGCTCTTTTAACGCGGGCGTCTGGGCGATCAGCTCTTCGCTGGACATTGCTTTATACTTGTCCTCCAATGCAAGGACGGAGTCGCAGATAGGCTGAATCCGCTTCAGCTCGCGTTTGCTGTAATTGCCGAAGAAAGCAGTCAG
This sequence comes from Caproiciproducens faecalis, assembly GCF_019448085.1. Lineage (GTDB taxonomy): Bacteria > Bacillota > Clostridia > Oscillospirales > Acutalibacteraceae > Caproiciproducens > Caproiciproducens faecalis. The sequence goes on along the minus strand of NZ_JAGFNZ010000002.1, from coordinate 760,040 downwards.
AATATTACTCATCAAAGTCACCTCAAAATATAATGATCGGTCTTATCACGATTCCCCAAAGGAAATTTATCCCTTCGGAAACCGGTCGTGACCGAATTGCCGTAAACGATAGTCAATATACAGGGATATTATATCATAGGATACTCTGAAAGAAAAGAATAATTCGTAAACAATGGAAGGGAGCGCGCCGATTCACACAGAGCGACGGCGGCAGAGGCGAGACGGGAGTGAATCCGTGACAAACACCTGTTAAAAATTTAATTATCACCCGGTATCCTATTGCTAAAAAGCAGAAAATAAACTATAATAAAAAAGTATATTGGTTGTATGATAATAAAACCAAAAGACACTGAAACCGAAAGGAGTACCGATATGAATTATTCCCCAGAAGTGGAAAAAATGTGTACTGTAACAAAGGGCCCCAAACACGGTCCTGCACCGATTCCTGAAGAAGGCAAATGGGTCAAGTCATATGAAATCAAGGATATTTCCGGTTTAAGCCACGGCATTGGCTGGTGCGCACCTCAGCAGGGCGCTTGCAAACTGACATTAAATGTCAAAGAAGGTATTGTTGAGGAGGCTCTGGTGGAGACCATCGGCTGCTCCGGCATGACTCACTCCGCAGCGATGGCCGCGGAAATTCTGCCGGGCAAAACACTGCTCGAGTGCCTGAACACCGACCTTGTCTGCGACGCAATCAACGTTGCAATGAGAGAAATCTTTAAGCAGCTCGCCTACGGCCGCAGCCAGACAGCTTTCTCCGAGGGCGGTCTTCCGATCGGCGCAGGTCTGGAGGATCTTGGAAAGGGTCTTCGCTCCCAGATCGGCACCATGTACAGCACCGGTGCAAAGGGTGTTCGTTACATGGAAATGGCGGAGGGCTATGTTTTAAAGACCGCACTTGATGAAAACAACGAGGTCATCGGTTATCAGTTTGTCAAGATCGGTAAAATGCTGGAGGATATCCGCCACGGCGTAAGCCCGGACGAAGCCTACAAGAAGAATATCGGCCAGTACGGCCGCTTTGACAACGCGGCAAAGTATATTGATCCGCGTGAAGAATAATAAAGACCATAAAAGGAGGACTAAACTATATGGCTAACGATGTTGTGTTTGAAGGAAAAGAAAGAAGAATGGCCAAAATAGAGAAGTGTCTTGCCGAGTATGGCCTTGCCAGTCTCGAAGACGCTCGCGATCTTTGCCTTTCTAAAGGAATTGATGTTGATAAAATTGTGAAGGGCGTACAGCCCATCGCGTTTGAAAACGCAAGCTGGGCTTATACCCTCGGCTGTGCAATCGGGGTTAAAACGGGCGTAAAGTCCGCCGCGGAAGCCGCTGAAAAAATCGGCCTTGGCCTTGAAGCTTTCTGCATTCCCGGCTCCGTCGCCGAACAGAGAAAAGTCGGTTTGGGCCACGGCAACCTGGGCGCAATGCTTCTTCGCGATGAGACAAAGTGCTTTGCTTTTCTGGCGGGCCACGAATCCTTTGCCGCCGCGGAAGGCGCAATCGGAATTGCCCGTACCGCGAACCGCGCCCGTAAAGAACCGCTCCGGATTATCCTGAACGGCCTCGGCAAGGATGCCGCATATATTATTTCTAGAGTAAACGGCTTTACTTATGTAAAGACCGATTTCGATTTCTTCAGCGACGAGCTGAAGGTCGTTGAGACAAGAGCCTTCTCCGACGGCGAGCGCGCGGCGGTAAAATGCTACGGCGCAAACGACGTCCGCGAAGGTGTTGCCATCATGCAGGCGGAAGGCGTTGACGTTTCCATTACCGGTAACTCCACCAACCCGACCCGCTTCCAGCATCTGGTTGCCGGCACCTACAAAAAGTGGGCGCAGGAAAACGGCAAGAAGTACTTCTCCGTTGCAAGCGGCGGCGGCACAGGCCGTACCCTGCATCCGGACAACATGGGCGCAGGCCCGGCTTCCTACGGACTGACCGACTCCATGGGCCGTATGCACGGCGACGCCCAGTTTGCCGGTTCCTCTTCCGTTCCCGCGCACGTGGAAATGATGGGCCTGATCGGAATGGGAAACAATCCGATGGTCGGCGCCACCGTTGCCTGTGCTGTTGCAGTTTTTGAATCCTGCAAATAAAAAATGAGAGCTTAAGCTTTTTTCGAGGAGTGTGGCGCTTTGTCACACTCCTTTTTTTTACAAAACCTTTTAAAAGCATTATTCATAAACGAAATTATGCGATAATAGAACTGTATAAATTCCTGTAATGTTCACGGTTGTCAATCGAATCTGATACAAACGGAGTGGGCTTTTATGAGGACCGGAAAAAGGCCGAGAAGAATTTTCCGTAAAGTGGTAATCTGCATGATTTTGGCTGGAGTCCTGTATCTGATCGGGCTGGGCGCTTATAACGCCGTCCGGGGGATCGGTCGTCTGGTTTACAGCGCCGCGCGAACGCAAAGCTCCGTCTCACAGGCGGCGGTCAGCAGTTCGCCGCCTGTCAGCAGTGCACCACCTCCTGCCAGCAGCCGCCCGCCCCAGTCCGCTCCTGTGGCCAGCGTTCCGCCGGAGGTGATTTCCTCACCCGCCGTGCCGCTGAGCAGTACCCCGCAGAATGCCGGTACGCCCGTGGGCTTTTTTGACGACGCCCTGTTTGTCGGGGACAGCCGCACAGAGGCGCTGCGCAATTTTGACGGACTGGACAACGCGACCTATTACGCTGTAAAAGGGTTGATGGTCAACACGATTTTTACAAAGCCCGCCATTGAAGTTGACGGCGAAAAAAAGACGGTCATGCAGGCGGTGAAAGAAAAAAAATACGGAAAGATCTATATCATGCTGGGCGTGAATGAGCTTGGCTGGAGCAGCTTCAACACTTTCATTGAGGATTACCAGAAAGTGATTGACCAGATAAAAGCCTGTCAGCCGGGAGTTTCGATCTATGTTCAGTCCATTCTTCCGGTAACGGCGAAAAAGTCCGACTCCGACAAAGTTTACAACAATCAGAAAATCGAATCCTACAATCAGGCGATCAAAGAAATGGCCGCAAAAAACAGTATCAACTATCTTGCGGTCAACACGGCGGTTTCCGATTCAAAGGGGAATCTGCCTGAAGACGCTTCGGTCGACGGGGTGCATTTGAATAGGGAATACTGCAAAAAATGGTGTGACTACCTTCGAGCGCACACCAGAGGCGAAAGGGATTAGGAAGAGCAAATGAAAAGAGCAATACTGGTTATTTTGGCGGGCGCACTGCTGTTTGCGGCGGGCTGTGCCTCGGGTTCGTCTAAAACGGTCAATACCGAAGAGGCCGCAAAAAAATTGATTTCTTCCATCTGTTTTGCGGATCAAATGTCAAAGATAGACAGTAAAACAGCGCTTCAGCTGTACGGGCTGGAGGAAAGCACGGTTGCAAAGGCGGACGTGTATGAAAGCACCGGCGCCACGGCTGAGGAAGTGGCGGTTTTTGAAGCGAAGGATGAAGCTTCCGCGGCTAAGGTAAAAGAGGGCGCACAGAAAAGAATTGAGGACCAGCGGGCAGGCTACACGGATTATCAGCCGCAGGAAATGAAAAAACTGAAATCTCCCGTTTTGGTGCAGAGCGGGAAATATGTGATTCTGTGTGTGTCCGACGATGACGCCGGCGCACAGAAAATCATAGATGAATTGTTGAAATGACAGAAAAAGACCCGAGCGGAGACGAAAATGTCCGTTCGGGTTTTTTGTTTGGAAAATTCAGGGATTCTCAATGGTAAGAGGAATCCATCTTGGCAGCCGGTCGGTAAAAAACTTTATCAGCGGCCCCATGCAGAAAGCGGTGATGACGGTTCCCACGCCGACAGCGCCGCCAAAAGCAAAACCGATGAGGACGGCCAGAATGTCGTAGCATACGCGGCACCAGCGATACTGTGCGTGAGGGAGGAGCCGGATGAGGATGAATCCGATGCTGTCGTAGGGCGAGACGCCCAACTGAGGGTACATATAAAGCGCCGCGGTAAATGCAAGAATGCCGACCCCAAAAAGCATACAGAAAATTTTGACGGCCAGAGGCGGGTCCGGCGGCAGGATAAAAGAGTAAAGCCAGCTGAAAAAATCCACAAGAAACCCAATTGCGACCATATTGAAAATGGTACCGAAACCGATTTTATCGCGGGCAAAGAAGAAGGTAAAAATCAGGATGATACTGTTCATCATCAACTGCCATACGCCAAAGCTCAGGCCAAGCAGGTGCGCCAGCCCTGTGTTCATGCAGGTGCAGGGGTCGGTACCCAGGCGGGCGTAGACGGAAAGAGAAACGGCAAAGCCCATAATCAGTGTACCGACGCACACCATAGCAATGCGCTTCAAAAGGTTTTTGTTCATGTGTTGGATTCTCACAATCAGTTTTAAAATCAGGGTTTGCGGATTCTGGGTACAATCAGGATCGCCGCCGCCCAGAAAAGCTCATAAATCATCAGCGCGGTAACGGTCATCTGACCAAGACCGGAGTAGCAAGCCAAAAACGCCACCAGTAAAAAGCCGAGAATCACCGCAACGTTCTGCAGGGCGACAGCAATGGAAATGTTGCTGCGCTGGCGTACGCATGCCGCCAGCAGGCGCATCATGGCGGTGGGCCTTCCTTTGGTGACCATCACTGCGTCGGAGCGCTCCTGCGGGGCGGCGGTCATTTCGGCATAGATGCTCCCCAGCCGTTCGGGAAGCACACGCACGGAATGTTCATCCAGTCCGAAGCACTCCGTCAGCAAAGCCGGGGTAATATTCGGGTCGCAGGTGCGTACAATCAGACTGATGCCGTTGTTTTCCATTCGTCTTAGTTCCATTGCGCGGCGGCGGTCGGAATTGTAGGAGAGCACGAACATGGCGACCAGTTCCCCGCCGGAGGCCAGATATACCAGCCGCTTTCCGGTACGGGTGTATTTTTCTTCATAGTCGCGTGACGGCGGCTCAATGTGGTGGGCCTCCATCAGTTTCCGGCTGCCGACCAGAATCCGTCTGCCGGAAACCCATCCGGTTACGCCTTTGTCGTCCTCGTAAACCGTATTGTCGATTTTCGGAAGCATTTCACGGCGGCTCTTAATGATCTGGTCAAACAGGTCGCTCAGCGGCCCGCCCACCGCGCACATCAGGGCGGTGGCGTCCACAATGGCGTCGTCAATGCGCTGCCCGCCGAAGGTTTTAATCGCGTTCAGCACGACGGTGCCTTTGGGGAAAAGCTCCTTTGCGTCCACCAGTACGGCGTTGGTGGAACTGAAACGGTCGATGGCCGGGTAGCCGATGATCATTGCGCCGCAGCGGGCGGCGATACGGCAGACCCGGTTCACCGGAAGGTTGACGCTGAGCATATTGACAAAGGGGACGCAGATACACGCCGCGGCCGCGAAGGCGGTCAGCGCGCCGTAAACGTCTTTCGTTAATATGAGCGTGACAATACACAGGATCAGGGAAGAGACAAATCCGATGGGAGCCACCAGCTGGGAAGACTGCTCGCTGGGGTCCGGCTCATAGGACAGACTTAAAAAATGCTTCAAGAAATTGGCTTTCGTCTGATAAGCGATAACCGGCGCGTCGACTACGCAGCCGGACGCCATTTGCAGGGCGGTGTTGTGGTCGTCAAAAATCTGGACGGCCTGTTTTTGATCGGGCGCGGCGATAAAATGAAAATTACGGTCGATGCGCCGGGCAAAGCTGAACTTGCCGACCGTATTTAAAAACAGCGCCATAACCACAAGCACGGAGTACAGGTGCAGACCGCCGGTTTGCAGACTCTGTACGGAAAACAGCAGGGCGGCGTTCTGAATCAGCGCGGCAACCACCGCAACAGCAACGCCGCTGTCCGCGTTAGCCTGAAACACGGCGAGGCCCTTTAATCCGTTCAGAATGGGGGTAATGCTGAATGCCGCGGCAACCAGCAGAAATACAAGGTTCAATATTATGTAAGGCTGCGCCCCAATCAGATTCAGAATCCCCGCCGGCAGCAGGGACGCATAATCCCGCAGAATGCCAAAAGCAAGAAGGATGACAAAACTGATGCCTGTTACGGCCAGTCGGAGATACAGCGTTCTGATATTGGAATGAAGGTCGTGAAAGATGGAGGGCGCGTCGCCCGGACTCTGGTAGTCGTCCAGCTCCTCCTGTTCCCCGGGCAGGTTGTCGGTGGAATCGTTGTCTTCCTCTTCGTTCCCGAACACACTGAAGCTTTTCTTTCTTTCTGCTTTTTCTTCAGAGGGTGGTTCCGTTTCAAAGGAATTTTCCAAATCATCGGCTTCTTCAGGGGAAAGCTCCCCGGAGAAAGCGGGTTCGGGAAAGGGAATCGGCTGGGCGGCCTGTGCCGTCTGCTCTGTTTCCCGAACCGGAAGATCTTCTCCGCCCGCCGGAATAACGGAAATGGGGATCGGCGGCGGAGGCTGCTTCGGCTTGGCGGGCGGATAGCCCGCCGCCGCATCCGTAAGAACTTCCTCATAATTATTCAGCTGAATAAAATGAACGGGCTGTTTAAAATTCGTCCGGTAACTGTGAACATGTTCCGCCGACTGCGGCACCGGCTTTCCCGGTTCCCTGACCGCGGGCGGAGGCGGCACTTCTTCTTTTACCCTTGGTGCCGCGACGGGCTCCTTGACCGGTTCTTCCGACATTCTGCAGCGGATGAGCGGCGCACTGTCCGGCTGAAGCGGAGTCGGCGGAGTCATCGGCGGGGAAGAAGGCTGGAACACCGGTTCCGTGAGCGGTTCCCGTATTTCCGGCTGAGGCACGGGGCCGGGTTCTATTTCCGGTTTCGGCTGGGGAACCGGGCCGGGCGCGGGATGCGCCGGGGGAGGAATGACCGTCGGTGCCTGCGGTTCGGCCGGCTCTTCCGGCTCCGGCGGCGGTTCTTTCGCTTCCGGTTTCTCACAAGCAGGCTGATCTTCGCAGAGAGAAAAAATATCGTCCTCGTCCAGACCGGCCTGACTCATGATTTTTTCCACGCGTTTTTTGCGCTCGTTGTGCAGGCGCTCAAAGCGTTCGGCAACCTCATCATCCACCGTACCGTCGGCGGTTTCGCTGAAAAGATAGGAAAAGATGGGGTCGCCGTCCCTCTTTTCCGGATGGGCCAGCGGAGTCTCTATTTTTCCGTATTCTTCACGGTAATCTTCCAGCGACCGGAGCTGGAGCCCGTAGTAGATATCCTGTTCCTCGTCGGGTTCGGAAAAATCACGCTTGCGGCGTCTGAAAAGTCCTTTTCCGCGCTTCTGCTTCTTTTCCGGTTCCGGTATGACTGGCGGCGTCGGCATAGAAGACACTTTTGCGTCAAGGGCGATTTTTGCCTGTTTGGCAATTTCCTCCGGCGTGGCAGCCGTCTTTTTTCGTCCCGGGTCAGCCTTTGCCTTGTTTTCGGTGGGCGCAGGCTCCTGCTTTCCTGTTTCCAAAGTACGCGCTTCCGCTAATATCTCGTCTAACGAAAATTTATCGCGCGGAGCTTTTTGATTATCGCCCATATTGATCCGCTCCTGTATTATTTTGTCTTAATCCCACTGCGCTGGCGTGCAATTTCATAACAGATAATGCCGCAGGCAACCGAAGCATTAAGCGAATTTATTTTACCCTTCATTGGCAAAGATATGACAAAATCGCATTTTTCTTTTACCAGCCTGCCGACGCCCGCTCCCTCGGAGCCAATGACAACGGCGGCCGGGCCGGCGTAATCGACACTGCACCAGGGTTCCCCGTCCATATCGGCGGCGTAAATCCAGACGCCGCGCTTTTTCAGCTCGTCAATGGCGGCGGTGATGTTCGTCACTCGGGCCACGGGAACGTATTCCACCGCGCCCGCGCTCGCCTTGCCGACCGCATAGGTCAGACCCGCCGCGCGCCGCTTGGGGATGATGACGCCGTGCGCGCCGGAGCATTCCGCCACTCTTAAAATGGCGCCCAGATTGTGGGGGTCCTCCAGCTCGTCCGCCACAATGATGAACGGCGGTTCCTTCCTTTCGGCGGCAAGCTGAAAAATATCGTCGATGGTTCCGTATTCCTTGACGGCCGCTACGGCGACCACGCCCTGATGGTTGGCGTTGCCGCACATAAAGTCAAGCTTTTTGACGTCCGCTTCTTTTATCGCAATTCCTTTTTCTTTTGCTTTGGCAATCAGCGCGCTGAGGCTTCCGGTATGCGCTCCGCGCACGACATAAAGGCTGTCGATGGTGCGTCCGCTGCGCATGGCTTCGCTGACGGCGTTTCTTCCCGCAATAATGTCATCGCCGTGCTGATTTTTCTCTTCAATCATCTATTTTACTCCCTTGTTTTTATCAAAACTTTATAATTCCTCAAAATTCGCCCCTCATCGGAGGAATGGACGGATTTTCACCAATACACTTTGAATTTCAAATTAGCTATATATTTCTCATTTTAACAGATATAGACATGTCCGTCAATGTCCGTACCTTCAAAACTTTCCCGGGTTGCACATACTTTTCCCGGATTTTGAATATGAAAGATTCAGGGGGTACAGGGATGATTATCATAATAAGACATAGTATTCCGCGATTTCTTTTAAAAAAACATTTTCGGGTCGCCGCCGGCGTTCTGCTGATAGGAATTTTTCTTACGGTTTTCGTTTTTAAAAGCTGTGCCGGGCAGAAGGAAAGCTTAAGAGTGTACGCGCTGGAAACAGTGTCGCAGGATTTTAAGCCGGAGGTGTCCCGGGTGCTTCTGCGCGCTCCGGAGGGAAAACAGCTGAATACAAAACTGCTGTATTCCGTGTATATCACTTTGTTTGACAACAATCGGTATCCGAATAAAAACAGCGTAAGGGAGCGCCTTGTGAAATGCTTCTATTTGAATGAAAAGAACACGCTCGTGCCCATTGCGGATACGGACGGAATTTTTGACCGTGTGGAGGCGGAGTTCCGCCTTGCCATTGACCGTGCGCAAAGGCAGTCCATGATTCGGCTGAGCGGGGAGCTGGCACCCGGTTACGTCGACGCGGGTTCCCTGCTGGAAAAGAACCTGAAAAGCGGGGACGGGCTGAAAAATAATATCGGCCTTACGAATTTTGCGTTCAACGCGCTGACCTGTAAAAGCGGATATGTTTACGGGGCGGTCGGCCAGACGATTCTGCTTCCGTTTCTCCAGAAACAGCAGCAGAAGTTCAGCGGGGTGGAGCGGGCCAACCTGACGGGGGAGCAGGTGAACGATATTTACCTGAATTTTGGGGGAAGACCCGGGTTCGACTGCAGCGGCCTGATTAAAGCGTATTCCTGGCTGAACGAGTCGACGGGGGAATTTTCCTCCAAACAGCAGGGAGTGCTGCCGGACTGTACGGCGGACGGCCTTTATGACGCGGCTGAAATCAAGGGCAATCTTTCCGCAATGCCGGACACGCCGGGTTTGGTGGTTCACATGAGCGGCCACGTTGGGGTTTATGTAGGCGGGGGAGAAGTGATTGAGGCAAGAGGGAACCGGTACGGCGTGGTGAAAACCAAACTGGAGGGGCGCGGCTGGCAGCATTATCTGCAGGTGCCGACCCTAGTCTATGTGCGCAGCGGCACCTATCAGATACAGGATCATAAAGTGGTTCTGTGTGACGGGAAAGTAACCCATACAGATGAATAGAGAAAGAGACCGGTGCAAATGCTTGCGCATTACACCGGTCTCCCCAGATGGAGGAAATTGTGCGTGAGTGAGATGGAGATGTATCATCATGAAATCTTATAAGCTTATAAATTTGTCTTAAAAAAAGACTGGATACTTTTAAATGCCTGTTCCTCATCGGAACCTTCCACCGTAACGGTAACCTCTTCTCCTTTTTTGGCTGCGAGGCTCATGACAGAAAACAGCTTTTTTGCATTTCCCTTTTTCCCGGTTTTACTGATGGTGATTTCCGAGGCGTGTTTTTGGGCCTCCAGAACCAAAAGGCCGGCCGGCCTTGCATGGATTCCTTCCTTATCCTGAATGACATAGCGGAACTCTTTCATCTTTTTCACCCCTTTATTGTTTTAAGCAGAGCGGAAACTTCTTTTCCGGTTGCAAGGTTTTCGGAAAATGCGCTGGCGCTTCCCGCGGCGATCCCTGTTTGGAAGGCTTCCAGCAGGCTCCTGTTTTTCAGGTACCCCGCCAGAAAACCGGCCACCATGGAATCCCCTGCGCCGACGGTGTTGACAACCTTGCCTTCCGGGGCAGCGTCCTGGTAGACACAGCCTGTTTCACTGACAAGAATTGCGCCGTCGCCGCCCAGCGAGACCAGAATATTGCTGGCGCCAAGCGTCTGAAGGTGTTTGCAGGCAAGAATAATTTCTTTTTCGCCTTTTAGCGCCTGCCCGCTCAGCTCTTCCAGTTCTTCCCGGTTGGGTTTGATGAGAAACGGCCGGTATTTCAGAACATTCAGGAGTAACTGCCCGGTGGCGTCCACTACAATGCGGATCTTCTTTTCCTGCAGCCGCTCCATGATGGTCTCGTAGGTGTTGGCCGGCAGGGAGGAAGGAATGCTGCCCGCAAGAACAAGAATGTCTTCGTTGGAAAGGCCGCTCAGCTGTGCAAACAGCTTACTGACTTTTTCCCGGGGGATCAGCGGGCCGCTGCCGTTTACCGCTGTTTCATGTTTGGAGCGAATTTTCAGGTTGATACGGGACAGGCCGCCGTCCAGCCGGATGAAGTCGGTGCTGCAGCCAAAGGATCGTACGCCCCTCTCGATTTCATCCCCGGTAAATCCGGCGATAAACCCGAGCGCCGTGCTTTCCAGTCCAAGGTTTTTCAGAACAATGGAAACGTTAATTCCTTTTCCGCCGCTCAAAATCTTTTCACCGCAGCTCCGGTTGATTTCACCTTCGCGGAAATCCGGGACGTCTGTGATATAATCGAGCGCGGGATTAAATGTTACGGTATAAATCAATAATGTGCACCCCGCAGTCTTTAGGCAGTCGATAAAGTCGCGCAACTACTTGCCGCCTTGTCTTGCACGATTCCTCGATGCCTGACAAGTTTTTCGACATTCTCAGTGATAAGTTTCTATATGGTTTTTCCAAAATGCGCAAGGAGGATATGCTCTGCTTCACTGTTCCACAGGCCGCTGTGACTGTCACAGCTGTCCGCCAGCTTTTTGAACAGCTCATCCTTTTCGCCCAGTGCACGGAAATCGTCAATAGCTGTCAGCGGCATACTGATATGGGTGTAAATCAGTTTTTTGCCGCCGGGAATGGAGGGCAGGTTTTCAGTCGTGTCGGCGACACAGTCAAGACCGCCAATATGGGTGACCATGACCGACGGATTGATTTTTCCGGCGGCGGACAGGTCGAGCGCTTCCACAAGGTCGTCGGTGTTGCCGCCGGTGGACCCCATAATGTGGGTGCTGATGTAATGGGTATTATACATATTAATGTTAGCGGAAAACTTGTTGTCGGTCGGGCCGGCGAAGAAATTGAGGCAGCCGTCAAAAGCGAGCAGGCTGTCTGACAGCTCCACCAGCGGACGAATCGGCGCCATGACGAGAATATCGTCGAAGCCTTTGCCGTCGGTCAGTGCCTTCAGTCCTTCGTACTGATCTTCCATCTTATTTGGATTGACGTATTTTAAGATAACGCCCAACTCGGCGGCTTTGGAAACCGGAACAACCTTTTCCGCGCGCGAAATGCGCTCCTCGCTGACGTCGGTTACAACGACCAGACGGGGCTTCTTCTCACCGCAGATGGCATATTCCACCGCGCCAAGACCCATGGGGCCCGCGCCGCCAACGATCAGCAGAGTTCCGTTTTCCTTAACACCGGAAGCGTGGTTGTAATTCAGCTTGTTGGTGTGGTAGTTGGAGTGGAAACCGCCGATGATGCAGGACATCGGTTCGCCGAGGGAAGCTTCAAAATAGCTGGGGCCGTTGTAGTGCAGCAGGCAGCCCAGCTCCATGACTTCGTGCGGGATGACGCAGTAGGTGCAGTCCCCGCCGAAAAATTCGTAGGAATAACCGGGGGAATTCAGGCTTCCTTTATAATTCAGGGCGGGCTGCTGCGCGAATTTTTCGCCCGGCGTAAATTCATGCTGCCATTTTGCTCCCACCTTTACAATATCGCCGGCAAATTCATGCCCGACGATGACGGGATTGGTGTCAATATTCTGAGGGGCACGTTTGTGCTTTTTTCCCTGTTTAATCAGTTTATAGGTGGACATGCAGATACTGTCGCTGACAACCTTGACCAGAATCTCATCGTCCTTTATTTCCGGCAGGTCAAACTCTTCAAGTCTCAAATCGTCTGCCCCGTACATTCTGACTGCTTTCGTCTTCATAGTAATTCCTTTCTCCAGCCTCTGAGGCCGGTTGGCTTTTTCAGCCGGGATCATTCGCCGCTGAACAAATTGTAGATTTTATTGGCGTCTCCGCTCTTTACCAGAGCTTCCACGGCTTCCGGGGTGTCCAGCTTCTCAACAATATTCCTTAAAATTTCAAGGTGTTCGTCGCCCACGGCGGCAATGCCCACCACCAGATAGACGGTTTCGCTGTCCCATAAGATTCCGTCCGGATAGACCATGACCACCAGTCCGGAAGAAATAATTTCTTTTTTGACTTCGCTTTCCCCGTGGGGAATGGCAATGCTGTTGCCGATACAGGTAGAAAGCTTTTTCTCTCTTGCGAGCATGCCGTTGACATAGGGTTCCGCGACGTAACCGCTTTCCACCAGCAGGTCTCCCGCGCGCCGGATGGCTTCTTCCTTATTCGCGGCGCTGCAGTTCAAAACAATATTCCGCTTCATCAGAAGCTCCGGCTTTTTTGCGTTTTTCTTAAAAAACATCATGTGTGTACCACCTTCTTATATCATAGACCGAAATTCATGGATTCACAGATAGAGTTCTTTGATTTTCTGTGTAAAGTACCCTTCCAGAATCTCTTGTATTTTTGTATAGGAAAGATCCCGGTTCCCGGATTTGAGCGCGTTTAGAAAATCTTCATCTTCAATCAGCGCGCTGCTGAGTTTCCCCATCATCTGACTGTTTTCTTTTCCGTCGGAACCTTTGGGAATGAGCATTACCACCGCCAGCACGGCGTTTTGCAAATATTCGCTGCAGAAGGGCGGGCGGCTGGGCAGGATCACCGCAAACACCGGCTTGCTTACCCCGCCGGTTTTGGCGTGAAGCAGAGCAAACTGGTAGTCGAACACTACCTGTGAACTGATTTTTTCTCTCGCCAGAAGATCGTTGAAAATCAGCCGACGGTTGGCGTCGCTGTTCCCGAAGCGCTGACTTGCCTGATTGACAAGCTCCGCGAATTTGATGTTTTCATCCGTGTAGGAAATCTCAAACTGGGACAGTACGGACTGAATGCTTTCCGCCATATCCCAGGTTTTATGCATTTGGCCGGAAGAGCCCCCGCTCTTTGTTTCAGGCGGGAACTGGCCTGCTTCCACATATGCGCAGCGGTTGATCTCTTCGCGGATTTTTTCCAGATCCTCGTCGGTGGGCAGGGGGCTGACCAGCAGATAGGAATACGGTACATCTTTGAGGGGGAAAGAGGAAACAAGGATATCCATATCCGGCGGGGAGCCTTCGGCCAAATCCTCCTGCGCATAGGTTTTAATCAGAACATCCGACTTAAAGGTATTTTTAATACGGGAGGACATTAAATAGGAAATGCCGATCCCGCTTGCGCAGACAACGCCGATGGTGACAATTTTGCGCTGGAGTTTCCGTTCTTTCATGCGGATGACCGCAGCGCCGAAATGGGTGGCAAGGTAGCCGATTTCCGCATCCGGTACGGCAAAGCCGTAGCTTTCCCAGATTACCTGAGCGGCATTTTTGCTTTTTTCAAAGATATCCGGATACATGGTGCGGATCTGTTCCAGCATATTGTTCTGAATGGCCATGTTGTGCTTGAGCCGGATCAGCGTGGGGTCCAGATGGACGATCAGCCCGCTCAGAAGCACCTCATCCGTTTTCAGCTCCTGTGCCTGTTCCGGATCAAACCGGTCGATCATCCGGTAAATCATGCGGATCAGCTCGTAATGATCGATGTAAAAATCATCATCCGGATCTTTATCAATATATTTTTGTTTTGCACTCTTTATATGGATACAAATATATGCCCTTTCCTCGTCGCAGATTTTAAACCGGAACGAATCTTCCAGCATATCCGCAACGGTGTCGGCGAGCGCATAGTCCTCGGTAGCTTTCAGTTTACGAATGGCGTCCGGTTCCATGGAGATGGTCTTTTGCCTGATAATTCTTTCTACCGCGATGGAAAGATAGATGACAAGCCTGAACCGGGAGGATTCCGTGAATCTTTCCAGCTTTTTGCTCGGGATCGTCTTCAGCGCGGAAATCACCTGATTAAAAATTTTGGCATCCAAAAGGGGATAAACGTCTATTTCCTCAGCCGGTTTTCCGTCCGGGCCGACAGATGCCTCCCAGTACTCTTCCCGACTGATATTTTCGTAGATAAATTGGGAAAGAGCCCGGCGGTAGGCTTCTTCGGTGCCTTCCAGAGCAACACCGTATCCCTGCCGCCGAGACAGATCCAAATCATTTTTCCGGAACCAGTCAGCAATCACATCCATGTCATTGCTGATGGTTCCTTCACTGACTTTGAACAGATTTGAGTAGTAATAGAGCTTCTGTACGCTCTGATTTTTTAAAATCTCCAGAATCAGGCGTTTTCTTCTGGATTCTTTATCCATAGGTTCCGGTTCTTCTTCACTGAGCAGCGCCTGGGCAAGCCGATCTCTGTCCTGTTCGCTTCCTTCCAGCCGGATGCCTACCCCTGATTTCGCATTGATCTTCAGGTTGTAGGCATGGAGCTGGGAATCGACGTTTTCCATATCACGGAAAAGCGTCCGCTTACTGGTGTTCAACAGGGCAGCAAGTTCGCTGACAGAAACGGGCTCCGTATTTTTCAGCAAAATACGAAACAAATGATTTAAACGCGGTGTAAAAGTCATTTGCAACCCCTCCCTGGTACCCATGGTACTATTTTTTTTCTACTCCGTATACAGTGTTTATGTACGGATTAAAACCGGGTTTCTTTGTTATATTGCCGAAGCAAGACCGCTGAGCTGATTGACCAGCTCATCATACTCCGGAGCCGCCATAAAGTTGGTAATGGTTACGAGCTGCGCGTTTGGAACGGCTTTTTTGGCTCTTTCCATCAGCTCGTGGTGGGTGACGACGATCTGTACGTCACGGGGAATATCTTCAATAGAGGAATGGAGAACCTGAATATCCAAACCGGCTTCCTTCAGCTTTTTGCTCAGGACTGTTGCGCCCATTGCGCTGGAGCCCATGCCGGCGTCGCAGGCAAACACGATTTTGCTGACGTTGACTTTGCGCAGTGCGGCAACAGCCTTTCCGCCTTTCATAGCCTTGACTTTGTCTTTGGCTTCGTCAAGGTTGTCTTCGTCCTTCGCCGTTGCCTTCAGAAGTACGAATGAAAGAGCAAAACTGACCGCTGCGGCGCAGCATACACCGAGGATGGTTCCAAGGAATCCGCCCTTCGGGGTCATCAGCAGGAACGCGATGATGCTTCCGGGGGAAGCGGCGGCGACAAGGCCGGCACCGAGGATTCCCTCAACAAAGGAACCGGTGATACCGCCGGCGATAACCGCAAGGATGAGGATCGGGTTCATCATGACATACGGGAAATAGATTTCATGAATACCGCCGAGGAAATGGATGATGACGGCGCCGGGAGCAGAGCTCTTTGCCGTGCCTTTTCCTGCGACACAGTAGGCAAGCAGCAGTCCAAGGCCGGGGCCCGGGTTTGCTTCCAGCATAAAGAAGATGGATTTGCCCATTTTGCCTGCCTGCTCAATTCCGAGCGGGGTCAGAATGCCGTGGTTGATTGCGTTGTTGAGGAACAGTACCTTCGCGGGCTCAATAAAGATCTGTGCCAGCGGGAGCAGTCCTGCTTTTACGAAGAAATCAACACCGGCAGCCATGCCGTTTGTCAGACCCACGCACAGCGGGTTAATCAGCAGGAACGCGATGATGCCGAGGATACCGCCGATGATACCGGCTGAGAAGTTGTCAACGAGCATTTCGAAGCCCGCTTTGACTTTGCCTGCAATCAGTTTGTCAAACTGCTTGATAACGTAGCCGCCCAGAGGGCCCATAATCATGACACCGAGGAACATGGGGATGTCCGCGCCGATGATTACGCCGATAGAGGCGATCGCGCCGACAACGGCGCCTCTCTGTCCGCCGACCATACGGCCGCCTGTGTAGCCGATTAGCAGCGGGAGCAGATACTTGAGCATCGGGTCAACCATTGTAGAGAGCTTTTCATTCGGCGTCCATCCGGTTTTGATGAACATCGCGGTGATAAGCCCCCAAGCAATGAAGGCCCCAATGTTCGGCATGACCATGCCGCTTAGGAATCTTCCGAAGCTTTGAACTTTTTCTTTCATTTTTACTCCGCCTTTCAACAAATAGTCCGAAATATTTCTGCTTAGATTATAAGCCGGAGTGCCTTACTTTCTCAAGAGAAACAAAAACAGATTTGGCACACAGAAATGATGCCAAATTTTAATAATTGCAATAATATATTTTGTGCAATATGCCAAATACAATATTTTCTTACTGGAAAAAGCCCCATGGAATCCCGTTTTGGAGCGCCAAAAAGTTGAGACAAGCAGCCGCTCTTTCCCCGCTTATGCAGAGAGCGGCTGAAACAAAAGCCTCTTTTTTCCAGGCGGGCGGCCATTTATACAAACAGTATTTGCAAAAGTTTACATAATGCTGTGGAATACTCGGGATTCTCTGTGGAAAACTTGGTTGAAAATGTTAATAAGTGTGGAAACCACCCCGATTTCCCGGTTGTGAATAGGGAATGTATAGAGCGTTATGTCAACCGGATGATTTGAATTTTAAAAACAATCAGTATTCTAACCTTTACCCAAGTGTGTTATAATAACGACGGATACTAAGAACGAATAAAAGTTTTGAGAAAATTTCCTTACACAGGCGGATAAAGGAGGATGGGAATTTGGCGAAAAAAAACGATGCTTTTGATTTGGAGCAGACGCTGGAGTGCGGGCAGTGCTTCCGCTGGGAAAAGCAGCAGGACGGTTCCTACACGGGCGTTGCCTCCGGCAGAATTTTAAATATTTCTGAGCAAAACCGGGGACATGTGCTGGACGACCCGTTCTGGAAACAGTATTTTGATCTACCACTCGACTACGAAGAAATCAGGGAAAATTTGGCGGCGGACGACCCCACGCTGGCCAGGGCGGCAAAATTTGCGCCCGGGATGCGGATTCTGAATCAGGAGCCCTGGGAGGCGCTCTGCTCGTTTATTTTTTCCCAGAACAATAATATTCCGAGAATCAAGGGGATTGTGTCCCGGTTCTGCGTTGGATTCGGTGAAAAGATCGGAAGCGGGTATTACGCTTTTCCGAAAGCAGAAAAGATCGCCGGCCTGTGCGAGCAGGACCTTGCACCCGTCCGATCCGGCTTCCGCGCAAAGTATATCCTGAGCGCCGCACGGAAGGTGGCGCAGGGGGAAGTTGATCTGGAAGCGCTCAAGACCGCGCCGCTCCCCGAAGCCCGCGAAAGTCTGATGACAATTCACGGCGTGGGGCAGAAGGTGGCGGACTGCACTTTGCTTTACGGACTGCACCGGCTGGAGGCGTTTCCCATGGATGTGTGGATGAAACGCGCGATGCGAACGCTTTTCCCCGGCAGGGAACCGGAGAGCTTTGGGGAATACGCCGGAATCGCGCAGCAGTACATCTTCCACTACAGCCGGAACCATCCGGAATTATTTGTGACGGAAAAGGAATCTGCGGCAGTCGGTATGTGAATAAAATTCACATACCGTTAAAAGATTCGCAAACTGTTAAATTTATCTTTCACTTTTTCGAGTTTTGGGATATAATAACAGTACAATAATTTTGGAGGTAATCACCATGCCATTAGTCAATACGGTAGAGATGTTTAAAAAGGCTTATGCCGGCGGGTACGCCATCGGCGCGTTCAATGTAAACAACATGGAAATCGTTCAGGGCATTACAGAAGCTTGTCAGGAGCTCAAAGCTCCCGTGATTCTTCAGGTTTCCGCGGGTGCGCGCAAATATGCGAATCACACTTATCTGACCAAACTGGTTGAAGCCGCTGTGATTGAAAACCCCGATATTCCGATTGCTCTTCACCTTGACCACGGTTCCTCCTATGAACTGTGCAAGGACTGTATCGACGGCGGATTTACTTCCGTTATGTTTGACGGTTCTTCCAAGCCTTACGAGGAGAATGTGGAAGAGGCGCGCAAAGTCGCGGAATACGCTCATAAATACAATGTAACCGTAGAAGCCGAGCTGGGCAAACTGGCCGGTGTGGAAGACGATGTCAAGGTTGAGGACGATAAGGCTCAGTTTACCGATCCGGACGAGGTACAGGATTTTGTCAAGCGCACTGGCGTGGACTCTCTTGCCATTGCAATCGGGACAAGCCACGGCGCCTATAAATTCAAGCCGGGCCAGAAGCCGAAGCTCCGTTTGGACATTCTGCAGGAGGTTTCCAACCGTCTGCCGGGCTTCCCGATTGTTCTGCACGGCGCTTCCTCCGTTATTCCCGAGTTTGTACAGATGATTAACCAGTACG
The DNA here is from genome assembly GCF_019448085.1 of Caproiciproducens faecalis. Classification (GTDB taxonomy): domain Bacteria; phylum Bacillota; class Clostridia; order Oscillospirales; family Acutalibacteraceae; genus Caproiciproducens; species Caproiciproducens faecalis. Next base: position 741,537 of record NZ_JAGFNZ010000002.1, on the reverse strand, counting down.
GCGGCCAGATGCCGGATGCGATCGGCATTCCGGAGGAAATGCTCCGCGAGGCTGCGAAGATGGCTGTCTGCAAGATCAACATCGACTCCGACCTGCGCCTTGCCATGACGGCGAGTGTCCGCAAATATTTTGCGGAGAACCCGACCCACTTTGACCCAAGACAATACCTTGCCCCTGCACGCACAGCCATTAAAGAAATGGTTGAGCACAAGATCACGGCCGTTCTCGGCTGCGCGGGCAAAGCATAAAATAGTTCGTTTCCATGTAAAAAAGCCTGTCCGGTTTTCCGGACAGGCTTTTTTACGTTACGGAAAACCGGGTTTTGTAAGAAGCAAAGCGCTGAAGAGGAGCGGGGCGGGATTATTGAATCAAAAAAGTGAAATTTTAGCAATTTGGGATTGTAATCATTGTAAAAACAAGCTATAATTATCGTAAATTTGGTTGAACAATTGTATGGTTGTAACAATCAATCCCTGAAAGGAGTATCTATTGATGAAACAGTATCATGCAAAAAATATTCTCAACATTGCAATTGCGGGACACAGCGGCGCCGGGAAAACCAGCATCGCAGAGGCTATGCTGTATCTTTCCGGTGCAACCGACCGTTTTGGTAAGGTCGGTGAGGGAAGCACTGTCTGTGACTTTGATCCCGAAGAGATTAAGAGAAAAATCACCGTGACCACTGCGGTGGCCCCTTTGGAATGGAAGAATCACAAAATTAACCTGATAGATGCTCCGGGCCTTTTTGATTTTGAGGGTGGGATGTGCGAAGCGGTCCGCGCGGCGGACTCCGTTCTCGTTGCGGTTTCAGGCAAAAGCGGTGTTTCCGTCGGTACGGAAAAGGCGGTGGAAGCGGCCAACAAACGCGGACTGGCCAAAATTTTCTTTGTCAACGGCCTGTGTGACGAAAGCGCCCGTTTCTACAAGGTTTTTGAAGACCTGAAAGCCAGCTTCGGCCCGTCGGTCTGCCCTGTTGTGGTTCCGTTTATTGAGGACGGCAAAGCGAACATCTATATTAATATGCTGGAATACAAAGCATACGATTACCAGAACGGTAAACCGGTGGAAGTGAAGATGCCGGATATGGGAACCAGGCTGGAAGGGCTGCGCACCGCGATTTATGAGGCGGTGGCGGAAACCAGCGACGATATGTTTGAAAAATATTTTTCCGGTGAGCAGTTTACGCCGGAAGAAGTGATCGTGGGCGTCAGCAAAGGCGTCAAGTCCGGAACGATCTGCCCCGTATTCTGCGGGGACGCGCTGCTGATGAGGGGAATGGAGCAGTTCTTGGACGGCCTGACCTGGCTGGCCCCTTCCGCGGAGGACAAGAGCGGGGAAATCGGCGCGGATGTGGACGGCAACCCGGTGGAGCTTTCCGTCAACGACGATGCCGCGACCGCCGCAATTGTGTTTAAGACCATTGCCGACCCGTTTATCGGCAAACTGTCCTATCTGAAGGTGATTTCCGGAAAGGTAGCGACGGACTCCCAGCTGCTGAACATGCGCACCGGAAACATGGAGCGCATCGGCAAGACGGTTATCATGCACGGCAAGAAGCAGGAGGACGCGGCCTATATCGGCGCGGGCGACATCGGCGCGGTTCTGAAGCTTCAGGGGGTCAGCACGGGGGATACCCTGTGTTCTCCGGCCAGAAAAGTGACGCTGGAAGGCATCACTTACCCGAACGCCACGCTTTCTATGTCGGTGGTGCCAAAGAACAAAGGGGAAGAAGATAAAGTCGCACAGGGCATTTTCCGCTTGGCGGATGAAGATCCCACCATTAAATTCTCAACCAACGCGGAAACGCACCAGATGGTGCTGTCCGGCATGGGGGAGCAGCATCTCGATATTATCATTTCCAAGTTAAAAAATAAATTCGGCGTAGAGGTCACGCTGCAAAAGCCGCGCGTGCCTTACCGCGAAACCATCCGTAAAAAGGTGCAGGTGCAGGGCCGTTACAAGAAGCAGACCGGCGGTCACGGGCAGTTCGGCGACATTTGGGTCGAATTTGAACCCTGTGACAGCGAAGGGCTGGAATTCGGCGAGCGCGTCGTGGGCGGCGCGGTGCCGAAGAATTTCTTCCCGGCGGTTGAAAAGGGACTGCGTGAATCCATTGTCAAGGGCCCGCTTGCCGGGTACCCGGTGGTCGGACTGAGAGCCACCCTGTACGACGGCTCCTACCATCCGGTGGATTCCTCCGAAATGTCCTTCAAGATGGCGGCGAATCTGGCTTATAAAGCGGGGATGCCGATTGCGACCCCCGTGCTGCTGGAACCGATCGGCACGCTGAAATGCACGGTGCCCGACGCCAACATGGGCGACATTATGGGCGAGGTCAACAAGCGCCGCGGCCGTGTGCTGGGCATGAACCCGGAGGAGAACGGCAGGCAGGTTGTGGAAGCCGAAATTCCGATGGCGGAAATGCACGACTTCACCACCTTCGTGCGTCAGTCCACACAGGGCAGAGGGTCGTTCACCTTTGATTTCTGCCGCTATGAGGAGGCGCCGCCGCAGGTTGCGCAGAAGGTAATTGAGGAATCAAAAACCGCGGAAGCGGAAGAATAAACAGACGATTGCAAACAGCCGCCGGAAACGGGGGCTGTTTTTGCATTTTTTTCCGTCCCACCGCATATTTATCTTTTACAAGGGGGCGGGAATATGTTTATTCTCTCGATTAAGGCCGGCAGAAAAAAGATCTTGATCGGTCTGGCGGCGATTTTACTGGTTGTAACCGCAGCGATTGTTGTGACGAAACTGTTCCATTCTGAACCAGTTGCCTCGGCTGACGGGAAAAAGTACTCTCTGTCCGCCGGTTCCAATGACCAGCGTGTATCCTTCTTAAAACAGTTTGGCTGGCAGGTGAATACCGAGCCGCTTGAAATGAAGGACGTAATCATTCCTGCGCAGTTCGATGACGTTTATCTTCAGTACAACAATATTCAGAAGGAGCAGGGGCTTGACCTGTCCCAATACGCGGGGAAAACCTGTATACAGTGGGTTTATGCCGTTACGAATTATCCGGGAGCCACGGACGTCCGGGCAACTCTGCTTGTTTACGACAACCGGGTCATCGGCGGGGATTTAAGTACCGCGCAGCTGGACGGATTTATGACCGGATTCTCCGGCGAAAAGTCCAGCAACGATTACAGTGAGCCAATACAGGAAAATCCCAACGCGGCTTCAACAGATCCAAACGCTGCCTCCGCCGCTCCGAACACGGCTTCCGCCGAGCCGAATGACGCCGCCGCGACTGCTGTTTCCCAAATACCGGCAAACGCCTGGCCGACGGACTGACGCGCAGGGGACAAAATCCGCATTGACCGGCAAGGCGGAATCGTTTAAACTAAAGGGACAGGAAAAACACGGAGGATGAGCAAATGAGTATAGAACGGCTTGACAAAATACTGGCTTCACAGAATTTGGGCAGCCGCAGGGACGCCGGGGCAATGATTCGCCGCGGCGTTGCTGCGGTGAACGGAAGTGTGGTCAAAAAAGCCGATTATAAGGTGGACACGCAGTCCGACGAGGTGACGGTGAACGGGGAACCCCTGGTGATTCGGGAGTTTCTTTACCTGATGATGAACAAGCCCGCCGGTGTGCTTTCGGCTTCCCGGGATACGCGGGCGCAGACCGTGGTGGATCTGCTGCCGCCGGAGCTGAAGCGGCGCGGCCTTTTTCCGGCGGGACGGCTGGACAGGGATACGGAAGGGCTGCTCATCATTACCGACGACGGCGCGTTTGCCCACCGGATGCTGGCGCCGAAAAGCCATGTGTACAAGCTTTACGAGGCGGTTCTGGCCCGTCCGGTCAGCACACAGGATATTGCCGCGTTTGAAAACGGGGTGGAGCTGAACGACATGACGTGCCTGCCCGCACAGCTGCAGGTTCTGGAGGAGGGGGAGACCCCGCTTGTCCGGGTAAGAATCCGGGAGGGAAAGTTCCACCAGGTGAAGCGGATGTTTCTGGCGAGGGGGAACGAGGTGCTCAAGCTCAAAAGAGTACAGATCGGCGAGCTGAAGCTGGATGATAAACTGGCTCCCGGAGCCGCGCGGGAACTGGACAACTCCGAACGATCCGCCATTTTCAGCCAATCTTCGCTAGCCAATGTATACTAAATTCGCGGTTTGTTTTTGTGTTTTATCAGATTTCCATAATTCCAAAACGTAAAGTTTGGACAAAAAACGGCTGTTAATCCCCTGTGGCATCTGTTATCATGAATTCACTAAAGTACGAAATGCCCTTATTGGGACAGGTTGAAACGAACAGTATGAGATTTCAGGAGGATGATTATGGCAAACGTTACGTTAAAGAATATCTATAAGGTCTATGAAGGAGGCGTAACCGCAGTTACGGACTTCAACCTTGAAATTGCCGACAAGGAATTTATCATTCTGGTCGGTCCTTCCGGATGCGGAAAATCCACGACCCTGCGGATGATTGCCGGTCTGGAAGAAATCAGCAAGGGGGAACTGTATATCGGAGAAACGCTGGCAAACGATATTGCCCCGAAAGACCGCGATATTGCAATGGTGTTCCAGAACTATGCACTTTATCCCCACATGACTGTCTTTGACAATATGGCTTTCGGATTGAAGATCCGCAAGATACCGAAGGACGAAATCAAGCGCCGCGTGGAAGAGGCCGCAAAGATTCTGGATATTTCCCATCTGCTTGACAGAAAGCCGAAGGCTCTGTCCGGCGGCCAGCGCCAGCGTGTTGCCCTTGGACGTGCCATCGTCCGTGACCCGAAGGTCTTCCTTTTGGATGAGCCGCTGTCTAACCTGGACGCCAAGCTGCGCGCACAGATGAGGACGGAAATTTCCAAGCTGCACAAAAGACTGGGAACCACCTTTATTTATGTTACCCACGATCAGACCGAGGCCATGACCATGGGCGACCGTATCGTTGTCATGAAGGACGGATTTATCCAGCAGGTCGACACCCCGCAGAACCTGTACGACAATCCGGTGAACGAGTTTGTCGCCGGCTTTATGGGTTCCCCGCAAATGAACTTTATCGACACGGAAATTGAAAGCAGGGACGGCCGCTACTTCCTGAAATTCGGCCAGTACAGCATCGCGATTCCCGAAGGGAAGGACAAGGACGGCGTGCTGAAGGATTATGTGGGCAAAGCGGTTGTGTTTGGTATTCGCCCGGAAGATGTGCACGACGAGCCGGAATTCCTTGCGAAAGCAAAGGACGGCATTGTAAAAGCCGGTGTGGAAGTAACCGAACTGATGGGAGCGGAAACCTATCTATACCTGAGCTGCGAGGGCAGTGATATTACCGCCAGGGTGGAGCCGACCTCTACGGCAAAGACGGGCGACACCATTGAAATTGCCTTTAACCTCCAGAAAATGCATTTGTTTGATAAGGAAACGGAAAAAACAATTCTGAACTGATTGAGATTGATTCCAAAGGCCGCGTCGAAAGACACGGCCTTTTTTCTGAATAGGAAACAATTCCCTTGAAATTGCCCGCAGAGGAGGAAATCCACGGGTAAAACTGTGATAAATTTGTCAAAATTCTGCTAAAATTGATATTTTTTTATTTTATGTTCAATACATAGTTGAAAAATGCATTGAATTTATGTAAAATGTATGTAGCATACTATAATATTTCAGCAGATTACACAAGTCATATGAAGTGAGGGAGAGCTATGTCCAATAGATTATTTCAGGGAGTTATCCACCAGATGCGCGATGCAATTGACCGTACAATCGGTGTGATTGATGAAACTTCGGTTATCATAGCGTGCAGCGAGCTTGGCCGTATTGGCGAAGTGAACGACAGCATTACCGCTGAGGTTTTGGCAACACCCGGAACTTTTGTGGTCAACGGCTATACTTTTAAGTCATTTGGCAGCCGCCCCAGACCGGAATACGCCGTTTTTGTTTCCGGCAGCGACCCGGAAGCAGGCCGCTATGCTTCCCTGCTGGCTGTTTCACTGAGCAGCATCAAGCAGTACTATGATGAAAAATACGACCGCGGTAATTTTATCAAGAATGTCATTTTGGATAATATTCTGCCCGGCGATATTTATCTGAAAGCCAGAGAGCTCCGCTTTAACGCTGATGTGAACCGTGTCTGTATGCTGATTAAAATTACAAGCAAATCCGATATTTCGGCTTACGATGTGGTACAGAATCTTTTCCCGGATAAAAACAAGGACTTTATTATCAATATCAACGAAAACGATATCGCGCTGGTGAAAGAAATCCGCGCCGGAATTGAGCCGAAGGATCTGGAAAAGCTGGCAAGTTCCATTGTGGACACTCTTTCGAGCGAATTCTACACTCATTGCGTGGTCGGAATCGGCACCACGGTTACCGGAATCAAGGATTTGGCCCGCTCCTTCAAAGAAGCACAGGTCGCGCTGGAAGTCGGCAAGGTGTTCGACACGGAGAAGCCGATTGTCAGCTACGACAATCTTGGCATTGCCCGTCTGATTTATCAGCTGCCCACCACTCTGTGCGACATGTTCCTGAAGGAAGTCTTTAAGCGCGGCTCCATTGAATCGCTGGATCACGAGACCCTGTTTACCATTCAGCGCTTTTTTGAAAACAACCTGAATGTTTCTGAAACCTCCCGCAAGCTGTTTGTCCACAGAAATACGCTGGTTTACAGGCTGGAGAAGATTAAGAAAATCACCGGGCTGGATCTGCGCGAGTTTGAGGACGCCATTGTCTTTAAAGTCGCCCTTATGGTAAAGAAGTATCTTTCTTCCAACCCAGTTAAATTCTGACAGAGAAATGAAAAAAGAGAGAAAGATTACAGATTTATTACAAATTAATTCCCGATTGGAATAATAAATTTGCCACCCATTGGTATTATGTAAACATGCCAATGGGTTTTGGTTTTTTTGCTTTTTTATGGTGATTTATGTGGAATGAAAACGGATACTGATTCTTCAATCAGTATGAACGAATTTAATGGAGCGATTACATTGATAGAATTTCAAAATGTAAGTAAAACATATTCCAACGGGACAAAAGCGCTCAAAGATGTGAACCTGAAAGTGGACAAGGGCGAATTTGTCTTTATTGTTGGTTCTTCCGGCGCGGGGAAAAGCACCTTTCTCAAACTGATTATGTGTGAGGAGAAAGCCAGCGAGGGAGAAATTATTGTCAACGGCAGGCAGCTTTCCACGCTGAGAAGGCGGGACGTGCCATATATGCGCCGGACCATGGGAATTGTCTTTCAGGATTTTCGCCTGATCGACAATATGACGGTGTTTGAAAACGTGGCCTTTGCCATGCATATTGTGGGTGCGACAAACCGGGAAATCCATAAGCGGGTTCCGTACATACTGGGGCTTGTGGATCTTCAGAATAAGGCAATGTGCCACCCGGCGGAGCTTTCCGGCGGCGAGCAGCAGCGGGTCGGCCTTGCGCGCGCGCTGATTAACAATCCGAAGCTGATTATTGCGGACGAGCCTACGGGAAACATTGACCCGGCTCTTTCCTTTGAAATTGTGGATCTGCTCAATGAAATCAATCGCCGCGGCACCACCATCCTGATGGTGACGCACGAACATTCGCTGGTCAAGCATTTCCACCGCAGAGTGGTGGAAATTCACGGCGGAAGCATTGTGGCGGATACTGCCGCGCAGAAGGAGGGCCGTCATGAGGTTTAACGGACTGGGGTACCTGATGAAGGAAGGCACCAAAAACATCTGGAACAACCGCACCATGAGCTTTGCCTCTGTCGGCGTGCTGATTTCGTGTCTGCTGCTGACGGGCGCGGCCGTGCTTTTTTCGTATAATATTGATTCCGCGATGAAAACGCTGGAGGGCAGCAATTCCGTCAAAATTTATATGACCCAGGATTTGCCCACTCTTTCCGCCATTAAGGTCGGGGAGGAAATTAAAAAGCTCGACAATATTGAGACCTGTGAATTCGTGCCGAAGGACGACGCCATCCAGCAATACATGAATATTCTGGGCGACAAGGACGGCACCATGCTGCAGGGGATGACCGGCAAGGAAAACCCGCTTCCGGACGCGTTTAAGGTCTCGTTCAAGGATCTTTCCAAATACAAGGAAACGGCGGCGCAAATCCAAAAAATCGCGGGCGTTGCCAGTATCAACGATTATTCCGATGTGGCACAGAAGCTGACTAATCTGGACAGGATGATCACCATGGTAGGATTCTGGATTATTCTGCTGCTCAGCCTGGTTTCTCTGTTCATTATTTCCAATACGATTCGTGTTACCATGTTCTCGCGGCGCGTGGAGATCAGCATTATGAAGTCCGTGGGCGCGACAAACTGGTTTATCCGGGTTCCGTTTATTGTGGAGGGCATGATTATCGGGATTGTGTCGGGGCTGCTTTCCAGCCTGATCCTGCTGCTTCTTTACAATAAAATGATGACATCTATTACATCTATTATGCTGTTTTCCCCTGTTGACATACAGCCGCTTGCGTGGGCACTTACGCTGGCGTTTGTTCTGGCCGGCATGCTGTTCGGCGCGGTCGGCGGCGTGATTTCCATCAGCAAATATCTGAAAAAAGAGGGAGGAGAGATTGTTGGCTGGTAAAAAATGGGCCAAGGGCCTGGTCGCCGTTGTTCTGGCGCTGGCAATGATTTTTACTCCTCAGGTTGCCATGCCCGCGTCGGCTGCCAAAAGCCTGAGCCAGCTCCAAAAGGAGCAGACGGAATTAAAAAAGAAACAGGCGCAGGTTGCCGCCAAGCTGAAAACACTGAAGGCTGACAAAGCCCAGAAGCAGCAGTATAAGGCGGCGCTGGACACACAGGTAGCCACCGTTCAGAGCCAGATTGACGTTTTAAATCAGCAGATCAGGGTTCTTGACGGGGATATTTCCCAAAAAGAAGCGCAGATTGCTGATAAACAGAAAAGTATCAACACAAACTATGAGCAGCTGAAGCAAAGGCTGCGCGCGCTCTACCTGACGGGCGAAGCGTCCAACCTCGAAATTATCCTCAGCGCAAAAAGTGTGGTGGATCTTGCGGATAAAACGGAGGCCATTCAGGCAATTACCACGCACGACACCAATTTAATCAATACGCTGAAATCCGATATGGACAGCATTAAAACACAGAAGCAGGAAATAGAGTCCAACAGGGAGAGCGTCGCCAACGCAAAGGTGACGCTGAATACCAAGCAAAGTGAACTGACTTCCCTTGTCAACGAAACCCAGGCGGTTATTGCGGAGATTGCCCAGAATGAGTCCGACGCCAACCAGGAAAGCAAAAAGCTTGCCGAGCAGCGTAAAAAAGCGGATGCCGCGATTGACCAGTGGTATAAGGACTATTATGCTTCGCAGAAGGGAACCGGCGGCAGCGGCGGTTATGTCAGCAAGGGCAACTTTACCTGGCCTGTGCCCGGGGTAACCAATATAACCAGTGGGTATGGGTACCGGTGGGGAAGTCTGCACAAAGGAATTGATATTTCTTCCGCGGGGGTTTACGGTAAGCCGATTGTCGCCGCTGATTCCGGCAAGGTAATGATGGCCGGCTGGGGCAATTACGGTACCGGCTACGGCGGGTACGGCTATGTTGTTGCCATTGACCACGGTGGCGGATACTCTACCCTGTACGGCCACTGCAGCAGTGTGGCCGTCAGCAAGGGACAGACCGTGAAAAAGGGACAGGTGATCGCCTATGTCGGAAGTTCGGGCGATTCCACCGGCGCCCACCTTCATTTCGAAATCCGTGTAAACGGTGTGGCAAAGAATCCGATGAACTGGTTCAGCAGATAGTCCGGAAAGGAAAATCCAGAATAAGGAATGATTGATTCGATATGAGCAGAAAGCTGACCTGGGGCGCAGCCGTCGCCCTCGTTGCCATTACGGCCTCCGTTACGGTTTCGCTGACTTATGTTTATGCGATGAAGAACTTTAACACCAAGGTAGCGGATATTAACGCGCGCCAGGCAATGTATACCAAGCTGAGTGAAATTGACCAGAAGGCCAGGCAGGACTATATCGGCGCGGTGGATGAGACCGTCTTGAACGACGGCATCTGCGCCGGGTATGTGGCCGGGCTGGGAGACGCTCAGGCCAAATATCTTTCAGCTGAAAAGTATAAGGCGTATGTCAGCGGAAACAGCGGAAAGAATATCGGCGTGGGAATTAAGACCGCCCGCGATAATGACGGCAATATGGAAGTCATTGAAGTAATGCCGAATTCGCCCGCCGAAAAGAGCGGAATTAAAAAGGGAGACACCATTGTCAGCATGGACGACAAGGAAATTGTGCGCATTACTTACGGCGACGCGCTCAATAAGCTGGACGGTGTTTCCGGTTCCAAAGTAAAGTTCGGGATTCTGCGCAAAACGGCGAATGCCGATGCTGCCAGCGGGACGGAGGAAAAAGCGGAAAAGCTCAGCATTACCGTGACCCGCGCGGAGTATACCGAGCGGACGATCAGTTCCTCCATGATTAACGGCAACGTGGCCTATCTGAAAATCAGTGAATTTACGGACGACAACGCGGAGCAGTTCAACACGCTGCTCAGTCAGCGAATCAAAGATGGCGCGGCTGGGATTGTTGTCGACCTGAGAAACAATTCCGGCGGAAGTGTCGGCGGGATGGCTGCCATGTTGGACACTCTGGTGCCCGCGGGCAATACCGTCAGCTATCAGAATAAGGCCGGAAAGATCACCGTGGAACACACTTCCAACGCAAACGAGGTCAGTCTTCCGATTTCGGTGATAGTGGACCGCAACACGTTCGGCGCTGCCGAAATTTTTGCTTCCGACATCAAGGACTATAAAAAAGGCCTGCTGGTCGGGGAAAAGACGGCGGGCTTCGGTACCAAGGATGAGGTGAAGCCGCTTTCCGACGGATCGGCGATCATCCTCTCTGTGGCAAATTACCTGACCCTGAACGGAAATGTCTTTAACGGCAAGGGCATTGACGTGGATGTGAGCAAACAGCTGAGCGATGCCCAGCGGGCGCTGCTGGTGAAAAATCAGCTGGCGGGCGATCAGGACGCGCAGCTGCAGGCGGCGGTTTCCGCGCTGATCCGGCAGGGGGCGGCGGTTTCACAGGCTCCCGGCACCGCGGCGGAGCAGCCCGCACAGACAGAAGCCGCAGCGGACTGAACCGGCTTTGGGGATATGCGATTGCATATCCCTGTTTTTTCCGGAAAATCGATTCGCGCGGGCGGATTTTATTGACAGAACGGCGCCGTATCACTATAATGTAGATATTATAAAAAATGCAGCAATCCCATTTTACAGTTATCAGGATTGAAAGTGTTCCTCCCCTGCCGTCGGCGGAAGAGGAACATAAAATTATTCTGCAGGGAAATGGGAAATGATGCAAAGAAAATATAAAAAATTTGTATCGAAAAGGTGGTTATTATAGATGGTTAAACAGGTTATTCTGACTAAAGAAGGTCTTGAAAAGCTTGAGAATGAGCTTGATGAGCTGAAAAGCGTCAAACGTAAGGAAGTTGCGGAAAAAATTAAGGTGGCTCTTTCCTTCGGTGACTTGTCCGAAAACAGTGAATATGATGAGGCCAAAAACGATCAGGCCATCGTGGAAGCCCGTATTGCGGATATTGAGGTGATGCTGAAAAACGTCAAGGTGATTGACGAAGACGAGCTCAGCAATGAAAATATCCATATCGGCTCAAAAGTGGAAGTAAGGGTGACGAACCCCGCTACCGGAAACAGCAGCGTTGCCAACTATAAAATTGTCGGTTCCAACGAAGCGGATCCGCTCAGCGGGAGCATTTCCGACGAATCGCTGGTTGGCAAGTCCCTGCTGAATCACGGAATCGGTGATAAAATAAACGTTGAAGTTCCTGCCGGAGTAATGGAGTACGAGGTTCTTACAATCTCCAAATGATGATTTGGAGCGGAAGTGAATTTATGATTTAGGAGAGTTACAAATGAGCGAAAAGATCAATGAGACGAACGAAACCAGCCAGCCGGAGCAGGACGTCAGTGAGCTGCTGCAAATTCGCAGAGACAAGCTGACTGCGCTTCAGCAGGCCGGCAGGGATCCGTTTGCCATAACGGCCTGTCCGCGGGATATTACCGCGCAGGAAATCCGTGACCGTTTTGAAGAGCTTGAAAACTGTGACGTATGCATCGCGGGCCGGGTAATGAGCTGGCGCGACATGGGAAAAGCAAGCTTTTTGGACATCCACGACCGCAGCGGCAGAATCCAGGTTTACCTGAAAATTGACCAGGTGGGCGAAGAAAGCTACAATGACCTGAAAAGCTACTGGGATCTGGGCGACATTGTCAGCATAAAGGGATATGTTTTCAGAACCCGCAGGGGAGAAATCTCCGTTCATGCAAAAGAAATCAAGCTGCTCTCCAAATCACTGCTGCCAATGCCGGAAAAATTCCATGGGTTGAAAGACACCGATCTGCGCTACCGTCAGCGCTATCTTGACCTGATTGTGAACCCGGAGGTCAAAGACACGTTTATCAAGCGCAGCGAAATTGTGAGAACCATTCGGAATTTCCTGGATGAGAAGTCCTACATTGAAGTGGAAACTCCCGTGCTCAGCAATATTGCGGGCGGCGCTACCGCGCGTCCGTTTATCACACACCACAATACGCTGGATATTGACATGTACCTGAGAATCGCGACGGAACTGCACCTGAAAAGGCTGATCGTCGGCGGGATGGAACGTGTCTATGAAATCGGCCGTATTTTCCGTAACGAGGGCATGGATGTGAAGCACAATCCCGAGTTTACCACGATTGAGCTTTATGAAGCCTACACGGATTATTGCGGGATGATGGAAATTACGGAAAATATGATCCACGAGTGCGCTATGAAATCATGCGGTACCGATAAAATTACTTATCAGGGCGAAGAGGTCGACCTGGCTGTGCCGTTTAAGCGTCTTTCTATGAACGACGCGATCAAAGAGTACACGGGAATCGATTTTCTGTCCTTCAAGGGAGATACCGAAAAGGCAATCGCGGTCGCGAAGGAATTTGGCCTTGTGACCAAGGGCACCGACAGATGGGGCGATATCATGTCGCTGGTGTTTGAGGAAAAGGTGGAAGAGAACCTTCTGCAGCCGACCTTCATTTACGATTACCCCGTGGAGGTTTCTCCGCTGACCAAGCGCAGGCAGGACTGCCCGGAGCTGGTTGAACGGTTTGAGCTGTTCATTACGCGCCGCGAGCTGGCAAACGCTTACTCCGAGCTGAACGACCCGATTGACCAGCGCGGACGCTTTATGCACCAGATGGAGCTGCGCGAAGCTGGCGACGAGGAAGCCAACATGATCGACGAAGATTTCCTGACTTCACTGGAATACGGAATGCCGCCGACCGGCGGTATGGGAATGGGCATTGACCGTTTGGTCATGCTCCTGACCGACAGTGCGTCCATCCGCGACGTGCTTTTGTTCCCGACAATGAAGCCGAGGGATTAATGAGATTCATAAAAAGTCCAAGGCCAAAGCCTTGGATTTTTTTTGTGTAAATCATGGTTGCAATCAGCTCTGGGAAAATTGCTGGGCTGGCAGCCGATGGGTGTCTGCAAAGAAATAGAGTCGTTTAATCAGCAAGCAGCAGGGTCTCCTTATCTTTTAATATTCTAAATAGTAAAAATAGGCACGATTAAAAGAGATATATTGATATTAAAGATAAATACCAATAAATAGGGAGGATTGTCAAATGGCAACTTTCAAAACAAATGATGGTGTTGAAATTTATTATGAAGTGACGGGAGAAGGCAAGCCCTTGTTTATGCTTCCGGGCTGGACGTGTACCACAAAGTTCTGGAAGAAAAATGTGACGGAGCTTTCTAAAACCTGCAAGGTCATTTGCATGGATATGCGAGGCCACGGGGAATCCGAAAAAGTAATGCACAGCCACCGGATTTCTCGCTATGCAATGGATGTTAAAAATCTGCTGGATTATCTCAATGTGAGTGATGTAACGGTTTTAGGCTGGTCAATGGGAGCATCCATTCTTTGGAGCTACATAGAGCTGTTTGGGAACTACAGGCTGAAAGGGCTTGTTTGTGTGGATCAGGCACCGTTGCAATACACGGGTCCCGACTGGCAATGGGGGCAGAATGGCTGTTATGACGTTGAGATGTTTATCCGGACTTGCTATGACATAAAATATAATCCCCGCGGTGCAGCCGAGGGTTTGGCATACGCCTGTCTGCACCATGAGCCGGATTCGGAAGAGCTCAAATTCATTGCGGATGAAATATCCAAATGCCCTCCGTATGTGCGCATTGAAATTATGAGAGATCATACGAATCTTGATTGGCGTGATTTTATTCCCCAAATTAAGCTTCCCGCGCTTGTTTGTGTAGCCAGGAACAGCAATGTATTCCCGTGGCAGGGGAGTGCCTGGGTGGGCGAACATATTGAAGGAGCAAAAACAGAATTCTTTGAGAACTCGGGTCATATGCTGTTCTGGGAAGAGGCTGAGAAATTCAATAGCGTCGTAAAAGACTTTGTAGAGCAAATTAATAAATAATATAAATAAAGGCACAAAAATGAACCTGAAAAACAATTTTTTTCAGGTTCAAATTGTATAAAGGTCATTCCTCAATAAAGCGATTTAGTCCCACTTCATCCAAAATCACCACTTCCCGGTAGTGGGTGGCGGTCCAGCCCTTTTGGGAGAATTCCCGGAGGACGCGGCTGACGGTGACGCGCGACACGCCCGCCAGAGCGGCCAGATCTTCGTGGGTGGCGGGTACGGTTTTATTCTTTTCCAGACTGAGCAGCAGCCGCGCAAGGCGCTGGTCAGCCTGCAGAAAGGTCATGGAATTGACCTGTGCGGAAAGCATGCGGATGGTCTGCGACAGGTAGGTAAGCAGATACATGGCAAGCTGGGGCTCCCGGCGGATACAGTCCATCAGGCTTTGACGGGTCACGGTGATAATTTCGGATTTTACCATCGTCTTCGCGCTGGAAACTCTGGGCATACCGTCAAAGAAGGCCGCTTCACCAAAAATACTGCCCGGTTCCAGAACGGTAAGCGTTTTTTCCATCCCGCTTTCCGAACTGATAAAGATTTTTACCTTTCCGCGCTTTAAGTAATAAAATTCACCGGCGGGAGCTTCCTGCCAGTAAATCATACGGTTCTTTTCGTAATGGCGGGGGGTGTGGGATTTTTCCAGCACATCCCCTATGTTTTTTTGTTGGAAAAGCTCCATTCTGAACCCTCTTTTCGTTTATTTTTACAATTGTATCATATGTTACATTCTTTTTGCAAGATTCATGTAATAATACCATCAATGAATCGGCCGTATTCGCCGCCGGAGCAAAGGGCGGTACAAAAGCGGACGAATGATAGGAGGATATCACGATGGGAATGACGATGACACAGAAGATTCTGGCCGCGCACGCCGGGCTGGATTGCGTGGAAGCCGGACAGCTGATTGAGGCGAAGCTCGATCTTGTCCTTGGCAACGACATCACCTCGCCTGTGGCAATCAACGAATTTGAAAAGTGCGGCGCTTCCTCAGTTTTTGATAAGGATAAAATCGCGCTGGTTCTCGATCACTTTACCCCGAACAAGGACATTAAAGCCGCGGAACAGTGCCGGCAGGTGCGCGGGTTTGCGGAAAAATATCAGATCACCAATTTTTTTGATGTGGGACAGATGGGCATTGAGCACGCACTTCTGCCGGAAAAGGGTTTGGTCGGGCCGGGCGACTGCGTAATCGGAGCGGATTCTCACACCTGCACCTACGGCGCACTCGGCGCGTTTTCCACGGGCGTCGGTTCCACCGACATGGCAGCGGGCATGATTTCCGGAAAGACCTGGTTCAAGGTTCCCTCCGCCATCCGGGTGGTTCTGAAGAACAAGCCCGCCAAATGGGTCAGCGGCAAGGACGTGATTCTGCACCTGATCGGAATGATTGGGGTGGACGGAGCATTGTACCGTTCGCTGGAATTCACTGGTGACGGGGTAAAGGAGCTTTCCATAGACGACCGCCTCAGCATTGCAAACATGGCAATTGAAGCCGGAGCGAAAAACGGGATTTTCCCGGTGGACGAAGTGACGCTCGCCTACGAAAAAGACCGCTTCCAGCGGGAACCGGTTGTCTACACGGCGGACGAGGACGCCGTTTACGACGAGACGTACGAAATAGACCTTTCGCAGCTCAGACCGACGGTAGCGTTTCCGCACCTGCCGGAGAACACACGGGTGATCGACAACGTCGGTGAAATCAGGATTGACCAGAGCGTAATCGGCTCCTGCACCAACGGGCGGATTGAAGATCTGCGCATTGCGGCTTCGATTCTGAAGGGGAAAAAGGTTGCGAAACATGTGCGGTGCATCGTTCTTCCGGGTACGCAGGCCATTTATCTGCAGGCACTGCGCGAGGGTCTGGCTGAAATTTTTGTAGAAGCAGGCGCCGTGTTCAGCACACCGACCTGCGGGCCCTGCCTTGGCGGGCACATGGGCATTCTGGGCAAGGGTGAGCGCGCGGTTTCCACCACCAACCGCAATTTTGTAGGCCGCATGGGACATGTGGAATCGGAAGTATATCTTGCAAGCCCGGCCATTGCCGCCGCGAGCGCCGTGGCGGGCTATATTGCCGACCCGGATAAACTGGACTGAGGAGGGATTGAAATGAACGCACACGGATTTGTTCATAAATACGGAGACAATGTCGATACCGACGTGATTATTCCCGCAAGATACCTGAACACCGCCTCCCATGAGGAGCTGGCTTCTCACTGCATGGAGGATATCGACAGCGATTTTGTTAAGAAGGTAAAGAAGGGCGATATCATCGTCGCCGCGAAAAATTTTGGCTGCGGATCTTCCCGTGAGCACGCACCCATTGCCATTCAGGCAAGCGGGGTGTCCTGCGTGATCGCGTCCACCTTTGCCCGTATCTTTTACCGCAACGCCATCAACATCGGGCTGCCGATTTTGGAATGTGACGAAGCCGCCGAGGATATTCGGGCGGGCGACGAGGTAGAGGTGGATTTTAACACCGGCGTGATTAAAAATCTGTCGAGCGGGAAAAGCTATAAGGCTCAGCCGTTTCCGCCGTTTATTCAGAATATCATCGCAAAAGGCGGGCTATTAAACAGCATTATGAAATAACGCGGCCTGCGGGGCCCGGATTTTTCATTATTTTCAGGGAGCGCTGAGGCGCTCCCTTTTCTTATGCCGGACAGATGCCATGATGAATTGGTTAAAAACCGGAAGCAGTGCCGCTTGGCTCATTCATACAATATTCAAAAACTTTTATAAAAAATTCATGACTTTTCAGGTGAATTCCCTTATAATCAAAATATACATCTAACAACGGGGGTATGAAGGAGGAAGTTAAAAATGCCGGCTGGAAAAATTTTAGTGGTTGATGACGACCAGAATATATGTGAGCTTCTTAGGCTTTATATTGAAAAGGAAGGCTATGAGGTGGCAATCGCCAACGACGGCCGCAAAGCGCTGGAGGCTTTTGACGCGGAGGCCCCCGACCTGATTATGCTAGACATCATGCTGCCCGAGCTGGACGGCTGGCAGGTCTGCCGGGAAATCCGCAAGAAATCGCAGTGTCCCATTATTATGCTCACCGCAAAAGGCGAGGTCTTTGACAAGGTGCTCGGTCTGGAGCTGGGAGCGGACGATTATGTGGTGAAGCCGTTTGAGGCAAAAGAGGTCGTGGCCAGAATCAAGGCTGTGCTGCGCCGTTTGGGGAAAAACAGTGAAGAAACGGTGAAAGAAGTCAAATACGACAAGCTTTCCATCAACCTTACCAATTATGAGCTGCGGGTAAACGGCGCTCAGATTGACACGCCCCCCAAGGAAATGGAACTGATTTATCACCTTGCCAGCAATCCGAACCGCGTTTTTACGCGCGACCAGCTGCTTGACGAGGTTTGGGGCTTCGATTATTACGGCGACAGCCGGACGGTGGACGTGCATGTGAAGCGCCTGCGCGAGAAGCTGGAGGGCGTTTCCGACAAGTGGGCGCTCAAAACGGTCTGGGGCGTCGGCTATAAATTTGAAGTTAAGGAATAAAAAATGCAGAAAACACTATTTAAGAAGTATCTGCGGATTACCTCTTCCATCATCTTCATCAGCTTTCTGTTTCTGAGCTTCGTGATGCTGATCTTCTTTTCAAATTACTGGCAGACGGAAAAGCGGAACCTGCTGAGGAAGAACGCCCAGAGCGTAGCCGCCATCGCCGCGGACAGCGTTACTTCGGTGGAAGACAATGTTTATACGATTCACACCGACCGGATGAAGGCGTTCATCGCGGCTTTCTCCGACAACATTGACGCGGATATCTTTGTGACCAAGCTGAGCGGACAGATTGTGATTGCCTCCTACGACAGCACGAGCGGCGTGAACGACGGCCGCAAGGTCAGCGAGGAAATCATGAAAAAGGCCATCGCCGGCGGATACAGCAGTCAGGGCACGATGGGCGGAATTTACAGTCAGCCCTATTATATTGTCGGGGTTCCGATCAATGTGGGAAATATCGACGGCAGCAAGACCGCCATTGGCGCCGTGTTTACGGCCTACAATGTGCGGTCCTTCAATTCCTTCCGCGGGGAAATTCTGCGGATGTTCCTGCTGGCGGCCATCGCCGCGTTTATGGTATCCTTCTGTGCGGTGTGGCTGTTTTCCTATAAGCTGGTTCAGCCGCTGCGCAACATGGCGGCGGCGGCGCGCTCTTTCGGGGACGGTAACTTTTCCGTGCGCGTGCCGGTCACCAGTCAGGACGAAATCGGCCAGCTGGCAATTGCCTTTAACAACATGGCGAGCTCCCTTTCCACCGGTGAGAACGTAAGACGCAATTTTATTGCGAATGTATCGCATGAGCTGAAAACGCCGATGACGACCATTGCGGGCTTTATCGACGGAATTCTGGACGGGACCATTCCGCTGGAAAAGCAGAGCCATTACCTGAGCATCGTTTCTCAGGAGGTTAAGCGGCTGTCCCGTCTGGTGCGCACCATGCTGGATCTTTCCAGAATCGACAGCGGGGAGCTGAAGCTTCGGCCGGCGCGGTTTGACCTTACGAATACGATTTTGATTGCGCTTTTATCCTTTGAGAAATCAATCGAGGACAAAAAGCTGGAAATCCGAGGGCTGGAGGATGCGGAGAGCCTGTTTGTGGACGGCGACCCGGATATGATCCATCAGGTGGTATATAATTTAATTGAAAACGCGGTCAAGTTCACCAATGAGGGCGGATATATTGAAATCCGCATTGTTGACCAGCCGGACAAGAGCAGCGTTGTGATAAAAAACAGCGGCCCGGGTATCGCGCCGGAAGAGCTTTCGCTGATTTTCGACCGTTTTTACAAGACCGACAAGTCCCGCAGCCAGGACAAAAACGGAATGGGATTGGGACTGTATATTGTCCGTACGATTATTAAGCTGCACGGTGGGGAAATTAATGTCAGCAGCGTGCAGAATGAATATTGCCAGTTTGAATTTTGGCTGCCCAAAATCAGCGAACCGCACCTGTTAAAGGACGGGTCGCCGGAGCAGGACAAAGAATAAATGATTTTCAGAAAGGGTATTTCTTATGAGTGACAGCGACTTCGATCACAATCATAACGGGGAGCAGAACCCGTGGGATAACGACTCCGCAAACCAGTCCGGGGAGGAACACCCCACGGCGCCGGAGCAGGAAAACGAACCGGAACAGCCGGCTCTTCCGCAGGATACACCGGAAGCTCCTCTTGAGCAGGAAGAAGCGCCTGCCGCACCGGGCGCGGAGCCGGACAGCCGGGACGCAGATCGGCCGGTTCCCCCGTACGGCCAGCCGCCGTATCAGGATTCTCAGAATCCGTATTCCCCGTACGGTCAGTACAACAATCCTTACGGCCAGTATCAGCAGCCCTATGGGAATTATAACAATCCTTACGGAAATTATCAGCAAAATCCGTACGGCCAGCAGCCTTACTGGTCCTATCAGCAGAACGGCGGGCAGCAGCCCGGGCAGAACCCGCAGGACCCCCGGCCGCCGAAACGCAAAAACACCGGACTGCGCGTGTTCCTCTGGATTTTAGGCGGACTGACCGCGGCGTTTGTTCTGGGCTTCTGTATTTACGGCGTTCAGACCGCTGTCGCCCAGCAGAACGGCGGGTGGCCGCAGACCACGACTTCACAGCCGGAAAACAATGAAAGCGAAGCTCCCGCCACCTCCGGAAGTGAATCCAGTCAGGCGCAGATTCAGGGCGGAATCAAGGGGAACGGAACCAATCCGAACTCCGCCGGAATTACGATTGTACCGGAGCCGGGCACCGGAGTGCTGAGCGCAAAGGATGTTTATAAAAACGTAGTGGAAAGTGTTGTCGGGGTGGAAACCACCGTGGCCGGTACCACGGACGCTAAGGGCGGCGTGATTCAGGGCACCGGCATCGTGGCGAGCGTGGACGGATATATCCTGACAAACGCCCATGTAGTCAACTATTCCCGCGCAAACAAGGTAAAGGTAATCCTTCACGATAAAAAAGAATATGAAGCAACGGTGGTCGGCTACGACAAGACCTCCGATCTTGCCGTGCTGCGCATCAACGCAAACAATCTGAGCGCGGCCGTGTTCGGCAACGCGGATCAGCTGGAAATCGGCGACGAAGTCATTGCCATCGGCAACCCGGGCGGCATGGAGTACTCCAGTTCGCTGACCGGCGGATATGTCTCCGCCCTGAACCGTACCATTGAGAGCCACAGCGACAACGGGATGACCTACATTCAGACCGACGCGGCCATTAATCCGGGCAATTCCGGCGGCCCGCTTGTGAATATGTACGGGCAGGTCATCGGCATTAATTCCAACAAAATCGTTGCCACAGGCTACGAGGGTATGGGCTTTGCGATTCCTGTCAGCAAGGCGAAAACCATCATTGACGACCTGGTCGCGCGCGGGTACGTTACCGGGCGCAGCCGTCTTGGAATTACCGCCACAACGATCACCGATATTCAGTCCCAGCTTTCCGGCTACCCGACCGGAGTCATGATCCGTGAGATCAGTTCTGAAAGCGACCTGACGAAATCCGGCGTAGCTGTCGGCGACGTTATTACCAAAGCGGACGGACAGACCATTTCCAGTCTGGACGATCTTTACGCGGTGTTGAACCGGCACAAGGCAGGCGACACCCTGTCGCTAACGATCTTCAGGATGGGTACCGGGCAAAGTACCGGCAGCTCAAAAACCGTGAAAACCAAACTGCTGGAAGACAAAGGCGAGACACAGGCAAAATAATGCAAAACAATGCGCCCCGGAACGGCTTTTCAAAGCCGCTCCGGGGCGTTTTTCAATTTATAAATAACTTTTTTTGGGTGGTCAGCGGTGCGTACCGAGGAAGAACAGCGCGATGGTTCCCGGACCGGAGTGGGCCCCGATGACCGGGCCGACGTAATTGGTCACGACGGTTTTTACGCCGAACCTGCTTTTTACCTGTTCCGCGACAAAGTCGGCGTCCTCCTGAGAATCGCCGTGGCTGATGAACACAACCTGTGAAGCAGGGTCAATCGCCGTTTCCTCCATATGATCGACCAGTGCGGTGAGCGACGCGTGGCGGCCCCTGGCTTTGCCGACGTTAATCAGGTGGCCCTCGTCGTCCACATGCAGGACGGGTTTAATGTTCAGCATGGTGCCGATCAAAGCGGTTGTCGCAGAAATTCTGCCTCCGCGTTTCAGATGGTTCAGATCTTCGACCGTGAACCAGTGGCACAGGTGCAGCCTGTTTTCTTCCAGCCAGTTGCGCACCTCGTCTATTGTTTTACCGCTGCGCTTTTGCTGGACGGCGTGATAGATCAGCAAGCCCTGACCCATAGAGGCGCAGAGCGTGTCCACAGTGTACACCCGCCGCTGTGGGTATTTTTCCGCCAGTTCCTTGCAGGCCATCTGCGCGGCGTTGCAGGTGTTGCTCAGTCCGCTGGAAAACGCTGCGCAGAGCACGTCTCTTCCGGACTGAAGAATCGGTTCGATGGCGCCGACGAAAGCTTCCACATTCACTGCGGAGGTCGTACAGATTTCCCCAGCCCGGATGTGCCGGTAGAAATCCTTGAAAGAGAGGTCGCGCCCGTCCAGATAATTGCGGTATTCTTTTTCCGTCAGACTAAAGGAGAGCGGGAGCACCGTCAGCTCCAAATCCCGGGCCATTTCCGCTGTCAGATCACAGGAAGAATCTGTAACAATGACATAATCGTTCATAAACTTCTCCTTTACCTTCCCTGATGAATTTGTCTTTTTCAGTCAAAGAAATTGTTAAATTTCTATAATCATAAAAATATTTTATCATTTTCCACTTGAAATATAAGTCGAATATAGAATTAATGCAGGAATGCAATATAAAAAATAAGATTATGTAATATACAATATCAGGTTTAGCAAACAAAAAAAGGAGCGGGCGAACCGTTCCTTTTTTATACCTTAATTATTCTTGTTTTCCAATATTTTACAGGATATATAATAGGACACCGCAAAAAAAACAAGTAAAAACAGGGGGGAGATTTTCAGCAGAAACACGATCTGCTCACTGCTCGGTGCGGCTAACCGAAGCTGTTTATAGAAAAAAACACCAAGGGTGGGAATAAAAACAATCACCAGCAATGCAAACCTCGCTTTCTGTGTTCCAAACTGATAAAACAGCGGAATTAAAATCTCACAGAGGAGAAGAGACGCGCCGAATGCGGCGTAAATCGCCGCGAACGTTTCCGCGGAGAGGCTGCCGAACAAGAGGTTCGCGAAAAGCGGAATCAAAGCCATGATGCAGGTCAGAAGCAGGGTAAGCAGGTATCTTGCAAAGACGAGTTTTCCCCTGGTCAGGGGGAAGGTGAGCGCGTAAGTGTTCCATTTCGACAGCTCGTCATAAGCGAAGGCATTCGTAAGAACAATCATCGGGATCATTGGGATCAAAGTGAGCAGCAAAGAGGTAATCTGATCGATTCCGCTCCCCGTTGTAGCAAAAAAGATAATATAAAAAGCCAGCAGAAGCAAGAAAACCCGCCCCTGCTTTTTTAAATACAGCAGGTCTTTTAACAGAAGTCCCGTCATGATTTGCCCCCCTTTACATAAATCAGCATGATGTCGTCAATGGTGGCCGGGTCGACGACCAGACCGGCATATTTTCGCTGGGTGGCGTCCCGGTCCGTCACCAGCGCTTCATAGCCAAAATCGGTTTTGCGCCAGCGGACAAGATCGTCTTTGTCTACCCGCTGAAAATCGTTCGAACCGCATTTGAGAACCCCGTACCGATAGATCAGGTCATCCTTCGAACGGTCGAAAATAATTTTTCCTTCATGAATGAAAACGACGTAATCCGCTACTTTCTCCAGATCGCCGGTGATGTGGGAGGAAAACAGCACGGAGTGGGATTCATCCTGAATGAAATCAAGGAAGATGTCGAGAATCTCGCTGCGCACGACCGGGTCAAGCCCGCTGGTTGCCTCGTCAAGAATTAAAAGGCGCGGGCGGTGCGCCAGCGCGCTGGCAATGCTCAGCTTCATTTTCATTCCCTTGGAATATTCCTTAATCGTTTTATTTTTCGGCAGCTTGAACTGGTTCAGATACCGGTCGAAGAGTTCGTCGTCCCAAGTTTTAAATACCGCCCGCAGGATGGAAGCAATGTCCCCGGCTTTGAATTCGCCGTGAAAATAGCTTTCGTCGAACACGACGCCGATCTGCTCCTTGATCTTCTGTTCGTCCTTAATATTATCCAGACCAAAAATTTTGACAGAGCCGCTGCTCCGCTTCATTTCATTTAAAATCAGTTTGATTGTGGTCGTTTTTCCTGCGCCGTTTTCGCCGACAAAACCGACAATGCTGCCGCCCGGAACGGAAAAGCTGACGTTTTGCAAGTGAAACGACGGGTAGTCCTTACAAAGATTGCTGACTGTGAGAATATCTTCCATAGTTACCTCCCTGGCGCTGTGCCGGAATTTTAATCACCGTTGTATAGCAAAGTAAGCATTTCGCGGAGTTCATCCAGTGTGATTCCGCCCGATCTTGCCACATCCACGGCGCTTTGCAGAAGATTTTCCGCTTTGCGCAGCTGTTCTTCACGGATAAATTCCATGTTTTTCTGTGCGACAAAGCTTCCTTTTCCGGCGACTGTTTCAATAAACCCCTCCCGTTCCAGATCCTCATAAGCGCGTTTGGTAGTGATGACGCTGATGTGCAGCTCCTTTGCCAGAAGCCGCATAGAGGGCAGAGCTTCGCCCGCCTGCAGGGCGCCGGTAATAATGCTGTTTTTGACCTGCTCGGTAATTTGTTCGTAAATCGGTTTGCCGCTGGAATTGCTGATGATGATGTCCAAAGAATCACCTCGTAGGAATATTGTGTATATCGTGTATATACAATAATCCTAACGCCGACATTTGTCAAGAGATAATTTTTAAAAATTTTCCTTTTGAGGGCAATTTTCCTGTTTGTTGGGTGGTGGCTTGAAAGGAGGCTGAAGGCTTGGAAGGTAATTCGGAAACGGGCGAAAGAACCAGAAAGCGGGTTCGCAGAGGGTACGAGCGGCTGGCTTACGGCGGAATTGCGGACGCGGTGCGGCTGCTGTTTACAGAGGAACCGGATTTGGCGGCGCTGGACAAAATGGATCTGTATAATATTGCGGAGATCAAACGGCCGAAGGGCGGCGGGATGGAAATCAAGTTTTTTGACCGGATCAAAGCCCTGCAGAGTCTGGAAGAGCTGAGCGAAACCGGCGGGGATGTGCTGCCGCTGTACCGCACTTTGCAGGAATGCGCAAAATCTTTCAGCGGGGAAGAAGATGGAGTTTAAAACTTTTTCGCAAAAACAGCTTCAGGCGCTTTCCTGGTGGTGCCCAGGCAGCCCGTATGAAAACCGGGACGCGGTGATCTGTGACGGGGCGGTGAGAAGCGGGAAAACGCTCTGCCTTGGAATTTCCTTTGCGGCGTGGGCGCTTTGCCGATTTCAAAACCGCTCGTTTGCCATCTGCGGGAAAACCATCCGTTCCCTGAAACGGAACCTGATTACCACGCTGCTGCCGGCTCTACAGGAAGCGGGATTCCGGTGTGAGATGAAAGCCGCGGAAAACCGGCTGGATATTTCCTTTGAAAAGCATTGCAACCGGTTTTATTTGTTCGGCGGGCGCGACGAGGGTTCCTCCGCGCTGATTCAGGGCATTACCCTTTCGGGGGTGCTGTTTGACGAGGTGGCGCTGATGCCCCGGTCCTTTGTGGAACAGGCGCTTGCGCGCTGCTCGGTGGAGGGCTCGAAATTCTGGTTCAACTGCAACCCGGAAAATCCGCAGCACTGGTTTTACCGCGAATGGATCAAAAAGGCGGAACCGAAGAACGCGCTATACCTGCACTTCACCATGGAGGACAACCCGTCGCTCAGCCCTCAGATTCGCGCACGGTACCGCGGGCTTTACGCGGGGACGTTTTACGAGCGGTTCGTGCTGGGGAAATGGGTGGCGGCACAGGGGCTTGTCTACCCGTTTATGACGGACAAAATGTTCTGTGACGTACCGAAAGACTGTGAAAGCTACGCCGTTTCCTGCGATTACGGAACCGTGAACCCGTCTTCCTTCGGACTTTGGGGAAAAAAGGACGGCGTATGGTACCGGATGGACGAGTATTACTACGATTCGCGTACCGCGGGTTCTTCCCGCACGGACGAGGAGCATTACGCCGGGCTGGAACGGCTTTGCGGGGAACGGGAAATTGACAGAATTGCCGTTGACCCTTCCGCCGCCAGTTTTATCGAGGTCATCCGGCGGCACGGAAAATACCGCGTCCTGCCCGCGCAGAACGAAGTACTGGATGGAATCCGTCAGGTCAGCGTTGCGCTGAAACAGGGGGACGTGAGAATCTGCAGAAACTGCGCGGACGCGGTAAGGGAATTCGGCCTGTACCGCTGGAACGACGACAAAAGCCGGGACGCGCCGGTAAAAGAAAACGACCACGCGATGGATGATATCCGGTATTTTGTGACGACGCTGCTCCGCAGGGAGGACGCTTTCTTCGCAATTGCCGCGCCGCGCGGGAGAGGAGAGCCATGATAGGGAAAAAACAAAAATTGCAGCCGGTCGCACAGGCGGTACAGACGGCGGCTGCCGCTTCGCCGTTTGCCGCGCTGAACAGCTATGTGCCGCTGCAGACAGGGGAAAACAGACTTTACGCCGCTTTGCGTGAGGCGGTGCCGATCATTGACGCGGGCATTGATAAAATCATCCGGCTGATCGGCAGCTTTACCGTACACTGCGGAAATAAAAACGCGGAAGCCCGCCTGAATTTATTCTTACAGAATGTAAAAGTAAATTCCATGGAGGCGGGAGTCCAGAGCTTTTTGAACGATTATTTGTCGCAGCTTCTGACCTACGGCAACGCGGTGGGGGAAATGGTGGTCGGCGGCGGAACCGTTGCCGCGCTTTACAACGCGGGGTTGGAGGATGTAGAGCTGAAGGCGGTCAGCCCGCTGCAGACAGAGATCTTTCGCCGCGAACCCGGAGGAAGCGTGAGGGTGAAATATCCGGAGTTGGTCTTTTGCTCCGCGCTGAACCCCGCGCCCGGCAGCGCCAGGGGGGTATCCCTGCTGCACGGACTGCCGTTTGTCAGCGGAATCCTGATTCAGATTTACAACACCATCGGCGTCAACTGGGAACGGCTGGGCAATGTGCGCTTCGCCGTAACCTACAAACCGACGGGCGACGCGGCGGACAGAGCCTACGCAAAGGAACGCGCCCAGCAGATTGCCGGGGAGTGGAGCCGCGCGATGCAGAAGGACAGCGTAAGCGATTTTATAGCCGTGGGGGATGTGAGCATCAAGGCGATCGGCGCGGATAACCAGATTCTGGACAGCGCCGTACCGGTGCGCGAAATGCTGGAACAGATTGTGGCGAAGCTTGGACTGCCGCCGTTTCTGCTGGGACTTTCGTGGTCGTCTACAGAGAGGATGTCGAGTCAGCAGGCGGACATTCTGACCAGCGAACTGGAAGCATACCGCCGTATCCTGAACCCGGTGATTCACCGCATCTGCTCTTTGTGGCTGCGGCTGAACGGGTACGATCCGGGGTTTGTGATTGAATGGGATGACATTACGCTGCAGGATGAAATCGAGACGGCAAACGCGAGGTATCTGAACGCAAAGGCGGCACAGCTGGAAGCTGCCGCAACAACGTAAGGAAAGGAAGGATTACTTGAAAGAGGGATATGTGCTGAAAAGCAAAGGAAAACCGGACGGGGACGCGCTCCGGAAAATTAACCGGTATACCCGCAGGGAGTTTACGGCGGAGGAAATCTACACGTTTTCCGTAGTCCTGTGTGACAACGAAATTGACCGCGACGGGGAGCGCTTCACGGAAGAAGCCTTGCAAAAGCTGGCGGTTCTGTTCGTCGGGAAAACGGGGATTTTCAATCACAGCATGCAGACGCAGAACCAGACGGCCCGCATTTACGACTGTGCCGTGGAGCGGGACGGCGAACGAACGACGCAAACGGAAGAACCGTACTGCCGTCTGGTCGCGCAGGCGTACCTGCCGAAAAGCGATAAAAACAGCGACCTGATTTTGGAGCTGGACAGCGGGATTAAAAAAGAGGTCAGCGTGGGCTGCGCGGTGGGCAAGGTTACCTGCAGCATCTGCGGCGCGGACTTAAAGCAGGGCGGCTGTACCCATGTAAAAGGAAAGACCTACGGCGGGAAAACCTGCTGTGCGGTTTTAAGCGAGCCGACGGACGCCTACGAATGGTCGTTTGTGGCGGTTCCTGCCCAACGCGAAGCGGGAGTGATTAAAAACTTTTCCACCAAAGATGCGGAGAATGTTGAAAAAATGCTTTCGTCTGCCGACGGGGAACTCACACTGAGCGCGGAGCAGGCACACCGGATTCTGAAGCGGCTGGAAACGCTGGAAGCGCTGGCCGAATGCGGGCGAATGTACCGCGGGGAGCTGGAAAACAGCTTTGTGAAATACGCGGGCATTGCGCAGCCGGAGATCCCGGCAAAGACGGCGGCCCGTGTTGCCGCCGAAATGGACGCGGAAGATTTGAAATGTTTTGAAAAAGCCTACCGCCGCAGGGCACAAGAGGTTCTTCCCCTAAGCCCGCAGCTGGCTCCGGCGCACCGGACGGAAAGCTCTGCTTTCAATGCGGAGTATAAAATATAATTCTGAATAACGGAGGAGAAAACATGAATATTTCTTTGAACGGCTATGGTGAACAGATGGCAACCTTTGAGGCGGAAGCAGGCGTAACGCCGGGGATGCCGGTGAAAATGACCGGAAACGGAAAGGTCGGCGCGGGCACGGCGCTGGACGCGTTTTGCGGAGTGGCGGTTTCCGTGCGCGGAGGCTTTGCGGCGGTACAGCTTTCCGGCTATGTTACCGTGCCGTATTCCGGCACCGCCCCGACAGTCGGGTACCAAAAATTAAACTGTGCGGCAGACGGAAAAGTCCAGACGGAAAGTACCGGCAGGAGCCTTCTTGTCACGGACGTTGACACCGCGGCGCAGACCTGCGGCATCATTCTTTAAGAAACGGGAGGAAAAAAACATGGCATTTTATGAATCAATGAAACTCGAAAAAGGAATGTACGGTACCCCGGGAAAAAGCTTTACGGAGGTTCTGGAAAGCCTTGACCCGACCGAAAATTACGCGGGCAGCGGGCTGGAAGGGCTTGACGCGTACCAAAGACAGCTGAAGCGCTTTGATATCCGCGTAGGCGGCGCGGACTCCGACCGGATTGAAAAATTCTTCCAGACGGCGGATTCCTCGGCGCTTTTCCCGGAATACGTCAACCGCGCAGTGCGGCAGGGGATGGAGCTGGCGAACCTGCTGCCGAACCTTGTGGCGACAACGACGAATATCGGCTCCATGGACTATCGCACCATTACCTCAAATCCGGGTAAAGAGGACAAAGCACTTAAGCCGGTCGCGGAGGGAGCGCAGATTCCCCAGACCGTCGTCAGGACGCAGGATCATCTGGTGAAGCTGCACAAGCGCGGAAGGATGCTGGTCGCCAGCTACGAGGCGCTCCGATTCCAGAAACTCGACCTGTTCACCGTTACCCTGCGCCAGATCGGTGCTTACATTGCCCGCGCACAGCTTACGGACGCGGTGGAGGTACTGCTGCACGGGGACGACGGGCAGACCCCCGCAGACGCGGTGGCAACGGCGGGCGCAAAGCCTGATTACGCCGACATGGTCAACCTTTGGGGAGTGCTCGCGCCGTATTCTCTCAATACCATGCTGGCTTCTACTTCCACCGTAAAGGACATTCTGTCCATCAGTGAGTTTAAGGACGCGAACGCGGGCTTGAACTTTCAGGGTACCGGCAAGCTGGCCGCTCCGCTCGGCGCGAACCTTTTGCATGTGCCGGATTTGGGGGACAATCAGATCATCGGACTTGATAAAACCTGCGCGCTGGAAATGGTGCAGGCCGGCGGGGTGCTGACCGATTACGACAAGCTGATCGACCGCCAGCTGGAACGCGCCTCTATTACCACGATCGCGGGCTTTGCCAAGATTTTTGACAGTGCCGTGAAGGTACTGAATTATCAGCCGTAAGGGGAACGGATATGGTGATTGAGGATGTGGCTGAGCGCTTTGCGCTGATGGCGGATTTAAGCGCGGAATCGGCGGCAAGGTTCCTGCCCCTGTGTGAGGACGCAATGGCGGAAATCAGCCGCCGGGTAAAACAGGAGGTTCCCGAAGCGCAGGGGCTTTTGTGTGCGGCGGCGGCTTCGCTCGCGCTGTACCGCTGGGCGGTGGTGACGGCGGGCTCCGGGGTGCAGAGTTTTTCGGCGGGGGATGTGAAGGTGACGAAAAGCGCTGCCGGGGTGGAAATGGCCAGACAGGCATGGCGGGAATCCGTTGCGGCGGCAGCTCCGTATCTGAAAGACGAAGGTTTTTTGTTTGAGGGGATTTGTTCATGACGCAAAGAGAAACACTGGAAAGGCTCTTTCGAAAATACGGCGAAAAAGTGACCGTCCACGACTGTGAAGTCAGCGCGATTTTACGGCCTTTGCAGTACAAAAGCGGGGCGTCCCTGAATTTGCCCACGGAATATTACGATAACCTGCATTACCTTTACACCGGCCCTACAGGGGAAAAGCTTTGTACCGGCGATGAGATTTACAGCGGCGCGCGCAACTATGTTGTCAAGCGCGCCGACACAGCCCTGGTGGCGGGGGAAGAGCTTTACGTCTGGGCGGTTTTGAAGGTGCTGGCCGCCGACGCGGACAGGGAAGTGTACCTGGAAGCGGACGGGGAACGGGTTGCGGTCGCCGACAGTTATACGGTAAAATGCGTGCAGCAGAGCCGGACGGTTTCCGCCTGGGGCGAGCAGGACGCGGTTTCCACCGCGCCCGGGCGAATCAGCTATGAGCTGACCGTTCAAAACGTTCGCTCTCAAAGCGGTACGGACCTGTGTGCGCTTTCGGGATTCAGCCTGATTGCGGCGGGGAGTGCAGGCAGGGTGGTTTACTCCGGGTGCAGATGGAAAAATATCACGGCGGAGGGCGGGGCGGGCAACACCCCCCGCCAAAGCATGGAACTGGTCGCCGCGGCGCGGACACAGGAAAAGGAGGGGGAAAGCGGTGGACAGTGAGCTCGATGAAATTTCGGAAGGGTTGGAACGGGACTTTCGCAGATATCCCCATCCGCTGGACACCGGGGAGGAACACGCATGAAAATACAGCCGATGAGTTATAAAAATTATGTGTGGCCGTTTAACCCGAAGCAGGTGGAGGTCGCTTATTCCAGAAATATTAAAAATTTGAAGCTGCCGCTCTACGGGAGCATTCTGCAGGATTTGGGCTGCGACAAGCGGATCGTCACCGGTTCGGGCGAGTTTATCGGCAGCGGATGTATGGAGGAATTCAGCCGCCTGGCGGCGGTGTTTACTTCCGGCGAAAGCGGGCTGCTGCGGCTGCCGGGGGATACCCCGTTTCCGGCGGCGTTCGCTTCTCTGAAAATGATCGGGGAAGCCCAGCCGGACTGCGTTTCTTACAGTTTCGTATTTGTAGAGGATGGGGACACGGATTTAAAAGTCCCGGCTGCTTCCGCCGGAATTTATGTCTGTACTGGCGGGGAAAGCCTGTGGGAAGTCGCCAACCTTTACGGGACGGATGTGGATACGCTGAAAACGCTGAATCCGATGATTCAGTGGCCCAACGCGCTGAACAGCGGGCAGAAGGTGGTGCTTCCGTGACCTATGTGGGGGTAACGCCGCAGGGGGTGGGATTTTTGCTCCCGCCCCCGGTTTCGGCAAGGATGATTTGCGGGGAGGACGCGCCGGCCGACGGATTCACCGGCACCTTTCCCCTTTTCAAAAGTGCGGGTCTGCTGACAGGCATTAAAATCTACAACAAAAATCAGGGGCTGTGTTTTGACGGAATCGTAGACGAACAGAAGGAGAGCTCTGGAGCGGGAAGAAAGCTGACGCTTGCCGCCCGCAGCCACGCGGCGGTTTTGCTCGACAACGAGGCAATTCCGCAGACCTACTGTATGCCGTCGCTGAAGACTGTTTTTGAAAGGCATGTAAAGCCCTACGGCTTTTCGGGGTTTTTGGGTGACGGCCGGGTTTTCAGCGGAACATACACGGTAACAAAGGGGATGAGCGAGTGGCAGGCTGCGGCGGGATTCTGCAGCCGGTTTTTGAAAGTGACGCCGCGAATTACGGCAGATACATTTGATGCGTCCGGCGAAAAGCCGCAGGGGGAACTGCTGTTTGACAACGCTGCCGGCATTGCGTACACTTCTCTTTCCGTTGAAAATTTGTTTTGCAACCTCCTTTCGGAGGTACTGGTCAAGTCCGGAAGCGCCGGAAATTACTGCTCTGCCGCGCGAAGCGGACAGGCGGAGCTGCTGGGAATCCGGCGAAGAAGATGCCTTGCACAGGGAGACGCCGATGGGCTGATCCGCGCGGCAGAGAAAAAGGCGTACCGGGTGGCTGTGGACTGTCCCGGAGAAATCACCGGGAGCCTTTTTACGGCGGCAAAGGTCAGGGACACGGCGCTCGGTTTCATCGAAAACCTGTATGTATCGCAGACGGAATACCGCTTGGGTGACGACGGGGAAAGTACCCGGTTTCTATTAAGGAGATGAGGGATATGTGGATTTCACAGCAGATCACTGCCGCGCAGAACCGGAAAACCGCCGCGGAAGTGGCGGAAGTAACCGGTGCGGCCGTGATGCAGGGGGAAAGGGAATACCGCGGCATTCCCTTTCTGGGCCCGTGGGGCATTGCTTACCTGCCGCCAAATACGGCAAAGACGGTTGTGGTAGGAACAGGTTCGAGGAATGCCTGCATTGGAGCGGTGACACAGGAAAAAGGAATCGCTCCGGGCGAATTACTGCTGTTTTCGTCCGGAGGCGCGAGCATTTACCTGAAAAACAACGGCGATGTTGTCATTAACGGGCAGGTTTTCGCCGCGCAAAAGGAGGGTTAGCATGGATACGGCGTTAATGAACGGGGATTTTTTACTCGGCTTCAACGGTCGTCCTCAAAAAATACAGGGCGCGCAGGAACTGCTGCAGCGCGCCGCTCTTCGCTTGAGGATCCCGATTGGGAGCTTTGCGTATGACCCTTCTTTAGGGAGCCGCCTGCATGAACTGAAGTCCGGCGACAGCGGGCTGAACGAAAAGGCACTTACCATGGCACAGGAGGCGCTTCGGGTTCTTCCGCAGGTCACGGTGGAGCATGCCGAATGCTTGGGGAACCCCCTGGCTGTAATGGTCGCGCTCGGCTGCGGCGGGGAAAAAGCGGAGATAGAGGTGAAAATATAGTGTACAGCTACAACGAAATTTTAACGCGGATGCAAAATCAGTTTACATCCCTTGCCGGGTACGCTCCGGACGACGCTTCGGACATCGGGATCCGCATGAAGGTGCTGGCGGGAGAAATCTATTCCATTGGCAGCGCGGTGGACTGGCTGAAAATGCAGACGTTTGCCCAGAGCGCACAGGGGGAGCAGCTTGAACTGCGGGCGCAGGAGCGGGGACTGACCAGAAAGCAGGCGGTTGCATCCTCCGGAATGCTTACTTTTCGGCGAATTACCCCGCTCTGGTACGACGCTTTAATTCCGGCGGGCACGGTCTGCGCCACCTCCGGCGACCAGCCGGTGCGGTATATTACAACCGAAGACGCAATCCTCAAAAACGGAGAACTCAGCATTGAGGTATCGGCAAGGGCGGAACAGGGCGGGAAAATCGGAAATACCCAGCCGGGTACCGTTACCGTGATGGTGACACCGCCCGCCGCGCTGGAAAGTGTGACGAATACGTCCGCCTTTACCGGAGGGGAGGACAGTGAAAGCGACAGTGAACTGCGCTCCCGGCTGATGCAGAGCTACGCAAGCATTTCCAACGGTACAAACGCGGCATTTTACCGCGAATGTGCTTTAAAATACGACGGTGTCTACTCCGTGGGAGTGGTACCGCGTGAAAACGGAGCGGGGACGGTCGGACTTTACCTTGGCGGCAGAGGAACGGTTCCCTTGCAGGAGGTCATTGATAAAGTACAGAGCGGTCTGAATTTACTGCGTGAGGTAAATGTGGACGTAAAGGTCGCGGCGGCACAGACCGTTGCGGTGGATGTAGACATTGCCGTTACGCCTGTGGATACCGTTTCCGTACAGGACGCACAGGCTGCCTGTGAACAGGCGGTCAGGGAGTATTTTGACGAACTGTCGGTCGGGGAGCCGGTAATTGTGACCGCACTGGGGGTCAAAGTGTTTGCGACGGGCAAAATCAAAAATTATCTCTTTAACGCCTCTGCGACTGCCGACAGAAAACTCGGGATGAACCAGCTGGCAGTCTGCGGCTCGGTAAAGGTCGGGTACTACGCGGGGGTGGAACAGTGAGGGCTTTGGACTCTATGCTTGCCAAAATGAAAGCGATCAAAATTTACTCGCTCAGCGGAGGCACCGCCGTGGATGATGAGCTGCGGGCGTACGCGCAGGGACTTGATATGGTCTGTGGCGAACTGGAAACGCTGCAGAGGGAAAGCTTTACGGCCACCGCAGCGGACTACGGGCTTGTGAACGCGGAGAGCCTGCTTCAAATCGGTGCCGCAACTGACACGGACGAGAGGCGAAACGCGATTTTGAAACGCTGTGCGATCACACCGAATGATTTTACGGTCGGCAGTATGGAACAGATTTTTGCAATGGAGGGCATTCCTGCGAAAATCTGTGAAAAGGTGAATGAAAAAAGTATTTATGTAAACTGTTTTGACGAATTGTCGTCACCGGAAAAAAGGACTGCCGTTTTGCGGACTGCCAAAAACTACCTTCCCGCACATTTAAACGCGGAACTGGATTTTAGAAGCATTTCATGGAACAATATCGACGGTGCAAATGAGACGTTCGACACAAAGGACGCCTTTTCTTACACATGGGATGCGATTGACGGTTTTGACGGCAAAATGGTAAGGATTTAAGGAGGAAACAATGCCAACAAACAACAAAACATCCCTGGGGCTGAACAGCTGGGTGGGAACCGACAAACCGATGCGCAGCGATTTTGTGGAAGACAACACGCTGCTGGATACGCTGCTGACCGGCCATTTTGGGAATGCGCAGATGCATTTGTCCCCGGACGACCGGACGCTGCTGACACAGCCCTTTACCGTCGGGAGCTACTGCGGTGACGGAGCGGCAACGCAGGTGATTACCCTGCCGTTTGCGCCCAGACTCGTACTGGTATTTCTGGAACAAATGCCCGCGAACGATTATTTTCCGGGCGGCGGATACAATGAAAACAGCTTTGCGGCTGTCACCAAAACAGGCGGCAGTGCCGGCGTGCTTCTGTCCGCGGACAAACTGACTGTTTACCAGACGCAGAACCCGCCCGCGGGCGGCGGAATTCTGAATAATTTAAACGGCGACACCATGAATTATATCTATGTCGCTTTTCGATAGAATTTGCATTATTTTGGATTTTAAGATAAAATAATAGCAAAATACAGCGGAACCTGCTGAAAGGGGATGGACGGACTGGAACTGTACGAAAATGAAGAAAAACCGGAGCGCGCACTGCTGGTTGAAGTCAACACGGGGGAGTATGACGCGGAGACTTCGCTGGCGGAGCTGTATGAGCTGGTCAGCAGCGCGGGAGCGGAGCCTTTCGGCGCAATTACGCAGAACCGACCCACCTATGACAACGCTACCTGTGTCGGGTCGGGGATGATGGAAGAAATCGCCGATTTTTGTGAAAAGCATGAAATTGATCTGCTTGTGTTTGACTGCGAGCTTTCTCCCACTCAGATCAGAAATATTGAAACCATCAGCAAGGTACGCGTTGTGGACCGCACCATGCTGATTTTGGATATTTTCGCGTCACGCGCAAAAAGCAAAGAGGGCAGGCTGCAGGTGGAACTGGCTCAGCTGAAATATCTGTTGCCACGACTGTCCGGAAAGGGAACGTCGCTTTCCCGTCTGGGCGGCGGAATCGGAACGCGAGGCCCGGGCGAAAGCAAGCTGGAAACAGATCGGCGGCACATCCGCAGGAGAATTGATTCTCTGAATGAGCAGCTGGACGCGGTGGAAAAGCACCGCAGTCAGATTACCCGCCGCCGTCAGAAGGACGGCGTGATTACGGTCGCGCTGGTGGGCTACACCAACGCGGGGAAATCCACGCTGATGAACTATCTGACACAGGCCGGGGTTCTGGCGGAAAATATGCTGTTTGCCACGCTGGATCCGACCGCCCGCGCGCTGAAGCTGCCGAACGGCACCACGGTGATGCTCATCGATACCGTCGGTCTGGTGCGGCGCCTTCCGCACCATTTGGTGCAGGCTTTCCGTTCCACACTGGAACAGGCCGCTACTGCCGACATTATTCTGAATATCTGTGACGCTTCCAGTCCCGAAGCGCAGGAGCATCTGAAAATTACGAAGGATCTTCTGGCGGAGCTCGGCTGTGAGGGAAGACCGATTATTCCCGTGTTCAACAAATGCGATCTTCTTCCAGCGGCCAATATCATCCCGTTCGTCGGCAATTCCGTGCGGATCAGCGCGGCGACGGGCGCGGGAATTGAGAAACTTCTCAGCGCGATTGAAGACAATCTGCCTATTAAAAGCAAGCGGGTTAAGCTGCTGCTGCCGTTTGCTCAAAGCGGTCTTGCGGCACAGATCCGCCGCGAAGGAACGGTGGAAAATGAGGAATACACCGATCTGGGTCTTGTGCTGACGGCACAGGTTCCGTCTACTCTGGACGATACCATCGGAAAATATATTATCGGATAGAAAGAGCCGCTTCCCGGTACAATCGGGAAGCGGCTCTTTTTTGTCATTTTTTCAGGAGAAACGCTGCTTTTTCATAGTCGCACTTTTTTACATAAATATAATACTGATATTCATACTCGCGGTTTATCCCAAAGGAGCCCAGTCGGGTGCGCATCCCGCCGGCCTGCGCGTTGACAATGCGTGTTTCACAAGGGATTCCTCCTTCATGAAGCTTTTGGCGGATATCCATGAACTCTTTCTCGGAAAAACCAAGGGACACTTCCCTGCGGTTCCACGGAAACACTGCCATCGCCTTCCTAAAGTAAAATTATACTTTCTCCAGCACCTTTACGATTTCGCCAATAAACAGCTTGTGGTAATCCTTCTGCGGATAATTCTTCGTGTCAATGGAAGAATCGATAAAGCAGGAGGGGTCAATGGTCTGCCCGTGCAGCTTACGGCAGATCAAAACGAGCTTTGCCTCTTCAAAATAAGGTGCATCATCGTACACGGTTGTCAGACCGGATTCCTTGATTTTATCAACATCCCGGCCGGAGTGGCTGCCGCAGTAATTCAAAGCCTTTCTGTAGGCTTCGTCAAAAAAACAGAGAGAATAAAAATCCTCTTTTTCAATGAATTTCAGAGTATAGCGCTGCGGACGGATAAAAATAAAGGAAACATATTTATGCCACAGCTCGCCCAGGGCACCCCAGCTGGCGGTCATGGTATTGCATTTTTCCCGGTTTCCCGCGGTAATCAGCATCCATTCCTGATCGATTTTGGTGAATGGATTAAAATTCATTTTCGTGATGTCAATTTGCTGAAACATCAAAAACACCTCCGTTAAATTGGTTTTTATTTCTATTTTATTTTACCACGTTTGGATATATCCCACAATCTGAAAAGATCATATTTATAGGTTTTTATTGATTAAAGATAAAATGAATATTTATGCACAAAATGCTTGAATTCCCGTATAAATAGTGTATAATAAAACACAACAAAACAAAACAGGGGGCCTTTGCAATGGAAAACAACATTAAAAAAGTAGTTCTCGCTTATTCGGGCGGACTTGATACTTCTATTATTATTCCCTGGCTGAAGGAAAATTATAACAACTGCGAAGTTGTCGCGGTTGCGGCGGACGTAGGGCAGGGCGCGGAGCTCAACGGCTTGGAGGAAAAGGCGAAAAAGACCGGCGCGTCTAAGCTTTATATCGCCGACCTGAAAAAGGCGTTTGCCGAAGATTACATCTGGCCGACCCTCAAGGCGGGCGCTGTTTATGAGAATAAGTATCTGCTCGGCACCTCCTTTGCAAGGCCCCTGATTGCGAAACGGCTGGTGGAAATCGCTCAGGCCGAGGGCGCGGACGCAATCTGCCACGGCTGCACCGGAAAAGGCAACGATCAGGTGCGGTTTGAGTTGGCCATCAAGGCGTTTGCGCCGAAGATGAAGATCATTGCCCCGTGGAGGGAGTGGTCCATCAAGTCCCGTGACGAGGAAATCGACTACGCCGAAGCGCACAAGATTCCTCTGAATATTACCAGAGAGACCAACTATTCCAAGGATAAGAACCTGTGGCACCTTTCCCACGAGGGCCTTGACCTGGAGGACCCCGCGAACGAACCGACCTATGATAAACCGGGCTTTTTGGAGCTGGGCGTTTCCCCGGAGCAGGCTCCCGACAAGGCAACTTATATTACCCTTCACTTTGAAAAGGGTGTTCCTGTGTCTCTCAACGGCAATAAGCTCTGCGCGGTGGATATGATTGCGCAGCTGAATAAAATCGGCGGGGAAAACGGCATCGGCATTGCCGACATTGTGGAAAACAGGCTGGTGGGCATGAAGTCCCGCGGCGTGTACGAGACCCCGGGCGGCACCATCCTTTACCACGCGCACAACAAGCTGGAGGAGCTCTGCCTTGACAGGGATACCTACCACTACAAGCAGGGCGTGGGCAATAAATTCGCGGAGCTGGTTTATTTCGGCCAGTGGTTTACTCCTCTGCGCGAAGCGCTCTCTGCGTTTGTGGAAAGCACCCAGCAGACGGTGACCGGCGAAGTAAAGCTGAAGCTCTACAAGGGTAATATCATTGACGCGGGGGTCACTTCTCCGTATTCTCTCTATGACGAGGAGATTGCGACCTTCAGTGAGGACGAAGTTTACAATCAGGCGGATTCCGCCGGATTCATCAACCTGTTCGGACTGCCGATTCAGGTACAGGCGATGAAAAAGCAGAAGAATAAATAAAATCCATTTTGGGGCAGGCGCACGGTCTGCCCCACATTTTCAATAAACGGAGTGTGTGTGATTTGAAGCTGTGGGCAGGAAGATTTCATAAGGAACTCGATCAGAAGACCAACGATTTTAATTCATCCATTTCCTTTGACAGCCGGATGGCAAAGGAAGATATTGAGGGCAGTGTTGCCCACGCGACCATGCTCGGCGCCTGCGGCGTCATCGACGCAAAGGAAAGCGAAAAAATCTGCGCGGAGCTGCAGAAAATTCTAGCGGAAATAGAGGACGGTACGCTGGAAATCGACAGGGAAGCCGAGGACATCCACACCTTTGTGGAGGGCGAACTGACCGCGCGGCTGGGCGCCGCGGGCAAACGGCTGCACACCGCGCGCAGCCGGAACGACCAGGTTGCGGTGGATGTGAAGCTGTATCTGAAAAAACAGTGCAAAACCCTGCACGGCCAGATCAAAGAGCTGATTGGGGTGCTGTGCAAAAAGGCGCTGGAAAACAGCGGCGTAGTGATGCCGGGCTACACTCATATGCAGCGCGCGCAGCCCATCACGTTCGGACACCATCTTTTGGCATACGCCGAAATGTTCCAGCGTGACCTTTCCCGTCTGGAAGACACCGAGAAGCGGATGGATGAATGTCCGCTCGGTTCCGGCGCGCTGGCGGGAACCACTTATCCGCTGAACCGCGAAATGACGGCTTCCCTTTTGGGCTTTGCCGGGGCGACCAACAACAGCCTTGACGGTGTTTCCGACCGGGATTTCTGCATGGAGCTTGCCGCGGATATCGCCATTGCTATGGTGCATCTTTCAAGATTTTCAGAGGAAATCATCCTGTGGTGCTCGTGGGAATTTAAATTTGTGGAGCTGGACGACGCGTTTTCCACCGGCTCCAGCATCATGCCGCAAAAAAAGAATCCGGATATCGCGGAGCTGGTCCGCGGGAAAAGCGGCCGCGCCATCGGCGACCTGACCACGCTCCTGACTATGATGAAAGGTCTTCCCCTTGCCTACAACAAGGATATGCAGGAAGATAAGGAAGCGATTTTCGACGCGGTGGACACCCTGCACATGTGCCTGACCGCCTTTGTTCCAAT
Source organism: Caproiciproducens faecalis (assembly GCF_019448085.1). Taxonomy (GTDB): domain Bacteria; phylum Bacillota; class Clostridia; order Oscillospirales; family Acutalibacteraceae; genus Caproiciproducens; species Caproiciproducens faecalis. The sequence continues at coordinate 702,101 of NZ_JAGFNZ010000002.1, read as the reverse complement.
GATCGACACCATGCGGGTACTGCCACAGAATATGCGCAAGGCGGCGGCAAAGGGCTTTATCAACGCGACCGACTGCGCCGATTATCTGGTCGGGAAGGGGATGCCTTTCCGCGACGCCTATAAAATCACGGGCGAGCTGGTGGCGTACTGCATTGAAAACGAACAGACGCTGGAAACCGTTCCGCTTGATAAATACAAAACGTTCAGCGAGCTTTTTGACAACGGAATTTTTGACGCGATTTCACTGGAAAACTGTGTGAACGGCAGAAAGGTGCTGGGCGGCCCGGCTCCGGAAAATGTTTGTGCACAGGCAAAAAGGGTTCTGCAGAAGCTGGGGGTGCAGATATGATCCGGGCGGGGGTGGTCGGCGCGACCGGCTACGCGGGCGCGGAGCTTTGCCGGCTGCTGAGCGGACATCCGCAGGCGGAGCTTGCCGCGGTCAGCTCCGTCAGCTTTGAAGGGCAGGCTCTTTCAGACGTTTATCCCGCGTACCGCGGGGTGTGCGACATGGTCTGCGGCACTCAGGATGAGGTCGTGGAAAGAAGCGACGTGGTTTTTGCCGCGCTGCCGCACGGCCTGTCGCAGGAGCTTGCGGCGGACTGCTACGCAAAAGGGAAGGTCTTCATTGACCTCGGCGCGGATTTCCGTCTGGAAAACGAGGGCGATTACCGGCAGTGGTACGGCGGAACGTTCCTGCACCCCGACCTTCACGCGCTTGCCGTTTACGCTTTACCGGAGCTTTTCCGGGAACAGATCAGGGGGAAGAAAATCATCGCAAACCCCGGCTGCTACACCACGGCGGTGCCGCTGGCGCTTGCTCCGGCACTGAAAAACGGTCTGATCTTAAAAGAAGGCATGATTGCCGACTGCAAAAGCGGCGTGACCGGCGCGGGCCGAAAGCCGAGCCAGAATACACATTACCCGGAGCTGAACGAAGGAATGAGCGCCTATAAGGTTGCTTGCCACCGGCACACGCCGGAAATGGAGCAGAGCCTTTCCCATGTGGCGGGCGCACCTGTCACGCTGACCTTTGTGCCGCACCTGCTGCCGGTCAACCGGGGTATTCTTGCCACCTGCTATGCAAGACTGACCCCCGGGGTCACAATGGAACAGATTGAAAAAGCTTATCATGACGCTTATGATTCGGAGTACTTTGTCCGGCTGCTGCCGAAGGGAAAGGAAGCGGACATTAAAAATGTGCGCTGCTCCAATTTCTGCGACATATCGCTCCACGTTGATTCCCGTACCGGTACGTTCATTGCCATTTCGGCGATTGACAACATGGTTAAGGGCGCGGCGGGGCAGGCCATTCAGAATATGAATCTTGCGTTTGAAATAGAGGAAACCGCCGGGCTGAAAGCATTGCCTCCGGCATTTTAAGGGGATAGTGAAAATGGAATTTACAGAAGGCGGTGTTACCGCCGCACAGGGCTTTACCGCAGCGGGAATTTACTGCGGAATCCGTAAAAATAAGTCAAAATCCGATCTTGCCATGATTTATTCCAGTGTTCCGTGCACGGTCTCCGCGGTCTATACGCAGAATCTTGTCAAGGGCGCGCCGATTCTGGTCACGCGGAAAAATATAGCCGACGGGAAAGCGCAGGCGGTTATCTGCAATTCGGGCAACGCCAACACCTGCAACGCGGACGGCGAGGAAAAGGCGCAGCGGATGTGTGAAATTGCCGCAAAAGAGCTGGGAATCGCGCCGCAGGACGTTGTAGTAGCGTCCACAGGGGTCATCGGGCAGGTATTGCCGATTGAGCCGATTGAAACCGCGGCACCCGCGCTGGTAAAGGCGCTTTCGCCCACCGGTTCAGAAGCCGCCGCAAAGGCGATTATGACCACGGACACCGAAGTGAAAAATATGGCAGTAAAGCTGACCATTGGCGGTAAAACCGTTAAAATCGGGGGGATCGCGAAGGGCTCCGGCATGATTCATCCGAATATGGCCACCATGCTCTGCTTTTTAACGACGGACGCCGCCATTTCCACTTGTGCGCTGAACGCCGCACTGAAAGAGGCGGTGCATGTCAGCTTCAATATGGTGAGCATCGACGGCGACACCTCCACCAACGACATGACCTCCATCCTTGCCTCCGGTCTGGCCGGAAATGAGGAAATTACGGGAGACGGCGAAGATTACCGCCTGTTTGTCAAAGGGCTGACCGTGCTCTGCACTGCTCTGGCCCGAAAAGTTGCCAAGGACGGAGAAGGCGCCACCAAGCTTCTGGTCTGCCGGGTAACGGGCGGAAGAAGCGAGAAGGACGCGCGGCTGGTCGCGAAAAGCGTGATCTGCTCCAGCCTGTTCAAAGCGGCAATGTTCGGGGCGGACGCAAACTGGGGGCGCGTTTTGTGCGCCATCGGCTACGCGGACGCGGATGTGGACGTCGGCACGGTGGACGTTGCCTTTGAATCCAAGGCGGGCCGCATAGAGGTTTGCAAAAACGGAGCGGGAATTGATTTTGACGAAGAAGAAGCAAAGAAAATCCTGACTCAGGATGAAATCAATGTGGATGTGGCGCTGAACGGCGGCGAGTTTAAAGCCTCCGCGTTCGGCTGCGACCTTACTTATGATTATGTAAAAATCAACGGGGACTACCGAACCTGATGAACGCGGACGGAGGATGGAAGAGGATGGATATTACCAATGCGAACCGGGCGCAGGTTCTGGTGCAGGCTCTGCCGTATATACAGAAATACGCGGGCAAGACGGTCGTTGTAAAATACGGCGGAAACGCCATGGTAAACGAAGATCTGAAAGACGCGGTCATGAGCGATATTGTCCTGATGCAGCTGGTCGGCATCAACGTGGTGCTGGTGCACGGCGGCGGGCCGGAAATCAGCGGAATGCTCAAAAAGATCGGCAAGGAAAGCCGGTTCGTCGACGGGCTGCGCGTCACCGACGCGGAAACCGTGGATGTGGTGCAGATGGTTTTGGCGGGCAAGGTCAACAAGGACCTTGTTCAGCTTCTGGAGCGGCACAACGGCCGGGCCATCGGCCTTTGCGGGCTGGACGGCGGAATGATAAAGGCCAAAAAACTCGCGGCACAGGAAGACCTTGGCTTTGTGGGCGAGATTACACAAGTGAACACGGACATTATCTCGCATGCAACGGCAAACGGCTATGTACCCATTGTAGCAACCGTGGCCGGCGGTGAAAACGGGGAAGTCTACAATATTAACGCGGATATTGCCGCGGCCCGTATCGCCGCGGAAATGGGTGCCTTAAAGCTGATCCTGATGACGGATATCAAAGGGCTTCTCGCCGATAAAGATGACGAAAACACCCTGATTCCGGTTGTAAACGTCAGCGATGTGCCAAAGCTGCAGAATCAGGGAATCATCAGCGGGGGAATGATCCCGAAAATCGACTGCTGTGTGGAAGCGGTCCGGCGGGGCGTAAGCCGCGCGCACATCATTGACGGACGGATTCCGCACTCAATCTTAATCGAACTTTTTTCGGATGAGGGCATCGGCACGATGTTCTGCTGATAAAACAACATAATAGGGGTGAAACAAATGACTTTTGAAGAAATTCAGGAACAGGACCGGAAGTATCTCATGCAGACCTACGGGCGGTTTCCCGTGGCGCTGGTTTCCGGCCACGGAGCAACCGCGGTGGACTGCAACGGAAAAGAGTACATTGATTTTACAAGCGGAATCGGCGTGAACTCGCTTGGCTACTGTGACGAACGATGGACGCAGGCGGTAGCGAAGCAGGCAGCTACCTTGCAGCATACCTCCAATTTATACTATCAGCCCATGCAGACAAAGCTGGCGGAAAAGCTTTGCACCCTGACGGGATTTTCAAAGGTCTTTTTCGGCAATTCCGGCGCGGAGGCAAACGAATGTGCCGTGAAGGTGGCCAGAAAGTACGCCGCGGACAAATACGGGAAAAACCGGTGCTGGATTGTCACCCTGCAGAATTCGTTCCACGGGCGGACTCTTACCACACTGGCCGCAACCGGGCAGGATTCGTTCCATGAAAAATTCACTCCGCTGACAGAGGGCTTTTCCTACGCGGGTACCAATATGGACAGCGTAAAGGAAAATGTTACAAAGGACACCTGTGCCGTGATGATTGAACTGGTGCAGGGCGAGGGCGGCGTACTGCCGCTGCAGGCCGGTTTTGTAAAGGAGCTTTCCGCGTTCTGCGCAGAACGCGACATTCTGCTCCTTGTTGACGAGGTACAGACCGGGGTTGGCCGTACGGGAAAGCTTTACTGTTTCCAGAATTACGGAATCATGCCGGACATTCTGACCAGCGCGAAGGGACTCGGCGGCGGACTGCCAATCGGCGCGTGCCTTTGCGGGGAGCGCCTTGGAACGGTGATGGACGCGGGCTCGCACGGCTCCACCTTCGGCGGCAACCCGGTTGTCTGCGCGGGTGCGCTCGCGGTGCTGGACGTGGTCGGGAACGAGGACTTTTTACAGGAAGTCGGGAAAAAAGGCGCGTACCTGACACAGAAGCTTTCCGCTATGGAAGGGATTGAACTTGTCCGTGGAATGGGCATGATGCTCGGCGCGAAGCTGAAGAACAAAACCGCAAAAGAAATTGCGCAGAAATGCGCCGAAAACGGCCTTTTGGTTCTGACGGCGAAAGAGATGCTCCGGTTCCTGCCGCCGCTGACCATCATGGTGGAAGACATTGACAAAGGTCTGGCAATTCTTGAAAAAACCATACAGGAAAATTCCTGAACAGAAACCCCATCAAACCATACATCATCTGAATTTTAGGAGGGCAACCATGAAACATCTGCTGAAACTGCTTGATCTGACCAGCGAAGACATCACTTCCATTTTAAACCTCGCCGACCAGCTCAAATACGAACAGAAGCACGGCATTGAACACCACCACCTGGCGGGCAAAACACTGGGTATGATCTTTGAAAAAGCTTCCACCAGAACGCGTGTTTCCTTTGAAGTCGGTATGTACCAGCTGGGCGGCCTGCCGATCTTCCTTTCCTCAAAGGATCTTCAAATCGGCCGCGGCGAACCGGTACAGGACACCGCCCGGGTGCTTTCCCGCTATTTGGACGGCATTATGATCCGTACCTTCAAGCAGTCGGAGGTGGAGTCGCTGGCACAGAACGGCACCATCCCCATCATCAACGGGCTGACCGACTTTTCCCATCCGTGTCAGGTGCTGGCCGACCTGATGACCATCCGCGAGTACAAGGGCAGCCTTGACGGCCTGAAGCTGTGCTATATTGGCGACGGCAACAATATGATGAATTCGCTGATCGTGGGCGGCCTGAAAATGAAGATGGAAGTCGCCGTCGCCTGCCCGACGGAATACAAACCGAGCGCCGCCGTGCTTGACTTTGCTGTGACTCATCCGGCGTTCAGCATGACCACCGATCCGAAGGAAGCCGCTAAAGGCGCCGACGTGGTGATTACCGACGTGTGGGCCTCCATGGGTCAGGAAGCGGAAGCACAGAAACGCCGCGATGCGTTTAAGGGCTTCCAGATCAATGACGATGTGATGTCCGCCGCCAAGAGCGACGCAATCGTCCAGCACTGTCTGCCCGCGCACCGCGGCGAAGAGATCACTGCGGAAATGTTTGAAAAACACTCGAAAGAAATCTTTGATGAGGCTGAAAACCGTCTGCACGCGCAGAAAGCCGTCCTGGTCAGCCTGATGGGCGGAAAATAAAGTTACTTGGTCAGAATGCCGTTGTCGGAGGTCTGCAGAATCAAAATCTGTTCCTCCATCCCGGTGGTTGCGTTAATATAGACCAGAACCCGCTCGTTATTCTGTCCGCTGCATAAAAATTCATAGGTGAGCACTTCGCTCAAACCGGGGGTTGGAATCAAAGCCAGCCCTCTTTTTTGTACCGTGAGCTTTTTACTGACGGATGCCTGTGCCTGATCGGCGGTGATTTTTGCCTGAATCGTCCGGTCGTGATGATTCATAATATAGCCGGTAGAATTGAAGAGCAAAATTTCTCCGTTGTCCAGCGCGACAGAGACCTTAATTAAATCCGGATAGTAGATAACATCGTTTTTATAGTAGGCGTAGTTGATGGTGCAGATTCCGTCGTTGATGACGTAGTACGTCTGCTTCATGTCGGAAATGCCCCTGCCCTGCAGAAAACTGGCGGATTTTTTGGAAGCGTCCTCATAGCTGAGGTTTTCGGCGGTCACATCGCGGGAATTTTCCATGCTGGAGATAAATCCGCCAGCTTTTGTCACACAGATGCGGATACTGCCGTTGTTTGCGGTAAAATTATAAGTGGGCAGACCGCCCGCCGTGTCCTGTGTGTGCTGCAGCTTGTCCTGTGTAACGCCCAGAAACTCCGCCGCAATGTTCTGCGCGTTGCCTTGGGCAATCTGGGGGCGGCCTTCCGTCAGCTTAGGCTTCAGCTGGTTGATATGGTCGGAAAACGGGCCGTCGTAAATCAGGGAGGGGAAGTTGGTGAAATCCTCCGCCGTCTTCTTGAATTCATCCGAAAGCTGGTTGGACTCAATATTGGTTTTCACATTCTGCAGGCCGGACTGCAGCGTTTTTGCGTACTGTTCCAGCTCGCTCATCGTCTTGTACTCTTCGTCGCTGATTTTCTGCCCGGCGGAGATTTTGTTGGACAGGGTCATTGAAAAATCCCCTACCTGCGTAACGAACTTTGTCACGTTGTCCAGCGAATGGTCGGTAATCGGCAGAACCGCCAGCGCGGACTTCGCCATGCTGGATTCCCGCATCAGTTTGGCGGCCAGTCCGTTCTGCTGGGTCATCGTATTGGCGTAGGAGGCCTTGTTGAGCGCGATCTCAATGTTGGAAACGCATCCGCTCAAATCACCCATGGCACGCTTGTAGTTGTATTCCAGATTCATTTTATATTTGTTTGCGGAAACATAGCCCATCGCGGTGGTTGCACCGAGCGTTACAATCAGCGCGACCATAGCGACTAGCGTAATCACTCTTTTTTTATTCATATACATTCACCCCATGCCGCTATTTTTCACACATCAGACAGAAATATACGGATTTTTCGCCGCCGGACGCAATACGAATGATATAATAAAAAAAACAATGAGGGGGTATTTTTATGGCAAAACCGATTATCGGCGTAACGCCTCTTTACGATACGGAGCAGGGGCGGCTCTGGATGCGGCCAAACTACTTGCACGCCATTGAGGAATCGGGCGGCGTACCGCTGGTGCTTCCGCTTTCAAGTGATGAGGAGGACATTGCCGCGCTGACCAAACTATGCGACGGCTTCCTGTTTACCGGCGGGCCGGACGTACATCCCGCGCTTTTTAACGAAGAAACGCTGCGGTTTTGCGGCTCCATCGACGTACAGCGCGACCGGTTTGAGATTCTTTTGCTGAATCAGGCCGTGCAGGCCGACAAACCTGTGCTGGGCATCTGCCGCGGGATTCAGCTGATGAACGTGGCGCTTGGCGGCAGCTTGTACCAGGATATTCCCGCTCAGGTCAGCGGACTGCCGGTGGCTCATTATCAGAAGCCGCCCTACGATGTTGCGGTGCACGGAATTACTATAGAAAAGGAAAGTCCTCTCTACGGCATTCTTCACAAGACGAAGATGCTGGTCAACAGCATGCACCATCAGGCGGTAAAAGAGCTGGCGCCTCCGCTTTTGTGCGGGGCAAGTTCTGCGGATGGTCTTGCGGAGTGCCTGTATATGCCGGGACGGCGGTTCTTTATGGGTGTTCAGTGGCACCCGGAGTATCTGTTTGAGCCGGACAGCGACAGCGAGGATCTTTTCCGCGCCTTCCTGAGCGCCGCGGGAAAATGAATCCTGCTTTTACGGGCGGCAGAGCGCGATTTTCTCCGGCATTACTTGCTATTTTGTACGCGTGAAAGTATAATAGGAAATATTGCAGTACCGGTATTTTCATGAGTGAACCGGAAAAATAAGTCGGAGGCATCTATGGATATTCAGAAATTTTACAGTTCGTTGCTGGGGAAAAAAGTTGCGTTCTGCGGCATTGGCGGCAGCAATCTTCCGCTGATTAAAATATTTGCGCGGCACGGGGCGGCGGTAACGGCCCGTGACCGGCGTACGGAGGAAAAGCTGGGTGAAACGGCGGAGGAGCTGAAGAAGCTGGGCGTTTCGCTGAAGCTCGGCGAAGGGTATCTGGAAAATCTGGACGAGGACATCATTTTCCGTACACCCGGCATGAAATATGATCTGCCGGAGCTGAATGCGGCCCGTGGGCGCGGCGCCGCGGTCACCTCTGAAATGGAAGTGTTTTTTGACCTGTGCCCGTGTAAAATTTTTGCGGTGACCGGCAGCGACGGAAAAACCACCACGACCACCATTGTTTCCGAAATGCTGAAAGCCGCCGGCAAAACCGTCCACCTTGGGGGCAATATCGGCAATCCCCTGCTGCCCGAAATTGAGAGCATCGGCCCGGACGACGTGGCGGTGGTGGAGCTTTCCAGCTTCCAGCTGATTTCCATGCGCCGCAGCCCGGATGTCGCAATCGTGACGAACGTTACCCCAAACCATCTGGATATGCATAAAGATATGCAGGAATATATCGACGCCAAAAAGAACATTATCCTGCATCAGAACGCTTTCGGGCGCGCGGTGCTGAACGCGGACTATGAAATCACGACCGGTTTTGCGCAGGACGTCCGCGGCGAACGAATGATGTTCAGCCGGAAGGGCAGATGCGGGAACGGCGCGTGGCTCAACGATCAAAATGAGATCGTCATGTCGCTGAACGGGCAGGATTATAAAGTAATGGACGCCTCGGACATCAAGGTTCCCGGCGGCCACAACATTGAAAATTATCTTGCGGCTGTCTGTGCCCTGTGGGGAACGGTCGGTACCGATATTATGGTTCAGACGGCGCGCGCGTTTTCCGGTGTGGAGCACCGCAACGAATTTGTGCGTGAGCTGGACGGCGTAACATATTATAATGATTCCATCGGGACGACCCCGAGCCGGACGGCAAACGGAACCTTGAAGCTGTTTGACCGCAAAATCATTCTGATTGCCGGCGGCTACGATAAAAAAATTCCGTTCGATTCCTTTGGCCCCGCCGTGGTGGACAGTGTAAAAACGCTGGTGCTGATGGGCGCGACCGCGGACAAAATCGAGGAGAGCGTCAAGGCGGCGCCGAAGTACCGGGAGGGCAGTCCGAAAATCATCCGGGTGCAGTCGCTTCAGGAAGCGGTTCGGACTTGCCGGGCCGAGGCAGTGCCGGGTGATATTGTATCCCTTTCGCCGGCCTGCGCCAGCTTTGACATGTTCCCGAACTATGAAACACGCGGCGAGGAGTTTAAAAAACTGGTGGGGCAGCTGTAGCCGCCCGCCGTTTACATACAGCATGATAGATAAAAGATTGATATCATCAGAAATACAGCAGATAACGGAGTGATATGATGGATGAACTGAAGGGGCTTGTTTTTCGCCTTTGCGCGGCTCCCGGCACACCGGGGAACGAAAACGCAGCGGCAAAAGCGGCGGGAAAGGAGCTTTCCAAATACGCAAAGGCTCATGTTGACAAAATGGGCAACGTGATTGCAAAAATGGGAAAGCTCGGCGCGGAAAAGCATATTCTGCTGGACGCGCATCTGGATCAGATCGGTCTGATCGTTACGAATATTGATAAACACGGATTTCTCCGGGTTGACCGCACCGGCGGTGTTGACCGCCGTGTTCTGCCGGGCAGCCCGGTGACCATTTACGGCAAAGAGGTGCTGACCGGAGTCGTCTGCTGCACACCGCCCCATCTTTCGGACGGCAGCGAGGACAAGCTGGTGTCCGTTGACAAAATGGCGGTGGACGCGGGACTTTCCAAAGCCGAAGCGGAAAAACTGGTGCGCCCCGGCGACCGGATTCTGCTTCATGCCGCGCCGAAGAGCCTTCTGGGCACGCGGGTGACCGCTCCCGGACTGGACGACCGGGCGGGCGTTGCCGTACTGATCCGCTGCGCGCAGCTGCTTGCCGGTTGTGAACTTAACTGCGAAGTGACCGTCCTTCTGAGCAGCCGGGAGGAAGTCGGCGGGCAGGGTGCGGTCACAGGCGCCTATTCCGTCAATCCGACCCACGCGGTGATCGTGGACGTCAGCTTTGCCGAACAGCCGAACGTGCTGCCCGAAAAATGCGGGAAGCTGGGCGGCGGGCCGATGATCGGGGTTGCGCCGATTTTAAACAGAAGTATGATCGACGGGATGATTGAAACGGCAAAGAAAAACCACATTCCCTACAAGCTGGATGTGATGGGCGGCTCAACGGGCACCAATTCCGACGAGATTGCCATCACGCGAAAGGGCGTAAAAGCGGAGCTGATCTCTATTCCGCTCCGGTACATGCACACGCCGGTAGAAGTCATCGACCTCAAAGACGTGGAGCATACCGCAAGACTCATTGCGGAATACATCAAGGGGGTGGAGTAATGGCTGACTGGAAGCTTTTGGAGCGTCTGTGCACGGCGCGCGGGATTTCCGGGAATGAGGACGAGGTAAGAAATCTGATTCTTGGTGAAATCGAGCCGTACGCCACCAGTGTGGAAATTACCCCGCTCGGCAGTATTATCGCGTTTAAAAAAGGGGAAAGACGCCCCAAGACCAAACTGATGCTGAACGCGCACATGGATGAGGTCGGCATGATTGTGACCGATATTACGGATGGCGGATTGCTGAAATTCGCCACGGTCGGCGGCATTGACCGCCGGGTGCTCTGCGGCATTCCGGTTACCGTGGGCAAGAATGTCGGCGGGGTCGTCGGCGCGAAGCCGATTCATCTTCTGGAAGAGGACGAAAAGGAGAAATCCGTACCGCTGAAAGATTTATATATTGATATCGGCGCTGAAAACCGTGAGGAAGCGGAGAGCCATGTAATGCCGGGCGATCCGGTCACCTTCGACTCCGTTTTTGACACCTCCCACGGAATGCTCAAGAGCCGCGCGCTCGACGACCGTGCCGGATGTGCCATGATGATCGATATGATTCAGGGCGACCTGAAATACGATCTGTACTTTGTGTTTGCCGTACAGGAGGAAACCGGATTGAACGGTTCAAGAACGGCTGCTTTTGCTGTGGAGCCGCAGGCGGCAATCGTGCTGGAAAGCACCACGGCGGCCGATGTGGCGGGCGTGGACAGGGAAAATCAGGTCTGCAATGTCGGCGGCGGCGCGGTGATTTCCTTTATGGACAGACATACGATTTACGATAAGGAATACTATCAGATGGCGTTCAAGGCGGCAAAAAAGGCCGGGGTGAACTGCCAGGCAAAACGGGCGGTCGCGGGCGGAAATGACGCCGGCGCCATCCACGTTTCCCGCGGCGGGGTAAGAACCGTTGCGGTATCTCTTCCGTGCAGGTATCTGCATTCCGCAGTGAGCCTGATTTCACAGGAGGATTTTATTTCCGCGCAGAAGCTTGTTTGTGAGCTTGCGGATATGATAGCTGGCGAGGGATAAAATGATTAAAAAAGTAGAATATGAAGATGCCCTTTCCTCGTTTGGTGCTACGGCGTTCGGCTGCCAGATTCTTTCCGCCGCCGAAGCCTACGGCCTGAACGAACCGTTTGCCCAGTTCTGGGTACAGGAGGGTACCGGCACACTGCTCTGCAAGCTGGATGATGCGTTGATTCTGGACGCGGGCAGCCCGGACTTTGACGAGCTGACGGATTTTATCCGGATGACGGGCGCAAACCGTCTGCTTTGCAGCTCCGCCGCGGCAAAGCAGACAGGATTTCCGGTAACTTCAACCGGGCAGATCATGGTGTATGAAAATGCGGAGCCTGTGCAGGCGCGGTTTTTGTTTGAGAAGAACCCCGGACTGCGCGATATTTACGCGCTTTTGTCTGCCTGTGCCACGGAAAGCTTTACACCGCCGGAGTTTGAGCCGTTTTATATGGACATGTCTCACCGGATTCGGCACGATACCGCCGCTGCCGTTGGAATCCGGCAAGGGGACACTCTGGTTTCCTGCGCGGTGTGCTCCGCGCGGACAAACGAGACGGCCGTGCTGTCCGCAGTCTGCGTTGACCCCGGGCAAAGGTGCAAAGGTTTGGGGCATGAAACGCTTTCCGCGCTCATTTCCCAGCTGCCGGGCAGAAGAATTTTTATTCTGCGGACACAGGACGAAAATGAGGATTTCTACCGCTCCTACGGCTTTACTGCCTGCGGGGAATTTTCAGAAATGAAGATTTGAGGAGAAAGTACCGATGAAAGAAAAGAGATTCAAGGTCATTTATTCGCAGGGGACGGTGGATGTTCAGAGAATCCTGGTTGATACGGAAACCGGAGTTCATTATCTGCAAATCTCCAACGGCTATGCGGGCGGTTTGACTCCGCTTCTGGACCGGGACGGCAGGCCCGTGGTGCGCTTTGTCAGTGACGATAATTAAGTGAGGAAGAAACATGCTTTACCCTTATTTTACAATTGATAAAAAAATCAGAGACGCCGCGGAAAAAGCGTCCCAAATGATTGCGCCGGTTCTGGGAAGAATTGACGACACCACCGATTACAACCAGCAGAAAATGATGGCGGCCTTTAATCAGGCGGGGGTCAGCGAAAGCCATTTTGCGGCTTCCACCGGCTACGGCTACGGCGACCGCGGGCGCGACGCGCTGGACGCGGTTTACGCTGCGGCGCTCGGCGCGCAGGACGCACTCGTCCGCTATAATTTTGTCAGCGGTACCCACGCGCTGACCGTGGCTCTGTTCGGTGTTCTGCGCCCGGACGACGTTATGCTCAGCGTAACGGGGATTCCTTACGATACTCTGCGCGGAGTCATCGGCCTTACCGGCGACGGGAACGGTTCTTTAAAGGAGTTCGGTATCCGGTACGAGCAGCTGGAGCTGAAAGCGGACGGAACACCCGATTATGAGGAAATCGAACGGCGGGTGAACCCGAAAATCAGGATGGTCTATATTCAGCGTTCCCGCGGGTATAGCCTGAGACCCTCCCTCTTTGTGGAGGATATTGAAAAAATAGCGAAGATTGTGAAGGCAAAGGCTCCGGACTGCATCGTGATGGTGGACAACTGCTACGGTGAGTTCGTACAGACTGAGGAACCGGTCAGCCGCGGTGCGGATCTGATGGCGGGTTCTCTGATTAAAAATCCGGGCGGCGGCGTCGCGCCCACCGGGGGATATATTGCCGGACGAAAAGATCTGGTGGAAAGCTGTTCCTACCGTCTGACCACCCCGGGTACCGGCCGTGAAATCGGCGCGACCCTCGGCAATAACCGGGAACTGTTCATGGGTGCGTTCCATGCGCCGCATGTCACCGGCGAGGCGCTGAAAACCGCTTCGTTTACCGCGGCGCTATTCAGCCTTTTCGGATACGACGTTACCCCGAAGTACGACGAGCCGCGCGCCGATATTATCCAGGCTGTGCTGCTGCGCAGGGAAGAGGCGCTCATCGCCTTCTGCAAAGGCGTGCAGAAGGGCGCTCCGGTGGATTCCTTTGTGACTCCGGAGCCGTGGGATATGCCGGGTTACGACTGTAAAGTCATCATGGCCGCGGGCGCGTTTACGCTGGGCGCTTCCATTGAGCTTTCCGCCGACGCCCCCCTGCGCGAGCCTTATGCCGCGTGGATGCAGGGCGGGCTGAATTACCACAGCGGCCGCCTCGGTGCCCTGCTGGCGGCACAGTCCATGCTGGAACAGGGAATTTTGGGAAGATAAAACACTTGCAAATAAGCTATTATTACGGTATAATAGCTTTCGCACGCGGGTGTGGTGGAATTGGCAGACACGCAAGATTTAGGTTCTTGTGGCAATACCGTGCAGGTTCAAGTCCTGTCACCCGCACCAAAATCGGGAATTCGGCTCAACGGGCCGGGTTCCCGGTTTTTCGTTGTGAGCTGGCAGGTGGCGAAGAGCCTGCCGGCGCAATTTGGGGGCGGCACATGGGCCTACCTTTGCGGCGCAGGGAAACAAAGGAACTCGCGGAACGCGCGTTGAGATTACACTACCTTCAAGTCCTGTCACCCGCACCAAAACGGTGGTTTTGGAAAAATCCTACGGTTATTAAAAAATATGAAAAATTCGGTGAATGATTATGGAAAAATGTTTAACGAGTGGAAAAATTACATCGGCAATGTTACGATTTGCAGTTCCAATGATTATTGGAGACTTATTGCAGCAGTTATATAACATTGTAGACACATTGATCGTCGGACAATTCGTGGGTAAAAATGCACTTGCGGCGGTGGGCTCATCGTATACGCTTATGACATTTTTAACTTCAATCCTCATGGGTATGTGCATGGGCAGCGGTACTGTTTTTTCTCTGAATTTCGGAGAAAAAAACGCAGGGCGTCTGAAGAAAAGTATCTATACGTCTTTTTTATTGATTTTCGCATGTACGGTTGCGCTGAATCTTGCGGTATTTTTTTTGATTGACCCGATTATGCATTTTCTTCGCATCCCTGCAGAAATATACAACTTAACGAGGAGTTACCTCTGGATTATCTTTTGGGGAATCGGCGCGACATTTTTATACAACTTTTATGCTTCGCTTTTACGTTCCATAGGAAATTCTGTTACGCCGCTCGTGTTTCTCGGCATTTCGGCAGTATTGAATGTTGGCTTGGATTTACTATTTGTACTTACTTTTCAATGGGGTGTGGCGGGTGCTGCGATTGCCACTGTCATTTCGCAGATTGTGTCCGGTGCCGGAATTATGATATATACACTAATTCGTTATCCGGAATTTCGTATACACAAAAATGAAGAATTTTCAGAACCTGGATTGCTAAAAGAAATATCGCATTTTTCGTTTATGACTTGCATACAGCAATCTATTATGAATTTCGGAATTTTGATGGTTCAAGGACTGATTAACAGTTTTGGAATCATCGTAATGGCGGCGTTTGCGGCTGCCGTGAAAATTGATTCTTTTGCTTATATGCCGCTGCAGGATTTTGGAAATGCCTTTTCGATTTTTATTGCACAGAATTATGGAGCTAACCAATTCAAGCGCATTAAGCGGGGAATTCAGAGCGCATTTATTATCATCGCACTATTCAGTGTGACAATCAGCGCTGTTGTTTGCATTTTTGCAAGGCCGCTTATGTTGATTTTTATACAGCCGCAAGAAACAGAAGTTATGTCTATTGGCATGCAGTACTTGTGGATTGAGGGCGCGTGCTATTTGGGAATTGGATTTCTGTTTTTATTTTACGGATTGTATCGGGCAATACGGAAACCGGGCATGTCGGTGGTATTGACGATTATTTCACTTGGTACCCGTGTTATTCTCGCATACATACTATCTGCGATCCCTGAAATCGGAGTGATTGGCATATGGCTGTCGGTGCCGACAGGATGGTTCTTGGCAGATGCTGTTGGGATGCTATATTATCATAAATTAAAAGCCAAACCAATATTGGAAGTCTTGGCGGCACCTTCAGATTCTGCCGCCCGCACCTAAAGATTGTTTTTGCCTTTTTCTTTCGGAAACAGCTAAATTATTTTGCATTTGAGACGAGATTACTAAATGAAGTCCATTTTTTTCCTGTTCTTTTTGCCAACTTGTTCATGAGGCCAATTATAAAACATCGCGGAAACACATTACAGAAGGAGGATTATCCCGCTGCATCATGACAAGGGAGTAATAGTATGATGAAAAGCATTCGTTTTAAGATCTTCTCTATTTTATTGGTAATTATTGTTTTGCTGAGCGTATCTTTTGGTGTCGCAAGTTCTTTGCTGATTAAATCAGGAACCGATGAGGTTTTCTGGATTGCTATTTTAACTTTGGTGTACTGCCTGATAGGGGCCGTGGTTTCCTTTTGGGCGGGGAATAAAATCGCAAAACCGATTTCCCTTTGTGCGGATCGTTTATATGCGCTGGCACAGGGCGATTTGAACTCTCCGGTGCCGCAGATTCATACAAAGGATGAAACAGGTCGTCTGGCCGACGCGACAGAGGGAATCGTCACAAATCTGCGCGCCATCATCACGGATCTCAGTTCTCTGCTGGAGGGCCTTTCCCGCTCGAATTTTAATGTAGAATTCGAGGCGAAGGACGCGTACTGCGGGGATTTTCTTCCGCTTTCCGACCATATTGAAAAAATTGTGCTGTCTCTGAACGATACCTTAAGCCGGATTAATCAGTCAACCTATATGGTGTCCAATGAATCCGAGCAGGTGTCTTACGGTGCGCAGAATCTGGCACAGGGCGCATCGGAGCAGGCAGCCTCTATTGAGGAGCTGGCCGCGGAGATTCACCATTTGTCCGACAAGGTTAAGGAAAATGCCCTGAATGCCGTTCAGGCTGGCGAATGGGCCAACCAGACGATGGGCGAGGTTGGCCAGTGCAACGAAAAAATGCAAAGTATGGTACAGGCCATGAAACGCATTGAACAGACTTCCTCGCAGATCAGTAATATTGTAAAAGCAATTGAAGATATTGCGTTCCAGACGAATATTCTCGCGCTGAACGCCGCGGTGGAAGCGGCGCGCGCGGGGGAGGCCGGCAAGGGCTTTGCCGTTGTTGCGAACGAGGTACGCACCCTCGCTTCAAAGAGCGCGGAATCCGCCAAGAGCACTTCCGCCCTGATTACGGATTCTCTGAGCGCGGTTTCGGAAGGCTCCAGAATGGTGGACGATGCGCTGGGCGCTTTACAGGCCGTGACCAAGAGTATGGCGGAAACGCAGAGAGAGCATCGGGAAATTGCCGAGGTCACGGAAGAGCAGTCTGCGGCAGTGGATCACTTGACTACCGTCATGGATCAGATTTCGGCAGTGGTGCAGACAAACTCTGCTACGGCGGAGGAAAGCGCGGCGGCCAGCCAGAATCTTTCGGGGCAGGCTCAAATGATGAAATCTCTGGTATCGCAATTCCAGCTTCGTTCCGCTTCGCCCGCATCGGACTAGCTTACAAACGCTGGATTCTGCACAAGAGGGCCAAAAAGATCACAGCGGAGCAGATCGATTCCGTACCCCCATAGACAAAGACATAGGCAGCGCTCCACACCCGGTACGCCGGATGTGGAGCGCTGTTTTCAATTTATCTTACCAAAAGCAGGGGCCGCAGCACCAGCGCCAGCAGCGACAACGACGGAACCAGACCCAACCGCAACGTCTTCTGCACATTTGCACGCACCTCCTTCTCTTTGGACAGTACAGCATATGTTTTCCGGAGGGTGCTTGTCAATATGACCGTCAAAAATTCGGGCAGGGCAGATACCGCGCCGGAATGAGCAAAATCTTCAGGAGAAGTTGTCATTTTAAGCAAAATGATTTATAATGAAAAAAATAATGTCCATCTGTGCGCAGGACTGCACAGCGGGTTCTCTGGAGGAAGTCATGCGGAACAAATACTATAAAGATATCGGGAAAGAAGTTGGCCGAGCCGTGCGCCGAGCCGTACGTTCCGGCAATTTTGAAGAAATAGGCCGGGCGGTGGATGACCGCGTTCGGAAGTTTACCGGTGATGAGGAGGAAATCTTCCATGACCGGAGAGAATCCGGCCGCAGTCAGCCCTATTCCTACGGGCGCCCGTCGGGCTGGGAAACCCAGCCGTCTTACCGGGAACCCGCGGAGTTTTCCGCGTTTCGCAGCAGGATGCCGGGGGGGATTTCCGGCCTTGTTTATGCGATTGTGGGTGCTTCGGTCGGCATCCCGATGCTGATTGCGGATATTGCGGTTTTCATGGTGGGTGTTACCGGATATATGTCTTTGTCTGATTTTGCAGTGGCCTTTTCGGTCCTGCTGCCTATTACGTTAGCCGCGCTGGGGATGATGGGTTACGGAATCGGCCTTCGCCGCCGCGCCCGCCGCTTTGCGCGCTACCGCGAAGCAATGGGGAACGCACTGTTCTGCACGGTGGCCAAACTGGCTGACACAGCCGGTGTTTCGCAGGAGCGAACGAAGAAAGACCTGAAAAAGATGATTACCAGCGGCGCATGTCCGCAGGGACATCTGGACCGTGAGGAAACCTGCTTTATGGTGGACGACAAGACGTATGAAGAGTACCTCGAAGCGGAGAGAGCCTACGAGACGCGCACACAGGCCGCGCACACCGAAGAGCAGAAGAAGCAGGAGGATCCGAAGGAAGCGGAGCTCGCCGCAGTCAGGGAAGAGGGCAACGGATATTTGCGGCAGATCCGCGCCGTCAACGATGCCCTGCCGGGAGAAGTGATTTCTGAAAAGCTGGACCGGCTCGAAAACGTATCCGCCCGGATTTTTTCCTGTGTCGGCAAACATCCGGAAAAGCTGCCGGATATTCGCCGTTTTATTCGTTACTATATGCCCACCACTCTGAAACTGGTGAAATCTTACGAAGAATTTGAAACCCAGCCGGTGCAGGGGGAAAATATCAGCAAAGCAAAGGAAGAGATCGAGCGCGCGCTCGACACGATCAACACAGCGTTTGAAAACCTTCTGGATTCCCTTTTTGCGGATGACGCACTCGACGTTTCCACGGATATTTCCACACTGGAGACGATGCTGAAACAGGAGGGCCTGACCGGCAGCGACTTTGCAAAGTCGACGGAAGAAACCAAACTTTCTTAAAAAACCTGATTAGAAATTGGGATTGGAGGATTATCATGAATCAGAACGAGATCCCCGCTCTTGAGCTTACGCTTGAACCGGTTCCCGAGCAGCCCATTTCCGCGCAGACCATCCTTGCGCAGGCGGCACCCGCACAGGAAACCGCGCCGGAACCTCAGCTCACTCCCGCCGAACAGAAAATGGTGGCTGATTTTGCCGCAAAGATTGACCTGACGAACAGCAACCAAATTCTTCAGTACGGTGTGGGCGCCCAGAAGAAGATTGCGGATTTTTCCGAAGGCGCGCTGGAAAACGTACGCACCAAGGATTTGGGCGAAGTCGGACAGATGCTTTCCGGCGTAGTGGCGGAGCTGAAAAGCTTTGAGGTCGGGGAAGAAGACAAGGGGTTTCTGGCGCGTTTCAAGCGCGGCGGGAACAAAATTATTGCCCTGAAAGCCCGGTACGCCAAGGCGGAAACCAATGTTGACCAGATCTGCGACGCGCTGGAAGCGCATCAGGTTCAGCTTTTAAAGGACATCTCCGTCCTTGACAAAATGTACGAGGTCAATAAGACCTACTTTAAAGAGCTCTCCATGTATCTGCTTGCCGGCAAACAAAGGCTGGAGCAGGTGCGTGCGAACGATCTGCCCGCACTGCAGCAGAAAGCCCAAGCTTCCGGCCTGCCGGAGGACGCGCAGGCGGCGAATGACCTTTCCAATATGTGTAACCGTTTTGAAAAGAAACTGCACGATTTGGATCTGACCCGTGTGGTATCCATTCAGATGGCGCCGCAGCTGCGTCTGGTTCAAAACAACGACCTGATTATGAGCGAAAAAATTCAGTCCACAATTGTCAATACAATTCCTCTTTGGAAAAGTCAAATGGTGCTGGCGCTGGGCGTAGAGCACTCCACACAGGCGGCCAAGGCACAGCGTGAGGTCACGGATATGACCAACGATCTTCTGCGCAAGAACGCCGACACGCTCAAGATGGCGACCATTGAAACACAGAAGGAATCCGAGCGCGGTATTGTGGACATTGAGACACTGAAGCATACCAATGAAACCCTCATTTCCACACTGGACGAGGTCATGCAGATTCAGAAGGACGGCCGCGAAAAGCGCGCGCTGGCCGAGCAGGAACTCAGAAAGCTGGAGACCGACCTGAAGGACAAGCTTCTTCAGCTGCGGTAAAAACGGAGTCTCAATCAAAAAAGGAACCCGGTTCAAAGAACCGGGTTCCTTTTTTGGTGTATTTGGATTTGTTACCGTGCCGGTTTGGTTTTGTTTCCCAGCTCCTTGTGGCTGAAGGGATCCATAAACCGATATTATGAACCATTGGGGGTTACGACAGGGGGAGAATTCCCGTCAGATTATTTCTATATTGGATGGGGGGAGAAAAATTTTGTGAAGCCGTAAAATCACATACAGGGAACCCGGTTTTACGGGTTCCCTTTTTTCGGAGAGGCAGTTACCCGGACAGAAAACAGGGGGAAGAAGCCTTCCACCGGTAATCCGTTCCGGGTGAACAGTCTATCTATGTATGATCATGAAAAGGTGTAAGCGGTTGAACGGCGCGGGGTTACGGATGCAGGGTTACGGGCAGATAACCGGTTAATACCGTCAGCACAATAAAGCTGATGAAAATACCGATCGCCCATTTGGCGCCTTCTTTCTGCCAGTCGCCGATTTCCAGTCCTGTCATCCCCAAAAGCAGATAAATCCACGGGGTGAAGGGGCTTAACAGATGGAAAGCTTGTCCCATCAGGCATGCAACGCCCATCTGGAAGTTGTTGAAACCGTACTGTACGCCTGCGCGGGCCAGTACAGGAACCACGCCGTAAAAGAATGCGTCGTTGGAAAGGAAGAAACCGCCGGGGATGGAGATGAACGAGGTGATAAACGCCCAGTGCGGTCCGAACGAAGCCGGAATAACCTGAATCAGGCTGGCGGCCAGTGCGTCGGCCATACCGGAACCACTGAACAGTCCGGCGAAAACGCCGGCGCCCATTACAACAACAACGGTCATAACCATATCCGCTGAATTGGCACGGATTCTTTCTTTCTGCTGTTCAATCGAAGGATAGTTGACAACAAGAGCAATGACGCTGCCTACCAGGAAGATAAACACCGGCTGGAATACACCGGCAATCAGCAGAACCAAAACGACAAATGTCAGAATTCCGTTGAAAAGCATCATTTTGGGACGTTTGGCGTCATTCTTTTCTTCAGAAGGAGTCATCAGTTCCGTAATGTCCTGATCGGTCAGACTCTGGATTCCCAGACGCTTTCTTTCCTTCAGGCCCAGGTAGTAGCAGACGAACATCATGTATACGATGGCAACCGCCATGCCCGGTGCAAGCGCGTACAGCATTTGCTGCGGGTCAATCCCGTCCAGAACGGACATGACACGGGCCGTTGGACTGCTCCAGGGCAGAATGTTCAAAATGGTGTTCATCAGAACCAGAATCACGCCCAGATAAAGCCGCTTCAGGTTCAGTTTCTTGTAAATCGGAACCAGAGCCGAGCAGCAGATCAGAGTAGTGGTTGTGCCGTCGCCGCTCAGGGAAACGAGTGCTGTGATGATGCCGGTTCCTACGATCACCTTGAGAGGATCTCCTTTGGCAATCTTGATAACGGTTTTGGAAATCGGGTCAAACAAACCGGTATCCAGCATCAGCGAAAAGAACATAATCGCGAAGAACATCATGAAAATGGTGGTCGAGGTTTTTGTCAGACCCTGCTGCACCCAAGTGCCCAAAAGCTTGAGCTGATCGAAATAAGTTACGTCTCCAATGGCTATTTCGGAGGCTTTCGCCGCCGCTTCCCTGTACAGTCCCGTAAACGTTCCTATAAACGTGAAGGACAAAGGGATGAGCACGATTGCTGTAAATGGGTGCATTTTTTTTGTCATAATCATGACCATAAAAAGAATAATCATGACCCATGCTAAAGCAGTAAGCATTTTTTCTCCCCCTAATTTCTGTGCTTTATTTTAAGACAACGAAAAGGCCGTTTCAACTTTCAGTACCGAGCGGGATGAAAAATGATTTCAACTCCTCAAGAAAATCCTCATCCCCTTTTTTCCTCCTTTTCCCTTTTCCATCCAACTCCCGAAAATCAAAGCGCGGAATCTTATTGTGCTTCCGGGCTGCCTTTTGTGCAAGGGTTACAAAGTTTTGTTCAGAAGTCCAGATCGCTTCTGTCCTCTATATTGGTCAAGCCTGAATTGCGCAGCTCCCACGCGATGTGAGCGCTTTCCTCCAGCTCCTCAAGCCCGTAAAAAGCAGAGAACAAATCCGCGGCGCCCACGACGGGGCCATGGTTCTGCAGCAGGTAGCCGCGCCGGTCGTCCAGCACTTGTGAAAACGCCTGAAAGAGTTCCTTGGAACCCGGGGCAGCGTATGCGACAGTCCCGATGTCTCCCACTTTCATACGCAGATACGGCGTATGGTTTGGAATGACATTGCGTTCCCCGGATCGGCAGTAACAGGACCACAGGGTGGCGTAAAAGCTGTGGGTATGAATCACGGCCGCCACGCCGGGATTGTGTTTGTAAAACAGAGTGTGCAGCGGGTACTCTTTGCTGGGCTTGATTCCGTCCAGATGGTTCCCGTCAAGGTCAATGACGGAAAACGATTGCTGCGAAAGGGTACCGAAGCAGGTGCCGGTTCCGCTGATATACACCTTTCCGTCATGCAGAAAGCTCATATTTGCGGTGGAGCCGGATGTCTTTCCGCGCTCGAAAAGACTGTTTGCAATCCAGATTGCGTCATCTATTTTATCTTGCAGTAAGCTCGTCATTTTTCTTCCTCCGCGGTCATTTTCAGCGCTCTCATAAAGAAATCTTTCTGACCGAAATTGCCGGATTTCAAAACCAGGCGAATCTGAGGATGCTGCAGAGGGATCATGACCGGAACGCCCGGCGCAATGCTTTCTCCGATTTGGTAAGCATAGTATCCCAGCGCCTTGGTGACTGCGCCGGAGGTTTCCCCGCCCGCGCAGATCAGCCGGGTGTAGCCCGCTTCTGCGGCTCTGCGCACAAGCTCTGACATGGTGTTTTCAAGAAGAGCGGCCTCGCTGGCGCCGTCCGTTTCTGTTTCCGTTTGTCCGGCGCTTCCCGCGCTGTAAATCAGGACGCTGTCGCGCGGGGATTCCTGTACCTGATTCCAGATACTGTCCACTGTCTGATCGCCGGAAAGCAGCATGCCCGGGCGGACCATAATGCCGAAGCCGCCGTTTTGAAGGTAGTGCCTGACCTGCCCCTGCGTAGCCACCGAGCAGCTTCCCGCAACAATGATCGCGGGGCCTTTGCTGCCGCCCGGCCGTGCCGGCTGCTCCGCCTGGCTGCGGCTGTATTTTTCCGCAATGGGCTGCATCAGACCGGAACCGCCGGTCAAAAGGCGCAGATCACCGAAAACAGATATGATTCTGTCGGCGTCCGTGTCGTTCACAAAGTCCGGTACCAGATAAAAGCGCGGATGATTTTTTGCGAAATCGTCTACTTTACGGCGGATTTCTTCGTCCGTCCCTGCCATATCCTCACTGCCGAGAACCAGACAGGGGTATTTGCTCTGTCCGCTCATCAGGCTGGGAAGGTAGCTGTCCCACATGGGAGTCAGCGGGTGGTTTTTCATGCTGCTTTCGGAAAGCGGCGTTCCATCCACAAACAGAGTACCGTCCTTCACCGTTCTTTTGTTGACCGGCAGGGAAGGGCACAGGACGGTGAAGGGAATCTCGTACCGCTCCAGAACCGCGTCGCAGATCGGACCGATATTGCCGGCGGGAGTGGAATCAAAGGTAGAACAGTACTTCACATACAGCTGCTCCGCCCCTTTGCTTTTGAGCCATTGGGCCGCCTGCAGGGACTGGGAAACCGCTTTGTCCACCTGCTCGGTGCGGGTTTTCAGCGCAATGACCGCGGCGGTCACGCCTTCCGGTATCGGCTGATCACTGTCCGGCACACCGCTGTAAAGGACTGTTTTCATACCGCCCTTGACCAGAAAAGAGGCCGCGTCGCTGGCTCCGGTAAAATCGTCCGCAATACAGCCGAACGTTAATTTTTGTAGCATAGTTTTCCTCCACATAGAAGTCGGGTTTCAAGCGTTTATTTTAAAAGGTTTACGGCTGCTTCCACCGCGCTTTTGGGACTGGTCCAAAGCTTTGCGTGCTTCATGGCGACCCCCTGTGCGGCTCTTGCCATACTGATCTGTGCCAGTACAACATGGTCGTAGGAAGCGTCCAGCTCCGCGATTTTTTCACGGATAACCCGGTCGTGTGTCTCCATGTCGGAAACCTGGGCGGCTTTAAACGCCTCCGGCACCACATACATGTCCACCGACTCCGCTCTTCCATTTAAGCGCTGATACTTGAAAAATACGGATCTGGTGGTATCGACCGTACCGGTGAACGTACAGATGATCGCCGTCTTTCCGCCTTCCTTTGCCACCCCGTCCAGCATGGCGCCGTCCGGGCAGATGATGGGAACGGAAAGCAGCTCCGAGAATTTTTCCACGTACGGTGAAAAAATTGTGCAGGTCATGATGATGCACTGGGCGCCGTCCGCGCAGGCCTTTACCAGCATGTCAAACATGCGCCCCATGGATTCGTCCGTAATCACGCCGTTGTCCTTTCCCACCTTTTCCAGCAGATAGCTGTCCAGATAGTTGACGACATGAACGTCGGGATTCGTTTTGGTCATATAGTCCACAATGGGATTTACTGCGTTCAGCGTGACGCTGACCAGTGCAATTCTTTTCATTTCCGGTACCTCTTTTTTCTGATTTTCACTGTTTTAGATTTGCCCGCTGAGGCGCGTCAGATTTTTGATGGATGTTTCGGCGGCCTCTTCGCTGTTTGGGCTTTGCTTGATCTCCATTGAAAAAAACCCGCCGTAACAAATATCGCTGAAAGCCTTCAGTACAGCGCCGAAATCGATCCTTCCGCAGCCGGGCGCTTTTCTGTCGGAGTCTGACAGATGCACAAAACCGATTTGTCCGTTTGCCCTGCGGATGCTGTCAAACTGATCTTTTTCAGTCAGATCCATATGAAAGGTGTCCACCAGCAATTTCAGCCGTTTGCTGTTCATTTCTTTCAGCCACTCAAGGGATTCGTCAATGGTATTCAGATTATTTACGTTGTCATATTTCTGAGGCTCCATGACAAGGGAACCCCCGGTTTTCTCGCAGTGTTCGCAAAGCTTCCGGAAAATTTCATCTCTTCGTTCGGCTGTACGGCCGGTTCCCTCCTGTAGGTTGCCCCTGAGCTTTCCAATGCCCACGGGGGCGTGAAAACGGGAAGCGAGATCGACCATCCGAACGGTGCGCCGAAAGGTTTCTGCCCGGATTTCGTCATTTTCGGAGAGCAGATCGAGTTTGTCCTGTGCAAGCATCGGGCTTGTTCCGAAGGAAACCGCGGTCAGCCCTCTTTTGGAGAGCGCGATTTCCAGCCGGGAAGCATCCAGTTCGTCGGCGTCTCTCACCAGCAGCTCCACGCCGGTGTATCCGGCCTGCCGAATAAAATCTAGGTTCGTTTCAAAAGGTCCGGTAAAACCCATAAGCGGCACGCTGCTGTCAGGAGTCGCGACAGGATAGGCAAGATTCATTTTTTTCACCTGTTTTCTTTCATGGTATCCGTTGGCCCGTATTCAGCATCCGGGGCCCGTGCAGAAGGCTCCGGATGCGTAATCGGTACCGTATGTTAAACTCTGGGAAGGTTGAGTCTTAAACGCTTATTTCGCCATGGCGCATACCAGCTTGTACGCGCTTTCCCATGCTCCGTTGTTGGCAATTCCTTTGCCTGCGATGTTGTAGGCCGTGCCGTGGCTGCAGGTCGTAACGGGATAGGGAAGTCCGCCCATGACGGTGGTGCCCTTGTCAAAGCCCTTCAGCTTCATGGCGATCTGTCCCTGATCGTGGAACAGGGTTACAGCGGAATCGTAAACGCCGTTGAACAGATTGTAGAACAGGGTGTCCGCCGGGTAGGGGCCTTCCACGTTGATTCCGGCCTGACGGGCTTTTTCCACGGTGGGGGTAATCACGTTGATTTCCTCCATACCGCAGGTTCCGCCTTCGCCGGCGTGCGGGTTGAACGCCGCAACCGCAATGTGCGGATTCTCAAATCCGGCGGATTTCTGCGCGTTGTTCAGCAGATTGATGGTATCCATAATCCTGTCGACGGTCAGCGCGGCGCTGACGTCGGCAAGGGGGATGTGACTGGTGACTCTGGCGGTCCAAACGTTGCCTAGAACACTCAGTTCGCCTTTTTTGCCTTCATAACCCATGAATCCGGCTACCAGATCAATTGCGCCGTTGAGTTTGAAGCCTGCCTTCTTCATCATTTTTTTGTTGTTTGGAGCAAAGCACACCCCGTCGAAATGTCCCTGCATACAGTATTCCACCGTCTGCTTGACATTGAGTGCCGAGTTCTTTCCGCAGTCCAGGGAATCTTCTCCCATCGTGACGGCGTATGCGTCCAGCGCTTTTGTATCCAGAAGGGCAATCCCGTCCATGGCGGCGGCTTCTTCCACATTTGCGGCCTTTCTGTATGAAAACTGAACGCCGGCAATTTCCATGCCCCTTTTCAGTTCCCTTTCGTCTGCGATAATCACAGCATGTCCGAACTCTTCCAGGACTCCGCTTGCTGCAGTCTTCGCTACGATCTCTGCGCCGATGCCCGCCGCATCTCCCAGCGCTACGCCGATAACCGGTTTTTTGTGATTGACATTCATTCTTCTATTACTCGCTTTCTTTGTTTGTCGTTCTTGCTGTCCTTGTAAGAAAAGTCCAATGATTCTTACAAAATTCGCCTGAAACTGATTTTTTTTCCAATCTTGTCTTTTTGCCGTTATTCATGTTCTATAAAACATTTGCCCTTTTGACGATTTTATTATATAATACTTAATATTATAACTTCAAATACTAAAATCGATATATCATATAACAAATACATTATAAGTTAATCTCTTTCGTTGTAATGGGGGGATTGTATGAACACACGTCAGCTGCAGTATGTCCTGACAGTCGCGCAGGAAAAGAGCTTTTCCAAAGCCGCCGAAAAACTCCATGTATCCCAGCCGTCCCTGAGCCAGTATGTCCAGCGGCTGGAGGAAGAGCTGGAAACGGAGCTGTTCGACCGGTCGTCGATTCCGCTCAAACTGACTTATACCGGCAGCCTTTACTGTGATACGGCAAAGGAATTTCTCTCTTTGGAGGATCAGCTTGTCGCTCAGATCAAGGACGCGGCAAATTCCAAACGAGGCCGCATTTCCATCGGGATTTCTCCGTACAGAACCACCTATCTGCTGCCGCCCGTTCTGCGCGAATTCCGCAGAAGGTACCCCGACATTGAAATCGAGCTGAACGAAAAAAGGAATCAGGAGCTGGAAGAGCTTCTCCTTTCCGGTGATGTCGATGTTGCCGTTACCGTGCTGCCGCTGCGGAACGACCAGCTGGTGCATCAGGTGCTCTTTAACGAAAAGATTGTGCTGGCCGTTCCGAAAGAGGGATTTGACCGATTCATCCCTGCGCAGACACGCGGAAAACCATTGGCGTCCGTGGATCTGGAACTGTTGAAGGACGCGCCTTTTATTGCTCTGACAAGCGATTACCGTTTGCACGACATCATGCTGAATCTCTGTAAAGAGGCCGGGTTTACACCCAATATCATCCTGTACTGCAGAAATATAGAAGCCGTCCGGGCAATGGTGATTGAAGGGCTGGGGGTATCCATTCTGCCCTATAATCCCTATATTTTTCTGCATTCAAGGATTCATCCCGACTACTATACGCTGGAGGGACTTTCCGACAGCAGAGAAATTGCCATTTCCTTTAAAAAGAACCGTTATCTGACAAACGCGGCCAAAGCGTTCGTCCGTATTCTGAAGGACACTCTGCGCGATGGAAATTTTGGAGAAACGGTCTGAATCATTCTGATGTATTCGATTGCAAGAGCGCAGCTTTTGGCTGCGCCCTTTTTCGCTCTTTTTTTAATTTTAGGCCCCGAAATCGTACATTCCGCAGAAAAATGCGCAGAAGAATTATTTTTCGGGAAGCTGATCTTTTTGCAGAAGTACCAATTTTGCAGGTGCAAAGAATTGGACGGGAAATCAAGCAGAGAACAATTCTTTGCACGGATTTCCGTGAATCATATGCATTTAATTGGCAATAGTCAGTTTTTATAGTTTATGATACTATGACTGTAATAAGTTGTTCAATATGATCGATTAGAAAGGGGAAACATCAATGTTCCAAAAAGAAATTGTCATCAATAATAAAACAGGATTACACGCACGCCCCGCTACTCTTCTGGTGGAGCTCAGCAGCAAGTTTGAAAGTGAGATTGTTCTCAGAAAAGACGGGGAAGACTTTTATGGAAAGAGCATTATCAGTATCTTAAGCGGAGGAATCTACAAGGGAACCAAAATACAGCTGAAGGTCACCGGCCCGGACGAAGCAAAGGCAGGACCTCAGGTCGCACATTTTCTGGAGACACTTACCGACTAGCCTGACAGCAACGGGAGGGTAAAATGGAACTGAAAAGCCGGCAAACCTATATTTTTCGCACTCTTCTGGAAAGAAAACAGAAAGTGGAAATCAAAGATTTTCTGGATAAACTCGGGGTGGGAAAACGCACTCTGTATTATGACATAGAAAAGTGCAATGATTGGCTCAAGCACTACGGACTGGGAAAGCTTGTTATTTCCGGGCATATGATCCATGCGGAAATACCGGATATTACTGCGCTGGAGCAGCGGTTCCAGCAGAATTCAAGCTATTTCTTTTCCGTTACGGAACGGCGAGCAATGGAAATTGTCCAGATTGCCCTTTTCGATGAGGCAATGACAATCAACCGTCTGATGGAGCTGAGCGAGGTCAGCAAAAACACCATCCTTGGCGACATCAAGGAAATTCGGGAAATACTGGAAGACTGGGGACTCACCCTGAAAAGTACCATACAGTACGGCTACCTGATTCAGGGGGAGGAAATGACGATCCGGAAGATGCTGGGCGCTCAGTTTCAGCTTTTATCCAGCCCCGGAGGACAGACGTGTGTACAGAATTTTTTGCAGAAAAGTCTGGTCAATCTGTACCAGAATGAGATCGATTTCTGTGAACTGTGCCGATGCCTGATTAAACAGTACGAAACAGATATCCACGGCGATTATATTCTGGCAAATATTGAGCTGATCCGAATGATGATTCAGGTTTCATGGATTCGAAGCCGAAAGGGCAGCGTAATCCAGCTGAGCAGCGATGAACAGCTGGCTCTGATGAAGAGCCTGTCGTTCCGCTCTGTGGAATTCAGCCTGCAAAAGCTGCGGATTCACGGGGTGGAAGTCGCCACGCAGGAAACCTATTACATCACCACACTGTTTCTTGGAATCCAGACCACGGACTTTCTTTCCCAGGAACAGGAAGACAGCTTCATTGCGGGTTTTGCGGAAGAGCTGGTGCTTAATTTTGAGCGCATTGCCTGTCTTACACTGCCGAACCGCGAACGCCTTCAAAAACAGCTCAGCCATCACATCCGTCCTATGTATTACCGAATCAAATACGGAATTCTGGATAAAAATCCGTTGATTGAGGACATAAAGGCAATGTACCCCATCGTTTTCGACTTTACCCGGAAAGCCGTACAGCTGACCAAAATGAACTTTTTAGCCGATGGAATTTCAGAGGATGAGCTTGCTTATCTTTGTGTTTACTTTGTAAGCAATCTGAATGAAAAATACATTTCAACCGACAGCGACAACACGGAAAAAGGGAAAGTGCTGATTGTCGGCGCCGAAAACATGGCGGTAGCCGTCCTGCTGAAGGAACAGCTTCAGGACCTGTTCGGTCTTGCGCTGGATTACCGTGTCATCAGCCAGAGTAAACTGAGGGAATGGATGCTGGGCGACTATGCGCTCGTGGTTTCTCTGGTCCCTCTGGGAAAAAGCTTTTCCAACCACAAAATTGTGGAATGCGGCGCGATAATCACCGAAAAAGAACAGCGCAGTATCATGGAAATACTGCGCGCGGATAAATTCATTGTCCGTTATGACGAGATGATTCAGGAAATTATAAGCCGGGTAAAGGACAGCGTCAGCGGAAAAGTTCAATCCGACAAGCTTTATCTGGACCTTTTTCGATATTTTGAAGACAAGGACCGCGGAGTGCGGCCCAGAGCCAAAAGAGATATTTTCTATGAGAAAATTGAGCAGAACAAATTCATTTTGCTGCCGGAAACAGTCAGCCTGGAGCAGGCTTTGCAGCTTTGCAGCCATTCACTGGTACCAAAGCCGAACGATCAGCGCTTAATGCACAGGATGATTAACCTGCTGCGCAACAGAAAACTGCAGACTTACCGGATTCAGCAGAATGTAGAACTGATTCATTTTCCTATGCAGGGAGACGCAAACCCCAAAATCGACGTTTGCATTGCGTTTGCCCCCAACGGTGTGGTCTGCCCGGACGGCAGCGTTACAAACATACTGATTGGGCTGGCAACGAAGGACTCCTATTCACACTGGGCTGTTCTGGAAGAAATTTACCGCTATTTCAGCGATCAGAGCCATGTAGATGGAATCAAGCAGCTTTGTCAGAACAGAAAGGACTGAAACTTTGATGAAAAAAATAACCGGTTTGGCCGGAGCGGGCGGGAGCGAGCTGGCGCAGGCGGTTGTCCTGAACAGGCAGAAAGTCACCCCGCATAAAACCACTGTTCAGAACAGCGAAAGCGAGGTGGAGCGCTTCCGTCAAATACAGCGGGAATACGCTGAAGAGCTGGATGAACTATATCAGTCCGCTCTTGCGGACACCGGGGAAAAAACGGCGGAAATCTTCAAGGCTTACCGCGTCATTGTGTGTGACGAGCTGTTCTTTAAAAGGCCGATTCAAACCGTTATGGAGGAGCGTATCGGAATAGATTACGCGATTGAGCAGGAAAAGCAGGCGGTCTGCTCAAGGTTTGAGGTTATGGAAGACCCGTATATGAAAGAACGCGCAAGCGATATCCGCAATGTGTGTGATGAACTGATCCGCCGTTTAAACGGGCTGAAAAACACCGAGGAGCAGATTCAGAGCATTCGGGAGCCGTTTATTCTGGTGGCAGAGGACCTTTCCCCCGAGGATACGGTCAGAATTGACAAAACGTATCTTCGCGGCTTTATTACTGAAAAAGGCGGGATTACCTCCCACACCGTTATTCTTGCCAAGTCGCTGGGGATTCCGGCTGTTGTGGGCGCGGGCAAAATTTTAAGCAGTGTGATTACCGGACAGCGGCTGTACATAAACGGCAACGAGGGATACGGTATTTCAGAGCCGGATGAGGATTTTGTGCTGTCGTTCAGAAGGGAAAGAGAGCAGCAGCAGGAGCGGAAGAAACAGTATGAGGCTGTTTTAACGGAGCCCGCCGTAACGTTAAACGGTCGCCGGGTCGCCGTATGCATCAATTCCGGAGATGCCGAAAGCCGCAGGAATTTCTGCGACGGTTTTTGCGACGGAATCGGGCTGTTCCGCACGGAATTTCTGTTTATGGATCAGCGTGCCTGCCCGAATGAGGAACTGCAGTTTGCGGTTTACAAAGAAACCGCCGAAAAAGCGCACGGGAAAGAGGTTATTATCCGTACACTGGACATCGGGGGAGACAAAAAGCTCGGCTACATGAACATTCCGCAGGAAAACAACCCGTTTCTGGGTTACCGGGCCATCCGGATCTGTCTGGATCAGCCAAAGATTTTCCTTACGCAGCTGCGCGCGATTCTTCGCGCTTCCGCTTTTGGGAATCTTAAGATTATGTTCCCCATGATCGTTACGGCGGAGGAACTGCGCAAATCGAGGGAAATGGTGGAAAAAGCCAAAGCGGAGCTGCGTGCCGAGGGCATTGCCTTTAATGAAAAGATTCCGCTCGGCATCATGATCGAGACTCCGGCTTCGGTGCTCATCAGCGATAAGCTGGCAAAAGAAGCCGACTTTTTTTCCATTGGTACAAACGATTTAATCCAGTATACGACGGCGACGGACCGAATGAACGAAAAGGTTCAGTATTTGTATGACCCGTGCAATCTGTCGGTGCTGCGCGCCATCCATCAGGTGATTCAAAACGCACATAAAGCGGGAATTCCGGTGGGAATGTGCGGGGAAGCCGCTTCGGATGCAAGGCTGACCCCGCTGCTGCTGGCAATGGGTCTGGATGAGTTCAGCGTCGCGCCCGCCCAGCTGGGACGGATTAAATATCTGATCCGGCGCTGTGACACGGACAAGCTGACCGACTGGGTCAATGACGTGCTGGAAAGCGACAGTATAGACGAAGTCAAACAGCGCCTTGCGAGCGAAGCATTGGACTGACGGGACGAAAAGAACAGTTTTTTGCAAAAGACGAAGTCTTAAAAAGCGTTGGTTTATACCAAGACTTGCACAAAAAGGTTCAACGTTTTGCACGTTTTCATGTGTAAAAAGTGAACAAACTTGGTCTGATTAAAGAACAGGAAATATGGTATGCTGTTTAAAACAATAGGAGGCGTGACCGCAATGGGCTCCATTCTGAACGAACGGTTTATTCTGTTAAATGCGGATGTAAAGAGCTTTGAAGACTGCATTTTCCTGATGGCAGCGCGGTTTGAGGAAAGCGGTGCCGTGCAGCCGGGATACGGGGACGCCGTTGCTGAGCGGGAAAAAACGCTTCCGACCGGTTTGCGCGGCAAGGGAGTCAACCTTGCGATTCCCCACGCGGACGGCCGGCTGGTCATAGAACCGGCGGTCGGAATCATCACTCCGAAAAAACCGGTTCAATGCCGCCTGATGGGCGAGCCGGGAACGGCCGTTGACTGTGAGCTTATTATGCCGCTGGCAATCCGGGACTCCAGACAGCAGATCGGTTTGCTGAAAAAGATCATGAAAATCCTCAACAGCGAGCAACTGCTGGAAAAGATCAGGAAATCAGAAAGCAAACCGGAAATACTGGAATTGCTGAAGGATTTAAACAGTGATTTGTAAGCTGCAAAGGAAAGGAGAATCAGATATGAGAGCAGTAAGAATTTTATCCGTATGCGGGTCCGGAACAGTCAGTTCGGCCATGCTGTCTTCCAAGCTGGAAAACCTTTTGGCGGAGCACGGCTACAATACGGAAGCAACGGAAATCGCGCCCGACGCGCTGGACACCGCGGTGTCCACAGGAGCGTACGATCTGATTGCCTATACCAGTCCGGTGAAGGATATCTACGGAATCCCCGTTCTGAACGCAACAGGCTTTCTGGTGGGAATCAATGAAGAAGAGTTTGTGGAAGATCTGCTTGAGGCAATGAGCAAGCTGGATCTGGGATAAACAGGAGGCGGCCGAACAAAAGCCGGCCGCGGAACCAATCAAATTGTTTGGTAGGAGAAAGAAATGTATAGTAGCAAACAGCTGAAAAAAATATCGACGAAAATG
Organism: Caproiciproducens faecalis; assembly: GCF_019448085.1. Classification (GTDB taxonomy): domain Bacteria; phylum Bacillota; class Clostridia; order Oscillospirales; family Acutalibacteraceae; genus Caproiciproducens; species Caproiciproducens faecalis. The sequence continues at coordinate 669,261 of NZ_JAGFNZ010000002.1, read as the reverse complement.
AAGATCCTTGCGCTGCAGGGAGTTTATGAGGCACAGAGCGGGCATCTCGGTGGATCTTTCTCAGCCAGCGACCTTGTTGCCGCGCTGTTTTTTAATCACCTGAGAATAGACGCAAAAGACACCCACGCACCCGACCGCGACCGGTTTGTATTGTCAAAAGGGCACGCCGCTCCCATCTATTACGCGGCGCTTGCGTTAAAGGGCTTCTTCGATGAAGCGGAAATGAAGAATCTGAGAAAAATCGACAGCTTTCTTCAGGGGCATCCCAGCATGAACAAAACCCCGGGAGTGGATATTTCCTCCGGCTCTCTGGGTCAGGGACTCTCCACCGCCAATGGAATGGCACTGGCGGCCGGGCTGGACAATAAGTCCTATAAAGTTTACTGTATCTGCGGAGACGGCGAAATTCAGGAGGGGCAGATTTGGGAAGCGGCCATGACCGCGGCACATTACAAGCTGAGCAATGTAATCCTGTTTGTCGACTGCAATAAGCTGCAGATAGACGGTCAGGTAGAGGATGTTATGAACTCTTACCCCGTGGCGGACAAATTCCGCGCCTTCGGCTGGAATGTGTCGGAAATTGACGGGCATGATTTTGACCAGATCAACGCGGCTGTGGAGCTGGCGAAAAAGGCGACGAATAAGCCCAACGCCATTATCTGCAGCACCGTAAAAGGCAAGGGAGTCTCCTTTATGGAGAATCAGGCGTCCTGGCACGGAGTCGCTCCCAACAAGGAGCAGTACGAAATCGCGTTGAAAGAGCTTGAAAGCGAATTGGGGTAAGGAGAACGGTATGGAAAATTATCTGTCTACAAGAGTAGCATACGGAGAGGCGCTGGCAACCTTAGGGGATCAATATGATTTTGTAGTGCTGGACGCGGATCTCTCAAAAGCAACGCAGACCTGTCTTTTTGCAAAGAAATTTCCGGGCAGGTTTTTCAACATAGGTATTTCAGAGGGCGATATGATGTCCACCGCGGCCGGACTGGCCAGCTGCGGGAAAATGGTCTTTGCAAGCACATTCGCCATGTTTGCCGCTGGCCGGGCTTATGAGCAGATCAGAAATTCCATCGCCTACAACGGCTTAAACGTAAAGATTTGTGCCACTCACGCGGGTGTGCTGATCGGGGAGGACGGAGCTTCCCACCAGTGTATCGAGGATATTTCGCTGATGCGGACCATTCCCGGCATGACCGTTATTGTTCCGTGCGACCAGTACAGCGCTTACCGTGCCGTAGAGGCGGCAATCCATTTCCACGGCCCTGTGTATCTGAGATTCGGCAGAATGTCTTCAAGACCGGTTTATCAGGAAAACCCGGACTTCCAGATCGGCAAGGGAATCGTACTGCGGGAAGGAAACGACGTTACGATCGTGGCAATCGGGGATCTGGTCAAGGAATCGATGAAAGCCGCTGAAATTCTGGCCGCCAAGGGCGTGTCCGCCGCGGTGATCGACATGCACACCGTAAAGCCGATCGACAGGGATTTGATTATCAAATACGCTTCCGTATCCAAAAAGGTCATTACCGCTGAGGACCACAGCATTATCGGCGGTTTGGGCAGCGCGGTGGCGGAAGTGCTGGCAGAGGGCAATCTGGCACAGCTGCGCAGAGTGGGGATTATGGACTGCTTCGGCAGATCCGGCACAAGGGATGCCCTGATGGAGAAATACGAGCTGAACGCCGAGAAGATTGTAAAAACCTACGACAGCTTTCAGGATTAATCGAACGAAATCACATACATAGAAAGAGGTAGAAAAATGAGTGAGTGGAGCGAAAAGCCGATTCTTTTTGACGATGACAGGATCACCCGTCCTTATATCGGCGGCAAGCTGCTGAATGAGTGGAGAAGAATGCCGGCGGCGGAGGACGCCCATAACTGTGAAGAGCTTCTGGTTACTTCCATCGGAGCGATCTCCAAAGGGCACGGCGAAGGATACGCCGTCAGCAGGACGATTCCCGAGCAGGGCGCCGTTTCTCTGACAGACATTATCAGCAGCGACCCGGACGGAATCCTCGGTGAGAAATACAACAAACACAATCCCAGCCATCTGTCTGTTCTTGCCAGAGCGGGGGATACCATTGTTCGTCTGGTGCTTCAGTGCCACCCGAAAGCGGAGGATGCGAAGAAATATTTCCATTCCAACTGCGGAAAAACAGAAGCGTGGTATATTGCCAGAACCAGAGAAGTAAAGGACGAAATCAACTGCGTTTACGTTGGCTTTAAAAAGCATGTGACAAAGGAGCTTTGGAGCGACCTGTGCAAAAATCAGAAGGTACAGGAAATGGTGGACTGCCTGCACAAAATTCCGGTTGAGCAGGGCGACGTTGTTTTAATCCCCGCCGGAATGCCCCACGCGGTCGGACCGGGATGCATTTTCCTGGAGGTGCATGAATGCAGCGACGTTACCATCCGCGCGGAAAGAAACATCAACGGCGTGCTTCTGACCGACGAGGAAATGTTCAACGGACTTTCCTTTGAAGACGGCATCAACCTTTTTGATTTTGAAACCTATACGGAGGAAGAAATCAGAAAGAAGGCTGTTATGAAAGCCAAGGACGTTGTCCGTGAAAACGACAGCACGCAGACACAGATGATCGATGTTTGCGACACCAACGCCTTTGGGATGCAGATCGTGGACGTAGCAGATCAGTTTACTTTAGGAGAGTTTGACGGTCACCGGATCCTGATTGCGATTGACGGCGATATAGAGCTGCAGTGGCAGGGCGGATCGATTCAGTTAATACAGGGTCACGGGGCTTTGATTCCATCGGATTGCAAAGATTTGAAATTAGTGGCAAAGAATGCAAAAGCGATGATCGGACTGCCGCCGAGAATATAATCGGCAGAAAATTGGGGAACCTTTTGGTACAGGGCGATCTAAAAATCATCCTGTTGGAAAGTATTATCATGAAAAGGAGAGGAGATACAAAATGAAAATCGTGGGAGTTGCTGCATGCACCGCTGGAATCGCTCACACCTACATTGCCTGTGAAAAGCTGATAAAAAGCGCTCAGGCCAGAGGGCATAGTATCCATTGTGAAACACAGGGAACCATCGGGGTGGAAAACGAATTAGCGGCAAAAGACATTCAGGAAGCGGATGTTGTTATTCTGGCAGTCGATATTGCCATAAACGGTATGGAGCGTTTTAAGGGCAAGAAGGTTGTCAAAATCGACACCTCTTCACTGATTAAAAACCCAATCGCATTTATTCAGAAGGTTGAAAAGGTAATTGAAAAGGGGACGAACTAATATGAAATTAAAAGACATAAAAGGTCATATTTTAACGGGCATTAGTTACATGATTCCACTGATTGTTGCTTCCGGTCTGACAATGGCGATCGGCCGTGCTTTGGCAGGTTCCAGCATCAGCAACCTTGGCGACACCGGTATTGCCTATTGGCTTTATACAACCGGCCAGTTAGGTATGACCCTTATGGTACCGATCCTATGCGCATACATTGCATTCTCAGTAGCCGGCAGACCGGCACTGGCACCCGGTTTTATCATCGGTTACATAGCAACACAGATCAAAGCCGGTTTTATCGGCGGTATGCTCGGCGGTTTGCTCGTAGGTTTTGTCGTAATCCTGATTAAGAAATACGTCAAGCTTCCGAAATCCCTTACGGGTATTCTTCCCGTCATTGTGATTCCGTTCCTTGCAACGTCCATTTCCGCACTGATTATGTTCGGTGTTCTGGGTACCCCGATTATCTGGGCGACAAAAGTTCTTACAGATTTCCTGACATCCCTGTCCGGCGGAGCGAAATTCCTTTACGGCGCAATCCTGGGCGGAATGTCAACCTTTGACTTCGGCGGCCCGGTCAACAAGGTCGCAACCGCATACTGCAACGCAATGCTTGCGGAAGGCATCGGCGACGCAAAAGTGTGCCAGTTCCTCGGTTCTATGATTCCTCCTTTCGGCATTGCGATTTCCGCACTGATTTCCAGAAAGAAATATACACATGCGGAAATTGAAACACTGAAATCCGCTGTTCCCATGGGCTGCGTCATGATTACCGAAGGAATCATCCCGATTGCCGCCCGCGACCTTATCAGAGTGGTTATTGCCTGTGTGGTCGGTTCCGCGGTTGCCGGCGGTCTCTCTATGAGCTGGGGAATTTCCTCTCCGCTCCCGAACGGTGGTTTCATTGCATTCCCGTTCTTCAGCGATCCTATGAAAGCAGTCATCTGTCTTGTTGTAGGCAGTATCATCACGGGTGTAGTTCTTTCTGTGATTAAAAAGAATGTTACGGAAGAAGACGAAAACTTTAACGACCTCGGTTATGAGGTTTCCGACGAAGAGTTGGAAGGCGACCTCGCCATCGAAATTATCGAATAATTTTATGGAAGACATCTCCCCATTTGGTTTGGAAAACTGGAAAGTGTGAGTGAAAGCGGTGAAGCAGCGAAGGAAGGAATTCGGCACGGAACGGATTCCTTCCCCCGCGGTTTTTAATCGCCGGTAAAGAGGGCAAAGGCCCTGATCGTATGACGAATTATTCATGGAGGTTAAATTATGCTTTTAAATTTGAAAGAAATGCTCAATGTAGCGAAAAAGAACTCTTTTGCGGTGGGTGCATTCAATACCACGGATCTGGCGCTGGTAAAAGCTGTGGTAGAGGAAGCGGAAAGAACAGACACCCCGGCGATTTTGCAGTACGCTCCCGGAGAGTTTAAGTACGCCACACCGAGCTTTTTTAGATATGTCAGAGAAAGAGTGGCAAACAGCAAGGTTCCGTTTGCACTGCATCTGGATCACGGCTCCACTCAGGAAGAGTGCGTACAGGCGATTCAGGCCGGATTCACATCCGTTATGCTGGACGGCTCCCATCTGAGCTTTGAAGAGAATGTGAAGGAAACCAAAGCAATTACCAAAATTGCACATATGGCAAATGTTTCCGTTGAGGGCGAGCTCGGTACCATCGGTACCATGGCCAACTCCGACGAGGGCGGCGTAGAAAACATCACCTATACCAATCCGGCGGACGTTGTCAAATTTGTGGAAGCGACCAATGTGGATGCTCTGGCGGTGGCGATCGGAACAGCGCACGGGATTTACCCCAAGGATTTCAAGCCGGCGCTGCAGCTTGACCTGTTAAAGGAAATCAACGCAATCACAGAAATCCCGCTGGTACTTCACGGCGGCAGCGACAATCTGGATGAAGAGATCAGAAGAGCCTGTGAAATCGGCGTTCAGAAGGTCAACATCTCCAGCGACATTAAGCAGGAATTCTTCAAGGCGGTTCTGGCCGGGCTTAACACGGGCTGCTTCTTACCGCCTAAGGTGTTCAATCCTGCAATTGAAGCAACCAAGAAAGTTGTTTATAATAAGATGGAGCTGTTCGGTTCCGTTGGCAAAGCAGGTCTTTACAGATAAGCTTGCCAAAGCAGCGCTTACATAAAAAGCCCCGTCTGTTTTTGGAATCATTTCCCCATAAACTAACATCATGAGAGGCGAATGAGATGGAACTGAAAGATATTCTTGACAGCAATATCATCAGTGTCGGCCTGGAAGCGGACTCAAAAGAGGACGCCTTAAGAAAAATGAGCCAGATGCTGCTTGAAAACAAAAATATTGACAATGTGGATCAATTTGTTGAAGATATTTTTGAAAGAGAAAAAATCGGCGTTACCGGCATTGGTAACGGCGTGGCCATCCCTCACGGCAAAAGCGACAGCGTAAAGCAGGTCGGCATTGCAATCGCGGTTCTGAAAACCCCGATTAAGTGGGAAACGCTGGACGGAAAAGACGTGAAAACCATTTTCCTGTTCTGCGTGAGCAACGAAAACGACGCCGCTCACGATCATCTGTTCCTGCTGTCCAAAATCGCGAAAAAGATAGCGGATGACGAATTCCTGGCAAAAATTAATTCCGCGAAGACCGTCGATGAAGTACTGGCTTGTGTAGGAGGGAACTGATTTGATTTCACAGATATCGAAAGACGGCTTCTATCTGATTAAGATGGAATCTTCAGACAAAGATTTGTCGCTGGAAATCAATCAGGATCGCGGCAATATTATCTCCAGCATCATTTTCAACGGCAATGAAATGATTCATATTGACCGTGAAAATTATTTGAGTCAGGAGCGTCCCCGGTGCGGATGCCCCGTGCTGTTCCCGTTTTGCGGGGTCAACGAAGACAATCAGCTGAACATCAATTCCAAGTCTTACCCCACAGGAATTCACGGAGTCGTTCACACCAATAAGTGGACCATTCAGCATCTCACCGAAAAGGGCGACGGATGTGTTGCAGAGATGTATACGACGTCCGATGAAACCACCAAGGAAGCATTCCCGTTCGATTTCAGACTGGATGCAAAAATTACTCTGCAGGGTCATAAGGTTACCTATGCTACGAAAATCACCAATTTGTCCGGCGAGACGATGCCCTGCGACCTGGGTTTCCATCCTTTCTTCACCGTGTCGGGCCTTGCCAACCTTCAGTTTGACATGCGGGCAGACACGGTTTATTACCCCGGGAGCAAGAGAAGAGAAGCCTGTGAGGGAGCCGATGCTTCCGAGATCAAGGCGGCCGGTATGATTTTTGAACATTGCCAATCCATGAAAATTACAGATACGAATCGGAAGGTCTGCATCCGAATTGAAAATGAAAAAGAGTTTCAGAATCTGATGCTCTGGACGGGCAATGAAAACAAGTTCCTTGTCGTGGAGCCGCTCACTGCTATTCCCAACGCGATTAACGATAAAACCAATCGATTCAATATCCCTTCCGGGGAAAGCGTAGAGGCCGTATGGTCTTTTGAACCGGAAATAGTCTGAGCGCCTGCCGCGTAAGAATTCCCCTTTCTGCGCGGCGCCCAATTGAAAAACGGTTTTTCCTGTTTGCGTAATCAGCGTGTCCTCATTGAAAATGATATTGCAGGCTGAAGGCAAAGCATCCGCAAAGGGTGCTTTGTCTTTTTCTGCTTCCCGTCTGCAAGGGCGCGGCTTCCGGCTGCGCTCTTTTTGCGTTTTGCGGCATGCCGGGGATTTTTACCGGGCTGCCCGGCGATTCTGTTGCCATTTTTCAGCAATGTATGATACACTGGTAAATAACAAAATCCGGAAATATAAAAACCTCGGCCTGAAAAAAATTCAGGACATGGAAAGGTCTGTAAAAAATGAATTTGAGTCGGGTGAAAAACGTCAGGATTCGAAATCTTTCCGTTTCACGCAGGCTGCTGTATTCGTTTCTGTTAATGGCCGTCGTGCCGCTTCTGATCTTCGGCGTCATCTCCTACCAGGTGTCCAACAGCGCGATTAACAGCAAAATCAGCAATTCTTCGCTGCAGGTGTTAAAGCTGGTGCAGAAGAACATTCAATATGAATCGGACAAATACCAGAAAATATCGGACTCCCTGATGGTGAACAAAACCGTTCAGGATGGCCTTTACCGCTTTGACAGCTGGGATTATATGCAGAAGAATAATTTCATTGTGCAGATGAATTCCATAATTTCCGGCCATATGTCGAATTCGCCGCAGATCATGCAGATTTTTCTGACCGACAGGGACAACAATCCCGTCTACAGCCAGGGTTGGTTTTATGTCAGTCAGGAAACGATCAACCGCATGATTGATCTGTGCGGGAAGAACATCAACTGGCTCAGCGTCAACGAGGGAAACAAGAACTATATCATCTATACGCACCCCGTCATTTCCGAGCGGGGCACCGGTGTGATTGGGCACACCCTGATCTTTATTGACGCGGCAGCGTTTTACAACTGCCTGTCCGGGGTGGATATGGGAACCGGAGCCGACTTGATGATTATGGATTCTTACGGCAACAACGTCGCCAATCAGAACAGCTCCTTCCGAAAGGGTTACTCCGTGGACAGCGTGCTCTTTTCTTACTGTCGGCAAAACCCGAATGAAAATATTATCCGCAACTACAAATTCAATGACAGGCTGGGCATGATCGCGTACTCCTTTTCGAACCGGCAGGGCTGGCTTTTGGTGGCCGCCATTCCGGACGCTTATTTGCGGGCGGAAACCTACTCCATTGCCGTTACCAGCTTGGTGTCCATCATCCTGTGCTTTCTCTGCGCGGTGATTGTCTACCGGCAGATGTGGAAAAGCATCAGTCTGCCGATTAACCGGCTGGTTCAGGTGGTCGGAAAAATCGACAACACGAATTTTGACCAGATGACTTTTTACGACGACAGCAGGGATGAACTGGGATTTCTGAGCCGCGCGTTCCGCCAGATCCTTCAGAAAATGCAGGATCTGGTCAATCAGGTGGAAACGGAACAGAATCAGAAGCGGGAATACGAACTGAAAATGCTGCAGGCGCAGATCAACCCCCATTTTCTGTTCAATACCCTGAATTCCCTGCGGTGGACAGCCCTGATGAGCAGGGCAACCAGCGTCAGCAACGGACTGGCCGCGCTTTCCGATCTGCTGAGGAACACCATCCTTGATAAAAACGAGTTTATCACGGTGGAGGAAGAGCTGAAAAATGTCAGCAACTATATCGTCATTCAAAAAATCCGCTACGGCGACATTTTTACCGTTACCTACGAAATCGATGAAAATATCCTCCACAGCTATATGATTAAATTCCTTCTGCAGCCGATTGTGGAAAATTCCATCATCCACGGAATCGATGAGGAAGGTACGCAGAAAGAAATCCATATCTCCATGAGCCGCGGCGAGGATACGATTCTTACCGTAATTTCCGACAACGGAAAAGGGTTTGACGTGGAAAAAACGCTGGACGCAAAGAAAAACAAGCGCCTGACGGGAATCGGGATGCAGAACGTTCAGGAACGCATCCGGCTTTGTTTTGGCAAAGAATACCTCTTTCACATAGAGAGCAGGATTGGCGAGGGGACCACCGTTACTATGGAGTTCCCCTATATCAGCACCCTGCCGGAGACCCCGAAAAATCTGACGCAGGGAAAGGAGCGCGAGAAAGATGATTCCGGTACTGTTCGTTGATGATGAGATGATCGTCCGAGTGGCTTTGAAGTCAATGGTGGACTGGGAAAAAACCGAGTTTGAAATCGTGGGTGCGGTTGCGGACGGAGAAGCCGCGCTGCAGTATATTGAAAAATACCACCCCGGAATCATTGTGACGGATCTGAAAATGCCGCATCTGGACGGGATCGGGCTGGCAAAGGAGCTGTACGAGCGGGAGTACCCCGGGGAAATCATTATTTTGACCAGCTTCGGGGAATTTGAACTGGCCCGTGAAGCGCTCCGTTACGGCGTAACCGACTATCTGCTAAAGGCCAATTTTACCGACAAGGAGCTGCTGGAGGCTCTGCGCAAGGCTGCCAGAAAGCTGCCGGAAGACCGCCGTCCCTCCCCGAAAAATGAGCCGTCGCAGAGCGAATTCGACCAGCCCCGGATTTACCGCATGCTCTACGGTACCGAGGAAGAGAAACCCGAAAATCCGGCTTTTGACCGGGCGTATTCCGGAAGGTTCGCCGCGCTTTATGTCTTTAAAAAGGAGCTGCTCTTGGCGGGGCGGACGCACACCGCACGGCAGAATGAACCGGATCTGACGTCAAAGGAAATGCTTTCCAGCCTGATTAGCGAAACGTTTGACACCGGCACCGGAATGAAGGTCATCCCCTTGACACCGGTGGACGCGCTGATTGTCGTGCCGCTTTCGTCCGGCAATCCGGCGGAAGAGCTTTTGGGAAAGTATTTGTCCCGCATTCAGAATTCTGTAAAGATTTATATGAACACAGAGGTCGGCTTTGTCCTTTCAGAGCCGTTTTCTAACGAAGGAGAGCTTTGTGCAAATCTAAAAGACTGCGCAAAAGCAGCTCCCGTCAGTTTTTATAAAGGCTTTGGAAGCTTGATTTACCAAAATGACGGAGGCCTGTATCGGAATGAAGTTACGCAGGATCAGGAGGACGCGATCGAACTGATCTGTGCGGGCATTGCGTTTCGTGAATATGAGGAAGCGGAAATCCTGACCGTGTCCATTCTGGAGAGCTTCGACAGGCAGAAGATCCATCCCGCCTGTGCCTGCGACTATATCCGCAAACTGCTGCGGAATATTCTGATTTTTGGTTCCGGAGAGGACGGCGGCAAGGAAAAGCGGCTTGCTGCGGACAGCGGGGAGTGCGCCACGGTCTTTGAATTTGAGTCCGCGGTTACACAGCTGATCCGCACGGTGAAAGATAACGCAGAAAGCGGCCGGACGGGAAAATACCGCAAAGACGTCGTTCGTATCATCGAATATATCAGGGAAAACATCACGCAGAAAATCACACTTGCCCAGATCGCAAAGCTGGTGAACATGAACGAAAGCTATATCAGCCGGCTGTTTAAAAACGAGACGGGGGTCAATCTGACCGCCTATATCAACCTGCTGAAAATGGGGAAAGCCATCGAGCTTTTAAAGGATCCCAACGTCATGGTGAAAGAGGCCGCGAACAAGCTGGGCTTTGATGAGCAGTCCTATTTCAACCGGATTTTCAATAAATACCTGAGCTCCAGTCCCTCTGAGTTTAAAAAGCGATATAAAAAAAGTATCAAAGTCGGTCAAAATAGTATAAAAGACTCTGAAAAATAAAAAAACCATCAAAATAATGAAAGTAATAGGCAATATGTTTTATTTAAATTTGTTAAAGGCATCGCTATAATTACGAAAGAATCATTCAACAGAGGGAGGAAAAATTATGAAATTGATAAAAGCAATTGCATGCGTCTGCGCACTGTCTTTGGGCGTTTCGGCCCTGGCCGGATGCCAGAAGGTAAGCGATGTCTCTTCGGCCCCGGCACAGAGCCAGGCCGCCGAACCGCAGAATCAGGAACTGAACATTGCGGTGTTTGAGGGCGGTTACGGCAGAGAAGTCTGGGACGATCTTGCCAAGCAGTTTGAGGCGAAAAATCCAGGTGTGAAAATCAATGTGACGGCAAACGCAAAACTGGGCGACGTCATCCGCCCGCAGATTATGAACGGAAATCCTCCGGATTTCATTTTCCTTTCATCCACCAATGAGTCGGGAATCCTGCAGTCCCTGATTCAGGATAAGAAGCTGGCGGACATCACCGATGTTTTCACGGGCGACCTCAAGGACAAGATGATTGACGGTACCCTTTCCGCACCGACCATCGCCCCTTACGGCGACGGAAAAATCTACGCGGCTCCGCTTTCCTACAGCACCATGGGCCTGTTTTACAATAAGACCCTGTTCAAGGAAAACAACTGGGAAGTGCCGGAAACCTGGGATGAGTTCTTTGCTCTGGGCGAAAAGGCAAAGGCAAAGGGAATTGGGCTCTTCACCTATGCGGCCGCAAACGACCCGTCCTACAATGAAATCGTTGTAAACCCGACCATTGCGGTCGCAGGCGGAGAACAGGCTTTGCAGGACTGCCTCAACTATAAAAAGGGCGCCTGGAAATCCGACGCGGTAAAGAAAACCTTTGACGTGTATCAGAAGATCAAGGACGGCGGCTTCCTGCTGGACGGCACACTCGCCATGACCCATACCCAGTCGCAGCAGCAGTTCCTGCAGAATAAATGCCTCTTTATTCCGAACGGCAATTGGCTGGAGACGGAAATGAAGGATGCTCCGAAAGCGCAAGGCTTTGAGTACGGCTTTGCCGGGCTGCCGACCTTTAACAAGGGCGACAAAAAATACATCTGGGCCAACTGCGAAGAGATGTATATCCCGAAGGACGCGAAGAACATTCCGCTGGCAAAGAAATTCATGACCTTCCTGTATGAAGACGCGAGCATTCAGACGCTGGCGAGCAAGGCCGGGATTATTCCCCCGATCAAGGGCGCCGCAAACCTTGTAAAGGATTCCATCGACCAGTCCGTTTACGACACCTTTACCATTACGGACAAAGGCTACACTCCGGTGACAGGTTCTTACGCGCTGACCTCTCAGACAGAAGTGAATTTAAGAGATGACCTGTATCAGGATCTCAACCAGATTATGGCGGGTACACTGACAACCGACAAATGGTCGGACAATCTTGAAAAGGATGCAGAGACACTCTCTTCATTGATTTTAAAGTAAGACAGAAATTGGTGAGGCCGTCTACGACCTCACCAATTTTATCTCTTCATGCAAATTATTATGGGAGGGTGAGCTACCATGTTGAGTGCCGTTAAGGCAAAGGACGGGAAACCCCGCGCGCTGCGGAGCAGAAAAAAACAGCGTGCCGGATTTATCGCCGTCTGTACCGTACCGACCGTAATTTTATTTACGGTATTTATGCTGTTACCTACCGCCGATGTCTTTTATATGTCCCTTTTCCGAATGAGCAGCCTTTCGCTCAATAAGGAGTTTATCGGTCTGCAGAATTTTCAGATTCTTTTCCGTGACGAAAAGTTCTGGCAGGCGTTTCGCAACAATCTGTTTTTCATTGTGTTTGTAACGGCCGTGACCATGACGGTTTCGCTGTTTTTTGCCGGTTTGCTGGCACAGACGGAGCTGATTGAAAAGCCGTTTTACCGCACGGTGTTCTTTTTCCCAAACGTGCTTTCCCTTGTCGTGATCGGCGTGCTGTTTGTTCAGATATACGACCCCACCATGGGGATTCTGACCTCCACGCTGAAGACCATTCATTCCGAAGGGCTGATTCACGCGTGGCTGGGGGAAAAATCCACAGTGCGCTGGTGTATCTCCGCCGCAATGATCTGGCAGGCTGTCGGCTACTATATGGTGATGTATATGGCCGGCATGGATGGGATTCCAAAGGATTTATATGAAGTGGCCAATATTGAGGGAATGGGGAAGTTCCGGCAGTTCTTTTCCATTACGCTTCCGCTGATGTGGGAAATCATCCGCGTCACCATTGTGTTCTTTATCATTTCCACCATCAATATGAGCTTTGTGTTCGTCAAGGTCATGACGCCGACCGGAGGGCCGTCGGGTCAGGCAGAGGTGCTGCTTACCTATATGTATAAGCAGGCGTTCACCAATTCCAATTTCGGATACGCAATGGCCGTGGGCGTGTTTGTGTTCCTGTTCTCCTTTGTGCTGGCAATTATCAGCAACCGCCTGACCGCCAAAGAAGTCATTGAGTATTAAAGGGAGTATACGATGAAAAACGCTAAATTACAAAAATGGTCGGGTAAATTGATCGTCAGGGTGGTCCTTCTGCTGTTTACCGCCGTTGTGTTGCTCCCGATTATCTGGACATTTTACACCTCGTTCAAAACCAGCTCGGAGTTTTTGACAAATGCCTGGGCGCTCCCCGCCGGTCTTCACTGGGATAACTATAAAAACGCGCTGGAAAAAGGAAATATGCTGGCGTATTTCTGGAATTCAGCCTACATTACGCTGATTGCTCTTGTGTTTGTCGTCTTTCTGGCGGTGCCGACCGCCTATGTGACCAGCCGGTTTCCCTTTCGGTTCTCCAAAGGGCTGTCCATCCTCTTTATGGCGGGTCTGTTTGTCAGCCAGAACTACATTGTCATTCCCATTTTCCTGTCTCTTAATAAAATCCAGAATTTTTTGAACCAGTATGTGATGTTTCAGCATCTGGAGATTACGAATAACCTGACGGTTCTGGCGCTGATTTACGCGGTGTGCGAGCTTCCCTTTACTATTTACCTGCTGACGGGATTTTTCCGCACGATTCCCCACGACTATGAAGACGCCGCGCAGATTGACGGATGCGGCTATTTCGGCACCCTGTTCCGCATCATCGTTCCCATGGCAAAACCCGCCATGATTACCGTCATCATGTTCAATTTTATGAGCTTCTGGAACGAGTACATTATGGCCACCACCATCCTGAAAGAACAGAAATGGACGCTGCCGGTCGGGCTGGCTAATCTGATGGAACAGCAGAAGTTCGCGACGGACTGGGGCGCAATGTTCGCCGGTATGGTGCTGGTGATGATTCCGACTATGATTCTTTATAGTCTTGTTCAGAACAAACTGACGGAGGGGATCAGCATGGGCGGACTGAAGGGCTAGGAAAGGAACGGATGATGAATAACAGAGAAATTTACGGGTCTTCCGGGGAAAAATGGGCGCAGTTTCGCCCGGACTGCGCGGGAATCGATCTTTATACGCTGAACCTGCCCGCTCCGTGGGAATATATTTACCAGAATCACGACGTGCTGCTCAAGGTCGACCAGTTCGGGCCGGTGTACGCGCAGGCAAATCCGCCGGGGGGGATTCAGCTTTTCAGGCGGGAAAACGGGCAGAGATTTTCCAGCTGGGCCGTCTGGCTTCAATCCGACGAGATGGAAGACGGAAAGCCGTTTACTAATTTTTTCCGCCCTCTGATCGACGGGAGTAACCCGTCGAAAGAGCCGCAGGATTTGAAAGTTACTTTTCTGCCGCACTGTGCTTCTTACGAGTACCGGGTTCAGAATCTGCTGGTACAAACGGAATTTTTTGTTCCTCTGCACGGAACGGAAATCGTCATGAAGCTGCATTTGAAAAATGTGCGGGAAAAGGCCATTGACCTTTCTGTGTGTCCCACTTTTGTTCCCTACGTCAACCCCGCCCAGCTTGCCCCGTGGGACAAATACGAATGGTATCTGAAAAGCGGCGTGGGAAAAGACGATAAGGAGCTTTTCTGGTCACAGCTTCTCAGCAGCACGTCCGACCCGGGCGAACGGAGAACCGCCGTACTCTGGACGGACAGCGAGAATCTGACCGGCTTGGAAATCAGCTATGAAAAATTCGTGGGCAGTGGCGACCTTTCCTGCCCGCAGACGGTAACGGACGGAGCGTATCGGATGAAGCCGGAGCTGACCGCTTCCTTCGGGGAGTACCGCGACGACAATTCCATCTGGGGGTATCCGCCGGTGTACGCGGCAAAGTACGGGTGCCGTCTGGAATCCGGCGGCGAAAGGGTGTTCACACAGGTGCTCTGTATGCCGCCGAACACGGCAAACGGAGGGCTTCCGGCCATCGAAGACGTCAAAAAGCCGCTGGTCTATTTTGAGTCCTCTGTTTATGAGCAGAAAAAAGAAGAAGTACAGGATTCTTTTAAGGCCTTGTGCCGTAAAAATAAGGTGCGTACCGGACAAGAGGACTGGGATTATTTTATCAACAACTGGCTTCCGCTCCAGATGGAGTGGGTGGCTTCGCTTGACCGGGGGTGGCCGACGGCCATGCGCGGTACGCGCGACTGTGCGCAGGATTACACCGCAATGCTCTCGATTGATACTGCCATCGGCCGCGTAAGGCTGCTGGAAATGCTCAGCTGCCAGCGGTCGGACGGATGGTTCCCCCGTCAGTTTTCCACAGAAGGAAGAACGGGGCGGCACGACCTGCGCGGGCATGTGGACGCCGGGGCGTTTGTCATTGAATTTGTGTATGAATACCTTTCTTACAGCGGCGACACCGGGGTACTGGACGTTACCCTGCCGTGGCTGGACTCCGACGGAGAGAGTACTGTGCTCGAGCATCTGACCCGTGCGCTCGACTATTATATGGTTCCCGAAAATCTGGGAGAACACGGCCTGTGCAAAATCGGGGAAGGCGACTGGCTGGATTCCGTGAACCGGGCTGGCGTCCTCGGACGCGGGGAATCCGTGATGGTCAGCGAGCAGGTCGTCATGTGCCTGCAGTATCTGGCTGAAATTCTGGAAAGCGGGGACATCCGTGCCGAAAAGGCCGCCGTTTACCGGGAGAAAGCCGAAGAATTGAAGAAGAACCTGTTGGAACATGCGGTTAATCAGGACGGCTTTTTCAACGGCATTTTCACGGATGAAGGGAAATGGATTTTCTCCGACAAAGACCCGGACGGTGAAAAAAGGCCCTACGGCCCTGCCAACTGGTTCGCGCTGATTTCCGGTGTGGTTCCGCGGGAAAAGCGGGATTCGGTTCTGCGGGTGATGGAGATGCTCAAATGCGAAGCCGGGTACCGGCTATACTGGCCGCCGATGGGTGCTTCGCCCATCAACTGTGTCGGCCGTGCCGCCAGCGGGGACGCCCCGGCGGGCTTTGCGGAAAACGGCAATGTCTATAACCATGGCGCGCAGGGCTTTTTAACACGCGCCCTTGCGGCGGTCGGGGACGGAGACGCGTTATTCGATACCCTAAAGTGGCTGCTGCCGTACGATCA
Source organism: Caproiciproducens faecalis (assembly GCF_019448085.1). GTDB lineage: Bacteria > Bacillota > Clostridia > Oscillospirales > Acutalibacteraceae > Caproiciproducens > Caproiciproducens faecalis. The sequence continues at coordinate 653,251 of NZ_JAGFNZ010000002.1, read as the reverse complement.
GACGCGCCACCCGTCCAGTGTGACGCTCTCCGCGCCTTACGCGATTGTGAACTGCTGGCAGGAGCTGCCGGTGTTCAAATTCCGCAGCCTGTTCAGCTTTTTGACGGGCAGCGTGGGGATGGCCCAGCGGGCGGTCTACGAGTGGATGTTCGGCATCCGGCCCGCGCTGGACGGTCTTGTCATCGACCCCTGTATCCCGAAATGGATGAATACCGCCAATGTGGAATTTACCTATTTGGGCAGGCGTGTCAAAATGGAGATTAAAAATTCCGGCGTTCGCTGCTGCACACCGGAAAAAGTGGAGCTCAACGGAAACGTTGCTGTAAAAACCAGAAAAGATCCGTTTCATTCCCGTACGGTTTTCGTTTTGGAAAAGGAGCTTTTTCAGGACGGGGAAAACACTCTTCGGGTGATTCTTTAGGCATTTGCTATGCCCGTAAAACGGAGGATTGTCAATGATTCAATTTGGAACAGGCGGGTTCCGCGCAATCATCGGCGAGGATTTTACCAGAGAGAATCTGGAACTTCTTTCCCTTGCGTTGGTCAGGCTGATTCGGGAAAAGGGAAAGGAATCGGAGCCGGTGATCATCGGCTACGACCGCAGATTCCTGTCCGACATTGCCGCAAGATGGATTGTGTGCGTGTTTGCGGCGGAGGGAATCAAAACCCATCTTGTCGATTACGACGCGCCGACCCCGCTGATTATGTTTGAGGTCATGAAAGAAAAAGTATCCTATGGGCTGATGATTACCGCGAGCCATAACCCGGCGGAGTACAACGGGGTAAAGGTGTTTACTTCCGGGGGCAGGGACGCGACGGAAGAGGTCACGGACGAAATCGAAGCGCAGATTGCGCGAATTCAAAAACCGGATATTAAAAGCATGGAGTATACAAAGGCGCTCGAGTGCGGGCTGGTTACGGTCATTAACCCGCAGAACGAGTACATAGACAGCATCTTGAATGTAATTGATAGGGAGTCCATCAAAAAAAGGCATCTCAATGTGCTGCTTGACCCGATGTTTGGGGTAAGTAAAACAACTTTACAGACGATTCTGCTGACCTGTCGCTGCAATGTGGAGGTGATACACGACCGGCACGACACCCTGTTCGGCGGCAGACTGCCCGCCCCGAACAGCTCCACGCTGACGCACCTTTCCCAGCTGGTGGTGCAGGGAAAATACGACCTCGGCATCGCAACCGACGGTGACGCTGACCGTATCGGTCTGATTGACGCGGCGGGAACGTTCATTCATCCGAACGATATCCTGGTGCTGCTGTATTATTACCTGCACGAGTTCAAGGGCTGGAAGGGCGCCGCCGTGCGCAATGTGGCAACCACGCACTGCCTGGACGCCATGGCGGCTCATTTCGGGGAGAAATGCTACGAGGTTCCTGTGGGCTTCAAGCATATTTCCTCCAAAATGGAGGAAACCGACGCGTTGATCGGGGGAGAATCCTCTGGCGGACTGACCGTGCGCGGCCATATCCGCGGCAAGGACGGCGTTTACGCCGGGGCGCTGCTGGTGGAAATGCTCAGCGTAATTGGCAAGCCGCTTTCAGAGGTGCTGAGGGATATTCATCGGAGATACGGCAGCTTTTCCATGAGTGAATTTGACTGCCGTATGACCGACCGGCACAAGGAAGAGCTGAAACACCTGCTCTTTGAGGAAAAGAAAGTGCCCGAATTCGGAGTAGAGGTCGACAGGGTCTCTTATCTGGACGGCTGCAAGGTCTATTTCAAAAACGGCGGATGGGTGATCTGCCGCTTTTCCGGAACGGAGCCGGTGCTCCGGATTTTCTGTGAAATGGCAAGTGAGACCGAGGCTGAGAAAATCAGTCTGGTCTTCCGCAAATTTCTAAATCTGTAAGTTCTCGTTTCTGCTTTTCAGTCCGCCCCGTTCTGCCGGCAACAGGTTTTCCTGCCGGAAAAACGGGGCGGACGTTTCCTTTTACCGGACTTTTTTGACCTGTTGCGGGCGCAAATGCAACCACACGGCAGTTTTCCCTTTCCATCCCGCGGCAAACCCGCTATACTATCTGCAGAGGGGGTGGTTAGGTGAAAATACGCATTGAGGTAATCAATGATCTGGATGAGGATGAGGTGCTGATCCGCTGCGGCCGTGTGGATGACACCATTCAGAAAATACACCGATATATCCTGGAACAGTCCTCTCAGAATACCAAAATCACCTTTTATAAACAGAATCAGGAATTTTACTTTCCGCTGGATGAAGTTCTGTTTTTTGAAACTGAAGGGGAGTATATTTACGCCCACACCGTAAACGACGCCTACCGGATTAAATACCGTCTGTACGAGCTGGAAGAAATTCTTCCGAAAAACTTTACGCGGGCGGCAAAATCGACCATCGTCAATATCCTGCAGGTGTATTCCGTTACGCGGAACCTTACCGCTTCCAGTCTGGTTCAGTTTATAAACAGCCACAAACAGGTCTATGTGTCGCGGTACTACTATAAAGAACTGCGGCAGCGCTTAAATGAAAGGAGCAATTATGAAAAATAGAAACTGGTTTTGGGGGATTTTCTTCCTGCTTTCCGCGGTGTTTGTCATTGCCAGCCAGGTCGGTTTTTTTGTACAGATCGGATTTGTCAGTATTCTTGCCACGGTTTTACTGGCGGCAATGCTGATCAGTAGCGCACTTCACCGCAATTATTTCGGCTTTTTTATTTCTCTCGCGTTTCTTTATGTGATCTACCGGCAGCCGCTTCATCTTGCTGAAATTTCTCTTTGGCTGCTGTTGCTGGCGGCAGTCTTTGCAAGCATGGGACTCAGCTTTCTTTTTCACAGACGACCGAAAGACTATATGAATTGGCACCACGGTTCGGACTCCATGAAGCCCACCATGGAAAACATTGACGACAACAACCCCTACGCAAAGGTGCATTTCGGTTCTTCCAGCAAGTATCTGCATGGCGAGTGCCTGAAAAGCGGACAGTTCGACGTTTCGTTCGGCGCGCTGGAGCTGTTTTTTGACCAGGCTCACCTTAGCCCGGACGGCGCGCAGGTCTATCTGGACTGCAGCTTCGGCGCCATTCAGCTCTATGTGCCCCGCAGCTGGAAAGTGATCGATAAACTGAACACAAGTCTCGGCGGCGTGGACAACGATATCCGTCTGGCACACCCCGATGAAAACGCTCCGCAGCTTACCCTTACCGGGAATGTGCAGTTCGGGGGCATAGAAATCCATTATATCTGATCCGGTTTCGCCGGAGCTGCCGCGCATAGACACCGTCCGGCTGTCAATAATAGACCGGAAGGTGATGAAATGTACCCGGAAGGCGTTTATTATGAACCGGAGGCGCTTTCCTACGAGCTGGGGAAGCAGCTGCAGGAAAAATTCCGAGGGGTGCCTTGGATTCCGATTGACAGCCACAACAACATAGCGGAGCTTCGCGGCAGCTCCAACAAGGAATTCGGCAATATGAAGCGGTACCTGATTATCGGGATCCGCAAGACGCACAAGTATGTGGAAAATCATAAAATATCCGATTTTCTGGTGCCGTATACTTCCTCCGGGTGCAGCGCGGCCTGCCTTTACTGTTATTTGGTGTGCAACTACAACAAGTGCTCCTATTTAAGGCTCTTTGTCAACCGTGAGCAGATGCTCGGCAAGCTGATGAAAACGGCTGCCGGGGCGGATCGCGACCTGACCTTTGAAATCGGCAGCAACAGTGACCTTGTGCTGGAAAACACCATTACGGGGAACCTTGTCTGGACGATTGAAAATTTTGCAAAGAGTGAAAAAGGCTTCCTGACTTTCCCCACCAAGTTCGACATGGTCGATCCGCTGCTCAATCTTGACCACGGGGGCAGAACGATTTTCCGCATGAGCGTCAATCCGCAGGAGGTCATCAGCCGGGTGGAGTTCGGCACTTCTCCCCTGAAAAACAGGATACAGGCGCTGAATAAAATGTGCGACGCGGGCTACCGGGTCGGGCTTTTGATTGCGCCGGTGGTGCTTTTGGACGATTGGCAAAAGCTCTACACGCAGCTGATCGACCAGCTTGCCGAAGAGCTGTCTCCAAAGGCAAAAAAAGCGCTGACGATTGAAATTATTTTTATGACCTACAGCTATGTTCACCGCGCCATTAACAACGAGGCCTTTCCCAACGCCGTGGAACTGTACAGCGCGTCCCAGATGACGGTGAGGGGACGGGGAAAATACTGCTACCGCAGTGAGCTGCGCGCGCAGGGGGAAGAACTGCTGCGCGCGGGGATTTCCCAAAAGCTCGGCGGCTGCCCTATTCTTTATGTGGTGTGACCGTGCCGCGGCCATTTTTTGAGCCAAAAAAATTCTGAGTCCCTCCCGCTTTTTTCGGCATATGATGGGGCGGAGGGATCAATATGAATGAACCGAATTACAGTGCGGAACTGACCCCGCAGAAGATAGAGCAGGAGTTCGAGTATGAAAATGTGAAGGTTTTCAAGCTGACAGCCGAATTTCCGGAAGTAAGGCTTTTGAACAATCGCCCGGCCGAAATCCGGATTAACAGCATGATACGGATGCAGGTGGAGAACTTTTATAACTATGCCGCAGAAAAGCTGTACCGGCAGGCCGTCGGGGAGTACCGGGATTCCCAGACAAACGGATTCCCGTTCCGGCCGTATGAGGCTTTTTTAAAATACGAAACCGCCTACAACGAAAACTGTTTTTTAAGCATTTACCGCGATCAGTATGTATTTACGGGCGGCGCGCACGGCAACACTGTCCGCAGCTCCGACACATGGAGCCTCAGAAGCGGAAGGCGCTACCCGCTGGTGCGGTTCTTCGGGCCGCGCAGCAACTACCGCAATCTGCTCCTCGGGCAGATTTTAAAACAGGCGGATGCGAATATGGCGGAAAACCCGGGCATCTATTTTGAGGATTACCGCAAGCTGATAGTCCAGTATTTCAATGAAAGGCAGTATTACCTGACCCCTAGGGGCGTCGCGATTTATTATCAGCAGTATGAAATCGCGCCGTATTCCACCGGAATTGTCGTTTTTACCGTTGCGTATGAAATCCTGGGCTGGAATCCGTCCTGTATCCTTGGCTGAAAAATCAATCAATATTTTAGCAAAAAAGCTGCAGACCGCGGCTTTTTTCTTTTTATACGGAATTCTGTATAAAAACCCGGAATCGGACAGACTCCGCCGTCCCTTAAAAAGAGCGCCGAACGCGAATGTTAAAAAATGATACAAACACGTTTTGTTATTGTAAAGACTTAAAAAAAAGAATGCACTACAATAGAAGCGAAATAACGGGGGAGAACCCCGGAAGCGGAGGAGAAAAATTTGAAAAGAATCATTGCTGCTATTTTAACCGTGTGCATTGCGAGCCTTGCTTTTGGCGGGTGCGCGAGTACACCTGCTGAAAAACCCGCATCAACGGGAACACAGTCCACCGCGGAAGTCGTTTCCAAGGCGGAGGGCAACAAAAAGCTGACGGTCGGCTTTGCGCAGATCGGTCAGGAATCCGGCTGGCGTGACGCGGAAACAGCGTCCATCCAGTTCTATGCCGGACAGCATGTGGACACCATCGATTTCAAATTTGCAGATGCACAGCAAAAACAGGAAAATCAGATTAAAGCCATAAAATCCTTCATCGAAATGGGCGTTGACGTCATTGGCCTTGCCCCTGTTGTAGAAACAGGCTGGGACGCCGTGTTCACAGAGGCGAAGGACGCCGGAATCCCGATCGTTCTGCTTGACCGCAGAGCTAAGGTTTCCGATGATCTGTATACCACATTTATCGGCTCCGACTTCATTACAGAAGGACAGAACGCTGCCGACGAGCTGGCAAAGCTGCTGAACAACAAAGGCAATATCGTTGAACTGGAAGGAACCGTGGGCGCTTCCGCGGCGAACGACAGAAAGAAAGGCTTTGACGATCAGCTTGCCGCAAAATATCCGGACATGAAAGTGATCGCTTCCCAGACAGGCGACTTCACCAGAGCCAAGGGCAAGGAAGTTATGGAATCCTTCCTGAAAACATACGGCAACAAAATCAACGCAGTTTACGCACATAACGACGACATGATGCTCGGCGCAATCGAAGCAATGAAAGAAGCCGGCATGAAGCCGGGCAAAGACATCAAGACCGTTTCCTGCGACGGCGTCAAGGGCATTTTCCAGGCGATGGTAGACGGCGAAGCCAATGTCACCGTAGAGTGCAACCCGCTGCTCGGGCCTCAGTTCTTTGAGACCTGCCAGAAACTGAAGAACGGCGAAACCGTTGAAAAGTGGATTAAATCTCAGGAGAGCGTTTTCCGTGCGGATACCGCTGCCAAGGACCTTCCAACCCGCGTTTACTAATCTTTTTCATACAATTCTCCGACTCTCTTTTAAATCCGCTCCGTCTTTGTTCGGCGGAGCGGATTTTGCTTCATAGGATACGGGATTACAATATCACAAAGGAGGAGTCCGCTCATGAGCAGCGAAAATATGCTGATTCAGATGGAACATATTTCGAAAAGCTTTCCTGGGGTGGCGGCGCTTGACGACGTTTCCCTCGAACTGAAAAGCGGAGAAATCCATGCCCTTCTGGGAGAAAACGGCGCTGGAAAGTCCACCTTGATTAAGGTTCTTACCGGTGTGGAGGAACGGGACGGCGGTTCCGTTTTGCTCGAAGGCGTCCCTGTTTTTCCAAAAAGCCCGCAGGACGCGCAAAAGCTGGGAATCAGCACGGTTTATCAGGAAGTCAATCTCTGCCCCAACCTTTCGGTGGCGGAAAATATATACATAGGAAGAGAACCGAAAAAAAGAGGGAGCATCGACTGGAAAAAAATCAATCAGGATTCCCGCACCCTGCTCGACCGGTTCAATCTCAATATCGACGTGACAAAAAATCTGGATTTCTATTCGGTTGCGGTGCAGCAGATGGTGGCCATTGCGCGCGCGGTGGACATTTCCGCCAAAGTGCTCATTCTTGACGAGCCGACTTCCAGCCTGAGCAGCGTGGAGGTGGAAAAGCTTTTCGAGGTTATGCACATGCTGAAGGCGCAGGGAATGGGTATCCTTTTTGTCACGCATTTTCTGGATCAGGTGTATGCGGTTTCAGACACCATTACCGTATTGCGCAACGGGCGCTACGTCGGCACCTACGCGGCCGCGGAGCTGCCGAAAATGCAGCTGGTCGGCAAGATGCTGGGCAAAGAATACGCTGAGCTGGATCTTTCTTCGGAAAAAGAGGAACTCATCGGCGGCGAACGCGAGTGCCTGCTGGAAATGAAGCAGGCGTGCGGGCCGGGCACCATCAGCAATATCGACCTGAAAATCTATAAAGGCGAAGTCCTCGGAATCTCCGGACTGCTCGGTTCCGGCCGGTCGGAGATTGTCCGGCTGATTTTCGGAATCGATCATCTGGAGCAGGGCGAGATCAGCCTGAACAGTCAGAAGCTGGCGGGCAAGGGCCCGCTTCCGGCAATTCGCTGCGGGGTTGCGTTCTGCCCCGAAAACCGGAAAACAGAGGGAATCATCGGTGACCTGAGCATCCGGGAAAACATTATTCTTGCCCTGCAGGCGAAAAAAGGAATGCTCAGGGCGATTTCCCGTGCGGATGCCGAACGGATCGCCGACAAATACATCAAAATGCTGGAGATCAAGACCCCGTCCCAGGAACAGCGCGCAAAGAACCTGAGCGGCGGCAACCAGCAGAAGGTGATTCTGGCAAGATGGCTTGCCACGGATCCCCAACTGCTGATGCTTGACGAGCCTACCCGCGGTATCGACGTGGGAACCAAGGCGGAAATTCAGAAAATTATCGTGGGACTGGCCGAGCAGGGTATGACAGTGGTCTTTATTTCATCCGAAATTGACGAAATGCTCCGCTGCTGCAGCCGTATGATCGTTCTGCGCGACAGAAAGAAGGTTGGCGAACTCAGCGGTAAGGAGATTGCCGAAAGCGCAGTGATGAGCTTAATTGCGGGAGGGGTTAAAAATGGAGAAAATAAAGAAGCTGTCTAAATATCAGGGGTTTTGGCCGGTCATCGTACTGCTGGCCATCCTGCTGATTAACGGAATTGTTTCAGGCGGAAGTTTTTTTGAAATCAAAATCGTGGATGCGCATCTGTACGGAAGGCTGATCGACATCCTGCGCAACGGGAGCAAGCTGATGCTTCTGGCGACCGGTATGACGTTCGTCCTTGCGACGGGCGGGACGGATATTTCCGTCGGTTCCGTTATGGCAATCAGCGGCGCCATTGCGTGCAGCATTGTGGACGGCAGAATCCTGCCGGGCGCGGGGCAGAATGTTCAGGTTGCCATTTTGCTGGCGCTTCTGGGCGGAATGCTCTGCGGTGCGTGGAACGGTTTTCTGGTTTCTAAAATTAAGATTCAGCCCATTGTAGCAACCATGATCCTAATGGTGGCGGGCAGAGGAATCGCCCAACTGATTACGGACGGGAAAATCGTCACCGTGACTTCGGACTCTTATTACTTTATCAACGGCGGTTACATTTTGGGACTTCCGTTTCCGCTGTTTATCGTGCTCTTTGTAGTGGTGCTGGTGCTGCTCTTTACCAAAAAGACCGCGTTCGGGCTGTTTCTGGAATCCACGGGGTGCAACCCGGTTTCCAGCCACTTTGCGGGAATCAATGTCAACAACATCAAATGGCTGGTCTACACCTTCTGCGGAGTTACGGCGGCGGTTGCCGGACTGATTGAGAGTGCGGGCATCAAGGGCGCCGACTGCAACAATGCCGGGCTTTTTATGGAGCTGGACGCCATCCTTGCGGTGGCAATCGGCGGGACGTCGCTGAACGGTGGACGGTTCTCTGTTCCGGCAAGCCTTGCCGGCGCGCTGATTATTCAGAGCATTACGACCTCCGTCTATGCCATGGGCATTGCGCCGGAGATCACCGCGGTCGTGAAAGCCGTCATTGTCATCTGCATCTGCCTGTTCCAGTCACCGGAATTCAAGGAGAAAATGGGGAAACGCTTCTCCGGACATCAACAGGAAAGGATGGCGAAGCCGGTATGAGTGAATCGGTAAAAACAAGAAAAAAGTTCCGTATCCGGAACATGTCCCTGCTGGTCACCGTCCTGCTGTTTATCGGTCTGTTTACGGCGGGCTCGGCTGCCTACGACCGGTTTTTTTCGCTGTCCACGTTCTGCAATCTGCTGAACGACGGCTCCTACATGATTATTGCTTCCATCGGCATCACCTTTGTTTTGCTGACAGGCGGGATTGATATCTCTATTTCGTCCACCATTGCGTTTACCTGCGTGTTCTCGGCGTTTCTGCTCAGAACCGGGTTTGCGGCGGGCGTGGTCATTCCACTGGTGCTGCTGATCGGCCTTTTGTTCGGCGCGCTGATGGGATTTATGATTGACGCCTATAAGCTGCAGCCGTTTATTGTAACGCTGGCCGGCCAGTTCTTTATGCGCGGCCTGTGCGCCGTAATCAGTACGGAGTCCATTCCGATTACGGACGATTTCTACAAAAAAATGGCACTGAATAAAATTATCTTTGCGGGGGCGAAAATTTACTATTACGTCTTTATTGCCGCCGTCGTTTTGATCGGAGCAATGTTTGTACTGAAATACACCCGATTCGGCAGAACCGTTTACGCTGTGGGCGGCAATGAGCTTTCCGCTTCGCTGATGGGCTTGCCCGTGAGAAAAACCAAAATCATGGTTTACTCCATCAGCGGATTCTGCGCGGCGCTGGCGGGTGTGGTGTTCAGCTTTTACACGCTGGCGGGTTATTCGCTGCAGAATGTGGGGATGGAAATGGACGCCATTTCCTCAGCGGTCATCGGCGGCACTTTGCTGACCGGCGGTGTCGGCACCGTAATCGGCACCACCGTGGGCGTAATGATTCAGGGGGTCATCCAGACCATTGTGACCTATCAGAATCTGAACACCTGGTGGACGAAAGTGTTCAGCGCCGCGCTGCTCTGCCTGTTTATTGTCATTCAGCGTATTCTGGCGGGCAGATCGGAAAAAATCAAGGATGTCCGCGGAAAGCTGGAAAAAACTGCATAAGTACGGCAAAATAATTTGATATTCTCACTCCGGTATTATATAATATACACAATTCCTTATACAGAAATAAAGCAGCCGATGAGGTGAGCGTCTTGCGAAAGATATTGGACAAATTTTTGAACATCCGGTTCCGGAACAAAATGGTGCTGTCCTATCTTTTTATGGCGCTCATTCCGTTCGCTGTTTTTTCCATTGTCAGCGGTCTTGTATTTGTCAATCAGGCGCAGCAGACCGCCATGGACCACACCGCTCAAACCATCAATCAGGTGTGCGACTCCATTGATGTTTACATAGGAACCATTGAAAAGACCGCGAACTATATTTCCATTGAACTCAATAACAATGAATTTTGGAAAATTCAGTCGGAAAAAGATCCGAAGTGGAAAACACAGACGGCCAATATTAAAGAGCTGCTGCAGAATATTGCGGCTTCCCACGACGAAATTGCCGGAATCCTGGTTGCCACGAAGAACGACCTGTACGTCAGCACGGGAATGTCCCGCATCTCCCGCGATTCGTTTCAAAATGAGTCCTGGTACCGGCAGGCGGAGCAGACCCCGGAGGAAATCCGTCTCATCAGCGACGCGACGGGAAGAAATATTGTTACCAACCAGGATTACAGTGTGGATGATGTCTTTTCGCTTACCAAGGCGGTCAGGGACCCCAAAACCGGCGAGGTGCTGGGGGTCATTCTGTTTGACATTCGCCACGACATTATCAAAAAGTCCATCAACAGCGTTACCATTGGGGAAAAGGGCTTTGTGTTTGTTACGGATACGGACAACAGCATTGTCTACGCTCCCGTCAACGACGTGGTGTACCGCGTTAATCCGCTCTGGCTCAGCGGCAGCGGAAATGCGTTTGTCACCGCAAATATTCGGGGCGGGAACTACCAGATTCACTCTGAAAAATCGGAGTACACCGGATGGCGGACCGTGGGCGTGTTTTCCAACGACGAGGTCATGGCAAGCGTCAATACCATCATTTATATTCTGTTCGGCTGTATTTTGGTTACCGTGCTGATTGTGCTGTTTTCCTCCTTCCAGCTTGCGGAAACCATTACAAAGCCGATCAATAAGCTGCAGACTTTGATGAAGCAGGCCGAAGGTGGCGACCTTTCGGTGCGCTTCAACAGCAAATACAACGATGAAATCGGGGAGCTCGGACTTCGGTTCAACCACATGATCGACCAGATCGGCAACCTGATCCATATGGTGTATGTGGAGCAGCAGAACAAGCGGTTTGCGGAGCTGAAGTCCCTGCAGGAACAGATCAAGCCGCATTTTCTCTACAACACGCTGGACACCATCAGCTGGATGGCGCGCGACTACGGGGCAACCGACATTGTGCGGCTGGTGGACGCGCTGACCAGTATGTTCCGAATCGGGCTGAGCCACGGAAAAGACATCATCAGCATCCGCGAGGAAATCAGTCATGTTTCCAATTACCTTTATATTCAGAAAATCCGGTATAAGGATAAGCTGAATTACCAGATTGAGGTGGATGAAAAGCTGGCCGCGTGCAAGGTTCCCAAGCTGATCTTGCAGCCTTTGGTGGAAAACGCCATCTACCACGGAGTAAAGGAAAAGCGCGGGGGCGGCACCATTTCGGTAACGGTACACAGGAACGGCGGACTGCTGGTGATTAAGGTACACGACGACGGCGCGGGAATTCCCGCTGACCGGGTGGAGCTGCTGAACCATCAGCTGAACAGCCACACGGAGCTTGACCAGAAACAGAGCTTCGGCCTCTTTTATATTCAGGAAAGAATCCAGCTGTGCTATGGAAAAGAGTATGGAATTTCCATAGAGAGCCGGGAGGGAGAAGAAACCACGGTCACGGTGATTCTTCCGGCAGACGAGGACTGCTGAGCGAAAGGAGAGGAGATATGTATAAGGTGCTGATTGCGGATGATGAGGAGATTATCCGCAAAGGAATTGCCGGTCTTTTGAAGGGGGACGGGGAAATGCAGATCGTGGCGCAGGCGGAGGACGGCGAAACCGCTCTGGAGCTTGCGGAAAAGTTTACGCCCGACCTGCTGTTTGTCGATATCAATATGCCGTTTCTGAACGGCATCCAGTTTATTGAAAAGCTGAAGGGCCTTTTAAAGGACGCGGTGGTCATCATCATTACCGGTTATGACGATTTTCAGTATGTTCAAAGCGCGCTGCGACTGGGAGTTTACGACTACCTGTTAAAGCCGATCATGGAGGACGTGTTTTACAAATCGCTGAACCGCGCCAAGGATGAGCTGAAAAGTACCCGGGAACAGACAAAATATCTGGAATGGGCAAAAGTCCTGCTGGAAAAGAATAAGGCAAAATTGACGGAAAACTTTCTGAACGACTGGCTTGGCGGCCATTTCTGCGAAGAGGAAATCGACGAGCGCGTCCATTTTCTGGGGATGAAGCTTCCGGAAGAGTTCGGCATTGTCGTTGCAGGACTGGATTATAAAAATAATATGGAAATCGGCGGGGACTGGAACGACGACCTGCTTTATTACGCTGCGGAAAATATTACGCGGGAGCTTTTTGAACCGTTTAATCCGGCCGCCCTCTTCCGGAATCCGGCGGGGAACCTGGTGCTGATTTCCGCCTGTCAGCCGCAGGACGCCTGGCAGGACACGGTGAAAACCCTTCGCCGCCTGCTGGAGGAACATCTGCCCGTGCGGGTCACGCTGGCGCAGTCGGCGGGAAACGGCCGCAGGGAAATTTCGGTGGAATATGAGCATGCGCTCAGCCGGTTTTATGAGCTGATGGAGGTGCCGCAGCTGATTAAGGACGTACAGAACTATATTGACGAAAATTACCGCAACGAAGCGTTTTCCCTGCAGGACGCGGCGGATGCGTTCCATGTGTCCCCACAGCATTTAAGCCGTATTTTTCGCCATTCTATGGGAATCACCTTTGTGGACTATGTCACGCGCGCCCGTATCCGCAAGGCGATTGAGCTGCTTTCCAATGAGGAAATGAAGATTTACGAAATCGCGGAGCTGACGGGGTACTCCAGTCAGCACTATTTCAGCAGCGCCTTTAAAAAGGTGCTTGGCGTTTCCCCGGCGGAGTACCGGAAAAACGAGCAGAATAAAATCTCTGCGGCAATGTGAGGAAAAGAACAATGAAAAAACGGATGAGTGGGTTTCTGGCGGTTCTGCTCTGCGCCGCGGTGCTGCTTTCCCTGTTCCCCGGCTGCAGCAGACAGGCGCCGGAGAAGGTGGAGTACCTGATCGGTGTTTCACAGGCGAACATGAGGGAATCGTGGCGGCTGGCTCTCATCCGGGAACTGAAGGAAGAGGCCGCAAAGCACCCCGGAGTCCGGCTGATCTTTACGGACGCCACGCAGAACAGTGACAAGCAGATTTCTGATATCCGGCGGCTGCTCGCGTGCGGGGTCGACCTGCTGATTGTATCGCCCTGCGACGTGAAGAAAATCACCCCCGTGGTCAGCGGCGTCTACAAATCCATCCCGGTCATCGTCATGGACCGCGTGGTGGAGGGCTACGATTACTCCCTGTTTATCGGGCCGGACAACCGCAGCATCGGCAAGCAGGCCGGGGAGTCCGTTTTGCGGATGCTTGGCGGCAAATCGGGCGGGGTGCTGGAAATCTGCGGAAGCGCCAGCTCCCAGATGAGCGGGGAGCGGAGCGAAGGCTTTCAGAGCAGCCTTAACCAGAACCCAAACATCAGCATCCGGAAAATATCGATTGAAAATGAGTCGCGTGACTCTACGGAGGACCATTTACTGCAGCATAAAAGCCAGCTTGACGGCATCCGGGTCATTTTCGCGCACAACGACTATATGGCCTTAGGCGCCTGCCGTGCCATCGAAAAGCTGGGGCTGAAAAATATCCGGATTATCGGGGTGGACGGCTTTACCGGGGAGAACGACGGCATCGGCCTGGTTCAAAAGGGCATGATCGACGAGACCATCACCTGCCCGACCGGCGGGCGGGAGGCAATCCAGTTCTCTCTGGATATCCTGCAGAATGTGGCCGGCGTGCCCAAGCAGGAAATTCTGCACAGCCACAAGGTTACCAAAGAAAATGTGGACGCGTTTGTGGAAAACCTGAACAAGCCGCAGACTGCCCCGCCAAAGACCATCCGTGTGGGATACGCGCAGGTCGGTACGGAAAGCGCGTGGAGGCTTGCCAATACCGAGTCTATTCAGTCCGCGGCAAAGGAATTCGGAATCCAGCTGTTTTACGAGAACGCCGACCAGTCGCCCAAGCGGCAGATCGAGGCGATCCGGAAGTTTATCGCGATGAAGGTGGATGCGATTGTTCTCTCCCCGGTGATTGACAGCGGCTGGGATGAGGTGCTGCGGGAGGCAAAGCAGGCAAATATCCCCGTGATTCTTTCCGACCGTGAAATCACGGTGCAGGACGACGACATGTACCTGACCTTTATCGGCGCGGATTTTGTGGAGGAGGGCCGGCGCGCCATGCGCTGGATTGCGGAGAACGCCGTACCCGCCAACAAAAATGCGACTATCCGTATCATGGAGCTGCAGGGAACGGTGGGGGCGTCGCCTTCCGTGGAGCGGAGCCTGGGCTTCAGGGAAATTCTGCAGGAATACCCCAACGACAAAATCGTTTATACGCGCAGCGGGGACTTTACCTACGACGGCGGAAAGCAGATTGTGGAGGAGTACCTGAAAACCCATAAATGGGATATTGACGTGGTCTACGCCCATAACGACGACATGGCGCTCGGCGCGGCGGAAGCTTTGGAGAAAAACGGAATCGCCCCCGGAAAGGACGTGAAAATCGTGTCCATAGACGGAACGAAAAACGCCCTGAACGCCATTGTCAGCGGAAAAATGAACTGCGTGGTGGAGTGTAACCCTCTGCTCGGGCCGCAGCTGATGAAGGCCATTACCGATTTGATGTCCGGCAAGGAGCTTCCCCTGCGGATCATCACCGATGAAAAGGTCTTTACCAAAGAAAATACACAGGAGACCATCAAGAGCAGGAAGTACTGAAACTGAGAATGTGGAGTATATTTTCAACAGCGGTTCCGATTTTACGGAGCTGCTGTTTTTCCATATAAAGGAGGAAAGCGGAAATACTTGACAAATACGCGTGGGGAGAATACAATCAACTGTATTAGATGAATAGTACAATTCGAAGGACCCATTCAGAGCCCCGCGAAGCGGGGAAAAGGAGAAGAGGAAGAATGAATAAAAAACAGATTGCGGGACTGGTTGCTGCTGCGTTTGTCTTTGTGTTTATCTGCAGCGCCAATCTTCTGGTGAAAAACGCCGCGCAAGAGCAGAGTAAAAAGGCCCTTGCCCAAAGCGTACTGGATTCGGTGGAATCACAGGTGCAGCTCCCGTCGGAACCGTTTGTCGGGGTGGTCAAAGTGGACGGCACCATCATGAAAACCACGTCCTCATCGTCGCTTTTCCCGACGGAAGGGTATAACCATGACAAAACGCTCAAGCTGATTGACCAGCTTCAGGAGTCCGGCAACAACAGGGGCATCCTGCTCTATGTCAACACACCGGGCGGAAGCGTATATGAAACCGACGAGCTGTACCAGCGGCTGCTGAAGTACAAGAAGGACACCGGCCGGCCGGTCTGGACGTATATGGCCAATGAAGCTTGTTCCGGCGGATACTATGTTTCCATGGCATCAGATAAAATCTATGCAAACCGGAACACCTGGACGGGTTCCATCGGCGTGATTCTGTCGCTGTCCAATTACAAGGGGCTGATGGATAAGCTGGGAGTGGATACGATTCTGTTTACCAGCGGGCCGAACAAATCCATGGGGAATCCCGGTGTGGATGTTACGAACGAACAGAAGACCATCTTCCAGGGACTGGTGGATGAATCCTACGAGCAGTTTGTGGGAATTGTGGCGCAGGGCCGGAAAATGAGCGTCGATACAGTCAAGCCGATTGCGGACGGACGAATCTATACGGCGCAGCAGGCGCTTGACCTCAAGCTGATCGACGGCATTCAGAATTACGAGGATACACAGGCGCAGATGAAAAAAGAGCTTGGCGGCGAGGTGACGTTCTTTACCCCGAAGAGCAGTGAATTTAACCTGAATTCCCTGTTTTCCATGGCGAAAAGCTACACCAGCACCGACGCGGATAAAATCAAGGAGCTGCTAGAATCACAGGAGAGCGGGGTGCCGATGTATTATGCAGTCACAGGAAAATAACAACCCGGCCAATGGCGGATTTTTTGTCCGTCTGGCGGCGTACCTCATCGATATGCTCCTGATTGGAGCTTTGCTGCTGACCGTAAAGATTCCGATGCTTTTTGTACGGATGAGTCATCCGGATAATTTCATGGTCAGCCCGCTGTTGTTCCGGTTCAGCCTGCTGGATATTCTGCTGTATCTGGCCGCGTCCGCCTATTTTGTGATTTTAACCTATCAGACGGGCGCCACCGTCGGAAAGCGACTGATGAACCTTCGGGTCGTTTCCGTCAGCGGTGAGCCGCTCACCCTGCTGAATGTCCTTTACAGGGAAACGATTGGGCGGTATCTGTCCTCCCTTCTGTTTGTGGGCTACATCCTGATTGGCCTGAATAACGAAAAACGCGGACTGCACGACCTGATCTGCGACACAAAAGTGATTTATGTCTGCAAATGCATGCAGCTTCCCCCGAAGCGGACGTATCAGCCGATGCCGGCGTATATGCCGTATTACGGTCAGCCGGTGCCGCCGGTTTCCCCACAGTCTTCGGTTCCGCCGCAGCCCCCGGTGATCCCGGAACGGTCGCCGGACGAACCTGAAGCAGAGGGAACCGATCATCCGGAGAATTGATGTTGCGGGTAAGCGTTCACGGTTGATTTTTGTCGAAATTATGCTATGATTAGAGCATATTTTACAAAATCGGCTCCTGCCGCTGAAACCAACGCAGGAACGTGAACGGAAGGGCATTATGATCGATATTCAAATAGGTTCTTATGAGGAGTCACAGATTCTCTTTATTTATGAAGACACGGATCACACCGGATTGCCGGTGAATGCAGTTTTTCATGCGGAATTTCTGGAAAGCTTTCCGCTTTATCAGGACGGCCGGCTTATCGTGTATATCGGGCTTGGAAAGCGCGGCGAGCTGACTGCCCGCAGAATGACGGACGCCGTTGCAAAAGGTGTCCGCGAGCTGCAAAAGCTGCATCTATCCGCTGCGGGAATCAATCTGTCCGCCATGGTGCCCGCCTGTGGGCTGAGCTGTGTGAGAAGCGCTGTTTTGGGAATCAAGCTGGGGCTGTATGCTTATGCCCCGTACCGTGCGGACAGCAGGGAGGATTCCTTCCGCTTTTTTCTGCACGGAATTCCGCAGAGCCTGCAGCAGACGGCGCAAGAGTATCTGGGGAAAGCCGTCAATCTGGCGGACAGCGTGATTTTGGCAAGAGATCTGGTCAATGCCCCCGCCAACCGCCTGACGCCCCCCCTGATGGCGGACGCGCTGAAAAAGGAAGCAGAAAAGTGCGGTGTGCAGGCTGAAATTCTGGATGAAAAACTGGCGGAAGCACTGGGCATGTCCGCATTTCTAACGGTTGGGAACAGCAGCGCAAACCCGCCGCGGCTGATCGTGCTGCGCTATCTGGCGGATCCGCAGTCGTCGGAAATCACCGCGCTGGTCGGAAAAGGCGTTACCTGTGACACGGGCGGGTACTGCCTGAAAAGCAGGGATTCCATGCTTGGTATTAAAGGCGATATGGCCGGAGGCGCGGCGGTGGCCGGGGCAATTTTCGCCCTTGCCCGCAATCAGGTAAGAACAAATGCCGTGGCGGTGATTCCGGCCTGTGAAAACCGTATTTCCAGACAGAGCTTCCTGCCCGGGGACGTGATTTCGTCCATGTCCGGCAAGATGATCGAGATTCAGAATACGGACGCGGAGGGCAGACTGATTCTGGCCGACGCGGTTACCTACGCCATCCGAAAAGAAGGTGCCGCCAGAGTGCTGGACATCGCCACACTGACGGGTGCGGTCGTCGGGGCGCTCGGCTTTACCACGGCGGGGGTTCTGACGGACAGCGACCAGCTGTGGGAGGATCTTTCCGCGGCGGCACGCGTTTCCGGCGAACAGTACTGGCGTCTGCCCATTTTCCCCGAATATGAGGAAATGGTAAAAAGCAAGATCGCCGATGTAAAAAATATGGGCGAGCATTACTGCGGGACGATTTCCGCGGGGCTGTTTATTCGGGAATTCGCACAGCGGCTGCCGTGGATTCATCTGGATATTGCCGGAACGGCGTGGGTGGACAAACCGGTGTTTGAACATCAGTCGGTCGGGGCCACCGGCGCAGGCGTTACTACGCTTTACGATTTGCTCAATACACAAGGGCAGTGCAGCGGACAAAAGATATAACGGAAAAGCAGAAGCCGCGTGAAAACGCGGCTTCTGCTTTTTTAGGGACTCTATCAAAAAAAGTTGCATATTCATTCAGGGCTTCTTAGCCATTCGGAAAAATTTCATGAACCTTTTGCGCAATCAGCTCGGCCATTTTCCGGTGACCGGCCTGTGTGTAATGGATTCCGTCCTCCGGGCCGACTTCCACGCTCCGGTCCGGGTTCAGAAAATGCACATGGTTCCGTTTTGCGACCTGCTCATACTCTTCAGCCAGCAAAAGGCTGTTTTTCATTCCTTCACCGAACATCAGGCGCCAGTCCCGGATTCCTACGTCGGTGATGGGAACCGGCGCGGCCAAAAGCACCTGCGGGGCGCTGCCGGAATTGCCCGAATCGGATTTCAAAATGGTTCTTATCAGGTTTTCCATTCCCGACGCAATGTCGCACACCGGCAGGGAAAAGCGTTTTTTCAAATCATTGGTACCCAGCATAATGACCGCCAGATCGAGCGGCTTGTGGCTCTCCAGACAGGGCAGAAGATAGGTTTTTCCGTTCTTGTATTCTTCAATCGGGTCGTCCCAGACGGTCGTTCTGCCGCCCAGACCTTCTTCTATGACATAGTACCCGTCGCCGAGCAGCTTTTGCAGCAGACCGGTCCAGCGAATGTCCCGCGTGTATCTGCCCGTCATCCCGGGTTTCATCCCGTAAGTGTTGGAGTCGCCGTAGCAAAGAATGTTTTTCATTTTTTCAGCCTCTATTCACAGAACTTTTCCACGATCTGTGACATAGCATCCCATTTTTCGTCCATTTCCTCCACCAGCCGGAACTGGGTGCGGGCACGGTCAAGGTTGTGGCCTTCACGGCTGATTTTGAAGTAGGTGTCGCCCGCCAGATAATCAGCAAGGAAACGGATGCCGCATTCCAGTGTCATCATCTTGGCTCCGTCCGGCAGCCTTCTGATTTCCTCGTTGGTCAGCACCTTCCCGGCAATTTCCAGAAAGCCTTTGGTATACGCTTCATACAGTTCCAGATCAAAGTGCACTTTGGAAAGATCCTGCTCATCCTCCGCCGCCGTGCTGGCCCCGAAGCGGATGGAGTCGCCGAAGTCGTACAGGGACAGACCGGGCATTACCGTGTCCAGATCGATGACGCAGACCCCTTTGCCGGTTTTGCTGTCGACAAGGACGTTGTTCAGTTTGGTATCGTTGTGGGTGACCCGCAGGGGAAGTTCCCCCCGCGCCTGCATATCCACCAGCAGGTGGGTGTATTCTTCCTGCTTCAAGACAAAGTCGATTTCTTCCTGTACCCCGGCAGCCCTGCCCTTTACGTCCTCAGCCAGCGCTTCTTTAAATTGAAGGATACGGTTGGGAGTGTTGTGGAACAGAGGAATGGTCTCGTGCAGGGTAGCCGCCGGATAGTCGGCCAGCAGCAGCTGAAACCGGCCAAAGGTACGGGCGGAATCATAAAACTCTTCTTTGGTTCTCGTCTGCTGCAGGGTGACGGTATTTTCAATGAAATAATAGGAGCGCCAGTAGCCGCCGTCTTCGTCAATATAATAGTATGTACCGTCCCAAGCGGGGATCAGGTTCAGCGTTTCACGGTAGGGGTCTCCGCCCGCAGCGGCGATTGCGCGGTGCAGGTAGCGGGTAACGCCCACCACGTTTTCCATCAGCTCAACGGGTTTGCGGAACACATTGGTGTTAATGCGCTGGAGGATGTATCTGCGGGTTTGTTCCTCCAGCTGAAAAAATACGGAAAAAGTGTCGTTGATATGTCCGCTTCCATAGGGGAGAATCCCTACATACTGGCCCTCAAACTGGAATTTTCCCGCAATTTCGGGCAGAAGTTCGTTTTTAACCGGTTTCATGTATTGCCCTCCCATAGCTTATCAGGGTAAATTCCCTGTTTTCTCATTCTGCGGATTGCTTCCACCACGACCGGTTTGTCCTCACGATAGGTGACTCCGTACCATCTGTCAGGGGACTGCAGCACTTTTACGCTGGCCTTTTCGCTTTTCAGCAGTTCATCCACCACGGTGGGCAGAAAAAATTCGGCCTTCAGCGGATTGTTTTTCAGAGCATTGTCCAGAAACGCGGGGAACCTTGCGGCGATTTCTTCCAGTATCGATTCGGAAAAACCCCACAGGTTCATAGAAACGGTGCTTCCGCGGGGGACGGTGATCCAGGAGCTTCCGCCGTCCTCGGTGTACTGCGCAGCGTCCCCGCGCTTTTCAATGTGGGTACGTTCGTGAATATCCTGTAAAAAACCGTCCGGGGTGGCGACGCAGACGCCTCTTGCCACATGGCCGTGATCTGTCAGCGTGTTTTCCAGGGTATAGCCCACCATTGCGTAGCGGTACAGTTCATCGTCCCTGCTGTGAAGAAGATAATCGTAAATCAGCCGGAACGCGTCCTTTCCGTAGTAGTCGTCGGCGTTGATGACGGCAAACGGCGCGTCAATCACCTCACGGCAGCAGAGGACGGCGTGCGCGGTTCCCCACGGCTTGCCGCGCCCCTGCGGCACCCGGTACCCCGGCGGCAGTTCGTCCACTTCCTGATACGCGTATTTTACCTCTATGATTTTGGACATTCTGTCCCCGATAATCTCTTTAAAATCCGCTTCAATTGATTTTTTAATCAGAAAAACGACCTTTTTGAATCCGGCTTTCACCGCGTCATAAAGAGAGAAATCAATAATAATCTCTCCGTTGTCGCCCACGGGGTCAATCTGTTTCGGCCCGCCGTATCTGCTGCCCATTCCCGCCGCCATGACAACGAGTACAGGTTCCTTCATGTTGCATTCTCCTTTGTGCATTTGCTGTTTTGTATTCTCTGCCCTTATTTTAGATGATGCATGATTTAAAATAAATATCTTATCCATCACAAAATTTGCACAAAAAATCATTTTTGCACAAAAAAGTCCGTCCGGGAATTCCCGGACGGACTGGATTCTATAGAAGCATTACTCAAAATGGGGCGAACGGCCCTTTTGGCTGTCTGTGCGCAGCTTGACGGAGGAAGAGTACTCCGACGGGGTCATTCCGGTCACTTTTTTGAAGTGACGGGAGAAGTAGTGGATGGAAGAATAGCCAAGATCGTTTGCAATTTCCGTAAAGTTTTTCGTTCCCTCGCGGATGGACTGTTTGGCGCTGTCCACCTTCATTTTTCCGAAGTATTCCATAACGCCGCCGCCGGTCTTTTCGCGGAACACCTTCTGCAGGAAGGAGCAGCCGCACATGTTGTCCCGGCACACGTCGCTCAGAGTAATTTTGTTGTGGATGTTCTGGTTCAGGTATACTACAATCCGCGAAAAGGTGTCCTGACCGGATTTCTCCCGAATGGAGGAGGATACCCGCTCTTCTCCGGTTCCGCCCCTGCGGATCAGGCTGATGAGCATCAGCTCCAGGCAGAGCTTGATGACCTGTTCGGAACCGAATTCCCCTTTGCCGCTGCGTTTCAGTTCTTTGAGGTCCACATCGTCCAGTGGGGAAGAAAAAGAGGAGAGAGCTTCCTCAATCACGCGGCCGAGCAGGTCGCGTTCATAGTCGCCCACCCTTAAGATTTTATTGTCAAAAAAATGAATGGCGGGGGAATCGCACTTGAAGGTAATCACCACCAGATTCGGCGCGATGACGCCGTTTGCCCACAGACTGTGGAACTCATAGGGCTTGTGAAAGATGATATCGCCTTTTTTCAGCACATAGTTGGTGCTTCCGGCGGTTACGTCCACCTGTCCCTTGTCAACGTACAGAAATTCCCAGAAGTTGTGGGTTTCGCCCGGAAAGTAGAAATCACTGTTGTATTCAAAATAATGGACGGTTACCAGCTCGTGAATCTCAATTTCCTGTTTCAGAAAGGTGCTTACAAATTGCGTCATCAGTTTCAGCTCCCTGCCTGCGCGGGCTGGGCGCCGGAGAGCGATCGGCCCGCTTTTTAATAATATTTAATCATAGCATTCTTTTCTTCTACTAATATTTTTATATAGAAATATTATGAACGGAAATAGGCGAAAAGGCCTGTTTGTCATTCTGCGCATAAAATTTGTACTATGGCCGTTTTTCGTCCCTTTTAGCCGTTTTATGAATTGACAAATAAAATGACCGTGATATAATACGAGCAACACAAGGCAAAGGCGCTGCGTTCAGCTGAACGGAAGCGCCTTTTTTCTGTGCTCCGGAGCGAATATCCCCGTGTTCCATTGCTGAAAACCCCCGCCCGACGGAAACAAAATACCTTTTGTGCAAGTAGAACAGATTGTGCAAATTTAATGCAAAAAATTCTAAATCTTTATTGGTAAAAACACCGTAAAATAGGGTTGTTGAACAGCGAATTGGATAAAAATGATAATTGAAAATCTAATTTATTGGTCAATATGTAACTTAGCAATCCTTCGAATTCAAACATAAAATTAGGAGGTCTGAAAATGAAAAAGAAATTATGTTCTCTTATGGCCATCGTGTTAGTCTGCGCCATGGCGCTCAGCGGCTGCGGCGGAACTTCGCAGTCAACAGCACCGGCCGCTTCCGGCAGCGCGTCGCAAAGTGACGCGAAGAGCGACGTAACCATCACTTATTACTCCATGTGGAACGAAACCGAACCGCAGGGACAGACCGTTGCGGAAGCCGTGGAAGCCTTCAAGGAGAAGACGGGAATCACCGTTGACGTCAACTGGCAGGGCCGCGATATTCGCAAAACCCTTCAGCCTGCTTTGGAAGCCGGACAGGATATCGACATCTTTGACGAAGACGTTGAGCGTGTCAACGGCACCTGGGGCAAATATCTGCTCAATGTGGAAGATCTGGCTGCCAAATCCTACGACACCACGAACGGCAAACCGCTGACCGACGTCATCAACAAAAAGCTGGTCGACCTTGCCCGTTCCCTCGGGCCGGACGGAAAGCTTTCCACCATTCCTTACCAGCCGTCCACCTTCCTTGTCATGTATAACAAGGACATCTTTAAGACAGCCGGCATTACAGCGGTTCCAAAGACCTGGGAAGAGTGGCTTGACGCCTGCTCCAAGATCAAAGCGGCCGGCAAGACCCCGATTACCGTGGACGACGCGTACATGGCGTCTTTGTTCGGCTACCACATGGCCCGCTTGATCGGCAAAGACAAGACGCTCGCCATGGTGGAAAACAAAAAGATTGACGATCCCGCCGTTCTGACCTTCGGCGAACAGTGGAAAGAAATGTACGACAAGGGTTACATATCCAAGAACGCGGCCGGCAACATTTACCCCGCGGGCCAGCAGGAAGTCGCAAGCGGCAACGTAGCCATGTACCTGAACGGAACCTGGCTCCCGAATGAAATTAAAAATTCCGCGCCGGCGGACTTTAACTGGGGCACCTTCGCGTATCCGGCAGTCGGCAAGGACGGCGACGGACCGGAGGCCAACCAGTACGGCGCGCAGTGCTTCGGAATTAACAAGAACACCAAGCATGCGGAAGAAGCCTTCAAATTCATCGTCTTTATGACCACCGGCGAATGGGACACGAAGCTTGCGGCAAACTCCATCGGCGTTCCGATGGCGAACGACGCAACATGGCCGACACAGCTTGCGGACGCCAAGGCGGTTCTGGACGCCACCACTACCCGGTATCCCTGGGCGGTCGGCATGGAAAACGACGCGGACATCAACGCGAAAATCAAAACAAACTTTGCTCTGCTTGTCAGCGGCAAGCTGGACGCAAAAGGCTTTGCGGACGCAATGAAGAAATAATTCAATACAACTATACTGCGGCAGGAAAAGGGCGGCATCGTGTTTACGCTGCCGCCCTTTCGTCCATGGAATTCTCGGGAGGTTCTTATGAAAACAAAAAATAAAGCAATGATCGTCATTTTTCTGGCACCCGCGGTTTTTCTGTATGCTATGGTTTTCCTGTATCCTACCATAAGGACCGTAATCATGAGCTTCTTTAAGGTCGAAGGTGTTACAGATGCCGTTTCGTCATGGAAGTTTAACGGTTTGGGGAATTTCAGGACCCTTTTCAAAACGCCCCTTTTTGTAAGCGCAATGCAGAACATCGGGCTGATCTGGCTTGTGGGCGGGATTGGCGTTATGCTGATTTCGCTTCTGTTCGGGGTCATCCTCACCAGCGGAGTCCATGGAAAAAGCTTTTTCCGCTCCGTTATCTACCTGCCAAACGTCATTTCCGCAGTCGCTATGGGAACCATGTGGATCAACTATGTTTACAATCCCGATTTCGGTTTGGTCAATTCCACGCTGAGATCCCTCGGCTTTTCAAAGGCGGCCGCCACGCAGTGGACCGGGCCGGAAATGGTTTTCTGGAGCATGCTTGTCGCCTACTGCTTCGGAATGGTGGGGTATCATATGCTGATCTGGATGAGCGGGATTGAGCGGATTCCGGTGGATTTTTACGAGGCCGCCACCATTGAGGGCGCCAACGTGTTCCAGCGGTTTTCAAGGATTACGCTCCCTCTGCTCAAGGGCGTGTGCCGCACCAATATTGTACTCTGGACGGTCAGCACCATGGCCTTCTTCGTTTGGAGCCAGCTGTTCTCGCCGGTCAACCTGAGCGAAAGCACCGTTACCCCGATGTCCTATATGTATGAGCTGGTTTTCGGCGCAAGCAACTCGGCCGTTACGGTGCGTGATTCCGGCGCGGGTGCTGCCATCGGCGTCATCCTGACCATCGTGGTGGTCGTCGTCTTTCTGTTTACGCAGCTCATTGTCCGTCACGACGACGTTGAGCTTTAAGGGGGAATGAATATGGCTAATAAAAAAATAAGGCGGAAAACAAATTGGAAAAAAGAACTGGCCCTTGCTCCGGGCTATCTGGTCGTCGGGATCTGGGTCGTTTTCACGTTTGTGCTGATCGGCTGGATTATCCTGGCGTCATTCTCCACTACCCGCGAAATTTTTGACGGCAATCTGTTCAAATTTGCAACGGGGCTTCATCCGGAAAATTATGTGAAGGCGTGGAAAATGCATAAAGTGTCCAGCTATTTCATGAATTCCCTTGTCTATACGATGATTTCCTGTTCTCTGGTGATTGTTGTGTCGGCTCCGGCGGCCTATGTGCTCAGCCGGTTTAAATTTCGAGGAAACGGCTTTTTGCAGAATTTATTTGCGACCGCGCTGGGAATTCCCGCAATCATGATTATCATGCCTCTGTTTGCGCTGTTCAGCCAGATGCACGTCAACCAGTCAAGGGGACTGCTGGTCTTTCTTTACATAGCAATCAACGTTCCGTTTACCATTTTCTTTTTAAACACGTTCTTTCACAATCTTTCCGTTACGTTTGAAGAAGCCGCGGCGATTGACGGCTGTTCGCCCATGAAAACGTTCTGGACGATCATGCTGCCGCTGGCGCAGCCCGGAATTATTACGGTTACGATCTTCAACTTTATCACCATCTGGAACGAGTACTTTGTTTCCCTGATTTTTGCCAATACGGCAAAGACCCGCCCGGTGGCGGTCGGCCTGTACTCCATGATCCAGTCCATGCGCTATACGGGGGACTGGGGCGGTATGTTCGCGGCGGTGGTCATTGTGTTCCTGCCGACGTTTGTACTATACATTTTCCTTTCCGAAAAGATCATTGCCAGCGTAACCGGCGGCGCGATCAAGGGATAATCCCCATCCGTGCGGTACGGCACAGGATATCTGTATGACGGTAAATAAAATCAAAGGGGACGTTTTGATTGAAAATAGTTCGATCGGTGCTGAACATACCCGGCGCCGAACTGGAAAGCGGGAATCCGCTGCCGCGTTTCCGCGACCGCGCACAGGAGAAACCTCTGATTGATGCGGGTTTGCTGGAAAGTGAAAAAAAGGGATTCGCTTACCAGACCGGTTTCCGTGAGCTGCCCTACACGGTTCAGGACACCTTTCACCGTGACCTGAAGCCGCGGCAGTTAAAAACCGTAGTGATGGAAAACGACTTTCTGCGCGCCACCTTCCTTGCCGATTACGGCGGCCGGCTCTGGTCGCTCTATGACAAAAGGGCGGAACGGGAGCTGCTGTTTACCAATCCGGTGCTGCGTCTGGGAAATCTCGCCATTCGCAACGCGTGGTTTTCCGGCGGGATCGAGTGGAATCTGGGGCAGTTCGGGCACACCTGCCTGACCTGTGAACCGATGTTTTTTGCCCGCTGTACGGGAAAGGACGGCGAACCGTTCCTGCGTATGTACGAATACGAACGGCAGAAGTGCTTTTTCCTTCAGATTGATTTCCATCTGCCGGAGGATTCCGACCGACTGTTTGCCCATGTGAAAATTCTGAATACCCAGCCGCATGCGGTGCCGCTTTACTGGTGGACGAATATTGCGGTGCGCGAGGAAAAGAATGTCCGTGTCTTTTCCCAGAGCGACGGGGTGGTCTGCATCAAACCGGAGACCATGAGCTCCCAGAACTCCGCCCACGGCTTTGCGCACGACACCATGCCGTACTTAAAAAGTCTGAACGGACTGGACGCGAGCTATCCGCAGAATCTTTCGTATTCCAATGAATATTTCTTCCAGAACCGGCACGCCCTGTCTGACGCGTGGGAGACGGCGGTGTACGACGACGGCACCGCGTTCTGGGAGCGCTCCACCGCGGCGCTGTGCTACCGGAAGATGTTCTGCTGGGGGATGCAGCGCGGCGGCTGCCACTGGAAGGACTTCCTTTCCCTTGATGGGGAAGGAAACTACCTTGAGGTTCAGGCAGGGCTTTCCCCTTCACAGGTACACGGGGAGGACATCGAGCCGAACGGCTGCGTGCGGTTCACACAAGTTTTCGGCGGAATGGCAGTTGACAAAAGCGAGGCCTTTTCGGGCTGGGAAGCTTCCAAACAGTATGTTCACAGCCGGATCGACCAGCGGCTGAGCGAAGAAGAACTGCTCCGGGCGGACGGCCTTTATGAAGCGCTGGAAGATACCGTGCCGGATGAAATCCTTTACTGCGGCAGCGGATGGGGTGCGCTGGAAGCCGCCCGCGACCCGCAGATGATTCCGAAGGGACTTCTTTTCCCGGAGGAAACGCTGGGCGAAAAGCAAGCTCCGTGGCTTGCGCTGCTGCGTACCGGCCGGATGCCGGAACCGGAAAAGGAGCGGCTGCCCGCTTCCTGGATGACGGACCCCCGCTGGATGGCACTTCTTGCAAAGTCACTTCAAAACGAGGAAAACCGAAGCGCACAGGCGCTGCTCCACCTGGGGCTAATGCTTTACGAGAGCGGCAAATGGCAGGACGGTATTAACGCAATGAAGCAGTCGATTGCCGTTAGACCCACCGCGGTCTGCTGCCGGAATCTGGCGCAGGCCCTGCTGCAGGACGATCACCTTGAAGAAGCCTGCTCCTGTATGGAACAGGCGTTGGCTCTGGGCGGCGCCGAACAGTCGGAGGTCATGGCGCAGGACGCGATTGACCTCTTTACAAAGGCTGGACGTTATCAGCAGGCGTGGGATTGCTACCGTGCCCTGCCCGAATCGCTGAAAGCGGTGGAACGGGTACGGCTGAACACTGTACGCGCCGCGTTTGAGCTGGAAAAGTGGGAGTTTCTTGAGGAACAGTTTGCTTTTCCGTTTGCCGTAATGCGCGAGGGGGAAACCATGCTGCTTGACACCTGGTTTATGGTGCAGGCTGTCCGCATGGCGCGGCAAAGAGGGACAACGGATTGGAAATCCCTTCTGGAAGAGGCCAGAACCACGCTCAGCCCGCCCTACAATCTTGATTTCCGTATGACAACGTAACTGCAGTTGGCAGCCGTATGGTTTTTTAAGCCGTGCGGCTGTTTTTCTGTGTAAAAAAGGGGGCATCCTTATTCACAAACACAGGAGCGGGCATCTTTTTCGTAACATAATTGATACTGTTCTTTTTTTGTATATAATGATATAATGAATAATCAATATAAAAAAGAAAGGCGTGGTGAAATGAAGCTGAGAGCTGTTGCAATGGCGCTTGTAATGGCTGTTGCTCTGTCGGGCTGCTCGTTTATCGGTCTGGACGCCCAAACGCTGATGCACCCGCCGAAACCGACCGGAGAGAAAGCGGATATACACGCTTTACTGGAAAGCGAAACCGACGGAAAAATGTCGCTGAAATACCCCAAAAGCGGGGATTACCGTTCCGCAATTATCACGCATGATCTTTGCGGGGATAAAAACGACGAAGCCATGGCGATTTACCAGAAGGAAGACGAAACCTCCGGCACCAATATCATGTTTATGAAAAAGGACGGGAAATGGGTGGACATGGGTTCCTTCAGCAATCCCGCGGCGCAGGTGGACAAAGTCTGCTTCGGCGACCTTGACGGCGACGGAAAAAGCGAGGCTGTCGTCGGCTGGGGCAGCAGCTTGAACAACACCAGCACCATTTGCGTCTATTACTATAAAGATGGAAAAATGAATGAACTGAAGCTGGAACAGACCTACACCGAACTGGCGGTCATGGACTTTGACGGCGACGGCAGGGACGAAATATTTACCGCCAACACCAGCGCGGGCGACCAGCCGGCGCTTGCCCGTCTGTTCCGTGTTAGGGACGGCAGCGTGGAGGTCATGGGCTCCTGCCGGATGGACGGCGCCGTGACCAAATATTCCTCCGTGCAGGCCGGACTGATAAACGAACGGCAGAACGGCATTGTGCTGGACGGCGTGAAAAACGCGGGGACTCTTGTGACGGAGCTTCTTTACTGGGACAAAAAGACGAAGATGCTGAAATCTCCGTTTTATGACTTCAAAACACAGACGGCAAATTATACCATGCGCAGTACGTCCGTTGTTTCGAAGGACATTAACGGCGATAAAATTATAGAGGTGCCGATCGTCAGTCTGATGCCGGGCCACAGCGGTGAAAATATGGATGACACGGACTATCTTACAAACTGGCACCGCTACGACACCCAGACAGGCACGTTTGTCCGGGTAATGAGCATGGTTCTGAATTATTCCGACGGCTACTGGTTTCTGATGCCGGACATGTGGCGCGGAAAAGTAACCACCCAAACGGACACCGCAACGCGAACCATTACCTTTTATCAGTGGAACGCGGCGGGGAAGAATTCGGGAACCCTCGGATCCGCACTTCTGAAAATTCAGGTCTTTTCCCAGAGTGAATGGGACAGCGGGTTGGGAACAACCGGCTTTTACAAGCTGCTTGACTCCGACAATCTGGTATTTGCGGCCAGCTCCCCGTCGCCGGACAACGCGCTTTCCCTCAGCATCGGCGACGTGAAAAACAGCTTTGAACTGATTAGTCAGGATTAAATCACGACATTGGAGGAACGGGTATGAAAAATATCCTTGTTGCCGAAGACGAACAGGCAATTCGAGAATTTGTAGTAATCAATCTGAAACGGGCGGGCTACAATGCCTTTGAGGCGGCCAACGGAGACGAAGCGCTCGCCATTTATGACCGCGAAGGGGGCAATATCGACGTTGCGGTGCTGGACATTATGATGCCCGGCAAGAACGACGGCCTTGCGGTCTGCAAAGAACTTCGGCAGAAAAACGGTTCCATCGGCATCATCCTGCTGACCGCGCGCACACAGGAAATGGATAAGGTCAGCGGACTGATGATGGGGGCCGACGATTATGTGACAAAGCCGTTCAGTCCCAGTGAGCTTGTCGCAAGAGTGGACGCGGTGTACCGCCGTGTCGCGCTGGAGCAGATGAGAAACGAAAACAACTTCAAAGAGGAAATTCGCTCCGGAGAATTCGCCCTGAATCTGCGCAACCGCTCCCTTATGAAAAAAGGTGTGCCGATTGAGCTGACACAGGTGGAGTTCCAGATTATGGAGTATTTCTTTTCTAACCCCACCACCGCGCTCGACCGCTCCGATATTTTAAAACATGTGTGGGGCGACGCTTATTTTGGAGAGGAAAAAATCGTGGATGTCAATATCCGGCGCCTGCGCATGAAGGTGGAGGACGAACCCTCCAACCCCAGGCACATTGTCACCGTTTGGGGACTGGGGTACAAGTGGGAAGCGTAGCCTTCCCGATGTCTTAACAGAATCATGAGGAAAGGAGACCATCAGTATGAGAACGAACGGAATTACCAGACGGTGGCTTTTAAACAGTCTGGGCGTGATCCTGCTCATCCTGATTACACTGATCCTCATTCTTTCCTATGTTGTCCGCGGCTATGTCTACAACGGCATCCAGACGGCGCTGAGCAGCCGTTCCGACGAGCTGACCAACGTGTTCGCCGACTACGGCAGAAAATCGCCGAAGGAGTTCAGTACCGCCGCACGCAACTATGTGGAGAATTTTCCCAGTAAAGAGAGCATGGAGCTGATGGTGTTCAACTCCAACGGGAAAATCATTATTACCTCCGTCGGCTTCGCGCCGGACGAAAGCCAGCCCATGCCGGACTATAAGCTTGCGCTGGAAAGCACGGAGGGCTACGGCACCTGGACGGGAAGCCTGACCAGCGGGGAAAAGGTAATGGCCGTTACGCGCGTAATGCGCAACAACGAGGGCGGCTTTGTCGGCGCCATCCGCTATGTGGTTTCTTTGGAAGAAGCCGACAAGCAGGTCGCCATTATTTTAGGATCCCTGATCCTTGCGGGGCTTCTGATTATTCTGTTTGTAATTGTTTCCAGTTATTATTTTATGAATTCGATTATTACGCCGATCAAGGAAATCGGCGCAACCGCCAAGCGGATTGCGCAGGGTGACTTTAAGGTAAGGATAGAAAAAAGCAACGACGACGAAATCGGCCAGCTCTGCGACACGATCAACGACATGGCCGATGAGCTGGGCGCGGCTGAAAAAATGAAAAACGACTTTATCTCCTCGGTGTCCCACGAGCTGCGCACACCGCTGACGGCTATCAAGGGCTGGGCGGAAACCATGCAGGGCGGGGGCAACGACAAGGAAACGCTTGACCGCGGAATGGGCATTATTATCCGCGAATCGGAGCGGCTTTCCGGAATCGTTGAGGAGCTGCTTGACTTTTCCCGTATGCAGAGCGGGCGCATGACACTGACCATGGACAAAATCGATATTCTTGCCGAACTGGGAGAAGCGGTCTATATGTTCAGTGAACGCGCCAATATGGAGCATAAATTTCTGCTTTACGAGGAGCCCGCCATGCTTTCGCCCGTTCTGGGCGACATTAACCGCCTGCGGCAGGTGTTTGTCAATATTATTGACAACGCGCTGAAATATACCGAGGAGGGCGGCACCATCAACGTGACCGCGACGGAGTCCGACGGGTTTATCCGCGTGGTCATCAGCGACAACGGCTGCGGAATCCCGGCGGAGCACCTTCCCAAAGTCAAAAAGAAATTCTACAAGGCAAATCAGACCATCCGCGGCTCCGGCATCGGCCTTGCGCTTGCGGATGAAATCATGAAGCTCCACTCCGGCAGCCTGGAAATTGAGAGCCATGAAAACGTGGGCACCGCGGTGACCATCTTTATACCGACTTTAAGGCAGCTGGAGACCCAGCCGCAAACTGACGAGACCATGAACGAAGAAAGGAATTCCGAAAATAATGGCTAGAGAAAAAACAAAATGCATCACGTCCATCGGCGGACAGGCACTGGTCGAGGGAATCATGATGCGCGGCCCCCAAAAAACGGTTGCCTCCGTGCGGCTGAGCGACGGCTCCATCTCCACAGAGAAGATGGGCGGCAGTCCGGTGCGCGACAAACATTCCATCCTGCGCCTTCCGCTGCTGCGGGGGATTGCGGGTTTTATCGATTCGCTTTCCGTGGGGTACAAGGCGCTTTCCTATTCTGTGGACAAGGCCGGGCTGGAAGAGGACGAGGAACCGTCCAAATTTGACAAATGGGTCGAAAAGACCTTCGGCGACAAAATGATGAATGTAATCATGGTGGCGAGCACCGTGCTGGGTCTTTTGCTTGCGGTGGGTCTGTTTTTCTTTTTGCCTACGATTCTCTTTAATCTGATCCGGGACTACGCGGTAGGGCCGTCCATCGCGCCGTGGCGCTCCCTGGTAGAGGGCGTTATGCGCATTGCCATTTTTATCGGATATATTTATTTCTGCTCCCGTATGCCGGAAATTCACCGTCTTTTCCAGTATCACGGCGCGGAGCACAAGACTATCTTCTGCTATGAGAACGATGAGGAACTCACCGTGGAAAACGTGCGCAAACACAGCCGGTTCCACCCGCGCTGCGGCACAAGCTTTCTGGTGATTATGCTGATTCTGAGCATTATTGTCGGATTCTTCATTCCGTTCGGCAACCCGTTTGTCCGGACAATTGTCAAAATTCTGTGCGTCCCGCTCATTGTGGGCGTCGGCTACGAATTTATCCGGCTGTGCGGCCGTCATGACAACGCCTTTACGCGCGTGATTGCCGCTCCGGGGCTGTGGGTGCAGCGGATTACCACGAAGGAACCGGACGACAGCATGATTGAGGTGGCAATTGAAGCCATGAAACAGGTTATCCCTGAAAACGGCGAGGACAAAATCAAGATCAGCGAATAAATCGAAAAGCGGGTGCGGGCAGTTTGACACTGGGCGAAACATACCGGATGGGAAAAAACATACTGACCGGCGCGGGGAACGAAAGCCCCGCGTTTGACGCTTCCTGCCTTTTTCAGAAGGCGTTCGGGTTTGACCGTCAGGATAGAATTCTCCACTCCGCTGAACCCGCAGAGGAACAGCGGTCGGGGGAATTCCTTCGCCTTGTGCACGAGCGCGCGGGCGGGCGGCCGCTGCAGTATCTATTGGGCAGCTGGCCTTTTATGGAACTTACGCTCGCGGTCGGCGAAGGGGTGCTGATTCCTCGGGAAGAAACCGAGCTTCTGGTCTATACGGCGGCAAAGCTGCTCAGCGGTGTGGAAAATCCCGAAATTGTCGACCTGTGTTCCGGCAGCGGCGCGGTGGCGCTGGGGCTTTGCTCTTTACTGCCGAACGCTTTTGTTACCGCTGCAGAGCTTTACGGTGAGGCGCTGCATTATCTCGATCTCAATATCAAAAGCACGGGTTTTCAGCACATAAAGTCCGTCCGGACGGATATTTTAAATCCGGAAAGTGCGGCGGAATTTTCCTCCTTTGACTGCATTGTGTCCAACCCTCCTTATATTGCCGCCGGCGAGCTGCAGACGCTCCAGACCGAAGTGCAGAAGGAACCGCTCACCGCTTTGGACGGGGGAGAGGACGGGCTGCTGTTTTACCGCGCGATTGCGTCGCTCTGGCTGCCGAAGCTAAAACCCGGCGGCGCGGCGGCGGTGGAGATCGGCGAGGGACAGGCGGCGCAGGTCACTGAGCTTTTCCGGGCTGCCGGACTTTCTGAAATTCAGGTTGCCAAGGATTTTAACGGGCTGGATCGGGTAGTTGCGGGAATCCGAAAAAAGGATTAAACATTTGTTCGAATTTATTCTTCCGATGTATTGATTTTCGACCGGAAATACGATATAATTTTTTAGACGATAAAAAATTTGAGGCCGTTCAGCGGAGAATCCGTGAAACTGCGGCCTGTCATAAACCGGAGGGAAAAATGGCGACAACAGATAAAAACGCGGCGTTGGAAACGGCACTGGCACAGATTGAAAAGCAGTTCGGAAAGGGCGCGGTCATGCGCCTAGGCCAGAATGAAGCCATGCATGTGGAAGCCATCCCGACCGGCTCCCTGTCGCTGGATCTCGCGCTGGGCATTGGCGGACTTCCGCGCGGCCGTATTGCCGAGATTTATGGGCCGGAAAGCTCCGGTAAAACCACGCTCGCTCTCCACTGCATTGCGCAGGGGCAGAAAAACGGCGGCAACGCGGCGTTTATTGACGTGGAGCACGCGCTTGACCCTGTGTACGCCCGCGCGCTGGGCGTGGACGTGGATTCCCTTCTGGTTTCCCAGCCGGACACCGGCGAGCAGGCGCTTGAGATTACGGAAGCGCTTGTGCGCTCCGGAGCAATCGACGTGATTGTCGTCGACTCCGTGGCGGCTCTGGTGCCGCGCGCTGAAATTGAGGGCGAAATGGGGGACAGCCACGTCGGTCTGCAGGCACGTCTGATGAGTCAGGCGCTGCGCAAGCTGGCGGGCGCGATTTCCAAATCGAGCTGTGTTGCCATTTTCATCAATCAGCTGCGTGAAAAGGTGGGCGTCATGTACGGCAGCCCGGAGGTAACCCCCGGCGGCCGCGCGCTGAAATTTTACGCTTCCGTAAGAATTGACATCCGTAAAATAGAAACATTGAAAAACGGTACCGAAATGATCGGTTCGCGTACCCGCGCGAAAGTGGTTAAAAATAAAATTGCCCCGCCGTTCCGTGAGGCGGAGTTCGACGTCATGTACGGCAGGGGAATTTCCCGCGAAGGCGAGCTGCTGGATCTGGCGGTCAAGCTGGATATTATCCAGAAGAGCGGCGCGTGGTTCTCCTTTAAAGAGACACGGTTAGGACAGGGCCGCGACAATTCGAAAACCTTTTTGGCGGAGAATGCCGATATTGCCGGTGAAGTGGAAGCCCTTGTCAAGGAAAATGTTCTGAAGCTTTATACAAAGACTGCTCCAGCCGCCCCCGCTGTCAAGCCGGTGGAGGTTGCGCCCCCCGCGCCCGCGAAAACGAGCAGCCGCGGCCGCTCCGCAAACATTGACATTTCCGCGGACGACTGATGCTGATTACGGCGGTGGAACCGCGCAGGAAGGGGCTTTCGGCGCTGTTTCTGGACGGGGAGTTCGCCCTGAATATCGATACGGAGACCCTTCTGAAATCCGGATTCCGAACCGGCCGCGAAATCAGCGACGAACAGCTGCACGAGCTCATTCTGGAAAGTGACAGCCGGCGCGCCGGGGAAAAGGCGCTGTACCTGCTGGAACACCGGAGTCATTCGCAGAAGGAGCTTGCCGATAAAATCAGCCGGGTGACCACCCGGGAGGCCGCCGAGGCGGCGGCGCATCATATGGCGGAGCTGGGCCTTGTCAATGATGAAGAATACGCGCGCAGTCTGGCGGGGGAGCTGTTCCGCCGCAAGGCGTATTCCGCTTCGCGCGTTCGGCGCGAACTGCTGCAAAAGGGGATTGACGAGGAACTGGTGGAGCAGATTCTGGAAGAAAACACCCCCGATCCCGTTGAGAAGATCAAAGAACTGCTCGACAAAAAGTACGCACGGCTTCTGGACGACGAAAAAGGGCGCCGCCGGAGCATTGCCGCGCTGCAAAGACTCGGCTACGGCTGGGACGATATCCGCACCGCGTTAAATCAATTTGAAAATGAGGACGAATAAATGGCATATAGTGTAGGACTGGTCAGCCTTGGCTGCGCCAAAAATCAGGTAGACGGCGAAATGATGATGGCCACGCTGCAAAAGGCCGGCTATGAAGTTCGGGATGACGCCGCACTTGCGGACGCCGCGATTGTGAACACCTGCGGCTTTATCGACGCGGCCAAAAAGGAATCCATTGAAGAGATTCTCGAACTGGCCAGACTGAAGGCAGAGGGGAAAATCAAGGCGATTGTCGTGACCGGTTGTATGGCGGAACGCTACCGGGAAGAAATCCTCAAGGAACTTCCGGAAGTGGACGCCGTGGCCGGGATCGGCGCGGACAGCGACATTGCCGCCGTGATTGAAAAGGCCCTGAGTGGTGTCAAGGTGGAAAGCTTTCCGGAAAAGACGCTTCTGCCTCTCAGCGGCGAGCGCCGGCTGTCCACACCGGGGCATTTCGCTTACCTGAAAGTCGCGGAAGGCTGTGACAATCGCTGTGCCTACTGCGCAATTCCGTTTATCCGCGGAGCCTACCGCTCCCGTACGATGGAAGATATATTAGGCGAGGCGGAGAACCTTGTCCGAAACGGCGCAAAGGAACTGATTCTGATCGCGCAGGACACCACCCGTTATGGCTGGGACCTTTACGGGGAGCTCCGGCTGCCACAGCTTCTTCGGGAACTGTGTAAAATCGACGGCCTTTCCTGGATTCGCGTGTTATACTGTTATCCCGACTATATTACCGACGAACTCCTTACAACCTTTGCGGAAGAGGACAAAATTGTAAAATATATGGATCTGCCGCTCCAGCACTGCAGTGAACGGCTTTTAAAGGCGATGCGCCGCACGGGCAGCCGCTCGGAGCTGACCGGCCTGATCCGCAAAATGCGGGAGAGAATTCCCGGGCTTGTACTTCGTACCACGCTGATTACGGGTTTTCCCGGCGAAACGGAAGAGGACTTTACTGAGCTTGCCGAGTTTGTCCGTGAAATCCGGTTTGAACGGCTCGGGTGCTTTACTTATTCGCAGGAGGAAGGCACCGCGGCGGCGGTGATGCCGGATCAGATCGATGAAGATGTCAAGAGCCACCGTATGGAACTGATTATGGAAGACCAGATGAACATCATGCAGGAGTGGGGCGAAAAACAGATCGGGAAAACCTGCCGCGTACTGGTCGAAGGG
Source organism: Caproiciproducens faecalis (assembly GCF_019448085.1). Classification (GTDB taxonomy): domain Bacteria; phylum Bacillota; class Clostridia; order Oscillospirales; family Acutalibacteraceae; genus Caproiciproducens; species Caproiciproducens faecalis. Next base: position 616,647 of record NZ_JAGFNZ010000002.1, on the reverse strand, counting down.
TTTGACCGTTACGCAGAGTGCTGGTTCGGCCGCTCTTACGCCGATTCCCCCGACATAGACGGAAAAATATTCTTTACCGCAAAAGGTGCAAAGCCAAAAACCGGAAGCTTTGCGGATGTGAAAATAACCGAATGCATTGACGGCGACCTGACCGGAGAAATGATACTCAAGGAGGAAAGATCATGAATCTGCCGAATAAACTGACTGTTCTGCGCATCATTCTGGTTCCTTTTTTTGTTGCGGTACTATTGATTCCTCAGATTCCGCACCATTATCTTTGGGCGGCTGTCCTGTTTGTTGTTGCGTCGCTGACCGACCATTACGACGGCATGATTGCCCGCAAATACAACCAGATTACGAATTTCGGAAAATTTCTGGACCCGCTCGCCGACAAAATCCTTGTGGTATCGGCGCTTGTCTGTTTTGTCGACCTCAGGCTGGCGGCTTCCTGGTGCGTGATCCTGATTATTGCAAGAGAATTTATGGTAACCTCTATCCGTCTGGTCGCGGTGGACAACGGCGTTGTGATTGCCGCCAATAACTGGGGCAAAACAAAGACGGTCAGCCAGATCATCGCTATTACGGCTATCCTTGTTTTCCAGTATGTGCAGGAACTGACCACAATGGGACTGATTCCTGCTTTTACCTTCGGCGGGGTGCCGAGTGGAGCGGTGTTCGGCGGCGTGGGCTATGCCCTGATTCTGATCGCAACCTTCTTTGCGCTGCTTTCCGGCGGGATTTATATTGTGCAGAATATCGGCGCCATCAATACGACAAAATAAACGCCCCAAAAAGGTTTATGATAAAGAGTGGAATTTATCGGGGGTTTACTTAATAATTTTTTTGGTATATACTATTGTCACATTCTTTGGGAATCGTGCTATATTGTCAGTACGATTGAAATGCGTTGAGCGGAAGAAGTAACCGCAGTGCGGGCATCAGAGAGAAAGCGCCGGGGCTGAGAGCGCTTTTTGCAGGACACGCGGCGAAATGCATCCGTGAGCAGGCGGGGGGAAATCAGTATCTCCGCACGGCTGGCACCGTTAACGGCTGACATAAGTGATAAAACGGAGTGGAACCGCGGTACAATGACCGCCTCCGTCCCTTCTTGGGGGACGTGGGCGGCATTTTTTATTGGAGGCAGATATGTTTAAAAATCTGAAAGAAGAGCTTGATTCGATACTGGACCGCGACCCGGCGGCAAGATCCCGGCTGGAGGTGTATTTCCTTTATTCCGGTTTTAAGGCCGTCCGCGCCTACCGCAGAGCGCATTGGTTTTACCAGCGCAACATGAAGTTTATCGCGCGGTATCTGTCGCAGAGGGCACGGCACAAAACGGGAATTGAGATTCACCCGGGCGCTCAGATCGGCAAGGGGCTGTTCATCGACCACGGTATGGGCGTGGTGATCGGTGAAACCACCGTAATCGGAGACAACTGCACGCTGTATCAGGGCGTCACGCTGGGCGGTACCGGCAAGGACCACGGGAAGCGCCACCCCACCCTTGGCGACAATGTGATGATCGGTTCAGGCGCGAAGGTGCTGGGCCCGTTCCGCGTGGGGGACAACGCGCGTGTGGCGGCGGGCGCGGTAGTGCTCGACGAAGTGCCGGACAACGCCACGGCGGTGGGTGTCCCGGCCAGAATTGTTCGTCTCAACGGTGTCAGACCTTGCAATCTGGACCAGATTCATGTTGCGGACCCGGTCGCGCAGGAGTTGTGCCAGATGGAAATAAGGCTGAAGAACATACAAAATCTGCTTGAACAAGCGCTCAGGAAAAGAGAGGAAAAAGAAGATGAAAATTTATAACACGTTAACGCGCCAGAAAGAGGAGTTCGTGCCGCTCACGGTGGGGGAGGCAAAAATTTACGCATGCGGCCCTACGGTTTACAATTACATCCACATCGGCAACGCACGGCCGATTTGTGTGTTTGACGTGCTGCGCCGCTATTTTGAGTACCGCGGCATGAAGGTGACGTATGTTCAGAACTTTACCGATATCGACGATAAAATCATCAATAAGGCAAACGAAGAGGGTACGGATTATCTGACGGTTTCCGAACGGTATATTGAGGAATACAAAACCGACGCGAAGGGTCTGAATGTCCGCCCCGCGACGATTCATCCGCTCGCCACTCAGAATATCGACGAAATTATCAACATTATTTCCGATCTGATTGAAAAGGGTTTTGCTTATCCGACGGAAAACGGAGACGTATACTTCCGCACCAAAAAGGACGAAAACTACGGGAAACTGTCCCACCAGCCGCTGGAGGACTTGCAGGCCGGCGCGCGCATCGCCACCGGGGAAATCAAAGAGGACTCCATGGATTTTGCTCTTTGGAAGGGGTCTAAACCGGGCGAGCCGAGCTGGATTTCTCCCTGGGGAGAGGGCAGACCGGGCTGGCATATTGAATGCTCCGCCATGGCGCGCCGTTATCTGGGCAAAACGATCGACATTCACTGCGGCGGGCAGGATCTGATTTTCCCGCATCACGAAAACGAAATTGCGCAGAGCGAATGCTGCAACGATGTTCCGTTTGCCAACTACTGGATGCATAACGGCTACATCAATGTCGACAACCGCAAAATGAGCAAAAGCCTCAACAATTTCTTTACGGTTCGCGACGTCGCCGAGCATTACGGCTACGAGCCGATTCGCTATCTGATGGTTGCCTCCCACTACCGCACCCCCATCAACTATAGCACGGAGGTCATTGAGCAGTGCCAGGCGGCGCTGGAACGTCTTTACAACTGCCGCGACAATTTGCAGTTTCTGTTAGAGCATGCGCCTGCGGGCGAAAAGCCGGGCGAACACGATATTCGCCGCAGATTGAGCGAATATGAAGATCATTTTATTGAAGCGATGGAGGACGACCTCAACACGGCGGACGCGATTTCCGCGCTGTTCGATCTGGCGAGGGACATCAACTCCAGCCTGAACGCCTCCACAGAGCCGTCAAAGGAGCTGTGCCATTTTGCGCTGAACCTGTTTACCGAGCTTGCCGGTGTACTGGGTCTGCTCTATATGAAAAAAGAATCGTCGCTTGACGAGGAAATTGAAAAACTAATTGCCGAACGCACAGAGGCCAGAAAGAACAAGGACTGGGCGACCGCAGATAAAATCCGTGACGAGCTGAAAGCCCGCCATGTGGTGCTGGAGGATACTCCGCAGGGAATTAAGTGGAAGATCGAGCAGTAATTCCATTACGGATACGAAAGGCAGAGCGAAGATGGCAAAGGATAATAACAAAACGAATGTTATGCGCATTTTAGATCAGGCAAAAATTTCATATAACCATTATTTCTACGACCACGAGGACGGAAAGATTGACGGGATTTCCGTCGCACACAAGCTGGGGCAGGACGTGGAGCGGGTGTTTAAAACACTCGTGACCCGCGGGGCCAGCCGGGAATATTTTGTGTTTGTCATTCCCGTCGCGCAGGAGCTGAACCTGAAAGCAGCCGCAAAAAGCGTGGGAGAGAAATCGGTGGAAATGATCCGAGTGGACGAAATCAACAAGGTGACCGGCTACATCCGCGGCGGCTGTTCGCCCGTCGGGATGAAGAAACCGTTCCGCACGGTGATTGACAGCAGCTGCGAACAGCTGCCCACCATCATAGTGAGCGGAGGGAAAATCGGCACACAGGTCGAGCTTTCTCCGCAGGAGCTGCTGCGCTTTATCGGCGGCAAAACGGCCGCGCTCACCCAATAAAAGAGGATCCGGTCACCGTTTTTACGGGGCCGGGTCTTTTTGCGTTTAGACATATCACCCTGTCTGTCGAAAAACAGTACAAAAAAGAAAACTGTCTATTTTATTCTTTGGAGATCCATTCTATAGTGATACTGCCGGAATTTATCATGCCCTGAACGGGTTTTATTCTGTATCAGGAGGAAATGCCGGCAAAATATCGGTTTGCAAATGGAGCGTAAAAATGGAATACAGACATAAGATGATGCGTACCGCCGTGGGTGCGGTTGTTGAAAAAGCGATCCGGGACATTCGGGACGATCCCCGGCGCAGTATCCGAAATTTGGCGGATATGGGCGACAATTTTTCAAAAACAGCGGCGCAGAAGCACTTCTTTGAAATTGCTCATGAAGTTTTAAAAAATCCGGACAATCCGTATTTTGAACTGATTCTGAATATCATCCGGAACGTGGACGCAGAGACGGTCAAAACGGTCAGTCTGAATTTTGGGTACAGCAGCTTAAATTACGGGGCGGAGATTCTTCGAATAAAGCAAGCCGCCGTAAAGAAAAAGCTCCCGTGGCTGCTGCGGTTTGCGTACAGCGTGGACAATTCGGGTTCCCTGGGATTTGAGCGCGTGGAAGAGATTGTTTCGGACGCGGTTACTCTTGGCATTTATACCTATGTTTTTCAGATCGAAGACTCCGCTGAACGGTTGGAACAGATTCTGAACCTGTGTCGGAAACACGAGGAATGCTGCTTTTTTACGGCGGTGACTCCCAACTTTATCTTTGACCGGAACAGGGAGTGGCTGATGAAAACGCCGAACCTGATCCTTTCCGTCGATCTTTCCGCCGGCTGCGGGGAAGAGGAGACCGGCCGTGCGCTGCTGCAGCTGCACCGCGAAAAATGCTTTTACGGGTTCCATGTCCGCTATACCGGGAAGAATGTGGAGCGCCTGACTTCCGAGGAGTTCCGGCAGCGGATGATTGACTGCGGCTGCATTTTCGGATGCTATGTCAACGCCGACCGGAGCAACCGGGAATTGGAGGACAGAGTTTACGGCTATGTGTGCTCGAAACGGGGAAAAAAGGGCGGCCCGCTTTTTGTTTTTGATTTGGAACGGGATAAGCGGTATATCGCAGATGCCATTCTTTGCGGAACCGACTTTCTGATCGGCCCGGATGGAACAGCCCGGCTTGCCGACGGGTGTCTGGCCGACCTGCACCTGACAACGCTCTCCGCGCTGGCCGACATGGCGGATGTGGAGTTTTAGGCGGTTTTTCGAAAAATTAACGGATTATTTAGATATTTTCCATCCAAAAGCGTTATAATCATACCATTGAGGCGCGCGGAACTTTCGCCGCCGTACAATGAAGGAGAGGTTTGCCCGATGGACTGGTTCAGAAGAATGATGATGGGAAGGTACGGTACCGACCAGCTTTGCGTTGCGTTTGCGGTGCTTTATGTGCTGCTGTCCCTGATTGCGCAGCTTTTCAGACTGCCAATTTTGCTGCTCATTGCCTATATTCCTTTAGCGCTCTGTTTTTACAGAATGTTTTCAAGAAATATTGGGAAACGGTACCAGGAGAATGTCCGCTTTCTGAAATGGTGGAGTCCTGTTCATGAGCGCCTTCGCCGCTCGCTCTACCGCGCACAGAACGGGATGCATCATCTCTCATACCGAATGAAGGACAGAAAAACACATCGTTACTATAAGTGCCCCCATTGCTCGAATACCCTGCGCGTCCCGAAGGGCAAGGGGAAAATCAGCATTACCTGCCCGGTGTGCCGTACGGAGTTTATTAAAAAGACCTGAAGAACTCGCGTGAATGTTTCGAAATAATTCCATATATTGCCTTACATCCCCGGAATTCTACCGTGGGATGTATTTTTATAAGTTTTTACAAATAATGCTCCATAATATTTCCAAAAAGCATTGATAAACAGGGCGCTATTTAATATAATTTAAATGAATATGTAGAAAACCGATTTATCCGGTTCTGTACGTTTTGAGTATATAATACGGGGGGTTCTCAAATGGAGGACAATCAAGGCCTGTTGGTAAACGGGTATTCTGATCTGATAGACAAGCTGCCCGGTGTCATAAAATCCAGTATTGTTCAGTCGGGTGACACGATTACGGAAATTCATGTGCTTTCCGATACGAGCCGCTCGCCAAAGCAAATTGCACGCGACATTCAATCAGCTATTTTTGTACAGTTCGATACAACTATCGATCATAAAGTGATTAGTATCGCCCAGATTCCGTCTGAAAACACACAGCGGATCAAGGACAGACTGGTTTTTGAAGAGATCAGTATTTCAAAAAGCAAAAACAGGTCAACCGCGACAGTCTCCCTTTGTGACGGAGAGACCGCCTACAGCGGAGAAGCCTCCGCGTTAAATGACAGTGTGGAAATCAATAAAATGATCTGTCAGGCAACTCTAAATGCGGTCTCTAACTTTATTGAGCCAGACATGTCCCTTTCGCCAATAGATGTAAAGCTTTTTGACCTTACAGAAGAAAAGGCCGTCGCGGTCTGTATTGCGGTGAACTTCAAAAACAGTGTGGAGCGTTACCTGGGCAGCTCTTTTGTTGGCGATGATGCCGGATATGCGGTCGTAAAGGCCACCCTTGACGCGCTGAACCGCAAAATTTCAAATCTTTAGCGCATAATTCGGGAAAAAATCAGGTTTGCAGTCAGATTCACTAAGCGTAGCGGATATAGCCTGTTTATTTAGCGGAGAACAGAGAATGTTTTACGGAGGGCTATATCAATGAAAAAGATTCTGTTTGCGTTAATGTCCATACTTTCTGTTGTGGCAACCGCAGGCGCAAGTTTTTCTTGGAAGTAATTACTTAAACTGTAAACCTGATTTTTCTATATAGAAGGAGGTACATATGAGCCGTTCTTCAAAAATATATGCTTATCTGGTTTCAGCAATTGGATTTTCGCTTGGCTCATACTGTGTATATTCATATTTCAATTTCATTTATTTCAGTGGACACAGATCTGATGAAATCGTACAGTTTGCAATTCTATTATTTCTGTACATTATTTGTCGTTGCTTTCCGATTTACATAAGAGACGATTACGCAATTGATATGTCGTTTATCTGCAATCTGGCTGCAATCCTGTGTAAGGGTCCGATTGTTGCTGTTACAATGGTCTTTTTAAGTACTGCTTTTGTAGTGGAGCCGTCGCACACGGAAGAAAAAAAGTTTATTCATATTTTTAATACACAGCCAATTAAAACAACATTTAATGCGTCCAATTTTATGATCTCAGTTTATTCAGCTGGGGTTCTTTATCAAGCAGTCGGTGGGGTAGTTGGGTCGCTGAAGCTGCCCGATATTCTGTTACCCGGTATTTTGGCTTCATTATTTTATTTCTTGGTTAACTGCAGCCTGTTATTACTGTTGTTTTCCCTGAATTTAAAAACACCGTTTTTTAATTCTTTATGGAAAACACTGGTTGATTTTTGGCCCAATATTACCGTTTCCACTCCGATAGCGTACTTCATTGCAAAGTTTATGGTAATGGAAAACGGATTATATTTAGTCATTCTTATTATGCTTCCATTGCTTTTGGCAAGGTATAGTTTCGTTCTATATTTGGATGTAAAGAAAAATTACTATGCAATGGTCAAGACCCTGACGGCCGCACTCGAAGCAAAGGACAAATATACCGAAGGTCACGCGCACCGGGTGGAAGAGTACGCGGAAATGATTGCCTGCAAGATGCACTACCATGCGGGAGATATCGATGATATTAAGGTGGCCGCCCTTCTGCACGATGTGGGAAAAATCGGAATCGATGAAAAAATACTGAATAAGCCCGGTCCGCTTACCCCGGAGGAGCGGGCTGTCATTATGACGCATCCGCAGATCAGCGCGTCTATTTTAAAAAACGTGAAGCTCAATGACGCAATCCGAGAAGCGATTCTCCATCATCATGAGCGGTATGACGGAGGGGGGTACCCCGATCATACGAAAGGGGACGAAATTTCAACCGCGGTCTATATTATCGGTGTGGCAGACGCTTACGACGCCATGACCAGCGACCGTCCGTACTGCGCAAGCAAGCCGGTGGAGCGGGTGGTGGAAATTTTAAAAGAGGAAAGCGGAAAACAGTTTCACCCCAAGGTGGTGGCCGCTTTTTTGGAAGCCCTTCATGACAAGGGTGTCATTTCATAGAATCCGGAGAATCATTATGATTTTATTTCTTTTTGTTCTGGCGGGTTTTTTGGCTGCCTGCGCCGCAAACTGCAGAAGAGGCACCGCAAATCAGTACGGAAACATCTCTTCTGTCCGCGGTCTGTGGCTTCCTGTGGCTGGCCTGCTCGCGGAGCTTCCTTTTTCCTATTTGCCTGCTTTTGCCGGAAAGGTTCCGTGGCTTTTTACCGGCCTGAGCTATCTCTGCATCATCATGTTTCTGATTTTGAACCGCCGCAGGGCAGCGGGGGCAATCCTTGCCGGAGCCGGTACGCTTTGCAATCTGCTGGTTATTTTGTGCAATAATTTTCGCATGCCGGTGTCTCCTCTGGCGCTTGCGATGTTTCCCGGAATGACCCCGGAGGCGGTCTACGCGAAAAAGGCAAATTACTTCGTTGCAACGCACGGAGCGAGATTTTATTTTTTAGGCGATATCATTCCTGTACGGATTCCCTATGTCGGCAGCTTTATCAGCGTGGGGGATATTTTGCTGGGGCTGGGAATTACGGCTTTTATCTTTTCCGTGCTTACCGAGACCTTGAGTCCGTCCCGCAGTCCTTCCGCTGAGTAATGTGCTTTTGCACAGATTTCAGCCATTCTGAAAGCGCTTTCTTCCAATGCAAAGTTACTCTTGAATCATAATTAAGTTATATAGTATAATATACATTATGGATGAGTGTTTGTTTTATCTATTTTGCAATAGTAGCTGAATGCTAAAATGGAGGAAAAAACATGGAATATGCTTCGCAGACCAAACAGCAGCTTGCAAATTCTCTGAAGGAATTGATGGGCCGAACCCCATTCAACAAAATCACCGTCCAGAATGTGACCAGCAATTGTGGATTGAACCGGCAGACGTTCTATTACCATTTCAAAGATATGTACGAGCTGTTGAGCTGGATTTACCGCAACGACATCTTCAGTCAGATGGACGGAGTGCAGGATGATGAGTGGGAGAGCGCGGTTATACAGGTGATGAAATACTGCAAAGCCAACCGTGCATTTTGCAGAAATACCATTCGATCCATCAAAAAGGAATATCTGGAGGGCTTTTTGGAGCCCGTTGTACACACTTGGGTTGAAAAGCTTGGCATTAGTCTTGAAAACTGCAAATACATAAGCAAAGATGACGCGGATTTTCTGGTTGACTTTTTTACTACGGCATTTGTAAATTTTGGCATCCAGTGGGTCAGCCGGGGAATGCAGGAGAGCGAAGAGGATGTTATCAAAAAGATCAAAGCTCTTCTCCGTATGATTTACCACGGCACGGAAAAGCAAAAACGAATAGCAATTTGATTTCGGTTCCCGTACATTGAGTACGGGAATTTTTGTTTATACGGAAATATTAGGCGTTCATTTTTGCTAAACGACTTCAATCGATTATAGAAAAATTAGACAAATCAAGTAGCACCATACACAAGAATGAACAAAAAAAATAATGTAACCATATAATAATTATAAAATCTAAACAAAAATCGGGAATTGTCTAAATACAAAATTCTTATTCGGTGTTATGATATGGGCATAGATGGCAATACGGCGCAAGCCGGAAAACCAAAGTTATGGGAAGGTGCCTTAGGGCAAACAAAGATACAATTTATTGTATCGGAAAAACATTTTAGGGGAGGTTTTTTTATGGCCAAGTATGTAATGGCGCTGGATGCCGGCACAACGAGTTCCCGCTGCATTCTTTTCAATGAGAAGGGTGAAATGTGCAGTGTGGCACAGAAAGAGTTCACACAGTATTTCCCGAAGCCGGGCTGGGTTGAGCATGATGCGATGGAAATCTGGTCCACTCAGATTGGTGTTGCTCAGGAAGCAATGCTGAAGATTGGCGCAGTTGCTGCTGACATCGCGGCAATCGGCATTACCAATCAACGTGAAACAACCGTTGTGTGGGATAAGAAAACAGGCGAGCCTGTTTACCACGCCATCGTTTGGCAGTGCAGACGTACATCACAGTACTGCGACTCCTTAAAAGAAAAAGGTTTAACAGAAATCTACAGGAAAAAGACAGGTTTAATGATCGATGCTTACTTCTCGGGCACAAAAGTAAAATGGATTCTTGACAATGTTCCGGGCGTAAGAGAAAGAGCAGAAGCCGGTGATTTACTGTTCGGTACCATTGAAACATGGCTGATCTGGAACCTGACAAAGGGCAAGGTTCATGTAACCGATTACTCCAACGCTTCCAGAACCATGCTGTTCAACATTACGGAACTCAAATGGGACAAAGAGATCCTTGCAGAGCTCAATATTCCTGAGTGCATGCTCCCGACCGCGAAACCGTCCAGCTGTGTTTACGGCGAGTCCGATCCGTCCTTCTTCGGCGGAGCGATCCCGATTGCCGGCGCCGCCGGCGACCAGCAGGCTGCTTTGTTTGGCCAAACCTGCTACACTCCTGGCGAAGCGAAAAATACATACGGTACAGGCTGCTTCATGCTGATGAACACAGGTGAAAAACCGGTTTACTCCAAGAACGGTCTGGTCACCACCATTGCGTGGGGCCTTGACGGAAAAGTCAACTACGCACTGGAAGGTTCCATCTTTGTAGCCGGCGCCGCTATTCAGTGGCTGCGCGACGAAATGCGTCTGGTTGACACATCGCCTGATTCCGAGTATCTGGCGACAAAGGTCAAAGATACAAACGGCTGCTATGTTGTTCCTGCGTTTACGGGCCTTGGTGCTCCGCACTGGGATCAGTACGCCAGAGGCACAGTCGTCGGTATTACCAGAGGCGTCAACAAGTATCATTTTGTAAGAGCTACTCTTGAGTCTCTTGCCTATCAGACTTATGACGTACTGAAAGCAATGCAGGAAGATTCCGGCATTACGTTGGCTGCTTTGAAAGTTGACGGCGGTGCTTGCGCGAACAACTTCCTGATGCAGTTCCAGGCCGACGTAATCAATGCTCCGGTTCACAGACCGGTCTGCATTGAGACAACAGCAATGGGCGCCGCTTATCTGGCGGGTCTTGCAGTTGGCTACTGGGCAAGCAAAGAAGACGTTATTAAGAACTGGCAGATTTCCAAGGTCTTTGACCCGACCATGGATGCCGCTCATCGTGAAGAAATCATCAAAGGCTGGAGCAAGGCTGTTAAGTGCTCTTTCGGCTGGGCTAAGGACTAATAAATCTTCTGTTTTAAATTGCGGTTTAGAGAGTAAACGATTATTATTTTAGCCGGCCCCCGTCACAGGGGTAACCTCCCATCTGCAGGGGGCCGGTATTAAAAAAAGATTGAGGTGTATTGTTAATGTTACCATATCTTGCGGAATTTTTGGGAACAATGATGCTGATTATGCTCGGCGATGGAGTTGTCGCCAATGTTACACTGAATAAATCCGGAATGAAGGGTGCGGGTTCCATCCAGATTACTTTAGCATGGGGCCTTGCGGTCATGGTTCCTGCCTGTATTTTTGGCGCCGCTTCCGGCGCAAGCTTCAATCCAGCTTTGACCATAGCGCTTGCTTCCATTGGCAAGTTCAGCTGGGCCATGGTTCCGGGCTATATTATTGCTCAAATCGCGGGTGCTTTCGTTGGTGCCGTTATTGTTTATCTGATGTTTAAGGATCAGTTCGACGCAACAGAAGAAGCCGGAACAAAACTCGGCGTTTTCTCGACCGGTCCTTCTGTCCGCAATATTGGCCGTAACACCTTCTGCGAAGCTGTTGCTACCTTTGTACTGGTATTCGCCCTGCTTGGTTTTGGCAATGTAGCCGGTGCCGGCGGAGTTGGCGTAAATTATCTGTTCGTATTCGGAATCATCACATCCATCGGTATGTCTTTAGGCGGGCTGACAGGTTATGCTTTGAATCCTGCCCGTGACCTTGGACCTCGTCTTGCCCATGCAATCCTCCCCATTAAAGGCAAGGGCGATTCCAACTGGAGCTATGGCCTTATCGTTCCGATCTTTGGGCCTATCATTGGCGGCGTTATCGGTGCCCTCTTATATGCAGCTATTCCGTGGTAAATGCATGGTTGTATTAGGTTATATTAAGATTTAATATGCCTTGTAAGTACATAGCGATGAATTCATAAAATATTTGCAGGGGCGAACAAAATTTGCCCCTGCATTATTTTAAAAAAATTCCAAATAAATTAAAGAGTGGTGTACACAAAATGGTAGATGTAATCATCATTGGCGGAGGTGTTGTGGGCTGCGCGGTAGCCAGAGAATTGTCAAGATACAGCCTGAACATTGCACTGCTGGAAAAAACCGATGATATCAGCAACGGCCAAAGTAAGGCAAATACAGCGATTATTCACGGCGGCTATGATGCCCACCCCGGTACGCAAAAAGCAAAATTCAATGTCCTCGGAAACAAAATGTACGATAAAGTCTGTGAGGAACTGGACGTTCCGCATAAATGGAATACATCCCTGGTCGTGTCCTTCAACCCGGAAGATCATGAAAGCCTGGTGGCTTTAAAAGAGCAAGGAATAGAAAACGGAGTTCCCGGTCTCAGCATTATTGGACAAGATGAACTTAGAAAAAGAGAACCGAACATTGGCAGCACGGCGTACGAGGCACTGCTGGTCACCAACGGCGGAATTGTCTGCCCATACGAGCTGACTCAGGCCTTTGCCGAAAACGCAGCAATGAACGGTGTTAATTTTTACCGTGAAGCAGAAGTCACTGCCATAGAAAAAGTGAAAGACGGTTGGAAAGTTACAAGCAAGGCTGGAACCTTTACAGCAAAAGCAGTCGTCAATTGCGCCGGACTTTATTCCGATGTAATCAACAACATGGTTTCTGAGGATAAAATTACGATTGTTCCCCGCAGAGGCGAGTATTACATTGTCGATAAAAAATTCAGTGACACTTTCCACGCATCTATTTTCCAGCTCCCAACCAAAATGGGAAAAGGCATTCTGGTGACCCCGACTGTGGACGGAACCATTCTGATCGGCCCAACCGCAGAGGATATTGACGATAAGACCGACACAAGAACTACCACCGAAGGGCTTGCAAAGGTTCTGAAATACGCCAGCCTTACCTGGGAGCATATCCCCGCCAGAAATTATATCACGACTTTCTCCGGACTGCGCGCGCATTGCAATAAAAACGAATTTGTACTTGGCGAAGCGCCGGACGCTCCGATGTTCTTTAACGCGGCGGGCGTGGAATCTCCGGGACTGACTTCGTCACCGGCCATTGCTGAGTATCTGGCGGAAATGATTACCGACAAGCTCGGCGCAAAGAAGAAAGACAATTTCAACCCGATGAGAAAAGGGATACCGAAGTTCAGAGAAATGACGGACGAAGAGAGAGCAAAAGCAATTTCCATCAACCCGGATTACGCAAAGGTTGTCTGCCGGTGCGAAACCGTAACGGAAGCTGAAATTAGAGAAGCAATCCGCAGGCCGGTAGGAGCCAGGTCGGTGGATGGCATTAAGAGAAGGACGAGGGCCGGAATGGGCAGATGCCAGGCCGGATTCTGCACCCCCAGAACTTTGGAAATTTTATGTGAAGAGCTTCATATATCCCCGCTTGAAGTATCAAAATTCGGAGGAAACTCCAAATATCTGGAAAGCTACCTTTTTGAGAAAGGGGATCATGAAGATGCGTAATGTAGACATTTTGATTATCGGCGGCGGACCTGCCGGTCTGGCAGCCGCTGTTTCCGCTTACGAGGCGGGCGCGAGAAATATTCTGATTCTTGAAAGAGAAGAAAATCTCGGCGGTATTCTGAAACAGTGTATCCACAACGGATTTGGCCTCCATACCTTTAAGGAGGAGCTTACCGGTCCCGAGTATGCGCAGAGATACATTGACAAGGTTCTGGAATACGGGATTCCCGCTCAGTGCGATACCATGGTTATCAACATTACTCCGGATAAGGTGGTAACCGCAGTCAGCAGAGGAGCCGGATTGGAGCATTTCCAAGCGAAATCCATTATCCTTGCCATGGGCTGCCGCGAGCGCCCGAGAGGATCCCTTGCCACTCCCGGCTGGAGATGCTCCGGAATCTATACGGCGGGTACCGCACAGAAATTTACCAACCTGAAGGGTATGATGCCGGGCAAGCGCGTCGTCATTCTCGGCTCCGGCGATATCGGGCTGATTATGGCCCGCAGAATGACTTTCCTGGGTGCTAAGGTTTTGGCTTGCGTAGAACTGATGCCGTTCTCGGCCGGACTGAAAAGAAATATTGTACAGTGCCTTGACGATTACAATATTCCGCTTCTGCTCAGCCATACCGTGACCGACATCGCAGGCAAGGAGCGTCTGGAAGGCGTAACGGTTGCCAAGGTCGACCCCAAAACGCTGAAACCGATTCCGGGCACGGAAGAGTATTACGAGTGTGACACGCTCCTGCTTTCTGTCGGTTTGATTCCGGAAAACGAACTGACCACCATGGCCGGCGTACAGATTTCTCCGGCGACAAACGGCGCGGAAGTAAATGAAAACCTTCAGACCTCCGTGGACGGGATTTTCTCCTGCGGAAATGTTCTTCATGTGCATGATCTGGTTGACTTCGTGTCCGAAGAATCCGCGAAAGCGGGCGCCAACGCCTATCAATATGTACAGGGACAGCTTCCGGAAGAGGAAGAGACTCTGGAAGTGGTCAATGGTTTTGGTGTATCCGGCGCGGTTCCCCAGCATATTTCCAGAAAGCTGGATGAGCCTATCACGATCATGTTCCGTCCGAGGGGCGTTTTCAAGGATGCAAAGGTCTGTATTGATGTCGGAGATGTTCAGGCTGCTGAGAAAAAGAGCCGGATTCTTACCCCCGGTGAAATGGTAACACTGAAATTTACGCCCGAATATCTGCAAAAAAATGCCAGTGCTGACAAAATCACGGTAAGAGTGGAGGCGCAGCAGTCATGATAAAAGAAATTACCTGCATTGGTTGCCCGATGGGCTGCCGGATTACAGCGGAAGTGGATGGGGATAAAATTATATCCATCGAAGGCTACACCTGCAATATCGGTAAAAAATATGCTCAGGAGGAGCTGACGCTTCCGACCAGAATGGTGACCGCCCTGATGAAGGTTTACGGTACCACGCAGCCGCTCTCCGTCAAAACCTCTCAGCCGATTGAGAAAAGCAAAATCTTTGATTGTCTGGAAGAAATCTCCCGCCACACAGTGATGCGCCCGATTCACATCGGGGAAGTCCTAATCCGAAATGTATGCGGTACGCCGGTCAATATCATAGCGACAAAAGAGCTTGAATAAGACTTTGGCACTGCCGCACTCATCAATTTATAATAAATGACAGGAGGCGTTTTTTGTGAAGAAGTTAATAAACAGCGTGGACAATGTGGAACAGGAAATGATTGTCGGTATGGTGAAAGCGTATCCTAATCACGTCAGAAAACTGGACTGCGGCAATGTCGTTGTCAGGGCTCACAAAAAAGAAGGCAAGGTGGCACTCATCAGCGGCGGCGGCAGCGGCCACGAGCCCGCTCACGGCGGATATGTCGGCGAAGGCATGCTTGACTGTGCCGTTGCGGGAGCAGTGTTCACTTCTCCTACTCCTGATCAGATTTATGAGGGCATCAAAGCGATTGCCACCGATAAGGGCGTGCTGATGGTAGTGAAAAACTACACGGGCGACGTCATGAACTTTGAAATGGCGGCGGAAATGGCCGAAGCGGACGGAGTCAGCGTAAAGTATGTTGTAACGAACGACGACGTCGCGGTCAAAGACAGCCTTTACACAACCGGTCGCCGCGGCGTTGCCGGAACTGTGTTTGTTCATAAGATTGCCGGCGCAAAGGCTGAGACCGGAGCGGATCTGGATGAGGTTCACCGTGTTGCGCAGAAGGTAGTCGACAATGTCAGAACAATGGGCATGGCGCTTACGCCCTGCACCGTTCCCGCGGCCGGCAAGCCCGGTTTTGAACTCGGTGAGGATGAGATGGAAATCGGTATCGGTATCCACGGCGAGCCGGGTACCCACAGAGAGAAGATCAGAAGCGCGGACGAAATCGTTACCATGCTTCTTGACAAAATCGTTGCGGACATTGATTACAGCGGCAAAGAGGTTGCGGTGATGGTTAACGGCTCCGGCGCAACTCCTCTTATGGAACTCTTTATTGCCAACAATAAGATTCATGATTACCTGACCGAAAAAGGAATCAAGATTTACAAAACGTTTGTCGGGAATTACATGACCTCCATTGAAATGGCAGGTTTCTCCATTTCGCTGCTCCGTCTTGACGATGAGCTGAAAGAATTGCTCGACGCAAAAGCCGACACTCCGGCTTTCAAAGCATAACAAAATTTTGTGTGCGGCGGAGCCCCACCGTTCCGCCGCATAATTTTCATCTGGTTGCATAGATATCATTAATTACAGAATGATATGGATATATTTTTAAGAAAGGGAAATCATTATGACGGACAGCAATAAAGTTATAGAAATACTGAAGCAGATTGGCGAGCAAATTCAGATGGAAAAGGATTTCTTAACGGAATTGGACAATGTTATTGGTGACGGTGACCATGGAATCAATATGGCCAGAGGCTTCAAGGAAGTCGAAAAGAAACTGGCCGATCTCTCAGGAAAAGATATCGGTTCGATTTTAAAAACAGTCGGCATGACACTGGTTTCCACCGTGGGCGGCGCTTCCGGCCCGCTTTACGGAACCGCTTTTATGAGGGCCGGATCCGCAATCGGCGCAAAAACCGAAATGGACGGCGGCGACTTTATTATTGGAATGGAAGCCGCGATCAGCGGGATCGAAATGAGGGGCAAGGCGCACGAAGGCGAAAAGACCATGCTGGATGCCTTGATTCCGGCGCTGAATGCCATTAAAAAAAGCTACGAAGAAAATAACGACTTTAAGGCTGCGCTCACTCTTGGAGTGGAAGCCGCCGAAAAGGGCATTGAATATACCAAAACCATTATTGCAACAAAAGGAAGGGCCAGCTACCTTGGGGAAAGAAGCCTTGGGCATCAGGACCCTGGCGCGACCTCTGCCTGCTTAATGCTGAAAGTTATCAACAGTATGATCTGAGGATGTTAAACAGGAAAGGGAAAATATGGTAGGAATTATTATTGTATCCCACAGCCAAAAGCTTGCCGAAGGGGTTGCCGAACTGGCGAAAATGATGGCAGCCGACGCACCGGTGGTTCCGGCCGGCGGTCTTGAGGACGGTAATTTTGGCACCAGTTTTGAAAAAATCAGCACAGCCATTGATTCTGTATATACCGATGACGGCGCAGTGATCCTGATGGATATGGGCAGCGCGGTTATGACAGCGGAAATGGTAATTGAAAATATGCCCGAAAGAAAGATACGGATGCTTGACTGCCCTCTGGTAGAGGGAGCGGTCATTGCTGCGGTCGGCTCCAGCGCCAACCAGAGTCTGGAAGAGATTGCAGAATCCGTACAGGACGCCGCTTCAGAGAAAAAACTCTGAAATTTAATTTTGATTACTCCTTTACTTATTCCATGTTTCGACACACACCATAGCAACAGGCACATCGTTTTGTTATGAAACGGTGTGCTTGTTGTTTTTGCGCTTCTATGTAAAAAGCAGTATAACACTTTCCGCTTTGGGAATAGTAGCATTGTCCCCCTTTAGGACAATGCTATGGGAAAAAGGAGAAATTCATGAATAAAAAATACAGTATCAAAAATATGAACGGCGATACCAATAATGACGGTAAGAAATGCGGTCTTACCGATATGAACTGCCTTGGTCAGAATGTCAACAGCGCGTATCCGCAAAAAGACGAAGAAAATTCGTCATATGAATGGAACACCGGCGAATTTTCCACCAGAGAAGGCAAAGATTATATCGAAGCCACACCTGACGACGAGATTCCGGACAACAACAGATAGCAAAACGAAACCCTCCCATTTCTGGGAGGGTCTTGATTATGTGGCGTCATGGACAACCTCGTCATCCCTGAACAGCAGTGAAATACACCAGATTGCCGCAATCGCAACCAGTACATAGATGATTCGGCTGAACATTCCGGACTGCCCTCCACCGATCCAGGCAACAAGATCAAACTGGAAAATACCGATGGATCCCCAGTTCAGGCCACCGATAATCACTAAAAGCAATGCGATTTTATCTAACATTTTTTTCACTCCTTTGCCTTATTATGCACCGTTTTTTCTTTATTTATTCATAAGAATTAATCGCAAAAAACAGCTGTTTTCCTTGATTCTTTCGAAACACGGTGTCAAATTTAGGGAATTCACAGGTCAATCCGGTCCTTGCTCCGAGCCGGAGAGATTCTGCCGTGAGTTCGGCCGGTGCGGTCAAGTGATTTTCATAAAACACTTGACAAGCAGGAAAGAATATAATATCCTATAAACTAATAACAAAAATGCGCAGATGGGGACAGAGTGCATCCTTCCCGCTCACAGAGAGCCGTCGGCAGGTGAAAGACGGCGCGGCGAATGCAGGATATCACCCCGGAGCAGGCAGCTGAACAGTCGCTTAGTAGGTACGCCCGGGTTCCCACCGTTACAGGGGAGTGCATTGTTGGATGCATGCTGAGATGCCGTTTATTCGGCGAATTTAGAGTGGTACCGCGAAGTGAAACCTTCGCCTCTATACATAGAGGCGAAGGTTTTTTTATTTGAGGAAGATATGTTTTTAAGGAGGAATAGGAATGCAGTTAACAGGAGCGCAGATTCTTATGGAGTGCCTGCTGGAGCAGGGTGTGGATACGGTTTTCGGCTATCCGGGCGGGGCGGTGCTGAATATTTACGACGCCATTTACGAGTACCGCAATAAAATCAACCATATCCGTACCGCCCATGAGCAGGGCGCGGCCCACGCCGCGGACGGCTACGCACGGTCGACCGGAAAAACCGGAGTCTGCATTGCAACGTCCGGCCCGGGCGCAACCAACCTTGTTACCGGGATTGCCACCGCCTATATGGATTCCGTCCCCATGGTTGCAATCACCGGAAATGTAAGCCGTGACCTTTTGGGACTGGACAGTTTTCAGGAAGTGGATATTACCGGCATTACCATGCCGATTACGAAACATAATTATCTGGTGAAAAACATTGAAGATCTTGCCGATACGATCCGAAAAGCGTTTCTAATCGCCGGTACCGGCCGAAAAGGGCCGGTGCTTGTGGATATTCCAAAGGATGTAACGGCGCAGAAGTATGAATATACCCCTAAAACACCGTTTCCGGCGCCAAGAGGAGACTTCCCTTACGCGGAGCGCTTTGAACAGGCGCTGGAAATGCTCCGAAAAAGCGAAAAACCGTTTATCTATTCGGGCGGCGGCGTGATTGCCGCAGAAGCGTATGGCGAACTCAAGAAGTTTGCGGAACTGCTCGACGCGCCGGTTTCCTCTTCCTTAATGTGTCAGGGCGGCTACGACCAGACCGATCCGCGTTATATCGGGATGCTGGGAATGCACGGAACGAACACCGCGGCCCTCGCTATTAAAAACTGCGATCTGCTGATTGCCGTGGGGACGCGCTTTTCCGACCGCGTGCTGTGCAACGCGAACCTGTTTGCACAGCACTGTCCCATTATTCAAATTGAGATTGATACGGCGGAATTTAATAAAAACATCGATGTGGACCTGAAGATGAAGGGTGACGCCAAAGAAATTCTGGCGCACCTGAACGGGATGCTCCCCCAGCGGCAGCACAAGCTTTGGATGGAAGAGATTGCGGAATGGAAAGCGCTGTATCCGCTGGTGCAGGAAGCAACGTCCGAGGAGGAAGTGATGCCGCAGGAGGTTCTGGAAACCCTTGACCGGCTGACAAACTCCGAAGCGATTCTGGTTACCGAGGTCGGGCAGCATCAGATGTGGACGGCACAGTTCTACCGGTTCCGTACCCCCCGGCACTTTGTCAGCTCCGGCGGGCTGGGAACCATGGGCTTTGGTCTTGGCGCGGCCATCGGCGCGCAGGTTGCCAACCCCGACAAACGCGTGGTCAACATCGCGGGCGACGGAAGCTTCCATATGAACTGCAACGAGCTTTCCACCGCGGCGCAGTACAATATTCCGGTGATCGAACTGATCTTCAACAATCAGGTGCTCGGTATGGTGCGTCAGTGGCAAAAGCTTTTCTACGGCGGCCGTTTTTCGCAGACCACGCTGGACCGGACAACCAATTACGAAATGCTGGCGCAGGCGTTCGGCATCAAAGCGTTTACCATCAGCCGTCGAAGTGAAATCGAACCGGTCTTAAAGCAGGCGCTTGCGCTTCATGAGCCGGTTGTGATTAACTGCCATATCAATCCGGACGTCAATGTGCTGCCCATGGTACCGGCGGGCGGCTCCGTGGAAAATCCGATTCTTGAAATGTGAGGAGTGACAGGTTACCATGAATCATAATAATGATAAAGAATATGTATTGTCCGTACTCGCCAGAAACAATCCGGGCGTTCTCCTGCGCATCGCCGGCCTGTTCAGCCGCCGCTGCTACAACATTTTAAGCATCGTCGCGGCACAGACGGAAAATACGGAATACTCCCGCATCCTGATTGTCGTTTCCGGGGACGACCGAATTGTCCGTCAGGTAGATAAACAGGTGAGCAAACTGGTAGACATAGAGGAAGTGACCGTGCTCAACCGGGAAGAAGCCGTCGTGCGCGAGCATCTGCTTTTGAAAGTGGAGCGGAACCTTCAGAACAGCGAAAAACTGGTGGAAATCGCGAATGTGTTCCATGCCGCTATTTTAAATGTGCAGCCGGATTCCATGATTGTGGAGCTGACCGGCGACGCGAATACCATCAATTCCTTTATCGAACTTTACAATCCGTACAATGTTCTGAAAATTCTGCGCACCGGCGCAATGGCAATGATGAAATAAATTAAATACGTTGGGGGATATCAGCTTGTTAACGTTAGATCAGGTTTACCACGCCGCCTATGTTTTAAAAGGCGTTATCCGTGAAACGGCATTGATTCACGCGCCGCTCATCAATCCGGAAAGCCAGATTTACCTGAAGACAGAGAATCTTCAGATAACAGGATCGTTCAAGGTGCGCGGAGCATACTACAAAATATCTCAGCTGACTGAGGAGGAAAAGGCAAAGGGTGTTATCGCCTGCTCTGCTGGCAACCACGCGCAGGGCGTAGCCCTTGCCGCGGCAAAAAACGGCATCCGTTCGCTGATCTGCATCCCTGACAGCGCGCCGATTTCCAAGGTGGAGGCGACGAAAAGCTATGGAGCAGAGGTTTGTCTGGTCAAGGGTGTCTACGACGACGCGTATCAGAAAGCCTGTGAGCTGCAGGAGGAAAGCGGCGCGACCTTTATCCATCCGTTTGACGACCCGCAAGTGATTGCCGGACAGGGTACCATCGGTCTGGAAATTTTGAACCAGCTGCCCGACGTGGACGCGGTGATCGTCCCTGTCGGCGGCGGCGGTCTGATTTCCGGCGTGGCGTATGCCGTCAAGTCGCTGAACCCCAACTGTAAGGTCTACGGCGTACAGGCAAGCGGAGCGCCCAGCATGGTGCGGGCGCTCGCCGACAAACAGGTGCAGGCTTTGAAATCCGTTTCCACCTTTGCGGACGGCATCGCGGTGAAATGCCCGGGAGAAACCACATTTGAACTGTGCAGCAAATATGTCGATGAAATCGTCACCGTAACGGAGGACGAAATTGCCACCGCGATTCTTACACTGATCGAGCAGCAGAAGCTGATTGCCGAAGGCGCCGGCGCGGTGGCCGTTGCGGCCGCCATGTTCAACAAGGTGGACGTAAAGGGCAAAAAAGTGGTGTGCTTACTGTCAGGCGGCAACATTGACGTAACCATTCTCTCCCGTGTCATCACCCGGGGCCTGCTGAAAGCCGGGCGTTCGGGCGACCTTGTGATTGCCATGATGGATAAACCGGGTCAGCTGAAGGATGTTTCCGCCATTATTGCCGACCTCGGCGGGAATGTGGTCAGTGTCCACCATGACCGCGGCGGAGAAAACACCGGCATCAATGACTGCTATCTGCATATCCGCATGGAGACCAGAAACCATGAGCATCTGGAACAGATCCGCAGGGCGATTATCGATGCGGGCTATCATATCAAAAACATGTAAATAAATGGAGGATGATACCATGAGTCAGGTTATTTCAACGAAAGACGCACCGGCCGCCATCGGCCCTTATTCTCAGGCAATTGAAGCGGGAAACACCGTTTACCTAAGCGGGCAGATTCCGATCATTCCCGCGACCGGTGAAATTGCAGCGGGCGACATTACCGTACAGACCGAGCAGGTCATGCATAACATTGCCGCGGTTTTAAAAGCGGCGGGAGCGGATTTCACAAACGCGGTAAAAACCACCTGCTTTTTAGCGGACATGGCCGACTTCGCCGCTTTTAACGCTGTCTATGAAAAATACTTTACAGGCAAACCAGCGCGTTCCTGCGTTGCGGTAAAGCAGCTTCCCAAAAATGTGCTGGTGGAAGTGGAAGTCATAGCGGTAAAATAATGCCCCCGCGTATTTACGCTGAAAGAAGGGATCTGCTCACTGGGCAGATCCCTTCTTTCCTTATGCAACCAAATTTAATATCATGAATATCATACATAGTGTAATATATATTTGACATTGTGTATCATATATGATATGCTTTGTTTATTGAAAGAGCAAAGGAGGCAATGCAATTGGGTAAGAACCTTCGCCTGAAATCCGCCAGAGCCGCGCTGGATATGTCACAGAAGGAAGTTGCCGAAGCGGTCGGGGTCACCCGGCAGACCCTAAATGCGATAGAAAACGGCGATTACAATCCGTCGGTCAACCTGTGCATCGCCATATGCAGGGTTTTGGGGAAAACGTTGGATCAGTTGTTTTGGGAGGATGAAAACAATGAAAAAAATTGAATTTGATGAATTGCAGCAAAGCAGGCGTTACCGGTATGGGTATCAATCCTTTATTCTGCTGGCATTCTTAATCCTGATCGACAGCGTAATAAGCGGCATGGGTGTCGTCTGGCTGGAGCACACGACGAGCACCTTTATTCTCCTGCTGGCCGGATGCACCTACTTTATCTGCCGTTGTATCTGGGGTGACGCGCTGGTTGGCCCTAAGGAGACGCCGGGCCGGTTTAGTGCCAAAACGGCCGCAATTGTCATTTCAGCGGCAGCGGTTGCCGTACTTGTGGCAGGCTTTGCCCTTTCAAAAGGCCACAATCAGCCGTCGGCAGCTGCGGGCGGAAACGAATTGTCTTTGGTCTGCACCGCTATGTGGGCGGTGATCGCGCTGGTATATGCATTAAAGCGCCTTGTAAAAGGAAAACCGGAACAATAAAGAATGATGGAAGAGGCTCTCCGACACCGCGGAGAGCCTCTTCCTGTGTGATATATTATCCGCGGCGGATCCGTCTGGCCTTTTCCTGAATTTCGCGGATTCTTTGCAGGGATTCGTTGCATTTTAAAGATTTCATGGTCGGAAACGCGCTGATTACGCGGCATTGAAAGCATTTGACATCTGTCTCTATTTTGTCCTTTTTTTCGTAAAGCTCGGACAGGGTCTTCTGGTAGGCCGCCCTTGTTTCCTCGTCGATCAGGCTGCCCAGAGCGGACTGCATGGTTTCAATCTTATCCGCTTTGAAGGAAGCGGCTCTTTCCCTGATCTCATCCAGTATCTGCTGCATTTCATCCAGCTTTCCGTTCAACTTGAAGATGGTGTAGACGGACAGAGTGGTGTCGCAGGCAAAATACAGAAGAAAAGTACCGGCCACCCACGGCAGAACCGTTGCCGGGATGGATGTCAGCAGGCGCATGACCGTCGGGTGAATCACGAGGATGCCGACTACGCACATCACGCCGAACAGCAGCGAGTTTTCAAGGCAGATCCTGCCCTGAAGATGATATCGGTGGGTGGAATAGTCCCAGTATTTTGTATGGAATATTTTTTCAAGGGCAAAGCCCGTCACATATTCCAGCAGGGTGGTCATCAGCACTCCCGCCAAATACAGGACAATCAGATTATCTTTAAAAGGGGACAGGGCGGACACGACGACCACGCCGCCCACACCGTAAATCGGGCAGAACGGGCCGTTTAAAAATCCGCGGTTAATCCATTTACCGGCTGGAACGGAACAGTAAATGCTTTCCGTCAGCCAGCCCAGAAAGCTGTATACGGTAAAAACGAGAAACAGTATCCAGAAATTATCCATTTTTCTCCCTCATCTTGCAAGATAGCTATAAGTTTAACTTTTTACAGCCATTTTGTCAAACTGCAAAACAAGGTGCTTTTTGAAGAAGCAGCAGCAAATAGTATAAAAGCGCGGCACAAACCGCCGGAGAAACAATCCAGCTCACAACATCCACTTCTATGGCCGTTACTTTGAGCAGCCGGTTAATGCTCAGGGAAGCGTTGTAAATTTCGCTCATAAAGAGGATAGTGATATAGGCTTTGATTCCAAAAATCGGAACCAGACTCGCAATCAAAATGACGCGCATGACCGAATCACTGAAATTATATTTTAAAGAATACAGCTGCTGATCCAGACCCTTGAGCATCCCGTCCACCACGCTGTCAAGGTACATCAGCGGAAGAATCGGCGCCATAATGCGCAGCATATTTCCAACCTGTGTACTTTTGTAGAACGCCATTCCAAGGCTGTCTGCGAACACAATCAGGATGGAGGTCATCAGAAAGGAAAAGGTGAGTGTAAAGCGCATTGCTTTTTCAACGGATCTCTGTATGGTCGCCCGTTTTCCGCCCGCGTTGGCCTCCGCCATTTCGGGAATCAGCAGCATGCTCAGGGCGGCGAGGAACGCAGAGGGGAAATACAGAATCGGCATGACCATCCCCTGCATAGTGCCGTACTGCGCCAGCGCGCCGCTTTCCCCGGCGCCGTATTTCCTTAGCCCGCGGGGAATCAGCATGTTTTCCGTACTGTTCAGCAGACTGCGGAAAAAGGAGCCGCACAAAACCGGCGCCGCAATGTGCAGAACGCTTTTAAAAACCCCGGCGTTTTTCGCTTTGGAAAGACCGCGTTTCTGTGCAAAAACAAGGTACAGCAAAACGATATACGCGCAGGAAAAGACCTCGCCGATAGTGGAGCCGAGCATCAGTGCGTTCAGCGGCGCGGAGCATCTGGCGAACAGGAACAGCGAAGCGCCGATGGTGACAAACTGCTCCAGCCACTCGCCGCACGCGGGGACAAGGGTGTTGCGGATGGCAAGGAAATACCCTTTCAGGCAGGAGCACACCGCAATAAAGGGAAGGCTGGGCGCCAACAGCCTAAGCGGTGTGGCGGCAATGGAATCGCCGATGAAACGCACCGAAATAAAGTCGGCGAAGAAAAACATCGCCGCCGCTCCCACCAGAGAAAGGCTTAGCGCGTACCCGACACAGCGCCGGATGCTGTCCCGGGTGCCGCGCCCCTCCGCAACAAGCCGCGTGACGGCAAGGCCCACCCCGGAAGTGCACAGGGTGATGCCCAGAATGAACACCGACAGAATCAGCTGATACAGCCCCATGCCGGACGCGCCGATTTTTGAGCAGATAAATACCCGGAACCAGATGTTGCTCATTCGCAGAATGACACTGGTAGAGGTCAGAATGACCGCATTCAGGTAAAAAATGCGTTTTTTCATTTGATTAACACCTTTAATTCTTATCGTTAATCAAATGTATTCGCGTACTCCGCAAAATAAATCTATAAATTTTGAGGCCCATGGGTTATAATAAAAAATAGATAGATGGCTGAGCGCGATTTTAAAAATGGCCATGCATTAAAAACAGCAGGAGGACATAATGGACTGGACGGAAGTAACAGCGGAAGTAGACGCAAAAGAGATTGACAGGGCCGGCGACATTGCCCAGATGGTGGTGCCGTACGGAATTTATATTGAGGACTATTCCCACCTGTGCGAAGAGGTAGAGGAGATTGCGCACATTGATCTGATTGACGAGGATTTGTTGAAAAAGGACCGCTCAAAGGCAAAGGTGCACGTCTATATCAGCCCGGAGGAAAACCCGGCCGAGGCCATCGCCTTTTTAAGCGAGCGGTATACCGCGGAAGGAATCCGGCACACCATCTCCACCGCCAACTGTGTGGAAGAGGACTGGATTAACAACTGGAAAAAGTATTTTAAGCCGATTGCGGTGGGTAAAAAGCTTTTGATCCGCCCCACCTGGGAAGAAGAATACGAGGCGGGTGACCGGAAGGTGCTCCACCTGGAGCCGGGGCTTGCGTTCGGAACCGGCACTCATGAGACCACCCGCCTGTGCATGGAACTGCTGGAGGAATCTGTTACACCCGGCTGCAGCGTGCTGGACGTCGGCTGCGGCAGCGGAATTCTATCCGTGGCGGCTCTGCTGCTGGGTGCGCAGAAGGCCGTCGGCGTGGATATTGACGTGCTCGCGGTCAAGACCGCCGAACAGAATGCGGAAATCAACCATGTGGCCGACCGCTTTACCGGTATCTGCGGCGACCTGACCGACAAGGTCAGCGGAAAATACAACATTGTTGTCGCGAACATCGTGGCGGATGTCATTATCCTGCTGACAAAGGACATTGAGCGGTTTATGCATCCGGATACGGTATATCTGATGAGCGGGATTATTGATACACGCGAGCAGGATGTATTAAACGAAGTGGAGAAAAAGTTTACAATCATCAGCCGGAAGACCGAAAAGGGCTGGGTGGCCCTTGCCGCAAAGCGGAAATGATTCCGGCCGACAGTGAGGAAATTGCTATGAAACTGGAAAACGGAACGGACACCTGCAATTGCCCGCACATCCGATGCGAGCGTCACGGGAAATGCGCCGAGTGTCTGGAACATCATGCAGCCCATAAAAAGTATCCGCCGTACTGCAAGCGCAAGTCACGCGCGGGACGCACAAAAAGTCAAAAAGAGAACCCGCCGGTTTAAATACCCGGCGGGTTTCTTTTTTTATAAACAGTTATTCACATTCTGTGTAGTTCCCCAGAAAAGAAAACCGGGGTAGCTCCTCGTGAAGCGAGCAGATTAAATTTAAAGTCGCGTCCTCCCGCACATTTCCGGTAAAGTCCAGGTAAAAATCGTATTCGAAGTTTTTATCCTGAATCGGGCGGCTTTCCATTTTCGTCAGGTTCAGCCCGAGCGCCGCAAAACGGGCAAGCACACTGTACAGCGTACCTGTTTTATGCAGAAGGGAAAAGCACAGGCTGATTTTCTGCGCGCGGTCGGGAATGAAGAGCTTCCGGCTGATGACGACGAAACGCGTGCAGTTGTTGGAGCTGTTCTGGATATCCCTGTCCAGAATGTTCAGCTTATATTCGTTTGCCGCGTGCTCGGAGCAGATGGCGGCAATTCCCGCTTCCTGCCGCTGCGCGACCATCTGTGCGGCCGTGGCCGTGTTGGAGCACGGCAGAGGACGCAGATCGTTTTTCGTAATGTATTCGGAGCATTGGGAGAGCGCCTGCGGGTGGGAGTACACCGTGCCGATGGTACGGACATCCACTTTTTTAGCCGCCGCCAAACAGTGATGAACGTGCAGAGTCGCCGCGTTGACAATATAGAACCGATATTTCAGAATGAGGTCGTATACCTCGCTGACCGAACCGGCGGAAGAATTCTCAACCGGCAGAATACCCAGATCCGCGTCCCCACTGGCGACAGCCGCGAAAATTCCGCCAAAGCCCTGATAAAACTGCGGTGAAGCCTTTGGGTAAAGCAGGCTGAGCGCTTCGTTGGAAAAGGAGCCGCTTTCACCCAGACAGGCGATTTTTTCCGCTTTTTCCGGCGCTTCTCCGGCTTTGCGAATCGTTTCGCGCAATTCCCCGCCGCCGCCAAGCAGGTTGTACTGCAGTGCGCGGCTCATATCCATCATACTGGAATACAGAAGCCGCGCCTCTCCGCCGTATTCTCCCGCCAAGCTGCCGATACGGTCCAGAATCTCCTGTTCGCGGCTGCTGTTGAACACCGGAAGACCCTGTTCCTTTTTCACGGCGGCCACCTGTTTCGCACAGTCCATCCGCTTCATGAACAAAGGCAGAAGCTCTGCGTCGATTCGGTCTATTTCTTTTCTGATTTCTTCAAGAGTCATCTTTCCATTCCTCCGGTCTGCAGATTGATAAGGTTCATCAGCGCAATTGCCGCCGCGGCTTCCACCACGGGGACGGCCCTCGGAACAATGCAGGGGTCGTGCCGCCCGTGTACGCTGAGTTTGGTATCAACTTTTGCGGTCAGGTCAACACTGTCCTGTTCCAGCGAAATCGAAGGCGTCGGCTTGAACGCCGCGCGGAAAATGATCGGCATTCCGGTGGAAATACCGCCGAGGATTCCGCCCGCGTGGTTGGTTTTGGTTTTTACAATTTCCCCGTCGCAGTAGTAGGGGTCGTTGTTCTCGCTGCCAAAAAGCGCCGAAGCGCCGAAGCCCGCGCCGAATTCCACTCCCTTGACCGCCGGAATTCCGAACAGGATGGAGGAGAACACCGGCTCGATTCCGCCGAAGAGCGGCCCGCCGATTCCTGCTTTCAGCCCGGTCACCGCGCACTCAACCACACCGCCCACGCTGTTTTGCGCAAGCCGGGCGGCCTCAATCGTTCCCAGCATTTTCTGTTTGGCACTTTCGTTAATTACGGGAAAATAAACCGACGATAGGGAAGTCAGTAAATCCTCCGAAACACGGACGGGGTCAAACGGGTCGTCGTGTACGTCCTTTATGCTGGAAACATGGGCGCCGATAACAATGCCCCTGCGCTGTAAGATCTGGCGGCAGACCGCTCCCGCAAAGACGAGCGGGGCTGTCAGCCGGCCGGAAAAATGCCCGCCGCCGCGCACGTCGTTGTACCCGCCGTAGCGCAGGTGTGCGGGGAAATCCGCGTGCCCCGGCCGGGGAACCAGCTTCAGGTTATCGTAGTCCCCGGAGCGGGTATTTGTATTTTCAATCAGCGCGCACAGTGGCGCGCCCGTGGTGGTATCATTTAAAATTCCGCTGACAATCTGCGGCAGGTCGCTTTCTTTTCGCGGAGTGCTGGTACTGTCCCTGCCCGGAGCGCGGCGGCCCATCTGCAGCGCAACGGCGTCAAAGTCAATCCGTTCCCCTGCGGGCAGACCGTCCAGCACCACGCCGATTGCTTTTCCGTGGCTTTCGCCGAAGATGGATATTTTTACTGTTTCACCCCATGTGGAAGACATTTGCTTTTCCTCCCAACCGATTGTAATCTTCAAAAAAGGCCGGATAACTTTTTTCGATGCTCTGCGCGTCGCTGACGGTGACGCCGCCGTCGGCTTTCAGCGCGGCAATGGAAAGAGCCATCACGATGCGGTGATCGTTAAAGCCTTCCGCCTTACCGCCGTGCAGCAGGGGAACGCCGTCAATGATGAGACCGTCAGGCGTTTCCACAACTTTGCCCCCAAGCTTTGTCAGTCCGTCGGCCATAGCGAAAAGCCGGTCGCTTTCCTTGATCCTCAGCCGCTGTGCGTTGTAAATCCGAGTGCATCCGCGGCAGAGCGCGGCAGTCGCCGCCAGAACCGGCACAAGGTCGGGAATCTGGGAAGCGTCGATTTCGATACCGGTTAATTCTTTTGGTGAGACGGACAGAACGGAACCTTCCCACTCCACCCTTGCGCCGAATTCCCGGAAAAGCTGTTCCGCCGCGCGGTCGCCCTGACAGGAGTCCGGGTTCAGACCCTCCAGCCGCAGGGTGCCGCCCAGTGTGCCGGCGGCGAGAAAGAACGCCGCCTGTGACCAGTCCCGCTCCACCCGGTATTCGCACGGGCGGTATTTCTGGCGGCCCGGGATGTTCCAACCGTTTTCGGCTCTTTGCACTGTTACGCCGAATTCGCGCATGATTTCGATCGTCATATCCACATATCCCGCGCTTTCGAGCGGGGAGGAAAGAACCAGCTCGCTGTCGCCGTTTAAAAGCGGAAGCGCGAGCAGCAGCCCTGTAATGAACTGAGAGCTGATGTTTCCGGGCAACTCGAACCGGCCCGGGGTCATTTGCCCGCTGACGGTAAGCGGAAGTCCGCCCTGCGTATTGCACAAAACGCCGTGCCGCGGCAGGCAGTCAAGGTAGACGCCGATCGGCCGCTCCGGTAAACGCCCGCTGCCGATAAACTCCGCGTTCAGTCCCAGCGCCGCCGCGACAGGAATCAGAAAGCGCAGGGTGGAGCCGGATTCCCCGCAGTCGATTTGAACGGCTTTTCCGCCGCCGCAGATGGCCCGCATTGCGCGGCAGGTTGCCGTAATGTCGTTGCTCAGAGCTTCTCCGTCAAAAAGAGGTTTGCCGCCCGCCAGCGCGGAACAGATCGCCGCGCGGTGCGCCGCGCTTTTAGACGGGGGGACGAGGATGTTTCCGCTCAGAACGGAGGGGGTAATGAGTACATTTGCCATCACAGCACCCCGGTCAGTTCGGCAAGGCTGCCGCGGAAAACCTCATCGACAAAACTTTCGCCGATTTCTTTCAGCAGAATCAGGCTGATTCTGTTTCCGCTGTTCTTTTTGTCCAGCGCGGTGGCTTCAATGACCCGGCCCGCAGGCATTTCATCCTTGGTGGGCAGGTTGTATTTCTCCAGTGCGGCAATGATTTCATTGGCCGTTCCGGCTTTTGTAATCCCCTTGCTTTCCCCGCATTTTGCCATCATCACCATGCCGATTCCCACCGCTTCCCCGTGGGACAGCTTTTTGAAATCGTACAGTTTTTCCAGCGCGTGGCCGAAGGTATGACCGAAGTTTAACAGCATCCGTTCGCCGGTGTCGAATTCGTCCCGCTCGACCACCTCGCGCTTGATGTCCACACAGCGGAAAATCAGCTCTTCTATCTTCTGAGAGACATCTTCTCTTAAAATCATGTCAAACAGTTCCCGGCTTTTGATACAGCCGTACTTGATTGCTTCCGCCATTCCGTCCGAAAAGTACCGGGGCGAAAGGGTGCTGAGCGTGTCCGGGTCAATCAGTACCAGCGCGGGCTGGTGGAACGCACCGACCAGATTTTTTCCCTGCGGCAGATCCACGCCGGTTTTGCCGCCGACGGAGGAGTCAATCTGTGCCAAAAGGGTGGTCGGTATCTGGATAAACGGAATTCCGCGCAAAAAGGTTGCCGCGGCAAAACCCGCCATGTCGCCCGTTACCCCTCCGCCAAGCGCAACGAGAAAGTCGCTGCGGGTCAGGCCCCGGGCCGCACATTCGGCGTACATGGCTTCAATGGAGGAAAGGCGTTTGCTTTCCTCTCCCGCCGGAAAGGAGAACAGGGAAGCGGAAAACCCCGCGGCTTCCAGAGAATTCAGAATGCGTTTCCCGTACAGCGGGAGCACGTTGCTGTCGCTGATGACGACCGCTTTGGCACCGGGTTTGAAAAGCTCCCCGGCGCGTTCGCCGACCGCATCCATGCAGCCGCGCTCAATCATAATCCGGTAGGTACCGGAGGTTCGGACAGTCAGTTCCATTATTCACCAAGCCTTTCCTTAATCAGTCTGCCCGTGCGCAGAAGGCCGCGCAGGGCTTCGGCGTCGCCTTTTGTGACCGCCTCTTTCATATCGGTAAGATTCGTGATGAGCGTATCCAGTTCCTCGGAAAGTGCCCTGCGGTTATCGATGAAAAGCTCCGCCCAAAGCTGTTCGTTGATATTTGCCACCCGGGAAACATCCCGGTAGCTGCCCGCGGAAAAGCCGTTGTGCTCCGGGCAGCGGGGGCTCATAACGTAAGCGCAGGCAAGCACATGGGGGAGCTGGCTGGTAAACGCGATCATCTGATCGTGATGCTCCGGTGTGGTGACGACCGTGCCGCCGAAACCCAGCTCCACGGCAATTGCCTTGAGCAGGTCAACGGCGGACTGTGACGCGCCGCACGGTACAATGATATAGCTGGCGTCCAGAAAAAGGTCGGCGTCGCTTGCCGCAAAGCCGCTTTGTTCCTTGCCCGCCATTGGGTGCCCCCCCACGAAGGGAAAGCCATGCTTTTTCGCCAGAAGCGGCAGATGCGCACAGATTTCCGATTTGATGCCGCAGGTGTCGGTAACAAGGCAGGACGGGGGGATCAGATGGGCGTGCGAAGCGATAAAGTCGATATCGGCCTGAGGGTACAGGCAAAGGTAGAGCAGGTCGGCGCTGCGAATGTCCTCATCGCCCCCGATTTTGTCAATCGCGCCGCAGTCGAGTGCGGCCTGCAGGGTGTCAGGGTTCCGGTCGATTCCGGCAACGGTGCATTCGCTGTATTTCTGAAAGGCTTTCGCAAGCGAGCCGCCGATCAGACCCAGGCCGACGATCACGATTTTTTTATTCATACAGGCTTCCCTCCGTACGCAGTATTTTTAAGGCTAATGATATCAAATATTGACGGGGGAATCTACTTTTCTGCCGAACGCTTTTGCAGCGGCCGTCACATGCGCCGCCACCCGGTCGAACTGGTCGGGGGTCAGGGACTGCGCGCCGTCGGACAGTGCTTTGGAGGGGTTGTTGTGCACTTCGATAATCAGTCCGTCCGCCCCGGCTGCCACCGCGGCAAGCGCCAGCGGCTCGACCAGCCAGGCAATGCCGGAGGCGTGGCTCGGGTCCACCACCACCGGCAGATGGGAAAGCCTTTTCAGAATCGGGATAGCGGAAATATCAAGGGTGTTCCGTGTGTAGGTTTCATAGGTGCGGATTCCGCGCTCGCACAGGATAACCTGATCGTTGCCGCCGGCCATAATGTATTCTGCGCTCATCAAAAGCTCCTCGATCGTGCTGGAAAGTCCGCGCTTGAGCAGGATGGGCTTTCTGATTTTTCCCAGTTCCTTCAGAAGTTCGAAATTCTGCATGTTTCTGGCGCCCACCTGAATAATATCCACGTTTTCCTTCAGAAAAAGATCAATCTGGCCAATGCTCATGATCTCTGTGACAATCGGCAGACCGGTTTTCTTTTTTGCCTCGTTCAAAAGCTCCAGTCCTTCGGCCCGCAGCCCCTGGAAGGCGTAGGGGGAGGTTCTGGGCTTGAAGGCTCCGCCGCGCAGAAACTGTGCGCCCGCTTTCTGAACCCGTTCGGCCACCCCGCAGATCTGGTCTTCGCTTTCCACCGAGCAGGGGCCGGCAATCAGCGCGAGTCCTCCGTCGCCGATGGTCTGCCCGGTCGGCAGGGTAATCACCGTGTTGTCCGGATGAAATTTACGGTTTGCCTTTTTATACGGCTCCTGTACCCGCTTGACGCTTTCCACAAAGTCCTGCGCGGCAATAAAGTCAATATCAATGACGGAAGTGTCGCCAATCAGCCCCAGCACGGTGCTCTGGGTCCCCACCCAGGTGTTCACCTTGATGCTGTATTCCCTGGTCAGGGAGTCGGTGAACTCTGTTAGCTGCTGCGGGGTACATTCGGGTTTTAATACGATAATCATACTGATCCTCCTTTGATTCATGCCAATAAAATGAGTAAAAAAATAACGGGGCTGCTGTCAGCTCCGTTAAAAATATCAGCCCATTATTGATAAAATACGGCTATATCCTTTTACACAAAAGCTTACAGTTGATTTTGCTGCATGCACAATAATCCCACGCCATAAAATAGCGGGGATAAGAAAAACCTGTAAATCGTGTTGTGTATGCGGCCAAATTCATCGTGTAACTCCTTTGCATTCACCTTATCCTGTATAATAATACAGAACGGTACCGGTGTCAAGATAAAATGCAGAGATTTGGCCTGAAAGAAAAAAGAACGTGAAAATCTGCGGGATATTTCTTGATTGTTTTATGTTGTTTTGCTATAATTGAAAAGTATATCAATATGAGAATCAGCAAGTGTCTTTACAGAAAGAAGTGACGCCGATGTCCCAAACGGCAATGAGCACACTCGGTATTGAAACCATCGTCAATTATCTCGGCGGCGGTGTTTTCTGCTGTAAGAATGATGGTGTCTTGACAATTGCCTATGCAAGTACTTCCTTTTACAGCATGTTTGAGTACAGCGAGGGCGAAATCACCGCACTGAACGGGCCGTCGCCAAACCGGGTGCTGAGCAGCGACCAGCGGATCAACTGGGGAAGACTTGCCGAGAACTTGAAAAAACGCGGCTTGGCTGAACTGGAATTAAAACTGGTTCAGAAAAGCGGAAATTATATTTGGGCCATCTGCTGCCTGCGTCTGATGATTGCGGAGGATGGTTCTGAGTATTTTTGCGGCATATTGGAAGATGTTACGAAAAGAAGGCGTTCCATTAAGCGGGAGCGGGAACAGCTGGAAATCATCAAAAAAGCGAAACGGGAACTCGCTAACAGCGAGGAACGCTACCGAATTATTATGGAGCAGGCTGCCGACCCGATCTGTGATTATAATTTCAAAACACAGGAACTTTACTGTTCGCCCCCGTTTAAGGAAAAATTCGGGCTGGAGGTCAATGCGGACGGCCTTTTGGAACAGCTTTACCACTCCGATATTATTTATGAAGACGATAAATCCCGCATTCTGAACGATGTTTACAGTTTTTTAAATGGAAAGAATCCCAAGAGCCCGGAGTACCGGTTTAAGGACGTAAACGGCGCTTACCGGTGGTACCGGGTACGCAGCACGGTGCTCTGCGACGAGCAGAAGGAACCTTTGCGGATGATTGCCTTTATTTCCGACATCGACAGGCAGAAAAGAGAAACGATGAGCCTGAAGGAAAAGGCGGAGCACGACCAGCTGACCGGACTTTATAACCGGATGACGACCAACACGCTGATTGACAAGGTAATCAGCCAAAGTTCCACGGGCAGCCGCCACGCGCTTTTTACCATCGATATTGATAATTTCAAAAATGTCAACGACAATCTGGGTCATCTGGTAGGGGATGAAGTGATTGTCAATATCGCGTCAAAAATCAAGAAGAAATTTCGTGAAGACGACATTATCGGCAGAATCGGCGGGGACGAATTTGTGGTGTTCCTTACCGATATCTCCCGTCGGGATGTAGAGCGGAAAGCTGACGTGCTGCAGACTATTTTCCGCAACGCCCATCCTCACGACGACCCGGAATTAAAGGTCTCGGGCAGTATTGGAGTAGCTTTTTATCCGGAGGACGGAACGAACTACTATGAGCTGTTTTCCAAAGCCGACGCGGCCATGTACGCAGCGAAAAACAGCGGAAAGGACGCTTACCGTACCTACGCTGATACCGCCCGGCAGGACAAGTAAACATCCCGCTTATCCGTTTGGAATAAGCGGGATGTTTACTGTTTTCAGGATTCTTTGGGTGACATTCTGGACGCAGCCGTCCGCATCCACCGTAAAGTCGGCTGCCGCGCGGTAGACGCCCATCCGTTCCCTGTACAGGCGCTGCAGGGTTTCTTCCCGGTCGGACCCGTTGAGCAGCGGACGGGAGCTGTCGCCGGAAAGGCGTTTGCGGATGGCTTCCATCGAGGCGTTCAACAGCACGATCACGCCGTTTTCCTTCAGTACGGCCGTGTTTTCGGCGTCCATCAGCGCTCCGCCGCCCGTTGCGACGATCAGTCCGCTTTTGAGAGACAGCTCTTTTGCCGTTTCCCGTTCCATAGCGCGGAAGGCGGCTTCTCCCCGGGCGGCAAAAATTTCTGAAATCGTGGCGCCTTCCTTTTGTTCAATATAGCGGTCCATATCGATAAAAGTGCGGCCGGTCAGTTCCGCCAGCCGTTTGCCGACGGAGGTTTTTCCGCTCCCCATGTAGCCGCAAAGAACAATATTGCCGAACTTCTTTTTCATTTCCGTTACGGCGTCGGTGCAGAGCAGCTGAATATCGGCGGTGTCAAATTCCGCCCCGTACCAGATTTCGTGCGCGGCGGCCGCCTGCCAGACGAGCATGCTCATTCCCCCGATCGACCGTACGCCGTTTTTGCGCGCGGTTTTGACCAGCTGGGTCTCGTTCGGGTTGTATACCGCGTCAAACACACACGCGGCCTTTTTGATAATTTCCTCCGAAACCGGGCATTCTCCGGTGCGGGGGAACATGCCGACCGGAGTCGCGTTGGCAAGCAGATCAATTTTTCCGTCAATTTCGGTAAGCAGGCAGAAATCCGCCCGTGCACCCGCAACTTTTGTGCGGATGTCCGCACAGAGTTTTTCCGCCGCCGCCAGACCGTGCGGGCGCACGGCAACGGTCACGCTGCCGCCGGAAAGGGCCGCTTCAAAAGCCAGTACCCTGCCCGCGCCGCCCGCGCCAAGGACCACCGTGCGGCCGCGCAGATCCGCGCCGCCGGCTTCCAGCGCCTTGCAGAACCCCGTGCCGTCGGTGGTAAATCCGGTCAGACGGCCGTCCGTGTTCTTTACGGTGTTCACCGAGTTGAAAAATTCCGCTTTTTCATTCAGCCCGTCCAGCAGGGGAATAATTGACTGCTTATGGGGAATGGTGATGTTAAACCCGGACAGCGTGTTCAGCTGTTCCATTTTCAGGGGCAGCTCTTCCGGGGGAATGTCCAAAACACCATAACGGCCGTTTCTTCCGCTCAGGGAAAAAAGACGCTCGTGAATAAAAGGCGACATGGTGTGCGCAATGGGATGTCCGATTACGGCAAAATGATACTCAGTCATTTTTATTCCTCTTGCTTTCTAAAAAAACGTTAAAAAAATATTGACAAAGTCATGGTTTACTAATAATATGTGGTTATACAATCAGTGTCCGGAGCGATTTATGTGGTTTTTTCTGTGGCAATTGTAACATAGGATAGATATTATTGTCCACAATAAACAATAACGTTTTCCGCGTGCCGATGAATCAAAATTTGTATAAGATTTTTAAGGAGGATACGACATGGTTTTTGAGAAGGTAAAGGCGATTCTCAGCGAACAGTTTGACGTTGAGGAGGATTCCATTACTCCCGAAACAAGCATTGCTGATGATTTAGGCGCCGATTCCTTGGATGTAGTCGATTTGCTGATGTCTATTGAGGACGAGTTTGAAATTGAAGTCCCAGATGAAGAAATCGATAACATCAAAACCGTTGGGGAACTGGTCAAGTACATTGAAGAAAATGTCTAAATGACAAATCTTCCTGAAACCGCTGTGCGATGCATGGCGGTTTTTTTATTTTATTGTGTTTTTATTGTTCTTTTACTTGAAATGGCACAGTGTATCAGATATAATAATTTTAAGTTTCGCATTTTTTTAAAATAGAAGGAGTGTTAAAGTCGTTGAGTGAATTCAGTTTTTTAACAAACGGCGTTCAATTCATGGCTCAAAATCCCAAGATGCTGGTCATGTGGGGGATCGGCGCGTTGCTGATCTGGCTGGCTATTGGAAAGGATTTCGAACCGGCACTGCTCCTGCCCATGGGGTTTGGCGCAATTCTTGTCAATCTGCCGCTGCCCGGTGTGGTTGGGGATGCAGGCATCGTGAAGTGGTTGTTTGAAAAAGGAATCGTTGCTTCCGAGGCATTCCCTCTTTTACTTTTTGTTGGAATCGGCGCGATGATTGATTTCGGCCCGCTGCTTTCCAATCCGCGCATGCTGCTCTTTGGCGGCGCGGCTCAGTTTGGTATTTTCCTTACCGTTGTACTGGCGGTGCTGCTCGGATTTCCGCTCAAGGACGCAATGGCTGCCGGCGTAATCGGTGCGGCGGACGGCCCGACTTCTATTCTGGTTTCTCAGGTTCTTCACAGTAATTACATCGGTGCGATTGCTGTGGCGGCTTATTCGTACATGGCGCTGGTGCCGATTATCCAGCCTGCCGCCATCCGCCTTGTTACCACAAAGCATGAGCGCATGATTCACATGCCCTATAATCCGAAGGCGGTTTCCAAAACCACCAAAATCCTGTTCCCGATCATTGTTACCCTGATTGCGGGACTGGTTGCGCCGGACTCTGTTGCGCTGGTGGGCTTCCTGATGTTCGGCAATCTCATCCGTGAATCCGGCAAGCTGGAAGGGCTATCTCAGACTGCCCAGGGCCCGCTGGCCAACCTGATTACCATTTTCCTTGGCATCACGATCGCTTATCAGATGAGAGCGGAGCAGTTCCTTACCCTTGGTACCCTGATGATTATGGCACTGGGCCTTTTCGCCTTTGTGTTCGACACCATCGGCGGCGTGGTTTTTGCAAAGATTCTGAACCTGTTTTTGCCGAAGGATAAAAAGATCAACCCGATGGTCGGCGGCGCGGGAATCTCCGCGTTTCCGATGTCCGCAAGAGTGATTCAGAAAATGGCCCTGAAAGAGGACAATCAGAACCACCTTCTGATGCACGCGGTCGGCGCGAATGTAGCCGGCCAGGTCGGATCGGTTGTTGCGGGAGGCATTATCCTGAATCTTGCAAGAATTTGGGGGATGATATAAATGATGCAGTTAAACGCGATGGCGGTTTTATTTAAGAGTCTTATGGGCGACGTCAGCGGCGCCGATGTCAGTAAATCGTTTGAACTGATGGGCAAGGGCATGCTTGGTATTTTCATCGTAATGGTCCTGATCTATGGGGTCATCGTCATGCTTAATAAATCCACCGGTTCAAAGAATACAAAGTAAGACTTTGAAAAAACCCCTTGGCATTGCAAAGAGCCGGGGGGTTTGTTTTATCCCAAATCATCTAACGGAATCGAGGAGAATTAGAATGGCGGAACAGAAAAAAATGGTAGAGGCGATCACTCCCATGGAGGAGGATTTCGCCAAATGGTATACCGACATTGTCAAAAAAGCGGAGCTGATGGACTACACCAGCGTACGCGGGTGCATGGTCATTCAGCCGTACGGCTGGGCCATCTGGGAGAATATTCAGCATATTCTTGACACAAGGTTCAAGGAACTCGGCCATGAAAACGTTTCCATGCCGATGTTTATTCCGGAAAGCCTGCTGAACAAGGAAAAAGATCATGTCGAGGGTTTTGCCCCCGAGGTCGCCTGGGTCACCATGGGCGGCAGCGAGAAGCTGCAGGAAAGAATGTGTGTGCGCCCCACCTCTGAAACGCTGTTCTGCGACCATTACGCCAAGGTGATTCAGTCCTGGCGTGACCTGCCGAAGCTTTACAACCAGTGGTGCTCTGTTGTGCGCTGGGAGAAAACCACCCGCCCGTTCCTCCGTTCTGTGGAATTTCACTGGCAGGAAGGCCACACTATGCACGAGACCGCACAGGAGGCTGAAGCGGAGACGGAACAGATGCTCCGGGTTTACGCCGACTTTTGTGAAAACGATCTTGCAATTCCCGTCATCAAAGGCCGCAAAACCGACAAGGAGAAATTTGCCGGCGCTGTGGCGACTTATACCATAGAGGCCATGATGCACGACGGAAAAGCGCTTCAGTCCGGTACCAGCCACTATTTCGGCGACGGTTTCGCCAAGGCGTTCAACGTGACCTTCCAGGGCCGCGACAACTCCATCTGCCACCCGTTCCAGACCTCCTGGGGAATGAGCACCCGCATTATCGGCGGGATCATTATGACGCACGGCGACAACAACGGGCTGGTGCTTCCGCCCGCCGTCGCGCCGATACAGGTCATTATTCTGCCCATCGCACAGCATAAGCCCGGCGTGCTGGAAAAGGCGCAGGAGCTGCGTGAGCGGCTGAAAAAGAGCTTCCGTGTGCGTGTGGATGATTCCGACAATACCCCCGGCTGGAAATTCGCCCAGTACGAGATGAAGGGCGTACCGCTCCGTCTGGAGATCGGGCCGAAGGACATTGAAAAGAACCAGTGCGTGCTCGTCCGCCGCAGCGACCGTGAAAAGATCTTCGTCCCGCTTGACAATCTGGAAGCCGCCATTACGGAGCAGCTGGAGGAAGTGCGCAAGGGAATTTACGAAAACGCGCTTGCCCGCCGCGAAAGCATGACGTACACCGCCTCCAGTCTGGAAGAGCTGAAAGAGATCGCCGACAACAAGCCCGGCTTTATCAAAGCCATGTGGTGCGGCGACGTGGCCTGCGAAGAAAAGCTCAAAGAAGTCGCCGGCGTTTCCTCCCGCTGCATGCCGCTGGAACAGGAGCATTTGGCAGATACCTGCGTTTGCTGCGGAAAGCCTGCCAAATCAATGGTTTACTGGGGAAAAGCCTATTAATTCTGCTGAAATAATCGAAAAACCGCGGAGCAGTCCGCGGTTTTTTTCTGCTTTTACCCAAATTCTCTTTATTGTCTAAAT
Organism: Caproiciproducens faecalis; assembly: GCF_019448085.1. Classification (GTDB taxonomy): domain Bacteria; phylum Bacillota; class Clostridia; order Oscillospirales; family Acutalibacteraceae; genus Caproiciproducens; species Caproiciproducens faecalis. The sequence continues at coordinate 576,871 of NZ_JAGFNZ010000002.1, read as the reverse complement.
TTATTTCTTACAGCTGAATGAATTTGTTTCAAGTGGAAAATACTGTATAATATATCTGTAAAAAGGTAACAGACAAGAGGATATTTGTCATTTTCATAACATGTTTGTAAGTTGATTTTTGTGGTTGAATATGGTAGCATTAAGCAACGTTGGCAGATGGATTATATGAATTCGTGTGTATCCGTCTTTTTGCGGATACGTTGCGGCATACGGAGGCACGTCATCGGGCCTTCCATAAAACAAGAGAAACAGAAATACTTAAGGAGTGAATGAATCATGAAAAAATTATTGGCGCTGATCTGCGCGCTTGCCATGGTGTTGTCTATGTCGGCCTGCAAGGGACAGGCTGCCCCAACCCAGAATAACACTGTATCCGGTGCATCCAGCCAAACGGCTTCCGGCGCCGTACCGAGCGGCACGGTTTCCGGGGCGGCATCGTCCGCGGCGGAATCCAGCAAGCCGTCCGTACCGAGCCAGGCCCCGAGGGTGGAAAACAACAAGGCTGTTTCCGGTTTAAACAACGGTACCTATACGGTCAAGGACGAGAAGTACAGCTACAAAAACGGCAACATGTCCTATTCCGCATCTTATCCGGTGCTTTCCGGAAAAATCAGCAATGCGGATAAAGTGAACACGGCGATTAAAACCTCTGCGCTGAAGACAATCAATTCTTTAGGCACCGGCGTAAAAACCAATAAGACCACGGTCAAAGTCAACAGTGACGTAACCTATGAGGGTACCGGTTTTATCAGCCTTGGCTTCAACGAATATGTGAAGCTTTCGGCCAATGCGGACAATGACCATACCCTCCGCGCAATGAACATCAACCTGAAAACCGGCACCGCACTGGAAATGAAAGATCTGATTGTAAAGAACGACGCGCTCTACAAGGCTTTGGAAACAGCCGCGAAGCAGCAGCTTAGCTCCGACATTGCTCCGTCCGTGACGGCAAGCGTCATTAAGTCCGCGCTGGAGTCCGGCTCAGTTTATTTCACGAAATACGACGTCGGCTTTGCCTTCCAGATTACAAAGCCCGAAAAACGCCTCGTAAAACTCAGCCTGACTTACGCACAGGTCAAACCCTTTGCTACCAGCAACGAGATCTGGAAGAATTTCCTCTAAGAGGAACCGGCTTATCTGAAAATTGAATGATGGCCCCTCCGGTTGCTTTTTGCCTGAAATACCATTATAATGATAGGTGTTCCTAAGGTGAAAACGGAAACGGAGGGGCATTTTGATGAAAAAATTCTGGCAGCGCTGGTTTGCGTCTATTTGGGTACCCTGCTTCTGGTTGGCATCAAACTGTTTTCAAATACAGGGATGTCGGTCGGGGTCATTGGCGGCGCGGACGGGCCGACTTCTATTCTGATTTCCCGGTCACCGTTTCAGGTGGGATTCTTTTTCGCACAGGTTGCGGTTGTACTGCTTGCGGCGATTGTTTATTATGTGACCCGAAGGCACAGAAACAGCAAATAAAGAGCGGATTACGGCCTCTTTTGCGGACTAAAAATATTTTAGCAAAATAACCAAATATTGCGTATAAATTTCTTGCAATAAAGAGAAAATAAGTATTGCATAACAGACCCTTTTATGGTATTATAATCAAGCACGACTGCGACAGATATGCGATGAAGCGGGAGGTTGCGGCTGAAACAGGCCGGTTTTTCCGTGGAGTATGTCCGATTTTAAACCGGGCGACAGATACTTTGAGCGTGCGATAAGTGAATAGCGTGCGGATGATTCTGTATCTATGACCTTATTATGCTCAGACGTTTTTTATGCCTACACCCGGATTTAACTTGTAAAAGTGAATCCGGTTTTTAAATGTGTTATGAGGGAACACCCGGCACAGTGTTAGGATTTAAGAAACGCCGCCCGCCAACTACAATAAGGAGGCGATTCACAGTGGCAGTCAAGGAGAAAATCAGGATAAGAATTAAGGGTTACGATCATCAGTTGGTTGATCAGTCGGCTGAAAAGATTGTACAGACAGCGAAGCGTACGGGCGCAAGGGTTTCCGGACCTGTTCCGCTCCCGACAGAGAAGCAGATCATCACGATCCTGCGCGCTGTTCACAAGTACAAGGACAGCCGTGAGCAATTCGAGATGAGAACACACAAGAGACTTATCGACATTCTCAGACCATCCAACAAAACCGTAGAGGCTTTGATGGGTCTAGAGCTCCCCGCAGGTGTTGAAATAGAGATTAAACTCTAGTTTAACCAACCGGCGGCCGAGGTCAAGTTGGCAAATGCCAACCAATAACCTGCATAGGAGGTAAAATAATGCAAAAAGGTATTATCGGCAAGAAAGTCGGCATGACGCAGATTTTCGACGAAAAGGGAAATGTCATCCCTGTAACGGTTGTTCAGGCCGGTCCCTGTGTTATCTCACAGAAAAAGACGGTTGAAAACGACGGTTACGCGGCAATCCAGATGGGCTACGGCGATTTAAAGCCGCAGAAGGTCACAAAGCCTATGAAGGGCCACTTTGCAAAAGCGGATGTCGCCCCCAAGAAAACCCTCAGAGAGTTCCGCGTGGAAAACACGGACGCTTACAATGTGGGCGATCTTGTAAAGGCGGACACGTTTGCTGCAGGCGACAAGATTGACGTCACCGGCACCAGCAAAGGTAAGGGATACGCCGGCGTAATTAAGCGCTGGAATTTCCAGAGATTGAAGGAAACCCATGGTTCCGGCCCTGTTGCCCGCCATGGCGGTTCCAATGGTTCCTGCTCGGATCCGTCAAGAGTGTACCCCGGTTTGAAGATGGCTGGTCACCTGGGCGCCGAGAAGGTTACGGTTCAGAATCTGACCGTTGCCAAAGTGGATGCAGAAAACAATCTGATTGCTATTAAGGGCGCAGTTCCCGGACCGAACGGCGGAATCGTAGTAATCCATGACAGCGTTAAGGCGTAAGGGAAGGAGGAATTTGGAATGCCTACAGTAGCAGTACTTGATATGGCCGGTAAAGAAATAGAAAAAATTGACCTTTCCGAAGCCATATTCGGAATTGAACCCAACGCAAAGGTTTTGCACGACATGGTAGTCAACTACCTTGCAAACCAGCGTCAGGGAACTCAGTCGGCTCTGACCCGCGCCGAGGTTTCCGGCGGCGGAAGAAAGCCGTGGAGACAGAAGGGCACCGGTCACGCAAGACAGGGCTCCACACGTTCACCGCAGTGGACTCACGGCGGTATCGTATTTGCCCCGAAGCCGCGCGACTACAGCTATTCTTTAAACAAAAAGGTAAGACGTCTTGCCATGAAGTCAGCTCTTTCAAGCAAGGTGATCGACAACGAGATGATCGTGCTTGACAAGATTTCACTTGACGAGTATAAGACAAAGACCATCGCAGCAATGCTCAAGGCAATCGGCTCCGAAAAGAAGACACTCATCGTTCTCCCCGAGGTGAACGAAAAGGTGATCGCTTCGGCTAAGAATATTCCGGGCGTTAAGACAGCAATGGCCAACACCCTGAATGTCTATGACATCCTGAACGCTGACAAGTTCATCGTGCTCAAGGATGCCGTAGCTCAGATCGAGGAGGTGTATGCATAATGGCAGCACAGGACATTATTCTCCGCCCCATTATCACCGAAAAAAGCATGGCCGGTATTGGCATGAAGAAGTACACCTTTGAAGTTGCCAAGGATGCCACAAAAATCGATATCGCAAGAGCGGTTGAAACCCTTTTCGGCGTAAAGGTCAGCAAGGTCAACACCCTGCATGTAAGAGGCCAGTTCCGCCGTCAGGGCAAAAACGAAGGCTACACTTCTTCCTGGAAGAAAGCCTACGTCACCCTTACCGCCGACAGCAAGACAATCGAATTTTTTGAAGGCATGATGTAAACTCTGCCTGAAAACGCAGAGGCAAGGATGGGGAAAGGGCATTCCCCGCAAAGCCATCATGAGGAGTGTGAAACCTAATGCCTATTATTAACTTTAAACCTACCACGGCTTCCAGACGTAATATGTCCGTTACGGACTATTCCGGACTGAGCAAGGTTGCACCGGAAAAGAGCCTGCTGACTTCCATCAGCAACAAATCCGGCCGCAACAGCTACGGTAGAATTACAGTTCGTCACCGCGGTGGCGGAAACCGTAAAAAGTATCGTATTATCGACTTTAAGCGTCAGAAGTTTGACGCGCCGGGCAGCGTTCTCACCATTGAGTACGACCCGAACCGTTCCGCCTTTATTGCACTTGTGCAGTATGAGGACGGTGAAAAAAGATACATCATCGCTCCAAACGGCCTGAAAGTCGGCGATGTTGTTGTTTCCGGTACTGGAGCAGATATCAAGCCGGGCAACGCCCTTCCGCTTGAGAATATCCCCGTCGGTACCTTTATCCACAACGTTGAGCTTTACCCGGGCAAGGGTGCCCAGCTGGCACGCGCTGCCGGCAACATGGCTCAGCTGATGGCGAAGGAAAACGGAATGGCTCTTCTGAGACTGCCCTCCGGCGAACTTCGCAACGTATCGGTCACCTGCATGGCCACCATCGGCCAGGTCAGCAACATTGACCATGAAAACGTGAAGCTCGGCAAAGCCGGACGGAAACGCCACATGGGCTGGAGACCGACAGTCCGCGGTTCTGTTATGAACCCGAACGACCATCCGCACGGCGGCGGCGAAGGCAAATCCCCTGTGGGCCGTCCGGGACCTGTTACCCCGTGGGGTAAACCTGCACTCGGTTACAAAACCCGCGCTCACCACAACCGCTCCGATAAATTTATCGTCAAGCGCAGAAACGGCAAATAAGGCGTACAGAAAGGAGCTTATCATCTATGGGCAGAAGCATAAAAAAGGGTCCTTATGTTCAGCCTGTGCTGCTTAAAAGGATTCAAGAAATGAACGCGGCCGGCGAAAAGAAAATCATCAAAACATGGAGCAGAGCCTCCATCATTTTCCCTGATTTCGTTGGTCATACAATCGCGGTCCACGACGGCCGCAAGCACGTTCCGGTTTATGTAACGGAAGATATGGTCGGTCACAAGCTCGGCGAGTTTGCACCCACCAGAACTTTTAAAGGACATGCCGGTTCCAAAACATCATCGCCGAGTAGATAACGGCCGAAAGGAGTGTATAGCATGGAAGCAAGGGCTTATTTAAAGTACGCCCGTATTTCGCCCCGCAAGGTTCAGATCGTGCTTGATCTCATTCGCAACAAGCCGGCTGACGTTGCAATGGCTATCCTCAAGAATACACCAAAGGCCGCCACAGAATATCTGCAGAAGTTATTGAAGTCGGCCATGGCTAACGCTGAGAATAACCACAATATGGATGTTTCCAGACTTTACGTTGCGGAATGCTTCGTATGTCCGGGCCCGATCCTCAAGCGCATTCGTCCCAGAGCGCAGGGTCGCGCGTTTAGAATTGAGAAGAGAACTTCGCACGTTACCCTCGTGCTCAAGGAAAAAGAATAAGGCGGAAGAGGAGGTAAACTATGGGCCAGAAAATAAATCCCCACGGGTTTCGCGTGGGCATAATTAAAGATTGGGATTCCCGCTGGTTCGCGAAGGACAACGTTTTCGGCGATACTCTCGTTGAAGACTACAAACTGCGCAAGGTGCTGAAGAAGCAGCTTTATCCGGCAGGCATTCCGAAAATTGAAATTGAGCGTGACGCTTCCAAGGTTCGCGTTCATATTCACTGTGCCAAGCCGGGTATGGTAATCGGCAGGGGCGGCGCAGAAATTGAGAAACTCCGTCTTCAGTGCGAGAGCATCCTCAAGAAGCCTGTTACAATCAACATTGTAGAGGTAAAGTCCCCTGACTTAAACGCTCAGCTTGTTGCTGAAAACATTGCACAGCAGCTCGAAAAGAGAATTTCTTTCCGCCGCGCAATGAAGCAGTGCATCGGCCGTGCCATGAAGCTTGGCGCCAAGGGTATTAAAACCCAGGTGTCCGGTCGTCTGGGCGGTGCTGAAATTGCAAGACGCGAGCAGTACCATGACGGTACGATTCCCCTTCAGACCATCCGTGCCGACATCGACTACGGCTTTGCCGAGGCTGCCACAACCTATGGCCGCATTGGCGTAAAGGTCTGGATTTACAGAGGCGAAGTCCTTGTGGACAACCGCAAGCCTCGTAAGGAAGGAGGCAGTAAATAATGCTGTTGCCTAAACGTGTAAAATACCGCAAAGTACATCGCGGCCGTATGACCGGAAAGTGCTACCGCGGGAACAAGGTAACTTACGGCGATTTCGGCCTTCAGGCCTTAGAGCCGGCATGGATTACTTCTAACCAGATTGAAGCGGCTCGTGTTGCTATGACACGTTACTGCAAAAGATTTGGTCAGGTATGGATCAAGATTTTCCCAGACAAGCCGATCACTCAGAAACCGGCAGAAACCCGAATGGGTTCCGGTAAAGGTTCCCCTGAGTACTGGGTCGCAGTTGTAAAACCGGGCAGAGTTATGTTTGAAATCGGCGGAGTTTCCGAAGAAACTGCGAGAGAAGCTTTACGTCTGGCGTCCAACAAACTGCCGATTAAGTGCAAGTTTGTTAAGAAGGAAGAAACGGGTGGTGAGCAGTAATGAAGGCCTCAGAAGTCAGAGAATTAACTACAGCAGAGCTTGAAAGTAAGCTTAAGGACCTCAAGGCCGAGCTTTTCAACCTGCGTTTCCAACTTGCCATTAATCAGCTCGATAACCCGATGCGTATCTCCGCTGTCAAAAAGGATATCGCCCGTGTCAAAACAGTTTTGCGCGAGATCGAAATCAAGGGCAGCGCAAATGCGTAACGGAAGGGAGGATTAATCTGTGAGCGATAGGAATATTAGAAAAGCAGAGGTTGGCAAGGTCGTCAGCAACAAGATGGATAAGACTATCGTGGTTGCAATAGAAAATAGAGTAAAGCATCCGCTTTACAACAAAATTATCAAGCGTACCGTGAAGCTGAAGGCACATGATGAAAACAATGAATGCACAATCGGTGACCGCGTGCGTGTGATGGAGACCCGTCCGCTTAGCAAAGAGAAAAGATGGCGTCTCGTCGAGATTATAGAGAAAGCCAAATAATTTTGGCTTTAAGCAAAGGAGGAACGCACTGTGATTCAACAGCAGACTTACCTCAACGTTGCCGACAACACCGGCGCGAAGCAGCTTATGTGCATCCGCGTTCTCGGCGGTACCGGCAGAAGGTATGCCAATATAGGTGACGTCGTGGTCGCTTCCGTTAAAAAAGCGGCTCCGGGCGGCACTGTAAAAAAAGGCGAAGTCGTTAAGGCAGTCATTGTTCGCACTGCTTTTGGCGTTCGCCGTGATGATGGAACATACATCCGCTTTGACGAAAACGCGGCTGTCCTCATCAAAGACGACAAAAATCCGAGGGGAACACGTATTTTCGGGCCTGTGGCCAGAGAACTGCGTGACAAAGACTATTTGAAAATCTTAAGTCTTGCCCCTGAAGTGCTATGATGGGAGGTGCTCACTGATGAATAAAAAAGTTCATGTTAAAACGGGTGACACCGTCGTCATTTTAAATGGCAAAGAACGCGGCAAGAAGGGCAAAGTTCTGGCCGTAAGCCCTGAAGAGGGGAAGGTCATCGTTGAGGGCCGCAACATGGTTTCTAAGCATGTTAAAGCCCGCAAAATGGGTGAACAGGGCGGTATCGTAAAAGCCGAAAGCGCACTGTATGCCTGTAAGGTTCAGGTCGTTTGCCCCCGCTGCGGCAAACCCACACGTGTCTCGCATAAGATTTATGAGGACGGCACTAAGGAACGCGTTTGCAAAAAATGCGGCGAAGCGCTGTAAGGGAGGATAAAACGACATGGCAAGACTGAAGGAATACTACCAAAATGAAGTCGCACCTGCGCTGATGAAAAAGTTTTCTTATAAAAGCGTAATGCAGATTCCGAAGCTTGAGAAGATCGTCATCAATGTTGGCGCCGGCGAAGCAAAGGAAAACGCAAAGGTAATTGACGCCATTTCAACCGATCTCGCTACGATTACCGGCCAGAAGCCGATGATCTGCAAAGCGAAGAAATCAGTTGCTAACTTTAAGCTCCGTGAGGGCATGAATATCGGCGTTAAGGTAACACTCAGAGGCGACAGAATGTATGAGTTCTTAGACAGGCTCTTCAATGTTGCTCTCCCGCGCGTAAGAGACTTCAGAGGAATCAATGCCAACTCGTTCGACGGCCGCGGCAATTACAACATGGGCGTCAAAGAGCAGCTGATTTTCCCTGAAATCGAATACGACAAAATCGACAAGGTCCGCGGAATGGATATTTGTTTCGTAACGACCGCAAACACCGACGAGGAATCCAGAGAGCTCTTAACACTCATGGGCGCCCCGTTTGCGAAATAAGGAGGGAATATTGTGGCCAAGACTTCTATGAAAATTAAGCAGCAGAGAGTTGCGAAATTCTCGTCTCGCGAATATAACAGATGCAAAATCTGTGGCAGGCCGCATGCCTACCTTCGCAAGTTCGGAATTTGCCGTATATGCTTTAGGGAGCTTGCTCACAAAGGTGAGATCCCGGGCGTGAAAAAGGCCAGCTGGTAAAGCTTAGCAAAGGAGGTAACGGTATGCAAATTACAGATACAATTGCTGATTTGCTCACCCGTATTCGCAATGCAGTTTCTGCAAAGCACGATTCGGTTGACATTCCCGCTTCCAACATGAAAAAGGCCATTGTGCAGATTCTTGTTGACGAGGGTTATGTAAAGAATTATACGGTTACAGAGGACGGCAAGCAGGGCATTATCAAAGTAAATCTTAAGTATGGCGAGAACAAAGTTTCCGCCATCAACGGTCTGCGCAGAGTCAGTAAGCCAGGCCTTCGTATCTATTCCAACGCAGAGGATCTGCCAAAGGTCATGAAGGGCCTGGGCATCGCTGTCATTTCTACTTCCAAGGGCATTATGACTGACCGTCAGGCCCGCAAAGAGAATGTAGGCGGCGAGGTTCTCGCATTTATCTGGTAACAAGGGGGTGCAGTAATGTCGCGAATTGGAAGAAAACCCATAAATATTCCCGCTGGCGTCACCGTTCAGGTTGACGGCAACGTTGTCACCGTCAAGGGGCCGAAGGGCACGCTGACACAGAAGGTTCATCACAACATGAGCGTTTCCGTGGAAGGCAGCGAAGTGCTCGTCACCCGTCCCAACGACGAAAAAGAAAACAAATCTCTGCACGGTCTTACCCGCACGCTGATCCACAACATGGTTGTAGGCGTAACGGACGGATTTAAGAAAGAGCTTGACGTTTTGGGCGTTGGCTACCGTGTGTTGAAGCAGGGCAAAAACCTTGTGATGAATCTTGGCTATTCTCATCAGGTCATTGTTCCTGAAATCGATGGTATTTCCATCGAGTGCCCAACTGCAAACAAAATCGTAATCTCGGGCCCTGACAAGCAGCAGGTTGGTCAGTTTGCCGCTGAAGTGCGCGAGAAACGTCCGCCTGAGCCGTATAAGGGCAAGGGTATTCGTTATACCGGTGAATTTGTCCGCCATAAGGAAGGCAAGGCCGGTAAGGGCGCTAAGAAGTAAGTAAGGAGTGAATAACAAATGGTGAATAAGGCTGACACAAATAAAGCCAGGCTTAACCGTCACCGCAGGGTGCGCGGTAAAATTTCCGGCACAGCAGAGTGCCCACGCCTGAATGTATTTCGCTCTACCACCAATATCTACGCCCAGATTATCGACGACGTAAAGGGAGTTACTCTTGCAGCAGCTTCCACACTGGACAAGGATTTCAATGGTAATGGCGGAAACAAGGATGCCGCACGCAAGGTTGGCGAGCTTATTGCCAAACGTGCCGCTGAAAAGGGCATCACCGAGGTCGTATTTGACCGCGGCGGCTATATTTTCCACGGCCGCGTCAAAGAGCTGGCCGAAGGCGCCCGTGAGGGCGGCCTCAAGTTCTAAGAAGGAGGAATACTTTTGGCTAGAATTGACGCAACATCTATGGAACTCAAAGAACATGTAGTTGCTATTAATCGTGTATCCAAGACCGTAAAAGGCGGCCGTATCTTCAAATTCGCTGCTCTGGTAGTAGTCGGCGACGGAAACGGTACAGTCGGCTTCGGCATCGGGAAGTCGGGAGAAGTCCCGGACGCGATCCGCAAAGGAATTGAAGACGCGAAAAAGAACCTGATTCAGGTTGCAATGCGCGGCTCAACGATTCCGCACGAAATCATCGGCGCATACGGCGCTGGCAGAGTTCTGATGAAGCCTGCCGCTCCCGGTACCGGCGTTATTGCCGGCGGCCCGGTTCGTGCTGTTGTAGAAGCAGTCGGCATCAGAGACATCAGAACAAAAGCCCTGCGTTCCAACAATCCAGTTAATGTGGTCAGAGCAACTTTGGACGGGATGTCCAAGCTGCGTACTGCCGGTGAAGTCGCTGCAACACGCGGCAAATCGGTAAAAGATATTCTTTAATAGGGGGTAGCAATATGGCAAAGCTTCAAGTAAAGCTGATAAAAAGTCTTATCGGCAGCAAAAAGGACCAGATTGCAACCGCCCAGGCTCTTGGTCTTTTTAAGATCGGCGACACTTCCGTTCAGCCGGAAAACGAACAGACCAAAGGCAAGGTGGCCAAGATAATCCACCTCATCGAGGTAAGCAAAGCGTAAGCAAGGAGGTGCGAGTAAATGAAGTTGCATGAACTAACTGCTGTACCCGGTTCCACAAAGGAGCCCAAGCGTATTGGCAGAGGACACGGTTCAGGTCAGGGAAAAACTGCCGGCAAGGGTCACAAAGGTCAAAAGGCCAGAGCGGGCAGAGGCATGCGTCCCGGATTTGAAGGCGGTCAAATGCCTTTGCAGAGACGTATACCAAAAAGAGGCTTTAACAATATTTTTGCTAAAACCATCGTTACGGTTAACGTAGGCACTCTCGACAAGTTCGAGGACGGCGCTGTGGTAGACACCCAGGCGCTGATTGATGCGGGTATTGTAAAAACTTGCTGTGACGGGATCAAGATCCTTGGTAACGGCAATCTGACAAAAAAATTATCAGTAAAGGTTACTGCTTATTCCGAGGCTGCGAAGGAAAAGATAGAATCCGCGGGTGGGAAGGCAGAGGTGATCTAAGTTGTTTCAAACAATTAAGAATGCCTGGTCTATTCCCGATCTACGCAAAAAGATTCTATTTACGCTGTTTATCATTATGGTTTTCCGCTTCGGTGCAGTCATCCCGGTTCCGTTCCTCAATGTAACCGCATTGAAGGGACTCATGACCACGGTTGACAAGACCGGTTCGGCACTGAGCTACCTTGACATGCTCTCCGGCGGCGCTTTTGCAAACGGTACACTGTTTGCAATGAGCGTTACGCCCTACATTAACAGCTCCATTATTATGCAGCTTTTAACAGTTGCAATTCCGGCGCTGGAAAGACTGGCAAAAGAAGGCGAAGAGGGCCGCAAGAGAATCGGCACCATGACCCGCTACGTCACCGTCGGTCTTGGCTTGATTCAGGGTACTGCTTACTTCTTCTATCTGCGCAACAGTTCCTATCAGGGTGTACCGATCGCAAAGTACACCAAGGGCTGGGAGCAGGTGTTTGCCGCTTTCGTAATCATCATGGCGTTTACCGCAGGTACCGCGTTGATGATGTGGCTGGGCGAACAGATCAACCAAAAGGGGATTGGAAACGGTATTTCCATCTTACTGTTCTCCGGTATTGTGGCGAGAATGCCGCATACAGTCAGCTTGCTTGGCCAGTATCTGCAGGCAGCGAATCAGGACGCCTCAACATATGGCAAGTATTATTTCTTTGTTCCGATGTTTGTGGTGATTTTCCTGCTGGTCATCTGGGTCATTGTATTTATGAATGACGCGGAGCGCCGCATTCCGGTCCAGTACGCCAAGCGTATGGTTGGAAGGAAGATGTACGGCGGTCAGAGCAGCCATATTCCGATTAAGGTTGCCATGTCCGGCGTTATGCCGATCATTTTTGCAAGTTCTATTCTTTCTATTCCCAGCACGATTCAGCTGTTCCTTGGCAACAAGGTAACAACCGGATTCTGGAAGGGCTTTTTCGAAGCTTTCTCCTCCACCGGATGGATGTATTCCTTTATGTATTTCCTGCTGATTATCATGTTTGCTTATTTCTATGTGACAATTCAGTATAATCCGGTAGAGATGGCCAATAATCTTCGTCAGAACAATGGGACGATTCCCGGTATTCGTCCGGGCAAACCGACTTCTGACTTTATTGCGAAGATTCTTTCAAAGATCACTTTAATTGGGGCATTGTTCCTTGCGGTTATCGCTCTGCTGCCCATCGGCTTCGGTGCGGCTACCGGCATGCACAACATGTCGATCGGCGGAACTTCCATCCTGATTCTGGTTGGCGTTGCGCTGGAAACCGTGAAGCAGATGGAGTCGCAAATGATGATGCGCCACTACAAAGGCTTCCTTGATTGATAAGGAGTGAAAGAATATGAATCTGATCCTTCTCGGCGCCCCCGGCGCCGGCAAAGGCACGCAGGCAGAAGTCGTCTGCTCGCGTTTTAACATTCCTGCGATCTCCACGGGTAATATTATCCGTGAAGCGCTGAAAAGCGGCACTGAGATGGGAGTTCGCGCCAAGTCCTTTATGGACGCGGGAAAGCTTGTTCCTGACGAGGTAGTTATCGGCATCATTCAAGAGCGTCTTGCCAATGACGACTGTAAGAACGGGTTTGTCCTGGATGGGTTCCCGCGCACGATTCCCCAGGCCGAGGCTCTGGACAAAATGGGCGTTCGTATCGACAAGGTCATCAATATTGAAGTCCCTGACGAGACGATTGTGCAGCGTATGTCCGGACGCCGTGTCTGCGAAAGCTGCGGAGCCAGTTACCACCTGCTTTACAAAAAGCCGGAAGTTGAGGGAGTTTGCAGCAAATGCGGCGGCACCCTAGTTCAGCGCAAGGACGATCACCCGGATACGGTGAAAGAGCGCTTAAATGTGTACCACGAGCAAACCGAGCCCCTAAAGGACTACTATCTGAATCAGGGCAAGCTTTGCACAGTAGAAGGGCAAGAAGATGTGGAGCACACTACAAAACTTCTTCTTGCAGCATTAGAGGCGTAATCATGATAGTTCTTAAAACCAGCCGTGAACTTCAGTTTATGAGGGAAGCGGGCAGGGTATCATCAAGAGCATTAAAGCTGGCCGGCAAAATGGTCGAACCCGGGGTTTCTACCTGGGAAATCGACCGTGCCGCCCGCCGATACATTGAGGAACAGGGTGCAAAACCCACGTTCCTCGGGTATGGCGGCTTTCCGGCAAGCGCATGTATTTCCGTAAACGACGTGGTTATCCATGGTATACCACATAAGGGCACAATTATCAGGCAGGGTGACATTGTCAGCATTGACATCGGCGCGACTTTCGAGGGCTTTGTAGGTGATAACGCGTGGACTTTTCCATGCGGCAAGGTAAGCCCTGAAGCGCAGGCCCTTATGGATGCAACACGCGAAAGCCTGTTTGAAGGCATTAAAGCCGCTACCGCCGGCAACCGGATCGGCGACATCGGCAGCGCGGTCCAGCGGTATACCGAAGCTCGCGGTTACTCGGTGGTACGGGATTTTGTCGGCCACGGAGTAGGTGCGAAGATGCATGAAGACCCAAGTGTTCCTAATTACGGCACACCCGGCAGGGGCGTGCGCCTGTTGCCAGGCATGACCATTGCAATTGAACCAATGATTAACCAGGGTGTAAAGGAAGTAAAAACCCTTGCGGACGGTTGGACGACCGTAACCGCTGACGGCAAGCTTTCCGCGCATTTTGAACACTCCATTGCCATTACCCCGGATGGTCCGGTTATTTTAACACTGCCGGATTAAGGGGGTACACGATGGACTTTGTCAGAGGACTGGTTGTCCGGTCGGCCGCGGGACGCGACAAGGACGGCTTTTTCACGGTACTTGAGGCAGACGCCGGATTCGCGATGATTTGCGACGGTAAGCGCCGCAGCCTTGACCACCCGAAAAGGAAAAAGCTCAAACATCTTTGTCCTACCAAAACCGTATTGGCCGAAGGTTCAATGCAGACCAACCGTGAAATACGAGCTGCTCTTTCGGCGTTTAGCGCCGGGGGCCGTTTTCCACAAGAGGAGGGTAATTAATGTCGAAACAGGACGTAATTGAAACTGAAGGCGTAGTAACCGAGGCGCTGCCTAACGCAATGTTTATGGTAGAGCTTCCAAACCACCATACAATACTCGCGCACATTTCCGGCAAGCTCAGGATGAATTTCATCCGCATTCTGCCGGGCGATAAGGTTACAATAGAACTGTCGCCTTACGATTTGACGCGCGGACGTATTACATGGCGTTCAAAGTAAAACAAACACTCGCTAAGGGAGGGCGCACAAATGAAAGTAAGACCTTCTGTCAAGAAAATTTGTGAAAAATGCAAAATTATTAAGCGCAAGGGTAAAGTCATGGTTATCTGTGAAAACCCGAAGCATAAGCAGCGCCAGGGCTAATTTGGCGCAAACCTATTAACAGTGGAGGTGCAACCAGTATGGCGCGTATAGCAGGTATTGATCTGCCCAGAGATAAGCGCATCGAAATTGCTCTTACCTATATTTTCGGTATCGGTCGCAAGACTGCAACGGATATTTGTGCAGCAACAGGCATCGACCCGGACATCCGCGTAAGGGATTTAACAGAAGATGATGCGGCAAAACTCAGAGAGTATATCGACCATAACTGCCGCGTGGAAGGCGATCTTCGCCGCGACGTAGCATTTGACATTAAGAGACTGATTGAAATCGGCTGCTACCGTGGTGTTCGTCATCGCAAGGGTCTGCCGGTAAGAGGCCAGCGTTCCAAAACCAATGCGCGTACACGCAAAGGTCCCAGAAAGACGATGGCCAACAAGAAGAAGTAAATAGGGAGGGATTCAAAAGATGGCAGCACAAAAGGGCGCAGCTAAAAAAGGCACCGCAGTTCGCAGACGCCGTGAGCGTAAAAATATAGATCGCGGAGCCGCTCATATCCAGTCCACCTTTAACAACACGATTGTTACCATTACCGATACACAGGGTAATGCAATTTCGTGGGCAAGTTCCGGTGAATTAGGGTTCAGAGGTTCCAGAAAGTCCACTCCTTTCGCCGCTCAGACCGCAGCCGAGACCGCCGCTAAAGCAGCGATGGAGCACGGGATGAAAACGGTTGAGGTTTTTGTAAAGGGACCGGGCGCCGGCCGTGAGGCCGCTATCCGCGCACTTCAGGGCGCCGGCCTTGAAGTCAGCATGATTAAAGATGTTACTCCGATTCCGCACAACGGATGCCGTCCTCCGAAGAGAAGACGCGTATAGTAACAAAACCGATATAGGAGGTGCAACCATAATATGGCAAGATATACAGATGCTGTTTGCAAACTTTGCCGCCGTGAAGGTCAAAAGCTTTTCTTAAAAGGCGCAAGATGCTATACAGACAAATGCGGGGTTACCCGCCGGGCGTATGCTCCGGGCCAGCATGGTCAGGGCCGTAAAAAGACCTCTGAGTATGGCCTTCAGCTGCGCGCAAAACAGATGACAAAACGTTACTATGGTGTACTGGAGTCCCAGTTCAGGGGCTACTATGACCTTGCAACACGCAAAGAAGGAAAGACCGGTGACGAATTGCTCACAATTCTGGAATCCCGTCTTGACAACGTTGTTTACCGTTTAGGCTGGGGCAGCTCAAGAGCAGAGGCCCGTCAGCTGGTAGTTCACGGTCACTTTACCGTGAACGGCAAGAGAGTGGACATTCCTTCCTACCTGACGAAGCCGGGCGAAGTGATTTCCATTAAGGACAAGAGCCGTCAGAGCGAAAAAATCAAAGCTGTCATTGAGGCGAACTCGGCTCATCCGGTTCCGAAGTGGCTTGACATCAATCGTGAAACCCTGGAAGGCAAGATCATTGCATTACCAACCCGTGAGGATATTGACCTTGCAGTCGATGAGACTCTCATCGTTGAGTTGTACTCCAAGTAATGCCGTTTTATGACAGCATAAAAAACATCATGGCTGATAAATTAATCCGCTATATGTCAAGGAGGGTCGCTAATGATCGAGATTGAGAAGCCAAAAATAGAGACAGAAGTTTTAAGTAATGACGGGACCTATGGCAAATTTGTTGTAGAACCGCTTGAGCGTGGCTTTGGCACAACCTTGGGCAACAGTCTAAGGCGTGTTCTTTTATCATCGCTGCCGGGCGTTGCAGTCACGTCTATCAAAGTAGACGGCGTTCTTCATGAGTTTTCAACCATACCCGGAGTGAAAGAAGACGTCACCGAGATCGTGCTTAACATCAAGGGATTGACCGCCAAGCTCCATTGCGATGGACCGAAAACAGTGGAAATCGCTGCGGAAGGTCCGTGTGATGTAACGGCCGACTCTATCAAGTGCGACAGCGAGGTTGAAATCCTGAACCCGAGCATGCACATTGCTACTTTGGGCGACGGAGCAAAGCTGTATATGGAATTGACCCTGGATAAGGGGCGCGGATATGTATCTGCCGAACGCAACAAGCAAAACATGAACGCCAACGTGATCGGTGAGCTTCCGGTTGATTCCATTTATACTCCTGTCTATAAGGTGAATTATCAAGTGGAGCCAACCCGTGTGGGCCAGAGCATCGACTTTGACAAGCTCACACTCGAAGTTTGGACCAACGGAACCATCGGCGCACAGGAAGCCGTTTCTTTAGCCGCAAAAGTTCTTACCGAGCATCTGAATCTGTTTGTTGATTTGTCCGACAAGGGCAGCAGCACAGAGATCATGGTCGAAAAGGATGACAAGGGTAAGGAAAAGGTGCTGGAAATGACGATTGAAGAGCTGGATCTTTCGGTCCGTTCCTTCAACTGCCTGAAGCGCGCCGGGATCAATACGGTTGAAGACCTTATCAACAAGTCCGAAGAGGACATGATGAAGGTACGCAACCTTGGACGCAAATCCCTTGAGGAGGTTGTCTGGAAGATGGCCTCTCTCGGTTTTAATCTGCGCAAAGATGACGAATAGTTGCGCCAACCTAAGGTAAAGGAGTGATATTTCGATGCCCGGAACCAGAAAGCTCGGAAGAGACACTGACCACAGAACCGCTATGTTAAGGGCGATGGTTACCTTTCTTTTAGAGAACGGTAAAATCGAAACCACAGTTACTCGCGCCAAGGAGGTTCGCTCCATGACCGAGAAAA
Source organism: Caproiciproducens faecalis (assembly GCF_019448085.1). Classification (GTDB taxonomy): domain Bacteria; phylum Bacillota; class Clostridia; order Oscillospirales; family Acutalibacteraceae; genus Caproiciproducens; species Caproiciproducens faecalis. Next base: position 559,749 of record NZ_JAGFNZ010000002.1, on the reverse strand, counting down.
TGATAACGATTGCGAAGGAAAACAATCTGCATAACAAACGTCTCGTTCTGGCCTTTGTTACAAAGGAAGACGTTGCGAATAAACTGTTTAATGAGATTGCTCCGAAGTATGCCGACCGCAACGGCGGTTATACACGCATCAGCAAGCTTGGCCCCCGCCGCGGCGACGCTGCCGAAATGGGAATTATCGAACTGATTTAATTTTATCGCTTACAGTAAAAGGCTGCCGCTTTTGCGGCGGCCTTTTTTGCTGCTCTTTTACGGTTCCCAAAGGGACCCGTGGATGAAAATTGAAAAAAATGCTTATAAATACTGGTGTTTTTAAAAGGAAACAGGTGGATACTTTTTAGGATAAAACAGGTTGAAAAACTGGCAATAATTACAGTAAAGAATTATTCTTCTTTCCATTTTATTCTGTTATTGAGTTCCTATACAATAGGAAAGTCGGAAATACCAACTTTGGGAAAATAATTAACAGAATGAAAGGAAAAGAACCATGAAAAAAATTCTGCAAGTATTCAGCATGATTCTGGCGCTTTCGCTTGTATTTTCAGTATTTGGAAATACAGCTGCTTTTGCGGCGGAAGAAGAGACACAAATTACTTTTTCAGATGAGTTCAATGCACTGGAAACATTGGATTTGTATTCCATGTATTACGGCATGGAAGCGACAGTCAGCGATTCACAGCTGACGCTTACCGGAGAGTCGAGCGACCCTGCCGTAGTCGACGTCGTTTTAGAGGATGTGGAGAACGGATCCTACTATTTTGATGTGGCGGCAATGGGCAAGGGTCAGGCGACGTTGACCTTTACCGCTTCTGACGGCACAACGGTCAGCAAAACATTGACTGTTGACGGCACAGGAGAGCTTCCCTACACGATTACGACGGATGTAGAAGGGGATTACTCCCTTGCAAAGGGCAGCAGCAACATCATTAAGCTGCACTATGAGGACAATGATACTTTCTCCATCCCTTATCTTGCTGCAGAGGATGGCAGTGTCCTGAATCTGGAACTGATGGATTATGATGAAGCGAACGGTGATTTCTATTACCGTGTGGACGCCGTGGGAGATGTCGGAACATCCACGGCACTTTATACAGGTGCGATCGGCTACGTTCCGCAGAAGCTGTGCAATGTCAGTGTGATTGAGAACGAGATTCTTCATATTGATACCGCAGGTCAGTATCTCTGCAATGTAAATGATGAGTACACTTTTGTGGTTACCAGTAACCTGCCCAGCATCGAGCACAGCATCACCACCAGCAGAGAAGGCGCTGTGGAGATCACCCCTGTGGCTCATGTCGGCAATCAGTATACATACAAGGTAAAGGCACTGGAGCCGGGTACCACACTGATTACCGTGAAACTGAGCGAAGAGACAGCTTCCTTCTATGTGACTGCCAATGAAGAGGATGATTTCCCGGTTGTTACAACGGAAGATGAAGAAAACATTACGCTGGAACAGGGTCAGTCCTATACCTACAAGCTTTCCATTATGGGCGGCGGTGTACCGGTTGTCGCTGCAGATACGGCCGGAGTTGTTTCCGTACAGTTCGAAAAGAAGGAAGGCATCGATTATTACTACAAGGTGACCGCTGTCAGCCCGACCGACGCGGAAACAGGGTTGACTGTCAGCTTTCCGGACAGCGAATACGCCAGCGACTATACCTATCAGTTCAGCAGCGTTACGGCCAAGCCGGGCAATAACGTGCCGACGTCCGACACAAACACGGATTTCTCTCTGAAGCAGGGCGAAAGCTACACCTTCAGACTTACAAACGCAGCGAGCTTTAATCCGGGCAGCAACGGTGTGTTTAAGGTCGAGAAAGTAAAGTCCGAGGGCAATATCACCGACTATAAGATTACCGCGATCGGCCAGCCGGGCCAGTCCGCCGGTTTCTATATGGCGGGCGCCGGTCAGGCGGCAAAGAAGGTCTGTGTCGTCACCGTTGCGGCGGCCGTTGAGCCGACATCGGATACCAACTATGACTTTACAGTAAAGCAGGGTGCAAGTTACACCTTTAAAATCAGCAACGCTGTCAGCTTCTACCCCGGTTCCAACGACGTGTTCAAAACCGAAAAAGTGGGAACCGGCAGCAATTATGCTCTCTATAAAATTACCCCCATCGGCCAGCCGGGACAATCTGCCGGTTTCTACATGGCGGGTGCCGGCCAGGCGGCAAAAAAAGTCTGTGTTGTTACGGTCGGTGCCGCTCCTGAGGCGCAATCCGACACCAACAATGACTTTACTTTGAAACAGGGCGCAAGCTACACTTTCAAGATCAGCAATGCAATCAGCTTTAACCCTGGCTCCAACGGAGTCTTTAAGACGGAGAAGGTAAAAACCGAAGGCAGCAATGTTTATTATAAAATTACCGCAATCGGTCAGCCGGGCCAGTCCGCAGGCTTCTATATGACAGGAGCCGACAAGGTGGCGAAGAAAGTGTGTGCCGTTACGGTCGGCGCGGCGGCAACGCCCACCCTCAAATCCGACACCAACAGCAATTTCAGCATTGCAAAAAGTGCATCCTATCAGTTTAAAATTACCGCCCCCGGCGCTTCTTCCGTGAATTTCAACACGGGTTCCGCCGGTGTATTCCAGGTGACGCTACTGCGCCACACGGGCGATGATTTCTTCTATAAGATCACCGCGATCGGCAAGTCCGGCCAGCAGTCGGGCATTTATGCTTCTCTTCCCGGACAGTCGGCTCAGAAGCTTTGCGTCGTTACCATCTCTTAAAGAATTTTTTCAGCATGGAAAGGGCTGCCGTTTTACGGCAGCCCTTTTGTTCTTTTAAAACACCTTGAATAAAATATTTTTTCGGTTTATAATACAGATAAAGGATGAAATATTTTTTCTTAACTCGACAGGGAGGATCAATATACCCTGTTTATTTTTAATGGCTGTAAATACAGCAGAGGTGTAGGAAGATGATTCTGAAAAATGCTAAAATTGTGGACGACAGCTTTCATTTGTGCAATTCCGATATTGCAGTGGAGGGGGATAAGATCACTTCCATCGGTCCGGGACTTAACGGGCAAGAGGAATATGATTTTTCCGGATGCGTGATCGTGCCGGGCTTTGTCGACATCCATATCCATGGATGTGTCGGAGCGGATACCTGTGACGCGGATGCCGCCGGACTTGCGAAAATGTGCGCAAAGCTGGTGCGGGAGGGCGTTACCTCGTTCTGTCCGACGACCATGACCGTTTCTCACGAGGAGATTGCCCACGCGCTGGAAACCGTAAAGAAATGTATGGATCAACCTCCGGAAGGCTCTGCCATTGCGGGTGTAAACATGGAAGGCCCCTATATTTCCATTCATCGAAAGGGCGCACAGGCGGGGGAGTATGTAAAGAACCCTGACTTTACAGAGTTTAAAAACCTGTACGATACATACGGCGGCATTATCAAGCTGGTGGATATCGCTCCGGAAAACCCCGGCGCAGAGGAATTTATCCGGAAAGCTTCCAAGCTTTGCACCGTATCCATCGCCCACACGGTTGCGGATTATGCTGCCGCCAGGCGCGCGTTTGAAATGGGCGTTTCACACGTTACCCATCTGTATAACGCGATGCCCGGCCTGACGCACCGGGAACCGGGCGTTGTCGGCGCCGTGTTTGACGACGGACGTGTCACGGCGGAAATGATCTGTGACGGTCTGCACATTGACCCGGCGGTGCTCCGTATCACGTTCTCCATTTTGGGGAAGGACCGTGTGGTCGTCATCAGCGACTCCATGCGCGCAGCGGGCCAGCCGGACGGGGTGTCCGACCTTGGCGGACAGACGGTATATGTTAAGAACGGCGCGGCCAGACTGAAGGACGGAACCTTAGCGGGCTCCACCACCAACCTTCATCAGGAAGTGAAAAATCTGGTCGGATTTGGGATTCCATTTCTGCAGGCCGTTCAGGCAGCTACCCTGAACCCGGCGAGGGAGATTCATGAAGAAAGCAGAATCGGCAGCATTAAGACGGGCAAATTTGCTGATCTGGTTGTGCTTGACTCCGATCTGAATATTAAAATGGTTGTCGCCCGGGGAAAAATTGCGGCGGATAACCGCTGAGAGCAGAATGTATTTTAAAGGGGCTGCTGCAAAACCAAAGTTTTGCAGCAGCCCCTTTTTGTACTGAAAATCAGCTTTATCTGAGAATTCTTACCCGGATAATCTCCGGGAAAGTCTGAATGTGCTCGGCGGTGGTTTCCTTAACGTCCCCGGTTACATCGAGAATGGTATAAGCATAATCCTTCTTGGATTTGCTCTGCATGTTTTCAATGTTGATGCCGCTTTCCGCCAGCGCACCGGAAAGGCGGCTGATGGTGTTCGGAATGTTGCGGTGCAGAATACAGATACGGATGGAACAGGAGGAGCAGTCGCGCGGCATAGAAACCGCGGGCATATTCACGGAATTCTTGATATTGCCGTTCTGCAGGTACTCCATCAGCTCCCCGGCAGCCATGCGCGCACAGTTGTCCTCCGACTCCGGAGTGGAAGCGCCCAGATGGGGAATCGCGATGACACCGTCGACACCGAGCATGTCGTCGCTCGGGAAATCGGTAACATAGGCGGCCGCTTTGCCGGACTCCAGAGCGGAAATCACGTCTGAAGACACCGCAAGGTCCCCGCGCGCAAAGTTCAGAAGGCGAACGCCGTCCTTCATTTTCGCAATGGATTCCTTATTAATCATCCCTTTCGTATCGGGCGTCAGCGGAACATGCACCGTGATATAATCACAGGAAGCGTAAATTTCATCGAGTGTGCGGGCGTGCCGGATGGAACGGGAAAGGCCCCACGCCGCGTCCACGGAAAGGTAGGGGTCGTAACCGTAAACTTCCATGCCAAGGCTCCTTGCGGCGTTGGCAACCAGAATGCCGATGGCTCCGAGTCCGACAACACCGAGGGTTTTGCCGCCGATTTCAGGGCCGACGAACGCGCCCTTGCCTTTTTCCACCAGTTTTCCGACCTCGTCGCCCTTTCCCTTCAGCGTCTTGGCCCACTCGATGGCGGGAACAATTTTGCGGGAGGAAAGAAGCAGACCGGCCAGCACCAGCTCCTTGACCGCGTTTGCGTTCGCGCCGGGCGTGTTGAACACAACAATGCCCTGCTCGCTGCATTTGTCCAGAGGAATATTGTTGACGCCCGCGCCCGCTCTTGCAATGGCGAGCAGGCTTTTCGGAAGCTCCATGTCGTGCATGGAAGCGGAGCGCACCAGAACGGCATCCGGATTTTCCACGGATTCGCTGCAGTGGTAATTTTCATCGAAACGGCTGGTACCGACCTCCGAAATTTTATTCAGGCATTTTATCTCATACATATCTATTCACCTACACTTCGTATTTTCAAGGATTCGTTTTACAGGTTGTTCTTTTCAAACTCGCCCATAAACTGAACCAGCTTCTCAACGCCCTCAACCGGCATTGCGTTGTAAATCGAGGCGCGCATTCCGCCAACGGAGCGATGCCCCTTGATATTGACAAAATCGAGCGCGCCGGCTTCCTTGACAAACTTTGCGTCCAGCTCGTCGCTGCCGGTTACAAACGGGATATTCATCAGGGAGCGGTCCTTTGGTACAACGGTTCCCTTAAACAGCTTGGAATTGTCCAGAAAATCATAGAGAAGACCCGCCTTTTTCTCGTTGATTTTTTTCATTTCCTCCAGCCCGCCGACGGTGTTTTTGATCCAGTCGAGCACCAGCATGCAGATATAGATGCAGTAGCACGGCGGCGTGTTGAACATGGAACCGTTGTCCGTGTGGGTCTTGTAGTTGAACATGGTCGGGGTAATGTCCATGGCGTGGCCGATCATATCCTCGCGGACAATCACTACGGTCAGGCCCGCCGGAGCCATGTTTTTCTGCGCGCCGGCGTAAAGCAGCGCGAATTTACTGACGTCGATCGGCTCACTCAGGATGCAGGAGGAAATATCCGCGACCAGCGGGACGTTTCCGGTTTCCGGCAGCTGGTGGTATTTTGTTCCGTAAATCGTGTTGTTCATACAGATATGGAAATAATCCGCGTCCTTTGTAAAGGTTTCCGGATTCAGTTCGGGAATATAGCTGAAGGTTTTATCCTTGGAAGACGCGACCGCGTTGGCAGCGCCGTAGCGGGCCGCCTCCTGATAAGCTTTTGTGGCCCACTGTCCGGTCAGGACAAAATCGGCCTTTTTGCTTTTGGTCATCAGGTTCATCGGTACCATTGCGAATTGGGAGGAAGCACCGCCCTGTAAAAAGAGAACTTTATAATTGTCGGGGATATTCATCACTTCACGAAGCAAACTTTCCGCAGAACTGATAATTCCCTCATAGATTTTAGATCGATGGGACATTTCCATTACGGACTGGCCACTGCCCTCATAATCCAGCATTTCTGCAGCTGCACGGCGCAGCACTGGTTCAGGCAACATTGAGGGACCTGCGGAAAAGTTGTAGACACGTTTCATTTAAGCGCAACCTCCATTTTAAATTTTATGGCTTACTGCCATATTGAAGATATAATTAATAATTATATCGCTTTAGCTAGTTAAAGTCAATGACGCGAAAAAATTAATTGAGGCCGCGTGGCGCCTGGGTTTGCGGGCGGCGGATTCTTTTGTTGCCAAACCGGTAAATTATGCTATAATATACCTATAAATCAGGATGGGAAAAGGAATTTATTGTACATAATATAAATTTTCAGGAGTGATTGATATGACGGTAAACGACGTGGTTTCCATTTTGGACGCGGAAATTATTACAGAGGGAGATCTGAACGCGGAAGTCAAAACAGCCTGCGGAAGCGATATGATGAGCGACGTGCTGGCGTTTGTCAAGGATCAGTCGGTGCTTTTGACCGGTCTGAACAATCCCCAGGCCGTCCGCACAGCCGAGATGATGGATATGCGCTGCGTCATTTTTGTCAGGGGAAAACAGCCCGCGCCGGATGTGGTGGAGCTTGCCCGGCAAAAGGACATCACCCTTCTGAAAACTCATCACAGGATGTTTACTGCCTGCGGCCTTCTCTATACAAACGGTTTAAGTGGGGGCTGTAAAAGTTGAACAACACCCTATCTTTCGATTACGTTGTGCCGGGTGATGATTTTACCCGCGCAGGCGAAGCGTCGAGCGACGTGAAACATAAGCTGAAGCAGATCGGATATGACCCGGACGCAATCCGCCGTGTTGCCATTGCCATGTATGAAGGGGAGATTAACATGGTAATCCACGCGGGGGGCGGAAAGGCGCATGTGGAAATCAGCCCCGAGAAAATAGAGATGGTTCTGGCCGACCGGGGACCCGGTATCAGTGACGTTGACCTTGCCATGCGCGAGGGCTACTCTACCGCGCCTGACAAAGTGCGCGCGCTGGGTTTTGGAGCAGGCATGGGCATGAGCAATATGAAAAAATGCAGCGATACCATGGAAATTCATACGAAGGTGGGCGAGGGAACCACACTGCGAATGACGGTGCTTGCGAAAAAGAAACAGTGAGGTGGGAATCATGAACCAGTTTTTCCATTCGGTTACACTGGATAAAGATAAATGCATGGGGTGTACCAACTGCATCAAACGCTGTCCGACAGAGGCAATCCGCGTACGCGGCGGCAAGGCCCGAATCATTTCGGAGCGCTGCATCGACTGCGGCGAATGTATCCGTGTCTGCCCGCACCACGCCAAGAAGGCGAAGTCCGACAGCCTTGACATGATTCAGAATTTCAAATACAAGATTGCTCTGCCCGCGCCCACGCTTTACGGACAGTTCAACAATCTGGACGATATTGACATTGTTCTGACCGGACTCAAGGACATTGGGTTTGACGAGGTGTTTGAAGTTTCTCGCAGCGCCGAGCTGGTTTCCGAGGTAACCAGAAAGCTGATGCAGGAGGGAAAGCTGGAAAAACCGGTCATCAGCTCCGCCTGTCCCGCTGTGGTCAGGCTGATCCGGGTGCGCTTCCCCGACCTTTGCTCCCATGTGCTCCAGCTGAATTCCCCAATGGAGACAGCCGCGCGCATCGCGAAGCGCGAGGCGATGAAAAAGACCGGGCTGCCCCGCAGCCAGATCGGGGCTTTCTTTATCACTCCCTGCCCGGCCAAGGTCACGGCGATCCGGATGCCGATCAGCTGCAAAAAATCAGAGGTGGACGGTGCGATTGCCATCAGCGAGATTTTTGCAAAGCTTGCCGCCGCCATGGAAAACGTTAAATCCGTGGAACCGCTTGCCCATTCCGGGATTATCGGGGTTGGGTGGGCCTCCAGCGGGGGGGAATCCTCTGCGCTGCTCAACGACAAATATCTGGCAGCGGACGGAATCGAAAATGTTATCCGCGTACTGGAAGAGCTGGAAGACGAAAAAATCAGGGAACTGAACTTTATAGAGCTGAACGCCTGCTCGGGCGGATGCGTCGGCGGGGTTCTCTGTGTGGAAAACGCCTATGTCGCAAAGGCAAGACTCCAGCGCCTGCGCCGGTACCTGCCCGTTTCGCAGAACCACATTGACGGAAAAGTCCCGGGCGGCATGAAGTGGCAGAAGAACCTGCTGTTCACCCCGGTTCTGAAGCTTTCCGACGATATGAACGAGGCGCTCAAAATGATGGCGGAAATCGATAAGATCTGCGAGGAGCTGCCCGGGCTGGACTGCGGTTCCTGCGGCGCGCCGACCTGCCGTGCGCTGGCGGAGGACATTGTTCGCGGATTCGCAAAGAAAAACCAGTGTATTTTTATTATGCGAAAGGAAATCAAGATGGTTGCCGACGCCCTGTCATCCATGGGGACTTTCCCACTGCAGAGTGATGAGGAGGATAAAAAATCATGACAGTAAAAGAGCTTGCAGAAACTCTTTCCCTGACGGTACTGGCGGGAAAGGACAGTCTGAACCGGCCCGTGACGGGGGGATATACCGGCGACCTGCTCAGCTGGGTGATGGCGCGGCTGCCGGAAAACGCCGCGTGGCTCACCGTCATGGGCAACATTAACGCGGTGGCGGTGGCTTCGCTGAAGGATGCCGCCTGCATCATCCTGACTGACTCGGCCCCGCTGGATGAACAGGCGCGGGACAAAGCAAGGGAACTTGATTTGGCGGTGCTTACCTCCCGGAAAAACAGTTACGAACTGGGTCTGAAACTGGCGGAGCTTTTGGGATGAACCGCGTATATTATGATCTGCATCTACATTCGTGCCTGTCGCCCTGCGGCAGCGACGACATGACCCCTAACAATATTGTAAACATGGCGCTGCTGCTTGGTTACAATATGATTGCCGTGACGGATCACAATTCCTGCCGCAACACGCCCGCGGCGGTCAAAGCCGGTGCGAAGAACGGGCTGCCCGTTGTGCCGGGCATGGAGCTGTGTACGCAGGAGGAGGCGCATGTGATCTGCCTTTTTCCAACGGTGGAGGCGGCGCTTGCTTTCGGCCGGTATGTGGAGGAGCGGATGCCCAAGATCCGGAACCGGCCGGAAATTTTCGGCCGACAGACCGTAATGGACGAACAGGATACGGTGATCGGCGAAGAAGAGGCTCTTCTGCTCAACGCTTCGTCCATCAGTGTGAACCGGGTGCAGAAGCTGGTGCGCGGTTACGGGGGAACGGCCTTTCCCGCCCATGTTGACAAGAGCGCGTACAGTGTGATTTCAAACCTGGGTTTTCTTCCCCCGGAGGCGGAGTTTACCGCGGCGGAAATCAGTGAAGGGGGAGATGTGAAATCCCTTCTGCTGAGCCACCCGGAACTGAATGATAAGATTTTTTTAAAAAACTCAGACGCCCATTATCTTGAAAATATGACTGATGCGTCCGCGTCGGTTCTGCTTCCGGAAAAGACGCCGGAATGTCTCATAGCGGCGCTGAACAGAGAAATACAAACAGAATGGGACAGAGGATAACAGCCGAAAGCACCAAAAAGTGCCGGCTGTTATTTTTTAACAGTGTTTCATTAAAACAGTGACATTTGTTAATAAATTTTTGTGACTTATTTAACAAAAAACATAGATTTTGCAATTTGTGTATGATATACTAAAAAACAATGGATTGTAGGAAACTTTTGTCGCCGCCACGACATTTTTCCTGCATTGATTAACCGCAAGGAGGAACAAGAATGCAAAAACGTATCAGCAGCCTGCCTTTTCAGGGAACCGTCGAGCAGAGGGAAAAGCTCGATGAAATTATCGAAAGGCATAAGCAGCAAAAAGGCGCAATACTGCCTGTTTTGCAGGAAGCACAGGAGGTTTACGGCTACCTTCCGGTAGAGGTGCAGAGCATCGTTGCCGAGGGGTTGGGCGTGCCGCTGGAAGAAGTATACGGTGTTTCCACTTTTTATTCGCAGTTTTCGCTTACACCCAAAGGAAAATATAATGTTTCGATCTGTCTGGGGACGGCCTGCTATGTCAAGGGTGCGGCGGCTGTGCTGGACAAATTGACTTCCGTATTGGGCATTCAGCCGGAGGAGTGCACTCCGGACGGCAAATATTCGCTGACCGCCTGCCGCTGTGTGGGTGCGTGCGGTCTGGCTCCGGTACTGACGGTGAACGGGGATGTTTACGGACGCATGACCCCGGAAGAAGTGGAACAGGTACTGGCAAAATACGAGTAAGATGCGAGAACTGTCTTTAAATGTGATGGATATTGCACAGAATTCAATTTCCGCAGGCGCAAAGCTGATTGTGATTGATGTGTGTGAAGAAACCAAAGCCGACAGACTGACCATCCGGATTACGGATGACGGCGCCGGGATGACCGCCGAACAGGCGGCGCGCGTGACGGATCCGTTTTTTACCACCCGCACCACCCGAAAAGTCGGGCTGGGGGTGCCGCTTTTTAAGATGGAAGCCGAAATGACGGGCGGAAGCCTGAGCGTTGCTTCTGAAAAAGGCAAAGGAACCACAGTCACAGCGACATTTGTACCGTCTCATGTGGATATGATTCCGCTCGGGGATATCAACTCCACGGTACTGCTGTTAATCACCTGCAACGAAGACAGGGATTTTGTGTTTCATCACAAACTGGATTCCCGCGAGTTTACCCTTGATACGCGCGAACTGCGCGAGGTATTAGGAAATGAGGTCAGGCTGAATTCACCGGAAGTGACCCAGTGGATCAAGAGCTGCCTCAGTGAAGAAACCCAATTCATTAAGGAGGAATTAACAAATGAAGTCTTTAGAGGAACTTCAGGCGATTAGGGATAGAGCCCGCAGTCAGGTTATTCTCCGCGAAAACAACGACAACGCCATCCGTGTACTGGTCGGCATGGCCACCTGCGGAATTGCCGCGGGGGCGCGCCCGGTTTTGAACGCCATGGTGGAAGAAGTCTCTAAGCGCGGCCTTTCCAATGTTACGGTCACTCAGACAGGCTGTATCGGAATCTGCCAGTTTGAGCCGGTGGTGGAAATTGTGACACCCGGTCAGGAAAAGGTAACCTATGTAAAGATGACGCCTGAAAAGGCGGTACGCGTGGTGAACGACCACCTGGTAAACGGCAATGTGGTAACAGAGTATACCATAGGCGCTAATTCATAAGAAGGAGGCAGCATTCATGTATCGTTCCAATGTACTGGTTTGCGGCGGTACCGGTTGTACCTCCTCAAACAGCGAGCTGATTATCTCAAAGCTCAAAGAGGAAATCGCGGTCCGGGGTCTGGACAAAGAGGTCAATGTTATCCGCACCGGCTGTTTCGGCCTCTGCGCCCTCGGCCCGATTATGATTGTCTATCCGGAAGGTTCTTTTTACAGCAGAGTCACTCCGGAGGATGTTCCTGAAATTGTGGAGGAACATCTGTTAAAGGGAAGAATTGTCAAGCGTCTGCTTTATCAGGAGACCATCGTAGACGACAACACCATCAAATCACTGAACCATACGCCTTTCTATGAAAAACAGAACCGCGTCGCGCTTCGGAACTGCGGTGTTATCAATCCGGAGTGTATTGATGAGTACATAGCGGTGGACGGATACACCGCACTGGGCAAGGTTCTTACCGAAATGACCCCGGAGCAGGTTATCGACGTGGTAAAGGCTTCCGGTCTGCGCGGCCGCGGCGGCGCGGGCTTCCCGACCGGACTGAAATGGAGCTTTGCGGCGAAAAATCAGGCTGACCAGAAATACGTCTGCTGCAACGCCGACGAAGGCGACCCGGGCGCGTTTATGGATCGTTCCGTGCTGGAAGGCGACCCGCACAGCGTGCTGGAGGCCATGGCGATTGCCGGGTACGCAATCGGTTCGTCCCAGGGCTATATTTATGTCCGCGCCGAATACCCCATCGCGGTCAAACGCCTGCAGATCGCCATCGATCAGGCGAGGGAATACGGCCTTTTGGGCAAGAACATTTTCAATACCGGATTTGATTTCGACATCGGCCTGCGCCTTGGCGCCGGTGCGTTTGTGTGCGGCGAAGAAACCGCTCTGATGACCTCCATCGAGGGCAAACGTGGGGAGCCGCGTCCGCGTCCTCCGTTCCCGGCGGTCAAGGGCCTGTTCCAGAAGCCGACCATTCTCAACAACGTGGAAACCTACGCCAACATTACCCAGATTATTTTGAAGGGCGCGGACTGGTTTGCCTCTATGGGCACCGAAAAGTCCAAGGGTACCAAGGTGTTCGCTCTGGGCGGAAAAATCAAGCACACCGGCCTTGTGGAAGTGCCGATGGGTACGACGCTGCGTGAAATTGTAGAGGAAATCGGCGGCGGCGTGCCGGACGGTCATACCTTTAAAGCAGCTCAGACCGGCGGACCTTCCGGCGGTTGTATTCCGGCTTCTCAGCTTGATATCCCAATTGATTATGATAACCTGCTGTCCATCGGTGCCATGATGGGCTCCGGCGGACTGATCGTCATGGACGATACAAACTGTATGGTCGACATTGCGAAATTCTTCCTGGAATTCACCGTGGACGAATCCTGCGGCAAGTGTACGCCGTGCCGGATCGGCACCAGGCGGCTGCTGGAAATGCTCGAAAAGATTACCAGCGGAAACGGAACCTTGGAAGATCTTGACCGTCTGGAAGAACTGTGCTACTACCTGAAGGAGAATTCGCTGTGCGCACTCGGCCAGACCGCACCGAACCCGGTGCTTTCCACCCTGCACTATTTCCGCGACGAGTACATTGCCCATGTTACGGAGCACCGCTGCCCGGCCGGCGTCTGCAAGGCGCTGACCAACTATGTCATCCTTGAGGATAAATGCCGCGGATGCACGCTGTGCGCGCGCAACTGTCCTGTCGGCGCAATTACCGGCAGCGTAAAGGTTCCTCATGTGATTGATACGAAAAAATGCATTAAGTGCGGCGCCTGCATGGAAAAATGCAAGTTCAGCGCGATCATTAAGAAATAAAGGAGTGTGCCATCATGGAAAAAATGGTGAATATAAAAATAAACGGCATGCCCCTCTCAGTGCCGGCTGATTCCACAATTCTGGAGGCGGCGAGGCTTGCCGGAATCGATATTCCGACCTTATGCTACCTGAAAGGAATTAATGAGATCGGTGCCTGCCGTATGTGCGTGGTAGAGGTAAAGGGCGCGCGCTCTTTGGTTGCTTCCTGCGTTTATCCGGTCAATGAGGGGATGGAGGTTCAGACCAATACCGCTAAAATTCAGCGGTCCAGAAAAATGACGCTGGAAATGCTGCTTTCCGTCCATAATCAGGACTGCTTAGCCTGCAAGCGCAGCGGAAACTGCGAATTCCAGACCCTGTGCAATGAGATGGGTGTGGAGCAGACGGATCGTTTTGAAGGGGCGAAGCCCGACGCCACCAGGGACGAGTCGACCCTGCACCTGATTCGCGATAATTCCAAATGTATCCTCTGCCGCCGCTGCGTGGCTGCCTGCGCCGACCAGCACGTCGCCGTTATCGGCCCGAACTGCCGCGGCTTTGATACTCATATTGCCTGCTCCTTTGAAAAGCCGCTCAATGACGTTCCGTGCGTTTCCTGCGGCCAGTGCATTGTGAGCTGCCCGACCGGCGCTTTGACGGAACGCGACCAGTGTGACGAGGTCATGGCCGCCCTGAACGATCCGGAAAAATATGTGGTCGTACAGACCGCGCCTGCTATCCGCGCTACGCTCGGCGAGTGCTTCGGCCTTCCGGTCGGCACAAACGTAAAGGGCAAGATGGTTGCCGCGCTGCGCCGTCTGGGCTTTGACAAAGTGTTTGACACGGATTTCGGCGCCGACCTTACCATTATGGAAGAGGCCAACGAGCTGCTTGAGCGCGTACAGAACGGCGGTCCGCTGCCGCTGATTACCTCCTGCTCGCCGGGCTGGATCAAATTCTGCGAATATTATTACCCGGAGCTGCTGCCCAACGTTTCCTCCTGCAAATCGCCGCAGCAGATGACCGGCGCGGTCATCAAGACGTATTACGCGCAGAAGAACAACATCGACCCGAAAAACATCGTGGTCGTCAGCGTAATGCCCTGCGTAGCCAAAAAATTTGAAGTCAAGCGCGAGGATGAGGATGGAGCCGGTGCGGGAATCCCGGATACCGATATTGCCATCACCACCCGCGAGCTTGCGCGTCTCATCAATATGGCCCATATCAACTTCAACCGCCTGCCGGATGAGGACTTTGACCCGGCGTTGGGTGTTTCCACCGGTGCCGCGGCGATTTTCGGCGCGACCGGCGGCGTGATGGAGGCCGCGCTCAGAACGGCGGCCGATGCCCTGGAGGGCAAGAGCCTTGACTCTGTTGAATATACCGAAATCCGCGGAACGGAAGGAATCAAGGAAGCTGTTTACCACGTCGGCGGCATGGATGTGAAAGTTGCTGCGGTCAGCGGTCTGAACAACGCCAATGAAGTCCTTGAAAAAGTGAAGAACGGCGAAGGCGGCTATCATTTTATTGAAATTATGTGCTGCCCGGGCGGCTGTGTCAACGGCGGCGGTCAGCCGATTCAGCCTGCGGCTGTCCGCAGCTTTACCGATCTGAAGGCAGAAAGAGCAAAGGCGCTTTATGAGGAAGACAAGAACCTGCCTTTGCGCAAGAGCCATGAAAGCCCGCTTATCAAGATGATCTACGAAGAATTCTTTGAGAAGCCGGGCAGCCATAAGGCCCACGAAATTCTGCACACAAGCTATGTGCCCCGTAAAAAGTACTAAAATCATCAGTGCCTCCGGACGAAAAGTTCGGAGGCATTTTTACGGAAATTATGGTATAATAACCGAAAAGCGGCTGTGCCGTAAAAACTCTTTTTCACGGTGCTTTTCTCAGAAGGGAAAGAAGGCGGAGATGCTGAAAAGACAGATTGTAAAAATTTTTACGCTGGTGTTGTCCGTCGGCGGGATTGTCTGGTTTTTGATCCCGATTCATTGGGATGTGCTGAACATTGGAAACGCGGCGGGCCTAGTTGTATGCGCTCTCCTGTTTCTGTGCGCGTTGTTTTCCGGTGCCATCAGACGGAGGAGCAAACGCTCCAAAGGTTTCCGGATTTTCTGCCGGATTGTTCTGGCTCTGTTTGGAGCCGGAGTGCTGTGGGCGGCGGTGCTGACCGGGCTGATGATTTATGGCGCCGGTGCGGGACAACCTTCTCCGCCGGAGGACGCAACCGCGGTCGTGCTTGGCAGCAAGGTGAGCGGTACGGTGCCCAGCGCCGATCTGCGGGTCAGAATAGAAACGGCCGCCGCGTACCTGAACGAACATCCACAGGCGAAATGTATTGCCAGCGGCGGTCAGGGGAAAGGGGAACTGGTGACGGAAGCTTCCGTCATTCGCGAATATCTGGTGAAAAACGGGATTGACGCTTCCCGGATTTTTGTGGAGGACACTTCTGTTTCCACACAGGAAAATCTGCG
Source organism: Caproiciproducens faecalis (assembly GCF_019448085.1). Taxonomy (GTDB): domain Bacteria; phylum Bacillota; class Clostridia; order Oscillospirales; family Acutalibacteraceae; genus Caproiciproducens; species Caproiciproducens faecalis. The sequence continues at coordinate 544,000 of NZ_JAGFNZ010000002.1, read as the reverse complement.
CAATTCGTTGGCGCTGACAAAGCAAAACGGACTGAACCCCGTCATGGCGATCGTGACGGACGATTACCACCAGTACCGCGCGGGCAGAATCGCCGCCGAACTGAAAATCACATCCTATCCGGTCAGTGCGCCGACGCCGTGGTACATTTTTTCTTCCTGTTACGCGCGGGAACTGCTTGCTCTGACAAAGTTTTTTGTGATTCCCTGAACCCTGTTTGAACAATCGGGAAATTTGTCCGGCTCGGCGGCATTTTGCCGCCCGCGACAGAATGTCTGCAATCACAAGCATAAATTTACTGATTGTATAAAATACGACATAATAGTCAAAAAGTAATCATTCATATCCGGGATTAATCGGTCTTTCGTATCCCCCGTCAATGAAAACCACGGCGGAATCGTATCTCAAGACAGGCTCTTTGGGGATACTTGGGGGTGCAGGGGGATTTTATGGAATCCTTCCGCCGGGAATTAAAAATCCCCCTGTGCGTCCTTTCCTACTTTCGGACAAGAGCGAAAGTAGGGGCCTGCCCGGCCTGAGGGCAGACTATGCGGTCGGCAAGCGCCTACGGCGTGCTCTCATGAGCGCAAGGCAAAAAAATGAGGTTCCCCCAGTCAGGCTTTGCCTGCCATCCTCCGGTGAGAAGGAAAGGGTGCAGCCGCAAAACTGTGGGATCATCCTGTATTTAGACATAAAACAATTGATACTGAAATAACGGAGGGAATGAATGGACAGGCTGCTCATTCGCGGGGCAAGAATCCTTGACCCGTCAGGCACAATGGACGAAACAGGGGATATCCTGATAACGAACGGTGCTATTACCGCCGTCGGCGGGAAAATTTCGTGTGAAGATGCCGAAGTGATAGACGCGCGGGGTCTGGCTGCCGCGCCCGGTCTGGTGGACATGCACGTTCACCTGCGCGACCCCGGTTTTACGGAAAAGGAAGACATCCTGACGGGCTGCCGTGCCGCGGCGGCGGGAGGGGTCACCAGCCTTTTGTGTATGCCCAACACCAATCCCGCGGTAGACACCCCCGAAACGGTAAGGGATATTCTTGAAAAGGCAAGGACTGCCGACGCACGGGTATATGTGGCGGCGGCGATTACCAAAGGGCTGAAAAGCGAGGAATTGAACGACCTTGCGGCTCTGAAAGAAGCCGGAGCCATCGCGCTGAGCGATGACGGCCGTCCCGTCGTTAACACCCTGCTGATGGCAAACGCTCTGCGCCTTGCCGCCGAGCTGAAGATGAGGGTGGTTTCCCACTGTGAGGATCTGTTCCTTTCACAGGGAGGGAAGATCAACGAAGGAGCCGTTTCGGAAAGGCTGGGGGTAAAGGGCGTTCCCGCTGCCGCGGAGGACTGCGGCACCGCGCGGGAAATCGCGATTGCGGCGGCTTACGGCGTTCCGGTGCATATCTGCCACGTCAGCACAAAAACTTCCGTCGCGCTTATCCGTGACGCGAAGCGGCGCGGCGTAAGGGTGACGGCGGAAACGGCGCCCCACTATTTTGCATTGACGGAGCAGGAACTGCTGAGCCGGGACGCGGATTACCGTATGAGCCCGCCGCTCCGCGCGGAAGAGGACAGGCTCGCGGTCATCGAGGGACTGCGGGACGGCACCATCGACGCAATTGCGACCGACCACGCGCCGCATACTCCGGCGGAAAAGGCCGACTTTCTTGCCGCGCCGAACGGAAGCGTCGGGATGGAAACCAGCCTTGCCGCAGGGATTACTTACCTTGTGAACCGTCAGCTACTCACACTGACGCAGCTGCTTTCGCTGATGAGCGCCGCGCCCGCTGCCCTGCTGGGAATTTCGGCCGGCACCTTAAAAGTGGGAGCGCCCGCTGATCTTGTGCTGTTTGACTCCTGCGAGAGTTGGACGGTTGACCCCGACCGGCTGCACGGCAAAAGCAGGAATGCCGTTTTTAAAGGGAAGGAACTGACCGGCAAAGTAAAAAAGACCGTTTGCGGCGGAAAAATCGTCTTTGACGAACCAAACCGCCGTTAAAAATAATACGCATAAATGGAGGAACCACAATGGCACTGGACAGATTGATCGAAGGCATTGCAAAGCTGCAGAACCCCACCGTCGCGGGATTGGACCCCGTGCTTGACTATGTTCCCGGCTTTATAAAGGAGAAAGCCTTTACACAGCACGGCGAAACGCTGGAAGGAGCGGCCGGTGCGATTCTGGAGTTTAACAAAGGTCTGATTGACGCGCTCTGCGGCATTGTTCCCGCCGTAAAACCGCAGTGCGCCTATTATGAGATGTACGGCTGGCACGGTGTAAAGGCGCTTTACGATACCATCGCCTACGCAAAGGACAAGGGACTTTTCGTGATTACCGACGGCAAGCGCAACGACATCGGCCCCACGATGCAGGCGTATACCACGGCGCACCTGGGCACGGTTACTGTAGGACAGCGGACCTACGTTCCATTCGGCGGCGACTGCCTGACGGTTAACGGCTACCTTGGCTCGGACGGCATCACCCCCCTTCTCGACACCTGCCGGGCGCAGGACAAGGGGATTTTCGTGCTGGTAAAGACCTCCAACCCTTCCTCCGGCGAGCTGCAGAACCAAATCTTTGAAGGCGGGGAAACGCTTTACGGCACCGTCGGGCATCTTTGTGAGCAGTGGGGCGAAGGCTTGCCGGGCAAGTACGGATATTCCGGCGTCGGCGCGGTGGTGGGCGCGACCTATCCCGAACAGCTGGCGGAGCTGCGCCGCGATTTGACCCACACCTTTTTCCTCGCCCCGGGCTACGGTGCGCAGGGCGGCGGAGCAAAGGACGTTGCTCCGGCGTTTGACAGCAATGGACTCGGCGCGGTGGTTAACGCGTCCCGCTCCATTATGACCGCGTGGAAAAAGAGCGGAGCGCCGGAAACGGACTACGCTCAGGCAGCCGCGCAGGAAGCAAAGCGGATGCGCGACGAAATCATTCAGGAAATCGGAGCGATTTCTCTTCCTTCCGTCAACGGCTGATTTTAAAACCGCAGAACAGGAGCCATAAAAATGAAATACGATGTAATGCTCTGCAAGATCATTGCGAAAAAGCAGCTTACCGCCGATATTTTTGATCTGACCGTAGAAGCTGGCGAGCTGGCGAAAGCCGCGCAGCCCGGACAGTTTGCCCATCTTTATGTACCGGGCAAAACTCTGCGCCGCCCCATTTCCATCTGTGAAATCAATCGGGCGAAGGAAACTCTGCGCTTTGTTTTTCAGATTCGGGGAGAAGGCACCGCCTGGATTGCCGGCGCGTGTCCCGGCGAAACACTGGATATTCTGGCACCGCTGGGAAACGGGTATTCCCTCGGAAATACTAGACAAAAGGCCGTTTTTGTCGGAGGAGGGATCGGCGTGCCGCCGCTTCTGGAGGCAGCGAAACATTTTGGCCAAAATGCGACGGTTCTCACGGGGTTTCGCAATGAGGAAAGTGTGATTTTGAAAGAGGATTTTGAAAAGAACGGAAACCGGGTGCTGGTTGCGACGGACGACGGTTCTTTCGGTTACCACGGCCTTGTCACGGATTTGCTGAACGATTTAAAATTCGACGTTTTATTTGCCTGCGGTCCGTCTCCCATGCTGAAATCGGTGTGTAAGATTGCCGCCGCCCGCGGGGTGCCGTGCCAGATTTCACTGGAAGAGCGCATGGCCTGCGGGGTCGGCGCGTGCCTTGGCTGCGCGTGCAGGCTGAAAAAAGACGGGCGGGAATTTTACGGCCACGTCTGCAAGGACGGCCCGGTCTTTGATTCTGAAACGGTTGTGTGGGAGGGATAAGCATGGCGGATTTACAGGTAAACATCGCGGGAGTTGCGTTTCAAAACCCGATCATCGCAGCGTCCGGCACTTTCGGCTTCGGCCGTGAATACGGAGAGTTTTATCCTCTCAGCACGCTGGGCGGAATTTCCTGCAAGGGGATTACGCTGGCTCCCCGCCCCGGGAACCCGCCGCCCCGAATTGCGGAAACACCGGGCGGAATGCTCAACGCCGTCGGACTGCAAAATCCGGGAGTGGAGCATTTTATCAAAAATGACCTGCCTTGGCTCAAACAGCAGGGAACGGTGATTATTGCGAATATTGCGGGGAATACGCCGGAGGACTACTGCCAGATGGCCGAAAGGCTTTCCGACACCGATGTGGATATGATTGAGCTGAACATTTCCTGCCCCAATGTTAAACAGGGCGGCGTGCAGTTCGGCACCAGCTGCTCCGGGGTGGAAGGAATCACCGCGGCGGTGCGCAGGCACTGCAAAAAGCCGCTGATGGTCAAGCTTTCGCCGAACGTCAGCGACATTGCAGAGATCGCCGCGGCAGCGGAAAGCGCGGGCGCGAATGTTATTTCCATGATTAATACGCTGACCGGTATGAGGATTGATATCAATACCCGCAGACCGATTATCCGCAACAACACGGGCGGGCTTTCCGGCCCGGCGCTGCTTCCAGTCGCTATCCGTATGGTCAGTCAGGTATATCAACGGGTCAAAATTCCCATAATCGGCATGGGCGGTATCTCCAAATGGCAGGATGCCGTGGAAATGCTGTTGGCAGGCGCATCCGCGCTGCAGATTGGAACCGCGTTTTTCACCGACCCGTACGCACCGGTGAAAATACTGGACGGCCTTCAGGAATATCTGGATAAAAATCATATTGCCTCAGTGACAGAACTGACGGGGGAAATGATTCCATGGCAGCCATAAGGAACAGGAGAATAATGGAATGACACGAATGATACTGGTGCGCCACTGTGAAGCGCAGGGAAACACGATGGGCGTTTTTCAGGGGAACACCGACTGCGACATTGCCGGGAGCGCCGAAGCACAGCTGGATCTTTTAAGTATCCGGTGCCGCAATATGCCGATAGACGCGATTTATTCGAGTCCGTTACAGCGGGCCTATAAAACTGCGCAGGCAGTCAACCGGTTTCACAATCTGCCCATACACACCGAACCGCGGCTGCGTGAAATCGGCGGCGGGGTTCTGGAGGGACAGCCATGGGAGAAAATGCCGGAGCTTTTTCCGGCAGAACTGGACGCATGGCTGAACCGCCCGTGGGACTTTGCTCCGTCTCAGGGCGAGCCGATGCGGGAGGTTTACCGGAGAGTATGGGAAGGGGTTATGGACATTGTCCGGCAGAATCAGGGAAAAACCGTCTGTGTTGTTTCCCACGGCTGTGCCATCCGCAACATCCTCTGCAACGCGCTGCATAAGCCGATTGAAGAAATCGGTCAGGTCGCCGGCTGCGCGAATACCGCGATCAGCGTGATTGATTTCGATGAAAATCTGCGCAGTACGGTGGTTTCCATGAACGACGCCTCCCACCTGACGCCGGAGGTTTCCTCTACCGCAAAATTTGAGTGGTGGAAACAAAATGAGGAACAGGAACCCGAGAAAAGAGGATAACGATGAAAATTCTGGCTGTTGATTTGGGCCGGGCGCGCACCGGGCTTGCCGTATGCGATGAAAGCGAACTGCTGGCGTCTCCGGCGGGCGTAATCAGTGAATATAATATGGAACGACTTGCCAAAACAATCGCCGTACAGGCCGCGGAAAAGGGCGCAGGGACGATTGTAGTGGGGCTGCCCCGCAATATGGACGGCAGCGAGGGGGACAGCGCAAAGAACGCCCGCGCTTTTGCCGAAGCACTGCGGGCGCTGGTCAGCGTTCCGGTGGAAATGCGCGACGAGCGGGGCACGACCATTACGGCGCACGGATATCTGAATGAAACGGATACGCGCGGAAAGAAGCGCAAGGCGGTGGTGGACGCGGTCGCCGCTACCATTATTTTGCAGGACTACCTGGATTACCGGAGAAATCTGAGGGTGCAAAAACAAGAGGAAGACAGTTGAAAGCCGTCTTCCTCTTGTCTGTTTTTATCAAACACCGCTCAATTACGGCTCTTGCCAAGGTAAAACAGGGCGACGGTTCCCGGCCCCGAGTGGGAACCGATTACCGGGCCGATGGGATTGATTTCGGTTGCTTTGACGTGGAATTTTTTACGGACCTGCTCCGCTACATATTTGGCTTCCTCAGGGGAATCCCCGTGGCTGATAAAAATCATCTGGTCTTCCGGATTTTCCACCGTATCCTGCATATGGCGGATCAGGGCGTCAAGCGACTGCCTGCGGCCCCGCACCTTTTCCACCGGAATCAGGCGGCCGCCGTCGTCAACATGAAGAACCGGTTTAATTCCAAGTACCGTGCCGACCAGCGCCGCCGCGCCGGAGACCCGGCCTCCGCGCTTCAGATGGTTTAGGTCGTCCACGGTAAACCAGTGCGCCAGCCGGGTTCGGTTAGCGGTCAGCCAGCTGCGGACTTCGTCAATGGAACTTCCCTTTCGGCGCATCTGCGCCGCGTAATAAACCAGCAGGCCCTCTCCCATGGATGCGGCAAGCGAATCCACCGCGTAAACCTTCCGCTGCGGATATTTCCGATTAAGCTCTTCGGCAGCCAGACGGGCGTTGTTGTATGTACCGCTCAGGGCGGAGGAGAACGCAATGTAGAGCACGTCCTGCCCAGACTGTAAAGCCGGCTCAAAAATTTCCGCAAAGGTGACGGGGGAGATCTGGTTGGTGGTGGCCGTTTCCCCGGCACGCAGGCGGTCGTAGAAATCGTGGGAAGAGATGTCGCGCTCGTCCGGATAGTTGGAGTACGAGCTTTCTCCGACCGTGAATGTCATGGGAATCACTTCAATATCCAGTGATTTTATCAGTTTTACAGGAAGGTCAGAAGTGGAATCCGTTATGATTCTGTAATCGTACATCTAACCTTTCCCTCCTTTCTTACCGGTAGATTTCTGAAATGCATTATATAATATTACGCGGAAACTGTACACCGACAAAATCAGCGAACTGTCATACCACGTCAAAAAGGGCCCCTGATTTCCATCAGGAGCCCTCTGTTTCTTTATTGATCCCGCCTGGCCGTAATGTGCTAAAATAACCTGCTACTGAAAAGCAGGTGGGTGCCGGCCCAATGGTTTCATACTCCCTTCGTCCGGCAAAAGCCGGGAGGTCTGAAGTCCGCCACCGGAGCGCATGCTCCCGATTTAAAATTGTAGGGTTACTTTTGCAGCGGTCCGCGCACCAGGCAGGGTGCAAACGAAAAACCTATTCTACATCGTCCGCGTCTTCTTCGGAATCGTACAGCTCCTCAAAGCGGCTTTCAAAAAGTTCCGCCAGTTTGTCGAGCAGTTCTTCATCTTCTACTTCGGCAAGCTGCTGCTCACCGTTTTCCTCGATTGCTTCAAAGATATAATAAGTGCCCTCCGCGTCAACTTTATCCTGTGGATCCTCAAAAGTCGGCAACAGCGCGTAGAAACAGCCGTCGTCGTTATCAATGACATCCAGAACCTCAAATTCGTGTTCTTCGCCGTCGTCGTCAATCAGGGTAATTAAATCCGCACCGTATTCGTCGTTCACAGGGGTCATCTCCTCACCATTTATTTGTCTATGTATTATTCTACATTTCCTGTTTGATTAAGTCAACAGGAAAATAAAGTTACGCAAAATTATATAAAATTTTTATGGACAAGCAAAAAAATATATTGACCTTTTACAAATTATCGCTTATAATATAGATGGAAACAGAGATAGGAGTGATTTTTAGAACGGTGTTCAAGCAGGTGCCGAAAAGGGTGGCGCCGCAAAAACAATGCCGGCAAAAGGCACAGCCAGGAAGGAACACCGGTAAGAATCATTGATGCAGAAAGAGGTGAGTCCAATGGGCATTGAACCGTTTTGCGAAGATGCAGCTGCAAGTTCGTTGGGCAGTTGCAAGGTCCCTTGTTCCGCGTGAAAATAAACTATCCGGAAAATCCTGAGGGTTCATGCAAGCAACAGTCGGTATACCGACCACAAGGTTCGAACCAATGAAACGACGATTCTTTATACTTTGAGACCCGTTTTTGGCTTTTCTGAAAAAGCGGTTCCTGTGAACAGGAAAAAGGGGTGAGTCCGAAATATAGTTTGATGCGCGTTTCTGAGCTTTTGAGTTTTTAAGTTTTTATTTTAATAGAAATTGGTGGTTCCAGTGTACAATTGAAAAACCTGTTTTGACCGAATAAATTTGAGGCTCCGGCAATTGAACTTGCCGGAGCTTTTGTTATATCGTAAAATCGGCATACAAATATGAGGAGATTACATAATTCGGACATGATGACGGCTGCCGCGTGTCAAAATGAGTAACCGCCTTGTTTCAATATAAGATATGCCGCAAAGATTCCTTTTGTGCATCTATTTACCGCATTTTCATAACCGTTTTCCGCCAAATATCGTTTCAGGCTGTTCATGCGGTGTGATCTATGATAAAATGGTAAAAAATGATAAATAGTGATGTGATTTTGTGACTGCTCCCAGCCTGAAAATGAAAACGGATCGTCTTTTGAAACGGTATTTTTCCGGAGACTCTATCAGCTACCGGCAGATTATTTCGATTATTATTCCTATTCTGGTGGATCAGGCGTTTGTCGTCTGCCTGAACCTGCTCAATACCGCCATGATTAGCTCGTCCGGCGTTGCGGCGGTGAGCGCGGTCAATATGGTGGATTCCCTGAATATTTTCCTCGTAAATGTCTTTATTGCAGTGGCTACGGGTGGAACGGTTGTTGTCGCGCAGTATAAAGGGTGCAAAAACGACGCTATGGTTTCCAAAGCGGCGGCGGGTTCGGTTTCCGCGGTGTTTTTATTGTCGCTTGCGGTCAGCCTGACGGTGGTTCTTTTTCATACTTCCACGCTTTCTCTGCTGTTCGGCAAAGCGGAAGCCGATGTTTTCAGCAATGCGCGGGTTTATCTGATTGGCTGCAGTGCTTCCTACTGCGGAATTGCCACGGTAGAGGCTGTTTGCGGCGCGCTGCGCGGAGTGGGCGAAACGCGGTCTTCGCTGTTTCTGGCCCTCACCATGAATCTTTCTTATGTAGCGCTGAATTTTTTGTTTATTAATGTACTGAACATGGGCGTTCTGGGAATGGTCATCGCGCTCAATATTGCGCGGTATATCGGAGCGGCATGCTCCATTCTTTATCTAATCAAGGGAAACAGTTCTGTGCGTCTTCAGATCATGGATCTTTTTCGGTTTGATCTGAATATGCTGAAAAGGATTCTGTATATCGGTCTTCCGTTTGCCGCGGAGCAGATGTTTTTTAACGGCGGAAAAATACTGACACAGACGTTTATTGTACAGCTCGGAGTGTTTGCAATGGACACCAACGCAATCTCGAATTCCATTGTTTCTTTGTTTCAAATCCCTGCGAACGCGCTTTTGCTTTCCACCGTAACCGTGGTTGGACAGTGTATGGGCCGAAGGGACGTAAACGATGCGCGGAAATTCATTAAATCCTTTATCGGTCTTTCATCCTTTTCCTTTGCAGTGATGCTTCTGATTGTCATTCCGCTGTTCGGCCCGCTGGTATCCCTCTTTCATCCGCCGGCGTCCGTTGTGCCGAAGATCTTTCAGATTGTCTGTATTACCGGGCTGAGCCAGGTTCCCCTGTGGTCTTTCAGCTTTATTACGCCCGCCGCGCTCAGGGCAGCGGGAGATTCCAGATACACCTCCGTCGTTTCCATGCTTTCCATGTGGCTGTTCCGTGTCGTGCTCGGCTATGTTTTAGGCATTCTTCTGCCATTTGGAATTGTCGGCGTCTGGGTGGCCATGATCTGCGAGTGGGGGGTTCGCGGCAGCGTTTTTGTTTACAGATTTCGGGGCAAGAAGTGGTATCAGCACCATTTGATTGACAATTGAACAAAAATCTTATATAAAAGTCCAAAAAAGAAACACGACAGAGGGAGAAAGCTCTCTCCGCCGTGTTTTTTCCATTGTGTTCAGCAACTTCCGGTAATTCCTTTAATGCAGCGAAGAAGGTCTTCCAGTGTGCAGATTTCTTCACCGCATCCGGTAACTGCATTCTGTACATTTGCAGGCAGTGATTCAAAATATTGATTGACTTCAGCGTTTGATGCTAAAAGATCAGTTAAACTATATGCCATATCTGTCACCTCGCAAATAGTTTGTGACCCGAACGTCAAATTATGAAAGTAAAATTTTGTTAAAATCAAGCGGAAGCGAATGTAAATTTCAAATGCAAGCTATTGACTTATTTCCCTTATAGACTTATAATAATGGAAAAGTGTACACTTTTTACATCCTTGGCCGCCCGCTATTTTTTATAGCGGGCGGTTTTCAGTAGGAATTTTTATACAGCATTGCTGTTTTGGATGGAGAATTAAGTTCGGAAAAGTGTAAAACTTATGACCTATGGCGGCTGCATTCCAGCCGATCAATGACATCATCCAGTATACGCAGATCGTTATTATTTAAATCATCCAGCAGAGAAAGAATTCGTTTCAGCGCTCTGGCGCTTTCACTGTCACAGCTGTGGTCACAGTCACGGTCGCGGTCGCGGTCATTCTCAGCAGAAACGGCTTCAACATTATTATTGGAATAACGGTTTAAACTCATCGTCTTACTCCTTTCACTTGAGAATACTCCATAGTATGCATTTTTATGATAGCCTGTCAATATGAGAGACGGGAATCCCGCCGGCGCACAAAAGAAGTCCGCCGGTTTCTCACCGACGGACTTCTTGCACCGCTTGCTTCATAAGTATGCTGGAAGGTGTTGCTGCTTTTACTTCCCCAGAATATTTACCCATGAAAGCACTTTTGACTGCGGCATCGCGCTGTTCTGCTGGCTGGCGCCCTGCACGGCTGCGTTTCCGGCGGCATTCTGTGCTGCCGGCATTTTCGTTTCCGGCATTGCGCTGTTCTGCTGGCTGGCGCCCTGCACGGCTGCGTTTCCGGCGGCGTTCTGCGCGGCCGGCATATTCATCTCCGGCATTGCGCTGTTCTGCTGGGTGGCGCCCTGTACGGCTGCATTTCCTGCGGCATTCTGCGCTGCCGGCATATTCATTCCCGGCATCGGGCTGTTTTGCTGGGTGGTGCCCTGCACGGCCGGCATATTCATCCACGGCATCGCGCTGTTCTGCTGGGTGGCGCCCTGCACGGCCGGCATATTCATCCACGGCATTGCGCTGTTCTGCTGGGTGGTGCCCTGCACGGCCGGCATATTCATCCACGGCATTGCGCTGTTTTGCTGGGTGGCGCTCTGCACGGCGGAATTACCAGCGGGATGCTGTGTCATTGGCAAATTCATTTTGGGCGCAGGGACGGTTTGCTGTGTTCCCTGTACCGCAGAGTTTCCGGCCTGATTCATACTTTGCCACGGCATCATATTGTCGGCCCATGGCATCGTCTTTTCTTTTGCGGTGCCCTGCAGGTTTGACTGATTGCCGGGCATCGTTCCGTCCCACGGCCATGGGTCGGTGACCCATGCCCAGCGGCTGGTGTTTTGGGAATTTACATTTACCGGGCCGTAGGCCGCTTCGTATTTCGCAGTCATTTCAGCCGCTGATTTTCGGTATTCCTCCAGCTTCTGCGCCGCTTTGCAGTCGCCGGGATGCGTATCTAAAAAAATATGAAGCTCCCACATTGCAAACTGGTAGGAGCGGATTCTCGTCAGCAAAGATTCCTGTTCGGTCATTTCATTACACCTCGTTTACCTAGAAAAGGTTTGTCTAGCTCGGGAAAAATAGTGCCGCTGCGCAGGCCCATTTCCGGCTCATATACCGTGCCGAACTGCTGGAAAGGAACATACGCCATTGCAACTACGGTCGTTTCCGGCAATGGCGGCAGATTCAGCAGGCAGGATTCCCCTTCCGCTATTTTCATGTCGTTCATTGTATATCTCCTTTCTGATACGTCGGAGACACTTCGGCTTATCCGATAATATAGTATGCAGAATTCCGCAGGTGGGTGCAGTCACGCGGGAGTGCCGGGATTTCCCCAAACAGAAAGATCCGCGCCGTACAGCGCGGAAGAATCCGGATAGTTCGGTAAATGCTCTTGTATAATTTTGCCGTTTGAGATAGAATATACTAGTGTCTCAGGCGTAAGGTCAATTCACAACAAACATATGGAGAAAAAGATGGCAGCTAAATTAAGGAAAGCAATTCGCAAAAACCTTTTTGTAATTATTACACTGGTTCTTTCCGCAGGCATTCTGTTGTATTTTTTATTCACCACGGACGGCATTGTCGCGTTGGGGGAAATTGTTCTGAAACTAAAGCCGCAGTGGCTGTTTTTATCGATCTTGAGTGCGGTTCTGTGCTGGGTTTTGGAAGGGTTCGTTCTGAACCTGCTCTGTATTCACCTGTACCCCCAGTGGCGCTTTGGCCGTTCCTTTTCCGTGGGGATGATTGGCTTTCTGTACAGTGCGGTCACCCCGTTTTCCACCGGCGGGCAGCCGATGCAGATTTATACCATGCGCAAAATGGGAATGGACACAGGAAAAGCCGGGTCCATTATCGCGGTTAAAACGCTTACCTACCAGGTTGTCATGGTGCTGTATTCCCTTGTTCTGGTCGCCATGAAGCTTCATTTCTTTCAAACGAGTGTCAGCAATTTTTCATTTGTGACGATTATTGGTCTGATTACCAACAGTACGTTTATTGTGCTGGTCATGCTGTTCATGATTAGTGAAATGACTACGGATAAAATTGTAAAGACCGTTATTCGTTTTCTTCACTACTTGAAGCTGTGCAGGCACCCCGAGGAACGCTACGCGAGAATTCACAATCAGCTGGAAATTTTCCATGATGCCTCGAAGCTGATGGGAAAATCCACCCGGCTGTATGTTGTGGTCATGTCGGTAACGGTTGTACAGATTACTCTGAACAGTTTGATTCCTTATTTTATCTATCGGAGTTTTAATATGAATGCGGCTCCCATCACCACGATGGTGGCGGCACAGGCCTTTGTGGCCATGGTCAGCGCGTTCGTTCCTTTGCCGGGGGCTTCCGGCGGTGCGGAAGGCAGTTTCTATATCTTCTTTGGAATGTTCTTTAAATCTGCGATTATTCCCGCAATTCTGCTTTGGAGAATTATCACCTATTACTTTAATATCCTGTTCGGCGGTATTTTTGCCTATGTGGCTGAAAAAAAATACAATGATCCGATTGTCAGCGAACCGAATGAATAGTACGGTAAAACAGAAAAAAGGGCTTATTGAAAATCAATAAGCCTTTTTCCTATTTATGCGTATTTTTTCTGCGGCCGGAATGTGCCGTGAGGGCTTTCTCCAGTTCTACCACCGCAAGCGGAATCAGGGACAGAGCCACAACGATCAGCCACTGGTGCCCGGTCAGAACCGCGGTTTTAAAAATCACGGAGAGCGGCTTAATCACAATCACCATCGCCTGCAGCGCGGTGCAGATGACCGCCGCAAGCACCAGCTTGGGATTGGCAAAAATGCCCGCTTCAAAAACGGAGCGCGACGACCGCATGTTAAAGGTATGTACGATCTGGGAAAGGCTGAGGACCGCAAACGCCATGGTACGGCCGATATACGGGGACGCGGGGTCAACGTCGAAATAAATGCGGCCGATGCTGTAGGCCAGCAGGGAAATGGCGCCGATCAGACATCCTTCTACAAGGATGTTGTAACCCATGCCGCCGGAAAAAATGCTTTCGTGCGGTTTGACCGGCCTGCGTTCCATAATCTGTTTGTCTATGGGTTCCACGCCCAGCGCAAGCGCGGGCAGGGAGTCCGTTACCAGGTTTACCCAAAGAAGCTGAATGGCCAGCAAAGGGGTGGGCAGGCGCAGCAGGAAGCTGACGAATACAGTGAGGATTTCCCCAATGTTGCAGCTCAGCAGGAAATGCACGGTCTTTCGGATGTTCTCGTAGATGCCCCTGCCTTCGCGTACAGCGGCCACGATCGTAGCAAAGTTATCGTCCGTCAGAATCATGTCTGACGCCGCCTTGGCCACGTCGGTGCCGGAAATACCCATTGCACAGCCAATGTCTGCCGCGCGGAGCGCGGGCGCGTCGTTCACGCCGTCCCCGGTCATAGCGACCACTTCTCCGTGGGACTGAAACGCGCGCACAATGCGTACCTTGTGCTCCGGGGAAACCCGGGCAAATACGGCGTAGTCGTAGATCGTCTTTTCCAGTTCTCCCTGACTGGTCCGGTCAAGTTCCGCGCCGGTAATCACGCGGCTTTTCCCTTCCATTATGCCGAGCTGTTTCGCAATGGCCGCTGCGGTGGCGGCGTGATCGCCCGTAATCATGACGGGACGGATTCCCGCTTTTCTGCACAGATCCACAGCGGGCTTTACCTGCGGACGGGGCGGATCGATCATTCCGATCAGTCCGCAGAAGGTCAGGCCGTTTTCCATGTTTTCATCCGGGTCGGGAAGAAAATCAACATCCTTGTAGGCAACGCCGATCACGCGCAGCGCGCGGGAAGCCATCTCTTCGTTCTGCCGGGGCGCTCCGCCTGTACTGTGTGTGAACAGGATGTCGGGGGCGCCTTTGGTAATAATGCGGTAACGCCCGCCGCCAAGGCGGTGCACAGTGGTCATCATCTTGCGTTCGGAGCTGAACGGGATCTCCAGCACACGCGGATACTCTTCGTCAAGCTTGTTCTTGTCGGTGGGGGCGGCGGCAACAATGGCCGCCTCTGTGGGGTCTCCGTGAATCTTTCCGCCGCTGACCGTGCAGTTGCAGCAAAGTGACGCAGTGTTCAGAAGAAAATCTCCCTGCGGCGAAGGAATCGGGATGGCTCCGCCCGAACCTCTGAGCTCCACCACGGTCATCCGGTTCTGGGTCAGGGTGCCGGTTTTATCGGAGCAGATTACACTGGCGCTGCCGAGCGTTTCCACGGCGGGCATTCGCCGTACAATGCTTCTTTTCGCCGCCATGCGGCGAACGCCGATGGCCAGCACGATGGTCACGACCGCGGGCAGACCCTCCGGAATTGCCGCCACGGCAAGACTGATGGCAATTAAAAACATTTCCAGCGGTTGAACACGCTGAAACAGACCCATAATAAAAATGATAAAGCAAATTACCAGCGCGCCGATGCCAAGCCAGCGCCCCGTCTGAGCCAGCTTTCTCTGAAGCGGAGTCTGGGGGGCGGACTGGGTGCTAATCATATGCGCGATTTTGCCCACCTGCGTATCCATGCCCGTTTCCGTAACAATGCCCGAGCCGTGTCCCGCCGCAATGGAGCTGGAGGAGAACAGCAGGTTGTGCCGGTCGCCGAGGGGGGTGCTTTTAGAGCAGGTCATATCCGCGCGCTTTCTGCTTGGCAGGCTTTCACCCGTCAGCGCGCTTTCCTCCGCTTTGAGGTTGACCGCTTCCGTTAAACGCAGATCCGCGGGGACAAGGTCGCCCGCGTTCAGAATGACAAGGTCGCCGGGTACCAGTTCGCTGGCCGCAATCGTCGTTTCAACGCCGGAGCGTACCACACGGGCGTGCGGACTGGAAAGCTTTTTCAGGGCTTCGATCGCTTTTTCCGCCCTGCTCTCCTGAATCAGACCCATCATCGCGTTCACCGTAACAATTGCCAGAATAATGATGGAATCAATATAATCGTTGTCCTTCTGCAAAAAGGAAGTAGCAAAGGAAATGCCTGCCGCCACCAGCAGGACAATGACCATAAAATCCGAAAACTGCGCAAAAAAACGCAGCAGAAGGTTTTTCTTTTTCGGCTGCGCCAGCTCGTTCGGCCCAAACCGATTCTGCCGTTCCCCCACCTGAGCGGGGGTCAGCCCCGCTTTCAGATTGGTTCCCAGTTTTTTCGCACATTCTTCCTTTGTAAGACTCTGCCAATCCAATATCATCAACCCCCTGTTATGGTTAAGTATATTCGCGGATTGATTAAAATATGGTAGTATCGTCCAATGATAATGATTTCCCTTTTTCGCCTGTCATTGTATAAAGGGTGGGAAGAGGGAAAGAAAGAGTGTGAACCATGGATGAATTCATTTTAATTTTTATACAGAACCACTTTCACAACGGATTTACGGATTTATTTTTCCCCTTTATTACCGTGCTGGGAAACGCGGGGCTGATCTGGGTGGTGTCCGGTCTCTGCCTGATCTGCACAAAAAAATACCGGTTTTACGGGGTGATGCTTCTGGCCGCGCTGGTGCTTACCCATACGCTCGGGGAAGGCATTCTGAAACCGTTGGTGGCACGCCCCCGTCCGTTCGCTGTTTATTCCGGATACCATTTGCTGATTGCCGCGCCGCGCGGATACTCCTTCCCGTCGGGACATGCCGGCGCCGCCTTTGCGGCGGCGTTTGTACTGGGAAAAGCCAACCGACGGCTGGGAATTCCTGCCTTTGCGCTTGCATTTTTGATTGCCTTTTCCCGCGTATTTCTGTTTGTACATTACCCGTCGGATATTCTTGCGGGAGCAATACTGGGCGTATTATCTGCAGGTTTTATTTGTCTTTTGTTCAAAAAAACCTAAAATATTCCATAGATGCAATATACAAGATATGACCGAAAAGGCGGAAACAGCCGAATATATTGCGTAAATAATATTTTGATGAAGAATCATCTCTTTTTGTCTTGAATATCTGCCAAAATTGAATTATCATTGGACTAGATTGTGGTCATATTTCACACAAGAAGGAGGGGAAAGATGAGAAAATGCGTAGGGATTATTGAGCTGTGCGGCAATCATCTGAAATATTATGTATTTGGGAGCCGCAGCACTGGGTTCGGAGTGGAGATAGTTAAGACCCGTGTCGAAAAAGCTGACCAGCTGGTGTCACATGATTTGGGGACGGCAATGAATGTGGCCGAGCAGCTGCAGAGGGGTTCGGTTTTTCCGACCAATTTGAGCGAAATAGTCGAAGACTTCCAATTTAATGTGAATTCCGATTGACAAAAAGGTTGCACTATTTTATACTTATGACAAATTCAACCAAAGGAGTAGATAATCATGAGATATGTTTGCAACGCATGCGGCTATGTATATGACCCGGCCATCGGTGACCCGGACAACGGGATTGCTCCCGGAACAAAATTCGAGGATCTTCCTGAGGACTGGACCTGCCCAATGTGCGGCGTCGGCAAGGATATGTTTTCTCCGGAATAACTACTGAAAGGGAAGAATGTCATTAGAATGGGTGCAATCAAACTAAGAGAAAATGTTTATTCAGTGGGTGTGCTGAATCCGTCTCTGCGTGTTTTTGACATTATTATGGAGTCGCGTTATGGCACCAGCTATAACGCGTACCTCATTAAGGGTGAAAAAAACGTTCTGATCGATACGGTGCACGCTCCGTATTTTGACGAATATCTGAACAACATTCAAAGTATCATCGATATTTCGCAAATTGATTACCTGATTATGAACCACACGGAACCCGACCATTCCGGCAGCGTTGGTAAGCTGCTGGAATTGAATCCAAACATTACGGTTTATTGTACGGTGGCGGCCAAGATGTATCTTTCCGCCATTACCAATCAAACTTTCCAATGCGTCACTGTGAAACAGGGGGACAAGCTATCCATCGGCGGGGAAGAGCTTACGTTTATCATTGCGCCTCTTCTGCACTGGCCGGATTCCATGTTCGTTTATATGGAGTCGCAAAAAACGCTGTTTACCTGTGACTTTCTCGGTGCGCATTACTGCGAGCCCACTATGCTTGATACCACCGTCCATTATCCGGACAAGTACAGCGAGCAATTTGAATATTATTTCAATTGTATTTTCGGGCCATTCAAGCCGTATGTTCTGGCCGGACTTGATAAGATAAAGGATTTGCCGATTGAATTGGTATGTCCCAGTCACGGCCCCTGTCTTACCGACAGTATTCGTAAATGCCGGGATCTTTACCGGGAGTGGAGTACTCCTGCCCCGAAAGAAAAAAAGGTGGTCGGCGTCCTCTATGCGTCCGCTTACGGATGCACCGAAAAACTGGCGAAAGCTGCCTGTGAAGAGCTGCGCAAGGACGAAAAGCTGGATGTGAAGCTTGTAAATGTTGTCTTTACGCCGTTTGAAGAGGTGGCGAAATTAGCCAATGAGGCAGACGTTCTGCTGATCGGTTCCTGCACCATTAACCGCGACGCGCCGAAAGTGATTTGGGATATCCTTGCAAGCGTGGATGCGATCAATACCAAGCAAAAACCGGTGGGCGCGTTTGGCGCCTATGGCTGGAGCGGCGAAGCCGTACCAATGATGAAGTCGAGAATGGAGCACCTGAAGTTCCGATTTATCGGAGAAGGCTTCAGAGTTCTCTTTACCCCCACGGACGAAGATCTGGCGTCTATGAGAGCATACGCGAAAGAAATCGTATCCAATATGAAATAACAATAAAACCGGGAGCGGCTGATGATTGGTCAGTCACTCCCGGTTTTTTCTTATTCATATTCACGTTTGCGGAAAGGGAAAGCGCCCGGTTTATGAACCGGGCGCTTCGTTGTATTTCTATGCCGTATTTGCGTAAACGGTAAAAAGCTTATTTGGTCCAGCCGAGTTTTTCCATCAGTTCGCTGGTCTTTCCGGAACCTTCCGCATAGTAATAGTTGTTTGCGTATAGATAAATATCGCCGTCGTATCCGTTCAGCAGTGTTTTCAATTTCCCGTCTTTCAACTGTAAAGGTGCCTTATACTCAATCATCAGGTATGTGAAGCTGTCGGCAGCGGTTTTTCCGTCACCGACTTTGCCGTCCAGAATATCCTGCTTCAATGCGTCCAGCAGCTCTTTTTTGGTATTTATGTCCGGAGCAAAGGTAACGCTGCTTTCGGAGGTTTTTGATCCGACGTCAATGCTCTTGATGTATTCGGGTTCCACATAGAACAACAGATTGGAGGTTTCCCTGTACTCTTTCGATTTGGCAACATCACCCAGCGGGGAGAAGAAATTCCCCTGGTCATCGGTCTGATATTCGAAGTAATAGGTTCTTTTCATGGTGCCGCCGTTTTTCAAATGGTAAGTGATGGTCAGCGGGCTTCCGTTCGCGCTGTTAAGGCAGTACGGATAGGAATGGCTTCTTTTTTCCTGAGTAATCGTTTTATGAAGCTCCATCACTTTGTCGATGTTCGATTTTTCCGTCAGGGTCGGCAGGATTTCGGCAAGCTCGTGTTGGCTTTTGTTGTTGATCCTTCCGCCGCTGCTCGTATAGGCGTCATTTACGGTAATGCTCGTTACGCTGTCGGCAGATGGGATGCGGGTGTCGTAGCCAAAGAAGCCCGTGGCCAGAACCGCATAGGCAGCCAGAAATACAGCGGCAAAAAATCCGTAGCCGACAAAGCTCTTTTTCAGCTGTTTGAAACCGCGGGAGTAGATTGCCTCTGTCACGATATGTGCGGCGAGGGAGCCGGCAATCAGACCGATAAAGAAGTTGGACAGGTTTTCGGTTTCGCTCTGGAGCAGCAGGCCAAAGCCAAGTCCCACTACGGCGGTAATCATGAAACGGATTGCGTTTTTCGGAAGGGAAAAAGCAAAGCTGCTCTCAGCACATTCGCTCTTACGCTTCTGGTAGAGGA
Organism: Caproiciproducens faecalis; assembly: GCF_019448085.1. Lineage (GTDB taxonomy): Bacteria > Bacillota > Clostridia > Oscillospirales > Acutalibacteraceae > Caproiciproducens > Caproiciproducens faecalis. The sequence goes on along the minus strand of NZ_JAGFNZ010000002.1, from coordinate 524,655 downwards.
TGACCGTACCCGCCAGAAGGATCAGGGTGAATACTGTCCACCAGACATAAAATCCCGTACTTACAGGCGAGGAACCGCCCTGATACTGGCTGCCGGACAGAATGTACGGCATAAACGCGGCCGAAAACGGGGAAAGCGCAGTCAGGAAAAGGCTGTTGGAATTCAGTCCGGTGTTCAGACCGGGCAAAAGCGACGACGCGAACCGGTCGCCCAGAAAAATCAGCAGCGGATAGGCTGCGTTGACCCCGAGAAGGGAAAGAATCATGTCGGTGGTCATCCCGGTACAGACCGCCATGAAAGCGGAAAGGCAGAGCGTCGCAAGGCAGATCAGCATCAGCCAAAGCAGATAAGACAGCACAGCCGTCCAGCAGTTTTGCAGCAGCACGGGGTAGGACGCCCCAACAAAAAAGACGATCATGAAATTCAGCAGCACAGGCGCGTAAAGCGTGGTCAGACCGGCGAGCAGCCGGCCAAGAATCATCGGGGTTCTGCCGACCGGCAGTGCGTGGAACGTATCCACGCTGCGCTTCTGATGCATATACCCGAATAGGGAAACGGAAATGACCAGAACGAAAATCAGGCTCAGCGGGGTCACGAGCGCTGCCGTCAGCGTCATGATGCCGCTCATATAAGTTTGCGTCCACATTTCAGGAGTGTAAATCTCAGTAGTAATACGGTTCTGTGTATTTGCCATGACGGTCATCAGAATCATCGGCAGCGCAATAAACATCAGCAGCGCGAGCAGCGCCATCATCCCGCGGTTTTTCTTGAGCGACCACAGATAGGTCTCGCGGAATTCTTTCATTCGCCTAGTTGAGGATGTTTTCGAGGTCATAGCCCGCCACCTCCATTTCACTGATAAATACTTCTTCAAGCGTAAGCGGTAGTACTTCCGCAAAAACGGGGTTCAGCCCGTTTATCTTTTCCAGAATCTCATCCTTTGTACCGCGGATAACCAGATTAATCAGGGAACCGTGCATTTCGGTTTTAATGATTTCCAGCGGCGCAAAGGCGCTAAGCTCCGGCATCGGCTTAAACACTGCCTGTACCTTGCTGATTCCCAGCTTCAGCTCATCAAGATCCCGCTCGAAAACAACGCCGCCCTTGTGGAAAAGACCCACATGGTCACAGAAATCCTCCAGCTCGCGCAGATTGTGCGAGGCGATCACTACCGTCATTTCCCGCTGGGCGACTTCTCCGGAAACAATCCGCTTTAGAAGCTGGCGCATCACCGGGTCAAGGCCGTCGAAAACCTCATCCATCAGCAGACAGCGGGGCTGGGTCGCAATTGCGCAGATAATGGCTGCCTGCCGCTGCATTCCCTTCGACATGTTTACAATTTTACTTTTGCTATCAATGGGAAACATGCCGCACAGTTCCTCAAACCGCTTCTGGCTCCAGCTGGGATAAAGGCGGGAATAAAATGCCGCCATTTCCTTTAAGGAAGCCTGCGGAAGAAAATACGGAAAATCCGAAATGAAAAAAATCTGTGACTTTACTTCGGAATTTTCAAACGGAGCCGCTCCGTCCAAGAGTACTTCGCCGCCGCCCGGCTTGTAAATCCCCGCGAGTGTGCGCAAAAAGGTGGATTTTCCCGCGCCGTTGGAGCCGACCAGCCCAAACACCGAACCGGAGCCGATGGAAAATGAAATTTCATCCAGCGCGGCGGTTGTGCCGAATTTTTTCGTTAATTTTTTCGCTTCAATCATCACTCAGTCACCTCTCCCACTCATTATATTTTCTACCCTTGTAACAATCTGATTCTTTGAAATTCCAAGATCCGCAGCGGAACGGATTGCGTCGTCCAGTTTTTCCAGCGCGATCTCCCGCTGCTGAGAAACGGCGGAAAGGTCTTTGGAAAGGAAAGAACCTTTCCCCGGTACGGAACAGATAATACCGTCGTGCTCAAGCATCCGATAGGCTTTTTGTACCGTGTTGGGATTGACCCCCAGCTCCTGAGCCAGCGCCCGTACGCTCGGCAGCGGTTCCCGCTGATCTACCGCACCCACGGCGGCCATACGCCGGATGTTTTTGTAGAGCTGCTCGTAAATCGGCAGCCGGCTCCTGTAATCCAGTGTGAACACTATTCTCACCTCTCCTGTATTTCCTGTATTATTTAGATTAGTACAGATAGACTATAACATTCCCTTTTTCATAAGTCAATCATCATTACAAAACTGTCAACAATTAAGGCCCGAACCAATTAAAACAGGTCCGGGCCGGGGCTTTATCTTTCCGGGGTTTCCGGCGGTTCCTCGCCGCAATCCGCTTTCGGAGCAGTTGTCACGTCGGTGGGCTTGGCTTCAAACAGGGTGGGAAGCACCTCGATCTGGGTCAGGATTTTGTAAAGGATTAATAATGCGGAGCAGTAAATCAGGATCAAAAAATTCTGGGCCACCAGAGCAAAATAAATTGCCGCCAGCATGGTAAGGGGATGGATGTTAATGGAAGAGGAGATCAGCTTTGGCTCGATGATCTGGCGAATGGACGTAATCAGCAGCCAGCAGACCAAAAGCGCGCCCGCCTTGAAAAAGTTTCCGCTTACCAGATAGAGAAGCGTCAGCGGGATATAGATGGTTCCCGGGCCGAGCACGGGCAGAATGTCGGCAATGCCGGTGACGATGCTCAGTACCAGCGGGTACGGGATGTTCAATGCCGAAAAAACGATCAGCGTTTCCACAAAAGTAATGAAATAGATCAACAGGTACGAACCGACATATCTTCCGCTCATATTCATTCCGTGCCGTGACGCGGAGCGGATGTTGAACGCGGTGGACTTGGAAAACAGCGCCATCACGTGGGCTTTGATGGCGGTCATGTCCTTTGAAAAGAAATAGGTGGAAAGAATCATGACAATAAACATGGTAAAAATGGCGGGAAGAGAAGTCAGAAAGGTAAGAACACTTGCCAGAACCGTTTTTACAATTCCCGCGCCGGACTGGGCAATATTCAGAATCTGCTGCTGATTTTGTTCAATGTACTTTGAGTTGATCTGGTTAATGTATTCGCCCGCCATGCTGATGAGACCGTTGATCGGTGCGGTCAGTGTTCCGACGTCCGTGGTCAGGTTGTTCATCAGGTTGCTGATTTCATAAATCAGCCAGTAACCCAGCAGGAATAAAAGGCCGAACACAACGACAAAAACCAGAAGGGTCGAGAGCGCCGCCGCGGCAGAGGGGTTGAAGTGCATTCGTTTTTTCAGCTGCCGGATGACGGGCTGCACGATTAGAGCAAGCAAAAAACCTGCCAGAAACGGAAACGTAAACTTTAACGTCAGTGCGAAAAAATAGAAAAGCAAAGTAAACCCTACAAAAAAAACCAACAGCGGCTTTAAGCGGGTCAGCTGTCGCCTGTCAAACAAAATAGTATCCTCCTTGCCATTTACTGTCCTAAATAGTATTATATTATCATTATATTCGATCTTACACAAAAAAGAAAGCAGAAAAAGAGCGCTTCGCTTAATGCGAAGCGCCTCAACCCGCCCAGTTTATTTTAAAAATTATTTTTCGCGGCCTAAAAGCCAGTCAACTGAAACATTCAGAATATTTGCCAAAGCGGAAAGTTCAAAATCCGTTACATAGCGAATCTGACCTTCCAATTTAGATAAGCCGGAGGCGTTCATATCAACACCATTCACCTGAAGCTGAGCCAGCAGCTCTTTTTGCTTCATGCCCTGGTTTTTGCGTGCCATCTCCACACGCGCACCGACTAAATTACGGGTTCCAAGTGCTTGTTTGCGTAATCTCACTGAATTCATCTCCCCCACGAAATATTTTTTACGCACATACATATTCCATCTGCACAGCGCCAGTAACAAAATTTCCTGAAAATTTACAAACCATTGGAAATTTACCAGTGCAAATTCTGTTAATATCATATAGTATAATATTTTATTGTCTATAATGCAATAAAATATAAAAAAAATTCACATATTAAAACAATATTTTTAAAATTATTAATAATTCCATCATATTTGCTTTTCTTATTTGTTATTTTGCCTTAACATTGTTATAATATTCTTCATATAGGTTTATAATTTAATTTGTGCTGATTTGTTTTCCATAAAGATGGATGCCGTTTCGGTATCGCAAATTGCTTTACGGCTGTTCTATAATATGATGACCAGCACAGCTGAAGTTACATCAAAATTTAATAATTTATTGGAGCTGAACAGGATGAATGAACAGAACGGATTGAAAACCAATCTGACCATGCTGACCGATTTTTATGAAATCACAATGGCCAACGGCTATTTTACAAACGGCTATCAGGACACTACCGTCTATTTTGACATGTTTTTCAGAAGAGTGCCAAACGACGGCGGCTATGCGATTATGGCCGGTGTTCAGCAGGTTGTGGAATATCTTGAGAATCTGAAGTTCACACAGGAAGATATTCAGTATCTGCGGGACTGCAAGATTTTTAATGAAGATTTTATCCATTATCTTGCGAACTTCAATTTTACCTGTGATGTGTGGGCTGTTCCGGAAGGAACGCCGATTTTTCCGACCGAACCGATTCTTACGGTGCGCGGCCCGGTGATTCAGGCACAGTTCATTGAAACAATGATTCTTCTCTGCATTAACCACCAGAGCCTGATCGCCACAAAGGCGAACAGGATTGTCCGTGCGGCGCAGGGAAGAGCAGTGATGGAGTTCGGTTCGCGCCGCGCGCAGGGACCGGACGGAGCGATTCTTGGCGCAAGGGCCGCCTATATCGGCGGATGCTGCGGCACGGCCTGCACAATCTGCGACCGTGACTACGGAGTAAAGGCGCTGGGTACCATGGCGCACAGCTGGGTTCAGCTGTTTGACAGTGAGCTGGAAGCTTTCCGCGCTTACGCCCGGGAATATCCCAACCAGTGTACGTTACTGGTTGACACCTATAATGTTTTAAAGTCGGGTATTCCCAACGCAATCCGTGTTTTTAATGAAGAACTGCTTCCTCTTGGGTTCCGGCCCGCCGGGATTCGCATAGACAGCGGCGATATCACTTATCTTTCCCGAAAAGCGAGAAAAATGCTGGATGCCGCCGGATTTGAGGACTGCAAAATCTGCGCGTCGAATTCCCTTGATGAGTATATAATACGCGATATGCTGATGCAAGGTGCCTGTGTGGACAGCTTCGGTGTGGGCGAGCGGCTGATTACCTCCGCCAGCGAACCCGTGTTCGGCGGAGTTTACAAGCTGAGCGGGGTAGAGGACGCACAGGGAAATGTGATTCCTAAAATTAAAATCAGCGAAAATGTGGCGAAAATCACCACCCCCGGTTTTAAAAACCTCTGGCGTCTGTTTGACCGTGAAAGCGGCAAGGCCATCGCCGACCTGATTACCCTGCACGGGGAAGTGATTGATGATACCAAACCGTATGAGCTGTTTGATCCCGAGCATATCTGGAAACGCAAAATCGTCCGGAATTTCCGCGCCGTGGAACTGCGCCAAAAGCTGTTTGAAAACGGGAAAAGCCTGACAAAACCGCGTGATCTGAACGAAATCAAGGAATACTGTCTGCAGCAGGTGGACACACTGTGGGACGAAGTAAAGCGGTTTGAAAATCCGCACCAGTATTATGTGGACTTGTCACAGCAGCTTTGGAATGAGAAAAACAGCCTGATTTCCGAACACACCCTTTAAAGGGCTCGATTTCAGGCAGCGGAAGGCCGTCTTCCAGAATCTGCAGTTGACAGATGGCTTTTCATCCGTTAAAATAATGAAGCGAGCAGGCTGAACAGCTGCGGACACATTCCGAAAGGACGTGCCCGAGGAAAGTCCGAGCTCCACAGGGCAGAATAACGGCTAACGGCCGCCGGGGGCGACCCCAGGGAAAGTGCAACAGAGATATACCGCCGGAAACGGTAAGGGTGGAAAGGCGAGGTAAGAGCTCACCAGCGCGCGGGAGACCGCGCGGCTCTGCAAACCCTATTCGGAGCAACACCGCAGAGGGACAAAAACGTCGGCCCGACGTGTCCCGAGAAGGTGGCACTGAGCCGCGATGGTAACATCCGGCCAAGATAGATGGCTGTTCACGACAGAACTCGGCTTACAGGCCTGGTCGCATCAAAAAGACGAAAACCCGCTGTTTCAGCTGGCTTTCGTCTTTTTGTCTTGTAATATACCATTGGATTATACAATTAGTATAATATTTTAGAATAAATACCGCTGTCATGTCGAAATGTCAGACAGCTTCTTTTATCAGGTCGAATTGATTCCGCTTCAGGCGGCAGAAATTTTGAAACGTCTGTCACAAAACGGTCAGCCCGGCAACGCTGTTGACGGGAAGAGAAAACGCAATGGCTTTTGCGTCCGTGTGCAGACCCTTTTCACGGATAATCGCCTGCATAATCTCTTCAGAGTGCTCGCTTTTTGTTAAAATCAGAATCAATTCCTTTTCCGGCTGAATGGTGATTCCAAAAAATTTTTCAGCTTCCTTCACACTGGCTCCCCGCGCGTGAATCACGGTGCCGCCGGTCGCTTTTGCAGCCTTTGCGGCGTCCATCACTTCATCTGAAAAGCCCTTGTTGGCTATGGTTACGATGAGTGCGTGTTCAAAGGATTGGTTCATAGGAATCCCCCCTGTTTTCTGTAATACGGTATCGCAGAGAGTCTGTGCCCTGCACCCGACGGCGCCGCTGATCGGTATCGTAAGGGCAATGCCTGTTCCGGGTTTGCCCATTTTTACATTCAATTCTTCAGCAAGTGTTATGGCAGTCTGTGAGGACATAATGCTCAACAAAATATCTTTTTCTGTTTCGCCAAGGCCCCAGTAAGACAGAATTTTGGAATCCGCAGTCCCTTTTCCCAAAGCCAGGAAATTCATGCGCACCCCCCTGCCGGTAAACAGCTCTGTAATTTTATTACCATATCCCCGGTTGAGAATCGTAATCATGAGTACGGTCGGTTCTTCTCCGGTATTTGTCTGCGTCATTTCATTCCTCCTTCCCCGATGAATCGCTGTCAATTGTTCTATTTTCTCTGCTTTCTGCAGAATTTGCAAGAAAAATTCCGGATTTTTCCGGATTTTCCGAAATTTCAAAAACTTCTTCCGGCTGAATTTCCTCTGGTTTCTCTTCCTTCTCTGCTCTGCGCAGCTTAATCTGGTAGACAATACCGATCGACTGGACGGTGATAATCGGCATCATGGCTACCAGGGCGATGATGCCGAAAGCGTCCGTCATAATATTGCCGCCCATGGCGTCACAGGCGCCGGAGGCAAACGGAAGAAGAAACGCGGCGGCCATGGTTCCGGCCGCTACGCCCCCGGAATCAAAAGCGATAGCAGTAAAAATTTTGGGACTGAAGAACGTCATCCCCAGCGCGACGGCATACCCCGGAACAAGAAAGAACCCGATGGGGGTATGCGTCATGATGCGGATCATGGCCAGAGACAGCGCAATTCCTACGCCGACGGACAGGCCGGCCATCATCATGTTTCTCGAAATCGCGCCGCTGGTAATCTCTTCCACCTGGTTGTTCAGAACATGAACCGCCGGTTCCGCGAAAACGACGCAGCAGCCGATCACCGCACTCAGCGGGATGAGAATCCAACGGTAGGGGAGCGACGCAATGGAACGTCCCAGATAGGTTCCGGCGGGCATAAAGCCAATGTTGACGCCTGTCAGGAACAGGGAAAGCCCGATCAGGGTGTAAATGATTCCGACCATAATGCGGATCAATTGTGTCTTTGGCAGCTTCAGTTTTACCAGCTGCAGAAACGCGAAAATCACGACAATCGGAATCAGTACAATACAGACTTCTTTAAAAAACTGCAAAAAACCGTTTGAAAAAAGGGACACAAGCTCCTCAAAGCTGTCTACGCTTGTTGCGGATTCAAACGCAAACCCCGTTCCCGAGGGGTCAAAAAACATTCCGGTTACCAGTACGGCCAGAATGGGGCCGATGGAACACAGCGCGCACAGTCCAAAGCTGTCCTCCTCAGCGGTGCTTCCGCCGCGCACGGCGGAGACGCCCAGCCCGAGCGCAAGGATAAAGGGCACGGTGATCGGCCCGGTAGTTACGCCGCCGGAGTCAAAGCTGACGGCCAGATAGTCCGGAGCCGTCAGCGCGGCGATGATAAATACAAAAACATATGAGGCAATCAAAACGTGGGAAAGATTCATCTGAAACAGAATGCGCAGAAGCGCGAGTACCAGAAATACCCCTACCCCGCAGGCCACAGACGCTATCAGCGCAGCGTCGGGTACGGCCGGAACCTGTTTCGTCAGTACCTGAAGGTCCGGTTCGGCTACCGTAACTACAACGCCCAAGATGAAACTGCTTACCACCATCAGCCACAGCTTGCGCGACTTTGTCAGCACCGAACCGATGGTTTCCCCCATGGGGATCATCGAGATTTCCGCGCCAAGGGTAAAAACGCTCATCCCCGCAATCAGCAGAATCAGTCCGGTGAAGAACATCATCAGGGTGCCTGCGGGCATGGGTGCAATCGTAAAGTTCAGCAGGATCACAATGATGCTGACAGGCAGAACGGACTGCACGGATTCTTTCAATTTTTCGGTCATTACTCCATTCATTCTCAACTTCCTTTCATTCATATCGTAAATATCAGCTTTCAAACCGGCAATTCAGTCATTCATACGAGCAACCGTGTATACGATTAAATTATAACATATTTTGTATAAAATAGACTGAAAAATACAGAGAGTTCAAAAAACGTTCATAAAGTCGTATCAATAAAGAGGACGGTCTGCCAAAAACGACAGACCGCCCGCTTTATATAGGAAGATATGTAAAGATCTTGTACTCTAATTAATATTCGCCCTGCAAGGCGTCGTATCCTTCTTCGCCTGTGCGAACCTTAATGACATTTTCCACGTCGTAGACAAAGATTTTTCCGTCACCGATTTTGCCGGTGTAAAGGACTTTCTTTGCCGTGTCGACTACCGTTTTCACCGGAATGGCACTGACAACCAACTCCAGCTTGATTTTCGGCAGAAGGTTGATCTCTTTGATCTTAACGCCGCGGTAGTACTCTGTCTGGCCTTTCTGTGTGCCGCAGCCAAGAACATTGGTCACGGTCATCCCTGTAATCCCGATTGCGTTCATTGCTTCCTTCATCGCCTCAAACTTGCTCTTGTTGAAGATCATCACAATCTTTGTCAGCTTTCTGCCGGTAACGGTAGAGGCAACGGTGGGAGCCTGCGGGTAGTGGGCAACCGGAACGCTCTCTTCAACAGGAAGGAAGTCCGCCTCGCTGAACAGAGCGTGGCCGTCCATGGGCAAAAAGTCGGCGTACGCACTGACAATGCCGTGCTCCTTAATGTCAAGACCCATGATTTCTTCTTCCGGATCCACGCGAAGGCCAACCGTTTTCTTAATGACGGTAAAAATGATAAGCATGGTAACGGTAACCCATGCACAAACCGCGAGCACACCAAGAATCTGTGTGCCGAGCATCTGGAAGCCGCCGCCGTAAAGCAGGCCTCCGTCCACCGCGAAGAATCCGGTTAAGATGGTGCCGCCCGCGCCGTTCAGGAAATGGACGCCGATAGCACCGACCGGGTCATCTATTTTTAATTTCTTATCGATAAATTCAATACCAAAAACAACAATAAATCCTGCAACGATACCAATGAAAAACGCACCCACCGGGGAAACTGCGTCACAGCCCGCGGTAATTGCCACAAGGCCCGCCAGAGAACCATTGAGCGTCATGGAAACATCCGGCTTTTTGTAACGGATCCAGGTTATCATCATCACCGTTACGGTTGCTACCGCCGCCGCTAAGTTGGTAGTGACGAAGATGCTGCCCGCGGAGGTTAGAATGTCGTCGCCGGTCATAGAGATGGTGGAACACCCGTTGAATCCGAACCAGCAGAACCAAAGAATGAACACGCCCAGCGCACCGAGGGTCAGACTGTGCCCGGGGATTGCTTTGGGATTGCCGTCCTTGTCGTATTTTCCGATACGGGGTCCGAGCATTTTGGCACCGATCAGCGCTGCGAGGCCGCCGACCATATGTACCGCGGTGGAACCGGCAAAGTCATGGAAACCCATCTGTGCAAGCCAGCCTCCGCCCCAAATCCAGTGGCCGGAGACGGGGTAAACAATAGCGCTGATGCACGCGCTGTAAATGCAGTAGGAGATGAATTTGGTTCTTTCCGCCATGGCACCCGAAACAATCGTTGCGGCTGTCGCGCAGAAGACGGTTTGGAAAATGATGTAGGCCGCGGTGGGAATCGTCAGCCCCATACTGGCGGCATAGTCGCCCTGGGTCAGAAAGTCAAAGCCGCCGATGAACGGTCCTGTTCCCGCAAACATCAGCCCAAATCCAAAGAACCAGAAAATAGGAGTGCCGATGCAGAAATCCATCAGGTTTTTCATGATGATGTTGCCGGCGTTCTTTGCCCTTGTAAAACCGGTTTCAACCATTGCGAAGCCCGCCTGCATAAAAAATACCAGGGCCGCGCCGAGTAGTACCCAGATCGTGTCAACGGAAGAGAATACTTGCGTCATGCGTGTTGCCTCCTAAAAAAAATTAAGCGTGTATTCTGCAAGCTAAAACAGAATACACGCCATTGTGCATTAATATATTTTTTTCAACATACCCTTACAAGCTAAGGAAACTGCTTTTAGACCACACTGAAAAGCAGATCGCCGTAAGTCGGATACGGCCAGTATTTTTCACCGACCAGGCTTTCAATTTCATCCGCAACGACACGGGTTTCTTCCATCTGTACAAAAACCGTATTGCGGTAGAATTTTGCCTGTTCAAGAACATCCTTGAATTCCTTTTCCGGTACCACAGAGTCTTCCAGTACAAGCGTTTTCTTGTAAAGGTCGGCGCTGAGGTTGGAAAGCTTTTTCAAAAGGCTTTCTTCCAGTTCGCAGCTGATGTCCGCGCAGAGTTGCTTTTTGTTGATCGCCTCTTTGCTGATGTCCTTCATATAGGAGCAGGCTGCCGGAATGATGTCTTTCTTAACCATATCCACCATGGTCAGCGCCTCAATATGAATCTGTTTGCAGTAGTTTTCCAGCTGAATTTCGTAGCGGGAATAAACTTCCGTCTTGGTCAGCACACTGTATTTTTCAAACAGCGCAATGTTCGCGTCGCTGATATAGTACGGCAGTGCGTCCGCAGTGGAGCGCAGATTCAACAGTCCGCGTTTTTCCGCTTCCTTGACCCATTCGTCGGAGTAATTGTTGCCGTTGAAGATAATGCGGCTGTGATCCTTAATGGTGTTCTTGATTACTTCGGCCAGTTTGGCATTGAAATCATCCGCTTTTTCCAGCTCATCCGCAAAGGTGCAAAGAGCGTCGGCAATGATCGTATTGAGCATGATGTTCGCGCAGGCAATGGATACGGTGGAACCGAGCATACGGAACTCAAACTTGTTGCCGGTAAAGGCGAACGGAGAAGTACGGTTTCTGTCGGTGGAATCCTTCGGGAAGGCGGGCAGAACGTCGGAGCCGATTGTCATGGATACTTTGTCCTGCTGCTTGTAGGAGGAACCGTCCTCGATGGATTTCAGTACACTGGACAGCTCGTCGCCGATGAACATGGAGACGATTGCCGGAGGAGCTTCGTTTGCGCCCAGACGGTGGTCGTTGCCCGCGCTCGCGACAGAAATGCGGAGCAGATCCTGGTGCTCGTCAACCGCTTTGATAATAGCGGAGAGGAAAAGGAGGAACTGCGCGTTCTCGCGGGGAGAATCGCCCGGCTCAAGAAGGTTTACGCCGGTGTCGGTCGAAACGCTCCAGTTGTTGTGCTTGCCGCTTCCGTTGATGCCCGCGAACGGCTTCTCATGGAGCAGACAGGTCAGGCCGTGCTTGGTGGCGACCTTCTTCATGATTTCCATGGTAAGCTGGTTCTGGTCGGAGGCCACATTGCTGGTGGTAAAAATGGGGGCAAGTTCGTGCTGGGAAGGAGCGACTTCATTATGTTTTGTCTTGGCGAAAATGCCAAGCTTCCAGAGTTCTTCGTCCAGTTCTTTCATGTATGCGGACACTCTCGGCTTAATCACGCCGAAGTAGTGATCCTCAAGCTCCTGTCCTTTTGGGGGCTTTGCGCCGAACAGCGTTCTGCCGGTGTAGATCAGGTCTTTTCTCTTTTCGTACATTGCTTTGTCAATGAGGAAGTATTCCTGTTCCGGTCCGACCGTGGTAATAACCCTGTGGGCTTCCGTATTGCCGAACAGCTTCAGAATTCTCATTGCCTGCTTGTCAATGGCGTCCATGGAACGCAGCAGGGGAGTCTTTTTATCCAGTGCCTCACCGCCGTAAGAACAGAACGCGGTGGGGATGCAGAGGGAGCCGTCTTTAATGAACGCGTTGCTGGTAGGGTCCCAGGCGGTGTAGCCTCTTGCTTCAAAGGTCGCTCTCAGTCCGCCGGACGGAAAGCTGGAAGCGTCGGGCTCGCCTTTAATCAGTTCCTTGCCGGAAAATTCCATAATGACCTTGCCGTTTTCCACCGGGTAGATAAAGCTGTCGTGCTTTTCCGCGGTGATACCGGTCATCGGCTGGAACCAGTGGGTAAAGTGGGTCGCCCCTTTTTCTACCGCCCAGTCCTTCATTGTGTTAGCGACTACGTTCGCAACCTGAGAATCCAGCGGCTTGCCCTGTTCTCTGGTCTTTCTCAGAGCTTTATAGGTGTCCTTTGGCAGTCTTTCCTTCATAACGGTATCGTTGAAGACCATGCTGCCGAACATTTCAGGAATATTGCTCATGAAAATCACTCCCTACATAAATTACAAAAAAGAATAAAAAAAGAAGGCCCTATAGGGCAAACCCCTACAGCGCCTTTGCTGTTATGCGCTTATTATATGACAGTGAAAGCCAAATGTCAATAAAAAAATAAAAATTTGCAAGATTTGATAATATTACATGCATAACCACCTTGTTATTGGTAAAGTTTTATGGAAATTTGCACTACTCTGCAATTTTAAAGCCAGAATTATGCAAAATCTATTGACATTAGTAGTTAAACAATATATTATAAAAACCAAAAATCACTATTATGCAGCTTTTCAGCTGTGAGAATCGCAATTTTTGCTGATAGGGCATCAAAACGCCTTAAAACGATGAAATTGCAGGGAGGTCAGTTTTTTATGCAAAAAGAGGGAGATGTAAGGATACCTTCGGGCTGCGCTATTTCGGGCATTTTTTCGCGCAGCGGAAAGAAGATGAATGGCGAGGCCATCATTCGCTCCATTACCACCATGCACGACCGCAGCAACGGACTGGGCGGCGGCTTTGCGGCCTACGGAATTTATCCGCGCAATAAGGATCTGTATGCGTTCCATGTTTTCTACGGCAGCGCCCGCGCCAAGGAAGAGTGCGAAAAAGAGATCATGGCGAATTTCGATGTGACGGTCGCTGAGAAAATTCCTACCCGAAAAATGCCGGAAATTACGGATGAACCTGCAATTTGGCGCTATTTTGGGCTGCCGTTTGAAAAGCTTCTCAAAGATACCCAGCTGGATGAAAGAGAATTTGTCGCGCGCTGCGTGGTAAAGATCAACACCCAGATCAAGGACGCTTATGTCTTTTCTAGCGGAAAAAACATGGGCGTGTTCAAGGCCGTTGGTTTCCCGGAGGATGTAGGCAGATATTACTGCCTGGAGAACTACGAGGGCTACTGCTGGACGGCGCACGGACGCTACCCAACCAATACCCCCGGCTGGTGGGGCGGCGCTCACCCGTTTGCCATGCTGGACTATTCCATTGTACATAACGGTGAAATTTCCTCGTATGACGCGAACCGGCGTTTTATTGAGATGTTCGGCTATAAATGTACGCTTCTGACCGACACGGAGGTAATTACCTATATTATAGACTATCTGAACCGCAAACAGGGTCTTAGCCTCAAAGAAGTTGCGGACGTGATCGCCGCCCCGTTCTGGAATGAAATCGACCGCCTGCCGCAGGCAGAGCGCGAAAAGCTCACCTATCTGCGCAACGTGTTTTCCAGCCTGCTGATTACCGGCCCGTTTTCCATACTTCTGGGCTTCAGCGGCGGGATGATGGCGCTGAACGACCGCCTGAAACTGCGCTCCATGGTCGTTGCCGAAAAGGGCGACATGACCTATGTTGCGAGTGAAGAGTGCGCAATCCGCGCGATTGAAACGAGTCCGGACAGAACCTTCGCTCCAAGGGGCGGAGAACCGGTGATTGTAACATTAAACAAGGGGGTGGATGCATAATGCCTGTAGATTTCTTATATCCTGAATATGAAGTAATCCGTAATCCGCAGCGCTGCATTGCCTGCCGCGTTTGCGAACGACAGTGCGCCAACGAAGTTCATTCCTACGATACGGAACTGAATCTGATGAAGAGCGATGAATCCAAATGCGTCAACTGTCACCGATGTGTATCCCTCTGCCCGACAAGGGCATTGAAAATCGTAAAGACCGATCATACCTTTAAGACCAACGCCAACTGGACCAACGAGGTCATCGGCGAAGTGTACCGTCAGGCGGGGTCGGGCGGCATGCTGCTTTCCTCTATGGGCAACCCAAAACCGTACCCGGTTTACTGGGATAAGATTCTGATTAACGCGTCACAGGTGACAAACCCGTCCATTGACCCGCTGCGCGAGCCGATGGAAACCAGAACCTTTCTGGGCAAGCGACCGGAAAAGCTGGAACGCAACGCGGACGGCAGCCTGAACACGGGGAACCTTCCTCCGAATCTGGAGCTTTCCGTGCCGATTATGTTTTCGGCCATGAGCTACGGCTCCATCAGCTACAACGCGCATGAAAGCCTTGCGAGAGCGGCCGAGGAACTGGGGATCTACTACAATACCGGTGAAGGCGGTCTGCACGAGGACTTTTACCGGTACGGCAAGAACACCATCGTACAGGTAGCGTCCGGCCGTTTCGGGGTACATAAGGATTATCTGGAAGCCGGCGCGGCCATTGAAATCAAAATTGGCCAGGGGGCCAAACCGGGCATCGGCGGACATCTGCCCGGGGCGAAGATTGTCGGCGACGTTTCCCGTACCAGAATGATTCCGGAAGGCTCAGACGCCATATCGCCCGCGCCGCATCACGATATTTATTCGATTGAAGACCTAAGACAGCTGGTTTATTCCCTGAAAGAGGCTACCAACTATCAGAAACCGGTCATTGTAAAAATTGCGGCGGTGCACAATGTTGCTGCGATCGCCAGCGGCATTGCCCGCAGCGGCGCGGATATCATTGCCATTGACGGCTACCGCGGCGGCACCGGCGCGGCCCCGACCCGTATCCGCGACAACGTCGGTATTCCGATTGAGCTTGCGCTTGCGGCCGTGGATGAGCGGCTGCGCCAGGAGAAAATCCGAAATAACGTTTCCCTTGTCGTCGGCGGCAGCATCCGCAACTCCGCGGATATTGTCAAAGCCATTGCTCTGGGCGCGGACGCGGTCTACATTGCAACAGCGGCCCTTCTGGCACTCGGCTGCCACCTCTGCCGCAGCTGCCAGACCGGTAAATGCAACTGGGGCATCGCAACTCAGCGGCCTGACCTTGTCAAACGCCTCAACCCCGACATCGGCTATAAGCGCCTTGTCAACCTCGTTTCCGCGTGGCAGCATGAAATTAAGGAAATGATGGGCGGCATGGGCATCAATTCGATTGAAGCTTTAAAGGGCAACCGCCTGATGCTTCGCGGAATCGGATTAAATGAGAAAGAGCTTGAAATTCTTGGGATCAAGCATGCGGGGGAATAAGCGATGAAAAGGATATATGTAAATGAGAAATGGTGTCTCGGGTGCCATCTTTGCGAATATAACTGCGCTTTTGCCAATTCCGGCAGCGACGATATGGTCAAAGCGCTCAAGGATATTCATATTAACCCGAGAATCAAAATTGAGGAAGGCCCTCAGGGAATCAGCTTCGCCGTTTCCTGCCGCCACTGTACCGAACCGCTCTGCGTGAAAAGCTGCATTACCGGCGCGCTCAGTGTGGACAACGGAGTGATTGAGGTCAATAAGGACAAATGTGTGGGCTGCTACACCTGCATTATGATCTGCCCTTACGGCGCAATCATGCCGGGAAACGACGGCAGCGTGATTCAGAAATGCGAGCTCTGCACAAACAACAGCTTT
Organism: Caproiciproducens faecalis; assembly: GCF_019448085.1. Classification (GTDB taxonomy): domain Bacteria; phylum Bacillota; class Clostridia; order Oscillospirales; family Acutalibacteraceae; genus Caproiciproducens; species Caproiciproducens faecalis. The sequence continues at coordinate 508,611 of NZ_JAGFNZ010000002.1, read as the reverse complement.
GGAGAGCCGGCGTGTGTACGGGGCTGTCCGAACAAAGCGATTGTTTTTGAGGAGAGGTGAACAGAATGAATTATGTAATTATCGGAAACTCGACGGCGGCTGTCGGCTGCATCGAAGGAATCCGCTCCGTGGATAAAGCCGGAAAGATCACGGTGATTTCCAAAGAACCGCACCATGTTTATTCGCGTCCGCTTATTTCCTACCTTCTTTACGGAAAAACCACAGAGCAGCGCATGAAGTACCGTCCGGACAGCTTCTATGAAGACAACCGGGTTACCCCCGTCCTCGGTACCGCGGTGACCAAAGTGGACTATGAAAATAAAAAGGTGGTTTTGGACAATGGGGATGAGATCGCTTTTGACAAATTGCTGTTTGCAACCGGTTCTTCCCCCTTCGTTCCGCCGATGGCGGGGCTGGAGGAAGTGGAGAACCAGTTCAGCTTTATGAAGCTGGACGACGCGGCGGCTCTGCAGAAGGTCATTAACAAGGAAACCCGTGTGCTGATTGTCGGCGCGGGTCTCATCGGTCTGAAATGCGCGGAGGGAATCTGCAGCAAGGTCAAACAAATTACCGTTGTGGATCTGGCGCCCCGTATCCTGCCGAGCATCCTGGATGAAACCGGCTCCGAACTGGTGCAGAAGCACATTGAAAAGCAGGGCGTGAAATTTATTCTGAGTGACAGTGTCGCTCAGTTCTCCAAAAATTCCGCCCAGCTGAAAAGCGGCGGGAAGCTGGATTTTGACGTGCTGGTTGTCGCGGTCGGCGTCCGGCCGGAAACAAAGCTTGCCGCGGACATCGGCTGTAAGGTCAACAAAGGGATTGTCTCCGATATTCACTGTGCCACCAATCTGGACGGCGTTTACGCGGCGGGCGACTGCAGTGAAAGCTACGACATCACCTCGGGCCAGTACCGCGTGCTTGCGCTGCTGCCCAACGCCTATATGCAGGGCGAGGCAGCCGGAATTAATATGGCTGGCGGGGAAAAGGCATACGACAAGGCCATTCCGATGAACGCCATCGGATTCTTCGGGATGCACATTATTACAGCGGGCAGCTACGACGGAGAAGCTTATGTGGTACAGACGGAACAGACCTATAAAAAGCTTATCTCCAAAGACAATCTGTTAAAGGGATTTATTCTGATCGGCGACGTCGCCAGAGCGGGAATTTACACTTCCCTGATTCGTGAAAGGACTCCGCTTGACACCGTCGACTATGAACTGATTAAAGAAAAGCCGCAGCTCATGGCGTTTACCGCGTCGGAACGAGCCGTGAAGCTGGGAGGTGCCAAAGAATGAAAATCAATGCGGACAACAAGCATTTTAAGGACCTGAACAATGAGATCCGGGTATCGGAAGAAACGGAAATCACGGTGGAAAACTGTCTTGGGCAGCGCTACATCGCTTCCGGCATGAGCGGAAAGAAGATCACGATCAACGGCGTGCCGGGCAACGACCTGGGCTGTTATCTGAACGGCGCCACCATCCGGGTGAACGGCAACGCACAGGACGCCACCGGTGATACAATGAATGAAGGCATGATTGTAATCAACGGTTCCAGCGGCGACGCCACCGGCTACGCGATGCGCGGCGGTAAAATCTTTGTAAAAGGCAACGCGGGCTACCGCGCGGGCATCCATATGAAGGCCTACCAGACGCACCATCCGCTGATTATGATCGGCGGCGAGACCGGCAGCTTTCTGGGGGAATATCAGGCGGGCGGCACCATTGTGGTACTGGGCTTGAACTCCCAAAAGAAAGTTCCGGTAGGCAATCTCTGCGGAACGGGTATGCATGGCGGAAAGATCTACCTGCGCTGCGAGGAGCTCCCCGAGGATCTGCCGAAGCAGGTGCAGGCGGCTCCGGCTTCTCCGGAAGACATGGCGGAAATCAACGGGTACATCGAGGAATTCTGCGGCATTTTTGCAGTCGATAAGCAGGAAGTGCTTTCTAAAAACTTCTATGTTTTAACACCCAATACGAAGAATCCGTACAAATCTCTTTATACGTTTAACTAAACTTTTCTGGCTGCTCTTGCAATTGAAAACTACAAAATAAAAGGCGGAGCAGCTGCTCCGCCTTTTCAAATGCTGTTTTACAGATTCTTCAGTGACTGATCGATATCTTCCAGAATATCCTCAATGTTTTCAATGCCGACCGACATCCGGATCATATCGGCGCCGATGCCGGCTTCTTTGAGCTGTTCGTCGTTCAGCTGGCGGTGGGTGGTGCTGGCCGGATGAAGCACGCAGGTTCGCAGATCCGCAACATGGATAACAATGGAAGCAAGCTTTAAGCCCTCCATGAATCCGGCGGCGGCCTCGCGCCCGCCCTTCACTCCGAAGGAGATGACTCCACAGGTGCCGTTTGGCATATATTTTTTGGCAAGCCCGTAGTATTTGCTGCTCTCCAGCCCGGGGTAATTGACCCACGCGATTTTATCGTTCTGTTCCAGATGCTTTGCCACGGCAAGCGCATTGGAGCAGTGGCGCTCCATTCTGACCGCGAGCGTTTCCAGCCCCAGATTGAGCAGGAACGCGTTGTTGGGGCTGGACTGCGCGCCCAGATCCCTCATCAGATGGGTGCGGGCTTTGACAATGTAAGCTGCCTTGCCGAACTGCTTGGTGTAGACAATCCCGTGGTACGATTCGTCCGGTTCCGTCAGTCCGGGAAATTTTCCGTTTTCCCAGTTGAAGTTCCCGCTGTCCACAATGACTCCGCCGACCTGAACGGCGTGGCCGTCCATATACTTTGTGGTGGAGTGGGTAACAATGTCTGCGCCGAAGGTAAACGGGCGGCAGTTAACAGGGGTGGGGAAGGTGTTGTCTACAATCAGAGGCACACCGTGAGCGTGCGCTGTTTTCGCATAGAGCTCCAGATCGGTTACTACCAGAGAAGGATTGGTCAGCGTTTCCGCAAAAACACAGCGCGTGTTCGGCTGAAACGCGGCGTTCAGTTCCTCCGCGGTACAGTCCGCAGGCAGGAACGTGAATTCCAGACCCATTTCCCGCATGGTTTTGTAAAACAGGTTGAAGGTGCCTCCGTAAATCGCGCTGGAGCAGACCACATGGCCGCCTGCAGGGCAGATGTTAAGTACCGATATCATAGAGGCGGCCTGGCCGGAGGAGGTCAGCAGTGCGCCGACGCCGCCCTCCAGAGCGGCAATCTTTTTTTCCACCGCGTCTATGGTCGGGTTGCCCAGACGGGTGTAAAAGAATCCGTCGGCCTTCAGGTCAAACAGCTCCCCGAGCATTTCCGCACTGTCGTATTTAAAGGTCGTACTCTGCACAATGGGCAGAACGCGCGGTTCGCCGTTTCCCGGTTCGTATCCCGCGTGAATGCAGTTCGTATCAATATGATAATGGCTCAAATGAATTCTCCTTTAACTTTAAAATTCAGCCGTTATGTGAAAAGCGCTTTCAGCCAGCCGGCCACAAAGTCGGCCGCCGCAACAACGCCCCACACAACCAGAATAAACAGCATTGCCGAGACAATCCGCCAGAAAAAGCGCTTGCGCGCGCTCATTGGTTCCGGTTCTTCCTCCGGTTCGGATTGCTCTTCGGATTCCGTTACCGGTTCCGGTGCGGGTTGGTCTTTTTCCAGCTTCGCGTCGTCCGCGTCCGCAAATCCAATGCCGTTGAGCAGTTCCTTGGCGGCCGGCAGGTCGCGGTAAGCCACAAAAATATTCCGGTTGCCGTAAAAAGGTCTGCCAAGCAGCATGGACGGGGGCGAACCGAATCCGTTGTCCTGCTCGATAAAGACGATTCCGTTCTCCTGAAAAACCGACCGAACCAGAACAACTTTCATTTCGTCCACCGTCAGCAGAAGAACCGGATCATCCGGCGCGGGCGCCCTCAGCTTTGTGGAACCGCACACGGGGCAGCGGTCAGTATCGCCGTCGGTGAGCAGCTGGCACTTAGAACAGTACAGCATTCCTTTCACTTCCATTTCATTGCTTTATCATATCACATTTATTTACTAACTTACAAGAAATTAGCATAAATATTTATGAATATTAAACCTTACAACAGGACGGGCTGCAGCTGCTTTCCCTCCAGCGCGGCAAGCGCCGCGGGCTGAATCAGGCTGAAGTCCGCGACCAGGGAAGTGGGCTTTTTGCCGGGGTCATCCTGTTTCATAGGGACAAAATAGATATTTTTGGTATTAAGCAGTTTGCCAATGTTCTGCGCGGACGCGGCAAGCGCGTCGTTGGTTGCGGCGGCCAGCAGCACCGGCCTGCCGATGCGCAGATTGGATTTCACCGCCATGGTCACGGTGGTGTCGGTAATTCCATTCGCGATTTTGGCCAGCGTGTTGCCGGTGCAGGGAGCGACAATCATCAGGTCGACCATTTTTTTCGGCCCAATGGGCTCCGCCTCTACAATGCTTTTAATGATTTTTTTGCCGCAGATATCCTCGATTTCCCAGATGAAATCGTCCGCTTTTCCAAAGCGGGTGTCGGTGGTCGCTGCGTTCTGCGACATGATCGGCAGGATGTCGTACCCTGCTTCAACAAGGCTGCGCAGCTGCTCAATCGCCTTGTCGAAGGTGCAGAAGGAACCGCAGAAAGCATAACCGAAAGTAAAGCTTTTCATCTTTCACTCCTCCATCATGTTATAGATTGTATTTTTAATGATTTCACCGGCGGTTTTCGGGGCAACCTTTCCGGGCAGCGAAAGGGCGTGAATCGCTTTGATACCGAATTTTTGAGCGGCTTCGTAATCCACGCCTCCGGGCGGTGAAGAAAGGTCGATTATCAGGGGCCTGTTGTGCATTTTCGAAAGCAAACGCCGGTTAAATATCAAAGCGGGCGCAGTATTGAAAATGACGTCATACTGTTCTTTGTCACAGACTTTGTCCGTCAGGGCTGAGGAATACCCGTAGGACTCAATCCAGGCAATGTCGGAATATTTTCGTGCGCTTACGGTAACGTTCGCGCCGATTCCGCGCAGCATAGATGCCAGGATCTTTCCAATTCTTCCATATCCCACAACCAGACATCTGCTCTGGTTGACGGTGCCGGGGTATTCGCGCATGGCAATCTCAATTGCGCCTTCCGCGGCGGGAACAGCGTTGTGTACGGCAAATTCCTCCCGGGTATAATAGTCGTTGGTATCAATGGAATCCCACACGTCGCTGGTCTGGTAAAGTTTTCCCATCATTCCTCCGTAAACCTGTTTGTTTCTCATCAGCTCCGCAAAGCTGTCGTTCAGTTCAATGCTGTTTTCACTGTAGACCATATTTAGATGCTTGCCGTCCGCCGTAACCGGCAGCGGAAGGATGATGTTTTCACACCGGAGAATAATTTCCTCTAGATTTGCTTTTTTTACGTCCTTGGAAAATTCAATGTTGTCAAATCCATACACATAGACGGTGTAACCGTCCGCGGCAATGGATTCTGCAAGCGCAATCTGGCGTTTATCACCGCCCAGTACGCCGAAACTGTTTATATCAACCATTGTACAAACCTCCACAAACTTCTTTCCCCATATTATGGAAAGGGAACGTTCGGTGTGATAGGCGGTATTTTCGATTTTGATTTTATTTTTTATTGCAAATATCTTAAAAACTGTTTATTATAAACGGGTATAGCAATATAATAGAGAAGATCAATATTCCGCGGCGGTCCGGTTGTGATGAAACACGGAATTACGCTCAGCGGAATTGCAAACACTGTCACATTATCTCATTTTAAGGAGCTCAAATCATGGATTATCAAGATACTCTATCCAAGGTTAAAAAAATACATTTTGTGGGAATCGGCGGTTCCGGTATGTGCCCGATCGCTGAAATTCTGCACCACCGGGGCTATGTGCTGACCGGGTCGGACACCAACGAATCCGATACGCTCGCCAGGATCCGTTCCTACGGAATTCCTGTTTCCATGGGCCACCGCCCGGAAAACATAGGCGATGCCGAAATGCTCGTGTACACGGCGGCGGTCAAGGCCGACAACCCCGAACTGGTTGCCGCGCGTGAAAAAGGAATTCCCGTTGTGGAGCGCTCCGTGATGCTCGGCATGGTGACCCGCCGCTACCCGCATCCGGTGGCGGTTTCGGGTACGCACGGCAAGACGACCACGACCGCGATGATTACCCAGATCCTGATTAATGCCGGGGAAGATCCCTCCGCCGTCATCGGCGGCAAGCTGCCGTTTATCGGCGGGAACGGACGTGTCGGAAAATCCGGCACCATCGTGTGTGAAGCCTGCGAATATGTGGACACTTTTTTGCAGTTGAACCCGGAAACGTCGATCATTTTAAACATCGACGCAGACCATCTGGATTATTTTGGAACAGTGGAAAACATTATTAAATCCTTTCACCAGTTTGCGCTCCAGACATCAAAAACCCTGATTGTCAACGGGGACGACGCCAATACCCTGAAAGCGGTGGAGGGCATAAAAAATGCGTCCGTCGTTACGTTCGGCCTGAACCCGTCCAACGAGTACTATGCCGACCATATTGCGGACACAAAGGGAGCGAGGGAATGCTTCACGGTAATGAAGAACGGTCAAAAGCTTGCGGATGTTACGCTGAGTATCCCCGGAAAGCACAATATCTATAACGCGCTGGCGGCGTTTGCCGCGGCAGACGGGATGGGCGTAAAGCCTGAGGTTATTGCGGAGAGCCTGCATCAGTTCACGGGCGTTCACCGCCGGTTTGAAATCCTCGGTACGTTCGGCGGGATTACGGTTGCGGACGACTTTGCGCACCACCCAACAGAGCTGACCGCCACCCTGACCGCGGCCATGAAGATGAATTTTAAGCGCGTTTGGGCGGTATTTCAGCCGCACACCTACTCCAGAACCTATATGCTGCTGGACGAATTCGCCAAAGCGCTTTCGATTCCGGACAGGGTTGTCCTTTCTGAAATTCTGGCGGTGCGTGAGGAAAATACCTACCATATTTACGCGAAGGATCTGGCCGACAAAATTCCGGGCAGCGTCTGGTTTAAGACCTTTGAGGAAATCACGGAATATGTAACCGCCAATGCACAGGACGGGGATCTTATTTTGACCCTCGGCGGCGGCGATGTTTATAAATGCGCCAATATGATTGTTGAAAAATACAAAAAAGGCTGATCTTGCACATACCTGTAAATTGTATTATAATATGTATGTTAATAATATCACATGCATAGCAGGATAATTCTGATAGAATTGTCGGGCTTTCATTTTTGCAGGGAAGGGATACAAATGCTGAAAAATCTATCGTTTTTGAATATGTTTCTATGGAATCTTTTTATTGTGGGACTCTGGCATTTGACGGTCTTTTTGGCGTGCGTCAAGCTTCCCCATTCCATTTCCCAAAAGGAACGCTATGCGCCAAAGGAATGGGAACACGGAGGGCGCTGGTACAGGGATAAATTGAAAATTCAGCTCTGGAAGGACAGGGTGCCGCAGCATATCGGCAAAGACGGCTTTTCAAAAGAGCATCTTACGGATATTTCCATCGATTATGTTGATGAGTTTATCTTTGAAACCTGCCGGGGCGAGTGGATGCACCTGAAAAACTGCATCTGCATTGTCGTTACAATGCTCATCAATCCTCTTTTGGTGGGGCTGGTGTTTTCTTTCCTGATTATGCTTGGGAACCTGCCTTTTGCCATTATTCAGCGGTATAACCGCTTCCGGCTGCAGGTTCTGCGTAAAAAGCTGCTGCGCGATCTGCGCACAAACGGGATGGGGCAAACCGTTACCGCTTAACAAACCGAATATTTGCAGGTTCAAAAATCAGCTTCGCCGCAAAACCGGCTTAGCTGGTTTTTATCTATTTGCCGCTGGGGGGAGCTACCGGTGAAAAAGAAGTGCCTTCGCGTCTCTTTCCTTTTGTTGCTGATTCTGACGATGCTGCGGATTCCTGCACACGCGGCAACCATCCCTTATTTTACATACAGCACGGACAAGTCTTCCGTTGCGCGCGGGGAGCTTATTAAGCTGCAGATCAACGCGGGACAGGTTGCGGACACCGCGGCGGGGTTTCGGATGAGGGTGCGTTATAACACGGACACGCTCAGTTTTGTCCGCACGGAAACGTCCTCTCAGATTAAAAGCGGAACCATGGTTACAAACAGTACTTCCAACCCGATCTGCAGCGTTTATGTGTGCAATGTGGATCAGGGTTTTGCACCGCTGCTTTCCGGCAATATCATTTCTTTTGTGTTTCAGGTGAAGGATCATGCGTCGGCGGGCGGCACGGTCATTAACGCGCATATCGACGAGGTCTGCAACTATGCGGCGAAACAGCTGGATGTGGATATTGAAGAGAACCTGACAGTCGCCGTTGAGCCGCCGGAAGAGGTACCTTCCGACGAGGCGTGCCTTTCGCTGCTGGAACCGTATAGCGGCGTACTGACGCCTGAGTTTTCCCCCGATGTCTATCAATACCGGATGCGCGTCGATTATCCTGTGGAGTCGGTAGAGTTCTATGCCCGTGCCGAGGAAGGCGGTTCGGTTAAGATTAACCGCAAATCGCTGTTTAATCCCGGTACGGATACACCGATTGTCACGACGGTAACTTCCGCCGACAAGTCCAATCAGGTTCAGTATGTGGTTCTTGTCAGCAGATCGGAAAGGCCCGCAGCAGCGGCAGGGCTTGCATCGAAACCGCCGCTTCCCGGTGGACAAACAGCCGCTGCGGGAAAGTCGGGCTCAACGCATACGGAGCTGACCGGAAAGGAAACAGCCGCCGGAAAGTCCGGCGGGGAGCAGAATTTTTCCGCCGATGAACATGGGAAAGAGCCGGAGCAGGCAGCACAGACTGCTGCCCGAACCGATGTTAATCCCGGTTATGGCGAAAGAAATATCTATATCATCGGGAATCAGATGCCGGTCTACTTAGTCGGTATGCTGATTGCGGCGTTGTGTATTATGCTTGGTATCGTCCTGTGCTTCTACCTGAAAATCAAGCCGAAAAGCTGAAGGCGCAAAAAACAAATTCTAAAATTTAAAAATGCTTTTTCTGTTGAGGTCAAGAACGGGGGAAGTAAGGTGTATCAGACTTTCTTCCAGTGCGGAAATTGCCGCTGCGATACATACCGGCCAGAGAATTTGGGTATGCTGATACAGAAGGAATAGCGGGGTTATGAAAAGGAGAAATCCGGCCAGCTTATTCCCCCAGGTGTGCAGCATGGCAAAAGCGTGGTATTTCAGCGCGGCAATCACAACGTTTGCAAGGCGTACCACAAAAATAGCGATTACAAAGGGTACAAATATTCGGCCCTGTTTCCCAATCCAAAGAACGATGGTTACGGCGATGACCATGAACAGCATAAAATCCGCGATGGAGTCCAGCCGGGCGCCCAAAGCGCTCTGTGCATTCATCCTGCGGGCAAGATAACCGTCCAGAATGTCGGTAAGTCCGCAGCTCAGGTAAATCACTGAAAACAGCAGCGCATGCCGGAACGTAAAAAACAATGCAACCAGCAGCACGATTCTGCTGAGGGAAAGAATATTCGGGATCTGTTTCAAGCTGTCACCAACCTTCGATGCAAACTTGCGTTAAGTAAACGGGTTCTATACTTAGAATACCGAATGATTGGCTGAATAAAATTCCAAAATGGATTTTAACTTGAAACACAAGGCAGACAAAAAGGCGGTTTGTCCATTAATTGCCCTGATACCTGTTAGATAAATACAAAAGTTTCTGAAAAAAGCCTTGACACCAAGAGCCTTGTGTGGTATTATAATTAAGCTCTCTGAACAAGATATGTTTCATCTCTTTGTTTAAGATGCACAATTGAATATCGCGGAGTGGAGCAGTCCGGTAGCTCGTCGGGCTCATAACCCGAAGGTCGTAGGTTCAAATCCTGCCTCCGCAACCAAAACCAAGTCCTATAAATGGCTTTAAACCGCCATTTGTGGGACTTTTCTTTATGCCCAGAAGTTGCTTGTAAGGTAGAATACCTACAACTTGACGTTTATTTGATGTTTAGCTGGACGTTAAATTACCGCAAATAGCCGGAAGTAAAGCCACTTTTTCTGATGTTTGCTTGATGTTTATTTGATGTTTACGGAGAAATTCTACTATTAAACTATAAGGTAATAATCATAAACAGCTAAAATCTAGCGTAATACGGACTCGAGTTTCTTTTTGAGTACAGGATCTTCAACGCTTTGAAGAGTCTCACTATATACCTGACGATAGTCTGAATAATTATTAATGAGTGTGCGAATGGCTGTTAAAGTATTATATCCCGCACCTGCTCGGACATTTTCTATCCACTGTCTTACATTATGTAAAATTTCATCATAAGTTAAATCCAAAGATGCATTGGAAGAAGATACATTCGTAGAAGTATTATATGCTGATTGAGCTATTGATAGTTGTTGCTTGAGTTTTGCTTGAAGGCTCTGCTGACTTTTCCAATCATCATATTGAGTTTTGATAGATTCCGAGATCTTTCCTTCGGCATTAACGATTAAATGGTCAAGTGAAATTGATGTATGAAATATACCATTGTGGTTAGTGCTAAATTTGTGATCTTTAAAAAGTATATAAATCTTTTTACTTTCAGGATCAAAATCGATAATATAATTATTTGTTTGAAAAAAGCTATTTGACCCTTTGATACTAACAGATTTGTATTCACACGAAATGTCTTCCATTACAAATATCCAAAGTACATTGATGCCTTTTTCAATATAAGCTTGTTTTAGTTTTTCAATTTTATTTAGTGATATATTCGGTTGTAAAAGCTCTATAGCAACGGTTTTATCATTCACACATATTGTCATGCTTGTCCAGTGTTTATCTATTAACTTAATAAAAAGCTGAGGATTGTTTGATCCGGAAAATCTGTTTTGCAATTCCTTAAGAGCTTTTTTATGAGAATCAGGTAAATTTATAATATACTGCTCAAAGTCACAGAGCTTTCCCTGTGAGCTGCGATGTGCAAAATGACTATCTTTTACAGTGCATTTGTGAAAGATTACTTGCCTACCGCATCCAAGACAAAATAGTTTGTGTTCATTTGATAGCTTCTTTAGCAAATCAAATGTTTCAGGAGCCTCAGTATCGACGAAAAGACTGTGGTTCCCATATTTACACACATACATTTTCTCACATCCTAAAATGTTTAGAACTTATGCCATTTATACAATATTGATATTGATATTAGTTTATCAGAAATTTGAAGGATTGTCTAATAGAATTTATATGCTTATAATTGCTTTTAAAAGATGTGCCTGCTCTAATCGGTAGGCACTTTTTTGTTTGTGTACCTATAATGGGACTGATAAAATAAATACAGTATAAATTAGAATAAAAGCACTGGATACAACTTGCTATCAATTTGCATGAGGTTTATAATTAAATTATTAAAAAACACAACTGTAACAATATTTTTATATCAAAAATTGGTTGAAAAAGAACGCATTTTAGGAGATGCCGCATGGAAATATTTGATAACATAAATAAATTTGTTCGTGATGACTTTAATCTAACCATAAAAAAGGGTAGTAAAGTAGATATTGCTGCGGCTTGTTTTTCGATATACGCTTACAAAGAATTAAAAAAGCAATTAGATAAGGTAAATGAGCTACGATTCATTTTTACTTCACCCACGTTTGTAACCGAGAAGGCAAAGAAAGAGAAGCGTGAGTTTTACATTCCTCGGTTGAGTCGCGAAAAAGGGCTATACGGTACGGAATTTGAAGTGAAACTCCGCAATGAACTGACCCAAAAGGCGATAGCAAAAGAATGTGCTGAATGGATTGCAAAAAAAGTAACTTTCAAATCAAATATAACACAAGAAAACATGACCGGTTTTATTAATGTTGAAAATAATGATGAAAATTTCACATATATGCCTCTTAATGGCTTTACAACTGTAGATATTGGCTGTGAAAGAGGAAATAACAGCTATAATATGGTGAACAAATTTGATGCGCCATTCAGCAGTGAATACATCAAGCTTTTTAATAATATTTGGAATGATAAATCTAAACTGCAAGATGTAACGGATGAAGTTATAAACAATATAACAACGGTATATAAAGAAAACTCTGCTGAATTTATTTATTTTGTAACGCTTTATAATATTTTTAATGAGTTTTTAGATGATATTTCGGAGGACGTTCTACCTAATGAGGCAACCGGATTTAAAGAAAGCATGATCTGGAACAAACTCTATGACTTTCAAAAGGTAGCAGCGAGGGCAATTATCAATAAACTCGAGAAATATAACGGTTGTATCTTAGCAGACAGTGTTGGTTTGGGAAAAACATTCACTGCTCTTGCCGTAATAAAGTACTATGAAAATCGAAATAAGTCGGTCTTAGTGCTTTGCCCTAAGAAGCTGGCAAATAACTGGAATACATACAAAGATAACTATGTGAATAATCCAATCGCAAAAGACCGACTGCGGTACGATGTACTGTATCATACCGATTTATCCCGTAATTACGGTTCATCAAATGGCCTTGATTTATCACGCCTTAACTGGGGCAATTATGATTTAGTTGTAATTGATGAATCACACAATTTCCGTAATGGTGGCGAAACCTCTGGGGAAGGCGGCGAAAAAGAAAACCGCTATTTGAAACTTCTTAACAAAGTTGTAAGGCAAGGGGTAAAAACAAAAGTTCTAATGCTTTCCGCAACTCCGGTAAATAATAAATTTTTTGATTTACGAAATCAACTTGCTTTAGCATATGAGGGGAATCCACAACTAATCAATGACAAGCTTAATACGACAAAGAATATTGATGATATTTTTCGTATGGCGCAAAAGTCATTTAATGCATGGAGTAAACTTCCTGTAGAGGAAAGAACAACTGACACATTATTAAAAACACTTGATTTTGATTTCTTTGAAGTGCTAGACAGCGTAACGATTGCTCGGTCAAGAAATCATATTCGGAAGTATTATGATATGGGGGATATCGGTAAATTTCCGGAACGGAAAAAGCCGATTTCCAAACGACCTCCTCTCACCCAGCTGGAAGGCGCAATTACATATAATGAGATTTATGAATCTTTATCACAGCTCAATCTGAGTATTTATACTCCGACGGATTTTATTTTTCCGAGCAAGCTGGACAAGTATAATGTTTTTAATCATGAGCAGGGAACAAGCCTGACACAAGCCGGTCGTGAACAAGGCATACGCAGATTAATGAGCATTAATCTATTAAAACGGCTTGAAAGTTCAGTCCATTCTTTTCAGCTCACACTTACAAGAATTTATGATCTGATTCATTCCACAATTGAAGCCATTGACAATTATCGCCCAGAAAACGAAATCAGTTTGGTTGATCTCAGCGACGCAGAAGACTTTGATTATGATGATCAAAACATGGATTTGTTATCTGTCGGTAAAAAAGTGAAGATTGAACTGAAAGATATGGATTATATTTCGTGGAGAAAAGGTCTCGCAGAAGATAAAGCAACGTTAGAATTACTGCTTTCAATGATAAATGATATTACCCCTCAATACGATAAAAAGCTCTTGACCCTGTTTGAGGTGGTTAGAAATAAAATTAATCATCCTATCAATGTCGGAAACAAAAAAATCATTGTTTTTACCGCGTTTTCTGATACCGCCGAGTATTTGTACAACAATATTAGTAAGATGGTCAAAAAAGAATTTGGGCTAAACACTGCCATGATAACCGGTTCTGTCGACGGTAAAACTACAATACCAAAGTTAAAAGCAGACCTAAATACGGTGCTTACTTGTTTTTCTCCCCTATCAAAGGAAAAAGAGTTGTTGATGCCAAACAACAATGACCAGATTGATATCTTAATAGCCACTGATTGTATCTCTGAGGGACAAAACCTGCAGGATTGTGACTATCTGATTAACTATGATATTCACTGGAACCCTGTTCGTATTATTCAGCGTTTCGGTCGTATCGACCGTATTGGAAGTAAAAATGCGACAATTCAACTTGTGAACTTCTGGCCGGATTTGTCGCTGGATGAATATATTAATCTCAAGAGCCGTGTTGAAACTCGAATGAAAATCTCAGTTATGACCTCTACCGGCGATGACGACCTTATTAACAATGAGGAAAAAGGCGATTTGGAATATCGCAAACAGCAGCTTTCACGTCTTGAAAAAGAGGTTGTGGATATTGAGGAAATGTCCAATGGCATTTCAATTATGGATTTGGGACTTAATGAATTCCGCTTAGATTTGCTTGATTATATCAAAGCTAACCCCGATCTTGATAAAACACCGTTTGGAATGCATGCAATAGCAAAAGCAACACAGGATTGTCCTGCTGGAGTAATTTATGTTCTCAAAAACGTAAGCAATGGTGTAAATATTGATAATCAGAACCGACTGCCCCCTTTCTACATGGTATACATTAAAGATGACGGTGAGGTCGAGTGCAATCATCTTGAGCCAAAGAAACTGCTGGATACGATGCGGTATCTTTGCAAAGGCAGGCAGGAGCCGGACACTAATCTTTGTAAGCTGTTTAACACAGAAACCAAAGACGGTAGAGTTATGGCAAAATACTCAAGACTGTTGGAAGACGCCATTGCTTCCATTATTCATGTGAAAGATGAAAGTGATATTGACAGCTTTTTTAGTATTGGTGAAACAACAGCATTAACCAACAAAATTTCCGGCTTAAATGATTTTGAACTGATATGCTTTTTAGTAGTTAGAAATGAGGAGTGAGGCAAGTGCTGAATTTACCGAAATCTACATACTTTGAGAGAAAAATACCAAAGGAGAAGTTTTATAAAAATTTAGATATTGATTCAAAACTCAGGCAGCGTTTTATCAGCGGTATTGATTCTATCGTTTGGCAAAACAAGCTATCCAAAACCACTTTAAATGTTGCCGATGGCGCGAATGTTATTGAAATCGATGTTTTGGAAGTTATCCTAAAAGGCAATGAATGCGACTACAAACTGCTTGAATTTATTGACAGCAACATTCCCCACCATACTGTTTTCATACTGCGAATGCAGGAAAAAGCACAGCTCGTAATCAACTTTAAAGAAGCCATAAAGAACCGCGAAGGTAAGTTCAAAATTAGTGCGACTTATAAGACGGATTGGTCTGACATGAACGCTTTGACCCTATCCGTCAATGGCTTGGATATGGATAAAATTTATGAAAATTTTATCCTCCAAATAGCAAGCGGAAAACTGAATGTGACAAATTCAAGCGATTTAAAAGAGGCAATAGCCAAAGCAAAAGAAATTGATGATTTGAAGGCGCAAATTGCAGTATTGGAAGCCAAAATAGCAAGGGAAAAGCAGTTTAATGTGCAGGTAAAACTCAATGCAGAGCTGAAAAAACTGAAAGAAAAATTATTACAAAATAGTTGATTTGAGGTGAATTGTTTTGCCAATAAACAATTTAACAGGAATGTCTGATTTTGAAACATTAATTAAGAAAAATGATATTTGTTATAATGATCGGTGGAGTCCAAATCTTGTAAGTACATATGAATATAATTTATCACAAGGAACGCTTAAAGGCCTAAACCATGATTTAAGGAAAAATATAGCTTACAGTCTGCAATATCTCGAATATATAGAATTACAATTGCACGAGTTAGACCTACATAATGTAATAATAACAATGCTGTACAAAACATTTATTATTACAGGCGTTTCCATCATTGAAGGTGTCTTTTACTATCTTTTAAAATCCAATAATTTGTGGACACAAAAAGAGTGGGAGCTCGAAAAAATAGTAAAGTCAAATGGATTTAGCTTTGAAAATGAAACACGAAAAGTTGAAACACATATTTTCAAAAGTATCCCTAAAACAGATGATGAAATGAATTTGGATTCTATGATAAAAAAGATTGAGAGCCATAGCCTAATAGATATACCGCATCAAGCATTCCCTTATCTAAAAAAGTTGAAACGTTTAAGGAATAAAGTCCATTTGCAAATTAATGAGCATCCAAATGATACTGACTGGTGGTCATTTAACTATAGTGATTACTTGTGGATGAAATATATTTTGTTTAAAATATTAACTAACAGCAAATTTGGATTAGACGATGAAAATATAAAAAAGTATTCTTTCATAGCTCTAGCTAAAGGTGAAATTCAAACATTAAGAAAAGAAATTGATAAATCCCCGGAGGAGAAAGACAATGGACAAGTTTAAAATGGAGTCGGTAGATATGACCGAAAAAAACATTGAGAAAATTGCAGCGCTGTTTCCAAATGTAATGACAGAAATGGAAGATGAAAACGGCAAGCTGAAAAAAGGCATCAATTTTGAACTGCTCAAGCAGGAACTTTCCGGAGACGTGATTGACGGCGAGGAATGCTATGATTTCACATGGGTGGGTAAAAAGGCAAGTATTGTTGAGGGCAACAAGCCTATCCGCAAAACCCTGCGCCCCTGCAAAGAAGAAAGCAAGGACTGGGAGAACACCGAAAATCTTTACATTGAGGGCGATAACCTTGATGTTTTAAAACTATTGCAGGAAAGTTATTTAAACTCTATTAAGATGATTTACATAGACCCACCTTACAATACAGGCAACGATTTTATTTATAAAGACGATTTCACCATGGATAAGGGAGAGTATGACGAGCAGACCGGACTTTATGATGAGGACGAAAATCGCCTTTTCCAAAATAACGAAAGCAATGGGCGTTTTCATTCCGACTGGTGCTCCATGCTTTATCCGCGATTGCAATTAGCAAGGAATTTGCTTGCTAATGATGGGGCTGTTTTTATTAGCATTGATGACAATGAAGTCGACAATTTAAAAAAAATTTGCGACGAGGTGTTCGGAGAGGTAAACTTTGTTGCAAAAATAGCAGCCTTAAACAATCCTAAAGGAAGATCCCAAGATAAATATGTTGCGACTTGTCACGAGTATTTACTAATTTATTCAAAGATGCCAATGAACAAAGGAGCCTTTTCAATACCGAAAACAAAAGAAGATATTGAAAAGGATTATACACTTATAGACGAAGCTGGATTAGCATATAGAGAATTGGAGCTGCGAAATACGCACAGAGATTTTGGAAGATTTAACCGACCAAATCTTTTTTATCCATTTTTTGTTAATAATAATGGGGAAGTTTTTTTAGAAAAGAAAGATATTGAAACAGAGGTATATCCAATATGGGATGATGGTTTTGAAGGGTGCTGGACATGGGGAAAAGATAAAGCTAAAGAAGAAATCCATTTATTAATCGGGAAAGTAGTCAATGGGCAGTGGAAAGTCTATCGAAAGGCATATGCCTCCATTAACCAAGAGGAACCGCTAAAGCAAGTCAAGTCCATTTGGACAAATAAAAAGTTTCATACAGAAAAGGGGCAGGCTACAGTTAATTATTTATTTCAAACTAAAGAAAAATATTTTCAATCTCCCAAATCAGTAGACTATATTTGTGAATGCATTTTAATGTCACATGCCAATTCAAATGATATTGTACTGGACTTCTTCTCTGGTTCTGCTACAACCGCTCATGCTGTTATGCAGTTGAATGCCGAAAATGGCGGCAACCGCAAATTTATTATGGTGCAATTGCCCGAACCCTGTGACAAAAAGAGTGAAGCTTACAAAGCAGGCTATAAAAACATTTGTGAAATCGGAAAAGAGCGTATCCGCCGCGCGGGTGAAATGATCAAGTCAGAAGTTGAAGAAAGCAATAAGCAGCTCAAGCTTGGCGAAGAGCCAAAGAAAGTGCCGGATATTGGCTTTCGTGTGCTAAAATTGGACAGCACTAATATGAAAGATGTTTATTATGGTGCTTCTGAATATGACCAAACAATGCTTGATCATTTGGTGTCCAATGTGAAAGATGACCGCACCGATATGGATTTGCTGTACGGCGTTCTTTTGGAATGGGGCTTACCCCTTTCTTTGCCGCACAAAATGGAGCAGATAAACGGCGTAACAGTACATACCGTGAATGAGGGCGATTTAATTGCCTGCTTTGCCAATAAGATTGACGAAAGCGTTATTCGTGAAATTGCCAAACGCCAGCCGTTGCGCGCCGTTTTCCGTGACAGCAGCTTTGTGAGTAGCCCCGACAAAATCAATGTTGAGGAAATATTCAAGCTGGCGGCACCGAAAACAACGGTTAAGGTGATATAGCATGCGTAGTGAACTATATTTATATGATAGACTGCGTAAAAAATATAAAAGAGATTTGACCAATATTATTGATTTATATTTTGAACGTATTGAGCCAACTTTTAAAGACCCGGAAAAAGAAGCGGAAGAATATACAAATAACCTAAACGAAGAGGTCGGCACAAGCATTAACTGGGGTGCAGATGATGCGCCAGATCCTTGCGATGCTCAAGAGGCGGTATGGCAGGCAGGTGTGGAGAGATATGAACTGCTGTCCTCTATGCAGTACAGGACGCTTGGCTTGTGGATTTCTTGTATGTGCCAAGTCTGGGAACAACAATTATATTCTTTTATACTGCACGAAGCAAAACTTGAAGGCATTATTTATGATGAAGGCGATATGAAAAGTGGATTTAAGTTTGTATCAGAAACATTGACTTGGCATGGGGTCAATTATAAAGAGGTTCAGAACGGAAAAATTGAAGAACTAAGAGAATTGGTCAATGTATTAAAGCATGGGAAAGGCAGATCAGAAGAAAACCTCAGAATATTAAGACCTGATTTTTTCAATTGTAATGGGACTGATGTGTTGAAAAAACGTAACGCTACTTTGCTTGAACCTACTTTACAAATAAAAGATACAGATTTTAAAAATTACCACAACGCCTTAATGGAATTCTGGGATGAATTCCCCGAATATGCATACTCAATTGAGGATTTGCCGGTAATTGAGAGCGAGGATACCGAATGAAACTTCAATTTAAGCATCAAAAATTTCAAGCAGATGCGGCAAAGGCAGTGTGCGATGTGTTTGCCGGACAGCCTTACTATACCCCTACCTATATGATCGATAAAGGAACGGTTCAAAAACCAAGTACCGGCAATGCGGAACAACAAAGATTTTATAAAGAGAAAGAGGAAATAAATTTTACCGGGTTTAATAATCACACAATTGTGCCGGAGCTGAACGACAGCATCATACTTGAAAACATCAATAAAATTCAAAGGAATTATCAGATTGAACCTTCAAGCAAACTTGAGGGTAAATATAATCTGACCATTGAAATGGAAACCGGTGTTGGCAAAACCTACACCTACATAAAAACCATGTTTGAGCTGAACAAGCGATATGGCTGGAGCAAATTTATTGTGGTTGTGCCGAGTGTTGCGATTCGAGAAGGAGTGTATAAATCCTTTGAAATTACGCAAGACCATTTTGCTGAGGAATACGGAAAGAAAATCCGCTTCTTTATCTATAACTCTGCCCAGCTTACCGATCTTGATAAGTTTGCCAGTGACAGTGCCATCAATGTAATGATCATCAACTCACAGGCGTTTAATGCCAAAGGCAAAGATGCAAGGCGCATCTATATGAAGCTGGATAGTTTCCGCAGTCGCAGACCAATTGATGTGATTGCTAAAACTAATCCCATATTGATTATTGATGAGCCGCAGTCGGTTGAGGGAGCGGCAACAAAGGAGCGGCTAAAAGATTTCGAGCCGTTGTTGACCTTGCGCTACTCGGCTACCCACAAAAAAGACAGTATTTATAACATGGTTTACCGGCTGGATGCCATGGAAGCCTACAATAAAAAACTGGTTAAAAAAATTGCGGTTAAGGGAATTTCTATTTCGGGCAGCACCGCTACCGAGAGCTATCTTTATTTAGAAAGCATTAATTTATCCAAGAGCAAAGCGCCAACTGCTTCCCTCGAGTTTGAAGTAAAAGGGTCATCAGCACCCCGCAAGATAACGCGAACTGTCAGCATTGGAGACAATTTATACGAGAAATACAGCGGTTTGGAAGAATATCGAGGCTATACCGTTTCTGACATCAATGGTTCAACGAATTCCCTTTCTTTTAAGAATGGGGTGACGATTTTTGCCGGTGATGTAATGGGTGCGGTTAGTGAAGAACAGGTTCGCCGGATACAGATCAGAGAAACCATAAAGTCGCATTTTGAGCGCGAACGGCAGCTCTTTTATAAAGGCATTAAAGTGTTATCACTGTTTTTTATCGATGAGGTTGCAAAATACAAACAATACGATGCGGCGGGAGTCGCGCATAACGGTGAATATGCCGATGTGTTTGAAGAAGAATACAACGCTGCTTTAAATGAGTGGCAGCTTGCTTTTGGCGAAGATGATTACATGAAATATCTAAATGGAATTTCTGCCGAAAGTACACACGCAGGCTATTTCTCAATTGATAAAAAAAGCCATCGATTTGTTGAAAGCAAACTTGGCGACAAAAAAGAAAAAACATCTGATGATGCGGATGCTTATGATTTGATTATGAAAAACAAAGAACGCTTACTTGACCGCAAAGAGCCGGTCAGGTTCATATTTTCACACTCAGCGCTTCGTGAGGGTTGGGATAATCCTAATGTTTTTCAAATTTGCACCTTGAAGCAGAGCGGCAGTGATGTGCGCAAGCGACAGGAAGTCGGTCGAGGATTGCGGTTGAGCGTCAATCAAAACGGAGAGCGCATGGATGAAAATCTGCTGGGAGAGGATGTCCATAATATTAATGTATTGACAGTGGTGGCAAATGAATCTTACGATAATTTTGCCAAGGCGCTTCAGTCCGAACTTGCAGAGGTTGTTGCAGACCGTCCTCGCATTGTAAATGCCGAGCTGTTTGAAAATAAAGTAATCTGTAATGCAAATGGTGTGGAACAGACGATTGACCAAAGTACAGCGATGAGTATTGCAGAGGAACTGATTATCAATGGATATACGCGTAAGGGCATATTGACTGACAAGTACTATGAAGATGTTAAATCAGGTAACTTTGTTGTACCAGAAGAATTAAAAGGCTGTGAAGCATCCGTGATCAAAATACTTGATAACATCTATAATCCAAAATCTATGATGCCGGACAATGCTCGTGATAAGAATGTTGAGTTAAAGATTGATAATGATAAGCTGAACCGCAAGGAATTTAAAGAGCTGTGGAGTAGAATTAATACGAAGTCTGCTTACGTCGTTGATTTTAATACCGATGAACTTATTGAAAAGTCTATTGCCGCATTAGATAAGGAGCTTCATGTATCGCAGATTTTCTTTAAAGTTGAAACTGGTGCAATGAAGTCAATTAAATCAAAAGAAGAGTTACAGAACGCAGAAAGCTTTAAAAAAGATTCTGCCAGTACCACAACTGCCAATGTTTTCTCAAACAGTAATGTAAAGTACGACCTTGTAGGAAAAATAGTGGCAGAAACGGGACTTACGCGCAGTGCCACCGTAGCAATTCTGAAAGGAATCCAAAAAGCCACCTTCGAAAATTTTAAAGATAACCCGGAAGAATTTATTATTAAGGCTTCAAATATTATAAACGAGCAAAAAGCCACGGTAATCATTCAACATATCACTTACAATAAATTGGATGCCAAATATGATACTCGCATCTTTACGGAGCCAACATTAAAAGGCCGGTTGGGTGTTAATGCAATGGAAGCAGATAAGCATTTATATGATCATATTCTTTATGACTCAACCAATGAGTGTGAATTTGCAACCAATCTTGATAAAAGTGAAGAAGTGGCAGTATATGTTAAATTGCCCACTGGCTTTTTTATTACAACGCCGGTTGGTAAATATAATCCTGATTGGGCAATTGCTTTTTACGAGGGCAAGGTGAAGCATATTTATTTTGTCGCTGAAACTAAGGGAAGTATGTCTTCTTTGCAGCTCAGGGAAGTCGAAAAGTTAAAAATAAGGTGTGCAGAAGAGCATTTCAAAGCAATTAGTTCAGACACGGTAAAATACGATGTTGTAAGCGATTACAACACGCTAATGGACAAAGTTATGAAATAATTAGTTTAAAACAATATTAAGGAATATTGTCAACCAGAAAAGTCGGCATTAAGCAATACTTTTTGCTAATGCTGGCTTTTTTCATATGAGGGGGTATAACAAATGGAGCAAAAGCAGATTAAAATGTATAGCTTTGGAAGGAACTACATTTTTGACGGTGTAATAAAATCTGAAAATTTAGGTGAAAACACTATAACGATAGATGAGAGCTTTTTAACCTTAGCTTATGAATGCTATAAAGGCGAAAAGCTACAAGATAAGCAATTAATTGATGGAATAATAAAAGTTATACTCCCCAGCACAGAGGAAAAAGCAAAAACCGAATGGGATGACGGTTTAACATTCAATGACAAAATATATTATGCTTGGTTCGCCACTACCGGAGGTATGAAAAAAGAGCCTTCGAATGGGAAGTGCGAAACTTTATTTGTACGGGAGGATTTCTGTGACTTTGCTCGTGAATTTGAAAATTTGATTTCACTTGGAAAGTTCAAAGAAATTGAAGAGAGCAAAGAAGAGATTTGCATCAATAAAGATGTTTTGAGCCGAATTTCTTTAGGTTTGAGTAGCTGCCAGATGGCAGGTGATATGCCTGATATTATTGTCCTTTCGCAGCCAAAGTACAGAATCGTCAAAGACTATAAGACCGTTGAGAAAAAGCCTGCTAAGGTGGAAAACAAAAAAGGCGAATTGGAAGATACAGTTGTTTATGATTTGGTGGATTACCATTTTGATGATGATATTGAGGTGTTTGACGGTGGCGGCATTGCCACTCCGAAAGTATTTGAACAGATAAAATCTGTACTTGAGCTTCACTATCCTGTTGAATTTGCTATTATTCGGGGTTACGGCATCGGGATAAAAGGCATGATAACCAAGTTCGATATACTGAAATATCTAAACGCAGTTTATAAAGCCGATACGGAGTACTGCAAAAAAGTAGATGACAAATTCTATTTACTGGATTATTGGGATAACTGGCAAGAGGTCACTGATAGAACAATGCTGCTGAATGAGAGTATGGTTAAACTTGCGAAATATTACAAATCAGAAAACAATGAAGATATGAGCACATGTAAACAAAGACTTAGTGAAGTTGATCCAAAGTATGCGAATATTATTGGTAAGCTGTATGTTACAAAATTTAATAAAAGTGAAGACCATATTGGAAATTATAGGCGGTTAAACTATCAATTGCTTTCGGCGCTGGCTTTAAGCAAAAAAGATTATTATGAGTTAATACAGGAAGACATTGCATCATATAGAAAAATTATCAAGCCATTTCAAAAGGATGACAAATCGGAGTGGCAGATTAATATTGACGCTATCAGACTTTTCTTTAAAAACATAGTGAAAAGCGACGATTCGGATAGCGATGAGTTTGAACAGGAAGTTCAAACACTCAACAGAAATATTATGAATAAATGCGAAGAGTTGCTCAATATATCGGAGAACTTTGTAAGGCTGAAAAATGTTAAACGTAATTTGGCAAAGCAAATTGAAAAAAGATGCAGGGAACTTGCCTGCGGGAAAGTTACAGCAAAAGCCAAGTATCAATATATTGCGGTCGATGCAATCTCTTATATGAATTATGCTATGTACCGGCAGCAAAGGGAAAATGGGCTGAAAGCTGGAGAATTCTATAGTGCTGACTGCCAAAACGGGGATATTAGAACAATTGCAAGAAATCCGCTATGCGCCTATAGCGAAGTACATAATGTGAACTTCGTTAGGAATTCATTTTTCGATAACTATTTTAGCCCATGCAAACAATTAATTTACTTTAATCAAAAGAGCGATATATTGGCACTCATGAGCTCGGCTGACTGTGACGGGGATGCCTGCACGGTGGTTGATAGCGATATTATTCGGGACGCTGTTGTTATTCCTAAAGATGGTAAGTATTTTTTAAATACAGATGATGGTCACAAAGAAAAGATGGAATACAACTTTGAAAATAGATTTTTTGCAACCTATAGAGCATCCGGCAATTTAATTGGTAGTATAGCTTTGAAGAGCGCCAGTATCAATTCTAATAGTCAGCAGACACTAGACTATTATGATACCGTAAATAAAAGTTTTGTGGAGTTTAATTGGAGCAAGGCTTCAGAAGACGAGAAAGCAGTAAAGAATAAAAAATTGGAAAGCGGCGAATGGATAACAACATATAAAGCTGCTGAGCAGCATCGGAATTATGTAAAGCAGAGATTTTATGATAATGAAAAAGACATCTATATAGTGCTATACAATGCTATGGTCAGCATTGATGCTCCCAAAACGCTCTATTTCCCTTCCTCGGAAGACATGAAGCCTATCAACAGTAAATACGGGCGCAAGGCTTGGTTTTTGCAGTTTAAAGAAGATGCTGATGATGTATATAACGGCAGTTATGAATGGACAAAGGGACTGCTGGATATTGCAACAAGACTAGTAAAAGAGAAACTGCTAGATGAAATAGATGACATGCGTAAAGAATTTAATGATCAGCCGGAATTGATACAACAAAAATTGACCAACAGTGATTACCCAGTTGACGAGTACGAACCATGTGCGGCGGAAATAATGGTGCTATATCAAAATTATACTGATGAACGGAAAACCGCCGAGAAACAATACAACCGGAAAGTCAGGCATGGCCTTGAAGAGAAAGAGTTTTTGATTGAAAATTGCTTCTGGAGTCAGATCGATGATGAATTATTATATTCAAGTATTAAAAAATACAAGCGGGAAAAAACACAGAAATATAAAGAGATTGATACTAAATATATCCTGCTTGCCGATGCTATCATAAAAAAATTTAAGCTGGCTACAATTGCGAATGCCATTGGTAATATGAAAAACTGTACCGAAGATTTTATTATAAATTTATTTTGGCCAGTCTTTGAATACCTGAATTCTAAATTGCAAGCGAAGAGATATGTATATCAGATAGCGAAAGACGGGGATATCTCATTTTTGCACGAGAAGTATAAAAAAATAGAAGTTTCGGCGATTGATAATGGCTACATAGTTAAAAACTTGCATTTGGAAGAGAAAAAGCGTCTTAAGATTATCGAAAAAGCTGAGATTCGAGCAAGGGTGATTGATGGTGCTGCCATTGAGACAATTGAATCGGAGATAAAATCCAATGGATTTATTTGGCTTGACGTTGAGGATAAAGATGGGCAAGCATTGCTGCTGCGAGAAGGCAAGCCGCTATTGCAAGCGTTCGCTGAAAAATCACAGGTCAATCAATATAATTTATCCTTGATCAAACAAGTCAAGGTAGAACTAGTTAATATTGCAAAAACCAAAAAGAGTTTAGGAATGACTGTAACTGAAATAATTGTATAAGTGGGCAAGCAGGCACTAAGGTTCACTAAGCACTAACGTGCTTGTTTACCTAAATGCCTGTCTTCCAGACCCACTTTTGTGGAATAGTGAAGTGCTATTACTATAAAAATTAAGGATGGTGAACTTATATAGATATCAGTAATTTACAAGTTGGACAAATCGCAAAAAATTATAAAGCATTATGTGAAATATTAAATATTGCTCCTGTTTCTAATAATAATACAAATGGTAAAAAAGCACATCTTAAAGAATTTTCAAGATATTTTGACTTTGAAAAACATGGACAAAAATTCTTGATCACAGAAATTTATGATGTTCCATTGGAAAAAGAGGATCTAAGATCAAAAGGGAATCATTCTATTTATGTAAAATATATTGAGCTATTACTAATGAATCGATTAGCTCGTGAAGAGAATTTTACTTGCACAATAACAAGGAAAAGACTTTTTCAATTCTTAGGTCTAGTAAATGGCGAATTTTCAAACAAACCATACGATTTAATAAAGCAACAAAATAACCAAATCAGGACGTATGATTTAGACCATTTTTATCAAAGGGCATATCAGAAGTTAGACAAAATTTTATTTGATGCATTAAAAAATTTGAAAAATAGATGTCTGATTAGCTATTTTGAAGAAATAGTCATTATACAAAAGGATGAAGATGGAAAAACTTATACTACAATAGCAAATGATACTGAAATAAAATGTATTGATTCTGTAAAAAAACAAGTGTTAGATGAAATGGGATTAATTAGCTTGACACAAGTATTTTTAAAATTCAAGGGAGATAAATTTTATTCAAGAGTTGACTCCATTTTGAAAGAGCAATATAACTGGGAATATACATACAAGCAATTTAAATTAATATATACTCAGAAAAACATAATACAGGAAATCCCCAAAACAGAGTTGCAAATAGAAAAATTGAAACTGAATCAAAAAGTCATTGATGCAATGAACCAACAAGCAGAGAACAATTATAAAAGAAATAGAGATAAATATGATCGAGGGTACGAGAAGTTCATATCAAATTGGAATGGATTTGGGAGACCAATTGAAAGTAGCTTTAAGTGTTTTAAATACAATTATGATTATGTTGATATTCAAAAAGAATTAGCGAATTATCTTTTAAAAATTTAAAAAACATACAATTAAAAGGTATATTTAATATCAATCTATTTATATAACTTATAAATGTATGTTTTTAAAATTGGTATTTGTAATGCAATTTAAATCCTTGTTTACAGCGCGAAAAATAATAAGTTCGCGAAACGTAGTGTAGATAACTTATTATTATCGCGCTGTGCGTATACCGCAGTATACGCGATCCGCTTATCATAGAAAATAGTATAAATGACAATTAAAATCAAATATAAAACAGGACTGTCTATTCCAAGTGAAGTAGGCAGTTTTTTATTACCCAAAATCAAAATATAAGGAGAGTATATGGAATTTAAGAAACAGGAATGGACTCAATTTAGAAGTATGGATACACTTACTCAAAAAGCAGGAGTATCCAAAAACGATATACCAAAACTGGTCGCTAAGGAATTAACCGATAATGCACTGGATATTACAGACGACATTGAGGTTAAGTGTGATGGAAACAAATTATTTGTCTGGAATGGTGGTACTGGTATCCCGGCTGATCGAATTGCAGAATTATTTTCAATTAATCGCCCATTGGTATCAACAAAATTAATCAAACTTCCAACGAGAGGAGCTTTAGGCAATGGATTAAGAGTAGTAGTTGGAGCGGTTATTGCAACTGGCGGTGAATTATTTGTTTATTCAAATGGTGATAAATATAAAATAGATTCACTGGATGATGGTAGCTCAAAGGTTATGTATCTGGATCATTACCCGATAAGCGGGACTATGATTGAACTATCACTTGGAGATTATCCCATTGATGATTCTTGGGCACAGAATGCTGTCTACTATAATCGTGGTGAAAAATACAAAGGCAAAACATCAGCGTATTGGTATAATTCAGAAGGTTTCTATGAAATTACACAGGCATTTGATGGAACAGTGTATGATTTGGTTTCTGAGTTTGATGGCTGCACCGGTGCAAAAGCAGGACAAATTGCAAAGCTGTTTGACAAGAATTATAAAGCTCCAAATCTATCATTTGAAGATTCCGAATCATTGTTATCAGCAATCAGAGATCATTCTAAACCTGTCAAAGCTGATCGTTTAGGAGAGATTGGTGAAATTACAGATACTTTTTATTCTTCGGTTTCTGGTACATATGTGTTGCCAAGTACAAAAGGCAAGCTGTCGGCAGAAATACCATATAAAATTGAAGTGCTAATTTCACCCAGAACATATTCACAGGTTGATCTCCTGATCAATAAAAGTACGGCAATAAAATCACCCTATTTATTTACAGAAAAAAAGAAAATTGAAATTTGGGGTGTTGGAGTTCATTCTTTTATAAATTGTTTTGATAATATACAAATTACAATTAATGTGAATTCTCCGGTGATTCCAATTACATCTGACGGTAAGGAGCCAGACCTTACTCTAATGAAGGAAAGTATTGATTCTGCAATTCAGAAGACTGTCAGGAAATTTAAGGCGAAAAATAAAAGTATATCTGAAAGTACAGAAAATATAGGGTCACAAAAAGCAGTAGTCCTTGCCCACCTTGACGGAGCTATTTCCAAAGCAAGTGGCGATGGAACTATCCGATTTAGTGAAAGGCAGTTGTACTATGTTATCAGGCCATTTGTGATGCAAGAATTAAATAAAGAACTGGAATATGATTATTTTGGCACTGTCATTACCGATCATGAAAAAGAAAACGAAAATATAGATGGAATGTATCGAGATTGCCGGGGTAGTTTGTATACTCCCCACCTTCATCAAACTGTACCGATGGGTACTTTGACAGTGGAACAGTATCACCGACCGGAGTTCATTTTTAATAAGGTATTATATATTGAAAAGGAAGGACTTTTTGAAATTCTGAAAGATGTAAGATTTCCTGAGCGGTATGACTGTGCCTTGCTCACTTCCAAGGGCTATGCAAGCAGGGCAATCAAAGATTTATTAGACCTTTTGGGTGAAACTGATGAGGAACTTGAAGTGTATTGTATTCATGACTGCGATGCGGCGGGTACTATGATTTATCAGACATTAGTTGAAGAAACACAAGCCCGAGGAAAAAGGAAAGTCAATATTATTGATTTTGGTCTTAATCCAAAGGAAGCAACTGAGATGATGTTACCAGTAGAAAATGTTGAAAAGAAGGGTGCGGCTTCTGCAAGTAGTCTGGACAGGGAATCAAAACACTGGCTTGAAACCAATCGTGTGGAACTGAATGCTATGACATCTCCGCAATTTGTTACTTGGATTGAGGAAAAGTTTAATCAGTATGCATGTAGTAAAATTGTACCTCAAGAAGATGTTTTGAGAGGTGAATTGAAAAATAAACTGACATTTCAGGCAAAAGAGAAAATACAAGAAGAAATTCTGCAAGCTAATAATTATGAAAATAGAGTGGAGCAATATCTTCAGCCTCTTATTGGAGAAATATTTGAAACAAATCTGTCGCCCATTGTTTCCAAGCATTTTGAAACTCAACCTGCTGACTTATGGAAAGCGCCAATTTCAGCATTTGCTGAGAAAATGATATCCTTACATTAAAATTTATAGAAAATGAGTGGAAATTCATCAAGCTTAAAATACGATATGATTTCCATGATTTTTAAGGTGTAATAACAACTGTCTGCTCTTAGCTGGGTAGGCAGCTTTTATTTATATTCCATTGAGCATAATTTGCCATGTTACATGAAAATTTTCATAAAAGGGGGTGAAGTTAGCAAGATGAAAATCAGAACATGAATTTGCAAAATTTAAAGTAAAACTGAATAGTACGAATATTGGACTGTGCTGTCTACTCGTTATGGGTAGGCAGCTTTTTAATTGGAGGAAAAAAGAATGAGTTTTATGAGGTTACTTTTAACAGACACAGCGCATTTTTTCATTGGTCTACTTGGCTTTTTGATTTACGTTGGATTTTATATGGCAGTTTCATTCATGGTTAATAAGTTGGTTAGATGGTGTGATAAACACATCCCATTTGCTGAGATAGGCCAATTTTTCCAAAAACTGTGGTTCAAGGTTACGGGAGAGGAACAATAATGGAGTTTAGAAAAATTGCAATTGATAAATTAGTTCCTGCCGAATATAATCCACGAAAGAAGTTGCAGCCAGAAGATAAAGAATATGAAAAAATCAAAAACAGCATCAAAGAGTTTGGGTTTGCTGAACCGATCATAGTAAATTCTGATATGACAATTATCGGAGGCCATCAGCGATATTCTGTATTGAAAGATTTAGGCTATACCGAAATAGAGTGTGTTGTGCTTGAGATTGATAAAACCAAAGAAAAAGCATTGAACATTGCCCTCAATAAAATCAGCGGTGAATGGGATTTTGAACGGCTTTCCAAATTGCTTGATAATTTACAAAAACAGGACTACAGTGTGGAACTGACCGGCTTTGATATGAGTGAAGCGGAAAAGTTATGGGATGAATACTTAGGAGAACAGTCTGATACATCAAAAGATGATGAATTTGAAATTGAGCTGCCGGAAAAACCGGTTTCACAAAAAGGTGATGTCTGGCTCTTAGGGAAGCATCGACTGATGTGTGGTGACAGTACCGTTTTGGCAGATGTACAAAAATTGGCTAACGGTGGGGAGATAAAACTGATTTGTACTGATCCTCCATATAATGTAGATTATGGTGCGACTCAACATCCTAGTTGGAGAAAACGAAGTATTATGAATGATGCTATGGGGAAAGATGATTTTCATGACTTCCTATTCAAAGCATTTTCTAATATTGCATCTGTTGCAGAAAGTGGTGCCATGCTCTATTCCTTCATGTCGGCTCAAGAATGGGGAAATATGATGGATGTGCTTTCAGATTGCGGGTTTCACTGGTCGTCCACAATTATTTGGAATAAAGACAGGCTTGTACTGTCTCGAAAAGATTACCATACCAAATATGAACCAATATTTTATGGCTGGCTGGACAATGCACCAAGAATTCATCAGCTTGAGGACAGAACACAGTCAGATGTATGGGACTTTCAAAGGCCAAGTAAATCTGATTTGCATCCAACGATGAAGCCGATTGAATTGATGCAGAAAATGATTACAAACAGTTCCTATCGTGGGGAAACAGTTTTGGATTTGTTTGGAGGCAGTGGCACTACTCTGATTGCCTGTGAAAATACCGACCGAAAATCCTTATTGATGGAACTTGACCCACAATATGTGGATGTAATTGTGAAACGCTATATTGATAAAGTTGGCTCAGCAAATGAAGTCTTTCTCTTACGTGGCGATAAGAAAATCCCATATGAGCAGGTTCAAAAGCCGCTTGACTAATCTGCCCTTTGGAGTGATGAATGTCGTAAATTCAAAACTGGGAGGATTTTTATGGACAGACAGGAATTAGTTGATACTTTGAGAAATCTATCACAGCAGGCTGAACAGAATGATTTGAAAAAAGTGTTGATGCCGCAGATATTGCCAACCGATATGGCTGATTCCAAACGGATTGACGAATTGATGCTGACTGGAGAACTGCCGGAAACATTCACTTCATATGATATTCCGTTTCTCTTGCATTTCATTGCCGATATGATTGAAGAATAATTGGAAATTGGGGCGAACAGCCCCTTTTTCTTATGGTACGCAAATGTACTTGAATATATAAAATGATGCCCACACAGGCGAAACGTGGGGCAAAGAAAGGAGATGAACGCCATGAGCAGAAAAGGAATAGCAAATAAAATCAGTAAATATGATACGGACATAATACCCCGTTTGTCGGACATAAAAGAATGGATTGCCGAAGGAGACTCAGTTCGTGACATTTGCCACAAATTATCAATATCGCCGGATTCTTGGTACAGATATTGCAAAGATCATGAAACACTTTCTGAACTCGTGAATATGGGCAAGTGCCTGTTGAATCAGGACGTGGAAAAATCACTTTTCAAGTTGTGCATGGGATATGAGTTTGAAGAACTGAAAACCATCGTTGAAGAGGATAGAAACGGAAAGAAGCACACCAAGCTGGAAAAAACCAAGCGCCACCAGCCACCATCCGCACAGGCAATATCCTTTTTTCTTCGCAATCGATGCCCGGAGGAATGGTCGGATAAAAAGCAGTTGGTTCTTGATACCGCACAAAATGAGCAGGCTCGTAAAGAATTGTTCCTGCAAATGCTTTCTGATGAGCAGCCACCGGAAATTGCTGAAACTTCTGAAGATGATGAGAACTTGGAATGCGACTAATGATTTTTGCTGCTCATTACGGAATTAAGGTTATGTTGTTAGAATTATCTTGACTTAGCACCCACTTAGAGTGATTAATGTAGTACCGAAGGATGGTGCTATATATGATAAACTTTGATAATTTCCAGTTATATCTGATGCGTGAAGAGCGCAGTGAGAACACAATCTCCTGCTATTTGCGCGATGTAAAAAGTTTTTTTGTTTGGTATGGCAAAGAACCAGAGCGGATAACAGAGTTTGACCTCATTGCCTACAAGCGATACCTGCTTGCAAAAGAGAAAACAGTCATTACTTCCAATCGAAAGCTTGCCAGTGTCAATGCTTTTTGCCGATACCTATATGATGCAAGGTTACTGCCGGAAGCCTATGCCGCAAAGCTTACCAAGAGCCGAGATAAATGCAGTTATAAAGGCTTATCAGAGCAGGACTTGACCGCACTGCATGAAGCAATCCTGAAAAAAGGAAATCCGATGCATATCTGCATTGTCGAATTGCTTTTTGGAACCGGCGTTCGTGTGAGTGAACTGACAGGTTTGACCCTTAATGATATTGTCATAAGCGATACTGACAGTCATATCCGAGTGATTGGCAAAGGAATGGTCAACCGCACACTGCCCCTCAACGCTGTTGCAAAGCAAGCACTGGAGCAATACCTCGCAGTACGACCGGACAGCAGCACACAGCGGCTCCTATTGGGGCAACGTGGCGCACTGGGCAGAGGTGCTGTGGAGATTATCCTTTGTAACTATGGCAAAGCACTTGGCATTAAAGTTACACCTCATATGCTGCGCCATTCCCTTGCCTATAAGCTAATCAAAACAGGTACACCAATGACAACTATCCAACAAATTCTCGGCCATGAGAGTATTTTAACAACAAATTTGTACACGCAGACCACTGAGCAGGATAAGGCTGACGCTTTGCAAGGCTTGGCTTGGTAAACTGAATAGAATATATCAAGCGATGCTGGAAACAGTGTCGCTTTTTTTGTTGGGAGGGGTGCTTCTATCTACAAAAACGCGCCCCACAGCTGAAGCCC
Organism: Caproiciproducens faecalis; assembly: GCF_019448085.1. Classification (GTDB taxonomy): domain Bacteria; phylum Bacillota; class Clostridia; order Oscillospirales; family Acutalibacteraceae; genus Caproiciproducens; species Caproiciproducens faecalis. The sequence continues at coordinate 476,071 of NZ_JAGFNZ010000002.1, read as the reverse complement.
CGAAAATTTTTACAGTACAATTTTTTCAAAAAATAAAAAGGCAGGTGAAGTAATGACAAATGAAGATGACAGGCAAAATGCCTTATTGATGACCTATTTGAATAAATATTTTCCACAAGATAAAATGAAGCAATTAATTGAACAATTCACGTTTTCGGAGCTTAGAAAATTGCTTGGTGAAATTGATATTCAGTTTTTTGCATTGGTTTATTTCCCAAAGTACTTTGACCGTCCTTTTGGCAGCTTTCATAAAGAACTGTTTTCTGAATTAAAATATATGCTGGGTAACAGCGGGTTGATTGAAGCATTCGGATTGCCTCGTGAACACGGTAAAAGTACCATCAACTCATTCCTGTTCCCGCTCTATTCTACATTATATAATAAATCGCAGTTCACGCTTATTATCTCGGCAACCGAGCAGATTGCCCTGCCGTTTCTCGATATGATTAAGGATGAACTCGAAAACAATAAACTGCTGATTGAAGACTTCGACATTGAAAAGGGTAATCGATGGAACAACAATGAAATTTGGATAAGAGGTCGCGGCATTGATGCCTGCATTATGATTCGTGGTATTGATGGTTCCCTGCGTGGTATTCATTTTAAACAATTTCGCCCGCAGCTTGTGCTCCTCGATGATCTTTTGAAGGATGATACCGCAAAATCGGAAACCAAGCGTGAACAAGTGAAATCCACCTTTACTGATGTTGTCATTCCAATTGGCACAAAAGAAACAAACATCCTTGTGGTTGGCACAGTCCTTCATGAAGAAGATCTGATGGCAGAGCTTCTCAAGGGCAAAATCTCCGGGGTGAGAAGTATTCGAAAAGCAGCAATCCTATCATTTTCAGAGCGCGATGATTTATGGGGTGAATGGGAGCGGCTATATAACAATTTAAAGGATTTTGATCGCATCAATACTGCCAAGGCATATTTTGAGGATAACAAAGAAGCCATGCTGGAAGGTACTGAAATCTTGTGGCATGAATACCTCGATTACTATTATCTGATGTGCAAAAAGCAGTCTATGGGAGATAAGTCATTTTACAAGGAATTACAGAACGATCCTCGTTCCACTGATGATTATATTTTTCAGAATATCTCTATGTGGGACAGCCTACCAGATTACACTGATTTGGAGGTGGTCATGTATGTTGACCCTGCCATTAAAGCCGGAAAGCGTAATGACTATTCAGCAATTACAATACTTGGAAGGCAGGAGAAGACTGGTCAGATGTATGTCCTGGATGGCAGTATTTATAAGTTGCTGCCCGATGACCTTTTTCAGGTTGCCATTGAAAAACTGCAACAGTTCCCTATTGAAAAAGTTGGGTTTGAAGCAACGCAGGCGCAGAGCTATATGAAACAAAAATTTGAGGAAAGCCTATGGGAAAAACGAATTTTTACTCCAGTGGAAGAAGTCAATTCTAAAGGGCAAAAGCATGAGCGCATTATTACACTGGAGCCGGATATCAAACGTGGATTTATTCTTTTCAATCCTGCAAATGTGGCGTATAATAATCAAGTAAAGGATTATAACAAAGGTGCAAAGCATGATGACGCACCGGACAGCCTTTATGGTGCGGTACAATTGGTACAGGGTGTACAGAGCTTGAAATTCTTTGACAGAGGCCTGCTGTTTTAAGGGGATAACACGAATGATTTTCTTGGATGTGTTTAAAAATTGTTTGGAAGATATAAGGCAAGATTATTGTAATTTCCATTTTTACTGTGAAAGAGACTTTGTTTGGACTGTTCAAAAATATATCCAAAAGTATATGGATCATGATAGACTTCCATATAAGGTGTTCAATGACTTCCCAATTGAGTCCGGAGAAAAAAGAAGCAAAAGCGTTGATATTGCAGTTATTGCAAACAACTGCAATGACAAAGATATATTAATTGGAAAGGCACAAGCTGAATTTGTAATCGAGTTTAAATTCGAGCCTTCCAAGATGCGTAAAGATGAAATTTGCGTACATAAGCTGCCAGTTGTTGAATGGAGTGGAGTGTTAATCGATATAGATAGGATACACCGCTTTGTTGAAAATAAAAAAGCCAAATGTGGTGTTGCAATATTAATTGATGAATTTGGAAGACATAAAACATCTCATCATATTTTAAAAAGTAGCACCTGGATTGATTGGGGTAATTGCAATTCAGAACAACTCAATGTATCAGTTTTATATACTGAAGTTGAGTAAAAATGTGTTGATAAATTGAAGAGATTTCAGTATAATAACGGTAAGAAAGAGGTGCCGACATGGAGAGAAGTATAAAAATAAATGATAAAAACAAAAAAAATTTAAAGAGTACGATTGCGTCCTTCGCTGTTGAGGGTATCACTCCAAGCCGGGAAACATTGAAATATTGCCGGATGCGTGATGCCGGAAGAATTTCATGTAAGCAGGAAATAGAAGCTGTTACCAAGAAATATAGAGAGATGGCACAGCGGTAATGGGCGAGTTTTCTAAATATGAAGTTTATGTTGATTCATGGTCGCTTTACTATTATAAAGACGTACCTGTGTTACGCAATAAAATGCATATAAAAGATGAAAAATTGCTTAAAATGGCTGAGAACGAAATTACTTTTAAAAAGGCCTATGAGTTGACTCACCAACCGATTACAGGACGCTTTGGTATAACTCATTTATTTCGTATTCATAAGTTTATATTTGAGGATATTTATTCTTTCGCCGGAAGAATCCGTTATGAAGATATATCCAAAGGGCAGACAAGATTTTGTCCGATACAATATATAGACAGAGAACTAAAGGCGCTTTTCAATAAATTGAAAGCTGACAACTTTTTAGCTGGGTTAGATGAAGAAGTGTTTTTTGAAAAGCTTACCTATTATATGACAGAATTAAATATTATTCATCCGTTTCGAGAAGGGAACGGAAGAGCAATACGAGAATTTATCAGAGAACTGGCACTCAAAAACGGTTATGCCATTCATTGGGACAAAGTTTCAAAGCAAGAGCTGTTGGACGCTTCTATTGCGTCCGTGTTTGAACCGGAGCATCTTCAGCATTGTTTAATTCAGTGTGCTGAAAAAATAGTTTAAATCATATTGGGCTTCTTCGGAAGTCCTTTTTTCTGCCAATTTTTGAAAGGAGAGGATTATTTGGAAGTAAATGAAGACCTCATCAGGCTTTGTCTTGATGAGCTAAATACTCAAGCAAAACAAAAGTTAAAATATAAGTATTATTATGATGGCGACCATAATATTCTGCACGATTACGATATGCAGGATAGCCGCAGCAACCGAAAATTGATATTCAACTTCCCACGGAAATTTGTGGATAACGAAACCGGGTACCTTTTGGGTAAGCCGGTTAATTTTATATCCAAAACCGATAATAAAGCTGTGGTGGACTGTGTTGACCACAACATTTCTCACTGGGACAAAGAACATAATCTCAATCTAAGAAAGCAATCGGAAATCTTTGGTGAAAGCTATGAACTGGATTACATCAATACAGATGGTGAATTCTGTGGGACAGTGTTGACTCCACTCAATTGCTATTGCTTAGAGGATGGCTCTGCCGACCGAAATGTCATCCTTGCTCTGCACCAATTTAAGAAGCCTTTTGATTCCAATCTTTATGTGGATGTTTATACCGATACGCAAATTATGCATTATGAAATTGGTGATGCAGATTCATTGGGCACAGTCAGTTCAGGGGAAAATCTGAACTATTTGGGTAGCCATCCTCATATTTTCGGCAGGGTACCGGTAATTGTCTGCCCCGCTAATTCTGATCGCAAAAGCGGATTTGAAGATGTGGTTTCTTTGTTTGATGCCTATAATGCTATTAATTCGGATTTAGTGAACGAGATTGCGGATCACAGAAATGCCTATCTTGTTATTGAAAATGCCAAACTAGAAGATGATGATTTGAAGAAAATGAAAAGTATGGGCATTATTCAGGTGCCGAAGGGCGGTAAGGTTTCTTGGCTCACCAAAGATATTAATGATAGCTTTGTGCAGAACGAATTAGAAAATATTGAACGTAAAATCTATGACATGATGGATGAGGTCAATTTCAATGAGAATTGGGCAGCCAATACCTCATCCTTAGCTTTGCGCAATAAACTGCTGAATCTGGAAAATCGGGTGTCTATGCGAGAAGCCTTTATGGAACGGGTAATCAAAGAGCGGCTCAGAAATCTGTTTGTTTTCATTGCTAAAAAAGAAGGTATTACTTATGATTACCGGGATGTCACCGTAAAGTTCACAAGAAATCTGCCAACCGATTTGACAGGGCTTGCAGATGTGATTGTCAAACTTGAAAATGTCTGCTCGCAGGAAACACTCCTTACTTTGCTGCCCTTTGTAGAGAATCCCAAAATTGAACTTAATAAATATCAGGCAGAGCAAAAACAAAAGGCAGAGAATACTACGGATACAGAACCGACGATTACACAATAAAACAATATTTCAGGCACTTTCATAGCAGGGTAGGGTAATTATACCTCCCCTGTTTTTTTATTGCCTGAAACAACGCGAAACACAATATTACACACATGTGAAAATTGCCAATAAATCCAGTATTCATTGGATTTTTCGGCTTTTATCATAAAAATTAATTTGCCCGTTTTAAGGGGGTGAGGGAGATGATACTACTTGGCAAGAATCAGCGATTCTGATAAATCAGATTTGGAGTTTTGGATGGATGAAAAAGGCAATATCAAATATTTTAAAAAGTGCGCTCGCTGTGCAAATCCCTGCAAACAATCCTACCGATGCAAAGAGGTCGATTGCCCACGCTATAAACGCAGATAAAAGTTGTCCTTGGTAAGACGTTAAACTGCCAAAGTACGTATCCGGTTCTTCTTGAGTCGGATGGGTAAATTTAAAGGAGGAAAAAATCATGACACTTGATGAAGTAAAACAGTATTTCAGTGAAAACAAAGACAGTGAGGAAACCAAAGCATATCTTCAGGGGCTTATTACCGTTGAAGGGGTGCAAAATTTCATGGAAACGCAGGATGGCAAATCGTGGCTGGATTCTGTGAAAGACAAACATTTGCAAAAAGGTCTTGAAACTTGGAAAGCCAACAATCTGCAAAAGGAAATCGACAAAAAAATAGCAGAACTTTACCCGGAGGAATCCGAAGAGAAAAAACAGCTTCGGGCATTGAATTCCAAAATTGAAAAGATGGAGCAGGAAAAGCAGCGAGAAATTCTCAAAAATAAGGCTTTGACCGTTGCAGCGGAGAAAAAGTTACCTATTACTAATATTGTTGATTTGCTATTAGGTAAAGATGAAGAATCCACGCTCGAAAACATCGGCAGGATTGAAACTGTTTTCGGTGATTCCGTTCAGTCGGCAGTGGAAGAAAGGCTCAAAAGCAATTCCTATGTTCCACCTCAAAGCAAGGAACAGGAACCAAAAGTTAAGAATCTGGGCGATGCCCTCAAAAATTATTATACGAAAAACAACAACTAAATTTAAAAAGGAGAAATGATTATTATGGCAGTAACATTACAACAGGCAAAACTTGACTCACAGGATGATATTCAAAAAGGTGTTATCGATGAATTCAGAAAAAGTTCGTATATTCTCGACAATATTACTTTTGACAATGCGGTAACGCCCGGAACCAATGGAGCTACGCTTACATATGGTTACACGAGGTTAATTACCCAGCCGACAGCGGCTTTCAGAGCAATTAACACGGAATATACTTCACAGGAAGTCACCAAGGACAGGTTTACAGTGGAACTCAAGCCATTCGGTGGTTCTTTTGCAGTAGACCGGATTGTTGCCAATACCGGTGGATTGGTCGATGAGGTGAATTTACAGGTTCAGCAAAAGGTGAAAGCGGCAAAGGCTTTGTTTCACGATACCATTATTAATGGTGATTCCGCAATCAATGTGAATTCGTTTGACGGATTGAATAAAGCGGTAACCGGCTCTACCACTGAGTATGCAGTGAATAAGACAATTGACTTATCAAGCACTTCTGCGGTGGATACCAATTACAAGCAGTTCCTTGATATGCTGGATGAATTCCTGTCCAACCTTGATGCAACGCCCACATTCCTTGGCGGCAACTCGAAACTGATTACCAAAATTAAGTCAGTTGCAAGACGAGCGGGATATTTAACACAAAGTGAGGATGCTTTCGGTAGAAAGGTAGATGCCTATGACGGAATTCCACTTGTGGATTTGGGTGCAAAGGTTGGCAGCAATGATCCGGTTGTATCCATTGTTGATACCCGAAAACCCGATGGAACCAATGCAGTAACCGGATTAACTGACCTTTATGCTGCAAGGCTGGCTCTTGACGGTTTCCATGCTGTTTCCCTTGCAAATCAGGATTTGGTGAAAATTTGGCTTCCTGACTTCAGCACTTCAGGCGCAGTGAAAACCGGAGAAGTAGAAATGGTTGCTGCGGTAGCACTAAAGGCAACAAAGAGCGCCGGTGTATTCAGAAATATTAAAGTAATATAACGGAGGATATGATATGGCGAGGATATACTCTAAAAACGAAAAGTATAACGGTATATCCGCAGGAATCAACTTTGTAAACGGGGTGGGGGTCTCAACGGACTCCCGCCTTCTTTCTTGGTTTGAAGAAAACGGATATTACATTTTACCAGAGTTGGAAGAAATGAATTATAAGGAATTGACCGAATATGCAAAATCAAAAGGACTTAACGGAATCGGTATGAAAAAAGAGGAACTTCTGCATATACTGAAAGAAACGGAGGAACCAAATGCTTGAACTTGTAAAGATGTTGCTCGGTATCGACAGCACAGATACATCAAAGGACAAAGTTTTGGATCACTATATTACTCAGGCAAATAAAATGGCTCTGCTTTATTGCAATGTTGCGGCCTTAGTGGGTTATGACGATACGGTTGCAGAATTGGCTGTTTATTTGTACAAAAATAGGGACAGCAAAGGTTATACGCAGAAAACCGAAGGAGAAAAGAGCGTTGCATTTGAATTGGGTATCCCTGAGTCAATTAAGGCAGCACTGCCTGTTCCCAAAATAACAGTGGGGGTGGCAGATGTTTAAAGATACACAGATTCAAATACTGAATGGTTCCTTTCAACAGATTGCTGAAACCGATGCGGACATACAGCCGTTTGAAAAAACCATGACTTTTGAGGATGGCATTGATATTGAAATTACAAAAAGAGCATTCTGTGAAGCTCTTCCTCAAATAGACGACCAGTCCTATTTAAAGAACAGCAGTAAGCTTTATAAAGTTATGAAGATAAAGCCTTACAGCGATTATTTAGAACTTTGGCTCTATGAATGTGAGCGTGGCGCGATATGAATCGTATTGAAAAATTGTGGAACTTCTTTCAATTTGAAAAAGGTCAACAGATCACGATTAATGGAGTACAAAATTTTGGTATCATAAGCAGTGCAAGTGAAAATCCAACCTATTATGATGATCAATATTTACGAACCGATGTACCCATTACAACCGGAGATATCATCGTATATCAGAACAAAAAGTGGGTCGTCATTTCTCAGCCGGAAGAAAACAGTAAAACTTATCGTGCCAAAATAAGAGAAAGCGATTTTGTAATAAAAGTGTATATCGGCGAAATTCTCCATGAGTTTGATTCCATGATTGATTCCGTCGGTGCTTATGTTGAAAATGGGAAAGTAATCAATACTGCCGCCGGAGAAATTATTGTTACAGTGCCATCAAATGAGTATTCCGATAAAATTGAAATCAATGCGAGGTTCATCAAGCTTGGCTACGCTTGGAAAGTCAGTGGCGTTGACCGGAGTAAAAAGGGTCTCAATATGATTCATGCCGACAAAGACGTGTTTATAGATGATGACGATAAGCAGAATGAAATTGCCGATTATTATAAGCACAACCATCAATATGCAATTACGGTTTCGAATCAACAGCCAATTGAGGTGACTGTAGGTGGAACTACACAGCTTATTTTAATTGTCACTGATAAAGGCAGTCAGGTTTCAACCCTGCCGCAAATTATCTGCACATCATCCAATGAAGCAATTGCAACAGTCAGCAATACTGGGTTAATAACCGGAATTTCCAATGGCGAGGCATCAATTACCGCTGTTGTTTCCGGGTATCCTCAAGCAGCGGTGACTGTATCCACAAAGGTAACCGGAACGGTAACGCCAAGCTACTCGGTAGAGATTACCTTCAAAAACACTGCTGAAATAAGAGTCGGCGGTTATCCAAAGCCATTTACCGCTGTTGTTTATGAAAACGGCACAGCTATTACCACAAAATCGGTGACTTGGTCGGTGAAAAACAAAGATTACACCGGAGATGTCATGGCAACATTGTCTGATATGACAGGTACAACCTGCAAACTGGCTGCGCTTAATAACAATGCTTATATTGGGCATAGCGTAATACTTACCGCCACACTGTCAGATGACAGCACTGTATTTTACGATCTCAATGTTTTAATTATTTCATATACGTAAAGCAGATAGAGAAATGGGAAAACACATTCCTCCAAAATATGAGTACAAGAATTCCTACCGCTAGGAAATTACAATATTATAAAAATATAAAACAGAAATAGAAGGAGAAATTTATATATGCCAAGACTCAGAACATTAACAGAAACTTATAATTACATAAAAGAACAAGATAACGAAACCGCCATTACCCCTAATGCACTGCGCCGTATGGTGGTGTCGGGTCAGATCCCCTGCGTGAAAGCGGGCAAAAAATATCTGATTGACCTCGATGTATTGTTTGAATATCTCAAGGGAACCAAGCCGGAAGACGTGCTGCCGGGCTACAAAAATCCTTTGAAAATAATTCAATAAAATCAAAAAATAAACATCAAAATCAACTTGCTAATTGTAGGTGTCAGAGGTAACATGGTGTCCACAAAAGCAAAAAATCAATAAAAGGAGATATTCAAATGGCATCAATTAGGGAGCGCAATGGCGCTTACTTTATTATGGTCAGCACTGGTTATGATACTACTGGCAAACAAATCCGAAAGACAATGACGTGGAAACCAGAAGAAGGCATGACCGAAAGACAAATTGAAAAGGCGCTAAACGAGCAATCGGTAATGTTCGAAAAAAAGGTAATGTCCGGGCAGGTATTGGATGGAAGCGTTACCTTTGCGGAATTCACGGAGCGATGGTGCAGGGATTATGCCGAAGTCAACCTTTCTCCCAAAACCTATGCAAGGTATCAGTCCATGCTGAAGCGTATTTTACCGGCGATTGGGCATATCAAGTTGGATAAGCTTCAACCCCATCACCTAATGGAACTTTACAAGGATATGGGCAGTGATATTAACCATCGTGGATTATCGTTTTTAGCAACTGATGATTTGCTGGAGGCATTTGAGGAAAAAGGGTATACAAGGGACACTCTTTCAAAATTAACCGATATTCACTTAAATACCATTTATAATGTTTTTAAGAATAAGCCAGTAGCCGAGCAAACCGCGCGTAAAGTGTGTGGAGTGCTCGGCATTCTTTTTGAAGAGGGATTTGAACCTTCAAAGCCAATCAATGGTTTATCAAACAAAACAATTAAGCACCATCATCGACTGATATCGGCAATCCTGAATCAAGCAGTCTTTTGGCAGGTCATCCCCAGTAATCCGGCTTCTAGGGTGAAGCCTCCAAAGGTGGCGAGAACTGAAGCGAAATATCTCGATGAAAAGCAAACGGCAGAACTACTTAGGCTTTTGGAACCTGAATCAGTGCCGCATCAGACGATGATAAAAATGTTTTTATACAGTGGCCTTCGTAGAGGTGAAATGTGCGGCCTTGAATGGAAAGATATTGATTTTGAAAACCATTTGATTACGGTACGCCGTTCTTCCCAATATGTTGCAGGTAAAGGCATTTACACCAAAGAAACCAAAACTGAAACTTCCGACCGCACGATTAAACTACCCTCACAGGCTTTTGAGGTTTTGAAAGGATACAAGATTTGGCAAACAGAGAAACGTTTGAAAATGGGCGACAGGTGGGAAGTTTCCGACCGAATCTTTACGCAGTGTGACGGCAAGCCAATCCACCCGGATTCCATTACCGGTTGGTTCCGCGAGTTTATTGCCAAGACTGATTTACCGCAGATAACGATACATTCGCTTCGACATACCAATATTACTTTGTTGATTGCAGCGGGTGTTCCATTGCGAACAGTATCATACCGAGCAGGTCACGCGCAAACTTCCACTACAGAAAATATTTATGCTCATGCCATTAAAACGGCTGATGAAATGGCAGCAGATGCATTGGATGATATTTTGACACCAAGGGGAATTACAAGAAGATTAGGGTAAAAGTGAATAAAGCAACAAATGAGAGCCGGTATGGAAGTTGATCATTCAATTTCTGTACCGGCCTATTTTATTGTGAATATATAGGTTATGTCCAATATTCAACATTGAAATCTGTGGCTTAGAAAAAGTCCATCTGATAATGTAATACCTTAAAGAAATTTAGCAATTAATTGTGAAATATAACCATTTGTGGTATGCTATTCTTAATTAAAATCAAATATGCAATAATGCAATATGTAAGATATAAATTTGGTAAGGAAAGCTCAAGTAGGAGGAAACTCATAAGTTTCAAAATCTGCAAGAGCGATGCACCTTCTATTTCTCCGCGAAAATTACAAAGGCTATTTTGAGAAAGTGGATAACTCAATTTGTCCATTAGATTAAAGAAATACAAAAATGCAAGGAGACAAGATTATGGAAGATTATTCTTTACAGTCAGACGAAGCAGTGCTCTATAAGGGCCGAGCTACTTTCGGTAACAATAAGACAAGTAGCGAATTGCTTCTGACTAACATTAACATTGTGGTCATTACCAAGACAAAAAAGTTTTTTTCTAGTGAGCAAGTTGACTTGAAGAGCTTTCCAGTTAAAGAAATTAAAGTCTATAATGATGTTCCTCAAATCAAGCAGCATGACTGTATGGTTGAAATCTACCTTACCAATACGGAGATAATTTTTGATTTCTATTCGAAAATTGAAGCTTACAAGTTTGCAAACGCTGCTAATAAATTAGTATCCGGAAAGTCAATGTCGGAACGAGGCGCAAAAAAAGTCAAGGGTGCTGTGAATCTTGTAGATGATACTTTTGGTATTAGTACCGTTGGTGCGATTAAAAGTGTTGTTGAAAACGGTGTGGTAGGTGCTGTTTTTGGTGGGTTTGGTAAGAAAGCACAGGCTCAGGCAAAAGGCGGCAATGCCCTTACGGGAGTATTAAGCGTCACAAAAGGCTTGCTAGGTAAGAAAACAAATGAGGAAGAGATTCCGAAACTTGAAACAAGTCCTGCTATGGATGTGGATGCTCAAATTGAAACATTAAAAAAGCTGAAAGACTTGCTGGATACCGGAATTATTACTCAAGAAGAGTTTGAAATTAAGAAAAAACAAATAATGGGGCTATAAGGAGAGCCAAACGAATCAATATTATGAAGTTGAATTTTGTCATTACGAAACATTTTGGAGTGGCGTAGGTTTTACTCATAGCCAAGTATTATTACTCTGACACATTAGATTATCTTTACAACAACGCCGGTGAGAGCATCCTCACATGGATCATCGAAGGTGCCCAGAAGGTCATTGCTCTGGACTACAAAATTCCGGTACCGGCATGTGTGCAGAAAGCAATTGAGGAGTACCGCGCGCAGAACGACTGGTTTGGCCATTTTCTTGAGGACAAGTGTGAACTTGCTGCCAGTTTTCGTGAAAGCTCTGGTGCCTTGTATCAGGCGTACCGGAATTACAGCATAGACACGAACGAATAGTGGAACAAGAAAAGGTCGACCACCCAAATTAGAAAAGCAAGTAGAAGAAGATTTGATAGCTGAAAATCAACGGTTAAGAGCAGAGGTTGCCTACCTAAAAAAATTGAATGCCTTGGTTTTAAAAGAAGAACAGCAAAACAGAAAGCACAAGTGATCTGGGAGCTAAGGCATGAGTTTAAGGTCACTTTACTGGTTGAAATTGCCGACATTCCGCGCAGCACCTATTACTACCATGCCAAGCAGCTGGAGAAGCCGAGCAAGTATGAATCCGTGAAAACTCAAATCATATCGATCTATGAAGAGCATAGGAAGCGGTATGGTTACCGGCAAATTACAACTGAGTTGCACAACCGAAAAATCTGTATTAATCACAAGACAGTACAGCGCTTAATGCGGCAGCTCGGATTGTTTTGTCGGGTTCGGATGAAGAGATACAATTCATACCGAGGAGAGGCAGGCGAAGTGGCTCCTAATCTGCTAAATCGAAATTTCCATGCGGACAGACCTAATGAGAAATGGGTCACCGACGTAACAGAGTTTTCTCTGTTTGGGCAAAAGCTGTATCTATCTCCTATTCTTGATTTGTATAATCGCGAAATCGTTAGCTACTGCATTAGTGAACATTCTTGATTTTCTCAAACAGTAGAGATGTTGGAATTAGCTTTTCAAAAAATACCCAGCCAGACCAACCTCATTCTCCATTCTGACCAAGGGTGGCAGTACCAAATGAAACCCTACCAAAAAATGCTTAGAGAAAAAGGTGTTCGGCAGAGCATGTCCCGCAAGGGAAACTGTTGGGACAATGCTGTCATTGAAAATTTCTTTGGCATTCATAAAACCGAGTTACTTTACTTGCAGGACTTTACTTCCATGGAGCATTTTAAACACGAACTTGTTGAGTATCTTGATTATTACAACAACCTTCGTATTAAATCAAAATTAAAGGGTCTGAGCCCTGTTCAGTACAGGATTCAAGCCCTTCAATCTGCCTAATTCTATTTTTGTCTAACTTTTTGGGGTCATTTCAGAGCACTTTAGGTGCGGACTACGTCCTTCATTTCAATTGGATTACCTTTGCGGCAATATTCAGGGAGCGTTAGTGACCACGGCATCACAGATTCAAGCTGCTTGTGGGTTGGCTTCTCGCCAAATTTGGGTAACTCCGCAAGAAGATGCAGCAGATATCCAAGTTGTTCATCCGCGCGGTTTCAATTACGCTGTAGCAGCGGGCACTTGCACAGGCACCGCGGGTGGTATCCGCAAACAAAAAATTTTTGCGTCCAATCACAAATGGTTTCACTGCCCGTTCGGCACGATTGTTGGTCATCTCGATATGCCCATCCAGCAAAAATGTGTCCAATGTTTTACGTTGATTCAGGGAATAGGTTTGTGCTTTTTCAAGATTGGAGCCTTGGTTTCCGTTGATATTTTCGACCAACGACCAGTAAGCATCCAGAACAGGCTTGGACTGTTCTGCACGCTTTGATTTTCGTTCTTCAGACGGTAATTCTTTGAATATATCTTCCAGAGTAAACAGCCGCTTTACCAGTTCCAGCGCCAGCGCGGCTTTGCTGCCGTCCGTTTGCATATTTTTCGGCAGGCAGTCCGCCCACTTTCGACGGGCGTGTGCCCAACAGCCAACGTGCGTCACGTTTTCTACCGCATTGTAGCCCTGATAGCCGTCTGTCTGTAAATATCCGGTAAATTCGTTCAACATCTCACTTGCCACCTTGCCGGAACGGCTGGGCGCATACCGGTAAAGTGCAAGCTGCTTTTCTTCGCTTTTGCCGGAACAAAATACCCACATCCGGGATTTTTGCGCTGCGGTACGCCCGTCTTCTTTCAGCACCTGAAACTCCGTTTCATCTGCATGGACAATGTCACCTTGCAGCAGCGTGTTGTGTAGATATTCACACACCGGCTCAAACCACCGGCTGCTGCGGACAACCCAGTTTGCAAGCGTATTCCGGTTCAGCTCGACACCCTTGCTTTTCCAAAAGCGTTCCTGCCGGTATAGCGGCACTGCGTTTTCGTATTTCTCCTGCATAACGTAGGCGACAGTCGCCGGCGCTGCCATGCTCTTTTTCATCACCGGTACAGGAGTGGCTGCTTTTTGAATCACAGTTTCCCCATTTGCTTTTTCACAGGCAGTGCATCAGCTATTTGATAGCTCTTGACATATTGCATTATAAAATAAACCAAACTATGACGATGTCGTATTACAAGCTCTTCAAAGGATGGTATATCACCCTCCAAGAAGGAATAATACAGTGATTTGTCAGAAATCATATGAAGTGCACCTCGTTTGATTTTCTTTTGTTTGATACTAATTATTCGTTAAATATTCTAAAAGGTTACATATAAAAATAAATTTTATACTTTACTTTTATCAATGTAGGTGAAACACACATAAAACTTTGCCTGTAATCTGTTAATTACCTTTTCCACCTGCTCTATTAGTTCTTCCTTATCTGGAATATAATACGTATACTTCGAAGCAAAAATATTGTTGGACAAACCACCTAAGGCATGATACAGCATCACCTACTCGATTGACATTTATGAAGAACCTCTTTCAATCAAAGTGGTTCCTATTTCGATTTTCATGGGAACCGTCTGCGGACCCTCTGAGATTAGTTCCAGTAAACGGTTTATTGCTGTAGATGCCATATAAGAAGGGTAGGTCTCAATTGTGGTAAGCCCTGGCTTGGAGTCCTCGGAAAAGAAAGAGTTATCAAAACCAACCAGTGCCACATCGTCGGGAAGCTTGTACTCCTTTGACTGGAAGGCCATCATGGAACCCACTGCCTGGGCATCGGTATCTGCAATATAGCATCGCGCAAACTGGGTTTTGTGCTTCATTATTTCATTCATGTCTGCTTCAGCACCGTACATGTTGGGCAGTGTTACTATGATATCGCTGTTTCTGACACTCATTCTATACTTTTCAAGGGCCTGGCAGTATCCGATATATCGCTCCTCATAGTTGTAAAGACGAAGAGAAGACTGCAAATAACCGGGTTGGCACTTGTACTTTTTAATCAGATATTCGGTTGCTAGATATGCACCTTGGAGATTATTTACCTTCACACAGTTTACCGAAGGCTTTGTAAACCAGGTATCCATTAATACAAGTGGTAGATTTAGCGAAAGAAAACTTTTCAGCCTTTCCTCCGTAATATCCGTACCTAACAAAAGAATACCTGTACAGTCGGAGAACTTAATTCTTTCCAAATTGGCATCAATATTCTCGTCGCCGTAGAGCTTCATGCTCTTATACTTATAGCCTTCAGAAGCGAAAATCCGGTCAAGACTGGAAGCAAGGTAGCCAAAGAAAGGGGCTTCCTGTGGTGAATTATAGTTGATGTACCTAATGTAATAGATCGATCCGGTGAGTTTTCCTTCCTTTGTAGTGGTTGAGAAATCGTAACCGTACTCCCTCGCTGCTTCCAGAATACGTTTTCTGGTAGCAGTGCTTACACCGGGTTTGTTGTTAAGCGCTACGGAAACCGAAGCGGTAGACAAATTTAGAATTTTAGATAGTTCCTTAGCACTAATAGACATTTTTGCAACCCCCATTGCTTCAAAATGTAATCGGCCTAACCGATTAGGTTGTTTTTAGGTAAAAAACACTAAAATACTAATTGATGTTAGTTATCCTATGATGTAATCTTACATTATCCGCGGAAGAAAGTAAACTAAATTTAAGGATTGGGGGACAAAAATTATGACCTATGTGAGACTGATACTATTTATAGCAGCAATTTTAATCTCCGTACTGGGTGGCAAAAAGCTAAAGATTAATGCTGGTCTGATTGCGATTGCGTTCGCTTTTATTTTTGGAATTTCAATTACCGGACTTGGCGTTAACGGGGTAGTTAGTCTGTTTTCAGCGAGACTATTCGTTAACATGTTCTTGGTTACATTCTTTTTTGGTTATGCTACAGCAAACGGAACAATGTTAAGCATTACCAAGTATTTATTTAAGAACTTTAAGGGTGCGCCCTGGTTGTTACCATTACTTTTCTTTGCAATACCTTTCTTAATGGCATTTGCAGGCGCTTCAACCGATTCCATCCTTTTGTTCTTAAGCCCTATTGCATTTGCGTTTATTATTTCAGCAGGACTTCCACCTATTCTTGCTTCAATTCTTCTTTGGGGAACATGTGCAGGTTCATGGGCTCCCTGGCTGGCTAACTACGCAACCTTTTCATCATGGTTCGGTGAAGCAATTGGTATGAAAGCAGCAGAAGCTGGTTTCTTAAGACTCTTCGCAGTTGTATGTGTTATCAATATTTCTTTCATACTCATCTCTTACTTCGTACTTAAGGGTTGGAAGGTTAAGGCTTCTGCAGATATCCTTAGCAATGAAAAGATTGAGATTACAAAAGAACAGAAGAGAACAATGACAATTGTCTTATCAGTAATCGTTCTCCTTATTTTACCTACACTTATTCAGTTAGTACTTCCTAATCCTGTAACAGGATGGATGAAGGGCAACTTAACAATTCAGGTACTTTCAGCAGTTGGTATCGTAGCAATGCACCTTGCAAAGACAGCTGATACTAATGATGTTATCAAGAACCAGATCCCCTGGGGACTTATCATCATGGTATGTGGTATGGCAATGTTAATGGGTGAAGCAAGCAGTCTTGGCGTTACTGATGCAATCAAGGCACTTCTTGAGTCAGGCACATTACCTGTAAAGGTTATCATTCCTTTCCTTACAGCTGTATGTGGATTCTTAAGCCTCTTTGTATCAGGCGCAGTTATTACTCCACTTATCATTGCACTTGCACCTGCACTTGTATCCTATGGTGTATCTGGCGCAACAATCGCAGTAGCATCTCAGTTGGGTATGATTGCAACAAGTATTTCACCTTATTCAATGGGTGGTGCAATCTGTATTACAGGTTGTCCTGAAAGCCATTCCAACAAGGTTGCTAACCAGCAGTTAGGTTTGGCAATTATGATGGGTGTTATCGTAACATTATTAGCTGTACTCGGAGTATTAGGATAATATAGCAAAAAGGAGATATCTATGCCGAAGATTGAAATAAGTCAAGGAGTAAATATTCATTACGAAGAATTTGGAACAGGAGACAGATATGTCATTTGTACAATGATAGATTACCCTAAGTATTCTTCAATTCGAGACTTGTGTAAGCATGGCTATCATGTATTTCTGCTTACAAACCGAGGTTTTGGGAAATCGGATCATTTGGATGTTGATATGGGACCTGCATTGTGGGATATATGGGCAAAGGACGTAATCACATTTGCTGATTTAAAAGGAATTGGCAAGTTTACCTATGCTGGAGATTCACATGGAGCGGGAACCGGTTGGCATATTTGTAAGAGTTATCAGGACAGATTAAATGCTTTTGCAGCAATCGTTCCCGGACCTTACAATCTGGATGAAGGCTTTGTTTCTTACAGAACAAGACTCTTAAGAGGCGAAAAGGTAAAGCCTATGTCTGTACCTGCTGAATATTTCCATGATGATGCAGTTGTGGAAAGAGTACGCCAGGACCTTGAGTACATGCAGATTGAGCAGCTTGATCATCAGTCTCCTGAAGAAAAGAAACAGGATTATAAGCGTCCACTGCTGGAATTTGAAAATGAGGCAAATACACAGGAATTCCTAAGATCCATTCAGATACCTACTTTGGTAATTGGTGGAACTGAAGACCCTATTTCAAGAACTGATTTAATGGTTCGTACAGTAGAATGCATTCCGCATAGTAAACTGATTCTGTATCATGGCTTTTCTCACAATGAACCCTGGAGAATATTTGTGGAAGAGGTCTCTTACGAAATAGCATTCTTCTTAGATAATGTTCATGAGAATGACGGACATTACTTTAAGAAAATTATAAATGAATAATGTACCCTTAAGAGGGGGCTGCACTTTGTGCGGCCCTTTTTCTTTTCGGTGTGTCCATCAAAGCTGGACCACACTTGCCAGTGTAAGTCTGTAAGTCACTATTTCTCCATCCTTTGCGGAATGAAATTATACTTAATTATATTATATCCCCATAAGTACCAGTTATAATATCTGAAATTGTAACGGCGGTTTTTGATTAGGGTATATATCGAGAGGGATTTACTGACAAAAACTTTTAACATTAATTGTTCGTTGAATCAGAACTAATGTTTGCGTATAATAACTATGGAACAAATGTTCATTAGCCACCACTTAACCGGTTGAATCACGGCGTTCTACCACCAATTAAATCAATGAGGGAGGTAAAATATGGGGACAACTCAAGACACGATTGAAAAGTTGAACGACCTAATTACGCGGGACAAAGAATTTGACAAGCAAAAATATCACAATGCCAAGCTCCTTCTTAAGATATACCGCGATGTTGTTTGGCGGGTGGAAGATGCTCTGTGTGAGTTGGACAATCAGGCGTATCAATTTGGTGGCAGGCGGATAACACAATAAAATCTTTACATACAAGAAATTACTTGCTGCGAATTTGAAACGAAAGGAACCTACAAGTAGATGTTTATTTGCTGTTTATTACCATTACAAATGGCATTAAATCGCTTGAGATTACCGTAAGTGAAAGTAATGAATACCCGCAATAACCCGAGATTATCAGAGATAATAATAAAATGCTATAAAAGAAAATATTCCCTCATAACCCGAAGGTCGTAGGTTCAAATCCTGCCTCCGCAACCACAACTTAGTCCTACAAATGGCTTTAGACCGCCGCTTGTGGGACTTTTTTCTATTCTCAAAAAAACGCTCGCAAAGTTAAAACCTACAATTTGACGTTTATTTGATGTTTAGCTAGGTATGAGATTGTCGCAAATAGCCGGAAGTTAAGCCACTTTTTCTGATGTTTGCTTGATGTTTATTTGATGTTTACGGGATAAAATTGCTTGGAATTCAAACTTTATATTTCTTATCAAAAGCAAACTGATGAATGGAAGGATAGGCATTTGGCTCAACTTGTCGTGTAGCAGTTACTAAACCTCTAAGCCTTTTCCTAGAAGTAGTATTTTGTGGAGCTTGCTTAAGTGTATTTAGTTCGTTAATTGTTTTCAGTCTTAGCGAGTTTTTGACAGCAATATTGCCATCCTTAGATATAATTACTCCAGTAATTAATTTAGGATAAAATTTGGAATATCCCTTCACTTTTTTATTGGAAATATGATATCCGTATTTTCTAATGACTGAAAAAATTTCCTGCTTAAAATTATTTGATATATGATCTGTAGAGGAAAAAGTTAAATCGTCCACATAAATTGTCATCGTAATATTGTTGTGATCAGAAAGCTTTTGAATTTCATTAAACATATCTTGATTGGCTAAGTAAGAGAGTATTTGGCTGGTCGGTGCACCAGAAATTAAATGGTTTCGGGTTGTAATATTTTTAGATTCAAGAAATATGTTTATTTCTTCCATAGATTTGATGTTTGATAAGTCTAAATTGACTGTTGTAATGTTTGTCAAAAATTCAGCAATATCAGGAGAAGTTCTTAACTTTTCCTTAAAAAAAGAATAAACCCTTTCCCGAGATATACTTGGGAAAAAGGCAGTCAAATCGATCTTATAAACAAACTTGTTTCCTTTATGCCACTGTGCATTTTGAGCATAAGAACGCCCTTTAATGCCAGAAAAAACATTTATCGGTACATCAATTGTACCCAACATGTTTTTTAATCGTGTCTGCATACTCTTTAGCATGAGACTTGGTGGTTCAATCAGTCGGGGCTTCCCTCTACTGATATCTATATATGGTTCGATCAGCGATGCAACATACCACTGATTAAATACACTATTATCTGATATCTTCAGTAGATATTTTAAAACTTTCTTACATTTTAATTGATAAATTTTACAATTGTTATATGTCAAGGCATACACCTCGTTCTTTAAAAAGTGTGCTGGTATTAGTGAGCCGATGCCATGCCAATCAGCGAACGGATAAGATCAGCACGCAGTTCAGGATCACAAATTGATATAACCAGTGTTAGGAATACGAGTACTACAAGAATGTAAACCATAGATTTTCCATCAAGAGAAATTTTGTTACCACTAAAAATATTAATAGTAACAGAGGGGTTGTCCGCTCTCTTCTTCATGATGCCACCTCCTTGTTATTATTGGCTCCCTCGCGGAATGCTTGGGAGTCTCCCCACTCCGCCAATAACAAAGAGATAATATAGCCGTATACCAATAACACCAGCACAGTTCGAACTCCCCAAAAACACTTGAGGAACTTTCTTCCCGACAACTTCAATAGCAACTCACCATCATAGATATACACAATCGTGCAACAACATTAACATCGAACGATATCGGTGTGTAGATGTGATGATGCATGATGGGGAGGCCAGATATGTCGCAGGGTTGATTGCATTAACGTTTCATAAACGCAATGCCGCCCACACTTTCGTGTGAACCAAATGGGAAAGGATCTGACTATTTACACTGGTGGAATTATTATATCATAAAATATGGCAATTCACAAGTTTATGCAGGCGAAATTAGAAAGATTATTAGTAAAATTACCATGAAATTTAGCATGCGGAAACCGACCTTTAATAAGAGCATCGCAGCAAGGACAAGCGTGAAACGTTGCATAGTCTTGGTTTAAAAGCACCTCGTGGTTATGGTTGGATTACTAACCCTAAAAAGGCTACTTATAATAGAGTTTATCACCGAACAACATTTGGCTTATCAGATATTTTCAAGCTATTTAAATGATCTTGTGCCTGCCTTAACCGGTGGGCACTTTTTTGTGTCAGTACTAATAATGGGACTTGTATTAGCAATACAGTGCAAATTGGGATGAAAGTACTGGATAAACCTTGCTATTAATTTGTATGAGGATTATAATTGTGGTGATAATTACTAAATATTAATGCTTGGTATAGGTGATAGTATGGCGGAACGATCAGAGCAATACATTGAAAAGTGGAAAAAGAATTTGCTGGATTTAGGCAAGAGAAATAAACTGATTGCTTTTCACGAAACAAAGCGATCAAGTTTAAAACTTGCCATGCCTGAAATTGAAGAATTGTATAATATCATCGTAAAAAATGGGACTATACTTGAATTCCTTGATGTTCAAGATGATGAAGAATATCCGGAACAGATTGAAGAAAAACGGATCCTTTCTAACAGAAAAAAAGATGACCAAAATAAAACACTTCTAAATATTAGAAATAAAGCAAAGTCTTCAATTGATGAGCAAGGCGTGAATATTCTATATATTGCTTTTGGATTCTTGAATTGGACAGAGTCAGAACACAGCAATCAGCACTTATTATCGCCTATTGTTCTGGTGCCAGTATCACTTACTATTGAGTCAATTACATCACCATTCAAGATCTCTCTTTATGAAGATGATGTGGTAGTCAATCCGACTTTGAGTTTTAAGCTCGAAAACGATTATGGAATTAATCTGCCTTCTTTTGAAGACAGTGAAGATATATCAATACTTGAATATTTGACCCAAATAGAAAATATTGTGGCTGCTAATGGATGGACGGTCATACAAGAAGCACAGCTTAGCCTTTTTTCATTTCTAAAAATAAATATGTATAAAGATTTGGATAAAAACAAAGAAAAGTTACTGAATAACCCGGTTATAAAAGGGCTAACTGGTGATAAGAGTGAAATTGGTACTTTACCAGAAGAATACGATAATTATGATTTTGACAAAAATGAGAGGCCTGTTGATGTCTTTCAGGTGGTTGATGCAGATTCCAGCCAACAGGATGCTATTTTATACGCAAAAAATGGGATAAGTTTTGTCCTACAAGGCCCCCCGGGAACAGGTAAAAGTCAGACAATAACGAATATTATTTCTGAGTGCTTAGCAGAAGGGAAAAAGGTTTTGTTTGTTTCTGAAAAGATGGCTGCTCTGGAAGTGGTGTATAACCGCTTGAAAGAGGTGGGCTTAGCTGATTTTTGCCTTCGTTTGCACAGCCATAAGGCAAACAAAAAAGAGGTTCTCAGCGAACTCGGAAGAACACTTGATATGAACAGAATCACTGTAAAAGATGAAGCTATGTATGAACTGGAACTTTTACAGACTGAGAAGCAAAAGCTTAATCAATATGATTCTGAGTTACACGAAATTTGCAAACCATTAGGTAAATCTGTTTATGACATATCAGGAAAATTATCAAAATTGGCTAATGTGCCTGAAATGATATTTCCAATTGAATCAGTTGCAGATATGACAATTGAAAGACTAAACAGCTATAAGTTTTTACTGAAAGATTTTTCAAATACGATCGGGAAAATGAGCAGTGAGTATGACCGAAATCCTTGGAAAGGAAGCAATGTCAAAACTGTAACGCATGAATTACGGCATGATATTGAAAAGTATCTAAAAACTTTCATTAGTAATATAGATTCTCTTTATGAAGCTGAGAAAAATTTAGATGATGAGTTTGGCCTTGGCATTCATTCATCGTTAGATTCAACAGAGCAATTGATTGAGATATTAGCAATTTCTGAGCTCTGCCCCGGCATTCCTGTTTCGTGGATATATGAACCTGATATCGCACCGTTGATTGATGACGCATCAAAGTATAAAGCTTTAAAAACCGAACATGATGAATTGCAAGAAAGGCTCTTGTCTGAATTTGATGAGAGTATATTTGCTATGCCTGCCCAAGAAGTCTTGCAGTCATTTGAAGATGTTACACAAGCAGTATTGTCCCTGCTGAATTCAAAAAATTATGAGAATGTTGAAGAAGTATTATCAAATCAAAATGATAATATCTCTGGCATTCAGTCCATTTTAAATACAGTAAAAGACTTGCAAAATGCTCTTTCAACGGTAGAAAATCTATTAGGCATAAAATGTCCAACCAACTTTAATGAAACTCAAAATGTTTTAAGTCTATTGAGATGTATTCTTTTATCGCCCAACCCATCAGAAGATTGGTTTGATAATGGTAAATTTACAATTATTCAGTCACTGTTTTATGAAGCAAAAAATGTTTATTGGTCATTAAAACAAGCGACAGAAAATATACAGGGAAAATATGATAAAGAAATATTTACAATTGACTGCTCAGCAATGCTCGGTCGATTCAGGACAGAATATACGTCATTCTTTAAGATATTTAAACCTTCTTATAAAGCTGATAAAAAGCTAATACAATCTTTTGCAAAGGATCAATCGGTTAAATTAACGGATGACTCCATCATCAATTTACTTAATGACCTCAAAGAAACGATCGCTAAGAAGTCATGGATAAATGAAAAACACGAACTAATGTCATCACTGTTTGGTAAGAGGTATCTAGCTGAATATACTGATTGGGCAGCGCTTGAAGAGGCTATTGAAAATTTCAATGCTATTACTGATTGGTTCCACGGTGAAAGAGTTCCTGATAAACTCAAGCAATTACTTCTCAATTCTGAAGCAAATAAAATATTGACAGATGTAGAAAAACAAATTACAGAAGACTTTGCATCAAATGTAAAGCCAAATATAAGCAAACTTTTAAAACTTGATGTAGATGTAGCTGAAACCAGCTATGAAGTGATAATTGAAAAAACAAAACAGGTATCAGAATACCTTACCAAACTTTATGATCTTTATCGTGAAATGTCTGGCGTAAGTAAAGAAAATTGCTCATGTAAGAATGTTTTGAATGGATTTAAATATTTATCCAGATATCAAGATATTGATACGCAAGTAGCTTTGAGAGAAAACAGCCTTAGAGACAATTTTGACTTCTTTTTTAATGGGATCCATACTGATTGGGAAAATGTTATAAATGCATTGATTTGGGCGAAATCATTTAGAGAATTAAAGGAAAATTATAATTTACCAGATGCTTTTATCAATTCTATATGCTCGTCTGCAGATGCCGTCCTAAAAGCAAAGTCTAGTAAAATAACTTTAACGGAGCGGTATAGTGCAATACAGAACGAATACAAATATTTTCTTTCATTGTTTGATGACACAAAGGCAGATTTTAATTCTATGTACCTGCCAGATTTATCAGAAAGAGCGAAAGCTTGTGTGAATAATTTGGCAGAGCTAGAGGAATGGATTGATTTTAGAAATTGCCGTGAGAAATGTAAAGAAGTTGGGTTGGACGATTATACCTCACAAATTACCGATCAGCATATTGACCGCAAAATGATTCTTCCAATATTTTTAAAACGGTTTTACAGATTATGGCTAGATGCAATGATTGAAAAGAAACCGGCAATTGCATCATTTAGACGCAATAACTTTGAGCAAACCATTGGCGAGTTTCAGAAACTTGATATGAACCAAATGAGAATAGCAAGACTAAGAGTCAAAGAGCGTTTGGCTTCTCAATTGCCTGATGTTAATAGACCAACATCTTCAGTAGATGAAATAGGAATATTGAAACGAGAATTACGAAAGCAGCGTAGAATTATGCCGATTCGTAAATTGTTTGCAGCAATTCCCAATCTACTGATAACACTCAAACCATGTTTAATGATGTCTCCACTGTCGGTTAGTCTTTTTTTAGATGCCGATACCTATAAATTTGACGTCGTTGTTTTTGATGAGGCTTCACAAATATGTACAGAAGAGGCAGTCGGTGCAATTTATAGAAGTTCACAAGTAATAATTGCAGGAGACGATAAACAACTGCCACCTACTAACTTTTTCAGCGCTAGCAAAACAGATGTTGATTATGACACAGAGACAGAAGAAGAGGATGATGATTCCGATTCGTATGAATCTGTTCTTGATGAAGCATTAACTGTGTTGCCAGAACGGTCTCTGCTATGGCATTACAGAAGCCGCCATGAAGATTTAATTGCTTTTTCAAATGCAAAGATTTATAAAAATCTTGTAACGTTTCCTTCCAGTATTGAACGAGAACATGATGTTGGAGTCGAGTATGTCTATGTATCAAATGGTATTTATGATCGTAGCGGAAAGCGAGATAATCAAGTCGAAGCACAGAAAGTAGCTGAAATTGTATTTCAACATTTTCAAAAATTCCCCCAACGCTCACTGGGTGTTGTTACTTTTAGCGGCTCGCAGCAGCAAGCGGTGGAAGCTGCAATTAGACAGATTAGGCTGAAAGACCAACGTTATGAAGATTTTTTCAATGAGGAAAAAGAAGAATCTTTCTTTATTAAAAACCTAGAAAATGTTCAGGGTGATGAACGCGATACTATTATTCTCAGTATTGGTTATGCAAAAGATCAAAATGGTATTATGTATATGAATTTTGGCCCACTTACCAAGTCGGGGGGATATCGCAGATTAAATGTTGCTATTACAAGAGCAAAGTATAATGTGAAATTAGTTGGATCAATACTTCCAACCGATATAAGCGCTGAAGTAACTTCGGATGGAGCAAAAATGTTGCGTTCATATATTGATTTTGCAATCAATGGAAAGTCTGCTATTGTGAACGAATTACAAGTTCCAGATAGCGTTAATGTTGAGTCGCCGTTTGAAGAATCTGTATATGACTTTCTTGTTGCAAATGGATACAATGTTGCCACACAGGTTGGATGTTCAGGATTCCGTATAGACATGGCAATCAGGCACCCAAGTTTAAGCGGTCGATTCGTTTTGGGTATTGAATGTGATGGAGCAACTTATCATTCAGCCAGGACTGCAAGAGAGCGCGATAGGCTTAGACAAATGGTTCTTGAAAATATAGGCTGGAAAATTTATCGTATTTGGTCAACAGATTGGATTAAAGATCAAAATACGGAAGGTCGCAAGCTAATTGAAAATATAGAGAACGCAATGGCGTCCTTTTCTGAAGGTGACTTTTTAGAAGAGGATATTTCCGAACCGCAAACTGATGAAAATGCCTATATTGAAGAAAAAAGTCCGGATGAGATTAATCCAGATGTAAGCCAAGCAGAACTATATGGGTTTAAAATATACAAGGAAACCAATATATTTGATATCAAACGAAATTTGGATGATGATGCTACTTATTGTGGAAATATTCTAAGATATGTTATTCAAAATGAGTATCCAATCCACTTCGAACTTTTATGTAAACGAGTTGCAATTCTTTTTGGCAACCAAAAGGCTACGAGCAAAGTTCGAGCTTATGTAAACTTTATTTTGAATGGTAAATTGAAGAATGAAATAATTCAGAAAAATGTTTTTTGTTGGCCTGTAGGTGTAGATGAAGCAGATGTGCAAATTCCTGATGGTGAAAGTGGAAGTAGACCAATTTCTTATATTTCAACTGAAGAATTGGCAGAAGCAATGTATCAAATTGCTGATAAAAGTTTTGGAATAAAGAAAGACGACCTGTTTGTAGCAACTGCAAGAATATATGGGTTTAACCGTACCGGTGGAAATATTACGCAAGCATTACAATTGGCATTAGATAAACTTGATGCTCAACAAAAAGTAAATATTCTTAGTGACAAAGTAATTACAAGAGGTGCTGAAAATGAAGTTTGATCAAGAAGAACTAGGAACTTGCACCAGAACACAGAAGGATCAGGGGATATCTGAAGAACCGCCAGTTCTATTAAGCAAGGAAATAAGTGATGATTCTACAGATTTAACTCTTTTAATTACAAAAAGCGATTTTATAAGTTTAGTTAAGAGATTGATAGCTAAATTGGGCTTAAAATCATGCAATGTAGAGGAGAATAAAGGCTTTTTTGCTCTCCAATGTTACAGAAGTTCCGAGGAGTTTGGTGTAGGATGTCTATTTGAAAATAGAGAATTAGCAAAAGAGGATATTGAAATATTGCACACTGTAGCTAGCAGAAACTACCTAATTTTCACTTATTTTAACTTGAAGTTCTCAAAATGTGTAGATTTTGCGAGGACTGATATAGATATAGTTAATGGAAAAGATTTTTTGAAAATGGTAAAGGAAAATTTAAATATTACTATGATAAGGTGATGGCATGGTTCAAGTATTAAATAGTCCCATAAAAGATTTATTTATGCAACTGGTATGTGACAGCCATACCTCAATTGAATTGTGCGCACCCTATGTCAAAACATCAATTATATCGTCTTTACTGCAGCAGAAACAAAATTCAAGTTCACTAAAATTGCTGACGACTTTCAATCTGAATAATTTTTATAAGAAATCCTCAGATATTGACGCGGTCAAACTGGTCAACGAGCATAATGGGAGTGTATTTAATAGCCAGCGGTTGCATGCGAAAGTCTATTTATTTGATAAGAAGTATGCCATTATAACATCGGCAAATCTTACATACTCCGGTTTTGAAAAAAATATTGAATATGGCGTATTATTTGATGAACCCCCTCTTATTAAACAGGTAAACAGTGATTTTGAAAGTATATGCAGTGATGAAGCCACCGGGAAGATTGATGTTGAAAAAATTCAACATATCACTCGTATTCTTAATAATTTGCCGGAATATAAAGAACCGTGTGCCTTTATGCCACCGGAAGTATCAGAGGACAAGGTATTAGACGTTGATAAGTATAGGATCATATCTCAGTTATCCGGTTGGCAGAGCATCACTTTTCGTGTCATAGATGCATTTGGAGATATGAACTTTTCTCTTGCCGATGTTTATGAATATGAGAATACATTTCAAAAAGCATATCCAAATAACAACACAATACCTTTTAGCATTAGAAGAAATCTTCAGGAACTGCGTGACCTTGGATTAATCAAATTCAATGGAAATGGGAAGTATACAAGACTTTGGAAATAAGCGATTAACGGATGCTTTTTGGTGGTGACGTGTAATGGAAAAATGTTTGCTGGATGGTCGGATTATCTATGCCATGGATGTTTCAAAGGGATATATAGATGAAACTGAAATCAGGGAAAAAAGCAGAGAAAGACAGTTGCTGTGTTTTGACCCTGAATGTGGTCAAACGGTTGTATTTAAAAGAGGCGAAAAACGAAGCGCACATTTTGCCCACTTACCTGATCATCGGCAATGTGACTATGATGATTATGATCGGGATACTCCTGATACGTGGAAAGAAGTTAAAAGAAATATTTATAACCATTTTAAAGGAAATATCAATGCGGGATTATCTGTGGACATGGACGTTAAAATTTTCCCTAAGCATTTTACGCCCATTTTGCTTAAGCAATCAAATAACCAGCAAATCGCAATAGAATTTGGAGATAAAAAAACAACATCTAAAACCCTTACGACTCTAACAAATGCATATCGGAAACGTAATATTGAGGTTGAGTGGGTTACAGTTGATGATGTTGGGGAATGCCGCCATGAACAGGATTTTTACTATATTAAACGGTTTCAATTGAATGAATCAAAAACTCATTCAGCCATTGTAGTAGATAAAGGTACACAGCAATTTGTTATTTATGCCTTGGATCAGGATACATATAATTATCAAGGAGCCGATGTAATCGGTATCAGCGATCATAATATATTTTCTTTTCAATTCCCGTTGGATAATCTTATATTTGAGAATATAAATTTGTCTGCGATAGGTTTTGGGCAGAGCTTTAAGGATTGGAAGACGCAGAAAACTGTCGCGCTTGAAGGTTTCATCAAACAGGACGAATTAAGAAGGCAAGCACGAAAACAAAGAGAAGAAAAAATAAAACGTTTAAAGCAAGAACGGCAGCAAGAGGGTAATATCCAAAGGCCAAAAAGAAAATTGGTACATATAGAGCAGGAGGAGCCTTTTTGTTTACAAAAAATTTCTATTCCGAGAACGTATTATCCGGTAACGGTAAAATTACATTCTGCGTGGACAGAAAAGGACTTTGCAAATAAATTAAAATCTGCTGCCCATGAGAATGTATCTGCTGTAAAAATGCTGATTAGTAAGGTGTATGAATGTGATGATAATGAACTTGCTATATTTTTGCAGCTCTATGAGCGTGCCAAGACAAAGGAAAGAACACCAGAGATACGAAAATATCTAGCAGTGTTTGAGCATGTGCTAGAACAAGCCAAGAAAATAGAGTCATAAGTTCGCCCCGGTTACCAATAGAGTAGCCGGGGTTTCTTTTTGCTCTGATATAATTTTTAAAAATCCTATTGACAACTGGTAAATGTTGGACTTATAATAAAAAAGTCGAATATAGTCAAAAACTGTTTCGATATGAGAAGGCATAAAGTGTATTTTACTTTATGTTCTATCTCGAATACATAATTAGATTCCTAAAATTGAATAAGGCAGATCAAATATCGTTACAGCAAATTCCCTTTCTATTGTTTACATAAAACGATAGGGGGTCTGCAAAGATGAATTTTATAAATTCCTCTTAAATTAAATTTCAGGCTTATACCGGTTTCGGTGTAGGCCTGGTTGGTTTACAAAAATTTAATTTAGGAGGCTTTTTATTGTCAACAAAAAGAAAACAGTATGTAATTCGGCAGTTCAGTATTAGCGACATAGCGGACAAAGATGGTACATTTTCCATGAGCGGTGAAGGTGCTCCAGTAAAGCAAAGTGAGAATTTTCTGTTCCATATGATCGAAAAGAAGTGGTCACCCGATTCCGAGGCCTTGAAAAATGTAATCAGCATTAAAACAGGAAGAAATGCCAAAAAGGGTGAGAAAGAGGTTTTAGCCCATATCTTAAATGATGGAGTGACATTGGGAGAGAAAAAGTTTGTATTCCTTGATTGCTCCCTGAGCAGTAGCCAGCATAAAACTTGCAAGCAGTATTATGTGGATTCAAGCATTTATGATCAAGTCGTAGAAATGATGACGTTAGGAAAGAAACCCCAAATGGGAGTTCAGGGCAAATGTCTGACGGCAGTTGCGTTGATGACTACTTCCTGCAACCTTTTTGATATCAGCGATTACATTGATAACCTTGACATCTGTGTTATTGAAGATTTGGAATATGACATCAGCGGTAATAAAATTGTATATAACACAGACTATCAGCGAACGCCGGAAGAGGAAAAACAATATCAAGATTACCTCCAACAGCTTGGAGCAATTAACACATATTATGAAACTTTGGCATCTGGAAAACAAAAAGCCAAAGATAAAGAGATTCCAAAACGGAAAAGCGGCAACAAGGAAACAGAAAGAACAATTTCACAATGGGAAAAGGAAGGGTTACGTCCAAAAGTAGAGCAGGCAGATAAACCTGTCAGTAGAGTTTTTGCCAAAAAGCTATATAAATCAAATCCCTGCTACACAAAGGAACAGTGTGAACCAATTCCAGATGAATTTGAATTTCCGGTAAATCGGATGACAACAGGTATCGATTTTGTTGAAGAAGTCAAAGATGTCCCGCTCAATTTTGCCGATGGTACTGCCCTGATGGATGAAAGTTTTGCGAAACTGTTAAACATGGATTTGAAATCAGAAGGCGGACAGCTTCGCTTTCCTTACTGCAAAGCATTCTTCAGTATTGTTAAATTGCATTATTGGCTGAAAGAGAAGAACGCAGCAAGCATTACTGATATTTTCGGAGAGACTCACCAGTCAGATAAGATAGATATTCTCATGACAAAGAGCTGCTTTAAGGCTTTTCTTGAAAAGGGAGAAACAGAAAACAAGGATGGATGCCTGTTCAATAACATGACAGAATATAAATCTCTCATTAAAAAATATGGATATGACGCATTCGGTATCGCCAACTATGTACATGTCCCCCACTCCCAATACACGAAGATCACATATCAGATGCTACTGGCACTCAAACTCAGCTGGTTTACACTTCCCCTGTTTGCGCAAGATGAATGCAATATGATCAATCGGGCAATCAGTATTTATTCCGATGAAGGTGAAGTTGACTGGGAAAAAGCAAAATATTTGCTTGCTTTTTTACACATGCTTCAGGACGAAAAGAAATCAGCGGAAGAAATTCTGCCTGACGATGATAATCCGGAAGATGATACCATAGCGGCTAAATCTGAAGAAGCAGACGATGATGATTCGGAAAAAGAAACTGAGACAGAGGATTCTGATGAAGATGGAGAAGATTCTGTTGATACCAACGAGAACTGGGAGGAGCCGATTATTCAGGCAATCAAGCTAAATAAAAATATGGTTTTTGACCCCTATGTGCGTAAGAAAATTCTGGAGCGCATTGAATATTTAATTGATGATATGCGCCTTGGGAAAATCTATATGCCATGTACTTATCATTTTGTTACCTGTCATATTCCAACATTAATAGAGTGGGCAATTCACAGAGATGTGAAAAAAATACAACAGATTGTTCCTAAAAATCAAGCCTTTATGGGAGAGGCACAGGGACTCTATATCGGGATGCGTAATCCGGTAACTAGTTACTCCGAAGCTGCTGAAATTAATTTTGAGCCGGATAATGGCAAATGGACAAATCATCTTAGGCATATCATTCAGTTCGGCGAAGGCCTGTTTATGCCTAAAATGAATATGGACTATGATGGAGATAAAATCTGCCTGTTTTCCACAAAAACAGATTACAGGCAAACTGATGTATCGTGGCTTTCTTTTTTTAAAAATGTAACGCTAAAAGAAAATCCTGAAATTTGTGTTTATGAACGGCTGATGAAGACAAGAACCGAGATGCTGGAAAAGTTAAAAGCTAAGGGGAAAGTAACTTTTTCAAATTTTTTGATTCCAGCTCTACCGCAAATTAA
This sequence comes from Caproiciproducens faecalis, assembly GCF_019448085.1. Classification (GTDB taxonomy): domain Bacteria; phylum Bacillota; class Clostridia; order Oscillospirales; family Acutalibacteraceae; genus Caproiciproducens; species Caproiciproducens faecalis. Next base: position 444,774 of record NZ_JAGFNZ010000002.1, on the reverse strand, counting down.
CTTTGCAGACAAGGGTACTGCTGATCCGATTCCATATGATAAAAAAGCGGTCGTTGATTTTATCTTAAAAGCCGACGATAAGACCGGTCACATAACCGATATGACTTCCCAAGCGGAAAACCGTATGATTACGGAAAAGAATCCTCAGAAATATCAGTATGCAATCCGATACGGAAAGTATTTGCAAGGACTTCAAATTGATGCAAGTAAAAGCGGATTAGCAGTTTCAATTAGTGACTCATTTCAGTATAGCTATAAAAAGAAACCCCAGTTTTTATGCTACAAATGTGGAGGAAATAAGTGGTCGTATGATTTGGACTACCTAAGTCCTCTCGATTGGTTTGCAGATGCAATTCTCTCTCATTATGATTCATGGATTAAAGAGCAAATTAATGCAAACACAAAAAAGCGAAAAGAGGCGCAGTTGGTTTACAATACAACCGGCCTGCTTCTGAACCCAAATTTGGGTTGTAATATTGTCAGAGAATTCGAGCAGAAATTAGAATCGCATTTTTTAGAGTATCACAGTGCCTTTAAAGCTATCATTAAAAAGTATAAAAAAATTGATGCTTATTCTAAGAGCGATAATGCAAAAGAGCAGAGAAAACTAAAACGCCAAGAATATTCAGAGTTGAATCAAGAGACGAGAGAGAAAATCTATCAATTATGCTCTAATCAGTCCATAGTGGCGCAGGCTGCTGTGAATTATGCGTACAAATATTCCAAAGAGAACAATAAAGAGAAACCAGACCTGCGTTGGGAGAAGAACTGGAATTTTGCATGGATGTTCCCGGAAGGGTTGATTTATCACCTTTGGCTCAATCAAGACAAAGAAAAGATTGATGTTTCTCACGCTCAAAGTTCAAATTATGATTTCACGATGCTTGACCAGTATTATGCTGCATCCACTGAACAGCGCCACTACGAGCAAAATGAAATTTGCGAAATTTCCGATATTACGGTGCCACAGGAATACTGGTCAAAGGAACCGCAGCTACGAATTGAATTGAAAGATGTGCTGTGCAAAGGTCTTGATTTGGGAGTAAAGATGGATGATATTTCGGAACGCTTTTTTGAAGGTGCAATACTCAGCTTGAATTTGGTGAATGGCTATACGCAACTTTGGGACGAAGCGGGGAAGATTATCGGCATCAACCACGATGAGTTGAAACAGTATTCCGGCGGTAAAGTGATTATCCAGCGTATCTTCAATCAGACAAAACGCACGGCACAGATTGATTGTACAGTACAAAAATAGTTTTATGTATTTCTCTTTTTGTTCCCTCTCGGCTAGCGCCTTGAGGGGGCGAAGAGCGGAAAAGTATCATTCCCTCTTACAAAAACAAAGGAGGGCATGACAATGAAAGATGATACAATTGTTATCTTGCAGAAAAAAATATATGGGAGGAACTCTATCAATGTCAAATAAAATCCAAGTCAGAACAATCCAAACAATTGAAAATGAGATATTTGAACTAAAGGAACAGACGGCTAATAACATATTAGAAATAGGAAAAAAATTGATTGAAGCAAAAGAGCAACTTAATCATGGAGAATGGGGTAATTGGCTAGAAGAAAAAATTAATTTCAGCCAACGAACCGCGAACCAATTTATGAGAATTGCAACAGAGTTTTCAAATTCGCAATCGCTTTCTAATTTGGGAACAACAAAACTATTCTTACTTTTGGATGTTCCAACAGATAAACGTGAAAACTTCATTAAAGAAAATAATCTAGAATCAATGACGACAAGGCAGATACAGCAAGAAATAAGAAATTTAAAAGATGAGTCATTAACAGTTAATAATACAGAGGTTATTGATATTGAAATTGACAAGCTAAAACCGCTGCTGGCACACAGTAAATATTTTAAAAATATCATTGGTAATGCATGGATTGACTTTTTAAAATCAGTTCAAACAAGCGGTATAGTTGATCCAATTCTAATCAGTCAAGATAATATTATTATATCTGGACATCAGCGTGTTAGGGCGTGTAGAGACTTAGACATGAAAATAGTACCTTGCTATATCAAAAAATACATTAACAATGCAAATTATTCCAAAGAAGATATGATGTTGCGTGACTGTTTAACGTCTAATTTGAAATTGCATTCAGATGATTTTGACATAGCTTGGAATGGCCTAAATGAGCACGGATGGATATAAAGCAAAAAGTATACTTATGTTACCAATACGGGTTCTGGCAATTTTGCCGGAACTGAAAATCATAACGTAAAAATGAAGGGAAGTATAAATTCTTTGTATGAGGATTTAGAAGATATTCAAGGATTTTTAAAAGAAGAATATGAGAAATACGGATATGGATATAAATGCACTTGTACATGGTGCGGTAAAGTGTTTTATTCTAGATTGCCAAATGCGAAAAAATGTTCTTATCGATGTACCAATGATGCTAAGATTGCTAATCGAAAACAGCGTAAAGAATTAGAACGAGAAAAGATATGTCCAATTTGTGGTAACAAGTTTCATGCCAAAAGGAAAGATAGTATTTATTGTAGCAATAAATGCAAGCAAAAGGCTTATCGACAAAATGGACAATGTGTTATGGCTTCCGGTTCTGCCGTATTCGGTGGAACTTGAAACAGTAACAAGCTAGCCAACTGGTATCCCTCAGAAAAAATATTAATGTACATGGTTTCAACATACAAAAAATAAATGAAAAGGATTGTGACCAATTATAAAAATACAAGAAAAGCAATATTACATAATTCGCAGTTTATCAATGGCGAATTATTTAGTACGGCATGGCTATGACATAAAAAAGGTAAGTGACAGCGAGAAGAACAACCAGTTTAAGGTGTTCCTATTCTCCGATTCAGATGAACTAAGGTCAGCAATGGCTCAGTTCAATCAGGAGGTATAAATCTCGATGTCAAATATCAATCAAACTCCAAAAGAACCAAAGTATATTACAGATTTAATTAGTCCTAAAATTATTGAGACGTGGCATGATGGGGATGTAATCATAATTTCTGCCAATTGTGGAAGGGGAAAAAGCTATTTCATTAAGAATCCATTATATGATTTTGCAAAAGCAAGTGGCAAGAAAATCTTGATGTTATTGCATCGGATTAATACTATTGATCAATTTCAAGCCGAAATAGAAAGAAATCATAAAACGGATGAAATTGAAATACGTAGTTACCAAAAAACACAAATTGAAATACAATATAACATTCCTTTTGATTGGGTGAAATATCAGTTTATAATTTCTGATGAATTTCATTATTTTCTTGATGATAGCAGCTTTAATACCACAACGGATTTATCGTTGGATAAAATTATTAATCAAAAACATGCAGTTAAGATTTTTATGAGTGCTACTGGTGAAGACGTTGTAGACTATATTACTGATTCATATCCAAATATTAAACCAATTACTTATACATTAACATATGATTATTCATTTATTAGAAGTTTAACATTTTATAATAAAGAAGAAACAACAGAAGAATTTTTAAAAAAGGCTATTAAGAACAACAAGAAATCAATATTTTTCATACAGTCAGCAAGAAAAGCGTATTCACTATATCAGAAATACAAAAAGGATTGTTTGTTTTGTTGCAGCTCTAGTAATTCAATATATTATAAATATGTCAATAAAGAGAAAATAAACTCAATGTTAAAAAATGAAAAATTTGATGAACTAATTTTAATTACCACATCGTGTCTTGATGCAGGAGTAAATATTATTGATAGAAATTTGCATGACATAGTGATAGATATAAAAGATGTACATTCACTTTTACAATGTATTGGTAGAAAACGAATTCAAGATGAAACAGATGGTCTCAACATTTGTATCAAGAGTTTAAACAATATGGTATTAGGTGGATTAGAACAATCTAATAAGCATCAAATAGAAATGGCTGATTATTTAAAAGCGGGGCATACAACAAATGAATATATTGACAAATTTAAAAGGCAGTATGATAAAAGTTATATTGTATTCGATGCTGTAGATGAAAACAATCAGGGCGTTTATAAAAAAATAAATCCACTAATGTACAGAAAAAAGACAAATGATCTTGCAAGAATAAAAAAGATGAAAGAATTAGGTGAATTTGGTTATTGTAAGTATATTCAAAATTTATTAGGTGTTAAAAGATATAACCTAATAAATGAAAATTATTCTCTGGAGGATTATTTGCATATCCATCAAGGTCAAATAATGTATCAGCGTACAGATAGGAAAGATTTAATTGACATTATGAATGTGAGAAGAGATGGAAAACTTAGGAAAAGATTGGACTTATTAAATGCAGCTTTGAAAGAAGAATCATTAAAATTTCAAGGCGAAGTATTGAATTTTCGTATTAGAGAGTTTTCTACAAGCAAAGTTATTGATGGTAAACAAAAAAGATATCCTAATGCATGGATTATTGAAGCGTTTGATTGGACTGTATTAACACCAAAATAGTCATGAAAATGGCGGAAAGCTCTATATAGAGGGTTACGCCCATTTGATGACTATTTACAAAAATATGAGTTAATAAAAGTTAATTCAGACAGATTTTAAGTTTGGGAAATGTAGCGTAGCGGAATTTCACATAACTTAAAAAATGTCATTCAGTAGCGAAACTTGTTTCGGTACTGCCTAGCTGTCTGCATGACCTATAAAGAATGGAGGATATAAAATATAAATGACAAAAGAAAAATTACAATATTATACTCAAATGCTTGATGATAAACAATTGAATACTGAAATATTAATTTCATGTTTAGCAAATTTAGAGCAGAGAATCAGTAAAGCTGCATATCAAAGAGCGAAATTTAAAAACAGTGGAATGATGTCAAATGAAAGCCATGAATATGAAATGAAGCAGTATATGAAATATCGGACAGAAATTACTAATCTTTTGGTTAGTACATATTCAAAGCAGGATATTAAAGTATTGGTAAGTTCAATCGATAAAAACGACATAGCCAATAATAAATTATGTGATTCAGTTGTTAAGTTAATTGAAAGCAATGAGTATCAATTACTATAATTATTAGATTGAAATTTTCATAAAAGGGGGTGAAGTCAGCAAGATGAAATTCAGAACATGAATTTGCAAAATTTAAAGTAAAACTGAATAGTACGAATATTGGACTGTGCTGTCTGCTCGTTATGAGCAGGCAGCTTTTTTAATTGGAGGAAAAAGAATGAGTTTTATGAGGTTACTTTTAACAGACACAGCGCATTTTTTCATTGGACTACTTGGCTTTTTGATTTACGTTGGATTTTATATGGCAGTTTCATTTATGGTTAATAAGTTGGTTAGATGGTGTGATAAACACATCCCATTTGCTGAGATAGGCCAATTTGTCCAAAAGCTGTGGTTCAAGGTAAAGGGAGAGGAACAATAATGGAGTTTAGAAAAATTGCAATTGATAAATTAGTTCCTGCCGAATATAATCCACGAAAGAAGCTGCAGCCAGAAGATAAAGAATATGAAAAAATTAAAAACAGCATTAAAGAGTTTGGGTTTGCTGAACCGATCATAGTAAATTCTGATATGACGATTATCGGAGGCCATCAGCGATATTCTGTATTGAAAGATTTAGGCTATGCCGAAATAGAGTGTGTTGTGCTTGAGGTTGATAAAACCAAAGAAAAAGCACTGAATATTGCCCTCAATAAAATCAGCGGTGAGTGGGATTTTGAACAGCTATCCAAATTGCTTGATGATTTACAAAAACAGGACTACAGTGTGGAATTGACCGGATTTGATATGAATGAAGCGGAAAAGTTATGGGATGAATACTTAGGAGAACAGTCTGATACATCAAAAGATGATGAATTTGAAATTGGACTGCCGGAAAAACCGGTTTCACAAAAGGGTGATGTTTGGCTTTTAGGAAAGCACCGATTGATGTGCGGTGACAGTACCGTTTTGGCAGATGTACAAAAATTGGCTAATGGTGGGGAGATAAAACTGATCTGTACTGATCCTCCATATAATGTGGATTATGGTGCGACTCAACATCCTAGTTGGAGAAAACGAAGTATTATGAATGATGCTATGGGGAAAGATGATTTTCATGACTTCCTATTCAAAGCATTTTCAAATATTGCATCTGTTGCAGAAAGTGGAGCCATGCTCTATTCCTTCATGTCGGCTCAAGAATGGGGAAATATGATGGATGTGCTTTCAGATTGCGGGTTTCACTGGTCATCCACAATTATTTGGAATAAAGACAGACTTGTACTGTCCCGAAAAGATTACCATACAAAATATGAACCAATATTTTATGGCTGGCTTGATAATGCACCAAGAATTCATCAGCTTGATGATAGAACACAGTCAGATGTATGGGACTTTCAAAGGCCAAGTAAATCTGATTTACATCCAACAATGAAGCCGATTGAATTAATGCAGAAAATGATTACAAACAGTTCCTATCGTGGGGAAATAGTATTGGATTTGTTCGGAGGCAGTGGCACTACTTTAATTGCCTGTGAAAATACCGACCGAAAATCCTTATTGATGGAACTTGACCCACAATATGTGGATGTAATTGTGAAACGTTATATTGATAAAGTTGGTTCTGAAAATGAAATTTTTCTCTTGCGTGGCGATGCAAAAATTCCATATGAGCAGGTTCAAAAGCCGCTTGACTAATTCTTTCATTGAAATGATAAATAACGTGAAATTCCTATATGACTAGTATTCTATCTCTCTCTATTCAGTAAAAAAGTATTATGCTATAATTATGGCACAGAAGGTGAGCTGAATGGAAATATTAGGGCTTGATGAAATAAGGAAAAGAATTGATGAATCAAATAGGAATGCAGCAATCAATAATAGAAATTTGTATCCAATCCAAGAGCAAGCTACTTTGATGGAAATATGGGAATACGTAAATTTCAACTGTGATCCTTTATGTGCTTGCAACCATTATAATAGAACCAAACAATGGAAGTTAAAAAGCGGGTTAGTGTTTGAAGATATTATTGGTGCATATCTGCGAATGTTTGTAGACGCTAGGAGACATCAATGCATAGCAGACATTGTAGGGCAGGAAAAAGTAGATTATAGTAAGCTCCCACACAGAATTAAAGGCGCAGTAGAAAGCTTAATCTACTTAAAAGACAACTGGGACAGATTATACGAAAAAGCTTCTATAAATATGAAAACACTACTATGTGATGACTGGTGTGATGAATTCTGGAAAAATGAATTTAACTTTCCCATTTCAGATAGTGTATATAAAGCAAAACGGTATTCAATTCTTTTACCGAATATATGTATTCCATATGATAATGCTTCAAGGAATAAAATCAAGAGGTTCCTCGGCGTTTCTAATAGTAGTACATATTTTGAGATGCTTCAAAAGTTAAGAAAGAGTGTAATAGAAATACTTGATAATGAAAAATCCGATTTGGCTACATTTCAAAAATTAGATGATCCGCTTAAAGCAATAAACTTTGAATATGACAAAATTGCTCTTAGAAGGGATGATACTAATTATGGGAATTATTATTTGCCTTTAGAAAGGCCTATCTCAAGAGTAATTGATAAAATGTTTTATAAGCCAACTATATAGTAATCACAAGTGGTATTATGCAGGTTGATAATAATTGGGGTTGAGTGAATGCTCAGCCTCTTTTTGTTGTCTGAATATAAAAATCCGTATGCGCAGGCTAAAAAAGCCGCTTGACTAATTTTTCCTTTTAAGTGATGAATGTTGTAAATTCAAAACAGGGAGGATTATTTATGGAAAGACAGGAAATAGTTGATACTTTGAGAAATCTATCACAGCAGGCTGAACAGAATGGTTTGAAAAAAGTATTGATGCCGCAGATATTGCCAACCGATATGGCTGATTCCAAACGGATTGACGAATTGATGCTGACTGGAGAACTGCCGGAAACATTCACTTCATATGATATTCCATTTCTTCTGCATTTCATTGCGGATATGATTGAAGAATAATTGTAGAAAACTGGGGCGAACAGCCCCTTTTCCTTATGGTACGCGCAAATATACTTGATAATATAAAATGATGCCCACACAGGCCAAATGTGGGGCAAAGAAAGGAGATGAACGCCATGAGTAGAAAAGGAATAGCAAATAAAATCAGTAAATATGATACGGACATAATACCCCGTTTGTCGGACATAAAAGAATGGATTGCCGAAGGAGACTCAGTTCGTGACATTTGCCACAAATTATCAATATCGCCGGATTCTTGGTACAGATATTGCAAAGATCATGAAGCACTTTCTGAACTCGTGAATATGGGTAAGTGCCTGTTGAATCAGGACGTGGAAAAATCACTTTTTAAATTGTGCACGGGCTATGAATTTGAAGAATTGAAAACGATCGTCGAAGAGGATAGAAACGGAAAAAAGCACACCAAACTGGAAAAAACCAAGCGCCACCAGCCACCATCCGCACAGGCAATATCCTTTTTTCTTCGCAATCGATGCCCGGAGGAATGGTCGGATAAAAAGCAGTTGATTCTTGATACCGCACAAAATGAACAGGCTCGTAAAGAATTGTTCCTGCAAATGCTTTCTGATGAGCAGCCACCGGAGATTGCTGAAACTTCTGAAGATGATGAGAACTTGGAATGCGACTAATGATTTTTGCTGCTCATTACGGAATTAAGGTTATGTTGTAAGAATTATCTTGACTTAGTACCTACTTTGAGTGATTAATGTAGTACCGAAGGATGGTGCTATATTATGATAAACCTTGATAACTTCCAGTTATATCTGATGCGTGAAGAGCGCAGTGAAAACACAATTTCCTGCTACTTGCGCGATGTGAAAGGCTTTTTCACTTGGTATGACAAGGAACCGGAGCGAATAACTGAATTTGACCTTATTGCTTACAAGCGATACTTGCTTGCAAAGGAGAAAACAGTCATTACTTCCAATCGTAAGCTTGCCAGTGTCAATGCTTTTTGCCGATACCTTTATGATGCAAGGTTACTGCCGGAAGCCTATGCCGCAAAGCTTACCAAGAACCGGGATAAATGCAATTATAAAGGCTTATCGGAGCAGGACTTGACCTCACTGCATGAAGCAATTCTGCAAAAAGGAAACCCAATGCATATCTGTATCATTGAATTGCTGTTTGGAACCGGCGTTCGTGTGAGTGAACTGACAGGTTTGACCATTAACGATATTGTCATAAGTGATACTGACAGCCATATCCGAGTGATTGGCAAAGGAATGGTCAACCGCACACTGCCCCTCAACGCTGTTGCAAAGCAAGCATTGGAACAATACCTCGCAGTACGACCAGACAGCAGCACACAGCGGCTCCTATTGGGGCAACGTGGCGCACTGGGTAGAGGTGCTGTGGAGATTATCCTTTGTAACTATGGCAAGGCACTTGGTATTAAAGTTACACCTCATATGCTGCGCCATTCCCTTGCCTATAAGCTAATCAAAACAGGTACGCCAATGACGACTATCCAACAAATCCTTGGCCATGAGAGTATTCTCACCACAAACCTTTACACACAAACCACTGAGCAGGATAAGGCTGACGCTTTGCAAGGCTTGGCTTGGTAAACTGAATAGAATATATTGAGCGATGCTGGAAACAGTGTCGCTTTTGATGGGAGGGGGTCTTCTATGTGGAAAAATCAACCCCACAGCTGAAGCTCCAAAAATTTTTACAGTACAATTTTTTCAAAATTATTTTATATGGTTATCTAAAGATATCTTAATAATATTTACATTAGGAAATGCGCGTTTTAGATTTTCAACGTAAACGGGAGAGTCAACGTCAGAGTAATAAAATGAGTATTTATGTAAAGCGTTATCGTTTGCATTTAGTCTTATGACATCTTTTTTGAGCTTGCCATTACTTTTTGGAGATGTGGCTGAAAATGTCTCAGCAATAACAGTTTGATCAACGGATTCGACATCATATCCTGATGAAGTTCCAAGATTAAGAGTGAAAGACATACCGGGGTAAATCTTCATCAAATAGATAACAGCTTCAATAGAAACCAAGTATGTGAACATTTGATTTAGCTGCTCTATAAGATTGATTGGCTTATTTTCTAATGGCTCGATTCCAACCTCTTTAAATTTGAGATTATACATTAAGTCGAGAGCACTGTTATTTGAAATCATAGAAATAATATTTAATTTTGAGATTTCTGCAGATTTCAAAACACTATTTCGAAGAAGGATGGCTTCGTCAATAGTCTTTATTGTACGGACTTTACTCAAAACAGTTCCCTCCAAAGCAAAAAGTATTTTAAACATTATAATACTACAATTATACATATAAGGAAAGGAGGCTCCATGCAAATAACGGAAGAACAAACAAGAGAAAATGAATTACTGAAGCAATACCTTGATAAATATTTTTCTGAAGATAAAGTGAAAACGCTGGTCAAGGAATTTTCGTTTTCAGAGCTTAGAAAACTGCTTGGTGAAATCGACATTGAATTTTTTGCTCTATGCTATTTCCCAAAATACTTTGACCGTCCGTTTGGTAGTTTCCATAAGGAACTGTTTTCTGAACTGAAATATATGCTAGGTAACAGTGGGCTGATTGAAGCATTCGGATTACCTCGTGAACACGGTAAAAGTACCATCAATTCATTTCTGTTTCCGCTCTATTCTACATTATATAACAAATCCCAGTTTACCTTAATTATCTCAGCAACCGAGCAGATTGCACTGCCATTTCTTGATATGATTAAGGATGAACTGGAAAACAATAAACTGCTGATTGAAGACTTCGGCATTGAAAAGGGGAATCGATGGAACAACAATGAAATTTGGATAAGAGGTCGCGGCATTGATGCCTGTATTATGATCCGTGGTATTGATGGTTCCCTGCGTGGTATTCATTTCAAACAGTACCGCCCTCAGCTTGTACTCCTCGATGATCTGCTGAAAGATGATACCGCAAAATCTGAAACCAAGCGTGAGCAAGTGAAATCCACCTTTACAGATGTTGTCATTCCAATTGGCACAAAAGAAACAAACATCCTTGTGGTTGGCACAGTTCTTCATGAGGAAGATCTGATGGCAGAGCTTCTCAAGGGCAAAATCTCCGGGGTGAGAAGTATTCGAAAAGCAGCAATCCTATCATTTTCAGAGCGCGATGATTTATGGGGTGAATGGGAGCGGCTATATAACAATTTAAAGGATTTTGATCGCATCAATACTGCCAAGGCATATTTTGAGGATAACAAAGAAGCCATGCTGGAAGGTACTGAAATCTTGTGGCATGAATACCTCGATTACTATTATCTGATGTGCAAAAAGCAGTCTATGGGAGATAAGTCATTTTACAAGGAATTACAGAACGATCCTCGTTCCACTGATGATTATATTTTTCAGAATATTTCTATGTGGGACAGCCTACCGGACTACACTGATTTGGAGATAGTCATGTATGTTGACCCTGCCATCAAAGCCGGAAAGCGCAACGACTATTCTGCTATTACAATACTTGGTAGACATGAAAAAACTGGGCAGATGTATGTGCTGGACGGAAGTATTTATAAGCTACTGCCCGATGACCTTTTTCAGGTTGCCATCGAAAAGTTGCAGCAGTTCCCTATTGAAAAAGTTGGCTTTGAAGCGACGCAGGCGCAGAGCTATATGAAACAAAAATTTGAGGAAAGCCTATGGGAAAAACGCATTTTTACCCCGGTGGAAGAAGTGAATTCCAAAGGGCAGAAGCATGAGCGAATTATAACACTTGAGCCTGACATCAAGCGTGGATTTATTCTTTTCAATCCTGCAAATGTGGCGTATAATAATCAAGTAAAGGATTATAACAAAGGTGCGAAGCATGATGACGCACCGGACAGCCTTTATGGTGCGGTACAATTGGTACAGGGTGTACAGAGCTTGAAGTTTTTTGATAGAGGGCTGCTATTTTAAGGGGATAACACGAATGAATTTCTTGGATGTGCATAAAAATTGTTTGGAAGCTATAAGGCAAAACTATTGTAATTTCCATTTTTACTGTGAAAGAGACTTTGTTTGGACTGTTCAAAAGTACATCCAAAATTACATAGGTGATAATAGACTTCCATATAAAGTGTTTAATGACTTCCCAATTGAGTCAGGAGAAAAAAGAAGCAAAAGCGTTGATATTGCAGTTATTGCAAACAACTTCAATGACAAAGATATATTAATTGGAAAGGCACAAGCTGAATTTGTAATCGAGTTTAAATTCGAGCCTTCCAAGATGCGTAAAGACGATATTTGCGTACATAAGCTGCCAGTTGTTGAATGGAGTGGAGTCTTAATAGATATTGATAGGATTCACCGCTTTGTTGAAAATAGAAAAGCCAAATGTGGTGTTGCAATATTAATTGATGAATTTGGAAGGCATAAAACATCTCAGCACATTTTGGAGAACAGCACCTGGATTGACTGGGGCAAATGCAATTCGGAGCAACTTAATGTATCAGTTTTATATACGGAAGTTAAGTAAAAATATTGATAAATTGAAGAGATTTCAGTATAATAACGATAAGAAAGAGGTGCCGACATGGAGAAAAGCATAAGAGTAAGTGATAAAAACAAAAAAAATTTGAAGAGCACAATGGCTTCCTTTGCTGTAGAGGGGATTACTCCAAGTCGGGAAACATTAAAATACTGCCGGATGCGTGATGCTGGAAGAATTTCATGTAAGCAGGAAATAGAGGCTGTTACCAAGAAATACAGAGAGATGGCACAGCGGTAATGGGTGAGTTTTCTAAATATGAAATTTATGTTGATACATGGTCGCTTTACTATTATAAGGATGTACCTGTGTTACGCAATAAAATGCATATAAAAGATGAAAAATTACTTAAAATGGCTGAGGAAGAAATTACTTTTAAAAAAGCCTATGAGTTGACTCACCAACCGATTGCAGGACGCTTTGGTATAACTCATTTATTTCGTATTCATAAGTTTATGTTTGGGGATGTTTATTCTTTTGCCGGAAGAATCCGCTATGAAAATATATCCAAAGGGCAAACAAAATTTTACCCGGTACAATCTATAGACAGGGAACTAAAGATGCTTTTTTACAAATTGAAAGCTGACAATTCCTTAGCTGGGTTGGATGAAGAACTGTTTTTTGAAAAGCTTACATATTATATGGCAGAATTGAATATCATTCATCCGTTTCGAGAAGGGAACGGAAGAACAATACGAGAATTTATTAGAGAACTAGCACTCAAAAACGGTTATGCCATTCATTGGGACAAAGTTTCAAAGCAAGAGTTACTGGACGCTTCTATTGCATCCGTATTTGAACCGGAACATCTTCAGCATTGTTTAATTCAGTGTGCTGAAAAAATAGTTTAAATCATATTGGGCTTCTTCGGAAGTCCTTTTTTCTGCCCATTTTTGAAAGGAGAGGATTATTTGGAAGTAAACGAAGATCTCATCAGGCTTTGTCTTGATGAGTTAAATACCCAAGCAAAACAAAAGTTAAAATATAAGCATTATTATGATGGCGACCATAATATCCTGCACGATTACGATATGCAGGACAGCCGCAGCAACCGAAAATTAATATTCAACTTCCCACGAAAGTTTGTGGATAACGAAACCGGGTACCTTTTGGGTAAGCCGGTTAATTTTATATCCAAAACCGATAACAAAGCTGTGGTGGACTGTGTTGACCACAACATTTCTCACTGGGACAAAGAACATAATCTCAATCTAAGAAAGCAATCGGAAATCTTTGGTGAAAGTTATGAACTGGATTACATCAATACAGATGGTGAATTCTGTGGGACAGTGTTGACTCCACTCAATTGCTATTGCTTAGAGGATGGCTCTGCCGACCGAAATGTCATCCTTGCTCTGCACCAATTTAAGAAGCCTTTTGATTCCAATCTTTATGTGGATGTTTATACCGATACGCAAATTATGCATTATGAAATTGGTGATGCAGATTCATTGGGCACAGTCAGTTCAGGGGAAAATCTGAACTATTTGGGTAGCCATCCTCATATTTTCGGCAGGGTACCGGTAATTGTCTGCCCCGCTAATTCTGATCGCAAAAGCGGATTTGAAGATGTGGTTTCTTTGTTTGATGCCTATAATGCTATTAATTCGGATTTAGTGAACGAGATTGCGGATCACCGAAACGCTTACCTTGTGGTAGAGAATGCCAAGCTGGAAGAGGATGACCTGCTGAAAATGAAAAGTATGGGCATTATTCAGGTGCCTAAGGGCGGTAAGGTTTCTTGGCTCACCAAAGATATTAATGACAGTTTTGTGCAAAACGAATTAGAAAATATTGAACGTAAAATCTATGACATGATGGATGAGGTCAATTTCAATGAGAATTGGGCAGCCAATACCTCTTCCTTAGCTTTGCGCAATAAACTGCTCAATCTGGAAAACCGGGTATCCATGCGTGAAGCCTTTATGGAACGGGTAATCAAAGAGCGGCTCAGAAATCTGTTTGTTTTCATTGCTAAAAAAGAAGGTATTACTTATGATTACCGGGATGTCATCGTAAAGTTCACAAGAAATCTGCCAACCGATTTGACAGGGCTTGCAGATGTGATTGTCAAACTTGAAAATGTCTGCTCGCAGGAAACACTCCTTACTTTGCTGCCCTTTGTAGAGAGTCCTAAAATTGAACTTAATAAATATCAGGCAGAGCAAAAACAAAAGGCAGAGAATACTACGGATACAGAACCGACGATTACACAATAAAACAATATTTCAGGCACTTTCATAGCAGGGTAGGGTAATTATACCTCCCCTGTTTTTTTATAGCCTAAAACAATGAAATACACAATAATATCAATTTACCAAAATTGCCGATAAGCCTAGTATTTATGCGGGTTTATCGGCTTTTATCATAAAAATTAATTTGCCCGTTTTAAGGGGGAAGGAAGATGATACTACTTGGCAAGAATCAGAGATTCTGATAAATCAGATTTGGAGTTTTGGATGGATGAAAAAGGCAATATCAAATATTTCAAAAAGTGCGCTCGCTGTGCCAATCCCTGCAAACAATCCTATCGGTGCAAAGAGGTCGATTGCCCACGCTATAAGCGCAGATAAAAGTTGTCCTTGGTAAGACGTTAAACTGCCCAAACGTATCCGGTTCTATTTTGAGTCGGATGGGTAAATTTGAAGGAGGAAAAAATTATGACACTTGATGAAGTAAAACAGTATTTCAATGAAAACAAAAATAGCGAAGAAACCAAAGCATATCTTCAGGGGCTTATCACCGTTGAAGGGGTGCAAAATTTCATGGAAACGTCGGATGGCAAATCGTGGCTGGATTCCGTTAAGGACAAGCATTTGCAGAAAGGTCTTGAAACTTGGAAAGCCAATAATCTGCAAAAGGAAATTGACAAAAAAATAGCAGAACTTTACCCGGAGGAAAATGAAGAGAAAAAACAGCTTCGGGAACTCAATTCCAAAATTGAAAAGATGGAGCAGGAAAAACAGCGTGAAGTTCTGAAAAATAAGGCGCTTACTGTTGCAACTGAAAAAAAGCTCCCAATCACTAATATTGTCGATTTGCTGTTAGGAAAAGATGAAGAATCCACACTAGAAAACATCGGCAGACTGGAAACTGTTTTCGGTGATTCGGTGAAATCGGCAGTGGAAGAAAGGCTCAAGAGCAATTCCTACATTCCACCACAAAGTAAGGAGCAGGAGCCAAAAGTAAGGAACTTGGGCGATGCCCTTAAGAATTACTATACGAAAAACAACAATTAAATTTGAAAAGGAGAAATGATTATTATGGCAGTAACATTACAACAGGCAAAACTTAACGCACAGGATGATATCCAAAAAGGGGTTATCGATGAATTCAGAAAGAGTTCGTATATCCTCGACAATATCACGTTTGACAATGCGGTAACACCCGGCACCAATGGAGCTACGCTTACATATGGTTACACGAGATTGATCACCCAGCCGACAGCGGCTTTCAGAGCAATTAACACGGAATATACTTCGCAGGAAGTTACAAAAGACAGGTTTACAGTGGAACTCAAGCCATTCGGCGGTTCCTTTGCAGTAGACCGGATTGTTGCCAATACCGGTGGATTGGTCGATGAGGTGAATTTACAGGTTCAGCAAAAGGTGAAAGCGGCAAAGGCTCTGTTTCACGATACCATTATTAATGGTGATTCCGCAATCAATGTGAATTCGTTTGACGGATTGAATAAGGCGGTAACCGGCTCTACCACTGAGTATGCAGTGAATAAGACAATTGACTTATCAAGCACTTCTGCGGTGGATACCAATTACAAGCAGTTCCTTGATATGCTGGATGAATTCCTGTCCAACCTTGATGCAGCGCCCACATTCCTTGGCGGCAACTCGAAACTAATTACCAAAATTAAGTCAGTTGCAAGACGAGCGGGATATTTAACACAAAGTGAGGATGCTTTCGGTAGAAAGGTAGATGCCTATGACGGAATCCCGCTTGTGGATTTGGGTGCAAAGGTTGGCAGCAATGATCCGGTTGTATCCATTGTTGATACCCGAAAACCCGATGGAACCAATGCAGTAACCGGATTAACTGACCTTTATGCTGCAAGACTGGCTCTTGACGGCTTCCACGCTGTTTCCCTTGCCAATCAGGACTTGGTGAAAATTTGGCTCCCTGACTTCAGTACTTCCGGTGCAGTGAAAACCGGAGAAGTGGAAATGGTCGCTGCGGTAGCACTCAAGGCAACAAAGAGCGCCGGTGTATTCAGAAATATTAAAGTAATATAAACGGAGGATATGATATGGCGAGGATATACTCTAAAAACGAAAAGTATAACGGTATATCCGCAGGAATCAACTTTGTAAACGGGGTGGGGGTCTCAACGGACTCCCGCCTTCTTTCTTGGTTTGAAGAAAACGGATATTGCATTTTACCGGAGTTGGATGAAATGAATTATAAAGAATTGACCGAATATGCAAAATCAAAAGGGCTTAACGGAATCGGTATGAAAAAAGAGGAACTTTATCAACTGCTGAAAGAAACGGAGGAACCAAATGCTTGAACTTGTAAAGATGCTGCTCGGTATTGATAGCACAGATACATCAAAGGACAAAGTTTTGGATCATTATATTACTCAGGCAAATAAAATGGCTCTGCTTTATTGCAATGTTGCGGCCTTAGTGGGTTATGACGATACGGTTGCGGAGTTGACCGTTTATCTGTACAAAAACAGAGACAGCAAGGGTTACACACAGAAAACCGAAGGAGAAAAGAGCATTGCATTTGAATTGGGTATACCTGAGTCAATTAAGGCAGTACTGCCTGTTCCCAAAATAACAGTGGGGGTGGCAGATGTTTAAAGATACACAGATTCAAATACTGAATGGTTCCTTTCAACAGATTGCTGCAACTGATGCGGACATACAGCCGTTTGAAAAAACCATGACTTTTGAGGATGGCATTGATATTGAAATTACAAAAAGGGCATTCTGTGAAACACTTGCGCAAATAGACAACAAGTCCTATTTAAAGGTTGGCAGTAAGCTTTATAAAGTTATGAAGATAAAGCCTTACAGCGATTATTTAGAACTTTGGCTCTATGAATGTGAGCGTGGCGCGATATGAATCGTATTGAAACATTGTGGAGTTTCTTTCAATTTGAAAAAGGACAACAGATCACGATTAATGGAGTACAAAATTTTGGTATCATAAGCAGCGCAAGTGAAAATCCAAGCTATTATGATGATCAATATTTAAGAACCGATGTACCCATTAAAACCGGAGATATCATCGTATATCAGAACAAAAAGTGGATTGTCATTTCTCAGCCAGAAGAAAACAGTAAAACTTATCGAGCCAAAATAAGAGAAAGCAATTTTGTAATAAAAGTGTATATCGGCGAAATCCTCCATGAGTTTGATTCCATGATTGATTCCGTGGGTGCTTATGTTGAAGATGGAAAAGTAATCAATACTGCTGCCGGAGAAATTATGGTTACAGTACCATCCAATGAATATTCCGACAAAATTGAAATCAATGCAAGGTTCATCAAGCTCGGCTACGCTTGGAAGGTCAGTGGTGTTGACCGGAGCAAAAAGGGTCTCAATATAATTCATGCCGACAAAGACGCGTTTATAGATGATGACGATAAGCAGAATGAAATTGCCGATTATTATAAGCACAACCATCAATATGCAATTACGGTTTCGAATCAACAGCCAACTGAGGTGACTTTAGGCGGAACCACACAGCTTATTTTCATTGTCACTGATAAAGGCAGTCAGGTTTCTACCCTGCCGGAAATTATTTGCACATCATCCAATGAAGCAATTGCAACAGTCAGCAATACTGGGTTAATAACCGGAATTTCCAATGGCGAGGCATCAATTACCGCTGTTGTTTCTGGGTATTCTCAAGCGGCGGTGACTGTATCCACAAAAATAACCGGAACGGTAACGCCAAGCTACTCGGTAGGTATAACCTTTAAAAACACTGCTGAAATAAGAGTTGGCGGTTATCCAAAGCCATTTACCGCTGTTGTTTATGAAAACGGCACAGCTATTACTACAAAATCGGTGACTTGGTCGGTGAAAAACAAAGATTACACCGGAGATGCCATGTCAACATTGTCTGATATGACAGGTACAACCTGCAAACTGGCTGCGCTTAATAACAATGCTTATATTGGGCATAGCGTAATACTTACCGCCACACTGTCAGATGACAGCACTGTATTTTACGATCTCAATGTTTTAATTATTTCATATACGTAAAGCAGATAGAGAAATGGGAAAACACATTCCTCCAAAATATGAGTACAAGAATTCCTACCGCTAGGAAATTACAATATTATAAAAATATAAAACAGAAATAGAAGGAGAAATTTATATATGCCAAGACTCAGAACATTAACAGAAACTTATAATTACATAAAAGAACAAGATAACGAAACCGCCATTACCCCTAATGCACTGCGCCGGATGGTGGTATCCGGTCAGATTCCATGTGTCAAGGCAGGCAAGAAATATTTGATTGACCTCGATGTATTGTTTGAATATCTCAAGGGAACCAAGCCGGAAGACGTGCTGCCGGGCTACAAAAATCCTTTGAAAATAATTCAATAAAATCAAAAAATAAACATCAAAATCAACTTGCTAATTGTAGGTGTCAGAGGTAACATGGTGTCCACAAAAGCAAAAAATCAATAAAAGGAGATATTCAAAATGGCATCAATTAGGGAGCGCAACGGCGCTTACTTTATTATGGTCAGCACGGGTTATGATACTACCGGCAAGCAAATCCGAAAAACAATGACATGGAAACCGGAAGATGGCATGACCGAAAAGCAAATTGAAAAGGCGCTGAATGAACAAGCGGTATTATTTGAAAAGAAAGTATTATCGGGGCAGGTGCTCGATGGGAGCGTTACCTTTGCAGAATTCACGGAGCGATGGTGCAGGGATTATGCCGAAGTCAACCTTGCTCCGAAAACTTATGCGAGGTATCAGTCCATGCTGAAGCGTATTTTACCGGCGATTGGGCATATCAAGTTGGATAAGCTGCAGCCACATCACTTAATGGAACTTTACAAGGATATGGGCAGTGATATAAACCATCGCGGATTATCATTTGTAGCAACTGATGATTTGATGGAGGTATTTGAGGATACAGGATATACTAGAGAAGCCATTTCAAAGTTGACGGATATTCATATTAATACAATTTATAATGTTTTTAAGAATAAGCCAGTAGCCGAGCAAACCGCACGTAAAGTGTGTGGGGTGCTCGGCATTCTTTTTGAAGAGGGGTTTGAACCGTCAAGGCCAATTAATGGTTTATCAAACAAAACAATTAAGCACCATCATCGACTAATATCGGCCATTTTGAATCAAGCGGTATTCTGGCAGGTGATTCCCAGTAACCCGGCATCAAGAGTAAAACCACCCAAGGTAGCACGAACAGAAGCACAATATCTCGATGAAAAGCAAACGGCAGAATTGCTTAGGCTTTTGGAACCTGAGTCAGTGCCGCATCAGACAATGGTAAAAATGTTCCTTTACAGTGGCCTTCGCAGAGGTGAAATGTGCGGTCTTGAATGGAAAGATATTGATTTTGAAAACCATTTGATTACGGTACGCCGTTCTTCCCAATATGTTGCCGGTAAAGGCATTTACACCAAAGAAACCAAAACTGAAACTTCCGACCGCACGATTAAACTACCCTCGCAGGCTTTTGAGGTTTTGAAAGGATACAAGGTTTGGCAAACAGAAAAACGTTTGAAAATGGGCGACAGGTGGGAAGTTTCCGACCGAATCTTTACGCAGTATGATGGCAAACCAATTCACCCGGATTCCGTTACAGGCTGGTTCCGCGATTTTATTGCTAAGACTGACTTGCCGCAGATAACGATACATTCGCTAAGGCATACAAATATTACCTTGCTGATTGCGGCAGGGGTTCCATTAAGAACAGTTTCCTATCGGGCAGGCCATGCGCAAACTTCCACCACCGAAAATATTTATGCCCATGCCATTAAAACGGCTGATGAAATGGCGGCGGACACATTGGATGATATTTTGACACCGAAAGGGAATTTAAAAAAATTAGGATGAAACTCAACCGAAACAGATTAGCAGGTATAGGAGTAGCTTCCAGTACCTGCTATTTATTTGCAAATTGATATAATATTAGACAAAGTGTTGTTAAATATTTCAGATGGCACATTATTCCCCTTGTTTTAATGCGAATAAAATGCTATATTATGGATAATTATTTATGAATTTAGTATAAAAAATTCCACTAATGCTGCTTAACAGAGGAAAATTTATGAAAATTATTAACAAATGCAAAAAAGCTTGTAAGGAAAACTGGATTACTACTACCATCATAGCATTTTTATGGTTGATACTAGGATGGCTAAAATCTTTCGGTATACATAGTATTCTGCTACTTCCGTTTAATTTCCTCACTGGTGCGTTGACTGGCTTGGACGGAGGAAGTTTTGTAGGTGGAATTGTAGGAAAAACAATCCTGTTAATGTTGCTCAATAGCTTTATCCGCCCTCTCTTACTGAGAAAAGGGAACAAAAAAGAGCGTGTTAAAATGGCTTCTAAAACATTTTTCAATTCAGCGCTTCAAAAGATTCCTCAATATGATAACCTCAAACAATTGTTTACCAAAGAACCATCCAAACTCTGTTATAATGCGTTTGGCTTTGGGATGGCATTTTTGGTTTATCCTTTCGTTACCGGAAACGGCAGCCTGCAAAATTCTTTTGTCTGCGTTTTGGCTTCCTTAGGTTTGTTTATAGAAGCACAAGCGCAAAGAGGATTCATTATTACTGTTTTGAATAACTTGCTCAAGAAAAAAGGAAAGAAGCAAATTAATAAAGACAATTTGAATCGGCTTATTTCAGGAAATGCTTTAGGCTTCGCCGTCACCTTTCTTTATTCTGCCGTAAGCGGATACAGTATATTGTCTTATTTAATCGGAATGTTTTTCATAATAACCGGATTTGTTCTCTTCTTTGTAAAAAGCAGGATTCAGAAATCTGAAGTTGAGGCGGCCTAAAGGATGAAAAAGATCACAAGGATTTTGTGCATGGTTGCGGCTATTATATGTATTATCGGAAATGCTTCGCTGGCCTTTGCGGAAACTAAATTGGAGAATATAAAAGACGATGAGACAGCAAATAAGTTATGGGAAAATTATCCAATAACGGCTTTGAGCTTAACGACGTTACATAAACATAAAGATAATGCTACTTTTTTTTGGGATGTTTTTAAGTTAAATGGTTCTGAATCAGCGATCACGTTAAGTACTTCAAAGCCAAAAAATTTCAGTATAATATTTACAGGAGATGGAACACCGTCTACCATGTCTTGGTTACTTAACTCTGATATAAAAACAGATGCCAATAATCTTTTAGGTGAAGGAGGGGAATATCTTCCGCAAGAGCAAGGACTCCAAAATATCGTTACAATCGAAGAAGTGATAGATTTAAAAAATGTTAAATTATCAGAAGATCGTTCCCAAATAACGGGAGAGTTTTCTTATTACGGGCAATTTTATAGGTTAGGAAAAAATATGATTAATCAAACGAATGGAAAGTACGATAGTTTAGAGCCTTATCCAAAATTTACAATACATACAAATGGAGTAGTAAAGGCTGATATTTACTATGATGACGGAAATTGGAATATAGGTTTTAACTGCCTTCCCTATAATAATCAATGTATCGTTGAAGAAAACGGGAAGAAATGGGTATATCCGATGTGGCAATACGGTGGAGACACTGAAAAAAGGCCGATTGGATCGACAGAGTTATCTTTACGTTTTTATATGTTTGCTTCAGAATTGGTTTTTAGTGATACACCGTTCCCTCCGGAAAATTCCGGGGCTGTCTCACCGATTAAGGTAGCCGCAGCAGCAGTGCTGTCTGTAGGAGCGGCGACAACGGGAAGTGTTGCGTTAAGTACTTTTAGCGGAAGTGATTCGGAGCAGTGCGCTGACAATGAGGGAAACGACACCGAAACGTCTGAGCAAAATACAGATGACAACCCGGAGCAAGATGCAGAAAGTCATGACGACAGCGCAGAATATTCCATTCTAATCAATGATGGAGCAACGTTGCCGGATCTATGCAATACAAAGGGCGCTTCTGTTCAGATTCCAATATACATAGAAAACGGAGATAACTTAGGATGGCATTATATTATCACTGCAATCTGTCCAAATGCGATCAAAGCGGTAACGGGAATGGCAATTAGCCCTGATGGAAGCAACTCAGCCTATGCCGCCATTTCTATAACTGGGAAAGAGTTTAAAGAGGATAGCTTGCCGGTTTATTGTACAATCATTGCTTTTGCGGATTCCGACGGCCATAAAGTGCAAACTCATGATAATTTTGAACTTGCGTTATATAATCAAGGTTTGCATGCAGAGGCAAAGGATTCTCACAAAGGATTTAATGCCGATAATTTAAAAGTCACTTATATCCATGAAAGTAAAGTGAAAGGTATTGCAGATAAGATTGAACTCAAAAAAGATGAATTTACGGCTAAAGTTATAGAAGAGACGCAATTTGAAATAAAAGTAGATATAAGTGCTAAAGAGAAGAAATTGGGGAATTGTGTTATTACAATAAAAAAGTAGGTTCACATATATCTTTTTATATATTTATATTATATATTACATTTAAAGTAGGAGAAAATAAAAATGGATAGGGAAATTACAATTTCGCTTGTTGCTGGACTTTTTGCTATTTTAGGAAGTATTTTGGCTATAATTGGTGGAATAATTCAAGGCCGTTATACAAGCTCCAAACAAAACGAACGGATACTTTTTGAAAAACGTCTTTTGGTGTATGAGAAACTTTGCTCATGCCTTGCAGAAATACCTGATTTAAAAGATGAATTGGATGGAGAAGATTTAGCGAAGATGCAGAATACAATTAATGAAATAGACAGCTTTAGAAATAGCCAGTATGGTGGATTTTTTCTTTATAGTAGTGATGAGGTTCTGATTAGAATTAAAAACTTTTTTAATATAGTAGATGAAAGTTTAGAGAGTGGATATTTTAATGAGTATGTTGATGATTTAAAAAGCACAGCAAACAAATTGATCTTCGCAATTCGTTCTGAGACTGAACTCAAAGTATCATTCTTTACACAAAATAAGTCAAAGGTATGATTTTTAACTTTTAATGTATCTGGAGGATACTACCATCTAATTATTAATAACTTTATATGTGGCTGTGGATTTCTCGTTGTTTTAATATTAGTAACTACAAGTAGATGTTTATTTGCTGTTTATTGCCATAAGAAGTAGCGTTAAATCACTTGAAATTACCGTAAGTTGAAGTAATGAAAACCCGCAATAACCCGAGATTACTAGAGGTTGCAGTAAAATGCTATATAGAAAAATCTTCCCTCATAACCCGAAGGTCGTAGGTTCAAATCCTGCCTCCGCAACCAGTCAAATGTACGCCTACATTCACGGTGAAAGAACCGTCAGTGTTGGCGTATATTTTTGTTATATGGAAATTAATGATCTCTTTCAAATGTTCATCGTCGAAATGCTCAACCGAATAGCGGAACAGGTCCACGATTTTTGCTGGGTCAAGCTGTCTCCCCCGATGGCTTTCCGAATGGGCTATGATATCCTCTAATTCGCTTTTGCGGATACGCAGGCGGTTTACTTCATCTTCCAGCTCGGGGAATTCTACTCCTGAAAGAATGGCTTTTACACCATTCGTAATTTTGAGATTGATTTCGGACAGTTCTTGCCGCTCTTTGGAAAGATCAGGAGCTGCACTGTTTACCGCGTCTGCTATGGTGCAAGCAACTTCCGTGAAATCGGCTTCCAGCAGATACGCCTTTAAGTGCTGTACAACAAAAGTCTCTATGCTGTCAGCATTAATATTTTTGGCGGGGCATGTCCGGGTACGGTACTTGTTGCCGCAGACATAATAGCGGGTGCCATATCCTTTTGCATTGGTGCTGCAATGGCCGACGTAGGTAGCGCCGCAATCAGCGCATTCGATTAACCCGGCTAGTAAGTATTCACGCTTTGCTTTATTGGTTGCGTTTCTTCTGCTACTGTTCAATCTGGTTTGCACCCCTTCCCATAAGTCACGTTCAATGATTGCCGGGATGGCATTTTCAATCCGAACACATTCGGGGTTCGGTTTACCGCCCGCCCATTTCCGCATCAGCTTCATTTTGCGCTTATTCCATGTGTAAACGCCAATATACCGTTCGTTGCTTAATATTGAGGGGATACTGTTTTTCCCCAGCGGTTGGCCACGCTTGCCGCGGTCATGGAGCGCATCAAGAATCTGATTATAGCTTTTCCCATTGCTGTACATTTTGAATATGGTACGCACAGCTTTCGCTTCCGTCTCATTAATTATGTATTGCCCTTTTACAATGTCGTACCCCAGCGGAGCCACACCGCCCAAAAACACGCCCTGTTTTGCACGCTCCGCGACACCTGCAATAGACTTTTTCCGCGTATCCAGTATAGCGTGTTGTCCAAGACCGACACTAATTAATTCAGTTAAAAAGTCGTTCGGATTTGTGATATCACCTAAATGCTGAGTTGCTGATATAACCTCTATACCCAACCGCATCATGTCTTTGCGAAAATTAAACCAGTCGGCAACGTCACGGGAGCCTCGCGTAATATCGTAGATCACAACCGCATCAAATTCTTTTCGGTTTGCGGCGGCAACCATGTTTTGAAAGCCTTCACGATCTTCGTTCGTTCCGCTTTTAGCTTCGTCAGCAAAGAAAGCACAGATTGTAATTTTATGATCGTTGCAATATTTCTGGATTGAATTCATTTGATACGCTATGCTGTTGTCTGTTTGGTTATCTGTTGAATAGCGTGCATACGCAGCTGCTTTCATAAAAATCCCCCTTTATTTTCGACCTGCCCTATGGTATCATAAAAGGGCAGAATAATTTTGTAATAGCCTTATAAAATCCTGCATCTTACCCGTTCGGCGCGCCAACGCCGGGCGGGATTTTTTCTATTTAAGCATCCATATTTTTACATTGATCACATTTTTTATATTTTGGCAAGCAAGTCAGCGCTTCCACGGAGTCACGCGCTGCCGTCTTCCCATCATCATTTAATTCACGGAAGTTCTTAATCAAATCTTGCTCTTCGGAATTTAATTTTTCCACTTCGGCCTCGGCTGGAACGGGGGATTTTTTTATTGGCATAAATTCTTGACAGAAGTAATCCAATGTCACGCCCAAACATTGGGATAGTTTATATAGATCTTCCAAATTTGCTTTCAAATTATCTCTTCTAATTATCCGAAACTAAGCCACAAAGATCAGCTTAACCGCTCAGTGGGTAGAATGAAAGGGAAAATTGTAATGAAAAAACAGACAACCGAAATTCGCGGAACGTTTGTAATTAATAAAGAAGCAAAGTCATGGACGCCAGAAGTTGCGGCCCGCGCTGTATTTGGAATGTCCCTTGAAGATCTCATCAAGGATATTCGGGAAAATCGTGGCGGCAAATATGATGACCTTTACATATAAGACGAGACGTACTGACAGCTGTCCAAGATTGGGAATGAAAGGAGACTGGAAAAATGAAACTCAAAGCGACAAAAATGCGACTGTATAATCTGGTACTTGCGCATTATCCGGATGTTCCGCCGATACGGCAAACCGAATTCACTAAAGTACCTTATAGCCGGTCATGGTGGTTGAGTTTCGACAGGCCCGGTGGATCTTGCGAGGTGTATTTTTCGACTTTATACGGAAAGCCTATGCTTTTATTTTGCGGTGCTTCTTCGCACGAAGCTACAGAAATAGAAACGGCTGAACTGAAAAAATACAATTTGCTGGAAGGAGAAAAAACCGATGAAAGCTAATGATTTTTGCTCTGTGTCATATTCAGTAATACTGGACAAGAATTTATCACTAAAAGCAAAAGGGTTATATCATCTGATAAAAAGCTGCATTGAAGATCCTGAATTTGATTATGACCATTTCAAACCAGCGGTAAAGGCAAAATGCAAAGAAGGCAGTGATACATTTGATTCAACATGGAAAGAGCTAAAAACGGCAGGATATTTAAAACAGCGCCGAATCTCACACGGCGATAGTGAAAACAAAGGATTTCATTATGAATATGAACTTTTAGATACTGCCTATGATTCCACCCTGCCATTTGAAACGCTGACTACACGCGGAAGAACGGAGTAAATATGCCGATAGAGGAAAAACGCAGTTATTACGCCATAATACCGGCAAACGTAAGATACGATAAGAGCCTTTCGGCAAATGCAAAGCTGCTTTATGGGGAAATTACAGCTTTATGTAATGATAAGGGATATTGTTGGGCCACCAATAAATATTTTTCTGATTTATTTGGAGTATCACAAAAAAGCGTTTCAAATTGGATTTCAATGCTTGTCAGTAAGGGATATCTTTTTGTCAAGATGATCTACCGGGAAGGTACAAAAGAAATCTTGGAGAGGCATTTGAGCATAGTCAAACAGCCTATGGAAGAAATATTCCATACCCCTATGGAAGAAATGTTCCATACCCCTATGGAAGAAAAGTTCCAGGATAATATTAAAGAGATTAATACTACAGTTAATAAGTCAGTCAGTCAGTCTAATGTAAAACAGGAAACCGACGAACTGACGGACGAGATTCGGAAAAGTTTGAAAACTCAAATTGACTATGATTACTTTGAGGACAATTTTCCAGAAGATTTGCCGGGCGTAGATGCATTAATTGACTGTATGGCCGAAATCCTTGTTTCTCCACGCACAAAGATAAACGGCAATATGCAGCTGAGGACAGTCTTAAAGCCGTACATAGACAAAGCGGATTCCGATAGCGTGAAAGGGTTTCTCGACCATATGAGGGGCAAGCCAATGCGAGGCGTAAAAAAAATTAGCGCCTATTGGCAGTCTGCTTTTATAAATTATCTCAGGGAAGAGGAACTTATAAAACTCACGATTTGAAAAAGCGGACGTGCGTCCGGTCTCCTGTTTCCTGATCGCGTCCGTTCCTTCCCAAAAAGCGGACGTGCGTCCCACGAGTATAGGGTCGTAAAATTTACTGATAGGAGGAAAAGGAAAATGAATTTACCAGCTGATGTCTATTACAGGGTTGTAAATATAGCGGAATCATATTACGTTTTGCGTGACAGGCTGAAAAAAATGGAGAATTCCGTTTTAAGTGGAACAGCGCGAAAAGACGGGCAGCCGAGGGGCAATCAAATCAGCGACACCACGGCGGCCAGAGCGGAAAAGATTATCGAAAAACAGGCCGAGTGTGATCGTAAGGTCAAAGCGATTGAGCGGGCATGGAACATTTTGGGGCCGCTTTATAAAGAATTCATCAGGATGAATTTCTTTGAACATCAGGACGCGCGGAACCTGGAGTTTCCCATGTCGCTTGAAGAAAAGAAAGAGGTGCGAGCTTTTTTCCTGATAAAACTCGCACGAAACCTAAATGAGATTTAAAGACACAGGAGGCGCCTACACCCGTA
Source organism: Caproiciproducens faecalis (assembly GCF_019448085.1). Lineage (GTDB taxonomy): Bacteria > Bacillota > Clostridia > Oscillospirales > Acutalibacteraceae > Caproiciproducens > Caproiciproducens faecalis. The sequence goes on along the minus strand of NZ_JAGFNZ010000002.1, from coordinate 416,834 downwards.
GCAGGGCATAAAGAAACTGGTGTACTTTGAAAATTACATAGGCGCGCTGTGCTATATATTTCTTGACAATCATCATAAAAAGTGGTTAATTTATCGTAGTGAATATTACGAAGTTGGCTGCGAATGAACGGAGGATGTTATATGAACAGAATGAGTCCGAAAACAAGAAGATACCTTACCCTTGCTGTTACAGCTTTTGTAAGCATAGGAGCCGTTGCTCTGGTGATTATGAATAGAGTTGGAGTTGAAGCGAGACAGGCCGCAGAGAACGAATCCAGCACGCCGGTTTCCTCGGAAGAAGTAGTATCCGTACCGCCGATCATAGTTGCCTCGCAGGAATCTAAAAGCGGAAGTGCTTCCGCTTTTGTCCCTTCAAGCGGAGCAAGCGCTGCAGCACCGTTAACCACCATATCAAAGCCGACGTCTGCGCCGCCGGAGCCTACGCCTCCGGCCAGCTCTGCGCTGACGGATAAGAATAAAAAGCCCAGCTATTCCAGTAAGCCGGTAGTTTCAAAGAAAACGACAAGCAGTAAACCGACTGGTGGAAAGCCTGGGCAGGTTTATGATCCCGTCTTTGGTTGGGTAACGGTTGGAGGGGATAATCAAGAGACCGTTGTAAGCGGTGATTGGGGAGAGGGTCCCGAAGTGGGGATCATGGATTGATTGTTATTAATAAAATATTAGTGTAAAGGACACGGCGATTGAACCGTGTCCTTTCTTTTTTGGAGGTTGAAAAGAATGATAAAACGCATTGTTTCTTTTTTGCTGTGTATGTCCATTCTCTTTTCTGTTTCATCCCCATTCGCTTTTGCTGATACTGGGGATGGCAACATGGACGGTGGCGGTGGCGGGATGGGAAGCGGAACCGGTACCAACTTTTGGCATGAGGGCGAGGACGGCGCAAGAGTGACGGTAATCAAGGCCAGTGATAAATCTGTTGTATCCAAATCTATTGATCTGACCAATTATTCCGAATTGGATGTACAAAAACATTTCGGAAAAAAGAATAAAATGCATTATAAAAATAGTTCTACGTTAAGCTTATACATTAAAGGGTATTCCTATTCCAAGCCAGATTCTCCTATGCCTCGAATCATCAGTAACAGCGGCAACGCAAATATCGCCGCGATTAAGCATTTCTTCTGCACAACAGGAACCCTCAAACAGATTGCAAAAATTATTGGAGCGGATTATGAAAAGCTTATCAATGGCAACTACAAGCTGCTCATTGAGCCTATTGCGTATTTTACCTTCAACGGCCAGAAATACGCGATGACGGCCACGGAAGCGGCGTTATATGACCAAAAGCTCAGCGGTAAGTTGCGGTCAAAGATGGTTTCTTTGACACATCAAAACTTACCGCTTTCGTTATTCCTTGAACATTCAGACTTAGGATTTCCGGCCTATTCCGGTTCCACGTCGAAACCGCAGCCGGATTCTACCATCATCTCATCCATGGGACTAGGCATCGTCAAGTTTAAACCAGGCGGCGAGGAGGATGATAGCGGGGACGGGGGAGACAGCTCCACCAGCGCTGAGTATCGCGTAGACACCGACGTGATCACATCGGTTACATTGAGCGCCGACAATGAAATCAATCCGGACAGCCCGGCAAAGGTTACGTTTTCGATCATGGGCGGCTCCTACACCGTTACCAACATTGTCATTCCCGAAGGGGAGTCGCAATTGGTGTGGGTGAAATGGCATACGCCCAGCTCCCCGCAAAGCGTTCATATCTCCGTGAGCACCAACAAAGGCTCTCTTAACACATCTTCCTTTACGGCCAGCATTGTCTCTCTGGATGGGAAAGACCCGCCTGATCCGCAGGCCAATGACCGCAACGACGCCTTTTCCATTCCAAACTTGCCGACCAACACGCAGCAGACAGGTAATTCATGGGGCGTGTGGAGCGCCCAATGGTACCCGGTATGGGTATGGCATGAAAGCTGGAAATGGATTGCCGATGCGGAATCTCCCACCGGGGGTCACTGGAAAGACGAAGGAAAATGGGTGGATGAAGGGTACTGGAATTACAGCTTCACGAATTATAAGGCCGTCCTTTCCGCAAAAATGAGCCTATTACCGGATGATAAGGTTTGGAGCGCAAAGGGAAAGCAGATGCCGTCCGCATATGGTGTGAAGATCAGCGTGACCAGCGACATGACCTCCCCGGCGCCCTCGTCGCATATCACCGGCGCTCAAACAGCAGTAAGCTATTTTCCTGAGTTTCAGTATAAAACCTATTGGCGGCACCTTGCTTACTCTGCAGACGGAGAAGCTTCCACTTTCCAGTTTAAAAACAATATTTATTCCACCTATAACCGTCCCGTGCATTTCACGCCGCTTTGGTTTCCGGACGGGAAGTACACCGTTTACACATATCTACAAGATGCATGGACACCGGCCGGTATGCTATCAATGAACCTGAACGACTACGTGACCATCAAAGGCTCCGTATTTAACGATTGGCACATCGGCCCAAAGCTGGTGGATTGAATAAAGAGGAGGACAGAACAATGTTAATGGAAGCAAAGAATTCTATGACCTTCGGGGAACGCTTAGTTTATGCCAGAAAGAAAAAAGGGCTAAACCAAGAACAGCTTGCAAAATTAATCGGAGTGTCTTCGGGCTCTATAAGCCTCTGGGAAATTGGCAAATACAAACCTGATATTTCAAAAATTCGTAAAATAGTAAAAGCTTTAGAAATATCAGAAGGTTGGTTAATCGGAAACGACAATTTTAAGATGAATCATCAAGTGAATAAGCTTACCAAAGAGCAGCAGAAGCTTGTGGGTGATAATGAGTATATAATTAAGTATGTGTTTAATAAACTTCATACAATACAAAATTATGATGACTTCTATGGCAATGCTGCAATTGGCCTATGTGAAGCAGCTAGAAATTATGATACGAACAAAGGAGTCCCATTTTTCGCTTTTGCCGTTCCTTATATAAAATACAAAATATTCAAGGAGTATAACAAAGGAAAAGAAAATTTTGCTTTAAGTTTAGATCAAATAGTTTTGGAGGAAGGTACTAAATCACTTTACTCTCTTGTTCCGGCACCCGATGAATGGGAAGCGGTCGAATATAAAGTTTTAGTCGAATCAGTTTACCAAAAAGTAGAACATGTTTTAACAGCTAATGAAAAAGTAGTGTTTCGACGTTGGTTACATGGTGAACAAAATAGCGACATTGCAAGATCTATGAGGGCTAACCGAGCAACGATATCATTGAGAATAGTGAAAGCCAGAAAAAAATGTAAAGATTTGATAAATCCCGATGAACTTTTTACATAGGAAGAAGGCACAAAATCATATTTTTTTCTCTGCTTTAGGCGCGCCGAGCCGCACAGCCAATTAAGATAAAAAAAGAAAGGGCAGGAAGAATTCATGAAAAAAAGTCTTAAAAATTCACCGTCTGCAGCCTCAGGAGAACCACCAAATCCGAACGTTCTTGAGGGGAATTCGAGTTGAAATTATCACAATTTCGGCCCACTTCGATCTAGCAAGGTCAAAAGTGCTGAAAAACGGCTTTCCCATGCGGTTTTCTGGCGTTCTCCCCAAGGGATTTCAGCTTAATGAAAACTGTTAGAGCAACTTTGCAGGATAAAGCGTTGCAACCAAAAGGTTGCAACGAGGTACGCAACGCCCAGCGGTGCTGGGCGTTTTGGGGATTTTAACTTTGGTTGCAAAATTTTTGCATTGCAAGCAAAACACACAGCAACAATTCTATTATTCAGCTGTCTAATGCGATTTTTTGCGCCATCATTTTTGCAACCATCATTTTTTAATAGGAGGGCATTTTATTATGTCTGATACTTTAAATAATCAAAAGCTCAAAGATGTAAATATTCCGTCAACTAAGAAATTAAAGACAACCTTTTATCTCCCCAAAAGTACTTTTGAAAAGATAGATAGTTTGATCGCTCTGTCAGGAGGAAGTCATTCACGAAATGATGTGATTGAAAAAGCAATAGATTTCTTTTTCGCTTACACCACTTCACAAATCAGTCAGGATTATTTGTGCGGCGTATTTGGTTCAAAGATGGAGGGGCTTGTTGGTAATCTTGCGACCAGAATTTCAAAAAGCAATTTTAGAAATGCAGTTGAAAGTGATATGACCAACCGTATGCTGTCAACCGTATTTGAAATTGATCGAAATAAATACGATAAACTTCGCGCAAAAGCAATCCAGGATGTGAAACGCACCAACGGATCCATTGATATTTTGGAAGCAATCAATGAAAGCGAATCCGACGATCTTTCCAAATAATATAAATTGTTTGCCGACTTTATTTACAACAGTTTTATTGCTAGTCTGTACATGCCCGTGACAGCAAAATGGTGTGCAAGCGAAAAAGCTTTACATACAACGAATATGCGGCGTAGAAGTCAACACAGTCACAAAAGAACGCGACACATAACATGTTTCCCTGTGAGCTAAAAGGTCTTACAGGGGAAATTGTTAATGGCTTTGATCTGCGGCTTTGCCAAGTTCTTTCGATGTCGGTTTGTGCTAATTTTACCGCTGCCATCTTAAATTGCTTGTCATATACTGCTCTTTTCATAAACTGGTTCCACCGCGCATATTTCGGTATCCAGTTTATTATACCATCTCCATTTCGCGCTTATCTCGGTGACCAGTTTATTATACCATCTCCAAGTGACTAACTTTTCTATTGGTTCAGTCTTCGGGGTTTAGGTCAAAAATAACAACTTACAAAGATGCACGATTGGTGCTTGAACATTTTGATGTTGTTATTGTGTTGATAATAGTCACAAAAAATGTTATATAGCAGCAAACAGACTTACCAATTATAAGTATTGTTACAAATTATTTGGTAATAAGCTACAATTATTATTCCAATTTTAATATTTTTATTGACATTTATGTATAACGGCATTATACTTCTTTATACTTTTATATTTAGGAGTAAGAAATAAATGTCGGAATTTTCAGAACAATTAAGGGAGATAATAGATCAAAACAATGTTAAAATATATACGCTAGCTTCACAAAGTGGCATTGACCGCACGTTAATTCATAAATTTTTAAATGGCCAACGCATGCCAACTAGTGAAAGCGTTGTTAGAAAAATAGCTGCTTCGTTATTGCTTACTCCCGAAGATTATAAACAACTATTACAGGCTTATAAAATTACTAAAATGGGCAAATCGGTTTATTCTTGTCGAAAATTAGTTATGGACTTTTACAATCGATTTGATCCGGCTCCTAACGTGGATATTGTTTATCAATCTTACCCAACTAAACAAGTTCTGTCGACTCAAAGCGAGATAGCTGTATATGGCAAACCTGAAGTTAACCAATTAGTTCAAGACGTTTTGTTCTCTGAAGCAAGTTTGGATAAGGGAAGAATAGCAATAATTGCTCAACCTGAATATTCATTCTTGTTTGAAATTATGGCACTAGCAGGAATGCAGAATAGTAGTTTAGTTATTGACCACATTATTTGTTTGGAAAATTCTCAGGATGAATACAACGCTTTGTATAATTTGAAATGCCTACAAGCCATGATGCCCATTTTGGTGTCGGGATGTGCGTATCGCCCAAAATGCTATTACGATAATGTAAATGCACATTTCGGGCAAACTAATATTTTGCCTTATATAATTTTAACCAGCAGTAATGTCATACGAATTTCTTCTGATATGTCTAGTGCACTTTATTCTGATTGTCAGCAATTCATAGAGCTTTATCAAAAAATATTTGCTAAACAACAAGCTAGCTGTTTTCAGATGGCATTTAATTTGCGTTCGATATGTGGAGATGTTAAATATCTTAAACAAATGTGTTCACAATCAAACTTTATAGAGTTTTATTTTTCATCTGACCCGTATTTATTGCCCTACATAGATAAAAAGATGCTGAATCCATGTGTAAATTCGAATACTAATAGTTCAGCATTTCCTAATATTTCGGAATATTTAAATTATGTTCGATTGAAAGAGTTTCAAGCAAGTTTCAATAATGTTTATTTTACTAAAGAGGGTGTTGACAGATTTTTAGCTACGGGTAAGCTAACTGAACCATTTTGCGAATATTATTCACCTATCGAGATTTTAGATCGATATCGAGTTTTGCAGTCAATGTATGATGATGCACAGAAAGGTATCTATCACCCTCTTCTTATAGATAACAATAAGATTAATATACCGGCAAATTTGTCAACCTATGTTATTACTGGTGGCATAACATGTTTTATGCTTAATTCAAATTTAAAACTGCATAAGTCGTTTGTTGTGACAGAAAAGAGTGTTTTTCTTTCATTTAAGGATTTTTTTACCTATTTACCGGAAAGCAGTATGGTTTATTCGTTTTCAGATACGATGGATTTTCTGAAAAATAAGTTGGATCAGGGGCGGAAATAGAGAGAAATTTCGTGTAGCTAATGTTATAGGTCACTAGCCAGTGGGAGACCACAGGTTAGTGATTTTTTTATTTTGGTATAATATGGAAATAATTTTAATTGTCACACAAATTTATATTGCCTAATAATCCTATAGACTTAGGCATCTAGCACTTAGCATAAAAAAATAAAATGTCACATGAATTGTCACATATTGCATTGTGAGAAATAAAAAATTATTATGAATTGTATCAGAACCTAAATTGTACTATATTTCATGACTTAGCAGACGAATATGATTTTCCACTATTGTTTTTCAAAATGTTTTGTCTGAAAGCCTTAGATGGAGAGGTGGAGATATCAGTAAATCTTTTGATAGTATGAAATGCCTTGCATTTTAATTACAAAAACAAAAGGAGTGTAGAGAAAAATGAAAATGTTGAAAAAGGGACTATCACTATTATTGGTCTTAATGATGGTAGTCTGTTCATGTGCAAGCACAGTGGCATTTGCCGAAACTGTTAATAAGTCAGCACTGGACACAGCAGTCAAGGCCGCAGAGGAAGCTTATCCGTTAACTGATAGCGGCAAATATACCGAGGGCAGCTGGGGAACTTATGAAGCTGCGTTGGAATATGCAAAATCAATTCAGGAAAAAACCGATGCAACTGAAAGTGACGTAACAGAAGCAGTTAATGGCTTGGAAACAGCACAAAATGGGCTTCAGTCTATATCTGATAAATCAGCACTAGATTCAGCAGTCAAGGCCGCAGAGGAAGCTTATCCGTTAACTGATAGCGGCAAATATACCGAGGGCAGCTGGGGAACTTATGAAGCTGCGTTGGAATATGCAAAATCAATTCAGGAAAACACTGATGCAACTCCTGACCAAATAACCAAGGCCATTGCAGACTTGGAATCAGCACAAAGCGGGCTTCAGCTTAAAGCTGACAAATCTGCACTAGATTCAGCAGTCAAGGCCGCAGAGGAAGCTTATCCGGTAAATGATAGCGGCAAATATACCGAGGGTAGCTGGGGAACTTATGAAGCTGCGTTAGAATATGCAAAATCAACTCAGGAAAACACCGATGCAACTTCTGACGAAATAACAAAGGCCATTGCAGACTTGGAATCAGCACAAAGCGGGCTTCAGTTTAAAGCTGACAAATCAGCACTGGATTCAGCAGTCAAGGCCGCAGAGGAAGCTTATCCGGTAAATGATAGCGGCAAATATACCGAGGGCAGCTGGGGAACTTATGAAGCTGCGTTGGAATATGCAAAATCAATTCAGGAAAACACCGATGCAACTCCTGACGAAATAACGAAGGCCATCGCAGACTTGGAATCAGCACAAAATGGGCTTCAGCCTATAGCTGACAAATCTGCACTGCAGACTGCAATCGCTGCGGCAGAGGAAGCGTATCCGGTTGCAGATAGCGGTAAATATACCACTGCGACATGGGAAGCATTTGAGGCAGCGTTAGGTGTTGCAAAGGCGACATATGAGGAAACTGATGCAACTGCAGAACAAGTAACAGAGGCCCTCGCAGGTTTGGAAGCAGCACAAAGTGGACTTCAGCTTAAAGCAGACAAGGCTGCCTTACAGACTGCAATTGCAGCTGCAAAAGAATTCTCAACAGGAACTGACAGCAGCAAATATACTGAAGCCAGTTGGACTGCACTCCAGAATGCAATTGAAACAGCCCAGAGTGTATATGATGATTCAAATGCGACTGCAGAACAAGTAACAGAAGCCCTTGCAGACTTGGAAGCAGCACAAAGTGGACTTGAACTACAATCCATTAAAGATGCAGAGGATAAGATTGATACACTGCCTAATCCGGGCACAACTGAAACCCTTACTCCTGAACAAAAAACTTCTATTGCAGCTGCTGCAGAGCAGGTTACTGGGTTGACCCTCGATGAAAAACTTGCACTGGACCATGACAAAATTGAAAAATTGGAAGAACTGCTTGAGAAAACAGCTACTTTAAACCCGATTACTATTGTAACAACTGGAATTCTTGGCGGGCAGGAAGTTCAAGCCCCGACCGTTTCTAATCTTCTACTCGCAGCAGGAATTACTGGCGGTGAGAGTAACAAACCGGTTGTTAATTTGGGGTTCACACAATTACCTCAGGGAACAAATCCAGATGCGGCCATTGTGTTGGATTTGACACTGACAAACGGTGGTACGTTAGTGCACAGTCTTAGCTTCCCTGTGACAGTTTCGTTTACGCTTCCAAGCAGCTTTGACGTAGCAAATCATTATATGGTTATTCATCATAAACACGATGGAACTGTCGAAGAATTGCCTCTTACTATTTCAGGCACAACCGGTTCGTTTACAACTACTTCATTCTCGGAATTTGAAGTTCTTTCTGGTGTAAATGTTTCAGGTATTACTCTGGATAAGACCACTTTAGCATTGACAAACAGAACAACAACCGGTCAATTAACAGCGACAGTATTACCTGCTAACGCTGCAGACAAAACAGTCGTTTGGTCCAGTTCCAATGCCAGTGTTGCTACTGTAGATGCAAACGGAAAGATAACTGCAAAATCAAATGGTTCGGCAGTTATTACTGCGAAAACCCAAAGCGGTTCATATTCGGCTACCTGTACAGTTTCAGTAACTGGATTCAGATCTGGTTCTAGTTCGAATGGCGGCGGATCCGGTTCTTCCGGATCAATCACTCCTACGCCTGGAATGACTTTTATAAGTGATACCAATATGGACTTCAGTGTAAATGGTGCATATCAATTTAAGATAACCAGCACAAATGGTTCTGCGCCAGCATTTGTAGTAGGCACACCGGGAGTCTTTACTGTTACTTTAGTAAAGACGGTCGGCAATGACTACTACTACAAGATTACCGCTATTGGTGCCGTGGGTACAAAGGCGGGAATTTATGTCAACGGTATAAAGCTTTTGGCGGCAACGGTCGGCGCTTCCGCTTCTACTGTGAAGAGTGACACTACCCGTCCGTTCAACGTAAAAGCTGGTGCGTCTTATACTTTCAAACTGACAGCAAATGAAAGACCAACTTTCGTGGCTGGAACCTCTTCAGCATTCAAAGTGGAATTTGTGAAAGCTGTCGGTAAGGATTACTTCTTCAGAGCTACCGCAATTGGTAAAGTTGGTACAGCTTCTGGGTTCTATATTAACTCTCAGAAACAACCGGTTGTAGCTGCGACTATAGTAAAGTAAAGAGTTACAAAATACTGTGGGGGCAGTTTGAGCAGAAGCTTGAACTGCCCTTTTCGGTAAATTATTATTATAAGATAAATATTTCTCGAGAGGAGAAATTAACATGAGATCAAAATTCAACAAATTTTGGATTTCTTTTATCGCCACTTTTTTATCTGTTATCCAAGTATCAAGTTTAATTCCTGCACAGGCGTTTGAGACTTTAGACAGCTCATCTGTGATGAGATCGCTTATTAGACAATCCATGACAACACTGGCTCCGGATATTCAGGAAAGCCGTTTAACTTTTATAAATTCTCAAGGGTATCGTACTGAATGCTTTGGCGTGGATGTTGATTTATCCAGTCAAAAAGCGGACATAATTGCAGGTACTCCAAACGACGGAGACAGCTACAGTATGCAAACTGTCCGCGATCAGGCAAATGCAGCCATTAAAAATGGGAAGAAGGTCATTGCTGCAGTCAATGGCGATTATTATAACATGGCTACAGGTGAACCCCAAGGAACAGTAATAAAGAACGGAAGAGAAATTCACACGAACAAAGCTAATGAATGCTTTTTCGGTATTAAAAAAGATGGAACACCGGTTATTGGAGACGCCGCTACATATTCATCTATAAAAGGTAACTTAAAAGAAGCCATTGGTGGCCCAAGGCTTTTAGTGAAAAATGGGATTGCCCAGACATATGATGATATTATGTATCCGTGTACTGCTGTCGGAATACGAAACGACAACTCTGTTTTTTTCCTATGCATTGATGGAGCGCAATATCCTTATTCAACTGGAATTAGGTTGTCTGATTTGGCAAAATTACTGGTTGAAGAAGGTGCCACTCAGGCGCTTATGCTTGATGGTGGCGGATCTTCGACTTATGTTTCAAGAACCCCGGGCGAGACCAACTTGTCCTGTAAAAACAGTCCATCGGACGGGCATGAGCGTAAAGTAGCAAACTCCATTTTGATTGTTTCAAATAGTGATTCAGATGGAAAATTTTTTTCCGCCTCTATTACTCCACAAGATAAAACTTATAGTCCTAAGTCAGCGGTTCAGATGAAAGCGGTAGGACTCGATTATTCCGGCGCGCCTGCGAGTTTACCTACGTCAGGGCTTAAATGGTCAATAAGTGATTCAAGTTTTGGGACAATAGACGAAAATGGGTTATTGACTTCAAATGGCAAAACCGGTTCAACTCAGGTTAATCTAAGTTACAATAATCAAATTGTTGGAACAACCAACATTGAATTTGCGATTCCAGATGATATTCATTTTTTGCAATCCAGTTTAAGTTTAAAATTAAATTCTGAACAGGACTTGGGATTGATATCAAGATATCAAGGGAGAGATGTAATTTTACATCAAGGGGATGTTCAATGGAATATTGACCCTAAACTAGGTTCCGTTGATGAACACAACATCCTGACGACATCCGATACTTCATTTACCGGGACAGTAACAGCAAGCCTATCTGGAACAAAATTATCTGCTTCAATAAAATTAATTGTTGGACAAATGCCTGTTGTATTGTATGATTTTGAAAATGGTTTAGATGATTGGGCCGCGTCAACTGCTGGTAGAGGAGAGGTTTCGCAAATTTCCCTATCAAATGATGCGGATTTCGTCCGGTTTGGAAAGAACTCACTAAAGATTGATTTTGATTGTACAAAAGGACAACCCAATACTACTCTTGGAGTATATGCCGGCCCAGCGGCCAGCAAGGATATTTCAGGTATGCCTACAGCTATCGGAGCATGGGTATATGCCACACCGGAAGCCAAAGGCTATTGGCTGAGAATGTACCTATACGATTCGAGCTCGGGCTCAATACAAAAACCCATTAACTTTACAGATGAAGGAGTGGGAATAAACTGGACTGGCTGGAAATATGTTGAGGCACCAATTCCAAGCAGTTATGTTGGCCCATTCAAAACTTATCCAAAGCAAATGATCCGTATGATGTCATTAAAGTCTGGAAATCCCGGTCCAATGACCAAGGGGAGTATTTATGTTGATAATGTTAGGGCAGTGTACGGTGCTTCTAATGATGATAATACTTTACCAATAATCAACAGCGTAAACATTGATGGAGAAACTTACACCCAGAGTCAGGTCGATATCACCGCATCTGTTAAGGATGACTTGACAGACAAATATGCTACAGGAATCAATTGGAATACCTCTATATTATTAGTGGATGGAAAGGACTACTCCAAGGATAAGAGCCACTTTTCATACAGTGAAAATGATGGCACCCTGAGTATAAAAGGATTGAATTGGACTGATGGGATTCATAAGGTTACGGTAGATACTCACGATAACTTTGGCAACGAAGCTAAAAAGGACGTATACTTCACAGTTGATACAGACTCAGGCTCAGGAGTAGAATTGACACAAAGTGAAGATCAGGCACTTTTAGGACAAAGCTATCATTTATCCCTATGTACAGAGAATGCATCCACATTAAGCGGAGTCAATGCGAGAATTCAACTGACTCCGGGTTTCCCAGTTTCTGAAGTTGCATTTGAGCAGTCTGTTCAAAATGGCAGTAGTTACACTTATGATCCCAATACAGGCTTGCTAAACCTAAATGTTAATACATCGAATGTTACTAAAGATCAAACGAGCTTGAATCTTGCAAATATCACCATCAATGTACCGAAAGGCACACTCTTGGGCAGTAAACTGACATATAGTATGGAGAAATCTTCTGTAATTTACAGAACTGACCCAGGGGAGGACTTTAGCCTAACATTTTCTTCGGAACCTCAAGATATCAATGTAGTTAGCTCATATTGTATAAAAATGCTGGATTCCATTGTTGGAAAAGATGGGAAAATCTTAGTCACCGATCAGGCAGGCTTTGCAGTTCCAGATGCAAAGGTCATCATGACAAGTAATAATGATACTTCCGTTGACTTGGGATTGACTGATCAGAATGGCGTACTGGCGAGTGCTAAGATAACCTCTTCTTTACAAAAAGTTTTTCTTCAGGCAGAGAAAGATGGGGAGTTCTCATTCCCGTTTTCAGCACAGAGCTATAATCCCGTAAAGGATAAAATTCCAAGCAATATATTGCTTGGAACAACAGAAGACCCAACAACGGAAAAATCAATAACTTGGATGAGTAATCCCCTTGAAAGTGCGGAAGTTCCTGTAATAGAATTTGCAAAGAGCTCACAATACAAAGCAGACAAAGAAAAAGCATTTCAACAAATAACCGGGACTTCTTTTATTCTCAATTATGATTCCGATGGTAGTGCAGTCAGAGAAAATTCTGTGGTAGTTACGGGGTTGGATTCTGGTACTGAATACACATATCGGGTTGGAGACGGGACTAATTGGTCCGATGTACAAAACTTTACTACTGATTCAGGTACTACCCAACTTTCTTTTAATGTTTTTGGGGATACTCAGTCTACGGATACAGGTGGATTAGATGATCTTAGTAATGTCCTGTCTCGTATCGAAAATTCTTCAAAGCTGCCATCGTTTTCCATTCATGTTGGCGATTTTGTAGATGATGAGCAGGTATTCAGCCAAATTGATAATACTTTACAAATGCTCAATTCACACCAAGTGTTCAATTCGATTGATACAATTCATGTATTAGGAAATCATGAATATCAAGGGGATGACGGAACAAAAGGAAGCACGATTTATGGAACTCCGCACAACGGACCAATTGTCAACAAAAATGGGTGCTACTCTACAAACTATGGTAATATGCACATTTCTGTAATTGGTTGGACCGACAGTGAAGCAACAATGAATCAAGAATTGGAATGGTTACGAGATGATGTTCGCGCAGCCAACAAGACCTGGAATATTCTAGCTACACATCAACCAACATATAACAAAAATCCTGCTGATTCCAATTCTATATTTAATCGTTTACTTCCTCAGGTGTGCGACCAGCTAGGAATCGATGTCGTTTTCAGCGGTCATGACCATTCCTATGGAAGAACATACCCTTTGATAGAGGGCGAAAAAGTGACTAATGGAACGGTATATATTTCAGCCGGACATACAGCAGAGAAAACCTATGATATTGCTGCTGATAGTAATATATATGAATATGTACAGTCAGACAAGGAAATTAGGACTTATATTACTGGCTCTGTAGATGATAAAAATCTTACAATTACAGCTTACAGTATGGATGGATCGGTGATTGATACCTGTAAATTAACAGCGAAAGATAAGATTGATAAAACTGCTTTGGAAGATATTATCTCAGATGCAGAATCACTGAAGGAAAGTGACTACACATTAGTAAGTTGGTCCTCTTTTAAATCTGCATTACAGCAAGCTAAGGAGATAGATGACAACTTTTATGTTGGCGCGGATGATGTAGAGAAAGCTCAAAATTGTCTGGAAAATGCCATTCAAAATCTGCAACTTTTAGCGACAGAATCAGATAAATGCTCGTTAGAAGCTTTGATTGAGCAAACTGAGGGGTTACAGGAAGATGACTATACTCTAAACAGTTGGAAGAAATCCGAACTCAAAGCTGCCCTTGACAATGCAAAGAATGTATATGATAATCCTACAGCAGCTGATAGTGAAGTTTCCTTAGCATTAAACATGTTGGAGACAGCAATCTCCAAACTCGTTCCAATAGCTAGAGAAGCTGACAGGGGAACACTAAAAGACGTAATTGAACAGGCGAAAAGCTTGAATGAGAATAATTACACACCTGATAGTTGGTCAGCCCTCAAGTACGCAATTAAAATAGCCCAAGATGTGTATGAAAACGCAACTTCATCTGCTGACGAAGTTACTAAGGCTATAGCTAATTTAGAGTCTGCAAGAAGTGGACTTGAGTTTGTCAAAGTGGACAAGGCTGCTTTGCAGACTGCAATTGCAGCCGCAGAGGAAGCTTATCCGTTAACTGATAGCGGCAAATATACCGAGGGCAGCTGGGGAACTTATGAAGCTGCGTTGGAATATGCAGTATCAATTCAGGAAAAAACCGATGCAACTTTTGACGATATAACAAAGGCCCTAGCAGACTTGGAAGCAGCACAAAGCGAACTTCAGCTTAAAGCTGACAAATCTGCGCTGCAGACGGAAATTGCAGCTGCAGAGGAAGCTTATCCGGTTACTGATAGCGGCAAATATACCGAGGCCAGTTGGGAAGCTTTTGAAGTAGCATTGGGTTATGCAAAATCAATTCAGGAAAAAACTAATGCAACTTCTGACGAATTAACAAAGGCCCTTTCAGACTTGGAAGCAGCACAAAGCGGACTCCAGCATAAAGCTGACAAATCTGCATTGCAAACGGAAATTGCAGCCGCAGAGAAAGCTTATCCGGTAACTGATAGCAGCAAATATACCGAGGCTAGTTGGGAAGCTTTTGAAGCAGCATTGGGTTATGCAAAATCAATTCAGGAAAAAACCGATGCACCTGAAAGTGAAGTAACAGATGCTTTAGCAGATTTGGAAGCAGCACAAAGTGGGCTTGAACTTCAATCTATAAAAAATGTCGAAAATATGATTAATAATTTACCTGATTCCAATAACACTCAGACGTTGACCGAAGAACAGAAAAATTCTGTTAAGGCGGCTACAGAGCAGGTTACTGGTTTGACCCCCGATGAAAAACTTGCACTGGATCCTGTCAAAGTTGAAAAATTGGAAAAACTGCTTGAAAAAACAGCTCATTTAAAGCCGGTTACTCCTGTAACAACTGGAATTTCTGATGGGGAGAAAGTTAAAAACCCAACCGCTTCTAATCTTCTACTTGCAGCAGGAATTTCTGGCAGTGCGAGTAATAAACCGGTTGTCAATTTCGGGTTCAAACAATTATCTCAGGAAACAAATTCAGGTGCTGCTATTGTCCTGGAATTGACACTAACGAACGACGGTAATGCAATACACGACCTTAGCTTCCCTGTGACAGTTTCGTTTACGCTTCCAAGCAGCTTTGACGTAGCAAATCATTATATGGTTATTCATCATAAACACGATGGAACTGTCGAAGAATTGCCTCTTACTATTTCAGGCACAACCGGTTCGTTTACAACTACTTCATTCTCGGAATTTGAAGTTCTTTCTGGTGTAAATGTTTCAGGTATTACTCTGGATAAGACCACTTTAGCATTGACAAACAGAACAACAACCGGTCAATTAACAGCGACAGTATTACCTGCTAACGCTGCAGACAAAACAGTCGTTTGGTCCAGTTCCAATGCCAGTGTTGCTACTGTAGATGCAAACGGAAAGATAACTGCAAAATCAAATGGTTCGGCAGTTATTACTGCGAAAACCCAAAGCGGTTCATATTCGGCTACCTGTACAGTTTCAGTAACTGGATTCAGATCTGGTTCTAGTTCGAATGGCGGCGGATCCGGTTCTTCCGGATCAATCACTCCTACGCCTGGAATGACTTTTATAAGTGATACCAATATGGTCTTCAGTGTAAATGGTGCATATCAATTTAAGATAACCAGCACAAATGGTTCTGCGCCAGCATTTGTAGTAGGCACACCGGGAGTCTTTACTGTTACTTTAGTAAAGACGGTCGGCAATGACTACTACTACAAGATTACCGCTATTGGTGCCGTGGGTACAAAGGCGGGAATTTATGTCAACGGTACAAAGCTTTTGGTGGCAACGGTTGGCGCTTCCGCTTCCACTGTGAAGAGTGACACTACTCGTCCGTTCAACGTAAAAGCTGGTGCGTCTTATACTTTCAAACTGACAGCAAATGAAAGACCAACTTTCGTAGCTGGAACCTCTTCAGCATTCAAAGTGGAATTTGTGAAAGATGTCGGTAAGGATTACTTCTTCAGAGCTACCGCAATTGGTAAAGTTGGTACAGCTTCTGGGTTCTATATTAACTCTCAGAAACAACCGGTTGCAGCTGCGACTATAGTACAATTATAAATCATAAATTGACCGATTTAGTTCAATCAAGTGATCCCGAAAAATAGACAATAATAAGATGAGCAACAGAGAGGGTTTGCTATCTGTGAATTGCAGGCGGCAAGCCCTTTAGTTTTGATTTGATACGGCGGTCGTTGTATGCATAGTAACTATAAATATAAAAATGGGCAGCAAAAAACCTTAGGGTCTAGAGCCATGAGGGTTTCTGCTTGGTGGAGTATAGATGATCAAGCTGCTGTGTGGTATGTGAAAGTAGTACATACAATGGGTTGCAGACCTCCGCAACCAAAATTTTATGAAAACAGGCTAAATTCGTTAAGAATTTAGCCTGTTTTTCTGTATATTTGCGCTAGAATATTGTTGCAATTTGGAATATAATGTTAAAAGAGTGAATTATCATACCCTGAATATTAAAAATTGTTTTGGAGGGAATGCAATGTTGGGAGAACAAGCAAGATTATATTCTCTATTCGAACAAGAAATTAGAAATCGAGATTTATTAAACCCAAATCTAAAATCGAATAAGAAAAGTTTACAGGGTGTGTATCTTTATAAAATCAAGGATTATTTTCTTCCATTTATCGAAAATAAATTTATCAAACCAACATATCAAAATAAAATAGACATATTTTGGAATACTATATTTAATAGACAACATATTATTGACGCAGCCGTTTATTATGTTAAAAATAATAGACCAAAGGGGGCAGACCTAGATAGTACTGAAAGGTCTGAAAGTTCAATAGATGATTTTTTCATTGCATTCAATCAATTTTATGAAATAGTGTTGGCTAAAGAATACAAAAATCCAACACTTAGGGAAATCATACCTTTTTCAAAGGCGTTGAAAAACGATGTTGTTGAACAGATTGAGAAAGATGAATATACTTTAATAGGAAAAAAATCATATCCAGCTATTCAAACTCAACAATATGATTTTTTTGTGAAATTTTTAAGCGCTAAATCTGGATTTTCTTATAAGGATAATCAAGTCGCAATAATACTTAAATTATTGCTTTTATATGGCATTACCCTTGATAAAATGGCAGGCATTCTGCAAAGCAACTTTAATTGGGAGAGACGGATATTAAAAATAGAAAATAAGAAAAACACAGATGTAAATACACAAAGCATAATGCTAGAAGTGCCGTTTTCATTAGCCAAAGAAATAAAAGATTTATTGAGTCGTGATAATCAAAATGCACCTTTGCTTCCGTTTGTAAAAAATGGGACTTTACCGACGAGTTCTTTTTCTTATTTATTGAACAAGATAAAAAATAAATATGAAAAAGAAAATTCAGTTGATGAAATAATACTAAATAGATTTACTGCGTATGGAATGCAAAAATATGCGATTCGCAAAATGTTAGAGGTATCAATTACGACTCCAACTATTGTTATGATAACGGGTCACTCTAAGGAATTTGTCGAAAGTTGTCGTCCGAAACAAATGAGAAAATCTTTAAATCATTACGTTAATTATAAATTACGATCGATTGATACATATGATGATTTTCTATAATAAAAATAGTGTGGGTATTGATATTTAACATTCTCAATGCCCATACTATTTTTACCACAAATCCGCCATTTTATTTACTGCATCTCGTTTTAAATCCATCGACGAGTGGCAATACAAATTTAGCGCGGTTGTCTCCTGTGTAAACAAATCCCCCTGTAAACTTTAATTAGTTTGCAGGGGGATTTGTTTACCATTTTTTATGTGGCATTTTTACGATTAACGCGAACCAATTCGCCGAAAAGACGAAGTTGGGATCATCTAGGATACCTTCCCGAAGGAAGATATGAACTGATTGCCGGCCACCGCAGCAAGCGCGGCTGTGAGCTGGCGGCAGGGAAACCGTGCCGGTAATCGTCCGGGAACTGGACGACGATGCGGCAACGATCATCATAGTCGATTACAATTTGCAACGGGAGAATATTCTTCCCAGCGAGCGAGCACTTGCCGATAAAATGAAGTTGGAAGCGATGAAACGGCATCCTAATTTAAAATTGATGCAGCCCCTGCCGAACTTTCTTCACAAGGGTTGCAGACATCATTCAGCGTTTAGCATTTCCGTCACGTATCTGTCCATCTCGTCCGCAACCATTTTGGAAACCCGGACCGCTTCCACTACCGTTTTTGCGCCCGTCACGACGTCCCCGGAGGCGAATACGCCGGGTCTGGTCGTATTCCCAATCGGGCCGGTCATCACAAGCCCGTTCCTGCCGATTTCGATGCCCTTTGTGGTTGAAACGATGTTATCCCGCGGTCCTTGACTGATTGCAATAACGACGGAGTCCGCCCGGAACAGCTGTGGCGGCCCGCTCAAAGGTGCAAATGCTGCCTTGCCGCCGGCGTCTTCATGTCGCTGTGTTTCGAGGTAGAGCACGCCGTCGTCCGTGATTTCCACTGGCACTTTACGTACTTCGAACCGCACGCCGTCGAGCTTCGCCATCTTTAGCTCATGCTTTTCCGCGGTGATGCTTTCTATGTCGCCACGGTACAGGATCGTGACATTCCGCACGCCACTGCGGACAGCGGTCCTCGCCACGTCCATCGCGACGTTCCCCGCCCCGATCACGCATAGGTTTTCCCCCAATGAATAGACTTCCGGATTTTTCAGGTAGTCGATGCCGTAATGAACGTGCCCAAGGCTTTCCCCTTTGATGCCGAGGCTTCTGGGCTTCCAGACGCCCGTGCCGATGAAGACAGCTTTGTAGCCATCTCGGAACAGGTCATCAATTGTGATGACTGGGCCGATTAGAATATTAGGGCGGATCTTGACGCCCATTTCTATGAGCTTCGCCTCCAGTTTCACCAGCAGCGCCTTCGGAAGCCGGAATTCCGGGATACCGTACATCAGTACGCCCCCTATGCGGTCGTGCGCCTCAAAAATGGTAATGTCGTAGCCACGCGATGCTAAAAGAATCGCTATGGTGATTCCGGCGGGGCCCGAGCCGATAATCGCGACTTTTTTTCCGAATTCCTTCTGCACAACGGGTGTTATTAGGTTAAGGTAGTAATCTGAAATATAGTGCTCAATCTCACCGATGCTGACCGGTCGCTGCTTCACACCTAGCACACAGGCACCTTCGCACTGTTTTTCGTGTGGGCAGACCAGCGAGCAGACCAGTGAAAGCGGGTTGTTCTGGAACAGCATTTCGCCTGCCTGTACAAGCTGATTCTCCAGAAACAGACGGATCATTTCCCTGACGGAAGTATTTACCGGGCAGCCCCGGCTGCATCTGGGGCTGCCGCATTGTAGGCATCTTTCGGCTTCCTGAATTAAATCTTTTCCCAAGTATATTCCCTCCTTACTTAATGTCCTGATTATATTCTGATTTCCAAGGATTTGTCAACTTTAACTATTTTTTAACAAAATCATTGTTAATTTTTTATCTTTAATGATGACAATTTGGAGAATTAGACAGAAATTATCCTACATATATGACGTTTTTAGGCAATAAAGTAAGAGGGCAAAAAATGCCCTCATTTTTCTGAAGGATGAAATATGTCACAAAATATCCATCTCGATTACTTCTATCCCAATGAGGCCGACTGTTACAGGTACGCCATATCGAGGAGATGGTGTAAAAGTATCTTCTAATCTCGCCCGAGTAGCGGAGATTTTCGCTCTCCAAACAGCAAGACGATTGGAGACCTGCCAAAGCAGACAAAAAATCCGAACTTCTCTCCTTTCGAAAAGAGGTTCGGATTTTTATAATGGAATGCTCGTTACAGGCTGAAATCCCTTCTGCCGTTCACCTTATTAAATACCAGCAAAGAAATAACCGTGAGCAGTGTCAGAATGGAGGAAAGCGCCGCCGCAACTCCGTAATTGCCGCGTACAACTTCTGTGTAGACCGCGACGGTCAAAGTTTTTGTTTTGCCCGTGTACAGAATGATGGCGGTGGACAGCTCACTTATCATGGTAACCCAGCTCAGAATTGCGCCCGAGACGATTCCTGCTGCCATCATCGGAACAGTAACGCGGAAAAAGACCTTCATTTTGGACGCTCCCAGTGAAACGGCCGCTTCTTCTATGCTGACGGGAATTTGTTGCAGAATTGCTACCGATGAACGGATGGTATACGGCAGCCTTCGGATGATTAGGGCAACCACCATAATCAGCATTGTTCCGCTTAGCATCAACGGCTTCTGGTTAAAGCCTGTCAGCAGTGCAATGCCAAGAACGGTTCCGGGTACGATATACGGAATCATGGATAGAATATCAACCGTACTGGTAAGGGCGTTTCTGCGCCGTACAACCAGATAGGCGATCAGTACGGCAAGCAGGACAATTGCATTCAGGGAAAGGAAAGGGATGACGATAGTATTCTGAATGCTTTTTCCCATTTTGGAGAATGCAGATTCATAGCTGCTCAGAGAATACCCGCGGACAAAAATTTTGCCGGAAGTTTTCTTAAAGGAGGTATAGGTGACGTATACCTGCGGCAGGATGGCGACGGCCACCACCAGATAGGAAAACAGATACACCAGCAGCTTCTTGCCTGCTCTCGGTTCCTGTTCTTCAATGGGGTGCAGGGCATTCAATGCAAAAGCATTTCTATTGGAAATATACTTCTGAATCAGGAAGACAACGGTGGTTATGACAATGGCGATAATTGCGATTGCAGCAGCAAAGCCGTCGTTGCCGCCTACTTCGTTGATGAATTCAGTGTACAGGACAACAGGAAACGTACGGTATCCCTCGCCAATCAGCATCGGCGTACCGAAGTCGGCAAACGACCGCATGAACACCAGCAGGCCGGCTGCGAGCAGGGTAGGCATGATGAGGGGAACCACTACTTTAAAGAAGCATTTGACCCCGGAGCAGCTCAGATTGTTTGCCGCTTCAATCAGGGAATTGTCAATGTTCTTCAAAGCGCCTCTTGCGTACAGAAACACCAGCGGAAAAAGCTGCAGAGACATAACCAGTACGATTCCCCCAAAGCCGTAGATGTCCGGCAGGACAATTCCAATCTTGCGGAAGAACACGGTGACCACACCGCTGCGTCCCAAAAGCAGAATCCAGGAGTACGCGCCAATGAACGGAGCGGACATGGACGCGACCACAATCAGGATGTTCAGCACGGACTTTCCTCTGATCTTAAAAACGGAGAAAAGGTAGGCGAGCGGGGTGCCAATGGCAATGGAAAGAACGGTTGCAGCCAGCGAGACTTTGAAGCTGTTCAGCAGAGTATCAAAATAATAGCTCTTTGAAAAGAATTTTACAAAGTTCGCCATTGTGAACTGTCCGGTCTGTGCATCATAAACGGACTGCTGCATCAGATGCGCCATGGGGTAGATCAGAAACAGCAGATAAACCGCAATGGTACACAGCGTGACGGTTCCCCAGATGTCCAGGCGAAACTTACTATTGTCTTTCATAAGCTTCGCTCCTTACAAGGTTGCGGCTGCCTTCTTTATCAAACACATTGATTTTGTGTTTCTTCATCTGAAGCAGCACATTCTGTCCGGGTTTCAGCTCATCTTCCAGAGAAGACTCCTCAACAATCTCCACCGTGAGGCCGCTCTCGGTCTCAACAGCGTAATGCGTGTTCAGACCAAGATAGGTATATTCCTTGACAATGCCATGGATTCCCTCGTCGCCCTGCTTGCTGATGACGAATTCCTCCGGGCGGACGGAGCACTGCACTTCCTGATTTTCCAACTGATCGAGATAATCCAGTTTCACCCGGTAGCCGCTGGAGAAGATCAGGGTGCCCTGCTCTATTTTTGCCGGCAGGATATTGGTACGGCCGATAAAGGTGGCAACAAACACGTTCTTTGGCCTCTGGTAGATGTCTTTCGGCGCGCCGACATGCTGGATTACGCCGTCCTTCATAACCGCAATGGTATCACTGATGGCCATAGCCTCTTCCTGATCGTGCGTGACATATACGGTGGTAATTCCAACGTTTTTCTGCGTGTGACGGATAACGCTCCGCATCTCCAGACGCAGCTTTGCGTCCAGATTGGAAAGCGGCTCATCCATCAGCAGAACGTCCGGTGAAATTACTAGGGCGCGCGCAAGCGCGATACGCTGCTGCTGCCCGCCGGAAAGCTGGTTCGGCATTCGTGTGGCATACTGCGAAATCTGCATCAGCTGCAGGTATTTGTCCGTCAGCTCCTGTATTTTTTCTTTTTCCATTTTGCGGTTTTTCAGCCCGAAGGCGACGTTATCGCGTACCGTCATGTGGGGGAAAATGGCATAGTTCTGAAAGACCATGCCGATATTCCGTCTGCTCGGATCAATATCGTTGATACGCGTGTCGTTAAAGTAGATGTCACCGCCCTCGATGGAATTGAAGCCGGCAATCATGCGCAGCAGGGTCGTTTTTCCGCAGCCGGAGGGTCCCAGCAGCGTAAATAGCTCCCCGTCTTTTATTTCAATATTCAAATCCGGTATAACCGTATTGTTCCCGTATTTTTTTACGGCGTTTTGGATCAGGATCTTACTCATTTCATACCCCCGCAGTTCTAATCGATCGTTGCTTTATTTACTCTGAAGACTGGTGTAGATATCCGTGTATTTACTTACAAGGTCCTTCTTATGAGAACTGACATAGGGAATATCTTCCTCAATGACCTTAATATCCGACATCGGAGTCATAAAGTCGCTGGTCTTTGCATCCTTCATTACCGGACGGTTGGTCAGCGTGCTGCCCCAGATATTCTGCACTTCTTCACTGATAATGAAATCAATAAAGAGCTTCGCGTTATCCATGTTCTTTGCGCCCTTAATGATAGTAGCGGATGCCGGAAGATAAACCGTGCCTTCTTTGGGATAGATCACCTTGACGGGAGCGCCATCGTGTACGAGCTGCGCACAGGGATCTTCGTAGGAAAGGCCGACCACATTTTCGCCGTCTGCAACGCTCTTGTAAACAGCAGAGGAACTTTCACAGATTTTTCCGCCAATATTGGAGAACAGGTCTTTTACATATTTCCATGCGGCGTCGTTTTCATAGCCGCCCATTGCCTTCAGCATGTTTGTAAGCTGTGCAAAAGCGGAAGAAGAGTTGGCCGGATCGGCTGTGGCAATTTTGCCCTTGAGCTTCGGATTGAGCAGGTCGGCATAGCCTTCCACCTTGATATCACCGATCAGGTCGGTGTTGACAATCAGGCAGCTGCCGTCCAGAACGTTCCCGGTAATGAACCCGCAGGTGTTTTTGTAAGCGTCCAGCACACCGGCATCGTTCTTGGAAACATACGGTTCCCACAGATCTTTATTGTCATACGCCAATGACCAGGAACCGCCGAACATTACGTCCGCGTACGGGTCTTCTTTTTCGGACTGGATACGCTTGATGAGTTCGCCGGTACCTGCCTGAATGACTTCGACGTCCACGCCGTACTTTTCTTCAAAGAGCGGGATGGTGGCGTTCATCAGTCCCTCAGAGTTTGGGGAATAGATGACCAGTTTTCCTCCGCCCTGTTTCGCGGAAGCCGCAGACTCAGAAGCGGCGCTGCTGGCTGCGTCTGTCTTGGAAGCGGCGGGTGCGGAAGAACAACCTGCTGCGGAAGCGGCAAGCACAACGGAAAGAATCAGTGCGATTAACTTTTTCATTTCATTTCCTCCTCTAGTTTAGGTTTCTATTTGTATTCCTATTTTAAAAAATAATGCATAAAATTAATACCTAAATTACCGAACAAAATAGGAAAAATACCGAACAACTTTCATCCGGTATCTTTTTTCAACGAATTTTCAATTTGTATTCCTTAGGGGAGCACCCCACATATTTTTTAAAAACATGGCTGAAATATTTGTAATCCCCTATGCCGCACGCCCCTCCGATTTCAGAAATTGGAAGCCGGTTCTCCTGCAGGAGAGAAAGCGCTTTTTGAATACGGTACCGGTTCAGGTACTCAATCACCGTGGTGCCCAGCGCCTTTTGAAACCTTTGGTTGATGTATCGGTCGGAATAAAACAGCTTTTCCGACAATTCAGAGAGTGTGATTTTTTGAGTATAGTTCTGCCCAATAAAATCCAAAATCTGCGCCACTACGGGATCCTCCGGATTTTCCAGCTTGTTGTCGCTGAATAGAGTAATATCTTTCAGTTCGGAGACACTCTTATTTTGTTTGCGCAAAATGCGAATGTTTTTGCATTCCAGAACGGCACGATCCAGAGCTTCCATCATTTCTTCGTGATTCAGCGGCTTCAGAATATAATCGGAAACACCGTTCCGAATCGCCTCTTTCGCGTATTCAAAGTCGGAATAACCGGTTAAAAGGATTGCCACATAATCGTATTGGTATTTCGTTTCGGCAATCATTTGCAGCCCGTCCATAACGGGCATATTGATATCGGTAATTACGATATCCGGGTTGAGTGCTTGAATAAGCTGCTTCCCATCCACACCGTTACGGGCTTCACCCACCACGGTGCAGCCGTGATCCTCCCACGGCAACGCATAACGGATGCCCTTCCGGATAATATCCTCGTCCTCCACCAATATCACGCTAAACATCTTTTCTCCCCCTGCGCAGAAGCTTTGCCGTAACGGTAAAGCCTGTTCCTTCTTCACTGTTGATAAACAGGCCGCACTCATCTCCATATTCCAGAATGATTCGGCGGGAAAGATTCTGCAGGCCGTTGTGCTCGGTCTTGATTCCTTCGGAAACAATCATACTCTGCAGGCGTTCCAATACCTCCTGCGAAACCCCCGGACCGTCGTCCTCCACACGCAGGAATAGATAATCGCCCTCGCACCAGCCTCTGATTTGAACGGAAAGTTCCATCTGTTTCTGAAAACCGTACTTGATGCTGTTTTCAATCAGCGGCTGCAAAAGAAGTTTCGGAATCATACACCGGCTGCAGTCCGGCTCTATTTCCATTCGGCACCGGAAACGCTCCCCAAACCTTGTTTCCTGTATATACAGATAATCCTCTATGTAACCAATATCCTCCGAAAGAAGGACGTCCTGTTTTGTATTATTAATGCTGTAGCGAAGAATATTGGTGAATTTCTCCAGTAAATACGAAGCTTTTTCCGCATCTCCAAGGATCAGGTACTTGATGTTGTCCAATGTATTGTAAATGAAATGCGGATTAATCTGCGTTTGCAGGTTTCGCATTTCAATCATGCTGTTCAGCTTAATCAGATCAGTATTGCGTGTGTTGAGCTCGTTGATGCTTTTCAGCATTTTATTGATCTGCGCCGCGATCTCCTCAATTTCGTCTCCGGTGTCAATTTGGATGATGTGCTCGTTGTCTCCGTGGCGAATGATGCGAATTTCTCCCACCAGCGCTTCTACGGATTGAGCGGTCTTTTCCGCCATCATCTGGGACAGCTTTCGGAACATGACCAGCCAAATCCCACCCAACAGAACAATCGTCATCACGCCGATGATGATATAGAGAGAGTTTCCCGGCGAATACACGAAGGAATACAGCACCGCTTTTTTATCCGTCAGAACCCGTGCGCCGGTCCGATACCGGTTATCCTGTACCGTTACAAAATGCTGGGACGGATCCGCCCTGTATTTGTTGGTATTGCGTTCGGAAAGAAATGCGTTTTTGGAGCAGCAGATGATGTCCCCGTTTAGGTTTGTGATGATACAGTCATACTGATATCCTGAAAAGAGGTTGCCCCAGTCGTTTCCATTCAGATAGGCCGTAACAAACCCGGCCAGCACCCCGTGCAGGTAAACGGGTTTTGCAAAAACACACTCGGAGCTGTCTCCGGAAAAATAATAGACGGTAGTGTAAATGGATGAATTGCCCTTTAAGGCATTGTCCGCCACAATTTTATTAAATTCCGTTCTGTGCAGGTTCATCTCATCTTCCCCAAAGCTGGTATATACAATCTGCTTTTCCCGGTTCATCAGAATCATACGAACGCGCACCGGGCTGTCCACATTGTGCTTACTGAGGGAGTACTGAACTTCCTGGCTGTCGGAATCACCGGTCATACAGCGAAGGAAGAGGCTTTCGTTTCCCTCATCCTCCAGATAAGTGGTGACATCTTCATAAACTTCATCAAACGTGCGGTTCAGAAAATTCAGATGTTCCTCCACATTGAAATTCTGATTAAGGTAATTCAGCCCGAAAATCGGGATACAGAACAGCAGGCAGCCGACAATAACCAGAAAGATGATCTTCTGCAGCGCCTGCTTTTCTAATTGTTTTTTAAAGGAACTGTTTGCCGTTTCTCTTACCCGCAAATTGATCTCATCTCCACCGTGCCTGTATCTAATTCCATATATAAGTAAAAAATAATATAAATTTGTATTCATTAAAGCATATTTTGTGCTGATTAACAAGAGCAAATTCTGTTGGTAAGTAGGCTCAAGTAATGAAAGAGCTTGTTGGAAAATTCAAATTAAGAAACCAAGCCAGTATTTGCGGAAATCTGGGCATTCAATAAGAACACAGCCGGATTTTTAATGGATTTCCCTGAGCTATAGGATTATAATAGCAACGTGGATAATGAAAACAACATCGGTGAGTAAGGCCGGGTCAGTTTCAGTTATCTTTTGATACAGGATTTCGATACGGAAAAAGGGTAGGATGATTATGAAATCCACTTCACACTATGCATATCTGCTGCGCTGTGCGGACGGCACAATCTACAGCGGATACACAACCGACCCACGCCGCAGAACCGCGGCACACAACCGTGGCCGGGGCGCAAAATATACCCGCTCGCGCCTGCCGGTTGAGCTGGTTTATTTGGAGAAGTTTGCAACAAAAGGGGAGGCTCTGAAACGGGAGGCTGCTTTCAAAAAACTGCGGCATGTTGAAAAGACAGTCCTGATCGAGCAGGGAAACAGCAATTCCCAGGAGCTTTCAATATTTGATGGATTGGTTGTTTAGAGCAATAGAGTTTCAGAGAGGTCTGTATGAAAAGAAGAGTGCAATACTTTTTACCGGGTGCGTGCAAGGCGTCGGTTTCCGCTTCAGAGTCTGTCAGGCGGCGCAGCGGCTGGGGCTTACCGGATGGGTACGCAACGAATTGGACGGCAGCGTCATTGCGGAGGTTCAGGGGGAACAGCATGACGTCAGCGCCATGCCGAAAATGCTGCAGAGAGGTTTTTATATTACTATCGATCATATAGACTCCAGAGAGCTTACGGTTGATCCCGATGAAAAGTCGTTCCGAATACTCCACTGAAAGCGTTTTCCAAAGTGTGGAGTCTTTTAGAATCGAGTAAAAAGACGGCGGGCACGGTTTTTACCGTGCCCGCTGTCTGTCTATTCAGCCGTATTTACGGTTTCTTTACCACGCGGAGTAGCCGCCGTCGACCAGCAGCTGTGTTCCCGTGACTCCGCTTGCGGCGTCGGAAGCAAGGAAGAGGATTCCCTGCGCGATTTCTTCCGGCTCCATCATGCGGTGCATGGGAATGTTCTCTTTCCACACGGGAAGATAATTCACCAGCTTGCTGAGCGCGTCTGTACCGGTATAACCCGGTGCCACGGCATTGATGCGTACATTGTACTGTGCCCATTCGGTGGCCAGAAGTTTGCACATGTGGGTAATGGCGGCTTTGGAGGTGCCGTACGCCACATGGGTCTCCGGGCGAAGCGCCTTCATCGCGGCAATAGAGGAAATACAGACAATGCTGCCCTTGCCCGTCTCTATCATTTGCTTTGCGAATTCTCTGGCACAGAAAAAGGTTCCGTTCAGGTTAATCCCCATTACGCGCATCCAGCCGTCGTCCGGATAGTCAATTGCAGGGCAGGTCAGCCCGATGCCCGCGGCGGCAACCAGAACATCCACATTGCCGTGCTGTTCTTTAATTGCCAGAGCGCCGTTCCTCACGGATTCGGAATTGGATACGTCCATCATCTGGTAGGACACCTCAATGCCTTTTTCTTTAAAAGACGAAACAATTTGTTCTCCGTCCGGTTTGATGTCCGCAATAATCACATGTGCACCCTGCTGAAAAAACAGCTTGCAGATTTTTTCGCCGATTCCGCCGGAACCGCCTGTAACAACTACATTTTTTCCGTCAAACCTTAAAAGCTTTTCCATAAAAAATCTCCATCTTCTTTGCGTATATATTTTTATCAGGCTGTATAAAAGAGTTTTGTCTAAAGGGGATTGCTTTTTTAGACAATATCCTGACTGTTCACTTCACGCAGATTCACCTTGCCGGATTTATAGCGGTAAAATGCATAGGCACAGCCAAGAGCAAGCAGGGCGACGCTTACGGTGACAATGACGGTCGTCAGGTTCCCCGCGGCGGTTACGATCAGGAACATCTGAGCAAGGAAGGAAATTCCGGTTAGTGTATAAAACACAGGATTGGGAACGTGATAGCGAGAGGTCTTCCACAGCTCGGGATATTTCGTGGGCATACGCAAAATTGCGACCAGCATGATAATCTTGATAAGATATTGAATCAACAAAGTATCATTAATCAGAGTATTGAGCGGCATATCAAAAAGGATGGGAATCACGGCAAATCCGTAAAGAATGAAATAGATCCGGTAAGGGACGTCAAACTGGTTCAGTTTCCCCAGTGATTTTGGGAACCATCCGTCCTGACAGCCGAGCTGCATAGGTTTCGCTGCGGAAGCGTACAGCGAGTTCATCGTCGTGGCAATGGCGCCCACCGCTCCAAAGAGGATGAAAATAAAGAACAGGGACTGAGGCATAATTCTATTTGCGACCAGAGTCAGCGGCTTCCCCGCTACCTGTGCAACAGGCAGTACGTTGCCGGCGACCAGCGCCATGCCGGTGTAGATGACAAGAATAATGCCGGTAGTGATGATAATCGCGCGGGGCATATCCCGCCTCGCGTCTTTTGCGTTCGCGCCGTAGTTCATCACCGTCTGATGCATGGTGGTTGAAAACACCAGTAAAATCATGGCGCTGTTAAAGCCGCTCCATCCCTTGGGAAAATAGTCAGCGGAAGAAAAATTAAATGTTCCGGCATTTAAATGGCCGGCTCCTGTACCGATAAACAGCAGCAGACCCCCAATCAGCAGAACGGTCATGACATTCTGCACTTTGCTCATGGATTTAATTCCGAACAGATTGATGAGCAGAAATATGGTCGGTGTCACAATTCCTATCAGTTTAGGACTGAGGAAGGGCCACAAAGAGTTGACGTACATTCCCATTGCAATACCCGAAGTGGCAAAAGGAAGCTGCAAAAAAATCAGGTTAACAACCAGAATTCCTCCCGGAATATCTCCGAGCAGCAGCCGTACCAGACTGTAGTTACCTCCCCGTAAGCGAATGACACTGCTGAGAAAAATAAAGGGAAGGTTCAGCAGCAGCCCAAACAGGACCGCGGCGGCAAACGCCAGCCAAACCGACCGGCCGGTAAGAGAAATTGCCGGACCTATTACAGTGAGAAGACCTGCGCTGATAACGGTGCCCGTGGCCAGTGCCGTTAGTTCTTTAAGACCCAGAGTTTGGTCTTTTTGCTGTGCTTGATTTTCAGACATAGTTAGCTTCCTTTCTTTTCGTAATCTTTTCAATCAGATCCCCGTAATCGTATGGGTATCATTATACTATACGGCCCGGCTGCTCCGCACCCTAGATTGTGTGGGAATTCCCCGGGAGTTTTTATACAGTTTGTCATGAGAATGAATGGAATATGTCCGAAAAATAAGAATGCCATGCCTTGGTTGGCATGGCATTGTTCTAGTTTCAGATGCAATATCCCGTCAGTGTTTATGCTCCAGTATCCACATCATTTGAAAAGACGCGTACAGGTAATTGCGTGTTTTGACATCGTTCAGGTCAATTTTTAGTAATTCCTGCAGCTTTTCAATTCGGTACATCAAAGAGGCCCGATGAATGGACAGGGAATCTGCCGTGGAGGACATGTTTCCGTTATGTTTCAGGAAGACCTGAAGCGTTTTCGAAAAGTCGGTGCGGTGCGACCGGTCATATTCCAGAAGCCGGGGAACAGCCGGATGACAATACTGGTTCAGGTCAGAATACTCGGAGAGCATTTGCCACAGATGGAACACCGCGTAATCACTGTAATAAAACAGCCGCTTTTTCTCCCCGAGCAGCAGCCCCAGTTCTACCGCTTTCAGCGCGCGGGCATAGCATTCCCTGAATTTGTCGGCGGTGGTTGCCTGCTCGCTGATTCCGATATAAAGGTCATGTTCCGAAACGAATTTATCCAGCTTGTCCGCATCATCGCGGTAATCGCTGTTTAATATCACGACTACATTCTCGCCGTACTCCGCAACCGCGCGGCCGGGCATCAGCTTCATAGTCCAGGAGAGAAGCGCGGCCAGAGATTCCCTGCGGGATTTGTGCTTTACAATCATGATCCGGTAGCCCGCGTCCAGATGCAGGCAGGCGATTTCGGTGTGAAAGTCAAAGCGGCGGCCGTCTTTTCCGCCTTCCAGCAGATACTGTATTTTTTTGTTTCTTTCGAGCGCTTCTTCGTTTTCGTGGGAATAGTTGTTTTTAAAATAATAGGTCAGCAGCTCACAGATGGCGGCGACCATTCTTTTATCTGATTTTGTAACGGGCTTCTCCGTATCCATGACTGAAAAATAGCCTACCTGAAAATTATCGATTTCAATTTTACCGGTGATGGTCGTGTAGTCGCTTATCATTTTTCTCAGAATGACGGGCGAGGGCGAGTTGTAGAGCTTTTTCTGCATCGCCTGATATTGGTTTGATTCCACCGTACTCTCGCTGAAAAAGCCATATTTTCCGTGCTCGTCCCAAAGAATGCTTTTTCCGTCGTGCAGATGGGAACGCGCAATCAATTTTGTGTCTTTACCTGACACAATGACCGTATTGCCCAGAATTTCAGAGCACAGGTCCACAAACTGCTGGGGGCTTTGTCCGCCGATAATGGCTTCCTTCAGCCGGGTGTAGTTCACCATAAAGTGAAGATCCTCGTCCAGCAAATCCTGTATTTTATTGAAGGCTTCCGGTTCGTTCCATGACTGCGGTAGCAGGATGATGTTGCAGTCCGGAAATTTCAGCGCTTCCGTGTCGCACGGAACGTCTGAAATACAGGCAAGGTTGATTTTCTCAGGCGCAGGAGTGCTCAGCAGGGAGGACAGCCGGAGGATATGCAATTGCTGTGGGCCGGGCGTTTCGGGAGGAATATCCGACAGCTGGACCGAAAGAATGTCGGCGGGAAAACTTCCTGTTGAAAGATATTTTGCCTTCAGAGTCTTTGCGATACGGTGCATTTGCATGGAGCATCCTCCTTTCCTGTTTTTACAGTATAATACATCATTGACAAATCTTCAACAATGCAAAGGAATTAGAAATTTTATAAAATGTGTTGAAACGGACAGGAATCAATTCCTACAAATTTTCAGATGAAATCCCGCAGGCTAACTGTCATACTGATATTGCAATTTATAAAAAACCGATGAAGGGGAGCAGTATCATGGAAAATATCTATAAGAAAATGTCTCAGGAAGAATGGAAGGACGTCGTTGTCAACGACAGAAGAGTCGGTGTAAAGATCAAAAACTTTGTAGCCGAGAAAGCAAACCTCAGATTACAGGAAATTGAGTACACCGGCAGAGACTCCAAGGCCCATAAGCATATTCATGAGCAGATTGTTATTACGATCCGCGGCACAATGGATATGACTATTGAAGACACAGTCTATCATCTGGAAGCGGGCGATTTTATCGCGATTCCTCCGAACGCTGTTCACAGCACTAAGGTCACCGACCCCAACGGAGTAAACAATCTTCTGATTTTCATTCCGAAGCAGGACGAACTGTATTAATCAGTAAAACAGATACGGAGGTAACAGATCATGGCAGGTAAATTTGCTGACAGATCAAAGGTAAAGTGGACCCAAATTAAACCCGGTGCGGACCGTATTGCGGTTCACGGGGAAAAATGCTCGGCTGTTTTAAACAGGATTGTGTTTGGTTTTCCCGATTATTACCATAAACATATGAATGAGCAGATCAGCTATATCGTGAGCGGAAGCTGTGATTTCACCGTAGGAGACGAGACCTTTCACGCACATCAGGGCGATTTTGTTGTGATTCCGTCCGATACGATTCACAACGCAACCGTTACCGACCCTGAGGGCTGTACGATGCTGGATATTTTCTCACCGGTAAGAGCGGAATTCCCGGAAAGCAATCTGAACCCTGACGCAGACGGTGAGAAAAATGTCTGAGGGACTGAAGTCTAAAATAAAAAGCGGGCAGCCGGTAACCGGCTGCTTCGTGAATTTCAACGCTCCGATTGTAGCCGAAATGCTGAAAGGTGCGGGGTTTGATTTTATGCTTCTGGATCAGGAGCACGGCTGCTTCAGCCAGTCCGATATGGAAAATATGGTGCGTGCGGCTGATACGGTCGGCTTGGACACTGTCGTGAGAGTCGACTACGACCCGTCATCCATTCAGAAAGCGCTGGACATGGGCGCGGCCGGAGTCCAGATTCCCATGGTACGGACGAAAGAAGACATTGAGCAGGCCGTGTCCCGCGCAAAGTACCCGCCGAACGGGAGTCGGGGCGTTGATTTTTACAGCAGGGCCTACCGCTTGCAGGACACGAAGAACGCGGCGGATTATCTGGAAAAGCAGAACGGGGGCACCCTTGTGATTGTGCAGATTGAAACGGCGGAAGCAACACAGAATTTTGAGCAAATTGTGTCCGTTCCGGGTGTGGACGTTGCTTTTCTGGGCGCTTTGGATCTGTCCGTCAGTATGGGTTACCCGGAGGGGGCCAAAAATCCACATATGCAGGCGGTGCTCGACGATATTTGCCTAAGAGCGGAGAAAATGAAGCTTCCTACAGGAATGGTTTTCCTGAACCCAGTAATGTTCAAAAACGCTTCCGGCAAGGGCGCAAAGTTCCTGATTACTACCGTGATGCGCGCGCTCAGCGCAGGCTTTGAACAGATTTTAGGAACCGCGAATTGATGATAAAACAGAAAGGTTTGATACATATGGCAGGCAGAGAAATTTTGCAGGGCGTAGTGGATATGCATGTTCATTCGGGTCCTTCCGTTGTGACAAGATCACTCGATACCGTCGAGATGCTGCAGCAGGCCGAAGAGGCCGGATACAAAGGCTTTGTTGTTAAAGACCATTATATCCCCACGGTCATGTCGGCGGCAATGATCGAAAAATACCACGCAAAAAAAGGCACGAGGGTCATCGGCAGTCTGGTGCTGAACAATTCCATCGGCGTTTTCAATGTTTCCATGATTGACGCTGCGTACAAAATGGGCGCGAAGGTCGTCTGGATGCCCACGGTTTCCGCAAAGCAGCACATTGACGAGCACGCAAAAAAATCATTTGTGGGCGCGAAGAAACTGGCTGTAACAGAAACTCCGGTCTATTATCTGAACGATGACGGAGAGCTGAAGGACGAAGTCCTTCCTGTTCTGGATTATATGGCTTCCCATCCCGACATGATTCTGGCGACCGGTCACGGCAGCGTGGCGGAAATCAACAAGCTTGTAGACAAAGCGGCGGAAATGAAGCTGGAAAAGGTAGTGATTACTCATCCGTTTTCTACGGTCGGTGCCAGTGTGGAGGATGTGGGAAGATGGGTCAGTAAGGGAGCCTATGTGGATGTCTGCGCGGTGGAGTTCGAGCAGATTCTGCCCACACTCAGCAGAGTTCCTTTTTCACTGATTACGGAGTACCTGAGCGTTGCACCGCAGGAGCGGCTGATCCTGAGCTCCGACGGCGGCGCCATGACAAGAAACGGCCCGGTTTCGCCGGTCGATATTCTTTACAGATTCCTTACGCTCCTTCATGAAAACAAGATTCTGACGGAGAACCAGATCGACCTGATGGCCAAAAAGACTCCGGCAGAACTGCTGGGAATTTAATCTTAACTTTATTGAGGAGTTGTGTAGAATGAAAGAGAAACAATCCGATTTGATTGTTCAAATCGCTGCGTTATCCATCGGTGTTCTGCTTTATACCACAAGTATCATTCAGGCCTCACTGGGCGCGATTGCCGTGGCGTTTCCCAATGTTCCGGTAGACAATATCAAGCTTCTTCAGACGATTACCCCTATCATCATGATGATTTCCTGCTTTGCGTGCGGAGTCATTACCCGCTTTGTGCGGGCAAAAGTTGTCCTTGTTTTTTCCATTATTCTGATGCTTGTGGGCGGACTGCTGCCCGCGTTCATCGGGGGTACGTTTGAATTTCTGCTCATCATGAAAGGCGTTTTCTCCGTTGGATACGGCTTGGCGTTCCCGTTTGCCAGCTCAATTTTGGTGGACTTGTTCCCGGAGGGACCGGTCCGCAACCGTATGGTCGGTTTCAAAACGGCTGTCGGCGGGCTTTCCAGCGTGGTCTTTGCCGCTTTGGGCGGGTATCTTGCCAATATCAATTACCGCTATGCTTATGCAGCGTTCATCATCGTGATTCCGGTACTCATACTGATTATCTTTAAGCTGCCGGATACGGAAAAAGCACAGTCAAAGGAAAAAGCGGCTTCCGGTCAGAAGGATAAGTTAACCTACAAAACAGTGGCGCTGGCGCTCTGGAACATCACCTTCAATGTGACGCTAAGTTCTTTCTTTGCCAGTGCGGCGCTGGTGGTTGTAAAAACCGGAGCCGGAGACTCCTCTCAGGCGGGACTGACAATTTCCGCTTATTCCGCCGTCTCCTTTTTAGTGGGATTGTTCTTCCCGGGCATCCGCAAGATCTTAAAGCAATATTCGCTTACGGCTGCAATAGCATGTGTGGCACTTTGCTTCTTTATCCTTTCGAATGCAACCACTTTCCCAATGTACATAGTCGGCAGTATGCTGTTCGGCTTTGGATTCGGTCTTTACAATCCCGAGCTGCTTCTCCTGGTTGCTCAGACGATTCAGAGACCGAAAGAGTCTGTCGCGACAAAATCCGTCGCTACGCTCGCTTTCTCTGTCGTTGTTATCTGCCAGTCTATCGGGCAGTCTTTTTCAACCAATGTCCTGAAGGTTTTCACCAAACTGTTCGGCTTTGAGGGACTGAAGGCCGGATGGCAGGTTTGCTGGATCTATCTGTTGGCTGCGGCGGTCATTATTGCCGTTGTCACCACCATGATTACCAGAAAAAAGGCTGACGCCTGAGCAGCTTTGGGTTGTTAAAAAGTTGTGCCCCTATTGTCCTTTCGGACAATAGGGGCACGGCCATTGTGATATAATGAAAAACATGATAACATACGGGAGGCGAAAGCATGAATCTGGAAATGCTGTGCGGGAACCTTTTGGATTACAGTCCCAGACTGATTTCCCATGGTACGGACGAAGAAATAGGCTCAATTCGCCTGCTTTCAGCGGAAACCGGCGGCGAACGCTCCGGAATTCTGTATTTGGGCGTGCTTTCGGCTCTGTATGCCCTGCCAAACATGAACAAAGGCGCGAGTTTTCTGTGCATTGAGGATGTTCCGTATACCCATCATCCGCTGGGTGTTAATCTGATGCTCGTAGACAATACCGTCTCCCTCGGTACGCTGCTGAAAGAGGTGCAGAAAGTTTTTGCGGATTCCTCGAAAGCCGCGGTGTACTGGAACACACTGCTGGACGTGGCGCTTCGGCAGGGCACAGCGCAGGAGATCGTGGACATTGCCTACCGCCTGTTTGAAAACCCGGTTATCCTTTCAGACCGGAGCACCAAGCTGATTGCGCGTTCCGGCGGCTTTGTGGAGAACAGTAAGCTGTGGAAAGACCACAGCGAATTCGGGTATTTCAGCTATGAAACCATGCAGTCACAGAACTATAAACGAATTTCTCAGCAGCTGGATAAAAACGCACAGCCCATTCTGCTTCAAAAGGAAATCAGCCAGTACGACACGATCAACGGAAAAATCTATATCGGAAATACCAAGATTGCCAGTATTTCCGTTCTGAACTCCAACCGGCCGTTCCGTGAACAGGACATCGGAATGCTTCGCCGCCTGTGCAATGTGTTTTCCTATTATTTTAAAATGGACAGCTTTTACAAGTTTGTGCGGGACGCCCGCCGGGAGAGCTTTTTCAAGGATCTGATCGAAAATAAATTTTCCGATACCGCTCGGCTGGAGAGCAGGGCAATGTCGCTTAATTTGAAAACGGATGGGAACTACTGTGTTTTGATGGCGGCCAGTGACGCGTGGCATTACGAAAACAGTCTGCAAAGCGTCAGGCTGGAACTGGAAAAATATCTTCCAAAGGGCTATACGCTGATTACCCAAGACGGCATTGTCGCCATTCTGGACAAAGAGCGGCTGCTTGACCAGAGTTTCCATCTTGAGGAATTAAAAGAATTTCTAACTAAAAATAAAATTCAGATGGGTATCAGCCGGAACATAAGCGGTCTGAGCCGACTGCACGAACAGTATCTTCAGGCTGTGCAGGCAAGGCGGACCGGTGTGCGTATGCACGCGAGTGGCGTGATTTTCGATTATGACGATTTTGCTCTGAACTGCCTTTTTCTAAACGCGCCCTCGCACATCAATCTAAAGGATTTTTGCAGTCAGGAGCTGTTGAAGCTGATTGCATACGACCGTGAGAACGACACCGAGTATGTAAAAACTCTGTATACTTTTCTTGCTCACAACGGGAACTACACCAGTACGGCTAAGGCGCTGTTTATCCACAGAACCTCCGTAATTTACCGCATTAAAAAGTTGGAAGAAATTCTGGAAACACCGCTGGACAGCGATAAAATCCGGAACCGCCTTCATATTTCTTTTTTAATTCTGTTTTCTTTCAAAGAACTGGAGATCAGCCGGTTTACTGACTAAAGGCTGATTTATTTTTCTCGATTGCTAAAACTCCGACTGGCGCTTGGCCCTATCTGAAGCCGATTTCATCATCAAGGATTACACAACAGATTTAAGCGGTAATCTTTGAAAAATGGCACAGGGTAATTTGCGTATGGAACGTACCGTGGAGTTTAAATATGAATGTTAATCTTGTCAGCACGGAATTGGAAAACATTAACGGAAGAAAAGTTTTGCTTACCTTGCCCGCCAAAAATGTGATAAAATAGAAACACAACGTGTAGTTTTGACAAACGTAAGTCCAGTTGTCAAATCCACACGTTTTTTTGAAGCATTTTAGATAAGGAGAGCAGAAATTATGTATCAGATTGGAGAATGGATTGTTTATGGAAATGATGGAGTTTGCAAAGTGGAAGCAGTTGGTATCCTTGATATTCCCGGGGTGAATAAGGGTAAGGTTTATTACACGCTCTGTCCTGCTTTTCGAAACGGCAAGATTTTTACTCCAGTTGATACCAACGTTTTTATGCGCCCGGTTATTACGTTTGATAAGGTACAAGAATTGATCTCTCTTGTTCCGTTTATCGGAGAGAATGTATACAATAACCCAAATAAGAAATTATTAGAAGATCATTATCAAGAATTTTTTCAGACACATGATTGCTCGGACTTAATTAAAATAATTAAGTCCGTTTATACGAAAAAAGTTGACGCGGCAGACCAAGGGAAAAAACTCGGCCAAATGGATGAGCGGTTTATGAAAAGAGCAGAGGACTTGCTTTTTGGTGAGTTTGCTGTAGTTTTAGGCATACCCAAGGAAAGCGTAAAAAGCTATATAGTGGGAAATTTAAAAAAATAGGATAAAAGTGAATAAAATTATAAATGAGCCGATATAGTAGTTGATTTTTATGGAATTAAGTAAGGTCAAAAGTACTTAATTATAGCAAAAACAGGTTTAGATAGTATGCTTTATAATCATTTAACAATATTATGAAAATAGCAAACTCGTCAAAAGGCGGGGACGCAAAGCCACGGGTCTAATGTTTTACAATGATAGCCGGGTTACCATGTCGTTTGGCCGTGGTACAATACTGTACTGCGGCTTTTTTATATAATTTATTTCAAAAATAGTTTAAAAGGGGTATCTGAATGTTCAAAAACATGAAAATTGGAAAAAAATTAATTCTCTCGTTTGTTTTGGTGGCGATTATTTCCAGTATAGGGGGAGTAGTTGGTCTTATCGTAATGACAAACATGAATTCAAGCTATGGAAAC
This sequence comes from Caproiciproducens faecalis, assembly GCF_019448085.1. Taxonomy (GTDB): domain Bacteria; phylum Bacillota; class Clostridia; order Oscillospirales; family Acutalibacteraceae; genus Caproiciproducens; species Caproiciproducens faecalis. Next base: position 378,457 of record NZ_JAGFNZ010000002.1, on the reverse strand, counting down.
GCTCTAACCAATTATGGATTTTCCCAAGGGGATATTGGAAACTTTAATGCGGAATTTGCAACCAGCCGTTCCAATACAAAAGATATTCTCATCTATACAGATGAAAAAAATATGCAAGAAACATCTGACAGCATAGATCAGTCAAATGTGAAACTTTCCCAATATTTAGAAACCATAAAAAAGACAATGGTCAGTCAAAAAGAAATGGACTATTATAATACGATTAAAGATGAATATTTACAGTATGTTGAAGTTCAAGCCGAAGTAATTGCGCTGGGAAAGAATAATAAAAAGGCGGAAGCGCAGGAACTTTTAGAATCTGAGGCTGCACCACATTCGGATAAAGTAAAGGCTGCGGTTAATAGTTTAATTAATGAGAAGACAACAACCGGGAATCAATTATCTGCAAGCCTTTCCTCACAGGGAAAGGCAGCGAACATCAGTATTCTTATTCTGATTCTTGTTGTTTTTATTCTTTCGTTTATTACTGCTCAAACCATTTCCCGCAGTATTAGCAAACCCATCCGTGAAATGGCAGATGCCGCCAAGAGAATGTCGGAGGGTGATCTAAATGTGCAGATTCATGTACGTTCAAAGGATGAAATCGGGCAGTTGGGCGAGGCTTTTGCTAAATCCACCGCGTCAATACGCGCTTACATAGCAGAAATAACAAAGAATCTTGGCAAGGTGGCAAACGGCGACTTAACGGTCGTTACTACCGATTTGGATTATGTCGGTGATTATGAAGATTTAAAAAATTCATATTTTGTGATCGTTGAATCCTTAAATGATACACTTGGCCAAATCAATCAGGCCTCTCAACAGGTTTTAAGCGGTTCCGAACAAGTGTCCAACGGTGCGCAGGCATTGGCTCAGGGAGCAACCGAGCAGGCGAGTTCTATTGGGGAATTATCTGCATCCATTACGGAAATATCCTCACATATCAAGGATAATGCAAAACACGCTGCCAATGCAAACCTAAATGTAAACGATGTCCGCTCTGAAATAGAAAGCAGCAACAAGCACATGGGCGATATGGTTACCGCCATGTCTCAAATTAATGATTCCTCCAGCGAAATCGGGAAAATTATTAAGACCATAGAGGATATTGCCTTCCAAACAAATATCCTTGCACTGAACGCTGCTGTTGAAGCGGCAAGAGCGGGTACAGCGGGCAAAGGTTTTGCTGTCGTAGCGGATGAAGTAAGAAATCTGGCCAGCAAAAGTGCGGAAGCCGCAAAAAATACAACTTCTTTAATTGAAAATTCCATGCGGCAGGTACAAAATGGTACAAAAATTGCGGATGAAACTGCGAAAGCGCTCCTTCAGGTCGTAGAAAGCGTAAAGGTTGTTTCGGATTCTGTAGAGCAAATTTCACAAGCGTCCAGTCAACAGGCAGACTCTATCAGCCAGGTAACACTGGGTGTCGATCAAATTTCAAACGTGGTTCAGACTAACTCCGCAACCGCGGAAGAAAGCGCCGCCGCAAGCGAAGAACTTTCCGGTCAGGCTCAAGTCATGCAGGAACTTGTTGGGAAATTCAAATTAAGAAGTCAGACGACTCAGGATCAGAACGTCCCATCCGAACCACAGCAATCGCAACCTATTGAAATTCATTCGGATAACAGCAAATATTAAATTTTTACATAACCAATAAGAAAAATCTGACCAATATAATCAAGTGTAAACTAATAAATCCCGACGGCCGTAGGTTCCAATCCTGCCTTTGCAGCCACCACTCAGTCCCACAAATGGCTTTCTGCCGCTGTTTGTGGGACTCTTTTTATGTCCGAAAAATGTTTGCAAGGCAGAAAATCAACAACTTGACGCGCACTCCTTTAATTTTTTTTGACGAAAATAAATATATTTTGTTGATTTATAGTTCTTTTCGCAATACAATTAAAAAAGAAAGAAACTCGGGGTAATGTCATGAAATATCAATATATTCCATTTTGCTGGCCGCTGTGGATTTCCGCTTTTATCACGCTGTCCCTCGGCCTTTTTACCATGGCAAAACGTCAGAATGCAAAAGGTGCCATCAGCTTTATCATCAGTATGTTCATTGTAACGGTATGGTCTTCGGGGAACGCTCTTGAAATGCTGGGCGCGGATCTTGCCACAAAACTATTTTGGGCAAACGTTCAGTATTTCGCTTATTGCTATTCCCCTGTGTCCTTGCTTTCGCTGTGCATGGAATATACCGGACTTGACAGCTGGGTTCGGAATAAAAAAATCTTTTGGCTGTGCGTCATCCCCACGATCGTGGTAATTCTGGTTTGGACGGACGGTGCGCACGGGCTTGTCCGTTCTAATATGCATTTGGATTACAGCGGACTGTTTCCGGTAATAGGGAAAAAATACGGACCTGTTTTTTATTTTCACGCCGCTTATTCTTATTTATTGGATTTCATTGCGTGGGAATTGTTGGTCAGTGCGGCCTTCTTTAAAAAATCGATTTACAGAAAACAGGCATTTTCACTGCTTATGGGTTTGAGCTTTATTATGTTTCCAAGTTTGATTTATGTTCTTAAGCTGATTCCGTCTTACCAGTTCGATGTTACGCCTGTGTTTTTCGGGCCTGCCGGGCTGATAGCTGCGTGGGGGCTCTTTCGCTATCGTCTTTTTGACATCGTACCGATGGCATGGGCCACGGTATTGCGGGTTATGGACACCGGAGTGATGATTCTGGACAATCAGGAAAGGGTTTTGGATGCTAATCCGGCTTTTGAAAAAATTGTTGGACTGGATGCTTGTGCAATCGTGACAAAGCCGATCCGGGAGGTCTGCGCCCAAATACCGGGATTTGCGGATGCTTGGGATAAGCCGGATATTGACCGTTTCGAATTTTCGATTTGTAAAGACGCTGTACAGAAAACATATGCGACGGTTTTTTCCCCGATTTTATCAGATGACGGGGTTCCTGTCGGCAGATTGGTCATTCTTTACGACGATACGGAAAAAACACGCGCTCAGGAAATGCTTTTAAAACAGCAGTGGCAGCTGGCGGTGAATGAAGAGCGTGAAAAAATGGCGAGGGACCTGCACGACAATTTGGGGCAGGTTTTAGGATTTATTAATTTACAGGCGCAGGGGATCTGTCAGGAATTGGAAAACTCCGGAGTGGACATGGTTACAAAGCGGCTTGATAGATTGGTGGACGCCACGCAGTCCGCGCACACCGACCTTCGAAAATACATACGCAGCATTCGCGATCCAGAGTACAGAGAAGAAGATTTTCTCACTGCTTTGCAAAAGAAAGCTTCCGGTTTTGCGGATCAGACTGGCCTTGCGGTGAAACTGAAAATTCCGGTCGAATTCAACGGCGGAACGATCAGCCCGAATGTACGGATTCAGATACTCAGCATCGTAAAGGAAGCCCTGAACAATATCCGAAAACACGCAGAAGCAAAAAATGTTGAAATTTTGATTTCTTTGGAACAGAAGAAGCTCTGTGTAATCGTAAAAGACGACGGAAAAGGCTTTTATGCCTTGCATAGTTCCGACAGTTCAAAAACAAAATTCGGGCTTACTATTATGCGAGAGCGGGCGGCGGAGATCGGTGGAACCCTGAAAATAGAATCCGCTCCCGGCAAAGGCTGTGCCATCACTTTAAATGCGCCGATTGAGAACGGAGATGACGACAATGAAACTGATGCTTGTGGATGACCATCCGCTTTTCATGGAGGGGCTGAAGTACCTTCTGGAAACCCATGGAATTTCTGTCGTCGGTACGGCCGGAAACGGAAAAGAAGCGTTTTATAAAGCAAAAAGGATTCATCCTGACATCATTCTGATGGATATCCGGATGCCGGAGTGCAGCGGGATCGACGCGCTGAAACTGATTAAAGCGGAAATGCCGGATATTAAGGTGGTTATGCTGACCACCTCCGACGAGGACGACGATTTATTTGAAACAATCAAATGCGGAGCTTCCGGATACCTGTTAAAGAACATCAGTGCCGGGCAGCTGATGAACATGCTTTCCGATCTGGAAAACGATGGGGTTCCTCTTTCCCCGGGCATTGCCGCAAGACTTTTAAAAGAATTCGGGCAGGATCGCCCAAACACGGAGAAACCCGAAACCGCAGCACAAAATGAACAGCCCGAAAACTGCACTCTTACCCAACGTCAGACGGAAATTTTAAAAATGGTGGCAGGCGGCTTAACTTATAAAAAAGTTGGGGAGAATCTGGGCCTTTCCGAACGGACGGTCAAGTACCATATGGGCCGGATTATTGAATTGCTTCATGTCGAAAATCGGGCTCAGGTCATTGCCTGCGCTGCTAAAATGGGCATGACGGAAGAAAAATAAAGTGCCTATTGCCTAATATTACCAATCCGCAGCCTTTTATAGGCTGCTTTTTTATTCGGACTGTACTTTCGTACATTGTCATAAAAAGTCCAAATGGGTAAAATGAATATGGTAATATCAGGAAAAGGGGGCTTTTACATATGAGAGTTGCCAAAAGGGCTGTTGGCATCCTGCTGGCTGCTGTGGTTTTGATTTCCGGCCTGCCTGTCGCGGCTCTGGCGCAGGGAAGCGGTTTGGAGACAGGTGTTCAGGACAGCGGTTTTGTAGAAGCCGATAAAGACTGGCTGACGTTTGATCTCATCAAAGGAAATAACGGGGACGCAGACCATATCACGGAGGGACTGAACCTGCCGACGTCGGGAGAGAACGGCAGCGCTATTGCGTGGGGATCGACCGACAATTCCGTCATTGACACGGATGAAAATAACCTTGGAAGCGTGACCCGTCCGTCCGCCTTGGATGGAAACAAAAAAGTCACTCTGACGGCAGTTGTGTCTTCGGGCATGGTATCCGATCAAAAAACATTTGACCTTACGGTGATCGCTCTGGAATTGACCGATATTCCGTCGGAGGAGCTCAATGCCCGGCAGGATTACAATTGGCTGACCTATTCGGTCATCCTGAACCAAAATGACAACAACGGAACTCCTCCTGATGTTACGACCGACCTTTCCCTGCCGCTGCAGGGGGAAAACGGGAGCATCCTCTCCTGGACAACCAGCGACGAAAAAGTGGTTTCGCCGGACGGCGCCGTAACGCGGCCGAACCAAAGCATGGCAAACAGCCGGAATAACAGCTATCTGGTGACCGTTACGGCCGAGATTACGAATGGGGATTACACACTGGAAAAGACGTTTCCGGTTTACGTCGACTGTCTTTATAACACGGGGGATTTGGGCGACGTCGATACCGCTTGCAATGATCTTACGATGGAACAGATTTGCGGGTTTAATACGCAGGACTGTGTGCTGAGCAATCTGACGTTGCCGACTGAGGGGCTGAACGGAACCGTGATCTGCTGGAGTTCGTCCAATCCATCGGTTATCCGAATCGACCCGAACGTAAGCGCGGACGAGAATGGGTGTACTGGTGAGAAAGGATTCGTTACCCAGCCTTCGTCTATGCTGACCGGTTACAGCAGCGTGACTCTGACGGCGACCGTAAGCAAAAACGATGCAAAGCGGAACAAACAGTTTACGGTTCGGGTGCCGTGCACGCCTTCCGACGACGAGGAAACGGCGGCTCAGAACGATGCAAAATGGCTGTCTGACGAGGGCGGCGCAATGAAAGGAATTCTGAACGGCAACGCCGATTCGGATACGGTAGAAAAGAACCTTGCCCTGTCAGCGGAGGGGGAAAACGGCAGTACAATCTCATGGATGTCCAGCGACCCGACGACCGTCGGCACGGATGGAACCGTTACCCGCCCGGTCGGGGAAGGCCGGTCCGTTACGTTGACGGCCACCGTCACCAAAGGGAATGCAGAAGCGAAAAGAAGAATCTTTTTCTACGTTCCGTGCCGGGATATGACAGAGGATGAAAATGCCGTCCGGCAGGATTGCGACAGCCTGACGGAATATCTTTTGTCCAGATGTGACATGGAGGTTGATTTTCATTCTCTGAAGAGGGATCTTTATCTTCCGGTCAACGACGGCGGAGGTTTTGACGGCGGCTTTGGAAACAACGCGACCAACTGCGGCTGCACAATTTCCTGGGAATCCAGCGACCCGTCGGTAATTTCCACGGACGGAACGGTGACCCGCCCGTCCTATCTGCAGGGCGACAGGAATGTCACGCTCACAGCGACGGTTTCAAGAGGAGACGCTTTGACCGAAAAAGCCTTTCAGATAACAGTGGCGGCGCTAGACCCGGAGGGCGCGGAAGCGGTCGTCCTCGATAAGGAGTGGCTGACCGAAAAGCTGATTCTGAACGGCAACAGTGCCGACGACGTCAAGCGGGTTCTGAACTTGCCGGTACAGGGAAAGTACGGAAGCCAAATCTCGTGGGAATCTTCCAGCCCGGCGGTGGACCCCGAAACGGGAAAAGTAACCAGACCGGAACAAAATCAAGAGGACGTCAGCGTGACTCTGACGGCGAGCCTGTCCTATCATAACGGTACCCGGGCAGCACAGGATCAAAAATCTTTCACAATCACGGTCACAAAAAAGGAGAACGCTTATCTGTCGGTGAAACAGGACAATTTCAACCATGTCGGTACTCTCCAATGCAACGGAGAAGCGAAGACGGTGCAGATTGAGAACGAAAATGTCCTGCAGCTTTCAGCCACACAAACCGGCGCCGGAAGCGTGTTTACCAAAAATAAAGTTTATTTGGGTGACGACGGTTCTTTCAGTACGGCTTTTGCCTTTAAAACCACCGAAAAAAGCAGCGACGGCGGGTTGACTTTTACCCTGCAGACAAACAAAAATACGGAATCCGGCAGCGGGACACTGGGTGCGGAAGGCATAGCGCCCAGCGTCAGCATCGGCTTCCGTGTCATATCCGGAGGCTCGGAGCAGGGCGGAACCGGCGGCAGCTATTCCAATATCAGCCTGAAGGTGTTCCAAGACGGAAATTACAACAGCGCGGTTGGAAGCTCGTACCAGAACACGCTTTTTTATAACCCGTTCGGGGTCGCTTATTATACATGGATTGAATACGATGGGTCTGGCAAAACGATGGAAATACGCGTTTCGGATAATACGCAGCGGCCTGAACAGGCAACTGACGTGATTGAAAACGTAGATGTAAATTCCCTTCTCCAGATCGGTGAGAACCAAAGCGCAGGCGGCGTATACGCGGGCTTTACAGGCGCGGACGATGAAACCGAAATTCTGAACTGGTCATTCCGGAACGATCCGAATCCGATTTCCACCGATGTCTATGACCTTGTTGACGTATCCGGCGTAAGTTTGCCGCAGGACGTTTCAACAGATTTCCGCTCTCTTCCGCTGGACATCACCGTTCAGAAAAACGACGGCAGTCCCGCGGCTGACGTTCCGGTCGAATTTACAGCATCGTCCGGCACGCTAAGCAGTGTTTCGGCCGTTACCGATTCTTTCGGAAAAGCTTCCACGACGCTGAGCGTTCAGAACGCCGGTTTGGTGCGGGTGGAGGCGGTCGCAGCGGGCGGGGCCTGCGCGTCAGCGACATACAGTTTCGCGTTCAGTGACGCGGACAGCGTCGCTCTGGACAGGGAATGGCTGCAGACCGACGAAGTGCAAGCGAAGATTTTAAATGGCAACAGCGACGCCGGCCATATTCTGACCGACCTGTTCCTGCCGGGAACGGGGCTGAACGGCAGCTTGATTTCGTGGACGTCCGACAGCGCGGCGGTAACGGTGGACGGTACGACCGGGAAGGTGACCCTGCCGAATGCGGAACAGGGCGATCAAACGGTAATTTTGACGGCGAAAATCAGCAAAGGAAACGCACCGGCTGAAACGGATTCTTTAACCGTTACCGTCAAGACCACGGATACGGCCTATGTTCTCGCGGACTGCAACGCTCTGACGGACGCGGTTCTGCTCAACGGCGACGGCGATGCGGATTTGCAGCATGTGACAAAGAACCTTACTTTACCAAAGCAGGGCGGGCACGGGAGCGGCATCACCTGGGCGTCTTCCCAAACGGCGGTGATTGACAGTACGGGAAAAGTCACCCGGTCAGTTTTCACGGCGGGGGTAAAGTCGGTAATCCTGACAGCAACACTGAAGCGCGGTTCGGTTACGATGGCCAAAGAGTTTGAGGTCGCTGTTTTGCCGCTGAATCCGACGGATCAGGAAGCGGCTGCCGCTGACGCCGACGCATTAACGGAAGCAAGTATTCTGGGGGAGAACGCTTCCGCCGACTGTGTCATGACAAACCTCATTCTCCCGGCTGCGGGCGCACACGGCAGCACGATTCAATGGACGTCCTCCAATTCCGTTTATCTTGCGGCGGACGGCACCGTCAACCGTCCTGCTTACAGCACGGGGGACAGGAGCGTCGTCCTTACGGCAACGCTAACAAAGGGACAGGCTTCTGTTCAGAAAACGTACAGCCTGACGGTGAAAAAGCTGGACGCTACGGAGGATGAACTCCTGTTTGAAGGTTATGACTGGCTGAACGAGTCCCGTACGCTGGGTTCGGACAATCTGTCACAGTATGCCGTAACGTCCGGTCTGACATTACCCGAAAAGACGGCCAACGGATTGAGCATTGTCTGGAAATCCGACAGCCCCGATTACATAACGGACAGCGGCACCGTTACAAGGCCGGAGGCGGGGGACGGAAACCGGTCGGTCACGCTGACCGCCACAATCTCCAACCCGTCCGGCTCAATGCAGAAAAAGCTTCAGTATACCGTCCTTGCAAAATCGGACACAACGCCTCCGTATGTTGTCGATTCCTCCCTGAAGGAAAACGCGAAGGCCGCTTACGATACCCAAAAAATCACTCTCACATTCAGTAAAGCCATTCAGTGCGAAAATCTGGGCGGCATTACGCTGGAAGGGCCGAACGCGCCGGATTTTTACGCCATGGCCGGCAAAGATGAGAATGGTGTAAACGATCAGCTTGTCATCATCCTCAGCGGCGAATTGAACCCGGATTCCCGGTATACGCTGACCGTTTCTAGGGATGCTGTAAAAGATCTTTCCGGAAATTCAATGGCCTATGATTACGTCGCGAGCTTTCTGGTCGAAAAAAAGACAGTCCGAACCATAGCCGTCACTTCCACAACCCCGGCGGACGGAATGACGGACTATGCCGGGACAGGCGCTTTCCGGATTGATTTTGACAGCACATACGATCTGGACGGCCCCCTTTCGGAGGGGCCCGCTTTCGACAGCATTCGGATTACTGAGCAGGGCGGAAAGGAATATTCGGCGGCCGACGCCGATTTCAAAATACTCGGCAATACTTTATATCTTAGCCTGCCGAGCGGCGCCGCAATGCGGCCCGGGTATCTCTATCAAATTATTGTACCGGCGGGCGCCATTCAGGATTACTATAAAAATATCAACGAGGCAAAGACGATTCAGTTCCGTACGATCAACACCGGAAGCGCGAATATTTTCAATGTGTATCCTTCCGGCGGCAGTCAATCCGTCGACATTCATCAGGATATTTTTTTCACGGTTTCCGGCGGTTCGAGCCTTGACACAAGCGGAGTCACCCTGAAGGACGGCGGCGGAAACGCCGTGGAGGCAAGCGTGAGCCGGTTCGGCAAAGATCCTTCGGATTATGTAGTCCACCCTGTAAAACCACTGCAGCCCGGAACCGCCTATACGCTGACGGTCAGCAGGAACGCCCTTTCACTGAAAGTCAACGGGAGCACCGGCTATATGGCAAGCGATTATACGCTGAAGTTCACAACGGGCGGCAATTCCCTTCCGATTCAGAGTACCGGCCCGGATGCGCTGGAGCAGCAGGCTGATGTCGGGGGCGAGATCAAGATTCAATTTCCTTTTACCGTCAAAAAAACAGAAAACGCGGCCGGTGTTTCCATTACGGACGAGTCCGGCAACAAAGTGGAAGCCTCCGCTTCGGAGAACGGCGGCACCGTTACCGTGGATACGGATTCCCCGCTGAAACCCGGTGAAATATATACCGTTACACTCCCGGCGGGAGCGTATGAAAGCAGCAGCGGAAAAAACGACGCGCTGCAATTCCGGTTTATTTCCGCCTATGCAATCCATACCGAAAGCTGCACCTTTGACGTGGAGCCTTCCAATGCGCAGATCGTGGGCGAGCCAATCTCATTCGGCATTGATGCAATCCGAAATGAGCTGAGACTTTCCGGATACCAACCTGTCTCTGCACAGTGGAGCTTCGGCGACGGAAGCACCTCCATAGAAGAAAGCCCAAGCCATTGCTATACCGCTTCGGGCCGGTATTCGGTCACGCTGACCGTGACGGACGACAAAGGGCACTCCTATTTCTGGACGCGGAGCGTGAATATCCTTGATTACTCTTCCGGCGAAATCCATCTTTCGGTTACCCCAGGTACCAATACGGCACTGTATCTGACAGATCAGGGTGCCTCTTCAGATGATCGGCAGTTTACGGTTCGTCTGACTTTTGGAGACGCGGGGATACCCCTGTGTGGAAAGGTGATCCGGGCAGAACTGTATCAAAACGGCCGATTTGTTAAAACGCTCTCCAATTTGAGTACCGGCTACGGGGACTGCGCCGGAACCTCGCAATTCCGGTTCGGGTACCAAAATTACCCGGCGGGAACCTATGAGCTCCGGTTTGTGTACGGTACGGATAACGACAACTCCACGGCCAGCGTTCCCGTCACTCTTTACAACAAGCGGTCGTCGCAGGATCTGCGGCTGAAGCTGTATAATGCCAAAACGGGGAATCTGATCTCTTTTGCCGGAAATCTGTATTTTCTTTTGGACGGCAAAAAAGTCACAGCTATGGAATGGTGGGAAAGCTATTCCGAATATGGCGTGTATATCCCGGAAGTTCCGCTGGGCAGCCACACGCTGGAGTATGTCTCGGCAGAAGAGACATACGGAAAATTCAGCTACACGGTCAACCCATTCACAGTCAGTCACACCGGCGAAAGCAACAGCCAGTCTGTGAAGGCGATTCCTTTGGAACCGGGTGTTGTTTCCGTTACGTCGGACGTATCGGATTCCAACGGACAGGATGACGCCGTGTTTATTTACGGCGTTACGACTCCGGCCGTTACCTTCACCATAAAAGGTGACTGGAACGGGATGGAGGGCGGAACCTATATTCTGAAAACAAGCACCGGGCGCATCCTTTGGGAGCGGTACGGCACTGATAAAGTACAGTATGCGTGTATACCGTCCTATATCCTGCAACCGGGCGAAAGGCTGTTGGCCGGTATGGAAACAGCCAACGGAGGACAGTCCGCCTGGGTGGATGCGAAAGTAAAAGGAATTGCTTCGCCCACCGATGCTTTGGGACCCTATAATTCCATCCGTTATGAAAACGGAAAATATACGGTCACGAACTTGGTTACCCTGCCCGAGCTGCTCGGAAATCCGGCAAGCGTACCGGATCTGCTCAAAGACATTCCCGGCGTGGGGGGTGTGATGGGAATGGAAGGGGACCTTGAAGAGTTAATGGGCGGGAGCTGGGACGGAAAATCGCAAGTCACTCTGACTTTCGACTTCAATACAGCGTTTTCCAAAGACAAAAATTCAAAAAAATCAGCAAAATCCATGGTTATGAAGGCGTCCGGGGTAGATGTGGATGTCAGTCTGAGCGGTAAATTTATCCTTAATTACAATGACAGCACCAATCAATGGGAGGTTTATTATCAAAGATTTACCCTTCAGGGCGACGTGACAAAGTCTTACGGCAGGGCGATCACGATTCCGAAGACCAATATCAGTGTTGCTTCGATGACGATAAAACTCGGTGTCCTGATCGGTGGTACGCTTGCCTTTCAGAACGGCAGCTCCACACCGGACGTGATCCTCAATTTTGAGCCGCATGCACAGGGCGATGTGCAAATCGGGTTGGACTGGGCCGACATCTCGGCGAGCCTGGAAGCCAGACTTCCCTGCGAGCTGGATTATCCTACCCAGTATTTCGAAGTCAATCCCAACGCAACCTTTAAGGTAAAGGCGGAGTTCCTTTGCTTTTCCAAAACTCTCTATAAAAAGAAATTTGAAACGGAATGGGATAACGGAAAAACAAAAATAAATCTGCTGTCCCTTGCCCGGGCCGGCGGCCTGACGACTTCGGAAGACCTTAAGGAGTCGCCGCGCAGCTACCTGACCCGGCCGTTCCAATGGCTGAACTCCCCCTTAACATCAAAGCTTCTTTTAGCGAAGGCCACCGTAAAAGAGGAGAATCCATCCATTAAAGAACTGGCACAAAACGTCTATCCGAATGCGGACGTCCAGCTTGTCCAAAGCGGAGGAAAACTCTATGCAATCTGGACGGATGACAACCCGGACCGCACGGACGCGAACCGCGCGCAGCTGCGCTGTTCGGTTTACGATGGAAGCGGCTGGTCGGAACCCAAATGGCTTGGCACGGACGCGACCGGCGATTTCAGCCCGGCGGCGGCTTCGGCCGGTGGCGGCACACTGATTGGCTGGCAGGATATGAAAACAGAGTTGGGTGCCGACGCCGACGCGGACGAAGCAAGCCGAAACTGCGAAATCAGCGTGAGCAAAAATCCGCTGACCGATAGCGGCGGTTTTGAAACAGAGCGGCTGACGGACGACGATCAGTTTGACCATTCGCCGAAGCTGGCGACTGACGGGGACAGTGCTTTGGTCACATGGGTCAAATCCGACGCGCTCGCGCTCGATGGCCAGACGGCGCACGACAGCCTCTGGTTCTCCAAATGGACGCAGGACGGCGGCTGGAGCGGTGCGGAGAAACTGGCTGACATTGGCCATACCGTAGTCAGTTCCACTTTGGCCATGCATGACGGAAAAACAATTTTGCTTTATACCGTCGATCTGGACGACAATCTTTCCACTTCTGAAGATCAGGAGCTTTTCGCCAGAACCTACGACGGCCTTTCGTGGGGAGAAACTGCCCGCGTTACAGAAAACAATGTGGAGGATGTCAATCCTCAGGTGACTTTCAGCAGCGGTGACTGGCTGATCGTATGGGATCAGGACAATCAGACGGTTTTTCGCGCCGGGTTGAACGGCAAAACCCAAACGGCGGATGCCGTTTCCGGTGCCGGGAACAAATTCCAGCTCGTTTCCACGGGTGGAGAGAACCCGCAGGTTACGCTCGTTTACTGCAGGCCGGGAGACAATGGAACCAGGGGCCTTGTCGAATCCACCTATGACGCCGCAGCTGGATTGTGGGACAATGAAAAAGTGTTGACAGACGGCATCGGCGGATATACCGGTTCTTACTGCCCCGCCTATACGGACGGCGGAGAATTGAAAATTTTCTATACGCAGGCCGCCATGGTCACCGAGTCCATTGATGGCGAAGACTACAACAGCGCCAGCGACCAGGTCGATCTGGAGCTGCTGACCTACACGCCGGTACACGATCTGGCGCTGGATTCAGACGAGGGGCTGCAGCTTTCCGCCGGAACACCGGTAGCGGGAGTTCAGGAGACCGCGGTGGTAACGGTCGACAACCTCGGCGATTATGCGGAGAATGCGACGGTCAGCCTTTACCGCGGCGATCCGGCGGACGGCGGCGTAAAAGTGGCACAAAGCAAATCCACAACCATCGCCGGGCATTCTTCGGAGCAGGTGGAAATCGACTGGCTTGCGGACTCCGGTTTTTCAGGAGCCTGCGGTCTTTACGCGGTTGTCGCGGCGGCAGAAGGGATCACAGAGTCCGACGAAAGCAACAACATTGTCAGCAGAACGGTTTCAGCGTCGGATGTGAGCGTTAGCGATGCAAAAGGGGAGTATATTGCCGGAAACAAATATGAAATAACCGCTGAGGTAAACAATGTGGGAAGCGATACGCTGAAAAATGTCGTTCTGAACCTGACCGATGACAAGAGCGGCAAAACCCTTGCCACTGTAACGCTTGACGAACTGGATGCCGGCATGACGGGCAGTTTCGATCAAATCATTTCCGCTGACGGGATGACTGCGGACAGCGACGGCAGCTGCCATTTGACCCTGAAAGCCGTTCTGCCCGCCGGTGTAACGGACAACAGCGCGGACGACAACGCCGACTCGTTTGAACTGGAAACTCCGTTCCTAACGGTGAACCGTATTTCTCCGGCTCCGAACGCGGAACAGGTGGAATTACAGAAGCACATCGCAGTCACGTTCAGCACGAATGTCCAGAAGGGAAGCGAATTCAGCGGAATCAGCCTGAAGGATTCCTCGTTGAATCCGGTGGAAATTCAGTCGGCGCTCGACGGCGACACCCTGACGGTTACCCCGAGCGGAAATATGGCAAAAGGTACGGAATATACTCTTACGATCCCGGCCGACGCCGTTTCCGATTTTTTTGGACATAAAATGAAAAATGCATATGCCCTTACGTTTACCACGGTAACCTCCAGCCCAGCGGTTGTTTTTGCCGATCCAGGCGAAAAGACGGAAAATATGCCTATCAGTTCCGACATTCGTATGAAATACAATCGGAATGTCGGCAAGGGTTCCAATTTCAGCGGAATTAAGGTCACCGACGGCAATTCACAGAATGTCTCTCTTACCGCTGTGATTGACGGGGAATGGCTGACCCTGCATCCCGGAAAAAGGTTAAACGAAGCGACGCAGTATACCGTAACGGTCCCGATCGGCGCTGTGAAAAGCGAAAACGGAGAAGTTCAGCAGCAGACGTATTCTTACAGTTTTACGACGGAAGGCGCGGGAAACCTTTCCGATCTGCAGTCTCTTGTCGATATCTGCGGCGCGCTCACACAGGGCAATTACACAGCAGCAAGCTGGGCCGCGTTCCAGACGGCGCTTCAAGCAGCGCAGGCCGTTTTAAAAGAAGAAAATCCTTCCCAAACCAATATTCAGACGGCAATTCAGACGCTGACGGCTGCAAAGAGTGCGCTGACCGAAAAATCCGGTGGACATCATTCGGACGATTCGGGCGGAGGGAGATCGGACGTAACTTCAAACGGCGGCACAACGGTTTCCGGAGAAAACGCGAATTTCCGGAGCGATACAACCGCGGCTTACCGCTTTAGCCGGAATGCCGTTTACTATTATAAAATTACAACGACGGATGCGACGCCTCCGACGGCATTTTCCTCCAATCCTTTGGTTGCAGCGGTAGAACTGGAGAAGAAACTTCCCGACGGCTATCTGTTCCGGGTGATGGATATAGGCGAGGGGACAGCCGTCATCACCACCTCTTCGGCCAGCGGCGCACAGACATCTTTCCTTGTTCAAGGAACGGTGCCGCAGGGCATTCTCTCCGACACTCCGTTCTACCACAACATGAAAAAAGGAAGTACCTATCAGTTCAAATTTACGGTGCCGGAGGACAGCGCAGCACCTGTGTTCACATCCGGAAATCAACGGATCGTACAGCCTGTCCTGCTGCGGAAAGTCGGAAATACCTATTATTTTAAAGTCAGAATGCTGGCCGAGGGCAGCGCCGGAATTTACCAAACGCTGCCGGGCAGTCCCGCGGTGCGGCGATGGGTGCTGTCGTCATCCGGCTGATACCCCAGACCAAAGTTTACAGCCGCCCGGTACTCAGGAGGGTACCGGGCGGCTGCCCCTTTTCAGCGGAGTGATAAGAAAAAATTGACGGCTTTTCCCAATTGTGCTAAGATAACCGTAATAGAACAAGAAACAACATTTTTTTCTGTTTTATAATGTGAAAATCATGCTTCAGAAACTGTGTAAGGGAAATGGGGTCAGACAATGGAAATGAGCGCTGCACGACGCAGGATGGAAATTTATCAGATTCTGCAAAAAGAGAGTTCTGTGGAAGTGAACGATCTGGCACAACGGTTCCATGTTTCCGCCATGACGATCCGGAGGGATCTGCTTTTCTTTGAAAAGCAGGGCTTTGTCACGACCAGCTACGGGGGAGCGTACTTAAACATCCGCACGGCGGTGGAGCCAAGTTTTTCCGTTAAGTCCGGCCAGCTGACCGACTGCAAGCAGGCCATCGGATACGAAGCGTCCCGGCTGATTGAGGACGGCGATACCGTTATCCTTGACTGCGGAACCACCACGCTTCAGCTCGCCAGATGCATCCAGGAGAAAAAGCTGACTGTCATCACGAATTCGTGGCCGGTTGTCCAGTATTTGGGGAGCCGTCCGAAAATTCGGCTGATCCTTGCTCCGGGGCAATACAGCGAAGTGTCCGCGGGGGCCATCAGCGGGATTACCGCGGAGTTTTTTCAGAATTTTCGCGCGGACAAAGTTTTCATCGGTACGCTTGGCTGCAGCTTGGAGTACGGCGCGACGGTGTCGGAACCGGAGGATGCTTTGGTGAAAAAAGCACTGCTTCGCGCGGGTAACCGGAAGTATCTTCTGACGGATCATACCAAATTCGGACAGACTTTTCTGACCCGGTACGCCGATCTTTCCGAATTTGACTGTGTGGTCACCGACAGCGGCATTTCGCAGACGTATTACTCCAAACTGGAAAAGGTGTGCAGGAAAATTGTGACCGCTGATCCGCGTGGGGAGAAGTAAGCGAAAAAAGTCGATTATTTTCTAAATAAGTCATAAAAGAAGAATTTCACAGTTTAAACATATTTCTATTTATGGTAATATATAGAAAATATATATTTCTGTGACACACTTTTCCTATGGGATAAGCGCTGCCGCTAAGGAGCCACAAAATGGAAGAAACGCTGCTTCTGAAACTAAAGAATTTTTTTCATTTGAAGATATCAACGGAAGAACAAAAAGAATTTGATCTTTATATTCTGACAGCAAACATCAAACGCGGCAAAATGACTGCCGTTACCTTCCTTGTGCTGGAAGCTGCTGCGATTCTGTTTTCCTGTATGGTAAAGCGTGATACACTTTTACGGGAGCCTCAGCGCTACTATTTGCTGATGTATGCGGTAATGATCGCGTCGATGACGGTGTTTCTTCTCTTTTTCCGCCAGTTTGAAAAGAATATAGACAGGAACAGGAGAGCAATCTGGACAACCGGGATCCTGTTTGCGGGATTCATTCTGCTCTGGTGCGCCGGAATCACTCTGCTGGATCAGCTGACCTCCGGTCAGATTATCGTTTTTACCGTCGCCGTTATTTGTGTGGCGGTCGTTCCTTTTTATTCACCTGTCACTTTATTTTTTATTTATTTGGGAACAGAAGGAGTTTTTCTTCTGCTTTTGCCCGCTTTCCAGAAGTCGGAGGGGTTTTTATTCAATAATTCACTCAACAGTGCCTCTTATGTAGTTTTGTCGTGGGCGATCGCTCACATGATGTACAAAAATAAAATTTACGAATTTCACAACGGTAAAATCATACGGGAAAAAAATGAAGAACTGCAAAGAATCAATGGACAGCTCACACTGGCCAATCAGACGCTGGAAAAGCTGGCTGTAACGGACGGGCTGACCAATGTTTATAACCGTTCTTACTTTGACCGAACCGTCCGGCGGGAGTGGAACCGCTGTCAGCGCGGCCGGGCACCGATTGCTCTGATTATGATTGATATTGACTATTTTAAGGAATTCAATGACCATTACGGCCATCCGGCTGGGGACCGCTGTGTCAGACAGATTGCGGGCGTGCTTGCTTCATGTGTCAGACGCTCTTCTGATTCTGTGACCCGGTACGGCGGAGACGAATTCGCAGTCTTACTTCCCTGTATGGAGAGCGATCAGGTATCCCTAGTCGCTCATAAAATAAAAGAGGAAATCAAGAATCTTGCGATTCCGCACCGGCATTCGCCCGGAGGGCCCGTCGTATCCGTGAGTGTGGGGGCCTATACCGTTGTACCCGACAGTGGGATCGCTCTTTCAGAGTTTATTAATATTGCTGACAAAGCCTTATACGAAGCAAAAAAGACACGCGACCATGTGGTGGTTACATAATTTTTATCAAGAAGCCGAATAGAACATCTGCAAAAAGCGCAGGGATTCGTTCCCTGCGCTTTTTTGTCTGCTTTTCAGCTGTGAGTGATTGCGGATATGCTAACTTTATAAATTGGCCTTAAAGAAAGCAAGCAGCGTTTCGGTGGCTTTTTCCTCGTCACCGCCCTGTGCAGTAACGGTGACCGATTCGCCCTTTTTCACGGCCAGTCCCATGACCGCGAAGATCTTTTTGGCGTTTGCCGCAGTTCCATTCTTAACCACCTGAATGTCCGAAGCGAACGCAGACGCTGCTTTTACAAGCAGTCCGGCCGGACGAGCATGGATTCCTTCTGGGTCTGTAACGGTATAAGTAAACTGTTTCATGAAAATACTCCCTTTAGCTGTCATTTGCGCCAGCGACGCACTTGTTTTTTCTGCTTTTTATGATAACATACTCACAAGGAAATGCAACTATTCGTATTTTCCGCAGGGGTTAGATTTAAGCGCGGACAAAGAAAAAATATTCACATTGAGAATTATTATGTTTTGCAAACAGGGATTGTACCGTCTAATTTTTCTGCGTTTTTCTTGATTTATGAAAAGATGAAAAGTCCCAAAACTGCCGTAAATTCACGGATTTGACACATAAATTATACAAGATAAACAGTAATTTGTTTTCAGTGGCACCATCCGATGTCAAAGATTATAAGGAAATTCCCGTATAAAAAGTTATAATAGAATTGACCGGTGAGATCAAACACAAGGGAGGTGATTGGATGCTGACAAAAATTCAGATCAAACTGATACAACATCTCAGCGAGACACAGACACCGCTGACAGCGGAGGACATTGCCAAGCTGATCGACATTTCTTCCCGTACTGCCAAACGATATGTGGAAATTATCAATGATGAAATCAAGGAATACGGGCTGGAAATCGTTTCAAAGCGCGGCGTGGGCTACGAGCTGAAAGGCGACCTCAGAACGGTGAAAAAGCTGCTGAGCGGCGAGTCCTATGACGACAGCGCCGAACGTGTTAGGAGCACGCTGCTGACCATCATCCAGTCACAGCCAATCACAATAGAAGCGCTTTCCGGCCGTGTGCATTTAAGCCCTTCCACCGTTAACAAGATGACGCCGTCCGTGAAAGACTATCTTCACAAATATGGACTGGAGCTGTCATCAAAACCCTATTACGGGCTGTTTATAGACGGCGAGGAAATCAATATCCGCACACTTCTGACGGATATCGGGTTCAATATTGAGCAGGGCAGCTTTCAGGTGAATCTGCCGAATCTGAGCGAAAAAGAATATAAACAGATCGACAGTGCCGTGCTGGAAAATTTAAAACGGATACAGGTAGTTGCCGCGGACAGGGATATTCAGAATCTGTCCATGCGCATTGCCGTTTCCTTTTCCCGCGCAAGACAGAACTGCTGCCTGACCCATCTTTCGTTGCCGAAAAACGTGCGGAAGTATCATCTGCAGGTCATTCATCAGATCATGGATCCGCTTGCGAAGTCCTTTGACATTGTGCTGAATGACAAGGAGTTTCAGTATATTGCCGCGCTCTCCGGCCCCGTGATACAAAGCTTTGAAGCAGATAAAGTAAATGTGGAGGACCATATCCACACCTTTGTAAAGGACCGGATTAAGGAAATCTCTCTGATTTCTGGCTCCGAGTATTCCGCCGACGAAAAGGTGATTGAATCTCTTTCCGTACACATCAAAATTCTTCTGGAGCGGATGGAAAATCAGATTTCTGTGAAAAATCCCCTGCTCAGCCAGATCAAAAAGAAATACCCCATTGAAATGAACTACGCGATATTTCTGGCGCAGAAAATTGAAAAAGAGTACGGGGTAACGATAGGCGAAGATGAACTGGGGTACCTTGCCATGCATTTCGGCGCGTTCCATGAAAGAATGAACAGCCGGAAAAAGGCAGCCATCCTGTGCAGCTACGGAATCGGCACCAGTCAGCTGATTACCGAGCGGATCAGCAGGGAAATCCCGGAGCTTGAAATTGCCGGCGTGTACCCGATTCATTATCTGGAAAGCGCTCTGGCACACGATCCGGACATTGTTATTTCAACCGTAGACATCGACAATTATCACAGCAGTATTCCGCTGGTGGTCATCGAAGATTTTCTGGGCAGTGACTGTATTGTCCGGATTAAAGATGCCCTGCATCACCGCGGGAAAGAGAAACCCAGCCTTGTTTCCATGTTCCGGCCGGAAGCGTTTTTCCGGTTACAGGCGCAGACAAGGGAAGAGGCAATTGAAGAGATTGGAAAACGAATGCTGGCAATGGGCCTCATTCAGAAAAGCACGCTGGATTCCGTCAAAATGAGGGAGAAGAAATCCTCCACGGACATTGGCAATCTGGTGGCTGTCCCCCATACGATTTTTCAGGGCAATCTGCCTTCCGTGGTGGGGATCGGCATTTTACCGCAACCGATTAAATGGGGGGAGGAAAATGTTCAGTTGCTGTTCTTTATCAGCTTTAACAGCGCTGACAGCGCCAATGCATCGATGTTCCGTGAGTTGTATGGGTGTGTAAAGGATATCAAACTGGTGAACCAGCTGATTGCTTCCTCTTCTTATGACCAATTTATTAAAAATTTTTCTTATTGAAGGAGAACACATATGCAGGAAGATAGCGTTTTTAAGAGGGAGTATGTTCTGATAGATGCGGATGTTTCCACAAAAGCGGAATGTCTTGCCTTCATTGCCGAAAAGGCGGTGGAGTTTGGAATCAGTTCCAGTGTGCAGGGCACCATCGACGGTTTTATGGAGCGCGAAGCGGTGGACAGCACCGGTTTCAGCGACGGTTTTGCAATTCCGCACACGCGCTGTGACGCAATCCTGAAACCATCTGTGATGGTGGTTAAGACAAAGCGCGGCATTGACTGGCCGTCCATGGACGGGGAGCCGACCGTTGTTGTTTTCGCTCTGCTGGTTCCCAGGGAAGTGGAAGGTACGGTCCACCTGAAGCTTCTTTCCGCGCTTTCCCGCAAGCTGGTCAACGCGGAGTTTCAGAAGTCACTGCTCAATTCGTGTGATTCCGATGAAATATTCGGTATTATAAATCAAGCAATTCAAAGTTAAGAAGGAGGAACAGAACATGGCAAAAAAACTGGTAGCTCTGTGCGCCTGCACAATGGGTCTGGCCCATACCTTCATGGCCGCGCAGTCCCTGGAAGAGGCGGCGAAGGAACTGGGGTACGAGGTGAAAATCGAAACGCAGGGCGCGGACGGAATCCAAAACGCGCTGACCCCGAAGGATCTTGAGGAAGCCGATATTATTATTCAGGCTGTGGCGATCACACCGGAAAATAATGACCGTTTCGACAACTACGATGTGTACGAAATCGGCCTGCAGGACGCCATCAAAAACGCCAAAGGCATCATTAAGGAAATCGAAGAAATGATTTCCGCAGAAGCACAGTAATTACATAAATAAATATTTTGAGGAGGAGTTAAAATGGCAATTACAAAAAAGAGCGCAGTCAACGGCGGAACCGACCGTCCAAAGCTTAATATCGGTTCCACTTCCCCCGCACCGGAGAAAAAGGGTGTCTGGGCAGAGCTTTCCAAACATGTTATGACCGGTATTTCCAACATGATTCCGTTCCTGATTATGGGCGGACTGATTCTGGCGCTGTCCCAGCTGATTCCTTATGTAATCCTCGGCGTCGACCCCTCCATGGGCATTATAGACGCAATGAACTCCGGAAAATACACCGGGTCATCCATCGGTTTGCTCAAATTCGCCCAGCTGACTCTGGAATTCGGCGGCACCCTGTTCGGCTTTGCCATCCCGATGTTCGCGGCCTTTATGGCGAACTCCATCGGCGGCAAGCTCGCTTTCCCGGCCGGCTTTATCGGCGGCCTGATGGCTACAAAACCGACCTCCATTCTGAGCCTTACAGACGGCAAATGGGAAGCGAATTCCCCGGTTGCCTCCACCTTCCTGGGCGCAATCCTGATTGCTATCGCGGCTGGCTATTTCGTAAAATGGCTGAACAAATCCATTAAAGTAAGCCACAATATGCTTGCTTTCAAAACAACATTCTTAATCCCGATTATTGCGGCTGCCGGCGTTATGCTCGGTATGCACTTGGTTGTTACCCCGCTCGGCGGACTGATCAACTCTGGAATTAAATCCGCTCTGGGCGCTGCAGGCGCGGCAGGCAGCTTTGGCTACGCAATCGCACTTTCCGCTGCGACCGCCATTGACCTTGGCGGCCCGATCAACAAGGCTGCGGGCTTTGTGGCCCTGAGCTTTACGACCGACAAGCTGCTGCCGATTACGGCCCGCTGCATCGCCATTGTCGTTCCGTCCATCGGTCTTGGCCTTGCGACGATCATTGACAAAATGGTTGTCGGCAGACATGTTTTTGACAAGCAGTTCTATCCCCAGGGCAAAACCGCCATGTTCCTTGCCTTCATGGGCATCAGCGAAGGTTCCATCCCGTTTGCTCTTGAGAAACCCTCCATCACCATTCCGGCCTACATGATCGGCGCCATCGTCGGCGGTACCTCCGCCGTTGCCATGGGCGCGGTTCAGTGGTTCCCGGAATCCGCAATCTGGGCATGGCCGCTGATTTCCAATATCGCCGCCTATATTGCCGGTATTGCTATTGGAGCGGTCATCACCGCGCTGATTGTTATTTTCGCAAGAAACAATCTGATTAAAAAAGGCAAGCTGGAAGTAGACTCCAACGACTGATTACATAGAAGCTGAGAGAAAGGAGTGCGTAACGTACTCCTTTCTTAAGCTGTAAACATTACGGCAGGCCGGGACGAATTTCCCCGCCAACGCGGAAAGCTACTGCGTTACCGGTCTGGGGAAGGAGTGCAATGGGTACTCCTTCCTTATTATATAGGAGAAAACATGAACAGACTTGAAAATTGCCGCGCCATTCTGGCGGGCTGCAACGCACAGGCGATGCTGTGTACCTCTTATCACAATAAATTTTATCTTTCCGGGCTTTACAGCTCCTCCGGCTATGTGCTGATTACGCAAAAGCAGAAATATGTGATTGTGGATTCGCGTTATTATGAGGAAGTAAGGCAAAATAACCGGGATGCACAGGTTCTGCTGATGACGGGGGAAAAGACCTACGACTTGCTCATCAACGGGATTATTGAAGAAGAAAATATCCGTACCGTCGGGTTTGAGGGCGACGATCTTTCCTATGACCGTTACCGGTCGCTGGAAAAGAAGCTTCACGCTTCGTTGGTTCCTATCGATATCAATCCGATCCGTGCGGTGAAAGACGCTCAGGAAATTGAGACAATACAGAAAGCCTGCGCCATAGCGGACGAGGCTTATGCGCATATTTTAAATTTTGTCAGAGTCGGTATGAGGGAAGACGAAGTCGCCAATGAGCTGGTTCACTTTATGAAGCAGAACGGCGCGATGAAGGAATCCTTCGATACCATTGTTGCCAGCGGCGTCCGCGGCTCTATGCCGCACGCCAAGGCAGGTTCCAAAAAAATCGAGTCCGGCGACCTCGTGACCCTTGACTTCGGAGCGAAAGTCGGCCAGTACTGTTCCGATATTACCCGTACGTTTGCGGTCGGAAAAGCACCGGATGGAGAACTGCTGAAAATCTATGAGACGGTTCGGGAAGCACAGCAGAAGGGGATAGAGGCCGTTTGCGCCGGCACCCGTTTCTGCGACGCGGACCGGGCGGCCAGATCGGTCATTGAAAAGGCCGGGTACGGCGAATATTTCGGCCATAATCTGGGGCATTCGCTGGGCATCAACGACCACGAAGACCCGCGCCTTTCCCCTACGGAGGAAGCACGAATGGAAGCCGGGATGGTCGTGACTGTAGAGCCGGGCATCTATGTGCCGGGGCTCGGCGGCGTTCGGATTGAAGACGATGTGCTGGTAACGGCAAACCGCCCCCGGGTTTTGACCCGCTCGCCCAAGCAGCTGATAGTTGCAGATAAGGAGTAACCGATGAATATTGAACTGGTAAAAAAACTGAGCAACGCGGACGCGGTTGCCTCGCACGAGGACGAGGTCAGAAGCATCCTGCTGGAAGAACTGAAGAATTATTCTGATGAGGTGGATTTTGACAGGCTCGGTTCCGCCATCTTCCATAAAAAGGGAGATGCGCAGGGCCCGCGGGTCATGGTGTGCGCTCATATGGACGAAGTCGGATTTCTGGTCAGAAGCATCAGCAAAATCGGGATGCTTTACGTCATCCCGGTTGGAAGCGTGCGTACCTTCTCAAAATTTATGCAGGGAGTCCGGGTCACCACGCAATCCGGCAAAAAAATTCCCGGTATTCTAAATTCCGTTTACGCGGACGGCGACGTTAAGGATCTGGTGGTCGACATCGGTGCCGTTTCCGAGGAAGAGGCGCTTGCGCTGGGCATCCGCGTGGGGGACATGGTGACCTTCAGCAGCGAATGTCAGGAATACGGGGTTGACGGTACCTTTGCGGGCAAGGCCTTTGACGACCGCCTTGGCTGCTATGTGATGGCGGAGACACTCAAGCGCCTTTCCAGTACGGAGATCCCCAATCAGCTGTTTATGGCGGCTACCTCCAGTGAAGAGGTGGGCCTAAGGGGCGGAAAAACCTCCGCGTATAAAATTCAGCCCGACATCGTCATCGTGCTGGACGTCGCCTGTTGGGGAAACGAGTTGGTGCGTGACCACACCAATAACCGGCAGATCGGGCGCGGCCCCATGCTGCTGCATTATGATAAGACCTTGGTGCCTTCTTCCCGCCTTGTGAACCACATCCTTAAAATTGCCGATGAAAACGGTATTGCGCTTCAGCAGGATATGTTCAGCAACGGCGGTACGGACGGCGGGCAGGCGCATCTCTCCCGTGACGGCGCGGTGTGCGCCGTGCTGGGTATCCCGCTGCGCTACGGCCACAGCCCGTGGTCCATCGGCAGCGCTGCCGATGTGGACAATGCGGTTCTTCTGCTGACAGAGCTTTTAAAGAGTCTGGATAAAGACGCTTACCTTAGAACGGTGGATTTTGCACACGGGAGGCAGTCATGACGGATTTTAATCTTTTCCCCGACCGCTACGCGGAAAAATGCCGCAAATGGGATCGGGCAAAAATTGAGGAACACTTCGGCCCGGTCAAGGATGATTTCATTCCTATGTGGATTGCCGACATGGATTTCCGCGCGCCGGAACCGCTGGTTAGCAGGCTGCATCAGGCGGTGGAAAACGGTATTTTCGGCTACACCTATGTTTATGACGAATTCTACGACGCGGTAATCCGCTACTTTGAACGGCACCATCATTCCTCCCCGAAAAGGGAATGGCTGACCCTGTGCTACGGTACGGTGTCCACCCTGCACTATACCGTGCAGGCGTTCTGTCAAAAAGGGGATTATATCATGCTCAGTACTCCGGTGTACGACCCCTTTGAGCGGGCTGCGACCGCTTTCGGCGCACAGGTGGTTGAAAACGAGCTGGTCGTGAAAGACAACCGCTACCAGATTGATTTTGAAAAGATGGAAGAGCAGCTCAAGCAATACCGTCCAAAGCTGTATATGCTCTGCAATCCCCACAACCCCTCCGGCAGGATTTGGAGCCGTGAGGAACTGGTCACGCTGATTTCCCTGTGCCAAAAATACGGAACCGTTGTTGTCGCCGACGAGGTGCACAGCGGAATGATATTGGACGGTGTGTATACTTCTACAATAGAGACCGGGGAACTTTTGAAGAATGTTATCCTTTTATCTTCTCCGAATAAGCAGTATAATTTAGGTGGACTGAAAACCTCTTACGCGATCATTCAAAATGAGGAGCTGCGCAAAACCTTCCGCGACCGCCTGACGAAAAATTCCATTACCTCCCCGACGGTGTTTGGTATCCTTGCGCTCATCACCTGTTACAATGAAGGCGAGGAATACTCCCGCGCGCTGATGGGCTACCTTGGGGAAAATTACCGCTATGCCCGTGAAGCCATAGAGAACCGGATTCCAAAGCTGTCCTTTATGGAGATGGAGTCCTCCTATCTGCTTTGGGTAAATATTCAGAATACGAAACTGGACAGTGACACCTTTACGCACCGCCTTGCAAAGGAAACGGGGGTGCTGGTGGAAAGCGGGAACAATTTTGTCGGCAACGGCGAAGGGTATATCCGTATCAATCTTGGGACTCAGTTTGAAAATGTAAAGGAAGCGTTTACAAGGATAGAAAAATTTGTAAACGGTCTGTAATGCGTAAAAGGCTTGGATTAGGAAACAGAAAGGGGTCATTCATTTGGGACCACTGAAACTAACCGCCCCCTGCAAGGACTATCTTTGGGGGGGAACTAAGCTCAGAACGGAATACCGCCAGCAAAGCGACGCGCAGAAGCTTGCGGAGAGCTGGATGCTCTCCTGCCATCCGGACGGGCTGTCCGTGATTTCCGGCGGAGAATTTGACGGGATGACACTGAAAGACCTGATTGCACAAGAGGGACGGGAAATTTTGGGGACGAACTGCGACCGCTTTGAGCAGTTTCCGGTTCTGGTTAAGCTGATTGACGCGCAGGACCGTCTTTCCATACAGGTTCATCCCAACAACGAATACGCGCTGGCCCATGAGGGCGAGTACGGCAAGACGGAAATGTGGTATATTCTGGAGAACGAGCCGGGGGCTTTTCTTTATTATGGGTTTCAGAAGGAAATCAGCAAAGAGGAATTTGCCGAACGAATCCAAAACCAGACACTGACAGAGGTACTGAATAAAGTGGAGGTTCACCCGGGCGACGTGTTTTTTATCGACGCGGGAACGCTCCACGCGATCGGCGCGGGGATTGTTTTGGCGGAAATTCAGCAGAATTCCAACACGACCTACCGCATTTACGATTACGGCAGAGTCGGCGCGGACGGGAAACTGCGCGCTCTGCATGTGGACAAAGCGCTGGATGTCACGGAGCTGAAACGTCCCGTGCGCTCCGCAAAGCCCCAGGGTGAACCGGAAAAGGACGGGGACTGCGTGAAAACGCTGCTCGCTTCCTGCCCGTATTTTACTGTATCCCAGATTGTGCTTTCCGGTGAAACGGTGATGACGGCCGACGCTTCCAGCTTTCAGTCTCTGCTGTGTGTTTTCGGAGGCGGAACACTTTGCAGGGAGGGCGAGGTACCGGTTCCGCTACAAAAGGGCGACAGCCTTTTTGTTCCGGCGGGAATGGGAGAGTATACGCTCAGGGGCAATATGGAGTTTCTGCTGACCACGCTTTGAGAGCTGAATCTGAATTTACAGAAGAAAACCGCCGTTTGGGGAGTGTTTCCCAAACGGCGGTTTTTCTCGCTTGGCGCTTCTTGAATAGGCGGTCAAGTTTGTTTTCCGTCTTGTTTTGCGCATGACTGCAAAGCTTCTTTTATTTGCGGAATATTAAGTCCGCTTTCTTTCAGCTGTTTAATCCTTTGGATGCGTTCAACCGTTTCTTCCCGTCTGTATCTTCGTGTCAGGTTTTGTTCCGCCTGCTCAAACAGAAGCATGGCTTCTTCCGTATAGAATTTCAGCGTACTGTAGCGGCATCCGGTAATACGCGCCAATTCGCCGATGGAGACATATTCGGAGGCCAGAATGGCGTCCATAGTACGTTGTCGCGACATATTATTTCCATCCTTTAAAAGGGAATTCTGGGAATCAGGCGGACGCCGTGAATCGGAACCCTCCCATAAATGGCCTGCGGGACTGCTTTATAAACCAGATTGTCTATTTTAATAATGGGAACCGAGCCCGCGTGCAGTACGGTGAATTCATGACCGTATTTCCTCAGCCGGGTCTCAACGTCCTCCAGCCTTTTGTCTGCATTGGAAAACCAGGCCTCGGTATCAATAAAAACAGATTGAGAACGTTCAAAAACAGGATAGATAAAATTAATCCCCGCCGCAAAGGGCTTTTTAAAAACACTTTTTTTCCAGTGAAGGAACTGCTTGGCTGCCAGCTCCGCGCTGTGGTGGATTCGCACAGGATACAACGCTTTCGCAAGCGGGCTGTGAAGGTATAACTCATTCATTCTGGCCGCTGCCGTTTCCAGGTCGTTCAGAGAAAAGAAATCGCTGAAACTGCCGCTTTCCCGCAACAGCCAGAGCATGCAGATGGCTTCATCCGTTACGGGGCCGTTATCCAGAACCTCCGCTTTGATGGTTTCCGTAATCGCCTCGTATTCCGGAATGTTGCTTCGGTATTCCATGTATGGAACCCCGGAAGAATCAAAATACAGGTCGCAGCCCAGCAGGTTGGGAATTTCCTGAAGAAGATCCTGCTCCCTTAAAGAGTCGGCAACACTCATTTCCAGTTTCTTTAACCTTCTCCCGGAAAGCGAGTAGGCGGCCTTCAGGTACCGTTTCAGGCTGAGTGCTCTCGCTGAATTGATTTTCTTATTCAGCGGTTCCAGTATAGACCGGCTGTACGCCGCTGAATCAGGCAGCGCAGCCTTCCGTAAATCCACGGCAGTCCAGCTGGTACCGGAGTTGCTGTCCAGAAGTGTCTCCAGAATAACGGAAGCCGCCATGCATCTGAGGGCTATTTTTTTTACGGTAGTGAGGTATTTACTGTTCTGAGCATTCAGTGCTATCATAGCAAAGCTCTGTGTCAATGTCAGATCTTTCATAAGAATCCCCCTATTAATTAATAGCTGAATTTTTACTTATTACTTACTACTTACGATTTACACAACCATAGTATTCCTGTTTTACGGATTTGTCAACTTATTTCTATGAATGCATAAAAATGAATTGCTTCCAATCATTTTCCGTCGCGTCATCTCTTGCAAGTATTAAAAAAGACGGCCGACATCTCTCCCTGCTGTGCGAAGGTGCTGAAAACGTATCTGGAACCAAGGGAAAGCAGTGCGCCCGGCTGCTCTGGAATTCTCTGGAACAGCCGGCTGAAAAATTTCATTCAGCGCATTTTTCATTGCTTTCGTTTCCGATGAAAAAACAACTTATAATTCTGTTATTAAAATAAGAATGCGCATATCGTACAAGTTAAACAACATATTTTTGTGTGCCGTTCCAAATTTGGAAACAGACGCTAAAATACCATTGACAATCTGACACGCGCTTATTACAATATAGGTACAAAAGATACATTCGTGTTTATATCAGGCGATTATAAAGAGTTTGCCGAAATTTCAGAATCACGTTTCACTACATTGTCCCGCTCTGTTTTAAAGGATAAGTATCGAAATGTGTTTTTTATTTGTGGCAATACACTCGTGTTGATGTTATGCTCTGAAATTTGTAAACTCGAGTGTACTCCGCGCAGGTAAAGTGTAGACATGCACGATCCTTGGCAGCTCAATTTTCACCGCTTACATACAAAGCCGGCAGGAAAAGCGGTGAGAGATGCGAATAGAAAGTACTTGATGGCAGACAAGCAAAATCTCGGTTCGCCGTACAAACACTTTTTTAAGCAGAGCTCCAAAGCGGGAAGGTATGAAGACGCTTTACTAGCAAATGCTAGTAAAAACAAATTTGTCAGGAGGAGAAACTAATGAAAATGAAGAGGATTTTAGCACTTTGTCTCGCAGTTACCATGATTGTTGGCAGCTTTGCCGGATGCGGCAACGCAAGCAGTTCTTCCGCGGCCTCAACAGCGACTGGCTCAGGAGCACCTGCCAAAACCTACAAACTGAATGTTTCCGGTCTGAACGGCAGTATCAACTATACCCCTGTATATATTGCTGAGGAGAAGGGCTGGTTTAAAGATGCCGGTCTGGAAATCACAGATGTTATGTTCGACAACGGCCCTGTACAGATGGAAGCTCTGGGTTCCAACGCATGGGATATCGCCTGCACAGGCGTGGGCGGCGTTCTTTCCGGCACAATCGGCTATAATGCAGTTGTCGTCGGTGCTTCCAACTCCGACAACGGAACACAGACCATCTTCGTAAGAAACGATTCCAAGATTGCCAAAGCAGGCGCAGGCCACAACACCGTCAGCGACAAGATCATCGGTGACGCCGCTTCCTGGAAGGGCGCGACCGTCCTTTGCAACTCCGGTACCGTTCTGCAGTATCTGCTGCTGAAAACCCTGAACGGCTTTGGACTTGGCATGGACGCCGTAAAGTTTATTGCAATGGATTCCCCGACCGCCAACAGCGCATTCCTTGCCGGACAGGGCGACGCCGCGGTTCTTACCGGCGCAGTCAGCTTTGCGGACGACAAGAAAAACCTGACCCGCGTTTCCAGCGGTAACTGGGCGGACACCGGTCTGATGTGCAACTTTGTTGCAAATAAAGACAGCATTGCCGACACCGAGAAGAAAGAAGCAATGAAGATCTTCCTGCAGGTTTACTTCAAGACTCTTGACTGGATGAACGCAAACTTCGACGAGTCCACACAGTACTGCGTAGACTTCAGTGAGAAGTGCGGCAACACCATCACACTGGACACCGCGAAGATCTACCTTTCCCAGGACAAGTACTACACTTTGGATGAAGTGTACAGCATGATGCACAACAAGTCCGACAAGGGGGACTACACCGAAATGGAAGGCAAACTGATCGACGTTCTGAACTTCTTCATCGACTACGGCAACTACAAAAAGGGCGATGTAGATAAATTCAAGGGCCATTTGGACACCTCCCTGATCGATGCGCTTCACGACAAGAAATAATCAATAACTTACATTTTCCCAAATTATTGTAATCCAGTACTGTAGGAAAAACATTCACCGAAACGGAACTGCCGTAAAACTTTTAAAGTTGCGCTTACCGTAATTTGTTTTGCGGCAGTTTCCCGTTTTTTGCACCGGAATTACATATTCTCGAAAAGGAGCTGATTTGAGAATGTCCGTAGATAAGAAAAAGCTTGAAGAAGGGCTGAAAAAATACCAGAATCAGCAGAAAAAGTTGAGTCTGAAATATGCTCTGCTCAGCGCAGCCGGCATCTTGGGCTTTTTGCTGATCTGGCAGGCAGTTGTCAAGATGGGTTTGGTAAACGAGGCAAGACTTCCTACTCCGGTTACCATTTTGGAAACCCTGATTTATAAAGTTAGCAACGAATCCCCGGACGGCAGCGTCCTGATGGTCAACATTCTGGCGAGCTTACAGGTTGCCCTGACCGGCTTCCTCAGCGCCATTGTCATCGGTATCCCCCTTGGCCTGTTCATGGGCTGGTGGGAATACGCAGACCGTTTCATCCGTCCTATTTTTGAACTGATCCGTCCTATTCCGCCTATTGCTTGGATTCCTCTCGTCGTTGTATGGATGGGCATTGGCCTTCAGGCAAAAGCCCTGATTATTTTCTTCACCGCATTTGTACCCTGTGTGATTAACGCTTACACCGGTATTAAATTGACGAACAAGACTTTGATTAACGTATCCAAAACTTTTGGCGCTTCGAACTTTGAGATCTTTTACAAAGTAGGTATTCCGTCCTCACTTCCTATGGTGTTTGCCGGCATCCGCGTGGCATTGGGTAACTCCTGGTCCACCTTGGTGGCTGCCGAAATGTTGGCTGCAAGCGCCGGCTTGGGCTATATGATTCAAATTGGACGTACGGTAGCCCGCCCCGACATCGTAATCGTCGGCATGGTTGTTATTGGCGCAATCGGCGCTATCCTCTCCGGCCTGTTGTCATTATGTGAGCGCAGGCTTCTGAAATGGAAAGTTAACCGCTAAAGGAGGCATATACAATGGGCAGTAAACAAAAAGAACGTGTCCATGCGATTTTATACTGGGGTCTTCCGGTACTGGCTGTTATCCTGATTGTTGTCGCATGGGTTCTGTTTTCCGCACAGCACCCCGAACTGATGCCCGACCCCGTCAGTGTATGGAAACGTCTGATTAAGACGTTTGTAAAACCGATCGGTAATACCAACCTGTTTGGCCACGCGTGGGCCAGCTTGAGCCGTGTTCTGCTTGCTCTTTTAATTGCCTGGGCATTCGGAATTTTCTTCGGTATTCTAATAGGTTGGAACCGCACCGCCCGCGCGATTTTCGGCAGTATCTTTGAGGTTATCCGCCCGATTCCGCCGATTGCGTGGATTCCGATCATGATTATGTGGTTCGGGATCGGTGAGCTTCCTAAAATTCTTCTTGTTTTCATCGGTACGTTCGTGCCGCTGGTTATCAATACTTCCGCCGGTATCTCGATGGTTGACAAGATCAACATCAGCGTCGGTAAGGTTTTTGGCGGCAGCAATATGCAGATTCTGAAAGACATTGTTATTCCGACCGCACTTCCCTCCATTTTCGCCGGTATCCGTACCTCCGTCAGCTCCGGCTGGACAACCGTACTGGCCGCGGAAATGCTGGCCGCACAGCGCGGGCTGGGTTCTTTGGTAACGAAGGGCTGGCAGGGCAGCGACATGGCTCTGGTTCTGGTTGCCGTTATCACCATTGCGATTATCGGATCACTCCTGTCTTTCCTGTTAAACAAACTTGAGAAGGTGGTTTGTCCATGGAACAGCAACAAATGACGAAGAAAATGGAGGTCAAAGGCATCTCCAAGACCTTCTATAATAAAAATAGTTATTTCACTGCAATCGAGAATGTGAGCTTTGACGTGAAAGACGGCGAGTTTCTCGTCATCCTCGGCCCGGGCCGCTGCGGAAAGACTGTTCTGCTGAACATTATCGCCGGTCTTGAGGAAAAGACGGAGGGCGCTGTTATTTACAACGGCAAGGAAATCAGCGGCGTAAACCCGGAGGTCGGAATGGTCTTCCAGAAGCTCGCGCTGATGCCCTTCAAAACGGTTTTGCAGAACGTGGAGCTCGGCATGAAATTCCGCGGCGTACCCAAAGCGGAGCGTCACGAGGTTGCCCGCCGCTATATTGATCTGGTTGGACTGAAGGGATTTGAAAATTCTTATCCCACGCAGCTCTCCGGCGGTATGAAGCAGCGCGTCGGTATTGCGCGCGCCTACGCGAACGACCCGAAGGTTCTGATTATGGACGAGCCTTTCGGTCAGCTGGACGCACAGACCCGCTACTCCATGCAGAACGAAATTCTTCGTATCTGGGAGCAGGAAAAGCGCACCGTTGTCTTTGTTACAAACAACATTGAGGAAGCGTGCTATCTGGGCGACCGTATTATTCTGCTGAGCGACTGCCCGGCAAAAGTAAAAGAAATTTATAACATTGAGATACCGCGTCCCAGAAATATGGTCAGCAAGGAATTCATGGACCTGCGTGCTAAGATTTCCGACAACACAGATCTGGCCATCTGACCGGAGACGAAAGGAGATTACTATGGCTGAATTTGAGGATAACAGACCGCTCAAAGTTGAGGTTAAAGGACTGACAAAGCGCTTTGGCGACCTGCTGGTTTTGGATGACCTGAACTTTAATATCCGCAAAGGTGAATTTGTCTGCGTCGTTGGCCCGACGGGCTGCGGCAAGACCACCTTCCTGAATTGCCTGACCCGCATTCATATGCCCAGCGAAGGCGATCTTTACATTGACGGCGTGCCTGCCGATCCCCGCAAACACAATATTTCCTTCGTTTTCCAGGAGCCTTCCTCTCTGCCGTGGATGACGGTTGAAGACAATATTGCCTACGGCCTGAAAATCAAGAAATTGCCGCAGGCTGAAATTGACAGACGTGTGAACCGCATTCTGGATCTGATGGGACTACAGGAGGTCCGCAAAGTTTATCCGGGCGAGCTTTCCGTCAGCGCCGAGCAGCGTGTCATCATCGGGCGCTCCTTCGCAATGGAGCCCGACCTGCTTCTGATGGACGAGCCTTACGGCCAGATGGACGTTAAAGTCCGTTTTTATCTGGAAGACGAGGTTATCCGCCTGTGGAGAGAACTGGGCAGCACCGTTGTTTTCATTACGCATAACATTGAAGAGGCTGTTTACGTTGCCGAGCGCGTCATTATTTTGAGCAACAAACCTGCTCATATTAAGGAAGAGCTGAAAATTGACCTTCCGCATCCCCGTAATATTGCCGATCCCAAATTTATTGAGTACCGCAATTATATCACCGACAAGATTAAATGGTGGTAATGCCTTGTGCATTGCCCTCCCAAAATCATATCTAAAAATGAAAAGGTGTTGATTCCAAACGAACTGTGAAAGATTAAAGGGTAAAGTTGCTATTGTTACCGGCGCCGCCCGCGGAATCGGTTTTGGTATCGCCAAAAAATTCGCGGACGAGGGTGCGACCGTAGTCATTGCCGACGTTCTGGATGAAGCGGCACAGTCTGCCGAAAAGCTGGGCGATCAAGGCGATTTCTATAAAATCAATCTGCGCAGCCGCGATGCAATTTTCGCCATGGCAGACGAAATACACGCAAAATACGGCCACATTGACATTCTGGTCAACTGTGCAGGCGTTGCGCGTCCCTGCCCGACCCTCAAGCTGGGCGAGGAAATGCTGGATGAAGTAATCGACATCAATATGAAGGCTCCGCTTTTCTGCTGCCAGGCGGTTGGCAAGTATATGCGTAAAGACGGCGGCGGAAGCATCGTCAACATTTCATCCGGCAACAGCCGGATGATTAACGTAGGCCGCGTACCTTACGGAATTACCAAGGGCGCCGTCAATCTGCTGACCCAGCAGCTCGGCGCGGAGTGGGCCATGTACAACATTAAGGTAAACGCGATCGCTCCCGGCTGGATCCGTACGGAAATGGTCGAGCGCCCGCTTTCCACCGGAATTCTTGACGCGAAGAAGATCATGTCCGTATCTCCGATCGGACGTTTCGGAACGGTTGAGGAAATAGCAAATCTGGCGTGTTTCCTTGCAAGCGACGAATCCAACTACATTGTCGGTCAGATTATCTTTGACGACGGCGGCTGGAGCATGGGAATTATGCCGGACGGTTTGGATTATATTCGTGAAAATGATAAAGAGGAAGAATAATTATGAAAGTATTATCATTACCGGAAGCTGGAAAACTGATTTTTGAAGATCTGCCGAAGCCGGAGCTTACTGCCGGCAGCGCAATTATTAAAATGGAAGCCTGCGGCATCTGCGGCTCCGACGCAACCGCCTACCGCGGCGTAAATCCGACCGTCCGCTACCCGATTCAGGGCATCGGCCACGAGGGTGTCGGCACCATCGTAGAGATCGGCGAAAATGACAAGGGCCTCAAAGTGGGCGACCGTGTTGCGCTGGAACCCTATGTTCCCTGCAACAAGTGCCATATGTGCGCTGTGGGACGCTTCAACAACTGTGCCGATATCCGCGTCTGCGGTGTTCATAAAAACGGAATGATGGCGGAATATTTTTCCCATCCTATTCAGCTGATTTACAAACTGCCGGATGAGATGGATTTCCACCGCGCCGCGTGTGTGGAGCCCCTTACCATCGGACTGCACGCAGCCACCAGAGCCCGTGTTTCCAAGGGTGAGCACGTTGTCGTGTTCGGCGCCGGCACCATCGGTTTGCTGGCTTCCTTTGCCTGCCTGAGCTACGGCGCGACCCCGATTATCGTAGACGTTCTTCAGTCCCGTCTGGACTTTGCAAAAGAGTGCGGCATTCCGTATGCCTTTAATTCCTCCAACGGCGGCGTTGCAGAGTATCTGGCTGAAGTAACCAACGGCAAGCTGCCCGAAGCAATGATTGAGTGTACAGGCGCCGCTCCGGTTCTTGCCGAACTGCACAACTATGTCTGCCACGGCGGACGCGTAGCCATGGTCGGCTGGCCGAAGGGACCTGTCAGCATCAATACGGTGCGCTGCATGCAGAAGGAACTGGATATTCTGCCGTCCCGCAATTCCAACGCGAAATTCCCGGAGTCCATTGAACTGATTAACTCCGGCAAAGTGCCTGTAGAAAAAATTATTACCAAAGTTGTCAAACTGTCCGAGGTGGAAGCGACCATTCAGGACATGATCGCCAACCCCAGCAACTATTTAAAGGTAGTAGCGGACATATAAGCTTGACACAGAACGGAGTTTTATCATGCTGACATCGACATATGAAATGCTGGAAAAGGCATACAAAGGCCATTATGCCATTCCGGCTATCAATACACAGGGGGGCACCTACGACATCATCCGCGCGATCTGTCTGGCTGCCGAAGAGCTGCATTCCCCTGTGATTCTGGCGCATTACCTGAACACCGGCGCCTATTCCGGACACGAATGGTTTGCCGAAACCTCCAAGTGGATGGCAAAGAATGTGTCTGTCCCTGTCGCGATCCATCTGGATCACGGCGATACCTTTGAGCACTGCATGGAGATGCTGAAGTACGGCTTCACCTCCATTATGTACGACGGCTCTTCACAGGACGTGGAGGGCAATGCGGCAAGTACGAATGAGGTAATCAAAGCCTGCCACGCTTTCGGAGTGCCCGTAGAAGCGGAAATCGGCGAGCTGGCCCGTCTGGATGACCAGGGCCAGGTCACCGGTTCCTCCAATATGGCTGATCCGAAAAACGTTGAAAGATACTTAAGCCTTTGCAAACCCGATTCTCTGGCAATCGGCATCGGCAACGCGCACGGCTTCTACAAGGGGCCTGTAAATATCAATGTAGAGATTCTGGAGAAATGCCGCGAATTTACGGATGTTCCGTTTGTTCTGCACGGCTGCACCGGTATGGACGAAGCGCTGATTCAGCGTTCCATTAACAGCGGTGTGGCAAAGATCAATTTCGGCACCCAGATCCGCTATCAGTACGTCGGTTATCTGAAAGAAGGCATGGAGCAGGGGATTGACCGGGGACACGCCTGGAGACTTTCTCAGTATGCCTGCAACCGCCTGAAGGAAGATGTGAAAAAGATCATTCTGCTGGCAGGTTCCGACGGAAAAGCCGACTGATTGCCTGATATGCCCCAGGAAAGGAATTAATGAAATATGCTGGTATCTGCAAAAGAAATGATGACCAAGGCCAAAGCGGGCAAATACGCTGTGGCTCAGATCAATATCAATAATCTGGAATGGACGAAAGCCGTTCTGGAAACCGCTCAGGAACTGAATTCTCCCGTTATTCTGGGCGTTTCAGAGAGCGCCGGAGACTACATGGGCGGTTACCGCGCCATTGTAGGCATGACCGAGGGCCTGATGGAGGACCTGAACATCACGGTTCCCGTCGCTCTTCATTTGGATCACGGAACCTACGAAGGCTCCAAAAAATGTATCCGCGCCGGTTTTTCCTCCATTATGTTCGACGGTTCCCACTATCCAATTGAGGAAAACTTTGCAAAAACCAAGGAACTGGTTGCCACCTGCGACACGCTGGGAATTTCCCTGGAGGCGGAAGTCGGCGCAATCGGCGGTGTGGAAGACGGCGTTATCGCTGCCGGAGAATGTGCCGATCCCGACGAATGCAAAAGCATAGCCGATTTGGGTGTAACCATGCTGGCTGCCGGGATTGGAAACATTCACGGCAAGTATCCCGCAAACTGGGCGGGACTCAGCTTTGACACTCTGGCCGCGATCAGCGAAAAAGTCGGCGAGATGCCGCTTGTTCTGCACGGCGGTTCCGGTATTCCCGAAGATCAGATCCGCAAGGCGATTTCGCTCGGCGTGAGCAAAATCAATGTGAACACCGAGTGCATGCTGGCGTTCCAGACTACGGTCCGCATTTACTTTGAAGAGAAAAAGGACCTGATCGGCCGCGGCTACGACCCGCGTGACATTATCGGTTTCGGCATCGAGGGCGTCAAGGCTACCGTCCGCGAAAAGATGGAGCTGTTCGGCTCTGTTGGCAAGGCGTAAGCCTTCTGCCGGAAAGGAGTATCCCGTATGGATTATGTCATTTCGAATGATTGCCTGAACGTGGTGATTTCGTCAATTGGCGGCGAAATTATGTCGGTGCAGGGTACCGACGGTACGGAATATATGTGGCAGGGAGACGGTGCCTATTGGAAAAAGCGTGCTCCGCACCTTTTTCCCTTCTGCGGCAGACTGACCGACGGCCAGTGCACCATGGAAGGCGAAGTCTGCAAAATGGACACGCACGGATTTTTCCGCTGGACGGAAATGGAGCTGGCGGACAATACCGGCGACACACTCACCCTGCGGATGAAAACGGATGATACGACCCGCCCCCAGTACCCCCGTGAATGGGCCGCCGAGCTGCGCTACACGCTGGACGGCAGCACACTGAAAATAGATTTCAGCGTAAAAAACAACGATACCCGCACAATGTATTTCGGTTACGGCGGGCATCCCGGGTTTCATGTTCCCCTGAAAAAAGGACTGCGGTTTGAGGATTACTGCCTTGAATTTGCTGAAGAATGTCAGCCGCTGTCCATTGGAATGTCCGACGCCTGCTTCCTGCAGGGCGAGGACGCCCCGCTTCCATTAGCACAGGGCAGAAAGCTGCCGCTGAGACATACTTTGTTTGACCGTGACGCGATCTTTCTGCGCAATGCAGCCCGGAAGATCACCCTTAGGTCCGAACTGGACGATCACAGTGTAACGGTTGATTTCCCGGAATTTCCTTTTGTTGGAATCTGGCATTCCCCCAAAAGCGACGCCCCGTTCGTCTGCGTGGAACCGTGGACCAGTCTGCCGTCCCGGCAGGATGTGGTGGAGGCGCTGGAGGAGAAATCCGATATGATTCGCCTGACCCCCGGCGAGGTTTATCGGAACTGCTGGAGCATCACTTACCGCTAAATTCACAAAACGGTCAATTTGTGTGGGAATCATCTGTTTTTCTTTGACAATTCCCGCTTCCGGGATATAATTACAGATAGGGTACATACGAGTTTATTGTAACAGAGGGGGAGAAGTCATGGAGGAGCCATTTAAGTGCGCGACGCGCGCCGACGTTGCCAAAAGGGCAGGCGTCAGTGAAACCATTGTCTCTTATGTGCTTAACAACAACCGTTATGTAGACAAAGACAAACGGGAACGGGTGTTGAAGGCCGTAAAAGAACTGCACTATACTCCAAATAACATTGCACGGGCCCTGAAGGGCAAAAACAGCAACCACATTATTTTTATTGCGGACAGAATCAATAACGAGTATTTCAACCAGCTTACCTTTGAAATGGACAAATATGCCTATGAAAAGGGATGGCTGCTTTCCCTGTGCTCCAACCGCAACCAGCCGGATTTTGTCCGGCAGATCATCGGCCGCCGCTTTGACGGAATCGTCATCAGCTCCATCAGCATCCCGGAGTCGTTTGAACAGGAATTTGTGGATGCCGGTATCCCGGTGGTCGTTTTACAGAACCGCGCCAGCAACAATCTGACCGGCGCGGCTTTTATCGGCCCCGGACTGTATCACGGTGCGCGCGATGTTGTCCGCTATCTTTACGACAGGGGTCGCCGCAACATTCTGTATATTGACCGTATTTCCACTCACAATCACTACAGTACGCTCAGTGATTCCCGTCTGCGGGGCTTTATTACGGAAATGGAAGCGTGCGGGCTGCAGCATGAGGGTCATGTGATTACCGGCTGTACTTCCCCTGAGGAAGTGCAGGAGAAGCTGGGCGCTTACCTTTTGGAGCATCCGGTTGACGCGGTGTTCGGCCGCAACGATCAGATTGCCTGTTACGCCATGAAAAAAATTCTGAGCACCGGCCGCCGTGTACCGGACGACGTTGCGGTAGTCGGATACGACAATTCGAGCATCTGCCAGATTGTCACGCCTACTCTGACAACGATGGAAGCGCAGAAGGGTATGATCGCAAAGGTCGCCATCGATATGATTTATCAGATGCAGACACAGGGAACGCTGCCGGACCCGGTGCATTTCCCCGCGAAAATGATTGTCAGGGAAAGTACCTGACAAAGGCCCTCCGCCTACATAGCGTTATCCCTTTTTCAACGGGGCACAGCTGTCCCGGCTGATAAGAGTGTACGGAATCTCGATTTTGATCGGAACCTGATGGCCGCCTTCAATGCGGTCTATCATGGTTTTTACGGTGAATTTTCCAAGATCCTCTTTCGGAATATGGATACTGGTCAGAGTAGGGGAGGAATACTGGCACATTTCCGTGTTGTCAATGCCGATTACGGAAATATCGCTGGGGATTCCGATTCCCTGTTCGCTCAGGGCTTTCATTACGCCGATGGCCGTTATGTCGTTGGCACAGAAGATGGCTGTTGGCCGCGTGGCGGTCAGGATTTTGAGCCCGCTCAGATAGCCGCCGTTCAGGGACTGCTCCGATTCAACGACATGTTCCTTTACAATCGGCAGCCGAAGCTCCTGCATCGCGTCATAGTATCCGCGGTATCTTGCCTCCAGTGATTTTTCACCGATATAACCGATGCTGCGGTGCCCGAGCATATACAAATGCCAGACAGCGGTTTTGGCCGCCTTGTAACCGTCGCAGATAATCTGGTCGTAAGGGTCGTTGATTGCGTTGAGCCCCGTGTAAACAACGTTCTTGCAGCTGTTTTTGAGCAGCTGCACCAGCGTACGGGAATATCGCCCCAGAACGATCATTCCGTCCGGCGGAGCCACAGAAAAACGCTGAGAGATATTTTTAAAATCGGACGCGGAATAGACGCCGATCACGTCGTAGCGGTTCTTCATGCACTCGTGTTCAATCGCGTGGTAAATCTGGGAAAAGAAGGGGTCTGATTTTCCTTCCGCCGTTCGCGCGAACAGGCAGGCGATGGAGCGATTTTTTTCCTGAACCGGAACAGCGGCGCCCAGCTTCAGATCCTGAGCCGTGCTGTTTGGAAAGTATCCCGTCTGATGCACAAGATCCCAGATTTTGTTCCGTACTTCCTCACTGGCGGCACGGACATCGTTTTTATTGACAACCCGGGAGACCGTGGACACGGAAACCCCGGCTAATTTAGCAAGTTCCTTTAAAGTCATTCTGTTTTTCCCTTTCGTTGGATACAGCAGGTTCTTAGGTTTGTGTTTGCTGTTTCCCAGTATACCATTTTTTAGC
The DNA here is from genome assembly GCF_019448085.1 of Caproiciproducens faecalis. Taxonomy (GTDB): domain Bacteria; phylum Bacillota; class Clostridia; order Oscillospirales; family Acutalibacteraceae; genus Caproiciproducens; species Caproiciproducens faecalis. Next base: position 337,982 of record NZ_JAGFNZ010000002.1, on the reverse strand, counting down.
CAATTATGCAAACGTTTGTGTAAAAATTTGCGCAAATGATGTGTTCGCTGTGGTAGGATTAATTTAGAGCAGGGGATCACGAGCCTTCTGCTGTGTGAGGTGCATACATGGAACTGTTGTACATCATATTGGTTACTTTTTTAGCCAGTATGATTCAAGTAACGACCGGGTTTGGGTACGGAATTGTGACAATGAGTCTGTGGCCTTTTGTGCTGCCGCTCAAACAGGCAGCCGTGATGGAGGCGGTCACTTGTTTTTTCATGGTGGTCGGTTTGGTAGTCAAACTGCGTAAGCATATCAACTACAAACTGCTGACCTACCCGTTGATTTCTTCGTTTATCTTTAATTTTCTGGGTGTTTATGTTCTGGTGTCCAGTACAGAGGCGCTGCTTCGCCGTATTCTGGGGTTAGTGCTGATTGCGACTTCCGTGTATTTTATTTTCTTCAGCGAGAAAATCACTCTCCTTCCCAACCGCAGGAACGGATTTTTTGCAGGAGCCCTGAGCGGATTTTTCAACGGAGTGTTCAGCTTGGGCGGCCCGCCCGTGGCAGTGTATTTTCTGTCCGTAGCAAAAGACAAGATGGAATACAACGCGACCATGCAGTGCTTCTTCGCCGTCAATGTCGTGCTTCTGTTTTTCAACCACCTGTTTCTGGGAAATATAAACACACAGGTGCTGCAGGACAGCGCAATTGCCATTATCGGGCTTCCACTGGGTACTTTGGCGGGATTTGTTTTATTTAAAAAATTATCCGTGCAGCTTATTAAGAAAATTGTTTATGTGTTTATGCTTGTGTTCGGGCTGCACCTGACAATCGCAGGATAAAGAGATTACAGGCTGCTCCCGCTGTGTATTGGAGCGGCAAAATTGGAAATAAAAAGACAAGAGCATTTTCTGATTATGAAAAGGAGTTCGTACAGTTATGAAAGGAAATTTGTTGGTTGTACATGGCGGCGGCCCTACCGCTGTCATCAATTCCTCCCTCTACGGCGTTATCCGCGAAGCGGAGCGCAATGAAAGCATTGGAAGTGTTTACGGAGCGCTCGGCGGAACCGCCGGTGTCCTTGCGGAAAAATTTATTGATTTTTCCACGGTTCCCTCAGCGGAAATCGAAATGCTGAAACAAACCCCATCCACAGCAATCGGAACCTCCAGAACTCCGCTTACCCCGGAGGACTACGATCGCATGATCTCCATTTTTAAAAAGCACAATATCAAATATGTGCTTTTTAACGGGGGAAACGGTTCCATGGATACCTGCGGAAAGCTCTACCGCGCCGCAAAGGATGAAGACATCCGCGTAGTAGGAATTCCGAAGACGATTGACAACGACATCGCCATTACCGACCATTGCCCCGGCTACGGCAGCGCGGCCCGTTTTGTCGCCCAGACGGTCGCCGAAATTGCTCAGGATGTCCGTTCCATGCCGATCCACGTCAGCATTGTGGAAACCATGGGAAGAAACGCCGGCTGGATTACGGCTGCCGCGGCTCTTGCCGCGACCGAGTACAGCTGCGGGCCGGACAGAATTTATCTGCCGGAAATCGCATTTGACGAGGACAAATTCCTGAGTGACGTTCAGTCCATTTACGACCGCAAGGGATATGCGATTATCGTTGCGAGCGAAGGATTGAAAAAAGCGGATCATACCCCGATCGTAGACCCGATCTTCAAAATCCGGCGCGACACTTACTTCGGGGATGTGGGAGCGCACCTTGCCGAACTCGTGCTCAAGAATCTGGGCATCAAAGCCCGCAGTGAAAAGCCGGGTATTGCCGGACGCGCGTCCATCCTGAACCAGTCCTCCGTTGACCGCGAGGAAGCGATTCAGGCCGGAGCAGCGGCCTGCCGCGCGGCGCTGGAGGGAAAAACCGGCGTCATGATCGGCTTTAAGCGCCTTTCCTCCGATCCTTACCAAATGGAAATCATGGATGTGCCGATTGAAGAGGTCATGCTGCACGAACGTATGATGCCGAAGGAATTCATCAATGAAGACGGTACTGGCGTTACGGAGAAATTCACAGAATGGTGCCGTCCTCTGGTCGGCGGAGATCTGCTGAAATTTGCATGGTTCAATAAATAAAAAAAGGAGTCTCAGCGAAAGATGAATGATATTTTTATTAACCTGAAGCGATTTGATGTTCTGCGTGAGAAAGGCGGCGTCTGCCCCTCAGATAACGCAAAAGAATGGATAGAAGAGGTTGTCGCCAAAAGCGTCGAACTGAAACTGGGCTCGCTGGACGACGTAAATGTCGTTTATTTCGTGCCTGAGGCTCTGATTATTCCCGCGCAGGAAAAGTTGGCGTCTTTCCCGCAGTCTGACAGAAAAAACCTTCACGTTGGCTGTCAGGGTGTGTTCCGCAACAACATTGAACCCGGTAAAAATTTCGGCGCCTTTACCACCAATATGCCTGCCGCGAGCGCGTACCAGATGGGCTGCCGCTGGTCCATTATCGGTCATTCCGAGGAACGCCGCAACCTGCAGGAAATCATCGGGGCTTTTGAACCGGACTGGAACGCGGCCGACGATACCCGCAAGCGCTGCGCAACCGCATCCGACGGAATCATTCATCAGGAAGTGCTTTCCGCTCTAAAGCAGGGGATGGACGTTCTTCTCTGTGTAGGAGAAACGGCGGAGGAGCGCGGAGAGGGCAGCTTTGAAGAGCAGCAGCCCCGTATCCGTGAAACGCTCCGCGCTCAGCTGGCGCGCTGCCTGGACGGCGTGACAGACTGCCTGGAAGGCAGAAAAATCGCCATCGGCTATGAGCCGATCTGGGCAATCGGGCCCGGAAAAACTCCTCCGGGAAAAGAGTATATCGGTTTTGTTTCCGGCTTTATTAAGGAAACCGTCAAAGAGCTGTGCGGGTTTGAAATTCCGGTGGTTTACGGCGGCGGGCTGAAAGAAGCAAATGCCGCGGAAATTGCAAGCGTAGATACCATCGACGGCGGCCTGGTCGCGCTGACCCGCTTCACCGGAGAAATCGGATTTTTTGTGGAAGACCTTAAAATCATTATCGATAAATATTTAAATTCAGCCTGTTAAATACGAAAGGAGAAAACAAATGAAATTTGACTTTGAATACGGACAGGGCATGATGTCGGCAAATCTGCCCGACAATACCGATGTTTTCATTCCCGGTGTTACCGTAGCGGATCCGCCGTGTATTCCGGAAGATCAGCTGGTGGAAGCCACCCGCAAATCCATTCAGAACCCAATCGGAATGGAGCCGCTTTCCAAGCTTGCGAAAAAGGGCTCCAAAGTAACCATTATCTTCCCGGACAGAGTAAAGGGCGGCGAGCAGCCGACCGCGCACCGCAAAGTTTCCATCCCCATCATTCTGGAGGAACTTTACAAAGCGGGCGTAGAAAAGAAGGACATCCTCCTGATCTGCTCCAACGGTCTGCACAGAAAGAATACAAAGCAGGAAATCTTCAACGTGCTCGGGCCCGACCTTTTCCATGAGTTCTGGTTCAGCCATCAGATCATCAACCACGACAGCGAAGACTATGACCATCTGGTCGACCTCGGCACAACCGACCGCGGCGACCCGGTCCTGATGAATAAATATGTTTACGACTCCGATGTTGCCATCCTGATCGGCCACACACAGGGCAACCCGTACGGCGGCTATTCCGGCGGCTACAAGCACTGCGCGACCGGTATTACCCACTGGCGCAGCATTGCTTCCCACCATGTTCCGGAAGTCATGCACCGCAAGGATTTCACCCCGGTTAGCGGCCACTCCCTGATGCGTACCAAGTTCGACGAGATCGGGATGCACATGGAAAAATGCATGGGCAAGAAATTCTTCTGCTGCGACGCGGTGCTGGATTCCAAATCCCGCCAGCTTGAGATCAACAGCGGCTACGCCGCGGAAATGCAGCCGATTTCCTGGAAATTGGCAGACAAGAGAACCTATGTGAACTGGGCGGAAAAGAAATACGACGTACTGGTATTCGGGATGCCGCAGTTCTTCCATTACGGAGACGGCATGGGCACCAACCCCATCATGATGATGCAGGCCCTTTCCGCACAGGTCATCCGCTTTAAGAGAATTATGAAGGATAACTGCGTCATTATCTGTTCGTCCACCTGCAACGGCTATTTCCACGACGAGCTTTGGCCGTACCTGCGCGAGTGCTACGATATGTTCCAGAAGGATTATATGAATACCCTGCCGGATATGAACCGTTACGGCGAGTATTTTGCAACCAATGAGGAATATATCCGCAAGTACCGTTACTGCAACGCGTTCCATCCGTTCCACGGTTTCTCCATGATGAGCTGCGGTCATATTGCGGAGCAGAACACTTCCGCCATCTATATTGTCGGAGCGCAGGAGCCGGGTTATGCAAGAGGAATGGGCCTGAAGACCAGAGCGACCTTTGAAGAGGCGCTGGCTGACGCAAAGAAGAAATATGTCGGTGAAAATCCGAACATCCTTGCTTTGCCGCAGACCTTTAAGATTCCCTCCGTCCACCTTTGCATGAAGGATGAACCCTATGACGGATACAACGGTTTCGCTGATCTGCACCCCCATGGTTAAAGGGTTGCTTGACGGAAAACAGAAGGAGGCAGGCTCTTGGAAATTCTATATTTTTTAGTGAGCCTGCTGGCCTCTGCCATCGGCGGAATCTGCGGTGTGGGCGGCGGCGTCATCATTAAGCCTGTGCTTGACGCCACCGGCACCATGAGCGTAAGCGGAATCAGCTTTCTTTCCGGCTGCACCGTTCTCTCCATGTCCATTATTTCCGTGCTGCGGAACTCGAAAAACCGCGGCATGATCGACGTGAAAACAAGCACCCCGCTTGCCGTCGGTTCCGTATTTGGCGGACTTGTGGGGAAATCGGTGTTCGATATGCTCAAAACCCTTCTTCAGAATGAAAATCATCTGGGCGCGGTACAGGCGAGCCTGCTTTTGGTGATTACGGTGGGCACTCTTCTGTACAGCGTTTTTTCCGCAAAAATTCATACCCACCATGTGAACAGCATGGTGGGATGCGTTTTGATCGGACTGGGGCTGGGTACCGTTTCCTCGTTTCTCGGAATCGGCGGCGGCCCGATCAATCTGACGGTTCTGTTCTTTTTCTTTTCCATGGACATTAAAAAGGCAGCCGCCAATTCTCTGTACATCATCATGTTTTCACAGCTCTCCAGCTTCTTGCAGACGCTGCTCAGCGGTACCGTACCGCAGATCAGTCTTCTGATTTTAGCACTGATGGTCGTTGCCGGAGTCGCCGGCGGAATGATCGGCGGCCGTTTAAACCAGAAGCTTTCCGAAAAGACGGTGGATCATCTGTTTATCAGCTTTATGGCTGTGATTATCGCAATCAATATTTTTAATATCATAAAATTTACTGTCTGATTTTGAAATCGGCGGTGGGAAACGAAGGCAGGGCGTATGACGAAAAGTCATACGCCCTGCCTGTTTTCATCGGGAATTTTCAGTCATCTCCCTGCGGAAGTGTCAGCTCGGTTTCCGGTACCTGTTCATACCTCTGAATCCAGCGGCGGTAGGCGGAGCTCGACATTCCGTATTCCCTTGTGGAGTTTGCGGAAGATTGACTGACATACTGCAGTGAAATAGGAGCGTCTCTGATAGGAGCGTCCTGCGTCTTTAAAAGAAGAAATCCCTCATAGACCAGGTAGTTGACGCCGGGCTGCAAAACGCCGTTGACAAAAAGGTTCTGGTAAACGCTCAGCTTCGGGTCGGGAATCCCTTTGTCGCCGTACATCAGAATCTGGTCGCGGTCGGTAAAAATTTTTCTCCCTTCGGAAAGGGCATTGAACTGGTAGGTATCCATCCGGAAAAGCTGTCCGCGGGGATCCCTGATGACCAGTGATTCCAGTATAATCAGCTCTCCTTTGGACGGGATATCCTCCGTGGTCAGTTCCAGAACTCCCTTCCGTACAAGATAGTTGCCGGTCGGCTGCAAAACGCCGTTGATATAGAGATTGAAATACGAAACCTCATTCGGGTCAGGAATCCCATTGCCGCCGTAGGCCTTCAGTTCGTCGGCATCGGTAAAGATTTTTTTTGTTCCGTCGGAAACAGCATTGTACCGGTTATCGGTTACCTTCATTTTTTCATCCTGCTGATTTTTCAGCGTGACAAATAAAATCATCACCGCCTGCCCGGTGCCGGGCGCGTCTTCCGTGGTGAGATTCAGCAGGCCTTTGGTAATGTGATAGTTTGTTTTGGGCTGCAGAACCCCGTTTACAAACAGATTGCAGTAAGAAACCTCATCGGGAGAAAGAATCCCCCTGTCGCCGTATTGGGTCAGTTCGTCCTGATTGGTGTATGTTTTCTGGCCGTCCGCAGAAAGCGCATTGTACTGGTAAACCTCCGCCTTCAGAACCATGCTCTGGTAACAGATTTCGGTTTCGCTTTTAAACACGGCCGAGCCATAGATTTTGTCGGTGTGGAGGCATACGGTGCCCTTGACCGCAAGGGAAGAATCCACCTCCGGAACGCGCAGGGTGACTTTCGCTCTGGATTCTGCAGTGGTTTCGATATGGATAAAGATTTTAACACGGTCGGTAATGGCATCGGGTTCCCGTAAAAGGGGAATCGCACAGCATTGGAAGCTGTCTGTCGCGAAGAAAAGCACGGTTTCCTGCGGCGCACAGAGGGAAATATACTGGACAATGCTAAAGGGAATGGGCGAAGACATCCTGTTTTCGTCCGTTGAAAAAGTAACGAATCCTTCGATCAGAACAGTGGCAATGCTCTGCAGAACCGTTTTTCCGGAGAGCAGCCTGACCTGCTCCTGAGGACGGTCTTTCGGAGAAGATAATTCGGTATAGCGGATTGCGCCCGGTACGCAGGGATTCAGAGCGTTTCCGTTCCGGTCGGATAAACGGCAGGTAATCAGGGGAAATTTGCTTTTTATCATAGCATCCACTCCATTTTTTTAACGGATTTCCAACGATGCCGCGGTGCCGGGTGCTTTCATAAATGCCGTAAATTCCATTTTACGAAAGCAGGCGGCAGGCCGCGGCTGCTGACATTCTCCCCGTCTTTTACTTCTATTTTTTATCTGCCGGAATATATTATAGAGTATCGGAGTTTTGTCAGGAGGGATAAGATGGACTTAAACGGGAAAAAAATTCTAGTTACCGGCGCGGACGGGTTTATTGGATCCCATTTGACGGAAGAACTGGTCAGAAGAGGATATTCCGTCCGCGCTTTTGTCTGTTATAATTCCTATAATTCCTGGGGTTGGCTGGACCAGTCGCCGGCAGAAATAAAAGACGCTCTGGAAGTGGTGGCAGGGGACATCAGGGACTCTTACCGGATAAAAAAAGCAATGGAGAACTGTGAGGTTGTTTTTCATCTGGCCGCTTTGGTAGCAATCCCTTATTCATATTATTCTCCCGGTGCATATATTGACACGAATATCCGGGGGAGCTTTCACATTTTGCAGGCGGCCCGTGAGCTGGGAACGGAAAGAATCATTCAGACCTCCACCAGTGAGGTTTACGGTACGGCCCAGACCGTTCCCATCCCGGAAACTCATCCGTTGCATGCCCAGTCTCCCTATGCCGCGTCAAAGATTGGAGCCGATCAGTTGGCTCTTTCTTTTTATGATTCCTTTCAGACGCCGGTTGCCGTCATCCGTCCGTTCAACACCTACGGCCCCAGACAGTCGGACCGGGCCGTCATTCCTGCCATTATCACACAGATTGCAAGTGGAAAACGAAAAATCCGGCTTGGTTCCCTCAAACCCACCAGGGACTTTAATTATGTCCGCGACACGGTGCGCGGATTTTTGGAGGTCGCCGAATGTGACGCGGCAGTGGGAGAGGTCGTGAATATCGGCAGCAATTATGAGGTTTCCATCGGGGAAACCGCTCAGATCATTGCGGAGGTGATGGGTGCGGAAATGGAAATAGAAACCGATCCGCAGCGGGTGCGCCCTCCTAAAAGCGAGGTGGAACGCCTTTGGGCGGATACCGCAAAAGCAGTCCGGCTGTTTGGCTGGAAGCCGGAGTACGCGGGAAAGGACGGGCTGAAGCGCGGACTTCGGGAAACCGCGCGGTGGTTTGCCGATCCCGAACATCTGAAACTCTATAAAACAGACAGGTATAACCTATGAGTACAGAAAAGAACGCTGATCCTTTAGAAATTGTTGCGGCACTGGAAAAAGTGCTGGATAGAGAAAAGACTCCCATCCCGCTGCACGAGCCCCGTTTTGCAGGAAACGAGTGGAACTATGTGCGGGACTGCCTCGATACCAACTTTGTTTCCTCCGTCGGAAAGTATGTTGATGAGTTTGAAGAAAAGCTGGCTGAGTTTACGGGGGTCAGGCGCGCTGTGGCGGTGGTCAATGGTACGGCCGCGCTGTACCTGTGCCTGAAACTGGCCGGAGTCACAAGCGGCGATGAAGTGCTGGTACCCGCGCTGACGTTTGTGGCTACGTCAAACGCGGTGTGCTACTGCGGAGCCGTTCCCCATTTTGTAGACAGTGACCTTGCGACTCTGGGAATCGACCCCAAAAAGCTGGAAACTTATCTTGCGAAGATCACCGAATGGAAGGACGGCTTTCCCTGTAATCAGGCAACCGGGCGGCCCATCCGGGCGGTTGTCGCCATGCACACCTTCGGGCATCCCGTCGACCTTGACCCGCTGCTGGAAGTGTGCCGTAAATACCGGCTGGAATTGATTGAGGACGCCGCGGAATCGCTTGGTTCCTATTACAAAAATATCCACACCGGCAATTTTGGCAAGCTCGCCTCCCTCAGCTTTAATGGAAATAAAATTGTTACCACCGGCGGAGGCGGCGCCATTCTGACAAATGACGAAGAGCTCGCCAGACAGGCAAAACATATCAGCACTACGGCAAGGATGACGCACCAGTGGGATTTCATCCATGACTGCGTCGGGTACAACTTTCGTATGCCGAACATCAACGCCGCGCTCGGCTGTGCGCAGTTGGAGCAGCTGAATGGTTTTCTCAAAAGCAAACGGGCTCTGGCCGAAAAATACCGGCAGGCTTTCGCGCCTCTTTCAGGCATCGCTTTTTTCCGGGAACCTTCCTACGCGAAAAGCAACTACTGGCTGAACACACTGATTCTGGATAAAGGGGACACGGAAATGCGCGATTCAATTATTTCCGAAACCAACCGCCGGGGAATGCTGACCCGGCCGGCATGGGTTCTAATGAACCGGCTGCCCATGTTCCAAAGCTGCCCGCACATGGATTTGTCCGCTGCCGAAGACCTGGAACAGAGGATTATCAATATTCCAAGCAGCGCCCGGCTGGGGGAAGAGCTGTGAGCCCGGGAGCCGTGCGCAGAATCTGCGTTGTGACGGGAACAAGGGCGGAATACGGTCTGCTGAATCCTCTGATGAAAAGGATCCGGATGGAACCGGAATTTCAGCTGCAGCTGGTGGTCACGGGTATGCACCTGTCGCCGGAGTTCGGACTGACTTATCAGGAAATTGAAGAAGACGGATTTTCCATTGATAAAAAGGTGGAGATGCTCCTGTCCAGTGACACCCCCACGGGAATCGCCAAGTCCGTGGGTCTGGGCATGATCGGATTTGCGGACGCTTTTTCAGAGCTGAAACCCGACCTGCTGGTGATAACGGGGGACCGGTATGAAATGCTGGCGGCCGCGCAGACCGCGTTGTTCGCCCGGATTCCGATTGCCCATATCGGCGGGGGCGATACCACAGAGGGGGCCTTTGACGAGGCAATCCGGCACAGCATTTCCAAAATGGCGCAGCTGCACTTTGTGACCAACGAAGAATCCTGCCAAAGGGTGGCGCAGCTGGGGGAAGACCCGGCCCATATCTACAATGTGGGCAGTCTGGGAATTGACCGGATTCTATCCCTGCCCCGGATCAGCCGCGCCGAACTGGAACAGTCGCTTTCCTTCCGCTTTCGGGAAAGAAATCTGCTGATTACGTTCCACCCCGTTACACTGGATTCAGAGGATTCCGGCAGCCAGTTTCAGCAGCTGTTACAGGCACTGGACGGTTTTGGCCCCGGCGTAGGCCTGATTTTTACCCGGCCGAACGCCGATCCGCAGGGACGGGAGCTGATTCGGCTGTTGAATCAGTTTGCAGGCTGCCATCCGAATGCCGCCGTCTTTTCATCTTTGGGGCAGACGCGGTATTTCAGCCTTATTGCACAGGTGGACGCGGTGGTGGGGAACTCCTCCAGCGGGGTATACGAAGTCCCTTCTTTCCATAAGCCGACGGTGAACATCGGTGACCGGCAGAAGGGGCGGCTTCTTGCTTCCTCCGTTCTTTGCTGTGCGCCCCAAAAAGCGGAAATCGAAAAAGCCGTCCGGGCGGCGTTTGCAAAGGACTGCTCCGGGGCGGTCAATCCCTACGGAAAGGGCGACGCGGCGAAGAAAATTGTCGAGGTTCTTCGCACCGTCCCGGATTATCGAAGCCTTTTAAAGAAACATTTTTTTCCAATGGAACGGGTGGAAATCAAACGCGGATATTTCCGGCCTTTCAGATTGGGGGGCAAATATGGGAAACCTTCAAATCATTCCGTTTGAGGAACGGGAAAACTGGGACGCCGTTGTGCGTTCTTTTGCCCGGTTCGATGTCTATTATCTCAGCGGCTATGTTTCTGCTTTCCGCTTTGCAAAGGACGGCGCGCCTTTTTTACTGTATTACCGCGGAGAGGGGATGAGGCTTTGCTATGTCGTACAGCAGCGCGATATTGCTGAAAGTCCGGCGTACAGCGGAATTTTGGAACGTGGGCGCTGCTTTGACTGGTCAACGCCCTACGGCTACGGCGGGCCGCTGACAGAGGGCTTCAGTGAGCGGGGAATCGGGGATTTTTTTGCTCTGCTCAGCGATTACTGCCGTTCCAACCGCATAGTGTCGCAGTTTATCCGGTTTCATCCCCTTCTGGAAAATTACCGGGTCTTTGAGGGAAAGTGTGAACTGTACAACATCAGGCATACCGTCTATATGAATACGAAAGACAAGGCGGTGATTGACGCAAATCTGGAATCAAGGTGCCGGGGCGCCATTCACAAGGCAATGAAAAACCATGTCCAAATTGAAAACAGCCGGAGCGAGGAAGCCCAAAAGACGTTTATCCGGATGTACTATGAGACCATGCAGCGGCGTTCTGCCGCGGACTATTACTATTTCAGCGAAGAATTCTTTGACGATTTCTTTGCGAAGCTGGCGGATTGTTACCGGATTTTCTATGCGGTTCTGAATGAGGAAATCATTTGTTCCGCGATCATTATGTACTGCAACGGAAGTATGCACTACCATCTTTCCGCGGCACGGAAGGAATACTTTGCGCTGTCGCCCAACAGCCTTCTTCTCTATACGGCGGCGTGCTGGGGCGCGGAAAACGGCTGCTCGAAATTTCATCTTGGCGGCGGGGTAGGGGCGCAGGACAGCCTGTTCCTATTTAAGCGATCCTTTCATAAAAAAGGCCTGGCGGATTTTTATATCGGACGGAACATTTTTTGTGAAGAAGTCTATCGGGAGCTGCTAAAGCTCCGGGCGGCTTCCGACCCCGGCTTTTGCCCGGACAATGACCGCCTGATTCAGTACCGGGCGTAACGGGGGGCAGAGACGATTGGGGAAAATACTGATTGTGGCCGAAGCGGGTGTGAACCATAACGGCAGAATGGATCTGGCCTATCGGCTGATTGATGCGGCTGCGGAGGCGGGAGCGGACTATGTCAAATTCCAGACTTGGAAAAGCGAAGCAATCATTTCAAAATACGCGCAGAAAGCGGAGTATCAGAAGGAATCCACCGGCGCGGAAGAATCCATGCTGGATATGGTCAAAAAACTGGAGCTGTCGTTTGAAAATTTTCGCCGGCTGAAGGAACACTGTGACGCGGCAGGAGTTGGGTTTCTGTCCACTCCCTTCGATGTGGAAAGCGCGCGGTTTTTATCGTCTTTGGGAATGAAAATTATGAAAGTTCCCTCCGGTGAAATCACAAATCTGCCGCTGCTGGAAACCATTGCCGGGCTGCCCGGTTCCGTGCTTCTGTCGACCGGCATGAGCGAGGTATGGGAAATCCGGGAAGCCGTTTCCGTACTGCAAAAAGACATGGAAAAAGACATTACGGTGCTGCACTGCAACACACAGTACCCGACCCCTCTTTCGGATGTTAATCTGCGGGTGATGCGGACATTGAAAGAACAGCTGGGGCTGCCGGTGGGTTTGTCGGACCATTCCCAAGGAATTGAAGTCCCTGTCGCCGCCGCGGCGCTGGGGGCACAGGTCATTGAAAAGCATTTCACCCTGAGCCGCGGGATGAAGGGCCCCGACCACCGGGCGAGCATTGAACCGGATGAACTTTGCCGGATGGTCAGATATATCCGCAATATTGAGCAGGCCATGGGCAGCGGGGAAAAGCATGTGACGGATTCTGAAAGAGAGAACCGAAGCCTGGTAAGGAAGAGTATTGTTGCTTCCCAAAAGATTTTAAAGGGAGAGGTGTTTACACCGGAAAATATCACGGCGAAAAGACCGGGAGCGGGGATTTCTCCAATGCGCTGGAACGAGGTGCTGGGCGCTGCCGCCATCCGGGACTTTGAGGAAGATGAACTGATTGCGTTTTAGGCGGGAGTGATTTCATGGTCGGTTTTCAGAAAGGAAGTTTGCGATGAAGTTTCTGGTAATTGGGTTGGGTTCCATGGGCAGAAGGAGAATTTCGCTGCTTTTAAATTGCTTTGACAGCATTTCCGTCTGCGGGGTGGATGTTCGGGAAGAACGGCGGGAACAAACGCAGGCTCTTTTTGGCATCCCGGTTTACGCCGGTCTGGAAACAGCAGTCGAACAGGAACAGCCGTGCGCCGCTTTGGTCTGCACTTCCCCAGCCAGCCACGCGGACGTGATTCTGGACTGTATCGCAAAGGGGCTGCATATCTTCAGCGAAATCAATTTGATTTCAGACCGGTACGACGAGATTCTGCAAGCCGCCGAAGAACGGCAGGTCAAGCTTTTTTTATCTTCCACCCTGCTTTACCGCAAAGAGCTTCAGGCAGTCAGGGACTGTGTCCTGAAACAGGGGGAAAAGGTGAATTACCGGTACCATGTCGGCCAGTATCTGCCCGACTGGCATCCGTGGGAAGATTACCGGGATTTCTTTGTGGGCGATCCGAAAACCAATGCCTGCCGTGAAATTTTTGCGATTGATCTGCCCTGGATTCTGCATACATTTGGAAAAGTAAGAAAAGTTACGGTCTTCAAGGATCATCTTTCCAAACTGGAGCTAGGGTATCCGGACAATTACTTTGTTGTTCTGGAGCACAAAAACGGGAACAAGGGAATCTGGATTGTGGATGTGGTTGCAAGAAAAGCACAGAGAAATCTTCTGGTTTATTCGGAAAACCTGCACCTGAGCTGGGACGGGACGCCGGATAGCCTTTTCAGGTATAACGTACGGGAAAAGACCATGGAGAAGATGGAAACGTATTCCAATGCGGTTAGAGATGACCGGTACGCGGAAAGCATTATTGAAAACGCATATCTGGAGGAGCTTCGGGTATTTGTTGACAAAATTACCGGCGGGAAAAACCGGGAGCGGTACACCTTTGCGGAGGACCGGCGGACGCTGCGCCTGATCGACAGAATTGAGGGGATGAAAGCTTGAAGGTTTGTTTCTGCGGACTGGGCTCCATCGGGAAAAGGCATCTGCGCAACTTACACACGGTTGCACACGAACAGAATCTCCCGCTGGAAGTCCACGCGCTGAGAAAAACCCACACGCCGTTGGATGATACAGTACAGGCGCTACTTTCCCGTCAGCTTTTTGAGGAGCGGGAGCTTGACAGTGATTATGACATTGCTTTTATCACAAACCCGACCAGCCTTCATTATGATACTGTGAAAGCAATGGCGGGCAGAACGGAGCATCTGTTTATAGAAAAACCGCTGTTTGACAGCGCTTGGTACCGTCTGGAAGACCTGAAGCTGAACCCGCAGGGTGTTTCCTACGCCGCGGGGCCGCTGCGCTTTTCCCCCGTCATACAAAAGCTGGGGGAAATCCTTTCACGGGAACCGGTTTACAGTGTACGGGTTCTTTGTTCCAGCTATCTGCCGGACTGGCGGCCCGGAGACTACCGGAAGGTTTACAGCGCCAGAAAAGAGCTGGGCGGCGGGGTTGCACTGGACCTGATCCACGAGTGGGATTATCTGGTCGCTCTGTTCGGATTTCCGCAAACGGTTTTCCGGGTGTCGGGAAAATATTCCCCACTCGAAATTGACAGTGAAGACCTGTCGGTTTATATTGCCCGGTACCCGGATAAAGCGGTGGAACTCCATCTTGACTATTTCGGCAGGGTGCCGCGGCGTGAAATAGAACTTTTTACGGAAAGCGGAACCATTACAGGCGATCTTTTTGCAAACACCGTTACCTTTACGGACGGCAGAGAACGGATTCATTATGAAGAAGAAGAGAACGAAAGCTACCTTAGGGAAATGCGGTTTTTCCTCAGCCATGTCGAAAGCGGGGCCGCGTACAGCAACCTGAACCGCTGTTTGGCCGTTTTAAATATTGCGTTGGGAAAGGAGCAGGCATGAATATTCTGATAACAATCTGCGGAAGAGCAGGTTCGAAAGGAGTGAAAAATAAAAATATGCGGCTCTTTTTCGGAAAGCCGCTCATTAATTACTCCATTGCGTCGGCCTATCTTTTTAAAAGAGAACACCATTTTGATACGGTGGACATCTGTGTGAACAGCGACAGTGACCAACTGCTGAAAATAGCCGAACCCTACGGCCCGACCTGTATCCGCAGGCCGGAGGAGCTTGCGCAGGATACCTCGCCGAAGGTTCCCGCCATCCGGTATTCGCTTGATGAGATGGAGCGGAAATTCGGCCTGCGGTATGATTATGTCATGGATCTGGATATTACGTCACCCTTCAGGACGGTGGCGGACATGGAAGCCGCACTTAAAAAAGCCGAAGAAAACCCGGAAACAGACGTCGTTTTTTCCGTGGTGCCTTCCCGGCGGAATCCCTACTTCAATATGGTGGAGTACCGGGACGGAGAAATGAAAAAAGTGTTGGACGGCGGCTTTACAGCGCGGCAGCAGGCGCCAAAGGTTTACGATATGAACGCGTCCATCTACTGCTACCGGCGGGACAGTTTATACAGTAAGCTGAAACAGTCCCCCCTGGACGGCAAATTCGATACGATCGTTATGCGGGACACCGCAATTCTGGACATTGATTCCGAAGACGACTTCAATCTTCTGGAAATACTGGCGTGCTATTTCTTTCAGGATGAGTTTAAGGAACTGTATGACTACACCAGCAGAATGTAAGCGTTTGGATTGAAGATTCCAGCGTCTGGTAAAGGAGTCGCATTCACCAAAAGGCCCCCCGAAAATATAATGGTATCAGAGATTCCGGCATATAATGAACAATTGTTTATTAAATAGATTGCATGGATGACAGGGGCAGCAATGAACGATTGGAAAAAAATCCTGATTCTACCGGATACCAAAATTCAGGAGGCAATTGAGATCATCGATTTAAATTCCCTGCAGATTGCCGTAGTTACGGACCGGGACGGTAAACTGCTGGGTACGGTCACGGACGGGGATATCCGCCGGGGAATCCTGAAGGGAGTTCCGCTGAGCAATCCGGTGGAGGATATTATGAATGCCCACCCGGTGACGATTCCGGAAATGAAGGATAAAACAAGCATTCTGAATATTTTGAAAATCAATCAGCTCCGGCATCTTCCCGTGGTGGACGGTAAGGGCAGGGTCATTGGAATAGAGTGGGTTGACGACCTGATTACGCTTTCCAAATATGAAAACTGGGTCGTGATTATGGCGGGGGGGCTGGGGAAAAGGCTCAGTCCGCTGACGGACGACTGCCCGAAGCCGATGCTGAAAATTGCCGATAAGCCGGTACTGGAAACCATTCTGAACCAGTTTATCAAGCAGGGATTCCATCAATTTTGTTTTTCTGTCAATTATCTTTCCGAACAGATCAGGGAATATTTCGGGGACGGCTCCAAATGGGGAGTGGAGATCCGGTATATTGCCGAGAAAAAAGAGATGGGTACGGCGGGTTCGCTGAGCCTGTTTCCGGTCAAGACGGAGCTGCCGGTCATTATTATCAACGGGGATATCCTGACAAAACTGAGCTTTGAACAGCTGCTCAATTTTCACCTGAGCCATCAGGCACGCGCTACGGTCGCCGTGACAACTTACGATTTTCAGGTTCCTTACGGAGTGGTAAAAGTAAATAAAGACAGGCTGATCGGATTTGACGAAAAACCCGTTTACGCCAGCTTTATCAACGCGGGAATTTATGTATTGAATCCGGAAGTTCTGGGCAGGATTCCAAGCTCCTATTTTGACATGAATCATCTGCTGGAAATCATGCTGGAAGAAAAGGAACCGGTCTGTATTTTCCCGATTCGGGAATACTGGATCGATATTGGAAAAATAGAGGATTTTCATCAGGCCAGTCTTGATTTTCCCGTGGTGTTCCAATGAAACGCAGGTTTTTCGCGGGAACGCCCACGAATACGGAATGAATGGGGAGGAGTCATATGAGAATCAGGGAAAATTTTCACGAGGACTGTGAGCTCTATACGGAAGAGCAGCAAAAACGGACTGCAGAACTATTTCAGCGCGCGTTTCAGATTGCGCAGATGAAGCGGCTGCTGGCTGAAATACGGAAGCAGTCCGTTTTGTTCCGGAAAGTATTTCTGACAGAGCAGGAGCTGCTGGAGGAACAAAAAACAGCGGAGGCC
The DNA here is from genome assembly GCF_019448085.1 of Caproiciproducens faecalis. Classification (GTDB taxonomy): domain Bacteria; phylum Bacillota; class Clostridia; order Oscillospirales; family Acutalibacteraceae; genus Caproiciproducens; species Caproiciproducens faecalis. The sequence goes on along the minus strand of NZ_JAGFNZ010000002.1, from coordinate 321,257 downwards.
TATGACTCTAAAATGAAGTGGACAGTACCGTTTACTTTGCACAATCTGGAAGCGTACCAGCGTTCCGGCTGGAAAGAACTGATTGATAAAGGAGATGCCGGAAATGAGTGAGTTGACTAAGATCCAAGAGCGAAATGACCGGTTCCGGGAGTCGCTGAAAGCATCCGTGGAGCATTTCAGAAAGGGAGAAGATCAAGCGGGTCTGGACGAATTTCTGAACAGCATGGATGATCTGGAGGGAATCCTTCAGTATTACCAGTGCACGGGAGAACCAGAAATGGAACTGGACAAAATGCTGGCGGTTCTGGAAAAACTGCCTGTATATCTGAATCATCAGGATGTGGCCGGTTTGGCAGACACACTGGAATTTACGCTTTATCCGCTTTCTGAAAACTGGATGAAAGGGGTGACGGAGAATGGCGGTAGCCCCTCAGAATCAAATCCGAGCAGTATATGAAAAAAATCTGAAGATGCTTGCTCCGTGGATTCAGGATTCTTTGGAAAAAATAGATGAGGAAGAGCTTTGGCGGGAAATTGAGGTTACCTATAATGCACAGGGGTATCCTGTCTGCCGCTATCATCATGGGGACGAGAGCTTTCAGGTTACCAGCGAACGCCCCGTCCAGGAGGCGGAAGAATGGTGGAAAACGATTGCAGAACGGGGTTCGGGAGCTATTTTTCTATATGGCTGCGGATTCGGCTATTCGCTGCTTGAAATTTTTGCCCGCAAAAAGTCAAATACCATTGTCATCCTGTTTGAGGAAAATCTTTATTTGTTCAAAGCAATGCTGTACTATTTTGATTTGACCCCTGTGTTGGAGACCAGAAAAATCATCATTTTTATTGGCGACAGCAAATATTTTGCCGAAGCCTTTGACCAACTGTTCCGCAGCATTGTTTTTTACAACTGCACCTGTCCTACGCTCGCTTTTACACCGCTCGCCAGACGAAATTTTAAAGAGCAGTATCTGCAAATCCACAAATATGTTTTTTCCAGATTATCTTTGTTTACTTTTTATACAGGAAACGACCATCTTGATAATTTAATCGGATTTCAAAATATACTGGAGAATGTCGAGGAGATCGTGCGGAATCCGTATTTAAGCTGCATGGAAAATCAATATCGGAATGTCCCGGCGTTTATCATTGCCAACGGGCCGTCGCTGGACAAAAACATTCAGCAGCTGAAAAAAATTCAGGGGAAAGGGCTAATCATATCAGTGGAATCCGCGATTGTTCCCCTGATAAAAAATCATATCACACCGGATATCTTAACCATTATTGAACGCACGCCGGAAACCTATACCTATCATTTTGAAAATACGGATTATCCTGAGGATATTGCTCTGCTTTGTCTGGCATTGGTTGACAAACGGGTGTACCCTTCCTTTTTGGGGCCCAAAATTCCCCTGTTCCGCAGAGGAGAGGCTGTAAATGAATGGGTCAATCAATCCCTCGGGGATGGAAGCGCCCTTGATGCAGGAGCCAATGTGTCCCACCTTGCCGCGGAGCTTGCCGTGTACCTAGGCGCAAATCCGGTTGTTTTTGTAGGACAGGATTACGCCTACGGTGCCGAAGGCGTTACCCACAGCAAAGATGCCGCTTATAATGAGGAAAAAGGGAAAAAGGCGAAAGAGATTATCCAGGCGATGCCGGTCATTTATGTGGAGGGAAACGATGGTACCATGGTTCCGTCAAACCGGTTGTGGGCAGATTTTAAGCTGGGACTGGAGATGAAAATCGCAGCACATCCCGACACGCGATTTTTAAACGCAACAGAGGGCGGCGCCAGAATAGAAGGAACGGAATGTATGCCGTTAAGCCGCGTCATTCAGGATTACTGCTTACAGTCCATTCCTTTCCGCGTCAATGAGTTTGTTTCTGAAAATAAAGGGAAGGTTTCCCTTTCCGAAAGGAAAGAGCGCCTGATAGATTTCATTGGAAGCGTGGAAAAGCACGCGGAATCATACCGCAATTTGGTTCATCAGGCAATGATGGCGAAATTTGACTGCAAAAGAATGGTTCGGCTGGCCGAAAAAGAAGATACCCAAAACCGAAGTATCCTTGAGCAAACGTATCAAAAAAATGTTGAACTTTATCAGCTTTTTTTGTCGGACGCCATGTATCGGTGCTTTTTGCAGCAGATGTTCTTTGTTTACTACTATATCATCAGTCAGCTAGGAGCTTTTGACACACCTGAGAAGGTTACGGAGATTTTTAAAATACAGTACAATTTTTTCAGCCATATAGGGGTTGTCTGTCAAAGCGTGTCGGTTCACCTGGAAAATGCCGCGGAAAAGCTGAAAAACGTGCTGCGAAAGCTGGAATCTGAACAAGAGGAGGGTGCAAAATGAGCGGGATGAATGAATTAAAACGGAAGCTTGATCTTTTTTTAATGGAGCCGGAGAATCCCGTTCTTCTGAACGACATCGGCGTTCTGCTTTACCGGATGAAGGATTGGGACAATTCGATGCGATTTCTGAAAAAGGCATATGAGCTTCATCCGGAAGACGGGGAGATTCTTTATAATTACGCAACCCTTCTATATACCCGGTTTGAGTGGGAAGAGGCCGCCAAACAATACGGGGCTTATCTCGCGATTTTTCCCGAAGACAGAAAAGCGATGGAAAGGCTGGGGGATACCTTCTATCAGCTGGGGGAGTACGCCGCCGCCGCTCAAATTGATGAGTCTTTCAGAAAAACACGGGAAGGAGGCCACTGATCCATGAACGAAAAAAAACAGTTAAGCCTGTGCATGGTTACGAAGAATGATGAAAAGTACCTTGTTGACAGTTTAAAAGAGTTTAAGGAAGTCGCCGACGAAACGGTTCTTGTTGACATAGGGTCGACTGACCGTACAGTCGAGCTTGCACGGCAGGAGGGCGCACAGGTTTATCAGATGGAATGGACGGACAGCTGGAGCGAGGCGAAAAATCTCTGTCTGGAACACGCGGCGGGCAGATGGGTTCTTTTCCTGCAGCCGGGGGAGATGGTTCCCGAAGAACACCGTGGGAAAATCCGGGAGCTGCTTATGAATCCAAATGTCGAGGGGTATCTGTTTCATCTGGACGGCACCACCAGAGAACATACGGTTTCTTCTCCCGTTCAGTCGCTGCGGCTGTTTCGGAACCGAAAGGAATACCGTTTTCAATACAGATCCTTTGAGAGAATCCCGGACGAACAGATCAACGCGCTGGAACCGGCCTCCGTCCGAATAGTACATAGGGATGATACGGCGCTTTTTCGCGAACTGGGTAAGCGGATTCCGCTGGTACAGAAAGACCTGGAGGAACGCCCGCTGGACAGCTATGTCCGGTATTTGGCCGGAATGGAGCTGCTAAACCAGAAAAAATATGAGGAGAGCGTCCCGCATTTTCAGGCGGCGATAGCAGAAGTAAATTTTGATGATCTCTTTGCTCCGCATCTGCTGAAATGTCTTGGCTGGGCGTACCTTTGCCTGCAGAAGTACGAGGAAGCACTGAATACTCTGAGCGAGGGGATCAAAAATTTTCCGGTTTATTCCGATTACTTTATTTTGCGCGCAGAAATCCATAAACAGCTTGGACAATACGGGGAAGCGCTTCAGGACTTGGATGCCTGCCTGAAAATCAAAGAACAGGCGGAGCGCTGCGTACCCTGTCCGGAAATCGGAGATTTCGTGCTGTTTGAAACGCTGGGAGAAATCCATGAACAGCTGTCAAATAGCCGACAGGCACTTGCCTGTTATCAGCGCGCCTATGAACTGAACAGCGCAAAGCGCGGCCTTTTACATAAAATAGGCCGGCTGATCCATAAAACGGCTTCCGTGGAAGTTATGGAGCATTTGTTGAAGCTGTCGGTGGAACAGAAAAATCCGGAACGGCTGGCCGCTCTGATGGAAATCCTTTTCCAACAGCGGGAGTATGTGAAAGTTTTGGATTATATGGAAGCCTTGGAGTCGCTTCTCGGAAAAGGAGAACAGACGGAAAGCATTCGCCTGTCCTGCCGTCTGATGCTGGGTGAAGAGCAGGAGGATTTTTCGGCCATTGGTAAGGAAAGCCCTTTTTACAGTCAAATTCTGCTGCTTCAAATACAAAACCGCTGGTTCCGCGATCAATTTCCGCAGGCGGAGCAGCTGCTTGCTGAAATGGATGATACACAGGGGATTGACGAGCCGGTTAAGGCTCTGCACCGATTCATTCAGGAATTATTGACCGGAAAGGAAACATACGGCAAAGCGTTGTTACGGCCGGAATATGAAACGGCGGCGGAACTTCACGACCATTTTTTATGGCTGGGTCAGGAAGAAAAAGCAAAAGTCCTGCTTTCTTTCCTATTAAAACAGGCGAATGACGATGATTTTATCAACCTTGCAAGGGCTTGGGCGCGCGGCAATCATTTTGAGATCATCGAAATGATATTCCGGTGTATTTCCGACGAGGAAAAGCAGAAGGTATTTAAACAAAAAGTCATAGAGCAGCTGTTGTCCGACGAAAAAACAGAATTGGCAAAGCAGGTGATACAGCTGGGAAAACCGCAGGCTATAGGAGATTTGGAATATGTTCTGTGGGCCAGGTTTTTTATGAAGAATCTGCAAGAATGGATTCGCAAAACGCAGGCAGCGGTTGGCGGCAAGGCGGAGACTCAGGCTGTGCCGGATCGGCAGTACAAGGAATTGCTTGCTTTTTTCAATCGCTTGCACATTGTACGCGAACCGGAGAAAGACAATTTTCATCATGGCGAGTGGAAGCTGACATGCGCGGAAATACACAAACAGACAGGAATTTATTACGAGAAAATGGAAAATAGAACGGGGGCTTTGACCGCATATCTGCGTACACTGCAATGGGAACCGTTGAATGAACACGCACAGGAAAGAATCTCCTGTTTCTTTGAAAAGGATCCGGAACTGTTTCATGTATTTCTGGTAAAAAGCAAGTGGGCGGCGGAGGGCGAATGGTTTCAGAGCAAGCGGGAGTTCGAAAATTATATTTACGGATTTATCCATTTCAGAAGACAATTGTTTGAACAGTCGCTTTCGTTCTTTATACAGAATACAGAGGATGAAGCGGTTTCTTCTGTCTCTATGGCTTACAGAATCGCAATCCTGTGGATTGAGGGAAAAAGGGCGGAAGCAGAAAACCAACTGAATCAATTAAACGAAACTTCAGGCCTTTTACCGCTGATTTTTTCGATTTGTAAAAACTATGCGCTGTGCAGACTGGAGGAAGGGGTTCGAAAGTACCCTTACAGTGAACGGATACGGAGCGAACGGGAAAGAATACGAAGCAAAAGCAGATAGCAAAAAGGATGTGCGGTTGAGCACATCCTTTTCACGCTTATTAAGAAACGACTGAACCGTATGCCCAGTGGTATGGTTATTGGGAAAAGAGCGGTTTATCCGTTTACAGCAGTGGTTGGTGCAAAGTTAGTTACGGCCAGCGTAATGGGGGAGCTTGCTAAAATCGTGATTGTTTGGGTAAGCGCGGCGTTGCCGATGGTAACACCGGCGGCGGAACCGACGGTATACATGCTGGACTGCGTTAACGTACCGTCAATAAACAGCGTGTAATAGCCGTTGCTTGTCGCTGCTGGAATGATGGAGGTTACTGCAACTCCGTCGTCATCTACAAAACGGTCTGGCAAAAGGGTGTAGGAGGTCAGAGAATTAATCGTGACATCCTCGGAGGCTGTTGTGAAATATCCCAGCTCCGTCGGAACCGTGTTGGTTACACCGTTCATAACCAGCTTAAATAACTGTAATGCCATTCATATCCTTCTTTCATTTTCTTAATATCGGCTTCTTGTATCTGGAGCGGTTGAGTCCCTTTCTGTCATTACTGTTGCAATGTTTGGTATATACCTAGGTCTGTAAGACGACTAGACAGGCAGGAATATGCCGATTCACCGCTTATAACACAGGAAGCAGCTGATATCAAGCTGTTAGTATAGTATGCAGAAGGCTTTCTTGTAGTCCCTGCTCTTTGTCCAACCCCATTAACGGTTTGTTGCGGGTAACACGGGTAACCGGTTCCACATAAGATAAGCTTATAATGGGATTGGCCGGGAGGTACGAAATGGCTAGCTTTGACAATGCATGGGAAGAGATATTTCAAAATCAGGAGTGGGGCAGATACCCCAGCGAAGAGGTTATCCGATTCATAGCAAGAAATTTTTACAAAAAAAACCGGGCGCAGATAAAACTGCTGGATATCGGTTGCGGAACGGGCGCTGTAACCTGGTATATGGCAAGGGAAGGCTTTGCCGTCTACGCTTTTGACGGCTCAGAAACAGCTGCCCATAAGGCTCGGCAAAGGATGCAGGAGGAAGGGCTGTACGCTCATATCTGTGTCAGCGATGCTGCCAGCCTGCCATATTCCGATGACTTTTTTGACGGGCTGGTTGACTCCGCCGCAATCTCCGGCAATACGGCTGAAAATATAAAAAAGATCTTACAGGAGTGCTTCCGCGTTTTAAAAACTGGCGGGAAGCTGTTTTCCACGGGCCTTTTCAAGGTGGGAATGTCCGGCTACGGTACCGGGGAAAAGCTGGAGGAAAACACTTACAGAGAAATTACGGAAGGAAATCTGGCTCACAGGGGAACCATCCATTTTTTCGAAGAACAAGAGATTAGAGCTCTGTGGTCACAGGCCGGATTCCAAAATATCGCGATCGATTCTGCCGACAGAACGGAGCAGGGCGGTCAGAACAGAATATCCTATTTTATGGTGGAAGCACAGAAATAACCCCCTGAAGCGGGCAGTGATTTTCTGCCTGCTTCAGGGGGCATTCCTAGTTTGCTTGGAAGAGGGTATGACTTCGATTTATGTCATGGTTTGTTGGAATTTTAGGTTCAGCCGGGCTTTGCAGGTCCCGAATTTCGGATTGGCTTACACGACTTTTCCGGGGTTCAGAATTCCATTGGGGTCAAAGGCCAGCTTGATTCCGCGCATAATGCGCATCTGTGCTTCGCCGTACTGGCGCGATAGGTATCTGCGCTTGGCAAAACCAATACCGTGTTCCCCGGAGACAAGCCCATGGTATTCCTCGGCTTTTCGGTACATGGCGTCAAATACAGTGTCTAACTTTTTTTGCCATTCTTTTTCCTCCATTTCATCGCGGCAAAGGTAGACATGGAGGTTGCCGTCACCGGCATGGCCAAAGCTTGGAATTCGCATACCGATTTCCTGGGCCAGCTGGTGTGTGAATTTTATAAAGTCCGCCACGCGGTTACGGGGTACGACTACGTCACACTCATCCATTGCCGTCGTAGAGGCTTTAATAGCTTCGAGAAACGCGCCGCGGGCCGACCAGACGGACTGTTTGCGCTCGTCGGTGTCAACGATGTAGACATCCAGCGCGCCGCGGTCGATGCAGAGCTTTGCAACCGTGTCGTAGTCTCGTTCCACCTGTTCCAGCGAGTTGCCGTCAAAGGTCAGTAAAATGTAGGCATCACTCTTGCTGTCCGGGAATTTTTTGCCCAGATATTCCTCGGCAAAAAGGATGGTTCCGCGTTCCATAAACTCAATTGCCGTGGGCACTGCCTTGGATTTGATGATTTCAGGCACCGCCTCCAGAGCTGCGTCCATGTCAGCGAAGGGGATCAGCAGGCTGACAGAAACTTTCGGCAGAGCCACTAGTTTAAGAACCGCTTCGGTAATGATGCCAAGAGTACCCTCGGAACCAATCATAAGATCTTTCAGACTGTAGCCGGAGCTGTTTTTGACTACTTTTCCGCCGAGCTTTATGACTTCGCCGGTGGGGAGTACAACGGTAAGGCCACGGACGTAATCACGCGTTACGCCGTATTTGACTGCGCGCATACCACCCGCGTTGGTGCTGATATTCCCGCCGATTGTCGCCGATTTTTCTCCGGGGTCCGGCGGATAAAGAAAATCGTTTTCCTCCGCAAACTGGGACAGTTCCATCAGCAGTACACCCGGTTCGACGGTTACCGTAAGATTTTCCGTGTCCAGTTCAAGGATACGGTTCATACCGGTGGTTTCCAGCATGATGCCGCCGTGCAGCGCGACCGAGGCGCCAACAAGACCCGTCCCAGAGCCGCGGACGACTACGGGAATATGCTGACAGTTGGCGTATTTCATAATTTCAGATATCTCTTCGGTACTTAAAACACGGATCAGCACCTCCGGCGCGTTCGTGATTCCGCCCAATTCGTCATGGCTGTAATCCTCGCCGATTTCTTCGCCCGTCAGGATTCGATCCTCGGGGATGATTTCACGCAGGCGGCGGAGTTCCTGTTCGGTTACTTTATGATAATCCATCAGTTTTCCTCCTTCATCTGCTGAATGAATGCCGGTACGATTTCATACAGGTCCCCCACGAAACCGTAGTGTGCAACGTCGAAAATAGGGGCGTTTTTATCTTTATTAACGGAGACGATGCAGTCGGAATTGCGCATACCTGCGGCAAACTGGACGGAGCCGGAAATTCCGAGGGTGATAATCAGCTTTGCTTTGACGGTTCTGCCGCTCAGGCCGATTTGGTGTTTGGCGTCAAACCACCCCGCCTCAATCAGCGGACGGGTACAGGCTATCTGTGCGCCCAGCAAAGACGCCAGCTCTTCTGCAAGAGCCAGATCCGCCTGACTTTTAATACCGCGGCCCACAGCGACGATGATATCGGCATCCGAGATGTCGATATCCTTGGGCTTGCGAATGATATCGAGTACCTGCATGGTATCTTTAAGCTGTTTTTCTTCTATTTCCATTCGGGTGATTCTGCCCCGCGGTGTTTCCTGTTTGGGCGGTGCGGAAAAAATTTTGTAGCGGACAGTGCAGAACTGCGGCCGGTTGCGCGGTGTAACGATCTGCGCCATAATGTTTCCGCCGAACGCGGGACGTATCTGTACCAAGTCGGTGTTTTCCTTCATATCCAGAACGGTGCAGTCGGCGGTCAGACCGGTACGGAAACGGGCCGCCACACGCGGCGCGAGAGAACGCCCGAGATGGGTAGCGCCCACCAGAATGGAGGATGGTTTTGTCTGATTAATGAAATGGGTAAAAACGTTGGCGTAGGGAAGAATCAAAAAATGCTTCAAAGCAGGGGAGTCATAGAGAAAAACCTCGTCCACACCGTAAAAAAGCAGTTTTTTTGCCTGATCCTCGATATTGAAGCCGATAAACAGGGCGTACACCGGCTGACCGGTCACTTTGGCAAGCTCGCGTGCTTTGCCGATCAGTTCTAATGTAACAGGGTGAATTCTGCCCTCGTCGTGCTCCACAAAGACGGTGATTCCTTTCCAAAGAGATTTGTCTACGGAAGGGGCTTCTTCTTTAATGAATTCGATTGCACCTTTGGGGCCTTTGTTGACACACATTTTGCACATTTTGCAGCCGGCTCCGATTTCAAGCCTGCCGTTTTCATATGTAATGGCGGAAAACGGACAAATTTTCATTAAGTCCTCTGCGTTTTCGGCCGTGATTTTATCATGATTGATTTTTAAGTAAGACAAAACGAACTTTCCCTCCTTATATGAATTTTTTCTGCAAGAGCAGGTCAAAAAGCTTTTGGGAAAGCTCATTGCCCGAACCTTCGTAAATCTCTTTCGAAAGATTTTTTTCCGGTGGGAAAATACGTTCCACTTGTGTGGGAGATCCCGAAAGGCCGTAGTGGCCCTCGTTTTTGTCCTCAAAATCGGCTAAGGAAAATACAGAAATGCCGTCCGGATTGACAGAACATTTTCGCCGGTAGGAAGGAAGCCGGGGCGTATTGATGTTTTTTTCCACCGTTAAAAGACAGGGCAAGGGCATTTTTTGAACCTGTGCAAAACCGTCCATTGTTATGCGTACGGTAAGAAATCCATCTTCTGCTTCGGTAATCTCCTGCACGTTTGTGGCGTGAGGAATATTTAGAAATTCTGCCGTTTCCGGCCCAACCTGGGCGGTGTCGCCGTCCGTTGTCTGCTTTCCGCAAAGAATCAGATCATACTGTCCCATTTTTCGAATTCCCTGAGAGAGGGTGTAACTGGTGGCAACTACGTCCGCGCCGCCGAATCTGCGGTCACTGATAAGGCACCCCTTGTCGGCGCCCATGCAGATCGCTTCCAGTAACGAAGACTTGGCCTGCGGGGGGCCCATCGTAATCACGTCGACAGTGCCGCCGTGCTGCTGACGCAGACACATGGCCAGCTCCAGAGAGTATAAATCGTAGGGGTTCATCTTTGAGGCGACTCCGTCGCGCTTGAGCACCCCGGTAACGGGGTCCACCTCTACGTTGCTGGTACCGGGTACTTGCTTGATACATACTAAAATATTCATCGCTGCTATTCCCTCATGTTCTTCCGTTATTGTGATAAAGCAGAGTCATCCCAAACGGATGTCCCGGCAAAGCTCCCTGCTAACGGGTAATTCCTTCCAACGCTTCCGCGGGGCTGAGGCGGGGAGCGTCCATTGCGGGACTGGTCACAATGATCGTAACCGGTGTGTCATCCTGTGCTACGGCTACAAAATGCGCTTTGTTGGGGTGGATAATGATTTGTGTGCCTGCGGGAACTCTGACAAGCTGGACGCTGTCCATATCGATTTTTCCGTCTTGAATGTCCGCAAACGGCATAATGGCAGTCCCTTGTACAAAATAGAACATTTCGCAGTCCTCGTGGTACTCCAACTCCGCAAAAACCGGAGTATGCTTCCAGATGTTCAGCACGCCGCCCGCCAATGTGCTCTGTTTCATACCGGCGCGCAGGGTTGTCGCTCTCCACTCAAACCAGTTTTCCCGGTAAACCTCCGCTGCCCCGGGCATCTGAACGTCTACCCCCTTGATCAGGCCAGGGGCGATATCCTGTATTTTATATTGTTTCATTGTCATACTCTCCTTTTTATTTCAGATTACCTTTTGCCAAAAGCCGGGCCAATTAGCCTCTAGTGACTTTTATATCACAGAATTTTTATCATACATTTTAGATTGCAGGTTTTTCAGCATTTTCAGGTAATTGATGCGTGAATAGGCAACGTGCATCCTCATCTCTTCCACGGCTGTTTCAGTCTGACTGTTCACCATTGCGTCGTACATTTTGCGGTGCCCTTCCTGCGCGTTCAGGCCTTCCTGGTGACTTTTAAAGGACTCGCGGCGCAGTTCCCGCTGCAGCCAGTTGATATTGTCCATAATGTTCAGGATAAACTGATTCCTGCTCGTTTCCAAAATTGCCTTGTGAAATTCATAATCGGTTGTTTCCATCACGCTTGGATCACCCGATTCCATCGCCCGTTCAAACGCAAGCAGTTTTTCGTGAATCTTTTCCATATCCGCAGGAGTCGCCCGTTCCATAGCCAGCTTGATTGCAAGCGGCTCCATGGCTCCCCTTACATTGACAAAATCGGTGATTCTTGTTTTGTTCTGTTCATACCAATCCTCGGCACTCTGCTTTTCATTACCGATGGGATTAATGATAAACACTCCCTTGCCGCACAATACCTCCACAACCCCTTCCGCCTCCAGTACGCGGATCGCTTCCCGGACCGCAGAGCGGCCTATGTTTAAAATGGCCCCGATTTCCGCCTGTGTCGGTAGCCGGTCACCAATCTGATAGCCTTCGGTTTGTATCAGCTCTTTCAGTTTTTCCACTGTCTGGTCAGTCACAGATACCTTGTGAATTGGTTTCATATTCTCACTTCCTTACCGGCAAGCCTAATCGCATTGTGTTTGAGCTGCCTTCACTGTGTTTGTCAGCCGGCCAATCCGCCCGATTTCCACATCCACCACATCGCCGGGGTGAATGGCTCCCACGCCGGAAGGGGTCCCCGTCAGAATGACATCACCCGGCTCCAGAGTCATAATCTGCGAAAGATAGCTTACGAGTTCATACGGCTGAAACAGCAGCTGGGACGTATTGGAGTGCTGAACCAGACGACCGTTCAGATAGGTTCGTATCTCCAGTTCTGTGGGGTCGGCCTGCGTTTGGATGCAGGGACCCAGCGGCAGAAAGGTATCAAAGCCTTTTGCGATTGTCCACTGGCCGTCGGCCGGCTGATAGTCGCGCGCGCTTACGTCGTTTGCGCAGGTGTACCCCAATATGTATTTTGGCGCGTCTGCCTTTTCAACCCGTTTGGCTCTTTTCCCAATCACGACTGCCAGCTCGCCTTCATAATCCACGTGGGACGAAATGGCGGGATACTCGATTTCCTGCTGCGGCGCGATCACCGCGGTGCTCGGCTTTAAAAATACGACCGGTGAATCCGGCGTTTTTGCCCCGGATTCCGCAATGTGGTCCTTGTAATTCAGTCCGATGCAGACCGCCTTTTTAGGCATGACCGGACTCAGCAGCCGCACCCGGCAAAGCGGAACCGTTTCTCCGGTTTCGGAAAAGCCGCTCTCAATATCGCCCTTCAGGCGGCGGACGGTTTGGTCTTCCAGACTTCCAAATTCAATTTTTTCTTCAAACTGGTAACGGATCAATTTCATAATGTACCATCTTTCCTTTATCCGCCAAGATATGCTTTCTTGATGGTCGGGCTGTTGAGCAGCTCCTGGCTGTTTCCGCACTGTACCATATGGCCCACTTCCATGACATAGGTTCTGTCGGAAATGGACATTGCCATAAATGCGTTCTGTTCTACAATGATAACGGGAATTTTGCGGTTTTCGTGTATTTTTACAATTGCGTCAAACATCTCGCTGACAGTGACCGGTGCAAGGCCCAGAGAAGGCTCGTCAAACATAATCAGCTTTGGGTCGGACATCATTCCTCTGCAAATGGCAAGCATCTGCTGTTCACCGCCGCTGAGGGTGCCCGCCAGCTGCTTGGAACGTTCCTTCAGACGCGGGAAGAGGGCGTAGGATTCCTCAATATTATTGTTCAGTTCCGTTTTCGAGAATTTTCTGTTGAATGCACCCATTTCCAGATTTTCAAGCACGGACATTTCCGGAAAAACCTCACGACCCTCCGGTACATAAACAATTCCTTTGTGAACAATCTTGTGAGCGCGGATATTGCTGATTTCTTCGCCCATGAATTCGATGGAACCACTGCTGGCTTTATTCAGTCCGGCAATCGCTTTCATCAGCGTGGACTTTCCCGCTCCATTGGCGCCGATGATGGAGACGATCTCTTTATCGTTGATCTCCATGGAAACGTCGAAAAGGGCCTGCACTTTTCCGTAAAATACATCAATTTTATTAATCTTTAGCACGGTTCAACCTCCTCCTTAGGCTTTTTCAGACTGGTATCTGTTGCCCAGGTATGCCTTGATGACTTCATCGTTGTTTTTAATCTCATCAGGCGTACCCTCTGCAATTTTTGCGCCGAAGTTCAAAACGGTAATCCGACTGCAGATATTCATGACGACATCCATGTTGTGTTCAATCAGGAATAAGTCAATTCCGAGGTCGAAGGTTTTCAGCATGATATTTACAAACTCCACGCGCTCGGAAGGGTTCAGTCCGGCCGCGGGTTCATCCAAAAAAAGCAGCTTCGGGTCCATCATCAGCGCTCGGCCCAGCTCGGTCATTTTTTGACGTCCGTACGGCAATGACGAGACTTTTTCATCCTTCAGGTCATACATCCCGATGAAGTCCAGAACCTGTTTTGCTTTTTCCTCCACCTGTTTTTCTTCTTTCCGGCTTGTTGCGGGATCGATCAGGAAACGCAGGATACCTGACGGCATCATCTGGTGACCGCCCACCATCAGGTTTTCCATGACTGTCATGGAGGTGAACAGTTTCAGATTCTGGAACGTCCTTCCGATTCCCAACCGGGCGATCTGGTGGGTGGGCATTGTGCTGATTTCGGTGTCCCCATAGAAAATCCGGCCGCTTGTTACCGGAAAAGCGCCGGTAATCATGTTGATGGTCGTGGTTTTTCCCGAACCGTTCGGCCCAATCAGCGCGTGGATGTTCCGTTCAGCCATTTCAAAGGACAAATCACGTACCGCGACCAGCCCGGAAAAGTTTTTTACAACATTTTCTGTCCTTAATATTGTCTTCATTTGGCTAATCTACCTCCCCACACTTCCGTTGCCTTTTTAATGGAATGGAATATATTGAAATGTTTTTCCTGCCTTTCTGATTTCTTGAAAAGAGAAACAATGCCGTTCGGCAGGAATACCGCGAAAATCAGTGTGATAATACTGAAAATCAGCCAGTAATAGTTCTGCATAAAGCGAAGAATTTCCGGTAAAAGGGTAACCATGACGGCGCCCAGTATGTTGCCCGCTACAGAGCCGATTCCGCCGATCATCATCATGACAAGATAATTTACAGACAAGTCCTGATTAAACGCTGTGGGATTGATATAACCCATCATATGGGTGTACAGGAAACCGCCGATGCAGCCGTAAATCGCCGCCATTGTGAAAGCAAGTATTTTCAGATTTGCCACGTCGATCCCACAGGCTTCCACTGCGTCGCTGTTGTCCCTGATTGCTTTGAAAACCCTGCCCCATTTGGAAGAAACCACCCTTGCCGCCGCTATGGCCAGAATAATGGCAAGTCCAAAATAGAGATAGTAGATTTTAAAAGGAGTGTTGAACTCAAATCCGAATAAATTTAGAAACGGAATATTCTGAACGCCCTGTGAGCCGCCCGTGAAATCAATGGCGTTGGTAAGGATCAGCCTCACAACCTCACTGAAGCCGATCGTGGTAAGCGAGAGATACACGCCCTTCACGCGCAGGCTGGGATAGCCTAGGCCTCTTCCAATCAGAAAACCGACCAGAATAGCGATTGGAAAGCCGATCCAGACCGGCGTGTGCAGCTTTGTGCACATCAATGCCGACGCATAGGCGCCCAGCGCGAAAATTCCCGCCGTGCCCAGATTCATCTGGCCGGTCAGGCCGGTAATAAAGTTCAGCCCCATGACCACAATGATATTGACAAACACCTGGTTCATTAATTGTTGATGATATAGATTTCCGTCAAGCATAGGGAATGCAATCAGCAAAACAAATACCAGAACCATCAGTGCGATTTTAATTTTTTTCATACCCGGCATTCTCCTTTCTAGCGCAAATTTTTCCTATGTCCCAAAATGCCGGACGGTCGGACCAGCAGGAAGATAATCATGAGTACAAAACCGACACAGTCTTTGTAAACAGCCGGAAGGACGATGGTACTGAAATTTTCCAATACGCCGAGGAAAACACCGCCGGCGATAACCCCGGGAAGATAGCCGAAGCCGCCGATTACACCGGAAGAAAATCCTTTCAGTCCGATCATGTTTGCCATGGAGGTGTCTACGGTGAACAGCGGGATGACGAGCATACCGATTACCGTGCACACCAGTGAACTGAGTACGATGGTAAACACAATGTTTTTGCTGACGTCAATTCCCATCAGCGTGGCTGCCTTTTTGTTTTGTTGGACGCACCGCATGGCTTTTCCGGTTTTGGTCGTCTTGAAAAAGATCTGCAGTGCGGCGACCAGCAGGGACGATATCACAATGATCCAGACATTGACGCGGCCGATGATAATATTTCCGAGCTGATAAGTGCCCGTTAAATAATTCGGCAGGGTAAAGGGGATGGGCCCCCAGATCAGACGTACCATTTCCGAGATGATTCGTCCAAGTACAACCGTGCCCATAACCGCAAAAATAGGGGAGGCCATGCTGCGCAGAGGGTTGAAAATTCCAACCGCCACCAGCATGCCGAATATAAACATAACCAGTAAGGACGCAATGACCCCGACGGCGGGGGGCAGGCCCATCTTGACAACAAAAGTACCTGCAAAGATATAGGCGCTCAGCATGATGAATTTATCATGGCTGAAATTCAGAAGGCCGGTTGAATTCCATACTAAGGTATATTCAATGCCAACCAGTGCATAGATAAATCCCATGGCAACGCCGCTGACTATTAACTGCAAGATGCTTTCCATCATCGTTTTTCATCTTCTTTCTATTCGTCATAAAAAATCCGCCTGTTGCTGCGGCGCAAAATGCAACAACAGGCGGAAATTGCACTTACTTTACGTCAACAGAAATCGTCTTGATAACCTGAGGAACCTTGCTCTTGATCTGAACCAGCTTGCACTCATGGATCAGCTCGTTGTTGCTGTCGGCATTATATGTACCGGAAAGTCCTTTAACGCCTTTGGTGGAGGCCAGCGCTTCGCGGATTGCTTCGCGGTCTGCTTTTCCCGCGCGGGTGATCGCGTCCGCAAGCAGATAGGTTACGCTGTAGTTGTTTCCCGCATATTGGTCAGGGGCGATGCCGTATTTGGCCTGGAAACGTTTCGCAAAATCCTGTACCTCTGCAGATGGGTCGGTAATTACGAAATCGCATACGCTGTAGAAACCTTCGACAGCCTTTTCATCAATCAGATCCAAAACCTGCTTTGTGGAGGTGGCCGTGGAAGTAATCACCGGTTTGTTCAAGTGAAGTTCGTAGAACTGGCGTGCTGTCAAAGCGGATTCCGCGTCGTCCGTCCAGGAAATCACCGCGTCGACATTTTCATTTTTCAGCTTCATGATCTGACCGGTCAGGTCTTTGTCGCCGGAGTTGTGACCTTCGGAAACGAAAGGAATGCCAACCTTGGTAAGATAGGCTTCAATAACGCCCTTGCCGCCTACGCCGAAATCGTTGTTGTTGTAGGAGATGCCGACTTTCTTGGCGCCCAGATCTTCTACTGCGTATTTTGCTGCGACTTCCGCGGAAATTGCGTCGCAGGGCCTGATTTTAAACAGGTACTCATTGCCGATGGTTCTCAGTTTGGGGCTGGTTCCCTGTGAGAGGAACGGAACTTTTGCCTTTTTCAGAGTATCGCTGGCTGCCATGACGCTGCCGCTCAGATGGGGCCCGATAATGGCGACCACATCGGGGTTGCTGGCCAGCTTGTTGACAGCGTTGATAACAACGCTCTGATTGGACTGGTCGTCCGCGACTTCAATCACCAGCTCCTTGCCCAGAACACCGCCCTTGGCGTTGATTTCTTCAACCGCCATTTTTACACCCTGGAGTGTTCTTTCGCCGGCCATCGGAATGCTTCCGGTAATCCCTGCGGAAACGCCGATGGTAATTTTGCCGTCAAACTTCTTCCCCGCCGCGGCGTTTGACGCACTCGGACTGCCGGAAGTGCCTGACGACTGTGAATTGCCCGCACACCCGTAGGAAAATGTCAAACATAATGCCATTACCAAAGCGGTGATCTTCCTGAACCAACTCTTGTTGACAGTGGTTGCGCAGTGTGCACTCATGGTTTCGACCTTTTTCATTGTTTTTTCTCCTCCTAAAATAAATACTGGATGGGAATTTGCGGGAACATTCACGCTGGGTTGTAAGATCATAAAATCATATGATTGTCTGATAACATACGTAAATTATACGAGAGTAAATTCCATCTGTCAAGAGTGTTATTAACTTAATTATATATTTATTTTTAATATTTTAATTTTTTTATGTGCAATATTTTAAAATCATTTGTAAGACAGTCGGACAAAAATATAAATTTGGCTTAAAACAAAAAGATCTTAGTTGCTTTTTTCCGTTAAACATTTTATAATTGTTTTTGATTAAAGTATTGCCTGTATATTGAGAGGAGTGTTCTGCTGTATGCAGCCTATCACAAAAGTTTCTATCACGGATAAGGTGGTTGAAGCGATTAAAGAATATATTATAACCGGGAATTATTCTTCCGGGGATAAGCTCCCCTCTGAAAACGGATTGAGCCAGCAGCTACAGGTGGGTCGTTCCACCATTCGAGAAGCCCTTCGAATTCTGCAGGCAATGGGGTATGTGGACATTCAGCACGGAAGAGGCGCTTTTGTCGCTCAGCCGCATGATATTACTGCCAGCATTGCAAAAAACTGGTTTTCTGTAAACAATTATAAAATTGCGGACATCATGGAAGTACGCCTTGCGGTGGAGCAGATGATGGCGAAGCTTTGCGCCACAAACATGACGGACAATGAGCTGGCCAGCTTGATGGAAATTCACGAAAATTTTGTGGAGGCCATTCATACAGGGCAAATCAACCAGATCATTATGTACGATGAATATTTTCACGCCGGCATTGCAAAGGGGTCGCACAATCCGCTGTTTATGACCATCAATGCCCAGATTTCCGATGCGCTCAGATCCTACCGCGCCCACTCGTACTCCATTCCTGAGAATCGTGTGCACGCAGTGAAGCCGCATCAGGATATTATTCAGGCGTTGATTAAGCACGATCCTATGGAAGCATCCAAAGCAATGGAAGCACACATCCTGGTGGCGCTGGAAGATATGTCTATGCTGGCACAGGAGTAGGAACAAGTTAAAAAAACAGTGCCGCTTTTTATAAAAGGGTTGTAATTTCCCGACATTGATGGTATTATTTCTACAATATGAATTGTCTGATATCAGTCATTATGCTCACCAAACAAGGATACAATACAAAGGAGTACGGGTTTATGAATAATCGGGAAGCTATCCAGCTCGGCGCAGGAAGATATATTCAGTATTACGGAGCTCTCAATGAGATCGGCGCTGAGGCTTCGTCGCTTGGGCACAAAGCTTATATTTTAGGCGATGAAACCACGCTGGCTAAGGTGATGAAAAAAATAGGAATAAAACTGCAGCAGGCCGGGATGGATTATGTAGTAAAAGCATTTGACGAGCCGGCTGTTGATGCGAGTTTTAATCAAATTGCTCAGGATGTCCGGGAGAGCGGCGCGGAGGTTATTATTGGCGTGGGCGGAGGAAAAACAATAGATATTGCCAAAGGCGCGAGTGACCTGACAGGGGTCAAAATCATTACTGTGCCTACCTCTGCTGCTACCTGCGCTTCCTACGCGGTTCTGTATGTGGCCTATAATGAAAACGGATCGGTAAACGGCAGCCGCTTTATGCACCATGAGGTCAGTGCGGTCATTGTCGATCTGGAGATCGTTCAGGATGACTGCCCGCCGCGCTATTTCGCTTCCGGAATTGCGGACGCAATGGCAAAGGATCCGGAAATTATGTTCACCATGATCCGATTGGGAACCGCCAACAACCGCGCCAATACCGACGCCGCGACGGTCGTTGCGAAATACACCTATGACAATTATCTGGAAAAGGCACAGAAGGCCTATCAAGCGTTTGTCAATAAAGAACACTGCGATTTGGTAGAAGACATCATTTGCTGCAATATTATGCTTACAGGGCTGGTTTCCAACCTCTCCACCGGCGGAAAACAGCTGGCACTTGCTCATAATTTTTACGATGCGGTCTGCTGCATGTACAAGGATGTACGCCGCCGGTACCTGCACGGGGAACTGGTCGGTCTGGGTATCCCGCTGCAGCTGGGGGTTAACGGTGTTTCTTCCGGTGAAATTCAGGATATCAGGGACTTTCTGAAAGGAATCGGAGTTCCCGTTACTTTGAGCGAGATCGGTATTTCCGGTGATGAAGCAACTCTGGAACAGCTGACGGATTATATTCTGAATGCTACCGACAAAGATGATCCAAAGCTGCGCAAAGCGATTCGGGAGAATTTAAAATACATGATGTAACTGAAAAAATCCCGCTGCCCGCTGTAGTCGGGGCAGGCGGGATTTTTTGTGCGCATGGAAAAGCCCCCGGCTTCGGCCGGGGGTAAGTTGTTATTTTATAAAACCTGCGTTCCGCAGAGCGGTTTCGATCTTTTTCTGATCCTGCTCCGCAATATGGGTGATTGGGGAACGCGGGTATCCCGGGTTCCTGCCCAGCAGATGCAGTGCGTGCTTAATCCGGATGGGGAACTGGTTGCCGGCAATCGCCTGCCAGGTAGCGTACATTCTGTTCTGAAGCTGCAGAGCGTGGGCATTGTTCTTGTTCTGAACATCGTTCCACATTTCCACGCAGATCTCCGGGAAGACGGTCAGAATAGCGGAGATTGCGCCGTCAGCCCCAAGTTCATAGGTAGAGTACAGCATGTCGTCTGTTGCGCTGAATATTTTTCCGCGCTCGCCGTTTATCATCTTCTGCTCGTAAAATGCCATAATTCCGCCGCAGCTTTGTTTAATGCCCACGACGTTTTCAATGTTGAGCAGACGGCTGAACAGATGGGCTGAAATGGTGTTCTGAGGAACAACGTTGTAAATTACAATCGGAAGGTTTACTTCTTTGGAAATCGTTTCATAGAAGCTGTAGTTGCCTTCGTCGTCCGGAACAAGCACGTTGTAGGATACCGGCGTAATCATCAGTGCATCCGCGCCGGCGGCCTTTGCTGCCTGTGCTCCGGCTACTGCTGCCTTGGTACTGTTGCGGATTACTCCAGCCACAATCAAAATATCCTTGTCAATCGAGCGGATGATTTCGATCATGCGAACCAGCTCGCTGTCCGTTACAGCAGCTCCTTCACCGGTGCTGCCGCCGGGACTGATTCCGTGAACGCCCGCTTTCAGTAAAACCTTGATTTCCTTTTCGACAAGTGCCTCATCCAGCTCGCCGTCTTTTGTAAACGGAGTGATGAGCGGAGCGATAATGCCATAAAGCTTCTTCTCTGCCACTAGAACTTCCTCCTAATATCATAATCATGACATCGGACGAAACCGGCCCGCTTTATGCCGAAAGCGGTGGCCAACAAGCATAACAATATGATTGTAATATTGTCTGACAATTAATCTTGTGGTTATTATACTTTACTGTGTAAAATCTGTCAATAGAGAAAACCGGCGTTGCGTAAATATTTTCCGCAGGTTAATCTGTGTCGGACATTATCATCCCCAGCAGCGCATGCATGTCGGACTCTACCGTCTGCAAATGTCTGGTAATGGTGTTGACGCTTTCCTCTACATTCCTTTCCTTCATCTGTTTTAAAATTTCAGAATGGAAGGGGAGGGCGTTGCTGTAGACCCCGCTGTCTGAAAAGGTATATGCGCGGAACTGGCGGAACAGGTTGACCAGGCCTTTGCTGATATTGATGAGCAGTTTATTGCCTGAAAGCTTTATGATCTCTTGATGAAAAGCTTCATCGAGCAGTAATAGCTGAGCCGGGTCTTTTTTGTTAATTGCGTTAATGAAAGCGGAGTGAATCGCTTCCAATTCCGCGTACTTCTCATCCGTCAGCTTTTCCACCGCAAGGCGCATGGCAATCGGCTCGATGCCCTGACGAACCTGAATATACTCCTGAAAGGTGGCACTGTTGGCGATAAACAGCGGCTTGCTGTTTTCTTTCGTTTTTTTCCAGTCGGCGACAAAGGAACCCTTGCCGGATTTTAGTTCCACGTAGCCCATGGCTTCCAGTACTTTAAACGCTTCGCGCAGGGTCGGACGGCTGACGTCCAGCTCCTTGCACAGCAGCGCTTCGGGCGCAAATTTCTCACCCGCTTTAAAGGTTCCCATGATAATTTGTTCTTTAATGGTATCCACAACGGTATCTGTTAGTGAAATTTTTTTAATTTGTTCCATTTGCTGCATCTCCGTTTAATAAGCTTCAATTATGCAACAAGTATACAAACTGCTCAAATATCTGTCAAGCTAATATTTTTTTTAAATAAAAGATTGACATTTTTATTTTCTTGTATATACTGAAGTTATGACGTCAGACAATCTTACAAGCTGATGATTTGTCGAAACAGTCTTCATGCCGGAAGGCTGTTCAATAAAAAAGAAGGAGTTATTCAAAATGACAAGAAAAGAGTTTACAGCGAAATATGGCCAGATTCTTCTTCCCCTGGTAACCCCCTATGATGAGAACGAAGAGGTCAACTATGACAGGTACGCCGAGCTGATTGAATATCTCATCTCCAACGATCTTTGCGATTCCTTTATCGTAACCGGCACCACCGGAGAAGCTTCCCTTCTGACCTTTGACGAGCGCGTCAAACTGATGGAGACGGCGGTAAAGACTGTTGCCGGCAGAAAGCCCGTGATCGCCGGTACCGGCTGCGCTTCCACAAAGGAAACGATTGCTCTGACAAAGAAAGCGGTTGAGTGCGGCATCGACCTGTGCATGGTGGTCGCTCCCTTCTACAATAAACCCACACAGGAAGGCATCTACAACCATTACAAGGCAGTGGCGGAAAGCACAACGGCCAATATCCTGCTCTACAATATCCCGATTTTCGTAGGAGTCAACATTGAGGCGGAAACCGTCGCAAGACTGGCGAAATTTGATAACATCATCGGAATCAAGGACGAGGCCGGTATCAATCCTACCCAGATTACGGATTACTTTATTGCTACCGAAAAAGTAGACCCCAATTTTGTTATTTTCAACGGCGACGACATTATGCTGCTCCCCACCATCGTACAGGGCGCCATGGGTGTTGTCAGCGGCGGTGCACATATTTTCGGCCACGAGATCAGAACCATCATCAAGGCGTTTGAAGCGGGCGATCATGAAAAAGCCAAAGAAATGTTTGTTCCACTTTATAAATTCTGCAAATCCTGCGGACAGAACGGAAGAATCCTTCCCAACTCCATTATGCGTCCTGCTATTGAGCTCGTTACCGGCATCAAGGTCGGTCCGGCCAGAAAACCGCTGGCTCCCATTACCGAGGAAGAGAAAAAAGTACTCATCGATACTCTTACTTCCATCGGAGTAAAGGTTAAGCTGTAATTTCGGAGTGTTTCTCAGGGGAACATTCAGATATGTTGATTACAGCCGGTTCCGCAATGACCGTTCAGCTGTAGGGAGGAGAAATATGAAAAGAAAACCTAAAATTTTGGTTGTTGGCAGTTTTGTCATGGATTTGATTGTCAGCACGGAAAAATTCCCGAATTCCGGTGAAACGGTTCTGGGCCAGAGCTTTCGGACCGCTCCCGGCGGAAAAGGCGCGAACCAGGCGGTGCAGGCGGCGCGGTTGGGCGCGGAGGTCACCATGGTGGGTAAGGTTGGGAACGATGATTTCGGGAAGAGGCTGATTGACTCCTGCAAAGAATCCGGTATCCATACCGGATTTGTGGTAACCGACCCGTCGGTATCCTCTGCGGTTGGAAACGTGCTGTTGGAGGTCGGCGTGGGCCGGGCGGCTAAAAACAGGATTATTGTGGTTCCGGGAGCGAATATGACCCTTGTCCCGGAGGAAATTGCCTTTCTCAGGGAAGCTGTCAGCCAGTACGATATGGTTGTCCTGCAGTTGGAAATTCCCATGAGCATTAATGAGCTGGTAGCAAAATATGCCTTTGAAAAGGGTATTCCCGTGATGCTGAATTCCGCTCCGTCCGCGCCGCTTTCCGATAAGCTGCTTTCCCACCTGACGTATATTTCCCCGAATGAACACGAGGCAGCCGACCTTACAGGAATCCAGATCCGCAGGGAAGGCAATCGGGTGAATCAGGATGATCTGAAGGCGGCGACCAATTTTCTGCTTTCCAAGGGTGTAAAAAATGTGGTGATTACGCTGGGCAGTGCGGGCGCCGTGGTTGCCAATCAGAATGAATTTATTTATGAACCGTGTGCCGATGTGGTGGAAGTAAGCGACCCGACAGCAGCGGGCGATTCCTTCGTAAGCGCCTTTATCACCGGCGTCTGTTCTGGATTAAAGCATTGGCAGGCGCTCCATTTTGCAAACTATGCCGCGGCGCTTACTGTTTCCAGAATGGGTGCGCAGCCTTCCTTGCCACGCCTTCAGGAGGTTGTTGAACTGATGAAGAGGGAAGATCATACAGATTTTGATTTTTCCCTGTTGGAAGTCCTGAAATAATCTCAAAGGAGGAATATTTATGATAAAAAAAGAAAGCCGGGAGGCTTTGCATGCTTTTGTCAGTGTGGCAAAAGAAGAATTTGACGGGTTTGCCGAGACGATTTCGAGTCAAGGATACGAAAAAGCGGTTGAATTGATCCTTGATGCGGAGAAGAACGGAAAACGCGTACATATTACCGGAATTGGCAAGCCTTCCCATGTTGCCGCTTATATGGCTTCTCTGCTGTCATCCACCGGTACGCCGACCTATTTCCTGCACGGCACCGAAGCCGTGCACGGCTCCTGCGGTCAGCTTGTTGCCGGCGATGTGGTGATCTGTATTTCCAACAGCGGGGAAACAGCAGAACTGAAATCTACGGTTGCAGCGATTCAAAATAACGGCTGCAAGGTGATTTCCGTAACAGGAAATTCGGAATCCTGGCTCGCTAAAAAGGGAGATGCCTGCCTGTTCGCGGGAGTCGGTCAGGAGGGCGGCCCGCTAAACCGTGCGCCGCGCCTTTCTGTCCTTGCGGAAATGGTCGTCCTTCAGGGCCTGAGCGTGGTACTTCAGGTCAATCGCGGAATTACGCCAAAGGATTATGTAAAGTGGCATCCGGGCGGGACTCTGGGCAGCCTGAGAGAAAACGAGAGATAAGAGGGAGTAGTTATGTTAAAAACAGCTTGCATTCATCCGGAAATTATGCGCCTTGTTTCTCTTTGCGGCCACGGCGACAAGATCCTGATTGCCGACGGCAACTATCCACTTGATTCGAAGAGCGGAAGCGCAGCCAAGGTTTACCTGGGGCTTACCAGCGGCATTCCGGAAGTGACCCAGGTGCTCGAAGTCCTCAGTGAGGTCGTCAATTTTGAAAAAGCGGAAGTGATGGTCCCAACCGGGGAGCAGCCGCCAATTTTTGCAGAATTTCAAAATATTCTGGGCGGAATGGATCTGGGCGGTTTAGAGCGGCAGGAGTTCTACGATGCCTGCTGCAAGCCCAATGTCCGTCTTGCCATATTCACAGGGGAAAAAAGAACGTTCGCAAATATTCTTCTCACGATTGGGGTTGCGTAAGAGCATTCAGCTCCTGTAACCATCCCGCGGGTTTTTATACTGTTTATAAAATAGCCCTTCCGCATTTTTTAGCGGAAGGGCTATTACCATACCTGCACCTGTTTATTTTTTCATGTCGAATGCCGGATTGAAGGCATAGAAATTCTTGGAATCCAGCTGGTCGGTGATAATGCGCAGGCCTTCGCCAAAGCGCACAAAGGGGCCACAATCAGCGCAAAGGAAAACGCAGGAGGGTCTTCCCGTTATAGTTTCCAGTAAATCTCCACCTGCTCGTCGGTCGCGTAGATGACTTCAATCAGGCTGCAGGCGACGGTCCGCCTGTCGTCCAGTGAAAGGGAGTCCCACCGGCTGAGATAACCGTCAATACGGTTGGGGCAGGCGTCATTTTCCCGGGACAGGGCGCAGTCTGTAAGCTCCTGTTCCAGTATTGCTTCTTTTGCGGTCAGTTCTTCCATACGCCGGTTGATAAACAACATCAGGGTTTCGTTTGCCAGCGGTACTTTTTGGATCAGAGCGTCTATTTCCTGATGAATCCTGTTCCGTTCTATCCGCAATTCGGCGGATTTTGGGCTTTCCGGAGCCGCTTTCCCGCCCAGAAGCACCGGGAAATCCTCCAGTTTCCTAAGCAATTCCCTGAAAATCAGGGCTTCAAACTCATCGGCGTAAATGGTACCGGCGCCTTTGCATGCCTTTGCATTTATTTTCCGGCTGCAGAGCAGATAGCGTGACCGACGGGTGCGATATTTTTTAAAGGTCAGCGCGTAATGGCAATTTCCGCATTTCACCAGTCCGGCCAGCCAGGTGTTTACCGCTTTGCGCGCGGGTTGAATCTGCTTGTTCCGCAGACACTTTCTCCGGCATTTCAGCCATAGATCCGACGGAATGATTCCCTCATGGGGCGCGAGTACCAGCCGGTTATCCTTTAGGTCTGCCTGTTTGCGGCCGGTTGCTTTTCGGCCCTTATAGTAGTAGCATCCGTTTGTTCCCGCAAAGTCCTCCTGAGGAGATTCAATAACGGTGCCCTGCTGCTGAAAGAATTCATAAACGTCCAGATCGGCCTGAACATAAATCGGATTTTTAAGATGGTCGGCGACGCGTGCCCGCGACCAGGGCTTTCCCCGGCAGGAAAGTCCGTGCTCTTTCAAATAAGCCAGAATGTCCCCGTAGGATGTTTGGGGATCGGCATACAGGCCGTACATCAGGCGGATCTGGTCGGCCTCTTCTTCACACAGAATGTAGGCTTTTGTCCGTTTTCCGTTCAGAAACGTGTCGGTCAGCCGGAACCCGTAGGGAACACGGCCGCCCATGTAGAATCCCTTTTCGCTGCGGGAATAGTACGCGTCGGTCACGCGCTGCTGAATCGTTTCCCGTTCGAGCTGAGCAAATACCATGCAGATATTCAGCATGGCGCGTCCCATGGGAGTGGAGGTGTCGAATTTTTCCGTAGAGGACACAAATTCCACCCGGTACCTTGCAAAAAGAAGCATCATATTGGAAAAATCTAAAATGGAACGGCTGATGCGGTCAAGCCGGTAGACAATTACTTTGGAGATCTCGCCGTTTTCAATATCTGCCGCCAGCTCCTTAAAACGCGGCCGGTCCGTGTTTTTTCCGCTGTATCCTTTGTCAACATATTCCCGGCAAGCTTCTCCTTTGGCTTCGTAGCGGCAGGCTTCGATCTGGCTGTCGGTGGAAATGCTGTCCTCCCGGTCGACCGACTGCCGGGCATAAATCGCAATCACCCGCTCATCCCCTTTTTTAGGCGGTTACGGTTTCACCCGTATTTTGAAAATACTTCATAAAGCGTTTGATTGATTCTTGTTTTGGCTTTTATTTTTTCTTCCTTTGCACATACCGGCGTCAGGTTACGAACGGTGACGCGTTTGCTCCCACAGAGAACTGACCGCACTTCTTCCTGATACTTTTTTTCGTTTATCATGGAATCAGCCCCTTTTTTCACTCTACACTTTATGACGAACAAACAATGAAAATGTATGTCCGGGAAAGAGAGAGGCTGTACTTTTCAGATAAGAAAAGGGAGAAGGATGCTTCCTTCTCCCGGTATAAGTGATTCAGTGTTTTAGCCGTTCGCGTTGATGATTCCGTAATTTTTACCCCACAGATACTGTTCGTATGCGGTGAACAGGTCGGTCTGGGCGGACTGGACTTTTGCCTTCTGGGTATCCAGCGTATCCTGTGCGGAGTTGAGGTCCAGCTTGGAAAGAAGTCCCATGTCGTACTGCAGCTGAGAGGCGTTGAAAATCTTCTGTTCGGTCTCCAGATTTTTCTGTTCCGTAGCCAGAACGGCGTTTTTATTGTTTACGGTATCGTACAGCTTTCTGAAAGAAGCCGCAAAGCTGCCTTTTTCTTCATTGTACTCGTCGTTATAGTAACCGGAGCCGGTCAGATCACCAGAGTAGTTGGAAAGAGCGTCATCCAGATCATCGCTGAAATCCATGTCTTTCATATCGTTCAGCTCGGAAATCGGAAGAGGCTGAATGTCGAGCTTTTCATTGTAATCGCGGCCCAGAAGAGTGTTGAAGCTGCGCTTTACTCCGTCAATCTGCACCTGCATGGCGGAAATCCCGGATTGCAGAGAAGAACCCTGTTCCTGCGTTTTCGCCAACTGAAGGTCGCTGAGGTAGCCCGCGTCATGAAGCTGCTGCAGATTGAGCAGATTTTGATTAAATACTCCCAGCTTTCTGCTCAGTTCATTCTGCTGGTTACGAAGGCTGTTGTAGGTGATGAAAAGAGTATCCGCGGCAATCACGGTGGATTCCTTGGGGCTGTCTTTTCCGTTCATGGACTGTTCCAGCATTCCGATGGTCACGCTGATTCCCGCCATATTTGCCTTGACGGCGGCAAGCTGGGCAGCAAGGGCCGTATACGCGTCAGTTCCCGGCGTTTCACTGTTCAGCTGGCCGGTCAGGATGGACGCGTAGCTGTTCAAAGCACCGTAGGAACCCTGCAGTGCGTCAACCGGGGTGCTGCTGAAATTCACACAGTCCTCCACCAGAGACTCAATGTCGCTGTACCGGACTTTTTTAAAATCCCATGCATCGTCAGACGCGGCGAAAGCGGACTGGACGGAAGCCGAAGCGAAAATCACCGCGGCCAGAAAACAGGCTAAAAAACGTTTTATCATAGATCAATTCCTCCCTTATCCGTTGATATTGGAAACAATATGCAAACTGGAGCCGTCTTTTACTTTTTTAATGCCCTGAACGACCACTTCATCTCCGTCGTTCAGGCCTTTGACGGCGTCGTACGCTCCCTGCGTATCGGAAACCGTTACTTCCACCTGCGCCGCTTTTCCGCTGCGCACGGCGTAAACAACACTTTTACCGTCCTGATTCAGAACGGAGCGAACCGGTACCAGTACGGTGCCGGGAACGCCGGTTTCATTGAAATGAACCGCCGCCTGCATGCCGTCCCTGAGCTTGCCGTTGTCCGCAACAGTCAGCTTTACCGGGAACATTCCGGTCTGCGGCAGTGCCATGGAAGCG
Source organism: Caproiciproducens faecalis (assembly GCF_019448085.1). GTDB lineage: Bacteria > Bacillota > Clostridia > Oscillospirales > Acutalibacteraceae > Caproiciproducens > Caproiciproducens faecalis. The sequence goes on along the minus strand of NZ_JAGFNZ010000002.1, from coordinate 293,173 downwards.
ATTTCGGAAACCGTCCCTTCCACCTGTCTGCCCGAGGCGGAAAGAAAGACGGTAGCCTTCTGACCCTGTGTCAGCCGGTCGACAAGGGATTCCGTCACGTTGACGGTAATGGTCATATAAGAGCCGCCCACGATCTGAAAGGCGGGGGTCTGCGGGGCGGACAAATCTCCTTTTTTCACGTTGACCACGCCCACGGTTCCGTCTATCGGCGCTTTGACAAGGGAATCGTCAATGCGCTTCTGGGCCGTGTCCACGGCAACCTGCGCGGCATCGACTGCTGCCTTGGCCGAAGCTTGGTTTTGCGGATTGAGCGTCTGCTGGGTCAGGGTATCATTCTGCTGCGCGGAGGCGAGTACGTTCTGTGCGTTTTTCTGACGGGTTGCCGCGGCGTTCAGTGCGTTCAGCGCGGAATCTTTTGCCATTTGAAGCTGGGCGGCGGCGCTGGTGAGCGCGTTCTGCGCGTTGGTCAGGTCAAACTGGCTTGCCGCCCCGGTGGAAAACATCAGCTTTACCTTGTTGTAATCGCCCTGTGCTTTGTCGTAAGCCGCCTGTGCCGGGGCGACGGTCAGGTTTTTATTGTACTGTGCTTTTACCGCGTTATAATTGGCGGTTGCGTCGTGGGCTTCGTTTTTGGCAGCCGCCAGCGTCTGACTGGCCTGCTGCAGCGCCTGCTGCGTAGCGGCGGAATTGATTTTTTCCGCGGCGGCGTTGGCGTTGTCCAGCCCTGCCTGCGCCTGTTTGAGCGCGAGCTGCGCGTCGGACGTGTCCAGCTGCATCAGTACGTCGCCGGCACTGACATGCTGCCCGAGCTTGACGTTTACAGAGACGACCTTTGCCGTCACGGTGGAAATGACCGCCGTTGTATCCGATGAATGGATGGAACTGTAGTAGTCCGCGGTTACCAGCGTGTTCGTGTTTTTCACCTTTGCGGTGGTTACGCTTACCGTGCCGTCGGATCCGCTGCAGGAGGTAAGCGGTACTAAAAGCATTATAACGCTGAGAAAAGCGCAAATCAACTTTTTCATATTCTGTTTCCTCCCTTCATCAGTGCAGATGGATTTTGACTTCACAGTTCATTCCGTAAAGCATGGGCATTTCATCGGGATTTTCAATAACAACCTTGATGGGAATCAGCTGGGTGACTTTGGTGTAGTCCCCGCTGGTGGAAAAGCTGGTCAGGCCGTTTGAAAAATAGGTCTGTGTAGCGGAATCAATCTCCGTCACCTTGCCGTGAAAAGCTTTTCCGCCGTACGCGTCGATGGTCACGTCCACGTTCTGTCCCACGGCCACCTTCGCAATTTCCGTTTCTTCAATGTTGACTCCGATATACATGTCGTCCGTGTCGGCGATTATGGCAAGCGGGGTGGTGGGGGAGGCCGGCTGACCGGCGATTGCGTCGCATTTGACCACTGTGCCGTCAATGGGAGAAGTAATGGAGGGCATGGTTTCCTGACTGCCCAGCACTTCGTTTTTTACTACAAAGTCCCCTTTGGAAACGTTCCATTCCATCAGTCGGGATGCGGAGGTGCCCGTAACGGTATACATTTTTGCCGTAACCCGGGCGTTGTCCGTTTTCAGTGTGTTGGCGCTGACGGAAAAGTAATAAAACACGCCCGCGCAGCCGCCGATAACCAGAACGAAAAGCAGAGTGATGAGAAGTTTTTTATGTTTGACTAATTTTGTTTTCATAGTTATGTACCTCTTTCCCCTTTAAGAAATAAGTTGGATTCTCCGAGAAAAAGAATCATTCCTCCTCCTCACCGCCTCCGTTTTCAAACTGAGACTGGTATAGGTTTGCGTAAAATCCGTTTTTGGCAAGCAGCTCGTCATGGCTGCCCTGCTCCACAATATCTCCGTCCTTCATGACAAGGATCATATTCGCGCCGCGGATGGTGGAAAGCCGGTGGGCAATGACAAAGCTGGTGCGGTCTTTCATCAGGGCGTCCATCGCCTTCTGAATCATGACCTCCGTTCTGGTGTCGACGGAGCTGGTCGCTTCGTCCAGAATCAAAATCTTCGGGTCGGAAAGAACGGTGCGTGCAATGGTCAAAAGCTGTTTCTGCCCCTGTGACAGGTTGGATGCCTCTTCATTCAGCATCATATGGTAGCCGTCCGGCAGCGCGCGGATAAATTCATCGCAGTGCGCCGCTTTTGCCGCCGCCATGACCTGTTCATCCGATTTATCAAACGAACCGTAGCGGATATTGTCCAGAATACTCGCGTTGTACAGCCAGGTGTCCTGAAGAACCATTCCAAAGATACTTCGCAGCCCTTCGCGCGTATAATCCCGGATGGAGCGGCCGTCAATCAGGATGTCGCCGCTGTTGATATCATAAAATCGCATCAGCAATTTAATAATCGTCGATTTTCCGGCACCGGTCGGCCCCACAATCGCGATGGACTGGCCTTCATGCACTTTGCAGGTAAAGTCGTTGATGATAATTTTATCCTCGGTATAGCCGAAACGGACATTTTCAAAGTCCACAATTCCCCGGACGGAATCGGGTAAAGCGGGGCTCTCCGGGTCGGGAGTTTCCTCCTCCTCCGCAAGAAAGGCAAAGACGCGTTCGGCCGCCGCCGCGGTGGACTGAAGCGTATTCATAATGTTTGCCGTCTGTGCGATCGGCTGGGTAAATTGGCGGACGTACTGAATAAACGCCTGTACGTCGCCGACCGTCACGGCCTTTTTAACGGCGAGATACCCGCCGAGGATACACACCATGACATATCCGAGGTTGCCGACAAACGTCATAATCGGCATCATCATGCCGGACAGAAACTGGGACGCCCAGGCGGATTCATACAGCTTTTTGTTGTAACCCTTAAAGGTTTCCACAGCTTTTGCCTCGCCGTTGAATGCCTGCACCACATTGTGCCCCGCGTAGTTTTCCTCCACCTGACCGTTGACGTGGCCGAGGTATTCCTGCTGCTGACGGAACTGCTTCTGCGCGGGCTTCATAATGCTTGCCAAAAGGAACGCGGACAGCGGCAGAATCAGCAGGGTCGCCGCCGTCATCAGAAACGATATGGAAAGCATCATAATTAGTACGCCGACAATGGTGGCAACACTGGTAATCAGCTGTGTCATGGACTGATTGAGTGTCTGAGCGACCGTGTCGATATCATTGGTTACAAGGGAAAGCACTTCGCCGTGCGTACGGGAGTCAAAATACCGCAGCGGCATCCGGTTGATTTTCTCTGTGACGTCCTTTCGCAGCTGGTAGGCAATTTTCATGGAGATGCCGGACATCACATATCCCTGAATATAGGCGAACAGAGCCGACAGAAGGTAGAGACCCACCAAAAAAAGGATATGATTTGCAATATATTTGAAATCTGTCAGAAGTCCAGTCCTCATCGCGTAGGCAATCAGTCCTTCATACAGCTTCGTAGTCACTTTTCCAAGCATTTTCGGCCCGATGACGGAAAACGCGGACGAGCCCGCCGCCAGAACCAGAACCGCAATCATCTGCGGCAGGTACTGGTCGGCGTAGTGCAGAAGCTGCCGCAGGGTTCCGCCGAAATCCTTCGCCTTTTCCCCGGGGGCGTTCATACCGCCGCCGAACCGGCCCATGCCGCGAGAATGAGAGGACGGCTTTTGTTCTTCACTCATTCAAGCTCCTCCTTGCTCAGCTGTGACAGCGCGATTTCCCGGTACACTTCACAGCTGTCCATCAGTTCCCGGTGGGTTCCTTTTCCCACGATCCTGCCGTTTTCCAGCACTAGAATCTGTTCGGCATACATAATGCTTGAAATCCTCTGGGCGACCACGATGGTCGTTGCCCAGCCGGTCTTTTCGTGCAGCGCCGACTGCAGCTTTGCGTCTGTTTTGAAGTCAAGGGCGGAAAAGCTGTCGTCAAAAATATGAATCTGCGGCTTTTTGACCAGAGCGCGCGCAATGGAAAGGCGCTGTTTCTGGCCGCCGGAAACATTGGAGCCGCCCTGCGCGATCTCAGTTTCAAATTTGTCGGGCTTAGATTCAATAAACTCCGTCGCCTGCGCAATTTCGGCGGCGCGGGTAATCTCTTCCTGTGTGGCGGTGTCCGGGTCAGCATAGGCCAGATTGCTCTGAATGGTACCCGAAAACAAGATGCCTTTCTGCGGGACATAGCCAATTTGCCGCCGGAGCTCGTGAATATCAAACTCGCGAATATCTACGCCGTCCAAAGTAACCCTGCCCTCTGTCGGGTCGTAAAAGCGTGGAATCAAATTGACAATGGAGGATTTTCCGGAACCCGTCGACCCGATGATGGCGGTCGTCTGGCCGGGCACGGCAGTGAAATCAATGTCATGCAGGACATCCTGATCGCCCTTCGGGTACCGGAAGGAAACGTGCTCAAAGCGGATTACTCCCCCGCAGGTTTGCGGTGCGCGGGTGTTTTCCCGGTTCTTTATGGACGGTTCTGTTTCCAGTACGTCCGCAATTCTCTCTGCAGAGACGGACGCGCGAGGAATCAGGATGAACATCATCGCCATCATTAAAAAGGCGAGGATAATCTGCATAACGTACTGCATATACGCGAGCATGTCGCCCACCTGCAAATGAAGGGCCGAAACCTGATGCGATCCCACCCAGACAATCAGGACGGTAATCAGATTCATAATGAGCATCATGGTAGGCATCATGGTAGACATCAGGCGGTTAATAAACAGATTGGTATCCGTCAGATCATGGTTCGCCTTATCGAACCGGTTTTCTTCAAATCGCTGGGTGCTGAACGCCCGGATCACCAGCATCCCTTCCAGATTTTCGCGGACAATCAGATTCAGCCGGTCAATCAGATTCTGTATAACGCGGAAACGCGGCATGGCTACCACAAAGACCACTGCGACCAGGCACAGCAGGCAGATTACCGCTATCCCGATAACCCATGACATGGATCTGCTTTTAGAAAGCGCACGCAAAACCCCTCCTGTTCCCAGTATCGGGGCATACAGTACCATGCGGATTGCCATGACGAGCAGCGTCTGTACCTGAGTAATATCGTTGGTGGTGCGGGTAATCAGGGAAGAGGTGGAGAAGCAGTCGAATTCCGCGTTCGAAAATGTCTCTACCTTTTCAAACAGGTTCAGCCTGAGTGTTCGGCAGACACCCGCGGCAACGCGGGCGGCAATCAGGCTTACCGCTACGCTGCAGACAGCGCTCAGCAGCGCAACCAGCAGCATTTTCGCGCCGATATTCCATATTTCCCGGGTGTTGCCGGAGGCGATCCCTTTATTGATGATGTCCGACATATAGCTTGGAAGGGCAAGATCGCAGTAAGCCTGGCTGAACAGCAGCATAATAGCGAGCAGGATATGTATGACGTATGGTGTACAGTATTTCATCAGTCTGGTCATTAGGTTATCACCCCCTAAACCAAAATTTTCTTTATAGTACTACGGTACCATAATTATATCAATCTGTATAATAACGATAATATTTGGTTGCGCAATAGTTTTTTTGGGTATAATATTACTTGACAGGTTTTCCGCATGTTTGGTATTATGAAAAAAAGTAATATTGCAGTTGCAGAAGGAGGCTTACTGAATGGTGGATAGAATGGACAACCCAACGAAAAAACTGATTCGAGAAACTGCAACGCGTCTATTTCGGGAGAAATCATTTGAAAACGTCACACTAAATGATATTTGCAGAGCAAGCGGCGTGAATAAACATACCTTCTATTATTATTATAAATCGAAAGACGATTTGCTGAAGCACTACTATTTCTTCCCATGGCATCTGTCCGCGGCAGAAGCAACGGCTATTCTGACTTCGGACAACTGTATGGAACAGATCTGGCTTCTGGTGCAGAAATACATTGATTATGTCAATACGGCGGGGGTTCAGATCGTACGTCAGATCCTGATTAAAAATCTGACGGAGGACGTGGGCACGTTTCGTGTCGGCGACGAGATGAAGGAAATCCTCAGACTGGAGTATACGATTATAAAAAAAGGTCAGGAGCGCGGGCAGTTCCGCAACAAAGCGAACCCTATGGTTCTGGCAATTCTTATGATACAGGTAATGTACTCCAACGGTCTGCTGTGGGCAATTTTCCAGGGCGATTTCAACGCGGAAAAGTGCATCCGGTTTTTCCTCGAAAATTTGTTTGACGTAGAGGACTCTTACCGTACCACGTCCGAAAAGGATTTTAAAAGCTTTTCCAGCCTGTTCCCTGATTTTAAAAAGGAAGATTTTCAGTCATAAAAAGACATTGTACAATAATATAGAAAGGCGTACCGCGCTGGCGGTACGCCTTTTGTGATATCTCCATGTATTCCTGTTGTACGCTTTGTTTCACCAAAGCGCTGGTAATGAACTACTTCACGTTCGCGCAGGAACTTAATCGGGTCGCGTACGTCCGGATCATCGGTAAAGCGCAGGATGTTGTCATAAGTGCTGCGTGCTTTTTGCTCTGCGGCTAAATCCTCGTGAATATCGGTAATCGGGTCGCCTTTTACCTGTAAATATGCAGCGGTAAACGGCATTCCGCTGGAATCAGAGGGATAAACCCCGTTTGTGTGATTCACAAAATACGCGTCAAAACCGCCTTCCTTAATCTGCGCTTCCGTTAAGTTTCTGGTAAGCTGATGGACAATGGTTCCAACCATTTCCAAATGAGCAAGCTCTTCAGTGCCGATGTCCGTCAAAATAGCTTTCAATTCGGGATACGGCATGCCGAAGCGCTGACTTAAATAGCGCAGAGAAGCTGCCATTTCTCCGTCCGGACCGCCGTACTGTGCAATAATGAGCTGCGCCAGCTTCGGATTGGTGTTTTTGATATTAATCGGATACTGTAAATGCTTCTGATACTCCCACATTATTTGGTTCCCCCCTCGTTAACATCCCACGGCCATGGATCAGCGATCCATGCCCAGCGGCTGGTGTTTGAACTGCTCTGGTTCATCGGCCCGTAGGCCGCTTCGTACTGTGCTGTTAAGTCGTCTGCCATCCTGCGGTATTCCTCCAGCTGCTTGGCAGCTTTACAGTCGCCGGGATGAGTGTCCAGAAAAATATGAAGTTCCCAGGACGCAAAACGGTAGGCGTTAATCCTGCGCATCAGCCTTTCCTGTTCGCTCATTTCCGCCTGCCCCCTAAAAATGGTTTGTCAAGTTCCGGGAAGATAGTACCCATTTCCAATCCTTGTTCAGGCGTGTAAGTGGTGTTAAATTGCTGAAATGGAATATAAGCCATTGCCACTACCGGCATTGCCGGAAGAGGAGTGGGGCTCATTTCACAGCCCTGGCCGCCTATATCCATCATCATATTGATGTCTGTCATTTCTTTTCCCCTCTCGTGAGCATTGGTATTATCTCACGATATATTATGTATTAGGATTTCAATTGGTGTAATTGCTAAATTCGTAACTTGACACTTCCAGAATATGGAGTTAATATTAGGTTACTAACAGTTAGCTTCCTAACTGACAGGGGGGATTTTATGCCGGTTACGCTTCACATGGCAATCAACAGGGTGTTTCATGCACAAAAAAATATGACGCGGCCCGGTATGGCGCAAATTGGTCTTTCGCCGGGGCAGCCCAAGATTTTAAACCACCTTTCCCGACAGAACCACTGTATGCAGAAGGACATTGCTTCGGCGCTGGACATTGAGCCGGCCACCGTGTCGCAGATTCTGAACAATATGGTGCAGGCCGGCTTGATTCAGCGGTCTGACCCCGCTGAACGCAGAAGGGCGGAGTCGGTGTCCATCACGGGAAAGGGCCGCGAATACCTGGGGAAATGGCAGGAGCTCTGCGGGGAGATAGAGGATGTTTCCATGCAGGGGTTCACAGAGAAAGAGAAAGAGCAGTTTGTGGATTACCTCAGCCGGATGTATTGGAATCTGACGGGGAAAGAGATTGAATAAGCCTATTGGGGAGTATGGAGGGGAATGAGTGTTAAACCGTTTTTTTATTTACTTTGACAAATATCGCAAGCATTTGATCGGAGGAGTGATCTGCGTTGCGCTGGAAGCCATGTTCGAGCTGGTGATCCCGCTGATTATGGCTGATATTATCGACGTGGGTGTCGTAACCCGTGACACGCATTATATTTTACAAAAAAGTCTTGCCATGGTCGCCTGTGCGCTGATTTCTCTGCTTTTGGGCGCGATTTACGCTCGTCTGGCGGCTCGGGCCGGACAGGGGTTCGGCGCGGAGCTGAGAAAGGCAGAGTACCGCAAGGTGCAGGGCTTTTCCTTTTCCAACATGGATCATTTCAGTACTCCGTCGCTGATTACCCGCCTGACCAGCGATATTACCATCCTGCAAAACGCGATCTGCAACGGCATCCGTCCGATGGTGCGCGGCCCGGTCATGATGGTGATGGCTCTTGCCATGTCGATTAAAATGAGCCCGCAGCTGGCGGTGGTTTTTTTGACCGCGATTCCCGTACTGGCGATCTGTCTGGTTCTGATTTTGCATAAGCTTCGCCCGATGTACGGAAAAATGCAGAAGGCGCTGGACAGGGTGAACTCCATTGTGCAGGAAAATCTGACCGCGATCCGTACGGTCAAATCCTATGTGAAGGGCGACAGCGAATGCATGAAATTCAGTGCTGTCAACGATACGTTCCGGGCTTCTTCGGAAATGGCGTTCCATTACGCCGCGCTGAACATGCCCTGCTTTCAGTTTGTAATGTATGCGACGATTCTGTGCATTCTCTGGTTCGGCGGCAACTTTATCCATGTGGGTACCATGCAGGTGGGGCAGCTGACCGGATTTTTAAGCTATGTCCTGCAGATTTTGAATTCCCTGATGATGATTTCCAACGTATTTCTGATGCTCAGCCGTTCCATGACCTCTGCTTACCGTATTTCAGAGGTGCTGGACGAGCCTGTGGGAATTACCGACGGTACGGGCAGCAGAACGGTGGAACACGGCAGCATCGACTTTGAACATGTTTCTTTTAAATATCAGGAGACGGCGAAGGAATTTGTACTGTCCGACATCAGCCTGCATATCGGCGCGGGTCAGATGGTCGGCATCATCGGCGGGACAGGTTCCGCAAAGTCTTCGCTGGTTCAGCTGATTCCCCGGCTTTACGACGTTACTGCGGGGTGTCTGAAAATAGACGGACACGACGTAAAGGAGTATCCGCTCGCTCCCCTTCGCGACGCGGTGGGCATGGTGCTGCAGAAAAACACCCTGTTTACCGGCACCATCCGTGAGAACCTGAAATGGGGAAACGAGAACGCCACCGACGAGGAACTGGACTGGGCGTGCCGGATTGCCTGCGCGGACGAGTTTTTGTCCCGGATGCCGGAGGGTTACGACACCGACCTGGGACAGGGCGGCGTCAATGTGTCCGGCGGACAAAAGCAGCGCCTGTGCATTGCCCGCGCGCTGCTCAAGCGCCCCAAGGTTCTGATCTTTGATGATTCCACCAGTGCGGTGGACACCGCCACCGAAGCAAAAATTCGCAGAAGACTGGCGGAAAACCTGAAAGATACAACGAAAATCATCATTACGCAGCGCATCAGCTCCATTGAAAACGCGGATCTGATCGTGGTGCTGGAGGACGGGAAAATCAACGAAGCCGGTACCCATGAGGAGCTGCTGGCGCATAACCCGATTTACCGCGATATTTATGAATTTCAGCAGAAGGGGGCTACGGCGTAATGGCGAGAACAAGATTACACGAAAAGCCCAAAGATATCCGAAAGACCCTGAAATTCCTCTGGCGCTACCTGAAAAAACACGGAGGCGCGCTGCTGCTGGTTGCATTTATGGTTACCGTCAGCGCCGGGGCAAACGTTTTCGGCACCTACCTGCTGAAACCAGCCGTCAATGACTACATCATCCCGGGGAATATTCCCGGACTGGTCAAAATTCTGCTGTTTATGGCCGCCGTCTATTTTGTCGGCGTATCCGCGACCTACGGGTATTCCCAGCTGATGGTCCGGCTGGCGCAGAAAATTGTGCAGGAGCTTCGCGATGACCTTTTCAGCAAAGTACAGACCCTGCCCCTGAGTTTTTTTGACGCGAAGACACATGGCGAGCTGATGAGCCGCTTTACGAACGATATCGATACCATTGCCGAAGCCCTTAACAACAGCTTTACGGTACTGATTCAGAGCTTTATCATTATTGTCGGTACGTTTACGGTGCTGATTATCCTGAATTTTCAGCTTTCGGTCATTGTGCTGCTCTCCTTCCTCTGCATGTTCCTGTTTTTGCGGTACAGCGGAAAGAAAAGCCATGCCTATTTTTCCTATCAACAGAAATTCATGGGCAGTCTGAACGGCTTTATGGAGGAAATGGTGGAGGGGCAGAAGGTCGTCAAGGTCTTTAACCATGAGAACAAGGACTTTGAAGAATTCTGTGACCGCAACAATAAACTTTTGGATGCCGCCACGGGCGCGCTGACTTACTCGGGAATTCTGATCCCGGTGGTAGTCAGCATTTCCTATTTCAACTATGCGCTTTCCGCCTGCATCGGTGCGTTTTTTGCCATTGCGGGCAAAATTGATCTGGGAAGCCTTGCTTCCTACCTTGTCTATGTCCGACAGACGGCGATGCCCGTCAATCAATTCTCCCAGCAGTTGAATTTTATTCTGGCCGCTCTTTCCGGAGCGGAGCGGATTTTTGAAGTGATGGAGGAAGAACCGGAAACAGACGCTGGTACGGTTACCCTGATACGGGCCGCTGAGAAAGACGGCGCACTGGCGGAATGTACTTCCGGTCACTCCGGCGAATGGGCATGGAGGGTACCGAACGAAGACGGAACCGCCCGGCTGGTTCCGCTTTTGGGTGACGTGCGTTTTCATGACGTAGTGTTCAGTTACATTCCCGGCCGTCCCGTTCTGAAAGGAATCAATCTGTACGCGAAGCCGGGGCAAAAAATCGCTTTTGTGGGTTCGACCGGGGCGGGGAAAACCACCATTGCCAACATGATTAACCGCTTTTACGACGTTACCTCCGGAAGCATTACCTACGACGGGATTGACGTCCGAAACATCAAGAAAGACGATCTGCGGCATTCGCTCGCCGTCGTTCTGCAGGATACCCACCTGTTCACCGGCACCATTGCCGACAATATCCGTTACGGGAATCCAGACGCGGACAGGGAGCAGGTGGTGAAAGCCGCTAAGCTGGCAAACGCGGACTCCTTTATCCAAAGATTGCCGCAGGGCTACGATACCGTGCTTTCCGGCGACGGCGGAAACCTGAGCCAGGGCCAGCGGCAGCTGCTTGCCATTGCGCGCGCGGCGGTTTCCGACCCGCCGGTACTGATTCTGGATGAAGCGACCAGTTCTGTGGACGCCCACACGGAAAAGCTGATTGAAACTGCAATGGATCATTTGATGGAAAACAGGACGGTTTTTGTCATTGCCCACCGGCTTTCCACCGTGCGAAACGCCAAAGCCATCATTGTGCTGGAAAACGGCGAAATTCTGGAGCGCGGCAGCCACGAGGAACTGATTGCCCAGAAAGGGCGCTACTATCAATTGTTTACCGGTCAGTTTGAATTGTCCTGATATTCTGTGTCAGGCATTCCGCTGCTTTATAGACCGGCATGTCCTTCAATCGTTGCGTAAATGCGAAAGGGCTCTGCTTTTACAGGCAGAGCTCTTTTTGCGCGTTTTCAGGCTTGAAAAATCCGCGCGGGAAGTATAGTATTTAAGAAAACAAACGGTATGAAAGAGATGAAAATCAATCTGAATTGGTACAAAGGAAAAGCCATGCGATTTTTTATTGTTCAGAGAGATATTACAAAGCAAACGGCAGATGCTATTGTAAACGCGGCTCTGCTTTAAAATAGCTTTATAAATTGGAAAGGGGGATTTCCTATGTCGATTGTAGGTGCGTTTATTATGCCGCATCCTCCGATTATTCTTCCGGAAATAGGGAAGGGGGAGGAACGGGAAATTCAGAGGACGACGGATGCCTGCCGGGAAGTTGCGGGCAGAATTGCGGCGCTGAAGCCGGACACGGTGGTGGTGACTTCTCCGCATTCCGTCCTGTATGCGGATTATTTCCATATTTCTCCCGGCGAGAGCGCTCACGGGGATTTTGGCCGTTTTGGCGCGCCGGAGGTTACCGTGGATGTCCGGTATGACAGCGAATTTGTACGAGAGCTGACCGACGCGGCCGGAAAAGCGGGGCTGGCCGCCGGAACCTTTGGAGAGCGGGAAAAATCTCTTGACCACGGGACGATGATCCCGCTCCGCTTTTTAAACGAATTTTATACCGATTATCAGCTGGTTCGCATCGGACTTTCCGGGCTGTCTGTGCTTGACCATTACCGGCTGGGAAAGTGCGTTGCGCAAACGGCGGAAGCTTTGGGACGAAGGGTTGTTTTCCTCGCAAGCGGCGATCTTTCACACCGGCTCAAAGAGGACGGGCCTTACGGCTTTGCAAAAGAGGGCCCCAAATTTGACAGTCAGGTGACCGACGCAATGGCAAAAGGAGATTTCCTGCGCTTTCTGACCTTTCGCCCGGATTTCTGTGACGCGGCGGCGGAGTGCGGGCTGCGCTCCTTTATCATCATGGCGGGCGCGCTGGATGGAAAAGCCGTGCAGCCGGAGCTGCTTTCCTATGAGGGGCCATTTGGGGTCGGGTACGGAGTCTGTGCTTTTCAGATTACCGGTAACGACGAAAACCGGCGCTTTGACGCGATCTATGAAGCCGAAGAAAAAAGGCGGCTGAACCGGATTCAGTCGCAGGAGGACGAGTATGTCAAACTGGCGCGTCTGTCGCTGGAAACCTATGTCCGTACCGGGGAGAGGGTAAAGCTTCCGGCCGGGCTGCCGGAGGAAATGCTGCGCCGCCGGGCGGGTGCTTTCGTATCCCTGAAAAAGAACGGGGAGCTTCGGGGGTGCATCGGCACCATCGGGCCGATAACGGATTGCGTTGCGAAGGAAATCGTAAGGAACGCGGTCAGCGCCGGTACGGAGGACCCGCGTTTTGCTCCCGTTACGGAACAGGAGCTTTCGTCTTTGGTTTACAGTGTGGATGTGCTGGATAAGCCGGAACCGATTGACACAATCGAAGAACTGGATGTCCGGCGCTACGGCGTCATTGTCACCGGGGGGCATAAACGCGGACTGCTTCTGCCGAATCTGGAAGGGGTCGATACTCCGGAGCAACAGGTTGCTATTGCCATGCAAAAAGCAGGGCTCCGCAAAGGGGAACCCTGCTCTCTGGAACGGTTTGAGGTGGTGCGCCACAAATGAAGACCGTATGTGAACTCTGCCCCCATCACTGTGCTCTGGAAGAGGGACAGACCGGACTTTGCCGCGCGCGCAGAAACAGCGGCGGCAAAGTGGTTTGTGCCAACTATGGAAAAGTGACAAGCCTTGCGCTCGACCCCATTGAAAAGAAACCGCTGCGCCAGTTCTGTCCGGGCGGGAAAATTCTGTCCGTGGGCAGCTACGGCTGCAATCTGCGCTGCCCGTTCTGCCAGAACAGCTCCATTTCCATGGCGGACGGGGAACACGCCCAAAGCATTTCCGTTACACCCGAAGCGCTGGCCGAAAAAGCGGCGGAGCTGGTGCCGCAGGGGAACCTCGGCCTTGCTTATACCTACAACGAGCCGCTTGTCGGGTATGAGTTTGTCCGGGACTGCGCCGCCCTCATCCGGGCGCGCGGACTGAAAAATGTCGTGGTGACAAACGGCTGCATCTGTGAAGAACCGCTCAAAGACCTGCTCCCGCTGATCGACGCGGTGAACATGGACCTGAAAGGGTTTACCGAGCGTTTTTACCGGATGGTTGGCGGCGACCTGAAAACGGTCATGCGCGCGATTGAGCTGTCGGCAAAAAGCTGCCACACGGAAGTGACCACCTTGGTGATTCCCGGGGAAAATGACAGCGAGGACGAAATGGACGCGCTCTCCGGTTGGCTTGCTTCGGTGGACGCGGAAATCCCGCTGCACATTTCCCGGTTTTTTCCCTGCTTTCAAATGACCGACCGCGCACCGACCGCAGTAGAAACCGTTTACCGGCTGGCGGAAATCGCCCGCAGACATTTGAAGTATGTGTATGAGGGAAACTGCTGACCGGAAGTTTTGTTAAAGGGTCTGCTCTTTCCACGCGGGCAGCCTTGCCAGCGTCCTGACCGCCAGTTCCCGGGCGGCTTGTTCATCAATTCCCTGCGTGCGGATTAGGAACCACACGGTACCCTCCAGCTTTTCCGGGTAGGACTGCATGGAACCGTCCGGTCTGGCACAGTAAATACAGTAATCCTTGCTTTCGTCCTCCATGGGATAATCGGACGGCTTTGTCATGGGCATTCCGCAGGCAATACACGTTTTCATATGATTAGCTCCTTTTATAAATATCAACATTCAGCTTGCTGAGTTCCTGCTTTCCAAGCTCGGTCAGGGAAAAGACGGTCGCTTTGTCACCGTCCCGTTCAAACCACCCCAGCTCCAGCAGCCGCGCAAAAAGCCGGTTGCCCAGGGTGCCGCCAAGGTGGCCGTAGCAGGATTTTGCTTTCAGCAGTTCGGGGGAACGGTTCATTTTTATTCAGCTCCTTTTGATGCCAGCAGTTTCAGATAATTGTCAATCAGCGTTTCCCCGTATCTTTCAATGACTTTCCCGCCCGGGGCAAACAGGTCTGTGTTTGCAAGATAGTGGTGAACAAGCCCCAGCCACATATTGAACAGCAGAGAAGTGGGGATCGGAATGATTTTTCCGGCCTCCGTTTCCCGCTGAACCGCCCGGCTGAAATGCAGGGAGATCACGGATTGCAGCGTGACCCATGCGTCCCGCGCCGGGGGCGGAAGCTGGCGGTTTTCCGTCACAAGCGCCGTATAAAACGGCTCGTATTCCTGAATGCCGTTTAAGTGGGCGCAGAGCACCTCCCGCAGGGTCTTGCCGGAATCCGCAAGCTCGTGTGTGCGCTGTGCGATTTTACCGACATACACTTCAATTACTTCCGCCATCAGAGCGTCCAGCGACGGGAAGTGAACGAAGACCGTGCCGTGAGAGACGCCTGCGGCCCCCGCAATATCGGAAATTCTGGTGCTGAGAAAACCGCGCTCGGAAAACAGTTTAAATGCTGTTTTGATTAAGAGTTCTTTTGTCTGCTCTTTTTGCAACTGACGGGATGTTTTTTTCATTTGAATGACTCCATAATCAGTGAATTTACAGTCATTATATAACTGTGCATAACTTTTGTCAAGAAAAATCTTTATTTAGAAAGCCCTGCGCTCTGCCGCGGCTGAAAAGCCCGCCCGGAGCGCTTTTTGATTGGCAGAAACGGCGGGGAAGCATTATTTTGCTGCAATAAAAAATTTTCAATCATTAGCCTGAACAGCGCCATTTTATCCTGAATATTACTGTCATATAAGAGTAGTTTGAATGGAGGACAGCAAGGATGAAAGGAATCGATGTCAGCAAGCACAACGGCACCATTGACTGGGGCAGGGTGGCGGCTTCCGGGATTGAGTTTGCGATGATCCGGGCGGGATACGGCAATTTAATCAGCCAGAAGGACCCCAAATTTGAAGAAAATGTCCGGGGTGCGCTCTCCCACAGCGTGCATGCCGGCGCGTACTGGTTCAGCTACGCCGTGTCCGTTGCAGACGCGCAGGCAGAGGCGGAGATCTGCAAAAAAGTGCTCGCCCCCTACAAGGGAAAACTGGATTTTCCAATTATGTTTGATTATGAATACGAATCTATCCGGTATGCCAACGAAAACGGGGTCAGCCCGGACAATGCGCAGGTTGACGGAATGATTCGGGCGTTTCTGGAACGGATGAAGGCGGACGGATGGTATGTCGGCGTGTATACCAACAATGATTTTATCAGAACCGGCAGGGTCAGCGCGGCTACTGTGAAAGCTTACGACGTATGGCTTGCCGACTACAGCGGCGAACCGGATTATCCCTGTGCCATTCGCCAGACCAGCTCAACGGGGAGGGTACCGGGAATCGGCGGCAGCGTGGATCTGGATGAATCCTTCAAGGATTACCCGACCGTAATTCCAGGCGGCGGTTATAACGGTTACCCAAAACCGGTCAGCACGATTGTGGCGATTGATACCACTATGGATATTTCCTATGCGCACGGAACGTACTATCTTGTAAAAACCACGTCGGCCCAGCCGGTCACCGTTACCGCCGGGACGGGAGGCGTGGCAACGATTGTGCCGTTCCCCCGCACCGGAAACGACCAGCTTTTCGCAGTGGTTGCCGTGGGGCAGCCCGGTCAGGAAACCGGTATCTACACGGCGGCGCCGGGGGAAAAACCCCTTCGCCGCTTTAAGTTTAAAATTCAGTAGGAGGAGAAAAGGAATGGAAAAATGCAAAAGAGCTGTGATTGCGGTTTTCACCGTGCTTTCCGCATGGCTGGGGGTGCTGGCTGTTCCGGTGCTGCTGCTTGCGGCGGTCAACGTGATTGACTACGGAACCGGGCTGACCGCGGCAAAATTCCGCGGTCAGAAGATCAGCAGCTATAAAAGCTTTCGCGGCATCGCAAAAAAAATCTGCATGTGGCTTCTGGTAGCGGTGGGCGCCGTTTTGGACAGTCTGCTCGCCTACGCCGCCCGGCAGGCCGGAACGGAGCTGCACTTCGGCTGTGTGGTGGCGTCCCTCGCCGCGGTGTGGCTGATCTGCAACGAAATCATCAGTATTTTGGAAAACGTAGCGGATATCGGTGTGGCGCTGCCGCCGTTTCTAATGAAAATAGCGGGCAGCTTAAAATCACAGGTGGAAAGTAAAATCGATTAAAATATTTTATAGCAGAACAGGCGCAGGCCCCGCAGTTCAAAACTGCCGGAAGCCCGCGCCTGTTTTTTTGTATTTAATATTGTTTCAGCTTTATTTCTTCTAAGTATGCGGATGGGTTTACCATCACTGGCCGGCAAAGCGGAAACTCAGCCTTCGCTGTCGTACTCGTCCAGAAAACTGTGCTGTTCACCGCCCTTGCGGTAACCGATGACCGTTTCCAGATTGACGTTGTGAATGCTGTGGAAAATATTCTGATCGATGTTCGGGCTGGTCTTTCGGAATTTTTTAACCAGCTCTTTCATCTCCTGCCGTTTGGAGGCTCCGCCGTTGTCGCCCAGCACACAGTTTTCCGTGAACCGGCAGGCGCACTGGATAAACTGAAGGTCGTTGTATCGCCGCCACGCGAGGATGTCCGCTTCCTTCACCATATACAGCGGGCGGATCAGCTCCATTCCCGCAAAATTGGTGCTGTGCAGCTTGGGCATCATGGTTTTGATTTCCGCGCCGTACAGCATGCTCATCAGGATGGTTTCGATGACGTCGTCAAAATGGTGACCCAGCGCGATTTTATTGCAGCCCAGATCCTGCGCCTGCTTATACAGGTGCCCTCTGCGCATTTTGGCACACAGATAGCAGGGCGACTGCTCTGTTTTTGCCACAATGTCAAAGATTTTCGTTTCAAAGATTTTAATCGGAATATGAAGCGCTTCCGCGTTGTCGACAATCCGCTGGCGATTCACCTGATTGTAGCCCGGGTCCATGACCAGATACTCCGCCTCGAACGGGAAGTCGCTGTACTTCTGCAGGTGCTGAACACATTTCGCCATCAGCATGGAGTCTTTGCCACCGGAGATGCACACCGCGATTCGGTCACCCGGCTGAATCAGCCGGTAGTCCTTAATGGCCGCGATAAACGGAATCCAGATTTCCCTGCGGTATTTTTTGATGATACTGGTTTCCACCTGTTGATATTTTTCCATATTGTCCCTCTATTTTACAAATTGCCGGTAACATTCGTCAAAAGCTTTCAAAAAAATCCCGATTTCTTCCTGCGTGGTCAGGTGGCTCAGGCTGATGCGCAGGGTCGAGAGCGCCGCGCGCCGGTCTTTTGTCAGCGCGTAGACCGGGCGGGAAGGAGTGTTTGCCGCACAGCAGGCCGATTTGGTGGAAAGGCAGATGCCCCGCCCGGCCAGCTCTGACTGGAACTGTTCCGCTTTCGCTCCCGCAATGCTGATATTCAGGATGTAGGGAACGGACTCAGCGGTGCTGTTGATACGGACTTTGGGGTATTTTTTCAGCGCGTCCCGCAGTATCCGGTTCATGGCCGACACGATTTCGCAGCGTTCCTCCCTGTTTTTCTCCGCCGACTCCAGCGCCTGTGCCGTGGAAGCAATCAGGCCCAGCGCGGGCGTTCCGCTGCGAAACGGGGTAGTGCTTGTCCCGCCGTGAATTTGCGGCTCCAGCAGAACGTTTTCTTTTTTTATCAGGACGCCGCAGCCGTTCAGCCCGTAAAATTTGTGGGGCGCAAACGTAACAAGATCCGCTCCGCTTATTTCCAGGGGAATTTTGCCCACGGCCTGGGTGGCGTCCACATGGAACAAGCAGTGCGGATACTCAGCCAGCAATTCCGCAATGCGGCCGATCTGCTGGCGGATTCCGATTTCACTGTCCACATAGCATACGGAAACCAGAATGGTGTCGTCCCGCATAAGCTCTTTTAAATGCTCCAAATCCACAAGACCGTTTTCCTGAATGTCGACATATTCAATTTCAAAGCCGCGTTCCTGCAGGGCCGCCATTGCTCCGTTCACCGAAGAATGCTCCAGCCATGTGGTGATAATGTGCTTTCCGTATTTCTGATACTGCCCGGCGGCGCCTTTGATGGCGAGGTTGTTGGATTCGCTGGCGCCGGAGGTGTAAATGATTTCCTCCGGTTTTACATGCAGAATATCGGCAATCTGCTCCGTTGCCGCGTCCAGCCGTTCCTTTGCCGCCAGACCCAGCGGATGGGGTGAATTCGGGTTTGCAATATAATCCCGCGACACTGCACAGAACGTCTGCAAAGCTTCTTCACAGACAGGGGTGTTGGCCGCGTAATCAAGATAAATCATGATCGTCCTCTCTACTGTCAGACTGAAGCGGCGCAAACGCAAATTGTTTCACAATTTGCTTACCGTGTTGACTGCGCCTGCGTTGCGCGATTTCCCGTCATCTGACAAGTTTTACGCTTTCACGTTACTATCTCTCTATAGTAACACGGATTTCATTTTTTTCAACCGGATATTTGTCCTGCTCTTTCGACAGAAAACCTTTTTTTTCGATACGATTTTTTCTCGGAGTATTAAAAATGCGGGAGCATTTCCGTACTTTATGATGACCCGACAGCAGATATATTTTCACAAATCTCTCTATTTTACATATTTTATACCAAAGGCGAATTATTTAAGAGGTATACCGTCCTTTGAAAACAATGAACGGAAAGATGAGGTGATACCGTTGGACGTACTCCGAGTTCAGAATATAGAAGCAACCTATCAGGCGGAAAACGGAGAAATATCTGCTCTGGATAAAATTAGTTTTGTGGTGGGAAAAGGAGAATTTGTCAGCATTGTCGGGCCAAGCGGCTGCGGAAAGTCTACCTTGCTTTCAATTATTGCCGGTCTTTTAAAACCGACTGCCGGCGAAGTGTTTGTAAACGGAGAAAAAATCGTGGGGACTTCTCCTCACATCGGGTATATGCTTCAGCGTGACAATCTGCTGGACTGGCGCACGATTTACAAAAACGTGTTGTTCGGACTTGAAGTAAGGAAAATGCTGTCCCCGGAAAATCAGGAACGGGCGGTTCAGCTTTTAAAAACCTACGGGCTCTATGAGTTTCGTGATAAATATCCGGCGCAGCTGTCGGGAGGAATGCGGCAAAGAGTGGCTCTCATCCGCACTTTGGCGATCAATCCCGATATTTTATTGCTGGATGAAGCTTTTTCCGCGCTGGATTATCAGACCCGGCTGACTGTAACCGACGACGTCTACCGGATTTTAAAGAAAGAAAACATTACCACCGTCATGGTGACGCACGATATCCCCGAAAGTATCAGTATGGGTGACAAAATCATGGTTCTGAGCGCACGCCCCGCCCGGGTGAAGGAGATCCTTGCAGTCGACTTTGAGGATGAAAACAGAACGCCCCTGACCTGCAGGAACAGCCCCAAATTCAGAACGTATTTCGATCATATATGGAAAGAGCTGTCAGCGGATGAATAAGCCAACACTTTCTCAAGAACGTACAAAATACCTGGAAAAAAAGAAACACAGGAAGCAAATGATCCGATTCTGCCAAATTGCCGTTCTGGCTATTTTTATTGCCCAGTGGGAGATAACCGCAAGGCTGGGTCTGATCGACAGCTTTATATTAAGTCAGCCGTCCCGCATCTGGCAGACCTTTCTGAACATGGCGCAGAACGATCTGTTTATGCATATGGGCGTAACGGTCTATGAAACGCTGGTGGGATTTTTGCTGGGAGTGGTTCTGGGTACGCTTTTCGCCATTGCCCTCTGGTGGAGCAGCTTTGCTTCCAAAGTGAGCGAACCGTATCTGGTGGTGCTGAACAGTCTGCCGAAAATTGCGCTCGGCCCCGTTATCATTGTCATTGTCGGCGCGGGCACGCAGGCCATCATTTTCATGGCGCTGGCCATTTCGTTGATTGTTACCGTACTGGAGATGCTCAACGGGTTCCGCCATACCGACAATGAATATATCCGGATGGCCGCGACTTTCGGTGCGAACAAAAGGCAGATCTTTACGAAAATCGTATTTCCCTACAATATTTCCACTCTGTTCAATTCCCTCAAAATCAATATTGGTCTTTCGCTGGTCGGCGTCATTGCCGGAGAATTCCTTGTGTCAAAAGCCGGACTGGGTTATCTGATTGTCTACGGCGGCCAGGTTTTCAAGTTGGATCTGGTGATGGCCAGCGTGATTATTCTCTCTGTTGTTGCGGCGGTGATGTATGAGGCGGTGGCGCTTCTGGAGAAGCTGGTTCTGAAGTGGTACGGCCATTAAAAAGGATACCGTAATCTGGTATGAAACAGATTATTCGATAAGAAAGGGAAATTTTCCCGCATACCGTTTAAGAAAGGGGCTAAGAGTATGAAAAAAATGTTAAAATGGTCCGCGGTTGCCGTCTGTCTTGCAGTCATGCTGGCGGCTGTTGCAGGATGCGGAAAAGCTGCGACGGAAAATAAGCAGAAGGTAAAAGTAAGAGTGTGCGAAGTCACGCACTCCGTTTTCTATGCACCGCAGTACGCGGCAGTCAACCTGGGCTTTTTCGCGGAGGAAGGAATCGATCTGGAGATTGCTACCGCGGAGGGGACCGATAAGGTAATGTCGACAATCCTGTCCAACAACGCCGACATTGGGCTTGCCGGGCCGGAGGCTTCCATCTATGTTTACAACGAGGGGAAGACCGACAGCGCGCAAATCTTTGCGCTGGTAACCCAGCGCGACGGTTCTTTCCTGCTCGGACGGCAGCCGGATCCGAACTTTACATGGGATAAAATCCGCAACAAAGTAGTGCTCCCCGGCCGAAAGGGCGGCGTGCCATACATGACGCTGCAGTACGTTATCCGCAAAAACGGGCTGGACCCGAAGAAGGACACCAAACTGGACGACAGCATCCAATATGCGCTGATGGGCCCGGCTTTCATCAACGGCACGGGCGACTATGTGACCATGTTTGAGCCGGCTGCTTCCCAGATTGTAGCACAGGGAAAAGGATACATCGTAGCTTCCATCGGCAAGGAAAGCGGAGAGATTCCCTACACCGCCTACTGTGCCAAGAAGAGCTATATTGAAAAGAATGCCGACCTTATCGCCCGCTTTACCAGAGCTGTTTACAAGGGGCAGAAATGGGTCTATTCGCACACCCCGGAAGAAATCGCGAAAGCAATGGCGCCCTCCTTCCCGGACACGGATGTCAAGCTGCTTACCACGGTCGCACAGCACTATAAGGAAATTGAGGCTTGGAGCCCCAATCCGATTTTAAAGCCGGAGGAATTCTCTCTTCTGCAGGAGGTTATGACTCAGGCCGGCGAGCTGAAGCAAAGCGTTCCGTACGACAAGCTGATTAACACCTCGTTTGCCGAGCAGGCAATCAAAGACGTAAAATAAAGGCGATTTCTACGGAAAGGGCCGTTTCAGCGTAAAGCTGAAACGGCCCTTGAATTTTTGGGCAGTACCCTGATTGAAAATTAATCGGTTTATTTTAACGATTTCATCAGCCCATTCAGCTGATCCGCCAGATAAACGGATTCCTGAATGGCGGCGGCTACTTCTTCCATTGCGCTGGACTGTTCCTCTGTGGTATGCAGCGTAATTTGAGAATGGTTTACCGTTTCTTTAATCGACCCCTTGATCTTGTCAGTCAGCTGCATAATATAATTGGCTGTTTTTGACGAGCTTTCGGAAAGGGTTTGAATTTCTCTGGCAACTACTTCAAATCCTCTGCCGGCTTCACCGACACGGGCGGATTCGATGGAGGCATTAAAGCCTAGGATCTTTGTATAGGATGCAATTTCAGTTATGGATTTCAGTACGCCGTTAATTTCTTCCGTCAACTGTTCAACCTGTGCGATTTCGTCATTCAGATCGTGCTGCTGTACCGTAATGCTTTGTGCCGAGGTAGCCAGTTCCTCCAAAGTAGATGAAATTTCAATAAACTTGTTCGCCAGACGTTTGGCCAGAACCTCCAGTTCAATTCTGGCATATCCGTTTTCAGCCAGCGTGTTGACTACAATAAACAAAACCTCAGCCGCGGCGCTGATATTCTTCATATTGGTAATGTTCACTTTATTTGCGGCATCGACAAGCCCGGTTTCACTGGCGTCGATTTCTCTGGCGGTTCTGCGGAAATCTTCCTCCTTTGGCTTTTCCGTCAGGAGCTGACCTCCAAGTACGGTTCCGATCAATTCATGATTAATAATAACCGGGGCGGCAAAATCGATCAGTCCGGCGTGGCATTGTCCTACAAAAGGTCTGCCTGTCCGCGCGGCCTCTTCGCCCATGCGGTTATGAGAAATCGCGCATCTTTCATCGCCGATTTTTGACTTATGTACAAATCCATCGCAAAATCTGGTGTAGGAACTCGGTTTTGTAATCGGTATCCCGTTTCTGTCAACCGTTACACTGGCGCAATTCATCCCAACGGCAAAGCTATCCTGAAATTTTTGCAGCAGGGACATGTCCACAATGTCGACGATTTCAATTGCTTTCATATTGACATTGCCATCTTCCAAAAAACTAATCATGAATTTACCCCTTCGCTTTTTATTCATAATATATCGTATAGCGGGTGTGACTTAATTGCAAATATTAAATTAATACGATAATTTATTTGATGATGCTATACAAAAAACATAGAAAAATTCCCGTCGGGAGTATTTAAATTTACCTGCATTTTTTTGCCGGTATCGTTATAATATTGGACAGGAATATTGAGGAGAACCCCGAGGAAAAAATCACAGCCGTATGACCATTACGGACAGGCGGCCGAAAAGCTGTCGGGCCGTTTCGATGGAATATTAAATTTGGAGGGAATGTTATGTCTTATCGTACCGTCTTGAATGAAACGTCCTATTTTGGCCCGGGCGCCATTGCGGAGCTGTCTTCAGAGGTCAAGAAGCGCGGTTTGAAGAAAGTGATGCTTGTCACCGACAAGGATCTCATCAAGTTCAAGGTCGCCACCCGGGTGATGAAGGTGCTGGATGACGCCTCCATTTCTTATGAAGTGTTCGACAAAATCAAAGCGAATCCCACCATACAGAATGTGCAGGACGGCGTAAAGGCCTGCAAGAAGATGAAAGCGGACTGCCTGATTGCCGTGGGCGGCGGCAGCGCCATCGACACCAGCAAGGCCATTGCCGTGATTATGACAAATCCGGAGCATGCGGATGTCCGCAGCCTGGAAGGGGCCGTACAGACCGCAAAGAAATGCCTTCCGATTCTGGCAGTTTCCACCACCTCCGGTACCGCCGCTGAGGTAACGATTAACTATGTCATCACCGACGAAGAAAAGCACCGCAAATTCGTGTGCGTTGACCCTCACGACATTCCTGTGGTCGCCGTTATTGACCCGGAAATGTCCGCCTCCATGCCGAAGGGACTGTGCGCCGCAACCGGAATGGACGCGCTGACCCACGCAATTGAAGGATACATCACCAAGGGCGCGTGGGAGCTGACGGACATGCTGCACCTGAAAGCGATTGAGATTATTTCCCGTGCCCTGCGCAGCTCTGTCGCCGGCGATCCGCAGGGACGCAGTGAGATGGCTCTGGGTCAGTATGTGGCGGGCATGGGCTTTTCCAATGTGGGCCTTGGCATTGTGCACTCCATGGCGCATCCGCTCAGCGCGCTGTACGACACGCCCCACGGCGTGGCTTGCGCGACCATTTTGCCCACCGTACTGGAGTACAACGCGGAATCCACCGGTGAAAAATACCGTGAAATCGCGCGTGCCATGGGCGTGCAGGGTGTGGACGACATGACGCAAGAGGAGTATCGCCGGGCAGCAATCGACGCGGTCAAGCAGCTCTCCAGAGACGTCGAAATTCCGCAGAAGGTTTCCTTGGTGGGGGTAAAGGAAGAAGACATCCCGTTCCTTGCCGAGTCCGCCATGGCGGACGCCTGCACGGGCGGGAACCCGAAAGACCCCACCGTGGAGGATGTGATCGCCCTTTACAAATCCATGATGTAGGCGCTTTATCACGTTAAAGGAAATACAGTCCGGTTAAACCGGATGACAGCGCGGCCGGGATATCCGGCCGCGCTGATTTATCGTTCGCACCTTTCAAATTTACTGCGAATTGGTTTGTATTGTGTTATGGGTACATTCTGCATCATGATACTATATATTTAGAAATCACGGACAGCATTTATATTGCAAGGAAGGTCTTTTTGTGAAATTAGAGGATTTGGAGCAGTCGGGCGAAAAATTAATGAGAATTATTCAGGAGACGGTGCCGGGCAAACAGGTGACGATGGCGCATGTGATTGCCAGCCCCAACACGGTCATTTATCAGAAGCTCGGCCTGGACCCTAAAATCGATTATGCCAAGGCGGCAATCGGAATTCTGACAATGACTCCAAGCGAAACATCCATTATCGCAGCCGACATTGCACTGAAAAAGTCGGGGATAGATATTGGTTTTATTGACCGGTTCAGCGGCACGCTGATTATTACCGGAAAAATATCGGATGTAACGACCGCTCTGGAGGCCGTCTTGAATTATGCGGAAAATGTGATGGGATTTACCGTGTGCAACCTGACGAAAGCGTAGGCGCGTATGAAAAAAATTATGTTGGTTGGCAGAACCGGAAGCGGAAAAACAACTCTGACGCAGGCGCTGAGGGGTGAAAAAATTCAGTATCACAAAACGCAGTATGTTAACCATTACGATGTCATTATTGATACGCCCGGCGAGTACGCGGAAAACAGAACGCTGGCGAGAGCGCTGGTGCTTTACGGCTATGAGGCGGATGTCGTGGGCTTGTTACTGAACGCAACGGAGAAATATTCCCTTTACAGTCCCAATTTTGTAGCCGCCGCAACCAGAGAAGTAATTGGAATTGTTACGCAGATCGATGTAAAGGGCGCAAGGACGGATTTGGCGGAAAACTGGCTGAAGCTTGCGGGGTGCAAGACAATCTTTTATGTCAATTCCATAACGGGGGAAGGCGTTCCGGATATTTTAAATCATCTGCGAGAACCGGGCGACATCTTACCGTGGGAAGAGAAAGGTCTTAATTTTGCAGAAAACAGGTCTTGATTTTACCTGAGTGTCGGGAGGAGAAAAATATGGACAAAAGGCGGAAAAAAATACTGATACTGGCCGGGGACTTTACAGAGGACTACGAGGTGATGGTTCCCTATCAGACTCTGGGCGTCTTTGGGCTTCAGGCAGACGTGGCGTGCCCGGGCAAAAAGGCCGGAGAATCCATTAAAACAGCCATCCATGACTTTGAGGGCGACCAGACCTACACGGAAAAGCCGGGGCACCGTTTTCTGCTCAACGCCACCTTTGCCGGGCTGCGGATTGAGGAATACGCCGGACTTTATCTGACGGGCGGGCGCTCCCCGGAGTATCTGCGGCTGAATGATGAGGTCCTCGACATCATCCGGTACTTTATGAAGCTGAGCAGGCCGGTGGCGGCCATCTGCCACGGGGTTCAGCTGCTGACCGCGGCGGATGTGGTGCGGGGAAGGCGGCTTACAGCGTACCCGTCGGTCAAGCCAGAAGTGGAAATGGCGGGGGGCATTTATATTGATACGGAAGCGGATGAATCGGTTGCGGACGGAAATCTGGTGACCTCTCCCGCGTGGCCGGGCAATACGGCGATTTTGAGGGATTTTGTCGGTTTGCTGGGAATTTCAGTTTCATTTTGAATGTCAAATTTTTACGGAAAAGAAATTTTTCCGTAAAAATAACAGATCAGGTTAAGCGTTAAAAAGATTTCAATTTTATCTATCTTCCATAAAATATACTTTTGTTGAAAAATTTTTTAGTTTTAATTTTACATTCTTTGGGTTTGGAAAGTGTTGCGCGGTCAAGCTGACGCAGGTATATAATCAAAGCTAAGAAATCGGACTTGGGTGTTCAAAATTCGTCGATCAAATTTTTTTAAGGAGGTATTTAAAGTGATAGAAAAAGGATTTTCCAAACCAACGGCAAGGGTTGAAAAACTAAAAAGAATGATTTTGGATGCAACCCCTTATGTTGAGTCGGAGAGAGCGGTTCTGGTTACAGAGTCTTATAAGGAAACAGAAGGCCTGCCGCCGATTATGAGACGCGCCAAAGCGGATGAGAAGATTTTCAACAATCTTCCGGTAACCATCCGTGACGACGAGCTGATTGTCGGCGCCATCACCAAGCACCCCCGCTCAACGGAAATCTGCCCGGAGTTTTCCTATGACTGGGTTGAGAAGGAATTCGACACCATGGCGACCAGAATGGCGGATCCGTTCGTCATCCCTAAGGAAACCGCAAAAGAGCTGCACGAGGCGTTTAAGTACTGGCCGGGGAAGACAACCAGCGAGCTTGCTTCTTCCTATATGTCCCCGGAAACAAAGGACTGTCAGGCAGCCGGCGTGTTTACCGTAGGAAATTACTTCTACGGCGGCGTGGGCCATGTCTGTGTGGACTATGGCAAGATCCTGGAAAAAGGCTTCCGCGGAGTCATTGCGGAAGTAGTCGATGCCATGATGAAGATGGATCTTTCGGATCCTTCCTACATAAAAAAGCAGCAGTTCTACAATGCTCTGATTATCACTTATAATGCGGCGATCAATTTTGCCCACCGGTATGCGGACGAAGCAAGACGGTTGGCCGCTTCGGAAACGAACGCCACCAGAAAGGCAGAACTTCTGCAGATTGCCGTTAACTGCGACAGAGTGCCGGAAAACGGCGCGCGCAATTTCTATGAGGCCTGCCAGTCCTTCTGGTTCATCCAGAGCATGATGCAGATCGAGTCCAGCGGGCACTCCATTTCTCCCGGCCGCTTCGACCAGTATATGTATCCGTATCTTGCCGCGGACAAAAACATTTCCAAAGAATTCGCGCAGGAACTGGTTGACTGCATCTGGATTAAACTCAACGACGTCAACAAGACCCGCGACGAGGTTTCCGCTCAGGCGTTTGCCGGCTACGCGGTGTTCCAGAACATCGGCGCGGGCGGCCAGACACCGGACGGGCTGGATGCCACCAATGAAGTTTCGTACATGATGATGGACGCGTGCGCCCATACCAAGCTGCCGGCGCCTTCCTTCTCCATCCGCGTGTGGCAGGGAACCCCGGACGAATTCCTCTACAGGGCGTGCGAGCTTGCCCGCATCGGACTGGGCGTGCCTGCAATGTACAACGACGAAGTCATTATCCCTGCTCTTGAAAACAGGGGCGTTTCCCTTGAAGACGCCCGTGAGTATTGCATTATCGGCTGTGTGGAGCCGCAGTGCCCGCACAAGACCGAAGGCTGGCACGACGCCGCGTTCTTCAATGTTGCCAAGGTTCTCGACATCACCATCCACGGCGGCAAGGTCGGCGACAAACAGCTTGGCCCGGTTGTTCCGGATATGTGTGAGTGGAAATCCATTGATGAATTCTACGATGCGTTTAAGAAAGAAATGGCTTACTTCGTGCAGCATCTGGCGGAAGCCGACAACTGCGTCGATCTGGCCCATGCGGAAAGGTGCCCGCTCCCGTTCCAGTCGGCTATGGTTGACGACTGCATCAAGCGCGGCAAGTCCGTACAGGAAGGCGGAGCCATTTAC
Source organism: Caproiciproducens faecalis (assembly GCF_019448085.1). Classification (GTDB taxonomy): domain Bacteria; phylum Bacillota; class Clostridia; order Oscillospirales; family Acutalibacteraceae; genus Caproiciproducens; species Caproiciproducens faecalis. The sequence goes on along the minus strand of NZ_JAGFNZ010000002.1, from coordinate 265,190 downwards.
AACTTCACCGGCCCGCAGGCATTTGGTATTGCCGATTCCGGCGACTCCATCTATGCGATGGATAAACATGTGTTTAAGGATAAAGACATTACGATTGCCCAGCTGAAGGAAGCTCTGGATGCGAACTACGGCCGTCCGGTCGGAGCCAAAACCGGCGCAGAAGACCCCTGCAGCAGCACAGCGGATGCTCTTACGGAGCAGAAGATCTATGAGGCCGTCAAGAAGGTCCTCGGCAATTCCTGCAATATCGATATGTCCGATCTGCAGAAGATGTGCGGCGTAAAAGATACCTGCGCTTCCTGCAGCGGCGACTATGAGAATATTTACAGACTGATGGACAACACGGAGTGCTTCGGCAACGATATTGACGAGGTCGACATGGTTTCCCGCAAGATCGCCCGGATCTACTGCGAAGAAGTCCAGAAATATACCAATCCGCGCGGCGGCCAGTTCCAGGCGGGCGTTTACCCGGTGTCGGCCAACGTACTGTTCGGTAAAGACGTCGGCGCGCTGCCGGACGGCAGATTGGCAAAGCTGCCTCTGGCGGACGGTGTTTCCCCAAGACAGGGCAAGGATGTAAAGGGTCCGACAGCGGCATTGAACTCTGTTGCTAAACTGGATCATTTCCTTGCATCCAACGGAACGCTGCTCAACCAGAAATTCCTGCCCTCCGCACTTGCAGGGGATACGGGACTGCAGAACTTCGCGTCTGTTGTCAGAAGCTATTTCGACCACAAAGGCATGCATGTACAGTTCAATGTCGTTGACAGAGAGACTTTGCTGGCTGCCCAGAAAGATCCTGACAAGTACAAGGATCTGGTGGTTCGTGTTGCCGGATACAGCGCACAGTTTGTAGTACTGGCAAAAGAAGTGCAGGATGATATCATCAGCCGTACAGAGCAGACATTCTGATGGTGATGAGATTGCTCCATGCGCTGATGAAATGTAACTAAGGGAGTTGTAGGTGGTGGATTCAATCAATTATAGCGCATCGGGACTCGTCTTCGACATACAGAGGTTTTCCGTACATGATGGTCCTGGTATTCGCACGATCGTATTTTTAAAAGGATGTCCTTTGTCATGCAAATGGTGCTGTAATCCTGAATCCCAAAAGTTAAAACCGGTGATTACTTATCAAAAAATGCGTTGTATTCACTGTGGAAAATGCATGAAGGCCTGCAAACAGGGGGCAATCAATCCAAACAACAAAGGCTTTATCAACAGAGATCTTTGTATTGGATGCGGTGAATGCGCCAATGTCTGTCCCACGGGTGCGCTGGTGCTGAAAGGCAGCGGAATGACCGTACAGCAGGTGATGCTGGAGCTGAGAAAGGACGCGACAACCTACAGGCGTTCCGGCGGCGGAATTACTATTTCAGGAGGGGAACCCCTGGTGCAGTCCGATTTTACACTCGAACTGCTCAGGGCCTCCAAAGAACAGGGATGGAACACGGCGATCGAAACGACTGCCTACGCGGACGAACAAGCGATTGAAAAGGTGCTTCCCTATGTGGATTTGGCTTTGATGGATATCAAATCTATGAATCCTGAAGTACATAAAAAATACACGGGGGTAAGCAACGAACTCATTCTGAAAAACGCCGTCAGGGTATCCCAAATCACTAAGACAGTGATCCGGGTGCCCACCATTCCCGGAGTAAACGCCACGGAAGAGGATATTCTCGCGATCAGCAGGTTTGCAAAAACTTTGCACAATATCAAAACAATCCATTTACTTCCGTATCACACCTACGGTGAAAACAAATACGAACTTTTGGGCAGGGACTATCTGATGAAGGACGTTAAGACACTGACTCCTGAAAAAATACAGGCACTCAAAACTGTGGTTGAAGAGCAGGGCTTCGAATGTATTATCGGTGGTTAAAAAATTTAATGAAATGGAGGATAGGCAATGGACCAGCAATTAATCAATAAGGTTGTGCAGCAGGTTGCCGATGAACTGAAAATAAAACCTGAGGAAAAAGCAGCGGAAGCCGGTACACAGCTTTGCAATTCACTGGGAGTAACAGAATTTGTGGGAACCTCCGTCGGTGATACCATTGGTTTGGTCATCGCCAGCGTTGACCCAATGCTTGTTGATGTCATGAAACTCGGTAAATACCGTTCCATCGGGATTATCGGCGGCAGAACGGGGGCAGGCCCCCAGATTATGGCGGTTGATGACGCAGTCAAAGCAACCAATACGGAAGTTATTTCCATTGAACTGCCCAGAGATACCAAAGGCGGCGCCGGTCACGGAGATTTGATCTATATCGGCGCGGAGGATGTTTCGGACGCAAGGAGGGCGGTAGAAATCGCTCTTGCCAGCCTCCCGAAATATTTCGGCGATGTTTACGGCAGCGAAGCCGGACATCTGGAATTTCAATATTCCGCAAGAGCCAGCCAGTGCCTTGAAAAGGCGTTTGGTTCTCCTCTCGGCAAAGCGTTCGGCATGACATGCGCGGGCCCTGCCGCAATCGGCACGGTTCTAGCGGATGTGGCCGTTAAGGCGGCAAATGTTGACGTGGTCTGCTACAGCTCTCCCGGTAACGGCGGAACCAGCTTCTCAAACGAGGTGATCCTGATCTTTACAGGCGATTCCGGCGCCGTACGACAGGCTGTCAGAGCGGCCAGAGCGGTCGGCCTGAAACTGCTTGGCGCGTTGGGATCCGAACCGAAATCAACCACTCATCCATATATTTAATAACTTGATACTACAATGAAGGAGGTTTACACATGAACTCTGATGCACTGGGTATGATCGAAACACACGGACTCGTACCTGCAATTGAAGCCGCCGATGCTATGGTCAAGGCCGCCAATGTCAATTTGGTAGGCTACGAAAAGATCGGTTCCGGACTGGTAACGGTGATGGTACGCGGAGACGTTGGAGCCGTTAAGGCCGCAACGGACGCCGGGGCAGCTTCCGCCAAAATGGTCGGCGAAGTCGTCTCCATCCACGTCATTCCCCGTCCTCATTCGGACACTGAAAAGATTATTCCTCATATGGACAAATAATCACCACTCAATTCTTCTTCCACACAGGACTGTGTAGGGCGTTAATGGTACGGAAGAGTCAGGGAATGCCCTTTCCTGATTTCTTCCTATCATGACCGCCTTTTCACTGTCAGTACAAAAGGCTTTGCAAGATAAAGGAGGGGTACCGTGGAAATCAGTGAAAATGACCTGTATCAGATTGTGCTGAAAGTGATACAGAAAATGCAGAATGGAAAGATGCTTTCCAATTTCCCTGTACCCGAACAGAAATTATATGTCATCCTTTCGGAAGGATGGAATGAGGAATACCGATCTTTCTTCAATACTTTGAAAGATCAGCGCAAATACTGTGTGACTACGGTGATTCCCCCTTCTATGGCAAATGACTATCATCAGAAAAAACTCAGAGAATGGGAAGGCTGCGGAACCGTTTTGCGGCAGGATCAAACCGACTTGGCGCAGCTGCCGGACGGAACGACCGTTTTTCCGGCTGCTTCCAGAGAGCTGATTGTAAAAACCGCGCTGTGCATTGGCGATACCTTTGAGACAAAATGGGTGCAGCGGTGTATGGCGAACGGTCAGAAAATCATTCTTTTAAAATCTGGGCTGGAACCGCTTACGGGGAGAGAACCGGCGGCGTATGCTGCCAGAATCAAGGCATATTACAGGATAATTGCTCAGTATGGAATTGAAATCAAGGAAACTGTTTTTGAAGAAGAAACGGCTCCCGAAAACCTGAAACACGCAATGTCCCGTCCTGCGCCGGACAAACGCGCATACGGCGGGCATCAAGTAATTACGGAAGGCGATCTTGACAAGTTTGTGCAGGAGGGGCGGATTCTGCTGGCTCAGGGGGATTTGCTGACCGCTCTGGCCAAGGAAAAAGCGTCCTGTCTGGGCATTGAAATTATTAGACAATAATTGAAAAAGAAAAAAGCGGTAACCAAATTATTTTTGCTTACATTTATATATTATCAAAAGAAAAAGAAGTAAGGTGACAAAATGAAAAACGCATTGGGGCTGATCGAAATACAGGGGCTGGCAACGGCCGTTCTGGTTGCGGACACCATGGTGAAAACAGCAAATGTGACGATTAACCAGATTGAGAAAACAAGGGGACACGGCTGGATCACCGTGAAAATCACGGGTGATGTTGCAGCCGTTAACGCCGCCGTCACCGCAGGCAAGCAAGTCGGCGAGACTTTTCATCACTATATTTCGTCCAAAGTCATTCCCAGACCCGCGGACAGCGTTGAAGATTTCTTTTGTCAGACTGTAAAAAACGAGGATGGAAACACTCCGCCGGATTCGCCCGAATCCTCCGCGCCAAATACGCCGGAACCCGAGCCGGAGCCTGAGCCGGAAGTTTCTGCAGCGCCGGAAATTCCGGAACCCGAGCTGGAGGCCTCTGCTTTGCCGGAAGTTCTTGAAGATTTACCGGAAGAGCCCGTGCAAAAGCCCGAAGCGGTACCGCAGCCGGAGGAAACCATACCGCCGGAGCCGGCAACAGCTCCGCCCGTTGAAGAAGTAATTTTACCGGAACCGGAAGCGATTCCGACGGTGGAGGAACCTTCCGTGCCGGAGCCACAGATGATTCAGCCGGAGCCTGCCGCAGAACCGGAAGCTGCTTTGAAACCCGCGCCGGAAGAGCCAGAGCCGCAGAATCTGCCCGAAGTACCCACCGTGAACGAGTCGGCCGTTTCCCAGCTGGAAATGATCCTGCCGGAAACGAAGCCGGAAACAAAAGCAAAGCCCTCCGGCAAAACAAGATCGGGAAAATCTGCATCTGCAAAAAGCACCGCTTCCAAAAACACGGTGGTGAAAGAAAAAGGGACAGCCAAACGGCAGACCGGAAATACAAGAGGCCAAAAGAAAAATAATCCTTAGAACTAAGGTCAGGAAAGGATTGTGATTACTATTTATATGGCAAAAGTAGTGGGCAATGTTGTGGCGACGCGCAAGGAAGAGTCTCTGGTCGGCTTTAAGCTGATGATTATCCAGAAAATTGATTCGCAGAAGCGCAACATCGGCTCCGAAGAGGTTGCCGCCGATTATGTGGGGGCGGGAATCGGGGAGTATGTCCTGGTTTGCTCCGGGTCGGCCGTTCGTGTTCAAAAGCATAATGTGTCCATTGACATGGCCATTGTGGGCATTATTGATACAATGGACGTTTAGAGACTGACAGCGTCACGTCCTGAATTTACGCAATTGAATGCCTGAGGGATTGGGCGAAGGAGAGGTTAAGATGAATACTGCACAAATTGGAGAGTTGGTTAAGAAATACTTAACCTACAGCGGTACGGTGAGAAGCGGGGTTTTTTGCTCGGTAAACGATGCCGTCGCGGTTGCGCAGGGAGCCTACATCCAGTATTCCAAGTTGACCCTGAATGAACGTCAGGAAGTAATTGAAGCAATCAAGAAAGAGCTTCTGCCAATGGTCAACGTAATTGCCAAAATGGCGGCGGAAGAAACCGGCATGGGCAATGTTGAGGATAAAATCGAAAAACTTTTGCTTGCCATCCGGAAAACGCCGGGCGTGGAGGATTTGATTACCGAGGTAAAGACAGGCGACAGCGGCATGACGCTTTACGAACTGTCTTCTTACGGCGTGGTCTGTGCCGTGCATCCCTGCACGAACCCGTGCGCCACACTCATCAATAACACCATCAGTCTGCTTGCGGCGGGCAATGCCGTCGTGCATGTCCCGCACCCAAGGGCGATTCAGGTTTCCCAGTTTGTGACGGAAATGATTAGCGTCGCCATTCGGGACACCTGTGGGATCGATAATCTGGTGGTAACCCTAGGGGATACCTCCATGGCGGTGACCCGTGAGCTGATGACGCACCCCGATATTTCCATGGTGGTTACCACGGGGGGGAACGGCGTGCTGAGAGAAGCGCTTGCCAGCGGTAAAAAGGTGATTGGAGCGGGGCCGGGGAATCCAACCGCCATTGTGGATGAAACGGCCGATCTGAAGCAGGCGGCAAGGGATATTGTTCAGGGGGCATCTTTTGACAACAACGTCATGTGCATTTCAGAAAAAAGCATTGTCGTTGTTGCGGCAGCCGCAGAGGAACTGATTGAAGAGCTTAAGAAAAACGGCGTTTATTATATTCACAATGAGGAAGAAATGCTGAAATTGACCTCTGTGACCGTAACGCAGGATATGGGGATCAACAAAGCTCTGGAAGGCAAGAGCGCCACTGAAATATTGAAGGCGGCGGGAATTTCTTGCAGCGAACCCGTCCGGCTGATCGTGGTCGATACCATTAAGCAGCACCCGTTTGTCACACTGGAAATGCTGATGCCGGTTGTCCCTCTGGTCAGGGCGGCCGATTTTGACGAAGCGCTGGAAACCGCTTTTGAAATTGAACAGGGCTTCCGTCACACCGCGACCATTCATTCTCAGTCGATTGAGCGGCTGAACCGGGCGGCTAAAAAGATGCAAACCTCCGTGTTTGTGAAAAACGGCTCCTCTTTGGCCGGAATCGGCTATAACGGGGAAGGCGACACCAGCTTTACCATTGCAACCGTTACCGGGGAGGGTACCACAACCGCAAGGCATTTCGCAAGAAGGAGAAGATGTACGCTGATGGACGCGTTTTCCATTCGTTAGAAAGCGGGGATGAAATTGGATCGGATTTATTTAAGGACCAAGATTTTTTATGGAGAAAACTCGCTGGAGCGCCTTTCGTCCATTCTTGGAAAAAGAATCTGGATTATCTGCGACCGGTTTCTGATTGAAAACGGGAGCATCCGGAAAGTGCTGGAAGTCATCGACAACAGCAATGAGGTAAAGCTTTTCAACGGTGTTTTGCCCGACACGCCCCTGACGGTCATTGGGAAAGGGGTGGCGATTCTCAAGCAGTTCCGCCCGGAAGTCATCATCGCCTTCGGGGGAGGCTCCGCCATTGACACCGCAAAGGGAATCCTTTATTTTGCGCGGGAGATGAAAGCCGACGCCGGTATCCCGCTGATTGCGATTCCCACCACAAGCGGAACAGGTTCCGAGGTAACGGCGGCGACGGTAGTGGTGGATCACGAAACAAAGAAAAAGCATATCTTTTTTGACGACAGTATCTATCCGGACGAAGCGATTCTGGACGCGAAGCTGACGCTTTCGCTTCCGCCGGAAATCACGGCGAACACCGGTATGGATGTTTTAACCCATGCAATGGAAGCCTATGTGGCAAAGGGTGCCAGCGTCTACACGGACGCCCTGGCCGAAAAAGCGGTGGAACTGATTATGAAGTCGCTCCTGCAGTGTTACCGCCACGGTGACGATGGGCAGGCGAGAGAGCAGATGCTGCTGGCTTCCAGCCTTGCGGGAATCGCGTTCAGCATTGCGGGCCTTGGCATGAGCCACAGTGTTGCGCATCAGGTAGGGGGAACGTTCCACATTGCGCATGGACTTGCAAACGCGGTTCTGCTCAATGAAGTGGTTTTATTCAACAGTCGGGACAGCGAGGTTAGAGCCAAATATGCGCAGATGGCTTACCGGACGGGAATGGTGGAAAGAAGCGTTGACCCCGGGTTCGCCGTGGACGTTCTTCTCACTTGTATCATGTCTTTGAAAAAGATGATGAATATGCCGCTGACCCTCGCGGAGTGCGGCGTATCCAAAGAGGATTTTGACAAGAATGTCCGTTATGTGGCACAAAACGCAGTAAAGGACGGCTGTACGCCTATGAATCCCATAAAAATAACCGAACAGGATGTCGAATTATTATTAAAAAAGTTGTACTAAAAATCCCCAAAGTCAAAGAATATATTATATAATATGAACTGGTAGTATATTCTTGATTTAGGAGGTTGATTCCATGGATGAATTCTTAAATGCCAAGATCAAAGATTTGGTGCAGGACGAAGACAGCGTGTTCAACAACTTCGATATCAATCATCTGTTTGGAAAAGAAAAGTTGGAAAATATCCAAGAAAAGATTTCCAAAGCCACTGGACTGGCCTTTGTTACGGTTGATTTCAAAGGAGAACCGGTGACGGAACTGACCTCTTTTACTAAATTTTGCCGGGAAATCAGGCGAAACGAAGGAGAAAAACGGCTTTGTTGGTCATCCGACGCGTTTGGGGCGATACAGGCCGCGGTAACGCAGAAAACTTCGGTTTATTTCTGTCCCTGCGGACTGATGGAGGTTGCCATTCCCATTATTGTGCGGGGGCATTACCTCGGAGGGTTTATCGGGGGTCAGATCAGGTGCAACGACGCCCCGGAAAATATCGTCCGACTGGAAACCGTGATGCACCACGCGGAAGATTACAAGATCAGCAAAAGCGATCTGTTCAATGAAATACTGGAAATGAAGTATCAGCAGTTTGTCAATATAGCGGATCTGATTTCTATGATTATCAACCAGCTCGGTGAAAAGGAACTGTCAAGGCTGATGCTCAAGGAGTCCCTGAACAAGGAAATGGACAGCTTGAGTGAAAAGAAAAAGAGGATGGAATTGGAGTACAGCCTGAAAAATGCCGAGTTGACCGCGCTGCAGTCCCAGATGAATCCCTCGTTCCTGTTTCGGTGCCTGAACTCCATTTCCAACCTGGCGGTCATTGAGGACGCGCCGAAGACCAATGAAATGGTGACGCTGTTTGCGGAGTTCCTGCGTTATAATCTGAATAATCAGAAAAATGCCATTACCATTGCGGAAGAGATGGAAAACATTGAACGGTACCTGAAAATACAGAAGGTGCGGTTGGGTGACCGGCTGAACTACTCCATAGAGATTGCGGAGAATATACATATGCAGCGGATTCCGAACTTTATTGTGCTTCCCTTTGTGGAAAAGGCGGTCTTTTACGGCATCGACCAGAAACGGGAGGGCGGTTCCGTGCACATCTCGGTTTTTTACCTGAACAGCGACGTGGTCATCTCTGTGGAGGACAGCGGGCTGGGGATGAGCGAGGAAAAAATTTTGCAGAGGTTCAAATCCTATAAGGATGGCGGTTATGAAGGAGATGCCATAGAGACGGGAATCTCCAGTATCAGACAGAGGCTGATTAGTTCCTTTGGGCCGCAGTACGACGTTGTGATGGAGTACAGCGAGAAGAGCGGAACAAAATGCCTGATTAAGTATCCAAAAAACTTTGACGAAAAGGTACTGTAAATGTATCGTGTAATGATTGCTGACGATGAAGAATTGATGAGAGAAGCCATGCGGATTATGGTATCCAAGATGGATGGCTTTACTGTCGTGTGCTCTGTTGACAACGGAGAAGATGCCGTGGAGGTTTGCAGAACGGAAAATATCGACATTGTCTTTATGGATATTATGATGCCGGGAATCTCCGGAATTGAAGCGAGCAGGCAAATTTATAACAACAACCATAATATTACGATTTATATCGTTTCCGCTTATAACAATTTTGAGTTTGCACGCGAAGCTTTGAAAGCGGAAGTAAAAGAATACATCAGCAAGCCGGTGACTTGGGGAACCGTCGAAGCGCTGCTCAACAATTATTCGGATACCCATAAAAAATACGGGAAGCAGACAGATTCCCTTTTCTCTATCCTCAAAGAAAAAGACTTCAAAAAAATGTACTATCAGGTTCCTCAGATTGTGGATGAGATTTATTCCGGCGTGGGCAATGACACTGAGCAGCTGAAAGCCGCGTTTATGAAGTTGGGGCAGAGTCTGATTAATCTGCTCGAATGGCTGAATGAAGGGAAGACAAAGTGTGAAGAACTGTTCCCAATGACAGAGGTTCTGATTTCCGAAAAAAAGAGTTTGGAATTATGGCTGTTCAATGTCATGAATTACCTATTCCAGCAGATCAGCATTAAAAAATACAAGGTGCTGGAATGTGTATTTCATTACATTGACGAAAACATTAAAAAAGACATCGGCCTGAACCAGATTGTTGACAACTGCAATATCAGTCAGGGCTACCTGAGCCGGATTTTTATGCAGCAGATGAACGTGAGCGTCATTGAATATTTACATATGAGAAAGCTTACTTTGGCAAAAGCATATTTTTGCTTTACCGACCTGAACATTATTGATGTTGCGTTCCGCCTTGGCTACAACGAAAGCAGCTATTTCAGCAAGGTTTTCAAAAAATATGAACATGTGACGGTGTTCCAGTATAAAAAAGCGCTGGCACTGGAACAGGAACGCATTGAGAACAAGGTAGGGAAGATAGAATGAAGGAGTATTTGGTAACATCGGAATCGGTTACGGAAGGCCATCCGGATAAAATATGCGACCAGATTTCAGACGGAATATTGGACGCGTATCTGGAGCAGGACCCGGAATCCCGGGTCGCGGTGGAGACCATGATTTCCCCCAATACGATTATGATTGCGGGCGAGGTGACGTCCAAAGCAAAAGTGGATGTTCCCGGCGTGGCGAGGGAAATTGTGAAAAAGATAGGCTACACGCAGCCCTGTACCGGCTTCGACTGCCAAAACGCCATGGTTTTGACCAACATTACCTCCCAGTCGCCGGATATTGCCCGCGGTGTGGATTCCTCATTGGAGGACGGCTCCTGCGGAAAAAAGGTTTTCGGCGCGGGGGATCAGGGAATGATGTACGGTTATGCCTGCGATGAAACGGAACACTACATGCCGATAACCATCGATTTGGCACACCGGCTGGTCATGAAGCTTGCACAGGTCAGAAAAGACGGAACCGTTCCCTGGCTGTACCCGGACGGCAAGAGCCAGGTAACCATGAAATACAGCGAAGAGGGGAAGCCCCTCTGTCTTACAGGGATTGTAATATCCGCGCAGCACAGCGCGGAAGTAGACCGCGAAACTGTCTGCAACACCATTTTACAGAAAGTGATCCAAAGCGAGGTAGACCCCAAATGGATGAACAGCGAAACCAAAATCTACATTAATCAGACAGGCCGCTTTGTGATCGGCGGGCCGGCGGCGGACGTGGGGCTGACCGGGCGCAAAATTATGGTTGATACCTACGGTGGAGTCGGTAAGCACGGCGGAGGCGCCTTTTCCGGGAAGGATCCGACAAAGGTGGACCGCTCCGCAGCCTATATGGCCCGGTACGCGGCGAAGAATATTGTTGCCGCAAAGCTGGCCGCAAAGTGCGAAGTGTCGCTGGCTTACGCAATCGGCATGGCCGATCCCGTGGCCGTAACCGTCAATACCTTCGGCACAGAGAAAATCAGCAGAGAATGCATAGATGCCGCGGTGAGAGAGACATTTTCCTTCTCCGTGGCCGATATTTTAGAGCAGCTAAATCTGAAAAAGCCGCAGTTTTTACGAACCGCGGCGTATGGACACTTTGGGCGGGAAGACCAGGATTTCCAGTGGGAAAAGCTAGACAAAGTGCAGCTGCTGCAGGAAAAAGCAATTCAATCGGTCGCCGGACTGATTTGTAATTGAACCGAGGTCGATTTCTTAATTCTTGAACTCTCGTTCCAAAGGAGGCTTACCTTGTGATGAAGTACGTTCCGCCCAATCAAAACAACCGAAGATCGGCAGAATGCGGCTGAAAAGGGAACCGGCAGATCAAGCAAAAGGTGGCTGATACAAAGATGCAAACGAATGTCCTTGAAGGGATTGTAAGATTAGTCATTCAAAAAATGCAGGATTTGGAAAATTATAAAATTCCAATTGGCGTGTCAAACCGCCATGTGCATCTTACCCAAAGCGATTTGGAAAAATTATTTGGCCCGGGCTACGAGCTGACCAACATGAAAACGCTGAAACAGCCCGGTCAGTTTGCGGCAAAGGAAACGGTCAATATACGAGGTCCGAAAGGCGAATTTCAAAATGTCCGCATTCTGGGCCCGCTCAGAAAAGCCAGCCAGATCGAAATTTCTTTGGCCGACGGGTTTCGTCTGGGAGTAAAGGCTCCCATCCGGGAATCGGGTAAGCTGAACAATACCCCGGGGCTGGAGGTAATCGGGCCCAATGGGAGTATTACGCTGCCCTGCGGTACCATTGTGGCGCTCAGGCATGTTCATATGACTCCGGAACAGGCGGCAAAGATGGGTGTCGAGGATAAGGAAATCGTGGAAGTGGAAACCTGCGGAGAGCGCAGGTGCATTTTGGGAAATGTTCTTGTGCGGGTTTCCGAAAACTTTTCGCTGGAAATGCATGTGGATATGGATGAGGCAAACGCGTGCGCGTTAAAAAATGATGACTTCGTCATTCTGCGAAAGATCAAAAGTCCGAATCCTTCCGATTAGGCGGATAATCCGGTTGGCTTTTCGCAGACGGATGGAGGAGAATGATGTCCATTATTATGCTATTGATGAATAAGGGGTGGAAAATTGATGGATATAGATGCAAACTTAATTGAAAAAATGGTCAAACAAGTCCTGAATGAAATTGACGCCGGCAAGGCCAAAGCAGAAAAAACCACCGCGCCGGAAGTGAAAAACGAGAACAGGAACAGTGCTTCTTATGGGATTTTTAATACCATGGAAGAGGCAATCGATGCCTGCGACGCCGCCCAGAAGCAGTACCTGTTTTGCTCCATGGCAGAAAGGCAGAAATATGTTCAGACTTTAAGGAACGTGGTTCTTAAACAGGAAAATCTGGAACTGATCTCCCGGCTGGCCGTGGAAGAAACCGGCATGGGAAATTACCCTCATAAATTAATCAAGAACCGGCTTGCCGCGGAAAAATCGCCCGGAATCGAGGATTTGGAAACAGAGGCACTGTCCGGGGACGACGGCCTTACCCTTGTGGAGTATTGTCCGTTCGGCGTCATCGGCGCAATCACGCCCGCGACCAATCCTACGGAAACCATTATCTGCAATTCCATAGGGATGCTTGCGGCCGGAAACTCGATTGTGTTCAGCCCGCACCCAAGGGCGAAAGACGTTACCATCAAGCTGATTACCATGATTAACAAGGCGCTGGAAGAAGCCGGCGCTCCCCAAAATCTGATTGTGACCGTTGTGGAGCCATCCATTGAGAATACCAATGTCATGATGAAACACCCGAAAGTCAGAATGCTGGTCGCCACGGGCGGCCCGGCTATTGTTAAGCTTGTCATGTCCACCGGGAAAAAGGCCATCGGCGCCGGCGCGGGAAACCCGCCCGTTGTGGTCGACGAAACCGCGGATATTAAAAAAGCGGCGATTGATATTATCAACGGCTGCAGCTTTGACAACAACCTTCCCTGCATCGCGGAAAAAGAGGTCATTGCGGTCGATTCCATCACCGATGAGCTGATCCGCAACATGAAGGAAAACGGCGCGTATCAGGTTACCGATCCCGCCGTGATTCAGAAGCTGGCGGATCTGGTCAGGAAGGAAGGCGGCGGGCCAAAAACATCCTTTGTCGGTAAGAGCGCCGTTTATATTCTTGAGAAAATCGGGATTCAGGCCGGGCCGGAGGTCAGGGTTATCATCATGGAAACGCCGAAGGATCATCCGTTTGTGATGGAGGAACTGATGATGCCGATTCTGCCGATTGTTCGGACCAGAAATGTAGACGAGGCAATCGACCTTGCGCTGATTGCGGAAAGAGGCAACCGCCACACGGCCATGATGCACTCCAAGAATGTCGATAAACTGACCAAGATGGCAAAACTCCTGCAGACCACGATCTTTGTCAAGAACGCCCCGTCCTACGCGGGCATCGGCGTGGGCGGAGAAGGCCACACCACCTTTACCATTGCGGGGCCGACCGGCGAGGGTCTGACCAGCGCGAAATCCTTCTGCAGAAAACGCAGATGTGTTTTGTCGGACGCGTTTCATATCAGAGATTTTTCCAAGGGATTATAAATCAGGTAGTCGATAAAGTCGCGCAACCGCAAAATTGTAAAACAATTTTGCTTACTGCGTTGGCTACGCTTGCAAATTTCGGTCACATACAACAAGTATGCTCCTTCATTTGCGGTGCTTGCCAACCCTTTTGCCGCTTCGCGGCATTTCCCCTGATAAGGGAAGCATGTCTTGCACGATTTCTCGACGCCTGACAGTTTTTCGACACTCTCATAAATAACAACCCAACACGGAATTTAAAATTTGCTGAAGCGGGATTCGTCTCACCGGGAAACAGGTCACTTATACAATCCGTTGGGGGCCGCGGCGTTCGGTTGGAAGCTGCGGCCCCCAACTGCAGAGAAAACCTGTTCCGCTGTAATGCGTTTCAGGAGTCTGACCGGTGAGAGCAGTTTTAAATGAGAAGCATCAAAAAGCGAAAAGGCGGACTGTATATGATGGATTTAAACAGAGTGGACAGCTATATGGCGCGGGTAGAGGAATCGGAGGCCAAAACCTTTCAGCCCGTTGGCGGAAAACTGAAGGTCGGCGTCGACCTTGGCACCGCGTACATCGTGCTTGTTGTTCTGGACGAAGAAAACAACCCTGTTGCGTGTGAAAAGCAGGCCGCGCGGGTGTTAAGAGACGGCGTGGTCGTGGATTATCTCGGCGCGCAGCGGATTGTAAAAGAGTTGAAAGCAAAACTGGAGGAACGTCTGGGCAGGGAGCTTAATCACTGCGCAATTGCCATGCCCGCGGGGACTCAGTCCAGTACCAGAACCCATGTTTATGTGGCGGAAGGCGCGGGGCTGGAGGTCGTCAATGTGCTCGATGAGCCGACAGCAGCCAATTCCGTCTTCCAGATCAGCGACGGTGTGGTGGTAGACATCGGCGGCGGGACGACCGGGCTTGCCATCTTCAAGGACGGCAAGGTAGCGGAGATTGAAGACGAACCGACGGGTGGAACTCATTTAACGCTGGTTTTGGCGGGAAATATGCATATTTCCTTTGATGAGGCTGAACAGATTAAATTGGACTACGCACGCCACAGTGAAATCTTTCCGGTAATCAAGGCCGTACTGGAAAAAATGGCCGCAATTGTCAACAAGTATATCAAAAAGGACAGTACCCAGGCAATCTATCTTTGCGGCGGGACCTGCTGCATGACGAATATTGAAAAGGTGTTTGAAAAGGAGACGGGGATTGAAACCATCAAACCCCATTATCCGTTCCTGATTACTCCGGCGGGAATCGCGATGAACTGTGAAAGCCGGTAGAAGATAGGAGGAGCTATGGACATTCAGGGGGGAAACCGTACAAAGCCGGGTCTTCTGATTCTGACGCAGAAGCATGACCACAGCACCGGCTGCCATCGGATACTGGAAAGCGGTCGTTTGGCGGCGCAGTATCGGACGGAGTGCGCTTTAAAGGGTGAATACGGCTGTTCTGTGGATGATTTTTCAGTGGTCATCCTTTTTAACCTGACCAATGACATGTTGGTTCGCATTGCCGCAGGAACGGAGGATACTCCGTACTCCAAAGCGGCGGTTCAGGCTATTTTAAAGGGGAAAACCCTTTTTGCGGTTGAAGAAGGAGTCGAACTGTTCGACTATAAAAGGACTGCTCCGGCTGTTTACTACAACATGATGATGGAAAAGGTCAATTTTCTCAAAGAATCGGGTGTCATTTTCTGCCCGCTGAACCGGCTGGAAGACAGCGTGCTGGGTGAAAAGACGGACACGGAGCCTGTCGAAGGACCGACAGAGAAACAAAGTCTGCCGCCGGTACGACACGAAAAGCCCAAGCGGGAAATTGTAACGGCAAGGGATCTGGCTCTGCTTAACAATGACAATATTTCGGCGATCCGCGTTGCGGCCGACAGTATCATCTCTTCCGAAGCGTGGGACTACGCCCGCGTGAACGGGATGCAGATCATCCGGGAAAAGTGAAATGATGGATTGGAATGTTTATTGAGGACGGTGATACCATGAATCTTACAGAGGCAATCAAGGCCGCCGGAGTGGTGGGCGCGGGCGGCGCGGGTTTTCCCACCCATGTGAAGCTTTCCGCGAAAGCGGACTGTTTTATCATCAACGCCGCCGAGTGCGAGCCGCTGATTGAAACGGACAAATATATCTCCCGTACTTATCCCGACAGGATTGTCGAGGCTGCGCAGGCCGTTTCCGCCCATTTGGGCGCAAAGAGAACGGTCATTGCCCTGAAAAAGAAATATACGGCGGAAATTGCCGCGCTGAAAGGCGCGATTGAAAAAGCGGGTGCACCGATTGAGCTGTTTGAAATGCCCGCTTTTTATCCTGCGGGTGACGAACAGATCATGGTGCATCTGGTCTGCGGAAAATCCGTCCCGGAACGGGGAATTCCGCTGGATGTAGGAACGGTCGTAGACAATGTGGGGACGATGCTGAATATTTATGATGCGCTGCAGGGCAGACCGGTAACGGATAAATATCTGTCCGTTGTGGGGGAGGTCAGGGAACCGATTCTTCTCCATGTGCCGGTGGGGACTCCTGTCACTGAGTGCATCGACAAAGCACAGCCGACCGTTTCGGATTACGACGTCATTCTGGGCGGACCTATGATGGGCAAAGTGTTTACGGACCCCGTTCAGATCAGTGGGCTGAGTGTTACCAAGACGACGGGGAATATTATCGTCCTGCCGAAAGATCATTACCTGATCCGCCGGGCGACCATGCCGCTCCACCGCATTCGGCTGCAGGCAAAAAGCGCCTGTGTGCAGTGCAGGATGTGCACGAGCCTTTGCCCCCGGAATCTGATCGGCCACAATATGAAGCCGCATCTGGTAATGCGCAGCCTGTTCCGCGAACCCTTTATCACCGACAATGAAGAATATAAAAAGGCTTTCGGTACGGCGATGAACTGCTCGGAATGCGGCGTCTGCGAAATGTTTTCCTGCCCCATGGGACTGTCGCCCAGAAAGGTGAATATTTACCTGAAGGGCCAGCTCAGGGAGCGCGGGATTAAAGTGGAGCAGAACAGAAACCCGGTTCCCGCAGAGGGCGCTCAGTACGGCCAGGTGCCAACCGGAAGGCTGGCGGCTCGGCTGAACATTATGGATTATTACCGGCTTCATGCGAAGGAATGCTGTGAGCTTGCTCCGGAAAAGGTATGGATTCCTTTTCAGCAGCATATTGGGAAACCGGCTGTTCCGGTCAAACAGGTCAATGACCGCGTTGCAAAGGGAGAACTGCTGGCAGCGGCGGCACCGGACGGGTTGTCGGCCAATATCCACGCGAGCATAGCCGGGGTAATAGAAAAAATTGACGGAGCCGGCGCAGTCATCCGTCGGGACGGGGAGGAGTGAAAAGCATGGGCAATGCAATCGGTATGGTCGAATTTACCAGTATCGCCAGAGGAATTGAAACAAGTGACTATATGATTAAGGCCGCGAACGTGGAACTGCTGAAATCGTCCACCGTCTGCCCCGGCAAGTACATTGTGCTGATTGGGGGAACAACCGGCGATGTCAAGGTTTCCATGTCCGTAGGGGAGAAATACGGCGGAGAGTATCTCGTCGATACCCTGATGATTCCGAACATTCACTCCCAGCTGATTCCAGCAATCTGTTTGACGAATCAGGTGGAAAACCCGGGGGCGGTCGGCGTTTTGGAGTTTTACTCCATTGCTTCGGCAATCACAGCCGGGGATGTGGCGGCAAAAGCGGCCAATATTACCCTGATTGAAATCAAAATCGGTTATTCTATCGGCGGGAAAGGCGTAGTTGTTTTGACCGGAGACGTAGGGGCTGTGCTCACCGCCGTGGAAGCTGCAAAAAAGCAGTGTGAACTTCTGCTGCAGACAACGGTGATTCCCAAACCATCTCCCAAGCTTTACGAAACGCTGCTCTAGTTTAGGAATCTTCTGCGCTTTCATAAAACAAACAACATCCTTTTTTATTCTTTCAAAACTTGAATCCATATTTGTGTCAAGGACACAAAAGGCTGCCTGCATTGCACTTCAGGAAATCCTGCCGGCTGACGGCGGACCGATGGTGTGCTGCGGGCGGCTTTTAATTTTCGGTATATTTTTAATATTTTATACAAATAGTAAATATCAAAAGGAAGATATGGCTATTTTCTACATCAGAATAGAAGCGAACGTCTGGCGTTTAGTGATATTGCCTAAAAAATAGAAGCAACTATTTCGGTATTGACGAAATTGATTCTGTGATACAGAATACGATTGACATTTGCGGATTCTTATCCTAAAATAGAAGCATCCGAAAGACTGTTTTTTAACGGTCTGCAATGGATACGATGATAACGTTTTAAGAGAGGAATTTTGCGATGACAGGCGAAACTGGCGTCCTTGTACAGTCTGTAGTCCGTGCACTGGATATTCTGGAGTGCTTTGACGGGCAAATGGTTGAGCTTGGAATTTCCGAAATTTCAGATCAAATGAAATTAAGCAAGAGTACTGTTTACGGACTTGTGAATACCTTGGTAAGCAAGGGATACCTGGAACAGAATCTGCAGACAAAAAGGTACCGTTTAGGCATAAAGCTGTTTGAACTGGGCAGTTTGGTATATAAGCGCATAGATCTGCGCAACGAGGCAAAGCCGTTTTGTGAGGAACTTGTCTGCAAACACAACGCCACAGTCCATTTAGCCGCCCATTATGGGGATGAAATCGTCTATATTGATAAAGTGGACGCTCCCGGAGCAATGATCGTCTATTCCCAGACGGGCAAACGGGCACCGATACACTGTACAGGGGTGGGAAAAGCAATTCTTGCATTTTTGAGCGACGACACGCTGAAACGCCTTTTGGCAAAAGGAACTTTTGAAAAATACACGGAGCATACCATCACCTGTCCGGAAAATTTGAATGACGAATTGAATCATGTCCGCTCCTGCGGCTACGCGATTGACAACGAGGAAATCGAAACCGGCCTGCGCTGTGTGGCGGCCCCCATTTTCAATCATCTCAATCAGCCCATTGCCGCAATCAGCGTATCTGCTCCTACAGCACGGCTTCCTATGGAAAGCATTGCTGCCGTGGCAAAAGATGTACAGAACTGTGCAATGCAGATCTCTCAGAGGCTGGGATACAAATAATCCCGGTAAAAATTTTTTTGCAGAATATTATGAACGGCGTTCGTTAATAGCGAATGCTATTCTTTCTTTAGAATATATGAACAACGTTCGTCATTGACGAAAAGTGGAGGGAAATTATGGAAGATATCCGGGATATCATATTTCAAGAGATTGCCGGAAAAGAGTTCCGGGCATTATTGATTCCTGAGCGCGACGGGTGCCTTTCCGGCACGGAGGAAGCGCTGCGGCTGACAGAGGAAATCGGTGCGAAACTCAATCTGTTTTTGCATGAGGGAGACGATGTTAAGGCCGGGGAACCGATTGGCGAAGTTCTTGCTACCCCGAAAATTATGGCGATGGCGGAAGAAAGGGTAATCGGAACGCTTTCCAAGTTTTCCGGTATTGCCACTGCTTCCCGGAAGGCAGTCCGTTTGGCGCAGGGCAAAATACGGATTGTGTCCGGTTCCTGGAAAAAAATGCCCCCTGAAATCAAAAACGGGATTCGTCAGGCGATCGTCACGGGCGGCGCTTCCTTCCGTATCAGCAGTACGCCGATGGTTTATCTTGATAAGAACTATATCCGTATGCTCGGCTCCATTCCCGCCGCGCTGAACAGTGTGAGCGGCTGCACGGATTTGGCAAAGGTGATACAGATTAAGGGGAAAGAGCATTCCATTGAGGAAGAAACCGCGCAGGCGGTGGAAAACGGCTGCAGTATCCTGATGGTTGACACGGGTAACATAGAGGATGTGGTTCGCTGCACCAAAAAGGTGGAAGAAATGGGTATGAGCGGAAAACTGCAAATTGCCTTTGCCGGCGGTGTGAAGCTGGACAATATTCCGAAATTCATCAATTACGGGATAGATATGCTCTGTATTGGGAAAGAAATTGTTGATGCCCCGCTTCTGGACATCAAGATGGATGTTGAACTGTAAAAAATAGAGACGGAAAGAGGATTCTGAAGATGGGCTTGAATCTGCTGGAAAAAACCGAGCTTTGGGTCAACCATATCAAACTTGACCATGTGAACCTGACTTTGCTTGCCAAAACCGTGGCGGATGTGCTTGGGCTGGAAAGCAGCAAGGTGCTGGTGGTTGACGTTCGTCCGGATCATATTACGCTGGACATTATGGAAAACGATATTCCCACGGAAAACATTGTGGGCAAGGAGCGCGCATTGCTGGAGGCGCTTGCAAAGCTGGACGGCGTGCATCTGACTGAAGATTCCTGCATTCATTCCAACGGGATTCTCGGTTTGATCTGTCTGGAAGGGGAGAACCCCACCCAGATGAGCCAAAAGGTCGACAGCATGGTGGATGAAATGAGGGAACGCATTGCCAAGCGGGCAATTATCTTCCCGACCGGCTTTGAGCTGAAGCAGAATCTGATTGAAGATACCAACACCCCCTATCTGAAAGAGCTTTTGGAGTCCGAAGGCTACAAGGTGACTGTCGGGGACATTATTGAAGACGATCTGGATGATATGGAATATAAGCTGTCCGACGCGGTTTCCCGTGCGTTCGGGCTGATTATCACCACCGGCGGAGTCGGT
This sequence comes from Caproiciproducens faecalis, assembly GCF_019448085.1. Classification (GTDB taxonomy): domain Bacteria; phylum Bacillota; class Clostridia; order Oscillospirales; family Acutalibacteraceae; genus Caproiciproducens; species Caproiciproducens faecalis. The sequence goes on along the minus strand of NZ_JAGFNZ010000002.1, from coordinate 244,871 downwards.
GCGGAGGATAAGGATAAATCGGTCGAAAGTATGCTTAGAATCGACCCGCAGGCGGCAACTCCCTACATTGTGAAATTCCAGCAGGGTACCGGGCGTCACGTTAAGGACGGCGTGCGCATTGCGGTCGGAACGGTCGGGCCGTCCATGCTGGTGTCCTTCCCGGGGCCGAACGATGAAGTTCGTCTGGCGGCGGGAGTGCTGATAGATTGTCTGAAAAATCATGACAGCAAACAGGAAACCGCTCAGAAAATTGCCGCGGTGCTTGCGGAGAAGCTGATGAAAAAGCCGTTTCACCATGAACATCACGGATTCAATCATCATTCATAAAAAAGGAGTAAGATTCATGGACCGCAAAAAAGTTGCTCAGGATTTATTTGAAGCAGAAAAAGAATGCCGCCAGATTGCAATGCCGACGGTAACCAACCCGGGTATGACCGTGGAAGACGCCTATGCAATCCAGCTGGAAAACGTGGCGAAAAAAGTTGCCGCCGGTGAAAAGATCATCGGGATGAAAATCGGTCTTACCAGTAAGGGAATGCAGAATCTTCTGCATGTCAATGAGCCGGATTACGGCCATCTGACCGACAAAATGCTGGTTCTGGAGGGCGAAGCGTGCTCCATGGACGGGCTGATCCAGCCAAAGGTGGAGGGCGAGCTTGCCTTCTGCCTGAAAAAGACTCTGCGCGGCCCCGGCGTGACCGTTGCGGACGTTTACAATGCCACGGAGTATGTGGTGCCCGCAATTGAAATTGTAGACAGCCGGATCAAGGACTGGAAAATTACCCTTCCGGACACCATTGCGGACAACGGTTCCAGCGCGAAATTCATCATCGGCGGACGAATGACGCCCATTGCCGATGTGGATATGCGACTGACCGGCATGACGCTGGAAAAGAACGGCGAGCTTGTGAACAGCGGCACCTGTGCCGAGGTTCTTGGCAACCCCGCGGCTTCCGTCGCGTGGCTGGCAAATAAACTTTCTGCTTTTGACATTGAACTGAAAGAAGGAAATATTGTAATGGCGGGTGCATTGACCGCCGCACAACCGGCTGCAAAAGGAGACAGCTTTACTGTAAGTTTTTACGGCATGGGAAGTGTGACAGCCAAATTCAAATAACATTCTTGAAAGGAAATGAAAATGGAGAAAATTAAGGTAGGCATCATCGGCCCCGGCAATATCGGATCCGACCTGATGTATAAGGTTATGAAGAGCAAACATCTTCAAATGCATATGATGGCCGGTATTGTGGAATCCGAGGGCATCAAGAGAGCTGCGGGACTGGGCTTCAAAACATCCCTGAACGGTGTTGACGCGGTCGCCGCTGACCCCGATATTAAAATCGTATTTGACGCAACGAGCGCGAAAGCGCATTTACATAACGCGCCGATTCTGAAAGCGGCTGGAAAAATCGTCATGGATATGACCCCTGCGGCAGTGGGCCCGTATGTGGTTCCCTGTGTCAACCTGGATCATCTTGCCCATGTGGACAATTTCAACATGGTCACCTGCGGTGGTCAGGCAACGATTCCGATTGCCTACGCCATTGACAAGGTAGCGGATTCCTCCTATACGGAAATCGTCGCCTGTCTTTCTTCTAAGAGCGCAGGCCCCGGAACCCGCGCCAATATTGACGAATTTACCGAAACTACCAGAAAAGCCCTTGAAATTGTCGGCGGCGCGGACAAAGCGAAAGCGATTATTGTTCTGAATCCGGCTGATCCGCCGCTGATGATGACAAACACCATTTATTCCATTGTGAAAAATCCGGATGAGAAAAAGATCATGGAATCCGTTTACGAGTATGTCGAGAAGGTTCAGGCCTATGTGCCGGGCTATAAGCTCCGTGTTCCTCCGGTCATCGACGGAAACAAGGTTACCGTCATTGTTCAGGTCGAGGGCGCCGGCGACTTTTTGCCGAAGTACTCCGGAAATCTCGATATCATCAATCAGGCGGCAACCGCCGTTGCAGAAAAAGTAGCAGAAAATCTGCTGAGCAAGGAGGGCTAACCGCTATGGAAAAAAGAAAAATTAAAATTGTAGATACTACCCTGCGTGACGGAAGCCATGCAGTCAGCCACAGCTTTACGGTGGAACAGGCCACCGCAATCGCAGGAGGTCTGGACAAGGTCGGCGTGAGCCTGATCGAACTCAGCCACGGCGACGGCATTGCGGGCTCCTCCATCAACTACGGCATGTCCAAGGTTCCGGAGATGGAGCTGCTCAGAGCCGCCAGCAAAGTCGTGAAAAACGCAAAGCTGACCGTTCTGCTGCTTCCCGGCATCGGTACCATTGAAGACCTTCAGCAGGCAAAGGACAACGGCGCACAGGCTGTGCGTGTTGCCACCCATGTTACCGAAGCGGATATTGCCATTCAGCATATCAAATACGCAAAGAGCATCGGCATGATGGCCGTCGGCTTTCTGATGATGTCCCACATGGCTTCTCCCGAGAAAATCGTGGAACAGGCAAAAATCTTTGTCGACTGCGGCGCCGACTACATCAACCTTGCGGATTCCGCCGGACATATGGTGCCGGACGACGTGCGCGCAAGAATCAGCGCACTGAAGAATTCCATTGAGATTCCGATCGGATTCCATTCCCACAACAATCTGGGCCTTTCCGTCGCAAATTCCATTGCGGCTGTTGAAGAGGGCGCTTCTTATGTTGACGTTACCTGCCGCGGGCTGGGCGCCGGCGCCGGAAACACACAGAACGAAGTCCTGTGCGCGGTGCTTGACCGTCTTGGATACGACACCGGCGTTGATCTTTACGGCATCATGGATGTCGCGGAAGAGATTGTGGAACCGATCATGCAGCGTCCTCAGATTGTCAACACAGCTTCTCTGATGCTCGGTTACGCGGGCGTTTACTCCAGCTTCCTGCTTCACACCTACCGTGCGGCGGAAAAATTCCATCTGAATCCCCGCGATATTCTTGTCGAACTGGGCCGCCGTGGAATGGTTGGCGGACAGGAAGATATGATTATAGATGTTGCATTTGAGCTTTCTCAGCAGAAAACTCGGTAAAAGGAGATGAGAGCGACAAGCAGATAACTTCCAGAAGGAGGCAATTGATTGGATGAATCCACGCAGAACAAAATTGAAAAGGTCTGCAATCAAGAAAACAGCAACAGGAGAGGAGAGATTTAACGGATGAAAAGAGTTACTCTTTTAGCCGAAGTGCAGCAGGACGTGTGCCGTGGCTGCAAAGTGTGTGAAAAGGTTTGTCCTGTTTACGCCATTTCGGTAACCGACAGAAAAGCAAATGTGAAAGCGGACGCGTGCCGCGGATGTACCAACTGCGAATCCCGCTGCCCGTTCCACGCAATTAAAATGGTGAAGAGGGAAGAGCCGTTCACCATCGGAGTGGATGTTTCCAAATATGATTCCGGCAAAATCCGTGAATTGTGTGAAAAAGCACATCTGAATCCGGAACAGGTTATCTGCTACTGCGTAGGTGTTCGCGCCGAAGAAGTCGCGGCCGCCATTTTAGGAGGAGCAAAAACTCCCGATGAAATTTCTTCTTTGACGGGAATCCGCACCGGATGCACCATTGAGTGCATTCAGCCGCTGCTTCGTCTGGTTGAGGCCGCTGGAATTGAGCTGAAACGGGATGAAAGCGGATGGCAGTGGTACGGTGTAACCCCTACCGCGTGGACACTTCCCGAAGATGTTGTTCAGAAGTACAACAAGAGGGGCTTCTACTTTGAAGAAGACAAGGAACTGCTGGACCGCGTTGTGCACACCAATCCGGAAGGGGAGGAAACGAAATGAACTATACAGAAATGATGCATCAGCCTATTAAACCGATTTTACCGAAGCCTTCTCAGTACGGGATTGATCCGTCACTGGTGAAAACCCGTGTATCTGAAATGCCGGGAATGGTGTCCCTCTATCTGCGCGAGCTGTTTCCAGATCTTCCTCCCGTGCTGCTGCCGGGCGGACCGGACGCGATTCAGAATGTGCGCAAAGCGGCGGAAGAGTCCCTGATGAAGGTCGACATGAGCATGATTAAGCCGGAGCATTCCGTCAATGTACTGGCTTCTCACCACGGCTTTACCCTTTTCGGCGGCGAACCGTACGCAGAGCTGCTGAAAGCAATTAAGGACGTTGTGGAAAAGAGAACCGGATGCAAGGACATTCGCCTCCGCGCCGGCGTGGGCATGCGTTTCCGTGAGACCGAAGAGTACATCAAGCGCTACGGCCTTGACACTTACTACAACGGCAAGGCAATCGGCGTTGCTCCGATCGATGAAGGAATCCCGATTGAAACGGAAATCGGTACCCTTTACGGCATCAAGAAGGTCTACGATGCGGACTGGATCATCCACGCACATCATACCGATGTTCGTGAAGTGCATTTCCACAGACAGGTAGACAAGGCGGTGAAACCGTTCGGCATGTCCTACGCCCGGTGTGAGACCCGCAGCACCTACCATCAGAATCTGGGCCCCCGCGCGGCCAACTTTACGGCCCGTGCCATTTTTGAGTCTAAATTCGTACAGAGCAAATTTGCTTTTGCTGCTTTCCTGAACTGTGGACCGCACGGCGTCATCGGCGCGGACTGCGACAATGATCTCTATGCTTTGAACGACCGCGCAACCTTTGTCGGCTGCCAGCTGTACGGCAAGATCATGACTCTGTTCGGCGAAGTTGACAAGTGCATTGCGGTTCTCGACTTCCCCTGCCCGGTACCGTACGTTTTCTCCGCGGGCGTTATTTATGCTAACTTTACCGGCGCGAACACGGACCTTTACGACATGGAAAGCCCCCTGCCGCCGTACACCTGGTACACCGAAGCGTTCTACCGCAAAAACGGCCAGCCGCTTTTGGAAGATACCCCGCCGATGAACCCGGCCATTAAGATGTGCGTGCACAACTACGCCTGGACCGGCTATCCGTCAGAGTTCTTCTCCAAGAACATTCCGACCGTTGTTGTCGGCGAGGAACAGGGGAAACTGTTTGACACCGACTCCATGAACATTGGCTATATGGACTATGCGGTTACCGCAAGATCCACAGAACAGGCAATGCAGTTCGCTTACAATGTCACCGGCACGGACAAGGTTGTTATCTTCGACGGCGCCATGGGCGGCATGAACGTCAGCGAATCCCTTGCAAAGCTTCTGATCGACAAAGCACCGGAAGTCAGCGAAAGAGTTGACAATGTGCTGCTGCCGAAGTGGCTGAAGCAAAGAGGCGTGGATATTTCGATTCTAAATAAAAATAAATAAATTTGAGTATTGAGGAGAAATGATTTATGGCGTCTTCAAGTAAAGGACTGTCATTTTTTGAAAAGGGACCCGGCTTTGGTTCGGGAGTCTCCGATCTTGGTAGAAATCTGAACTCCAAGACAATCACCGCAGGTGTTGTCGCGGCAATTTTCGGATGCACCGGACCGGCGCTTGTTACCATTAAGGCCAGCACAACAGCGGGCTATACTACGGAGCAGACTGTTTCATGGCTTTTCGGCATCTATGTTTTAGGCGGTTTAATCAGCCTGGTTATGGGGCTCTACTACAAAATGCCGATCGTCGGCGCGTATTCCATTCCGGGCGCTTCCATGCTGGGCGCTGCTTTGACCGGCTTCACTTTTAATGAAGCCGCCGCATCCTTTATTATGGCCGGTGTTATCGTCCTTTTACTGGGCGTCACCGGACTGATGGGCAAAGTAATGAAATGGCTGCCGCTGCCCATTGTTATGGGCATGATCGCGGGCTGTATGCTGCGATTCGGTACGGGCATCGTGACTTCCACAGGGGATTCTCCGATTGTCTGCGGCGCAGCTCTGATCGGATTCTTCTTCGTACCAAAGATCATTAAGAAATTCCCCCCGGTGCTCGCGGCTCTGATTTTCGGCATTGTTGCCCTGTTGGCCACGGGCGGAATGGCAGCAAATGCGGTTGACCTCAAATACATACCTCCTCAAATTGTGATCCCCAAGTTCAACATGGCAACCGTTCTGTCTGTTTCCGTTCCGCTGGCCGCACTGGTAGTCGGCGCGGAAAACGCACAGGCTGTCGGCGTTTTGATGGCGCAGGGTTATAAAGCACCTGTCAATGGAATGACGATCATCAGCGGAATCGGCGGTATCCTTTCCGGTATGTTCGGCGCTCACAACGCAAATATCGCCGGCCCGATGACCGCAATCTGCTCTTCGGAAGAAGCGGGCGAAAACAAAGAAGGCCGCTATGCGGCAGGCGTTGTAAACGGCATTCTGTTTGCTGCTTTCGGCCTTTTCGCGAGCTTTGCCATGGCGTTTGTCAAGGCAATCCCCGCTTCCCTTATCAACGTCCTCGCGGGCGTTGCAATGATTAACGTGCTGATTAATGCGTTTCAGGATGGCTTTGGAACCAAGAAGTTCAGAATGGGTGCGTTTGCTTCACTGATTATCGGTGTCAGCGGCATCAGCATTCTCCATATCGGTTCTGCATTCTGGGCACTGGTAGGCGGCGTCATCGTTTCCCTCATCTGTGAAAAGATAGATTTTGATACTCAGGAAGCAAAATAATCAATGATCCTAAGTGAATAATAGTAATATTTAGTAAGGAGGGGGGCCGGTCACGCCCCCTTTCTGCCATTTAAAAGGGAGGAGCAGTGTAATGGAAGGAATTGTTGTAGGCAGAATTACCGCGCTGCAGCAGGAGCTGCAGAAAGCCGGTCTGGACGCAGCGGTCATTATGGACAGGGAAAACCTCATTTATTTTGCCAATGTGGATGACATTGAAGGAGGTTCCCTGATTATTCCGGCAAAAGGGGAGCCCAAAATGCTGTGCCTTTGGCTGGAAGCGCGCCATGTGCGTGACCAGTCGGGACTGGAAGTCGTCCCCTATTTTTTTCCAAAAGATAACGTCAGCCAGAAAACGGCGGATATGATTCTGGAGATGGGTATCAAAAATCCCAAAGTCGGCTTTACGCGTTATTTCATCAGCCTGAAGGACTACCAGTGCCTGCGCGACACCGTCCCCGGCATCTACTTCGGTGATATTGCCACCATTTGCTATAAAATCCGCTCTGTCAAATGTGAGCAGGAGATTGAGTATATCAAAAAGGCTGCGCAGTTTGTCTCCATCGGTATGCGGGCGGGAATAGAAGCCGTACACCCCGGGGTCAAGGAAACGGAAATCCTTGCGGAGGCGGAGTACGCCATGCGCAAGGCAGGTTCACAGGGCAGCACGTTCCGTATGCAGGTGCTGCGCCACGACCGTCAGCAACTGGTGCATCCCTACGCGGGCGATTATGTGATTGACAACAATCAGCCCGTGGTCATTCATCTGGGCGCGTCCTACAAGGGCTATGCCGCCAAAATGTGCCGTACGGTCTTTTTGGGCGACGTGGCGCCGGAATGTGTAGAAATCTATAAAATTCTCATGGAAGCACAGAATGTTGCTATGGAGGCAATCAAACCTGGCGCGGTTTCCGGCGAGATTTACGATAAGGTGTTCAAGATCGTCCATGACCACGGCTACGCCAGAATGTTCATGGATCATATCGGTTACGGTGTGGGAATCCGCCAGTCGGAGTTCTACCCGATTTTAGGGAAAGGCCTTGACCATGTGCTGGAAGAGAATATGGTGGTGGATGTCCTTCTGCCCACCCTCTACGACCCGAAATTCGGCGGCCCGCGCATCACGGACACGGTGCTGGTAAAGAATACGGGTGCCGTGGCGTTGACAAATCTGAACGAGGGCGCATCCAGCCCGTATGGAGAGATCATATGCAGATAGTGGTAATTGACGGTCAGGGCGGCGGTATGGGCAGAAGCATTGTGGAGCGGCTGAAGGAAACGCTTCCAGAAGCGGAAATCGTCGCGGTGGGTACCAACGCGCTGGCCACTTCTAATATGATGAAGGGCGGGGCGAACGCCGGCGCAACCGGCGAAAACGCGGTGGCTTACAACTGCGCACGCGCGGATGTAATTGTCGGTCCGCTCGGCATCATCCTGCCGAACGCAATGTACGGAGAGGTTACCCCGAAAATGGCGGTGGCGGTATCCGGCTGTTCGGCGGACAGGGTGTTTTTGATTCCTGCCGTGAAAAAGCACGTCCATATTATCGGAATACAGGAAAAAACCATTTCCCAATATATTGACGAAGCCATAGACGAGATTAAAAAACACTGCGGGAGCAGACCGTCCAACCGGTAAAAACCGTAGGAAAAAAGGTACCGAATCCTGGATTCGGTACCTTTTTTATGTTTCCCTGCGGGCAACTCCGTTTACTTTCCGCGCAACGCTGGGTATAATAAATAAAACAGCGCTTCCGTACTGAACGGCGCAATGAAAACGGCATAAAGAAATGAGGGAACGGCAGATGTTGATTGGAACAGCGCAGATTACGCTTTATGCACCGTGGGTGCATTCGCTGAAAGAAAAGCGGATGGTGGTGAACAGTATCCTTGCAAAGGTACAGAACCAATTTCATCTCTCCGCCGCTGAGGTGGACTGTCAGGATATTCATCAGACCATCGTAATCGGAATCGCCTGTGTGGCTGGTACCGCTGCGCTGGCGGACAGTGTGATTGACCATGCCGTGAATTTTATTGAAAGCAATACCGAAGCGGAAATAACAGAAGTACTGAAAGAAATCAGGTGAACAACAATGCGCCTTTTTATCGCGGTCAATTTTCAGGATGAAATCAAAGACAGCCTGTGCGATTGCATCGACAGGCTGAAAAAGGTTTCGGTACAAGGAAATTTTACCCGGCGTGAAAATTTACACCTGACGCTGGCTTTTCTGGGGGAGACCGACCAGGTTCCTTCGGCTCGGCGTGCCATGGACGCGGCGCAAGGACAGCCGTTTGAGCTGAGCTTTGGGGATTTCGGCCGCTTTTACCGCCGGGGAGGGGATATTTACTGGATTGGCGTAAAGCCGAACTCAGCACTGACAGCCCTGCAGAAGAGTCTGTGCGCCGAACTGCGCAGGGAAGGCTTTTCACTGGAAGCGCGGGAGTTCAAACCGCATCTGACTCTAGGCCGGGAAGTTCTGCCCGCCCCGGATTTTGACCGGGAAGCGTTTCGGCGGGCGATTCCTTCTATGCACATGATGGTGGAAAAAATCAGCCTGATGAAGTCCGAACGGCTGAACGGACGACTCACTTATACGGAGATTTATGCAAAACAATTGGGAAATAGCAAAAGCCCGTAAGGGATTACAGGAGCGTGTCAGCCAGTAAATAAAGATTTAAAGCGGTCACCGCGATTCCCACCGCCCACAGCAGAGTGTTGTGGAGCGGTGAATTTTTATATTCCCCCATCACCTTTTGGGAAGAGGTCAGGTATAGCTGCAGAAAAATGGTAATGGGAAGCTGGATGCTCAGCAGCATCTGTGAGATCAGCAGGCCGCTGAACGGGTCGCCAATAAACAGAATGGCCGCCATGGCGATAATCAGCGTTCCCAGCACCCCGATGCGGGTGTGCCTGTCACTGATACTGTAGGGCTCGCCGAACATCCCCGCAAGGATGCTGCCCCCGGTCATTCCGGCGGTAATCGACGAGGAGAATCCGGCGAAAAGCAGGGCGATGGCGAAGATCACCGCAGAAGCGTTTCCGATCAGCGGCGTCAGCAGCGTATGTGCCTGTGACAGCTCGTCCACCGCAATGTGCTGCTGAAAGAAGGTCGCGGCTGCCAGCAGAATCATCGCGCTGTTGATCGCCCAGCCTACGATCATGGAGAAAAGGGTATCCGTAAATTCATATTTCAGCTGCTTTTCCAAAACGGATTTGTCTTCCAGATTAAATTGTCTGCTCTGAATAATCTCCGAGTGTAAAAACAGATTATGCGGCATGACTACCGCGCCCAGTACGCTCATAATGATAAAGGCGGAGTTTTCCGGAAAAATCGGTGTTACCCAGCCCGCGGCCGCGGCGCTCCAGTCGATTTTTACCATGGTCAGCTCATACAAAAAGGAAAGACCGATGACGGAAACAAATCCGATGATAATCTTTTCAATCTTCTTATAGGAATTGCTGAAAAGCATTGCCGTGACCGCGGCAAAAACAATGAAGGAACCGGCCTTCACCGGAATATGAAACAGCATGTTAAGCGCAATGGCACCGCCCAGCAGCTCCGCAAGAGCGGTGGAGGCGCAGGCCAGCAGGGCGGTAATCAGCACGGGAATACTGATTTTTTTCTTCAAATGCCGGGTGGCGGCCTCCGCAAGGCAGTCGCCAGTGACAATTCCCAGATGAGCGACATTGTGCTGAAGAAGAATCAGCATAATGGTGGAGAGCGTAATGACCCACAGCAGCCCATAGCCGAAATCGGCGCCCGCGGCAATGTTGGTGGCCCAGTTGCCCGGGTCAATAAAGCCCACCGTGACCAGAAGCCCGGGGCCGATATATTTCAAAAGGCTCAACGAAATGTCAGGCCCCTTGTGATCCTTCGCGAAAAGCCGTTTGATATTTTCTGTTACTGCATTCATGAAGTACACCTGCCAAATTCTGTCATTCTACTACAGTATATCTGAAAACGGACGGTTTATCAATCCCCGATGGAACATACCTCCGATATCAGACTCTCATAAAGAAAGCGCAGGTTTTGAAACCTGCGCTTTCTGCTAATCAGGACTTATGAATTTTGTCCGTACCGGTGCAGTGCTCACAGTGACCGCTGCACCCTGAGCAGCCCACGCATTTTCCGGACTTATGCGCCTTAAACGTGTACCAGGCCGCCGCGGCCATCGCTGCAAAAACAATCGCCGATATAATAAATGTTGCCATAAAAATGCCTCCTTTAGGCTTCTAAGCGCGCTCCTTTTAAGGATTGCTCGCTTTTGGGTTTATAGCTGCGGAACATCAGATAAAGGATTCCGGCAAGAAGCAGAATCGCAATTGCCGTGCCGACACCGAACGCCTGACCCAGCACGAGTACGCTGCCAATCTGGTAAATCATAAAGGCAACCACATACGCCAGACCCGTCTGGTAGCCAAGGGCAATCAGTGTCCACTTCCAGCCGCCCATTTCACGCTTGATGGCGCCGATTGCGGCGAAGCAGGGAGCGCAGAGCAGGTTGAACACCATAAAGGACATTGCGCTTACTGTTGTAAACAGTGCGGCGAATTCGCCGATCATCGCGGGGTCGTCCTCGGCAGCGTCAGCAAGTCCGTACAGGACGCCGAAGGTACCGACCAGATTTTCTTTCGCGACCAGACCGGAAACGGTGGTTACCGCGGCCTGCCAGGTGCCGAAACCGAGCGGAGCAAAAATCGGGGCAATGAAATGACCGATGGAAGCGAGAATGCTCTGGTCCTGCTCGACCATCTGCATGCTCCAGGAGAAGTTGGAAAGGAACCAGATCAGGCCGCACGCTACGAAAATAACGGTACCGGCCTTGATGATAAAGGCTTTGCCGCGCTCCCACATATGAATGAGTACGCCCTTTGCGCCGGGAATATGGTACTGGGGCAGCTCCATGACAAACGGAGCGGGGTCGCCGACAAAAAGTCTGGTTTTCTTCAGGATGATGCCGGAGATAATGACCATGAGAATACCCATGAAGTACATGGCGGGGGCTACCCACGGAGAACCCGGGAAGAACGCGCCGCCCACCAGAGCGATCAGCGGAAGCTTGGCTCCGCAGGGAATGAACGTGGTGACCATAATGGTCATTTTCCGGTCCTTCTCATTTTCAATGGTGCGGGAGGCCATAATGCCCGGCACGCCGCAGCCGGAAGCAATGAGCAGCGGGATGAAGCTTTTTCCGGAAAGGCCGAACTTACGGAAAATTCTGTCCATAATGAACGCGACGCGCGCCATGTATCCGCAATCCTCCAGAATAGAGAGGAAGAAGAATAGAATGAACATCTGCGGTACAAAACCGAGCACCGCGCCCACGCCGCCGACAATCCCGTCAACAATCAGGCTGTTCAGCCATTCGGCCGCGCCCACTGCGGTCAGCCAGCTGCCGACTGCGGGCTGAACAATTTCGCCGAACAGGGTGTCGTTTGTCCAGTCGGTCACAATCGTGCCCAGCCAGGAAACGGAAACATAGTAAACAATAAACATGACCGCCGCAAAAATCGGGAGTGCCAGCCAACGGTTGGTGACAATACGGTCAATCTTGTCGGACACCGTCATGCCCGGATTCTTTTTGTGCAGACATTTGGTCACCAGCTTGCCAATGTAGTTGTAGCGCTCGTTGGTGATGATGCTTTCGGAATCGTCATCCGCTTCCGCTTCACAGGCGGCGATGGTTGCCTTAATCTGATCCTGTGCTTCCTTTGTAAAGTGGAGCTCCTCCAGAACCTTGGAGTCCCTTTCAAAGAGCTTTACCGCGTACCAGCGGGCGAATTCGGAGGGTACAAAGCTCCGGCTCAGGTTGCCGATTTCCTCAATCGCCTTTTCAACGGATGCGCCAAAGGAGTGCTGGGGAACCGTGCGGGTTTTTGTCTGTGCCATGGTGTATGCTTTTTCCGCAACTTCCTTCGAACCGATTCCCTTTACAGCAGCGGTTTCCACCACTTCGCAGCCGAGTGCTTCACTCAGCTTTTTTACGTTGATGACATCGCCCTTCTTCTTGACTACGTCCATCATGTTCAGCGCGATAATGACGGGAATACCGATCTCCACAAGCTGTGTGGTCAGGTACAGGTTGCGCTCCATATTGGAACCGTCAACCAGATTGATAATCACATCCGGATGCTCGTTAATAAGAAAGTTTCTGGTAACAACCTCTTCCAGAGTATAAGGGGAAAGGGAATAAATACCGGGCAGATCGACGATTGTGACATCCCGGTGACCCTTCAGTTTCCCTTCCTTTTTTTCTACGGTTACGCCTGGCCAGTTGCCGACATACTGCGAACTGCCTGTCAGGTCATTGAACATGGTCGTCTTGCCGCAGTTGGGGTTGCCGGCAAGCGCTATTTTAATAGACATTGTGCGTACCTCCTTCAAGATGATAGTTAGCAAAAGCTAACTTATTGGCATAAAAATTTGGCCTCGCCGTACGGCTACGCCACTTCAATGTTCTGTGCATCTGCTTTCCGGATGGACAGCTCATAATTTCTGACCGTAATTTCCACCGGATCGCCTAAAGGAGCTACTTTCCGCACAAAAATCTGTACGCCTTTGGTGATTCCCATATCCATAATCCTGCGCTTGATTGCTCCGCCGCCGTTCAAAGCGGTGACCGTTACGGTAGTGCCGCACTTTGCATCTTTCAGTGTCATAATGGTTTCCCTCCTGTCAATTTTACCTATGATTCAGAAGACCGCGGTCTTCTACGCCACCATAATCCTGTTTGCCATACTTTTGCTGATTGCCACGCGGGTATCCTTTACATTCACAATCATGTTGCCGCCCATTTCAGAAACAACGGTAACATTGCTGCCGACCACAAAACCCAGACTTTCCAAAAAGCGTTTGGTTTCGTCTCTGCCGTGAATTTCATGGATAATACTCTGTACTCCGGACTGTGCTATTGTAAGCGGCATAATGAATCCTCCTTTTTCTGTAGCAAGAGAAAAATTTTTGGTAGTTAGCATAAACTAACCATCTATAATTTACTCCGTATTCACAGTTTTGTCAATCCTTGTAAACACAAAAAAAGAATTAATTTACAATTTTATAAAATACATCCAACAATATCAAAAATAAATTTTAAAAAATATGCAGGATGAAAACATTGCTCCAGCTGGTGCTTACAGCTGCCGATCGCTGAAAATCTTAGCCGGGGATACGCTGTTTGTACTTTTTCATCCGATGGGCTTGTGCCGATGGCAATGAGAGGATATACTGGAATAAAGAAAAGGCGGGTGAAGAGATGGACGGAAAGATCAGAGCAAATATCAGAATCGGCGCGCTGGTGGACATAGTGCTGAAAAAAGACCAGCCGACGGGTAAACTGACGCGCGGTCATGTGAAACGAATCCTGACAAACAGCCCCACGCATCCCCATGGCATTAAAGTGCTGCTGGCTGAGGAAGACATGGTGGGACGGGTACAGGAAATCATAGAAGAATGAAAGAACGGAAGTGATCGAAATGGCTTTATTTGTGTGCTACCCCAAATGTACTACCTGCCGGAAAGCTGAAAAATGGCTGGAGGAAAACGGGATTGCATTCGAGGAGCGAAATATCAAGGAGCAGAATCCCACTGTGGAGGAACTCAGGGAATGGCACCGGAAAAGCGGTCTGGAGCTGAAAAAGTTCTTTAATACCAGCGGCTTGCTTTATAAATCCAAGGGGCTTTCTCAAAAGCTATCGTCCATGAGTGAGGAAGAACAGTTCACTCTGCTTTCCACGGACGGAATGCTGGTCAAACGGCCGATCTTTGTGGACGGAGACACCGTTTTGGTGGGCTTCAAAGAAGAACAGTGGGAAAAATTAAAATAAAAAATAAAAGGTTCAAATCGGAGCTCGTAATCCACTCCTTTTTGAACCTTTTTTCTGCGGTAAGCCTTCGGATTTTCCGGTTTTCTGGTGACTGGGTTTAACGGGCCCCATGTTGTTCTTTTCGAAAGATCCATCGCCCGTTTTTCTTTTTTGCTCAGCTTTTCGTAGCCGACGTATTTTTTCATAAAATCACTCCCTGTGTTTTAGTATAGCACAAATTCCCGTACGCTCCAAGAGGAAAGGAATTTATATATTCTAATAGAGAACATACTGAAAAGCAATTTTATGTAAGATAAGGATAAAATCAGGAACGGCAGTTATAATAGAGAGGATGGGCGCGGTGAAAAATTTGTTTTTTTATGATACGGAGATCGGGCGGATCGCGATGGCCGAAAACGGCGAGGGAATTACCGACCTTTGTTTTGAAGGTGCACCTGTTCCGCGGGATGCGAAGGTTCTTGAAACACAGCTGCTCCGTCAGGCGGCCGAAGAGGTGCGGGAATATCTGGCAGGACGCAGGAAGAAGTTTACCGTTGCGGTTTTCCCATCCGGTACGGATTTTCAGCGCAGAGTGTGGAAATGCCTGTGCGACATTCCTTACGGAGAAACACGCAGCTATAAGGAAATTGCCGAAAGCGCCGGAAGCCCGAAAGGATTCCGCGCGGTGGGAATGGCCAACAACCGGAACCCGATTCCGATCATCATCCCGTGCCACCGTGTCATCGGGGCGGACGGTTCGCTTGTGGGTTACGGCGGGGGCATGGAACTGAAAGTGCGGCTTTTAGAACTGGAAAAACAGGCGCTCTGAAAAAGTTCCGCGTATTACCGCCGCCTTGAAACAGGCGGGGGACGGACAGTAGAAAACGCCGGGAAGGCGGAGAAGAAAATGGAAATGAAACAGAGTTTATTTGAATCCATGGAACAGCATCTGCTTGCAGACGAAAAGCCTTCGCTGTATTTCGATGAGCTGGATAAGACCTCCGCTCTGCGGGAGTATCCGTTTGCCATGCTGCACGACCTGAAAAATGCTGAGCAGTCGCCGGAGCACCATCCGGAGGGCAACGTCTGGAACCACACGATGCTGGTGGTGGACGAAGCCGCGAAGGTGAAGGAGAAAAGCAGCGACGCAAGGGCGTTTATGTGGGCGGCGCTGCTGCATGACGTCGGCAAACCGGGCACGACCAGAATTCGGAGAGGGAAAATTACTTCCTATGACCATGACAAGCTGGGCGAAAAAATGACGGCGGAATTTTTCAAGCAGTTCAGCAAAGACGAGAAATTCATTGAGAAAGTGACCGCTCTTGTCCGCTGGCATATGCAGCTGCTATTTGTGGTAAACAACCTTCCTTTCGCGGATTTAAAGCAAATGAAGGAGCAGACCTCTCCGCAGGATATTGCCCTGCTGGGCCTGTGCGACCGGCTTGGCCGTCTGAAGGCAAATCGGGAAAGGGAAGAAGAAAACGTTCGTGTTTTTCTTGAAAAAGCCAGGTGAAATCAAAATTGACCGGAGCCTTTTAGGCTTCGGCCAATTTTTTTATGTCCAGATCAGTTCTGCGGTTTCAGGGCCGCGACCACATGTTCTTCAAAAAATTCCTTAGCGGTTGTTCCGGTTACGCTTTGTACTTCTCCGGAATCAATTTTCACGCAGACCCCCTGATGGGTGCAGTGTCCCATGCAAAAGGCCGCTTTGATTTTCACACTGTCATGCAGGCTGTATTTTTCAATCATCTGCTGAAAAGCAGCAATCACGTTATAGCTGCCTTCCAGATGACACGCCGTTCCAATGCAGACACTGATAACCATTGAAATCACCGCTTCCTCTCTTCGTATTCCACATGGAGAAGCTCGTGTACTTTTCCTTTTAGTAAATCAGAATAGAGCGACATGACGACCGGGTTTTCTTCCGAACGCTTGATGCTGCACATCTTATCGGCGGCGTAAAGGCCGCTGCTGCGCTTCTTTTTACCCTGCAGGTCGGTGATCGGCTGTCCTGCTCCGCAGACACAGCCGCCGGGGCACGCCATGACTTCTACGAAATCGTAGCTTGCTTCGCCGCTCTGGATCCGCTGAATCAGGTTTTCCGCATTTTTCAGTCCGCTGACCATTGCAATTTTCAGCTCACGGTCACCGTAGGGAACCACGGTTTCTTTGGTGCCCTCCATCCCTCTGACTCCGTTGAACGCAATCGCGCGCAGCTGGGTCGTGGACTTGTTTTCGGCAAGGCGGCGAATGACCGCCTCTGTTACGCCGCCGGTAACGCCGAAGATCACGCCGGCGCCGCTCCGGTTGCTGAACGGCATATCAATGGCTTCCGACTCCAGCTCGGAGAAATAGATGCCGGATTCCTTAATCATCTGAATCAGTTCCTGGGTCGTAATCACATAATCCACATAGGGAACCCCGTCTTTTTTGAATTCTTCCCTTGCAGCCTCAAATTTCTTGGCGGTGCAGGGCATGACGGCAACGTTGACTACACGGCGGCTGGAATGCCTGTATTCTTCTTTCAGAACGGCGCCGAACATCTCCATAGGAGAGCGGCAGGAGGAAATGTTGGGCAGAAGTTCGGGATGCTTTTTCTCCGCGTACTGAATCCAGGCCGGGCAACAGGAGGTGAAGAGCGGCAGTTTTCCGCCTTTTTCAAGGCGCTCCAACAGTTCGTTCGCTTCTTCCATTACGGTCAGGTCAGCTCCCGTGGCGGTGTCAAACACTTCGTCCGCACCCATGCGTTTCAGGGCGGCGACGATTTTGCCCATCAGGTCTTCTCCGGCCTTTTGGCCCATTTTGCCGCCGATGCCGACGCGCACGGCGGGGGCAATCTGCACAACGACCTTGGTGTCCGGGTCGCTCAGAGCGTCCCACACGCTGTCGGTATCTTTTTTCACCACAATCGCACCGGTGGGGCACACGGCGGCGCACTGGCCGCAGCCGACGCAGTTGGAGTCCGCAATCGGGACATGGAACGCGGTGCTGACCGTCATTTTCGCGCCTCTGGACATAAAGTCGATGGCGCCTACGTTTTGCACCTCATTGCACATTCTCACGCAGTCGCCGCAGAGAATGCATTTGTTGGTGTCGCGGATGATGCACAGAGAAGAGGTGTCCAGCTTCGGGTTTTCCGCGGTATTCTTAAAGCGGATCTGTTTAATTCCGAAACGCTCCGCCAGCTCCTGCAGCTTGCATTCTCCGTTTTTTTCACAGGTCGTGCAGTCGCGGCAGTGGTCGGACAGCAGCAGTTCCAAAATCATTTTGCGGTATTTTCTCAGCTTCGGCGTATTGGTGTAGATCTCCATTCCGGCGCGGGGCGGGGTGGAACAGGCGGCTTCCATACCGCCGCGCTTGTTTTCCACCATGCACATGCGGCAGGCTCCGTAAACGGAAAGCTCGGAATGATAGCAAAAGGTCGGCAGTTCGATTCCCGCTTTGCGGATGAGGCTGAGCAGGTTCTTTTCACCCTCTATTTCCACCGGGATATTGTCAATCAGCATAAATTCTCCGCTCATTACTTAGTCCTCCTTTACCGCGTGGAAAGCACAGGCTTCCACACAAGCGCCGCATTTGATGCATTTTGCACTGTCGATTACAAACGGCGACTTGATCTGGCCGGTAATCGCGCCTACGGGGCAGTTCCGCGCGCACTTGGAACAGCCCTTGCACAGGGATGCGTCTATATAAATCTTTTTGAGTTTCTGGCAGTTTTTGGTGGGGCAGCGTTTGTCGATGATATGAGCCTCATATTCATCGCGGAAATACTTAATCGTGCTTAACACTGGGGAAGCGGCAGTTTTGCCCAGACCGCAGAGTGCGGTCGCGGAAATGGTTTCCGCCAGCTCTTCCAAAAGGGCAATGTCGCCCGGCTCACCGTTTCCGGCTACGATGCGTTCCAGAATTTCCAGCATCCGCTTGGTGCCTTCGCGGCACGGAACGCATTTTCCGCAGGATTCGTTCTGCGTGAAGCTCATAAAGAACCGTGCGACTTCGACCATACAGGTATGGTCGTCCATAACAACCAGTCCGCCGGAGCCGATCATGGCGCCGACCTTTTTCAGGTTGTCAAAGTCCAGCGGCAGGTCGAGGTGCTCCTTCGTCAGACATCCGCCGGACGGGCCGCCGATCTGTACGGCCTTGAATTCCGCGCCGTCGCGCATTCCGCCGCCGATATCATAAATAACTTCGCGCAGAGTGGTACCCATGGCGACCTCGATCAGGCCGGTGTTCATGATGTTGCCGGTCAGAGCGAACGCCTTGGTTCCCGGGCTGTTTTCCGGGCCGATGCCGCGGAACCACTGGCCGCCGTTTTCAATAATTGCCGGTACGTTTGCAAAGGTTTCCACGTTGTTCAGGACGGTCGGGCTGTCAAACAGGCCGTGTTCCACGGTTCTGGGCGGTTTTACGCGCGGCATACCGCGTTTTCCCTCTATGGACGCGGTCAGAGCGCTGCCCTCTCCGCAGACAAAGGCTCCCGCGCCGCGGCTGATTTTTAGATCAAAGCACAGGTCGGTGCCAAGGATATGGTCGCCCAGAAGTCCAAGCTCCCTCGCCTGGTCAATGGCAATGCCAAGACGCGTAACGGCAAGCGGATACTCCGCGCGGACATAAATATAGCCGTGTTTTGCGCCGCAGGTGTAAGCGGCGAGGATCATGCCCTCCAGCATCTTGTGCGGGTCGCTTTCCATAACGCTTCTGTCCATAAACGCGCCCGGGTCGCCCTCGTCGCCGTTACAGACAATGTATTTATTCTCCGCCTTCTGGCGCTTTACCTGGGACCATTTCCGGGCGGTGGGGAATCCGCCGCCGCCGCGGCCGCGCAGGTTGGAAATTTCCACTTCCTGCAGCACTTCGTCCGGGGTCATCTCGAACAGCGCTTTTTCCAGCGCGGAGTACCCTCCGTTTGCTATGTATTCGCCGATAGAAGTGGCGTCAATATGTCCGCAGTGCTCAAGTACCACGCGTTTTTGCTGTTTATAGAAAGGAATGGATTCCTGGTGCCTGTGGACTTCGCCGCCCTTATGGTAGGTGAGCCGTTCCACACAGGTGCCGTGGACGGCGCTGGCTTCCAGAATTTCTTCGCAGTCTTCGGGTTTTACTTTAACATAAAGATAGCCCTTCGGTTCAATGCGGACCAGCGGGCCCATTTCGCAGAATCCATGGCAGCCGCTTTTCTTGACACCAATCGGATCTCCTTCCGGTTCGTGCTCCAGATCGACCACGCAGTTAATTCCTTTTTCCTTAATAAGCTTCAGAAAGGTATCATATAAAGCAAGAGATCCGTTTGCCACACAGGCAGTGCCGGCGCAAATCAGAATTTTAACTTTTTGTTTATCAAGACGGGCCTTGTACAGGCTGCGAATATTCTGTAAATCTTCTCTACATTTCAGCATCTGATTGATCCTCCTTGAGTGTTACAAGCAAATCGGTTACTTTCTGCGGAGTCATCAGTCCCATGACTTTATCGTTTACCGTCAGTGTGGGCGCAAGTCCGCAGGCACCAAGGCAGGATACCGTTTCAACGGTAAAAAGCAGGTCGTCCGTCGTTTTTTTGGACGCGGAAAGACCCAGCTCCTTGCGCAGCTGGTCCAAAATAGCAGTCGACTTTCTTACATGGCAGGCTGTCCCGTCACAAACCTTTATCACGTATTTCCCTTTGGGCTCTAAAGAAAAATTCTCGTAAAAAGTTGCAATGCTGAAAATCTGTGCCTGGCTGATGCCAAGCTGGTCAGAATAATAAGGGAAAATAGCCTTAGGCAGATAACGGTACACCTCCTGTGTGTCCTGCAGGATCGCAATGATGTTGCCGGATTTGTACTGATGGCGTTTCAGTATTTCATCCAGAATCTTGTGGTCGCACTGAGTATCCATTGATTCTTCTCCTCGCAATTCGTTTGTGTTTACCTGTTAAAAACTTCTCTAGGTTACAAAAAAGATAACATATTGTTATTTTATTGTCAATGATTTTTGGGAACAACGATGAAAAAAAGTCCCGCATAACCAAGGACAAAATTGTCTCAGACAGTCTAGGTTTTAAACGGCTGAAATGAAATAAAAAATCAAGTCTTTCACCGAATTTTTAATTGACAAATATTGGAAAAAATAATATGATTGATAGCAATCCTTATCCATTTAAAACTGAAGGGGCGAAAAGATAGATTATGAAAACTACCGTTGTTGTTTATCGGTCAAAATCCGGATTCACCGAAAAATACGCCAGGTGGATCGCTGAGGAAACAGGAGCCGACCTGATGAAGACGAGCGAAACAAAGCTTGAAGATTTGCTGCAATACGGCACCGTCGTTTACGGCGGCGGGTTGTATGCCGGCGGAATCAATGGCGTAAAGCTGATTACCGGGCATCTCGGTGAGCTTGCCGGGAAAAAGCTGATTGTTTTCGGTGTCGGCGCGTCGCCCTGCCGTCCCAATACGGCTGAAGAGGTTCGCAATGCCAATTTTACCGGAGAAGCAAGAGAAAAAATTCATTTTTTCCTTTTGCGCGGCGGGTTTGACCTGAGTAAATGCAACCTGAAAGATAAAATGCTGATGAATCTGCTCAAGGTGAAGCTGGAAAAAGCCCCCGAGACCGACAAAGACGCAAAAGGAATGCTCGCCTGCTATGATCATCCGGCAGATTTTACGGACAAAAAGGCAATCGAACCGATCTTGGACTGTATGAAAAGCGCGCAATAAAAATGGTTGGAATATGATATTCACCGCCCGAGTGTCAATACTATGGGCGAGGTGATGATTCATGTCAAAAGCGAGTGCCTATTTTCAGGTGGAAAATATGACCGACAAGAAAGATGTTGAGACGATCAAAAAGGAACTGGATACCCTGCACGGGGTGATTTCCGTCAGTACCAATACCCACACGGGAAGAGTCGCCGTGGACTACGATACCACGGGAGTGGAGCAGAGCCGGATTGAAGATAAGCTCCAGCGGCTCGGCTACAAAATACAGGCCGAAAAAAACGAAAACCATGTGATGTAGAGGGGAAAAATATGGACGAGAAAGAAATTCAGGGCCAAAACGGGCTGACCGGGGCAAACGGGATTCCTGCCGCGGAAAACGCGGGGCGTTCCACTAAACCGGAAAATCAAAACCAGTCGCACAACACAAAAAAAGTATCGCTTGGCCCCAACACCAAACGGTAATAATTCCTTATTTACTTTTGCAGATGGTTTGTGTATAATGGGGTAAATGAAAATATTACGGCAAATAATTCCAAAAAATTCAGAATAATCTTTTGCAATCAGGCGACAATACTGTAATACTCATTTAAACGGAAAACGATAAAAAATTTGGTCATTTCGACCGGAAAGAAGGATGTTATTATGCAAGCGACTCTCGATAGAAGCGGATGCATTTCCTGCGGCCTGTGTATAGAAACCTGCCCCGAAGTTTTTAGAATGGGCGATGACGGCGTGGCTGAGGTTTACAGGGAGGATGTCCCGGCAGAGGTAGAGGACACGGCCATTCAGGCACAGGACGGGTGCCCGGTTTCAGTTATTACAGTGGAATAAGAACAAATTAAAAAAAGAGAAAGCCCATTTTGAAATGAGCTTTCTCTTTTTTTAGTCTGCGCAATTTAAATCGATCTTGTCTAAAATTCCGGACAGATAGGCGATTACCACCCCGTAATTGGACATGGGAATGCCCTGCGCGCGGGCGCGCTCCACACGGGACAGGACATATTTTCGATTAAACATGCAAGCCCCGCACTGAATAATCAAATCATACGGGGAGAGGTCTTCTGGGAAATCGGAGCCGCTCACCATGTCGACCGTCAGGGCTTCCCCGACTTTTTTGCGGAGCATACGGGGGAGCTTTTCCCGTCCGATGTCCTCTGCCAGCGGCGCGTGGGTGCAAGCCTCTGCAATCAGCACTTTTGACTTTTCCGTCAGGCGGTCAATTGCGCTCGCGCTTTCCACATAATAAGGAAGGTCGCCCTTGTAGTTGGCGAACAGTACCGAAAAAGAAGTCAGCTTGCTCGCCTTTGGCTTTTTTTCATAAACGGTTTTAAAGACCTGCGAGTCGGTGATAATCAACTTGGGCGGCTCTTTCAGGCAGGAAAGCGCTTCGTCCAGCTTGTCGGTGGTGGCGCTCAGAACAACACACTTTTTATCGAGTAGCTCTCGCAGCGTCTGTACCTGCGGCAAAATCAGGCGGCCCTTCGGTGCCTGAATATCCTGCGGCATGACCAGCAGAATCAGGTCGCCGTTGTTCACCAGCCCGCCGGTAATGCTCTTGGCTTCGTAATCCTCGGGCAGCTGGCGGATGAGCTCTTCGCGGATTTTTTCTATCCCCGTTTTTTCCTTTGCGCTGACCACAATGGGACTCAATTTGCCGGCTTTCTGAACCTTTGCGGCAATTTCAGCGGTATTGGTCAGAATATCAGCCTTGTTGACGACGGCAATGACCGGAATTTTCTGCCTGCGCAGGGTTTCTGTCCAGCTGATTTCCTCCGAAATGTCTTCGCCGCTGAAAATGACAAGAGCAATGTCGGTTTTATCAATGACTTTTTTCGTTTTGTCCACGCGCATTTGTCCAAGTTCTCCCACGTCGTCAAAACCGGCGGTGTCAATGAATACGCAGGGACCGATGCCGTAGATCTCCATTGATTTATAGACCGGGTCGGCGGTTGTTCCGGCTACGTCCGAAACCAGTGCGGTTTCCTGCCGGGTAAGCGCGTTAATCAAGGAGGATTTGCCGCTGTTGCGTTTTCCAAAAATGGAAATATGAAGGCGGTTGGCTCTTGGGGTATCCGTTAAACTCATTTTCAGCACCCTTTCCGTCTTGTTCGTTTATTAAAATCTAAAGTCGCGTTTGCCCGCTTTCAGCTCCTGCAAATGCTCCATGGCAAGGGAACGGACTTTTTCGTTCGGAATATTGAGCACTTCTTTGGCAATCAGCGCTTCCCCTTTTTTTCTGGTGTCAGGAGAAGCGTAATCCTCCAGATATTCCTTGAGCGTCATCAGCGCATTGGGGTGGCAGCAGTTTGCAATCTGACCGGATTTTACAAGCGTCATGAAGCGGTCCCCGGTACGCCCCGCACGGTAACAGGCGGTGCAGAAGCTGGGGATGAAGCCGAGCTCCAGCAGCCAGTTGACGATTTCGTCGAGCGTGCGCTTGTCGTTGACCTCAAACTGCGCGGAGTTGTCGTCCTCTTCTTCGGGTTCCACATAGCCGCCCACACTGGTGGAGGAAGCGCCGCTGATCTGGGAAACGCCAAGCTCCAGCACGCGTTCCCTCGTTTTCTGGGATTCTCTGGTGGAGATAATCATGCCGGTATAGGGAACCGCAATGCGCAGCACAGCGACGATTTTTGCAAAAATATCGTCCAAAATAGCGTTGGAGAAATTTTTTGGGTCAATGTCGTCGGCGGGACGTATTCTCGGTACGCTGATGGTGTGGGGGCCGACCCCCATGGCGGCTTCCAGATGCTCCGCGTGCATCAAAAGGCCGACAAAATCATACCGGTACATGTTCAGGCCGAATAAAACGCCGATTCCCACGTCGTCAATGCCGCCTTCCATTGCGCGGTCCATTGCCTCGGTGTGGTAGGCGTAGTCGTGTTTCGGGCCGGTGGGATGCAGCTCCTCATAGCTTTTCTTGTTGTAGGTTTCCTGAAACAGGATGTAGGTGCCGATGCCGGCCTCTTTCAGTTTGCGGTAATTTTCCACAGTCGTGGCCGCGATGTTGACGTTGACACGGCGGATGGCTCCGTTTTTATGTTTGATGCCGTAAATTGTCTGAATGCTTTCCAATACATATTCAATCGGATTGTTTATAGGGTCTTCGCCGGTTTCCAGTGCCAGCCGCTTGTGGCCCATATCCTGCAGGGCGACGACCTCGCGGGCAATCTCCTCCTGTGTCAGTTTTTTACGGTGGATGGTTTTGTTCTTATAGTGATACGGGCAGTACACACAGCCGTTGATACAATAATTGGAAAGATAGAGCGGGGCAAACATCACAATACGGTTGCCGTAAAATTTCTGTTTGATTTCTTTCGCCAGATGGAACATCTTCTCGTTTTCATCCGGAAGATCACATTCCAGCAACACGGCCGCCTCCCGGTGGGTCAGACCCTTGCAGTCCTTTGCTCGCTCAATCAGAGAGTCGATCAGTTCACGGTTATGCCTGTTTTTCTGCGCATATTCAAGAGTGTCCAGAATTTCCTCGTCGTCGATAAATTCAGTCGCTGTTTTCGATTTGCAGTTATACATCATAAAACTCCTTAATCGTTTAGATTCACGGGACAAAAATCTCCCCGGTCGACCACAATCCGGTAGCCAATGCTTTCCATCCGGTTCTGCAGGCAGAACCGGCACTCAGCCGCTTCTTCGCCTGTGCAGATCTTGTTGTCGTACAGCTCGTATTTCTTCCGCACTTTTACGGGTGAAAGGTTTGGCATCACGACATTTGCCCCGGCTAAAATTCCTTTTTCCCGTCCGTTTGGGTGAATGGTTCCGAGCGCGGTCGTCGCGGGAATCAGTGCATTTGGCAGCATCAGCCGCAGAATGCCGATCAGAAACAGAGTCAGTTCCAGACTTCCAGCGGGCTGATCGGCAAACGGCGTATCGTGATGGGGAATATAGGGGCCGATGCCCACCATGGCAGGCTGCAGCTGCCGGATAAACAGCAGATCCTCCGCAAGGTTTTCCACTGTCTGGAAGGGGGAGCCCACCATGAACCCGGTACCCACCTGATAGCCGATTTCCTTCAGCTGCCAAAGACATTCCATACGGTTCTGAAGCGTCTGGTTTTGCGGATGAAGTTTTCCGTAGTGAGCCGCATTGGCCGTTTCGTGGCGAAGCAGATAGCGGTCTGCTCCCGCTTCGAAATACTTTTGATAGGCTTCTCTGCTTTTTTCACCGATGGAAAGGGTAACGGCGCAGTCGGGATAGCTTTTTTTGATGGAGCTGACCAGACCGGCAATGTCCTCGTCCGTATAAAACGGGTCTTCGCCCCCCTGCAGGACAAAAGTACGAAAGCCCAGTTCATAGCCGTTTTCACAGCAGGAAAGGATCTCCTCCTTTGTCAGTCGGTAGCGCTGCGCGCGGGAGTTTCCGCGGCGGATTCCGCAGTAGTAACAGTCGTTGCGGCAGTAATTGGTGAACTCGATCAGCCCGCGGACATAAATCCGGTTCCCAAAATATTTTTTTGAAACGCTCTGGGCCAGCTGAAAAAGATATTCGCTGTTTTCCGGTGTGCAATGGGTTAGCAGCAGGCCGAAATCTTCCTTGCTGAGCGTTCTTTCCTTGTAAAGCCTGTCGATCAGAGCCTTCATTGACAATCTCCGTTTTCATTCTCTTGAGTAGGGGAAACCTTGGAATAAACTGTTTTGATGTTGACGTGGGGAATCATTCCCAATTTTCCGGAAAGGGCGCTGATAACGTCCCCCGGGGCGTCCATTACGATGCTGATGACCGAGATATGGCGTTTAGGGTAGGGAATACCCATCCTTCCTACAATGTACTCCCCATATTCGTGAAGGATGGAGTTGATTCTTTCTACGGAATCGGTGTTTTCCACTACAATTCCGACCAGAGCGATTCTGGATTCCATAAAATAGCCTCCTTTCCGGGCGTAAAAAATCCCTGTGCCGAAAAGGCACAGGGATAGCATATCAAAACAAAGGCACACAGCCGTGTCCCCTGAATTTCAACTATTCTCTCGCCTTCTCATTCGGGACGAACCCTCCTGCAATCAGCACGATCACTTTGTCAAAAAGTTTTCCCCGGTTTGCGGTAAGATGGAAGTCTCCGTCTCATCCGGCGCACCGAAAACTTAATTGTTAATATTATATCATGACTTTGGAAAAATGCAAGCAGGATTCCTGCCAATCTTCCGGCGGCACCGCTTCCACCGGAGCTACCTTTGCCGTTTTTTATCGGCGCTTATAAAATTCTTGCGGCAAGGGCAGAGATCATGGCCAGCTTTTCCGGAATCGCAATGGACTGTGGGCAGTGACGAGCACATTTTCCGCAGGCAACACAGTGGTTGGGCCTCTCGGATTCCGCCGTTTCAAGGTAATTTGCCTTGAAGGTGTCCATATCCTTCAAAGTCTGGTATTGATTGTAAATTTTAAAGATTTTTGGAATATCCACACCGCTCGGGCAGTCCATGCAGTAGCGGCAGCCCGTGCAGAGAATCGTATCCTTTTGTTTGCAGGCTTCCGCTGCCTGACGGACGATTTCGGCATCCAGCTCGGTCAGCGGCTCAAATCCGGTCATGGTGTCCACATTGTCCCTGATCTGGTCCATGGTTGACATCCCGCTTAAAACCGTCATGACGTTCGGCAGGGACGCCGCGAAGCGGATGGCCCACGAAGCGATGCTTTTATCCGGTCTTGCTTTTTGAAACAGCTTGTTTGCCGTATCACAGGGATTTGCCAGTGCCCCGCCGCGCACCGGCTCCATGACAATACACGGCAGGTGGTGACGCTCCAGAACTTTATACTGCTCTTTCGCCCTCTGAATATCCCAGTCCAGATAGTTCAGCTGAATCTGCGCAAAGTCAAATTCGTAAGAACTGCAGAGTTCTTCCAGAAACTCCGGTGTGTCAT
This sequence comes from Caproiciproducens faecalis, assembly GCF_019448085.1. Classification (GTDB taxonomy): domain Bacteria; phylum Bacillota; class Clostridia; order Oscillospirales; family Acutalibacteraceae; genus Caproiciproducens; species Caproiciproducens faecalis. The sequence continues at coordinate 217,983 of NZ_JAGFNZ010000002.1, read as the reverse complement.
GGAACGAAAAACCGAGGTGGCGGATTACGCCTTCCTTCTTTTTCTGCAGCAGAAATTCATATGCTCCAAACTCTTTGCACCGTTCAAAGTGTTTTTTTGTAACAGAATGAATCAGGTAAAAATCAAAATAATCGGTCTGGAGCCTTTCTAGCTGCAGATTAAAAATGCGTTCAACATCGGCGGGCGTCTCGGCCATCCAGACCGGCATTTTAGTAGCGAGGAAATAGCTGCTTCTATCGTACTTTTTCAGTGCGTGTCCCACAAATTCCTCTGATTTCCCTCCGTGGTACATGTGCGCGGTGTCAATGTAATTAATGCCGTGGGAAAGAGCGTAGTCCACAATTTCCTGTGCTTTTTCGTAGTCGATATCTTCCGTGTCGGGGCCCGCTTTCGGCAGTCTCATACAGCCCAGTCCCAGCGCGGAGACAGATAAGTCGGTATCTCTGTATTTTTTGTACAGCATGATTTTCATCCCTTCCGTAATATGTTATACTATTCTAAACCTTAATGTTGACTCTAAGTCAAGGGGGATATCCATAAAATTTTATCACTGCCAAAAATAAAAGGAATCATGAACGGGGGAAAAACAGTGGGGTACACGATTAAACAGGCCGCGGAAAAAATGAATCTGACGGCGCACACACTCAGATACTACGAAAAAGAAGGCCTGCTGCCGCTGGTTGGGCGCAAGGATAACGGAATCAGGATTTTTACGGATTCCGACCTGGAATGGCTGTCCGTTATCTGCTGTCTGAAGGGCACCGGTATGCCGATTAAACAAATCAAGGAATATATCGATCTTTCGCTCGAAGGGGATTCAACGCTGGAGGAAAGACGACAGATTTTTATCCGGCAGAGAGAAAGTGTCTTGGAGCAAATTCAGCAGCTGCAAAAGCATCTTGAAAAGGTCAACCATAAAATTGAATTCTATGATTGTGCCTGCGCTCATTTGTCTAAAAAGGAACTTCGGACAAACTAAATTATACTCGTAGTATATTTACGATCTAATTATCTCAAACAATAATACTTTTTTGTATTAAAAGAGCATGGTCGTTAATTCAGCCATGCTCTTTTGATTGATTGCCGGAGTCTCTGTAATGCCAAAATGATTATGCCGTGTTTTTCTTTTTATAGTAGTAAACAATCGCGCCGTCCAGCCCGATTGCGGTCAGGCCGGCAAGAAAATAAAAGGCATTGCGCAGCCCGCAAAGACCGGCCAAAGCGCCGGTCACAATCGGAAGCACAGTCATGCCCACCGCGTAAATCGACTGATAAAAACCCATTGCGGTGGAATTCTTTTCTTTGGGAATGTTTTTCATTGCTTCAGAAGTACAGAATGAAAGCAGTATCCCCGTAGAAAGCCCCGACAGAATCTGCGTTGGGTAAAACCACTCTATTTTCGGCAGGTTTGGAATTAACAGACAGTAAAGCGTCAGGCAGGCAAAGATCAAAGGAATCCAGAAGGAAGGGCCGGATTTTCTGGCTGCGTCAGAAGCGGCGAAATATGAGCTGAGCACTGCCGCGACTATGTAAATGACGGAGCAAAGGCCAATTTGCGTACTGTTGGCACCGCGCGCCTGTGCCGCCTGCGCCGTAAAGGACATGGAGCTGGAAATCTGTACTCCCTGCTGAATAAACGCCAGCAGAGAAAAAACAATCAGGCGTTTATCCGTACATACCTTTAGCAGCTCGCGCACCGGCAGAATCTCTTTTTCGTGAGCGGGTTCCGTAATCAGCAGGGAAAGCAAAAGCGCGGGGATTGCGGCGGAGGCACTCAGTACGCACAGCAGATGCATTCCGAATTTGCGGTAGACCAGGGTTCCCGCGGCAAAGCCCAGAAAAATCCCCAGATTGTTTGCGCCGATAATAATGCCGGAAGCTTTTTGAAGCTGACCCTCCGGAAAGTGGCTGAAAAACAGGATCATAAATGAAATCCACGTTGCGGAAGCAAAGCCGGAAAGCAGGTTGCCAAAGAAAAAGCCGTATGCGTTTGGCAGAAAGATGCGAAACAGAGAGGCGGTTCCCGCACTGAGGACTCCGAGCATGATGAAGCGCTTGTGCCTGCTGTTGCGGTCTGCGGCGACGCCCACCGGCATTCGTATCATCAGCTGCGTAAATCCGTAGGCGCCGGTTATAACGCCAATCAAGGTGGGGGTAGCGCCAATCCCAGACAAATAGATTGACTGATAGGGAATATAGACATACTGACAAAACCAAAAAACAGAAACGATAATTGACAGAAGAAGGATCTGCGGTGCATCCTGTGCTTTCTTATTTGCTTCGGTTATCATACGGGAAATCCCCTTTGATCTTTAGTACTTTGATGACGGAGTTATAACAAAAATACTGTTTTAGAGCTGATACTTATTGTAGAACGCATTTTTATTAAATTCAAGAAGGGAATCGAATTCTCTGGAGCGGCTATATACAGTTCTATCTGCTGCGAGCAATTTTGAGGCTTACAGTATCATCCGGCAATCAGCGGCTAACAATAACCGTATTCGCATTTCGTTAAAGGGAGGATGCTCCATGAAAGAAACACCCAATCATTTAATCGGTGAAAAATCCCCGTACCTGCTTCAGCACGCCTACAATCCGGTGAACTGGTACCCGTGGGGAGAAGAAGCTTTTTCAAAAGCTCAAGCGGAGGATAAGCCGGTTTTTCTCAGCATCGGTTACAGCACCTGTCACTGGTGTCATGTGATGGAGCGGGAAAGCTTTGAAGACGACGAGGTTGCTCAGGCGCTGAACCGCGATTTTATCGCAGTCAAAGTGGACAAGGAAGAGCGGCCGGATGTGGACGCGGTCTATATGACGGTCTGTCAGGCGCTTACCGGCAGCGGCGGGTGGCCCCTGACCATCCTGATGACTCCGGATCAGAAGCCGTTTTACGCGGGAACGTATTTCCCAAAGGAGTCGCGGTATTCCATGCCCGGGCTGATGGATCTGCTTGCTTCTGCCGCGCAGCAATGGCGGGAAAACCGGAAAGAGCTTCTTGGTTCCGGCGAACGCATTGCCATGGCGCTCCGGGGACAGACGGTGAAAAAAAAGGGCAGGCTCACAAAGGACCTTCTGGTTTCCGCCCGGTCGTGGTTTCGGCAGACCTTTGACCGTCAGTACGGCGGGTTCGGAGCCAGCCCGAAATTTCCGTCTCCGCACAACTTGCTGTTTCTGCTTCAGTATGCTATGCTGGAAAAAGAAGGGGACACTCTTCAGATGGCGGAAAAAACCCTGCTGCAGATGTACCGCGGCGGGATTTTCGACCATGTGGGCTTCGGTTTTTCCCGTTATTCCACAGATGACAAATGGCTGGTTCCCCATTTTGAAAAAATGCTGTACGATAATGCTCTTCTGACTATGGTGTATCTGGAAGCGTATCAAATTACCCAAAACGTTTTCTATAAAACGGTCGCGGTCAAGACAATGGACTATATTCTGCGGGAAATGACCGACGAAAACGGCGGCTTTTACTGCGCGCAGGATGCCGACAGCGACGGTCAGGAGGGAAAATACTACGTTTTTACCCCGGATGAGATCGTTTCCCTTTTTGGGGAAAACGACGGACGCATTTTTATCGAGTATTTCGGTATGACATCCGGGGGCAATTTTGAAGGAAAAAATATTCTGAACCTGATCGGAAACCCGAATGCCGAGTGTGTGAATGAGGAAATCGAACGGCTGCTTCCGAAGGTGTATGAATATCGCCTGACGCGTACGAAGCTGCATAAGGACGATAAAATCCTGACCTCCTGGAACGCGCTGATGATCACGGCGTTTGCCGATGCCTATCGGATTTTGGAGGATAACCGTTATCTTGACGCGGCGGAAAAGGCAATGAGTTTTCTTCAAAGTAGTCTGACCGATGAGCAGGGTGATCTAAGGGTGCGTTACCGTGACGGAGAAGCCGCGGGTATGGGCGGGCTGGACGATTACGCGTTTACCGTATGGGCTTTGCTTAGCATTTACGACGCGACCTACGATGTGGATTATCTTCAGCAGGCATCTGAACTGAATCAGAAAATGCTGAACCGGTTTCATGATAAAGAAAGCGGCGGCTTTTATCTTTCCGCAAGCGACGCGGAAGCGCTTATTTACCGCCCGAAGGAAACCTATGACGGCGCGATTCCGTCCGGCAACTCTGCAGCGTCCCTCTGCCTTACTAAGCTGGCGGCGCTGACCGGAAATCCGGCTCTGCAGGAGGCCGCGGATCAGCAACTCCGCTTCATGGCGGGCGCCGCGCAGGAATTTCCGGCGGGGCACAGCTTTGCGCTGACGGCCATGACGGCCGCGCTGTACCCTTCCAGGGAAATCGTGTGCGTGGTAAAGGACGGCGCTGATTTTGAACGGGTCAAATCCCTGCTGCATAAAAAAAGAATGCCCAACACCACCGTACTCGTAAAAAGTGCGGAAAATGCGGAGCAGCTGGCAAAGCTTGCGGAATTTACGAGGGAATATTCGCTCAGGGACGGGAAAAGCGCCTATTATATCTGTCAAAACAACGCCTGCTCGCCCCCAATTTACGATCTGAAAGAGCTGGACCAAAAACTGTCGCAATAAAAGACTCCGTGCGGAACCAGCGGGTTCCGCACGGAGCGATTTTTGAAAAGAGGAAAAGATTTATGGTAAAAGTAGGATTTCATGATTTGGACTATGTGAAGAACGACAGCCTTAAATATGCCGTCATTGCGGCACGCATGGGAGAGAAATGGATTCTTTGCCGCCACAAAGAACGGACAACCTGGGAGATTCCGGGAGGCCACCGCGAGAACGGCGAAGATATCCATGACACCGCGAAACGGGAGCTGTATGAAGAAACAGGCGCGGTGAAATTTCAGATCAAGCCCGTCTGCATTTATTCGGTGGAAGGGGAGGACGACCTGATACATAATGCGAAACCTACTTACGGCATGCTGTTTTACGCACAGGTGGAATCCCTTTCCGATTTGCCTGCCGATATGGAAATGGCCGAAATCCAATTTTGCGCGGCGCTGCCGCAAAACCTTACCTATCCGCAGATTCAGCCCGTGCTGTGGCGGTGGGTCGTCAAAAACGAAAAGCTTTAAACGGCTTGCACCGTGTCCTCACAGGAACGCATAGCCAGAATGGTCTGTTCAATCAGGTAATCCAGCTCCCAGCCGAGCATTTCCGCGCCGTGCCCGATTACTTCCCGGGAGCAGCCCGCCGCAAAACTCAGTGTCTTGTATTTCTTTTTGACCGATTTCAGCTCCAAATCCTGTACGCTTTTCGAGGGGCGCATCAGCGCGACGGCGCCGATCAGACCGGTCAGCTCATCGGTGGCGTACAGTACTTTTTCCATCATGTGCTCCGGCTTGATATCGACGGTCAGCTGGTACCCGTGGCTGGCGGTTGCATGGATCATATCTTCGCTGACGCCTTTTTCACGCAGGATGGCCTGCTCACGGATGCAGTGTTCCTGCGGATACTGCTCAAAGTCCAGATCGTGCAGCAGCCCGACGATTCCCCAAAAGTCCTGTTCTTCTTTAAACCCTAGCAGATCCGCGAAATACCTCATGGTTCCCTCCACGGTGAGGGAGTGCTTCAAGTGAAACGGGTCCTTGTTGTATTCGGTCAGTAAGGACCAGGCCTGATCCCTTGTGATGTTTAAATCCATTTTCTACATCCTTTCCGCAATGCGCTGGTTGTTCCGCTTCTCCCGCCCGGTTTCCGCTAAACGGGATTTAACCGGATAATTCTGTTTTATTTTTCATAATACTGTTACGGCAAACAAATGTCAATATATTACTTTTTTAATAGGAAAAGGTTTTATTTCAATAATTGATTGATAACAGGCGGATGATAGGGTATAATTTGTTCCGTGAAATCAATGATAAAATCGATTATTACGGAACATACAGGTGGGAAAGAAATGTTAAATGAATTTTCAAGGACGGAGCTTTTGCTGGGGGCGCCCGCAATGAAAAAGTTGCAGGAATCCGCGGTGGCGGTGTTCGGAATCGGCGGAGTCGGCTCCTTCACGGCGGAAGCGCTCGCAAGAAGCGGAATCGGCGCAATCGCGCTTTTTGACGACGATAAGGTCTGTCTTACCAATATCAACCGCCAGCTGATCGCCACGCGCAAGACGGTCGGCAAGGCAAAGGTGGAAGTGATGCGCGACCGGATACTGGAAATCAATCCGTCCGCCAGAGTAGAGGTTTTCCCGATGTTTTACACGGGGGAAAACGCGGACACCGTTGACCTGTCCCAATTTTCCTATGTGGTGGACGCGATCGACACCATTTCGTCCAAACTCATTCTGATTGAAAAGGCCAAAGCCGCCGGTGTTCCCATCATCAGCTGCATGGGCGCGGGGAACAAGCTTGACCCGACAAAATTTGAGGTCGCCGATATTTACCAGACCTCTGTCTGCCCGCTCGCAAGGGTAATGCGCAGCGAGCTGCGTAAACGGAATATCCCTTCGCTGAAGGTGGTGTATTCCAAAGAGCCGCCGATGACGCCCATTGAAGACGACGCCACGAGCTGTAAATACCACTGCATCTGCCCGCCGGGCACAAAACGTAAATGCTCCATCCGCCGTCAGGTGCCGGGAAGCATTTCCTTTGTTCCTTCTGTGGCGGGGCTGATTCTGGCAGGCGAGGTTGTCAAAGACATCATCAAAGAGTAAATGCGAAACAGTCAAAAAGAGCAGGGCAATTGCCTTGCTCTTTTAATTTTCCGCTTGTATCAGCTGGTAGCCTACATTTTTAATGCAGTGAATCCGAATGCCGGAATGGATTTGTTTCAGCTTGTGGCGCAGATAGGTAATATGTACTTCAAGGCTGTTTTCCGCCGTCGGGTTATCAAATCCCCACAGCTTTGTCAGTGAATTTTCCTTGCTGCTGACGTTGTGCCCCTGCATCAGAAAAAATTTCATCAGTTCAAATTCCTTATTGGAGAGGGGCACGCGGCCCCCGGCGTCGGACAGCTCATAGGTGCTCAGATTCAGGCTTAGTTTGCCGAAGGACAGCGCGTTGTCCGGAATCATTTCTCCCTTTCTGCGGGATACGGCGCAGAGCCGCGCCAGCAGTTCCGCATCCGCAAAAGGGCGTTCCAGAAAGTCGTCCGCGCCGCTGTTCAGTCCGCGCACTTTATCGCTGATGCCGCATTTCGGCGAAATCATCAGAATGGGAACGGAGTGTCCCGATTTCCGTACCTGTCGGAGTACGTCCAGCCCGCTGCAGTCCGGAAGGGCGACGTCCAGAATCACTGCATCGTAAATCCCGCTCATTGCTTCATCGGCGCCGTTTTCACCCCGAAAGGCGGTAAAATAGTCAAAACGGTTCCGGCTCAGCAGCCTTCCGATCTTGTCCGCGGTTTTTTTATTGTTTTCAATAAGCAGTATTTTCATCCGAACACCTCCGCCCGTCTTTCCTATATTATACCAGCAGCGCTTTTTTCTGATGTGATGGTCTTGTGAAGGAGCGCTTAAATTTATGTGAAACGAAGGAAATTTAAACTTTATTTAAGTTTAAATTCCTATAATTGGATGTAGTCGGACTCTGAGCCTGGGAATAGGCGTGAAATGGGAGGTCACCTATGAAAGAAAAAGTACTCAAAATAAAAAGCAAAGTACTTGATTTGATTCGAAATCACAAAAAAATGTGCATTATCATTGCTTCCTGCACTGTGTTGAGCGCAGCGGTTCTGACGACGGTTCTGCTGTATCTGCATCAGATCAAGGCATCGCAAAACACTACCAGCTACCGTGAGTATACGGTTGCGAAGGGAGACGTGACCGTGGGAACCAGCGAAAGCGGTACCGTCGCACTGGATGAGGAAACGGTTTCGTTTCCGGTGGACGTAACCATTGACAGCGTCCTTGTGAAAGTGGGTTATTCAGTCAAAGCGGGCGAGTCGCTGGTAAAGCTTAATCAGAACAGCGTGACCGACGGGACGCTGGATTCCCGCACAAAGCTTGCGGAGGCAAAGCTTTCTCTTGAGCAGGCTGTTGCCGATCAGGAAAGCAAACTGAAAACCGCTAAAGTTACTTATGACAAGAGCAGGTCAAATGCCGCCAATGCTTATACGCAGGAATATCTGACCAAGGCGGAGGTTCAGAACGGCATTGCCACCGCCAAAGAGGATCTAAAGGAAAAACAGGACGAACTTACAAAATATCTTGCCCTTCAGAAAAGCTACCCGGCGGATTACGCCAAGCTGAAACAGCTGAAAGCCTGGAGGGACGACACAGAGACGACGAAGAGCAGCTACGAGGATCAGCTGGAGCAGTATGAAGAGGACCACAAAGCGGCTCTGGACGGACTCAGCTCTCTGGAATCCGCAAAGAATTCCGCTTACTCCGCGTGGGTTCTGGCCAAGGCGCAGGACGACGGGGAGGACGAGGCGGAAACAGAATATGACGCGGCCAAGGACGCCTATAACGATTACGCCGACTATATAGCCTCTACGGTTTCCGCAAAGGAATCGCTGGAATCGAAAGTATCCCTTTATACGGCGGAGTATAACAACTATTCCTCTGCCTATGACGATTTCAATGAAACCTTCCGGAGCAAATACGGTTCAAGCTCCACCAGCGACGACGACAGTGAAGCGGCTTCCTCCGATGAGATCGACTCCAAGGTAACCTCGCTTCAAAGCGAGGTAAAGTCGGCGCAGTACGCCTTGGAAAAGGCACAGAAATCTGCGTCTGGCAGCCTGAGCGAAGCGGAGCAGACTCTGCAGAGCAGTCTGATTGACGGCTCCGGCGCCGAATCCGCCTATGAATTAACGGTCAATCAGCTTGCGCAGGCGGTTTCCACCCAGCAGGAGACCTACGACAGTCTGCAAAGGGAGCTGGACGATGTCAACAGTGTCATCAACGGAGACGGCACCCTTACCTCTCCCTGTGACGGAATCATCGTTTCGGTCGGCTACACCGACGGGAGTGACGTAAAGGCCGGCGAAGCCATTGTAACAATTGCCAAAACCTCGGCGGTCAGCCTTTCCGTTTCTCTTTCGGAAGAGGATGTCACCGACCTGTCCATCGGTCAGGACGCGGAGATCACGCTGACCTCGTACGAAGGCCAGACTTTCCCCGCCACGGTGGAGAGCATTGCCGCTTCCCCGTCGCGCAGCGGGTCTGCTTCCGTTACCTACGCGGTTACGGCAAAGATGACCGACTCCAACACGAAGAAAGTCTTTGTAGGGATGAGCGGCGAAGTCGAGTTTATAAAAAAGCAGAAAAAAGATGTTCTTTATGTCTCCGATCAGGCGATTACCTTTGAGAACGGTGTTTCCAGCGTGCTTGTGAAAAACGCGGACGGTACCACCACCAAAACAACGGTGACAACCGGGTTTTCCAACGGACAGTATGTCGAGATTGTGAGCGGCCTGAAAGAAGGAGAAACTGTACTGGTTGAAAGTGCGGTGACAAAATGAGATTCAGCGAAATTCTTCATCTGGTATGGATTAATATTATGGAAAACAAAACAAAGGTGATGCTGACTTCCCTCGGCATTATTGTCGGCGCCGCGACGATTGTACTGGTGATCGCCATCGGACACGGCGGGGAAGTCGATGTTCAGGAGCAGTTTAAGACGCTGAACGTCGGCGCGATCAACGTCACCGTCAGCACCGAGGCCGATATGGCCGACGCAATGGCCGGCATGATGCCGCCCGGGGATATGGGCGGCGGCACAGCCGGCGGAGGTTTCGGCGGAAACGGAAGCACTAATCGGAGAAGCGGCAGCACAGGCGGCAGCGGCGGGATGCCCGGCGGTCAAATGGGCGGCGGCGGAATGACCCGGCAAAAAGGGGTAACGCTTACCACCACGGATGTTGACGACATTCTCAGCTATGTGCCCGACCTTTCCTCCGCGTCCATCGTCATCAGCGGAACCGGCGCGGTTCTGACGGATAATCTGGATGAGGAAACGGATGAAACGGTTGTCGGTTGTCTGCCGGAGTACCAGGACATCAGCAATCTGGAGCTTCTGCAGGGGGATTTTATTACACAGGACGATCAGGACGGCAAGAGCAAGGTCGCGGTGATCGGAAACAGTCTGGCAAAAACTCTTTTCGGCAGTGCCTACGCCGCCTACGGCGACGTGCTGACGATTGAGGGGAAAACCTATACGGTGGTCGGGGTTCTTTCAGAAATGGGAACGGTCTCTTCCGGCGTCAGCCCCGACGATTCCATTTACATTCCTTATTCTACCGCGCAGAAATTCGTACTTGGCAGCACGGCAACCCCTTCTATTACGGCAATCGCCTCGGATGTAAACGAGGTTTCCGATGCTATGACAAATATTACGGCGGTGCTGACGGAAAATTACCCGAGCGGAAGATTTACCCTGACGGACGCGGGCAGTGAAATGGAAGCGGCGACCACTTCGGCGAACACGCTTTCCATGCTGCTGATTGCCGTGGCGATTATTGTATTTATTGTGGGCGGTATCGGCATTATGAACGTGCTGTTTGTATCGGTCAGAGAGCGCACGCAGGAAATCGGAATTTTAAAGGCCCTCGGGTGCAGCAAACGGGAAATCCTGCTTGAATTTCTGGTGGAGGCGAACTTTATGAGTACTTTCGGCGGGGTACTCGGGGTCATTGCCGGGTTTGCCCTTGTACCGGCGGTACGCATGGCCGGCATGACGGTGGAACCGCTCGCCGTGAGCGGCGTTTTAGCGCTGGCGTTTGCGGTGGTGACCGGTACGGCTTTTGGATTTTATCCCGCTTACAAAGCGGCCCAGCTCACACCGATTGAAGCTTTGCAGCAGGAATAAAAGGAGGGGACATTTATGATAAAAAGAGCAGTATGCTTCCTGATGATTCTGCTGATTGCGGCTGCCGCCCTGACCGGGTGTTCATCCGGGAAAACATCACAGAGCGCAGGAGAAGGAACGCAATCCGGACTGAACCGTGAAAACCGGCAGGAAGGGACGCGCGGGGGCGTAAAAGACAGCGGTGCACAGGGGGGTTCCTCTACGCAGTCGCAGAATCAGATCATCGGGAAGGTGACTTCCATTGTAGGGAACGAAGTGGAACTGGAAACTGGAACCATGTCGGGGGAAAGCGGTACGGCTTCGGGTAAATTCATGTCGTCCGGCGAAACAAAAACGCTGCTGATTCCCGTGGGCCTTTCCCTTTCTGGCTCCGGCACGGGTGGCACGGGAGCAACCGGAAGCGCAGAGGGAGCGGGTACGGCAGGTGCTCAGCAGGGAACCGCGCAGGCGGGTGGAACTGCAGCCGGGCGTACGGCCGCGGCGGCAGGAACGGGAACAGCCGGCAGCCGGTCGGGTTCGGCAAAAACCGGTTCCACAACGAAAACAACGGCCGGTACCGCCGCGGCGGGAACAACTGTGAAACGAACCAGCGGGTTTTCCAGTATTACCGCGGGAATGGTGCTGCGGATTTCCCAGAAGGAAATCAACGGAACGCTGACGGTTGTCAAGGTGGCTGTTGTTTCAAAATAACCGAAAGGGTACCTGAAATGGAAAATATCATTACTATGAATCAAATTCACAAATCCTATAAGGTCGGCAGCGATACGCTGGATGTGCTCAAGTATATTTCGCTCGATGTGGAGTCCGGCGAATATCTTGCCGTTTTGGGCCCTTCCGGCTCTGGGAAAAGTACGCTGATGAATATCATCGGCTGCATGGACAGCTTTCAGGACGGAGAATATTTTCTGACGGGACAGCCGGTTCATCAAATGAACGACGCGCAGCTGACACACCTGAGAAACCAGCAAATCGGATTTATCTTTCAAAAATATCACCTGATACAAAAGTACGACGTACTGCAGAACACCATGCTCCCGCTTCTGATCCGAGGGGAAACCCGCAAAAAGGCGGAGGCGCTCTCCATGGAAAAGCTGGAGATGCTGGAAATGGACAAAAGGATTCACCACAAGCCGAATGAGCTGTCCGGCGGCCAGCAGCAGCGGGTTGCCATTGCCCGGGCGCTGGTCGGAAAGCCCAAGCTCCTGCTTGCCGACGAACCGACCGGAGCGCTTGATTCCGCAACCGGCAAAGAAGTGCTGAAGCTGTTCAGTCAGCTCAATGAGATGGGGAATACCATTGTCATGATTACCCACGACCTGCATGTAGCTTCCCACGCAAAACGGGTAATCAATATTGTCGACGGCGAACTTTTTGAAGACGAAGCCGCTCAGTAAAAGAAGAATGGAGGGCAACTGCCATGTTTAAAAATAGGAAAATCGCGGTGCTGATCCCGATTCTGACGATCCTGCTTGCGAGTTTTTCAGCGGCCGCTTTTGCGGATTCCGTGCTGAATGACGAAAACAGCGCCGCGTCGGTTACACTCAACGAAATCTCGCTGGTACAAAACACCAGCTATGTCAGCGAGGCTTACTTTGGCGTCATCTATTTACGGGTGGACGACGACAGCGTTGTGCGGGCCAGCACGGATACACAGGGCCATGTGGTCGTCACCGCCGTTGCCGCCGGTACGACCAAAATACGGTACTATTACAGAACCCTTGCGGAAAGCGATTGGACAAGTGCGACGCTGCCCGTCACCGTAACCGGTACCTCTGCGGCGCCCGCGGTGTCTTCGACCGGTCTGGTGTTTTCCCAGAGCAGTGTGAAAATCGCAAAATTCGGCGAATATACGCCGGACAATATTACCCTGAACGGGAGTAAGGCGGAGGCTTCCTCCCTCGTGTGGGTATCCTCTTCCACAGGCGTTGCCACCGTTGACGCTTCCACCGGCAAGATTACGGCGGTCAGCGGGGGAACCGCGGTGATTTACGCCATCGACCCGGTGACCAAAGCCGCGGCGGATATCAGTGTTTCTGTATATTGATTGTGAATAAATGCCGCGTCTTTCCGCCAAAAATGCAGGAAAATTGCGGGATTGCTTGATTGTGAAAAAATCCTCGAAACCGATCTGAGAGGAATATTTTACGGCAATTTGTGCAAATGCCCCATAGGAACCTCTTATTTCTACAAACTATCAGCATTATTCTGCAACTTTCCTCTTGCAAACTTGCAAATAAAATGATAGAATAAATTTGTTTAAAGCAAAGGCGCTTGACGGAAATGGGTTAGGCGCCTGTCTTTTTATCCTATTGCTTTTCCCCTTTACAGTGTTTTGGCAGAAAAGCATAACAGTGCAACTCTGTAAAAGCGCAACCCTGTTAAAGCAAAAATCGGATAAAGAATGATTGAAGAGAGGTTTTAACGATGAAAAAGAGTAAAAGACTGCTGGCTGCGGTTCTCGCGGCAGTCATTGCCTGCGCTGGCCTGACGGCTTGCTCGGGCGGCAGCAAGAGCAGCGCACCGGCACAGAGCGGCGCGGCATCTGCGGCGGATACCGGCAAAAGCAGAGCACAGGATACCCTGATTTACGCGCAGGGCTCCGACCCAAGAGGTCTGGATCCGGCACTCGTGGATGACGGTGAATCCGCAAAAATTATGGTAAATATCTATGAGGGTCTTCTCAAGTACGACAAAGACTCCACAAAGGTTCTTCCTTCCCTTGCTGAATCCTGGGATGTCAGCGACGACGGTCTTACATACACTTTCCACCTGAAAAAGGGCGTAAAGTTCCAGGACGGCACCGATTTTAACGCGGAAGCCGTTAAATTCAACATTGACCGCCAGATTCCTCCGAAAGTAACGGAAGACATGGGCTATGCCGGATTTGTGTTCGGCTCTGTCAAAGATGTTGAGGTTGTGGATGCAAACACGGTAAAAGTCAACATGAAAGCCGCCTGCACTCCGTTCCTGAACAACCTGGCCATGTCCCTGGGCGCGCCGATGGTCAGCCCCAAAGCCCTGCAGGACAACAGCAACAACGTCAATGAGCATCCCTGCGGCACCGGCCCGTACAAATTTGTAAGCTGGACCAAGGGCCAGAACGTTGTTCTGACACGCAACGATGAGTACTGGGGAACCAAGGCTCTGACAAAGAATGTAATCTTCAAGTTTATTAAAGACAACTCCGCAAGAGTAGTTGCCCTTAGCAACGGTGAAGCCGATATGATCGACGGAATCGACGCAACAGTCGTAAGCCAGATTGAAAGCGCGGGAAACAAGATTTACGAAGCTCCCGGCATGAACATCAACTACTTGGCTTACAACACCACCAAGGCTCCTTTCACCGATGTAAAAGCCCGTTCGGCTGTTTCTCAGGCAATCAATGTTCCTGAGCTCGTCAAGAGCCTGTATCAGGGCTATGCGGATCCCGCAACTTCCGTTATGCCCAGCTTTATGCCCGGATACAGCGACAGCATCAAGCAGGTTTCCTTTGACCAGGCGGCTGCCAAGTCCGCGCTTGCCGCTGCCGGCGTAAAGACCATTCACATGATTACCTACACCAATCCAAGACCGTACAACACCGCAAACGGCCAGGCGCTGGCAGAAGCTATTCAGGGCTACCTGCGCAACGCGGGTGTGGAAGCCACGATCGACGCTTATGACTGGGCTACCTACAAAGAGAAGGTCAAGGCCGGTGATTACGACATCTGCTTCTACGGCTGGACAGGCGACAACGGCGACCCGGATAACTTTATGAATCTGATGGCTGACAAAGACCCGACCATGAACGTTGCCCGTTATGACAACGCCGACTTCAAGGCACTGATCGCCAAGGGACTTGCCACAAAGGCCGGCGACGAGCGCAACAACATTTATACGGATCTTGAAAAGAAAGCCGCCGAAGACGCCGTTTGGCTCCCGATTTCCCATGGCAAGACTCTTTGCGGCTACAGAAGCAACGTGAAAGATTTCTACTACCACATGACCGGTGTTGTATTCCTTTCCGGTGTTTCCAAAGGCTAACTGGTGTTTATAGACAAAACGCAGATTTCTGTTTGAAATGATTCTATGAATTGCCGGAGGTTGTTCATTACGACTTCCGGCATCCTTGTTTGTTATGATGCAACGAAAGGTTGTTTTAAATGTTCAAGTATATCGTCAAGCGCATATTGATGCTGATTCCCGTGTTGCTGGGAGTTTCTGTCATTGTGTTCTTAATCATGCGGGTATTTTCACCGGATCCGGCTCCGATTGTTCTGGGGCAGCACGCGACGGTGGAAGCAGCCAACGCGTGGCGCGCGGCAAACGGTCTGAACGCCCCGCTTTACATCCAGTTTTTTAACTTTATCAAGGGCGCCGTCACCGGCAACCTGGGAACCTCATACTACACAAAGACTCCTGTTACAACTGAGATTTTTTCTCGTTTCCCGGCGACGATCGAGCTTGCGATTGCCGCTATCATTTTCGCGTCCCTTTTCGGCATCATCATCGGCGTGATTTCCGCAGTGAAAAAGAACTCCTTTTTTGACCATGCGGGTATGGTGCTCGCGCTGGTCGGCGTTTCCATGCCGATTTTCTGGCTGGGCATTTTGCTCATTATCCTGTTTGCGGGGGTATGGCATATCCTGCCTTCCGGAGGAAGAATCGATCCGCTTCTTCAGCCCATGGCGGCGTCGGGCTTTTACCTGTACGACACGCTTTCCATTGGGGATACGGAGGCTTTCGTCGACGCGCTGAGGCACCTGATTTTGCCGGCTCTGGCACTTGGCATGTACTCCATGGCCATTATCACCAGGATGACCCGTTCCAGCATGCTGGAAACACTGAATCAGGATTACATACGCACGGCACGGGCAAAGGGTGTTTCCGAAGGAAAAGTGATTACTCACCACGCGCTGCGCAACGCGATGATCCCCGTCACCACCGTCATCGGCCTGCAACTCGGCTCTCTTCTGGGCGGAGCGGTTCTTACGGAAACGGTGTTTTCCTGGCCGGGTATCGGCAATTATACGGTAGAGTGCATCCTGAAATCGGACTTTCCGGTGGTACAGGGTGTGGTTTTGCTGATTGCCTGTATTTTCGTACTGATTAATCTTGTCGTAGACGTTGTTTACGCATTCATTGATCCACGCATCAAATTTTCCAAGAAAGAAGGTTAGCTTGTATGACAAAGAAGAAAGCAGAGCAGCCTACAGAATCATCACAGGCAGCCGTCGTTCTCGAAAAACCGGAGTCCCAGTTAAAAGAGATGTGGGAATCGCTTAGCGAGGACAAAGCAGCGATTACCGGTTTGGTTGTTATCACTTTTTTGGCGCTGCTCGCAATTTTTGGCCCGTTGATTATGCCGTATGATCCGAATTTTTCGGACATGACAAAGAGCTTTGTGCAGCCGGGCGCCGAGCACTGGTTCGGAACCGATCAGCTTGGCCGTGATATTTTCAGCAGAATTATTGCCGGTACGCGGATTTCTTTGACTGTCGGTCTGAGCGCGGTCGCCATTTCCCTTACGGTTGGCGTCGTGCTGGGTTCCATAGCGGGTTACAGCGGCGGAAAGACAGATACCATTATCATGCGTTTTATGGACATGATGCTGGCTATCCCATCTATTTTGCTGGCTATCGCCTTTATGGCGGCTTTGGGCAAGGGCATCGATAAGGCGGTTATCGCCATCGGTTTGGTTTCCATCCCCGAATACGCGCGTATTGTACGCGGATGTATTCTGTCCGTGAAAGAAAACGACTATGTGCAGGCGGCGCGCGTGATCGGAAACAAAAACAGCCGCATTATTTTTAAGCATATTCTTCCGAATGTGCTTTCCTCCATTGTAGTCAGGGCAACACTGGGTATCTCTACCGCGGTACTTGACACCGCCGCTCTGGGCTTTCTGGGCCTTGGCGTGCAGCCGCCGGCGGCTGAGTGGGGCGATATGTTAGGCAGAGCGAGGGGCTTTATCTTCACCGCGCCCTACACGCTCATTTTCCCGGGCATTGCCATTACCCTGACGGTTCTGGCGTTTAATCTGCTTGGTGACGGTCTGCGCGACGCGCTTGACCCGAAATTTAGAAAGAATTAGGGGCGGTGAAGTTTTATGTTGCTTGAAGTAAACCATTTAAAAACGGAATTTCAGCTGAAACATGGCACCGTCAAAGCCGTGGACGATATCAGCTTCTCATTAAATAAAGGCGAAATCCTGGCAATTGTGGGCGAGTCCGGTTCCGGAAAGAGCGTGACCTCCCTTTCGGTTATGGGCCTTGTACAGGAACCCGGTGAAGTAACAGGGGGAGAGATCCTGTTTAAGGGCGAAGACCTTCTGAAAAAGAATAAGTCGGAGATGCAGGCGATCCGCGGAGACCAGATTTCCATGATCTTTCAGGAGCCGATGACTTCTCTGAATCCCGTATACCGGATTAAAGACCAGATCATGGAGAGTATTATGACACATATGAAGCTCTCTAAAAAAGAAGCCTGGGAGCGCGCCGTCCATATGCTCGACATCGTCGGCATTCCTTCCCCCGCGGAGCGCGCAAAAGATTACCCGCACCAGATGAGCGGCGGTATGCGCCAGAGAGTGATGACCGCGATGGCGCTTTCGTGCCGTCCGGAGCTGCTGATTGCGGACGAACCCACCACCGCGCTGGATGTGACGATTCAGGCTCAGATTCTGGATCTTCTTTACCATATGCGTGAAAAATTCAACATGGCCGTTCTGCTCATCACTCATGACCTTGGCGTCGTGTCGGAAGCGGCCGACCGTGTCATCGTCATGTACTGCGGTAAAATTGTAGAGGAAGCGGATGTAAGAACTCTGTTTGAAGAGACGATGCATCCCTATACGCTCGGCCTTCTCCGTTCCATTCCCCGGCTGGAGGATGAGAGCGAAGAGCCGCTCTATATGATTAAGGGCATGGTGCCGAACCCGCTGAAAATGCCGACCGGCTGCGCTTTCTCCGACCGCTGTGATAAGTGCATGGATCGCTGCCGCAGGGAAATGCCGGAGCTGATTGAAAGGAACGGTCACAAGGTACGCTGCTTCCTTTACGAAAATGAACCAGAGGAGGCGGAAAAGCATGAGTGAAGTATTGGTAGAGGTCAAGAATCTTGCGAAATATTTCAACCTGGAAAGTGACTTTTTCGGCCGTCCGACCAGCGTTCTAAAAGCGGTGGACGACGTATCGTTTTCTATTCACAAGGGGGAAGCATTCGGTCTTGTCGGTGAATCCGGCTGCGGAAAAACCACCATCGGAAAAATGCTGGTGAATCTTTACACCCCCACGCGCGGAGAGATCGTTTTTGAGGGTACCGACCTGACGAAACTGTCCGAAGAAAAGCGGCGTGGGTTTTGTAAGGATATTCAGCTGATTTTCCAGGATCCCTACGCTTCACTGAATCCGAGAATGACCGTTGGTGATATCATTGCGGAGCCGATTAAAATCAACAAGCTGCTTCCCAGCAATGAGATTGAAAAAAGGGTCACTTATCTTTTAAACTGTGTCGGACTGGCCAATCATCAGAGAAACCGCTACCCGCATGAGTTTTCCGGCGGACAGCGCCAGCGTGTCGGAATTGCCCGCGCGCTCGCCGTACAGCCAAAACTGATTGTCTGCGATGAGCCGGTTTCCGCGCTGGACGTTTCGATTCAGGCACAGGTGCTGAACCTTCTGGATGAACTGAAGGAAGAATTCGGCCTGACTTATCTGTTTATTGCGCACGGTCTGAACGTGGTGAAACACATCAGCGATCGTGTGGGCGTTATGTATTTGGGAAAACTGGTGGAAATTGCGCCTAAAAAGGAATTGTATTCCAACCCGCTCCATCCTTACACACAGGCTCTGCTTTCTGCGATTCCATTTATTGGCCCGACAAAATCCAAACAGCGCATTATCCTGACCGGCGATGTGCCAAGCCCGATCAATCCCCCGGAGGGCTGCCGTTTCTGCTCGCGCTGCTTCAAAAAAACAGACGCGTGCGACGGGTACATACCGGAGCTGCGGGAAGTGTCCCCGGGACATTTTGTGTCCTGCCGTCTCTACGACGAAACATGATAATGCAATATATAAAGAAACCGGGCTGCTTTTTAGCAGCCCGGTTTTTGCGTATACAGTGATTTATTTTCCGAGGTATTCCATACCGATTGCGTCCGCCGCGAGGATGGCGTGATAAAGCTGTTCCGGTGTGACGTCGCCAAGCATATTGTGAATGGATTCGCCGGGCGCGCAGGCTTTTTCCGCTGCGGTCATCACCCTTGTCTTATCGGTTACGCCGACTTCCGCCAGTGTGACGGGCAGCCCGACGGACACGCAGAAGTCCATGACTTCCTCAACTTCCTCCATGGGGGCGTTTTCCAGAACCAGCTGGGCAAGGGTGCCAAAGGCGACCAGTTCGCCGTGCATGGTCTTTTCACATTCCTCCAGCGCGGTAAAGCCGTTGTAAACCGAGTGGGATGTCGCAAGCCCGCCGTTGTCCGCGCCTACGCCGCTAAGGTAGGTGTTCGCTTCAATGATTGCTTCCACAGCCGGGGTGAGGACTTTCTGCTCGGCCGCTTTCTTTGCCTTGTAACCGTTTTCCAGAAGGGTGTCGTAGCAAAGCTCGCAAAGCGCCATTGCCGATTTTGTAATGCCCCCGTTCTCAAGGCTGGGGGAATTGGTTTTCAGGCACATTCTGGCTTCAAAGTAGGTGCCGAGGGCGTCGCCCATGCCGGCGGTCAGAAAACGCACGGGTGCGTTTACGATGATTGAGGAATCCACAATGACAGCGTCCGGATTTTTGGGGTAAAAAATATAATTGGAGAAGGTTCCGTCGTCATGGTAAATAACCGACAGGCCCGTGCAGGGCGCGTCCGTTGCGCAGACGGTGGGAATAATCACAACCGGAAGCTTCTCGTAGTACGCGGTTGCTTTTGCCGTGTCGATCGCGCTGCCGCCGCCGATTGCGCAGATGACGTCAATATGGTTGTCTTTTGCGATTTTCTGCATTTTTGCGATTTCTCCGGTGGAACTGATTCCTCCGAACACTTCAAACATGATTTTTGCATCTTTGCCGTCAAAGCTTTTTTCAATCTTGGGCTTTGCGGCCTTAAATCCGCTCTTACTGCAGATAAATAAAAAGGATTTGCCAAGGTCGTTTACATGATCGTACAGTTCCAGCAGCGCGTCTTTTCCCTGTACATATTTGGAAGGGGCTCTCATCAGTTTCAGCATCGTTTCATCTCTCCGTTATCATATCATTTAAAAAATCAACAATGCAGAGAAATTTCAAGGCATCAATAATCCGTGTATTTCTCTAAATTGTTAAATTGCTAACGATATTTATTATAGTCTAAAATTTAACAATCTTGAATTCAAGAAAGAAATATCAGTATTGTTTCCGCATTTTCCGGAATTAGTCATTCAAACTGATTTTAACAGCTGCTCTGCGGAAGAAGGAAAGCCGCAAAATTAGTTCCGGTTTAAAATTTTACCGGGTGAAGTTCCCTCTTTTATAAACACATAAACATAATAAAAAAAATAATACTATCATCATTCAATTAATTAAGAGAATGATGATTTGTCAGATCCTTCTCAGACAGGAAACCTAACAGGTCTGTTCATTTAGAAATTGTTATTTAAAATTGCCAAAAGCCCTTGAAAAGGACGAGATGACATGGTATGATAATAAACGAACAAAGATTGTTATTAATTTAACAATTAAGCAATTAAAAATTTAGGAGGAATACGCAATGGCTCGATTTACTTTACCAAGGGATATCTATTTTGGACCCGATGCAATCAGCGAACTGAAAAACCTGAAGGGTTATCAGAAAGCTTTCATCGTTACCGGCGGCCATTCCATGAGGAAAACCGGTTTTCTGCAGAAGCTGGACGATGTTTTGAAAGAAGCCGGACTGCAGACCTTTATTTATGACGGCGTTGAGCCGGATCCGTCCATTGAAAGAGTGTACGACGGAGCCAAAGCGATGCGTGAATTTGAACCTGACGTCATTGTTGCCATCGGCGGCGGTTCCCCCATGGACGCTGCAAAGGCAATGTGGGTGTTCTACGAGTACCCTGAAAAGACCTTTGAAGATATTAAGAATCCGTTTACTATGCCGAAGCTCAGAAAGAAAGCCATCTTTGTCGGTATTCCCTCCACGAGCGGAACTGCTTCCGAAGTAACGGCATTCTCCGTCATCACGGACTATTCCACAGATATCAAATATCCTCTGGCTGACTTTGAAATCACTCCGGACATTGCTGTTCTGGATTCCGATATTCCAATGACCATGCCGAAAACCCTGACCGCCCATACCGGGATGGATGCCCTGACCCATGCGATTGAAGCGTATGTTGCCTCCGCCCGTTCGGACTTTTCCGACGCGCTTGCACTCAAAGCCATTTCCAGCATCTTCGACAGCATCCTTGATTCCTACAACGGCGACGCCGAAGCACGCGGCAAGATGCATATTGCCCAGTGCCTTGCCGGTATGGCGTTTTCCAACGCGCTGCTGGGCATTGCGCACAGCCTTGCCCATAAAACCGGCGCGGTGTTCCATATTCCTCACGGCTGCTGCAACGCCATCCTGCTGCCGAACGTCATCCAGTACAACTCCAGAGTCTGCATGGAAAGATACGCGCAGATCGCCAGGGAAGTCGGCCTGCCGGGCGCTACGGACAAGCAGCTGACCAATTCTCTAGTGGATGCTGTCCGTGAGCTGAATAAAAAGCTCAGTATTGCTCCGACCTATCAGGAAAACGGTGTCAGCGAAGAGGACTTCAACGCCCACTGCAAAGAAATTGCGGTGAATGCCGTCGGCGACCCCTGCACCGGTTCCAATCCGAGAGCGACCGACGCGGAAAACATGCTCAAGGTTCTCACCTGCGCTTACTACGGTCAGGACGTTACGTTCTGATTTTTCCCTTCCCAGCCTAATCTTTAGAAAAAATCGTCTGGCTTCGGTCAGGCGATTTTTTTTGTATAAAAATTTTTAGAAAAATAAATGTTTGTAGCCTCGGATACCGTATTAACAGAAAAGAGATGCTATACTGATGTCAACAAATCAAACGGAGGAACGATGAATGAAAAGAAATATAGTTCATATCGATTCAGATAAATGCAATGGCTGCGGTCTGTGCGTCAGCGCCTGTCAGGAAGGCGCCCTGCAGCTGATTAACGGAAAGGCAACACTCGTTAGTGACAGTTACTGTGACGGACTCGGCAACTGTTTGCCGGAGTGCCCGACCGGAGCAATTCAGATCATTGAGCGCGAGGCCGAGGAGTACGATCAGGAGCTGGTCGATGAAAAAATGAAACAGAATACACAGCAGCCCCATTTCGGAGGATGCCCTTCCATGCGTATGAAAACATTTGACCGCGCACCTGCTGCGGTTCAGCCTGCCGCCCCGGCAGCCGCACGGTCGGAGCTGCGCCAATGGCCGGTTCAGCTGAAGCTGGTCGCGCCCAACGCGCCGTACCTCCAAAACGCGCACATAGTTATCTGCGCGGACTGCACGGCGTATGCCTGTGCGAATATTCATCAGTTTATGAAAAATAAAATTACGTTAATTGGCTGCCCAAAATTGGACAACATAGATTACAGTGAAAAAATTCTGGATATTTTAAACCTCAACGACATTCAAAGCATTACCGTTGTGCGTATGGAAGTGCCCTGCTGCGGAGGAATCGTCAACCATGTGAAAACAGCCCTGCAGAAATCCGGTCAAATGATTCCGTGGCACGTTGTTACCATTGCTACCGACGGTGAGATCTTAGATAACTAATTGAAGGAGGAATTTGTAAATGTTTTGTTTTCAGTGTGAACAAACCGCCGGAGGAACCGGCTGCACAACAATGGGGGTCTGCGGAAAAAGCAACGTGACCGCCGATTTTCAGGATGAACTGACCGGTGCGTTGATCGGCCTTGCCAAAGCGGCGGGGAATTCCGGCAGAACGAAAAAATCCGATGAACTGATTCTGAGCGGCCTGTTTATGTGCATTACCAACGTGAATTTTGACAATGAGGCAATTGAAGCCCTCACCAATGAGATTAAAGCGGAAAAAGCATCCCTTGCACCCGGCTGCACTGCCTGCAGTTCCCACTGCGGCGGCACGGACGACCTGGACATGGCGCAGCTTTGGAGCGGTGACGAGGACCTTCGTTCCCTGAAATCCCTGCTTCTGCTCGGAATGAGAGGAATGGCAGCCTACGCTTACCACGCCTATGTGCTGGGTTATACCGATGACGAGGTGACCGGGTGGTTCTATAAGGGCCTGACCGCCATTGATTTCGAGCAGGACGCAGCCCGCCTTCTGGAGCTTGTCATGGAGTTCGGCCAGATCAACCTCAAGTGCATGGCGCTGCTTGATAAAGCAAATACAGAAGCCTATGGCAACCCTGTTCCGACCGAAGTAACCAATACGATTGAAAAGGGCCCGTTCATTGTTGTTTCCGGCCATGACCTTTACGACTTAAAGCAGCTATTGGAGCAGACAGAGGGCAAGGGCATCAACATTTATACTCATGGCGAAATGCTGCCCGCGCACGGCTATCCCGAACTGAAAAAATACTCACATCTGAAGGGAAATTTCGGAACCGCATGGCAGAACCAGCAGAAGGAATTTCTCAATGTTCCCGCTCCGTTCCTGTTTACAACAAACTGCCTGATGCGCCCGATGCCGTCCTATGCAGACAGAGTTTACACGACCGCGGTGGTCGGTTACCCCGAAATGCCGCACATCGGCGAAGTCGACGGGAAAAAGAACTTCAGCATCGTGATTGAAAAGGCGCTGGAGCTGGGCGGATATGAGCAGGACGTGCATATGCCCGGTATCAACGGCGGTGAAAAGCTGATGACCGGTTTCGCCCACAACACCGTACTGTCGGTTGCCGACAAGGTAATTGACGCGGTAAAATCGGGCGCCCTGCGCCATATTTTCCTGATCGGCGGATGCGACGGCGCAAAGCCGGGAAGAAACTATTACACCAAGCTCGTGGAGCTTACCCCGCCGGACAGCGTTGTTCTGACCTGCGCCTGCGGCAAATACCGCTTCAACGACATGGATATGGGAACGCTCGGCGGACTGCCGCACATCATGGATATGGGCCAGTGCAACGACGCGTACTCCGCCATCAGGGTTGCGGTCGCCCTTGCGGAAGCCTTCGGCTGCGGCGTCAACGATCTGCCGCTGTCCATCGTTCTTTCCTGGTATGAGCAGAAAGCGGTCTGTATCCTGCTGACCCTGCTGTCACTTGGGATTACCAACATCCGCCTGGGCCCGACGCTTCCCGCGTTTGTATCCCCGAATGTCTACAAGATTCTGGTAGAAAAATTCAACATCATGCCGATTACCACACCCGAGCAGGATCTGGCGGCTATGCTGAAATAGGAGGAAAGCCATATGCAAAAGAACTACATCAAAAATATTGATTTTTCCACTGCGCTGAATCTGGCGGAGCTGGTAACCTATCAGCAGGGTCAGGTAGTCAGCAAAACGCTGGCGCAAAATCCCGCGGTCAGCCTGACGCTGTTTGCGTTCGATCAGGGGGAGGAAATCAGCTCCCATGAGTCGAACGGCGACGCCATGGTCACTGCTTTGGACGGCGAAGGCGAAATTACCATCGGCTCCGAAAAGCATGTCCTGAAGGCGGGGCAGACCATCATCATGCCCGCAAAAGTTCCGCATGCGGTTTATGCTTCCCAACCGTTCAAAATGTTCCTGACAGTCGTATTTCCTCAGCCTGAATGATTCCGTTTTTCCGGTCTCCGGGTCGATTCCTCATCGTCCGGAGGCCGAATTTTGTTTTTGATGGAAGCCGCCATATTGCCATTCCGATGCGGTTTTTAAAAATTTTTTTAGCACTCGAAATTAAGGAGTGCTAAAATTAATAAATCCGTCATAATTTATATGATGATTTTTCATAATCTTCGGATATAGTAATAATTGTCAAGGGAAGCAAAGGCTCCCCGAAACAAATAAATATTTGGAGGTTTTTATGATGTTTGATTTGATGCCGTTTGGACGCAGGGAAAACAACTTGTTCAACTATTTTGATAACATGGAGAAAAACTTCTTCGGCGATATATCGCAGGGGCTTTCCTCCTTCCGTACCGATGTGATCGACAATGGTGACAAGTATTTGCTGAAAGCGGAGCTGCCGGGCTTTAAGAAAGAAGATATCAAAATTGATATTGAGGGCGACAGGCTGACCGTCAGCGCGGAGCACAAGGATGAAACCGAGGAGAAAAATGATAATTACATTCGCAGGGAGCGCAGGTACGGTTCGTTCTCCCGCAGCTTTGATATTTCCAATATCAAGTGCAATGAAATCTCCGCGGAGTACAAGGACGGAATTCTGGAGCTCAGTATGCCGAAGCTGGAAAGTGTAGTGCCTGAAAGCCGCAGGATTGAAATCCAATAATAGTAACGGCCAAAGCCGTCCGGGAAGTGACCCGGGCGGCTTTTTTCTGTTGCTTGAAGGGCGCGGCTGTTCCACTAGTGACTGCGCGCGGCAATTGATTTACCTCCCTGATTTTGATATAATGAAAACAATAATAAGGAAACGAAATTCCGGGGGCGTGAAGGAATGAATAAGATAAAAATACTGCACTGTGCCGACCTGCATCTTGGCGCGGAGCTTTCCTCACTGGGGAGCAAGGCGGGGCAGCGCAGAGAAGAAATGCTGATGACGTTTGACGGGATCGTCTCCATCTGCAGAAAAGAAAATGTGGAACTGCTTCTGATTGCCGGGGATTTTTTTGAAAGCACCGGCCCGGATTCCGTGGTGGTTCGGTCGGTGAAAAAAGCGCTGTCTGAAATTCCGGAAACAGCGGTTGCCATCGCTCCGGGAAATCACGACTATGTTTCGCTGGACTCTCCGTATGCCGACCAGGACTGGCCGGAAAACGTACATATTTTCCAGTCCGGCTTCGACTGCTTTGAGCTGCCCGGCAAGGGCGTGCGGGTATGGGGCGCCGGATTTACCGGGACTTATGTTACGGAACCTCTGCTGGGAGAAAGCGGTGCGCCAGAGGATGATCTGCTGAACATCTGTGTCCTTCACGGCGATCTGGTCGCCGAAAACCAGTCCAGCAATTACAATCCGGTTACCCCGTCCCGCATCCGGTTCAGCGGGATGGACTACCTCGCGCTCGGCCATATCCATATGCGTACGGAAATCCTGCACAGCGGTAAAACCGCTTACGCCTACTGCGGCTGTCCGGAGGGCCGGGGCTTTGACGAGCTTGGGGAAAAGGGCGTATATATCGGTACTGTGATGAAGGACAGGGCGGAACTTGCTTTCCGTCCGGTCTGCCGCAGGAAGAACCTTGAAGTGCGTGTGGACATCGGCGGGGTGTCGGCCAACAATGAGGCGGCGGCCGTCGTTCTTCACACACTGCAGCAGCAGTTCGGGGAAACGTATGCGGACAATCTTTATAAAATCATTCTGGAGGGTGCTCTGGACGTTTCCTATTCGCCGGACTGCACCGGGGTTGCGGCAAGGCTGGAAAACGAACTGTATTATGTCAAAATTAAGGATGAAACGCACCTGCAGGCGGATCTGGGCGCTTTGTCCAGGGAAACCTCCTTAAAGGGAATTTTTGTCCGCCGCATGCTGGAAAAAATCAATGCCGCGTCAGGAGAACCGCAAAAGGAACAGTGCCGCCGCGCGCTTGACATCGGCCTGAAAGCGTTTGACAGCGAGGTGAAGCGCAATGAAAATTAATCAGATTCATATCGGACATTTCGGCAAGCTGAGGGAATACACGCTGGATTTGGCGGACGGTTTTCATATTTTATACGGGAATAACGAAGACGGCAAAAGCACGATTATGGCTTTCCTCAAAATGATGTTTTACGGGTCGGAGGGCAGGAGCAGCGACCTTTCCAAAAATCCGCGCAAAAAGTATCAGCCCTGGGACGGCGCCAAAATGTCCGGGTACATCACGTTTGAGGACGGCGGGATTGTTTATCGGCTGGAAAGGCTTTTCGGAGCCTCCAACGCGACGGATAAAATCAGTCTGTGGAACACGGCGACGGGGGAAAAGGAAAAGATCTCCGGCAGTGCCGACCTTGGACAGCGCTTTTTCGGAATCGGTGCCGCAGCGTTCGAAAAGAGCGTGTTTATCGGACAGGCGGGGAGTATGGCCGGCGCGGACAGGGATGATGAAATCACCCAGCGGCTTCTGAATCTGGTTTCAACAGGGGATGAAAGCGTGTCTCAGAAGCGGGTGGAAACCCGCCTGCAGGCCGCTATGAATGAACTGAAATCCAAAAGCGGCAGAATCGGTATACTGGATAAAGGCTATCAGCAGCTGGAGCAGCTCGCGCAGGAGCGCGCCTCCGCTTTGTCGGACGAGGAAGAGAAAAAACAGATGCAGCGCCGGTACGCCGAACTGAATGAGAAGAAAGAAGCGCTGGAGAAGGAATATCGGAAATATCAGTCCCAGTCCGCTCTGCAGGAGAAGCTGGTTCAGCTTCAGAATCTGGACAGAACCATTCAGAAACAGAAAGAATTTGAAGCACAGATACAGATGTACGAAGAGAAAGCCCGGCTTCTTACCGCGGGGAATCCCGCGATTGACGACACGTTTATTCAGAATGCGGAAGAAATGACCGCACGAATTCAGTCCCTGCGCGAGCTTCTGGAAGAGCGGAGCCGGAACGTGCGCGCGCTGGAGCAGGAAGACCCTTCCGCCGGTGAGCCGGTTGAGGAAATATCACCGGAGGTGCTGGAAGAAGTTAAAAATTACGGCAAGGAATGTGCACACGCCCAGCAGGTGATTCTTACCCTGAAAGAAGCCATCCGTTCCGCCGCCGAAGCACAGAAAAAGCAGTCGGATCTGGCGGAAGCGGAAAAAACGCTGAACGAGCAGACGCAGCAAAAGCAGGAACTGGAAAATGATTTCCGTGAAGCATCACGCGAACTGGAAGAGACCAGAGTGTCTTATTTATCCTGTCAGGAGGATTCCGAACGGAAAAAGAAAGAATTTGAGCTTGCCAGACAGCGCAGAGAAAGCGCAAATGCGGCGCATCAGTCCGCGGAACAGAACTGGAAGAGTGTACAGGCTCTTTCCGCGCAGAAAATAGAAATGGCACAGGAGCGCCTGAAACAGGCCTCTGTTCCCCGTCAGGTGATGGTCAGTGAAAAAGCAGGCCATGAAATAAAGACGGGGTTGCTCGTCGGCGCCGTTCTGGTTGCCGCGGCGTCTGTCGCACTGGGCGTTCTTTTGACACCCGTCTGCTTCGCCGGAATTCTTCTTGCCGGAATAATGGCCATTGCGGCTTTTGGAAAAGCAAAAAACAGAACCGTGGCAACCACTGTTGTGGATCAGGCGGAAACCGACGCGGCACAATCCAATTTGGAAAATGTGCGGAGGACTGCGGAACAGGAAACAGAAACCGCAAAAAAAGCTTGGGAGCAAGCTGCGGGAGAATGGCAGGCGGCGTCTGCCAGAGTGGAGCAGGCACAGAGCTCCTCCCTACAGGCGGAAGAACTCTGCCGTATGGCGATGGAGCAGATGACTGCGGCGGAGCGCAGAAAAAATGAACTGGAACTGAGGCTGGGATTTACCGGCGAAAAGCTTGCCGGTCTTGCCGATGATGTCCGGAAAATTGGGTCGGAACTTCCGGAGGAAAGGGCACAGCTTCAGGACGACCTTTCCAGCCTTCAGGCAAAATTGAAGGAGGAAACGGAGCGCGAAGCAGCCCTTGCCGCCGCGGCGCAGACACGGCTGCAGGCTCTGGGTTGCCGTACGGCGGAGGAGCTTCAGGAAAAGCTTATGCGGTACCGCAGCTATCAGGCGCGGGAAGTAATGCGGCAGGAGAACCGGAACCGGGCAAAAGACGCCGCCGCACAGGCGCAGGAAAACCTTAGGGAACAGACGGATGCCTTCCTTTCGTTCGTAAGCGCGTACCGTCCGGTTTTCTCTTATGAGGAAGCGGCAGGAAGCGTACAGGAACTGAAAAACGGAATGGAAGAAATCCGGTCCGCACGGCAGAAAATTAACAGTCAGTCGGAGTACCTTGCCGAGCAGAGACAGGGAAAGTCCCCTGGGCAGATTGAGCAGGAAGCGGGGGAAGTGCGGGCGGAAATTCTCCGTGTGTGTCAGGGCAGCCTGCCTCAGCCTCTGAACGAGCAGGAGGAGGAACAGCTGAAGAACCTTGGCGCTGACTGCCTTGACCGCCTTCAGAAAACAAGGGAAGATCTGGTTCAGACAGCTGCCGAGATCAAAAACCGGTTTGCGGGGAAAAGAAACGTCAGCGAGCTGGAGGAGGAAACGGAGGATCTGAATCGCGAAATTTCGGAGAAGGAGTCGGAGTATCAGTGCCTCAGCCTTGCGAAAGAGACGCTTACAGAGGCATTCAATGAAATCCGCCAGAGCTTCGGCCCTCTGCTGAACGAAAAAACCGCGGAGATTTTCAACAGCATCACGGGTGGAAAATATCAGAATGTCATCGTTTCCAAGAATTTCGATATTAATGTGCAGGATGCGGAAAACGCGGTTTCCCACGAATGGCAGTACCTGAGCAGCGGTACGGTCGATCAGGCGTATTTTGCGCTCCGGCTGGCGGTTGCCGAGCTGCTGTCCGGGGAAGGAACTAGGCTGCCGCTGATGTTGGACGATGTCTTTCTGCAGTACGACGATGAACGGACCAGACAGGGGCTGAAATTCCTTGCGGACTACGCCGGGGAAAGCAGAAGTTCCCAAATCATTCTTTTTACCTGCCATCAAAGCGTTTTGGAGCTGGCAAAACAGGATGGTCTGCCGGCTGTGACCAGAAATATTTGAAAGTTATTATCGCAAAATTATTTTGGCAAAAAAGTCCGAAAATTGTGATTATTTACCGATAAATGGAAATAAATGGTTTGATTTGTAATTGTTTTATGGTATTATAAATAGGAGTAAGGAATTATCTTTGGCAAACCTGCTCGGGAAGTAATGGAAATTTCGTTATCTTGGAGGAGTTTTCTGTGAAACGAAGAATCAATACACCCATAACAGCTGTTTTCGTTATTGCTATTTTTGTTGGGCTTATGATTCTGTGTTTCAGCAGATATTCATTTTTGCTTAATAGAATTTTTGAAGAAGAAGTACAGGAAGATTTGCGTTCGAATACCCGCTATAGCGCTGAGATTATCCAGACACAGCTGGAGAAGACAATTTCATCCGTGAAACTGGCGGCTCAGGCAATCGGTGCGGATAAGGCTTCACTGGACAAAACCTCTGCGGAAGAACTACTTGCCCAAATGAAAGACACGGATTCTTTTTCCACCCTGGCGGTGGGGCTTCCTGACGGCACCTGCTATCTTGCGGGCGGGCAGACAATCCAAATCGGCGGCTGGCCCTGTTTTAAGCAGGCGATGAGCGGCAAGGAGGCTGTTGCGGTCGTGCCGGGGCTCGGAACGGACGGAACCAACAGCATTGCTGCCGCAGTACCCATTCGCAGCGGAGAGAAGATTGTCGGTACAGTCAGCACCATCATCCCCGCAAAATCGTTCAGCGAGTTTATCAAAACGAAAATTCCCGGTGAAAAAGGGAACAGCTGGCTGATTCAGGGGGACGGTACGATTATCCTTTCACCGGATTCCCAGCATATCGGTGACAATATCTTTTCGCTCACAAGCCCCGCGCTGAAGGATGCTTCTTCGATCAGCCGGATCAAAGAGGCTATGAAAAGCGGGCAGGCGGGAAATTTCCATTACTATACGAATCTTGGGGAATACTATGTTTCCTATTTGCCTGTGGGTGCGGGGGACTGGTATCTTTTCGGAACGGTTTCCCTCAATGCCGTTACGTCAAGGTCCAATAAAGTGCTAACCTATACGGTTTCGCTGGTCGTCAGGCTTGCCATTTTACTGATTCTGCTTGCGGCCTATATTATTCTGTCAGAACGGAAGAATAGGGAAAAACTGCGCACAAAAAACGACGAGTTGAAGAGCACCAAGGTGGAGCTGGAGACCTTTGTTGCCAACCTGCCCGGCGGCGCGTTCCGTTTCAGCGCGGATGAAAACGCGGAATTCCAGTTTGTGAGCGACGGCTTGCTGAAGATGCTGGGGTATACCCGGGAACAGTTCCTCAGCACCTACGACCATTCCTTCTACAACATGGTGTATGAGGAAGATCGGCTCCGGGTGATTGACAGCATCCATCACCAGATTTCCAAAGAAAATTTTGCGGAAGTGAAGTACCGGATTGTTACAGCGCAAGGGGCCGTCCGCTGGCTGCTGAACCGTGCCAAAATCGTTACCCACGAGAACGGATACCGTGAATTCTATGCGGTAGTGGTGGATATTACCGAATCCAAACAGGCCCATAAAAAAGCGAATGACATCATGACTCAGCTGCAGACGCTTGCAAACAGCATTCCGGGCGGCGTTGCGCAGTATCTGTATGATGGCGATTTGAAACTTCTCTATGCGAGCGACGGGTTCTATAAGCTGACAGGGTACACCAAGGAGGAGTATGCGCTTCTTCCGGGTGAGGAAGGAATCCGCAACGTCCACAGTGAAGATGCTCAACTTGTTGCGATTCTACTGAAAAAGCAGATCGAAGACAACCGGCCCGTCACCGCGGAATTTCGCATGGTGAAGAAGGACGGCGGCGTCATCTGGGTTTCTCTGAGCGGAACACACACCGTCAATCAGAACAATCAGGTGATTTACCAGTGCGTTTACACGGACATCACCTCGCTCAAGCAGACACAGGAAGAGCTGGAAGTGGAGCGGGAACGCTACCAGATAGCGGAGAATCTCTCGGACGATATTATGTTTGAGTATGATATTGTGACCGACCGCATGGATTTCTCTCCGCTTTTCACCGCGCTTACCGGGCAGTATCCGCATATTTCTAATTTCCTTAGAGACATCGGACAGAATCGGAGTATCTGCAAGGATGACCTGTCCCAGTTTGGGTCGCTGTTAAAGGAATTCCGTACGGGCAACACGGAGCATGAAATCGAGTTCCGTTTCATTACCAAAATGGGTCAGCCTGTCTGGCACCGGGTGAGAGCCAAGATTATGTATGATTCCTACGGAAAACCGAGCAAAGCAGTCGGTAAGGCCTATAACATCGACAGCCAGAAAAAGGAAATGCAGAGGCTGATGGACAAGTCGCAGCGCGACCCGCTGACGAACCTTTACAACAAGACGGCAACACAGTCCCAGATTGAAGATCATCTTTCGGCTTCAAACTCCTTCGGTGTCCATGCGCTGATGATGGTCGATGTGGATAACTTCAAGGCGATCAACGACCAGTTCGGCCATCTGGCCGGGGATGGGGTTATCTGCGATATTTCTGCAAAGCTTCAAAAACTGTTCCGCACGTCGGATGTGGTTGGGCGTATCGGCGGAGATGAATTTCTTGTTTTCCTTCGTGACATTGCCACGGATGACCTGATTGCGGAAAAGGCGCAGGCTATGTGCGAAATATTCCATCACACCCACGCAGGCGGGCACTTGGAGTACAGAATTTCCGGCAGTATCGGCATTGCGCTGTACCCTTCCGACGGAACAACGTATCAGGAGCTTTACCCAAAAGCGGACAGCGCGCTTTATAAGGCGAAAGAACAGGGGAAAGACCGTTTTGCGTTTTATTCCGACATACCGGATAGTGAAAAATAGATCATCCTTTTTAAGCTGCATGGAAAAACAATTCCATGCAGCCTTTTTATTTCAATGGCAATAAAATGGGCCGAACTGTGAATACTAAGTAACGGCTAAGAAAGAAAAAACAGGGGAAAGGTTGTGGAGCCGTGGCGGTAAAAAGAATGATGCGCGTTGCTTTAAGAGCGCTTTCCTATACGGATATAGAGGCAAAAGAAAGCAAAAGGCTTCACCGTGCCGTTATTCGGGTCAGGGGACTTCATTTCGGAAAACTTCCGTATCAAAAATGGGATCATGTCGTGTCTTATGAAAATCATAACATCCCCGTCAGAATCTTTTCCCCGGACGAAGGAGCTCAGTCCCTTCTTATTTTTTTTCATGGAGGAGGCTGGGTTGCCGGAAACGTGGACGGTTATAACCGGATCTGCGCCAATATGGCCAATATGACCGGAAGCACTGTGGTGTCGGTCGATTACCGCCTGGCGCCGGAATATCGTTTTCCCGCCGCACCGGAGGACTGCTACCGTGTGGCCCGGGAAATTTTTCTGCACACGGATTATTTAAAGGTGCCCACGGAAAAAATCACGTTGATCGGGGACAGCGCGGGCGGAAATCTGGCCGCGGCTGTTTCGCTGATGGCCCGCGACAGGGGTGAATTTCTGCCGGAACGCCAAATCCTGATCTACCCGTCCACTTACTCTGACCACACGCAAAAGTCGCCATACGCCTCTGTGAGGAGCAATGGAACCAAGTATCTGCTGACTTCCAAGCGGATTCACGACTATTTGGAGCTGTATAAGGCGAGTGACGAAGACCTGCAGAACCCCTATTTCGCTCCGCTGGCTTCCAAGGATTTCAGCCGTCAGCCCCGCACCCTGATTCTCACGGCGGAATACGACCCGCTTCGCGACGAAGCGGAAGATTACGGGCTGCGTTTGAAAGAAGCCGGGAACCTTGTTGAGGTTCACCGGATTCCCGGCGCGCTGCACGGCTTCTTTTCCTTGCCGCCGGTGTTTTCCCAGGTCAGAGAAGCTTACCGGCTCATTCTGGAATTTCTTAATGACGGACGAAAGGCGTGAAGGGAAACACTTATCTTGTTGAAAATATTGTAAAACTATACTATTATGTATATAATTGTTTCATTGCAGACATTCATACGAAGGGGACATGAAAATGAGCAAGATTATTTCAATTTCCAATCAGAAGGGCGGGGTCGGCAAGACGACTACTGTTTGCAGTCTGGCGGCGGGATTAAAGAAAAAGGGTTTTCGTGTTCTGATGATTGATCTGGATCCGCAGGGAAACCTTGGCTTCAGCGTCGGCGCTGAAACCGAAACCTGCGCGACGATTTACGATGTCCTGAAAGGCGACGTAAAAACGCAGTTTGCCATTCAGAAATCGGACACAGCCGATATTATCATTTCCAGCATCCTCCTGAGCGGGATCGAACTGGAATTTACCAATACCGGGCGCGAATTTTTGCTGAAAGAGGCACTGAAACCGATCCTCGGCTTTTACGATTATATTCTTCTGGACACGCCCCCCGCACTGGGCATCCTGACCATCAACGCCTTTACCGCTTCGGACACGATTGTGGTTCCCATGCTTTCGGATATTTTTTCCTTACAGGGAATCGCCAAGCTGTATGAAGCCGTTGAGCGCGTTAAAAAATACTGTAATCCGTCCCTGACCATTTCCGGAATCCTTTTGACCAAATTTAACCCCAGAACCCTGCTGAGCAGGGAAATCCGCGGAACCGCGGAACTGATTGCGCAGGACCTGAATATTCCGCTTTTCGATTCTTACATACGCAGCAGTGTTGTAATCAGCGAGGCACAGTCCATTCAGCAGAATATTCTGGACTATTCGCCGAAAAACAATATTGCAAAAGATTACCTGCAATTTACGGATGAGCTGTTGAAAAAGGAGGCATAATGCTGATGGCAAAGACAAAGAAGGATATTGATAAAGACCTGATGTATAAAATGCTGATGCCCTCCGGATCCAGAACAGCCAAAACAGCCCAGAGTGCGGAGGCTCATTCCTATGCGCTGGATGATGAGCAGAACGCGCGGGAAACGATGGAGGAACCGCTGAATCAGCATAAAACCATCATTCGCCGGGAGGTGGGCGTCGCGTTTATGGACACCCAGCCGACCATCCTTGTCAATACCATGGAAAATGTCGTCCTTGAAAAACTGGAATCAGCGCTTGCCCGCTTTCAGTGCTGCAAATGTGACCGGTGTAAAAAGGACATTGTCGCTATGGCGCTGAACAAGCTTCCTCCGAAATACATGGTTTTGCAGGATGGTCAGCTTACGCCGGATGTTGACCCCCAGACCAACGCACAGGTGGTCACGGCAGTTATTCAGGCGATTCTGGCGGTTCGCGCTCACCCCAGACACTAAAGGGAAAGAAAGGATTTTGCGGGGTCAAAATGGAAAAGCAAACGTATCTTACGGACAAGCGGCGCCGCCGCGTCAAGCTTGTCTTTAACCCGGCTTCCGGCTCTTCAAACGCTTCATCGGTACAGCTCCTGGACATCATCAGCATGCTGCAGCAGTGGAAGTATCTGCCGGAGGTATATTTGACGGAACCTGACAGTAATTTTGCGCAGGTGGTGCAGGACACCATGGCTCAGGGAATCAACCTGTTTATTGTCTGCGGCGGCGACGGTACCGTATCCGCCGTGGCAAAGGCGATGCGCGGCCTGCCCGCCACGTTGGGCATTATCCCGACGGGAACACAGAACAACATCGCGCTCAGCCTGAACATTCCGCGTGACATTCCGTCCGCCATCGCTCTGTTTCGTACAGGGGAGCGGGTCAAGATAGACACAGGTCTGATTGACTGCGAACGGGGACACTCCACTTTTTTGGAAATCTGTTCCGTTGGTCTGATGTCGTCTCTCTTTTCGGCCGGAGATGATATTCAGCACGGTCATTTGGAACGCGTCGGCGATTTTTTGTCCACCCTTGTCGCGCTGAATCCTTCAAAAATCAAGCTGACGCTGGACGGAAAACGTGAAATTGTCAGAATGGGACATCTGGTGCTGGTTACCAATATGCCGTATGTCGGGCGGAATTATCAGGTGGGGGGAACGGCGGCTTTTCGCGATGGACTGCTTGACGTTCTGGTATTTTCAAATTTATCCAAACTGAATTTGCTGGGCCGCGCGTTCAAGGGGAAGAATATGAGCGAGCTCGAAGATTCCGGCATTGAACATTTTCATGCCCATACGGTGGACATTGAAACCACTCCCCCCATGCAGCTGATGGCGGACGGCGTTGCGCTGGGCGAAGGGCCGATTCACATTGAGCTGCAGCGCCGGGCTCTGGCGGTGATGACGAAAGCGCCGGAGCTGAAAAGATTAAAAAGGGCGGCTGCTGGTGAAAAATGAAGTGCATTGACAATTTAAGAAATAACAAAGCGGTAAAGCGGTGTGAACAGGAAATTGGCAGGATCCGTCATCTCCGGCCTGTTTTTTGGGTGCCCGTCCTTGTCGTCGCGCTGTCTCTCTACGTTATTTTTGTACCCCATACTTTTTGGAGACATGTGTGGATCACCATCCGCGGAAACACAGCCCTGATCTGCATGCTGTTTGTGTTTTGCCTTTTGCTGCTCTCTTTGGTTTGGTCAACGGGGCAGAGCATCGATGCTTATGTGCTCTCTTTTTTCAACCGGCACGGGCATCGTCCGCGCTGGCTGGACCGCACGATGCTTCTTCTGACCGAGCTTGGAAACGGGATTGTGACCTTGGCGATTGCCCTGATCCTCTACTTTGCGGTCAATGAACATCTGGCGTATGAGTTTGTTTTAGGAACACTGACTTTGTGGCTGACCGTGGAACTGATGAAGGCCATTATCAGGCGGCCCAGACCGTTTGTTTACCTGGAAGACGTCCGTGTGGTCGGTATCCGCGCAAGGGGAAAATCCTTCCCCAGCGGGCATACCAGCCAGGCGTTTTACATGGCCACCCTGCTTCTGCAGTATTTTCAAGCCAACTTTGCTGCCGCCGTTATTTTGTATGTGCTTGCCGCTCTGGTCGGAACCACGCGCATGTATATGGGCATGCACTACCCGCGCGATGTGCTCGCGGGCGCAATTCTGGGCACCTTCTGGGGATTCATCGGCGTGCTGATTAACGCGGTTATCTTTCGGTTTATCACCTGATTGTTTTTATCATCATATTCAGAGAACCCATCGGGCCGCCGGCCCGATGGGTTTCTCTTTTTTTGCCTCTCTTGCGCGGAATCTTAAACTCCACTTAAAAAACTGACAAAATGCCCTCGGAATTTTATCCGGCGGCTTTTATAATTCTCTTATAGCAAGCTGTTGGCAGTGCCGCCGGACCGGTATGTTTGGAAGGGGGATTTTGCAATGAAAAAGAAACTGAAAATCAGAAAATGGGGGGCGCTGCTCTTAGCGTGTCTCTTTGTGCTGTCGGTTTGCCCGGCGGCGTCCGCGTCCGTTTTGTCCAGACAGAATACTTACCCGATTGTTCTTTGTCACGGCAACGGCGGCTGGGGCCGGGATGAAATGCTCGGCTACAAATACTGGGGAGGAACGGACGACCTTCAGCAAATCATGACGAACTCCGGCTATACGGCTTACACGGCGGCGGTTGGCCCTTACTCCAGCAACTGGGACCGGGCGTGTGAACTTTACGCGTACATAAAAGGCGGAACTGTCGATTACGGAAAAGCACATTCGCAGGAGTACGGCCACGCCCGGTACGGAAAGAGCTATCCGGGAATTTATACCAATTGGGGCAATGTCGTCAGCGGAAGAATTAATAAAATTCATCTCATCGGCCACAGTCAGGGCGGGCAGACGACCCGCGTGCTGATTCAGCTGCTCGAACAGGGGAGCAGCGAGGAACGCTCTGTATCCACTGCCGACATCAGCCCGCTCTTTCTGGGCGGAAAATCGTGGGTTGCCAGCCTGACAACCTTGACAGCCCCACACGACGGCACAACCGTTTCCGATTTTAACACGGATGAGCTGAAACAGTACGCCAAACACGCCATTGCTTCGGTGGGTGCCGCGGCGGGACTGGGCGACAACCTGATCTTTGACTTCAAGCTTGACCAGTGGGGCTTGAAACGCGGCAGCGGAGAGTGCTACCTCGATTACGCCGACCGGGTTTGGAACAGCTCTGTCTGGAACAGAAGCAATCAGGATTTCAGCTTTTATGATCTCAGTACGGATGGTGCCGCTGTAGAAAACGGCTGGGTAAAAGCCGCTCCGGATGTCTATTATTTCTCTTACGCGGCCTGTGCCAGTATTGAAGACCCGATCACGGGGCATCAGGTTCCCAATCCGCTTACGATGAACACGCTCTTCAGCGCGAATTCTCTGGTGCTGGGCAGATTTCAGCGCAATGAACCGGGGCGTGCCGTGATCGACAGCAGCTGGTGGCCGAACGACGGCTGGGTCAACACTATTTCAGAGGATGGCCCAAAACTGAATTCCACCGACGAAATCGTGAATTACAACGGAACCGCGCAGATAGGAAAATGGAATTTTATCGGTACCCTGCAGGACATGGATCACGAAGATATCATCGGAAGATACGGTGATGCAGAGGAACGTTTTCTGGAAATCGCCCGACGCGCCGGGAATCTTCCGGTTGTTGGGTAAACCGTTGGGCGGGCGCTTTCACAAGGCGTCCGCTCTATTTCTGCCCGGACGGAAACAGGGCAAATTTTTGCTTAGAAGATGAAATTCTTGCCAAAACGGTTTATACTAACTATAATAGAAGAAATTTATTCCTAACAGGAAAGGATGGGTCATATGGAACATGAAAATAAATCCGCTCTGCCGGAAAACCCAAATGTCGGAACGGATTACAGTCATAGCAATTTAAAAGAAATCTGGCTTGCGGGCGGATGCTTCTGGGGGGTACAGGCTTATTTTGCCCGTATCTACGGAGTAGCGCAAACCGACGTAGGCTACGCAAACGGCAGGACAGCCAATCCCTCCTACCATGATCTGAAGGAGACGGGTCACGCGGAAACGGTTCGTATTCTGTATGATCCGGAAAAAGTCGGCCTTTCCACACTGCTGGATGCCTATTTTAAAATCATAGACCCTGTGAGTGTCAATCGTCAGGCAAACGATATCGGCACTCAGTACCGAACGGGAATCTATTATCAGGATGAGGCGGATCTTCCGGTCATCCGGGACTATGTCGCGCAGGAACAGAAAAAGTACGAACTGCCCATTGCAACCGAAATCAGCCGCCTGCAAAACTATTATTCGGCGGAAGAGTATCATCAGGATTATCTGGAAAAGAATCCGGGCGGCTACTGCCATGTGGATTTTTCCTCCCTCCGTTCCCTAGCTAAAGACCAAAGCAACTGACTGAACCGTGACGGAAAGAATTCTGTTCCTTCCGGGATAAGGAGCTGTCATATGAAATTTTTTCAAAATGGAACTGTTCAGATTATTATCAGTACCGTCGCGGTTTATCTGTTTATCGTCATCTGCATCCGGCTGTTCGGGAAAAAAGAGCTTTCCCAGCTTTCGGTTGTGGATCTTGTTTTCATTTTGCTAATCAGCAACTCCGTTCAAAACGCAATGGTGGGAACCGATTCCTCCCTTGTCGGCGGACTGATTGCCGCTGCTTCCCTGTTTATCACAAATTATGTTTTTAAATTGTTTCTGTATCATTTTCCCCGGTTCGGCCGGCTGATTCAGGGAGAGACGCTGATGCTGATTTATAGGGGAAAGCTGATACGGAAAAATGTGGTTAAGGCTAAACTGACCAATAATGAAATTATGGAAGCAATCCGTGAGCACGGTGTTTCAAAAATTGAGGAAGTGGATCTGGCCGTTCTTGAGGTGGATGGTAACATCAGTGTTCTTTCGGGAGAATTCAGCAATATGTCGGTTAAAAAAGCAAAACAGGGGAAAAATACGGCGAAAAACCAGAATCAGCAATAGAAAAAGGCTGTCGCCGAAAAAGCTCCGGAAACTTCCGGTCGAAATTTTATAAGAACAGGAGTATTCATCATGAAAAGAATTGCAGCTTTTTTTGATATTGACGGTACCATCTCCCGTGAAGGTCTTATCAGCGAAATGTTCAAGAAAATGATTAAATACGAACTGATTGACAACAGCAAATGGTACAACGAGGTGGAACCCGCCTTTACAAGATGGGACAAGCGTGTGGGCGATTACGATATTTACCTGCAGAAAATGGTGGATATTTACACGGAGACAATCAAAAACACCAGCGCGTTTCACATTGCCTATATTGCAAAAAAGGTGATTGAGCAAAAGGGCGAGCGGGTTTATACTTATTCGCGGGAACGAATTCGGTGGCATAAGAAGCAGGGACATGTCGTCATTGCCATTTCCGGCTCGCCGATAGAGCTGGTGAGCGAGGTTTCCAGAATGTACGGGATGGACGATTACCGGGGAACGGTTTATCAGGTGGGGAGCAACGGGATTTATAACGGGGAAATCATCCCAATGTGGGATTCCCAAAGCAAACGCAAAGCGGTACTGGAAATGGCGGAAAAGCACGGTATCGACCTGTCCCAAAGTTACGCCTACGGGGACACCAACGGCGACTATTCCATGCTTCAGCTGGTAGGGAACCCCATTGCGGTCAACCCCACGCGCGAATTGCTTTCTCACATTCAGAACGATAGCCAGCTGAAAGAAAAATTTACGGTGATTGTGGAACGCAAGGACGTTACTTACCGCCTGAACATCAATACACTGGATCTTCTTTAAAATAAAAAAATCAGGAACGGATGCACTCCTGCCTGCATATTCTGGTAGAGCGGGATTCCTGCCTGAAAGACAAAGCGGCCGTCAACGGATTAAATCTGTTGACGGCCATTTTCTGTTTGTTTTACGATTACTTCAGTTCCAAAACGGCACCCCTGTTGGCAGAAGTCACCAAGGCGGCGTATCTGGACAGGCATCCTCCCGTAATCCGTGGCTTTCTTGGCTGCCAGTTTGCTCTGCGCCTGTTTAGTTCCTCGTCGCTGACAACAAAATCAATGGTGTTGGCCATAATGTCAATTTTGATGATGTCGCCTTCCTCGACCAGAGCGATATTACCGCCCACGGCGGCTTCCGGGGAAACATGGCCGATTGCCGCGCCTCTGGTTGCTCCGCTGAAACGGCCGTCCGTAATTAAGGCA
This sequence comes from Caproiciproducens faecalis, assembly GCF_019448085.1. Classification (GTDB taxonomy): domain Bacteria; phylum Bacillota; class Clostridia; order Oscillospirales; family Acutalibacteraceae; genus Caproiciproducens; species Caproiciproducens faecalis. Next base: position 177,502 of record NZ_JAGFNZ010000002.1, on the reverse strand, counting down.
ACGCTTCCGCCCAGTCCGCTTCCCATAATGGCGGAGGTCGGATTCAGCATTTCTCTCATGCCCGGGCCGCCCTTGGGGCCTTCGTAGCGGATGACAACGACGTCGCCCGCTGTAATTTTGCCGGAGGTAATTGCCTCAATTGCGTCCTCTTCACAGTCAAACACTCTGGCGGGGCCTTCGTGCTTCAGCATTTCGGGCCCGACGGCAGAGCGTTTAACCACGCAGGTGTCCGGCGCCAGGTTGCCCTTCAGCACAGCGATGCCGCCGGTTTTGCTGTACGGGTCTTCTACGGTGCGGATTACGCTGGTGTCCAGAACCGGGCAGTCGGCAATGTTTTCTCCGACGGTTTTGCCCGTGCAGGTAATCAGGTCGGTTCTGAGCAGGCCCAGCTTGCTGATCTCGTTCATGACCGCGTAAACGCCGCCCGCTATGTTCAGGTCCTCCATGTGGGTTTGTCCGGCGGGCGCAAGATGGCAGAGATTCGGCGTTTTGTCGCTGATTTCATTGGCAATGCTCAAGTCAATGGAAATTCCGCACTCGTGCGCGATAGCCGGAAGGTGCAGCATGCTGTTGGTGCTGCAGCCCAGCGCCATGTCCACTGTGAGCGCGTTCCGGAACGCGTCTTCCGTCATAATGTCTCTGGGGCGGATATTCTTTTTCAGCAGCTCCATGATCTGCATGCCCGCGTGTTTGGCAATCTGCAGGCGCTGGGAGTAAACGGCGGGAACGGTGCCGTTGCCCTTCAGACCCATTCCGAGTGCTTCCGTCAGACAGTTCATGCTGTTTGCTGTGTACATGCCGGAGCAGGAACCGCAGGTGGGGCAGACCTTGTTTTCAAATTCCAGCAGCTTTTCCTTTGTAATCTTACCGGCGCGATACGCTCCGGAAGCTTCTGAAACGCTGGAGAAGCTGGTTTTCTGTCCGTCCACCAGCCCGGCGAGCATCGGGCCGCCGCTGACAAAGATCGTGGGTATGTTGAGGCGGGCCGCCGCCATCAGCAAACCCGGTACATTTTTATCACAGTTCGGCACCATTACCAGCGCGTCAAAGGCGTGGGCAAGAGCCATTGCCTCTGTGGAATCGGCAATCAGCTCCCTTGTAATCAGTGAATACTTCATTCCCTGGTGTCCCATGGCAATTCCGTCGCAAACCGCAATGGCCGGGAAGACGATCGGGGTTCCGCCCGCCATAGAAACGCCCATTTTGACGGCATCCACAATTTTATCCAGATTCATGTGCCCCGGAACAATTTCGTTCTGGGAACTGACGATTCCAATGATCGGGCGCTCCAATTCCTCATTGGTCAGGCCCAGCGCGTGAAACAGCGCGCGCTGCGGGATACTTTTGGTTACTGCATCACTGTTCATTTTTACAAGCACCTCACTCTTTATTGTCAGCAGCAAACCGGAACCTGTGGCCCCGATTACTGTAGTTGTATAATTTATTATATATTGTATGATGTCTTATGTCAATTCACAAATCATACTATAATTTTAGGTTGAAGAAACTTCAAATATCCATTATAATGTTCATATAGAACAAAGTGATGGGAGGAGGTTCTAAATGTTTTACGGAGATCATACCAACCATAACTTGAATCTGGAATTGCAGGTGAAAGAACCGGGAATGTTCCGATCCGGCGGTGAAAAAAAGGCGGAAAAGGCAGCCAAAGAAGCGGTACGGAACTATCACAAGGAAATAGGAATCTACAAGCCTACCTTTTGGGAGCGGGTTCGAGGATTTTTCATAAAAAAGCCGCAGTGATGCGGCTTTTATTCTTCTGCAATTCCAAATCCGCGCATGGCGTGGATAATGTGCAGCTCCATGGCGGTTTTGGCGCCCAGTGCGTCCCGATTTGAAAGAAATTCCATAATCATACGGTGGTCGTTCAGCGTGTTCTGAACAATTTCCTCTTTGGCATTGGATAAAATCACGCCTTTTCCAATGGCCTGATACAGGATGGGCATCAGCCGATTCATAAATTCATTGTGTGTCGCCTTGGCAATGGATTTGTGAAAGGCCTGTTCTACCTCTGTGCGGTCCTGCTTTTTCAGGATCAGGTCTTCTTCCAACCTGCCGTAGTGCAAAATGCGTTCCAGTTCTTTGTCGGTGGCTCTCTTCGCGGCAAAATACGCGGACTGCGGTTCAAAGATCAGGCGCATTTCATACAAGTCCTTTACGTCCATTGGAAAAGCGGAAAGGGTGTTCAGGTCGATTCCTCCGTCCAGCGCGTGATTGTCTTTGACATAGGTGCCCTTTCCGCGCCGGATTTCCAGAATGTTGTGTGTGACCAGAATACGGATGGCTTCTCGCAAAGTGGTTCGGCTGACCTTTAAATCCGCGGAAAGTTCGTTTTCATTGGGAAGCTTGTCTCCAACCGCATATTTTTTATCAATGGTAATCCTTGCGATGATATCGTCCGCGATATTTTCCGCAAGGCTTTTTTCTTTTGTCTTCATTGCCGATTCCTCCGTACAAGATGTTTCAGCATGATTATACCGCAGAAGACATCCTATTTCAAGAAGGATGTCTGATGTCTTTAAATTTAAAAGCATAAATGGCAAAATACTGACTGTTACGATGAACGTCTGATAATAGAAACCTTCAGCAATAATAAAAGACCGCACCGGCTGCTGCCAATGCGGCGATTATTTTATGAATTTTCCGCATTGCCTAACACTTTCCTCTTAACTGCACCGCCTTGCCCAGAATGACGACCGGCAGCTTTATCAGATCTTCCTTGGAGTAAGAGACCAGGTCGTATTTAGGGTTATAGGGAATCAGGGTAATTCCACTTCCAAATTTTGCTATTTTTTTAATGGTCGCTTCATCTCCGCTGACGGAAACAACCGCAACATCCCCGGATTCCACGGCAGTGCGGTTTTGCACAATGACAGTGTCCCCGTCCTGTATGCGCGGTTCCATGCTGTCCCCGTGCATCTTGATTGCAAAGAATTCTCCTTGTTTTGCCATCTCCTCACTGATTTCTTCATAACCGACGATTTCCCTGGATGATTCGGCGGGGATTTCGGGGCGAAGGCTCTTGAGCACAGGGACTTTTCGGGAACTTTTAGACAGTTCGGGAATTTCATCGTTTCCAAGCAGATAGTCCGTTGTCACCCCGAAAAAAGCGGCCAGATCCAAAAGAGTTTGGTTGTCTGGTTCATACTTTCCGTTTTCATATCCGGAAAGCGATGCCTGGCTGACATTGATGATTTTTGATAGCTCCTGCTGCTTTAATTTATTCTTCATTCTAAGTAGTCTGATACGATTCAACTGAGTCAACCCCTTTCAATATGAATTCTAATTGTGCCGTAAAAAAAGGTAAACTATATATAAGTAAAACAAATATATTGTGTCTGTTTTAAAAAATGGTATACATAAATATAAAGTTAATTGATATTTTGGTCGATAATTAGAAAAAGAAGTAGAAATTGAAAAAATTAAAAGATGAATAAAAAATGTGACCGTTCGGACATTCAGGGGGCCGAACGGCCGATTGCGTCTTTAGGGAAAGGGGGACAGTCAGCAAAAAAAACAGATGGATTAAACCATGCTGCGGCGGGGGACAAACCGCAGACGGCGCCCTGGGTGGCAGCATGACGGCGGGCGAAAGGCCCGGACAAATCGGAATAGTGGGAAAGCAAGATCCAGTAAAATGAGAAATGGAGAGAAACATGAAGAATCTTAAAATCGCAAACAAGCTGATCCTATCGTTTTTGGCAATATCCCTGATAACAGCCATTGTCGGTGCGGCAGGAATTTATAGTATGCTGCAGATGAAGGCGTCCAGCACCAAACTTTACGAAAAGCAGACTGTGCCGCTGCCGGTCATGTCGGATATCCTTTTGAATCTTGACCGTTTAAGAGGACTGTCCAGAGATTATATATTGTATTATGACAACCCGGAAGAGCTGAAAACGGTTACTGAAAATACCGAAAAATATAAAAAGCAATATGATGATGCGGTGAAACAGTACGAACCGACCATTTCGACAGCGGCAACGAAAGAGTTGTTCACACAGACCAAAACAATGTTTGATGAGGAATTCTGGCCCACCTTTGAAGCCATTGTTCAGGAAACCAAGCAAAAGAATATCGCTGGAGCCATGACCAGTCTCAAAAAACTGGTGGAAATCAACATTAAGGTGACCGATAATTATACTCAGTGCATGCAGAACCGGGTCAATAATGCAAAGGCGAACAATGATTCCAACAATCAACTTGCCAACACCATGATGATTGCACTGATTGCTGTTATTATTTTTGGTGTCTGTGTTTCCATTATATGGGGCTTCTGGCTGGCCAGAAAGCTGAGCAAGCCCGTCAATGAAATGGCTGACGCCGCCGAAAGAATCGCGGAAGGAAAACTGGATGTTGACATTACATATTCGTCCAAAGACGAAATCGGCTCCCTTGCAACATCCCTACAGTCCGCTTCGGATACCTTTAAGCTGTATATTGCGGATATTTCGGATAAACTGAGCCAAATGGCACAGGGAGACATGACCGCTGAAATCACACAGGAATATATCGGCGACTTTCTTCCGATTAAACAGGCGCTTGTGAAAATCTCAGACGGCCTGAACGATACCCTTTCAGCTATTGATACCTCTGCCGAACAGGTCAACAGCGGCGCGGTGCAGGTGTCCGACGGTTCCCAGGAACTCGCGCAGGGAGCCGCGGAGCAGGCAAGCTCCGTGGAAGAGCTTGCGGCGTCCGTCACCGAGGTTTCCGGAAAAGTCGGCGAGACCGCGGAAAATGTCAGGGTAATGGCGGGCTATGTGAAAGAAACCGTGACTCAGGTAGAGCAGGGAAATGAACGAATGCGTGAGATGCTTGCCTCTATGGAAGAAATCAGCAACACCTCCAATGAAATCGGAAAGATCATTAAAGTGATTGACGATATCGCGTTCCAGACAAATATTCTTGCGCTGAACGCCGCCGTGGAAGCGGCAAGAGCCGGCAGCGCCGGAAAAGGGTTTGCCGTGGTGGCCGACGAAGTCCGGAATCTGGCCAGCAAATCCGCCAACGCCGCCAAACAGACCACCGCGCTGATTGAGGGTTCCATTCAGAGCGTAAAGAACGGTACCGCCATAGCGGGACATACGGCAAAGGAACTGAATGAAATTGCTGCCAAGGTCGGATTGGTGGGAGAAACCATTGTGAAAATTGATATCGCCTCGTCCGATCAGGCGGCCGCTATTGAACAGATAACAACCGGCGTGGACCAGGTCTCTGCGGTCGTCCAGACGAATTCCGCCACGGCGGAGGAAAGCGCGGCGGCGAGCGAGGAACTGTCGGCTCAGGCGGACATGCTCAGTAAGCTGGTCGGCGCATTCAAACTGAAGAAGAGGAGTTTTGCTGTCGCACAAGTAAATCAGGAAGTCAGCCCGGAAGCAGAGGTCTTACGGGTAAATACGGAAACGGTCAGTCAGAAATATTAATTGACAAAATTCAATAACTGCTGTATAGTGTTCCTATAGAGAAACACTATATGGAGGGCGGCAAAATGGATCTGGTGGAACTGCTGGGATATTACAATCTTACACGGCAGGAATCGGCCCTGTATCTTTTGCTTTGCTCCGAAGGCAAACTGACGGGATATGAGGCTGCGAAAGCGTCCGGCATATCCCGTTCCAATACCTACACGGCGCTGGCCGGTCTGGTTGAAAAAGGCGCGGCTCTGGTGGAGGAAGACACGGCGACCCATTATCTTCCGGTTCCCGTCGGGGAATTCTGCAGCAACCGGATCCGGCGCATGCAGGAATACCGGGAGCTTCTGGTGAAGGCGGCACCCGAGCGCCGGGAAACCGGCGAGGGGTACGTTACTGTCAAGGGCGAATCCAATATTATGGATAAAATGAAGAATATGATGGACACGGCGAAAGAGCGCATTTATCTTGCCGTGTCCGAACAGACGCTCCTTGTGCTTCTGCCTCAGCTTTGCTCGGCTCTGCGCCGCGGGCTGAAGGTCGTTGTCATTACCGACCCGCCGTTTGAACTGGAAGGCGCACTGGTGTATCACGCAAAGACCGAGCGGCATCAGATCCGCCTGATTGTTGATTCCAGAAGCGTTCTGACCGGCGACATCGCCGCCGGTTCCGAGTCCACCTGCCTGTATTCGCAGAAGCGCAATCTGATCGAACTGTTCAAAGAAGCGCTGAAAAATGAAATTACACTGATTACCGTAACGAAAGGAAGCTGAAACTGTTTTGAAAAACACCTTTGTACATAAGGAACAACTGGAAAAAATTGCGGCCCAATTTCCGACTCCTTTTTATCTCTATGATGAAAAGGGAATCCGGGAAAACGTGCGCAAACTGCAGAAGGCGTTTGCGTGGAACAGCGGCTTCCGTGAATATTTTGCCGTAAAGGCGACCCCTAATCCGGAAATCCTCAGGATTATGAAGGAAGAGGGGTGTGGGGTGGACTGCTCCTCCCTGACTGAACTGATGCTTTCCGACGCGGTGGGCTTTCACGGGCACCACATTATGTTCTCGTCCAACGAAACGCCGCCGGAAGAATTTGTGCTGGCTCAGAAGCTGGGCGCTTTGATTAATCTGGACGATTTTACGCACATTGATTTTTTGAAAGAAACCGCCGGTATTCCGGAAACCATCTGCTGCCGCTTCAATCCGGGCGGAACCTTCCAGATCAGCAACGCGATTATGGATACCCCGGGTGAGTCCAAATACGGCTTTACCCGCGAGCAGCTGGAGGAAGGCTTTGTAAAGCTGAAGGAATTGGGCGCAAAGCGCTTTGGAATTCACGCTTTCCTTGCCAGCAACACGACGGACGACGGCTATTACCCGACGCTTGCCGGAATTCTGTTCCGTACGGCTGTTGAAATCTACCGGAAAACGGGCATCGGCATTTCCTTTATCAATCTGTCCGGCGGCGTGGGCATTCCCTACCGTCCCGAACAAAAACCGGCCGACATCGAGAAAATCGGTGAAGGAGTCCGCAAAGCCTATGAGGAGATTCTGGTTCCGGCGGGTCTGAATGACGTTGCCATTTTCACCGAGCTGGGGCGCTTTATGCTTGGGCCGTACGGCTGTCTGGTAACGAAGGCGATTCACGAAAAGCATATTTATAAGGAGTACATCGGAGTAGACGCCTGCGCGGCCAACCTTCTCCGTCCCGCTATGTACGGTGCCTACCATCATATTACGGTGATGGGCAAGGAGAACGCTCCCTGTGACCACAAGTACGACATTGTCGGCAGCCTGTGTGAAAACAACGATAAGTTTGCGATCGACCGTATGCTCCCGAAAATTGACAGAGGCGACCTTCTGGTTATTCACGACGCGGGCGCGCACGGGCACTCCATGGGCTACAATTACAACGGCAGACTGCGTTCCGCGGAATTGCTGCTGAAAGAAGACGCTACGGTGCAGCTTATCCGCCGTGCGGAAACTCCGGCCGACTATTTTGCCACCCTGGATTTTCTAGGACTGTTTCCGCCAAAAGATTGATTTATCCTGCCGAATGAGATGATATAACAAAAATGGCCTTGCGGAAAACCCGCAAGGCCATTTTTCATCAGAAATTTTAGAATTCAGCTTTCCACAGACCATGAAGATTGCAGTACTCGTAAACCGTACCGGATTCCACCTCGTTGAACTCCGCTTTCGGGTCCATGCCGGGTTTCAGGTAAACGATTTCCAGTTTGTCGCCGGTATCCAGTGCAATCCATTCAATATGATGCTCCGGGAGCATGGGGTGAATGGTGGAGCCGATCTGCACTTTAATTTTTCCGTCTTCCCGGGTGATCGCCGGAACGTGTTTCTCTGTCGCCGCGTCCGTGGTGTTTGCTTCGAGTTTTGTCATGTTCTGACCGCAGCAGGTCATTGTACCGCCGCCGCTCATAATCAGCGCTACCATGTTGCCGCAAATTTCACAACGGTAAAAAACAACTTTTGACATTTTTACAACCTCATTTCCATTCTTATTATTTAACGGTAACGGCGTGTCAACGCCGTGCGATGGGTTTCTTTCGGTACTGTCGGGAACCGCATTTTTTCTGTCCAAAATCGGCGTGTTGATAACATGTCCACCAAGCGGTTTTTTACACGCTCCATTTTGAGCAAACCGATTTCCGGCGGGATCCTCCGCGGATGCTGTCAGCATTCTGGCTCTTTGGCAGATTCAACGGAATAGGATTTGTTTTCTGTAAATAACTTCCAAAAAATCCTTCACTTTATTATATCAATATTTTCACAAACAGCAAAGGGGTTTCTGAAAAATTTTATACTCATTTAACATTTCATTCATGAAAAAACGAAAATCGCAGAAAGCCTGTTGACAGAATTTGCGCCTGTATATTATAATTAAATTACAAAAACACAGGGCTTTTATTACTGACGGATAATTGTGGGTTCACCACAGTGGAATAAAAGCTTCTTTCAGCCGACCGTCTGGGCAGCATTTGGTTTTACCAAGTGATGCTCTTTTTTTGTTGAAAAGAGCGGCCAAATGCTTTGTTTAATCGGAAGGAGTCAACTATGAACCATCAGGCATGGAAGAATTTCAACGGCGGAAACTGGCAGCAAACCATTGATGTCCGCAACTTTATCCAAACCAACTACAAACCGTATACAGGCGGCGAAACCTTTCTGGCGCCCGCTACGGAACGCACACAGGGATTGATGAAAAAGCTGAACCATCTGCTGGAACTGGAACGGGAATTCGGCGGCGTACTGGACATCGACACGCAGACGGTCAGCTCGCTTACGAGCTACCGGCCCGGTTATCTGGACAAAGAAAAGGAAATCATTGTGGGTCTGCAGACCGACCGGCCGCTCAAACGGGGCGTGAACCCCTTTGGCGGACTGAACATGACCCGCAAGGCGTGCGAAGCCTACGGATACCGGCTTTCTGAGAAGGTAGAGCAGGAGTTTCAGTACCGGACAACCCACAATGAAGGCGTTTTCCGCGCGTACAGTGATGAAATCAAAGCCGCCCGCCACTGCGGCATCATCACCGGGCTGCCGGATGCCTACGGCAGGGGCAGAATCATCGGCGACTACCGCCGGGTCGCTCTCTATGGAATTGACCGTTTGATTGAGGAAAAGAAAAAGGACAAGCAGCACGCAGCCGCCCGAAGCATGGAAGCGGAAAACGTCCGCCTGCTGGAGGAACTGTATCAGCAGATTACGTTCCTGGGGTACCTGAAGGAGATGGCGGCTTTGTACGGCTATGACATCTCTCAGCCTGCGCAAAACGCCAAGGAAGCGGTGCAGTGGCTGTACTTTGCCTATCTGGGCGCCATCAAGGAGCAGAACGGCGCCGCAATGAGTCTGGGACGCGTCAGTACTTTTCTGGATATTTACTTTGAGCGTGACCTGCGGGACGGCTTGTTGACGGAAGCAGAGGTGCAGGAGATTGTCGATGATTTTGTCATGAAGCTGCGCATGGCCCGTCATCTGCGTACCCCGGAGTACAACGAGCTTTTTGCGGGCGACCCGATGTGGATTACCGAAGCGGTCGGCGGCATGGGCGAGGACGGCAGAACCCTTGTTACTAAAAGCTCATACCGGATTCTGCACACGCTGTACAATCTGGGTTCTTCCGCGGAACCAAACCTGACGGTGCTTTGGTCGGCGCAGCTGCCGGAAGCCTTTAAGCGCTACGCCGCAAAGGTCTCCTGTGACACGGATGCCATTCAGTACGAAAACGATGATGTGATGCGCCCGGTTTTCGGTGACGACTACGCCGTTGCCTGCTGTGTTTCCGCCATGCGGGTCGGAAAAGACATGCAGTTCTTCGGCGCGCGGGCAAATTTGGCCAAGCTGCTGCTGATGAGCCTGAACGGTGGCAGAGATGAAAAAAGCGGAAAGCAGATCGCGCCTGTACACGCCCCTTACGAGGGGGAATATCTTGAATACGATAAAGTACTTGGGCTGCTGGATGTTTATCGCGAGTGGCTGGCCAAAACCTATGTCGGCGCCATGAACATCATTCACTATATGCATGATAAATACGCCTATGAAAAAACACAGATGGCTCTGCACGACACCGACGTTCACCGCTTCATGGCGTTCGGGATTGCCGGTATGTCCGTGCTTGCGGATTCCCTGTCGGCAATCAAATACGCGAAAGTAAAGTGCATCCGCGATGATACCGGACTGATTACGGACTTTGAAACGGTCGGGGAATATCCCGCCTTTGGAAACGACGACGACCGCGTGGATTCTATTGCGCAGGAGCAGGTCAGGCTGTTCTATGAGGAATTGAAAAAAATTCCGGCTTACCGCGGCGCCGAGCATACGCTTTCCATCCTGACGATTACCTCCAATGTTGTCTACGGCAAAAAGACCGGAGCCACCCCGGACGGCAGAAAGGCGGGGGAGCCGTTCGCGCCGGGCGCGAACCCCATGCACAACCGGGAGAAAAACGGCGCGCTGGCCGCGCTGAATTCGGTGGCTAAGCTCTCGTATGATGTCTGCAAAGACGGAATTTCCAACACATTTTCCATTGTTCCGCAGGCGCTCGGGCACGGGGAAGAGGAGCGGTACGGGAACTTGGTTTCTATTCTGGACGGATATTTTCTGCAGAAGGCACACCACATCAATGTCAATGTGCTGAACAGGGAGACTTTGCTGAAGGCTTATGAAGACCCGGAAAGCTACCCGAACCTTACCATCCGTGTATCCGGCTACGCGGTAAACTTTCACAAGCTGTCCAAGCAGCAGCAGCGGGAAGTCCTTTCCAGAACGTTCCACGAGGCGATGTGATGAGCGGAATCATTCATTCCTTTCAGAGCCTGGGGGCGGTGGACGGGCCGGGGCTGCGCTGCGTGGTGTTCCTTCAGGGGTGTACGCTGCGCTGTGCCTACTGCCACAACCCGGATACCTGGAGCACCTCCGGACGGGAATTCCGCGTGGAGGAGGTCTTTGAGAAGGTCACTCGCTTTCGTCCTTATTTCGGCAAGGAGGGCGGCGTGACGGTTTCCGGCGGGGAGCCGCTTTTACAGTGGGAGTTTGTCGCGGAGCTGTTTCGCCGCCTGAAAGCGGCGGGCGTGCACACTGCGCTCGACACCGCCGGAATCGGCAGTCTGGAAGGCGCCCGTGCCGTGCTGAAATTTACCGATCTGGTTCTGTGCGACCTGAAATTTTCTACAAAGGAAGATTATCTTCGTTACAGCGGCGCGGACAGGAACCGGGTGACAAATTTTCTGGAGCTGACGGAAGAAATGGGAGTTCCGCTCTGGGTTCGTCATGTCGTTGTGCCGGGGCTGACGGATGGCCGCGACCATATTCTGAGAATTGCCGCTGACGCGCGGAAGTACTCTAATTTTCAAAAGCTGGAATTGCTGCCGTTCCATAAAATCTGCGCTGCAAAATACGATCAGATGAAGATCCCTTTTCCTTTGCGTGATTTTGACGAATGTCCGCAGGAGAAAATCGAAGCGCTTTACGGACTGATGAACGTACCACGCTGATTCCTTTTAAAATCGCCTCTGTTATGCAGAGGCGATTTGTGATTTCTGCAGGGAAACAAAAATTTATGTTTCTAAAATCTTCCGGATATGCTAGAATCAAAGTAATCTTCATGGAAACATGTCAATCAGCAGAAGGGCCGCACATGTTCGTATAAGTGATACAAGGTGCCTGCGCAACGCACAGCGGCGTTTCTGTCAATACAGGGGAAAACGCGGAAAGGGTGCTGTAAAATGAAAAATCTGGTTGTTTACTATTCCTGGACCGGGAACACGGAGATTGCGGCAAAGGAACTGTCCGGATTAATCGGCGGGGATCTCAAGCGAATTGAAGAGGCAAAGCCGCGCAGCTCATTCGGCAGGTCTGCGTGTTCAGCAATTTTTGGTCTGAAAAGCAAAATCAAGCCGCTGGATTTTGCCTTGAACGGCTACGACTCCGTTTTTCTCTGTGGCCCTGTCTGGGCAAGCCGGACAACGCCCGCTATAAACGCTTTTTTGGAGCGGGCTGACTTTTCCGGGAAAAAGGTCTATTTGTTTGTCACACAGGCGGACGACCATGAGCCGCAGGCCGTCTTTCATTCCCTGACGCAGAGAGTGGAGAAACACGGCGGGAAGGTAGCCGGCTGTTTCTTCATACAGACCGTGATGAAAACGACCTTGAAACCGGAACAGGCCCGCGAACCGCTGGAAAAGTGGGTAGAAAGAATTCAGTAAAGCTGCTCCATGAATTCGGATTCTGTCAATTTTGAAATTTCTTCTCGCGGCATATTTCGGCGGAAATTGTAAAATTCTTGTATCAGGTTGTAAAAATCTGTTGACAGGGCGGCTTTCAGATGCTATGATGAAAAAACAAAAAAACAATATCTCTTGAGGGAGTAGTTTGCATGCGGTTTCCGCATGTGTCAAGTCAACAGCATGGCCGTTTCGGTCTGGCTTGTCTTAATGAACAAGACTCATGTATAGCTTTTTATAAGCTGTACATGAGTTTTTTTTATGATAATACATACCATAATCATCAGTCGAATGAATGAGAGGGAGAAACTACGCATGAAGTATTATTTAGCAGATTTGGAACAGGTCTTTGAGCAGGTTCAGAGCAGCCCGCACGGCCTGTCGCAGGCTGACGCGGATTCCCGTTTGCAGCGGGACGGAAAAAACAAGCTGGCCGAAGGTAAGAAAGTCTCCGTGCTGAAACGGTTTGTTCAGCAGCTTGGCGACCCGATGACCGTCATCCTGATTGTAGCCGCAATCATTTCCGGTATCACCGCGTCTTACGCGCACGAGTCCTATGCGGACGTGTTTATTATTATGATTGTCGTTATGATAAACGCCGTGCTCGGTGTTTACCAGGAAAGCAAAGCTGAAAAAGCAATTGAAGCGCTGCAGGAAATGTCTGCCGCCACCTCCAAGGTGCTGCGTGACGGCAATGTCGTAACCATGAAAAGCGAAGATCTGGTTGCCGGCGATGTGATTCTGCTGGAGGCGGGCGACGCCGTTCCGGCCGATTGCCGGATGATTGAAAGTGCAAGCGTGAAGATTGAAGAGGCGGCTCTGACGGGCGAATCCGTACCGGTCAATAAGATCATTCAGACGCTGACGCTGAAAAAGGAAAAAGAGGTTCCGCTCGGCGACCGCAAAAATATGGCGTACATGGGCAGCACGGTCGTCTACGGCCGCGGCAAAGCGGTGGTCGTCGCAACCGGGATGGATACCGAAATGGGCAAGATCGCCGACGCGCTCGCCAACGCAAAAGACAACGTGACCCCGCTCCAGATCAAGCTGAATCAGCTTAGCAAAATTTTGAGCAATCTGGTTGTCGGAATCTGTATCTTTATCTTTGCGTTCAGCCTGATTAAATCCGGCGATTTCAGCGGTGAGGTCATCCTGAACACCTTCATGGTTGCGGTCAGCCTTGCGGTTGCCGCCATTCCGGAAGGACTCGCCACCGTAGTGACGATCGTACTTTCCATCGGCGTTACCAATATGTCCAAGCGAAACGCCGTGATCCGCAAATTGACGGCTGTGGAAACGCTCGGCTGCGCGCAGGTCATTTGTTCCGACAAAACCGGCACGCTGACGCAGAATAAAATGACGGTTGTAGAGCACTATTCGGAGGATGAACCGCTGCTTGCCGCCGCAATGGCCCTGTGCAGCGACGCCGAACTGGGCAAAGACGGCGAAGTAACCGGAGAACCGACGGAAGCGGCTCTGGTCAACTACGCCGCCAGCCTGAAGCTTGATAAAAACGAACTGAAAAAAAGCCGCCCTCGCATAGGAGAAGCGCCGTTCGACTCCATGCGCAAAATGATGTCCACCGTCCATTCCTATACGGACGGAAGCTTTATCCAGTACACAAAGGGCGCTCCGGATGAAGTGATTAAAAAATGTACACATATTCTGAAAAACGGGCAGGTTGTGCCGCTGACGGATGCCTTCCACGAGGAAATCCGTTCCCAGAACAAGGCGATGGCGGGCAAGGCTCTGCGTGTACTCTGCGCGGCATTCCGTAAATACGACAGCATGCCCGATTCCTTTGAGCCGTCCGATCTGGAAAACAATTTGACACTGATCGGCCTGACCGGTATGATCGACCCGATTCGTCCCGAGGTTGTAGACGCGATTAAAGAATGCAAAGCGGCCGGAATCCGGCCGGTGATGATTACGGGCGACCACCGGGACACCGCGGTGGCCATTGCCACACAGCTTGGAATTGTTACGGATGAGTCACAGGCAATTACCGGCGCTCAGCTGGACGATATCAGCGACGACGAGCTTAAAAATTCTATTGGGAGCTACTCCGTTTACGCCAGAGTACAGCCCGAGCACAAGGTTCGCATTGTCAACGCGTGGAAGACCAACGGAATGATTACCGCGATGACTGGAGACGGCGTCAACGACGCCCCGTCCATCAAGAGCGCGGACATCGGCGTGGGCATGGGGATTACCGGTACGGACGTTACCAAAAACGTTGCCGACATGGTGCTTGCGGACGATAACTTTGCCACTATCGTTTCCGCGGTGGAAGAAGGCAGAAGGATTTACGACAATATCCGAAAAGCCATTCAGTTCCTGCTGGCCTCCAACCTGAGCGAAGTGCTTTCTATTTTTGTCGCGACCCTTTTGGGATTTGTCATTTTGAAGCCGGTGCATCTGCTGTGGATCAATCTGATTACCGACTGTTTCCCGGCTCTCGCGCTTGGAATGGAAAAGGGGGAACGGGATCTGATGCAGCGCAGCCCGCGAAATTCCCGCGACGGCATCTTTGCCGGCGGACTCGGTACGGATGTTGCCTATCAGGGCATACTGGTCACCATGGTGACCCTTGCCGCCTACTTTATCGGCCATTTTCTGGAGGCCGGTGTCTGGGAAATTACCAACAGCGCCGACGGTATGACCATGGCTTTCCTGACCATGTCGATGGCGGAGATTTTCCACTCCTTCAATATGCGTTCGCAGCGAAACTCCATTTTTACGATGAAGAGTCATAACGGATACCTGATCGGCGCTATGCTTGTGTCGCTGCTGCTGACCACGGCCGTCATCTATATCCCGGCGCTGGCGTTTGCTTTCCAGTTCGAGGAAATTTCCCTTCTGGAGTATTCAGTCGCTCTGCTGCTGGCTTTCTCGGTCATTCCGATTGTCGAAATCGTCAAAGCGTTTCAAAGACAATTTACAAAAAATACCGTTTTAAAAGGTTGAGTCCCGCTGTATAGAAACGCTTGATGCACACATAATAAGTCTTGGGTACAGCGAATGATTCCTTAGGAATCAGTACCCTTAGTCACATGAGCAAGCAAAGATTTAATCATGAATATTGGGAGATGGTTAAGTTGAACAGATCCGTCTGGGAACCCATAATGATTCGTGCAGTAATGCCTTTATGAAACCCTAAGATAGTTTAGCTGAACTGGTTATTTTCTCATATTTGAAAAATTAAATACGAGCTTGGGGAGGCAGGAATTCTAGTTGGAATTCCTGCCTTTTGTGGTGTGACGGTCAGCCGGTTCTTTTATATTCTCTTTATTGACAGGATGTTCCAGATTGTGCTATGATAAAAACAGGGAATGAAGTTCTCCCGTAGCGTTTGCTAAAATCGCTTTTTAAGCTGATGACTTCTGTGGCTGACACAGTGGGTTATCGGCTTTTTATTTACTTATCAGAAAAAATGAGATGCAGGAGGGACTTTTTTGAATATTTGGCACGAGATTTCTCAGGACAGAATACATGCGGACAGCTTTTTTGCGGTGATTGAAATTCCCAAAGGCTGCAAGACAAAATATGAAATGGACAAAGAAACCGGATTTCTCTCCATGGACCGGATTCTGTATACTTCCGCGCATTATCCGGCAAATTACGGCTTTATCCCGCGTACCTACGCGGCGGACCATGATCCGCTGGATGTGCTTCTGCTCTGTTCCGAAGATGTTCAGCCGCTCTCTTTGGTGCAGTGCTACCCCATTGGGGTGATTTCCATGGATGACGGGGGTTTTGTGGACGACAAGATTATTGCGATTCCGTTCGGAGACCCTACCTTCAATGAATACCGGGGTATTGACGAGCTGCCCGCCCATATTTTTGATGAAATGATGCACTTTTTCGCGATTTATAAAGAATTGGAAGGAAAGGTGACCGCTGTGGATTACATCCGCAGCGCGGATGACGCGAAGCGGATTGTACAGGAAAGCATTGACGCTTACAACGAGA
This sequence comes from Caproiciproducens faecalis, assembly GCF_019448085.1. Taxonomy (GTDB): domain Bacteria; phylum Bacillota; class Clostridia; order Oscillospirales; family Acutalibacteraceae; genus Caproiciproducens; species Caproiciproducens faecalis. The sequence continues at coordinate 161,355 of NZ_JAGFNZ010000002.1, read as the reverse complement.
AATTCGGTGACAAAGACAATTGAACCATTGATTCATGAAACAGGTGTCCCGGCGGTTTTGGCCGCTGAGGACATCTTTTTTTATTTTTTGGCAGTAAAATAGGTCTTTCAGACTTGACAGGAATTTTACTGGCGTTTAATATAGAATGAAAAACATTCAAAGGGGTGTTAGGATGATTAACAAGTTTTGTACTTCTCCGCTGTGGGAATCGAGCAGAACGCTTGCCGCGGTCGCACAGGGCGCCGTTCCGGCTGATACCGTGATTATCAACGCCAGACTGGTGAATGTCTGTACCGGTGAAATTCTGCCGGATACCGACGTTGCCATTGCCTGCGGCAGAATCGCTCTTGTCGGCGACGCAAAGCATTGCATCGGAGAAAGTACAGTGGTGCTGGACGCAGACGGTCAGTATATCGCCCCGGGTTTTTTGGACGGGCACATCCATGTGGAATCTTCCATGATGAGCGTGGGGGAATACGCGCGCGCGGTCATTCCCCGCGGAACGGTGGGGATCTATATGGACCCTCATGAGATCTGCAATGTTCTTGGCCTGGACGGGGTTTCCTGTATGATTGAGGATTCCAAAAGGACTCCGTTAAAAACAATGGTCACTACGCCGGCCTGTGTTCCCGCAGTGCCCGGTTTTGAAGATACCGGCTCCTCTATCGGCCCGGAAGAAATTGCCGAAACTATGAAATGGGACAGCGTGGTAGGGCTCGGCGAGCTGATGAATTTTCCGGGTGTGCTGAGTTCGGACCCGAAGATGCACGGCGAGGTAGCGGAAACACTCAAGACGGGGAAAATCGTGACCGGCCATTACTCCATGCCGGAGACGGGAGCGGGGCTGAACGCGTATATTGCCTCCGGCGTGCGCTGCTGCCACGAATCCACCCGCGCGCAGGACGCGCTGGCGAAGATGCGGCTCGGAATGTACGCCATGCTGCGGGAAGGCTCCGCGTGGCGCGACCTGCATGAGGTGGCAAAGAGCATTACGGAGAAGAAAATCGACAGCCGGTTCGGGGTGCTGATTTCCGACGATACCCACCCGCAAACGCTGCTCAGTCAGGGGCATCTGGACCACATTGTCCGCCGTGCGGTGGAAGAGGGCATTGATGTAATTACCGCGATTCAAATGGTCACCATCAACTGCGCCCAGTGCTTTCAGATGGACCACGAACTGGGTTCCATCACGCCGGGCAAGTGTGCGGACATTGTTTTTATCGGCAGCCTGGACAAACTGGACATTACACGGGTGCTGATTAATGGCAAGGTCGCCGCGGAGAGCGGAAAACCGATCGCGGAATTTCCTCCGTACCGCTACCCCCAATGGGCGACGGAATCCGTCCATATTAAAAATCCCATTACGCCGGAATCCTTTGCGATTCCCGCAAAGGGGGACTGCGTGACCGCGCGTGTCATTGAAGTAATCCCCTCCAGAGTCGGTTCCTATGAACGGCATATTTCGCTCAGGGTGGAAAACGGGCTGGTTGGTTCCGACGTGGAACAGGATGTGCTCAAAACAGCGGTTTTTGAGCGGCACCACGAAACGGGCAAGGTCGGCTTCGGTTTTGTAAAGGGCTTTGGTATTCAATGCGGGGCCATGGCGTCCACTGTGGCACACGACGCGCACAACCTGCTGGTGATCGGTACCAACGACGAAGACATGGCGCTGGCCGCCAATACGCTGATTTCTTGCGGCGGTGGGATGACCGCTGTGCAGAACGGCGAAGTTTTAGGGACGGTTCCGCTCCCGATTGCGGGTCTGATGAACGACAAGCCGGTGGAGGAAATGGCTGAAATCGTCGGCAAGCTGAGTGAAGCTTGGGAAAAAATCGGCTGCAGCATGGTATCACCTTTTATGACCATGGCGCTGATCCCGCTGGCCTGTCTGCCGGAGCTTCGTTTAACCGACAGAGGACTTGTGGACTGTACGAAATTTCAGTTTGCTTCGCTGTTTGTGGAGGAGTAGCTTTAGGCGGCTTATTCAATAGAAACAGGAGGAATCTATATGAAAACAATCGGTTTGATCGGCGGGATGAGCTGGGAAAGCACCGTCAGCTATTATCAGATCATCAACCGAACGGTTCAGGAAAAGCTGGGCGGATTCCACAGTGCAAAATGTTTGCTTTACAGTGTGGATTTTCATGAAATAGAGAAATGTCAGGAAGCGGGCGACTGGGAAAAATGCGGGGAAATCCTATCATCAGCCGCGAAGAGTCTGGAAAAAGGCGGAGCGGATTTCATCATCATCTGCACAAATACCATGCACAAGGTTCTCGGGCAGATTCAAAGTGCTGTTTCCATCCCGGTTCTTCATATCGCTGAAGTGACGGCGGAGGAACTGCTGCAGAACAAAATCCGAAAGGTTGCGCTTCTTGGAACCATCTACACGATGGAGCAGGATTTTTACAAGGAAAAGCTGAGGGAAAAGAACTTAGAGGTTCTTGTTCCGGAGGAAGAAGACAGAAAAATTGTCAATCATATCATCTTTCACGAGCTTTGTCTCGGCGTCGTTTCTGAGGAATCAAAAGCCGCGTACCTGAAAATTATAGACAAGCTGGCGGCAAAGGGTGCTCAGGGAGTAATTCTTGGCTGTACGGAAATCGGTATCCTGATTCAGCAGCAGGATACGTCCATTCCGCTGTTTGACACGACGGAGATTCACGCAAAGCGCGCGGCGCTTTACGCGCTGTCCTGATAAATCTTCCTATCCACAAAGAAAGCCGGAAAGCGTTTTACGCTTTCCGGCTTTCTGATGCTGTCTGATGCTTTGCCGCCGATTATCCGGCAGCAGATGATATTAAGATGGTCAGATTTTTTTCACGCCTAGTTCCACGGTTTCGCCATTGAGGTCCCATTCCTTGACAAAGCCGTCCATCTCGTTGAACCTGACTTCGTCGGCCAGCACGTCACTTTGAATGGAGGCAAGATTGTCGGAAATGATTTTCGCAATCCTGTCGTTTCCTTTCTCGTAAACAACAATGTGATCCATTACTTCAAAACCTGCGTCTTTGCGCATGGTCTGGATTTTACTGGTGACTTCGCGGACGAAGCCCTCTTCAATCAGTTCTTCCGTCAGGTTGGTGTCAATGACCACCGTGATTCCGCTGTCCGCCATGGAAACGTAATTATCAGCCTGAGCGGTTTCTATCAGCAACTCTTCCGGCGTCAGGGAAATTGGGCCGTCCGAAAGGGTAAGGGTCAGCGTGCCGTTGGCGTCAAGCTCTTTCTTTGCGGCGTTTCCGTTCAGCTCAGCGAGCGCGGTGCGGATTTCGCCGATTTTCTTGCCGTATTTCTGTCCCAGAATCCTAAGCTGCGGCTTAAAGTGGTAGGAAGTGAAGTCCGAAACATCCTCGGTAAACAGGATTTCCTTACTGTTCAGCTCGTCACGAATAATGGCCTCATAGAACTCGCTCAGCGGCTTTTCCGAGCGGACATACATTTTTGCAATCGGCTGGCGGTTTTTGATGTTTGCAGTGTTTCTAGCCGCACGGCCGAGTACGACGATGTCGAGCACCAGCTCCATGTTTTCCTCCAGCTCGGGGTCAATCAGAGCTTCGTCGGCTACGGGGAAGTCACAGAGATGTACGCTTTCCGGCGCGGAAGAGTCGATTTTGCAAACCAGATTGCGGTAAATATCCTCCGCCATAAACGGAATCATGGGAGAGGCCGCCTTCGCCACGGTGACAAGCGCGGTGTACAGCGTCATATAAGCGTTGATTTTATCCTGCGGCATTCCTTTTTCCCAGAAACGCTCGCGGCTTCTTCTGACGTACCAGTTGCTCAGCTCGTCGACGAAATCCTGCAGCGCCCGGGCCGCCTCCGGAATTTTGTAGTTTTCCAGGTTGCTGTCGATGGTCTTGATGAAAGTGTTCAGGCGGGACAGCAGCCATTTGTCCATTACCGTCAGGCTGTTTTTGTCCAGCGTATATTTGGTCGCGTCAAATTCGTCAATGTTCGCGTAAAGCACAAAGAAAGCATAGGTGTTCCACAGCGTTCCCATGAATTTGCGCTGTCCTTCCGTCACGGCCTTGCCGTGGAAGCGGTTCGGCAGCCAGGGGGCGGAGTTGCTGTAGAAGTACCAGCGGATGGCGTCCGCGCCGTAGGTTTGCAGCGCGTCAAACGGGTCGACCGCGTTGCCTTTGGATTTGGACATCTTCTGTCCGTTCTCGTCCTGCACATGGCCGAGAACAATTACATTTTTATACGGAGCCTTGTTAAAGATCAGCGTGGAAATCGCCAGCAGGGAATAGAACCATCCTCTGGTCTGGTCGACCGCCTCGGAAATGAAGTCGGCGGGGAACTGCTGATGGAAAAGCTCCTGATTTTCAAACGGATAGTGGTGCTGCGCAAACGGCATGGAACCGGAGTCGAACCAGCAGTCGATGACTTCCGGCACACGCTTCATCTGCTTGCCGCACTTGGGGCAGGTGATGGTGACCGCGTCGATGTACGGACGGTGCAGCTCAATATCTTCCGGGCAGTTGGGGGACATGGATTTCAGCTCTTCAATACTGCCGATGGAGTGTTTATGCCCGCATTCGCATTCCCAAATGTTCAGCGGGGTGCCCCAGTAGCGGTTACGGCTGATGCCCCAGTCCTGCACGTTCTCCAGCCAGTCGCCGAAACGGCCTTTGCCAATGCTCTCCGGAATCCAGTGAATCGTGTTGTTGTTACGGATCAGGTCGTCCTTGACCGCGGTCATTTTAATAAACCAGGAATCTCTGGCGTAATAGATCAGCGGGGTGTCGCAGCGCCAGCAGAACGGGTAGCTGTGCTCAAAGGCGGGAGCGGAGAACAGAAGCCCGCGCTGTTTCAGATTTTTCAAAACCTCTTTGTCGGCGTCCTTACAGAACATGCCCGGCCAGAGGGTCTCTTTGGTCATTTCACCTTTTCCGTCGACCAGCTGCACAAAGGGCAGGTCGTATTTGCGGCCGACATTGGCGTCGTCCTCACCGAACGCGGGCGCAATGTGAACCACGCCGGTACCGTCTGTCAGGGTGACGTAGCGGTCGCAGGTGACGTACCAGCATTTTTTGTCCGGGTTCACAAAATCAAAGAGCGGCTCGTATTCCTTGTATTCCAGATCTTTTCCAACGTACGTTTCCAGCACGGTGTACCCTTCCCCAAGTACAGTGGTGGCAAGGGCTTCTGCCAGATAATAAACGGCATCTTCGGTTTTTACCTTCACATAGGTTTCATCCGGATTGACGCACAGCGCCACGTTGGACGGCAGTGTCCATGGGGTGGTTGTCCACGCCAGAATATAGGCGTCCTCGCCCTTTACCTTGAACTTTGCAATTGCGGATTTTTCCTTGACGTCCTTATATCCCTGAGCAACCTCGTGGCTGGACAGGGGAGTCCCGCAGCGCGGGCAGTAGGGAACGATCTTAAAGCCCTTATATAAAAGGCCTTTTTCCCAGATCTGTTTTAACGCCCACCACTCGGACTCGATAAAGTCATTTTCATAGGTGACGTAAGGATGATCCATGTCCGCCCAGAAACCGACGGTACGGGAGAAATCCTCCCACATTCCCTTGTACTTCCAGACGCTTTCCCGGCACTGCTTGATAAACGGCTCCAGGCCGTACTGTTCGATCTGCTCCTTGCCGTCCAGATGAAGCATTTTTTCCACTTCCAGCTCTACGGGAAGACCGTGTGTGTCCCATCCGGCTTTTCGGGGCACCTGGTAGCCCTTCATCGTCCGGTAACGGGGGATCATATCCTTGATGACCCTTGTCAGAACATGGCCGATGTGCGGTTTGCCGTTTGCGGTCGGCGGGCCGTCGTAAAACATATACGTCTGCCCGTCCTTGCGGCTTTCAACGCTCTTTTCAAAAATTTTGTTCTCTTCCCAGAACTTTTCAACCTTTTTTTCGCGTTCTACAAAATTTAAATTTGCAGGTACTTTGTCGTACATTGCTGAAACCTCCCAAAATAAAAAAACCTCCGCCCTGCGAACAGGACGAAGGATTTGCTTCGTTATACCACCTATTGCTGCATACTGTCATATGGATTCCCGGTAACGGGGGAAAGCCGCCAAAGCTTAATCGACAAAATCTTTCAGCCTGAAACTCAAGAGTGATCTTCAAAAATAAACGACTCAGACCGGCCTCTCACTGCCACCGGCTCGCTTTGCCTTTTGTTTAAATCCTACTGTCTCTTTCAACGTTTTTATCATATTTTTAGAAATTAATCATAGCACAGGAATTTCAAAAAGTCAAACATCCTGCAGTACAAATTCGGTACAACAAAATTGCCCCAAAACCCATAAAATTATCAGTTATATTCTGCTCTCTATAATTGATTTTATTCCCAAATACTGTTAAAATTGAGACTAATGTATTATTTGCAAATTTTAGAAAATTTTAGTCGAATTTTAATGAAATAACGCCGTTTCACGCAATACAATAGCAATAAAAGGCAAGCATCCCCCAAAGCACCATCCTGCTTTTTACCGTCACGGGTGGAACCAGCAGAAGTCAACACTCAGTTTTGGAGGTATCCAGAAAAATATGGACGAAAAAATCAAATCCGAGCTTGATAGAATCATAGACGGGAAATGGATTAAGGCCGTTTTTCAGCCCATTGTATCCCTGCGCGACGGTTCCGTCATGGGGTATGAAGCGTTAAGCAGAATTACCTGTGAAAGTGCCATCGCAAATCCTGAGGATCTGTTCAGATTCGCCGGGGAAAGCAGCCGCCTTTGGGATCTGGAGCTCCTCTGCAGGACAACGGCGCTTCAGGCGGCTTATTTGAAAACGGAGCCGGAGAGTAAAAAGAAGCTTTTCCTCAACGTAAACCCCGACGTGATGCACGACACAAAGTTCCGCCAGGGCTTTACGAAAGAATATCTGAAAAATTACGGCGCTGTTCCGGAAGATATTATTTTTGAAATCACAGAACGCAACGCGGCCTCCGATATGGAAAGTTTTCACGGGGCTGTCACTCATTATAAAGATCAAAACTACAAAATCGCCATTGATGATGCGGGCGCGGGGTACTCCGGTCTCAATCTGATCAGCGACATCAATCCGCACTATATCAAGCTGGATATGAACCTCATTCGAAATATTGACAAGGACAGCATTAAATTTGCCCTTGTAAAAAGCATGACGGAACTTTCTCATGTGGCCAATATCAGCCTTGTCGCAGAAGGAGTGGAGACTCCGGAGGAACTGGTCACGCTGATTGATCTGGGAGTGCAGTACGCGCAGGGGTATTACCTGCAGAGGCCGGACGAGCAGATGAAAGAGGTTGCGCCCGACGTGCTCGCATTTATCAAGGAAACCAACCGCCGAAAAAGTCATGTTCTGGGCAGTCAGGCCAGCAACATCTATATACAGAATATCTGCACAGCCACACAAACCATTCCACCCACGAAAAAGGTTGAGGATGTTTTTGAGGAGCTCAAAAAAGACCCGTCGTCTTTCGGCATGTGCGTGGTGGAAAACGGTACGGTCTTGGGGGTGGTTACAAAGTCCAATCTGGTGCTCAAGCTCAGCGGGCGGTACGGGTTCAGTCTGAATCAGAAAAGGCCGATCGCTTCTCTGATGGACAGGCAGTTTCTGGCGGTCAGTTACCAGACCCCGATCAGCGACGTTTCGCGCATCGCCATGTCCCGTTCCCCGGAAAAACTGTATGATTTTATTGTGGTGACCAGGGACGAAAAATATCTGGGAACTGTTACCATTAAGGATTTGCTGGAAAAAACGACGGAAATTGAAGTGGCCAACGCGAAATATCAAAATCCCCTGACCGGTCTGCCCGGGAATCTGGTGATTGAGCAGAAAATTCAGTCCTGTATGGAACGGAAAACGCCGTACAGCGTCATTTATTTTGATATTGATAATTTTAAAGCTTATAACGACGTTTACGGTTTTGAAAACGGAGACGCGATTATTAAGCTGCTTGCAAAGACGATCGTTTGCCATGTGCCGGTAAAACAGTTTGCCGGCCATGTGGGCGGTGACGATTTTGTTGCCGTGCTGGACAATTTCAGCGGCATTGATCTCTGCATCAATATCATTCATGATTTTGATAAAAACGTGCTGCAGTACTATAATCCCAGAGATATCGCAAACGGCTATATTCTGGCGGAAAACCGACGGGGAGAGCCGGAAAAATTCCCGCTGATTTCCCTGTCTGTCGCGGGGGTCAGCAACCGGACCCGCAGTTTTTCAACCATGCAGGAGCTGACGGAGGAACTGGCCAGAGTCAAAAAGAAAACCAAGCAGCAGAGCGGAAGTTTCTGCTGCCTGGAGTAATTCGGAGGAAACGAAAGCTCAGGAATGTTTATAATAGAAAATGGCAAGCTGCGTTCTGTCGCGGAGCCCAAGTTTTTCGAGGATGACACTGATGTAATTACGCACGGTTCCCTCGCTTAAAAACAGGGTTTCCGCAATTTCTTTATTGGACAGGCCGTTTGCCACCTGAGTCATGATTTCCGTTTCCTTTTCACTCAGGTCAAATTTCTTAAAGTCTTCTTTGGAGCTGTCGCCGATCATCGCCGGAATTTTTGTGATGATTTCATCTCCGAAGACCCGCTGACCGATCGCAACCGTCTTAATGGAAGGAACAATGCTTTCGAAGTTCTGTTTTAACAAATATCCCTTGGCGCCGATCTGCAGAGCCTTGATGATGTAATCATCGTCGGAAAAAGTGGTTAAGAACAGAATCTTTGCCCCTGGGTCCTGTTTCAGCAGAATTTCCGCCACCTCTATGCCGGTCATGCCGTCCATACGGATATCCATCAGCAGGATGTCCGGCCGGTATTCGCCGTAAAGCGCAATTGCCTGACTGCCGCTGCTGCCCGTACCGACCACCTCAATCCCGCCGTCCGCCTCCAGAATTGTTTTCAGCGAACTCGATACCAGCCTGTCGTCGTCTACAATCAATACTCTTATCAATTCTTTGCCTCCTTTGGGATGGTGATAAAGATTCTAAACCCGTGATCGGTTATGATATTGATGTTTCCATGAAAAGCGTCCACCCGGTCGGTGATGTTTTTTAAACCGATTCCGCTGCCCGTGTCGTAATTTTTCACGGTGCCGTTATCCTCTATTATCAGCTGGTAAAGCGCGGGGTGTTCCCGGAAAGTAATGCCCGCCCGGTTTGCGTCGGAGTGCCGGATGATATTTGCCAGCGCCTCTTTGACAATCGCTAGAAACGCGTATTTCAGCCGGAGGTCCGGATTGCTGTGGATGTCATAGTCGAAGCTCAGTTCACAGAAGGTGAATTTTTGAACCAGTTCTTCCATCTGCTCGTACAGGTCGATGGATTCGTCGTACAGGTTATGTACGCTGGAGCGAATGCTTTCCATTGCCTGTGTCAGAGTATCTTTTACCGTTAAAAGACTGTCTTTCATTTTTTCGTCGCTGTTCACTGCCAGCAGGGCGCCCACCTGCAGGATGGAGCTGGAGAGCAGATGCCCTACGCTGTCATGAATTTCCCGCGCGATGCGGTTACGTTCATTCAGGGTGGCAATGTTGATTTCATAATCCTGTTTCTCCATCAGATCGCTGTTTTGCTGATTCAGCCGGAGTGTCATTTCCCTCGCGGTGTCCCGCATGCTGTTATAATCCGATTTCAGTTTTTCCAGTTGGGCGGTGCGGTGCTTCAGCAGGATGCAGAGCAGGGAAAGGAGAACGGTCGCCGCGATGAATGTGGCTCCGGAATTCTGCCACAAAAATAGGAGAGGAATCAGCGCCGCCAGGCAGAAAAATTGGAATTTTTCAAACAGCAGATCGTAGCAGATCAGCGGCAAAAACACCGTCAGGCCGGGAAGAAACACACTTGCCGCGATGAATCCGATGGTCAGCGCGGCTTTGAGCGCCTTTTTCTCAAAGTAACTCAGAAAGCACGCGACAACAATAGCGGCCAGTACCGGAATTACGTTCATGCCGAAGCTTGGTTCACACAGATAGATGACAAAGCAGCAGATCAAAAGAATGATTTTATCGATTAAATCCATTACAGCCGTTTTCTCCCCTCAATGATTGGACGTTCTGTGCCTTTATAGTAGCATTTTTTTCCCCGGTTCACAATTGGAATTTACGCGAGTCAATACAGAACATGACATCTGTCACAGGAAGCCCTGACAGACAGCACTGATAATTCTTTGCGGGATGCGCTACAATAAAAGCATGATAACAAGGAGGAATCCGCTATGATTATTAAGGTGAACAATCTGGTAAAACGATACGGAGATCTGGTCGCTCTGGACCATCTTTCTCTGGAAGTAAAGGAAGGGGAAGTGTTCGGGCTGCTCGGCCCCAACGGTTCCGGCAAAACGACGGCGATCAACTGTATTTTATCCCTTCTGAAATACGACAAAGGGGAAATTGAAATCTTCGGCCGTCCTATGGCGCCGGACGCGTACGATATTAAACGCGACATCGGCATCATTATGCAGAACGTCGCCGTGTTTGACGAACTGACGGTTTATGAAAATATTGATTATTTCTGCGGATTGTATGTCCCTGATAAAGGCGAGAGAAAAAAACTGGTGGAAAGCGCCATTGATTTTGTTGGACTGAACGATTTCCGTAAATTTTACCCCAAAAAACTGAGCGGCGGCCTGCTTCGCCGTCTGAACATCGCCTGCGGAATTGCGCACCGGCCTAAACTGATTATTCTGGACGAACCGACCGTTGCGGTCGACCCCCAGAGCCGGAACAAGATTCTGGAAGGAATTGAACGGCTGAACCGGGAAGGCGCGACCGTTGTCTATACTTCTCATTATATGGAAGAAGTGGAACAAATCTGCACCAGAATCATGATTCTGGATAAGGGCAGGATGATTGCCGACGGGACCAAGGAAGAATTAAAGGCAATGATTACGCTCGGTGAAAAAATCACGGTGGAAACCTTCTCTTTCAGCAAAGAGAATCTGGCCGATTTGAAAAAGCTTCCGAATATTGTTTCCGCGGAGTACCGCGACCATCTTCTGGTCGTAAAATCCGGGAAAGGCCAGAATAATCTGGAGACTGTGCTGGATTTCCTGAAAAAGAACGGGGTTACTTTCGGAAAAATTTACTCAGAGCTGCCCACTCTCAACGATGTATTTCTGGAAATCACCGGAAAACAGCTCAGGGATTAAGGGGGAGTGGAAATGTTTCTGCATATCTTTAAGGCACGGTTAAAGTGCCTGATCCGTGACAGACAGATGATGTTCTGGACTCTGCTGTTTCCGCTGATACTGGCCACCTTTTTCAATATGGCTTTAGGAAATCTGAACAATACGGAAGCCTTTCACCCCATCGATATCGCCGTGGCGGACAATGCCCAATACCGTGAAAATCAGCAGTTCCGGTCGGTTCTGAAGGAAGTATCCGAAGGGGACGACCGCATTTTCAACCTTACGGAAACCGATCCCCAAAATGCCGAGAAACTGCTTGCCGACGGAAAAATCAAGGCGTATGTTACGGTCAATTCAAAAGTCGGTATGACGGTTAGGGAATCGGGGCTCAGCCAGAACATTGTCAGGGCTTTCCTCAACAGCTACAGCCAGACGTCTTCCGCCGTGACTTCCATTGTGAGGGAGAATCCAGCTTCCCTTCGGAACGGGTTAATCAAAGAAGTTTCCGACCGCAAGGAATACACCAAAGAGGTTTCCGGCAGCAGCGCGGAGCCGAACAATGTGCTCAATTACTTCTATTCGCTGATTGCCATGAGCTGCCTGTACGGCGGGTTCTGGGGGCTGAAGGAAGTGGCGGATGTTCAGGCCGACCTTTCCACACGCGCGGCACGCGTCAATGTTGCTCCGGTGCATAAGTTAAAAGTCTTTCTTTACAACATGTGCGCGGCAATTCTGCTGCATTTTTCAGAGATGCTGGTGCTGCTCGCCTATCTGTATTTCGGGCTGAAAATCGATTTCGGCTTAAAAACCGCCTTAGTGCTTTTGACGACCTTCGCAGGAAGCATTCTGGGTGTTTCCCTTGGCGCTTTTGTCAGTGCGCTGGTGAAAAAGGGGGAGGGAGTCAAGGTTGCGGTCTTGCTGGCGGTCACAATGACCGGCTCTTTTTTAGCCGGAATGATGGTTCAGGAGATAAAGTACGCTGTAGCGCAGAATGCGCCCATTCTGTCTTACCTGAACCCGGTAAACCTTCTTACGGACGCGTTCTATTCACTGTACTACTATGATGTTATGACCCGGTACGGGTGGAATATGGCTATGATCGGCGCGTATGCGCTGCTGTTCTGTACAGGAACCTATTTCATAATAAGGAGGCAGAAATATGCCAGTCTTTAGACTCTGTATGAAAATCATCCGCAAAAATCTGTCTTCCATGATGATCTATATAGCCGTTTTTTTAATCCTTGCCACACTGCTGTCCCTCAACGGCACGAAGACACAGGAAACCGGCTTTTCTCAGGTCAAAACGAATATTGCCTTTTTCAGCGAGGAAAACAGCCCTCTGATCGACGGCTTCCGGTCGGAACTTTCCAAAACAGCCAATTTCGTAGAAGTACCGGATGAGACGGAAAAACTTCAGGACGCGCTTTACTTCCGCTCCGTCACCTATATCATCCGTATTCCCAAAGGATTTACTCAGAGCTTTATGAGCGGCAAAAATGTGCAGATTGAAAAAACGGTTGTGCCGAATTCCACCAGTAACGCCTATGTTGATTTAACGGTCAATCAGTATTTCAATACGGCTGCGCTCTATGTAAAAACGGTGCCCGGCATCACGCAGGAAAATTTGGTACAGCACTTGAAAACCGATCTGGAAAACAGTACCTCTGTCGCTATGGCGGCAGACACGAAAGCAAACGCAAATCAGGATTTTTCCGTTTATTACTTCAATTACCTCTCTTATGCGCTTTCCTCCGTACTGGTTCTGGGAATTTCCGCGATCATGCTGGTGTTCAACGACAAAAATCTCAGCCGCAGAAATTTCTGTTCTCCGCTGAGTGCGGGAAAAATCAACGCGCAGTTCATCCTTGCAAATCTGGTTTTTACCTTTGTTTGCTGGGCGGTTATGGTCGGTTTCTGCTTTTTGTTCGATTACCGCAACATGATGATCGGAAACACGGCTTATCTGATTCTGAACTCTTTTGTGTTTACGCTCAGCATGTCCAGTATCAGCTTCCTCATTGGGAATCTGATGAAGGAACGCAGCGCGATTTCCGCTGTCTGTAACGTTGTGACGCTGGGGCCTTGTTTTATAAGCGGAGTCTTTGTGCCGCAGGAGCTTCTGAGTCCAACCGTTTTGAAGATTGCCAGCTTTACCCCGACTTACTGGTATGTCAAAACGAACAACCAGATTGCCTCTCTATCCAGTTTCAGCCTTTCCGCTCTTTCCCCCATCTACTGCAATATGATAATTGAAGCAGGTTTCGCCGTGGCGTTTTTTGCGGTCTCCATGGTTGTCGGAAAGAAAAAAAGAATGAGCAATTAAAAAAGAACCGGAGCAATCCGGTTCTTTTGCTGTTCAGTTACAGACGGATGCGCCGAAGGGCATCAGCGCCAGCTTTGAAATCTTAAAACACTGCAGCCCGAAAGGAATACCGATGATTGTCAGGCAGAACAGCCCGCCGATAACGGCGGCTTCCACCGCCAGCGCAAAACCGCCGAAAATCAGCCAAAGGATGTTCATTAGGAACGAACCGACCCCTCCACCGTAAGAAACCGTTTTCCCGAACGGGAAGAACGCAAGTTCCGCGAATTTAAAACACTGGATTCCAACGGGAATCCCCACGATGGTAATGCACCACAGAATGCCGACCAAAAGCCAGCTTAAACCCATGATAAGCCCGCCAAAGATCAGCCAGATGAAATTCCCCACACATCCCATATTAAACGCCCCGATTTTTTCGCCGTAAGGACGGCTTAATTTTTACAGTATACCATAAATATGCCGGTGTATCAAAGAGCGTTCCGGAGGAAGAGGGGCCTGTTTATTAATTTTTTCTGTTTCCCTGTTTCATTATTGATAAATTCAGAAGGCAAGACTATAATCAGATTATTCAGCAGATAGTGAAAAACAAGGAGGATTTGGCGTGGAAGAACCTGATAAGCTATATATCCTGTGGACAAACGACAATTTGCTCACTTCTGAAAAGATGGTACTGATGTATGCGCAGAACAGCGCGCTGCATCTGTGGTGGAAAGAAGTGACGGTTATCATTTGGGGTGCGACTGCAAAACTTGTTGCGGAAAATGAACTCATTCGGGAAAAAATCAGGCTTGCGTCCCACGCGGGAGTGAAGTTTTCCGCCTGCAAAGCCTGTGCCGATCAGCTCGGTGTTACGGATCGTCTTCTGGAGCTGGGCATAGAAGTGATTTACTGGGGCGACGGGCTGACGCAAATTCTGAAAGAAAATCAAAAGCTCATTACCATTTAAACGCCTGCCCGGCTCTGAGAGTCGGTTCCATCCATCGCAGATTACAGACATTTATGAAAAGGAGGCAAATTCCATGAAGAAAGATTTAAAGGCCGTATGTTTGATTTCGGACGATTTTGAAGATTTGGAGCTGTGGTACCCGGTGTTAAGGCTGAGGGAAGAAGGGGTCACCGTGCATCTGGTCGGCGAAAAAGCGAACCAAAAGTATGTCGGCAAGTACGGGGTTCCGGCGGTTTCCGACTATGCGTTCGGCAACATCCATATTGAGGATTATGACGCGCTTCTGGTACCCGGGGGCTGGGCGCCGGATAAATTAAGGCGTTTTCCGGAAGTACTGGAGATGGTTCGTTCCATGAACCGCGCACAGAAGCCCATCGGCCATATCTGCCACGCGGGCTGGGTGCTGGCTTCCGCAGATATTCTGCGGGGTAAAAAAGTCACCAGCACACCGGGGATTAAGGACGATATGATTCATGCCGGGGCAACCTGGTACGATCTGCCGGTGGTTGTGGACGGCAATATCGTTTCCAGCCGCCGTCCGCCGGATTTGCCGGAATATATGAAAGCGTTTATTGAGTTGCTGAATAAGCAGTAACGGGAAAACACGGTCAGAAGGGGCCGTACCCCGGAACTTTCGGAGGGAAACGATTGAAAACAAGAACCAACACTAAAAACGGCGATGAGCTTTCCATTCTGGGATTCGGATGCATGCGTCTGCCCACCAAAAACGGCTCGATTGACGAAACAAGATCCGTTCAGATGATTCATGACGCCATTGAAAAGGGCGTGAATTATTTTGATACGGCCTATATCTATCAGAACGGAAAAAGTGAGCTGCTGCTTGGTCGTGCTCTGGCCGGGGGCTACCGCGGCCGGGTGAAAATCGCCACCAAGCTGCCCCCCTTTATGGTCGGGAAGCTGGACCATGCAAAGAAGATTTTCGCAACGGAGCTTGAGCGGCTGCAGACGGATCATATCGATTACTATCTGCTGCATATGCTGACCGACAAGCCGGGATATGACCGTCTGGTTTCGCTCGGCGTCTTGGAATGGATGGAAGAGCTGAAAGCGCAGGGCAAGATCCGGAATATCGGGTTTTCTTTCCATGGCAGCCGCACGGATTTTGAGATGATCCTGAAGGCGTATCCGTGGGATTTCTGCCAGATCCAGTATAACTATATGGATGAAAACAATCAGGCCACCAAAAAAGGGCTGCAGACCGCGGCTGCCATGGGGATTCCCGTGATGGTCATGGAACCTCTGCGCGGCGGCAAGCTGGTCACACACCTGCCCGAGTTGGTGACGAAGGCGTTTCAGAGCTGCGACAAAGGCCGTACTCCGGTGGAATGGGCTTTGCGCTGGGTGTGGAATCATCCCGAAGTGAACGTGGTGCTGTCCGGTATGAGCGACGAAGAACAGATGGAGGAAAATATCCGCATCGCTGGGGAGGCCGAGCCCAATTCCCTCTCACAGGAAGAGATGAATGTTTTTGAGACCGTCAAAAAGGAAATTACTGAAAAGACGAAAATTCCCTGCACCGGCTGCGGGTACTGTATGCCCTGCCCGGCGGGGGTCAATATTCCCGGATGTTTTTCCTGCTACAACGACAAGTACCTGATGCAGGACAAATCGGCGCGGCGCCGGTATTTTCAGTCGTTGGGTGCGCTGTCCGCCAAACCGGCTGTTGCGTCCCAGTGTAAGCAGTGCGGTAAGTGTGAAAGTCACTGCCCGCAAAAAATCGCCATCCGCAAAGAACTGAAGACAGTCAGCCATGAGATGGAAGGCGTTCTCTATAAGCCGCTTGTTACCGTTGCAAGAAAAATTATGAGGATAAAATCGAATTAAATCATTCAGGCACAATCGCGCCGGGCTTGCATTCCGTTTTGGAACATCCCCGGCGCGATTTGTTTTTTAGGGGAAAGCAGTCTGAATTTAGAGGGAAAATGGGAGAAAAGAGGGTTTTCTGTCTTGCAAGCCGGAGTTTGTCATGATAAAATTAATGCTTACAGACAGAAAGCGGGTTTGAATTGAAATTAGAATTTTTACATCAAAGTACAGAACAGAGGCGTGAGCTGATTCTGCACGGGAATATTTTGAAAACCTTGATGATGCTGTCGCTGCCAACGCTGATGATGAGCGTTATACAGTCCCTGATGCCGCTGACGGACGGGATTTTTATCAATAACGCGGCTGGAACGCTGGTTGCAAGCGCGGTTACCTACAGCGAACCCGTCATCAATATGATGACGGCGCTGGCGCAGGGACTGAGCGTGGCGGCAATGGCCATTATCGGTCAGGCGAACGGGCATGGCGATTTTGACCGTGTTAGGAGTATCTCCGCTCAGATCGTTGTATTTGCCTTTACCGTCGGCTTTTGCATCGCGCCTTTGTCCGCCCTGGTGGCGTTTCCGATTTCGTCCAATGTAGACGCGGAAATTTCGCACAATGTCATGCTGTATATCAGCCTGTACGCGTTTGTACTGCCGTTTTCCTTTTTAGAGAGCATCTACAACGCAATCAAAAACGCGACCGGAAAACCGGAGGCTACCTTTATCCGCATGCTGCTCATGCTGTTCTTAAAAATCATTTTCAATATTGTGTTTGTTGTTTGGCTCCGACTGGAGGTAGTGGGTTGTGTGCTCTCTTCCTTCTGCGCCAATTTCCTGATCTGCGGCTGGATGTTCTACGAGCTGTTTGTCCGAAAAGGGGAGGACAAGCTTACTCTGAAAGGCTTTCGATTTGACAAACGGCTGATCGGGCAGCTGTTTCGGGTGGGTGTTCCCGCCATGCTCACCAGCCTGATGCTGAACCTGGGATTTTTCCTGATTAATAACGAAACCCAGAAGTACGGAGCGGTGGTTCTGAACGGACAGGGAATCGCCAACAATATAACCGCGGTCTGCTTCAACCTGCCCGCGGCTTTCGGTTCTGCGGTAACCACCATGGTCAGTCTGAATATCGGAGCAAGCCAGCCGGAAAAAGCAAAGCGCTCCTGCCTGATCGGCTGTGTGGCCAGCGCGGTGACGGCTGTCCTTGTAATTGCGCTGATTGTGCCGCTGTCTCCTTACCTCACGGTTCTGTTTACCCACCGGGCGGACGTATTGGATATTGCCAACAGGGCGCTGCATATTTATACTTATTCCGTGGTTGGCTTCGGTGTCTGCATGGCGGTACAGGGTGCGTTTATCGGGCTGGGCCGAACCGGTGTGCCGCTGGTAATCGGTGTGCTGCGCATCTGGTTTTTACGGTATATTTTTATCCTGGCAACAGAACATGTGCTGCAGTTCTACTCTGTTTTCTGGGGAAACCTCTTTTCCAATTATGCTGCCGCAGTCATCGCCGTGATCCTGATTCTGCGGGTAAAGTGGTCTTCCGCTCTGCATTGATCTGTTTTCATCATTGAGATCAAGCGTTGCGGCGACCTACGAAGCCCCTGTTTTCCAACTATCGCCATTCGCTGGTTTTTAAACGAAAGTTAAGAATCAGCACAGAAAGTCTTAATGTAAATTTAATAATTACTAGCTGTTTTTTTAAGGATTCCTGCTGTATAATATAGATTCCTGTTACTGATAATGAATGGGACAGCATTTCAGATTTGAAGGAGATACTATGCAGAATCAGCATCGATCCAGAATGGCGAAAAACCTCTTTTCAGCAGTAACCATCTTTCTTTCAATAGGGATACTGACCTTTTTTCTGGTTACCGAAGACGGGATGAAGAGTCTGGAACGTGCCGTCTCTGAACTTCAGCCGGTTTGGCTCCTCTGGATTTTAGCGGGCGTCCTTGCAGGATGGTTTTTAGAAGGATATGTACTGCATCTTTTCTGCAGACATCTGGATCAAACATGGACTTTTGGAAAATCGTTCTACATCGGAATGGTTGAGCTCTTTTACAGCGCTCTTGCCCCTTTCGGCATGGGCGAACCCATGGAAGTGTACCGCATGACCAAGCTGGGAATGGAAACAGGCGCCGCTACCTCCATCGTGGCGGTTAAATCGCTTGTCCATCACGGGGTTACCTTTGTATATTCCTTCCTTCTCATTGCCTTTGAACTGAATTATTTTCGGACTAAAGTGAGTAATTTTGCTGTTATTGCTGTTTTCGGATTGGTTACAAACAGTATTTTTATTGTGTTTGTGCTGACGTTCATGATGAATGAACGGCTGACAGATTCCATTCTGCGCGTGGTTGTCCGCTTTATGGATAAAATAAAACTGCATAAGCTTTCGCAGAAGTTTTACGATCAGGTGCACGGTCAGCTCATGGTTTTTCACGACAGTTCCAGAATTTTCGGCAAAAATTATATGCTGTATCTGGTAGCCGTTCTTTTTACGGTGGTACAGATTACCGTTGCCAGCCTGATTTCCTACTTTGTTTACCGCAGTTTTAACCTGAAGGGTGAGTCGGTATTCATTATGGTTGCGGCGGACACATTTGTGACAATGGCCGCGTCGTTTATTCCGCTTCCGGGTTCTTCCGGTGGTGCGGAAGGCGGCTTCTATTTGTTCTTCCGGGAGTTTTTCGGTCCGTATATCATTCCGGGCATTACCCTTTGGCGGTTTTCAACCTATTATCTCAATATTCTTCTGGGAAGTATCCTCGTTTATTTCGGAGCAAAGAGATATTCATCCGATTGATTACAGCGCTGCCTTAAATGAAACAGAAGGCATCCGGAAAATCTGCTTCCGGACATTTTCAAAGGGATTTAGGTGAGGTAAAAATAAAGAGGAGTTTGATTTCATGCAGGATTGGATTATCCAGATTGTAAACCAATACGGATATATTGGAATAGCACTGCTGATTGCGGTCGAAAATATATTTCCTCCCATTCCGTCGGAGGTCATTTTAACATTCAGCGGATTTGCCACCACGGTGACGAACCTGAAAATATGGGGAGTGGTGCTGTCCGCAACAGTTGGCTCTGTTTTGGGCGCCTTAGTACTTTACAGTGTGGGCAGGATGGTAAGTCCTGCGCGGCTGGAACGCCTGCTGGACGGAAAATGGGGTACCGTTCTTCACCTGAAAAGAGAGGATGTCCACCACGCGGGCGCCTGGTTTGCCCGAAGAGGAAAACTCACGGTGTTTTTTTGCCGGTTTATCCCGGTAGTGCGCAGCCTGATCTCTATCCCCGCCGGAATGGCAAAGATGAAAATCGGCGTCTTCTTACTGCTGACCGCGCTGGGAACATTTCTATGGAACGTTGTTCTGGTTTGTCTGGGCGCGTTTTTTGGAGCCTCATGGGAGGCCGTGGTACAATATGTGGGTACTTACTCTATTGTTGCCGTTGCGGTTGCGGCCGTATTGCTGCTGGCTTTTATACTGTGGTATTTCTTCAAGAAATCCAGACGAGATAACGACGGAAGAAAAAAAGACTAAGAAACAAGCTGTGCCAGATCAAAAATACTGTCTTCCATCAGGATTTTTTTGCAGTCCAGAATCATTGCCGGATTTCCGCTGATTTCGATACATCCTTTACAATACGGGCCCGTATCTTTGGGGAAGTCCATTCTGTCTTCATCGGAATCGCCGAAACTCATGGGAACTCCTTCGACCAGCGTGTCCACGATGAATCCGCTCTGAACCCCATCCAGACTGACGATAATGATCCTCCTGTTATCCTGACTGGAACTGTCGGTTCTGCACATTTTTAAGCTCATGTCGATGACGGGGATGATTTTGCCTTCCACCTTCGCAATTCCCCTGCAGTACTCAGGGGTGCCGGGTAAGGGGGAAATTTTCAGCATACCGGAAACGGCCGTCACATATCTGCTTTCAATTGCAAAGATTTCCCTGTTCAGTCGGAATGGCAGAAACTGCTCACTGATTGGATTTTCTGATAATTCATATGGTGTTAACATCATAAATCTCCTTTGCAATAAAACTCTTATGCTTTATATCGGATACCCGGAAAAAATGATTACAGAATATTGTCATATTATATAGAAAAATGAATTTCTTAATAGAATCTTTATACATTATGCTACCGACCTTCTTGCGGCGGCATCTCGGCGGCTGGAATGTTCTGCTGCACGCAAAATTCCGACGGTAAAATATTTCTCTTTCCATAGCACTTATGTTATAATAAGTCTAAAATTGATTTTGCTTCAGCTGCCGGCCGGCAGCAAAGAGGAAGCGTTAAGCTGAAAAGGAGAAAAAAGGATGGAAGCTTCGAAAGTATATTTTACGGATTTCAGCGCAACACCGAGCTGCAATTTGCTGCAGAAGCTGGAAAAGCTCGTGAAAAAAGCGGGGATTGAAACCCTCGATTTTCAGGACAAATTCACGGCAATTAAAATTCATTTCGGCGAGCCGGGTAATATTTCCTACCTGCGTCCGAATTACGCGAAGGTCATTGCAGACCTGATTAAAAAGCAGGGCGGGAAGGTGTTCCTTACCGACTGCAATACGCTGTATGTCGGCAGAAGAAAGAACGCGCTGGACCACCTTGACGCGGCCTACGAAAACGGCTTCAATCCTTTTGCGACCGGCTGCCAGGCCATTATTGCGGACGGACTGAAGGGGACGGACGAGGTTCTGGTTCCGATTGACGGTGAATATGTAAAAGAGGCTAAAATTGGGCGCGCAATCATGGACGCCGATATTTTTCTTACCTTGACTCATTTTAAAGGTCACGAATCCACCGGCTTTGGCGGCACGCTGAAAAATGTGGGAATGGGCTGCGGTTCCCGTGCGGGAAAAATGGAAATGCACAGCGCGGGCAAACCAATTGTGGATAAAGAGCTTTGCAGAAGCTGCGGAATGTGCCGCAAAAACTGCGCGCATGACGCGATTTCTTTCGATGAAAACAAAAAAGCGCAGATCGACCATCAGAAGTGCGTTGGCTGCGGTCGGTGCATCGGCGCGTGTAATTTTGACGCGGTGAGTCCCACGGGCGACGAGACAAACGATATTCTGAACTGCAAGATTGCGGAATACGCGTACGCTGTTTTAAAGGATCGCCCTCAGTTCCATATCAGTCTGGTGGTAGACGTTTCCCCCTACTGCGACTGTCACGCCGAAAATGATATTCCGATTGTCCCGGATGTCGGAATGTTCGCTTCCTTTGATCCGGTGGCGCTGGATGTCGCCTGCGCCGACGCGGTCAACCGCCAGCCGGTCATCAGCGGGAGCATCCTGTCGAAGAAGCCGCACGATCATCACGACCACTTTACGGACACCCATCCGGAAACCAACTGGAAAAGCTGCATTGAGCATGCGGTAAAAATTGGTTTGGGCAGCTCGGAATACGAGTTAATCACCGTCAAATAAGGAAGTATACGTTATGAAAAAATGCCGCACCGGCGAGAGCCGGCGCGGCATTTTCGCGTTTATAGCAGAAAAGGCGTTCCGTATAAATTTTTTCATTTCATCAATACTAAAGTTGCGGCGCAATACCGTAACGGAGGAACATTATGATATGGATAACAATAAAAACAGAATGAAAGACCGGGAAAAGAACGCCCCGGAACTCAGAAGGATGAAACCCGGGGAAAATGCGGATGTCGGAATTGTTGACGGCCGCAAGCTGGGTATGCATGACGGCAAGCATGAAAAAAACGGTAATTCATAAATAAGGGGGAGAATAATGAACACAGTACTTTGCAGCGTATCGGGTATTCAGAACAAAGAGTGCAAAACGCAGATCAAAAACGCACTGGACAAAATTAAAGGAGTCCAGGAAATCGGCGTGAACCTGACGACCGGAACGGTTAAGGTGGAGTACAACGAACCGGCCACAGAAACGGAAATCAAAGACTGCATAGAACACACCGGCTTTAAAATTGAGTACGAATGAAAGGCGGTTTTTTATGAATAATACGCAGAAGGACAAAAAGAGCGGCAACGATAAAAAACAGGCAAAAACGGATAAGAAACACATCAGCCACGATCCGCAGGCCGAAAGCGCCCGTGCAAAATTCGGCAAGGATGGGCAGAGCGAGTACGGCAACTGACAGTTGTTCCCAAATGAAAAAGCGCTGTTCCGGCGTAAAGCCGGAGCAGCGCTTTTGTGTGTGAAGCTTACCAGTCTGATTTGTTCATGGTCAGGATGACCTCGCGTCCCTGATAGGTTGCCGTCAGCCCCGCGTTTTTTCCGGCGGTCGGCGTGACGGTACCGACAGAAACATAATTGTCCGGCGTGGCGATTTCCACATAGGTGGAACCGACGATCCTGCCACTGTACCAAAGCTGCGCCTGCACCTGTCCCTCCTGTCCGTTAGAGGAAAAGACGCCGTTCTGGTCAATGGACCCAAAGCTGTAATCGGAAAGCGCCCAGCTCAGCCCGCTTTTGGGCAGAGCGGTCGGGGCTCCGGAAAAATCCAGCCCTTTCGCGGTAATCGGGACAATGGATTTCGGGGAATAGGTTTTGTCGTAAGGGGTCAGCGCGGCGGAGTCAAACACGCCGTCCGGTTTCGGGTTCGCGATAAAGAGCCAGGAATTGGCCACGGCGCGCTCCCATCCGTCGGAGGGGTGGTTCTTTACGGTCAGAGCGGTCTCTCCGGGCGTTCTGGTCATCAGGGTGGACGAGCCGCCGCCGTCCAGATTTCCAGCCCATACCGCGCCCAGATCCTTCATCAGCTGCGCGGTCTGCTCCAGCGTCAGTCCGTGGGAATACGGATCCTTTCTGCCGTCCGCCAAAAGAAAGAAAATCGAGTTGTCACTGCGCACGCCCACGGCGTTGCGGGGGGCGAGCGTAGCGGTCAGATCCGTATTGACAACGGCACCGCCGTCAACCAGAACGCTGTGAATTCCCAGCGCCTGCTGAATCATGCCCTTGTTGGCCTCATAGGTCTGCCGGTCGCCGTAGATCGGTGAGCCGTCTTTCTTAACGCCGAAGAATTTCCACCAGGTGCGCACGGGCGCATAGGAATGGATCTCTGTTCCGTCCTTGACAACTACGCCCCACGGGTCGCCCGTGCTCATATTGTACATATCCGCGTTGATGGCGGCGACGACCTGCTTCCCGCTGTGAACCGAGGCGCTTGCCTGATCCCGCACGGTTGCGAGTCCGATTTTTGTCCCGTCGTGCGGGGTACCGGCCGAAAGGGTTACGCTGGCCATTTGGGGGTTATATTCCATGGTAAAGCAGGTCAGCCGTTTGCCTGCCTGATCGGTGTATATGAATTCTTTTTGGGTAAGTCCGGGCGCGATAGTCGTTTTGATTTCATCCACCAGCGAGGACGCCGTGCTGACGGTAATATCCGGTGCGCCGAGAGCCTGTACCGGGTTTGCCGCTGTAATCTGCATAGCAGCCAGACAAATTACTGCCGCGGAAACGATCCTCTTTTGCACTTTCGATTTTCTGCTGATATTCATGAATTGATCTCCTTCCATACGATCATGAAGCGGTCTTGCTTTCTGAAGCCGCCTGCTGCAAGAATACGATTAAACAGTATTATATCCCATTTCGGTCTGTATTCTGTTAAAAATTCGTTAACAGTTTATGTCATCCAGGAAATAAAGCGCCGGGTGCAGTGGTTTCCTAAAGGCGTTTTTCCGCGAAGTTTTGTTTTTCTGTTGACAAAAACAACAAGAGGGCATATAATAACTACTAAAAATATATGTTTAATATTTTTTTTATTGCTAAAGCTTTTCGGTTAAGCTACAAAAGGAAGGCGGATTTCATTGGATTTTGGCTTTATCATACAGAGCCTGCCGCTCTATTGGAAAGCGGCGCAGCTGACGCTGACCATTTCCGTTTGGGCGATCGGCTTGTCGCTCCTTTTAGGTTTTTTTTGCAGCCTGATTCTTTATTTTCAGGTTCCGGTATTAAGCCTTATTGTTAAAATTTATATTGAGATTTCCAGAAACACCCCGTCGCTGATTCAGCTGTTCTTTTTGTATTACGGGTTGACACAGATCGGTCTGAAGCTGGAAGCGGAGCTTTGCGCGGTTGCCGGACTGACCTTTCTGGGCGGCAGCTATATGGCGGAAGCGTTCCGCAGCGGCTTGGAGGCGGTGGGGAAAACACAGATTGAATCGGGACTCAGCATTGGGCTTTCCCGTTCGCAGCTGGTGCGTTATGTAATTTTTCCGCAGGCTTTTTCCGTTTCCATGCCCGCGCTGGAAGCCAACGCGATTTTTTTGATTAAAGAGACGTCGATTGTAAGCGCGGTAGCGCTGCCGGATTTGATGTTTATTGCCAAAGACCTGATCGGTATGTACTATTCGACCAAGGAAGCGCTTACCCTGCTTGTCCTTTTTTACCTGATTTTACTGCTGCCGGTGTCGCTGCTTTTGACTGCTCTGGAAAGGAAGGTGCGCTATGGACAGTTCGGGAATTAGTGTTGTTTTTGAAGGTTTCAATCTTCTCCGCCTGCTGAACGGCTTGCTGGTTACGGCGCGGATTGCCCTGATCTCCGTTTTCATTTCCGGCGTTCTCGGCATTGTTCTGGGGATTGTGATGACCTCGAAGTGGAAAGCGGTCCGTTCCGTGTGCCGAATCTATCTGGAAGCGGTACGGATTATCCCCATCCTTGTGTGGCTGTTTATCTTCTACTTTACACTGAATCTGGAACTGGGGGGAGAGTTAGTATCCATCATTGTCTTTTCCCTTTGGGGGACGGCGGAAATGGGCGACATTGTCCGCGGTGCGGTGGAATCCCTGCCAAAGCATCAAAAGGAATCCGGTGCGGCCCTCGGCCTTACCTATGTGCAGATTTACCAATACATCATTATTCCGCAGACCGTACGGCGGCTGCTGCCCGCCGCCATCAACCTTGCCACGCGCATGATTAAAACCACATCACTGGTTGTATTGATCGGCGTGGTGGAGGTCTTGAAGGTGGGTCAGCAGATCATAGAAAGGTCCATTCTGGAGGTGCCTACGGCGTCCTTCTGGATTTATGGTTTCATATTCCTGCTTTATTTTGCAATCTGTTACCCGGTTTCGCTCCTGTCCAAGCGGCTGGAACGAAAATGGCAGTCCTGAGGAGGTAGAACATGGAACAGGATATTCTTCTTGAAATCAATCAGCTTCACAAAAATTATGACGACAGAACCGTTCTGAACGGGGTAAACCTGAAAGTCCACAAGGGAGAGGTCGTCGTCATTCTCGGGCCTTCCGGCTGCGGAAAAAGCACGCTGCTGCGATGTATTAACGGCCTTGAGCCGATACAGTCGGGAGACATCAGTCTGGACGGCCAATCCATTTCCGCTGCCGGGACCGACTGGCATCTGGTTCGCCAGAAAATCGGGATGGTTTTTCAGAGCTATGATCTTTTCCCGCATATGACGATTCTGGAAAATATTTTGCTCGGCCCTCTGAAGGTGCAGAAGAGAAGCCAGGAAGAAGCCACCCGGCAGGCGGAAGCGCTGCTGGAGCGCATTGGGCTTCTGGACAGAAAAGACGCTTTTCCCCGCCAGCTTTCCGGCGGGCAGAAACAGCGCGTGGCGATTGTGCGTGCTTTGTGTATGAATCCGGAAGTAATGCTGTTTGATGAGGTTACGGCGGCGCTCGACCCCGAAATGGTGCGTGAAGTGCTCGACGTAATGCTTGGCCTTGCGAAGCAGGGTATGACCATGGTGATTGTTACCCATGAAATGGGTTTTGCCAAGGCGGTTGCGGATAAAGTGGTATTTATCGATGAAGGGAAAATCGTGGAGGAATCCGACGCGGAGCTCTTTTTTACCGACCCGAAAACCGACCGTGCAAAGCAGTTTCTGAATATTTTTAATTTTAATGAAGAGAAGGGTTAATTATGAAAAAGACAGGCAGAATTCTTGCCGCCGTGCTGGCGGTTGTACTGGCATTGGGAACACTTGCGGGATGCTCCCAGAAGAGCGCCCAGCAGTCCTCACTGGAGACCATTAAGAAGAATGGAAAAATCAAAGTCGGGGTGTTCAGCGACAAGCCTCCTTTCGGCTATGTGGATGCTCAGGGGAAAAATCAGGGCTTTGACGTTTACATTGCGAAACGGTTTGCAAAAGACCTTTTAGGTGACGAAAGCAAGGTCGAATTTGTTCTTGTAGAGGCCGCGAGCCGTGTAGAGTACCTGCAGTCCGGCAAGGTGGATCTGATTATGGCCAACTTTACCGTGACGGATGAAAGAAAAGAGAAGGTTGACTTTGCAAATCCCTACATGAAGGTTGCACTTGGCATCGTTTCCCCGGACGGCAGCCAGATCACCGATGTCTCCCAGCTCAAGGGCAAAAAGCTGATCGTCAACAAGGGAACAACGGCGGAAACTTATTTTACGAAGAACTATCCGGACATTGAACTGCTGAAATATGACCAGAATACCGAGGCGTTTCAGGCGTTGAAGGACGGACGCGGCGCCGCTCTCGCGCACGACAACACCCTGCTGTTTGCCTGGGCCAGAGAAAACAGCGGTTACACGGTCGGCGTTTCCTCCTTAGGCGAACAGGACACGATTGCACCGGCGGTGAAAAAGGGCGACAAGGAGCTTCTTGACTGGGTCAACAACGAACTGACCGCTCTGGAAAAAGAGAAATTTATTCATGAAGCCTATGACGCCGCACTGAAGCCGGCATACGGCGACTCCGTCTCTGCGGATGACGTGGTGATTGAGGGCGGAAAAATCCAATAACGGTTTACACAAAAACAACGCCGGAGTAACCGGCGTTGTTTTTGCGTTCTGAGGAAATTAGCCGTATTTCAATCTGTCTTTCACTGACCTGTCGCCGCCGACCCGTGGAGCCAAAAAAATAAAAGGAATTTTGGTTGTTTGACATCTGACTGCACGGCGGAGATAATAAGATTATAAAAAAGCTTTTAAAATGATTAAAAACCTGTTGACTCTCCCCTTGGGTCATAGAGTACTATCAGTTTGCGGGGTGAAAAGATGGAATACACGGTAAAAGAAGTATCTGCCATGACGGGCGTAACAATTAAAGCTCTTCACTATTATCACAAAATTGGTTTGCTTCTCCCATGCCGGGTGACGGAAGCCGGCTACCGTCTCTATGGGAAAAAAGAACTGGAACGACTGCAGCAAATTCTTTTTTACCGAGAACTGGAATTTTCCCTCAGAGAAATTCAGACAGCATTGCAGAGCGAGTCCGATCGGATTACATGCCTGAAGCGGCAGCAGAAACTGCTTTATGCACAAAGGCAGCGAACCGACTCTCTGCTCGACACGATCCGGAAATCCATTCGTTCTGCGCTGAAAGGAGAAACCATGAGCGAACAGGACTTGTTTCAGGGATTCGACCAACAGGGCTGGGAAAAAGCACTGAAACCGCAAAGTGACTATCTAAAAGAAAATTATCAGATTGACCTGAAAACGGCGGAGATCAATCCCGGGGAGCTGAATGAGAAAGCCGCCGAAGCAAAACGGTTTATGGATGCTATGTCTGAGGCATTGAGAAACCAAATATCTGCCGCCGATGAAAGAGTACAGAACCTTGTAAGAGATCATTTGAAGTTTTTAAATGACCATGGCACCAAAATGGATGCAGGGCAATTCTATCATACCTCTCAATTTTTGTCTCAGGATCAGTTTCACCGTAAAATGATGGAAGATCAGCAAATCGGCTTAAGTTACTTTCTGCTGGCTGCCGCAGCGCAGCATGTCGGCAATTTGAAAAATACAGAAGAATAGTTTAGGAAAGACCCGCTTGATCAGCGGGTCTTTCCTAATATCACGGTAATCATCAGATACACGCGGGCACGGACAGCCCAAACAGGTGTCGCCGTCAGCCGCGGTGCGAAAGCGTGGACGGAAAATGAAAAAGGCGGCAATCCATCCCGATGAATTGCCGCCCGGTGGGCATAACTATACAATACGATAACATATCCAAAAGAAAAAGTCTATTCTTTTTCGATTTTATCTGCTATACTGTTCCACACTGCGCAGTTAATTTTATTTGAAAGGTGATTTGCATGAATAAAACAAAGATTTCCAATATTCCATACGGACCCTATATTGCCGTGATCGCTGGTGCGACTGTCAAGGGAAAGCCAAGTTATACGACCATCGGCGCATACGGGGTCGTCAGTCAGCGCCCCGTTCTGTATGTATCGCTGAAAAACACGCATTACATCACACAGGGAATCCGTGAAAACGGTTTTTTCAGTGTGAATATCCCGGATGTCGGCCTGATCGAAAAAACCGACCTGTGCGGGATAGTATCCGGAAATTCCAAGGATAAGTCCCAGGTTTTTTCCGCTTTTTATGACGAAGCCGGGGATGCCCCGATGATTGAAGAATGCCCGGTCAATTATCTTTGTAAGGTTATCCAGACCATTCCGGTCTTTGATTTCACAATGTTTTTGGGAGAGATCGTCGCTGCTTACGCGAAAGATCAGTGCCTGGAGAACGGTACGCCGGATGCCGCGCGGGTCAAGCCGACCATTATGATGGCTGCCCGGTACTTCGATATCGGCGAACCGGTTGGGCGTGTTTTTCAAAGCGGACGTGAATTGGCCGCGAAATGATAAAGAAAGCAGGAAATTCCCTGTTAAACAGACATGGCGCCCGCTTAGCGGACGCCATGTTTCTTTTATTATCTGTATATTTTCACTCTGTCTTCAAGGGGAAGGAAAGTTTTTTCATCCGGGGATGTGGTTGGTTTGCCGAACGGCATCTGGCCGAGGAGCTTCCACTCCTTCGGAATATTCCAGTTGGCTGCGACTTTTTCGTCAATCAGAGGGTTGTAATGCTGAAGGCTTGCGCCGTAACCGTTGGACTCAAGCGCTGTCCAGATGATGAATTGCAGCATACCCGAGGATTCCAGCGACCAGACCGGAAAATTGTCTTTGTAAAGAGGGAATTGCTCCTGCAGCCCGGTCACAATACGCTGATCCTCAAAGTAAAGAATGGTGCCGTATCCGTCACGGAAGGAGTTGATTTTCTCTTGTGTAGATGCGAAATTTTTCTCGGGGACAATGTCTCTCAAGATTTGCAGTGTCTCCTCCCAAAGCTTGTCGTGCTCCTTGCCTAAAAGAACAACCGCACGGGCGCTTTGCGAGTTGAAAGCGGTGGGGGCGTATTTGACCGCGTCCTGAATCAGGCCGACAATTTCTTCATCAGAGAGCACTTTTTCTTTGCTGATTGAGTAAAAGGATCTGCGCTTTTTAACAGCATCCATAAATTTATTTTCCATGATACACTCCGCCTTTCTTAATACACTGTTATGCTGCGGAAAAGAAATTTCGCTTATTCGCTGAAAATGCAGCCACTGGGGAACTCCATGGAGCAGCTGGCCTCATCCGGTATTTCGTATTCTTCATTTGCAAAATTTAATTTTTTATTGAAATCTTTTTCATTCATAATAAGAACCTCCTGTTGATTTATTTCTTTTTTATGGTTATAGTATAGCCTGTTTTCTCGGTTTAATCTATCCTGAAAAGGTAGATTTTAGAGCTTAAAAATCAATTTCTTTTGTATAAAATGATAATAGTTATTAATATTGTTATTCGGCTCTTGCTTTTCCTTCTTCGGCATTCTATAATAAAATTATTGGCTTAAACCGATATTGTTGAAAAGGCAGGGACCTCCGATGGGAGGCCCCTGCCTTTATGTTGCTTGTTTTTCTGCGGCGGCGTGGAGCACAATGGAAATTCGGGTACCGATGTCCTCCCGGCTCAAAACTTCCATATGCCCTCCGTGCCGTTCCGCAATCCATTTTGCAATGGACAGGCCCAGCCCCGTTCCGCCCGTGGCCCTTGCGCGGGATTCGTCTGCGCGGTAAAAACGGTCGAAAATACGAGGCACCGCATCGGACGGGATTCCGATGCCTTCATCCTGTACCGTCAGCCTGGCACGGCCTTCTTCACCGGAAACGGAAAGGGTGATCCGCTTTCCGGCAGGAGAATATTTGATGGCGTTGTCCGTAAGAATTCGCAGCGCCTGCTTGATTAATCCCTCGTCCGCGTTGACAAAAACAGGGACAAGATGGGATTCAAATTCGTGCCCCGCGTCAATCATCTGCGTTTCGCGCAGCACCTCCGCGGCAAGGGCGGACAGGTCGAACCGTTCGATTTGAAGCGCCATGGTGTTGTTGTCGCCCCGGGCAAGAAACAGAAGCTGTTCCACCAGCGCCTTCATGTTCGCGGTTTCTTCTTTGATGGCGTCAATGGATTCCTGCAAAGTTTTCGCATCGTTTTTCCCCCAGCGGTCCAGCAGGTTTGCGTATCCCTGAATGACGGAAATCGGCGTTCTTAACTCGTGGGACGCGTCTGAAACAAAGCGCACCTGCGACCGGTAGGATTCGTTAATCCGGTCCAGCATCCCATTAATAGCGGACGCAAGTGTTTTCAGTTCGTTCTGCGTTTCACCCACCGAAATCCGGGTGTCCAGCTTGGCGGCGTTGATTCCGTCCAGTTTGCCCGCGAGTGTTTCCAGCTGTTCGGGCGTTAACGCTTCACCGGTGTTGAGGTTCTTTGCGGTTTGCGCCAATTCTTCAATCGGCCGCAGGGTTTGCCGGATCACTCTGGCTCCCCGGGATAATCCTCCCAAAAGCAGAAGCAGCTCCAGCCCGAGCAGAACCCAGAAAGCAGATTCCATAATCCGGATGGAAACGGCGTTGGTGACGGAAATCAGGTAGGTTTTCCCATGAATATCAGCCGTAACTTTATAAGTAATTCCTTCTAAATATTTTCCAAAGGGGAGGCCCGGGGTTTCCGGAAACACGATGCTCCGTACACCCGACGCGGTCAGTTTTGGAAAGCGCTCCTGCAGAAACCCGGGAACGCCGAAACGGATTCCTTTCGGTTCTTCCAAGCGGTCGGAAATACGGATTCCGGTCTCCTCCAGCCACGTCTGTTCTAACTGCGAGGGCAGCCCGCTTTTGCTTAGGATTTCGGCGGTATGCACCGCCGCTTGCTCACTGCGCACAGCAAGCCCTGTTGCGCAGAGAATGAATAAAACAATATTCAGGGTGAGAAACAGGCTGAAAGTGCGCAGGAAAAGCCGTGCGTTGAGCTTCAGGACGATGGAAAATTTAAATTTATCACCGAGACGGCTGGCGGGGCTGCTGACCGGTTCACTGTTCATCTTTTATCACATACCCCACTCCTCGGACGGTCTGAATCAGTTTCAGGCCGAACACGTCGTCGATTTTCCCGCGCAGATACCGCACATAGACGTCGACGGCGTTGGTTTCTCCCGTAAAATCAAAGCCCCAGACATTTTCCAGCAGTGTTTCGCGGGAAATCACCAGCCCTTTGTTTTTCATCAGGTAGTGGAGAAGGTCAAACTCCCGTTTGGTCAGTTCCACGGGTGTGCCGTTCACCGTAACGGTGCGGCTCGCGGTGTCCAGTGTAACGCCGCAGCAGGCCAGCGCCGTGCTTTCCGGCTGCGGGGCGGACTTTCTCAGCGCGGTGCGAATCCTTGCGAGGAGCTCTTCAATGGCAAAGGGCTTTGTGATATAATCGCTTGCCCCGCTGTCCAGCCCGGAGACCTTATCCATAACGCTGTCGCGGGCGGTCAGCATGATGACCGGTACGGAGGACGTCCGGCGCAGCCTGCGCAGCACCTCCATACCGCTCAGCTTTGGCAGCATAATGTCCAGAAGAACAAGGTCGAACCTGCCTGTTTCCGCAAGTTCGAGCCCTGTTCTTCCGTCAAACGCTTTTGCTGTGTGATAACCCTCGTAGCCAAGCTCCAGCTCGACAAAGCGGGCAATTTTTTCTTCGTCCTCAACAATCAGTATGTTCGCACCCATTGTCAGTCCTGCCGTTTCCCGTTATTTTTGATTGATGGAGTTTTTAATGCTCTCCGCGGCGTCTGCGGCGCTGTCCATCGCGTTGTTTACGGTATCACCGGTGAAATTCGGGCCGCTGAAGCGGTAGCGCAGACCGAAGAACAGCCCTACGATCATCAGCGGGATGGTGACCCAGAACGCGAATATCAGAAGAAGTACCAGAACGGAAACCGGGATGCACGCTTTGCTTTCCGGCCCTTTCAGGACTTCAAAGTAGTTGGTGTTGCCAAGGCGGATAATCTTCATCAGAAATCTTCCGAATTTTTTCATCAGGGAAGAAAAGGTTTCTCCTCCGTTATATCTTGGGTCAGCGTATGCCCGCACCGGCTCCGCTCCCATAGCTGGGTTCTGTTCCTCTTCTCTGGCGCTGCTGTAGTATCCGCCGCCGGCCGGCGCCGATACCTTTCCCTGCTTCTCCAAATAGATCAGCGCTTCCAGCAGGTCGCCGTTTGTCGCGTCCAGTGCCGCTTTTGCCTCGTCATAGCTTACGTTTGCCTTTTCACGCAGTTTCTCTACCTGCTCCAGTGTAGTCATACAAATTTCTCCTTTATTATTTGTTTGAATCTTTTTGCACAATTGTTGATTTTCAGATTGGTTCCGTCTCAGTTGAGCATGTTTAAATTCTAACAAATAAAACTTTAAAGGGAATTTATCAAATATTAAAATCACATTAAAATCATTTTATATTATCTGAATGCGGTTTTCAATACGCTGCGCGCGGAAATATTGCGACGGCTTACGCCTGCAGCTCCTCTATAAAGTCCAGAAGGAGCTGCGGCAGCACTTCCTTGAAGTACGGCAGGTACAGGCGCTCGTGCATTTTGTGCGCGTCCTTGCCGATAGCGCCGATATTGACCACGGGGATGTCCAACTTCTGCATTTCTTCAAAATTGTAGGAAGCACCGGCGTTCAGACCGACCAGATTTTTTTCCAGCAGGGTAATGTCTTCGCTGTCTCCCTGAAAACCGAGTTCGCTTAAATCGGATATTCCTTCGTAAACCTCCGACAGTTCAATAGAGATATGCTCTTTCTGACGGCTCATAATCAGCTTTCGGACAATGGATTCTATTTTCAGCTCCGCCGCGCTTTCGCGCTGATTTACGCGGGAGGGGCAGTACGGGGGCAAAAATCCGACGATAAACGCGGGGTCCTCCAGATGCAGAATCCCGCACAGCTCGTTGACAAAATTCAGGCAGCAGTCCTGAATGTCCATTTCCCGCGGGCACTGGAGCAGGAATTCACGCAGGGATTCTTCCGCGTTTTTCCCGGTTGCCGTTTCATATTCCGCGCAGAGCGCTTCAAACGGGATGATTTTTGCCTGTGCGCCGGGTTTTCCGATTTGTTCAAACGCTTTACGGGAAGAGGACAGCGCCAAAGAGGAAATCA
The DNA here is from genome assembly GCF_019448085.1 of Caproiciproducens faecalis. Lineage (GTDB taxonomy): Bacteria > Bacillota > Clostridia > Oscillospirales > Acutalibacteraceae > Caproiciproducens > Caproiciproducens faecalis. The sequence continues at coordinate 127,952 of NZ_JAGFNZ010000002.1, read as the reverse complement.
GCTCCAGAATTTCCCGCGGCCTTTTTTTAACGAACAGATAATTAAAATACATGGCAAATCTGCTCGGGATGGTAACGGAGTAGCTTTTGCGGAAATCCATGGTTCTCAGACAGCAGATGGGGGGATAGTCCTTCCCTTTGAAGGTCTCTGTAAAAGCGGGATTGTTTTCCACCGCAACGCCCAGATGAAAGGCCATCAGCGCCGCGCTGATCCCCTCGCCGTATTCGCCCACATGGCTTTCTTTTCCCACCGCCAGCACAAACGGCGTCACCATGCCGATGGTGCCAAGGTAAATGCGTCCGCACTCCTTGCTTTCCGGGGTGATGGTCGGCTCGCTGTCAATACAGCAGAGCAGTTCATATCCTTCCTGCTGCAGGGAGCTAAAATACCGTACCGCCTCATGGATTCCGTTTGCGTTGTTTTCTTCGTCGATCACCGGTACCCAAAGCAGGTTGACTTTGAGCAGTTCCCTGTTTTCGGCATAGTGCTTCAGAACGGCCCACTGTGCCGCAAGCCCCGATTTCATATCGGCGATTCCCCGTCCGGCAAGGTAGTCGCCGCTTTGGAGCTCCCGACGGATTTCTTCCTTTAAATCGGTTTTGAGCAGGGCGGCGGTGTATTCGGCAGGAGAAAAAGCAAGGTGCTTCAGGCTGCCGCAGACTTCCGTGTCCACCGTGTCGATATGTCCGCTTAAAATGATTGTTCTAGCGGTGGGCAGGGGGGCTTTCAGAAACGCGACCAGATTGCACCGGCCCAGCGGATCATTCTCCACAGGCTGCAGGAACAGACAGTCGGGGTTGTTTTTGAAGTATTCCACATCTTTCAGGCCGTCGTATAGGAACCGGGCACCGTCGTTTTCACCGTGCTCACTGCCGTTAATGGTGCTCACGCCGCAGAAATCCACTAAAAACCGAAGCATTTCTTTGGCGTCCGTCTTGTTGGGATGCAAATCAATCATTCCTCCAATCAATGAAAAAGCATGGGCCGGTATTGCTACCGGCCCATTGAGATCTCTTATCCGACATAGTCCTTGTGCGGGAAAATGGGCAGGGTATTCGGGTCTGTGCCCGCCAGCATTTCATTCACAAAAGTGGGCAGCGCAAACGCGCCTTCGTGGATCTGTGAATTGTAATACATGGTTTTCAAACCGAATTCTTCCCAGCGCTTTGCCTGATGGTCGAGAATCGGGTCGTACCGTTTGGACGCAAAGCCAAACAGCCAGTGACCGGACGGATAGGTGGCAATATTATACTGATACACTTTTACAATCGGGAAAACCTCTTTGATTTTCCGGTGCGCTTTGCGCATTTCCCTTACATGGAAATTGTAATAAGGTGATTCGTGCTGATTAATCAGGATTCCGTCGCCCGAAAGAACACGGAAGCATTCCCTGTAAAAATCTGTGGTAAACAGGCCTTCGCCGGAACCGATGGGATCGGTGGAATCCACCAGAATCAGATCATAAGAGCCGTCCGGAGTGTTTTTCACATATTTCAACCCGTCCTCAAAGTGCGGATGCAGGCGCGTTTCCGTTGCAATATGGCCCGCCGTCTGCGGCAGATACTGCTGGCAGAGCTGCATAACCCTTTCGTCAATCTCGACCAGATCGACTTTTTCAATATGCTTGTACCGGCAGATTTCGCGGGAGGTGCCGCCGTCGCCGCCGCCGATAATCAAAACACGCTTAATGTCGGGGTTTGTTGCCATTGGGACGTGCGCAATCATATCGTGATACGCGAATTCGTCCTTCTGGGTAACCATCATCAGTCCGTCCAGTGTGAAGAAGGTGCCGTAGGTGTCGGACTCAAAAAAATCAATTCTCTGGTAAGGGGTAACCTCCGAGTGAAGCGGTTTTGTCACCTTGATTGAAAATTTTGTGCTGCTGTCCCAGTTTTGGGTATAAAGAATATCTACAAAAGGCTGATCCATTTTTTGTTCTCCTTTACAGTTTGTTTTACAGCGAAAATTGTCCGCCGCGTTTTAGGCTTTTATCGGTCATTGCCGGCTAGAAGCTCCCGGATATCGTTGGGGAGCGCAAAACTGCCGGTGTGAATATCAGTATTGTAGTATTTTGTCCGCAGTCCAAGGCGGTTCCAGCCCGCCGCGTCAAAGTCCAGCGGGTCGTATTTTTTAGAGGCAAACCCGAAGAGCAGATGCTCGAAGGGGTAAGTCGGAGCATGCGCCAGATAGGTTCTGCAGACGGGGAAAAAATCGGTCAGGTGCTGATTGGCGCTCTTCATGGAATGAACGTATTTTTCGTGATAGGGATTTTCGTGCTGATTGACCAGAATGCCGTTTTCAGTCAGCGCCTTGTAACAGTTTCCGTAAAATTCCTTGGTGAAAAGTTCTTCTCCCGGCCCGAAAGAGTCGGTGGAATCTACCAGAATCAGGTCATAGGCGTTTTCTTCTGTCCGCACAAACCGCAGTCCTTCCTCAAAGTGCAGGGTGACCCGGGGGTCGTCCAGCTTGCAGGCGGTCTGCGGCAGATATTCTCGGCAGGCGTCCACCACCATTTTGTCGATTTCCACAAGGTCAATGTGTTTCACGCCGCCGTAGCGGGTCAGCTCCCGCACGGAGCCGCCGTCGCCGCCGCCGATGACCAGCACGTTTTGAATGCCCGGATTGACCGCCATCGGTACATGAACCATCATCTCGTGATAAATAAATTCATCCTTTTCGGTCAGCATGATCTGTCCGTCCAGGGTTAAAAAGCGGCCGACTTCGCCTGATTCCAGAATATCGATTCTTTGGAACGGAGTCTGCACCGAACAGAGCTGCCGGTTTACCCTGACCGAAAAGCGCGTGTTTTCGGAAGGTTCTTCCGTGTACCATAATTCCATACGATTACTCCTTTACCACCCGAATGGTCTCCATTTGCAAATCTTCCGTTCCGGTTAATATGCACCCTTTTTCCTTGGCGTAGGCAATATAATCGAGTATTTCGGCAGTAATCCGTTCGCCCGGAGCAAGAATGGGGATGCCCGGCGGATAGCACATGACAAACTCGCTGCAGATACGGCCCGCGCTCTCCCGGATGGGAAGAGTGCTTTTGTCTGCGTAAAACGCCTCCTGGGGCGTCATCATAACCTCCGGATTGATATATTCGTGGTCAAACATGCCGGCGCGATCCTTGGAACAGAGCCTTTTAATTTCGGAAAGGGACGAGACCAGCCGCTCGATCGCGAACAGATTGTCCCCGACAGAGATGATGGCAAGAATGTTCCCGATGTCCCCAAACTCAATCTGGATGCTGTATTCATCCCGAAGAATGTCGTAAACTTCAATGCCCGCGCGGCCAATGTTGCGCGTATGCACCGAAAGCTTGGTGATGTCGAAATCATAAACCGTGCCGCCGTTGATAAGTTCTTTGGAAAAGGCGTAGTATCCGCCGATTTTATTGATTTCCGTGCGCGCGTATTCCGCAAGAGAACAGACTTCCCGGAACATTTCTTTTCCTCTCAGCGCCAGATTGCGGCGTGAAAGATCCAGAGACGACAACAGCAGATAGGAACCGCTGGTTGTCTGCGTCAGATTGATGATCTGGCGGACGCGTCCTCCGCTGATTCTGCCGTTGGACAGCAGAAGGGAGCTCTGGGTCAGAGACCCTCCGGTTTTATGCATACTCACGGCGGCCATGTCCGCTCCTGCCGCCATAGCGGAAACAGGGGAGCCCTCGTTGAAATAGAAATGGGTGCCGTGCGCTTCGTCGGCGAGCACCGCCATGTTGTGCCGGTGCGCCAGTTCTGTAATCGCGCGAAGATCGGAACAGATTCCGTAGTAGGTCGGGTTGTTCACCAGCACCGCCTTGGCGTCGGGGTTTTCCAGTATGGCCTTTTCAACATCCTCAAGGGACATTCCCAGCGGGATTCCCAGCTCTTTGTTGATGCCGGGGTTTACATAAACCGGAACCGCACCGCTGATGACCAATGCGTTGATCGCGCTGCGGTGAACATTCCTCGGCATGATGATTTTATCCCCCGCCCTACAGACGCTCATAATCATGCTTTGTACGGCGGAGGTTGTTCCGTTTACCATAAAGAAAGCGTCCCGGGCGCCGAAAGCTTCAGCGGCCAGCCGCTCCGCGTCCCGTATGACGGAAACCGGGTGGCACAGGTTGTCCAGCGGCTTCATGGAGTTGACGTCCACCGTCAGGCACTGCTGCCCCAGAAAAGAAGTCAGTTCGGGATTGCCTTTGCCGCGTTTGTGTCCGGGAACATCAAAAGGGAGCACGCGCATCGCCTTGTACCGTTCCAGTGCCTCATAAATGGGCGCACTGTTCTGTGAAAGTTGATCCATCGTATTTTTCCCTTCTGCCCTCAATAAATATTTTCCCCGCTGAAAATTTCTATCATTTCACGGCGAAGGCTGTTGGTAATCCGCAGCCTTTCTTTCGGCGGAATTTCATGCACGTCCGTGTTGAACAAATAATTCTGCAGTTCAATTTCCTTAATCAGCAGTTTGGTGTGGAAAATATTGGATTGATATACGTTCACATCGATGGCGTCGTATTTCTGCAGTGTTTCGTCATCGATGTAGTCCTGTATCGAAGTGATCGTGTGGTCAAGAAACAGCTTTTTGCCGTCAACATCTCTTGTAAACCCGCGCACACGGTAGTCGGCAGTAATAATGTCCGAGTCGAAACTGCCGATCAGGTATTTCAGTGCGTTAAGCGGGGATATTTTGCCGCAGGTTGAAACGTCAATGTCAACCCGGAAAGTGGCAATGGAATTGTCCGGATGGTATTCCGGATAGGTGTGTACGGTAACGTGGCTTTTGTCCAGATGGGCGACCACCGTTTCCCGTGTTTTCAGAATGTCAATTTCACCGCGGTTGCAGGAAAGATCCACCAGATGCTCCGGCATGGCTTCTTCCGTAATCAGAATCGTCACGCTGGCGCCCTGCGGATCATAGTCCTGTTTGCTGACATTCAGTACATGCGCCCCAATCATCTCTGTTACGTCACAGAGAATATTGGTCAATCTCTCTGAATTATACTGCTCATCAATGTAGTCAATATAATTCCGTTGCTCTCGCTCACCTTTTGCATAGCAAACATCATAGATGTTGAAGCTAAGTGTTTTTGTGAGGTTGTTAAAGCCGTATAATTTCAGCTTATTTTCCAACCTTACCATCACAACCTTTCCTTTTCAAAGTGAAATAAATAATACGATAAATTCTTCGAAATGTCAATGTATTTCGTAAAAAATCTTGAAATAATGGAATAGGTCAAATTGGCTGCTGAAAAATGTTGGAAATCCTCTGGATTTCTTCGTTTTCCTCAATTTTTTAAGAGCATTTTCAGAGGGCTTGCTGCGGACTCACCCAAGAATGAATTTCTGACTTTCAAATTGTAAAAAATTACCTGTAAAATAAAAATAAGACACCAACTGGCGTCTTATCCGTGCTTTTAATCAGAATATAAAATTTTGCTGAAGCGGGAAATTTTAGAGAACAAAATATGGGTGAAGAATCGATCAATAATCAAAGGCTATATGGAAAAACTGATAACGCATTGTCTGCATTTTAAGATAACAAAGGAGAAAATAAGATGTATATTTACCAAAAATCCGAACCGGGAGTTTGGTCGGTGGGATACTATACGCTTTCCGGAACATGGCAACAGGAGAGTAAATGGAACAGCGCAGCTGAAGCTATGGAACATGCCCATAGTTTGAACGAAGGTGAAAATTCCGACGATACTGAAAACGCCAAGTTGAAGGGGAAATTGCCGACCTAATGAGGTGGTCCCGTCGGGAAGGCTTGCCGGCGGATTATCTTTTACTTTTCTTCCAGATCAGGTATTCGCGCAGTACTGCGTCTTCCGCAATGTCTTTTTTGACGGACATTTCATAGAAGACGCGCTGAAGAGAAGGAAAGCCTTTCCCGAACGGCTCCGGAATAGAACTGATCTTCTTGTCGAATTTTTTCATTTCTTCCAGTGTCATAACCCATTCCTCCCCCATATGTATATATATTCGGTAGAAAAATTGTTTTTTTAAAGTAACAAAATGTGACAAAATATTTTCATTTTCGCAAAATAACCATACCAAGCTTTTCTTATTTTGTCAATTTGAATTTTTTTGAAAAAATGGAGAAAATAGCAATAGGAAAGGAGGGGGCAAAATGAAAAAACAGATATTTTTCTTATTGGCAATAACCATTCTCATCATAAGTGTATTTGCCGGTTGCCGGTATCTGCCGGGCGCGTCCAGCGGAGCCAATTTAAATAGTACCGTCTCCGGCGTCGTGTCAAAAGTGGAATCTGACACGAAAAACCTGGGCAGCGAGATTACCGGAACTGTATCCGGAGTGGCATCAGGCGGAAAAGAGCTTGTAAGCCAGGCTTCCGGCGCTGTTTCCGCAATAACCTCCAGCAAATAGAAGAATATAATTTTTTAGACAAAGAAAGCCCTCTCAACCTGAGAGAGCTTTTTTTCTTTCCGCATCTGTGCAAGAAAAAAGCAGAGGGCAAAAAGCACTCTGCGTCGGGGAATCAATCGGTAGGGGAGTAAAAAAAGGTACTGCCGTCCACAATTTTACACCAGCTCTGATGTTCCAGCACATGAATAATATCGTTGCGTTTTACTCCTTTACCAAGATCTTTGGTAATTTCGGAAATGTGGATGAGCTTGTTGGCGTTTTGCTGAAAAACCACAAGCAGACGGTCCGGCAGGTCATCCGTTTTGGGAGCGGTTTTTGCCTTCGTCTTTGCTTTTGAGGACCTCAATAAGGTACGGCATTCCGGGTGCTTTTTAAAATAAAGGATGCAGATCGCCTTGATGCGGCTGAGCAGAATGGAGGAAATGCCGATCAGTTCCGGCAATTCTTCAAACCGGCAGTTTATCAGGTCGGACATCTGCTTGTAGTTGTGAAGTTCACAGTAATCGAGAAACGGGTTATAGCTGTCACCACAAAAAATTTCTTTAATTTCGTCCATCGAATCAATCCTTTCCGCTATGTGACACGAAAAATAATTATACCTGAAATATTCGTACGATACAAGGCTTGACTTTCCGGGGAAAGCCGCTTTGCAAGATTTGACACAGCCTTTTCCGGATAGGAACCGCGCTGGAGTACTGCGCCGTTTCAGTGGGGCGCTGCAACTTTGTTTCTTGAAAATGATATTATATGAGAATATACTAGGAGAGTATGAAAAGGGCTGTGAATGAGGGATCATTCCGGAATGAAACAGGGAAAATCCCTCCGGTAAAAATGTGCCGGAGGAGGATGTTAATCGAACGGGAGGAAACAGAATGCTGGCGATAGGCATCGATATCGGAGGAACAAAATGCGCCGTGAATCTGGGGGAAGTAACGGAAAGCAGCGCCGCTGTCCTGCATAAGTGCAAGGTCAGAAAAACAGCGGAGTATTCCCCGGCCCAAATGCTGGAAGCTTTGGCGCAGGATGTAAAATCCTGCCTGGAAAAAGGAAACGGACAGAAAATAGCGGGAATCGGAATCAGCTGCGGGGGACCTTTGGACAGCGGAAAAGGGATCATCCTTTCCCCTCCGAATTTGCCGGGCTGGGACAGGATTCCCGTTACCGAGTATTTTCAGCGGGAAACCGGGATTCCCGCGTGGCTTTGCAACGACGCCAACGCCTGTGCCCTAGCGGAATGGAAGCTGGGCGCGGGAAAAGGGACGTCCAATATGGTCTTTATCACCTTTGGCACCGGGCTGGGGGCGGGCCTGATTCTCGACAACCGCCTGTATGCAGGCGCCGGTGACATGGCGGGGGAAATCGGCCATATTCGGCTGTCTGACTACGGTCCGGCGGGCTATGGGAAAATGGGGTCGTTTGAGGGCTTCTGCAGCGGCGGGGGAATTGCCCAGCTGGCACAGTCCATGCTGCGGGAAGAATTTCAGATGGGGCATAGACCCGCTCTTTGCGGCAGCATCGGGGAGCTCGGCGAAATAACGGCAGCAAAGGTCGGAGCAGCGGCGAAAAACGGCGATCCGCTGGCGCTGGAAGTTTTAAAGCGGGTTGGTCTGCAGCTCGGAAAAGGTTTGTCCGTTCTGATGGACATCCTTAACCCGGAGTGCATTGTGATCGGAAGCATTTTTGTACGGAACTACGAGGAAATCTGGCCCAGTACAAGGAAAGTAATCGAGCGGGAAACGCTTCCCGCTGCCCGAAAAGCGTGCAGAATCCTGCCCAGCCAGCTTTCCGAATCGGTTGGGGACATTGCCGGTCTGATGGTTGCCGGTTATCATTTGGGATGGGAGTATTGATATGAAAGAACGTACAGAGCAATTTTGTAAGGAATTTTTCAACTTGCATCAGGATTTGCAGCCTTTGAAAGAAACCATGCTGCAGGTTTGTGAGACTCTTGTGAAGGGATATCGGAACGGCGGCAAACTTCTGGTCTGCGGCAACGGGGGAAGCTGCGCGGACGGGGATCATATCGTCGGCGAACTGATGAAGGGTTTTCTATTGAAAAGGCCGCTGAATCCGGAAACGCAGGATCAGCTGAAAAAAAGCTTTGGGGATGCGGGGGCACTGCTGGCCGAAAAGCTGCAGTGCGGTCTTCCCGCTATTTCGCTGAACGCTCATGCCGCGCTGCTGTCGGCTTTCAGCAATGACGTGGATCCGGAGCTGATCTATGCCCAGCAGGTAATGGGCTACGCAAAAAAGGGGGACGCGGTTATCGGAATCAGCACCTCCGGCAATGCGGCCAATGTCGGCTACGCGCTGATGGCGGCGAAAACCGCGGGCGCGGTATCCGTTGCCCTGACCGGGCGCGACGGCGGCGAAATTGCCCGGATTGCCGATTACAGCCTGATTGTTCCCGCGCAGGAAACCTACCGTATTCAGGAATATCATTTGATTGTTTACCATTTTATATGTGCGGTGATCGAGTCGGAAATTTTTGCTTGCTGAATTCGTTTTTCACGCAGACAGAAGGAGGAAGAGATGATAAAGGTTATTATAGCGGACGATGAGGAAAATGTGTGCCAGTTAATCCGCGGGCTGATCGACTGGGATTCGCTTGACATGGAAATCGTGGGAATCGCCCACAATGGCGTGGAAGCACTGGACATGATCGAGAAGCTTCTGCCGGATTTGATGATTACGGACATCCGGATGCCGGGTTACGACGGACTGGAGATGATCCGCCGCGCAACAATCATCAATCAGGATCTGGACTTTATTATTATCAGCGGCTACCATCATTTTGAATATGCGCAGAACGCAATTAAATACGGGGTGAGCGACTACCTTTTAAAACCGATTAAAAAAGATGACTTTTTGGCCGCGCTCAATAAAATGCGCGAACGGTATCTGAAACGTACCGAACAGCTGAACAATGAGGAACAGCTGAAACGCCGTCTGAAAAACGACGTGAATAAGCTCAGAGCAAGCCTGTTTACGGAACGGCTGCTGAAAAAAGGAATGACAACGCAGGACCTGACGGTGGAAGCGATCAATGAAAACGATCACTACAACTTTCAGCCGGGCTTGTTCCAGATTTGCGCTGTGAAAATCGACTGCGGGTTCGAGGATGAGTATAACAACACCATTCATATTCTGGAAGAGAAAATCGTCAGAATATTGAACAGCCAGCTCAGAGAGCTGTGCTTTGATATGGAAATCTATCTGGACGACAGTATTACCTACTGCGTTTTAAATTATAGTGAGGAAAACAGAAAGGCCGTGCGCAAGCAGATCAAAGCAGTTTTTGACGAGCTGATGGTGCAGAAAATCTCGTTTGAACAGCACGATTTTACAATGGGCGCGGGCAGCGTGGTGGAAGACGCAGGCGAACTGAAAGAAACTTTCCGCGTTGCTCGGTACGCCGTGGGACAAAGACTGATTGAGGGACCGGGCAGGCTGATTGAAGACGTAACCATACATAAGGATCCCCAGCGGGTTGGCGTGCTGCTGGCGGAGCTGAACAAAACAATGGGCGCGGCGGTGGAGGTTCTGAAAAAAGACGCCGTTCTGAACTGCATTACCGGGCTGAAAAAGCAGTTGGAGACGGAAAACCTGAGCGGAGCCGAAATTTTTTCTTTGGTCAAGCACGTCTGTGAAATGTATCTGCTTCATCTCCGCAACAACCAGATTCAGATTCAGTACGGACAGGAGTTTTATGAGAAGTTCTGCATTCACGCGAACCGCTGCAGCTCCGTTGACCGCCTGTTTGAGTACCTGTCCGTCATGGTGGGTGAATCCATGGAAGTAATTATTGAAGAGAAAAAGCAGGCGGATACCAAACCGATCCGTGTGGCAAAGGAATATATTCAGGAAAACTACAGCAAGCCGATTACCCTGGAGGAAGTCAGTGGAATTGTCGGGTTTAATCCCACCTATTTCAGCACGCTGTTCAAAAAGGAAACCGGCAATAATTTTGTGAATTATCTTTCTGAGATCCGCATGAACCGGGCGAAGGAACTTCTGCGCGAAACCAATTCGACTGTTGCGGCCATCTGTGAACAGGTGGGATACTGCGACCTGAAGAATTTCACCAAGAGCTTTACAAAAAGTGTTGGATTAAAGCCCAACGAATACCGAAAACTCTACTCTTAATCCGGGGCTGATGATATGAAGATCAAAAAAATAAGGTATCTTTCCAGTCGTGTTGGCTGGATGTTTCTGATCTCGTTTGCGTTTCTGCTGGTCTTTCTGACCGCTTTTACGGTGAACGCCGTGCGGGAAGGGGAACATGTGGTTTTTGTTGTTTGCGGATATACCGCGCTGGGCGCGATGGCTTATGTCTTTTACCGCTGGATTTATCAGCCGTATCTGGAAAGCGCGAAGGTTCTCCGCCTGTTCTTAACAGGTTATACGATTGACGCCCTTTTTGACCAGAAGGTGCTCCTGAGCCCGGAAATTGAAGAGATCACCAAAAAAGTGGAGCAGATCATGAATACGGACGAGCTGGTCAACGCGACCAAAAAACAGGCGCAGTACCTTGCCCTGCAGAACCAGATCAACCCCCACTTTCTTTACAATACCCTGGAGGGGATCCGCGGGGAAACTCTGAACGCAGGTCTTGAAAATGTGTCCAAAATGACGGAGGCACTGGCCACCTTCTTCCGCTATACCATTTCCAATGTGGAAAATCTGGTGACGCTGGAGGAAGAACTCACCAACGTCAACAATTACTACATTATTCAGCGCTACCGCTTCGGCGAAAGGCTGAGCCTCAACGTGGAATACGACCCCGAAAGTGAAGCGGAGATCATGTCCTGCAAGCTGCCGAAGCTGACTCTTCAGCCGATTGTGGAAAACGCGATCTATCACGGCATTGAGCGGAAAATCGGGAACGGAAATGTGCATGTTAAAATCGAAACCACCGCCAACCGGCTGATTATCACCATCTCCGACAACGGAATCGGAATGACGGAGGAACGGCTCAGGGAAATTGACGACAAGCTGAGCCGTACGATTCTCGATTACATCAAGCCGGACAGCGAAGCACACGGCGGCATTGCCGTGGTCAATGTCAACAACAGAATCAAGCTTCTTTTCGGTGAAGAATACGGAATCTGCATGTACAGTACGCTGAACGTGGGAACAGATGTGGAAATCACTCTGCCGCTGAAAAAGGATACGGGGAAACAAAATGAAGAATGAAATTTTAAGGCTGGAAAGAGTCACCGTCATCCGGGATGAGGTGACCCTGCTGGATAATTTTAACCTGCATATTTTTCAGGGCGAGATTATGGGGCTGGTGTGCATCAACGCAAACGGAAAGGAACCTCTCATTCAGCTCATCAGCCAGAATGTGCCCATTCATTACGGCCGTGTCTATTTCAACGAGGTGCTGGTAAACAATTACCAGCACAGCCCGCTGACCATGAACAAGGTGGCCGTCATTGAACAGAAGAGCCGGCTGATCGAGGATCTGAGCGTCGCGGACAATGTGTTCGTCCTGCGCAGGGGGTTCCGGAAATATGTAATCAGCCCCCGTGTTCTGAACGAACAGTTCCGGCAGTTTGCGGAAGAAATCGACGCGGATATTGATGGGAATGACCTGGTGGCGCACTTGAGCTCCTACCAAAAATGTGTTGTGGAGCTTCTTCGCGCCGTGATTATGGGCGCGAAGCTCATTGTCATCATGGACATCAGCAACTGTATCGGTGCGGCCGACCTTGTCAAATTTCATGAGCTGCTCCGGTATTACTGCCGAAAGGGTTTTTCTTTCCTGTATATTTGCAACCATCATGAGGAAGCATTTAAGATTTGCACCAGAATGTCGCTGATGAAAGACGGGAAAATATTGAGGGTGTTTGGCCGCAATGAATTTCAGAACGACAATCTGGTTCCGTATTATATAGGGGAATTTTCCGATCTTGCCGCTCCTGAGGCGGGCGGTCAGGGGAAAGAAAAAATCCTCGCTTTTCGCAATGTCTGTACGGACAATTTGAAGAATATGACGTTTTCTGTGGACAGGGGGGAATGTACGGTTCTGTTCGACATGGACAATACCGTTTTGTCAGATATTCTGCAGATCATGAACGGAAAACTGCATCCGTACAGCGGTGCCGTTTTCCTGGAGGATGCCGTTTTTACACAGGAAGCGGCTCAGCACGCGCTGGAGGGAAGTGTGGCCTTTATCGGTGAGGACCCCATCCGCACGATGCTCTTTAAAGAAATGAGCTATCTGGAAAACCTGTGCTTTCTTCTGGACCAGAAGCGAAACGGGGTGCGGCTGAGCAAAAGAATTGTCAGAAGCATTGCCCGTGAGTACGAACCCCTCATCGGCCCTGAAATTTATGAGACCGACATCACAAATTTAAAAATACAGTCGTTGTACGATCTGATTTACTATCGGATACAATTGTTTCACCCCAAAATCGTATTTTGTGTGCAGCCTTTTGCGGGCGCCGATATGTACCTGCGCCGTCATCTGATCGAACTCATCAACAGGCTGAAGCAAAAAGGGATCACGGTTATTTTTCTTTCGGTTAATATTGCGGACTCTCTTGTGGTAGCGGATAAGCTGATCCTGCTGGAAAAGGGACGGTTCAGCAGCGAGTATCTGCGCTCGGAATTCCATGTCTTCCAATCGGAAGCAATCACTTTAGAGGAATTGTTTAAATAGTATATAAAACATTATATGAGTTTTAAAAATATATTTAATTAATATAAAAATACAAAAGAAATACCCCCTTATTCGAAATCTATCCCCCTTATGGAAACGGAAAGTCAATGCTATACTGGTCACATGGAAATGAGTTTCACAGATAAGGACGGGTGAGTTTAAATGGGGGAATACATAGCTGAACTGAATCACATCCACAAAAGTTTCCCCGGAGTCAAGGCATTGGACGATGTGTCGTTTAATCTGAAATCCGGAGAGGTTTTGGCTTTGCTTGGGGAGAACGGCGCCGGAAAATCAACGCTTGTAAAGGTGCTGAGCGGCGTTTACACAAAGGATGAAGGCGAAATCAGGATCTTCGATCAGGCAGTCGAGGATTTAACGCCCAAAAAGGCGCAGGAACTGGGGATAGCGATTATCCATCAGGAACTGAACATGTGCGCGCACCTTTCAGTGGCGGAAAATATTTTTCTGGCGCGGGAAAAAATACATTCCGGTATCCTTTCCAACCGGGAGATGAACAAGGACGCGGCGGCGCTTCTGGCTCGCCTGAACATTGATCTGGATCCTACCACGATCGTCGGGGATCTGGCTGTGTCCAAGCAGCAGATGGTGGAAATTGCAAAGGCGCTGTCCACCAACGCAAAGATACTGATTATGGACGAACCGACCTCGGCGCTGACTTCCAACGAGATTGACGATCTGTTCAAAATCATCCGCAAGCTGAAATCGGAAGGCTGCGGAATCGTGTACATATCGCACCGCCTGGAAGAGCTGCAGAACATTGTTGACCGCGTGATTATCATGCGCGACGGAAAGTATATCACTTCCATGGATTTCAAGGATACGACGATGTCTGAAATTATTTCTTACATGGTCGGACGTGAAATCAAGGAAAAATTCCCGCGTGTCACCTGTGAACGGGGAAAGAAGATTTTTGAAGTGAAAAATTTGAACGCCGGCAAACTGGTTCGCAATATTAATTTGGAGTTGTACGAAGGGGAGATTGTCGGTATCGCCGGGCTGATGGGAGCCGGACGCACGGAGACCACACGGGCAATTTTCGGCGCGGACCCCAAGGAATCCGGCCAGATATTTGTGGACGGCAGGGAAGTTGTCATTCACAAGCCGATTGATGCCATACGGGGCGGAATTGTTCTGGCACCGGAAGACCGAAAAAAAGACGGTCTGTGCGTCAAACTCAGCGTGGGGGATAACATTGCTCTGCCCAATCTGGATTTGCTCTGCAACCAGTTCGGCGTAGTGGACAGAAAGAAAGAAAAAGAAATGACCGATGAAGCGGTCAAAAGCCTGAGCATCAAGCTGGTAAACGCGGACGTGGACGCCGCGACCCTCTCCGGCGGCAATCAGCAGAAGCTGGTGGTTGCCAAGTGGCTGGCGCGCCATTCCCGTGTAGTCATGTTTGACGAGCCGACCAGGGGAATTGACGTAGCCGCGAAGGTCGAAATCTACAATTTGATGAACGAGCTGAAAGAGCAGGGAATCGGTGTGCTTTTCGTCTCCTCCGAAATGCCGGAGGTCATGGGAATCAGCGATCGAATTGTGGTTATGTGCGACGGAAAGATCACCGGTGAGCTTGAAACCAACGAAGCAACTCAGGATCTTATTCTGCAGTACGCAACAAAGTTTGACTCCAAATATGAGCAAAAAGAAGCTATTTAGCAATAAATAAAGTCGGGAGCGTTCGAAATGGAAAATCGAGAAAAACAAAATGCGTGGAAAAAAATGATGGCTATCCGGGGCATGGGTCAGGTTGTTACCGTTACGGCCGGCCTGATTGTCCTCTGCATTGTCTTCGCAGTTTTAAATCCATCCTTCTATTCAGGCAGAAACGTCGGAAATCTTCTGCGGCAGGTTGCTCCGATTCTGATTATCGGCATTGGTCAGTCCTATGTTCTGATTACGGGAAACATCGACTTGTCGATCGGTTCCGTTGTCGGTATGAGCTGCATGGTTTCCGCTACCCTGATGACGAAGGGAGTAAACCCGTGGGTGGCTATGCTGCTTACCCTTGTCATCTGCGTCGGTGTGGGCGTCCTGAACGGATTACTGGTTGCGCAGTGCAAGCTGCCGCCTTTCATCGCTACTTTGGGCACCATGACAGTCGCCAGAGGCGTTGCTCAGATTGTGAACAACAACTATAACACAGATGCCATCGGCGATGCGGCGCAGGGCTACCGGAATCTGTTTTACTACGGCAGCACATTCGGCCTTTACAACACAATCTGGATTGCTCTTGTGCTTTTTCTGGGCTTTAACTTCCTGCTCAGTAAAACACGCACGGGGCGTCACATCTACGCGGTGGGCAGCAATATAGAAGCATCCAAACTGTCCGGTATCAACACGGACAGCACGACCATTAAAGTCTACATCGTGAGCGCATTCTGCGCCGGAGTGGTCGGACTGATTACAAGCGCCACCGCCGGTATGGGTACCATGGATGCCGGAAACATGTATGAAATGTACGCGGTAGCGGCTTCGGTCATCGGCGGTGTTTCCACTCTGGGCGGCCAGGGACTTCTGGTTGGCACGGTGGTCGGCGCGGCGATTTGGGGCGTACTGCAGAACGGTCTTCAGTTTGCCGGCGCACCGGTTGCCATGCGTAATATCGTCATCGGCACCATCGTCGTCATCTCCGTCCTGCTGGATGTGGTCATCCGCACCGGAAAACCGAAGAAGGCAAAGAACAATACGAAACTGGTTCCTGCACAAAAAGAAAGTTAAAGCGAACGCTTTAATGTATAAAAATTAGGGAGGCTTAATGTAATGAAAAAGAAGATCTTGGCTATTTTACTTTGCGCAGCTTTGGCAGTAACCACATTTGCTGGCTGTGGCCAGGCAGCTAACCCGGCATCCGCGGCAGACAACGCATCTAAGGCGGACGCAGGCTCAGCGGCGGCTCCGGCTTCCGACAAAAAGATCAAAGTTATTTTGATTACCATGGACAGTCTGGATCAGCACTGGGTTTCTGTTGACAAGGGTGCGCAGAAGGCAGTTGCAGAACTCGGCAACATTGAGTACAAATGGATGGCTCCGGACAAGAAAGACGACGCACAGCAGATTGAGCGTGTAAACAACGCCATCGCCGACGGCGCGGATGCGATCATGATTGCTGCAAACGGTCCCGACGCGATCTCCGCTTCTCTGGAAGACGCAAAAGCAAAGGGAATCAAAATCATCTATGTAGACTCCCCGGCAAAGACCGAAGGCGTTGCCACCTTTGCAACAGACAACGAAGCAGCCGGCAAGACAGCGGGCGAAGAAATGCTCAAAGCACTGGAAGCAGCCGGAAAGAAAGACGGCAAAATCGGTATTGTCAATGTTAACTCCGCCACAGCTTCCACAGTAGCCCGTGAAAAAGGCTTCCGCGCAGCGTTTGACGGCAAGGCCTACACCCTCCTCCAGACTCAGTACGGTGAAGGCGATGCAACAAAATCACAGGATATTGCAGACAACTACATAACAGAAGGTGCCGTTGGTATCTTCGGTGCGAACGAAGGCAGCACAGTCGGCGTTGGCAATGCAATCAAAGGTTCCGGCAAGAAAGATATCGTCGGCGTCGGCTTTGATAAGTCCGACTCTATCTTCTCCCTGATTAAAGACGGTTCTTTGCTCTGCGCAATGGCTCAGAATCCGGACGTCATGGGCTATGAGGGCATGAAGGCTGCCGTGAAAGCGGTCAAGGGCGAAACCATTGAAAAGACATCAGTTGACACGGGCGTTTCTGTACTGAACAAGGATACGGTTAAATAATATCTCAGAAATGCATGATAGGGTCACTGTTCACGCAGTGACCCTGTTTCTGTATGGACCACTGCCCGAGCGTTTGACGGTAAAACAAGCCGGGCTGTGTTTCTGAAAGGAGAAATGAAAAATGGAAGGGACGCAGCCAAAACCGGCCTGCAGCGTTTCCCATTCACCTGCGTACCGGGTCGGAATCGACCTTGGGGGCACTAATATTGCGGTAGGAGTGGTGGATGAAAACTACCATATCGCCGCTAAACATTCCATTCCCACGGGGGCGCAGCGTCCTTATCAGGAAATTGTGGAGGATATGAAGAAAGCCGTTAAAACGGCGCTTCAGATTGCCGGAGTTTCCCCCGGGGAGTGCTGCTCCGTGGGAATCGGCAGCCCGGGAATTTGCGACTCCGAAACGGGAACCGTGGTGTACTCGAACAATCTGGGCTGGAAGGATGTACCCCTGACGGCCGACCTGCAAAAATGGATCAACCTGCCCTGCAGGCTCAGTAATGATGCGAACTGTGCGGCGTTGGGCGAGGTGGCGGCGGGTGCGGCAAAGGGGTGTAAAAATGCCGTCCTGATTACTTTGGGTACCGGCGTAGGCGGCGGTGTAGTTCTGGACGGAAAAATATTTTCCGGCTGTCATTCCGCGGGTGCGGAACTGGGTCATACGGTGATTGTTAAGGACGGAGAGCTCTGTACCTGCGGGCGGCACGGCTGTCTGGAAGCGTATGCGTCGGCCACCGGGCTGATCCGGCAGACGAAGCGCGCCGCTCAGCAGCACCCGGAGTCGCTGATCTGGAAACTGTGCGGCGGTGATCCGGAACGGATCAGCGGCCGGACTCCGTTTGAAGCGGAAAGGCAGGGCGACGAAACAGGGCGGCAGGTGGTAGACGCCTATCTGTCCTATCTTAGCGAAGGGGTTGTGGATTTTGTCAATATTTTCCGTCCGGAGTGTGTGATCCTCGGCGGCGGAATCTGCAACGAGGGGGCGCGCCTGCTGGATCCCATCAACGCGTATGTCTGCCATTACTGCTTTGGCGGGGAACTGGTAGAAGCGCCCAGGGTAATCCGGGCGGCGCTCGGAAACGACGCGGGGATTATTGGCGCCGCGCTCCTTTAATGGGTTTCTGCACGGGCAGATAAAAGGCATAAAAATATTCAACGGTTGCTTTCAATTTTTATCTCTTGACAGTTGCACTAAAATAGGTTAAGCTATTTTAGTAATAAAGGCAGGAAGAAGCAGAAAGCTGCCTGCTGAAAGACGCGTCTTGTTGGCAATGAGGTCAATAAAGCTGTACACATGTACAACTTTATTGACCTTTTTTATTTTCTGCAATAAACAGAGGAATAGAGGTTTGAACATGGATCATGGAGATGTGGCGTGGATGCTGACATCCTCAGCAATGGTACTTCTTATGACACCGGGTCTGGCTTTTTTTTACGGCGGTTTTGTTAAGCGGAAAAATATTATCAATACGTTGATGTCGTCGGTTATTCTGATGGGCGTAGCATCCGTGCTGTGGGTACTGATTGGATTTTCCCTGTCCTTCAGCGGAGATGTTGCCGGCATCATTGGAAATCTGAAGTGGGCGGGAATGAATTTTGACGGAATGACGGACACTACGCTTCCTTACCCAAACACATTGGCTTTTGCCGTGTTTCAGATGATGTTTGCCATTATTACGCCTGCGCTGATGACCGGCGCTGTGGCGGAGCGAATGAAGTTTTCTTCTTTGGTTGTTTTCACGGCGATTTGGTCCATTATTGTCTATTATCCCCTTGCACATATGGTTTGGGGCGGAGGCATCCTGTTTGATATCGGTTCCGTGGATTTCGCGGGCGGCAATGTGGTACATATCAGTTCCGGCGTCAGCGCGCTTGTACTGGCCATCTTTCTCGGCAAGCGTAAAAATTACGGGAGAACGGCTTACCGCCCGCACAATGCTCCCTTTATTTTTCTGGGCGCGGCGCTTTTATGGTTCGGCTGGTTCGGGTTTAACGCCGGCAGCGCGCTGGGAGCGAACGAGCTTGCAATTCACGCTTTTCTGACCACCAATACCGCGGCTGCGTCCGCAATGCTTTCCTGGCTGCTGATTGAAGTGCTGACGGAAGGGAAACCCACCATTGTAGGCGCTTCTACCGGACTGGTTATCGGACTGGTCTCCATTACCCCGGGAGCGGGATTTGTCCCGGTCTGGGCTGCTGTGGTCATTGGCGCTTTGGTTAGCCCGATTTGCTATTTCTTTATTACCGTTGTCAAAAAGAAATTCGGTTATGACGATGCATTGGACGTTTTTGGGTGCCATGGCGTCGGCGGAATCTGGGGCGGAATTGCGACCGGTATTTTTGCGCAAAAGTCCATTAATCCCGCCGTGGCGTGGAACGGGCTGATTTTCGGCGATATCAATCTGTTCCTGCGCCAGATTGCCGCAATCGCCCTTACAATTGCCATCGCGGTTGCCGGTACCCTGATTGCCGGAAAGATCACCTCGGCGGTAACACAGGGGATCAAAGTGTCACCCAAAGAGGAAGATATTGGTCTGGATGCCACACAGCACGGCGAATCCGCATACCCGGCATTTAACGGGATGGATTAAGGAATGAGGTTGAGTTGAGATGAAAAAAATTGAAGCGTTTATCCGTCCGGAGCAACTGGAGGATATGAAAGAGATCCTTGACACCCTTCAGCTCAGCGGTTTAAGTATTATGCAGGTTATGGGCTGCGGAAATCAGAAGGGCTGGAAGGAATTTGTAAGAGGGGCGGAAATTGACTATCAATTTCTGCCGAAAATAAAAATGGAAATGATTGTTCTGGACGAACAGGCGGATTCGGTTGTAGATAGCATTGTGAGCAAAGCTTACACCGGAGAATTCGGGGACGGTAAAATTTTTATTTCCGATATTGGCGATGCCGTCCGTATCCGAACAGGCGAGCGGGGAAGAAAGGCTGTAAGATAAACGGCGCCCTTCTTAGTTTAGACAGCTGGCAAAGAAATGGATTGACAGCTTTTTAAATGCAGTATATAATGAATAACAACTGGGGGAACTCATTGAGTTGAGAAGGTAGAACCTGACCCTTTGAACCTGTCGGCTAATACCGGAGTAGGGAACGTTGTCAAAAGTTGATTTGCGTTCACCTGTTTGGGTGGACGCTTTTTTAATTGAATAACGCGGGGGGACTCATCCGAGTTGAGAAGGTAGAACCTGACCCTTTGAACCTGTCAGTTAACGCTGTCGTAGGGAGCAAATTGAAATTCTAATGATGTTATGCTCACCTTGACGGTGGGCATTTTTTATTTTAGAAGGAGGAGAGACAGCTATTAAAAATTTATTGACCATTGCCGGTTCCGACTGCAGCGGTGGAGCCGGGATTCAGGCCGATCTGAAAACCTTTGCCGCACACGGAACCTTTGGCATGAGCGTGATCGTATCGGTAGTGGCGGAAAACACCAGCCGCGTGATTTCCATTCATGACATCCCGTCGCAGATAGTCGCCGACCAGATCGACGCCGTGTTTGAAGATATTGCGGTGGACGGGATAAAAATCGGCATGCTTTCCGGTGCGGATCAGATGAGAACGGTTTCGGAAAAACTGCGCTTTTACCGTCCCAGCGGCGTGGTGCTCGACCCGGTCATGGTTGCAAAGGGCGGACGCGCCCTAATGCACCCGGAGGCGCTGGAAACGCTGAAAGCCGAAATGCTGCCACAGGCTTTTCTGCTCACGCCCAATATCCCGGAGGCGGAAGCGATCACCGGCATGGAAATCCATACCGTTAAGGATATGGAAAAGGCCGCGGTTATCCTAAGAAGTATGGGCCCCCGGTATGTGCTGGTTAAGGGCGGGCATCTGACCGGCGACGCGGTGGATATTCTGTACGACGGGAAAGATTACCGTTCCTTCACGACGGAACGTATCCCCACGAAAAACACCCACGGCACGGGCTGCACCCTTTCGTCGGCCATCGCGGCAAACCTTGCGAACGGAGCGGAAGTTCCCGAGGCCGTCAGCGCCGCAAAAGAATACGTTACCACAGCCATTCGGCACGCGCTGCCGATCGGAAAGGGGCATGGCCCCACCAATCATTTTTACAATTTGTATAAAAGCGGAGGAATACTACAATGAGAACATATCATACACAGATGGAAGCAGCCAAAAAAGGGATTATCACGAAAGAAATCGCAGCGGTGGCAAAAAAGGAATCCATGGAACCGGAAAAGCTGCGGGAACTCGTCGCGTGCGGACAGGTCGCCATTCCGGCCAACATCAATCATACTTCTCTGTCCCCGGAAGGAATCGGTACGGGTTTAAAAACAAAAATCAATGTTAATCTGGGCATTTCCGGCGACTGCAAAAATTACGATGTGGAAATGCAAAAGGTGGACATGGCGCTCCGGTTCGGCGCGGAAGCAATTATGGACCTGAGCAATTACGGCAAAACCAATACCTTCCGGCAGGAGCTGATCGCGAAATCCCCCGCCATGATTGGCACGGTGCCGATGTACGACGCGATCGGTTACCTGGAAAAGGATCTGCTGGAAATCTCCGCGAAGGATTTTCTGAAGGTGGTGGAGGCACACGCGAAGGAAGGCGTGGACTTCATGACGATTCATGCGGGCATCAATCGCCGCGCCGTGGAGGGCTTCCGCAGGGAAGGCCGCGTCATGAACATTGTCTCCCGCGGGGGTTCCCTGCTTTTTGCGTGGATGGAAATGACGGGCAATGAAAATCCGTTTTATGAGTATTACGATGAGGTTTTGGAGATTTTACGCGAATACGACGTAACTATCAGCCTTGGCGACGCGCTCCGTCCGGGCTGTCTGGACGACAGCACCGACGCGGGCCAGATCGGGGAACTGATTGAGCTCGGCAGCCTGACAAAACGCGCGTGGGAAAAAGACGTACAGGTGATGGTGGAAGGCCCGGGCCATATGGCAATGAATGAGATTGCCGCCAATATGGCGCTGCAGAAGCGGCTTTGCCACAACGCGCCGTTCTATGTGCTGGGGCCTCTGGTCACCGATATCGCGCCCGGCTACGACCACATTACTTCCGCCATCGGCGGTGCCATTGCAGCGGCCAGCGGCGCGGATTTCCTGTGCTATGTCACGCCCGCCGAGCATCTTCGGCTGCCGGATATAAGCGACGTTAAGGAAGGGATTATCGCCAGTAAAATAGCCGCGCATGCGGCGGATATTGCGAAGGGCGTCCCGCACGCCCGTGATCTGGACAATCAGATGGCACACGCGCGCCAAAAAATGGACTGGGATGAAATGTTCCGGGTAGCCATTGACGGGGAAAAAGCAAAAGCCTACTTTGAGAGTACTCCTCCCGCCGACCGCCACACCTGCTCCATGTGCGGAAAAATGTGCGCTGTCCGCACGACCAACCTGATTCTGGAAGGTAAAAAAGTAGAGTTCTGCTCTGAGAAATAAAATACGGAGGATAAAACAATGAATCAAATTACCAACGAAGTATCAAACGCTGTCCGTATCCTGAGAGAAACTGTCCCCCTGGTACATAACATTACCAATTACGTTACGGTTAACGACTGTGCGAACGCACTGCTTGCCATCGGCGCGTCACCAATTATGGCGGACGACATTGCGGAAGCGGCGGATATTTCCGCGATCTCTTCCGCGCTCGTGCTGAACATCGGCACGCTGAACCAGCGCACCATCGCTTCTATGCTTGCGGCGGGAAAAAAAGCGAACGAACTCGGGATTCCCGTTGTGTTTGACCCGGTCGGCGCGGGCGCTTCCAAACTGCGCAACGACGCGACCAGAGAGATTTTGAAGCAGGTGAAAATTACGGTGCTGCGCGGCAATATTTCCGAAGTTTCCTTTGTGGCGGGGCTGAACGTTTCCACCAAGGGCGTGGATGCCTCCGAGGCCGACGGCGGCAACGACGCGGTTGCCATCGCCAAAGCCGTTGCGGAACAGCTGGGCTGCACGGCTGCCATTACCGGCGCGGTTGACGTGATTTCCGACGGAAAAAGAGTAATCAAAATACATAACGGCCACCCCATGCTCAGCAAGGTGACCGGCACAGGCTGCATGACCTCCGCGCTAGTCGGCGCTTACGCGGGCGCGCTGCGGGACGGATTGACCGCGTCGGTCGCCGGTGTAGTCTCCATGGGTATTGCGGGAGAACTTGCGTATGAAGCGGCGGGGCAGACCGGTACGGGCAGTTTTCACATTGCCGTGATCAACGCGCTAGGCCGGCTGGATTCCGAACTGATGGAAAAGAGGGCGAAGCTGGATGAAGCCTGAAGTCGATTATTCTCTGTACCTTTGTACGGACAGAGAACTGATGACCGCCGCGACGGTGGAAGAATCAGTGGAGCAGGCAATTCTTGGCGGCTGCACGCTGATTCAGCTGAGAGAAAAGGACATTTCTTCCCGTGAATTTTATGAAACTGCCCTCGCAGTAAAAAAGGTAACGGAGCATTATCATGTTCCGCTGATTATCAATGACCGTCTGGATATTGCCCTTGCGGTCGGCGCGGACGGCGTGCATGTGGGGCAGAGTGATTTGCCCTGTACAGTCCTGCGCCGTATCTTGGGCGAAGAAAAAATCATCGGGGTGTCCGCGTCCACGCTGGAAGAAGCCGTTCAGGCCGAAAAAGACGGTGCGGATTATCTCGGCGTGGGCGCCATGTACGCTACAGGTACGAAAACGGATGCCGTGATTGTCTCTATGCAGAAATTATGTGCCATTCGTGAAGCAGTGAAAATCCCGATTGTCGTCATTGGCGGAATTAACCTGAAAACCGCTCCGGCGTTCTGCAATATTGGGATTGATGGTCTGTCGGTGGTTTCCGCGGTGATTGCCCAGCCCGACATCCGCGAAGCCGCCCGCGGGCTTTTACAGATTTTTCAGGGAGGGAAGCCATGAAGGAATTGAAAGGCGCGATTTTTGACCTGGACGGTACTTTACTGGAGTCCATGGGAATCTGGGCGCAGATCGATCGGTGGTTTCTTGCAAAAAGAGGGATTTCCCTGCCCGACGACTATGTGGAAAAGGTTACGCCCATGAACTACCGGGACGCGGCGGCATATACCATCGCGCGATTTTCTCTGACGGAAACGGCGGAGGAGGTCATTCGCGACTGGGTGGAAATGTCCGAACAGGCTTATCGCTTTGAAATCGCACTGAAGCCCCGGGCCGGAGAATTTTTACGAAAACTAAAAAGCCGGGGTGTCAAGCTGGCGGTTGCCACCGCGCAAACCCCGGAACTGTACGAGCCTGCGCTGAAAAACAACGGCGTATTCGACTTGTTCGACGCTTTTGCCCATTTGGGTGAAGTGGAGCGGGGAAAAGGTTTTCCGGATATCTATTTTCTGGCGGCGCAGCGGCTCGGTCTTTCCGCACAGGACTGCGTGGTGTTTGAGGACATTTCGGCGGGAATCCGTGGAGCAAAGGCGGGCGGATTTTGGACCTGTGGCGTTTACGATGTGTACTCCGATTATGAAAAAGAAATCATTTTGCGGGAAGCGGACGAGTACATTAACTCCTTTGCGGAACTGCTCGAGCCGGACTGAAAAAAACGGAGAGAGGCTTTTTAAAGCTTCTCTCCGTTGCATTCCACCACTTTTTGGTACCAGTAAGCGCTGTCCTTTGGAATTCGCTGCTGTGTTTCGTAATCAATATAAATGATGCCGAAGCGTTCGTGATAGCCGGAATCCCATTCAAAATTATCCATCAATGACCAGATAAAGTAGCCCCCAATATCAATATCTTCCCTCGCTGCTTTCCGTAAATAACTCAGGTAGCGGCGCAGATAATCGATTCGGTTCGGGTCGTGAACCCGCCCGTCCAGCGAAATCGTGTCATGCGCGGACATCCCGTTTTCACTGATGATAATCTTTTTATGGTACTTTTCATATAGGAATTTTGGACACCAGTACAGGCATTCCGGAGTAACGGGCCAGTTCATTGCGGTCTTCGTCATACCCGGTGGAAAAGGAACCTCTTCCCATCCTTCCTTTGTCGCTTTTACGCGGGTGGAATGGTAAATATTCTGGGCGTAAAAATCAATCGGCTGACTGATGATTTCCATATCTTCCGCACTGATTTTTGGCAGCAAACCGGAAAATTTCTGCCGGAAGTCCTGCGGATACTCCCCTTTAAAGATTGGGTCGCTCCAAAGGGAAACGCTGAAAAGCGCATCAAGAAAATTGTCCGGTACCTCAAAGGTGGCACGCCGGGCGGCTTCGGTATCTTCAGCCAGATTGCTCTGCGGGGAATAGATTCTTCCGCATTGCGCCAGTCCCACACTGACAGGGCCGCCGTATTTTCTGAGCGCGCGCACCGCTCTGCCGTGTGCCAAAAGAACGTGGTGTACCGCCAGAAAATTATCTGCGGCGGAGAGTTTCAGCCCCGGTGCATGCTGGCCGCGGCCGTAACCCAGCCCGATAAAGCACTGCGGCTCATTGATTGTAAAATAGTGATGGATTTTGCCTTGAAACCGCTTTGCGATTGCTTCGGCGTACTGTTCAAACCACAACGGACTCTGTGGGTTCAGCCAGCCGCCCTGCTTTTGCAGGACGGCCGGATAATCCCAATGAAAAAGAGTAGCATACGGTATAATCTCATTTTTCAGAAGCTCCTCTACAACATCCTCGTAAAAGCGCATTCCGTCTTCGTTGATTTCTCCCGTACCGTTTGGGAAAATGCGGGGCCACGAAAATGAAAAGCGGTAAGCACGGATGCCGAGTTGCTTCATCATGGCGATGTCGTCCCGAAAGCGATGGTAATGATCGCAGGCAATGTCGCCTGTCTGCCCTTCAAAGACCGCACCGGGTATCCTGCAGAATTCGTCCCAGACGGAGTCGCCTTTGCCCCCTTCCCTTGAACCGCCTTCAATCTGATAGGAGGAAGCGGCGGCGCCCCAGACAAAATGATTGGAAAAATCCATTTTATTCATCCTCAGTAAAGAATCTCATTAGTCGGTATTCAGGCTATCCCTTTACACCGCCCAGCGCGACCCCGCGCACAATGTATTTGGACAGGATGAGGTAGACAATAATAATCGGTATAATAGCAATGGTAATCAGCATATAAACCTGACCCATGTCAAATTTCAGGAAGTCCGCGCTGCGCAGCTGCGCGATCAGGATAGGCAGGGTCTTTTTGTCGGCTTTGTCAAGCAGCAGGGCGGGAATAAAGAAGTTATTCCACGCTGTTACGAAAGTGAAAATTGCCTGTACGGCAATGGCTGGTTTCATAATCGGCAGTACGATAAAATTAAAGGTGTGTAGTTCACTGCTGCCGTCGATCCGCGCAGCCTCCACAATTTCCATAGGCATGTTGCTGTCAAGGTATTGCTTCATAAAGAAAAATACAACGGGAGAAGAGATCGTGGGAAGAAACAGGGGAATCAGTGAGTTGCGCAGCCCCATTGCCTGCATCTGGTTTACAAATCCAACCGCTGAAACTTGTGTCGGCATCGTCATTATCAGCAGAATAATGATAAAGGCGGCTCTTTTGAATTTGAAGTTATAGGCAAAAATACCGTAAGCGGTCATTGCGGAAAAATAAGTGGCCAAAATCGCACTGAGCGCAGAGACAATAAAACTGTTTCTAATTCCGCTTACAACAGGTAAGTTTGCGTCCTTCAGCATGTTGTTAAAATTGACTGCAAAGGATTTTCCCGGAAGGAAAGAAAAACCCTGCTGAATCTGAAAATTATTTCGGGACGAGTTAATAAGAAGCATGTAGAAGAAAAACAGGCACAAAAAGCAAAGAATCGCTAAAACAAAATAGCTGACTGCCCGTGCTGTAACAAGTTTTCCCTTGCCGGATTTTGCGTGTTTTGTCATTTATGTACGCCTCCTTTTCGCTCTTTTTTTACAGAATCATTGCTTCCCGACATAATAAAATAAACAAGGAAACAAAGAATTGCGCAGATCAGGAACAGTACGGTGGAAACGGCGCCCGCCATTCCGTAATTCTTGCTGTACATATGGTTGTTCAAATACATAATCATGGTGGTTGCGCTTCGGTCAGGGTTGCCGGCGCCGTTGGTCAGAATCTGCGGCACATCAAACATCTGCAGTCCGCCGATCAGAGAGGTAATCAAAACGTATGCCATGATTGGGCGAATCAGGGGGATGGTGATGCGCCAGAACATCTGATTGGAAGTTGCGCCGTCAATTTCCGCTGCCTCATAAAGACCGGGGTCAACACCCATGATTGCAGCCATGAGCAGAATGGTGGTATTTCCGAACCACATCAGAAAGTTCATGAAACAGATGAGTCCTCGGGTGCCTGTTACACTGGCGAGAAAGCGAAACGGCTGGCTGAGAATTCCAAGGGCCTGCAAAGAACCGTTGACCGGCCCGTTGTCGGAAAACAGCGCGAAGAAGAGCATGGCAAAAGCAGAAGCCATGATAAGGTTCGGCATATAAATTACGGTTTTAAAGAACCCCTGCCCGCGCAGGTGCAGCCGCTGATTGGTAAACCATGCCGCCAAAAGAAGCGCAACGGTAATCTGCGGGATAAAACCGATAATCCACATAATCAAAGTGTTTCCAAGGTAGTTTAGCAAATCCGTTCGAAACAGGTTGGAGAAATTTTCAAAGCCGATAAAAGTCGGCCCGATAATCTTTAGTCCCTGACGGTAATATTTGAAGAAACTGTAGTAGATTGTAGAAAGCAGCGGAAACAGAGAAAAAATAATAAAGCTAATGAAAAACGGCGCAATAAACAAGTACCCCCATTTTGCGTAGCTAATATTTTTTCTTCTTTTTGGCGAATTCTCAGCGTTCATATTTGATCGTACTCCTCTCCCCATAAAACTGCACGGCCACAGCCCGGGAATATTTCCCGACCCGCGGCCGTGCGGTTCGCTTAGAACCCGGTTTTTATGATGGCCATTTTATTTCTGTGATTTCGGGGTATTTTTCTTTTACGGTCTTTTCAAAGTTCGCTTTTGCTTTTTCAAGGTCTACACTGCCGTTAAAGTAGTCTTTAAACGATTTCTGCAGGCTTTCATTCATACCCTGGTCATAGGGGCCGGCGTTGCTCATGTCGATCTTCGGAGCCACTTCAGCAAAGAGCTTAATGTGGTTCTGGCCGCCGAGGAACGCGGATTTGAAGTCGCTGTTCGCGATTTCTTCCATGGCCGCTTTATTGTTGGTATAATCCTGTGTGTCGGTTGTGATCTTCTTCATGATCGTGCTGTCGCTGGTGAGGGACTTCATGACATTTTTAATGGTTCCGAGGTTGTCGCTCCCCTTGGCCCCGCAGATCCATGTGCCGCCCCAGTAGTAGCTTTGCGGGCCCTGACAGACAGCATAGTCGCCGTAAACGCCGTTGCCCACTTCTTCCTTGCCGCCTTCCGCGACCGGTGTTTTCAGAGAGTTGCCCAGCAGGGTAAAGTTAATGCCCCATGTGGAGTAGAAGAATCCGAATACTTTTCCGCTTGGACCCTGGTCGGCCTGCCATTTGTCGTCCCACAGAGAGGTCTTGTTGTTGTAGCCTTTGTCGGTGTATTCTTTTGTCTGTTTGACCCAGTTCATCAGGTTGGGGTCAACCGTGGCCGTCGTGTCCGTTACCCACGGAGCGGATACGTTGTTGGAGAAGGTGCGGTAGCTGTCGTCATAGCCGGAAAGCATCTTATAGCCCTTGGTACTGGCTTGTGCCGCTACGCTGTTGAATTTATCCCAGTCAGAAAGAGCTTCCTGTACCTTTGTGGGGTCGTCCGTACCCAAAACCGCTTTGGCTATGGAACGGCGGTAAGCGAACAGACCCGGAGTCGCCTGCCATGTGGTACCCTTCAGGGCGCCGTTTTTGTCGGTGACAATATCCTGTGTGTACTGGTATTGGTTGGACAGGTCGCTGTCTTCCAGTCCTATGTCTTTCTTTACATCCAAAGTATACTCACTGTCTACATACTTCAGCGCGTAATCCGCTTCCACAAGGAAAATGTCGATCTTGTCGTCGGCAGCGGCGCTTTCCTGAGAAAGGAGTGCCTGATCCAGCTTGTTCTGATAGTTGTTGTTGTCGTTCGGATTGATGGTCCACTTTACAACGGTACCGTCGTTTAACGTGGTGGTGGATTTGTCCTTGGCTACTTCTTTTACTTCCGGATAGTAATCGTTGAACCTGCTTTGGAACTCATCGTTCCAGCACCAGATGTTGAGCGTTTTGCCTTCTGCTGCGGGAGCTTCGCTGCTTGGGGCAGCCTGACTTTCAGCGGGAGCTGCCGTGGACGCGGCTGTTCCGCTCTGGCAGCCGGAAACAGTTGCCATGACGCCTGTCATCATCGCGAGAGCCAGAAGCATTGCGGTGATTTTTCTTGCCTTTTTCATGTTTACGAAATCCTCCTTTAATATGGCGGACAATCCGCTAAAATTTATCAGCATGGCAGTCACTCTGCCAAAACTTACAAAAGGAAAACATCAAACCCTTCCTACGGACTGACCTTCGATCAGTTGTCCCATCACCGTAACACTTTCCGTTATGGTGGTGAGGGGGTTTTCTATCTGGCCGATCAGTCTGCACGCGGCCTCACGGCCCAGCATCTTCGTGTCCTGCTTCAGCGTGGTCAGCCGGGGCTTGATTACCTGGGAAAGTGCAATTCCGTCGTACCCCGCAATGGAAATGTCCTCCGGAATCCTCAGCCCGGCGGCCTCAATCGCCTCAATGCCGCCGAGTGCGGCGTAATCGTCGGGCATAATGATACAGGTCGGCCGGTCCGGCAGATTCAAAAGCTCTCTGACACTGTGCCGGGTGGCGGAGGGGTCGTGATAAGCCGCGTGGACAAGATATTCCTGGGGCGTTTCAATCCCCAGATCCATCAGCGATTTGCAGAAGCTGGTTAGCCGCTGCTCGGTGACCGCTGTTCTTTCTCCGTGGACATAGGCGATTTTCCGGTGGCCCATGTCATATATGTACTGTACAAGTTCGTGCATTCCCTGTACGTTTGCCGAATTGATGCTGGTGTGATTGTTAAACACATGGTCAATGGTTACGACGGGAATATCGCTGCTTATTAGTTCGACGACTTCCGGCTGCTGAAAATCGATGCAGGCGATGCACACGCCGTCAAAATTGCGATATCTGCAGTGCTCCAGAAAAGTCATCGGCCGGTTTCCAATATTGATATTGTGATTGATAAAGGTGATGTCGTAGCCGTGCTTTTCTGCTTCCACTTTAAAGCTGTCCAAAACGGCAGAAAAATAATCGTGCGTCAGTCCGCTCTGGGCTTCGTCCACAAACAGCACTCCTAAATTATGGGTACGGTTTGTTTTCAGGGCCCTTGCGTTGGAGTTGGGGAAGTAGCCGAATTGCTCCGCGGCCTCCAGAACACGCTGGCGGGTTTCTTTGCTGATGTCGCTGTAACTGTTCAGCGCCTTACTGACGGTTGAGACGGACAATCCACACTTCAGCGCGATATCTTTTATATTTGCCATAGGACGTTCCCCTGTCTAAAAAATTTTCTAAATCGTTTTCGTACAGTTAGTATAATCCAATATAGATAGTTTTTCAAGTGCAAATTCAATAATAATATGTAATTTTTAAATATTTTTTATTTTAAGGCATATTTTACAAAGATAAAGTGCTTGTATTATTCTGTAAATAGTATTATAAACGAAAACATTTTCGTAAACTATAGACATTTCTACAAAAATGTGTAAAATAGTAAATGAAAATATGTTTTAGATGGAAATCAGTATATTCCGTTTAAAAACGTTCAATAAACCCTGCTTGATTAGTGTAATGTGCCAAAAATTAAAAAGCGCTTGATTTTACTCATCATACCTATTACTATAAAGAAAATGGGGTTAATGTTTTGAGAAATTACTAAAACGTTTTCGTAATTTGCGGCTAAACAAAGCATTGGGAGGAACTTGTCTATGAAATTCGGATATTTTGACGACGGGCGGAAGGAATATGTGATTACCCGGCCGGACACCCCCTATCCATGGATCAATTATCTTGGAAGCGAAAACTTTTTCTCGTTGATTTCCAACACGTCGGGGGGGTATTGCTTTTACAAGGACGCGCGCATGCTTCGCCTTACGCGGTACCGGTACAACAATGTTCCCACGGACGCAGGCGGACGATACTTTTACATAAATGACGGAGGAACTGTGTGGAATCCGGGCTGGGCGCCGTTGAAGACGCCGCTGGACTCTTATGAGTGCCGTCACGGAATGGGGTACAGTGTGTTTGACTCCAGCAAAAACGGGCTGCGGGTAACGCAGACCGCGTTTGTACCGATCGGTGCGGACTGTGAAGTAAACCGCCTGACCATGAAGAACACCTCGGCAGAGCCAAAAAGCTTTCAGGTGTTCTCTTTTGTTGAATTTTGCCTTTGGAATGCTTATGACGACATGACGAACTTCCAGCGCAATTTTAATATTGGAGAAGTGGAAGTAGCCGGGAAAGCGATCTATCACAAAACGGAGTACCGGGAAAGGCGCAATCACTACGCGGTTTTCGGCGTAAACGCGCCGATCGACGGCTTTGACACGGACCGCGAATCTTTTCTGGGACTTTACAACGGCTTTGATAAGCCGGACGCGGTACTGGAGGGAAAATCCCGCAACTCAGTCGCAAGCGGCTGGGCGCCCATCGGTTCCCACTGTGTCCGCGTGACCCTTGCTCCCGGGGAAGAAAAAAGCCTGATCTATGTTTTGGGCTACTGCGAAAATCCGGAGGATGACAAATGGGAATCACCGAATGTTGTCAATAAGGCGCCCGCACAGAAGCTGCTGAGTGCTTTTACCACGGACGCACAGGTGGATTCCGCTTTGGAACGTCTGAAAGAGTACTGGAACGGCCTGCTTTCCAACTACCAGCTTGACAGTGCGGACGAAAAACTGAACCGTATGGTCAATATCTGGAACCAGTACCAGTGCATGGTGACGTTTAATATGTCGCGCTCCGCTTCCTATTTTGAATCCGGAATCGGCAGAGGGATGGGTTTCCGTGACTCCGCGCAGGACCTCCTGGGATTTGTTCACCTGATTCCCTCCCGCGCCAGAACCCGTATTCTGGACATTGCCGCCACGCAGATGGAGGATGGAAGCGCCTACCATCAGTACCAGCCCCTGACTAAACGCGGCAACCATGAAGTCGGAAGCGGCTTCAACGACGATTCCTTATGGCTGATTTTCGGGGTATCCGCTTATATTAAGGAAACGGGGGACTGGTCGATTTTACAGGAGCAGGTTCCCTTTAATAATGTGGATGCTTCAGCGGACACTTTGCTGGAGCATCTGAAGCGTTCGTTTGACCATGTGCTGAACAACCTTGGGCCGCACAAACTGCCGTTGATCGGCCGCGCCGACTGGAACGACTGCCTGAACCTGAACTGTTTTTCTAAAACACCGGGCGAATCCTTCCAGACCTGCGCCAATTTTGAAAGCGGGATTGCGGAGTCGGTGTTTATCGCGGGTCTGTTTGTGGCGGTCGGGCCGGACTATGCGGATATATTACGCAGATCGGGCTTGAAACAGGAAGCGGAACACGCGCTTTGCGAAGTCCAAAACATGACCGACGCCATTCTGAAGGACGGCTGGGACGGGGAATGGTTCCTGCGTGCCTATGACGCTTTCGGGGATAAAGTCGGCAGCCGGGATTGCGACGAAGGCAAGCTGTTTATTGAACCGCAGGGCTTCTGCGTAATGGCCGGTGTCGGTGTAAAGGAAGGGATGGCGCAGCGCGCGCTGGATTCGGTGCATGAGCATCTGGACACGGAGTACGGGATTGTGCTGAATTGGCCTTCCTATACCTCGTACCGTCTAAATTTGGGCGAAATTTCTTCCTACCCCCCGGGGTATAAGGAAAACGGCGGAATTTTCTGCCATAACAACCCCTGGATTTCTATTGCGGAAACCGTACTGGGACGCGGTGACAAGGCGTTTTCCGTCTACAAAAAAACCTGCCCCGCTTACACGGAGGAGATCAGCGAAATCCACCGCACCGAACCGTATGTTTATGCGCAGATGATTGCCGGGCGCGACGCGCCAAGACACGGAGAAGCGAAAAATTCATGGCTGACCGGTACGGCGGCGTGGAGCTTCTACGATGTCTCCCAGTTTATCCTTGGCATTCGTCCACAGTTCGACGGGCTTGAAATTGACCCGTGTATCCCGGCTGATTTTGGTAATTTTACCGTGGAGCGCAAATTCCGCGGAGCAACTTATCGGATTGAAATTGACAATTCGGCAAAGAAGTGCAAAGGCGTCAGGAGCATGACGCTGGACGGCAAACCGGTTGCGGGCAATCTGCTGCCGGTGTGCGGCGACGGACAAAAGTACATTGTCCGTGTAACCATGGGTTAATCGGATTTTTAAAAAACTTCTGTTTTATCTTTGCGGCGATATAAGAAAAGCACAGGCAGCGCCCGGAACGGGTTGGCTGCCTGTGCTTATTTTTGCGTATTGATTTTTATTTCATGCCTGAAATGGTAACGCCCTTGATAAACTGCTTCTGGAAGCAGAGCAGAAGAATGGTTACCGGCAGCATAATCAACGCGGAAGCCGCCATAACGGCGCTGATATCGGTGGAATGCGCGTCTGAGAAATAGGTCAGTGCCAGTGGAAGCGTCATGCTCTTCAATGCGGACAGCATGATTAACGGATTCAGGTAATCGTTCCAGATATCGAGGAAGGTGAAGATTGCCAGAGCTGCAATACAGGGCCTTAGCTGTGGCAGAATAATACTGGCGTAAATACGGAAATCTCCCGCCCCGTCCAGCTTGGCTGCTTCACAAAGACTGTCCGGAATTTCGTCGCAGAACTGCCGGCAAAGGTAAATGCCGAACCCGGACACGATTGCCGGGATAATCAGTGCCTGCAGGCTGTTGTAAAGTCCGATCTGGTTGATGATTAAAAAGCGGGGAATCATGGTGATCTGGCTTGGAACCATCATGGTGCTGAGCACCAGCCAGAACAGAAGATTTTTTCCTTTAAACTTGTATTTTGAAAATACATAGCCGGTGATCGTGCTGGTAAAAATGACAGCCGCCGTAACGGTGACGGAGACGATCACGCTGTTTTTAAACCAGCTGAAGAACGGGGACTTTGTCAGTACGGTCATGTAACCCGAAAGCGTCCACTTGATCGGCATTACTTTTCCCGGATTGTACAAAACTTCACGGGTACTCTTAAAGGAGGTAAGCATCATCCAAATATAGGGCGCGATGATGAGTAAGGAGAATACCATAAGTATAACAGCAATGATAACATACAATTTGTAATATTTTTTAGCGTTGCTTGCCATCTTAATACCCCCATTCCACGCGGTTGAGCCGCTGCTGAATCACTGTGACGATCATAATTAGAATGAAAAGTATAACCGCGATTGCGGACGCGTAGCCCATGTCTTTCGTCTGGAAAGCGGTTTTATAGATGTAATAGGTGAGCACGTTTCCCGAATTTTCCGGGCCGCCCAGCTTTGCGAGTACCTGAAACTGTGCGAACATCTGGAAGTGGGAGATAATCGTCATGGCGACGACAAAACTGACGGTTCTTCCCAGAAGAGGAAGGGTGATGTAGAAGAATTTTTTCACCATGCCCGCGCCGTCAATTTCGGCCGCTTCATAAAAGTCAGAGGGAATTCCGTCCATACCCGCGGAAAACAGGATGATGTTATATCCAATATCCGCCCAGAGAGTGAAAATAATGATGGCGGGCATCACATAACTGGCGGTTCCCAGCCAGTTTACCGGGGAGAATCCGAAAAAGGTTTTCAGGAAATTGTTGATTAGGCCGTATTTTGTTGCGTAAAGACCGCCCCACACCACACTGGACGCAATCAGCGGCGCCACGCAGGGCATGAAGAATATTACACGAAAAAAGCTTCTGAGCTTCGGCCACGGCAGCATACTGATTAGCTGTGCAAGCACAAGGGTAATGATTATATTCAGCGTAACGGTAATGCCGACGAATACAAGGGTGTTTGTGGTGGATTTTAGAAAAATTTTATCCGACATCAGCTTACCGAAATTTTCAAATCCAATAAAATGGTTGATGGTTCTGAGTGGATTGTAGTCAAAAAAGGAAATTGCAAAGCCGCCTACAATGGGCAGTACGAAAAAGACTGCCAGTAAAAGAAAGATTGGTAGCAGCACAAAATAGACAAAACGGTTGTTTTTCACGGGTTGATCCTCCTTAGAGAGACGGCGGGCTCTCTTTCCGTTCAAAAGCCCGCCGTATTTTTATGCGCAATTATTTTTCCGCGTTCATTGTGCTGTCAAGTTTATCAAGTGCTTCAGCAACAGGAGTCTTGTTGTTGACAATGTCAATAAAGGTGTTTTTCACGTTTTCCTTCAGTTTATCCGTGTTGAAATAACCAATAAACTTACCGCCGTCCAGAATGTCTACCAGCGGTTTCAGATAAGGCATTGCCTTCAGCAGCTCCGGATTGTGGGCCGCGGTTTTGGAAGCGGGCACCATTCCGCAGGCGATGTTGTAGTCAAGCACTCTCTGCGGGTCGGTCCAGAACTCCACGAATTTCCAGGCGGCTTCCTGTTTTTTGGAGGAGGCGTTTACCGCCAGTCCCCAGCCGGTTTCTGCTGCGAACAGCTTTTTGTCGCCATAGAACGGCATGGCGACGTACTCAAAATCCTTACCGTATTCCAAGCCGTCAACATGAATTCCTTCGGAAACCGTCCACGGCCCGCGGGGAACCATCAGCTCCTCGTCGCTGGTGAAAAGCTTCTGGTAGGGTTCTGTTTCGCTCGCGTTGGTCAGACCGTCCAGATTGGTGATTTTGTCAACTGTTACATAGTTCACCAGCTTCTGCATGGTTTCCACGCCAACCGGATTGTTGAAGTTGAATTTGTCGCCTTCCATGTATTTGCCGCCGGAGGAGAGGATCATGGACAGCCAGGTGTAGGGCAGGGTATCCCATCCCACAAAGTCAAGTCCGCGCAGGTTGTAAACCGCGCCGTCGGAGGATGAATTTTTCTTGGCAATGTTAATCATGTCGTCCCATGTGGTGGGGTACTGGATGCCCAGTTCCTTGAATTTCGGAGTGTTGACCAGCAGCCCGCCGTATTCAATGTTGAATTCGAGCGGAACGCCGTAGTATTTTCCGTTGTAGCCGAAGGAACCGAGGACTGGCTCGTAGCTGTCCGCCTTAACTTTCTCCATGTATGTATCCGGTACTGCGGAAAAAGCTCCGGTCTTGGCGTAATCAATGGCCCAGCCGCCCCACAGCTGATAGACGTCTGCTCCGCCTTCCTTGCTCAGCAGAGAGGTCTGCGTTTTTGATTCAAACTCGTCATAGGGAAAAGATTCGCGTACAACTTTAATGTCGGGGTTTGCCGCTTCAAAATCCGCGATCATTTTATCCTGAGCTGGATTCCAGTTTTCGTCGATATGGGACCACAGGGTAATCGTGGTAGTGGCGCCCGACTTGTCTGCGGCCGAGGAATCGGAGTTTGCAGCGGGTGCGCCGCAGCCGGTCAGCAAAGAAGCTGTCAGAGCAACGGCAAGTACACAAGATGTAAACTTTTTCATTTCAGTCCTCCATTGTTTGAATTTTGTTGTATCTTACCTGCAGGAGCAGGATGAACCAAAGTAACCGGATTAAATGGACAGCTCTTTGAAATAGGTCAGGAATTCCTTGTTTTTGTTCAGCATTTCCTGAACCATCTGTTTGGTTTCCGCCATGGAAAGCACGGCGGAGGTTAGCGGGTCAAACAGAACCGCCTGGAAGACCTTCCACGGGTCTCCTTCGATTGCGCCGTCAATCGCCAGTTCTTCGCAGCGGGAAGAGGTGTTGACCAGAATCGCAAGGTTATCCGGCAGATTACCGACGTGGAACGGGCGAATTCCCGCGCGGGACGCCAGAACGGGTACTTCTACGCAGGCGCCGTTCGGCAGGTTGTCTACAAGGCCGAAGTTGCGGAGATTTCCGTTAAACTCAAACGGGGTATGGTCTCCGAACACGGCGTTAAAGATATTGGATGCGTATTCGTCGCCCCTCTTGAGGTCGATCTCCTCTTCATCCAGCATCTTCTGGAATTCGCTTTCCCAGGAGCTCTCTCTTTTCAGATACTCATCTAATATGTAGGCGTGAACACCCGGGTTCCAGCCGGTGCCGTGGGTGCAGTATTTTTCAATCAAATCCGGGCGTTTGCGGAACCACGCGTTGTACTCGGAATTATGCCCGGAGGATTCGGTGGGGTAATAGCCCAGATTGAGGAACATTTCGGATCTGACCGGTTCTTCCGCCGCGACTTCCGGCTTTTCCAGCACTGCTTTTTTCAGCAGCGGCAGCGCGTCCTGACCGTTCCAGTCCATCTTCAGATAAAAAGCCTGATGATTGATGCCGGCACAGGTGTAGGTCAGTTCTTGCGGTTTCGCGCCGATAAAACCGGCAAGCATTTCCGCGGTTCCCTGTACGCTGTGGCACAGGCCGGTCACGTTTACTTTGGTTTGGCGCTGCAGGTATCCGCACAGAAGAGCCATGGGGTTTGTGTAATTCAGAACAATGGCGTCCGGGCAAAGGACTTCCACATCACGGATGATGTCCAGCATAACGGGCGCGGTTCTTAAAAACCGGAAGATACCGGACGGCCCTCTTGTATCGCCGACACAGATATCAATGCCGTATTTTTTAGGAATCTCAATATCGTGGCGCCATACGTCGACCCCGCCCTGCAAAATGGTAATCAGGACGCCGTCCGCGCCCTTCAAGGCCTCGCGGCGGTCCAGAGTGGCCGACACTTTCGCGGGGTAGTTGCCTTTTTCAATTATTTTTTCCACTGCCCTCTTGGAATAGGAAAGCCTTTTGGAATCGATATCCATCAACGCGATTTCACAGTCACGGAACGCGTCAAAGGTAAGGATATCACGAACTAGGTCTCTTGTAAATTCCAAGGATCCCGAGCCGATGAAAGCAAACTTTTTTGACATATCACATACTCCTATTCGCGGTTGTAAATGAATCAATTAGTGAAACAACAATTTGTTTTCTTAACAACCTGAAATCATTATAGCCTTG
Organism: Caproiciproducens faecalis; assembly: GCF_019448085.1. GTDB lineage: Bacteria > Bacillota > Clostridia > Oscillospirales > Acutalibacteraceae > Caproiciproducens > Caproiciproducens faecalis. The sequence continues at coordinate 90,171 of NZ_JAGFNZ010000002.1, read as the reverse complement.
AAAAATTGGTTTGTAAATCACATTTAATAAAAATATCGCTATAGATCATATTTTTGTAATTAATTTTAATAATTATATTTAGATTATGTGCAACATTACAACGATGTTTATGAAAATTATAATAATATTTTAGTAAACAAAATACAAAACATTGCATTTTACTTTCTGCTATCTTAAAAAGGTAAGAATAATTCCAAAAATTCAATCTTTTTTAATTAAAATTTCGAAAATATAATCCTAATTTTTTTCTTATGTCCATCATTTAGTTTAGATTGACATTTTATTGGCGAATGTTTATAATTTGTTTAGCAAACAAGTGCGCATTGATAGGAGGAACGTAATGTCGACAATCAGGGATGTGGCAAAGTATGCGGATGTTTCCATTGCCACCGTATCGCGAATTTTGTCAGAGGATGAAAATTATAAGGCGACCGAGAAGACGCGGAACAGGGTAAAGGACGCCGCCGCCGCTCTTCATTATTCTTATAAAAGAAGACTGCCGAAGGTGCAGGCTAAAAATATCTCCTGTATCTTGTCCATGACCGCCGAAAAATACGCCGATCCATATTTTTCATCTATTTTATCGGCGCTGGAAAGCAGGCTGCTGGAACACAACTGCATCATAACGACGGTGCGCAACTACAGTGAACTGAGCAATCCGCAGAAGCTGGACCTTACCTTTGGGCGGGATCTGGACGGACTGGTCATTATGGATGACCTGCCGGAGGACGCTTTCCGCTACGTCTGCAGCCGCGTCAAATATGTGGTTGGCTGCGACACGGCGTACAGCAATCTGGACAATATCGGTTTTGATTTATTCAACGCCTCCGTGCAGGCCGTGAATCACCTGATTGACCGGGGTTACCGGAAAATCGCTTATGTCGGCGGTGCCAACCTAAAGGATTTCCGCAGCGACAAACGGCAGATTGCCATCCGCTCCACGTTGGACCTTGCCGGGCTGGAATATCGTCCGCAATGGATGATGGACTGTAAATGGGATATCGGAGTATGCCTGAACTACGTCCGCGAGCTCTTGTCCGCGCCAAAGGAAGAACGCCCCGACGCGATCTTTGTAGGAAATGACACGCTGGCTTCCGCCGTACTTCCTTTAATAAAGGAAATGGAATTTACCGTTCCGGATGATGTTGCGGTGATCGGCTTTAATAATGACTCGATTTCCTCCTATACTTTTCCGGGACTGACAACGATTTCCGTGCCCGTTCAAGAAATGGGGAAGACCACCGCGGATGTTTTGTACAGCCGTATGTGCGGGGATTCCGGCATGGTTCGGAACATTGTGTTTCCTACGGAACTGATTGTCCGTTCCTCCACCTGAATTTCATAAATGAATGAAAGAAACGATGCTGCATTTTTGCAGCATCGTTTGTGTTATAATAACCTTACAATGCAGACAGAGGCAAAGTTTAGGAAAAATCAGAGAAACGGAGGTGCGCGATGAATATACACGAGCGGGTAAGTACCGGGCTGGGCGGCTTTGACCGGGTAATCGACAGCCTGAGGCTGGGGGATAACGTGGTTTGGCAGGTGGACGCCGTGGCCGATTATCAAAAAATGGCGGAGCTGTTTGTCAGGCAGGCAAAGCAGGACCGCAGAAAACTGATCTATTTCCGTTTTGCCGCACATGAGCCGATTCTCAGGGATGACCCAGAGATCACTGTTTACCGGGTAGGAGCGGACAAAGGGTTTGAAGGCTTTGTGGCGGAAGTCTACAGCCTGGTAAAGAAAGAGGGCAGAAAAGCCTTTTATGTCTTTGACTGCCTGACCGATTTGTTGGAATACTGGCATTCCGATCTGATGATTGAAAACTTCTTTAAAGTGATCTGCCCGTTTTTGTACGAACTGGACACGGTCGCCTATTTTGCCATTAAGAGAAATATCCACACCTACAGCACCATCGCCGGTATCCGTGAGACCACGCAGCTTCTGCTTGACCTGTACCGGGTAGGCGGTAAGTTTTATATTCATCCGCTCAAAGTGCTGAAACGGTATTCTCCAACGATGTTCTTTCCGCATCTGATTGAAAATGAGGAAGCCGTTTCCATCACGTCGAGCGCGGAAGCCGCGGAGCTCTTTTCCGGAATCAGCAGGGGGGAAGAGCGGCTTGATTACTGGGACGTCATTTTTAACCGGGCAAAAGAAGCTGTCCACCTTGCCACGGAGCAGCAGGAAGAAATCAAAAAGAGTCTGATGACCATGCTGATCGGCGGAAAATCAAGAATGTTTGACCTTTGTGACCGTTATTTTACGCTGAATGATATTCTAACGATTTATTCCAGAGAAGTCGGCACAGGGTTCATTGGCGGGAAAAGCGTCGGCATGCTGCTTGCCAGAAAGATACTGGAACAGGACGGCGAAAACAGGTTTGCTCCGTTTCTGGAATCCCACGATTCCTATTACCTCGGTTCCGATCTGTTTTATACCTACCTTGTCCAAAACGGGCTGTGGAAGCTTCGCATGAAGCAGAAAACGGAGAGCGGGTACTTTCAATATGCCCCGGAGCTGAAAGAAAGGCTTCTGCACGGCAGGTTTTCGGAAACCATTCAGGAACAGTTCCTGCAAATGCTGGAACATTTCGGCCAGTCGCCGATCATTGTGCGTTCCAGCTCCTTGCTGGAGGACAATTTCGGAAATGCCTTTGCGGGAAAGTACGACAGCATTTTCTGTGTGAATCAGGGAACACCGGAAGCGCGCTATGAAGCCTTTGAGCAGGCTATCCGCACTGTCTACGCCAGCACTATGAATGAAGACGCGCTTTCGTACCGGATCAGCAGGGGCCTTTCCGAAAAAGACGAGCAGATGGCGATTTTGGTTCAGCGTGTTTCCGGGGATTATCACAGGGAAAACTATTTTCCGCATATCGCGGGCGTAGGAAATTCCTCCAACCTTTATGTCTGGGACAAAAGCGTGGATATGGAAGCCGGTATGCTGCGTCTGGTGTTCGGGCTCGGTACCCGGGCGGTCGACCGCACCGTCGGTGATTACGTTAAAATCGTCTGTTTGGACGATCCCATGCGCAATCCGCCGGCGGATTATGAAGATTTGGAAAAATTTTCGCAGCATTTTGTAGATGTTCTTTCTCTTGAGGAGAATACTTTGACCAGCCGCAGTCTGGAAGAAATCCTGTCCAATGATATTCATACGGATAAGGAGCTGTTTGCGGGGCCGGACTACCGGGCGGCCGCGCGGCTGCGCGAACTCGGTTATACGGATAGAAAAGCGCCGCATGTCCTTCACTTTGAAAAGCTGCTGAAATCGACTGATTTTCCGCGCGTTATGAAAGAAATTTTGGCGCTGCTGTCAGACGTGTACGAGTATCCTGTGGATATTGAATTTACGGCGAATTTCAGGGACGACCGGCATTTCAGGGTCAATCTTCTGCAGTGCCGGCCGCTGCAGACAAAAGGTCTGGGCCAGTCTGTGGAATTTCCGATACTGGCGGATGAACAGGACTGCTTTTTTGCTACGGAGGGAAATTTTATGGGGGGAAACGTGCATCTTCCCATTGATTATGTGGTGTATGTGCAGCCGAAGGCGTATCTGAACCTTTCCGAGCAGGACAAATATATGGTTGCCAGACAGATTGGGACGATCAACGCCTCGCTCAAAGGAAAAAATGCAATGCTGATCGGCCCGGGAAGATGGGGGACGACCACGCCGTCTCTGGGGGTTCCCGTGCATTTTTCGGAGCTTTGCAATATGTCTGTGATCTGTGAAGTGGCATCCCAACAGGAGGGGTTCCTGCCGGAACTGTCTTACGGAAGCCATTTTTTTCAGGATCTGGTGGAAACGGATATCTTTTATGCGGCGATTTTCAACGGCCAGAAAAATGTGATTTTTCATCCGGAACGGATTCTGGAAAAAGACAATCTGTTTTCTGCTGTTTTGCCGCAGAACGGGCGCTTCAGCGACGTTATCCGAATAGTCCGCACCGACGGCATGGAAATTTTTTCAGACATCGTCACACAGCGCCTTTTGTGCAGATAATATAAGCTGACAATGTACAACGGAGATGTTTTCCCAAAGCCCATGGTCGCTTGAACTCCCGCGGGGCATCTGCTATAATATGGTAGACCGTTTATTTATTATTCGGACAAATTAAAAGGCATTTAGAAACAGTGAAAGAATTGTAATGGGATATGCTAAGAACTGATGGAAACAATAAGAGAGAAGGATTACTATGGATAATGAATTTATTACCTTTACCATCGGAAAACAGAAAAAAATCGCTTTAATTGCCCATGACGGAAAAAAGCAGGAATTGATTGACTGGTGCGAAAAAAATCAGGATGTTCTGAAAAATCATTTCCTGTGCGGTACCGGCACAACGGCCAGAATGGTGACCGACCGGACAGGCCTGCCCGTCAAGGGTTACAACAGCGGCCCTCTCGGCGGCGACCAGCAAATCGGCGCAAAGATTGTGGAAGGAAATATCGATTTTGTGATTTTCTTTTCCGACCCGCTGGAAGCACAGCCGCACGACCCTGACGTAAAGGCGCTGCTGAGAATCGCTCAGGTGTACGATATTCCGATCGCAAACAATAAGGCGACCGCTGATTTTCTGATTAATTCCAGCTACATGAATCAGGAATACGAGCATCAGGTTATTAATTTCAAACAAAAGGTTATTGACAGGGCAAATGTCAAGAGCCAATCCATTCAGTAAGGGAGCATCAATGCGGAAATGATTACGGTTAAAATACTTTTAGACAGCGTTGAAAAAGTAAAGAATTTTACTTCCAGCATCAACAATGAGGAAGTGGATTTTGAAATTATAGAGGGAATGCATATTGTGGATGCAAAATCCATTATGGGAATTTTCAGTATCGATTTGTCAAAACCCCTCCAGCTGAACATTCATTCCGACGACAGGAGAATTCTGGACAAAATAAAAGACTTTATCATTGAGTAATATGCAGGAATCCCCTAAATACGGACATCTTTGAACCACAGAGAAATCATCCGGAAATAAGCAGTACCCGACAAGGCTGAATCGCCTCGTCGGGTACTTTTTTTGTTAAGCCGCGCTTATTCTCCGCATTTGTCGGCATGCTGGTGCTCATGGCAAACCGAACCGGTGGATTTTAAAGTTCCCTGTAAATAGCTGTTTACGGCGTTTTTCGCTTCTCCGGTTGCTCCGGTAATCACTTCAATGCCTTTTTCATTAAAAATATCACTGGCTCCTGCGCCCATGCTGCCGGAAATGATGACCTTTACTCCGCGGTCGTTCAGAAAATTCGGAAGAAAACCGGGCTTGTGCCCCGGATTCGGAACAAACACACTGTCCGTAATCTGCCCGTTTTCTGTTTCAAAGATGGCAAATCCTTCACAATGGCCGAAATGCTCGGTAACCAGTCGGCCTCTGTCTTCGCTTGCAACTGCAATTTTCATTTTTTGTCTCCTCCTGTTTTAAAATGGGTTTTGCTCTATCGTATGTTATGGTCTTATGCTCGAAAAATATTGTAGTATAATTATGGGCATATGTCAATATCGTATAAAGTATTTTATAGCAAAAGGCCGAAAGGAATTTCCTTTCGGCCTTTTGCTATATAGGGATTGCCGTTTTATTTGTTAATCTCGCCGAATCGGCAGCAGTTTCTGTGGCAGAATTTGCCTTTGCAATTCCTTTTGCAGGTCACTTGTTTTGACCCGCAGGACGGGCAGGCGTATTCCCCGCTGCGGATGGACGCAAGGTTTTCAAAGCTTTCCATCCATTCTTTTCCGCATTCCAGACAGCTTACCGGGCAAATATTTCGTGTGAAGTTTCCACCCTCCACATGAATGGTTTTTCCGTTAATCAGGCTGTCCGCGATTTTCTCTCGTGCAGAAAGCAGGATGCGCTGAAAAGTCGGACGGGATACCTCCATTTTTTCGGCACATTCCCCTTGCTCCAAACCCTCCAGGTCTTTCAACCGGACTGCTTCCAGCTCTTCCAGCTTCAGAACATTCTCCGGTACCTCAGCAACCTCTGTTTCGGAAGGAACAAAATAGGGGACTGTTGGGATGTTTTCAATTTTTCTCCACTTGGTTGGTCTTGCCAAAACAATCAGCTCCAGTTCCCGGCGGTTCACGCGCGTCTTATCCATCAGTTTACAGGCATGGAGGCCGGTTGTCAATATCCTGCCGAACCAGATCCGGCAGGCGGAGCGTTAAACCCCGAAAAGCTCTGCCAATGCCGGGCGGTTAAGGTTTACCCCGATTACGCACAAGCGGCCGGTATAGTCGGGCGCAATGGGGTGAAGTTCGAATTCTTCCGGGACAAAGTCAAACTGTACCCAGTTTTTTTCACTCACAGGAAGAATCCCTTTGGCGCGCAGCACCGTTCCGTATTTTTCAGACTCAGAGAGTTTTTTTAGCATATTTTTGATTTGTTCTTCAGAGAAGAGATGCGGTGTTTCCATACCCCAGTTTTCAAATACATCGTCGGCATGATGGTGCCCTTCACAGTTGCAGTGGCCATGTCCGTGTTCGGTGCAGTGACCGTGGTGATGCACAGATTCAAAAGCTTCTTCCTGTTGAATCAGCGGGGTGGAACCTGTTTCTTCCGCTGCCGCCAGAATGGTTTGAGCAGACAGTTCCTCCCAGGGTGTAGTCATGATTTTTGCGGAAGGGTTGCACTTTCTGATGTCATTGACCACTTCGGACAATTTGGCCTGATCGATCTTCTGGGTCCTGCTCAAAATAATTGTTTTTGCGCACTCAATCTGGTTACTGTAAAACTCCGAAAAGTTTTTGATATACATTTTGTATTTTATTGGATCGACAATTACTGCTTGTATATTGATTTCACTGTCCGACTGAGCGATGACCTTTTGACAGGCGGCTGTAATGTCGGAAAGCTTGCCGACGCCGGAGGGCTCAATGATGACTCTGTCCGGGTGGTATTTTTTCAATACATCCTTTAAAGCAGCGTCAAAATTGCCTAAAAGAGTACAGCAGATACAGCCTGCGTTTATTTCCCGAATCTGAATACCGGAGTCTTTCAGGATTCCTCCGTCAATTCCGATCTCACCGAATTCATTTTCAATAATCACAACTTTTTCAGAAGAAAGCATTTCACTCAAAAGCTTTTTAATCAGAGTGGTTTTTCCGGAACCCAGAAAGCCCGAAATAATATCGATTTTTGTGCTCATTCCATTTCCTCACTTTCCTGTCATGGAATTCTGGCCGACGTCCCGAAGCCGGTGCAGCCGCCCGTCGGGAATGCCAACGGCCGCTGCGTCAGTAGGTGAAATAAATATACTCCTGCTTCGCTTTTTCCGATTTTTCAATTTTGGTCACATAGCAGACCGGCATCGTCTGCCCCTGGTAGTTTTCAATCTTGATTTCCCCGGTTACCCAGAGCCATTCGCCGTCCTGATACTGGGAAGCCGCGCTGCTGCGGCACAGAACCCCGCAGGGCTGCAAATCGGCGGCACAGCAGACCATGGCGTAACGCGCCGGGACAAATTCGCTGGCTCCGAACGTGCTCATGCGGAAAACCTGCCCTTTCATCTTTAGGGTTTTTCCCTCGTACTTTTTCATATTTTCATTGATGTCCTGATACCAGCTTGCGAACTGTTCGTCGGTGACGGTAATGACTCCGTTTTCATCCTCTCCGGGCACGTTGGAGGAAGGCGAGGAAACCTCAATTCCAATATCGTCTTTGCTGGTTGCGGTGTCCGGAATCACCGTTCCCTTGTCCTGTGAAGACGCAGAACTTTGGGAAGTCAGGCTGTCCCGTGTGTTTCCGGTAGAAATTCCGAAGGAAATTGCCTGGCTTTGTACCGCTCCGGTTGGAATCAGCAAAGCGGTAAGGACGGGAATCACCAGGAGTATACTTTTCAGTGGCTTTGCGTTGTGTTTTGGAATGGACGAATAGCGCAGCGTAACGACGCCAATCACAAAAAGAAAGCCCGCGGCAAACCAGAGGAATCCAAACAGACGGGGATGAATATAATTGGAAGCTTTGCCTGAAATCAAAGTATAGGCAAACACAACAGACAGCATGAAGCAAATCAGCGCCTGAAAAATCAGTTCTGAATTACCTTTTCTCTTCATAATTTCCCCCCTGCCGAAAAAACGGAAAACAGCAAAAAGACCGGGAATGCGATCGTCAGCAAAGTGCAAGCCAATCTTACGATAAAGATCTTTTTAAAATTGCTGCTCAGCATCAGTAAATTGGACAAATCCAGCATCGGACCCATCACAATAAAGCCCATGACTGCCGTAATAGGGAAAATATTCAGAAAGCTTCTGCCGATAAACGCATTGGACGTGGAGCAGACCGACATAAAAAAGGCGGCCAGAAGCATCAGAATCAGCGGGAGAATGATCCGGGACCCCGTGCTTCTGAAAGAGGAGACGGGAATCGTCTGCTGCAGTACGGAGCAGACGAAAGCGCCAATCACAATATATTTGCCCATGCTGAAGAATTCCTGACCGGCAATCAGAATCACTGATTCAAATTTTGCCGCCTTGCCGCTTCCCTGCACATTGGCCGTTACCGCAGAACAGGAGCAGGCTGCGGAAAATGTCAAAAAAACATCTTCGGAACGAATGTGTGAAACATTCAAAATAAAACCGGCAAGCAATGCAATTACCGATCCCAGAAGGACTCGGTACAGCGCGTATTGGGGCTGTCCCGGGAAAGCATAGAGTGTTGAGATAATTGTGACGGGGTTCACAGAAGGGGCTGCCAGCATGAAAACCATTGCTTTTGAAAGCGGCACCCCTTTTTGGGTCAGCCGTGAAGTGATCGGGATGATACCGCAGTCACAGATGGGAAAGAACAAGCCGGATACTGCGGCCAGCGGGTATCCCAGCCATTTATGGCCGGTATACATGCGCACCAGTGTTTCATCGGAAACAAAAACCTGTAAAAGTCCGGAAACCAATGCCCCAATTAGTAAAAACGGCACGGCTTGCATCAGAATGCCGATAAAACTCATGTTAATGCTTTTTACAATGGGCGGAGCATTCAGAAAAAAATGGATGGAGATTAAGTAAAGGGTAATCAGTCCCCTGGCAATGCCGATTCTGTTTCTTTTGAGAGTACCGGCCGCTCTTTGTATTTCCTCCGGCTTTAAAATCGAAGCGGTGCAGTGCTCAACGGATTCATCTGTAAAACAGATCTTGGCTGTGCGGTTGCAGCTTCTGACCGTCGCTTTCAGCGTGTCGGTATCTGCGGAACATCGGTTCAAAAAGACTGCATCCGCGTTGCCGAGCTGATTCAGCATCATATTTCCCGTATTTTTTATATACATCGGGAAGGTGGACGCTTCCGCACAGAATAAGATGCGGTCAATCCTGTAGTCGGAAGGCAGACGTACGCGAAGCAGCTGCTCAATCGGCCACGTCCCGTTGTATTCAATCAAGATCAGATCTGGGTCAAGCTCTTCTTTCATCTTGGTAAAGAGCCCTTTGCGGATTTTTTCCGGATGTTCAATCTGTGCAAGCACCACATCTTTGCTTGCCATTGAAGCGGCGCGGAATTCCGTCAGCCCTTCTTCACACTGGATAATCACAATCCGGCGGTATTGCTGCATGTATTCCTGTTCCAGTATGTTTTGAATCAGCGTGGTTTTTCCGCTTTCCAGAAAACCGCAGATAATTTCAATCTGTGTCATGGCTTTTCAGCCCCTCTTGCGGATAACCAATCCATCCATTCTTCTGTTATCATAAGATTCCTCCGTATGAATTTGCGGTTCGATCAAGACGCTAAATGCAAATGATTATCATTTGCATTTAACATTATTGTAATAGAGGCATCGTGTTTTGTCAAGCTGTCCCCGCAGATGCACAAAGTGTGTATTTCACCGGTTTATCCCCGCTGTTCTGCGGAAAACAGGCGCATTGCGCCTTTATACGGCAAGAATAAAATGCTGTACCGCCAGAGAGGTGACCGAAAGCACCGCCCAGCAGAGAAAACCCAGAAGAATCGGCTTGCCGCCGCTTTTTACCAGTTTTACAAGATTGGTGTTCAGACCGATTGCCGCCATCGCCATAACAATGACGAATTTGCCTGTCTGGGCTAAAAAGCTGCCCATACCGGCGGGAAGGACAAGGAAAGTATTGATGACCGAAGCGAGGATAAATCCCAGCACGAACCACGGAAATATCTTGGTAAAACGGTAGCTGCCCTTTTTGTTTGCCGCGTTCTTTCTGCCGGTGTAGACTGCCAGCACCAGTGTAACGGGTACGATCATCAGGGTTCTTGTCAGCTTGACGATGACCGCCAGATTCCCGGCCACGTTGCTGAACGTGTAGCCCGCGGCGACCACGGAAGACGTGTCGTTGACCGCGGTGCCCGCCCAAAGACCGAAGCTCTGATTGCTCATGCCGAGAACATGTCCCAGAAAAGGAAACAGAAAAGCTGCGATCACGTTGAACAGGAAAATAGTCGAAATGGAGTGCGCGACTTCGTCGTCGTCCGCGTGGATGACCGGCGCGGTCGCGGCAATTGCCGACCCGCCGCAGATGGCGGAGCCGACCCCAATCAGTGTTTTGGTGTTGCCGTCCAGCTTTAAGAGCTTTCCTGCAAAATAGGCGGTCAGAAATGCCGCTGTCAGGGTAAAGGCCATTAATACGAGCGTCTGTTTTCCAACCTTAAAAACGTTGAACAGATTCATCTCAAAGCCCAGCAGGATGATGGAGTACTGCAGCAGTTTTTTGGAAGTGTAGCTGATTCCGCTGTTCAGTTGCTCCGGCCTTTTCCAGAAAGCCAGCAGCATTCCGAACAAAATTCCCAGTACAGGGCTTCCAACGACGGGAACCATTTTCCCAATCAGCCACGCAGGAATGGCAATTGCGACTGTCAGCGCAATGCCCGGCAGCTTTGTTATAAATATTTTCATTCTATTCTCTCCTTTGCCGTTTTATCATACGCCTTGACTATCAATTAGTAAAATATTATTATCATTATTATTTAGTTATAAATGAAGGAAAGAATATGACATTAAGGCATTTTAAAATCTTTGTCGCGGTCTGCGATACCATGAATATGACTTCGGCGGCGGAAGCGCTGTTTATTTCCCAGTCTGCGGTGAGCCAGGCCATTGCCGAACTGGAAAATCATTACGGCGTCCGGCTTTTTGAGCGGCTTTCCAGGAAGCTTTACCTCACTCAGGCGGGGCAGAAACTGCTGGGCTATGCGCGGCATATGATACGGATGAATACCGAAGCCGAAAACGATATGAAAACACTTTACCAGAACGGAACCATCCGGCTGGGCGCAAGCGTTACCGTGGGCGGTCATGTCCTGCCGGGAGTTGTGTCAAGGTTCCGTGAGCAGAACCCGCTGGTGAAAATAGAAGTCATAGAAGACAACACGGCGAAAATAGAGACTCTGATTTTGAAGGACACCATTGACCTTGGTCTGGTGGAAGGCGAAACCGTTTCACCGGACGTGATAAGTCGCGCCTTTATGGAGGACGAGCTGGTCCTGGTCTGTTCCCCTTCTCACCGGTTTGCCGGCTGTGAAGAGGTTGAGCCGAAAGAACTGGAGAAAGAGAATTTCATTATCAGGGAAAAGGGAAGCGGAACGCGCAAAACCTTCGAAGATAAAATGGCTGAAAACGGTCTTACTTGGGAAGGCTCCTGGACCTGCAATAACGCAGACACCATCAAAAACGCCGTGGCGGCGGGGCTGGGTGTTTCCGTCATTTCCGGGCTTGCCGTAAAAAATGAGGTAGAGACCGGTCTGCTCTGTCAAAAACATGTCCGTGGGATTCGGTTTCAGCGGAGGTTCAAACTGATCTATCACAAAAACAAATACCTTACAAAAGCGATGCGGGAATTCATGTCTTTTTTCGCGTAATCGCCTGTGATTGGAATCTCACGGCTGGCATGACTCTCGAAAGACCGTATTTAAGACCTGTACTGGATAAACTAAATTTTTCCTGAATGATTGATTAAAGGCAAAAAAATCGGTAAAATAAGTATGAAATAAAAAAACAGGAGGTCATTCCGATGGGGAAGAAACTAACGGATAAAGTAAGCTGGGTAGGGAAAATCGACTGGGAACTGAAGAAATTTCACGGCAATGAGTATTCTACTCATTGCGGCTCATCCTACAATTCTTATCTGGTGAGAGATCAGAAAACCGCCCTGATAGATACGGTATGGCAGCCTTTTGACAAGGAATTTGTAAGTCGGCTTAAACAGGAACTGGAACTGAGTAAAATTGATTTTATCATTGCGAATCACAACGAAATCGATCACAGCGGAGCACTTCCGGAATTAATGCGCGAAATTCCGAACACACCGATTTACTGTACTGCAAACGGAGCCAAGATCATCAAAGGGCACTATCATCAGGACTGGAATTTTGTGACCGTCAAAACAGGGGATTCTCTTGACCTCGGCACAAGCAGACTGGTGTTTGTGGAAGCGCCCATGCTTCATTGGCCTGACACCATGTTTACTTATATGACAGGGGAAAATATTCTGTTCAGCAACGACGCCTTCGGCCAGCACTTTGCAACGGAATCTTTGTACAACGACACGGTGGATCAGGCGGAGCTTATGGCGGAGGCGCTCAAGTATTACGCCAATATTCTTACGCCGTTCAGCATTTTTGCAACGAAAAAAATACACGAAATTCTCGGGATGAATCTGCCGGTAGACATGATTTGCCCCAGCCACGGCGTTATCTGGAAGAACAATCCCGTGCAGATCGTGGAGGAATATCTGAAATGGGCCGCGGATTATCAGGAAAATCAGATTACGCTGGTCTATGACAGCATGTGGAACTCAACGCGCAAAATGGCCGAGGCGATTGCCGCGGGAATCCGTGAGGCCGACGCCGCGGTAACCGTTAAGCTAATGAATGCCGCTAAAAAAGATAAAAACGATATTGTCACAGAGGTCTTTCGTTCCAAAGCGCTTCTGGTAGGTTCGTCCACAATCAACAACGGGTATCTTTACTCCATCGGCGGCATTCTGGAAATGATAAAAGGGCTAAAATTCAAAAATAAGGCCGCCGCCGCGTTCGGCAGTTATGGCTGGAGCGGGGAGGCCGTCAGACAGCTGACCAAAGAGCTGGGCGACAGCGGATTCCGAGTCGTAAACGAAGGCCGCAGGGCACTTTGGGTTCCGGATGAAGCGGAGCTTGCCGCTTGCCGGGAGTATGGAAAGCAGTTTGCTGAATCGCTTTAATTTCAATGCTGGAACAGGATGATTCGGTTCACCCTGCGGCCCTTGTCACAGCACTCAGAAATCCGGATGACCGTAAACGGGAGGAATGATGAATGGCAGACAAAATTCTTGACCTTCAAAAGAGCGTTTATGAATTATGTGAGGAAGATGAGGGAATCATTCAGGTATTGGCCGAAGCGGGCTTTTCGGAGATTACACGACCCGGCATGCTTGCGACAGCGGGAAGATTTTTGACGATTCCCAAAGGTGCGGCAATGAAGAGAATCCATCCGGAAGTGATCCGGAAAATTTTCACGGAACACGGATATATCATTAAGGGGGAATTCGAATGAGCGCGGAAATCAACAACAGAGAATATCGTCAGCAGGTTCTGAAAGATCTGATCGCACAGCTGCATGAAGGCAAAAGTGTAGACGAGGTGAAAAGTACGTTTGCCAAGGTTTTCGGGGACGTTTCCGCCGAAGAGATCGCGCAGGCGGAACAGGCTCTGATTGCGAACGGAATGCCGGTAAGCGAGGTGCAGCGTCTGTGTGATGTTCACGCGGCGGTCTTTAAGGGTTCCATTGAGGAAATTCACCGTCCTTCCGATCCGTCGGAAATCCCGGGGCATCCGGCAAACACTCTGAAGCTGGAAAACAGGGCTTTAGAGAAGTTGATGGATGAAATCCAACATCAGATGGCGCTTCTGCCCGACAGGGAAGCGGAAACGAAGCTGAAATCTGCGTTTACAAAATTGCTGGAAATTGAGCGGCACTATGTCAAAAAGGAAAATTTGTTTTTCCCCTATATGGAACAGTACGGAATTACGGCTCCGCCCAAGGTGATGTGGGGCGTGGACGACGAAATCCGCGCACAGTGGAGGGAAATCAATACGCGTCTGCGCACGGAGGATGCCGCACAGCTGAAAGAACCTATTGAGGCAATGCTGCACCGGATTGTGGAAATGATCTTCAAGGAAGAAAATATCATGCTTCCAATGCTGCTGGAAAACCTGACGCAGGATGAGTGGAAAACGATTGCGGACGAAAGCGAGGATTTGGGGTACTGTCTGATCGGAAGGGTACCGGAGTGGACGCCTGCCGACCAACAACAGGCGCAGGCCGTGTGCAGGGAGCAGGCGGCGCCGGGGGTAATCACCTTCCCGACCGGTGTTCTCAAGACAGAGGAGCTTGTGCGGATGCTGGACATGCTGCCCATTGACATCACCTTTGTGGACAAGGACGATACCGTAAAATATTTCTCCCAGGGTGCGGAACGTATCTTTCCCCGTACAAAGGCTGTGATTGGCCGAAAAGTTTCCAACTGTCATCCCCCGGCAAGTGTGCACATCGTGGAAAAACTGGTGGAAGATTTTAAAACCGGCCAAAAGGACAGCGAGGATTTCTGGATCAATATGGGTGAAAAGTATATCCTGATCCGCTATTTTGCCGTTCGCAGTGAGAAGGGCGAATATCTGGGCGTGCTGGAAGTAACTCAGAACATCCGTCCCCTTCAGGCAATCGAAGGGGAAAAACGGCTTGTTTCAGAATAAAGCTCTTTGTTTTACACGGCAGGGCTCAGGGATGGAGATGTCCCTGAGCCCTGCCGTCATTCGCGCCGGAACCGGGAATTACCGGCTCGTGCTATTAAGACAATCAGAATTTTATAAGTCTGTTTTAGGACTTGTGAAATGATTGTCTATCTATTCTTTATGAATTTTATCGTTAAAAATAAGTTTTTTGTTGATATATATACAAAACTCGTATATTATAAATCTTAATGAAATCTTTATATGTTCTCTTTTTCCTTTAGAAAACTGAGAACATCAAGAAACATACAGTGCTGAATGTGGGGGTGGTAGATTGGCAAATCAGGCAGTGGAAACTATCCGGCAGGCCGAGCGAAAATCTCAGGAGCTTGAGCAGCAGGCTGCTCTCCGGGCGGAAGAGATTCTTCACTCCGCAAAGGAACGGGCTTCGGCTTTCAACAAAGAAGCGGTGTCCAGAGCCCGGGAGCGGGCGGCGGAGGAAATGGAGCAGGCTCACCGGCAGGAAACGGCCGTGATCCAGCAGGCTCTGGAACAGGCCGGGCAAGAGATCGCCGCACTGCGCGAGGCGGTAAAAGCCAAGGAAGAACAGGCGGTACAGACGGTTCTGTCGGAATTGATCTGATTTTTTGTTTGATAAAGGAGGGATTGCCTTATGGCTGTAGTGCCCATGCAGCGGATAGAATTATGCGCTCTGAAAAAAGACCGTAAAAAAATCCTGGAAATGCTGCAGCGGCGTGGAATTGTGCAAGTCAGCGATGGGTCGGACGAAGACGATGTTTTTCAGAAGACAGACACCTCATCGGCCCGCGTGACATTGGAGAAGGGAATTGCGGCTTCCCGGGAAGCGTTAAGCATCCTGAATCGTTATTCCCCCGAGTCAAAATCATTGTTTTCCGCTTTGGAGGGAAGACAAATTACGACAGTTGAACATTACGATTCTTTCGCGAAACAGCGGGAAACCATGCTGCAGCTGGCGTACCGGTTGAATTCCCTTGCAGCGGAAATAGAAGAAAACCAGGCGGAAATTCCAAAAATGAAGATTCAGGTGGAATCCCTTGTCCCCTGGAAAAGCTTTGATCTTCCGCTGGATTTTTACGGGACGGGCAAAACGGCCGCTTTGATTGGAGTTTTGCCGCCCGGGCTGGAGCAGGAAGCTTTGGAGGAACAGCTCAGTGATTCCGGGACGGATGCCGTTTCCGTCAGAATCGTAAGCAGCTCTCCCGAACAGACCTGTGTGATGGTCCTTTGCCTGCGCCCTGACGCGCATACGGTGGAAGAGCGGCTGCGGGAGCTGGGCTTTGCAAAACCGGCCGTTGTACCTCCCACACCGCCCGCGGAGCAGATCAAAAAGCTTCAGGGAATCATTGAAGAATGTACGCAGAAAATCAAAAAAGCCCGGGAGGAAATTAAGAGCCGTGCGGACGCGCGGGATGATTTGAAATTCATGCTGGATTACTATACCATGCGGCTTGAAAAGTATGAAGTAATCAGCCGGCTGTATCAATCCCGGAGAACCTTTTTTCTGAAGGGTTATGTGCCGAAACGGGAAACCGGCGCACTGGAAGAGGAGCTGTCGGCAAAATTCCCTGTTGCGGTTACTTTTACAACGCCTTCCGAAGAGGAAGAGGTACCGGTTCTGCTGAGTAACAACGGCTTTTCCGCACCGGTGGAGTCGGTGGTGGAAAGCTACAGCCTGCCCGGTAAAGGCGAGGTTGATCCCACGGCGGTTATGTCCATCTTTTACTATGTTCTTTTTGGTATGATGCTTTCGGATGCCGCCTACGGCGCGCTTTTGACTGTTATTTGCGGAATTTGCCTTCTGCGCTTCAAAAACATGGAAAACAGTATGCGAAATACGTTGAAAATGTTTTTTTTCTGCGGAATTTCCACCGTTTTCTGGGGGGTACTGTTTGGCAGCTATTTTGGCGATGTGGTAGATGTGGTCTCCAAAACATTTTTTGGCACTCATCTGACGATCCCTGCGCTTTGGTTCGCACCGCTGAATCAGCCGATGCGGATGCTGATGTTCTGCTTTGTCATTGGTCTTGTGCATCTGTTTACGGGTCTTGCAATGAATTTCTATCAGCTGGCGCGTGCTAGACGATATAAGGACGCCCTGTACGACGTCGTTTTCTGGTATGTGCTGATTATCAGCTTAATTATTCTGCTTTTGGGTCAGAAGATGTTTGCCGATATTGCGGGTGTTTCTCTCGCAATTCCCACACTGCTGAGCAGTGCTGCTTCTTACGCCGCGATTCTTTCTGCGGTCGGGATTATTCTGACCGGCGGGCGTGAATCCAGAAACTGGTTCAAACGAATTCTCAAGGGCCTGTACGGCCTGTATAATATTACGGGCTATCTGAGCGACGTGCTCTCTTATTCCCGTTTGCTTGCGCTTGGACTTGCTACCGGGGTAATTGCCACCGTCATTAATCAAATGGGCAGCATGGCGGGCGGAAGTGCGGTGGGAGCGGTGATGTTCGTCATCATCTTCCTGCTGGGCCATACCATGAATATCGGGATCAATCTGCTTGGCGCTTATGTTCATACCAACCGTCTGCAGTTTGTGGAATTCTTTGGAAAATTCTATTCCGGCGGAGGCCGGAAATTTCAACCCTTTGCGGTAAACACTCAATATTTCAAATTCAGGGAGGATCATAAAAATGGATAAGATGGGAATTGTGTTTGCTCTGCTCGGTGCGGTTTTGGGAGCTTTGATGGCTGGAGTCGGTTCCGCCCGCGGAGTCGGTTTGGCGGGAGAGGCGGCCGCCGGTGTTGTGACGGAGGATCCCAATCAATTCGGTAAAGTGCTGGTTCTTCAGCTTTTGCCCGGTACTCAGGGAATTTACGGCCTTCTGGTGGCGTTCATTACCCTTTCCCAAATCGGTGTGTTGGGTGGAAATGCAGATATATCGCTTGCAAAAGGACTGCTTTATTTTCTAGCCTGTATGCCGATTGCGGTTGTGGGTTACTGGTCTGCGCTTCGGCAGGCCCGTGCTTCAGTTGCCAGCATCGGTCTGGTTGCCAAACGCCCGGACCAGTTCGGTAAAGCGATGATTTTTCCGGCAATGGTAGAGACATATGCCATTCTTGCGCTGCTGGTCTCCATTCTTGCGGTATTCGGGATCGGTGGAATTAATGTTTGATGGGAGAACTTGTCAATGACAGGATTAGAGAAAATCGTTCAGGAAATTCTGGACGAAGCGGAATCTGCCGCCGGGCAGACTGTCTCCGCCGCTGAAAAGGAAGCGGCGGGCATAGAGGAAGAAGCCCGGAAATCGTCTGGTCAGCAGGCCGAAGAAATCCTCCGGGCCTCGAAAGAGGCTGCCGGAGAGATCCTGAAACGGGCACAGTCGTCGGCAGAACTTAAAAAACGGCAGAAGATACTGCAGGCCAAGCAGGAAATGATCCGGGACCTCATCGGCAAAGCCCGCGAGGAGTTGTCCAAATTGCCGGAGGAATCTTATTTTGACGTAATTCTGAAGGTAGCCGCCAAAGCTTCCTTGCCGCAGAAGGGGGAAATGATCCTTTCTCCGGAGGACCGCAGCCGGGTACCCGCGAACTTTTCCACTCGGCTGGCAGAAGTGGCCGGAAAAAAAGGCGGGAGTTTGACCATTTCGGAAGAAACACGCAATTTAAACGGCGGTTGTATATTAATTTATGGCGGTGTTGAAGAAAACTGTTCCTTCGACGCCTTATTCGAAGCGGAGCGTGAGCGGCTGACCGACCGGGTCAATGAGCTGCTGTTCCGCTGAAAGCAGAAGGAGGGTGATCTGATGTCCGACACGCAGTACGCTTATGCGGTGGCGCGTATTCGTTCAAAGGAACTTTCTTTGCTGAACACACAGGCGCTGGAGCAGCTTCTTAGTGCAAAAGACGAGGAAGAGTGCCTTTCGCTGCTTCACAGCAGGGGCTGGGGGGACGCGAAAAGTTACGACAGTCCGGAAAAGATGCTGGAGGCGGAGCGGGAAAAGACATGGGCTCTGTTGCGGGAATTACTGGATAACCTGTCCGATTTTTCGGTATTTTTTTATGGAAACGATTACCATAATTTAAAAGCTGCCATTAAAACGGTGTACTCAGATACGGACCCGCAGGGAATTTTTCTGAGTGGCGGCACGGTGGAACCGCAAACAATTCTGCAGGCGGTTCGGGAACGCGACTATTCGCTTTTGCCGGAAGCGATGCGCGCACCGGCGCAGGAGGCGTTTGATGTGCTTCTTCATACCGGCGACGGGCAGCTTTGCGATTTTATTTTGGACCGGGCGTCCCTGGTGGCTGTGAAAAACGCAGGAGAAGCGTCCAAAAACGATCTGATCCGTGAATACGCGGAACTGACGGTTGCCGCCGCGGATATCAAAATTGCCGCGCGCGCCTGCGCGACCGGGAAGCCGCTGTCCGTCATTCTGCGTGCTTTGGCTCCGTGTGATTCTCTTTCCGTTGAGGAACTGGCACATGCCGCCGCTCAGGGTCAGGAAAAATTCTACCAGTATTTGCATACCACTCCCTATGCGGACGCACAGGACGCGCTGAGAGAATCGGTTTCCGCGTTTGAGCGCTGGTGTGACAACCGGATACTGCGGGCGATTCGTCCGCAGAAATACAACCCGCTCACGATCGGCCCGCTGGTGGCTTACTACCTTGCAAGGGAGAATGAAATTCGTGCGGTGCGCATGATTCTGTCCGGTAAGCGGAATCATCTGCCGGAGCAATCTGTGCGCGAAAGGCTGAGGGAAATGTATGTATAAGATTGCAGTGATGGGCGACCGTGACAGCGTTTACGGTTTTGCGGCCCTTGGACTTGACGTTTACCCGGCGGCCGAACCCGCCCAAGCCGCCAAAACCCTGCGCAGGCTGGCGGAAAGCGGATACGCGGTCATTTATATAACGGAAGCGCTGGCCGACGCGCTGGAACCGGAGGTTGACCGGTACCGCGCACAGCGTGTTCCCGCGATTATTCTGATTCCCGGCGTTTCGGGAAATACGGGAGCCGGAATGGCGCATGTTCGCAAATCGGTGGAACAGGCCGTTGGTTCCGACATTATCTTTAACGATGAAAACGAAAAGAGCAGGTGACAATATG
Source organism: Caproiciproducens faecalis (assembly GCF_019448085.1). Taxonomy (GTDB): domain Bacteria; phylum Bacillota; class Clostridia; order Oscillospirales; family Acutalibacteraceae; genus Caproiciproducens; species Caproiciproducens faecalis. The sequence continues at coordinate 70,405 of NZ_JAGFNZ010000002.1, read as the reverse complement.
AGTAAAGGAACGATCCGGAAAGTCGCCGGACCGCTGGTCATTGCGGAAGGAATGCGTGACGCCAACATGTTCGACGTTGTGCGTGTCAGCGACCAGCGGCTGATCGGTGAAATCATAGAAATTCACGGGGATCGCGCTTCCATTCAGGTTTACGAGGAAACCTCCGGGCTGGGGCCGGGCGAGCCGGTCGAATCTACCGGCGCCCCGCTGAGCGTAGAACTTGGGCCGGGGCTGATCGGCAGTATTTTTGACGGGATTCAGCGCCCGCTGGATGATATTATGAAGGCTTCCGGCAACAGTCTGCACCGCGGTGTGGAAATTCCCGCGCTCAAGCGCGACATTAAGTGGCACTTTGTTCCCTGTGTTTCCGAAGGGGACGCGGTGACCGCGGGGGATATTCTGGGCACCGTGCAGGAAACGGAAATCGTAGTACACAGAATTATGGTTCCAAACGGTGTAAACGGAACGGTTTCCGGTATTTCGGAAGGCGATTTCACCGTAACGGAGCATATCGCCACGGTACGCTCCTCCGACGGAGAGGAGCATGCAGTCCCGCTTATGCAGAAATGGCCGGTTCGTGTAGGCAGGCCGTATCTGGAAAAGCTGTCCCCTGAAATGCCGCTTGTCACCGGACAGCGCGTGATCGACACGCTGTTTCCTATTGCAAAAGGCGGCGTGGCGGCGGTTCCCGGCCCGTTCGGCAGCGGAAAAACCGTTGTGCAGCATCAGCTGGCAAAGTGGGCGGAAGCGGATATTGTGGTTTACATTGGCTGCGGGGAACGCGGCAACGAAATGACGGACGTATTAAATGAGTTTCCCGAGCTGAAGGATCCGAAAACCGGGTATTCTCTGATGAAGCGTACCGTTCTGATTGCCAATACCTCCGACATGCCGGTTGCCGCCCGTGAAGCCTCCATCTATACAGGGATCACGATTGCGGAATATTTCCGCGATATGGGATATTCCGTGGCACTCATGGCGGACTCCACTTCCCGCTGGGCGGAAGCGCTCCGCGAAATGTCCGGCCGACTGGAAGAAATGCCCGGCGAAGAAGGGTACCCCGCCTATTTAGGCAGCCGTCTTGCGCAGTTTTACGAGCGCGCGGGGCGTGTACGCTCCCTTGGCCACACCCCCAGAGAAGGTGCTCTTTCGGTCATCGGGGCTGTTTCCCCTCCCGGCGGCGATATTTCAGAGCCGGTTTCGCAGGCGACGCTTCGTATCGTCAAGGTGTTCTGGAGCCTGGATTCCGCGCTGGCGTACCGCAGGCATTTCCCGGCGGTCAACTGGCTGACCAGCTATTCCCTTTATGTGGACACAATGGAAAAGTGGTTTAACTCCCATGTGCACCCCGACTGGATGGAGCAGCGCAGCCGGATCATGCGTCTGCTTCAGGAAGAAGCCGAGCTGCAGGAAATTGTAAAGCTGGTCGGTATGGACGCCCTTTCCGCGCCGGACCGCTTAAAACTGGAGGCCGCCCGTTCCATCCGCGAGGACTTTCTACATCAGGACGCCTTCCATGAAGTGGATACCTACACGCCGTTGGAAAAGCAGTACACGATGATGAAACTGGTACTTGATTATTATCAGGAGGCCGTGGATGCGCTTGCACGCGGCGTTTCTGCCGACAAACTGGCCTCTCTGGCGGTGCGTGAACGGATCGGCCGCTTTAAGTATATTCCCGCCGACCGTATGGAGCAGGAATACAAAGATATTCTGCAGGTGATGCACAAAGAAATCCAAAGCCTTGAGCAGAAGGAGGATTATTGATGCCAAAGGAATACAGAACCATACAGGAAGTGGCGGGCCCTCTGATGCTGGTGCAGGGCGTGGAGAACGTAAACTATAACGAATTGGGCGAAATTGAGCTTGCTAGCGGAGAAAAGCGCCGCTGTAAGGTGCTGGAGATAGACGGCGGAAACGCGCTGGTTCAGCTGTTTGAAAGCTCGACCGGCATTAACCTGAGCAACAGCCGGGTGCGTTTCCTCGGCCGCAGTATGGAGCTCGGTGTATCGCAGGATATGCTCAGCCGCGTATTCGACGGCTTGGGCCGCCCGATTGACGGAGGGCCGGAAATACTGCCGGACCGCCGCATGGACATTAACGGCCTTCCCATGAATCCTGCCGCGCGGAATTATCCGCAGGAATTTATCCAGACCGGCGTTTCTGCTATTGATGGATTGAACACGCTGGTGCGCGGACAAAAGCTGCCGATTTTTTCGGCCAGCGGCCTGCCCCACGCAAATCTGGCCGCTCAGATCGCCCGTCAGGCAAAAGTGCGCGGTACTTCGGAGCCGTTTGCCGTTGTGTTTGCCGCCATGGGAATTACTTTTGAAGAGTCCAACTTCTTTATCGAAAGCTTTCGGGAAACGGGCGCAATCGACCGTGCGGTACTGTTTGTAAACCTTGCGAACGACCCTGCCGTCGAGCGGATCGCGACTCCCAGAATGGCGCTTACCGCCGCGGAATACCTTGCTTTTGAAAAAGATATGCACGTTCTTGTTATTCTGACCGATATTACCAATTACGCGGACGCTCTGCGCGAGGTTTCCGCCGCGCGGAAGGAAGTTCCCGGCCGGCGCGGATATCCGGGTTACATGTATACCGACCTTGCCTCTCTTTACGAGCGCGCGGGCAGGCAGAAGGGCAAACCCGGCAGCATTACGCTGATCCCGATCCTGACCATGCCGGAGGATGACAAGACGCATCCTATTCCCGATCTTACAGGGTACATTACGGAAGGACAGATTATTCTCAGCCGTGAACTGTACCGCAAGGGTGTCACCCCGCCCATTGACGTTTTGCCGTCGCTTTCCCGACTGAAGGACAAGGGAATCGGAGAAGGCAAGACGCGCGCCGACCACGCCAACACCATGAACCAGCTGTTTGCCGCCTATGCGCGCGGAAAAGAGGCAAAAGAGCTCATGGTGATTCTGGGCGAAGCCGCCCTGACGGATATCGACCGTCTTTACGCAAAGTTCTCCGATGAATTCGAAAAAGAGTATGTGTCCCAGGGGTATCACGCCAACAGGGACATTGAAGAAACGCTTGCCATCGGCTGGAAGCTGCTCTCCATTCTTCCCCGCAGTGAGTTAAAGAGAATTAAAGATGAATTTCTGGATCAGTACTACGGGAAGTAACGGTACGAAAAACCTTGCAAAGGAGGGATTCGCTTTTGGCAACTGTTCATGTAAACCCAACGCGAATGGAACTGACCCGTCTGAAAAAGAAGCTGGTCACGGCAATCCGCGGGCATAAGCTTTTAAAAGACAAGCGTGATGAGCTGATGCGCCGTTTTCTTGACCTTGTTCGGGAAAATAAAGCGCTTCGGGAAAAAGTGGAGCAGGGGATTGCGGCGGCCAACCGGAATTTTGTACTGGCACGTTCCGTTATGTCCGATGAAGTCCTGAACGTGGCGCTGATGGCACCCAAGCAGGAGGTCACTCTGGAGATGGAGACCCAAAATGTGATGAGCGTGGAAATACCGAAATATCACTACAAAACAAGGACGTCCGACGCCAACGACATTTATTCCTACGGGTATGCCTTTACTTCCGGTGACCTTGATTCGGCGGTAAAATCCCTGTCCGACCTGCTGCCGGATATGCTCCGGCTGGCGGAGTGCGAAAAAGCCTGTCAGCTGCTTGCGGCGGAAATTGAAAAGACCCGGCGCCGGGTCAACGCGCTTGAGCATGTGATGATTCCGGAAATGCAGGACAGTATCCGCTACATTACAATGAAACTCGACGAAAACGAGCGCAGCACCCAGATTCGCCTGATGAAAGTAAAAGACATGATGCTGGAACAGGCACATCATTACAAGGAAAAAATGCAGTAAAAATATAATCCGTTTTTATAAACGGGCTTTTATTCAAAAGCACTCTTGCGGGAGTGCTTTTGTTTTTCTTTCCGGCGATGCCGCCGCTGAGTGCAAATAATCGCTTTATTCAGATTGTAATATTTCATGCTCTGAAAAGAGTTGATTTTTTAGCGCAATCAGCATATAATAGTACTTATTATAATAGTTATAATAAGTACTGAAATATAGGGGCGATGTTATGGCTGTCAATGTACTGGATATCAAACAGCAAAACGTTCACACGGTTCTGTGGACACTGTATTCCCGCAAAACGGCAACCATCCGGGAACTGTCCCAGCTGACGGGACTGAGCTTTGCCACGGTCGGCAATATTCTGAGTGACCTTGTGGAAAAGGGAGAAGTCGTTCCGGGAGAGCTGGTTTCCGCTACCGGCGGAAGGCCCTCGCAGGCCTATTCCTTTTCTGCGGAGCATGCCCATGTGCTCGCGCTTTCCGCGCGTGTCCGGGACGGAAAAAACGGGATTTGTGCCTGCGTTGCGAACCTGTACGGAGAAATTGTTCGGCAAACCGAATATTCCTGTGAAAATATGGAACTCTCCAGCTTTGAAAACATCATCGATTCCTGCCTTTGCGACTATCCGACTATCCGTGTGCTCGCGGTTTCCCTGCCGGGAGTAGTGCACAACGGCGTGGCTTTGACCAATGATTACGAACAGCTGGTAGGGGTGCCTTTTTTGGAACATTTCCGCAGCAAATACCAAATGCCCGTGATTGTGGAAAACGATGTCAACGCGGCGGTATATGGATACAGCGACAGGGCCGGACAGCCCTGCGTCCTGGCGGGAATTTATTTTCCCAGGTATTTCGCCCCCGGGTCGGGGATTATGATTGACGGCAAAATTCTGAAGGGAGCCGGCGGGTATGCCGGTGAAGTGGCGCTTTTGCCGTTGGGAATTGACTGGGATTCCGTTGATTACCATAACCCGAAAGAAATCGGCCCCGCGATTCTGAAATTGGTAGGTACGGTTTGCGCCATTGTGAACCCGGCGTATGTTGTTCTGTACGGTGATTTCTTTACGGATGGCTTGAGGGAAGCCATTCGGCAGGCTATTCCCGCGTTTGCGGAAAAAGAGATTTTTCCCTCTCTGTCCTTCAGCGATGCGTTGGAAACCGACATTCTTTCCGGTTTGACCGCGCAGGCGATAGCGGTTTACCGGAATGGCGCGGATGAACACTGCGGGCAGTGTGAATTTTGACAAAGCAGGAGGAGCATATGGTTTTTTTATCTTTAATCTATTTGGCATTTATCAGTTTGGGGCTTCCGGATTCCCTCCTCGGCTCCTCGTGGCCGATGATGAACACGGCGCTAGGGGTACCGGTAGGAAACGCCGGATTTATTTCCGCGGTGATGTCGGGCAGTACGATTGTTTCCAGTCTGTTTTCCCACCGGCTGATCCGCCGGTGCGGCACGGGAAGGGTAACGGTGGTCAGTGTGGCAATGACTGCCGTCGCGCTGCTGGGTTACTCTTTAGCCCCCTCCTTTCCGTGGCTGCTGGTGATGGCGGTTCCGCTGGGGCTGGGCGCGGGGGCGGTGGATTCGGGGCTCAACGAATTTGTCGCCGAACATTATGAGGCAAAGCACATGAACTGGCTGCACTGCTCGTGGGGAATCGGCGCCATGCTGGGCCCCGTTCTGGTTTCCGCTCTGGCACATTCGGGATACGGCTGGCGCAGCGGCTACCGGAGTATTTCGATGATTCAGTTTGTGCTGGTGGGGCTTCTGCTGTTTTCTCTTCCCATGTGGCGAAAATTTGAGCACCCGGCGGCCGATGCCCCGGATGCAGCAAAAGAAGCCGCAGGAAAGAAGAATCCGTTTGCACTGCTTCATACAAAGACGGCGGCTTTCGCCATGCTGACTTTTTTTCTTTACATATCCGCGGAAAGCTCTGTAATCCTCTGGGGCGCCAGCTACCTGGCAAAGGCGAAGGGAATCCCTCCGGAAAGCGCGGCGGGCTGGATTTCTCTGTTCTTTTTGGGAATTACGGCTGGGCGTATGCTGAGCGGATTTGTTTCGGTGAAATTAAGCAATGAAAAATTAATACATTATGGAACCATTCTTCTGATTTTCGGCTGTGTCCTGATGCTGCTTCCTCTGCCGGATCCGGTTACCCTGTGCGCGTTGATTCTTGTCGGTTTGGGACTTGCGCCGATTTTCCCGTCCATGCTTCATCAGACGCCGGTTTATTTTAAAAATGAGAATGCTCAGGCGGCGATGGGGCTGCAGATGGCGTGCGCCTACACCGGAACCACGCTGATGCCGCCGCTGTTCGGCCAGCTTTTCTCACATATTTCTTTTTCCCTGATGCCTTATGTGCTTTTACTCTGCGGGATAGGACTGCTGTTCTTTACCTTACGCCTTTCAGCCGCGTTTCAAACGGGGACTCCGCGGGCGGAAGAGGTTTCTTGAAATACAGAAAAAATTCCAGATTGCTCATAGAGAAACTCCCTTTCATTGTGCTATAATAAGCGTAAATGTAATCAGGAGGAAAACAGATTGGAAAATGAAGTTTTGAAACAACTCAAAGAGAGAAAATCCGTACGCGTTTTTGAAAAGCGGGAAGTTTCTGCTGAGGTGAAAAATGAAATTCTCGCCTCGGCTTTTGAAGCGCCGACGGCCGGGAATATGATGCTTTACACCGTTATTGATGTGACGGACAGTAAAATCAAAGAACGGCTGTCCGTCCTTTGTGACAATCAGCCGTTTATTGCCAAAGCCCCGCTCGTCTTTGTTTTTACGGCGGATTATGACAAATGGTATAAAATGTTCAATGCCGCGGGGTTGTCACCTCGTAAGCCCGGGCCGGGCGACCTGCTGCTTGCCTGCTCCGACGCCATCATTGCGGCGCAGAATACGGTAACGGCGGCTCAGTCGCTGGGACTTGGCTCCTGCTATATCGGGGATATTCTTGAAAATTGTGAAAAAGTCAGGGAACTTCTCTCCTTGCCGCAATACACGCTCCCGGCCGTTATGGTGGTTTACGGATATCCCACCCAGCAGCAGAAAGACCGGGTGAAACCAAGGCGCTTTGATCCAAAACATATTGTTCACGAGAACTCCTACAGGGAAATGCAGCCGGAAGAACTTCTAAGCATGTACGGCGAAACGGGAAGCAAAGAGAGTCTGGAAGCTTTCTGCAAAAGGAAGTACATGTCTGATTTTACACTAGAAATGAATCGGTCAGTTTCGGAGCATCTGAAAAATTTCAATAAATAACGTCAGACTCAAATGAGAGAATTATTCATGCGTAAGGTTCAACTTTAAGGTCGCTTCACAGCGGCCTTTTTTGCTATGAAAATCGGACAGAAAAGTTACATAACTGTTATCTTCTGAACATACAAATAGCTAACGAAGGTGATGGTATGTACGGAAAAAACAGGACAGTTTATCTTTTGATTCTGATAGTATCCATTCTGTTCCTTTTTGGAGGAAACCGTATTGCTCAGCAGCATAAACTCAGCATTCTCGTACAAAGCAGAGATTCGGAACTGGACGATCAGGTTTTTGCTCAGGTGGTCAGTGTGGACGGTGCGGTACCGGATCAGAGTGATACAACCAGAACCATTGTAACTTTTACAGCAAAGATCACCAGCGGGCAAAATAAAGGGCAAGTCGTACAGGCCACCCAGTATGCCTACGCCAACAATCGTACTATGCCGCCTGCGGTGAGCGAAAAAGATAATGTGGTTCTGGGAAAGTTAACGCAGGATCAGGGAACACAGTGGGCTTTTGAGAATTATGAGAGAATCGATCAGATCATCATTTTGTCCGTGATTCTGGCGGCCGTGATTTTGATTTTCGGCGGCAGAAAAGGAGTTCATACCGTAATTGCCCTGCTTTTGACCTGCCTGTCTGTGTTTTATGTTTTTCTGCCGCTGATTCTGGCGGGTTTCAATATTTACTTCTGCACTATCCTGGTCTGCGTTTATGTGATCTGTGTTACATTTCTGCTGACGGGTGGAATCAACCGAAAAAGTCTGGCGGCTGCGCTGGGATGCATTGGCGGGGTCGTTTTCTCAGGCGGTATTTATTTACTGTTCAATCACACCATGAAACTGACCGGATTTTACAATGACCAGTCTTCAAGGTTGATGGAGTTGTTTTCCGACCAGTCGCTCAACCTACAGGCGGTAGTTTTTGCAATGGTTACCATTGGAGCACTTGGCGCCACCATGGACGTGGCAATGTCTATTGCATCTTCTCTAGTTGAAATTAAGTCGAATAGGGGCAGGCGTATTTCAAAGTATTCTGATTAAATCCGGTCTGAATATTGGCAGAGACATCATGGGAACGATGATGAACACGCTGATTCTGGCTTATGTAGGAAGCAGTCTGGTGACTCTGATTATTTACGCGGCTTCCAATTATCCGGTTTTACAGCTTCTGAATCAGGAGGAGATCATTGTCGAATTTCTGCAGTCGCTGGTGGGCAGTTTGGGAATGCTTTTGACCATTCCGTTTACAACGTTCATTTCGGCAATGGTATGCACGGAAGAAACAGCCCGGAAACCTCTGCCTCAAAATCTGCGCAAGAAGGAAACATTTCGGGGCAGCAAAGAAGCTCCTGAGGATAAGTAAATAGATTTAACAAAAATTGTCAATACAAATGCAAATTGTTTGCACTTGTATTGACAATTTCTTTTTTAAAAGTATAATAGTAAATGCAAGTAATTAGCATTTACTAAAAATCAGGAGGTTTGATTGTGAAAAAGATATTTACATTATTGATGGTGCTCGTTTTGGCTCTGGGGTCTCTGACCGCCTGCAGCTCGGGCTCGCAGAACACACAGGCGCCGGTACAGTCCGGTCAAAGTCCAGCCACCGAACAGACAACAGGTAAAAAGTTAAAAGTCTACGCCAGCTTTTATGCCATGTACGATTTTGCAAAAAAGGTTGGCGGCGATCAGATAGAGGTTGTCAATCTGGTTCCCGCCGGGACGGAGCCGCACGACTGGGAGCCGGCCGCCGCGGACCTTGTCAATCTGGAAAAGGCGGACGTTATTGTCTATAATGGTGCCAGTATGGAGGGCTGGGCGGAAAAGGTTCTCGGTTCGCTTCAGAATAAAAATCTGGTGACTGTGGAAGCTTCCAAAGGCCTTGATCTGATGCCCGGCCACGCGGAGGAAGGGGAAGAAGCTCAGCAGTACGATCCCCATGTCTGGCTTTCTCCTGAAAACGCAAAAAAGGAAATGGAAAATATTAAAAATGCATTTGTAGAGGCTGACAAAGCGCATCAGGACGTTTATGAAAGTAACTATAAAAAGTACGCTGCAAAGTTTGATGCACTGGACAGTGAGTATAAAACGGCAGCAGCTTCCTTCAAAAGCAAAGACATTGTTGTCGCGCATGAAGCGTTCGGATATCTCTGCAAGGCTTACGGCTTAAATCAGGTTGCCATAGAAGGGCTTACCGCGGATTCTGAGCCCGATCCGGCGCGCATGAGTGATATCATAAAGTTTGCGAAAGAAAATCAGGTGAAGACCATCTTTTTTGAAGAACTGGTCAGCCCCAAGGTTTCAGAAACCATTGCAAAGGCAGTTGGAGCTAAAACAGCCACCTTCAACCCGCTGGAAGGGCTTACCGACGGAGAACAGGCTCAGGGGATAGAATATTTTTCAGTCATGCGGGACAATCTGCAGGTGCTGAAGGAAGCATTGAATTAAACATGAATGTTTTGGAAATTCAAGATCTGTACTTTTCTTATAATCGAGAAAATGTTCTTTCCCAAATAAACCTTTCGGTAGAATACGGCGATTATGCGGGGATAATCGGTTCCAACGGCGCCGGCAAATCCACGCTTCTAAAGTTGATTCTCGGCGTTTTAAAGCCGTCCTCCGGAACCATTCGGCTGTTTGGGAAGGATGGCTGTGACCCAAGAGATTTTCGCAAAATCGGCTATATTCCTCAGAACAGTGCGGCCTTTTTCGGGGGCTTCCCCGCAACTGTGGAAGAAGTTGTAAAAGCCAACCTGTACTCTCAGCTAGGATTTCTTCGACTTCCCGCAAAAAAGCATAAAGTGTTGGTTCAGCAGGCTTTGGAAACAGTCGGTATGCAGGATTGCGCAAAACGAAGAATCGGAGAGCTTTCCGGCGGTCAGCAGCAGCGGATTATGCTGGCACGCGTTTTGGTGGCACAACCGCAGATTCTGCTGTTGGACGAACCGGTCACCGGAATCGATGCACAGGCTGCGAAAAGCCTATACGCTCTTTTGGAGCAACTCAACGCGGAACAAGGAATTACGATCCTGATGGTAACGCATGATGTTGAGCGCGCGTTCCGTTCTGCCAAACACATCCTGCACTTGAACTCAAGCGGTGTTCTGGAGGAAGATCATGATATTTGAGTATGAATTTATGCGCAGGGCGTTTCTGGTGGGAATTCTGCTCGCCGTGATTGTTCCCTGTATTGGAACTGTGATTGTACTGAAACGGCTTTCTATGGTGGGGGACGCGCTTTCCCACACTTCGCTGGCAGGTGTGGCGCTCGGTTTGATTTTCAATTTCAATCCGGTTCTGGGGGCCGTTGCTGCCTGTACACTTGCGGCTTTCGCTATGGAAGGAATCCGCAAAAAGTTCCCCCAATACTCCGAGATTTCGATTGCAATCATCATGTCCGCCGGAATCGGGCTGGCTGGCATTTTGTCCGGTTTTGTCCAGAACGCACAGAGTTTTAACAGCTTTCTTTTCGGCAGTATTGTCGCCATCAGCGATTTCGAACTGGATCTTGTCATTATCATCAGCGTGATTGTGCTGCTTTCATTTGTCTTTCTCTATAGAGAACTGTTTTACATCTCCTTCGACGAGCAGCTCGCCAGGCTGGCCGGTGTGCCGGTTCGCACAGTCAATTTCATTTTTACGGTTCTTACAGCCATCACCGTTTCCGTGGCGGCACGGACAGTTGGCGCGCTGATTGTTTCCTCCATGATGGTGGTTCCGGTTGCCTGCGCAATGCAGGTCGCCAAAAGCTACAAGAAAACTGTGCTCTGCGCAATCGGATTTGCGCTCGTGTTTACGGTGCCCGGCCTATTTATTTCCTATTATGTCGGATTAAAACCGGGAGGGACCATTGTACTGTGCGGTGTTTTGATTTTGGTTTTAATTCTTATCTTCAAAAATTCATCGGTGGGAAAGCGAATTCCTCGGTTGCGGCAGTAAACAAAAGCGTGGAAAACAGCGGTTTTCTGAGAGAAACTCCGCAATGCACTTACTGCAGAGAAATATTTTGCATCCATTTCCGATTTGGTGTAAAATAATCAATAAGCAATAAAGATTCAATCCGAAAACCCTAAAAAGGAGAGAAAAAATGCTGGAATATAAATTTGATACGCAGCTGTTAATTGAAGGAAAAAATCTTTCGGAAGATCAGATTCATGATTATATTGTGAAAAACATACCGGGAGACTGCCTGCTTGCGGTGGGGGATGAAGAACTGATTAAAATTCATTTTCACACCAATATTCCGTGGAAAGTGCTGGAGTATTGCGCTTCCTTAGGTGAAATCCATGATATTGTGGTAGAAAATATGGAACTTCAGTCCGATGGCCTTCACGGCTAAACAAAGAATTGACTTTTTAGCATTTCATCAGTCACGAGTGAGTAAGCAACTTAAAAAGGGAACGGGCTGAACCCGCTCCCTTTTTATCTCTATCCCGCGCTGTTTAAAATGGTCAAAATTTCGTCGGGAGTTTTTCCAAGTTTAGAAATAAAATTTTGCAATTCTTCAAGTTTTTTCTGCTGCTGCTGGTCAAAAATAGCTTGCTTTTGCTCTTTTACCTCTTTGATTTTTCCATCAATTTTAGATTTTCTCAGCTCCAGTTCCGCAATTTTTTCATCCAGTTTTTCAAGTCTTTGTTCATCTGTTTTCTGCGTTCCGCGTGGCAAAACAATCAGCTCCTTTTTCTTCGTAATATCCATATTGTGTTTAAATTATATTCAAATAAAAACAGGTTTATACACCAATGGAAAAGAAGCCGATTGTTTGAATTTTTGATTGCCAGCCGCAAATTTCTCGGCAGACTGAAAAACGGGGGAATGCGGAAACGCGACGAGTCGACTGTGACCAAATCACCGAACGCGGCAATTTTATGCGCTATAATGAATGCATCTTTTACAAATCTTTCGGGGATACCTTAATGAAATCTCTTAATGATCCTTGTCCCTCAGTCAGGGTATTTTCAGTTGGTTCAGCTATTTAGGAGTAGGGGGGTGAATATTCAGTGGACTATCTCATTTCATTTCTGGAAGGAATCATCACTTTTATATCACCGTGTCTGCTGCCCATGCTGCCGGTGTATGTATCTTATTTTGCCGGGCAGCAAAAGGAAAGGAATAAAAGAGTTACCCTGATTAACGCTGCTGCGTTTGTCTTTGGGTTTACTGTGGTTTTCGTTCTGATGGGTGCGTTTGCGGGTTCTGTGGGCGGAGTATTGAAAGAATACCGGACGGCGGTCAATGTGTTTTCCGGGGTCATTGTCATTTTGTTCGGACTGAGCTACATGGAGCTGGTTCCTTTGCCGTTTTTGGGTTCCAATCATCAAATGAACAAAAAGGTTGCCAATTCCGGGGTTTTGTCCTCAGTGCTGTTCGGAATCATTTTTTCCATAGGCTGGACTCCGTGTGTGGGGGCTTTCCTGGGTTCTGCTTTAATGCTGGCGGCCTCCAGCGGGGAAAGCCTGAAAGGAGTTTTCATGCTGCTGAGCTTTTCGCTCGGGCTTGGAATTCCATTTATTGCCAGCGCGGTTTTAATTGACCGTCTGCGTACGGCCTTTGATTTTATGAAAAGGAACTACCGGTATATCCGGCTGATTTCTGGCGGCCTGCTGATTATCATCGGCGTAATGATGCTGACGGGGCTGATGGGATATTTCTTATCACTGCTGACATTTTAAGGAGGGTATATGAGCAGAGGAAAAACATTTTTAGGCATCTTTTTGTTTGCGGCTTTTTTGGGCACGGCCTATTTTGCGTACAGTGTTTTATCAAGTCATTATAAGCCGAACCAAAACGAATCTGCAGGCACTCTCTCTTCCCAGGGGGATAAAATTCCGGCGCCGGATTTCACGGTGTTTGATGCAAACGGAAAGAAAGTAAAGCTATCGGATTTTCAAGGGAAACCGGTTGTGCTGAATTTCTGGGCTTCCTGGTGCCCGCCCTGCAAGGGAGAAATGCCTCATTTTAATGCCCAGTATCAAAACGCCGGGAATGATGTGGTATTTTTGATGATAGACCTTACGGACGGTGAGCGCGAAACGCAGACGAAGGCAGAAAATTATGTGAAAGAACAGGGCTTTGAATTCCCGGTCTATTTTGACAGTGAGCAGCAGGCGGCCAATATTTATGGAATTTCATCTATACCGGATACTTTTTTTATCGATCAGGACGGATATATTGTTCGGGCATATCAGGGAGCGATTGATGAAAAAACCCTTGCTGCCGGGATTGAATTAATCAAAAACAAAAGAGTGTAAAAGAATGGGATGTGCTGTAATGGAAAACGGGATTAAAACAGGGCGATACCGCCACTTCAAGGGAAATGAATATCAAGTGCTGTATCTAGCAAAACATTCGGAAACGCTGGAGGACATGGTCGTCTATCAGGCACTGTACGGGGAACGGGGCATTTGGGTGCGTCCGGCTTCCATGTGGAACGAAACCGTCGAGCGCGACGGCGCTAAGGTCAGCCGGTTTACCTATATCGGCGATTGAGCCGATGCTCAATGATAATCTTTTTTAGGAATGCTTTTCTGCCAAAGTCACGCAAAAATAGAGGAACAGAAATCCCCACGGCTCTGCCGTGGGGATTTCTGTTATGAATTTTGCTTTTTTGTTTTCATATTGGAACCTGTAAAGGCCCGCAGCCCGTAATGGGTTACACTGTTAATAAAATGAGCGATTTCCGAAGGACTTTCCTTGGCTCCTTTTAGAATCCAGTCCTGTATAATGGCCATGCTGCCGTTGACGGTGAAGGTAAACAGGCGCTCAACCATCTCCGCACTGGAATCATGCATCAGGGTTTTCCATTCCACCACGGTTTTATCGTGCGCCAGATAAATCACACGCTTTAGAAAGTCTTTATCACCGTATTCTGAAAAAAGTATCTTGCAGATCGCGCTGTGATTCCGGATTACCTGACAAATTTCCGTAAGGAGGATCTCCATGGTATCTGTATGAAAGGAGCATTCAAACGCCTGAATCACTTCCTCATACAGCTCGTTTTCAATGGTTGAGAGCAGATCCATCGGACTTGAATAATGCGCGTAAAACGTATTGCGGTTAATATCCGCCAGACGGCAAAGCTCTGTCGGAGTGATTTTGGTGATCGGTTTATCCTTCATGAGTTCAAGAAGGCTTTCCCGGAGCACCATTTTGGTATATTTTACTCTTCGGTCTTGTTCTCCCGATTTCATAACGATAAATCTCCCATTCCAGTAAAATAATAATATTTTCCAATTGAGTTAACAGACACTTTTCCGATCAAGTGTATAGGAAAAGTCACTATATCAGCGAACTGCATGTTGATTATTATACTATGTGTATTATAATATAACAGTTATAATAAAGCAACAGCTTGTTCGATAAAATTGAACAAGATAGAATGAAATGAATGGAATCATCTTTGCCGAACAATCCATAAAGAATTGTTGTATTCCGCAAGTTTATAGGAGATCGTCTATGGAATTTATTGATCTGAGAAATGTAGAAAGGGAATACCGTGTCGGTGAGAATATCATCAAGGCGGTGGATGATGTCAGCTTTAGTCTGACACAGGGAACGTTCAACGTCATCCTGGGACAAAGCGGCGCGGGTAAGACCACCATGCTCAATATGCTTGGCGGCATGGATTCGCCCACTGCGGGAACCATTTCCGTAGGCGGAGAAGTGATTTCCGGCATGACGGAAAAGGAACTGACCGATTACCGAAGAACGAAAATCGGCTTTGTGTTCCAGTTTTATAATCTGGTGCCGAACCTGACAGCGCTGGAAAATGTTCAGCTTGCGGAGGAAGTCTGCACTGATCCGCTTGACGCACAGGAAATGCTGGAGCGCGTGGGCTTGTCTAAACGCATGGACAACTTTCCGAGCCAGATGTCCGGCGGCGAGCAGCAGCGGGTATCCATCGCCCGGGCGCTTGCGAAAAATCCACAGATCGTGCTGTGCGACGAGCCAACGGGGGCGCTGGATTCCGGAACCGGACGGATTGTGCTCCGGCTGATTCAGGACGTTGCCCGCGACCTTGGGAAAACCGTGATTATTGTGACGCATAATGCGCCGATTGCGGAAATGGCCCAGACGGTTATCCATATGAGCGACGGAAAAATTGCAGAGAAAAAAATCCACAGGCACCCGAAAAAAGTGGAGGAAATTGCATGGTAAAGGGCGCTCTGTGGAAAAAAGCAATCCGGGATATGCAAAAATCAAAGGCACAGTTTATTTCCATTCTGATTATGGCGGCTTTGGCTGTGAGCATCGTAACCGGACTGGACAGCGTCTGGATATCCATTGAAAACCATACGGACACCATGTACCGGGCCACCAACCGTTCCGACCTCTGGGTTACCGTGGCAAACCCTTCGGAACAGCAGGTTTGGAAAATTCAGAAAATACCGGGAGTTGCGCTGGCGGAACGGCGCTTTACCGCTGATGCGGATACGGATCTTCCGGGGAATCCCACCCTGCATATTTACGCACTCGATAATCAAAACACCTTAGATCAGCCGGATCTACGGGCCGGACGGTTTGGAAAGCAGGACGGCGGCGCGGTTCTGGACGAAGCCTTTGCAAAAGCGCACGGACTGAAAATTGGTGACTCTCTGTCCGTCAAGCTGAACGGTACCTGGGTACGGCTGCCGATTACCGGGCTGGCGTTAAGCAGTGAACATATTTTTTCGGTGAAAAATTCAACCGATTTATCTCCGAACAGCCAAAAGTACGGCTTTTTAACCATCCGCGCGGATTCCCTTGAAAGTGTATACGGGCAAAAGGTGTTTAACCAGATCTGCATCAAACTTCTGCCGGGCGCGGATGTCAGTCAGGTGGAACAGCAGGCGGACGAAATAATCGGGAAAAACCTGATAGGTTTGATTGCGTGGAAAGACAGCAGCAGTGCAGGCAGCGTAGATTCTCTTGTCCAGCAGTTTAAAACGCTGGCGACTGCTTTTCCGCTCCTTTTCTTTCTGGTGACTGCCCTCATTACCCAAAGCACTATGATGCGTCTGGTGGAAAATCAGCGCAGCCAGATTGGAACCCTGAAGGCACTGGGCTACAGCCGCCGAACGATTCTAATGCACTATACCTCCTACGGCCTTGGGGTCGGTTTTTTGGGCGCTTTGGCCGGGCTGGCCATTGGCCCCGTTCTGTTCGGAAAGGTTCTGATTCCCAGACTCCGACTGACTTTGCCGGACTATTCCGTTTCGGTCAATTACCCGAATTTTTTCTTTGCGCTTCTTCTCATTTTGATCTGTACTGGCGGCGTTTCGTTCTACGCCTGCTGGAAGCTGCAGGGGGACACCCCCGCGGTGCTCCTGCGGGATAAACCGCCCAAAAGGGGCAGTCATATTCTTCTGGAATCTGTTCCCTCGCTTTGGAGAAAAATGAGGTTCAGCAGAAAACTGATTGCGCGTAATATTTTTAGGAACAAGTCGCGCCTGATTATGAGTATTATCGGCATCATGGGCTGTACCGGCACCATCCTTTCCGCCTTTACCATTAATGATATGGTCGCGGCTATTCCGATTCAGGTTTATGAACAGACGTTTACCTACGATCAAAAAGTGCTGGTCGATCAGAAAAAGACGGATTTCCGCTATCTGAACAATCTGCAATTGGACGGCATTACGCAGCAGATTCAGGAAACCGCGGCGGAAGTAGTCTGTCCCAATGGACAGAGGAAAATGGAACCCCTGACAATTACCACACAGGACAGCCCGCTGGTCAACCTCAGGGAGCTTTCGGGGAAAAAGGTAACCCTGACAAACGACGGAATCACGATGACCCGCAAGCTGGCGGAAACGCTGGGAGTGAAGCAGGGCGACAGCATCCGTATTAAGAGGACGAGCGATCAGTACGTTTCGGTACCGATTGTGCAGACAGTCTATTTAGCTTCTGGACAGGGAATATATTTAACGGATACCTACTGGAAATCTCTCGGAGAAAAGTTTCAGCCAACGGCGCTTCTGATCAAATGGAACGGAGCGCCCGATAAAAAATTCCTCAGCAGCGACGCCGTTGAGGAAGCGGTGGACCGAACGGGGCAGTCGGCGGATTTTGCCGCGACGACACAGGTCATGCTGATTGCTGTGATTATGCTTATCGTAATCGGAGCGGCGCTTGCCTTTGTGGTTCTTTACAACTGCAGTGTTCTCAATTACACAGAGCGGATCCGAGACCTTGCCACACTGCGCGTACTCGGGTTCCACCAGAAGGAAGTTCGTTCCCTGGTGCTGCTGGAAAATTACATTTCCAGCTTCCTTGGATTGCTGCTTGGAATTCCGGTAGGCTGGTTCATTGCCGAAGTTGTGGCGGCGGGTCTTGATAAGAGAATGGATCTGATTGGTTCGCTCAGCTTTCAGAATATCCTGATTTCCGGCGCAATGACGTTTCTTTTCGCCGGATTTATCAATCAGGTGGTTGCGAAGAAGATGCAGAATCTTGATATGCTTTCGGCTCTAAAGAGCGTTGAATAAAAACAGGAGGATTTTCCGTGAAAACAGGGTTTGCAAAATTGAAAAAATGGGTTTCATTACATAAAAAGATCTCGCTGATTTTGGGCGGGGTTCTGGTTGCCCTGGTCGTCGTATTTGGGATCAGTCAATTTCAAAAAGAGCCTGCCGCGAAAGGAAACATTCCTTTACCGTCCGCTGCGCAAAGCAATGAGCTCGACGCGTGGGGCGAAGTAAAATACGGCACCGCGGTTGACATTAATATTGATTTTCCGTCAATTGTAACCGGTGTCTCCGTCAAAGAGGGCGACCGGGTCACCTTTGGTCAGATACTGGTGACGCTGGACCTTTCGGAATATCAGGGAATCCTTGATAAGCTGAAACAGCAGGTCGCGGCCAACGAGGCGGGACTTCCGGCCGCCGAGCAGAGTATTGCCGCGCTGGAAGCCGACATTGCCCAGACACAGAGCCTGCTGAACCGTAAATCGGGAGAATACCGAAGCGGAACCAGCCCCGATCTCAAGCTTCTGCAGAACTCCCTGACTCTGGCCAATCAGGAAGTGGCGGACGCCAAACGCGACCTGCAGAATAATCAGACGTTATACAATTCGGGCGCTGTCTCCAAAGCGACTCTTAATCAGTATGTGTCGGCGCTGAATCAGAAGCAGAAAGCGCTTACGGATGTACAGTACAACCTTACGAAGGCGAAAAACGCTTTGAAAGAGGAAGTCGATCAGTTGACCGTTTCGCTCCAATCCAAAAAGACGCAGCTTGACACCCTCAAAAACAGCAATACGGCAAATACCGCAAAGCAGCAGAGCGGACTCACCGCCGCACAGGTAGATCTCAACCTGATGACGGCGAAGACCGCGAAGGACTACCTGAAAGGGAATCAGATCGTATGCGGCCTGAAAAAGGGAATTATACAGGGGATTGCCGTCAGTAATGCCGATCCCCTTGGCGTGCAGAACGCTCCCACCCGTGTGCTCCAAATCATCGACGCGGATTCGCTTACGATCAGCGCGGAAGTGGATGAGGTATTTATTGGGAAAGTAAAGCTGGGCGATACCGTCCGGATTGTTCCCACGTCAGCTCCGGACGTTGCGCTTTCCGGAACCGTTACGCAGATACCGAACCTCGCGCAGGAAAAAGACGGGAAACGGGTTGTCCGCGTACTGGTCAAACCGTCCGACCCGAATCAGCTGCTCAAACCCGGATATACGGCGGACGTATATTTTTCTTTGAAATAACCCCAGGCGGCGCTTTTTGCCGTGTTTTGCGAAGTTTTCAGATTCCGTTGAGGAGTCGATTGAGATAGAAAATGGTATTAAATCTTGAGCTTCAAGTATTTAATACCATTTTTCTTTTTATAATTCGTTTTACTCATATTGAAGGCTTTGTGTATGATAAAATAGCTAAAGAAATACCTGAATTTGACAAATAATACCCGATTTTTTGGAAAATTTTATGATACTAAAAATGATTAACATCTTTGGGAGGATGCTTTATGCGATATGTCCCGACTCTTTGTCTTCGTGAAGGCATGGTGCTGGCAAAAAATTTATACGGAAACGACGGCAGCCTGCTATTGCAGCAGGGACAGCCCCTGAAACCGTCGTATATTTCTCATATAGCGCATAATGGGTTTCAGGGTGTCTACATTTCCGACAAGCTGTCGGACGAGATTGAGATCAAGACCGTTATTAACGACCAGCTGAGAAATTCGGCGGTCACAGCAGTCAAGGATATGTATAATCAAACCCTGACCACCGGATTCAACCAGATCATGGCCGATAATGCAAAAGTGATTGTGCAGGATATAGTGGAAGAAATTATTTTGAACCAGAACATCATGGTCAATATGATCGATTTGAAATCCTATGACAACTACACCTATTTCCATTCCGTCAATGTCGGCGTTCTTTCCATTGTGATGGGGGTGACGCTTGGCTTGAATGAAACAGATCTTTTTAAACTTGGGCTGGGCGCTTTGCTGCATGATATCGGCAAGGTGTTTGTCAGCAAAGGTATTATTGATAAAACGGATTCGTTAACTCCCGAAGAGTATGAAGAGGTCAAAAAGCATCCTGACCTGGGATATGAATACCTTACCCGCGCAAATCTGGATTTGCCGCTGTTAGGCCTTATTGGCATTTTGCAGCATCACGAACGCATGGACGGGAGCGGTTATCCGGCCGGGCTGTCAGGGGACGGTATCAATCGATTCAGCCGTATTATTTCCATTGCGGATGTCTTCGACGCTATGACATCCGACCGTCCGTATCGACCGGCAATGATGCCTTCGGAGGTGATGGAATATCTGATGGGAGGCGCTGGAACGCTGTTTGACCCGGAACTGATCCAACTGTTCACCAGAAAAGTCGCCGCATTTCCGCTTGGAACCTGTGTACTGCTGAACAATGGCCTTACTGCCATTGTTGTTGAAAACTATGAAGACTGCGTGCTGAGGCCAAAAGTCAAAGTCGTGTGCAGCAACGAAAACAAACCGATGTACTTAGACCTTAAGAATAATAGGAATTTAGCAAATCTTACGATAACGGGCGTAGTGAAAATTTAAAATTACGATAAAGACAAAAAGGTTTGAGTCCTGTGTTATACAGAATTCAAACCTTTTTGTCACCTAGCAATTATTTAAAACAGAATCGCCACAAACAGTTCGAATGAGGAGACATCCGACTTTATGCGTTTCTAGTTTCAAGTAAGTTTACTTGTACTTCGCGGTGCATTTCCCGGCTCTTCTTTTCCAGCTGGTTCTCAAAACATTTTTTAATGATTCCTTCCGGAAATTTTATCATCGAAACTCCGCACTGCTTCAGTTCATGAAACAGTTCCGCGTCCACTAATTTCGCTGCAGCGACGGTATCGATGCTGGCCGCTGATTTTTTGCGGAGATAATCGTTGTATTCTATCTTTCTGCAGGGATATTCTCCCATCATATTGTCGGTATCTTCTACAAACAGCATATCGGTGAACTCGCAGATCCCCAGATCCATTCCGCGGAAATCCCGTCCCGAAACCGATTGATAGTAATTACACAATTTACAATCCAACATAATCACAAGCCTCCTATATTATCTGACAGGTACGGATTCATTGATTCCGGTGTGTGCCTGTTTTGCAAAATTATCAATGCTCATTCTATTTTTCATCGCGTGGTTTAAGCTGAGGCAGGCGGCTCCGCCGGCACATCCGCCGACACAGGCCATACCCTCTATAAAGTTTTCAGCCAGCTTTCCCTTAGAAGCCTTGAGCAGTGCGGCGCGGCATTCTTCCAGTCCGTCGCAAATGACCGGGTCTACCTGAAAATCAGAATTTTCTTGCTGCAGGACGTTGAATACCGCTTCCGTTACTCCGCCGTTTCTGGCAAAAATTCTGCCGAAGTAAGAAGCGTCGTTCAGCTTCTTTTCTTCCAGTTCCTCCGGCTGAATATTCAAACCGCCGAATATGGCCTGCAGTTCTTCAAAAGTAATGACGGAGTCGACGATCCCGTGCAGTTCTTCCTTCTGAAATTCCATTTTCTTCGCGATGCAGGGGCCGATAAATACCACTTTCGCCGTTTTGTCAATCATTTTAATCAATCGGGCTGTTTCCACCATCGGAGAAACGTTGCCGGAAATGTTTTGTTCCAATTCAGGGAAGTTTGTCTTAATATACTGAACGAATGCGGGGCAGCAGGAGGTCGTCAGAAACTCTTTCTCAGCCAGTTCCTCCGCTTCTTTCCGCGCAGTGATGTCCGCGCCAAGGGCGGCTTCCACCACTTTGTGAAAACCGATTTGATGCAGGCCTGAAACAATCTGCCCGATTTTGGCGTAAGAGAATTGGCTTGCGATTGCGGGCGCAACGGCGGCGTAAACCCTGTAGTTCTTTCCGTGATTGGAGTCTCTAATCATCTGCATGACATTCAGAACATATGACTTATCCACTATGGCACCGAAAGGACACTGACGGACACATGCCCCGCAGCGAATGCATTTATCCGGGTCAATATCCGCTTTGTTCTGCTCATCCAAAAAGATTGCTTTCGCTTTGCAGGCATTGATGCACGGCCGTTCCTGCTCTGTAATCGCATGGTAGGGGCAGGCCCGCATGCACTGGCCGCATCCCTTGCACTTGTCCGGGTCGATGACCGCTTTATGGTTCACGAAGGTAATTGCCTTTGCCGGACACGCGGCCTGGCAGCGGTGCGCAATGCAGCCCTGGCAGGTTTCCGTAACAAGAAACCGTTTGCTGGGACATTCTTCACAGGCAATGTCAATCACCTCGACAACGTTTTTGTTGTCTGGGTTTCCACCCATCGCCATTTTTACGCGTTCCTCCACAATTGCCCTTTCCCGGTAAATACAGCATCTCATAGTAGCCTTCGGGCCGGGTACAATCGTTCGCGGGATATCATACAGTTTTGTGGTCAGCTCATTTTTTTCGGAAAGCCGAACCACCTCTTTCAGTACTCTGTATTTCAGTTCCTGTACATTGGAATCAAAAACCAGCAATTCACACACCCTCCACAAATCAACCCCTCATGATGGGGGAATAGAATCAGACTGTATCGGAAACCTTTCGGTTTCTGTTTCAGCAGGAACCCACTGCCTGCAGGACATATTTCCCAAACACATGCTCCAGGTTATCTTTTGAAACAAAGTCGGTAAAAGCTTCTCCTATTTTCACCGGTACTCCTGATTGGGCAAAATCACCGACGCAAAGGGAAGCGCTCAGTGAAACTTTGTTTTCCAGATGATTCTGTTTGATCAGCCTTTGAAAGTCCTTTAACACATCGAAGGACGTTAACCGCAACGTTTTTCCAATATATACTTCAATCACCATAAAAACACACCAATCCTTTTCCTGTAATTTTCTATGCTGCGAAAATCACTTCTTAATAGCAAAGTAAAATTAACACGTCAAAAGCAAATCGTCAATGAAATCCGGATTTTCAGGAGGATTTCGGCAGCTTTATCCGGACCCGAAACAGACCGTAAACAGTGTAAAGTCCCATGAACAGTGGAATTTACGCATTCGATAAGTTAATATTTTAACAAAAAGACACTTTGTATTTAAAAACCATATTTATAATACAATAAATGAAAACAAGTACCGGCAGCGTTGTTTTTTGATTTGATTTATGGTAGGATAAAACAATATTAATTGGGTTCATTAATTTGGAGTATTTTGAATGGAAGAAATTATTGGTTTAAATAAATCTGATTGTAAAAACTGCTATAAGTGCATTCGCAATTGTCCGGTAAAATCGATTGCATACCGCAATGAACAGATTCACATTATTGGCGACGAATGTATTTATTGCGGGAATTGCCTGCTGATTTGTCCGCAGAACGCAAAATATATCAACAGCGATCTTTTTAAGGTAAAACAGGCGATCCGTGCGGGGGAGAAACTTTATGTTTCTCTGGCCCCGTCCTATATTGCGGCTTTTCCGCAGACCGGTATTACAAAAATATCCGCGGCGCTGAAAAAGCTGGGATTTACCCATGTGGAGGAAACGGCTATCGGCGCGGAACAAGTTACCCGTGAGTATGAAAAGCTGATTCGGGAACATAAAATGCAGAACATCATTACCACCTCCTGTCCCTCGGTAAATCTGCTTGTAGAAAAGAACTATCCTTCGCTGATCCCGCAGCTTGCGCCGGTAGTGACTCCGTTGATTGCGCATGCGCGCATGATTAAACAGATTTACGGCGTTCGGGCAAAAATTGTTTTTATCGGGCCTTGTATTTCCAAGAAATATGAGTGTGCCGACCCCGACAACGGCAATCTCTTATTTTCCGTGCTCACCTTTGACGAACTGGAGAAATGGTTCCATGAAGAGAAAGTAGATCTCTCCCGGCGCGACCAGAACAGCCGCACCTTAAAAAATACCCTGCCCCGTTATTATCCCGCGCCGGGGGGGATCATCAAGAATCTGCGGCAAAAAGAGCGCGGCACCTATGAGTGCCTGAGTGTCGACGGTGTGGACCGCTGCATTGAAATTCTGGATTCTATTGTTCAGGACCATCTGTCCGGCTATTTTTTGGAGTTAAACGCCTGTTCCGGGGGATGCCTGGGCGGCCCTATTCTGAAACTGATGAATCACAGCTTTTTAAATTCAAAAAATGTGCTGGTCAACAATGTGAAGCAGATGAACGAAGCGCCGCCCGCCCTTACAGAAGGAGTAGCGTCACAGTTTACCAAAAAATTCAGAAACCGTTCCGCCAAGAAAGAGACGATCGATGAAGAAAAAATCCGCAGCGTTCTGGCTTCCACCGGAAAAACGACGCCGGAGAAAGAGCTGAACTGCGGATGCTGCGGCTACAATACCTGCCGGGAAAAAGCGATCGCCGTTCTGCAGGGAAAAGCAAATATCAATATGTGCATTCCCTATATGCGGGAACTGGCCGAAAGTATGTCCAATACGGTTGTCGAACACACGCCAACCGGGATTCTGGTCATTAACGATCAACTCAATATAGAGCAATTCAATCCTTCCGCCGCGAAGTTGCTGAAAATTGACGAACAGTGCGTCGGGCAGCCGATCAGCGCCATCCTTCCCAGCGCGGATTTTCAGGAAGTTTTGCAGAGCGGGGAAAACATTCTGAACCATAAACAGTCTTACAGCGGACTGGGTGTGATTCTGGAACAGACAGTGGTAAATGTGAGCAATAACCAGCTGATGTTTGTGCTTCTGAAGGATATTACCCAGCAGGAACAGGTGCTGGAAGAGCAGCGTAAGGTTACGGAGAAAACCGCCGCCTTTGCAAAAGAGATCGTGAATAAGCAGATGCGGGTCGTACAGGAAATTGCGGATCTTTTGGGAGAAACAACCTGCGAAACCAAAGTCGCGCTTCTGCAGCTGACCGAAAATATCGTTCCGCTGACGGGGGATGAAGAACATCGTAAAAATTGACACCTACAGTGCGTGTATTCCCCAGTTTCAGGAAGAATTCTGTAAAGACCGGATGAAAATTATCCGAAATGAACTGGGTGTTACGGCTATCCTTGCCGGCGGGGAAAACGGCGGGGCAAGAGCAAACCTTCTTACATCCTTCGCCGTCAGGATGATGGAGACGATGGGCGGCGGCGGGGTGTCCGTCGCACACATTGCCAACATGCTTGTAGAGTCCCAGCCGTCAGGCCGACAGGCGGAAAACGGAAACAACATTGGCTTCACGCTGATTCTTGCGCGTTTTGACGGGCATATCTATGTGGAGCAGTTTGGAACACCCGATGTGATTTTTCTCCGGCGCGGAAAGCCGGTAACCATAAAGACTGCCGGCCGGGTACTGCAGGGAAAAACAATCCGGAGCACGGAACTCACCGCCAAGCAGGCCGATACGGTGATCGCGGTCGGCAGCGGTATGCTAAACGCCGGAGCGGACAGAAATCTGAAGGATGGCTGGAGCTTGCGGAACATACAAACTTATATGGAGAATGCCTATCATCCCGGTATGTCGGCGGAAGAACCGGTTCGGCTGCTCCTGGCGGCAGGGGAATCCCTTTCTTTTGGAAGACCCAAAAGCGATTTATCCGCGCTGGCCTTCCGAATAGAACCTTCCGCTTCCTTGCGTAGAAGAGGGGCGCCGGATGTTGCAAGGCAGGTTGTGTTATGACTTATAAAACACTGATGCTGCAGATCTACAAACCCAGCAGGCATAAGCGGGATTTGATGGATGCCGCTCTTCTGCGTTATTCACAGGCGCTGCAGTTTCTTCTGGACCGGTACGAGAAGGAAATCGGGATTCTGTGCGAAACAGAAGCGCCTGTTCCACAGCACCGGATACTGAAAATGATTGATAAGGAAACTTCCGAAAGCCTGAATCAGTTTGGGGTGCAGCCTTTCAAGGATTCCTTAAAATTAGATTTTGCCGCTACTGCGGCAACCTATCTTGCCCAAAAGCAGAAAAACTCGCGAACCGGGTATCCGCTCGCTTTTTTGGACGCTCCGCGCTACTCGCTGGCAATGGAGGAATGCATAGGGCTGTTCGACACGGGAGACATCGGTACACAGGGCCTTGAACACCGCTGTTCTAAACTGGTTGGAAAGGCGGGAAAGCCGCGTTCCGTCTATTTTGGCCGCTATGCCAGGGAGCGAGATTACTGCTTGCTGTACGATGAATTTAAAGACCGTTTTTATGCAAAATTATATCTTCTGAACCGGAAGGACAGCATTTCCGGCGAATATGGCAACAGCGGGCTCAGCCTGAAATATGTCTGTGAAGGATCGTATTATATGAACAATCTTCCCGGACAGAGGCGCTATATCGTTGTTCCGCTGGCCTTTGGGAAAAAGCAGCTTGCCGACCTGAAGCAGGCACTGCAGCAGCCGCGGCTGCTGCATTCCGCCAGACTGGTTAAAAAAGGCAATAAGTATTACTTAATGATTTATATGGAGTGCGGCTCCGGCATCGTTGATGAAACGGTTACAACCATGGGGGTTGCGCGCAATGCGCGGGGAGGATTAAGTTATACGGTTTGCGGCGAGGGCGGCGCTGTTTTGGAAAACAATTCTATTTCCGCATCAGTGAATCAAAATACGGTTTTTTATCTGTCAAACAGAATAGCGGAAATTGCCGTGAAGAATGGTTCCCAGGTGATACTGGAGGCAAACGGCGGAGCCAACGACAGAATCCCGGTTTCGGCTGAAGACGCACAGCACTGTTTTTCTGTCAGAGATTACGCGTCACTGGTAAAAACCTTAAAATATAAATTACCCGAAAAAGGGCTGCCGCCGCCGATTGAGGTAAGTGCGAACAGTCTTTTCCTTACCTGTCCGCGCTGCGGAACCAGAACCCGGCGCAACCGGGTGACCGATGAGCTTTTTGTGTGCATCCACTGTGGCTGTGCGACCGAATTTGAGTGGGTGGGCAGCGAAAATCTCGCGAAAAAACTCGACAGGTACCGCAAGGATAAGGTGCCTATTACGATCATTAAAAAAGAGGACGGTTTCCTTTGCCGCAGCCAGCTTCTTGGCTTCCAATACCGGCTCCCGCCGGGCGCCGCAGACGATACGTCCCTGTTTGACGAGCTCAGCCGATTTTTGGAAGGGCTGCGGGGAACCTATATTTACGATCCCAAAAAATATGCGGTTTGGAAAAAGCTTTCACAGGCCGCGAATCTTCGGGAATCCGTCCACCTGATCCTGAAGTGAAATCATTCCGGGTGCATTAGCTGCCGCATCATGTTTCCGCAGACGCGGGGAAACCCGTGTGCAGAGCAATTCCGCTGAGCGGAGGCGGTGAAAACCGTTCAAGTGCAGCTATTTAAATAAGACCTGACCCAAGAGATTCTTCTCTTTTCGGGTCGGGTCTTTTCAAATGGCTGGAACTCTGCGGAGCCATGTGCTATAATATTTGTTCGAGCAGAGAATCTTTCCCGCCGCCCTTTCTCAGTCAGCCGATACTGATATTACATATTTAAAAGAGGTTATTATGAACGAAAAGGAAGTTTCTGAAATTCGCCGCCGTTTTCGGCAGGACAAGAGTAATATTACCCATATACGGGGCTGCTTTGTCAATGACAAGCGGGAAATTGTTTCCCAATTCGACCAATCACTTGCGCTGATGTCACAGGAAGAATCCGAAAAGTTTTTGGCCATTCTCAAGCGTACGCTGTCCGGAACCCTGGGGAAAAATCTGATTGATCTTTCTTTTGCCACTGAGCAGGTTGTCGCCGGGGAAGAACATCAATTGCTTATGGAACTGAGGAATTCCTCCCTGAAAAACGAGGACGCCGTACAGGCGTTTTTTGAGCGGGTCATTCAGAACATCGCTTTGGAGGGCCAGTATCTGATTCTGCTGACACACGATACCTATGATGTCTTTTACCGCTCCAAGGACGGGGAAAAACAGGACGACGCTTCCTCTGAAGTGTATTCCTATATCCTGTGCAGCATCTGCCCAATCAAGCCGACGCAGCCCGCGTTAAGCTACTATGTTGTGGAAAATGAGTTCCACAACCGCAAAGCCGACTGGCTGGTTTCCCCGCCGGAGCTTGGCTTTCTTTTCCCGGCGTTTGACGACCGCAGTCCCAATATTTATAACGCTCTCTACTATTCAAGGGATGTTAAGGAAAATCACGCGGAATTTGTTGACGCTGTGTTTAAGACCGACGTCCCCATGCCGGCTGCCGCGCAGAAAGAGACCTTTCAGTCCGTGCTGGGCGAAGCCCTTGCGGACGACTGCAGTTACGAAGTCCTGCAATCGGTCCACGGGCAATTGAGCGAAATGATCGAAGTACACAAAACCAATAAAGAAGCTGACCCTCTGGCAATTTCCAAGGGTACGGTCAAATCCGTCCTGAAATCCTGCGGAGTTGCCGAGTCCAATATGGATGCCTTTGATGAGAAATTCAACGATGAGTTTGGCGCCGACGTTGCAATCAGTCCGCAGAACCTTGTAGACACAAAAAAGTTCGAGGTCCGTACCCCCGACGTGACCATTCAGGTTAACCCGGAGCGCAGCGATTTGTTGGAAACAAGGGTGATTAACGGTTCAAAATACATCCTGATCCGGGCGGATGACGGGGTGGAGGTCAACGGGGTCAGCATTCGGATTTCCTGATCGGGAGTCGCTTCGTATATCTAATGGCGAATTTCAGGGCGGCTGATTTTACAGCCGCCCTGATAGGATGGTTTATGATTTTTAAGAACGGGATATTGAGGGAAGGTTGCTCAGGTTGTTGCTGTCGCTGCCGTCGGGAATCGACTTGAGATACTCGGTGTCGCCCCGGTGCGCGATGCCCACGCCGGTAATTTCGCCTTTCCGGGCTAACTCAACAGCCTGTGCTTTATCCAGAACCGTGCTGTCTGAAAGCTGGTAACCGGTTATCCTTCCGCTTTCTTTTACCAGCCCGGTGATCTTTCGGGCATTTGGTGCGGGTGACGGGATATTGTCCAGTGTGTTCAGAGCCAGTGTGCTTTGCGGTTGATCTTGATCCACTTCAGTTCCTCCTTTACTGATTTTTATTAGTTTGCTCATTCGCCCCCAAATTATCGGCGAAACGGAATCAATCAAACAGTGGGAACAATCTCACTTATCCGCGAAATCAACCGTGAGAGAATCGCAGAAAGGATTTTTCTATTGAAAAAAGAACAATATGACAAGATCAGACAATGGTTTTTACTCCGGCCGGGATGGTTAAACGTCATGAAGATACTGAACCTCTGGCTGCCGCGTATTGTCTACTGCGCGTATCCCGCTCTGCTGGCGATGTTGGCAATCCGGAGAGACGGGCGGTTTTTCAAGGCACTGCTGATACCCGCCGCCGTTTTCGGTACGGTGACCGTTGTGCGAAAGCGCTGGAATCTGCCGCGGCCCTATGAAAAACTGGGGATAGAGCCATTGATTCCCCGCGAAAAGAAAGGGCAATCTTTCCCCAGCCGCCATGTCGCGTCGGTGACCATTATTGCGGTTGCCTGCTGGTATATCTGGCCGCCTGCCGGCTTTGCCATGTCGGTGATTGCGCTGCTGATCTCCGTGATTCGTCCCCTTGCCGGAATCCATTTTCCCAGGGACGTGGCCGCCGGTGTTGCGTTCAGCCTTTTGATCGGAATCATCGGATTCTGGCTTTTATAATGATGTTTCCTGCGGTTCGGCCCGGAAAGCAGGGAAAGCGGTAAATATTGGAGTTGACCTTGGGTTAAATTTGACGGTAAAATGGTATAGGCAGCTCCCAGAGAAGATCCTTAATGAGGAAGATGTGTTGAGAAACACTTCTCCCTCTTTTTTTAACAAAACCGTCTGCTCTTGACTCGGAAATCGCTCTGAATAAGCAGATCTGTTTTAGCGGGGTGCTATATACTGGAATGCAAATTGTATAAACTTTACCGAATTTTGAAAGTTTTTGTTCTTTTCAATCGTATGTAGTAATGAAGGGAGGAAATGAAATGGAAAAAACATCGTCCGGTACCAACGATGTTGTAACAGAAGCTCTCGACAAATATTCCGATATGGTTCGAAGAATATGCTTTATGTATCTCAAGAATGAAGCGGATGTGGAAGACATTTTTCAAAATGTCTTTTTAAAACTATTGCAGTATCAAAAACCATTTGAAAACGACACGCATGAAAAGGCATGGCTCTGCAGAGTTACGATCAATGAATGCAAGGATTTCCACAAAAGCTTTTTCCGTAAAAATACTTGTTCCATCGACAATTTAGAAATTCCCATAGAGGATAAATCCGAAGAGGGTGTACTGCGTGAAGTGTTATCTCTTCCGCAGAAATATAGAAATGTTATTTATCTCTTCTATTTTGAGGACTATTCCGTTCCTGAAATTGCAACGATTCTTGGCAGAAATCAGAATACCATTCACACACATCTACGAAGGGCGAAAGCAATTTTAAAGAACAAATTGAGAGGTTTTGATGATGGAAACTATTTTTAGGGCCGCTATGAACCATATCCGTGCCAAGGAAGATCTGAAAAGGAACACAAAAGCTTACCTTATTGCCAGTTTAAATGCATCGCCCGCTGCAACCAAAAGCAGGTCCGCACGGTCCGTGAGGCAAAGGGTCGTTATTGCCGCCTGTACCGTTTTCTTTGTGTGCGCAATGTCTGCGGCCACGGTTGCCTATTATAAAACTCCGGCTTCCTATTTAAGTCTTGACATTAACCCCAGTGTGGAGCTGGGCGTAAATGGATTGGGGAGAATCGTGTCCGCAACCGCTTATAACAGCGACGGAACAACGATTCTGAACGGGCAAAACATCATGGATGCGGATGTCAAAAGCGCTGTCCATACTTTGGTGAAGTCAGCCGCGCAGAAGGGCTTTGTCGCGCAAGACGGGTCAACGGTCATTTCCGTGACCTCTGAAACCGACGATGCTTCGACCGCGATCGAACTGGAAAACGCCGCGGCACAGGGTGCAGAAACGGCAATACAATCAGAGCGTAAGACCGCAACGATCAGCAAGGATCACGTTCCGCTGGAAAAACGGGACGAAGCTAAAAAGCTCGCCCTTACTCCGGGTAAACTGAGTTTAATACAAAAGCTGCAGGCGCTTGATCCTTCCGTCACTGTCAGTGAATACAAAGATGCCAAAGTAAAGGATATTATGAAAAGGATCAACGAATTGAAAAAGTTAGCCAAAGCCAACAGCTCCGCTCCGGAGGATGACAACACCGCTATCGACGAAGCGGACGGCCAAGATGCGCCGAGTTCATCCGGCACAGCCGTTGACAAAAATACACAGGATACAGCCAATGAGACGGACGATGAGGATTCCCCGGTTTCTTCCGGTGAATCGGGCAAAGACAGTGTTTCCGATTCATCCGGTGACCCGGAAAAAGTAGATTCACAGCCCGCTTCCAGTAAAAACGGGATTACATCCTCTCAGACGCAAAGCAGCTCCGGCAGCACAGAAACCGGCAGTCGCTCCTCTTCCTCCTCTTCAGCCATCAACAACGACAGCAAGTTACCGCAGTAAGCTGAGTCAGCTCACATGGAGCACGGCTGCGGCATTGAACCGACCTGCTTCCGAAAAAATTATTACCAAACTTACCATTTAATTTACCAACAACACTCAATCAGGAGGATTTGAAGAATGAAAAAATTTACAGCAAAAGTACTTTCTATTGTACTTTCTTCTGCGCTGATTATCAGCAGCTTTTCATCCGTCGTTGCCACGGCGGCTACCAGGTCAACGACCGGTGCAATCAGCGGCACCAATCAAGACGCAATTTATCTTGTCAACGGCGGTACGGTAAATACCGCCAACCTTACGGATTTCCTGCTTAACAGCGGCAGTGATTTCCTTTTTGAAACAACGGACCATCAGACGGTCGACGACGAAAAAATTACCGCCATCGCCCATATTTCCGGCGACAGTCTTGTTTCGTTAAAGACAGACAGCTCCACCGATGTGGCGACCCTGAAGCTGAAAAGCAGCTCGGCTTCCGGCAAAGAGGTCATTTCCGTTCTTTATGAAGGCAGCTGCACAGACGAAGACGGAAATGATTATACGGTGAAAGCCAGAAACAACCTTACTGTATATGTTTACGACAAGGATCAGATCGTTTTCGGCGAATATGATTCAGGTTTCACAGCAAAAGAGCCCGGCACCGGTTTCTCCAATTTTGAAACCTTTGCCCAAACCGCCAACTACACAAAAACGCTCGGGATCTATCAAGCAAAGCCCAGCTCTGATTCCGCGCTGGCACTTTATGAGGCTGCCGACTTAACCGCGGCAACCTCCGGCATTACAAATGGAAACGCCTATAGCCTCAGCGTGACGGGCAGTGATGCACATGTTTCGGTTTCCGACACGGCTTCGGCATTTACCCAGTTCCCGACCGTTACCGTGGGTAGAAACTTTTCTTCCGAAACCCATCTGTATACACAGGACGCCGGTACCATGAACGTAAGTGTTACCGTGAAGAAGCTGGTTGCGGACGGTTCCACCTACAAGGCCTCGACCAGTTCCAGCGACTATTATACTTTAAAAACAAAAATTGATAAAAAAGCCGACGCGGCAACCTTACTGCCGGACAGCAACGCTTTTACCATTAAGAGAACGGACGGAAAAACGATGCTGACCGGCAATGCAAATTCCGGAACAGCCAATGTCACAGACAGCGAAGTGGTATTCCCGCAAGGCACCGCAAGCGTGAATGTGGAGGAGAAAACCAGTGTGCAGAAAATTTCCGGCAGCGTCGGAAATCTCCAAATCAGTGACGCAAAAGTCGGTTCCATCGATGTAAAAAACGGCACCGTTGAAGTTACGGACGGTACCGTCGGCAATATTAAAACAAGCGGCGCACCGGTTACACCGGACGGAAACGCGGTTTTGATCGGCGGCGGAAAAGTCGGAAATATTGATGTTACCGATGAAACGGTTGATTCGGACAGCAACGTGACCGTAAACGCAGGCACAACAGGAACAATCAATGCCAACGGCACTGTTACCATTACCGCGAATGATTCGGATACTCCGGTCGTAACCGGAAAGATTTCCGCCCGGGACATCTTTATGTCTTCTAAGGAATCCAAAATTACCTCCGCCGGTGTTAAGTCAGGCGCGGACGGCTCCATCACACTCGTCGGGGACAGCGTTAACGTGAATGCCATCGACCTCGATTACCGTGAAACAACGGTATATGTCGGTGATGACAGCAAAGCCTTCACCGGAACGATTCCCGCTCCTGCCAACGCGGTAAACGGAACGATGGATGCTCAGAGCGAGGACACGGCAGCAACCGTCAGCGGCGCTGTTACAATTGACACCATTTCCCTGGACTCCGACACCGTTCTGACATTTGACGGGATGGTCACGGCAGATACGATTGACGGGGACGGTACAATGAGGATTGCGGCCGGAAATCTTTATGTAACCGACAGTATCTACGGGATCACACTGAAGCTGACCGACAAAACCTTTGCGGTCGGCACCACAGTCTTTAAGGCCGCTTCAGATGCCGTCGATGAGGACGATTTCGACACCTTTGGATTCACACTTGCAAAAACAACAGGCACTTCAATCGATACTTTTAAAATCGCGTCTCTTTCTTTTGCCGGTCTTGTCATGAATAAAGAATCTTCCAGTATTGCCAAGGGCTATTCAGAGACATTCACCGCAAGCGCTTATCCGGTCGGCACCTCTATCCCCAGCGGGGCGAAAGTTGTTTGGGAGCTTGACGGCAGCAGCGAGATATTTGAACTCGCTTCCTCCGGCGCTTCCGCAACCGTAAAGGTTAACAATGTGGACCCGGTTTTCGCATCGGAAAACAAAGCGACCCTGACCGCAGTCCTTTACGACGCGGACGGTTATGAAATGGACGATTACGGCGCCGCCAGCTGCGCTGTCACCGCCATTCCAACTCCGACCGCAGTTTCCGACACAAATGCCGCTCTCTCGGTCGAGAAGGGCGGGAGCTACCTTATGAAAGTAACAGCATCGTCCACGCCTTCCGTTGTTACCGGTACAAACGGCGTGTTTACAGCGGTACTGGCTTCCCAGAACGGAAATGAATACTTCTACCGGCTTACCGCAGTCGGCTCCACCGGTTCCGCAACAGGGATCTACCTGAACGGGAATAAAATCTTTGTCGCAACAGTAAAAGGAATTGCTTTCACAACCGATACCACTATGGATTTGGCTGTGAACGGTTCCTACACCTTTAGGGTTACCTCGGCGGCGGCTCCGGCCGTTACCGTTGGTTCCTCTTCTTTCCAGCTTTCCTATGTTTCCAAATCCGGCAATGATTATTTCTACAAAATTACATCCGCCGGCGCGGCAGGCTTGGCAGCCGGAATCTATGTGAACGGAACAAGGATTTTTGTCGCCACGGTAAAGGGCGCTTCTTTCACGACCGATACAACGATGGACGTAACCGTGAAAGGCGCCTATACCTTTAAAATTACCTCCGCAACGGCACCGGCTGTTGCTGTCGGATCTTCAACCTTCAGCCTTGCCAATGTCGGAAAATCAGGAAACGATTATCTCTACAGAATCACGTCCGCCGGTGCGGCAGGTTCAGCAGCCGGAATCTATGTAAACGGTACAAGGATTTTTGTTGCCACGGTAGGATAAGAATAATACCAGACTCATCTAAATAAAATCATAAAGAAACGGCATGTCCGCTTTTCGAACAAACTCGAATTGCGACATGCCGTTTTAACTATGTTTTCACAGGGCAGAAGCGATTGATACCGATCATGAATACAGGGTGTTTTTCTCAAGAAAAAGATCAATGGCAAAAGAGTAGCTCAGCAGGAATTTAGTCTGAGAATCCTCAAGATCAATTCCACAAAGCTGCATAATCTTTTGCCGACGGTAGTTCAGCGTGTTGCGGTGAAGAAAGAGAAGCTCTGCCGTTCGGTTCTGATTAAAGCCGGTAAGCGTAAAGGAGCGCAGAGTCTCGTACAGTTTCGTGCCCTTCTGCCGGTCATATTCCCTGAGAAGAGGAAGAGCCGGGTGGCAGTAGCGCATGAGCCGCAGCTCTTCGGGAAGGTTATCCAGCATATCAAAAAAAGCATAATCCACATAGCTGTGTATAAAACCGTCCGCATCCATTCTCTGCGAGAGAATCACGGCCTTTTCCGCCTGACGGTAATATTCCGGGAATTTCGTCGGATTGGAAAAGGAATTGCTGATACCGGCCAAAAGGTAATTCTGCGCACACAGCGCCCGGAGCTGTTCCAATTGCTCCGGAGGGATTGTCCGGTCTTTTTTCACTCCGATAATCAGCACAATCGATTTTTGGTAGACAATACTCTGTTCAACCAGAAAAATCGTTTCGAGTTGGGGCTGTATGGACGCGGCCAGACTGACCTCACCGTGGTAATAAAGCGGCTTGACCGTCAGAACACGCATATAGTTGGGAAACGTGAGTTCACTGACATGAATGCGGGTTTCCGCCTGCTTTTCCGAAATTCCGTTTAGCATGTCCGTCAGCATTTCACCGTAAAGGTGTGATTGCAGGGTGATTTTATTTTGATGCTTCAGCGTCGTTTCCGTCAGCGCTTTGCTGACGATGGACAGCATCTCATAGCAGTCCGCACCAAATTCGCTGTCTGGTTGAATCATAAAGATATAACCGAAAAGTGTGTCGTTTTTTGAAATTTTACTGCAGAGGTAAAAGAGCTGCATCTCTTCGCAGACGCGGACATATGGGTCGGAACCCGGCAGTTTTCCCTTTTCTTGCCGAAGCTTTCGGATGTGTTCCATAAATTCCGTTGGGCAGTAACCCTGTTTTACGCTCTGTGTCCAAAGAGGGTTCTGAAGCCGGAAAGGGGACGAGTGAGCCATGATTTTGCCGCTCATGTCAATCATTACAATAGAGCTCTCAGCCCTGTCGGCAATATCGCTCAGGATACCGGAAATTCCTTTTCCGTCCAGAATCATATGAAGCATGGACGAATACAGAGCCTGCATCCGGTAAGCTCTGTTCAGAAGATCGCAGGCAAACGCCATGGCGGGCTGAAAACTGTCGGCTTCGACCTGTGCGGAGTTGACAAAACATTTGCGCACTTCATCGGAAGTACATTCAACATAAATAAGATTCTGCGGTACGGCGTCTTTCAAACAGGTTGCATCACGCACAAAATACAAAATGTCATTTTTGCAGTTGTTCAGTTCGGACTGGAGATTTAGCTCTTTCAGCTCATAAATTTGTGAGTTGTTACTAGTTATTTGTTGGTCTATTTTTAATTTTCCGGATAATATCGCAATCATTTTGCTAAACAGCAATTCCATCACCTCAATTATATTTTAGTCATCAGGCATAAAAAAGGCAAGTGTTTTGTATGGGGAGTCCATATCTTTTGCTGGTTAGGTATGTTATATTATTAACAGAGATCCTGCTGGAGCAAAAAGTATTTTGCTAAAAAATCAAACTTTAAGTAAGAAAGGGCTGATTTCATGAAGTACACCAAGCTTTTTGAAAAAGGGAAAATCGGAAAACTTGAACTGAAAAACAGAATCGTCATGCCTGCGATGGGGACGGGGTTCGCATCCTCCACAGGAGAAGCATCCGACGAAATTATCCGGTATTACGCTGACCGGGCAAAGGGCGGATGCGGACTGATTATCACCGAAATTTGCCGGATAGACGAGGAGACGGGGATCGGTACGAGCAACCAGCTGTGCGCGACGGATTCCAAGCACATTCCGCGCCTTGTCCGGCTGGCGGAGGCAGTGCACGCGTACGACACGAAGATCTTTCTTCAGCTCCACCACCCGGGAAATGAGACAATGGGCAGACTTCTGCACGGAAAGCAAATCGTTGCCCCCTCTCCGGTGATGTGCAGGATTATAGGCGAAATGCCAAGGGAGCTCACCACGGAGGAAGTCACGGCAATGGCGCAGAAATTTGTAAAGGGTGCTGTGATCGCCAAGACCGCGGGATTTGACGGAGTGGAAGTCCACGCCGCTCACGGATATCTGGTCAACCAATTTTTAAGCCCGCACACCAACAAGCGCACAGACAAATACGGCGGTGATTTCTTCAATCGTATGCGCTTTATCACCGAGATTATCGTCGGCATCAGTTTTGCCTGCGGCCCGGATTTCCCGGTCTGCGTCCGTATCGACGGCAGCGAATTCATTGAGGACGGCCTCGATGAAAAGGAGTGCATTCATATTGCAAGATACCTCGAAAGCTTGGGGATTGCCTGCCTGAATGTGAGCTGCGGAACCTATGAGTCCGGCGCAACCATTATTGAACCGTCCTGCTTCGCGGAGGGCTGGAAAAAGCACCTGGCAAAAAATATCAAGGCGAATGTGAAAATCCCGGTAATCGCCGTCAATACAATCAAACATCCGGACTTTGCCGAAGCACTTCTGGAAGAGGGGGTTTCCGATTTTGTGGGTGTCGCGCGCGGTCAGCTCGCTGACGCCGAGTGGGCCAATAAGGCAAAACGCGGGGATGACGTCCTGATCCGCAAATGTATTGGCTGTATGAACTGCTTCCTTGTGGCCAATCAGGGCAGACCGATCGAATGCACGGTCAACCCGATTCTCGGACGGGAACTGACCCACGGTGACGACAAACTTGTAAAGGATGGTAACGGGCGTACAGTGGCCGTCGTCGGCGGTGGGCCGGGCGGCATGCAGGCCGCGCTGGTGCTGGCTAAGAGAGGGTTCAAAACGGTGCTGTTTGAAAAAAGCGACAGGCTTGGCGGAACCATTAAATTCGGTTCCGTGCCTCCTCACAAGGAGTT
This sequence comes from Caproiciproducens faecalis, assembly GCF_019448085.1. Taxonomy (GTDB): domain Bacteria; phylum Bacillota; class Clostridia; order Oscillospirales; family Acutalibacteraceae; genus Caproiciproducens; species Caproiciproducens faecalis. Next base: position 33,202 of record NZ_JAGFNZ010000002.1, on the reverse strand, counting down.
ATTGGCTGAACTGATTGACACACAGGAAGCGGAACTCAAAAAATGGGGCGTGGATGTGCGCCTGAATACACAGGGCACCGTGGAAGAATGCAGGAAAATCGGCGCGTGCGGAGTATTCCTTGCTCAGGGCGGAAACCCGATTGTTCCCAGAATCCCCGGCGTCGAAAAAGCTGTTCTGGCGGAACAGGTACTGTCCGGGGAAGTAAAACTCAGCGGGAAAAACATCGCCGTTATCGGCGGTGGCGTCACAGGTCTGGAAACAGCCGAATATCTGAGCCCCAATAATCAGGTTACCGTGGTAGAGATGATGAACGCCGTTGGCACCACTCTTTATCCGAGCGTTCTGCACTACCTTATGGAGCGCCTGAATAAGAATAAGGTTGAAATTCTGACAGGTCATGCCATCAAGGCGGTCGGGGACGGAGAGATTACGCTCGGCGTCATGGCCAGCGCCGCTGAAGTCACCCGCAAAGCCGACGTAGTTGTTCTGGCGCTTGGCGTGCGGTCGAACCGCGCTCTGTATGAGGAAATGGAAGCTTCGTTTGACAAAGTGGTGTTGGTTGGCGACACGGAAAAACCGGGAACGATTGTCAACGCAATGCATAGTGCAAACGACAAGGCGTTTGTGTTTTAAAGGAGGGGACAGAGATGAAAGAGTTTAAAGGTAAGGTTTTGGTTGTTACGGGCGGCGGAAGCGGTGTTGGAGAGGCAATTGCCAAAGAAGGCGCGCTGCGCGGCATGAAAATCGTGGTTAACGACATTGACGCACCGGCGGTGGATCGTGTTGTAAACGAGCTGCACGAGATGGGTGTCGAGGCGGTAGGGCAGAAGGCGGATATCTCCCTTCTTGAAAACGTAGAGGGGCTTTTAAAGCTGACTCTGGACACTTTCGGGCAGGTAGACATGCTTGTCAACAACGCCGGGGTATCGGTATCCGGCCCAATCTGGGAGATTCCCGTGCAGGATATCCAATGGATTACCGAGGTTAACATGATGAGCCATCTTTACGGCATGCATGTCTTTATTCCGCAGATGATTCAGCAGGGAACCGAAGCCGTCATTATCAATACGGAGTCTACTGCAGGTTTGATGACCTCCGGAAACGCGGTTATGTACCACGCTACAAAATTCGCGGGACTTGGCGCTTCGGAGGGCACCTATCTCGCGCTGAAGAACCGCGGCCTCGGGCGTATCCAGGTACATTGCCTGGTACCCGCCTTTGTGAAGACGGGCATTCATCTGGCGGATACTCACCGGCCTGAACGTTACGCGATTAACGATGATCCCTACTATCAGGGACAGGAGTTCAAATCGGGCTATATCCGCAGTGAACGTCAGGTAACGGCGGGCATTCCCATCGATTATGTGGGAACCTGTGTGTTCACCGCCGTGGAAGATGAAAAATTCTACATCTTCACCCATCCGGAATCTCAGGTTGTTGCCGGGATGCGCATTCAAAATCTGGTCAACGGAAAAAATCCACAGTAAGGAGATGCACCGATATGATTGATAATTATAACGGAAAAGTACTGGTCATCACGGGGGGCGCCAACGGTATCGGGCGCGCCCTGGCGCTGGGCTGCGCGAAACGGGGAGCCGATGTGCTGATCGCCGATATCCACGGGGATGAAGCGGAAGCGGTCGCCGGTGAAATCAGAGAAATGGGCCGCAGAGCGGTTGCTGTGCAGGCAGATGTTTCTCTTTCGGAAGAATGTCAGAAAATATTCGACCGTACTATGGAAGAATTCGGCCGCTGCGATATCCTGATTAATGACGCTGGCGTATCAAACGGCGCCGATATTTTAGACATCAAAGAGCAGGATATTAAGTGGGTGACGGAAGTCAACGTGTACGCCCACTGGTTTATGATGCAGAGGTTTATTCCGCAGATGCGCAGCCAAGGCACACACTGTCAGATCTTAAACGTCTGCTCCATTGCGGGACTGATTACTTTGGGCTCCGCCCCGGTTTACTTCAGCACGAAGCATGCGGCAGTTGCTTTGTCGGAGTGCGTATACAAGTCTCTCAAGGCGTCCGGCGCCGACATCGATGTTTCCGTGTTCTGTCCCGGGTTCGTACAGACGGAGATGCATCTGACGGACCGGCACCGCCCGCAGCGGTTTGCTGTTCCGGAGGGCGATCCTTATTACACATCGGAAAAATATCAGAAATTCATTGAATTCAATAAGCAGATTCTCGACAACGGCGCTCCGCTGGAGCCTACGGTTGAAAAGGTATTCGCTTCCCTCGCGAAAAAGCAGTTCTACATTCTGACGCACGAAAATTATGATGAACTCTTAAAGCAGCAGGGAATTTATCAGGCAAACAGAACGGAACCTGTCGATCCTTCCCTCTTAAAAAAATAATAAGGAGAAAAGAATCATGAATGAAACAGTACAGAAGCGATTTCTGCTCTACTTCCGCCTGTCTCTGCTCCTTTGGATCCTGATTGCAAACGCGATTCTCAACATTATGAATTTTCAATACGGGTGGCTGATTTTTATCAGTAACATCATGCTGTTTACTATGGAAGGCGAAATAAAGGACAGACTGATTTCCGTTGAGGTGGGCGGCTTTGTCGGGCTTGTACTCACAGTGGCGGCTCTTTTGGCTATTTCGGCGCTGACACCGGTTCTGGGCGGCCTTTTCGGTTTCCTCATTCCTCTGGCCGTCGTCCTTTTCATCCTGATCGTGCTGCATCCGTATGCTCCGAAGGTTCTTAACAACGTTGGATTTGCGTACTTAACCTGCGCGTGTATTGACGTAACCGCGTTTTCGTCAAATATACCACTCTTTTTTGGTACCTTCATTGTGGGCAGTCTTATTTTCAACGGGGTCTGCGTTCTCCTTATGGGGCCATGCAAAAAGCTGGCTATGAGAAGTGAAGCGCAGGTCGAAAAGAAAATAGTGTAATTTGCAGGTAGAGACATCCGGGGACTTACACAGATAACACCACAGGTATGGTTTATACGTCAATTTAATTTGGTTGATTTGGATGTTTCAGGTAAAATTCATATGGAATTTAAGCAAAGGTAGTTAATCCTTAGAATGACAAAACACCCCCTGCTGAAGAAAAACAACTACAACAGGGGGTGTTGCTATGCGAGGGAAAACGGTTCTTTACCAAATTCTGTTTATTTCGGCTTGGCGGCGCAGCTCCTCGCGAAAGTCCGGGTGCGCAATGTTGATGAGAGCCTCGACGCGGCGGCTCACATTTAGACCGCGCAGCCAGGCAATGCCGTATTCCGTCACCACATAATCCGTGTCGTTGCGGGACGTGGTGACGACCGAGCCTTCCTGCAAAAACGGCACGATCTTCGAGTGGAGAACCTCTTTTCCGCTTTCGTCCTTGGTGGTATAGGTGGAGTGCATGGCGATAATCGACTTGCCGCCGGGAGACATCTGCGCGCCCTGTACGGTTTCGGACTGTCCGCCCGTGCCGGACCACTGAGTGTGGCCGACTGTTTCCGACGCGCATTGACCGGTAAGGTCAACCTCCAGCGTAGCATTCACCGATACAAATTTGTTGTTTTTTCCAATGGTGTACGGGTCGTTGGTAAAGGTGCAGGATTTAAACAAAACAGAGGGATTGTTATCAATGTAGTCGTACAGCCTCTGGCTGCCCATGGTGAAGGAGCAAACCGAATAGCCGTTGAGCAGACCCTTTTGGGAATTGTCCACCGCGCCGCATTCAATCAAATCCACCATGGTTTCCGTAAACATTTCCGTGTGGATTCCCAAATGGTGCTTGCTCTTCAGCTCCGTCGCCACCGCATTCGGAATATTGCCGATTCCCAGCTGAATCGTGGAGCCGTCCTCAATCAGTGAGGCAATATATCTGCCGATTGCCGCATCTGTTTCGGTGTAAGGAGCCAGCTTGCTTTTGAAGATGGGGCGGTCGGATTCCACAACTGCCGCAACCTCGGAAATATGAACCTGTGTGTCACCGAAGGTACGGGGAAAATTGGGGTTCACCTCCACGATGGCAAGAGCCCCCTTGTTAATCAGGTCCCGCTCATAAATCGCGCTGACGGACAGGGACATATAGCCGTGCTGATCCATGGGGGATACGGTGGTCAGCACCACGGGACGGCGGTTTTCATAAGCGATGCGGTCAAGGGTTTTGCGCAGAATGGAGGTAGAGCTTTGGGGCACGTCGCTCACCAGTTTTCTGGTCTGTGCGTCACGCAGACCGGCATTGAAAAACCAGCCGTTATGCGCCATAACTCCCTTCATTTCAGGGTCCTTGAACGCCTCGTAATACTTCAGGGGCAGGCAGGTGTTCAGAACCGTATTTTTTACGCCGGTTGTCTTGAGGTACTGCAGTTTTTCAAGAATCGCCTCGGGCTCCCCGGCCGCTTGGGCGGAAAACATATAGTCGTTGTCCTGAATTAATTCCAGCGCCTGTTCGGCGGTCATTTTTTTCTCACGATATATTTCTTCAAACGATTTCATAAAAATTTCCTTTCCATACTTACTGCTTCTTTTCCTTTGCGGAACGTCCTGTTTCCGGAAGGAGGAACGATCCGAGGAAGAAAGTTGCGCTCATCACCAGCGCAATGGTCAGTCCGGCCGAATATCCGGATTTGTCGATCACAATGCCGATCAGATAGAACACAACCGATTCGATTACATAGGACAGCGCCCAGAACAGACCCATAATGGTCGTCAGCTTTGCAGGGGACATGTTCGGCAATTCCTGTGGAATCATTACGAGGGAGGTGATCGGCAGGAACATCAGCACGCCGATGGCAAAGGCTGCAATGATCGAAAGCATACCGTTTTTCGTGTTAAACATCAGCGCGCCGAACAAGGTCATGGCCAGACCGCTCCAACGGATTACGGGCAGGCGCTTGAAGTATACCTTGGACAGCATAATCGCCAGTACGGAACCGACGACACCGCCGACCGCCACCAGGGTGCTGAGTGTTTTAGAGTTGATTGCGGTTACGCCGGAAATCGGGAAAATATTAAGCAGTACTATGTAGAAGGTAAGTAATCCGGAATAGGTAAGCGGCAGAAACCAGTTGTTCTTTTCCTTGATCGCATCCCCTATGGTGTATTTCTCCGTATCCGCACCGGAGGAACGGTTCAGCTCAAAGTCCTGTCCCAAAACCGGCCATGTGATGAACAAGACGGCGCTGATTGCCGCGAAAAATGCCATGCTGTACTGCCAGGTCTGCATCCAGCGGATGACCGGGCCGACGATTAGCATTGCGATGATTCCTCCGACATTGTAGGCCACGTTGTTGAGCGCATTGACCGTCGGGCGCTTTTCAGGGGCAAAAAAGTGAATGACGACGGGGCTGAAATAAACCACATACAGCGCGCCGCCAAACCCCATAAGGAAGCGGCCCAAAATAAAAATCCAATACTGCGGCGCCAGAACGGCCAGCGCGCTGCCCGCGACAATCAGTCCGGAACCCAGGCCGATCGCCTTTTTGGGCAGCAGCTTGACAAGAATTCCGGCGGCCATGAAGTTACCGATGATTTTTGCGATCGTGATGGCGTTGGAAATAAAGGTTGCCGACGCAAACGACTGCAGATTGAAATATTTCATGATCTGCGGCGTCAGCGTGCTGCCCGCAACCCAGTTTACGGCAAAAAACGCGTATGTAAAAAACATCACCGTTTCGATCAGTATGGCTCTGACGGAAGATACTTTTTTCTCTTGCTCTTGCACAAATACCTCTCCTCTCGCTTGCATACGGTTGCACGCAAGCAATTCATTCTAGTTCCTCTGCTTTGGCCAAAGCATTTCCTGCCAGTATCATAGCACGGTGTTTTTCAGAAGAAAAATACAAAAAATTCATACCCGTATGAATCAAATTCATACAAAGACGCCCCGAATTGGGATTGCAAACAAAAAATTCTCAAGTATAATGAAAATAGAATATAGAAATTGAGGTGAAAATCCCCAATGACAATGATTCAGCTGGCTTACTATGTGGAAGTGGTAAAGCAACGCAATTTTACAAGAGCGGCCGAGAAGCTTTTCGTCAGCCAATCGACCCTGAGCAAGGCCATTCGCGCACTGGAAAATGAATTTCAGGCGGAATTCATCGGGCGCCGGGCAAAAGATCTTCTGATTACGCAGGACGGTTTGGCATTTTATGAATACGCAGCAAAACTGCTGGACTATTATCACACGCAAACGCAGGAACTGGAGCAGAAGCTGCGCTGCGCGGGCGGTGCCCTGACGCTCGGATTACCCCCTTCCGCCGGAACCATCTATTTTTCTTCCCTGATTTATCAATTCCGGCAGGCTTACCCGGAAACCGACTTACAGATTACGGAGATTACCTCCAAATCGATCCGGGATCTGGTGGACGACGGAACGCTCGACTTGGGCGTAGTGATCGAACCGTTTTCGGACAGCAAGTTTTACAGCCAAACCGTTTTCCGCTCGGAGGCTGTGCTGGTCGTTCCCAAGCAGCATCCGCTTGCCACCCAGAGCTGCGTGGACTTCGGGGCGCTGAGGACGGAGCGTTTCTTAATGGTTTCTCCGGATTATATGTACTACGATGTAGTGCTGGAACGCTTCAAAGCCGCAGGCTTTGCGCCGAACATCGTTTTTGAAAGCTCCCAGTGGGATTTGCTGCTGGAGATGGTTGCAAACAATCAGGGCGTCAGCATTTTGCCAAAGCCTCTGGTCGACAAGCTGTACGCCGGCCGTGTATGTCAGCTCCACCTGAAGAACCCGGAATTTCCTTGGGCGCTCTCCGTCATTTACCGCACGGATAAGTTTTTGACCGTACCCATGCAGCGCTTTTTAAAAATATGCGGAAAATCGAAGCAGTCCCCCGTAAAGTAGCTCGAAAGAGTCAGGTGCGAATTGGTATCCTTTATATTGACAGGATGTGATTGTATGGATTCTCGCGTAATTTTTCATATTGATGAATTTCATAAGTGGAATTTACTTCTCAATAATATCAAAAATCTATTGGTTTCCTATGACGATCTTTCCGGCATATTCATAGAAGTTTTAGCTAATTCGGAAGCTGTGAAAGGTTATGTTTATAACAGCGATTTGATTGATACAAACTCACTGGAGTTTTTATCACAGAAAAATGTTGCCTTCGTAGCATGCAACAACGCGTTAAATGGAATGAATATCTCCAGAGAACAGCTTTTCCCATTTGTAAAAGTTGTTCCAGTAGGTGTCAGGGAACTAATCGATAAGCAGCAAGAGGGATATGCATATATAAAGCCATAAATTTTTTGTTGGGATGACGGTATAAGGAATCTGCACCGGCTGTTTCTGTCTACCGATCGCGTTGCCATAGAAAAAAGGGTCCGCGTTTGCGGACCCTTTTTTCTATGGCCGAGGTGACTGGATTCTGGTGTTGGCACGCTGTACCCGCGTTCCGCGAGTCCCTGCAGCACTTAGGGGGAGAGGGGAATTTTGTGTTTCTCCCGATCTGCACCGGCTGGTTCTCACCCAGTCACCCTTTGACTGCAATAAAAAAAGGAATCCGGTTCTCTACCGGATTCCAAATGCTGGTCGAGGCGACTGGATTCGAACCAGCAGCCTCTACGTCCTTGCTGGGGGGTGGGGACATTTTATTAAAATTAAAAATGTGTGCATTTTAAAAGACGGATAATGTCATCGACAGTCAGGGCAAGATCACTTCGGCTGCGCAATTTAGCTTCCTTAAATGGTACTGCGACACGGTTAATGCTAAAAATGGAAGTGACCCCCATATCATATGCTTTTTCAATATTGTCGCCGATGTCTCCAACGACAGCAATGACCGGAACGCCGACTGTTTTTGCGCGGCGTGCAACGCCGATGACAACTTTTCCGCGAAGACTCTGTGTATCCATTTTTCCTTCGCCTGTAAAGACCAGATCAGCCTCTTTTAACAAGTCGTCAAAGTGGACGGTATCCAACACGATATCAATACCGGGCTGCAGCGCAGCATTCAAAAAAGCCGCCACGCCGGCTCCTAAACCGCCTGCCGCACCGGAGCCCGGAATATTGGATACCTCTTTTCCAAGGTCGTTGCGAATGACTTGGGCAATGCTCTGCAAACCCTTGTCAAGTTCTGCAACCATAGACGCGTCGGCGCCTTTCTGAGGGCCAAAAACATAAGCGGCGCCTGTCGGACCGTAAAGCGGATTGTCAATATCACACATGGCCGCAAATTCAATGCCGGAAATCCTTTCAGAAACACTTTCGCTGTTGATACGTTTGACTTTTGAAAGAGTTCCGCCCGTAGGAATAAATTCCTGGTCTTTTTCATCATAAAATTTAACGCCAAGAGCAGCTGCCATTCCTGCGCCGGCATCATTGGTGCAGCTTCCGCCAAGTCCAATAATGATTTTTGTGCACCCGGACTTGACCGCGTCTAAAATCAGTTCGCCCACACCAAAAGTCGTTGCTGCGGCCGGATCCAGATGATCGCCGGCGAGCGGCAAGCCTGCACAGGCCGCCATTTCTATAATGGCCGTACTGTCGTTGATGATTCCGTAGAAAGAATCGACGGGCTCAAAAAACGGCCCGGTAACGGTCAAAGCTTTTTTCACTCCGCCCACAGCTGTCAAAAATGCATCTACGCTTCCTTCTCCGCCATCCGCCACCGGAATGGAGACTGTTTCTGCATCAGGATAATGGATTTCGATTTGTCTTTTCATAATTTCGCATATAGCAGCGGAATCCATTGTGCCTTTAAACGAATCAGGAATTAAAATGACTTTTTTCATGTTCTTAATCTCCTTCGTTATTGTAATCTGTTGAACGTCCCCAAGACTGACTTGAATTCGGAATTCCCGTAACGGCCTTAGAAAGGGAATACTGGGCAAATACACAGTGGGGCACGTTCCATTGTATTGACAACAACAGAACGCGCCCCCGCTGTAGAAAGATTAAATCAGGATTAACAAATTGATTTTATTTGCCAATCTTGGTTCCGGAAACTTTTGCGTAGTAATTTGCCAAACTGCTGTGATCCTCCTGGCCACGTCCGTCTGCATGGAGCGTCTGCAGCATTTCCATTACCGCGGCCGTCAGCGGCAGGGGGGAACCGACGCCGTGTCCCGTTTCGAGTGCATTGTTCAGGTCTTTGATGTGCAGGTCAACTTTAAAGCCAGGTTTGAAGTTGCCGTCGATCATCATTGGAACCTTTGCATTCATTACGGTGGAGCCAGCAAGGCCGCCCTTGATTGCTTCAAAAACGAGCTGCGGGTCTACACCGGCTTTTTTAGCAAGCGTAAATGCCTCTGCGCAGGCTGCAATGTTGCAAGCCACAACGACCTGATTTGCAAGCTTGGTCGTATTGCCCGCGCCGATTGTTCCGCAATATACCGCTGAAGCGCCCATCTTCAGCAGGATGTCCTCTTTGACACCCTCAAATATTTCTTTATCGCCGCCAACCATAATGGAAAGTGTACCGTCGACCGCTTTCGGTTCGCCGCCGGATACCGGCGCATCGATCATTTTAATCCCTTTTGCAGCACAAGCCTTGTTAATCTCCTGGGAAGCGAGGGGTGCAATCGAAGACATGTCGATCAGGACAGTACCGGCCTTCGCACCTTCCAGCACACCATTTTCGCCCATGACCACCGTTTTTACATGGGGAGAGTTAGGGAGCATGGTAATAATCAGGGAACATTGTTCAGCAACAGCTTTTGAGGAAGCAGCAGATTTTGCGCCGGCCGCCACTACATCGTCAACATTTGCCTGAACCACATCGAACACGACTAATTCATGTCCGGCCTTCATAAGATTTTTTGCCATGGGTTTCCCCATAATGCCAAGTCCGATAAATCCTATTTTCATGAAATCAGTTCTCCTTTTTGATAATGATTACAGCAGATTCTTTGCCTTATCTACAATATTTTCTGCGGTCAGCCCGTAATGTTCCATGAGTTCCGGAGAACCATAGGCCGACTGTCCAAAGACGTCCTGTACCGCGACATAATCCATGGGTACGGCGGATGTCCGCAGGGACAGTGCAACGGCAGAAGCAAGACCGCCGATGTAATTATGTTCTTCAGCGGTTACCACCGCCTTAACAGATTTCGCGATTTCCGCCACACCTGCATAATTAAATGGTTTCATAGTGGAAACATTGACCACTTTTGCAGAAATTCCCTGAGCTTTTAAAAGTTCGGCAGCCTTCATGGAAGCGCTGACCATGGAACCCTGCGCAAAGATTGCAACGTCAGAACCCTCGTTGAGCACACGCAGTTTTCCAATTTCAAATTTGTCATCTTCACCGATATAATCGGGAAGATCATTTCTGACAACGCGGATGTACACCGGGCCGTCGATTGCAGCAGCCATACGTACCGCCTGACGTGTTTCAGTAGCATCACAGGGGGTCAACACTGTCATATTCGGAATTACGCTCATCAGTGCGACATCTTCGATATCCTGATGGGTGGAACCGTCGCCGAAATCGGAAAGACCGGAAGAGGATCCGCAAAGTTTTACATTCAGCTTTCCAATGGAGATCGTCTGCCGAATCTGGTCATAAGCTCTGCCGGTAGCGAAAACCGCGAAAGTGCTGCAAAACGGAATTTTTCCGCTGGCAGCCAGTCCGGCTGCTGTAGAGAGCATGTCCTGCTCCGCAATACCCATTTCAAAGTAACGATCAGGATATGCCTGCTGGAACAGGCAGGACATAGTGGATTTACCAAGATCCGCTTCAAGAGCGACCACGTTTGGATTTTCAGCGCCCAGTGCGACGATTTCCTCACCATATGCTAAACGCTGGCTTTGTGTCTTACTCATATCTGACACATCCCCTTTCTTATAAAGCTGCGAACTGGGAATCCAGTTCTTTCAGCGCGGTTTCATATTGTTCTTTTGTCAAAGAGCCATTGTGGAAGCCAACTACGTTTTCCGCAAATGAAATGCCCTTGCCTTTAATGGTATGTGCGATGATAACAGTCGGCATACCCTTAACGGTATCCGCTTCATCAAAAGCAGCGAGAATCTGTTCTACGTTGTGACCGTCAATTTCAATGACATGCCAGCCGAAACTTTTCCATTTTTCCGACAGCGGATCTGTATTGAAGCGGTCGGCGCAGGCGCCGGTAGCCTGTAAGCAGTTTTTATCAATGATACCGACGATGTTGTCAATCTTGAAACTGGCGGCCGCCATAGCGGCTTCCCAGATCTGACCTTCGTCCATTTCACCGTCACCCATAATGCAGTAAACTTTATTATCTTTTTTGTCAAGGCGCATCGCCAGTGCCATACCGTTGGCAATGGAAAGGCCCTGACCCAGTGAACCGGTGCCCGCCTCAATGCCGGGGGTCTTGCAGCGGTCAGGATGCCCCTGCAGACGGGAGCCGAGTTTTTTGCAGGTGCTCAACTCTTCAACGGGGAAATAGCCGGTTTCTGCGAGTGCTGCGTACTGTGCGATAGCAGCGTGGCCTTTACTGTATATAAATTTATCGCGGCCTTCCCACTGCGGATTCTTCGGATCGAATTTCATTTTATGTCCGTAAAGCGCGGCTACAATGTCGGCGCTGGAGCAGGAACCGCCTAAATGGCCGACATGCCCTTCTCCGCCAATCATATTGACAACATCACGACGGATATTGATTGCCAGTTTTTTAATTTTTTTCACTGTATCCTGATTTGTCATAATAATAATTACCTCCTATGTTCAATTATGCGACTGGAAACCATACTGACAAGTATGGTTTATTTAATTTGCCGGTAACATCATTTATTACTGCACATACTCTCCAATGTTTTCTGCACATGTTCCCGCATAATGTCCTTTGTCCGTTTAACGTCGTGTGCTTCTATTGCCTCAAGCAGCTTTCCATGATAGTAGATGCCGATGTCGCTTCCGAGATGCTCTACAATCTGTTCCATAGCGTTGCTCAGTATTTCTCTTAAAATGTTATGGGTGGCAATAATCAGTTCGTTTTTGGTCATCTCCGCAATCTTAAAATGGAAATCCAAATCAAGCTTGGCAAATTGATGCCGTTCTTTATCTATTTCAATCGTCTTCATCTCATTGTAGAGTGCCCTCAGCTGTGCGATTTCCTCCGGTGTTGCCTTTTCGGCGGCGAAGCCCGCGGTTTCCACTTCCACCATCTGCCGAAATTCAAGTACTTGTCGGATATCGAAATCGCCTAAATAAGCGATTGGCATAATACTGTTCATGATTGGGGACAGGCTTGCTTCTTTAATATACGAACCCTCGCCGGAACGGGTATCAACCAGTTCGAGTACGGACAATTTCTGCATTGCCTGCCGCACCGTAATTCTGCTTACCCCAAAACTGGCCGCCAAATCATTTTCAGAGGGTAGTTTCTGCCCAGGTTTCCAGGCTCCCTGTAAAATCTGCTGTTTCATTTGCTCAAACACCTGATCGCTTATCCTCTGGTAGACAATCGGTTTAATTTTCATTGTTATACCCTCCTGCGTATCTGCTAATATTACATTATAGATATAATGATACTGCCTGTTTCGAAATATTGCAACAGGCTGTTTTATAACAATGCAACCGAATGCCAATATCGATTTAGGCCGAAAAACTGTGTATTGCAGCTTAAGAATCTACAACAACCACCTTAATCAACTCACCTGGGTCATGCGCCAGTTTATAGAAATAGTCCGGAGCCTGAGCCAGCGTAATTTCTTTGCTAATAAGCGGAGCAACATTGAGTTTTCCCTCGTTGAGCAGTGAGACGACTGTTTTAAATTCTTCGTAACCGTAAAGGAAAGAACCGTGAACGGTCAGTTCGCGTGTAACGATTTCCTGCATGTTGATCTCTACCATGGGTTTGTTATTGCCGATCCAGACAGCTGTTCCGCCAAAAGCCAGCGCTGACATTGCCTGTTGTACGGTCGGGGTCGCGCCCACCGCTTCAATCGCCACATCCACACCTTTGCCGTCGGTGTTCGCCATAATGATTTCTTTAAAATCCTGTTTGCTGGGGTTGATAAGCACGTCTGCTCCCATGCTGCGGGCAACCTCTAAACGGGAATCGCTCAAATCGGAAACGAAGATTTTACGGGGATTCTTCATTTTTACACATGCCAGCGCCAACAGGCCGATTGTTCCGGTGCCGACCAGAAGAACATTTTTTCCGCTCAGATCTCCGGCATGCCCCACTCCGCGGTAAGATACAGCCAGTGGCTCCATTAGACTGCCGATTGCATAAGGAACATTGTCCTTCACTGTAAAGCAGCATTTTTCAGGTACACAGATATATTCGGCAAATGCGCCGTCCACATCCAGAACACCGAACGCGCGTTTGTTAAGACACAGATGAACATCGCCTTTTTTGCACATTTCGCATTCTCCGCAGAAATCGACCGGATAAACCGCAACCTTTTCGCCAATTTGGCGGCCGGTTACACCCGCGCCCAGCTCCACGACCTCGCCGGCGAACTCATGACCCATCATCATAGGCTCAAGCCGCCGCCCGGTCAAGCCCAGATAACCATGTACGTCGCTGCCGCAGATACCGCAGGCTTTGACTCTCAGCTTGACTTCGCCCTGTTTGGGGGAAACATCGGGAACATCCTGATAACTCAATTTATTTGGTCCTTCGTATACAATACCTTTCATGCAATTATCCTTTCGTTTTTTAAGGCCTGGGAGACGTCGTGGAAACCGATCCGGACGTTTCCTACCAATTTTAGAAAAACTATATGATATTGTGCCAACATCATGATTACGGCAGCTCCGCCTCCTTTTGTCTTCAACCGCAAGCATTGCTTGATTGTCACAGTTGATGCTTCATATCACCTTACCAGGTGTATATCCTGTTGAACAGCCTGCCTGACAGCCTGTAATACCGCCTTCTGTGCATATTATAGTATTATATTGAAATAAAAGTCAACGTTTATTTAAATTTTGTTAATGTGTACAACGATTTCTCCTATTTATTGCCTTTTGTTACAATTCGGCTTTTTTAACCCGCTTTCTCATTCTCCGGATAGAATCGCATTCATTCAGAATTTGCAGGCCGGACTGATGAATAGGGAGCAGATGCGATAGATTGAAGCCTGCAATGGGGACGGCCTTCCGATTAGTTGTATTATACTGTATTAAAAGGATACTATACTGAGTATTGGACAAACGATTTTTTACCTATCATATTTCTCGCCCCTTCTTTTATTAGTTATAATCACCAAATATTTTCCACAAATGTTTATGGTTATATGCATTGACATTGAGAAATGATATTATATATAATAATAACAGCAACCTGTGATACAGGTAGTTGTCTTATAAGCAGTATAGTTAGACACAAACCATCAGAAAATGTGGTGATTGCGTTGATTGAGCGAATACAGCATATCAGCCTGAGCAGTCAGGTGCTGGAACAGATGAAACTGAGGATACGTTCACACGAATGGCCGCCGGCGTCAAAACTGCCGTCGGAGAGCGATTTGAGCGCGATGTTCGGGGTTTCGCGGGTGACGATACGAAACGCGCTGCATAGGCTTGTCGGGTTAGGGCTTATTGAAACGCGACTCGGTGACGGGTCATATGTTGCTACAATTGATGAAAGCAGCGGGCTGAACAGTTTAATTCCGGTTGCATACTTAGAGGAAAACATCGAAAGCATTCTTGAGTTCAGACGCGAGTTTGAGTCCGGCGCCTGTGCAATCGCGGCGGGGCGCGCAGAAACGGAAGATATAGCAGATTTGCGGGACATGCTCGCGAAAATGCTCGCTTTGCAAAACGATCGTTCTGCGCTCGCGGACGCTGATTTGAAGTTTCACTACCGCATAGCCGCGATATCGCGCAATAGCCTGATTATCAAGACATACGAAATTATCAGCGAAGTTTATTCAGCGCATATGAAACGGGTAGTGCGGGCTATCGGCGGAGAGGCTGGGTGTTATTACCACGCCATCATCGTGGACGCGCTCGAAGCCGGGGACGCGGAGAAAGCGCGTAAATTTATGTATGAACACATTGCGGCGAATGAAAAATTTCTGTTAAAAGGGAAATAATAAGGCCTTAAATGCTAATAATGTGATTTGGGGTTTATGCGCCGTCTTGGCGCTGAACGATATTATAGCGAAATTGAAAAGGGGATGCATTATGAAAAAGAAACTGGCACTTATTCTTGCTGCGATTATAGCGTTTTCCGCTGCGGCGGGATGCTCTGGCGGCAAAGCGTCAACGTCAAGTGGGACGGCTCCCGCAACGTCAAGCACAGCAGCTTCCACTGATACGGGGAAATCAGGGGATCCTGTCAAGTTCCTTGTTTACGCCTGCGTATCGGGCGGCACGTCCGAATCGGGTCGTCAGTGCACACTCGCGGCTGAAACGGCGCAATGGTACATTAACGAAAAACTCGGCGGTTTCCCATCTTTGGGTGGACGCCCAATCCAAATTGAAGTTCTCGACTCTACATCCGATGCGGCTACGGCAACTTTGCCGCTTGAGCGTGCTCTTTCCAAAGGCGGCTACACGAGCGTTATTGGCAACTCCAACTCGTCCATCGCATTGACTATGCTTCCGATACTTGAAAAATACAAGGTGCCCACAGTCACGGGCGCGGCGGCGAACAAAGCTGTTTCCGACCAAGGATGCTCTTTCGTGTTCCAACCGGCGGCTACATCAAGTTCGTTCATTCCTACACAGCTTGACTTCCTCGCTGATTACGCGAAGCGTATCGGCAAAGACGTCAAAGATCTGAAACTCGGTCTGCTCTATTCCAATGATGCTTGGGGCACAGACCAGTCCAACAATACGCGCAAACAGGTTTCTGAGCGCGGACTCAAACTCGTTTCCGATGAAGGCTATGAGGGCAGTTCGTTTACAGACGCGACCCCGCTGATCACCAAGATCCAGAATGCGGGCGTTGACGTTATCCTTCCGAGCGCATACCCGAACGACCTCAAACTGATCTTTACGGCGATGAATACACTGAACTATCACCCGCTCGTAGTCGGCGGCGGTGCAGCTATGACCTGGCCGTCACTCTATAAAGATCTTGGCGATAAAGTAAACGGTCTTACTTCTGTTGACTCCTGGTGCTGGGATCAGAAGGGCGCAAAGGAAAACGCCGGCTGGATGGAAATGAATGCCCACTATGAAGAGAAGAACAAAGAATTCCTCGCAGGTCAGGGCGGACCGACTCTCTTCTCCATCATGCTTGCTTACGAGGCAGTTGAAAACGCGAAATCCGACGATCCTGTTAAGGTTCGCGACGAACTTCGCAAGCTCAACAAAAGCAACAGCAAATGGTTTGGCGTAATCAACGGCGACGGCGATTTCGATGACACAACAGGTCTTAACACCGGTTCCCGCGCTATCATCCTGCAGTGGCAGAACGGCAAACCTACCAGCGTATATCCACAGGAATACGCGACAGGCGTATTGCTTAACCCGGATACAATGAAACCTTTCGAAAAGAAATAAAAACTTGAGTGGAGACGGGCGCGCGGCACGCGCCGCGCGCCCGTCCTTAATCTTTCATTTACGCATCGCGTATTTTGGAAATCACCCCCGTAAAGAGGAGAATGATAAAAAATGCTTCAGGTTATAATTAATGGGCTGTTAATCGGCGGGGTTTATGCGCTGGTCGCCGTGGGAATAACAATGATTCACGGTGTTATGAAAATAGTCAACTTCGCACAAGGCGATTTTTTGGCTATGGGCCTTTATTTTACTTACGCGATGTATTCGCTGATGCCGCAGGGAAGCCTGCCCTACTGGCTTCTTGTTCCGGTGGGCGCGGCGATGTACCTCGCGGGCTGTATTTTCTTTTCCACCACCATCAAAAAGGTGATCGGCAAGGGCGACAGCAACTATATTCTGCTGACGATAGGGCTGTCTTATATCATACAGAACGTGATACAGCTAATTTTCGGGCCCGACTTTAAGAGCGTGGCGGTATCTGACCAGCTCCGTAATGGGGCACTTGCGCTCGGAAGTGTGTCGCTTTCTACAGCGAGGGTTATCGCGTTTATTGCTGCTGCGGCGTTTGCCGTGTTCGTCAACTGGTTCCTCGCCTCAACCGACATCGGCAGGGCTATGAGGGCGACGAGCGAAAACCGCGTAATAGCAGAATCCCTCGGAATAAAGACCAGCATAGTCTTTATCACGGCGTTCGCTTTAGGAACAGTTTTTGCGGGAATTTCGGGACTGCTCATCTCTCCGATATTTTTGCTGTCGCCTAAAGTAGGCTCCCAGTTTTCTATCATAGCAATGTCTGCAATGGTTCTCGGCGGATTGGGCAACATCAAGGGCGCGCTGATCGGCGGTCTGATCATCGGGCTGGTTGAATCAATGACAAGTTCCTATGCTGGTGTGCTTCTCTCTCAGGCGGCAATCAACGCAGTGCTGATGCTGGTGTTGATAATCAGGCCATACGGACTTTTCGGAAAGAAAGGACGTGCGTCGTAATGATTAAGAATATTTTCAACCCGGCGACCATCAAAAAGCACCCGGTTGCGCTGGCATTTATGGTAATATGCCTGATTTTCCCGTTTGTGATAAGCAGGACTTATTTTACGCGTGTGCTTATGGAAGTATTCTTCTTCGCCGCGCTTGGAAACGCCTGGAATATCATCGGCGGATACGGAAAGCAGACCTCGTGGGCTTCATCAATTTTCTTCTCAATCGGCGCGTATACAACCATCATACTGTTTGCCGGTTCGGGGCAGGCGGGCGGAAAAATTATTCCCGCGCTTGGCATTTCCCCCTGGATAAGCGTATGGCTCGGAATCGCGCTGGCTCTTTTGCTCGCCGTTGTCATCGGCTGGCCATGCTTCAGGCTTCGCGGAGTGTTCTTCTCCATAGCGACCATTGCCTGTACAACAATCTTTCGGCAGCTGTTGATTTACTTTGAGCGTTTCACAGGCGGGTCGCTCGGACTTACTTTCAAAATCCGCAGTGGCAACACCCTTTGGGGGCTGCATTTCGACACGGATCTGCCTTACTATTTCGTGGCGTTTATATGGATGATTATCACCACGCTGATTGTCGTTTATATTGACAGCCACAAACTCGGGTATTATCTGAGGGCTATTTGTGAGGATCAGGACGCGGCGGAATCGCTCGGAATGAAATCGCAGAACGTCAAACTGAAGGCCTTTCTTATTAGTTCAGCGATGATGGCGTTTACCGGAATGCTCTACGTTTTTAAGACCGGCTTTGCCGATCCGAACACGCTTGCATCTCAGGATATGTCGGTGCGTATCGGCATCGTAGCAATCCTTGGCGGTATGGGCACAATCTGGGGACCGTTGGTTGGCGCACTGATCTCAATACCCCTGCTGGAACTCTCCAATGCCTATTTGCAGGATTTGGGCGGCGGCGGCGCGGGCTGGGCACTTTACGGTCTGCTCATCGTGGTTATGGTTCTGTTCAAGCCGAACGGCATCGTTTCAATTGTTGAAGATATTAAGGCGAAGTACTTCGCTAAAAAGACGGTCGGGGGTGACAGAATTGCCTGAAAACTGTAAAAAAATAATCGAACTGAAAAATGTGGATAAGTCTTTCGGGGGCGTACACGCCATCAATAATTTGAGTTTCTCCATATACGAGGGGGAAATCCTTGGACTTATCGGACCGAACGGCTGCGGTAAAAGCACGTCCGTCAACCTTATGACAGGCGTTTATATCCATGACAAAGGCGAAATCCTTTATTATAACGCCGACGGCAGTTCCGTTACGCTCAAAGAACAGTCTGTGCCGAACAGGGCTAAACTGGGTATGGGAAGAACTTTTCAGACCCCAAAACCTTTCTCGGATTTGACCGTGTTTGAAAATATTTATACGATCGCTATGCTGTATAACCGTACGCTCAAAGAGGCGTATAAGGCAGCGGAAGAGATTCTGAAGTTTGTGCAGCTCGACGACATCGCAGAGCAGAAATGCACCAAATTGCCTATCGAAAAGCGCAAATGGCTTGATATGGCGCGCGCACTTGCAATTCGCCCGCGAATCCTGATGCTGGACGAGTGCCTTGCGGGGCTTACACCCAGCGAGATGGAAACAAGCCTTGATATGGTTCGCAAAATCAACAAGCAGGGGATAACGGTTCTGTTTATCGAGCACGTTATGTCTGCTGTCACGAAACTGTGTAACCGTGTGGTGGTTATGGAGGAAGGTCACTTTATGACAGAGGGCGATCCCCTTGAAGTTATGAAAAAGCCTGAGGTTATCAGAGCGTACTTAGGGGAGGATTACAAAAATGGAGATGCTTAAACTCGAAAAGGTCTGCGCCGGTTACGGCGACCTAAAAATCCTCTTTGACATCGACCTTTCGGTAAACGAGGGCGAGGTTGTGGCACTTGTCGGTTCAAACGGCGCAGGCAAAACAACGATCCTCCGCACAATATCGGGCGAAGTGAAAATTCAGTCGGGATCGATTTCCTGGTTTGGCAACGATCTTGCGTCAAAACACGCTTATTCCCGTGCTGAAATGGGCATTGCCCACATCCCGCAGGGGCGCGGTATCCTCAGCAATCTTTCCATTACAGATAACTTGATTCTTGGCTCTTACACAAAGCGCACAAAGTCAAAACGGCAGGAACTGCTGAAAATGGTTTTCGATACATTCCCGATTCTTAAGGAGAGACAAAACTATCTTGCCGGTACGCTGTCAGGTGGTCAGCAGCAGATGCTTGCCATCGGGCGTGCGATGATGATGGAACCGCAGCTTCTCATCCTCGACGAGCCGTCACTCGGGCTTGCGCCAATCGTCGTGGACGAGGTGTTCCATATCCTGAAAAAAATGAAAGAAAACGGCTCGTCAATGCTTATTATCGAGCAGAATCTCGTTAAGGCGCTGCAAATTGCCGACAGAGGTTACGTCTTGGAAACAGGAAAAGTCGTAATGGCCGACAATAGCGCAGAACTGCTCGCCAACCCCGACATACGCAAGGCGTATTTGGGAATTTGACAATTGACAGTTGTCAATATATGTATCGCTTTGCAGCGAATGGTATTGAGTCGTGGGACTTGGTACGGGTTTAGAATTTAGATTCAGCGAGGGCGGCCGCGTTGCGGCTCAGCCATACATATCGTGCGGGAGTGCGAATATTGCCTTTCGGGCAGCAATAACCGGCGGCATTCAATCTTCCGCGCGATTGTAAAATTTGTATTCTCTGCGGCAAAAATGTCTGCCGCAGGTATGAAATGTGAAATGGGGGTTGATTTTTTATGGCATATCCCAAAGAGTTATTGGATAGCATCAAAGCAAAGGCACAGACTTTACGCCGCGACGTGGTAATCAGTATGGGAGTGGGTCACGCGGGGCATCTCGGCGGATCGGGCTCTTCCGCAGATATTGTCGCAGCTCTGTATTTTCACAAGATGAACCACGACCCCAAAAACCCGAAGAAACCCGACCGCGACCGTTTTCTGCTCAGCAAAGGACACGCGGCGATCCTGCAATATTCGGCACTTGCCGAAGCGGGGTATTTTCCTGTTGAAGAGCTGAAGCACACCAAGGAAATCGGCGCGATGCTGCAAGGGCACCCCGATGTCCGCAAAACTCCCGGAATTGAGGCCGGTACAGGCTCTCTCGGGCAGGGACTTTCCATCGGTCTCGGCATGGCACTCGGACTTAAAGCGGATAAAATTCCCGCGAACGTCTATGTAATATGCGGCGACGGCGAAATCGCCGAGGGTCAGATTTGGGAAGCGGCTATGGCGGCGAAGGTCTTCAAAGCGGATAACCTTGTGGCCATAGTAGACCAGAACACATTGCAGGCGCAGGGTAAGGTATGCGATCGTTTTGACACAAACCCCCTGCCTGAAAAATGGAAAGCTTTCGGCTGGAATGTCATTGAGATAGACGGGCACAACATCGAAGAAATCCTCACAGCGCTCGATGCCGCCGACGAAGTCAAAGGACAGCCGACGGTAATTATCGCACACACAATCAAAGGTAAGGGCGTCAGCTTTGCCGAGGGTGTTGTAGGCTTCCACAACGGTACTCTGACGGAAGAAACATACCAAAAGGCTCTTGACGAGCTGAAAGCGTAAGGGGGGCTTGATTATGGGTTATGTAAACCAAAGAACGGCATTCGGCGAAACGCTTGTTGCGCTCGGTGAAAAAAATAACAATATCTTTGTGCTTGACGCTGATCTGGGCGGCTCTACGATGGGGAAACTGTTTGAGCTGAAATACCCGGAACGTCACCTGGAAATGGGTATCGCGGAAGCGAATATGACTTCTGTCGCGGCAGGGCTTGCCCAGACCGGAAAGATTCCGTTTGTCAACACGTTCGCCGTATTTGCGGCTGGACGTGCCTATGACCAGATTCGCCAGACAATTGCGATCGGCAAACTCAATGTAAAAGTCGTCGGTTCGTCCGCGGGGCTTTCCGACTTCGGTGACGGCGCGACCCACCAGAGCGTTGAGGACATGGCGATTATGAGAGCAATTCCCAATATGGTTGTTATCAACCCCGCCGATGCCAATGAAATGGTAGAGGCAACAAAGGCGATCGCAGATTACTGCGGCCCTGTTTACCTGCGTGTTAACCGCAATGACTACGATAATGTTACCCCAGAGGGCAAGCCGTTCAAGATTGGCGAACCATCTGTGCTCAAAGAGGGCAAAGACGTTGTTGTGTTTGCGACGGGATACCCGGTAAGCCTTGCACTCGCGGCAGCGGAAGCGCTGAAAGACGAAGTTTCTGTCAAAGTTGTCAACGTTAGTACAATCAAACCGCTGAACGACGAGAAAATCATCGAGCTTGCCGCAGATTGCGAAGCCGTTGTCACAGCGGAGGAGCACAACATCGTTGGCGGATTGGGCAGCGCTATTGCGGAAGCACTGCGCAAGTCCCGCAAACCGATTGAGTTCGTCGGCGTTGAGGACACATTTGGCTGTAGCGCGCACAATTACACCGAGCTGCTCGAACATTTCGGCATTACGAAGGATCACATCGTCAAGGCGATTTTATCGGTAAAATAAAGGCCGGAAATAACGCCAATTCAGCGGATACAAAAGGAAAATTCTCTTTTTACGGAGGTTTATGGATATGAAAATAGGTTTTATCGGACTTGGCATTATGGGGAAACCCATGGCAAAAAATCTTATGAAGGCCGGACATGAATTAGTCGTGTTCGATGTAGTGCAGGCAAATGTTGACGATGTAGTGGCGGCCGGTGCAAAATCCGTTGCTTCCTCAAAAGCTGTTGCTGAACAGTGTTCCCTGATTATTACCATGCTCCCTAACTCCCCCCATGTAAAAACAGTGGTCATGGGCGAAAATGGTGTGCTGGAAGGCGCGAAGGCCGGTACCGTCCTGATCGACATGTCCTCGATTGCACCGCTCGCTTCTCAGGAGATTCACAAAGCCTGTGCTGCAAAAGGGATTAAAATGATCGATGCGCCGGTATCCGGCGGCGAGCCGAAAGCGGTCGACGGTACGCTTTCCATTATGGTTGGCGGCGATAAAGAAATATTTGAGAGTGTCAAAGAGGACATTTTGCTGAAGATGGGCGCTTCAGCGGTATATTGTGGAACAATCGGTGCGGGCAATACGACCAAGCTTGCAAATCAGGTCGTTGTGGCCTGCAACATTGCAGCCTGCGCAGAGGCATTTACGCTGGCTAAAAAAGCCGGTGTAGACCCGCAGCTTGTTTTTGAAGCAATTAAGGGCGGTCTTGCGGGTTCCACCGTAATGAACGCAAAGGTTCCAATGATGATCGACGGCAACTTCAAACCTGGCTTTAAAGTTGACCTGCACATCAAAGACCTGAACAATGCACTCGAAACCGGACACGGCGTCGGTTCCCCGCTGCCGCTGACAGCCGCGGTAATGGAAATGCTGCAGACGCTCCATGCAGACGGACGTGGTCAGGAGGATCACAGCAGTTTGGCAAATTACTACGCGAAAGTTTCTGGAACGAAGATTGGCAAATAAAATAACAAGAAACTATTATGCGCGGGGACGGCTTTCGCAGCTGTCCCCGTTTAGGGGAGGAATTTTTAATGGGTGTAGCTGAAAATTTACTTAAAATGTTTTCGCTTGAAGGAAAAACAGTCCTGTTCACAGGAGCGGGCGGCGGCATTGGTGGAGAACTTGCGTCGACGCTGGCGGGAGCGGGTGCGTCCGTCGCGCTGTGCGATATCAACGCCGAAGCTTTGGATAAGCGCAAAAAACTTATTGAAGACGCGGGCGGCACAGCGTCTGCCGTTATTCTTGACGTTACAAAGCGCGAGAGCATTGACACGGCGGTAAAGGCTGTCGTGGCTGAATACGGGAAGATCGATATTCTTGTAAACTGTGCAGGAATCAACAAGCGCGAGGGACTTGTCGACGTTGACGAAGCTACCTACGACAGAATTATGGCGATCAACCTCAAAGGCGCATTCTTTGTTTCACAGGCTGTCGCGCCATATATGAAAGAGAAAAAATGCGGAAGCGTCATCAATATTGGCTCGCATAACACAGGGCCTGTCCTGGGTGGTTGTTCTGTTTACGGCGCAACAAAATGCGGACTTCTTTCGCTGACACGTTCTATGGCTGTGGAGTGGGCAAAATACAATATCCGCGCCAACTGCATCAGCCCCGGGCACATCAAAACGGATCTTACAACTGTGACTTGGGCGCACCCGACGCGCAGCAAATACCTGCTCGACCGCATCGCGCTTAACCGTCCCGGTTATCCGGAGGATATTGCGGGCGTGTGTCTGCTCCTCGCTTCGGACGCTTCCTCCTACATCACCGGCTGCGAATACCGCGTTGACGGCGGTTGCGTCTGCGGTGGTCAGCCTTGGGATTATGACACAAACTTTTAACCGTTTGAGATAAAAGCGGTTACGGACATAAAGTCAAGCGAGTCTGTTATTCTTTCGTAGGGATAGGCTCTACCGGTTTAGGTAAAATTGTTGATCTGATAAGAATTGGCAAAAAGAAGCGGTGGTAACGCATAACGATACCACCGCTTTTTTGGCCGTACGAAAAGGGGAGTCGCTTGGTTGGCGGCTCCCCTTTGGACTACTAAACTACATCATAGCCCTGATCTTCAATCTCTGATTTAATCTGGTCCGGCGAACTTTTCGCAGGGTCATACTCCACTTCCACGGTTTTGGCGTCCAGACTGACCGAAACGCCTCCAATTCCCGACAGTGCGCTGACTGCCTTAGTGATTGACCTGACACAATGCTCGCAGGACATACCGTTTACATTGAATAATATTTTTTCCATACTGACTCCTTTTGTTTATTTACTGTAAATTAAAGGGTTTTAAAAATTTATACACATCTGTGGGTTTTCCGTCTATATCGACTTTCACTGTGGTGTAGACCCAACCCTTGACCTTATCGGGATTAACCCCAGCTGCAATCAGCGGCTCGGGGTTCAGGACAAATACGATGTCCTTGTCCTGATTCTCGTTCGTAGATTTGTTGATTTTCATGTCTTTTGCCCATTCAAACAGATTCCCGTTGCCAAGATTTACATTGTAATGGTCCAAAGCCGTATGGTAACCGATAGAGCTACGGTATTTGCCAACAATTTGCTCATAGGCTGCAAGAGGCGTCGGGTCGCCCTTATAAGTCAGCTTATTATTTCCCAATTTGGTTCCAACCATCAGCATCTCATCATATGCCGCATAATTTTTCGGCAGTTTGCTTTTATCAAGTCCGGCATTTACAAAGGGTTCCGCATCAAATTCAAGCATCACATCATGCAGAGGGCTCTTGCTGTAATCCTCGCTCCAAATGAAGCGAACGGAACCGTCGGGAGCTGCCAGTGACCAGCCCGCGTTTGTTTGGTCTGCTGTTACTTTATCCGGTACTGCTTTTAATATACTTTCAAACGAGGTAATGGATTCCTTTCCCACCACGTCCAGATTGCCGCCTGCCGTCTTAAAGATAACTGTTAGCAATACAGCAACTATAACGACGGCCGCCCCAACAGCAATCATAACCTTTGAATTTTTTTCATGTTGATACCTCTCTATTCTTTCTCGTTGCTGCTTTAAATCTCTTCAGACGCAGCGCATTTGTCAGTACGGAAACCGAACTCAGGCTCATGGCCGCGGCAGCAAAAATCGGGTTGAGCAACGGCCCGCCGAACAAATACAGAACACCTGCGGCAATCGGGATTCCTATTACGTTATAACCGAACGCCCAAAACAGGTTTTGCTTAATGTTGCGAATGGTCTTTTTACTAAGCTGAATGGCAGTCGGGACATCCATCAGATCGGAGCGCATCAGTACGATGTCTGCGGACTCCATTGCCACATCAGTGCCGGAGCCGATTGCAATCCCGATGTCGGCCTGCGCCAGAGCGGGCGCATCATTAATGCCGTCGCCTACCATTGCTACCTTCCGGCCCTCGGCCTGCAGCTTTTTAACTTCATTTGATTTGTCCTGCGGCAGCACTTCCGCGAGCACACGGTCAATTCCAACCTGCTTTGCAATTGCGGCGGCGGTCTTTTTGTTGTCCCCGGTAATCATGGCAACCTCAATCCCCATTTTGTGCAGGCTTTCAATTGCCGCTTGGCTGCTTTGCTTTACAACGTCGGCCACAGCGACGATTCCGGATAATTTGCCGTCCAAGGCGACATACATGGGTGTTTTACCTTCCCCAGCCAGCTTGTCGCTTGCATTCTCCAAGGTTACAAGGGAAATCCCCCGTTCATCCATCAGCTTACGGTTTCCTGCCAGCACAGCCCTGCCGTTAATTTTTGCTTCAATTCCCCGCCCTGTGAGAGATTCAAAGTTCTCTACCGAAAGGAGCTTCAGTCCCGCATTCTCCGCGCCATGAACGATTGCCTGGCCGAGGGGGTGCTCGGATCCTTTCTCTGCCGACGCTGTTATGCGAAGAAGATATTCTTTTTCGATTCCATCCGCGGGAAGCACATCTGTTACAGCAGGCTTACCCTCAGTAATGGTTCCTGTTTTATCAAAAATGATCGTGTTGATTTTATGCGCGGTTTCCAGTGCTTCACCGCCTTTGATCAGAATTCCGTTTTCGGCTCCCTTGCCTGTTCCAACCATAATAGCGGTGGGAGTCGCGAGGCCCAATGCACAGGGGCAGGCGATAACCAGAATGGAAATAAAGATCGTGAGGGCGAATTCCAGATTGCCGCCGGTAGCAAAGTACCACACAATCCCGCCCAGTAGGGCGATCATACTAACGACGGGAACAAAATAACCGGATACAATATCCGCCATTTGTGCAATGGGAGCTTTCGACCCCTGCGCATCCTCCACCAGCTTGATGATTTGTGCAAGGGCGGTATCGCTGCCGATTTTCTCAGCTTTAAACTGAATGGTACCCGTAGTGTTCAGAGAAGCGGTGTAAACAGGGTCGCCGGCTTTTTTATCCACCGGCATGCTCTCCCCGGTCAGCATAGATTCATCAATCGCGGTGTGTCCTTCCAAGACAGTACCGTCAACGGGGATCTTCGCCCCCGGTTTGACTACAAGGATATCGCCGATTTCCACTTCATCAATGGGAATTTCCTTTTCCATACCATCCTGCATAATAATTGCGGTTTTCGGCGCAAGCCCCATAAGCTTCTTAATGGCTTCGCTCGTCCGGCCTTTTGAAACCGCCTCCAGCGTTTTGCCAAGCAAAATCAGAGTAATGATTACGCCCGCTGTTTCAAAGTACAGATGCTCCACTGCCTTGAAGTTTCCCTGCGCGATCTGCCATGTGTTATAGATACTGTACAGAACTGCGGCAGTTGTGCCGATCGCAATCAGGGAATCCATATTGGGGCTGCGCTGCCATAGCGATTTAAATCCGATGGTGTAAAATTTATATCCCACGCCGATCACTGGAATTACCAGCATCAATTCCGCCAGTGCATAGATCAAGGAAAACTGCATCGGGTCAAGCCCCGCCGGGAAAGGCAGCCGAATCACTTTAATCATCGGCACCATGGCAATGTACAAAAGCGGAACAGAGAACATGGCGGAAACAATGAACTTTGTCCAGAGAATCCGGATTTCTTTTTGCTTTCGTTTTCGATCCTCGTCTGCCGCGTCCGCTTTATTGATTTCTAAGGCTTTGTATCCAGCTTTTTCAATCGCTTCCCGAACGGACGACAGCCGTGCTTTTTGTGGCTCATATACGACTGTAGCCTTTTCTGTGGCGAAATTAACAGATGCGCTCGTCACGCCATCCACTTTTTTAATCGCTCTTTCCACACGCTGGGCGCAGGCGGCACATGTCATGCCCCCTATTGGGATGGTAACACTGCTGTTGTCGGTTTTTTCAACGACTTCATAGCCGATTTTTGCCACAGCCTCTTTAATGGCGGTAAGCTGTACAACGCTGTCGTCGTATTCCACGAACAGCTTTTCGCTAGCAAGGTTAACCGTAGCCTGACCGATACCGGAAAGTTTGCGCACCGTTTTTTCAATTCTTTGCGCACAGGCGGCACACGTCATTCCCCTTATACTCAATACCTGACTATCCATAAATATATCACCTCTCCAAATTTCACAGTGTGTTTTGATTAGTCATTGCGTCTTTTATCTTCGCTATAATCAGCCTCTTTTTCTTTCGGTTTTTCCCGCATAAAAAATAGCGCAGCGATTATGCCAATGGCAGGTAAAATACAATGCCAATGACTTATCAGAAACTCCATATTCATTCCCCTCCTTCGAACTCAGCAGTTTAGGTCTGTTGACTGTGATTGAACCCCGGATCATCCCCATTTTTACTGGCATGCCAGCTTGGGGTCATCCTGATATTAACGTATTAATGTGGAGATAAAATGGAGATAGGGCTAATTAATATTAATCTATACAAAAAAACTCCGTGTGGGCTTTAAACCACGCGGAGTTTTGTTTTTACATTGTCTTTCAAAACAGATAGTGATATTATTAAATAAATTACGAGTATCGAAAATTTTTAATATCGTATTAATAACAGAGAGGTGAGTAAATGGATGAAAACATGATTTTGCACCGGATAATTGGCCTTGTCCAGTATAAGGATGCATATCAACTGCAAAGCTCGGGAATCCAGCCGCAGGATATGTATGTACTCGAAAGAATTCATTTTCATAAAACAGTCCAGATCAGAGATCTAACAAAAAACTATGGTATTCCGCCGTCCACCCTTACCGGAATATTGGACAGGCTGGAACGCAAAAAGTATATTCAGCGTGTCAGAAAGGATCGTGACAGGAGGGCGATTGAACTTGTGACAACTGATGAAGGAAATATCATTTTACAGGGGCATATGCGTGAAGACAGGCTTTTTGCGCGGAATATGTTTCATACCCTTCCGTCTGAGCAGCGTCAGCAGCTTTTGTACCTGTTGAATGAACTGCTCAGCAATGTGAGTAAAGAAACCCTGTTTCATGAAGGTAAATAGAAAGGGGGGCTTGTGTTGACTCAAATAGAGTTTCAGGACGTTTCGTACAGCAATGATGAAAAATCCATACTGAAAGACATATCAATCAGTATCGAGCCGGGCGACTATGTTTCCGTCATGGGACCTTCCGGCAGCGGGAAAAGCACCTTGTTGAAGCTTTGCTGCCACCTGATTAGCCCAACCGGAGGCAGGATTTTGTTTAACGGTGACGATCTTATGCAGCAGGATCCAATTGAAGTAAGGAAGAAAATCAGCTACTGTTTTCAAACGCCTACGCTTTTTGGAGAAACGGTAGAGGATAATATATCGTTTTCCTATGCAATCCGTAAACAAAATGTAGATCGGGAAAGGGTGCATTCTCTCTTTTCCCGGTTTAATATGAGCCAGGATTATCTGGGTCATAAAATTCAGGGCCTCTCCGGTGGGGAGAAGCAAAGGATTGCCCTGATCCGGACTTTACTTTTTATGCCCGATGTTTTGCTGCTGGATGAAGTGACTTCCGCTCTTGATGCCGATAACACGCTCATCGTGGAAAAAGCGATTGAGGCGCTCAATGGGGAAGGGGTAACTATCCTATGGGTTACACACAACCCTGAGCAAGGCAGAAAATACGCCGGAAAGCTGTTGACCATTGAGGACGGCCAAATAAATTCGCTGGAGGAACTTAAATGAACAATGCCAACATCAGTATTGGTTCCCTTCTGATCGCGTCTTCTCTTGTGATGGTATCTTTGCTGTTTTCCTATTTTCAAAAGCTCAAGCTTGAGAAAGAAACCATCATCAGTGTTGTCAGAGCTGTTATCCAGCTTATTGCGGTCAGTTATATCCTTGAGTATATTTTTGGCCTGAACAATCCGTTATTTACGACACTGCTGGTATTGATTATGACGTTTAATGCCGCTTATAACGCATCCAAAAGAGGAAAAGAAATTAAAAACGGGCTGCTCGTCTCATTCGTATCAATTGCAGTTGGAGCTGGGATTACCCTGTCCATCCTTGTTTTTTCAGGCGCGATAAAATATCAGCCCAACCAGATCATACCAGTCAGCGGGATGATTATAAGCAATGCTATGGTTGCGCTTGGACTATGCTTCCGCCAGCTGTCTTCCGATTTTAAAAGCAGGCGGGACGAAGTGGAAACCAAGCTTTCACTGGGCGCGGATATCTTGCCGTCCTCTATTGAGATTATCCGCAATTCCATCCGGACGGGTATGATTCCTACGATTGATTCAGCCAAAACGCTTGGGATCGTTTCATTGCCGGGCATGATGACGGGGCTCATTCTTGCGGGAACATCTCCTCTACTGGCTATCCGGTATCAGATTTTGGTAACCTTCATGCTGATGTCGACAACCGCTATTTCCTCATTTATGGCCTGCTATCTTTCTTACAGGGGCTTTTTCAATAAGCGGAAGCAGCTGCAATAAGGATACGGAAATTTAATAATGTAAAACCGATAACTAAAACCGTGAAACATACATGAGAATGGGAAGCAGTGAGCTGAAACCTCACTGCTTCCCATTGCATTTGTAAATTTATACTCATTCCGTAGATTCTATCAATAGTTTACTTGTATCATACATAACTTTTGCATGATTTCTTTTAATCAACTCTTTTGTGAAAAGCTTACCGGTTTTCTTATCAAAACATTCTCTATAGATACAGTTGTTGCGAAACACTTCGTCCTGCTCTTTAGAGAAAAATTCTTCTTCCGCTTTGATATGATATTTGTATGGAAGCTCTTTATCCGTCCTTAGTTCCCCACATAAATATTCTGGCGTAGTATAGACGATGAGCTGAAAGACATTCTCAGTTGTATTTTTAAAGCAGTAATCAAGATAGTTGTACATAATAGAAGTCCCCACTCCAAAAGGAATTTGCCTGCCATAATCCGGAAACAAATCCATCCCGTCATGATGATGATGTTCCGTAATCTGCATAGGGGTATGTAGGATCATCCAATGTATTAAATTTGTGAATTGGCACATACCGCCGCCAATATCTTTCCCTACTTGCCCGCTATTGATGGTCAAACCTTCTCTATATCCTTTTTTTGCTGTGCATGGGCCAACTAACTTCCAAAATGAAAAGTATTCTCCGGGACGTATTAAAACATTTGACACTTTAGGTGCGGCAATACTTAAATTTACCGCTTTATTTTCTTGTAGCTGTGCATCTACATTTCCCAGATTTCGACGAATTAAAGATTTATGACTGTATACCAAAACAGGCAAAGTATCACTACTCTTTTTTACAGCGAATTTTTTAAAGGAGAACAAATTAAAAATATGGCGAACAACTCGGCACCTCAGTAAAGATATTTTATATGTAAATGGCGATATCTCACAGAAAAGTTTTCGCTTTTTTTCCATACTCTAATTCTCCTGTCGTCAACCTGAAAATTAAAATGCCTTTGCTTCTGCTGCTTGCCTTGTTCTTCCGGCCAAACGGGTGGATCATACGGTATATCATCTGTTTCTACAAACAAAAGAATCATTCCATCAAACCTTTTCATGTAAATCAAAAACCGTGCTGTTTGAGTCCCTCAACAATTTGAACGTAAACATCGCAAATATCCCGAACACGACCGGCTTGTACCTTTTTGGCCAGCCTTTTCCTGCGTATGTCTACTTCATCCGCGTGAGAAATCCCACGGTTGGTGCTTCCTCGTAGAACACCTCGAAAATTCGTCCATTTTGCAGACATCGGGGTAACAAGGCCGTCATTTTCACCCTCGATGATGGAAACCACAAAATGTGGAGCAGCCAAAATAAAATCACTGAACGAATTCTTCATCACAGCGGCATAGCTTTGATAATATACACTCTCGGAATCGGGATTCTGTCTATTGAATTCTTCGGCAAAATATGTGGTAAACTGGCGACATACCTGATGGAAATCCGGATTCCGATCTCCTAGAATTCGAAACCACAGGTTGATAAACACAGACACCGGACGAAACAGCATCACCGGTAGCTTACAAACCAAATCCATGGTTCTGGAGCCGTGATGGGGGCAACCTATGGTTGTTAGGCTGGCGATATGGTTCGACAGACCGAGGGTAGAGATTATGTATCTTGCTTCCATGCCGCCCTTGGAATGCGCAATCAAATTGACTTTTTCTGATCCGGAAGTTGCGAGTGCCTCCTCTATACTTTTCTTCACTGTTATTGCGTTTTGCTCAATGGTTGCCCAGCTGTCTTGATGTCCGTAATATATTTCGCAGCCGTAATTCATCAAAATCTTCGGGATCCTGCCCCAATAATTCAGCCATTTCCTATCACGGAACCCTGTACCATGTATAAGAATAATCGGGTAGTTCGTTTTGCAGCGGTTATCAAAAGTCATCAGACGTCATCACAATCCTCAATGTAAATCCTGATAGATCATTGGCGTTTTATTTATGGCGCGATGGCGCACAGTAAATTGCAAATCACTATGATTACATTATAACGAAAACAGTTTTAAGCAGAATTAGAAAATCATTAATAATAAATTAGAGATGCATTATTTAAACACAATGCGTAGCTTCAAAGGAACGGAAGACACTGTACTCATAATTTCAATCTACAATAAAAAGTTTTGCACCTTTTTCTGTATGTGAATTTACTCAGGAAATCTATTCTTTTCTCAATATTTCTTTAGGTGGTTCAATCTCATAGGAAATAGTATGCTCGGTAAGTTCTGATAATAGCTTAACCTTCCTGTTTATCAATGGTCTCATGCAATTCGGAACATGTTCTTGGTGTGCCCTGTGAATGGCTACACATTCTTTACAATTTCCATGATAACGGCACGCTTTTTTACATGGACAATGGTCTTTGGTCTTATACTCTTCCCGAAATTCCGAAGCAAATTCTTCCTGTAATCGTGACCCTTCTTTTCTATCCCCACGATGAAACGCTTCCATTGCCTCAATTTCTTTTGGATTATTATCGATAATCATTTCAAGCCTCCACAAATTTCTATTATCTCTCTTAATATTATATAATAAAGAGCAATTACAATTTTTGCTTATAGCTATCATACAAATAATTAAGGTTAAAATCCTAATTCCTGATCCACAAAGATAATTTCACACTTCATACCCCGTGGTACTCGTTCAATTACCGAGATAATGCGGCAAATTCGGTCAGGACTGTTGCAATTATAGCATTTATCTCCCTTAACTGCGCATGGTGTTTTTGCGCCCAGTCGTCTGGCATTTAAGGGGGCAGCTACATTTTTACACCGCGAATAGGCTTCGCTGATATTAGCTGTAATTTTATTTCTCCCTATAACGTAGTAACAGGATTGAGGGCCAAAGGCAGTCATGGCAACACGATTTCCCGTTGCGTCTATATTAACAATCTCTCCAGTTTCCGCTATTGCGTTTGCACTGGTTATATAAGTATCCGCACAATTTGCAAGTTTCCGCACTGCCAAGCCTGGAATCTTATTGTGCCATATGACAGCATTTTTTTGTTGCAGAGCCTCAAACAGTCCCATTTCCCTTAAAGTTTCACTTCCGCCAAATCCAATGGTTTGATTTTGTAAAACATCGGCAAGATAACAGCAAGCCTCTTCCTTTGTTGAAAAAAACTGTGTTGTAAATCCATGCCGCTCAAAGTTTTGCCTTATCTGCGAATATTCCATAAATTCATCTCCAACCTTACTATTATTACTCTTATGCAAATTCCTGTTTCATTGCGTGCTATACATTATGATAGGTAGGGGGGCCCCGAAAAATTTCCCATACATATATTAATATAATAGCACTATAAATATAAAATGCAAAGAAAGAAAAGAAAATGGTATCTGCACCGGCTGGTTCTCACCCAGTCACCTTTTAACTATAATAAAAAAGGAACCCGGTTCTCTACCGGATTCCAAATGTTGGTCGAGGTGACTGGATTCGGGTGTTGGCACGCTGTACCCGCGTTCCGCGAGTCCCTCCAATACCGAAAGGGAAGA
>NZ_JAGFNZ010000001.1 GCF_019448085.1 Caproiciproducens faecalis | reverse complement strand
TGGAGCGAACGACGAGGCTCGAACTCGCTACCTCCACCTTGGCAAGGTGGCGCTCTACCAGATGAGCTACATTCGCAGATTTGGTGCGTGATAAATTATATGACAAAACCCGACTGTTTGTCAAGGGTTTTTCCAAATATTTTAAAACATTTTTTTCAATTCCCTATTTCGCATCCTTATGCTATAATAACAGACGAGAGAAACAGGATAAAAAACAAACCGAATTGTTAGGAAAAGGTGACCCTCTATGAGCTATTCCATTAATCTGGGAGACTGGAATTCCGTTTTCGCGGTACCGTGCTCCGTAGTAGATAAACATATCAAACTGGCCGGTTCCGTCCAGCTGAAAGTACTGCTGTGGGAACTTCGCCATGCCGGAGAAAATATTGAGGCGGCGGAGATTGCAAAAGCGCTATGCATTGACAAGGCCGACGTAGCCGACGCCATGCTGTACTGGCAGCAGACGGGTCTTTTCTGCCAGAAGGGGCAGGAACTGACACCGGCCGAAAAAGAAGCGGCCCCGGAAGCACCCGCAGCAGAGGAACCGGCGCCGGAACCCGAAAATCCGGAACCGGCACCCGCCGAAAGGCCGCACAAACTGCTTTCCCGCCCGCAGAAACCCGACAATGTGTTCGTGGCGAAACGGATCGGCGAATCAACGGAAATTGCCTGCCTGATGCAGGAGGCCGAGCAGATTTTGGGGCGCCTGATTTCCAACGGGGATTCCGCCATGCTTTTAATGCTGCACGACGATTTTGGGCTGCCCGCAGATGTGATTATCATGCTGCTGCAGTATGTGGTCAGCATCGGCAAGGCAAATACCCGTTACATAGAAAAAGTGGCCATGAACTGGGCCGACGAGGAAATATTCACCCATGAAAAGGCGGAGGAAAAGCTGCGCAGGCTGGACGAAAGTCAAAAGGCGTGGCGCGTAGTGGAGCAGGCCACCGGCATTCCCCACCGCGCACCTTCTACCAAAGAGCAGGCGTTTGCGTCGGTCTGGGTCACGCAGTGGAAGTTTGATCTGCCCCTGATTCACGAAGCGTATGAACGCAGCGTAGACAATACCGGAAAATTCAGCATTCATTATATGAATAAAATTCTGGAACGCTGGAACCGCGAGCAAATCTCCACGCTGGAGCAGGCGCAGAAGGACAAGGAAGAACGGGCGGCCGCACGCAAGAGTGTCAAGCCGCAGAAAACTTCCTACGATATTGCGGAATATGAACGTTCCAGCGTCTTTGATAATTTTGACAGGAAGTGATTGCATTGGGCTACAGCAGGGAGATTTACGAAAGCGCGGAACAGATTCTGGCGGAGCGCCGCAAAAAGGCGGAGGATCTGGCCGCGCAGCGGAAGTCCGCATTTTACGGCGTCTGCCCGCAGGCCGCTGAAATCGAGTCCGTCCTGTCGCGTACGGCAATTATCGCCGCAAGGGCGGTTTTGAGCGGCGGCAGCGCACGGGAACAGCTTACCCGGTTAAAAGCGGAAAACCTGGCTCTTCAGAACCGGTTAAAGGAACAGCTGAATTCTTTCGGCTACGAGGAGCATTATCTGGAACCGGAATATTCCTGCAAACTCTGCGGCGATACCGGGTACATTGACGGCAAAATGTGCGACTGCATGAAAAAACTTCTCCGCGCACAGGCCTATGATTCCCTGAACGCGCTGACACCGCTGAAGCTTTCCACCTTCGACAGCTTTTCCCTGGAATATTATTCCAATAAAACCGATGGGGACGCCAGATCGCCGCGCAGCATCATGGAAGGCGTGTACGCAAACTGCCGCAGGTACGCGGACAGCTTTTCCCTTTCCTCCCCCAGCCTGATCATGCAGGGCGCGACAGGGCTGGGAAAAACCCACCTTTCGCTCGCCATTGCCAACACGGCCATTCAAAAAGGCTTCGGCGTGGTTTACTGCTCCGTCAACAACATGATTACTAAACTGGAGCGGGAGCATTTCGGTCGTGAGGAGGGGAACACCGACCGCATCATTCTGGACTGTGACCTGTTGATTCTGGATGATCTGGGCACGGAATTCCGTACCGCGTTTTCCTGTGCCGAAATCTACAACATCGTCAACACACGGCTGATGACGCAGAAACCGACCATTATCAGCACAAACCTTTCCACCCAGGAGCTGCAGGAACGGTACACAGATCGTTTCGCTTCCCGTATCATGGGAGAATATGTCCGGGTCCTGTTCTGCGGCCGGGACAACCGGCTGCAAAAGCTGCTGAGAAATCAGTCATAACAAAACAGGGGCTGCGTGATGCAGCCCCTTCTTTTATTCGATATTTTCACCGAGTGTATTAAGACTTTGCGCTTTGAGGTACGCGTTGATAAATCCGTCGATATCGCCGTCCATGACTGCGTTGATATTGCCCGACTCAAAGCCGGTGCGGTGGTCTTTTGCCAGAGTATAAGGCATAAAGACATAGGAACGGATCTGCGAACCCCATGCGATTTCCTTCTGAACGCCCTTGATGTCCTCGATGCGTTCCAGATTTTCGCGCTCTTTGATTTCGACCAGCTTGGACTTCAGCATTCTCATTGCCACGTCCCGGTTCTGGTACTGGCTGCGCTCCACCTGACACGATACCACAATCCCGGTGGGGATATGGGTCAGACGCACCGCCGAGGAGGTCTTGTTGACCTTCTGGCCGCCCGCGCCGCTCGCGCGGTAGACGTCCATCTTAATATCTTCGGGGTTGATCTGAACTTCCACGTCGTCGTCAATTTCCGGCATGACTTCCAGGGAAGCAAACGACGTGTGCCGTCTGCCGGAGGCGTCAAACGGAGAAACCCGAACCAAACGGTGAACGCCGGCCTCACTCTTGAGGAAGCCGTAGGCGTTGATGCCCTCAATCAGAATGCTGGCGCTTTTCAGCCCCGCTTCTTCCCCATCCAGATAATCCAGTGTCTCCACCTTATAGCCGTGGCGCTCACCCCAGCGGCAGTACATACGGTAGAGCATTTCCGCCCAGTCCTGCGCTTCTGTTCCGCCGGCGCCCGCGTGGAACGTCAGAATCGCGTTCTTGCCGTCGTACTCGCCGGTCAGCAGCGTGGAAAGGCGCTGCGCCTCCAGTTCATCCTGAAATTTCTTCAGTTCCTCCTGCGCTTCCGGAAGAAGGGAAAGATCGCCCGCCTCGTCGGCAAGCTCTATTAATGCAAGCGTATCGCCATAGGAATTTTTCAGCCGTTCATATGCAGCAGCCTTATTTTTCAGCATACTGGAACGCTGCAAAACCTTTTGCGAAGTGTCCATATCATCCCAGAAACCGGGCTGAGCGGCTTTTTCGTCAAGCTTTGCAATCTCTTCGCGCATGCTTTCAAGCCCAAGCGCCTCCGCCAGATCGTGTAAGTCCGGTTCAAGCTCCTGCAAAGCAAGCTTCATTTCTTCAAACTGCAGCATACTATCATCCTTTAAATTATGATCTTTAATTACGGCAATTCCAATTTTTATGACGGGACACTCCGTGTTTCTCTCCCGCTGTCAGCCGGAAAGAGACCTGTCTGAGTTCAGCCATTAAAAGGGAACGGTCGTAATTAATTATAGATTATATCGTGAATAATGTAAAGACGAATTTCAGGGACAAAGGCCCGAAGTGCGCTCCCGCGGCGTCTTTTCCCGGCGGACAATTGTGAATTAGGTGAAAACTTATTGAATATATTATTGAAGTTTCTTTTGAAATTATATACAATAGGTTAATATAACACGAGTGATATCTATTTTGGGAGGATAAACTATGATTGACTATACAGGTTTAAACTGCCCTGTCTGCGGAAAGCCTTTTGCCCGTGACGACGATATCGTTGTCTGTCCGGAGTGCGGCGCGCCTTACCACCGCGAGTGCTACGCACAGGCCGGCAAATGCGTTTTTTCGGACAAACACGGCACGAGCGCCGCGTGGACTCCCCCGCAAAACGAACCAAAGCCCGCGGAGCCAGCGCAGAACCCGGCTGACAGCAGAACCAAGCGCTGCCCGCGCTGCGGCAGTATGAACTCACAGAACGCAATGTTCTGCGATCACTGCGGCCAGTCTCTGACGATGAACCAGCAGGATGTTGCCGGATTTCCGCCAAATGGTGGAATCCCTCAAAACGGGTTCCCGCCAAACGGCTTTCCTCCGATGGGTGCTCCTTTCCAGCAGGGTCAGCCGGTCCCGTTTATTTTTGATCCGATGGGCGGCGTAAACCCCAGCGAGCCGATTGGAAACGTTCCGGCCGGGGATGTCGCCAAGCTGGTGCAGAGCAATACCCAGTATTATCTGCCGGTTTTCATGAATCTTCATCGATTCCGCAGAAACCGGTTCAATTTCAGCGCGTTTTTGTTTTCAGGCGGCTGGATGCTGTACCGCAAACAATATAAAATCGGTTCGGTCATCACCGCGATTATGACCGTCCTGTACTTGATTTCCACATATGTGTCTCTTAACTTTTCCATGCCGCTGCTGGAAACCCTGATGCAGCAGCAGGGAATCTCCATAGACACGGTTTCCCCCACCTACTCTCAGCTGCTGCAGGTGTCCGAGCTGCTTGCGCAGCAGCCGGTACAACAGATTCTTCTGTTCTGCGTACCGACCATTATTGCGATTGTCCAGATTATCATTATGCTGGTTGTTGGGTTTAACGGGAACAAATGGTACTTAAAGCACTGTGTCAGCAAAATTGAGCAGATTCATCAGCAAACGCCCGAAGCTACCCTTGCCGCAATTCAGCTGCAGGAGCAGGGCGGCGTGAACACCTCCCTGGCAATCGGCCTTTTGATCTGTTATATGATCGTGTTCTATCTGCCTCAAATAATATAGCGATTTAGGAGTGTAAAAATGAAAGTAACAAAAGCTGTTATTCCGGCTGCTGGTCTGGGAACCCGCGTATTGCCGGCCACCAAATCCATGCCGAAGGAAATGCTGCCGATTGTGGACAAGCCGGCTATCCAGTACATTGTGGAGGAAGCCGTCCGTTCGGGCATTACAGACATCCTGATTATCACCAACCGCGGCAAGGGGCTGATTGAAGACCATTTCGACCGCGTACCGGAGCTGGAGGCAAAGCTGACCAGCGGCGGCCCGGAAAAAGAAAAGATTTTAGAGGAAATTATCAGCATTTCTCATAAAGCCAATATTTACTTTGTTCGTCAGAAGGAAACCCGGGGCCTCGGCCACGCGGTGAACTGTGCCCGTTCCTTTGTCGGCAACGAGCCGTTCGCGGTCCTGTACGGCGACGACGTCATCATTGGCGAGGACCCCGCCTGCGGCCAGCTGATCCGCGCTTACAACGAGTTCGGCAAAGGTGTTCTGGGGGTAAAGCAGGTAACAGCCGAAGCGATTACCAAATACAGTTCCCTGAAGGTTGAACCGATTCATGACAATTACTTCAGCTGCACGGACATGATCGAAAAGCCTTCTCCGGACAAAATCATGTCCCTGTACTCTATTCTTGGCAGATGTGTCCTGACTCCCGATATCTTCGATATTCTGGATCAGACCCAGCCGGGTGCGGGCGGAGAGATTCAGCTGACCGACGCCATGTGCACGCTGGCGCGCTCCGTGGGTATGGTTGCGGTTGACTTTACCGGAAAGCGCTACGACATGGGCAACAAGCTGGGCATTATGCAGGCGCAGGTAGAAGTGGCGCTGAAACATCCGGATATCGGGCCGGAGTTCAGGGCTTACCTGAAGGAGCTGTGTCAGACACTATAAATTTTGTCTTGACTTCATCATACCGTACTGCTATAATTACTCTGTTAAGCCGCAATTTTCGGCTTACTATCCTTGCTCCGGATTCATTTCGGGGCCAAAGTCCAAAAGGAGGTGCAAATAATGTCAGATGTAAAGAATTCCTATGAAACCGTATTTATCCTCTCCACAAAACTCGGTGAGGACGCAATTGCCGCTCTGGTTCAGAAGTTCAAGGATTTGATCGAGGCAAACGGTACCATCGACAGCATTGATGAGTGGGGCAAGCGCAGACTTGCTTACCCGATCAAAAAGCAGGAAGAAGGCTACTACACCTTAGTGAACTTCACAAGTGCTCCCGAATTTACGGCTGAGCTCGACAGAATCTACAAGATTACCGACGGTGTCCTTCGTTCTCTCATCATAAAGAAAGAAAGCTAAGAAGGAAGAGTGATTTGAATGCTCAATGTCGCTGTTTTAATGGGCAGACTTGTTGCCGACCCTGAACTTAGGCATACGCCGAACGATGTTTCCGTAACAAGCTTTACAATTGCCGTTGACCGTTCCTATGTGAAATCGGGCGCGGATCGTCAGGCCGATTTTATAGATGTTGTTGCGTGGCGCAGTACGGCGGATTTTGTGTGCAGATATTTTCACAAAGGCCAATTGGTTGCAGTACAGGGCTCTATTCAGACCCGTACCTATACCGACAAGGACGGAAACAAGCGCAAAGCGTTTGAAGTCGTTGCTGACAATGTGCATTTTGCAGAGTCAAAACGCGACAGCGTGGGAGCGCAGGGCAACAATTATCATTCAAAGACAGAAACTACCAATGAGCAGCCTGTTCCCGCTTACACCAGCGGTGATACCGGCGATTTTGAGGAGATGCCTTTAGACGACGATCTGCCGTTCTAAACATTCCCTCTCCAATAATGATGAGAAAAGGAGGCATATTTGCCATGGCCGATAGAAACGACAGACAGGACCGCCGCCCGGGCGGACGCAAGAGCCGTAAAAAGGTCTGCGGCTTCTGTGTTGACAGAGTTGAAAGCATTGATTATAAGGATGTAGCAAAGCTTCGCCGCTTTATTTCTGAGAGAGCCAAAATTCTGCCCCGCAGAGTAACCGGCACCTGCGCACATCACCAGCGCGAGCTGACCATCGCCATTAAACGCGCTCGTCATCTTGCACTGCTCCCCTTCAGCAGCGACTGATCCCGCTGGCTGATAATAGAATTTTCAGAGCGGACGCAAAAGCGCCCGCTCTTTTGTTTTGGAGGACTGTTATGCTGATTGACATTCATGTCCATATGTTTTCCGACCATATTGCTAAAAGAGCCCTAAAGAGCCTATCCGCCGTCTGTCCATCAGATTGCTGCACGGATGGTACGGTTGCCGGAACGGAAGAAAAGCTCCGCAGCTGGGGAGTAGACGCCTGGGCGGCGCTCAACATAGCCACCAAACCTACCCAGCAGAGGGTCATCAACGACTGGGCGGCTTCCGTACAAAATAAAAGCATTTATTCCTTCGGTTCCGTTCACCCGGACGCGCCCGACGCCGCGGAAGAGGTTTACCGGATCAAATCGCTGGGATTGTCCGGTGTAAAGCTTCATCCGGATTATCAGGATTTCTTTATAGACGATCCGAAAGTCTTTCCAATTTATCAGGCGATTTCCGAAACCGGGCTGCCGGTAATTTTTCACACGGGCCGCGATCCTCTTTCCCCGGATTTGGTACACGCCTCCCCCGCCGCGGTTGCGCAGGTATTGAAGCTGTTTCCCCACATGACCGTCATTGCCGCACACATGGGCGGTATGAAAATGTTCCGTGAAGTGGAAGAACACCTGCTGGGGAAAAATATTTATTTTGATACGGCCATGTCAGCACTTTTATGTCCGCCTCAGCAATTTGAGCAGCTGGTAAACCGCCACGGCGCGGAACGCGTTCTTTTTGGCAGCGATTGCCCCTGGAGCCGGGCCTGCGATCAGGTTGACTACATTGAACGCAGCAAACTGACCGGCGCTCAAAAGGAAAAGATCTACTGGAAAAATGCAGCGGAGTTATTGAAAATTCAGTAAGCAGCTTTCTGTTAGCGGATACAAAAAGGTGCGCATATAAAAACACAGAGACGGAAATTTCCGTCTCTGTGTTTTTATTTTTATCTTTAATTATTCAACGGGAAGAGGACGCACAGGTCTGTCCTCGTCCTGAATTCTGATGTCACCCAGCTGTCCGCTGAAAATTTCCAGCTTGCCCTGCAGCTTCGCGCCGTTGTTAACGGTAACGGTACCGGCCTTCAGGTCGCCGATCACGATTGCATTGCTCTGGCAGACGATGCTGTTCTTCGCCTGAATATTTCCCTGCAGTCTGCCGTTGATGG
The DNA here is from genome assembly GCF_019448085.1 of Caproiciproducens faecalis. Taxonomy (GTDB): domain Bacteria; phylum Bacillota; class Clostridia; order Oscillospirales; family Acutalibacteraceae; genus Caproiciproducens; species Caproiciproducens faecalis. The sequence continues at coordinate 911,628 of NZ_JAGFNZ010000001.1, read as the reverse complement.
TCAGGTTCTTTGTCCTGACATCTCCGATGACAACGGAATCGCTGTCAATGTTCATATCCTCGGTGGCGGTGATATTGCCGCGAACCGTACAGGCGGAAAGCGTAATGCTGGAGCCCTGAATATCACCGATCTGTTTTCCGTTGATCTTGATGTTGCCGGAAGTCGTGATTCCGCCCGTAACCGTTCCGTAAACCTCAAGGTTGCCCTCGGATTTAATATCACCGGTTATCACGGTTCCCTTTGAAATGACCGTCGTCTGTTTTGAGGAATTGTAATCATTGGCGACAGGAAGTTCATAAGGCTTTTGAGGTTGGAAATCAGGTTTCAGCGGCTGGAATTCGGGTCTGCCTGTTTCAATCGGCTTGGGCGCGCTGAACTTGGGCTCTTCCGGCTCATCATCTTTTACTTCCAATTTGAACTCCGCGACATTTTCCTCGCGGGCAAATTCCACCATCTTGGATTCACCAAACTTTATTGCCGGAACTTCTTCCGCAACGTCGTAATCCGGGCCGTCCCAGATTCTTTTCAAAATATTTACAAACCTGCTGTTATCATTGCCTCTAACTGCTTCCATCGTCCTGCCTCCAAAAACGTTATTTATAATGATATAATAAACATATTTTTCTACTCTTTCTAATAATAATCTATTTCTACAGATTTTTCCAGTATTATTTGGATTTTTTTTAATTTTTTTGTAATAAAATGTATAAATTTGAACCATGATGATAATTTTGCAGGAACGGTGCAAAAAAAATTCACATTGGTTTTTTGGGGGCGGTTATCCTTTTTTTATAATATTACAATAAAATGACACTTTGGAAGACAATAATGCGTACATTAATATATATAAATTTACACTTTCACAATTTTAGATATTCATCGCACCTCCTTAATAATGTGAATATACAAATTATTTCGCGAAAAATGCCGGATTGTAAAACGAAAAATTCATTTTGCTTGAATTTCACTTATTAGCATGATATAATCATAAAAAGTTTACACAACGTTCACAGGCGTCCCGGATGGGTCGCAAAAAACAATAAAACTGATTGAGGAGGCAACTTGAAATGAAAAAAATTGCAGCACTGTTGCTGGCACTGGTAATGACAGCATCAGCATTTTCGGGATGTAAAAAAGTGGATACCGCATCCGGTTCCACGGGAACCGGCAGCGACACCATTAAAATCGGTGTATTTGAGCCTTTGACAGGCGCCAACGCTGCGGGCGGTGAAGCCGAAGTGGAAGGAATCAAAATTGCCAACAAGCTCTATCCCGAAGTTCTCGGCAAGAAAGTGGAAGTCGTTGTTGCGGATAATAAATCCGACAAGGCACAGGCCACCACAGCTGTCGCCCGTCTGATTGAAAAAGACAAGGTTTCCGCTATTATCGGCTCGTGGGGCTCCAGCTTTTCCATGGCGGCCGGCGATCTTGTAAAAAAGAATAAGGTCCCTGCGGTTGGCGCTTCCTGCACAAACCCGCTGGTGACAAAAGGAAACGATTACTACTTCCGTGTCTGCTACCTTGATCCGTTCCAGGGAACCGTCATGGCAAACTACGCCTTCAAGAGCGGCGCGAAAAAGGCTGCGATCATTCAGGAAGTTTCCAATGACTATGCGGTCGGTCTGGCTACATACTTCAAAGAGGCCTTTGTCAAACTGACAGGCGACCCGAACTCTGTTGTAACGACCGTTAACTACAACACCAACGACCAGGAATTCGGCGCACAGCTTTCTACCGTAAAAGCCGCCAATCCTGACGTAATCTTCGCTCCCGGCAACTTTACGGAATCCGCCCTAGTTATGAAACAGGCCCGTCAGCTGGGGATTACCGTTCCGTTCCTCGGCGGCGACACATGGGACATTGACGAATTCACCTCCGTTGGCGGCGCAGATGTGGAAGGCGCTACCATTTCCACTTTCTTTGATGATTCCGCTCCGGTAACGGATGAGGGTAAAAAGTTTGTCGAAGCCTATAAGAAAGAATACCCTGACAAGAACATGGCCGCGGTCAGCGCACTGGGTTACGATGCCTACCTCGTCATCATCAAGGCGATTGAAGCAGCAAATTCTTCCGATTCCACCGCGATCCGTGACGCTCTGGCAAAAACAAAAGACGTAGAAGGCGCAACAGGAAAGCTGACCTTTAACGCGGACGGCGATCCTGACAAAGATTCCGCTATCATCAAAGAAGTGAAAAACGGAAAATTCACTTACAAGGACACGGTTACAATTTCAAAATAACGAATAATTTTGATGTAGGGATGTTGTGCTATGACGCTAGAACTGTTTTTACAAAATCTGGCAAACGGAATTGCGGTGGGAAGCCTGTACGCCCTGATAGCCGTCGGCTATACAATGGTTTACGGAATTCTGCGCCTCATCAATTTTGCCCACGGTGATATTTTCATGATGGCGGCCTACTTTACCTTTTTTGGTGTTGCGGTCTTTCACCTGCCATGGTATTTTGCGTGCATTTTTGTCGTTGTGCTGACCGCGGGTCTGGGTATGCTGATTGAGAGAGCTGCCTATCGCCCGCTGCGCGACGCGCCGAAGGATTCCGTCCTTGTTTCGGCAATCGGCGTATCCTTCCTCCTTGAGAATCTCGCCACTTATCTTTTCAGCGGAAAACCAAAGGCTTTTCCGGATTTTTTGGGATTGATGTCCACTGTATCGCTCGGTACGGTTTCTATCCAGAAGGTTGCGCTTGTCGTACCGGTGGTTCTGATTGTGTGCATGTCGATCCTCCTGTTCGTCATCAACAAGACCAAACTGGGTATGGCGATGCGCGCCGTTTCCAAGGACTATGAAATTGCGCGCGTAATGGGAATCAACATCAATCTGGTGATTGCCGCAACCTTTGGTATCGGCTCCGGTCTGGCCGCTGTCGGCGTGATTCTGTGGGGTATGAAATACCCGCAGGTATCTCCTTTGATGGGCGTTATGCCCGGACTGAAATGCTTTATCGCCGCAGTCATCGGCGGGATCGGCAACATTAAGGGTGCTGTTCTGGGCGGCTTTATTCTCGGCCTGATTGAGGTTATGCTGGTTGCGTTCTTCCAGCCGCTGACCGGTTACCGTGATGCTTTCGCCTTCATCCTCCTGATCTTGATTCTGCTGGTAAAACCGACAGGATTGATCGGTGAAAAGACAACGGAGAAGGTGTGATATGATGAATAATACAAAGAAGCGCAACATCATCTGCACCGCGATTCTTGCGGTCATTGTACTGGCACTGATTTATTTCGCAAACAACTATCTGGACGCGTACATTGTCAGAATTCTGAACCTGTGCGCAATTTACACCATCATCGGCCTTTCCATGAATCTGATTAACGGCTTTACCGGCCTGTTCTCTCTGGGTCAGGCCGGTTTCATGGCGATCGGTGCGTATACGGTCGCGATTTTCACGCTCCCGCTGGATATGCGCTCCACGATCTTCTATATGGAACCCATGAACCCGGCCATCGCCGGAATTCATCTTTCGTTTGTTCCGGCGCTCCTTCTTGGGGGCGTGATCGCCGGATTTGCGGCTTTCCTGATCGGCGCGCCGGTCCTGCGGCTGCGCGGCGACTATCTGGCGATTGCCACCCTGGGCTTTTCAGAAATCATCCGCATTCTGCTCACCAATTTACAGAGTATCACGAACGGGGCGCTTGGAATCAACAAAATTCCGGATAACGCGAACAATATGTGGTGGTCCTTCGGTGTTGCCATTGTGATTCTGATTTTGACTGCGCTGCTGATTAATTCCAGCTACGGACGCGCCTTCAAGGCAATCCGTGAGGACGATATCGCGGCCGAGGCAATGGGCATCAACCTGTTTAAGCACAAGGTCATGTCCTTTGTGGTGGGCGGTTTTTTTGCCGGTGTGGGCGGCGGCCTTTACGCTTCCCTGCTCGGCACGGTCGACCCCAAGCAGTTCTATTTCACACTCACCTACAATTTCCTGCTGATTATCGTTCTGGGCGGCATGGGCAGTATCAGCGGCACCGTGATTGCGTCTTTCATCGTAACCTGCGGCTTGGAGCTCCTGCGTACCTTTGACGAGCCCCTGACCGTTGCCGGCTATGAAATTTCTCTGTTCCGCCCCGGCTTCAGCATGGTCATTTTCTCTCTGCTGCTGATGATTATCGTCTTGTTCTACAGCAAGGGACTGATGGGCAGAACCGAACTGACCTGGGACAGAATCTTCAACTTCTTTGGGAAAATGAAGTCTAAAAAAGCCCCGAAAAGTACAGAAGGGGGCAGCACGAAATGACACCGGACAATAAAAGCATCAATGAAACAATCGACAAAAACATCGTACTCAGAACCGAAAATATGACCATGCAGTTCGGGGGAGTCGTTGCTGTTGACAATCTGCATCTGACCATCCGGGAACATCAGATTGTTGCCCTGATCGGCCCGAACGGCGCTGGAAAAACGACGGCATTCAACATGATTACCGGCGTCTATACCCCCTCGAGCGGCAAGATCTTTCTGCACGGCGAGGACATTACGGGAATGAGTCCGGACAAAATCACACGAAAAGGCGTCGCGCGTACCTTCCAGAATATCCGCCTGTTCAAGGATCTTTCCGTATTTGACAATATCATCATTGCGAAGCATTTCTCCATGCACAGCAACATTTTCAGCGCAACCCTGCGGCTTCCCGGAGCGGTGCGGGCAGAAAAGAAAATGCGTGAGGAAAGCGAAGAGCTTCTGGAAAGAATGGGATTGGCGGACGTAAAAGACGCCGTGGCAAGTTCTCTTCCCTACGGACAGCAGCGCCACCTTGAAATTGCCCGCGCGCTGGCCACCAAGCCGGAGCTTCTTCTGCTTGACGAACCGGCCGCCGGCATGAACCCGCAGGAAACCGAAGACCTGACCGCTTCCATCAAACAGATTCAGCAGGATTTCAACCTGACCGTTTTCCTGATTGAACACCATATGGATCTGGTTATGGAAATTTCCGACCGGATTTATGTACTGGACTTCGGCCAGACGATCGGCAAGGGTACACCCGCCGAAATACAGAACAACCCGCGTGTGGTAGAGGCTTATTTGGGGGTGGACGACGATGCTGAAAATTGAGAATCTATGTGTGTCCTACGGCGGTATTGAAGCCGTCAAGGGTATTTCCTTTGAGGTACCGGACAAGAGCATTGTTACGCTGATCGGCGCGAACGGTGCGGGCAAAAGCACCACTCTGCGCACGGTAGTCGGTCTGGTCAAACCCCAGAGCGGCAAGATCATTTATAACGACAAGGACATAACCGGAAAGTCTTCCGAAGAAATCGTGCGCAACGGAATTACGCTTGTCCCGGAAGGCCGCCGTATTTTCCCGAACCTGACAGTTTACGAAAACCTCAAGATCGGCGCGTACATGAGAAAAGACGATTATTCGGAGGATATTAAGTGGGTTTATGATCTTTTCCCCCGTCTGAAGGAACGCTCCTGGCAGTTTGCCGGAACCCTTTCCGGCGGCGAGCAGCAGATGCTGGCCGTGGGCCGTGCGCTCATGAGCAAACCTGAACTGATTATGATGGATGAACCGTCGCTCGGCCTGGCTCCGCTGGTCGTGAAAGGAATCTTCGAGATCATTAAAGAGATCAACAAACTGGGCGTTACCATCCTTCTGATAGAGCAAAACGCAAATCTGGCGCTCCGCGTAGCGGATCAGGGCCATGTTCTGGAAACGGGGCGCATTAAGCTTTCTGGCAAGGGACAGGAGCTTCTGGAAAACGCCGAAGTGAAGGCCGCCTATCTGGGCAACAAAAAGCACGAGCTTGCGCAGCAATAAATGACTGTGAAAAAACAGGATACATGACATTGTCATGTATCCTGTTTTGATATTACCGGTTGTGAACCCGTTTGGTACTCGGTTTTTGCGGTTGTACCGGCGCGCTTTTTTCTTTGATATAAACCAACCTGTTGTAGCCGTCGCTGTTGCGTTCCGAAAAAATATCAAAGATTTTCAGGGACTGAAGCAGCGGGGTCAGCTTTTTGAAGCCGTAATTTCTGACGTCAAAATCAGGATAGCGGCGAAGCAGCATATTTCCGATTTCCCCGACAAACGCCCTGCCGTCATCATCGGAGATTTCCTGGACAATGGTCCTTACGGCACTTTTGATCGTTTCCAAAGGCGTCATTTCAGGTACCACCGTTTCCGGGGCTTCCCCTTCCGCGGGCAATTCGCTGGACGCTGTTGTCTCATGTGCCAGAACTTCCAGATAGCGGAACTTATTACAGGCGGAAATAAACGGGGAAGGCGTTTTCTTTTCCCCCATGCCGACCACGTTCATACCGGATTCGCGCAGCCGCACCGCCAGACGGGTGAAATCACTGTCGCTGGAAACGATGCAGAATCCTTCCACATTTCCGGAGTACAGGATGTCCATGGCGTCGATAATCATAGCGGAATCCGTCGCGTTTTTTCCTGTGGTATAGCCGTATTGCTGAATGGGAGTAATGGAAAATTCCAAAAGCACATTTTTCCAGGTGCCGAGCGCGGGTTTTGTCCAATCGCCGTAAATTCTTTTATAAGTGGCCACGCCGTCATTGGAAACCTCATCCAAAATGTACTTGATATATTTTTCCGATACATTGTCCGCATCGATTAATACTGCAAAACGGTTATCCTGCGCCATAAAATTACCTCTCTTTTCTTTTGTATATCAACGTGTATGTCCACGCTTTGTTGCATCAATCATTAGTATAAATCATATGGCAGAAATTATCAAACGGTACGGACAGCTAATTTATTCGAACGGATAGTGGATTCCCCACTCTGCACGAAGCTGATCCATCAGTCCCAGAAGGCGGAGGGTTTCTTGATGAGGGATTTCCTCACAGGCGCGTTTCCCGCTGTCAATGGCTTTGACCGCAGCGCGCACCTCGTACTCATAACCTGTAAAGTCATGGGGAAGGCTGATGATTTCAGGCTCCGTTTCTCCGTTTAAGTACACCTGAATGGACTGTGCCATATAAAACTGATCCAGTACAATGCGGCCTTTTTCGCCGTAAATCACCGCCCTGTTTTCATAAGGACACAGAAAAGTGAAATTCAGCACCGCCATCCGGCCGTTTTTAAAGGTTAGGGTCACGCTGTCCTGCGAATCGACCCCGCGATTGGTTTTTACACACGAAGACTGAATCTGGGCAATATCGTCGCCGAAAAACATAGAAGCGAATGTCAGCGGATAAATTCCCATATCAAGCAGAACGCCGCCGGCCAGCTCCGGATTGACAACACGCTCAATATGACGCAGATTCTGCCCAAACGACACTGTAAGGGTTAAGGGCTCGCCAATGACCCTGCTGTCCAGCGTTTCGCGCAGTTTGTCCGCAAAAGGCATAAAACGAGTCCACATGGCCTCCGACAAAAACAGCTGTTTGCTTTCCGCCAGACTGAACAGGTCTTCCGCCTGTTTTTGGTTCACGGTAAGCGGTTTTTCGCACAGGACATGCTTTCCGTGTTCCAAGCAGAGCTTCGCGTGTTCATAGTGGTGGGAATGCGGAGAGGCAATATAGACGAGATCGACATTTTCGTCGTTCAAAAGCTCCTCATAGGAACCGTAGGCTTTCTGAAAGCCATATTGGCCAGCCATGTTCCGGGCTCTGGACAGCTCCCTGGCCGCAATTGCATAGGGGGTTACCTCATTCATCCGTGAGACGGTTTTTGCCATTTTACCGGCGATATTCCCGGCGCACAGAATGGCAAAATTCAGTTTTTTCATTCTTGTCGTCCTCCACTTTTATGTGATAAATGAATTGGTTATCATTTCTTCCAACCAGTAACAATGATACTCTACGGGACTTTCGACCTGCTTCTCGTTTTGGAAATTCCCATAATTCATAACATCCGTATCTTTAGAATACTATAATATTTGTCAGTTTTCAACAGATATCGCGATGACTCAGGATAAATTTTACGCTTATTTTTCCATCTATTGAGGTTTGAGATTTCTACCGCGCAATGTTAGGATAATAATAAAGTAATCAAAACATGGAGAATTTATGAAAAAAAATTTCTTCTTAAAAAAGTTCTTATACGCGGCAATCGTCTTGGTTTTGATTGGTGCTGCGGCAGGAATGAGCGGTTCCAATCAGGTTGCAGTGAACAGCGAAATTTCTTCCTCCCCCGGCTCGGCAGCGGAAATCCTGAACGGCACTCCAGTGTCATCCGAATCGCCGGAATTTTCTTCAGCTGAACCCGGCTCTTCCTCCGTCGGCAGTATTTCTTCTGCGGGTGTTTCATCGGGCGTTTCCCGGGTGCCCGGTCAGTCCCAGTCAAATGGAACCGGTTCCATCGCGGCGGCGTCTCCGTCAGCATCGCCTCCGTTTCAGCATTCGTCTAAAATGGTGTTAGGCTACTACGGCGGATGGGCGGCATATTCCGGTTTTTCGCCCGATAAAATCAGCGCGTCGAGCCTGGATGTCCTAAACTACGCATTTGCAAAAATCGATACAAACTTAAAGGTCACTGCAGCGGATTCATCGATTGACTATTCCAACTTCACAAAACTGAAAAACTTAAAACGTACATATTCAAAACTCAAGACCATAATTTCCATCGGCGGCTGGAGTGATTCCGGCCGGTTTTCCGACGCTGCACTGACAGAGACTTCCCGCACCGCTTTTGCGGACAGTGCGGTCAGCTTTATGAAAAAGAACGGCTTTGACGGGATCGACATTGACTGGGAATATCCTACCGGAGGCGGACTTTCCTCCAATGTTACGCGTTCTGCCGACCCGGCCAATTTCCGTCTTTTGCTGAAAACACTGCGCAGCAAGCTTGATTCGCAGGGAGCGAGGGACAACAGGCACTATATTCTTTCCTTCGCCGGCGGGACAAGCAGCAGTTACGCGAAAAAGATTGGCCTTTCCACTGTCGCGCAGTATGTGGATTACGGGATGATTATGACCTATGACTTCCACGGCTCCTGGGAAGCGTATACGGATTTTAATGCCCCGCTTTACCCTTGCGCCGGACAGTCTCCTCTGGAAAAGTCTAGTGTGGACGCAGCCGTACAAAGCTGGCTTAATCATGGCTTTCCGGCTGGAAAACTGATTATGGGCGTGCCATTTTACGGATACGTTTATCAGGGAACCGGCAGCGCCAACAATGGGCTTTGGCAAAGCTTCTCTTCCGCATCGCCGGTGGGATACGATACCGTACAATCAAAATATCTGAGTAAATCGTCGTTCCGAAGATACCGTGATTCTTCCGCGCAGGTACCCTGGCTTTTTGACGGCAGTACTTTTGTCAGCTTCGAAGACACCGTCTCTATCCAGAAAAAAGTACAGTACTCCGCTTCTAAAAAACTTTTGGGTGTCGGCGTGTGGGATCTTGGATTCGACAAAACAGGCACCCTGATAAAATCGGTCAAGCAGACACTCAAATAATACAGTGATGTACCAAAAACAGCGGACACTTTCAAAAAAGTGTCCGCTGTTTTTAATAGGGAATGGATAAATATTTGCTGGCGCCCCACGCAACACCGCGGTCGCACTCTTCCTTTGGCACCACCGCAAAGCGGCCGGGCATCTTCGGAACTTCACAGCCGCGGGGAATAAATACAGAGGTGCCGGCAAACCGCAGCATCGGCAGATCGGTTTCCCCATCCCCCATCGCCAGAACCTCCTCCGGCTGAAGCCCAAGTTTCTCCGCAACAAACGCAAGCGCGGCGCCCTTGTTGGCTTTTGGCGGATTGATTTCCCCCACATAAGTGTAGGAACGGCCCGTAGCCAGATGAGAAATTTCCTCAGGCCAGGTTTCAAACACCCTGTCTATGGACTGTTCATTCCCCATATACATTACTTTATTGACCTGCTCCAGCGGCAGCTCCCGCAAAGAAGCAACTTCTGTTCTTTTATACAGCTGAAAAGAATCCATCCGGTCGGAAATCCAATCTTTGTCCATGGAATCCGGAATCCAAAGCCAAACGATATCCGGCTGAAAAGCCATGACAGAGATTCCCCCGAGCTGTTCTCCGTGTTGATAAGCGGCCCTCAACTCATCGGCAGAGAAGCAATTTTCCGCCCAAACTTCCTCTCCCAACATAATCACAGAACCGTTCACGAGAATGTGCGGCCCGTGAATGCCCAGCTCCGAACAAATGGCTTCCACCCCCTGAAGCGGCCGTCCTGTGGCCAAAACCACCTTGATTCCCTTGGCGGTTGCCGCTCTTACAGCGTTGGCGTTTTCCGGACTGATATTCCCCTCTCCATCGGTCAGAGTACCGTCCACATCCAGCGCCATGAGTTTGACGGACATATCTTCAACCCTCTTTCTCCTTTTAATGCCCTTTTCAATATGAGCTTTTGCTCATATTCATCTATAAATGTATTATAAAGAAGGATTTGGTAAAAATCAACCCATGCTAGGTTTTTTCGATCAATACCGGTTGAGGAGCTGAATTTGAATCACAGGCAGCCACTTACGGAGTGGAATGCTTTAGGGTTTCTTTACAATTGGAATATAGATGTCGCATACTTTTCCGGACTCGGACATACAGCGGTCATCGTACCGCTCAAAATCCGCACAGGTCGGTGCATATTCGTACCCGGACTTCGGAAACCATTCATTGAAAATATACTGCCATACTCCCTGAATCGCAGATACAAACGTCGCAGCGTCACAGGGAGGAGTCGAGAAGACGGCATAGGTTGCACACGGCAGTTCGCAGATGTAATAATTCTGCGGAATGACCGCTCCTTCTTTCGGCTCCACGCCGATTACATACTGAAACTCACCGGTTTCCGGGTTTTCCGGAAAGCAAGCACCGTATTCATCGTGCTGTTTCACAAAATTTTCAGAGTGAAGCTTTTCCATTCTTCCGTCACTCATATAGTCGTTCCAGAAAGCGGGGATTGCTTTGCTGTTTTCTCCTCCGACAGAAGTCGTTTTCAGGGCAAAACCCGCGAGTTTTATAGCGGGCAGGGTTACAAATTTCGGTTCCAAAAGAATTCCTCCAATCAAATATTTTTTCATTCTGGGAAGGCTGGGAGGCACCGGACGGCCGCAGTACGCGTGCCGGCGGTAAACTTCCGGGGAATATCCGAAATAGCGGCGAAAGGCCTTGCTGAAGCCCGAGTGGGTTTCAAAGCCGTATTTCAGAGCAATGTCGAGGATTCGCTGACCGGAATGGAGTTCGCAGGCGGCAAACGCCAGACGGCGGTTCCGTACATAGCCCATAACAGAATATCCGGTGCTCCACTGGAAGACCCGGCAGAAGTGCCATATGGAAAAACCAGCTCTGGCCGCCAGCTGTTCCGCGCTAAGCGTATCCGTGATATGTTCGTCAACATATTCCAGAATGTCCTGTAAGATTTCCGTGGTATCCATCAGCATCTCCTCCAACCGTACGGTAAATTCAGTATACCATAGCATCAAAAAGATGCTGTTCCAAAATTGCGGAATTTAAAAGAATGTATGGCGCAGTGAAATTCTACTTTAGCCGGGTATGTGACGCCTATTATAATGAGGATGAAGGATTATGTGCCGAATGTGTCGCCGCCAGGAAGTTTATATGGCAAAGGCGCGGGCGGAAGCCATGCGCCATAACATTGATAAAATTATTACATAGTTAAGATAAAAGGTAAGACGGGTTGATAAAAATTTGGCCGTGAACTAAAATAGAAAAGATAAGTATCGGCAGTTAGATATAGAAAACAAGTGATGGAAAGTGAGAAATAATGGAAGAGAAAAATAGTGAAGTGATTGCAATTAACAAAAAGCAACTGCAGGAAAGTGATTTTTGCGAGTGGCTGGTAGCAACCGTCGTAAAACGAGCGAGGATTGCGTTTCTTACAATGATTGCATGCGTATCATTGATTATCCTAATTAGCTTGATTGCCTCATTGTATGGCGCTCATGTCATTGACGGAAAAATGATTCTGTTACTTATCATCTGCGTATTAATTGCCGTTCTTTGTCGGTTTGTCCTTCCGAAGTGGCTGGGAAAGATTCGATATCGGCAGCACCTTACAATAACCAAGGGGATAGACGATCGCCGAATTGTTTTTTATCAGGATCATCTGGCGTTTATCGTAGACAAAACCGTCACAAATCAATTCTCTTATTCTGATATCCAGAGAACAATTTTGACCAAGAATCTTTATATTCTTCAATTTCCAAACAGAGTAAGCTGCATGCTGCGCCGTGACGGGTTTATTGAAGGCAGTCTTGAGATCGTTCAGAAACAGATTACAGGCTTCACACAGGGAAATGAATAATTCTCTTTCAAATGTTCGCTCCAGCAACGGCAATAATATGCAAAAAAGCCGCTCGGATTCGAGCGGCTTTTTTGCATATTATTTTAAGTATCTGAAAATCAACACTTTCGTCATCGTCCTGTCTCAGTCTCATATTTCCATGACTGAATCCCGCCCATATTGCTTACGTTGGTATAGCCCATTCCGGCAAGCTCACTGCAGGCTGAAGCGGCACGCATGCCACTAAGGCAATACACGATGATTTCGGCGTCTTTATCTCTTACCATTTTTGCAATTTGGGAAGGCAATTGATTTAGGGGTAATGATTTACTTTTGGGTATATGAACTTCCCGATATTCTTCCGGTGTTCTAACGTCAAGCAGGACAATATTCTGATCTTGTGACAACCGCTCTTTTGCCTCGCGCTGAGAAATATTTGTATAACCCTTTTTACCAAATAACGATTCAAACATTTTTATCACCTTTTTATCCTTGATTTTTAAATTCTCTGCTCTTTTCATTTCGTGTTTAGTATACCCCAGATTCAATAACGCTTCCGTAACTACATCACACAGTTGGATGCGGGCTCATTCCTCTTCAAAATGTATGATGTATATGTTGGTAAAATTGGTAATTATAATATTAGTGATTAATGAAAACAAAATCGAGATGAAATCTATGCAAATGCCATCTGAAAACAGGACTGAAGAGAATCGTCTTTTGAATCATAATTTAGGTGAAAACATACGGCTCATAAAAACCGACTTGGACGGATGTTCCGATATTGTCTTCAGGGAATTTAAGATTGGCGGTACCTATGATGGAGTCATTATTTTCTCAAGAATCCTAGTCGATACCAAATTAATTGATGAGTTCGTACTGAAGCCCCTATATCAGATCGGAAAAATCCCGGACGAATGGGATTCTAAAAAAATAAAAGAAGTATTAATCAATCAAGTTATCATAGCCGCACAAATTGATTCGGGTAATAAACTAAATGAAATTACAGAACGAGTCTTTTCCGGAGAAACAGTCCTAATGGTAAGCGGCCTCCTTGATGCGATTTATATCAACATGCAAAAGCTGGAGAAAAGAAGCATTCAAGAACCTTTGACCGACCCTGCTATCCGGGGACCCAGAGATGGATTTACGGAAGATATCTCAACCAATATGTCGCTGATTAGGAGGCGGCTGAAAACTCCCAAGTTAAAATTCGAAGAATTGAACGTGGGTAAAATATCAAAGACAAAAACCGTAATAACTTACCTTAAAGGGATTGCGGATGATACGATTATTGCCGAGGTGCGTAATCGTATCACTAAAATAGATGTTGACGCAATACTGGAAAGCGGAAATATAGAGGAGTTCATCGAAGACTCTCCGTCATCGTTATTTCCCCAGATTTTAAATACGGAGCGTCCCGACAAACTTGTCAGCTGCCTTTTGGAAGGTCAAATAGGAATTTTGGTTGACAACACTCCCTTCGCGCTGATCGCCCCGCAGACACTGGTACAAATGCTGCAGGCCCCGGATGATTATTATGAACGGCATATCGGAGCGTCCTTTATCAGGATCATTCGATATTTGTATTACGGCGTTGCATTAACACTGCCCTCGCTCTATATCGCCTTTTCCACCTTTCACCAGGGTATGATTCCAACAAGACTGCTTTACAGCATGGCTGCGGCCAGAGAAAATGTTCCTTTCCCGGCGCTTATAGAAGCTTTCATTATGGAAATAACGTTTGAAGTATTACGGGAAGCGGGTATTCGTTTACCCAAAGCAGTGGGACAGTCCGTTAGTATTGTTGGAGCATTAGTAATTGGGCAGGCAGCCGTTCAGGCTGGAATCGTATCTGCGCCAATGGTAATTATTGTTTCTTTAACAGGAATTGCTTCCTTTATTTTCCCAAAGTACAATTTAGCCCTATCGATTCGTTTACTGCGTTTCCTCATGATGATCTTAGCCGGCACATTGGGGTTATTTGGGATATTTATTGGCATTATGGTCATAATGATTCACATGGTTAGCCTTCGCTCATTTGGTATTCCCTATCTTGCACCTTTAGCGCCGTTAACGCTTTCCAGTTTAAAAGACGTATTTATCCGCGCACCCAAATGGGCTATGAAAAATCGGCCCGAATTCATTGTAAAGAAAAATGTTAAGCGAGTAGATAATTCTAAGAATATGTAAGAACCCAGAGGGAGAATGCATGCTATGAAAGGAGTGAAAAAAGGGGTTTGCTGGTTGCTCATCTGTTCTTTAAGCCTGTGTCTTACCGGGTGCTGGGACAGCACCGAAATTAATGGAATCGCCATTGTATCTGCGGTAGCTTTGGACAAATCGGATGATGGGCAAATTCTTATGAGTATGCTAATTACAAACCCGGGGAAAATATCAAGCACCGTTTCCGGTTCAGAGCAAAAGTCAAGTACCGGACAAGCTACCATCCTCCTTTCTGAAAAGGGAACGGGTGTATTGGACATCTATCAGAAAATTCAGGCAAAACTGCCGAAAGTAATCTATTTATCACATCTGCGAGTGATCGTGATTGGCCAAGATTTGGCAAAAGAAGGAGTATCCGGTATTTTAGACTTTTTTACAAGGTACAGGGAATCGCATCTGCGGACTGAGGTTGTTATTACAAAGGATAAAGCAGTTGATCTGTTTAAAATAAATACGGAGTACGAAAAACTCCCGTCGGAAAGCATACGAAAAAAGACGCAGCTGGTTCTTGGCTCAAAAAGCACTTTGCTGAAATTTTTCAACAATATAACAGAAGAGGGGATTGAAGCTCAGGTGCCTGAGTTCGAAACCGGGCCCTTTGAATCCGACAGTGACAGCAAAGATAATGAAAAACAAAATCCAGCTGTTGTTTTTAAAGGAACGGCCGTCTTTAAAAACGATAAACTGCTGGGTTTTTTGGATGACCAGAAATTAAAGGGCGTTGTAAATTTTAACGGAAGCACAAAACTGGGCTGTATTACAATTCCGATTCCGAAAGAAAAAGGAGGCGGATTTGTATCCTTAAGAATACCGGAGTCGAGTACAAATATATCACCAATGATACAGAACGATAAATTAGAGGCAGATGTAACCATTAAAATTGAGGGCAGAATCTTTGAAAATGAATCAAAGCTGGATTTAAGTGATTCAAAAGTAATCAGCTATATCGAAAGTTTATTTAAAGATACATTAAACCAGAATATAAAGCCATTGCTAAACACGGTTCAAAAAGATTTTAACTCGGATATTTATGGGTTTGGAGCAGCTTTTCACAGAAAATATCCGGAGAAATGGAATGCGGAGCTAAAAACACACTGGGACGAAACATTTCGTAATCTTCCTATCAATTTAAACTATGGTGTGACCATTTCCTATGTAGGTTTTTTAACGAAATCTCTGGGTATTGAGGAAAAAGCACTTATTAAGTAAGGAGTTCTTATGGAAAGAATTTCGTCCTATCAGTTATTCTCTATGACAGTGTTATTTCAGGTTGGTACGACGATTATATTCGGATTTTCTTCCTCTGCGGGAAGAGACGCCTGGATCTCTTGCCTAATATCGACAGGGATTGGAGTTCTGACTGTTTCACTATATCTTTTTTTAATGAAATCGCAGCCTGGTTTAACTCTTGTAGAATGGTTTCCCGCTCAGTTTGGCAGGTGGATCGGAACCCCAATTGCATGGATGTATCCTTTATTGTTCATTTATGACGCCGGTCGTGCCATGGGCGATATAAAAGATTTAATTTCGGTAACTATTTTACCGCTGACCCCACATTTTGTTATCATGATAGCTCTTCTTGCAGTCATTGCTTATGCTTTATACGGCGGTATAGAGAATTTAGCCAGGATCGGCGGGATCTGGATGCCGATTATGCTTTTTTTATATCTGATCGTTGTCGTTCTAATTGCAGTATCTGGAATCATTGATTTTAGAAACATACAGCCTTTCGTGGATAAGGGCTGGGGAAATGTTATGAAAGCTGTCTGGCCGCTGGGGATAACACAGACCTTTGGGGAAAGCATTGAGTTCGCTATGATTTGGCCGCTTGTAAAAGAAGAAAAAAAAATTGTGAAGTACACTTTAGTCGCTACCATGACCTCAGGTTTACTGATATGTTCAATCGATATTTTTGCTATTCTGGTTTTATCGGAAAAGTATTTTTCCAACAGTCTCTACCCTATTTATACCCTTGTTCAGCAAATAGAGGTCTCTGATTTCATCGAAAATCTTGACTCTATCAGCGTTATCTTGTTTTTGACTACTGCATTTTTTAAAACAGGTCTTCACATATTTTCTGCAGTATATGGAATGCAAAAATTATTAAAAACAAAAAGTTATAAAACATTTATCCTTCCAGTTACAGCCGCAGTTGCATTTCTAGCGTTAACAATGGCAAGAAGCGTTCTGGAACACTTTGAAGCAGGACTAAAGATACTTCCTTATAATTTATGGGTACCGTTGTTTTATATTTTACCCGCCTTACTATTTATCGTAGTTGCTATAAAAAGATTAAAACAAGTCAAACAAAAGAATGCTCATTCTTAATGAGTGTATAAAGAAGAGGTCAAATATGGAGAAATATATTTTCCCCTGGGATTCACAGGTCATGATTAATTATCCTTTGGCAATGCCCATGTTTATGATAATAATGAGTATTATATTAGCTGTAATAAGTTGGATTAATAATATGGAATAAATCCATAAGCGGTTCCTTGGTCCGACAAAGCCCTAATCAAAAATATTTTATCAACAGGGTAATTTCGAATAAAATTTAACATTGGACTAAATTTCTATATTAAAAATCATGATACAAAGCCCCAATACCGCAACATAAAAGGTTGCAAAATAATATTGCCAGGATAATTTTTTCTTATATAAATATAAAAGCACAGCACTTACGATCAACGCTCCAATGGCAGCTATGAAAAACTTAGCCTGCTGATAGAAAAGCAATCCAACCATTACAAGAACAATCATGAGAGGCATTGTTAAATAGGTTGCCTTAACGAGATCGTTCAGTTTAGATTTGAAAACAAACAATGAAATTATAAAAATAAATATCAAATAGAATACTCTGCTCAATAGAGGCGGAGCTGCATCCTGAGGCATTCCGATGATTCTCTGTAAAGCATTGATGATAAACGCGGCAAGCAAAAATGCTATATTAAAGAGAATAAACCCTCCAAGTATAATAACAAATGCCGACAGTATATTTTTATGTCATTTTTTAAGTTTAAATTGCATTTTAATCACTCCCCTTACAATCCTGACTCAATGATAGTATGTGCGGGTTACAGATCCTTATCAACTTTAGGCCATTGTTTGCGCTTATTTTCAGAAAAGCCCTATAAACTTTATACTCCTGTTGCATCATCTACTAAAGACAGAAATAAAAAAAGGACGACCGATTGATCATCCTTTTAATGATATTTTGGGCGTAAAAATTGCTTGATAAAGCTTCCCGTAACTATAGAAGAAACAGTTTCATTGGTTCATTTTTTGCGAAGCCTTGCCCTGACTGCACGAAGCTCTTTTGGCAACTCATCGTTGCTCATATTGTCTGGAACATTCGTAGTTCCCGCCCTTTTAGCGGTCTCATAATACCAGCATTTAAAGTTGACCGTATCAAGAGTCACCTGCAATTGAGCCATCTGTTTTTCGACTTCCTCTTTTCGCTTCATGAATAATTCCAGACGGGCTTCAATTGTCTCGTCGCCTTTCATAACCAGAGAGATAAATTCACGAATATCCTTTAACTGCATCCCCGTTGCTTTTAGGCAGCTGATAATTTTCAGAAACTCATAATCGGCATCCTTAAACATTCGCATCCCGCCTTCGGAGCGCTCTACGAAAGGAAGCAAGCCTTCTTTATCATAATATCTTAGTGTAGATGTTGCTACGTTCAACTGTTTTGCCATTTCTCCGATCGTATACAGCATTGCGTTCCCTCCAGAAAATTTTTAAAAAGGCCTTGACTTAAAGTTGGATTTAACTTGTAGAATAAACTTAAAGACATTATACAGGCTTTTACAGCTTACGTCAACAAGGAGGAAAAATGGAAGAAAAAGAATGGAAAGTGTTTCCCATCGGCAATAAAAATGATGGTTTTGCACAGTATTTTGTCGGGCAGAGTTATTTGAATATGCTTTCTATGGATCAGGTGATGATTGGGAACGTGACCTTTGAGCCTGGATGCAGGAACAACTGGCATATTCATCACGCGGAAAAAGGAGGCGGACAAATTCTGCTTGTCACCGCAGGCCGGGGTTATTATCAGGCATGGGGAGAAACGCCGAGAGAACTGCATCCGGGTGATGTGGTCAACATTCCGGCAAATGTCAAGCATTGGCACGGTGCGGCACCGAACAGTTGGTTTGCCCATCTGGCTGTTGAAGTTCCCGCGGAAAACGGGAAAACAGAGTGGTGCGAACCAGTGGATGCAGACGAATATAACAAACTCAAATAAATTGGAGGAAAAACAATGTTAGGAAATTTCAGTTATTCAAACCCTACAAAGCTTTACTTCGGAGAAAATTCTCTGGACAACCTACGCACCGAGCTTTCCGGGTACGGCAAAAATATTCTGCTGGTTTACGGCGGAGGCTCCATCAAGAAAAATGGCATCTACGATAAGGTTGTCGAAATTCTGAAAGCGTGCGGGAAAGAAATTTTTGAGGACGCGGGAGTTATGCCCAATCCTACCGTCGAAAAGCTGTATGAAGGCTGCCGGAGGGCAAAAGACGGCAATGTGGATTTGATTCTTGCTGTCGGCGGCGGTTCCGTATGTGACTATGCAAAAGCTGTTTCCGTTTCGGCTTATTGCGAGGAAGACCCATGGGAAAAGTATTACCTGCGTATGGAAGATGTGGATAATAAAATCATCCCTGTCGGCTGTATCCTGACGATGGTGGGTACCGGCTCTGAAATGAACGGCGGCTCGGTTATTACCAATCATGCCGCAAAGCTCAAAATCGGCCATGTATTCGGCGACAATGTGTTCCCGAAGTTTTCCATCCTCAATCCTGTTTTCACTTATACCCTGCCAAAGTACCAGATGGCTGCAGGCTTCTTTGACATTATGTCGCACATTCTGGAACAGTATTTTTCCGGCACAGACGACAATACCTCAGACTATATCATGGAAGGTCTGCTCAAATCCCTGATTCACAGTTCTAAGATTGCCGTCAATGATCCGACAAACTATGAGGCAAGAAGCAACATCATGTGGATTGCAACCTGGGCGCTCAACACGCTGGTAGCAAAGGGCAAATCTACCGACTGGATGGTGCATATGATTGGTCAATCCGTCGGGGCTTTTACCGATGCCACACACGGTATGACACTGTCCGCAATCTCCATTCCGTATTATGAGTTCATTATGCCTTACGGTCTGCAAAAGTTCAAGCGCTACGCAATAAACGTCTGGAATGTATCGCCCGAAGGCAAAACCGACGAAGAAATCGCCGGTGAAGGTCTTACCCGTATGGAAGCCTATATGAAAGAAATCGGGCTGGTGATGAGCATGAAAGAACTTGGCGTTACAGAAGATATGCTGGACGGAATCGCAAAGGGCTCCTTTATTTTGGAAGGCGGTTACAAGGTTCTGACTCATGGTGAAATTGTAAGCATTCTAAAAGAAAGCATGAGGTGATTGCATTGGATAAGGTAACAGCGGGCAGAGATCAGCTCGGTGATTTCGCTCCCAAATTTGCAGAGCTGAATGACGA
This sequence comes from Caproiciproducens faecalis, assembly GCF_019448085.1. Lineage (GTDB taxonomy): Bacteria > Bacillota > Clostridia > Oscillospirales > Acutalibacteraceae > Caproiciproducens > Caproiciproducens faecalis. Next base: position 891,695 of record NZ_JAGFNZ010000001.1, on the reverse strand, counting down.
TATTTTATTCGGCGAGGTCTGGTCAAGAGAAGAGCAGTTATCTGCCAGAGACCGGAGCATTATAACGGTTACGGCGTTAATGGCCGGCGGCGTTCTTGACAGTTCCCTTAAGTTTCACATTCAAAACGCAAAGAATCATGGCGTCACAAAAGAAGAAATGGCTGAAGTTCTGACTCATGCAGCCTTTTATGCAGGATGGCCGAAAGCCTGGGCAGCGTTCCGCTTTGCAAAAGAAATATATGAGGTATAAAAATGAAAAAAGTATTGATTATTTCCACAAGCCTCCGGAAGAACAGCAATTCCGAATATCTTGCCAAGGAGTTTGAAAAAGGTGCTGAAGATGCCGGGAACGAAGTCGAATTTATCAGCCTTTCCGGTAAGAATATAGGCTTTTGCCACGGCTGCCTTGTCTGCCAAAAAACACAGAAATGTGTAATCAAAGACGATGCCATTGAAATTGCAGACAAGGTCAAAAATGCACACATCCTTGTATTCGCAACTCCGATTTATTACTATGAAATGTGCGGTCAGATGAAAACCTTGCTGGATCGTTGCAATCCTCTTTTTCCGTCCGATTATACGTTTCGTGATGTTTATCTGCTCGCAACTGCAGCGGACGGCAATGACAGTGCGATGGATGGCGCAGTACAGGGCTTGCAGGGGTGGATTGACTGCTTTGAGAAAGCCAAACTTGCGGGAGTTGTTCGCGGGGTTGGCATCAATGGTGCAGGATCAGCAAGTCAGCAAACCAAGCTTTTAAAAGAGATCTACATACTGGGAAAGAGCGTTTGATATGAGAGAGCTGTTTTTCAGCTCTCTCTCATGCGAAAACGTCCCTATGCATTTTGAGCGGAGAGCGGCCAAATTGGAAATTGATAATTTGCAGTTTAAAATTACACCTTGACAAACCATCCTTCATATACTATCATAGTAGAAATCTCTTTGCACTGCATATAAACTACAGTACAAACTGAGCAGGCGATGAACCAATAGGTTTGTGGGGCTGGGCCGGAGACGGCAACGGATTGATTTGTATCACATCTGTGGGACAGTTGTATGTTCCATGGGTGTGTTTTTTATACCCTTTTGGGATATAAACTGAATTTATAGCGTGCCATAGAGCTATCTTTATGAAACGCCGCAGGGCGGTACGGAGGTAACTGTTATGACAAACCCTAAGAAAGCTTTTCTCACACAGGGTCTGACCACGGAACAGGCTCTGAAATTACAGGAGCAATTCGGCAGAAATGAGCTGACACCTCAAAAAAAGCAAAGTTTTATCCGCAAAGTGCTGCACACCATCAGTGAACCCATGTTTCTTCTTCTGCTGGTCGCCGCTGCCATCTATTTCTTTTTAGGTGAACCGCGCGACGGCGCGATTATGCTGATCTTTGTTGTCGGCGTCATCAGCATTGACATCGTTCAGGAGTGGAAAACCGATCAGACGCTGAACGCGCTGAAGGATTTGTCCGCTCCTCATGTGCAGGTCATCCGCGACGGCAGGCTGCAAACAATAGAAAGTGCCAATCTGGTACCGGGCGATCTTATGATGATAGCCGAAGGCGTAAAAATCCCCGCCGACGGAGTAATTCTCGATGCAAACGATCTTTGTGTTGACGAATCATCGCTCACCGGTGAAGCCGAGGGCGTCTGGAAAGTGACGGTTGGAAAATCGGAGCCCAGTTCGGATTACTGGCGCAAAGACGCCTGTTATGCGGGCACCCTTGTAACACAGGGCAGCGCCGCCGTTCAGGTCGATAAAATCGGAGCCGCCACGGAATACGGAAAAATCGGGGCCAATGTTGCCTCGGCCCCGGAAAGTCCTACGCCGCTGCAAAAACAGACCGGCAGCCTTGTGAAAACATGTTCCATCATTGCCGTTGTGCTTTTCGCACTGGTCTGCATCTTCACATACTTTGACCTGCCCGATCACACATTCAGCGCGCGTATTATCGAAAGCATCCTGTCCGGGATTACACTCGCCATGGCGATGATTCCGGAAGAGTTTCCCGTTATTCTTACGGTTTTCCTTTCCATGGGAGCGTGGCGGCTCGCAAAGCGGCAGTCCCTTGTCAGAAAACTGCCGTCCGTGGAAACGCTCGGCGCCGTATCTGTTTTATGTGTCGACAAGACTGGAACGATCACCATGAATCAGATGTCGGTTCAGGATGTCTGGGCACCGGCCGGCGATACGGATACCTTGATTGAAACCATGGGGTTAGCCTGTGAAACGAATGCCTACGACCCTATGGAAAAAGCCATGATCGCCTACTGCGAAGAGAAGGGTGTCGGCACAGACCATCTATTCGGCGGAACCCTCATCACCGAATATGCATTTACCAACGAATTGAAAATGATGGGGCATGTCTGGCGGCACGACGGGGAAATCCTGATTGCCGCGAAAGGCTCTCCAGAAAGAATTCTGACGATCTGTACCCTTTCGGACGAAGAGCGAAAGCAGGCTGAAAACAAAATTCTGGAGCTATCCTCTCAGGGCCTCCGCGTCATTGCGGTAGGAATCGGGAAGCCTGCCGGTGAAGATACAATTCCGGCAGCGATTACCGACTGTAAACTTACCTTATGCGGTCTGGTGGGTCTTGCCGACCCGCCGAGGGAATCGGTGAAAGAAGATATCAGCAGGTGCACGAAAGCCGGTATCCGTGTAGTCATGATTACCGGCGATAACGGTATTACCGCGAGTTCCATCGCAAAGCAAATCGGTATGCCGAACTCCGACCGCATCATTACCGGGGATGAGCTGAACGGCATGAGCGACGAAGAGCTTTGCAGACGTGTCCGTGATGTCAGCATCTTTTCACGCGTGATTCCCGAGCATAAAATGCGCATCGTAAGAGCATTCAAAGAAAACGGGGAAATCGTGGCCATGACAGGCGACGGCGTAAACGACGCTCCGGCGCTGAAATACGCGGATATCGGTATCGCAATGGGCAAACGCGGTTCCGAAGTGTCACGGGAAGCTGCCGACCTAATTTTGATGGACGACAATTTTTCCACGATTGTGGATACGATTCGAGACGGCAGAAGAATTTACGATAATATTCGGAAAGCGGTTGGCTATGTGTTCACCATTCACATCCCGATCGCTTTTTCCGCTCTCCTGGCTCCGTTTCTCGGCATCAGCCCGGCCTGCCTGTTTCTGCTGCCGCTCCATGTGGTTTTGCTGGAACTCATCATCGACCCGACCTGCTCCATTGTTCTGGAGCGTCAGCCGGCCGAGCGGAACATTATGGAGCGGAAACCGCGCGACCCCAATGAAAAGATCCTGACGCGCGGCATTCTTTTGAAAAGTGTCATGCAGGGCTTTGTCATATTCGCTACGTCGTTTGGAACCTATTTTACCTTCTTACAGCAAAATTCAGAAAATGCTTCTCTTGCAAGAACCATGGGTCTTTCCATCCTCATGATCGCCAACTTGTTCCTTGTTCTGGTGAACAGCTCGAACCGCGATTTTATATTTCAGTCCATTCATCGTCTGGCAAAGGATAAAGTCATGTGGGCAATCCTATTTGGCACGATAGCCGGATTGCTTCTTATCCTGTATTCGCCGCTAAACAGTATTTTGAAGCTGGCACCGCTTACCATCGGCCAGTTCTTTCTGGTCATAGGCATTTCCGCCGTTTCTGTCCTGTGGTATGAAGCTGTGAAAGGAATCCGCTCTATCAGACGGACATGAGTGGCCGAAATCTGTCTTTGCCTGTCTATACAAATGGCTGAAGCTTGAATCAGAGAGCTGCAAGCTCATAAGTTAAAGAAACTATTTGCCTATTGACAAATAGTTTCTTTGCCCTTATCATATAGATGATATTGAATATGATTAGTGGATGTCTATGTTAAGAATAGAGGTTTTATATGGAAAATAGTTATGCGGATTATTCTTTACTCTTTAAGGCACTGTCGGATGAAACCCGGCTGAAAATTATCGATATGCTTTCCTGTGGAGAGCTGTGCGCCTGCGATATTCTCAAATCCTTTCCAATCACCCAGCCAACTCTGTCCTATCACATGAAAATTCTGACCGAATGCGGACTGATTAATGCCGTTCGCGAAGGTGCCTGGATGCGCTATACGATCAATCAGGAAACTGCGGATAATATTTTACAATATTGGAAACATATTATAAGTTCTAAAGACGATTGCATTTGCCACGCTCATCCGGAAAGTCAAGACTGCGAATAACCTTTTCAGTCTTTTTTCATATTATAGATATTGAAAAATATCTATGTCATAGAAAATTATTAATAAGGAGCTGTTTGTTATGAGTAAAATGGAAATTTACGATCCTGCCATGTGCTGTTCAACTGGGGTGTGCGGACCTTCCGTTAATCCGGAACTGATTCGGGTTGCAGCCGTAATAGAAAACCTGAAGAAAGCCGGAATCGAAGTAAAACGTCACAATCTTTCTTCCGCACCGCAGGATTTCGTAAACAATACTGTGGTCAATCAGGAATTAAACAGCAAGGGAGCGAGTGTTCTCCCGATTGCGGTTGTTGACGGCAAAATCGTAAAGAAATCCGGTTACCCGACCAATGCGGAGTTTGCGAATTGGCTTGGAGTTCCGATCGAGAAGATTCAAACGATTCCGGTTAAGGTAAAAGTCCGCAAATGCAACTGTGGCCCGAACGGCTGCTGAAAGGGTAAAACCATGAAAATAGAGCAATATAACCCATCAAAAACTGCGTCGACAAAGTATCTGTTCTTTACCGGCAAGGGCGGCGTCGGAAAAACTTCAATTGCCTGCGCGACTGCCGTCTTTCTTGCGGATTCTGGGAAAAAAGTGCTGCTCGTAAGCACCGACCCCGCTTCCAATCTTCAGGATGTATTCGGATTGGAGCTGAACAACAAGGGTTCAGAAATAAAAGAGGTTCCGGGACTGGTTGTCGCCAACCTTGACCCGTTAGCCGCCGCGGCGGAATACCGCGAGTCGGTGATTGGCCCGTACCGCGGAAAGCTGCCGGACTCCGTGATTCAAAGTATGGAAGAACAGCTTTCGGGTTCCTGTACGGTGGAAATTGCCGCATTCAATGAATTCTCGGAATTTCTGACCGATGATGAAAAGGCTGAAAACTTCGATCACATTATCTTTGATACCGCACCCACGGGGCACACCCTTCGGATGCTCCAGCTTCCCTCCGCGTGGAGCGGGTTTATCAGTGAAAGCAAACACGGTGCGTCCTGCCTTGGGCAGTTGTCCGGTTTAGACAGCAAGAAATCAGTGTATAAAAAGGCGGTTGAAACGCTTGCAGACGGCGGGCTTACTACCCTCGTACTTGTTACCAGACCGGAAACCGCACCGATTCTGGAAGCGCAAAGAGCTTCCGATGAGCTTGGAGCGTTGGGTATCAATCATCAGACGCTTGTCATCAACGGAATACTGGAATCTCATGATACGAATGACAAAGTGGAAACCGCTTTGTTTGAGAAACAGCAGACTGCGTTGAAGAGCATCCCGGACAGTCTTTTGAAACGTTCCATTACCATGGTGCCGCTGCGGGCCTACAATATCACCGGCATTGAAAATGTAAGGCATATGCTGTCCTATTCCGGCAGCGGAGCTGCCGGAACCGTATCCAATCTTCCCAATGGCTATCAGCTTTCGGACATTGTTGATGAGATCTATGAATCAGGCAAAAAAGTTGTATTTACGATGGGAAAAGGCGGTGTAGGAAAGACCACAGTCGCCGCTGCCATTGCTCTCGGCCTAAGCCAGAAGGGGGAAAAAGTGCGGCTTGCTACCACTGATCCAGCCGACCACCTGAACCTTGTTGTGGGGCAGGAAAGCGGAATCTCCGTCAGCCATATCGACGAACAGGATGAACTGAAAAAATATCAGGAAGAAGTACTCACAAAAGCACGTCAGACCATGTCCGAAGAAGACCTTGAATATGTGAAGGAAGACCTTCGCTCTCCATGCACACAGGAAATTGCCGTATTTCGCGCATTTGCCGATATTGTCGCGAAAAGCAAGGACGAAACGGTCATATTGGATACCGCCCCTACAGGACATACGATTCTTTTACTGGAATCCACCCAGAGCTATAATCAGCAGATTGAGAACTCCGGCGGCGATGTTTCAACCGCCGAAAAAGAGCTGCTCCCAAGGCTGAAAAACCCGAATGATACGGAAGTCGTCCTTGTGACGCTTGCGGAAGCCACCCCGTTCTATGAGGCTCAGCGTCTGTCAGATGATTTGAAGCGCGCGGGGCTTACCGTAAAATGGTGGGTAATCAACGCAAGCTATTCCATGACTGACACGAAAAGTGAATTCTTGAGAGCGAAAGCGGCAAATGAATTCCAATGGATCCAAAAAGTCAGTGAAATATCAGAAGGCCAGTATGCGGTAATCCCATGGAAACCTTTTGAAGTGAAAGACGAAAAGCTGTTGGAGTTGCTCTGCGAAGAGGATGAATCCAGCAAAAAATGAGAAGGGAAGATTGGGAATTGGAAGGCCCTACAGGAAAATCTGAAGAGGATTTTTCTAACACGGCGAACATCATAAAGGGAAAAATAGCTGAACTATCAAAGTTCATCTTTGAGGATTAATAAAATATATAAAAACAGCAATATTTCCTTATTGTGGAAATATTGCTGTTTTTTATCATGCTTAGTAAACGAAACTTTACTACAATTGAACGATTCCTTATAAAAGTTTCATCTAGCTGGGTGAAAGTTTCAAATCACACATTTTTTATGAAGTGCCCATGAAACGCAAACATCCCGCAGAGTCACATTTCTGTCAACCCTGCGGGATGTTAGTCCAAGATATTCAAGATTTTTTATATCATGAGTTTATGCAGTTGCCCTGTCCCCTGCCATTGCCGCGGCCAAACCCTACGCCCATTCCGCAGCCTGCTCCTCCGTTTCCCGTACCGTCACAGGTGGCCTGGCGTTCTTCCATTGCTTTGATAATTTCGTCCGCTCTTGCCTGTGTCATAGTACCGTCCGCAACTCTTTTTGCCAGAATATCCTTCTTAATTTGAAGATTTTCTGATTTGAATTCTTCCAATTTTCCGGCTTCCTTTGCAATCGTACCGTAAGTTTTTCCTGTTTCAGACCTTTCTGTCACAACGCTCTCTACTGTTTTTCCGGTTAGTCCCGCAACTGCCTCGGCTGGAGAGCTGTACTTAGAAGCAGCAAACGCGCTGATTGAGGTTGCACTGACAACAAGTACCATTGCACCGATAGCTGCGATTTTCTTTAACTTTGTCATTAAAAATGACCTCCTGTTGTTTTGTATTTAGCAACTCGTTGTTGCTATGGTTATAGAATACCGGAAAGGTGTGGCAAAATTGTGTTTTCTGTTTTTTAAGTGTGTGACAAATATCTTACAAAAAACATACTTTTGTCACAGCTTCTTTTTATCATATGATATAATAGAATTAACTTACTAAAGAGATTGAGGTGACGATATGCCGACCATATTAATCGCGGATGATAACCGGCAGATTACATCCATTTTGGAGGAATACGCAAAAAAAGAAGGCTTTACGCCAAAAATCGCACTGGATGGAAGCGAGGCGATTGAACTGTTCCAAAAGGTTCAGCCGGATATTGTCCTTCTGGACGTAATGATGCCGAAAACGGATGGATTTGAAGTGTGCCGCGAAATCCGCAAGACATCAAATGTACCGGTTATCATGATTACTGCAAGAGGCGAAGACTTTGAAAAGATCATGGGTCTGGACATCGGTGCCGACGATTATATTGTAAAGCCGTTTTCTCCCGGGGAGGTTATGGCCAGAATCCGTGCAATCATGCGAAGAATTTCCCGCACAGACGATTCAAAACGGCAGGTTTGCTCTTTCGATAATCTGTATATCAATCTTGACGATTATTCCGTTACGGTCAGCGGGCAAAACGTGTCGCTCACAAAAAAGGAAGTTGAGCTGTTATGGACGCTTGCAACAAATAAGAACAAGGTGTTTTCCAGGGACAACCTTCTAAGCAGTCTCTGGGGTTATGACTATTTCGGCGACAGCAGAACCGTAGACTCCCATATCAAACGACTCCGTGCAAAATTGGATGAATTTGACCATAACAGCTGGGAAATTAAAACCATTTGGGGTGTTGGTTACAAATTTGAGGGCAAATAAATGAGAAACAAAATTACATGGAAACTCACCTTTTATTTTTCAGTGGTACTTTTGCTCTTTTCTGTAATCATCGGCAGCGTGTTCATGGTGCTTTTTAAAAACCATACCATGCAGCTGCAGAAAGCGGAACTGCAGAAGCGCGCGGAAACGATGGCGGGTACGATTTCCGGTTTTGCAGACGGCTCCGGTTCCGGAAATGGGATGATGGGAAGCGGAAAAATGGGATACGGCGCTTATCTCCGTTTTCTGAACGATATCGCCATGACCGATGTATGGATCGTAAATCAAAATCTGGATTTAATTACAGGCGGCCCGATGGCGCAATATCAGTACTCCGACCTGCCGCAGGATGCAGACAAAGTAGTAAAAGAAGTCTTTCAAAATAAAACAACATTCAGTGAGGGATTCAGCGGACTTCTAAGCAAGCCTACTTTAACAGTGGGAACGCCGATTCTGTCCGACGGAAAAGTGGTTGGCGCACTTTTGCTTCATTCACCGGTGGAAGGAATCAATGAAGCAAATTTTCAGGGCTTCCTGATTTTGATTATCAGCATCATAGCCGCATTCCTTCTAACTCTTGTGCTGTCCGGTATCCTTGCGGCAAAATTTACAAAGCCGCTGAAGAAGATGAAGAATTCCGCCACGCTGCTGGCGGCAGGCAATTATACTGCTAAAACCGGCGTACGGCAACGCGATGAAATCGGCGAGCTTGCTGCCGCAATTGATATTCTCAGCGAACGGCTTGATCTGGCTGGCAGAGAAAGTGAAAAGCTGAACCAGCTCAGGCGTGACTTTGTCGCCAATATTTCACATGAATTAAGGACTCCCGTCACGGTTATCCGCGGTTCTTTGGAGGCTCTTTGTGATGAAGTGGTAACCGACCCGGAGCAAGTAAAAAGCTATCACCGCCAAATGTTGAATGAAAGTATGTTTCTGCAAAGACTGGTCAACGATCTATTGGATTTATCACGGCTGCAGAATACCGATTTCAAAATTGAAATACAGCAAATCAGTCTTTGTGATGTTCTCAATGATGCAATACGCAGTGCACAACATATGGCACAAGGGAAAAATATTGAAATTCAGCAAAAACAAGAAACGCCCCTGTGTTCCGTAATGGGAGACTATGGGCGGCTGCGGCAGATGTTTCTGATTATTTTGGACAATGCAGTTAAATTTTCACCCCAAGGCGGTGTAGTCACCGTATCATTAATAGATAAGACGGTCTCCATCCGTGACAATGGGATTGGGATTGCGCAGGAAGATTTGCCGTATATTTTCGACCGATTCTACAAAGTAAAATCAGAGGAAAACAAAATCGGCACAGGGTTGGGACTGGCCATTGCAAAGCAAATTGCCGACAGGCACAATATTCACATTTCTATTAGAAGCGAAATCAATCAGGGGACGGAGTTTAGATTTGAATTCTAAAACGCAAGGGGTTTTGTTCTGTTTTATTGTGACCTAATCACCGAACAAAAAGATATATTGCGCTATAATCAGGTCATATACAAACAGGTAATCATATGGAGGATAAATAAAATGAAATCTCTGGTTGTTGAAACGGCTCGTTGTCCACAAAATCATCTTTGCCCTTCGGTCAGATTCTGCCCCGTGGGTGCCTTGTCACAGAAAGGTGTTAACGCTCCTGATATCGAGATACGAGTATGACTATTAAAATTATTGGGACTATCATAGGCGGGCTGTTAGGTCTGCTCTATTACAAAAAAGTTGGATGCCCCACAGGCACCTGTCCAATCACCTCAAACCGCTACGGTTCTATGCTATACGGGGCTGTTATGGGATTTTTGATTACCTCGTTCTTCTAATTTGATAGGAAAAGAAGGGATATTCAGCCGTTGATTTCGATATGAACGGAGCTTTTTATGCAGTAAAGGCAAACAAAAGCTAATATATTATTAACGCCCGCAGGGTTGACCTATCAATCCTGCGGGCGAATTTTTATATTTTTCATCTGCGCTTTTAGAGTACCAAAAAAGGACTGCCGCAAATTGGCCGGTCAGCCTGAGGCCGCCGAACGCCGTGCGGTTATTCCGCGCGTTTGCCCTGAGCCAGGCCTTCGTTGTCGGCGTCGACGACCACCGCGTCACCCGCGGAAAGGCCCTTCTCAATGATGCTGCCGTCGCGGGTGTCCACTCCTTTTGTTACCTTCCTCACTGCCAGAATTCCGTCTTTCACAACCCAGACGCAGTCGCCTCCGTCCTTTTCAAATACGGCTGTTTTGGGTACGACCAAAGCGTTCTGCCGGGTGTACACGGTAAACCGGACGTCAATATCGTAGCCGATTTCCAGAGCATTTTCCTTTGGCTGGATAAGCGCCCTGATCTTACGCTCTTCCACGCCGAGGGAAGACGTCTTAACCTGCGCTTCCCCTTCTATTTGCAAGACCTGCCCTTTGATCGTTTTTTCTCCCATGCGTTTATCCAGCAGCAAATCCACCTGATCGCCCACCTTTACCCCGTCGATTTCCCTGACCGGAATAAAAGTCTCCACGACTGCTCCGGAGGAGATTTTGGCGACGGGCGCCTGCTGCTCCGCGATATTCTTGTCTTGAATCGGCAGGTCTGTGATGACGCCGGCCACCGGCGCGTAGATGGTCGCCCTGCCCTTTTTTTCCGTCATCTGTGAGATACTGAGCTTTGCCGCTTCGATCTGCGACTGATAATACTGCCGCATGCCGGAGGAATATCCTTTGTCCAGCAGCGCCGACGTGGATTCGATCTGGGTTTCCAGAGCGCTCTCCTGCGCCTGATACAGTTCCTCGGAAGGTTTTCCGCCCCGAAGCTGCTCCAAAACAAGCTGGCTCTGGTACAAGGTGCTTCTGGCCTGATTATATGCCTCTTTTGCGGTACGGATCGTCTCGTCGTCAAGATCGCGGACGTCTCTGTAATAATCGTGCGCCAGATCGGCGTTGCGCTGGTTCATGTCCACAACGTTTGCCTGTACCTGAATCTGCTTTTCAATGGAGTGAGTGGTGTCCCCGCTTTTGGCCATCTCGGCGCGCAGGGCAGTCAGTTGTCCCTTCAGCGTTTCCAGTGTTACGGCGGCGTTGTCATGCTCCTTCTGTTCCTGAAGCCCCAGATTCGCAATCTGGGCATTGTAGCCGCTGATGCTGCTCCGAAGCTGTTTAATCTGATAGGGATAGTCGGGATCGTATACCTCGGCGATGACGTCGCCTTTTTTCACCGTCTGGCCTTTTTTTACATGCACACCGAGGATTTCTCCAGAAACCAGAGGATACACGTCGTATTGGTTGTCATAAGCATAATCGCCCTGCTCGGTAAAAGTCAGCGTTGCCGTTTCCGGGTGGAGCACCTCCGTCTCCACCTTCAGCGGGGCCGTCTTATATAGGTAAGCGCCCACGCCTGCGGCAAGGACAACAAGCAGCAGAAGCACCAGTTTTACAATTTTTTTCAAGAGGCTTACTCCCTTTCCTTGAGAACTTCGACCATGTCGAATTTGGATATTCTCCTTCTTGCAAGACAGTTGGACAGTGCCACCGTCGCCGCGCAGAGGACCGCCGCCGAAAGATAACTTTCCGGAGAGGTATGGAGGGGCATGGTAAACAGATTGCTGTCAATCGTAGCCGCCATGGCCTGCTTAATCATCCGCGTAAGCAGGATGCCCAGGGGCAGCGCGCCAAGCGACAAAACCCAGTATTCAAAGCTGACCACTTTCCCTATTTCCTTCGGATGCATCCCGAGAACACGCATGGTAGCGTATTCCCTCTTCCGCTCGGAAAGAGAAATCGAAGCCGTATTTGTAATAATGGCGAAAGCAATAATCATCCCGATTCCCTGCATCATTTCCATCAGTATGGAATAGGTACTGAACATATCCGTATAGCTTGCCTTAGCCTCCTCCTGGTCGGTCATGGCGGCCACGTTTTTCATGTCCGTCAGCTCCGCTTTGATCGCCTGCGGATCTTTTGCGGACAACAGGATGCTGCTGACCGTCGGCGGAATATCCAGCGCGTTCCAAATGCCTTCAAGACTGACAAACGCGGAGGAACCGGAATTCGTGCGAACCACCCCCATGACCGGCAGCGGAATGTCCCTGTCGCCGGTATAGGGCGTGCGCACGGTGAGTACGTCCCCCCGTTTCGCCTGAAGCTTTTTGGCCAGAGTGCTGCTGAGCAGAATGCCCTCCTCCGGCGGTCTGCGGGTCTGCCCGCTGTCGACGTCATAAATCCGGTAAAGTCTGGCGTCGGCGGGAAGCGCGGTCAGCGAAACGGTTTCTTCCAGATGCTCCAAATGAAGTTCGGCCGGAAGCTCCAGAATCGCTTCCGCGCTGTCGACCCCTTTCAGGGCGTCCGCCGTCTCCAGCACGGAAGAGACTCCGGCGGGATTCTTCAGGGTGATTTTCAGATCGTAGACCTCCACCTTGGTGAACTGATCCAACATCAGTATTTTAAACATATCGCCGTAAGAGGCCATGAATGCGGTAATGGCAAAGGCAAAGGCCATGCCCAGCAGCACGAACGAGCTGCGGAATTTATTGCGGGTAATATTGCGCGCCGCCATGAACCCGTAGGAGGTCAGAAGCTTTCGGATAACCGGAAGCCGTACGAAAAGGTCGCTTTTTACTACCGGAGGCGACGGCGGACGCATGGCTTCTCCGGGCTCCAGCCTGAGCACGCCCCGGACCCCCACGAACGCGCCGACCAGCCCCGATAAAACGGCGATCAGCAGCCCCATCAGTATGTAAAATGGGTCGGGCGGAACCTGAATGGCAGGCAGGCTGAAATAGTCCAGATATAGTTTCGTCATTCCCCCGGTCATCAAAAGTCCCAGCAGCACGCCCGCAGCGCCGCCGACAGCCCCGGTAACCCCGCCGTAGGACAGATAGTGCAGGACGATGGCCGGATTGGAAAATCCAAAGGCTTTCAGCGTGCCGATCTGCACCCGCTCCTGCTCGATCATGCGTTTGAGCATGATGTATAAGATCATTACGGACATCACGATAAACACAGTCGGGATGCTGGTGCTCATGTTTCCAAGCTGGTCGATTTCCTGCTGCAGCATCGCGTGGCTCGGCTGGTCCTTCCTTGCGGTCAGAGAACGCAGGCCGTACGGTTCCAGCGCTTCACGCAGCGGGGCTTCCACTTGCCGGAAGGTCGCCCCTTTCTGCAGAAGGAACGACAGGCGGTTGGCAATCCCCTTGCCGTTGCCCAGAACTTCCAGATCAGCCTTCGGGACAAAGGCGAACCCAAACGCACGGTCGTCGGGAAGGAGCTGGCCCGTGTCCGGGATAACATAAACGTATTCCGGGCTCTGGGCAATGCCTGTAATTTGACGCTCAATTTCCCGTCCGTTCACAATCAGGCGGATGGTGTCCCCCACCGAAAGCCTGTTCGCGGCGGCAAAGGTTTGCCCGATCAGAAGGCCGCCGTTTTCCGGAACCGTTCCCTTTTCCAGAACAAAATTGTTCAGCCGTTCGGGCTCTTCGGGATCAAAGGAATTCAGCCTGAGCGTGACGATTTTGGTATCGCTCAGCCCCATCACCCTCGCGTCCAGCACAATGGAGGAGTCCATACGGGCAATTCCCTTGATATCCGATATGTTCTTTACGGCGCCGGCCGGGATGGCGTCCACCGAGGCGAACCCGTCCGCAAACCGCTGCGACGCGTAAAATTGTTTCTGTGCGGAGGAAAGATTGACATAAAGCAGCTGATAGGAAACATAAACCATAATCCCCATCGTCAGGAGAACGATACACGCAAGATAGGATTTCCGTCCCCGCCACACGCCGCGGACGGCCTGCTTCCAAAGTGTCACCATGCCACCTCCTCGGGAGCGATCGGGTTTGCATTGCTCCGGTCGCCGGCAATCCGGCCGTCCTTTACAATCAGGACTCTGTCGGCGACTTCGGCGATTCCGGAATTGTGCGTGATGATGACCACCGTCTTGCGGTAGGTTTCGTTAAAATCCTTCAGCAGATGAATCACCTGTATTCCGGTGGATACATCCAGCGCCCCGGTCGGCTCGTCGCAAAGCAGCATATCAGGGTTCTTGGCGATCGCGCGGGCAATCGCCACGCGCTGCTGCTGCCCGCCCGAAAGCTGCGACGGGAAATGCCCGCCGCGCTCCGCCATATCAATCTGAGCGAGCAGCTTGCGCGGGTCGATTGGATGCGCCGCCATCTCCGCGGCCAAGGTGATGTTTTCCAGCGCGGTGAGGTTCTGCATGAGATTATAAAATTGGAATACGAACCCGACGGCATTCCGGCGGTAATTCGTAAGCCGCTTCTGGTTGTATCCGCTGATATCCTGCCCGCGGTAAAGCACCTGCCCCGCTGTGGGGACGTCGATTCCTCCCGCAATGTTTAAAATCGTACTTTTCCCGGAACCGGATGGCCCGAGTATCACAACAAATTCGCCTTCGCCAATGGTAAAATCCACGCCCTGCAGCGCGTGTACGGTCACTTCGCCCATATGGTATTCCTTTGTCAGGCCCTTGACCTGCAAAATCGTATCCAAACTTAGGATTCCCCCTCCAAATCAGAGCATTTGCTCACATCGATTTCCCCTTATCGGTATAAATGCCGTTTTTTAAAATATATTCCATATCGTCAAGCATCCGATCGACAAGTTCCTCATGGATCGTTTCGGCATTCGTTGTTTTCAAATCATAAGCTAGATATAATCCCAAACTGATGAAGATGAAATTGAGCAAGCGCGGATTTACCTTCTCCGAAATCTCGCCCTGTCCGATCTCATGCTGGATAAAGGGCATGAAAACGGATTCGCTGAGTTTGGGATAGCAACCCATGATTTTCTGATACACCGGTTCCCCCTCCAACCGCATTAAATCCGCCCCGATGCGCAGCAGACCGGGATTTTCCATAAAATCCTGAAATATTTGATGGGAAACCGCCCTCAAAAAACCTGTGAGGGATAAATCCTCCAGCCGCCCTTTTTCCCTTTCGTAGATCGCAAGCTTTTTCCCGGCGATCATGGTGGTGATGATATAAAGATAAAGATCGTCCTTGTCTTCGAAATACTGGTAGAAACTGCCCTTCGCAATTCCGGCTTCCAGCACCATTCTGGAGATATTGGCGCCTTTATAGCCCTGCTCCGCAAATTCCTTTACGGCGACGTCCAATATTTTCTTCCGTTTCTCCGCAGGAAGATTGAAGAAAGTCTGCTTGGGCATCAAACCCCCCCTTTTTATTTATTAGCCATCGTGACTGCCCAGTCATATGACTCATGCGTCACATTGGCTTTATTATAGGACTATCTCGTCATCTTTTCAAGAGGAAAAATAAATAATTATTCCCTTGTACTGAACCGCACCAGAAGCGAAGGATCAGTGAATTCAGCACATGCCCCACAGTGCGGCCGAACGCGCAATCGGCATGGGGTGGAATCGGTCAAAGAAAAGGCCTTGAAACCCGGCATTTATGCGGATTCCAAGGCGATAACTTTTATTGTATTATGTGACGATTAAAACACTCAATTCATATTATGCAATAGCTGCCCCGCAATAAGTTGACTGGAGGAAACGAAGTGCAAAATCAAGCTAATTCGAATGAGGGTGCATCAGCAAATAGTTCTGGAATAATAAATCCTTCTATGAACATGCAGGCGATGGGCCCATCTTCTAACTATCTTCCACAAGGCATGCCAATGATGGAAAACATGGCAAATCAAATGGTATATCCTGAAATTTTCTATAAATTGCAACCATATATTATGCTTGTATGTGATCAAATGGATACGTTCAGCTCATTAATGCCTACTCAGGAAATGGTAGAACATATGACTGACAGCATTTATGACGATGTATGCCGAATGTATCCTGACATTGCCGAATATACACGTGAATATGAGAAAAGAGCAAAAGACGACCCGCCTGATCCGCCTGATCCGCCCGCAGGGTTTGGCCGCGGGTTTGGCCGCGGGTTTGGAATGTTTGAACGTGAACCTAGGTTTGGATTTGGTTTCAGGCGAAGAGGCTTGTTCAGAGATTTAATCGATATCCTGTTGCTCTCGGAATTAACCCGCAGGAGAAGAAGGTTCTATTAACATTATCTCTCGTAAAAAAAGCCATCCGTCTGGATGACTTTTTTGCATTATGCGTTCGCTTATTAACTCAATTCTGGGCATTACAAATTCTTGATGTATTCATATGATAACCTCAGACAATTCTAATAATAGAAGAAGGGTAATTATGTTATCAGTCGATCAATTTATAAAGCAGTCTCTAGCCTTGCATTTATTTTTTGCCAGGATTATGAAAGAGCATTCTTTCTTTCTCCAAATAGGATTTACACCTAAAGATTATAATTTAACTAACCAAGCCGATTCATTTAGAAAATCCTTCGACGCGTTACTTGCTACCGCGATAGAACTCTCAAACGGCGTTATAAGTCCTGAGGTGCTTCAATCTGGCGAAATCATAACTCCTTATACTCTAAAAGCAGAAATGGCATCCTCCTACTATACGGGTGTTCCATTACAAACTGATCTCACTCAGGCCGAAGCAGGCTTGGCCGGCAACAGCACGGCAAACAACTCCATCCTTGAGCAAAGAGTAAGTTACCTTAACAGTAATGCAATCAGATTAATAAATTCATTAATTCAGTTTAAATCTGTCATTTTGTCGAATGTTCTATCCTGCAATTTGTTTACTGTCAATTATCCATTACTGATTGACCATATCTTAAGAGAGGCAAAATTCTATCTGTCATTGGTGCAAAGGCTGCAAAACAGAGAAGATATCAATCTGGAAAAAGAAGCATATGAACAAGAGTCTTTTTGGAACCGAATTATGGCAGAACATTCAAAATTCATCCGGGGATTGCTTGATCCAACAGAAAACGATTTGATTGTTGCGGCTAATAATTTCGGCAATGAATTCGATCAGCTGACGAATCAAGCCATACAGGCGATGGACCGTACAATTCCGCTGAAAAAAGTTACAACGGAAAGCTTGGCTGCCACTGAAAAAATTCGAGATTTCAATACGGCAGGTACCCAGGGATTGCTTGGCTGCAAAATACGATCTATTATTATCCCATTATTAGGCGACCATGTCCTTCGTGAATCAAATCATTATCTGCGTTTGCTTAATATGTTTGAAAAAATAGTTTGATTTTGAAGGAATCACCTTAATGTCTGCTGCGAAAGCTGTATTCAAATTGAATAGTATAACTAATATTCTTTGGAAGCTGTCTACCTAATAAGATGTGGCAGCTTCCGTTTTTCAATGTATGTGTCCGACTTGGCTTGTTTCCGTACAGCGATTATTTGATTCACATACAGAAAGGGGCTATTTTTTAAAACCCACCCCAAAAAAGATCATACTGGTGGCGAATGTATATAACAGTAAAATCGATTTTGGAGGGAAACAGTCGAATGAAATATCAAGTTTTCCTTAGAGTTTATACAAAAGAAGGGCAATGGATTTCGGTTGGCGAAAAACACCCCATCGTTTGGACTGTTCGTGATCTTATTTCAGCATCCTGCGGATGGACAGTATTAAATCAGGAAAATATCGGTTCAGCAAAAGCATTTATTCCTTTATTGCAAAGAGGAATTATAGAACTTACTCATCATGAGAGTGACTACTCCAATTTTGAAGCGATGCATGGGCTTGGCACGCTGAAAGACACATTGGAATTTTACCGCGATTTATTAAATGATTGTATAGATCATCCATTCTGTGAGCTTTATGGGGTTGTAACCGCTTGACCATTTTAATATATGCCAGATTTCTCGTTGTTCCCGGCCGGTTCGTTCGATCAAGCGTCCGATCTGGAAAAAGCGTTCTTCATTTGGCTGCTCAGTTCAAATAAAATCTTGTCCAAGGTATTGGCAGTTTCTTTTTTCAGCATGTCAGCGATTTCCTGATTAGCCTGTTCCCGAAGGACAGCGCGATTTTCCGTATTCGCTTCCAGCCGGAGCTTCTCATCATATTGGTTAATCAGTGCATGTCCCTTGGACTGTACAGCAAGCTGATATCGCTCAATATGAAATACTGACTTACCGTATGATGCGTCCGCCATAGCGGCAATCATGCGGCTGGACCAGTAAAAATTGTCGGTTGAAATTTCCTTTGTTGTATTGGCAAGGTAGTCCGGTGTTACGGACACATTGGCATAAAAGGGCACCAGCACATTGAAGGCGTTGGATGCAAATGCGATCCACTCCACCGTGCAGAACTCCTCTGGGACGTCCGGGCGCATCTGGATCAAAGCCATAAAGTCGTTTCGGTTGATGCCGATCGGGCGGAAGATGCCTTTCATGGTTGGATCACCGTGGCCTTCATATGGATCATATGGCGTTCCCTGATAATGAGAGGACAGCGCGTATTTTACATCCTCCGGTGTGATCTTCTTCTCCGGCACCATGCACCAGGGCAGATCATCGGAACGCGGCGTGAAATCTGCATTCGGGCCGTCCCATGCTTTGGTGCGGGGGTTAAAATACCGCAGCATAAACCAAGCACGCGGCGTATTGTAAACGTGATCCGCATCATCGTGACTTCCAAAAGCGTCTCTCGGATTAAAGTCTCCGTTTAGCGAAAGATCTAAATGGTTCTTCTCAATGAACTCCTGCATATCTGCTGAGCACATATAGTTTTTCTTTTCGGTAAGTGCATCATCCAGATCAAACCGGTCAAGTCCCAGCTGGTTCGGCATTACGACATAAACGTCATCCGGCACCTTTCTGGCAATCCAGTGATGGCCGCCGATGGTCTCCAGCCACCAGATTTCGTTGACATCCTGAAAGGCAATGCCGTTCATTTCATAGGTACCGTATTTTTCCAACAGGCCACCCAGCCTCTCAACACCTTCCCGAGCACTGTGAACGTAAGGAAGAACAATATAAACGATATCCTCCTCGCCGATACCGCCGGCAATTTCAGGCTGCCCGTCCTTTGCCGGATGATATTCGACCAGCGGATCCGCCCCCAGCACTCTGGAATTGGAAGTAATGGTTTCCGTGGCCGTCATGCCGACATTTGCCTCATTCACACCACTGGCGGCCCAGATGCCCACGCCTTCTACGGCATTCGGAACTGCCGTAAACCGCATGGGATTTTGGGGCAGTTCGATTGCCACATGGGAAAGCACGGATTTGTAGATTGCGGACTGCTTCTCAGGATGGATCGTTACGAATTTCTTGGGGGTAAAATGGCCGGAACCGGAATCATCGTTTCGTGCGATCATGGTAGAACCGTCATAGGATGCGTTTTTTCCGACCAGAATAGTTGTACAAGCCATAAGTATGTCCTTCGCTATTATAAAGTAGTAGTGTTTAGAGCCCCTCTCCAAGGGCCATATGTGTCATGCTCTTTTAGAATCATGATGATCTGTTTCTCGCTGAACCGTTTGTTCATGTTAATTATTCTACACTTCTATTGTATCATATTATGACAAATTTTTCTATCGGCTCATCTTTGGGGAACCTTTTGGGCTGTAAAACTGTATTCCATTTTCATTCTTGGTCAGAACGTTTCACTCAATATAATCCAATTTATCTCATATTAATTTTTCATATAGTTTAAACCAGTCCAATCCGTAGTTACCGAGTCCTAAATCAACAGTATCAATATATTTAAAACCTCGTTTTTCATATAACTCTATGGCAGGTCTATTTCCTTCATATACATCTAACCTAATTGATTTAACTTGTGACTTAATGCCGTGTTCGTCAGCAAAGTCCATTAGTCCCTTGCCTACACCACATTTCATAAACTTCGGATGAACAACAAATGTATGTATAACAAAAACATCTGAATAATCAGTCTCAAATCCCCATTTAGCATTATAATACGCTGGTTCAGGTTCATGATTTAAAATAATACTGCCAATGATTTTACCATTATGCTTTGCCACATAAAGAGTTCCGCTTTTGACTCCATCAATTGCAGTTTCTCTTATAGGATATATCCCCTTTATCCATCCAGGATAATTGATTCCTTTTGCCAAGTAATCATTCAAATCATCGTAAAGCTGTTCTAATTCATCAATATCCTTTGCTTGCCCCAATTCAATAGTAGTTTCCATATGTACCCCCTAAACATTAAACGAAGTTCGTATTTTCATTTCAGAATTATAGCTTTTGGGCTTTCATTACTCTGACCAAAATTTATCATACTTTTACATTCAATATTCGGTATACTGTGGAATGTTACAGGGCAAGTACGACACAAAAGGAAAGGTCAACCATTCTGAATATTATTTGAACCTGATTTCACAAAAAGGGAAGTAAAGCTTTTGGGGAACTGCGTTTCAAAGCACATGACTTTATCAGAAAAAGGATGCTTAAACTCTAATTTATATGCGTGCAAGCCCAAACGCTTCAATGGGTTTGTTTTTGCCCCATACTTTTTATCTCCCACGACATTATGCCCTATATCTTTCATATGCACACGAATCTGGTTTTTACGGCCCGTTTCTAGATTAATATTCAGCAAAGAGTATTCTGCAGTTTCATTTAAGACTTGATAATCGGTTATGGCCTCCAAACCATCACCGACGCGCGGGCTTGAATACACAAGAAATGTTTTTGTCTCTTTAAGCCAAGATTGAATTCTACCGGATTTTTCTTTTAGCTGTCCTTCTACAACCGCCACATAACCTCGTTCAGACACTAAATCCGCCCAGTTATCCTGTAGAGCCAGTTTCATCCTCTCATTTTTTGCAACCATCAATACACCGGAAGTATCACGATCGAGTCGGTGTACTGCAAAAATACGGTTTCTTGGGTCGTTCATCCGCACATAATCCGTCAATAAATGATATGCTGTAAGTTCCTTTTCTTGGTCAGAAGCGATTGACAGCAACCCAGCCGGTTTATTAATTACAATGATATCATTGTCTTCATATAGAATATCCAATACACTTTTCGGCTTTTTCCATTCAGTGACTGATCGATGTATTTGTATTTTTTGTCCTTTGTGCAGTACAGTATCGTACTGAGTAATCACAGCTCCATTCACTAAAACTTCTCCGTGTGTCAGCAAAGATTTTACATGATTTCTGGATTTATTAGATAACTTGAGCAATAGAAAATCCAACAACCGACATGGCTCGGATACCACAAATTCCAAATCAGGTTTTGAAACAATTTCGTGCCGCTCAAAGATTCGTTTTTGTCTGTTCACAAATTTCTCCTTTTATTCGATGCTTTTCTTATCTGATCCGGATATTATTCTGGCCTACTACCAAGTTCAGAAAGTATAATTTTGTATCTAGATCAGTGGATTCTCTACGAAGCCGATTCCTATCGCGCCGGGTCCTGAATGTGCTCCTACGATAATCCCTAGATCACTTTTAAATATTTGACCAGTATAATTGGTTAATTCTCCTAGATAATTGATGATATAGCTCGCATCTTCCTGACATTCCGCATTTTGAATAATGATGATCATTTTATTAATATCAATCATTCTTGAAACCGCTACATCGACCATAGTTTTAAGTGAATTTTTCCTTCCTCTTACTGCTTTGATAGGACGAACAACGCCATCCACAAATTCACATACTGGTTTAATATCGATTAGTTTTCCAAGAAAAACAGTCGCTCCTCCGATTCTACCTCCGGATTTCATGTATTTTAAGCTATTAACTGCAAAAAGTGTGCTTACGCTCGTTACCATCTTAGATATCGTCTCAACAATATCTACAAAATCTCTGCCACTGGCAATCATTTTGGCTATTCCAATTTCCAAAGCAGCCTGCCCGCAAGCACAAGTGTTTGAACTAATCACTTTCATTTGGATATCCGTGTTTTTTTCTTCAAATATTTGCTTTGCTAAAATAGCAGTTTGAAAGCTTGAAGATAGTTTAGAAGAAATCGTCGTAACAATATAGTTTTTAATGCCCCTTGCATACTGCTCCTCAAACACGGTCAACCAATCATAAATATTTGGAGCAGATGTTTTTGGAATCTCATTGGGATATTGTTCCATATGATTATAAAACTCGGTTATTTTATAATCAACATTTTCGCGGTAGTAATTCGGTTTATCAAATTTAAAATAGAATGGAATCTCGCTGATGTTGTTCTCTTCAATAAATTTTCGTGGCAGATTTCCTGAAGAGTCAACTATTTGACATATTGTTTTTCTCATTTACTCGTCTCCATTCTCTTCTTCTATCTTTCATAAAAGTTGCTTCATCTCTCAAATATTAATTTATTGCCTTGTTACTTAGATCGGGAATTCGTTTACTTTTATCTGCTCTACTATGAAGTTCAGGGAGTTCAAATTATACTCATAATCTACCCATTTGAAATATGCTCAGTTAATAATTCCCCCCTTGCTTTTTGCTAAATTTTCGCGCCATTCGCGTCGTTCCGTAGTTGTCGGTTTCGCCCACTCTGTTTCTTCACCAATAATTCTTAAAGGTGCTTGTGAGCGATAAGAGCGTGTTAAATTACCCGGGAATTTTTTGTCGGTAACATTTGGGTCGTTTTCAAATTCGCCTATTGGTTTTACTATATAAACGCGTTCTTTTCCTTCGCCTTTCGCTAATGCTGCTGCAAGACCTGCCCCATTGACATTAGCAGTGAAATAAATGTGGTTCATTTTGAGCTCAGGTTTATAATTTGAAATTCCACCAGCTATCAGTAGATCACCGACCTGCAAATCTGCCTTTGTTCCATGATAAAATGGGCCTTCATCAGAAGGCGCACCGTTATATAAATTTGCCGATTCATAATTTCTTAATGCATTATCAGAATCACCCAATTCATCATAACATTTTGCAATGTGTAAATATAACGTTGAGTATGCACTCTTAACATTATCGTCATTTATATTTAGCGCACACTGTAAAGATGCTTCAATCCATTTCAATTTGTCTGCAATGATTTTTTGTTGACGAGCTAAATGATAAGCTGCAATAAATCTTTCGTAGTCGTCTGTTGCTTCGTGCCATGCTTTATAAAACATCGTTGTTGCATCTTCAATGTTCCCACTATCCTCAAGGCTCATCCCACTCATACAAAGTCTAATAACGGCATTATTGGGATCAAATTTTATATTCATCTAATCTTACCTCCGAATTTATGAAACCACATTAGTACCCCGTTCATGGAAACATGTTACCTGCATATTCTTTTCGTAGCTTCCTATTTTAGCCATTTATTAATACAATGACATAAAATTTCCAGTTTGCCATTCTTATACTCTCAAGATCATTATGCGAAGTGTAAGGGAAGGGGAGACGACACATTCTATAAAACCACCCAGGTTACACTTTGATTGCCCATCTCATTTTTGTTGAATGGGCACGGCTGTTCCTGTTACATTCTTCTGCCGACGGTCGTATTACCTCGGTTGCGATTTTGCTGTAAACACCCTCTTGAAATAGCATTTTAAATGATTTTTTGACCAATCTGTCTTCACCTGAATGAAAAGTCAGCACGGCAACCCGTCCGTTTTTCGAAAGAGCATTGGGAAGCTTTTCTAAAAACGTATATAGCACTTCAAATTCGCTGTTCACATCAATTCTAAGTGCTTGAAATACCCTTTGGCTTGACTTTTTTACCGTTTCATCTCTTTCAGCTGCCGGAATAAATCGAAGCGCCTCTTTGATGATTTCGTGAAGCTTCGTCGTCGTAGATATATCAGTACCGCTTCTTAGCTTTGAAATAATCGCTTTGGATATTTCTTTTGCGTAAGGCTCATCTGCATTTTCGATTAGCATGCCTTCTAATTCCTCTTGGGTCAACTCTTTTAAGCGTTGAGCCCCAGTAACGCCCTTTTCAGGATTCATTCTCAAATCTAATGGACCGTTCTTTTTAAAAGAAAACCCTCTCTCAGGATTATCAATTTGCATGGAAGATACGCCTAAATCCGCCAATATAAAATCAAACTTGCCCGCCTCGGCAACGACTTGATCAATATCTGCAAAATTAAGATGCTTAATTGTTAAGATATCCGGCCCATAACCCATTTTTTCTAAGCGTTCTCTGGTTTTGGCTATTTCAATTGGGTCTATATCCAAAGCATAAATATGCCCTTTATTCTCTAAGCGTTTGAGCATCGCTGACGTATGTCCACCATACCCCAATGTTGCATCCAACCCGATTTCGCCCGGTTTAATTGCTAAAAAATTCAATATTTCCTCAACCATGATGGAAATATGCATTCCGGCAGGCGTATTCCCCTTTTGAATTATTTTCTCAACTGTTTCTGTGTATTTTTCAGGTTGCAGTTCCTTATATTTTTCATTGAAATTTCTCGGATGTGTTCCTTTGTATCGAACACGCCTTTTATGCTGTTGTTCTTGGTTTTCCATGAAACATTTGCTCCTATCCTGTTAATGATGCCCTGCTTTTCTTTAGCAACATCGATCAAGAATTCCACTGCTCACTAAATATATATTGAACGTCGCATTATCTCTAAGATCTGTTGCTATGTTAACTTGCTCATTATTCCGCTTATATGTAGTAGTATCGCTTTTATGAATCGAAATTAATAAACCAACTGCGAAGTTCTGAGAGAAGAGGAACAGCACATTGTGCTCATTTTGTGCCGTTCGGTTTTAGTTTGCTGAAACCTTGCAGATATATAAATTAATAATAGCACTAATTTCGTCAAACTCAATACAAATATCCCCATATATAAAAAATCCTCATCGGTCTACTTAGCTGAGAGGGTCTGGACTTGCCTCGCCGCCGTCGCCGATGTACTGAACTTCAAAAGACATAGAATAAGCGGGTACCCAAAAAAGTATGGGTATCCGCTGTTTTGTCTGTAACGGCAAATGACGGCCAAACCGTTATTTCAAAGAAAGGAAAATCCTTGAAGCCAGCATGAATGCTAGATCCCAAGGTCATTCATATGGTGGAGATGACCCCTACATAATCATGTCGTTTATGGCTACCAGAGAGGAAATTTTAACGGATTAAATGGCCATTTTCACTGATTTCCATTGAGGTCAGAAGCGCTTTTGAGTTTCTTCTACTGTACATAGCTAGTCTACATTATTTGATGAAAATATGCTTGACTTTACTTAGAAAGCGATGAATCGTATGCCGCGCTTTAGTATAGTAACTGTCAACACAATATTTCTTCATGAGAGCTTCAAAGGGCAGTTTGTCCAAGTCTTTAAAAAAGGCATCTCTCTTTGTACTTGGTCTAGAAGATTGAAATGCTGAGGGATTATAGCTTACTGCTTTTTTAATATCAACGTGGCAGAAAATCATTTTTTCGTCAATTTGTTGAAAAAGATCCTGTCCCTTTTGTGAATTCAAAAATATTAAGGAAGTACCCTTATCATCAAACAATTCTGGCAGAACATTTTCGATACCCCAAAAATCTGCTAACGTTATATCGCTTTGCCTGTTTACACCTTTAAAGCAACAATGATAACAAGAAGGACGAAGATAAATATTTTTTAGAAATCCTTGCATCATTAAGTCTTTGTCAAACGTTTCTCGATACTCAGTATCATCATTGAACAGAAAGGATACGGAGTATCTCTTCCAGCTTTCATTCTTCTCTCTAAAAGAGATTCTCCCCACCGGCGTACCGGAGCAGCCCTCCCGATAGGCAACATAATTTTTCCATACTTTTGGTGACGGAACACCGTGGCAAATAATATCCTGACAGAACAGATTGTCATACTCTTTTCCCATGTAAGATTTAAGTCCACTGATTTGGCACGGGGTACCGCTGAACAGCACAAGCCTGCCGACATCCAAAAAAATCCTAACTTGTTTATAGGTTTCCCCTATTTTACTCTGCACATATTTAGAGCCACGAAATGCTTTTATTTCAGATCTTGTTTCCGCACAACTGTGAACCACTTGAAATTCATTATCAAAGCCCGCACCAAAAACGACACCACCTCGAGCAATGATATTTTCTGCAAGCAATGTAAAAATACCACCGGATGAACTTTGCATTCTGTTGTTCTCATCTATATTGTACGCCGCATAGGCCTGTGGGTTATTATTAATAATCGTTTTATGTATAATCGGACAAACTCTCTCACACGAGCCACAATTAATACATTTCATTTGATCGATTTGAGGATACCAAAAGCCTTCACTGTCACTACGCATTGTGATACAACTTTTGGGGCAAATGCTATAACAGGCATGGCATCCACAGCAGTCTTGAGGTTCCAAGATGGATAACATAAAATCACATTTCCTTTTTGACGAAGTACGACCTTATTTTTATAAATGGGGCTTTAAACAGCTGTTTTTCCGAATTGTTCATACCAAAAGACCACATAGAGAAAGCGAACACAAGTGCATAAATGAGTCCCAAGCCCACAAATTTCAAGACGCTATCAATACCCAACAGGTATTTCATCACCCCTCCTACAGCACAGGGTAGAATAAATGCCGGAGCAAACTCTAAGATTTGTTTCCAAAAATGATACAAATTTAATTTGACACGTTTATAATAATACCAGTTCATGATAAATCCGTTGCCCACAATTAGTGCAATTGCAGTACCAATAGCACAGCCTATGGCCCCAAAAGAAGGGCATAGCAAAACACTGATAATCACATTGGCAACAGTTATAAGCGCATATATTACAGATCTAAATTTATGCATATTCTTGGCTTTTTGAATTTCTAATCCTAAATTCTGTATTAGCGGCACTGTCACTGGAATCATCAGCCACAAAGCAACATGATAAGCTGTTATATAAGAAGTCGCATACTCTTTTCCCGCCCATACCTTAATAAAGTATTCTCCAAAGAATATAAATCCTGTTAGTATAAACGAGAGTACGAGAAACTGCACTCTTCCAACGCGAGCAAAAAGATCCGTTAGCGTGTTGTTATCGTCATTTTCCGCTACAATACGATTAACCTTTGGGATAAACACGGAAGATATTGCAGTCGAAAATGAAAGATAAAGCGTATTGAACTGCGCCCCAATAGAATAAACAGCAACATCAGAGCTGCCCTTCATTTTTCCGAGAATAATCTTGTCAACGCTCCAATTTGCCTGATCAGTAAGCATATTCAAAAAAATATAAAAAGAAAAAAGCCAAATCTCCTTTAGAAGAATAAAATTAAAATTGTTGAAGATGAACCTGGTTTTTATTTTAATAAAACAAAACCAAGCATTTACTGCAAAACTGGCCAATGTTAAGAAGGTAGTTACCACAACTAAACTGATGGATTTGTAACCCATCAGAAGCAGCGGCAATGTCAGAAATGGGTTAAGAACCGTACGAAGAAGATTGATAATTCTTTGAAAAATGTATTGCTCATGTGCCGTTACAATAGAATCAAATACACTCGCTGGAAACGATACTGCAATATTAAAAACCATTAGTTCCATTAATATCTTTGCTGTATGAATTTCATGTTCCGTAAGGCCGCCAGAGAAGAGTGCTTCAGAATTCATCGTCAAAATAGCGCCAGCTGCCAATGCAATGAGTGCAATCACGGAAAAAATTGATATAAACATCCCATTCAGACGGGCAATATTATCTTCATCATGTTTCGTTTGATACCGCGAGTAAAAGCGCATATATGCACTGCCGAAGCCAAAGCTCAGCAAACCCAGATAGCTTACAACGGAATAGACCAGATTATAAACGCCATATTCGCTTTTCCCTAATAAACGAAGCATAACTGGGGTGTATGCGATGGCAATAAGACTTTGCACTGCCATAGTAGCATAGGATAGAATTACACCCGCTTTTAGCTGATTGATTTTTGATTTCAATAATTTTCACCAATAATATCATTATTTATATTGTTAAGTGCATCCGATAAGTATGATAAAGCAAATTTTCTCTTATCTTCTAAAATGCAATTAGTTTTATTAAAATTTATTTGCAAAACATTCTCCCAAGTTAAATCGCTTTGAAATAAACAATCCTGTAAGCCAAAACTGTTTAATAAAGTGTCAATTCTGGAATTCATAGACTCTCTTTTATTTGAGCATGATCTAATAAATGTAATAAAAGGTCGATTAAAAATAATGGAAAAAACTGTACCGTGAAAAGAATCGGTACACACAGCCTTTGCATTTGCAATTAAATCAAGAAATTCAGCAGGTCCGCAAACATAACCTTTAGGATTAGTAACATCATTTAAAGAAACAATAGTCAAGTTATTCTTTTTTGCAAATCGCACAATTGCTTTATGATGTTCATGAGATTTCACCCCCAAAAAATAGCACAACAGGTATTCTTGCGCCGGCCTGCAAATTGCCTTTTTGGCTATTTCCAGCCACGCTTTATGACCAAGTAAGAAACAGGGGTCTATAAGCACCGGTATTTTTCTGTGAATTAGTGACTGTATTATTTCTTGCCCCTGTTCTTCTCTAGTTGAAAGATACGGTATGGGGCTTAAATTTGATTGATAATAATCCTTAAGATCTTTGGGAATATCCTCAACACCAAAGCTCGGAGCATATGCAATTCGTTTTCTTTTATCTGCAAAAGTTAAAAAATAGAATGGGTTAACCCCCTCCCAATAAGGATTCCATACTTGATCGCTTCCTGTTATAAAAACATCATATTGATCGTTTAACATTGACAAATCATCATTAAAACAATATTCATGACTACCCATTTTTATTTCTGTTTGTACAAATTCAGAAAAATTATCCATTCTATTCTTTTCTACATTTGGATGCAACATTTTACAGAGTCTTTTTTCTATAATTCTTTTCATATCGAATAAAACTGCTATTATGTTATAAGATCTCCACTCTTTCAGTTTTCTTAAGATTTTAGCTACAATAGAATTATATGGATATATAGGTTGATATCTGATAGTTTCAGGTTGGAATCCAAAGCTTCTTACAACTTGTTGTAAGGCATAATTTTGAAGCTTATTTCCATAATTTGCTCCAACGGTAATTGTCGCTAACCCACATTTTTTCATTGTTTACAACCTTTTAATTTTTAAAATTAATGGACTTCTAATCTCCCTTTATGAATAATCCAGAACGCCAGTATCTTTCCTGTCAATTTATACCCCGCAATTTTGTATAAATCTTTAACTATTTTAGTTTTTTTCGAAATCCCATATTCAAAAAGAAATGTATACTGCTTCATTTCTGGTAATAAAAGAACTATTTCTTTTTTTTTACATAAAATAATAACCCCGTCGTAATTGCATATTGATATGCAAAATAATCTATTAATTGTTCCTTTAATTCAAAAATAATGTCTGCACTTTCTAAAATTGTTATCCATTCTTGAATAATTTTAAGTAAATCTTTTACTCGTTTTATTGAACTTTTGTGTGTAATAGAGCCTTGCCTATTTTGTCTATAATAGTAATGACTTTCAGATAAAATTGTAATATTTTTTGCAATTAAAAATAATTTAGGAATACATTCAATATCTTCGCTATATATTCCCGGTTGAAAAAAAATATTCTCAATTTATTCCGGGCTTCTTTATATCATGACTTGTCAGCACTTCCTGTTTCAGCGCTTTGGCATGATTTTCTTTACTTCAGCTATTTTGGTAATCCCAGAGCTGCTTGCCAGTGTAGGTGTGGATAGTGAGCAGTTAGAAGTACTACAAGACACAGAAAGTCTGAAAGTTTATAAAAATAAGGAACAAAAGAAAAAAGTGCTTCAGGAACGGCGCCAAATTAAAAGCAACCAGAATATGCATAAATATATCTACTATTACGCAACGGCAGCTGTGCTGTTTATTGGCTTCCTTTACAATGTCTGGATACTGATGGCAAACAGAGTCAATTTGATTCCGTATGTTACATTTTTTACGAAAAAATAGTTTTTAGAATAGACAGTAGTTTGGTCACTTCAAAAAAGCGCCACATCCATGGAAGAATTCCATAGGATGTGGCGTTTTTGCTGAAACCATAAAGTCCGGATGAGAATTTGCACAGAGTACTAATCATCCAATCCTTTTCCTTCAAGAATTTTCTGCATATATTTCTCAACCCTTGACTCTCGGGTCTTGGATTGTTTAGGCTGGGAAAAATAAAAGAAGTACGCTCTTTGCCGCCCCGGCGTCAATGCCTCAAAAGCAATCTTTAAGGCAGGGATTTCATCTAATTTTTTTTGGAATTCTTCGGCAACCGTGAAATCTGCTGTTTCTTTTTTGACCACTTTCAAACCGGATTTTTCTACTTCAATCGCCTCATAAATATATTCTTTTATAATGGGTTCCATATCAAGGATCTGTTGAATCCCGGTAAAACGAATTTGACGGCCCTCCTGCACATTCTCTGTCTGGCAGATCAGAATACCATTAGGATCTTTTAACAAAGCCCCTTTATGAAACAGAAGCGCACAGTATTCTTTAAATCCATGGATTAAAATTATATTTTTATTCTGAAACGTGTAACATGGGTGCATCCACTTAAACTCTTCAGTCAGTTCGCAGTCGAGGGCGATCATTCTCAGTTTCTCATATTCTTCCCGCCACTGTTTGGCGTTGCACAAAAATTCATCGACCTTAGGATTCATTTTTCTGTCTGCCATCCAGGAATCCGCTTCTTTCATTCTCGAATTATTTAATCTTCCGGTGCCCGGTTTACTATTTTATGGGTTATTCTGCATCTGACCAATGGAAAAAGCACACGCTCGTAAATCACGGGCGCGGCGCAGTTATTCCTTTAAGGCTGTAAACATCCAGTTGATACCAAACCTATCTTGTAAAGAGCCGTGCAAAGCCGCAAAAAAGGATGGGGCCAACTCCATATATACGATGCCGTCCTGCTTGAGAAGGTCCCACGCTCTTTGAACAAAACCCGCATCCTTGGTTGTAATTGAAACATACATATTGGTTCCGCTTTGGCTCTGTTCAGAACTGTCGGCACACATGAGCTCCGTTCCGCAGAT
Source organism: Caproiciproducens faecalis (assembly GCF_019448085.1). GTDB lineage: Bacteria > Bacillota > Clostridia > Oscillospirales > Acutalibacteraceae > Caproiciproducens > Caproiciproducens faecalis. The sequence goes on along the minus strand of NZ_JAGFNZ010000001.1, from coordinate 860,794 downwards.
ATCTAATCTTGCATGCAAAACGAGCTCCTTGTCCTCATCAGGAATGGAAAAATTCGTATTTGATGGCATATCCCCATATTTCCTAATCTCAATTACTTTTGCGTCAAAGGCTTTTTCATAAGCCTTAATAGCTTCTCCGCAGTTCCTGTTAAACAACAAATAATGACCTAACATTTCATAGCCTCCTTTTTTCACACACGATAATTTCTGTTCTATTGCACCTACTGGGAACACAACCGTAAGAAGCACGTCAGTCCCCCGTCCCAGTGTGAGGGACACAGGTATTACAAATGGTTTTACCTTCGGTTAGGAAACCGGCTTCTTGCAATATCTTAGTAATTTCCGGTTTATCTGCAAATAATTCATGCACCATTTTATTCAGATTGAGCAGATCTTTTGGATTTAGTCGAACCCTTATGCATGCAGAACTTGTGTAAGCATCCTTTGCTTCAGCGAACACGTATTTGAAATCCATGTGCGGGTTTAATCCCTACACATGAATTTTGACATAAAGGGGATTATTTTAATATTTGATTATTTTGAAAAAAATCTTTCCATGGGTCGTCTTTGCTGATTCTAAGAAATGCATCCGCCATGCTGATACCGTCCGGAGCAACTGTGTCTAATTCATCCCAAGCGATAGGCATGGACACTCTGGCTCCTTTTCGCGCTCTTATGGAATAGGGTGAAACACTTGTGGCACCTCTGCCGTTGCGAATCCAATCGATAAAGATTTTGTTTTTTCGCTTTTCCTTTCGGATGTTGCTGGTGTAGCGGTCAGGCCACTTTTGTTCCATTACTTCGGCAACGCGTTTTGCAAAATCGTGAAACACATCCCACGAAGCAGCAGGTTTAAAAGGAACAACTACATGGTAGCCCTTGCCGCCGCTGGTTTTTAGGTACGACTTAATCGAAAGTTCAGACAAAATGCTTTTCAGATCCTTTACGCCTTGGCGTATCGTAGCTAAATCCATTCCCTCGTCCGGATCCAAATCAAATACCATTACATCGGGTTTTTCAAGATTTTCCACATTGCTTCCCCAAGTATGAAATTCCAGTGTGCCCATCTGTGCTTCCGATATAAGACCGGATACATTTTCAATATAAAAGTATTCTTCCATTTCGCCGTCATTCGCTGGAATGGATACGGTGACGATTCCTTTACTGCCCGGGCCGGGATGCTTTTTAAAGAAACAGGTCTCCGATATTCCTTTAGGGCAACGCACAATGCTTAAAATTCGATGCGATACATAGGGCAGCATGCGCACCGCTATTTTTTGGTAATACCGGATGACATCCGCTTTTATTATATCCGGGTCGTCAAACATAATTTTGTCCGGATGGGTAATCTTAACACCTTCTATGATAAGGTCTTTTCCGGGTGTTTCCATGGGCTTTTCCACATCTTCGGCGGATACTTGAGGCTGTGTCTCATTATCCGCTTTTTCCTTTCTAACATCCTTTGGGGTTTTATCCGTTCGCAAACCTTTAAAGCTTGCCTGCCGTAACAGGTTTTCTTCCGTCCATTGTGCAAATTTGATTTCCGCAACCAGCTGTGGTTCAATCCATGTAATTTTTTCGTGTGTTCTCGCCTGTGGTGCTGGGTTGAAAGGAGACGACTCCGCTTCTATACTTTTAAATTTATTCGCAAGTTCCTCAACGCGGCGGGCGCTCAAACCAGTTCCGGCACGCCCAACATAGACCAGCTTTTCTTCTTCATAAACGCCAAGCAACAGTGAGCTTACTCCGCTTGCTTTTTTATCAGATAAGGTATATCCTCCAATGACGAATTCCTGCCTTTTATCACATTTCAGTTTAATCCAGTCGCCGTTTCTTGTACCACTGTATACAGAATCGGCTTTCTTGCCCACGATGCCTTCCAAATCAGCCTGCGATGCCGCGGCAAAGCTTGCTTTCCCATTCCCTTTGACATGCTGGCTATAATGGAGATTTTTTGGCGAATTCCTCATAAGAGCTTCCAGCTTTTCTTTTCTTTCGATCAGAGGATGATTTCTTAAATCTGTTCCGTCCAACGCCAGAAGATCAAAGATGATGTAAGTTAGGTTTTTGCTCTTTGGATTCCTCATAAAGTTTTGCAGAGCCTGAAAATCCGTCTTACCGTTCTCGTCTGTAACCGTCATTTCACCGTCCAGAACCATCGCTCTTCCGGCAGCCCAATCAATGAGGGAATCGGCAACATCCTGAAACCGATCCGTATAATCATTGCCGTTGCGGGTTTGCAGCAAAGCGCTGCTGCCCTCTAAAAACGCAAGAATCCGGTAACCGTCATACTTTACTTCAAAGAGCCAATCCTCGTCTTCCGGGACTGTGGAAACAAGTTTGGCAAGCTGCGCATCTACCTTCTTAAAAGGATTGTGTACGAATTTTTCGCCCTCACCTTTTTCAATTTCCTCCATAGTGCGTCCGGTTCGGATGCTTGTGTTAAATTCGGAAATCCCATCGGCGCTTTTTTCATAACCGTCTTTTTCTTTAAGAAGAAGCCAGTTGTCCCGATCTTCACCTGCTTTTGCTTTCATTCGGACTAGAGCCCATTTACCCTTTAACCTTTTTCCATTCAGTATGAATTTAAGCGAACCTTTACTCAGCCCTTCCGCTGCATCCGTCTGCGGCTGCCAGGTTCCTTCATCCCAAATCATGACGGTTCCGCCGCCATACTCGCCCTTAGGAATCAGCCCTTCAAAGTTTCTGTATTCTAAGGGGTGATCCTCCACTTTAACGGCAAGCCTTTTGTCACGGAGATGATAAGAAGGCCCCTTGGGTACCGCCCAGCTTAATAATGCTCCGTCCCATTCAAGGCGAAAATCGAAATGGTCCCTGCGCGCCATATGGTGCTGAACCACAAATTTCAGGTGTTTTTCGGGATTCTCCGATGTACCCACAGGTTCTTCGGTTTTATCAAAATTTCTTTTCCGGTTGTATTCCTCTAATTTTGTAGCCACATCTATCACCTTTTTGTAAATAGCTATCGCGTGCTTTTGGGTATTATTTGTTACTTCGCGTAATCTATTCTTTTGTTGTATTTTCCGGCTATTTGGTTAAACTAAACACGAGGTGAGTTTATGCCGGTATCACATCATTCCGTTATTTCATTTGGACTTGTGGCAATCCCTATTTCCATGTACACAGCCACTCAGGATAACGATATTCATTTTAATCAACTGCACAAAGATGATCAGAGTCGTGTGCGGTATAAAAAGACCTGTGCCCATTGCGGGAAAGAGCTAAAAAGTGAGGATATTATCAAAGGCTACGAATATGACAAGGAACATTATGTCGTTGTATCGGATGAAGAAATAGAAAAAATCAAGACTGAAAAGGAAAAATCGATTCAGATCCTGCACTTCGCACAATTAAATCAAATTTCACCCGTTTATTATGATAAGACCTATCAGGCAGTGCCGGATAAAGGTGGAGAAAAGGCGTTTGAGCTTCTGCGGTCTGCTCTGATGAATGAGCAGAAAATTGCAGTAGGCAAGACCGTTTTGGGGACAAAAGACACGTTAATGGCGATTATTCCCCGTAAGAACGGGGTGTTGATTTCCACCATGTTTTATCAGGATGATATTAAAGATTTGCAAAAGTCTTATGATATTCCGCAGCCCAACGAACAAGAGCTGAAAATGGCTCAAGTGCTGATTAACTCAATGGATACGCCTTTTGACCCGTCTCAATATAAAGATGAATATCAGGACAGGCTCAAAGAACTCATCGAAACAAAAATTGCCGGCAAGGATGTTGTTGCCGCCAGTTCCGAGGAGCAGACCGGAAAAGTTATTAATCTTATGGATGCGCTGAAAGCCAGTATTGAAAAACAAAATGAGGGAAAAGCAACGAAAGAGTCCACGAAAAAGAAGACGACAAAAAAGCAAGGTGCTTAACTGCCAATATAAAAAATGGAGAGTATCATGAAGCTGCGTTTAAAGGAGATTAACTATGGGTTTAGTAACAAACGGCACTAACAAATACCAAGCTTGCATTGATTCATGTAACAGATGTGCACAGGCTTGCATGGAATGTATGCAGCTGTGTAATAATGAGCCAGATGCAGCTGATAGGGAAAAATGTATTGCAAAATTAAATGAATGCATCTCGATTTGTCAAGAAGCTGCAAAATTTATGATGATGGGCTCTAGTCATGCAGTAGACTTATGCAAACTTTGCGCTTTAATCTGTGATGAATGTGCACAGGAATGTGAAATGTTTAAAGATGACCATTGCAAAAGATGTGCAGAAGAATGCAATAAATGCGAAATTGAATGTCAATCAATGTAATACTTTCGGCGAGCAAAAGTTCGCCGTACATAACGCTTTTAATAAAATCCGATTTGCTGGATAAGCTAATCCCGAAAGGGGATGCATTTATGAATAGTAAAAAAAATAATAAAAATTCGCCAGTTTCAGATTCGGTTATGCCAACAGTCCCGGCTCCTGTGCCGATACCAATGCCTATTCCTCAGGAAGATGAGTCAAGTGCTCGAAACGGAAGTACGAGAGATAGCGACCCCACAATGAGTAATACGAATTCTGATTCGGTTGAATCAGCAACCAATACGAAAGAAAATCCTAGAGATAAAAATACTGATGACACGGTTCCGAATAAGTAATTCCTCCGCCGTATAGAATATCGTTGTGAAAGAAGGCGATTATATGGACAAGTTGGACAAGGCAGGAGAAAAGCCTGGGCTAGGACGCTATAAATGCAAAACATGTGGTGAAATCGTTGTGCTCAATGATGATTCCCATTCTCTCCCAAACTGCCCAAAATGCGGAAATGAAACATACCAAAGAGTAATTAATCAATGAAGGTTCTGCCGTCTTTGAGTGCCAGCTCAAAGGCGGCTATTTCTTTGGGATCCCCTTCGTTTTCATTTGGCGATATCTTTTTCATCACACTGGATACTCAGATTCGGATCATGCCGCTTCCCCATAACGTGTCTTGCCTTGCGATTAGAAACAGTATCAAATACAATGGAAAAGTCGTAATCAGGCGGGTACAGCTCGCTGGCAGGTGTTTTTAGTTCTAGCCTCTTATGGCTGACCCACTCCTTTTCGCCCTTAATCTGTACCCCGATTTCTCCATGCTCGTTCGCTTGATGAAATACGATACCAATTCTTTTTTCGGGGTAAATCAAGACGCTGTCGCCTAATTGGAATTTTACAGCATGAGTGGAAACGGGCTTTGCCGGTTTGCTTTTCTGGATTTTTGAGACAGGCAGCGCGGCAGGTTCCGTATCGGCACAACCGGAATTCAACTGAAAATCCGGAAGGGGGCTGTTGCGTTCCTTTTTCCGATAGGCTTCCTGATATGCTCGTTCCAAAAGGCTGGGTGGCAGTCCGAGGCGCTTTGCAATATAGAGCGCACAGCTTTCCCCGGCTTTGCCCAATTCCAGCCGATAGGTGGGGTTGAGGGTTTCGCGGTCAAACGCCATGCGCGCGTTTGTCATGCCAAGGGCAGAATCGGCGTAATCCTTGACCTCTGGGTAATGCGTGGTTGCAATAAACAGACAGCCCTTGACACGCAGTTCATCCAGCACAGCAATGGCGATTCCCATGCCTTCCGCAGGGTCGGTGCCGGAACCTAACTCATCCAGCAGAACAAGACTTTCACGGGTTGTCTGTCGCAGGATTTCAATGATATTGGTCATGTGGGCGGAGAAAGTGGACAAATTCTCAGCAATGCTTTGCCCGTCGCCAATATCGCACAGGTAGGCATTGTGCATACACAGGATGCTGGATGCGTCCGCCGGAATATGCAGGCCGCTTTGCGCCATCATGGAGAGTAGCCCTACTGTTTTCAGAGCGACGGTTTTTCCGCCGGTGTTGGGGCCGGTGATGACTACGCCTGAACAGTCGCCGTCCAGCTCAAAATCCAACGGCACGCAGATGTTTCTGTCAATCAATGGATGACGACCTTTCCGAATGCATATTTTTCGGTCGGCGGTTATGGAAACCGGAACGGCATCCATATGAGCGCTGAGCTTTGCTTTGGCAAATACAACATCCAGCGTTTCAACGGCTTCTATATTTCTCATTAATTCAGAACGATTGTCATCTACCAGCGCAGACAGCGTGTAAAGGATTCTGCGAACTTCGTTTTCCTCTTCGATTTGCAGTGATGACAACTCTTCCTGCAGTTTTGTCACAGAGCTGGGCTCCATAAAGTAAGTGCCGCCGGTACCCGAAATTCCCAGTACGCTTCCGGAAAATTTATTTTTATATTCTTTTTTCACCGGCAGGGCAAAACGGCCGCCTCGTGTCACGACCGCGTCGTCCGAAAACCACTGCTTTTTGCTGCGCAAAATATCATTCAGCTTCGTTTGTATCTGTGCCTTGACTGTTTCGACTTTTCGCCGTACGTCTCTCAGGTCGGAACTTGCGGCGCTGTCCACCTGCTCATTGCGGATACACCGCTCGATTTCCTGCTGGAGTTCAGGCAAATCGTACATGCTCTTTCCATAGCAGGCAATCGTGCCGTCCAGCATTTCTGCCTTTTTGAGGTAGGACTTGATTCGGTTGCAGGACAGGATAAATTGGACAACTGATAATAACTGTTCGGGAACCAACATGGAACCGGCTTGACAGAGAGTCAAAATCTGATCGACTTGCGTCATGGCGGTTAAAGGCGGTGTGCCGCATGCATCAAGGATTTTCCTCGCAGCAGTGGTTTCATCCATTTTTCGATGACACTCACTTTCATCCATATAAGGTGATAATGCAGCTAGCCGCCTACGTGCGCGTTCAGACAGAGCATGGTCACAAAGCATTTCTTTGATTTGCTCGTATTCTAATATTTTTTCTGATGAATTCATCTAGATTACTCCTATCAATAAAAAAATACCCACAGGTGACATCTACCGACATTTCCAAAACGCGAAGAGTAATTTTTCCGAGACGTGAAAAAAGTGCTCGACTGTTGCGTTATTTGGAAATGGCAGAATGCTCCTGTGGGCATAATTCATCAGTATAAATAAAAAAAGCGTAATGGGACAAACCCACTACACTCCATTGTTGCATAGAAAATAGATGTTCAATAGTTCATGCAACAAAATATATAACTGGATGGTTATATCACGGCTAATAAGCCGCATGGAAGCAGTCTGTAAGGTAGATGTCCGACAGCGCTGTTAAGTCAGCGTCATCAGAAAGGCATAACAAAAAATGCAGATCCATTCTGCGCCTGTTATCACCTTTCACAACTTATTTAGTTGTTGTTCACCTTTACAGACAAATCCGACATGAAAACCATCCTTTCAATCAGGGATATGACTATAATATAGCATTGCTTTCAGCTGTTGTCAATCATTAATCTAGCGCCACAAAGAAGGTTCCGAGTTTAATCAGTTTACTGGCGTAGCAACTTTCTGTTTTACACCTATGTTTCACCAATTAGTAACATATGATACGGGAATTCCACATCTGGATAAACACATAGCAAGTGTAATTACATTAATGAAAATAAGTAATAGCTGGGACGAATTTATTAATTATTTAATAAGCGTTTTGGGCTTGACGATCAAATGAGTTTTGATGATTAAATAAAAAATCCCCCGTCAGCCAATAGGCCAGCGGGGGATCGTCATATCTATGCGGTTTAAAATCGCTTCGCGGGAGAAACCTTGTTCGTAATAAATGTGAAACCCAGATTAATCATCAGTATAATGTGACCCGATCTTATTGCCATCCTTATCATATTCATCAACGTATGTTCTTCCGCTCAGAGTGGTTCTATATGCTTCAGAACCAACTTTCTGATTATCTTCATATATATCCGAGGAGCCATAATATCCAAGGCCTTTACCGGTACCAACATATTCTTTCTCGCTCATAAGTGATACTCCCTTTCTCGTATTAAGGTTTCTCTCAAAAGGACTATAACATCATTGGAATATATTGTCAACATATTTTTGTGTCAATGTCTATTCAGTTTTTTTCGCTCCCAGACAATGCCGTATTCCGTCACCACATAGTCGGTGTCGTTGCGCGTGGTGACGACCGAGCCTTCCTGCAAAAGCGGCACAATCTTCGGGCGAAGAACCTCTTTTCCGCTTTCGTCCTCCGACTGTCTGCCCGTGCCGGACCACTGTGTGTGGCTGCCCGCCGTCTTCAATCAGGCCCCTGATCGACAAACTGTACGGTTTATATCCTTCTTTGTGCAACGGCTTTTTGAGTCACAATGAGCGCTGCGGGCAGTCGGGAGATCTGGAGATCACCAGTCCCCCGAAATGAACGATAAAGAACCCGCTCTTATAAATTGTTGGTAACCAGTGTTTTCATTGCGGAGATGGCAGCTTCCTCATCCTTACCGTCAGCCTGTACCGTGATGACGTCGCCATGCTTGATGCCCATTGCCATCAGGTTCAAAATTTTGCAAACATCCGAGCTTTTCCCGTTTTTGCTGCGGATGGTAATCGCACTGCCGAACTTTTTTGCTTCTTTCACCAGCATTCCGGCGGGCCTTGCATGAATTCCCAATTGATCTTTGATTGTATAAGTAAATTCTTTCATATCTTCTTATCCTAATTTATATTAATTCTTTTACGACCGACAACAATTTTTTCACTTCGTCAGTCTTCGTGTTTCCGCTCTCTTTGTCAATAATGGAGCTGTAGACATGCGGAATAATTTTTTCCACACCCGCCTGTAAGATAATTTCCATGATTTCACGGAAATTATCCGGGCTGATCCCGCCGGTTGGCTCCAGAATGAAATGGTTTCTGGCGCAGGACTGCGCCACCGCTTTCAGCTCTTCCCTGCATTTCAGGCCGCCCATCGGGAAAAACTTGATGGAATTCCCGCCCATTTCCCGAATCATGGCAATGGCCGTATCCACCGGGATTACTGCGGGCTGTTCACAGTCCTTGGACAGTGGGCCTGTGGAAATCTTCACCATTCCGGCTGTTCCGGAAGGGGACACGAGGGCATTGATATGGCTGGATTCATTCCCCACGTTTGCCCTTGTATAGCCGACCGCGGAAAACACCTGATTAAAGTGATTGGCCTTAATGCCCTTTGCAATCTCCGCGACCGCTTTCCACTGAGCAGGATTTCCGCCGCCCAGCCCGACAGAGAGATTCCCCTCCAGTACGTCCATGTATTTTTTCATATCCTCTACCGCGCTCGGAACATCCGGATAGCTGGCGGAGAGTACGCCGACCTCCACATGTTTTTCCGCCGCCTGATAGATTTCTTCCGCATTTTTCAGGCTTCCGGCCAGTACGTTCAGGCATACACGATGATGGTAGTAATTGATTCCCATGATTTCATCCCTTCATAATTTCTTTCAATCTGCTTACAATCAGTTCCTTGTCACCCTCGCACAGCGGTCTCGGGTCAAGGTCCAGCTCGCCCAGATTCAGAAATTCGGCCCGGCAATAAATGATGGGGTCACCGGCGCGCAGCTCACGGTTAATATCTTCGATTTTTTTATCGCTGACCGCCGTATCCACCGTCACTCTGGCCCGGTAAATCGCCCGTCCCGCTTCATCCTGAATCTGAACCGCCTTCAGGCCGGGAATCCTGTTGATCTCGTCGCACAGGTACCGTACCTTTTCCAGATTTTCTTTGACTTCCTTTTCGCGGTCCTTGTTTTCATAGCGGTCCAAAGCCTTTAAAAGGCCCATAATACCTTCTTTCCCGATCTTCATGGGACGTCCGATTCCGTGATACTGCTTTTTGGCATACGCGATATATTCTTTCTTTCCGGTTACAAATCCGGAGGTTGTCGCTTCGAGGGCTTTTGCCCCACTGTACACTACCAGATCGGCCCCCATCGCAATGTATTTCCGGAAATCCTCTTCCGCCGCTGCGTCGATGATGAGGGGAAGCTGGTGCCGGTGTGCAATATCACGCATCGTTTCGATAGTCAGCATGCCCTTCTGCACACAGTGATGGCTCTTAACATATAGCAAAGCAACCGTTTTTTCGTTGATGGCTCCTTCCACGTCTTCCGGGACGACTTCATTCACGGTGCCCACTTCCACCGACACCCCGCCTCCAATTCGAAGCATCGTCGCCATGGTCCCCCCGAATTCGATACTGTGCCCCTTCTGAAGAACGATTTCGTTCGGAATACCTTCAGAATTCGGAAGACGGTCCATAATTGATTTTTTCCCTTTTGAGATTAACCCGGCCACTGTAAGACAGATTGCGGCGGAAGCGCAGGACGCCACGCAGCTGTCTTCGCCCCCTGTGTACTGGGAAATGATCTCGCCCGCACGGTTGATCAAATCCTCGATTACCACATAGGACTGTCCCCCGGCGACCGCGGCCCGGGCCACTTCATCGCTCAGGGTGGAAACACCCAGCAGGGTTACGCGCCCACAGCAGTTAATCACTTTTTTTAATCCAATATCCTGATATACACTCATTTTTATTCCTCTTTAATCACTTTCACTATTTCAGAAAAATTGCACCCAGAATCATGGCGCCCAAAATTGCGCCGCCGGTCATTTCCTTTCCCCACTTGTAGAAAATCGCCGCTCCCACGACCGCTCCGATCCCCGCATAGACATTGTACTGTGTCGCCGCAACGATAATCAGGGGAGCAAGGTAACGGCCCACCGCGTTTCCGGCACCCATCATAACGCTGGTGCCACCGACCGCCATGCCATCCGGCACAACTTTACGGATAATAATGATTGCAAGGCCAATGACAAGTCCAATAACCGCACCGACGAGCAGTGCCGAAAGGAAATTGGAAAACGGGAACTTCCAGCCCATGGACAAAAACACTGCCGGGATACCGATGCCTACGCCGGTCATCAGGCTGCCGCCAATATCCATCAAGCCGACCAGCGGACCTTCCAGAACTCGGGCAATCAGGAAGCCTGCGGCAAATCCGGCTGCAGCCGCGTAATCCCCGCTGCTCATCCCGTCGGTCAGCATGGCAACAATTGAAATGTCGTTGAAGGCACCCGTACCGAACTTAATAAACATAAAGGTTCCTGAGAAGATCGCCGCGGCCGCTCCCATAACCAGAAGGATGAAGGTGCTGTCCTTCATCATAAAATCATCAAATTTCTGCATAAAGGTTTTGTTTTCCATCTTCTGTCTCCTCCTAAATAAATTTCTCGAAGAATCCTCTGAAGTAAGCAATGGCAATGAACATAACAGTAACAATGGCAATCAAAATCTGAACCATCTTTTTCTTGTATCCACTTTCCTCTGCCGACTTTCCGATCAGGATTCCAAGTACGATTCCGGGTACCGCGTTTCCGGATACCAGTGCAGAAATACCACCCAGTACCGTTGCCCACATACCGACAACCTTACCGGCGTCAATGGCAGCCAGCCAGAAGATGGCGGGCATGACCGGGTTAATCAGCCATGTTGTAGCCGGAGTCAACACATTTTTCGCAATCATGGAGAGCTTTTCCGGGATCAGCTGGGACATGGTATTCAGAAAAACAACCACGACCGCGCCAATTACGGAACCGGCTATAAACATCTTTCCGGGATTGCGGACTGTTTCATCAACATTTTTATTTTTGATTAAGAGTGATGCTGCGCTCCAGTTTGGAACAACTCTATGTAATACTTCTCCAGACAGCGCTCCGGCTGCAACAGTCGAAGCCGCTGCTGAAAAGAAAAAGCCCAGGCCAAACGAAAAATGCGCAATCGGATCTCCGTTACAGGCATTCATTTCGCCCAACGTACGGAAAGCGCCCATCGCCTGTATTTCCGGTGCGTGAAACATACGCGCCGCACCCGCCGCAATGCAGCCTCCGCCCAGGGCCCCAATAATCAGTGAATAAATAATAATCTCAACCATCTGTAAGGTCCTCCTCCACAACATCTAAATATTTAACTTTTACCACGATTCTTGCAGTAACGGTATAAGTGGTTTTTTCCCGCGGCCAGAAAACGAACAGAAAATGTTCCGTTATGGTCTTCGTTTCCACTTTTTGAAAAAAGACTTCCTCGGCTTCCATCTGAATAATCGGTTGCTGAATATCCATGAAGATCTGCTTCCTCATAATTTGGAAGAGCTTGCCTGTAACGTCCTTCAGGGAATCTCCTCTTGCGGTAACCACAAGCTCATGTTCCATCTCTTTGAGCAGCTGTTTGTTCGGTAAATTGTTCAGCATACTATTCTCCATGGACTTTGCGGTAAGTTTCTACCAGTCTTTGTCCCAGTTCCTCCACATCCAAAAAGCCCAGACCGACTACCTTACACCCTTCTTCCACGGCAGTACAGGCTCCCTCTACAGTGCGGAGTTCGGATTTTGCCGGATAACCGTATTTGGTCTTTGCCGTCAATGCGCCGGCGCCGCCGCTGCCGCAGAAGCTGATTCCAAGGTCCGCATTGTTTTCATGCATCACGTCCCCCAGCTTCATGTCCGCGGCCATTCCCGGAATCACGATGGCCGTACCCCCGGCCTTTTCCACTCCGCGGGCGACTGCCTGACCTTTGCCCATACGGTGCCCGATTACGACCAAGACCTTTTTTTCGCTCATTGTTCTGTTCCTCCTTTTGTCTTTTGAATTGTAATTTCAATGTGGGTTGCCACAAGAAATACTTCTGTTTGATTGATGGGCAGATGCTCTTTTTCAAACAAACCCTTAACAATGTCTTCCGCCATGTCATACACATCCTTGGGAACCTGTTCGAAATCTTCCTCTTCCATATCCTCTACAAACGAACGGGCCTTTACCCTTTTGAGCAAAGCCAGGATATGATTTGCGAACATGAAGTCCGCCTCTTCATCCATCACGATCCCATACGATTTCAATTTTTCCTTTGCTTCCTGATAGCACCGGATAAACTCGTTTTTTACGGAGATATCCAGTTCACCGTCATTTAACAGCGTGTTCCATGATTGCACTTTCATTACCTCTACTGTATATTGTTTTCTTTAATACAAGCTTTTGTTTCAGCTTCAGGGAGTCGCCGACGGAATCCTGCACGGTTTCCTCGCAGGGCGTCAGCTCCATGATGTTAAAGTCGGCGGTCATGCCGACGGCGATTTCACCCAGCCCTTTCAAGCCGAAATGTCTGGCCGGTACACTGGTGCACTTGGCCACCGCGTCTTCCAGCTTTTCCCCGCAGTTGACGGTCTTACTGACAACAGCCGCCAGACTGTAGACGGGACCATTATAATTTTCAATATGTAAATCTGTGGAGATCATATCGCAGTCGAAGCCGTCCCTCAGCGCCTGTTCAAACACGCGGAAGCTAAAGCTTGCGATTCCGTGGCCCACATCAAACTGGACTCCCCTTTCCCTGGCTTTGTGCGCCTGTGGAATCACACGCCCCTCTTCGTCGAGGATGCCGCCCGCCTTTCCGTGGAAAGAGTGGGTCACGACATCGTTTTTCTGCAGCAAATCCAGCACCTCCGTAAATTCCGGAGGACGGTTCCCGACATGCACCATCAGCGGCTTGCCCACCTCGTGGGCCGTCTTAACCGCAAGCGCGATGGGCTCCAGCCCCATGGCGCCGACGACGCTGGCGCTGGCTCTGGCCTTCAGTCCCACGATGTTGTCCGGATACTTTTGGAGCATCTCCTTCAGCCGGGGAATATCGATATTCTTCCTGTCGCTCAGCTCATGGCCGTGGGTAAGCCCTTCTTTGGAGAGGTTTAAAAGGGTAAATACTTTTGTTCCGCTTTTTTCAATATAGTTCTCCCGAAAATCCTCGTAATTGTCTGTACCGCTGCTCCCGGCGTCCAGAATTGCCGTAGAACCACGCCGAATACCCAGCTCATCCGGTGCCATGCCCAGAGATACCTTTGGGTAACAGTGCGTATGGATGTCAATGAAACCGGGGGTAACGATATATCCCTGCGCATCGATGACGGTTCCCTGGGGATCGATGGAATCTTCGATTGCCGCGATGACACCGTCTTTGACAAGAATATCTTTTACATCCCTGTGATATCCGTTAATCGGGGAAATCAGGCTCCCCTTTTTAATCGTTAGTACTTTCATCCTCATTTCCTCCTATAATGTATAAGAAAAACGCCATTTTTTCTTCTATGCTGATACTCACCTGCAGAGAGTTTTCCACGAGTTTAAAAAACTGCTCCATAATCTCATGAATCACTTTGTGGTCATTCGCAATCCTGATGTACTCTTCCGCGATTTCGGGCGGAGTATCGTGATCGGAGCCCTGAAACCATCTGGGAACAGCCATGCTCATATGGATCACCATACCGAGAAGCACATCCTGACTCATCCTGTAATTCTCCGGGAATTTGGAGGTGTATTCCAAAAGCGTCAAAATCAGCTTGCTGATGATATTGGCGGCATAGGTCAGATTATTAAAAGCTGTTTTCTGCTGAACGGTTCCGGCTATCTCAAACGGGTCGTCCTTTGAGTTAAAGGAGGCCCGGTTTTTCTCCTGCAGGGGAATCTCATCGACCAGTTTGCCGTAGTCAAGAAATTCCTGAATGCGTTTGATGTCCTCCATCGGAAGTATCTGTGAGATTTTCAGCACCGGTATGCTTGTGATGTTCAGCGGAATAGTCGATATAACAAAGTCGACCGCTTTCCCGAAATTCATATTGGAAAGCTGGTAAGGAGAAACCTGTCCCGCGATATTCAGCATGGGAAACACATTGCCCAGCCGGATGGCCAGCAGGTTCGACAGGCCCTTGCCCGTTCCGCAGACCAGAAGAACATTTTTCTTCCTGTTTAACTGATTTTTACAGTTTTTATATAAATAAACGGCAATATAGCAAACTTCCGTTTCTGTAAAATCAATTGAAAAATCCTGTTTCAGGATATTGGAACACGCTTCCGCCATGCGGTAGAAATCAAGGTAATTTTCTTTTACCTCACGGATAACAATATAGTTCTCCTCTTTTTTCTCCTTCGCGTTGAGGAACAGGAATAACGAGCTTTTCAGATGCCCGTATAAATCATCGAAAAGAGAGGTCATATCAAACTTGTAGTTGCCTTTTTCTTCCTGCGTTTTTAAAAACTCCAGAATCTTCTTCAGGCTGGAATTGACCTTCTGCTCCTCTATCTCCTGAATATTGACAATGATTTCGTTTTCCATCAGAATGGTTTTCAGATAGCCCAATTCCGTTTTGTCGATCTTTTTGTTCAGCCTTTTTAAAAGAGTTTCGGCATACCCGTGCGAATCATCCGAACAATCCCCGGGGTTGCAGAAATATTTGCGTATATCGCTTGCGATGCAATAGGACAGCAGGTTCAAAAAACCGCTGTTGGAAATCCAGACATTATACTGCTCATTTACTTTTTTAATTTCATTGCTGATCGTAATGATTCTTTGAAGATCAATGTATTTTTTCAATAAATCGGGCAAGAGCAGATACCAGTCTTCCGCCGTATAGCTTCCCTTAAAATACTGAGCCAGCCGTTCCGCCAGAATATGGCGGATAGTAAATTCGTCCCCCTGAAGCTCATAACCCCCTGTTTTCAGGGAGGACAGATGAACCCGGTTATCAAAACACTCGTCAAATCGCGGTATAATCCTCATCAGAGTGGACCGGGAGATATAAAATTCTCTGGCGAGCAACTCCGCCGTAACGTCTCTTTTCTTCACATAAAAATAAAAGAAAAGGTTCAAAATGCGCTCATCTTCAATACTCTTCAGAAATCCCGCGTCCTTTTCAGGCCGCCCGGCAATAATGATTTCCGAACACCTGGGTTTCTGCTCGATCGGTATGTAGAACCCCCACTTTGAACGGTGGCGTATTTCCACGTTTTTTTCCGCACAAATTTTCTTCAGCTCATTGATGTCATACCATACGGTCCGTTCGCTTTTTTTAAGCTCATCCCGGAAAAAGGTGATGTCCAGCGGGGCGGAAGAAGTAACTAAAATTTTCAGTATTTCATACTGCCTTGGTTTCAATTTTCCATTCATTCTGTCGCCATCCTTCCTAAAAGCCTCCCAATCAACCCGTTTCAGTCATCCCTATTTATTCTTATCGACCGCATATTTTCTGCCTGACTGGACAGATTGACATAGTTATCCACTGGTTGTGTAAAATTTATGTTAAAATTATGTTATCATATTTTTCCTCTCACGTTACCTTATTCTTTTGCAAAATAAAAATTTTTTCTGCAATTCTGAGACTCGAGAACTATTCTAGCTTCGCACATAACCCTGTTGGCATACTCGCCAATAAAAATGCACCCTTTCAGGTGCATTTTTATTGGTGGAGATAACCGCTCTATATCCAAATCACGGGATAATTTTTTGCTGCAAAGTCACTATGGAAAGAGGAAATTCAATTGGATGATTCCATCAAATTTTGTTGTAATTGGTAATTGATGGTAATATAATTGGTTTTATAGGAATGCCACTGCAGCTAATTGTATAGGCTTCATTCCGCTTTCAAGCTTCGTTATAATGCTTATATAATTATAATGAGAAAACTAAGAAGTAACATATCATTTCACATGTAGACTAATGCCGTCAAAGATTGCATGAACGGCTCAAAATGGCTGAAGACAATCATGCTATGTCAAATACGGGAAGTGGGGTGGAATAATGTCGATAAAAATTGCTATCTGTGATGATACGGCGGAAGATATCGAGCGATTGTCTAATGCTCTTTACGCATATGACCATTCTTTTGAGATCATCACCTATACAAACGGAGAAACGCTGATAGATGACTTTTTGGATTCCAACCCCTTAATCGATATTTTGTTTTTGGATATTTATATGCCGGAAATAGACGGAGTAAAGACGGCACAGAAAATAAGGAATATAAGCAATGACATTAAAATTATATTTATTTCCTCAAGCAAGGAGCATTATTCACAGGCGTATGAGATCTTCGCATTCAATTATATTCTTAAACCGTTCGACAGGGAAAGATTGTACCATGTGCTTGATCGCGCTATTGACGAAATCAAGAGGGAACTCAGTCAAAAAATTTGTTTCAACTACAAATCTATCGCGTACAGCGTGAACTGCCGTGATATTCTGTACATAGAAAGCAATGATAAACTCATACTGTTCCATTTGTCAGATGGAAGTACATTGCAGTGTTACGGGAAGCTTGACGAAATTATAAAAGAGCTACAAACACAATCCTTTGTTCGCTGTCACCAAAGCTTTATCGTGAATATTTCTTTCGTCACCGAAATGGGGGAGAATTACTTCCGTGTCAGACAGGTTGTGATCGGTATTTCCAAAAAGCATTTAAAATCTGCAAAAGATCAGTATTATGCGTACTTATTCTCGCATATGGGCAAGGTGCAATTGTAATGATGAAATCAAGACATACGAAAGCATATCTGATTTTAGGATTGATCTTCGTGATTCTGTTTACCCATCTGCCGGTTGTTTATACCCTGTTTTATCACAACCTGACCGGTGCTCCGACAGCGGAAAACGGAAACATCAATGGTACGATGCTTTCTTCTTCACAGACAATCGTTCTGGACGGAAGCTGGGAATTTTATTGGAATCGCCTGATTGCCACCGAACCGCAGCAGGGTGTCAAACCGGATTTTCTCATCAAGGTGCCGGATTATTGGTCGAAGTACAAAATTAACGGAAGCTGGCTGCCCGCAGATGGGTTCGCAAGCTACCGGCTCACGCTGCGCAGGCTTGACTATTCCCACCCCGTCACCGTTTACATACCGGATTTCGGCAGCGCGTACCGCGTATTCATCGATGGCATATTGACCACGGAAAGCGGTATTGTATCAAAGAATACCGAAAAAATATTTACGGTTCCTCAGGCAAAGCTCTCCCCCGTAACGCTGTCCGCTGGAAAGGCCCATGAGGTGGTCATCGAGGTGGCGAGCACGCGATTTTCCGGACTGTACATGGCCCCCGTTTTGAAGGATTACAACAGTACCGTAGGAGAAAACAACAATCGAGACAGCATCCGGCTTATTCTGTTCGGAACCGTGCTGTCTTTCCTTATCATTCTGATTGTCCTATACGGACTGTCCTTCCGAAAAAATATACACTCCCCGTGGTTTCCGGCCATGGGTTTTCTTGTGATTCTGCGTATCATGCTGACGACGGAGTTCTACAGTTTCTGGCAAAAAACAGTGTTTTTCAATCTTTCCTATGAGACTGCCAACCAGTTGATGTTTTTTGTAACCTTTGTGCTCAAATTTTTGTTTATATTCCTGGTTCAGGAGCAATTCCAAATCACTTTTTCCAGAAAGGAAAAGGTCTTCTTTTCCCTATATTATACCGTAATATATCTGGCGTATTTTTTCATCCCACACGCCATATACAACCGGTATCTGACGGTCCTGCTGCCCGTCTCTACCTTTGCTCTGGAGGGCTATTCGTTCTTTAAGGTCTACTTCAGCCGGCATCAGCTGAAAAAGTTCGGCCTGCTGATCTATGGGGGCGTCATCCTTGCCATTTCAGGGCTGATCATCGACTGCTATTACATCAATGGAAACATTTACTTCAATATGTCGCTGACGCTGCTGATTATGTTTTCGGCATATCTGATGATTCTCAGTCTGGTTTATGCTTTGCGTATTGCAGACTTGTACAACGACTTTGCCGTATCTTCCTCCTTACTTGCGCGGGCAGAGAATCAGATTGCCATGCAGAAAGAGTATTTTGGCATTCTAAGCGGGCAGATAAACGAGATCCGCGGGATCAAGCACGACCTACGCCATTTTATCAGCGTAATGGAGCGGCTGTCCGAGGAGGGGCGCATAGATGAATTGAACCGCTTTTTGGGCGAATATGCGAAACAGACGGAAACCGACTCGCTTCCGGTGTTTTGTGAAAATGTTGTGGCAAATTCCATTCTAGGATATTATTCTCTGAAGGCGAAAAGAGAGAATATTCCGTTCCGCTGTGCGTGCAGCATTCAAAAACAGCTTTTCGTGAGCGACAGCGATCTCTGCGTCGTTTTGGGCAATGCGCTGGAAAACGCGATTGAGGCGTGCGAAAAACTGCTCAATTCGGACGCGCGGTTCATGTCGGTGGAGGTTAGAACCATAAACGGCCAACTGCTGTTCAAAGTCGAGAATTCCTTCAACGGCTGCTTGAAAATGAAAGACGACTCCTATCTGTCAACCAAAAACGGAGAATTCCACGGGATAGGGATGCGGAATATAAAAAAGGTTGTCGAATCCTATAAGGGCTTTGTAAAGGCAGAAAACGACGGAAAGGTTTTCTCTCTGATGGCCGCGTTTCCTAATCCGTGCAATGCGGACGAGGTTTGATCCTGCAATTATCCGGACTCATTTTTATATTTATTTTTAATTTGCTGTACCCTGCAAAATGCTTTGCAGGGTATTTTTTATGCCAATTTCGGCGAAAAGAAGTCCAATTTCGCCATTCCGTGTTTTTTGAAAAATTTTTTCGTATAATCGATTTGGGAGGTGATCGCAATGCTTTACCGGATTGATCCATGGGTGGAATCTGCGAAGCTTTACACGGAACCGCGCAGCGGGAGTAAACTTCCATACCGTACCGTGAAGGAAATGCGAAAACTTTACCCGGACGGAAATTTCACCGTGATCGGGGAAATCGGCGGCGGCGCGCGCCCCCCGGACAACGGGGACCGGCTTCTCAGCGGGGATGGAAAGTCTCTGACCATCCTTCCAAGAGGCAGCCTGAAAAAGCCCTTCGAATGGATCGCCGGATATGTGGCGGTGAATAAAAACACCTATATCGCGGCGGTCAGGAGTCTGATTCCAAAATTTTCGCGGCTCCCGACTGGCGGGCAGCCGAATGACACGAAGGGAAGTGCTTAAGAGAAATATTATCATGGAAAACTTATGATACGAGGAGGACAAAAATGATAAAGCTGGTACAAAAACGAGCCTGCAGCCTGCTGTTGGCAGTGGCGCTGGTGCTTACCATGCTGCCGACAGCGGCTTTTGCGGCGGAAGCAAATACTTATTATGTGGATTCAAACAGCAACACACAGCACATAGCGGCTACAGAAATTGACAACGACACCGCAACACTGGATAGTGGCTGGTATGTGGTGGACAGCGGCACAGTAAAGATTGACCATACCTTAACCGTCACCGGCGATGTCAAATTGATTCTCGCGGACGGCGCGTCGCTCACGGTCAACGGAAGTGACGGCGACAATGCAGGCATTGAGGTCACGGCGGACAACAGCCTGAGCATCTACGCCCAGTCCATCGGCAGTAACATGGGCAAGCTGACCGCTACGGGCAGCGAAAACGGCGCCGGCATCGGCAGCGATAGTTTCAGCCCGTCCGGTAACATTTCCATCTGCGGCGGCAGAATCACGGCGACGGGCGGCAACGGAAGCGACGTTGCCGCCGGCATTGGCAACGTGAGCGGAACAAGTTTTGGGACCATCAGTATTTACGGCGGGATGGTCACAGCCACGAACGGATTTGGCGATACCTATCCGGATATCGGTGGCCACTCTGGCGACGGCGATGAAATTCTCATCAAAGGCGGCACCATCGTCAGCAGCCGGAGCGATTCGTCCGTCAATCTGGGGGTGGCTCTAGACTACACGGGAACGTTTCCTGAAGTCGTGATCGACGGCGGCTCCATCCATCGCGGATTGATTGTGTCAAGCTCCTGCAAGAACAACGCAGGGGACCTCATTTCTCCGTCTCCCGATGAGCTTACCATACCCGGGCAAATTAACGCGGCCGTATCTTCCGTCAGCATCAACGGAGAGCCCTACGGGAACGGCGTCTACACCGACGGCAGCGGGAAACTCTACCTTAATCTGCCGGCATACAACAGCGTTTTACCCGTCGTTGTCACGATGAACGACGAGAGCAAATACTGGGCAGCTTATGAGCCCGGTTCCGGCAGCAGCATCACGCTGGTCAATGCCGCGGAGACTTCCGTTTTCCCCGGAACGGCAGTGTTTTTGAGTTATTTGCCTCAGAATATTAAAGTCTACAAATTGGATCCCGCCAACGCCTTTTCCGGCATCCACAATGGAGCAACCGATTTGACGCTGAATCTGGACTATACGGTAGACGGCGATACCGTCATAATTAAAAAAGAGTACCTTGAAACGCTCCCCACCGGCGTGGCGTCTCTGAGCTTTGCCGGACTGAATGCGACGCTGAAGGTCACCGTTCTTGCCGCCCCTGAATATGTGGCGCTGGGTGACAGCATTCCCGCCGGGTACGGACTGCCGGGCTACAGCCCGAACTCACAAAAGCCGCCGCTAATCGCATATCCAACCCTTGTCGGTGACACTATGCACCTGTCGGCAGGTTCTTTTGCGCAAAGCGGAATGCGCAGCAGCGAGCTTCTTGCCGGTCTGTCCGACCCGCTGATCGGAGCTTCCCTGTCTCAGGCAAAAGTGATTACCCTCAGCATCGGGTCGGACGATATCCTGCTTCCGTTTTTAAACATCGTCGCCAGCAAGCTCAGCTGCAATCCGGAAGACATTCAGTCCACACTGGCAGCGCTAAAGATATCCGATCCGGTAGCTTTGGCAGCCGCTCTCGGCTCACTGAACGCAGACCACAGCAGCGGTTTGAAAAACAATCCGGACATCCAGAGTGCGGCTTCCGGATTCTCGGCAAACTTTCTGGGAATCATCAGCGCGCTCAAAGCCGCCGCGCCGAACGCCAAAATCTATGTGACAAATGTTTATAATCCGTATGAGGGCATCAAGCTTCCCTACGGTGCCGGCACACTGGACCTCGGCGGCATTGCGGACGGCTATATTCGGACTTTAAACAGTGCGTTTTCCACGGATTCTGCGGATTACACTCTGATCGACAACTATTCTCTCTTTTCGAACTCGCTGAAAAATGGGATTCCCCTTGTGAACGCAGATTTTAAATCTTCCAATCTTGACCCACATCCCAACACCCATGGACACGCGGCAATTGCCTCCACAATTCTTACAGCCGGCGGCTATACTCCAACTACGGGCACCGTGTCCACTGCAATCGGCAGCTTATCTGAAAACTCCACTCCCGGTGAAGTGGCCGGTGCGATAGCTCAGGCTCTTTGCCTTCCCTCCTCCGATCAGTCTCTTATACCGTCCCAGCAGATTGCGAAACTGGAAGGACTGATGCAAAGTACTTTGGGTGTTACACCTCCCAGCCTTCCCGAACCGGTAACCACAGGCTTCATCGGTCCTGACGAACTGCCGAAAAGTCCTATAGTCGCGACCGGTTTGCTCATCGATATCTTACTGTTCTATAACAAGGTGAACACTGTGACCCTGTCCACAATCCAACAGCCGACTACTCTTGGACCATCGGGCTCCCAAATAGTGTTTGACCTTACCCTGACAGGACAGACAGCGAGCGGCGCGCCCCAAACGATTCATACTGTGCTTCCGTTTCCGGTTACCGTCACCCTAAAGCTCCCGACCAATTTCATTCTACGGCCAAGCTTCACCTATGTGGCTGTACACACCAAAGCGGACGGAACCCAGGAAACTCTGCCGCTGACCATCGGTGGCACGGCCGGACACTATACCGCAACTTTTACGACTTCTTCGTTTTCCACGTTCAGCCTTGTCGGAACCTCGAACGGAAGCAGTTCCGGTTCACACCACAGTTCCGACGGGTCAGTTTCGAGTCCCAGCGTGACGGTTAGCACCGCCGCAACAGCTTTTGTGAGCGATACAAACGCGGATTTCTCCGTGAACGGTGCCTATCAGTTCAAAATCACGAGCCAAAACGGTGCGGCCCCTTCGCTTACCGTCGGCACTCCGGGCGTATTCGAAACACAGCTTGTGCGCACATCCGACAATGACTATTACTTTAGGTTGACGGCCATCGGCAAACCGGGCAGCAAAGCCGGTATTTATATCAATGGGGTAAAGCTGCTGGCCGCAACGGTAGGAACTACGGTTTCTCTTGTTAAGAGCGATACTACAGCGTCCTTTAAAGTTACAAAAGGCAAGGCTTACACGTTTAGACTGACGGCAAACACCAAACCATCCTTTACTTCAGGAAATTCTTCCGTATTTCAGGTAAGGTTCGTAAAGCAATCCGTAAGAGATTATTTCTATCAGGTTACGGCGGTTGGCAAACCCGGGCAGGCCGCGGGATTCTATATCAATTCCAACAAAACACCTATCGCGGCTGCATCCGTCGCTTAGTCCAACAGTATTCGTATCTAATCAGCGCCCCATATCATACTGAACGGGGCACAATGAATCCGGATAATTGCAAGATCCATCCCTTTGCTCGTCATAATTTATTGGGTCAATCCCCTGCAAAACGCTTTGAACTGAATCAAAAAAACGGACATTGCAAAAAGCCCCCAATCGTAGGATAATGAACTGCACCCCATTTGTTAGACAGTATGATATACTGGAAACAAATGGGGTGTTTTTCTATGCCAAAAGGGATACCGAACAAGCGACATACTGGAGAATTTAAGCAACAGGTAGTGGAATACATGCAGGAACACAAGCTGTCCTGCGTGGAAACTGCAAAGATATTTGATACCGATCACAAAAATGTAGCACTATGGGAGCGAATTCACCTGACCTACGGAGCAGAAGGACTGTATCTTGAGCGCCGAGGACGTGGTGGAAAGGGCAAGCCGTCAAAACCACCCAAACAGGTAGAAGAAGACTTGATCGCAGAAAATCAGAGGCTACGCGCGGAGAACGACTATGTGAAACGAATAGACATGCCACAAAGGGATGAACATCTGGCTGGGATGGTACGGGAATGTCAGCACAGGTGTGGTGAAACATACGGGTACAGACGGATCCACATATGGCTGATTCGGGAGAAATCCTTGAACCTCAACCCTAAAACCGTACTTAAAGTGATGAACAAGTATGGCTTACTTTCAGAGATACGCAGAAGGAGAAAATACAAGGTCATGGGTGAACAGGTACATAAGTACCCAATCTCCTAAACCGCAGCTTCAAAGCGGACAGGCCCAATGCCAAGTGGGTGACAGACATATCCTACATACATACCAAAGAAGGCGTTTTGTACTTGTCCGTAATCCGTCACCTTTATGACAGCAGTATCGTGGCTTACCGCACTGGCACAGAGCAGACTATCAACCTTGTGTTGCAAACCATAAAGGATGCTATTCAAAAAGAGAGGCCGCTGCAGAGCTGCAACTCCACAGCGACCAAGGGTTTCAATACACCTCGCAAGCATATTTTACCCTGACTCAACAGTACGGCATAACTCCCTCGATGTCAAGACGCGGAACTGTTATGAAAATGCCATGGCCGAAAATTTCTTCTCCATTCTCAAAACAGAGTGCATTTACAGACGTAAGTTGAAAACCTTCGAAGAAGCAATGCAATTAATTCGGTAGGGTTGTCCGTTGCATCTGGGCAGTTCACTTTGCAGGGGATTTTTAGGTCGCCGATGTTTGGGAGCACGCATGACGAGGTCTATTTCATCCTTCACCAAGCAGGCTCTCCTGCGGTGCGTTGCTCCAACAGTTTGCTCGCCTGGACATGGATTGCTGCAAATTGTTGTCCTTGCACCAGCGTATTGTAGCCCGCGCCGCCAGCGGTGGCATTATCGCCAGAATCGGTCAAAAAGACAGGCTTTCCCTGGTAATCCATGACCAGCTTGATCGCATCCTCCGGTTCGGCGGTGTTCCCGGTGTAGTGGAAAACACCTCGCTGCGACCACACGAACTCAGCAATTTTATCCGCCGTTTCTTCCGCGTATTCACGATCCTCGGCGAATTTGGAACCACGATCACCCCTGCGCCCAGCTTTGGGCTGTCGTGCCTAAGGTATCCGATGTGGTAGGAAGTGCTCAGAATCCTGGGGGATTCTCCAGCTGGTGGATTTTTGACCATAAAAAGACAAACCTGCCTATAACTAATGTTATAAAAACAGGTTTGCCTTTTTGCCTAGTAAACTAAAGTTTGATACAATTGAACGATTCCTTTTGAAAGTTTCATTTCGCTTTAAGAGTTTCACTTTTGCGGAGAGTTGTAATTCCAGATTGCGACTTTTCTTCTGGCTCGCCTTCAAAAGTCCTCCAGATAAAAATGTTCAATGGTGTTTTCTTTAGAAGTCAAAAAAGTATCTCATTTTCACCGCTGCCCAATGATTCTAAATCTTTCTTCCTTTTATAAATTCCATTGTTGGTGCCAAAACTTCCAACGGGCAACTGAAATTTTCCAGCTAAGAACAATGTTTCTTCTTGCGAAAAATTGGGAGACTTCGGAATATAGATAACGAATTTATGCTTCAGGACTTCAAAAACCACTCTGCCTCTGGAAAAATGGTCAAAACCAAAATCTTTCCATTCCGGCTTTTTCGGTAAGATTTCCGAAGTCCAAATATCTTTGTGGAAGAGGTTAAAATCTATTTGCAGATCATCCGGATTGGTTTCTTCATCAAAATTCTGCCCCATTTCAACTGCATTTTTGGTGTCGTCTAAAACCGGAGCTGTACGAATGATCCACTTATTGTTTCCAACATGCCAAAATATTCCTACACGGCCTACTCTAAGATTGATTGGAACTTCATCCACCAGATCTGACGGACGCAGGTTTTCTATATTATCACCAAAACGTCCAATTTCTTTTAATAGCATAAATCATTTCCTTCTTCAGCTTTATTTAATACAACACAAACAGATAAAAAACAAATTTTACTTCATCTCTATTATGAATTGCGAAGTTGTTCTTAAATCTTTGAACATATAAGTAATATTTCCCTCATGGATGGTTTGTCCCCGAAGAATTTCAGTCATAGCGTCAGTTGTCTTGTCAGACGACCATTTTGGATTTAAAGCACTTACAAATTTCATCCCACTCATAGGAATTCCTTTTGAACCGTTTGCAGAAATTAAAATAATAGATTTGACGCGACCACTTTCTTCCGTAATCTTGCATTGAACACCATTTGGCTGCGGTGTGTCATTCGGACTGTCTTTAACATAGATCAAATATGTATTGCCTGACATGTTGTCTGTGGCGACCAGTTGATAGCCGACCGGCTGCATAACATCAGACAGGTTTTTCATTAGCTGCTTTTGTGTAATGCTTGCCGTGTTTACACCGGGAACTGCAAAGGCAATTGTAAGAAGAATAATCGTAACAGCCGCGGGGATTATCTTGGGCTTTCCTTTTACAGTACAAAAAATCAGCCAGCCACAGGCAGCGAAGCCTAAAACAAACGCTATTCCACTGATGTCAAAGCCCTTTATTAAATAATATAGAACCCCAATGAAAACTAGACCTGCAAGAACCCTTTTCTTCGTTTTTGCCTTTGGCTGTGATTCTGTAAATTGTTCTTCCTGTGATGCTGTTTCTGATGCAGTCACTGGCGGCGTGTTTAGCAATTCTTTATTATTGTGCGTAATAGCTCCCTCACTTTTAATGAATATGGTTGCAGATACCTGTGAGATTCTCCACAGTGTGCTTCTTTTAGCAGTTCTGCTCATTACACAGTAAGATAAATATCTGGACTCTCTTCTCAAATGGAAGATTGGGATTTATACCAATACTAAATTAAACAA
Source organism: Caproiciproducens faecalis (assembly GCF_019448085.1). Classification (GTDB taxonomy): domain Bacteria; phylum Bacillota; class Clostridia; order Oscillospirales; family Acutalibacteraceae; genus Caproiciproducens; species Caproiciproducens faecalis. The sequence goes on along the minus strand of NZ_JAGFNZ010000001.1, from coordinate 834,427 downwards.
TAGGTTGATTTAATTTAGCAAGATAAATTCCTTTCCTCCGAACTGCTTCAGGGTTAGTATACAAAACCTCAAGTGTGGCATAGATTATTCCAAAAGATTCTTCATCCTTGAGGGGACCTGGCAATCCCCAGGAACCTAAAAAGTTGGAGAGAACTCTCGAATTCACAAAGTTGTAGTCTGCATCCGCATGCAGTTCTTCTAAAACTTTTTTTGCTGTCGATTCAAAAACAGGAAAATCTTCCTCAATCACCGGATCTCCTTGCTTCATCAACTCTTTCACTTTACTCACATATTCATCATATGGGAGTTTAAGAAAATAAGCAACCATTCATATACCTCCTGTTACTATTTAAATAGAGACATGGTGTCGGCAATTCATCTATTGTAATGCCGCCACCTACGGGGTGTTGAACAACTCTGTATTATCGTACATAATAGCTCCCTCAATTTTCAATCAATGAGTTTCCAGATATTCTTGATATTTCACACAGTGTGCTTCTTCCAGCAGTTCGGCTAATTTCAGAGGCGTTATGCGGTAAGGAAAAAGGCTGGACTCTCCTCTCAGCCGAGATATGGGATTAAAAAGCGTATCCCAAAACAGTTTTTCAACCGACATAGGGTCTTGCTGTCCTAACCGCTTCATCAAATCTCCAATTTCACGCAAGATGCCCTCCTCTGGCGGCAGTTCACCATGAAAGGAATGCAGACGGGTCCAGTTCAGTGTCAGGACTGCGTTTTCCCCCAATTCCAACGAATCTAAGTACCCGTCATGAAGATATCCCAGATAAGCATATAACGTTCCGTTGCCGTCAAGTTCCTGATAAAAGAAACCATGCCGGGAAACACCGTCCACTTCCAGACAGAACAAATCGCCGTTTTCAAACGGAAGCAGGCGGCGCAAGTACAGTTTGGAGTCAAACAAATCGTCCGTATTCGGAGCGAATACATCGTCAATCCAAAAATCGGTTGCCCTAAGTTGTCCATTCAATGGGAGCAAATGATATTCAATCGGATTGGTAAGGCCTCCATTGGTCGTTTTCTGCCAGAATTCTGCCAGATAAGAGGACACTGTTTTGTCGTTTGCGGCTTGCTCCAATACCTGTGTAAAAGTGGCATAGGGAATCGCGCCAACCAATTCATCCGTATCAGAAAAAGCTTTTACAAGGAAAAAGCTGCCGGATGGCTGCTCCTCCATCAAGCGCAGTACCAACCGATAAACCTCTATCGCCCGACTCATGAATTTCTTTTCTCGTTCTTTGGACGCTTCTGCTTCCAAATTCAGAAGTGCTTCCAGCTTTTCTTCCAAGGGGCGCGGCGCATCGTGAATCAACTGATATTTTTCCGTCACGGTAAACGTCCGGTTCTGACGGAGATGTTCAGCTACCTCTAAAGATGGAATCCAGCCATAAATATCAAGGCTCATTTCAGTTTTCCCCTTTCCCGGAAGCATATCGGACAACCATATAGCTACCTATTCCGGCTGTTTGGTCATGCCTCACAGCATCCCATGAAAAGTCTGGCAGAGAAGAAAAAGAAGAAAGCATCACGGCTACCTCATCCAGCGTTTCATTTTCGCAGCAATGGACACAGACTGCGACGGATTTCACCGTGTTTCGGTGCAAATGCTCTGCCAGCTTTTCCGCTTCGTCTTCACGAATCTTTCTTTCCGTTAGACAGGCTTTCACGTCCCTGCTCAGTGCTTTTTGCTCCGATTGCTTAATGCGCCTATAAGCCATGTGATCGCTCCGCCGATTAAAATCAGCCACAGCGTCATCAGAAAACCGTGCAGCACGCTTTTGGAATCACGATAGTTTGCCAAAAACAGCAGAAGAAAAATGCCTCCCGCGATCAAAAACAAAATAACCCCATGTACTGCGCTGTCGGCTCCAAGCGCAGCCAGCCACAAAAGCAAATCCGCAATACCGCCGATCACCCTCCAAAAGGTGAGCGCGGAGCACCCATGGGTACGCTGCAACCATGAATTATAATATACACCGAACGACACGACAACAATCACGGATAAAATGGCAAGCCAACCTTCCAGCATTTTTACACCTCCCATCTTTCGCCGTCGCGCAGCATCAAGCAGTTTGGATGAAGCGATTCAAATTGAGAACGGTCGGCGGCGTCGCAGTGAATGGGAATGAGCGCTTTCGGTTCCAGCCAGTGGATGAACTCCTGAATCGTGTTGCGATAGGCGTGTCCACTGCAATGCAGGCTGACCACCTCCATCTTTTGATCTTTGCAGAAAGACAAAAATTTTTCAACCTTAGATGTTTCCTTATAGCCCTGCCACATCGAATAAATCAGCAGATTCTTTTCGGATGCGGTGTGGTTGTCCAAATATTTTTTCAGGAATGGCAGCATGGATATTCGCACAAAAATCAGCTTTTTACCCGGAATTCCGGCGAGACTTTCCGCTCCCAGCAGCTCCCACTGCTCAAAAAGCCTGTTAAAGTAGGCATAGGTACGCGGCGTTTTTTCCTCATCCACATAGCTTGCCACAAAACGCAGAGTGTTTTCTTCCCGTTGTTCGCGGACCGCGGTCAGGAATAAATCCTCACATACCATTCGTCTAGCGGATTTCGCAGCCCGATGCATGGCGCAGATTCTTTCTTCATTCGTAGACGAGCACAGGACAAATACTGTGCCATCGTATTGTTCCATCAACTCGAAAGCACGCTGTTCCACCTGACTCTCGTCCCGGAGCTCCTCTTCACGTCCAGTCTTTCCCACACGGATATTTGTCCCTTCGCTGATGAGGACATCCAGTTTTCCCGCCACGCCGAGCAACCGCCGGATTTCCGTCGGAATGTTCTCCACCGCCCGATAATCCCCAGTATAGAGGACATTTTTCCCGTCTGCCTGGATCAGGAACATATAAGCGTCCACTGCGGAATGATCAACGCCGACTGGGGTTACACGCATATCATTCAATTGGATTGGCTGACAGTTTGTAAAGTGAAAATTGATATTTGGGCGGGGACTGTCGGTAAAATCAGCAATAACATCCAGAATACGGTATGTTTCCGTCCCGGAAAAAATCGGAATGCCGGGCAAAATCCGCTCCACCAACCCGCAGTGGTCGTTATGATGATGGCTGATGAAAACCCAGTCAAAGGCAGGCTCTCCACAGGTAAGCCCTTCAATTTCGATCTGATCACTCGTCTGTTTTTCATCAAGAGGCGGAAGATTGGTTCCCGCATCAAAAAGAATTCGGGTCTGATTTGTTCCGATTTCAATCAGGTTTCCGCCGATTTGCGCGGTTCCCCGGTGGATTTTTATATACATTCGCTTCGTCCTTTCTTGTTGGCTGTACTTCATTCACATGAAATTCTTAACAAGATTTGCTGTTATTTTCCCTTCGTTTGCTCCAGCCGGAATGCTTCCCGATACTCCAATGCGAAATCTGCACCAAAAAAGCCTTGCAGTTCTTTCCAGAAAATTTCCGGAGTCTGGCAGGCTTGCAGAAGCAGAAATCCCTTTAATACCACAACAGCCTGCAAAAAATCCTTACCACGGTAATCTCCCGCCGCCAAATATCCTCTGAAACGCTGTTCCAGTTCCGTGCCGTCCAGTCCGTCCAGAATATCAAGCAGGCACGCTTTGATCAGTAGATCTGTTTCCTGTTCCAGAAAAGGCTCCAACGCTAAAAAACCGTCCGCCCTCGCCACCGTCAGAAAACAGCTGAGCTTTCTCATGGTTTGCAGAGATTCTGTTTTATCTTCATGACTACATGGAAGCCTTAAAGTAAAATATTCCATATTTTCCATCAGCAAGCTCTCCCTAGCTTTTTAATCAGATTCATAGCCTCTCTCTTTAGCAGAGTGACATCGGTGATGAGCCGCCCATCCCGGCAGGCCACACCGAATTTTCTGCCGTTTTGCAGCAGTAAGTAATCTTCATACCCACGCGGATATGCGGTCAGGTTGTCCGTCAGCACCTGATAGCTGCTGTCAAGAAGGACGTAGCGGTCGTCTTTGATGGCGGTCACTCCTGAATAGGGGGTGAGCCATCCTATATTCCGGTCAACACAGCTATCCAGAAAAATTCTATCATAAACAAACGGCACAACCGGCACATTGTTTTTGTTCACCACGCCCCATTTTCCACGCTTGACCGCAAAATATCCATCCGGGGAAGACTCGTCGCCGACATCCTCGTATTCAAACGGAAGCACGGCTTCACCCCGTGCCCCCAGATATCCGTGCAGGCCGTCTTTCACTGCGTGACAGGCACCGTATACAAACAGTCCAATGAAATCAAACCGCAGGGAAACACGAAGGGCTCCGCTGTGTCCGTCCATTAGACCCCATTTACCACCGGATTCCACCGGCAGCAAAAACGGTTCAAGAAGGTCGTAAAATAATTCGTCTTCCGACGACGGATAAATACGGTTGCCGGAAAGTACCCCTTCGACCTTTTTACCAAAGACGTTATATATGCTGCATTTTTTCATATTATCCTTCTTTCAAGTATGAAACGTTTCTAATCCATAGGTGTCCGGAATCTCATAATCATAATGACCGGATTCACCCCATGGGTCTGTCGGCTCATAACGAATACGGTATCCGATTTTGAAAAGCTCGGCAAAATCCCGCTGCCGTGTTCGAGCTGACAGTTGGGGGTAGCGCTCCCGATACCAAACGATCGGGTCGTCGCTGTCCAGCCCTACCATTAACGTGCATAACCGTATTATTTTTTCAAGGTACAATTTTCGCGTTTTGTTCTCGGGAAACTGCGGCGGATGAAAATCGGTATCAACTAAAACAAACGCGCCTCTTTTTTGGGAAAAGCGGATATGCAGAACACCAGCCTGCCTGAGCAGCGTGATATCCCGGTAAACGGTCTTTTCACTCACCGGCAGCAAATTGGTAATCTCTTTGAAAGAGACCTCACTGCAATACCGGAACAGGTGAAAAACAGAGAGGATTCGGGAAGTTTTTGTCAGCTCCATCTTTGGGTTCCTCCTTACAAACATCAGTTTATCATAGTATTGTTTTACTAGCAGGACATACGTACTGTCGCATATTCTTCAAAAAAAAGCGCAGAACAGAATCTGCGCTGCAAAAAGACAAATGTATGGCATCATACTGAAAAAGCCGCTCAGCAACAGAGCAGCCCTTTGCTATTCATAATGTCCATTGAATATTAAATCAGGCGTTATGTCTTCGGGCTGCCTGTCAAAGCAAAGATACAAATTGTTCTTTAGCTTTTCCTTATAGAAAGAATCAATTTTCTCTTTTCTGCCTTTATTATGACCGTCATTGAAACGGCTGCGTCTCACATCAAAAATCGCCAGCTTGACCGACGGATTTATATTTCTAATCTGACCGATCTCAAGTCCAAATTGCTTCATAATGCCAATAGATGTCTGATACTGTAAAAGGATATCATTTTGCTGTGTGCTTATGGCCTGTTCATATTTTTGTACTTGTTCCAAAGTATCTAATTCTCTTTCTCCTTTTTCCCAGAGTCTGGAGTCATCATATAATTTTGCCTCAACGAATTGCAACGTTTGTGTCCCACTGTCCCATAATACCATATCGCATTTGGTTCTGTCGATATAAACCTCTATGTCAATAACCTTGACCGCAGAGCCTTGCCGGCTATACGTATATGCATAAATATTTTTCAAATAACTCCGTTCTGCATTTCGTTCCACATTTGAAAACTTTTTTCCAATTGCTTTTTTTAAATCGGAATGTAATAATCCAAAATTAATATCAGAAAAGCTATCTATAAAATAATCACTTTCACCTGTCAGGGAAGGAACTGCCCCGTGGAGATATTTGCCGTAATCAGGATTGCAGTAAAAACCTTTATTTTTGTATTGATAAATGCAACCCCCATTATAGTAAAAATCTATTCGGTTATCTCTAAGAGCGGGAAAAATCTCTCCTGATCGAATTTCGGGCCCAATGTATTGATATATTCTCTCCTGTCCCATTTTTCGAAAATCAAAATTATTAAATTGCCTTTTAAATGACATTTTGTATGTTTCCTTTCCCTAATTATTTATAAATATATCGACAGATCTACAGAAATATTTATCAATCTTTGCGCCATACCGTTGTCCTTTCATTTCAAGCTACCGGGAATATAATAGTTTCAATGTAGCGCAAGTCAACTGCACGGTACTGCAATAGATTCGGCGCGATTATCAGCAACGGCTGATTGCGGTCCTTACTCTATCAGAAAGCTAAAATGAAACGAGGTTTTCAACATGAGAAGCAGACCTTGGAGCAAGCTTCAAAAAGAAATTGATTCCATTCTGGATCAAAATATTGATCTTCAATTCCACTGCACCGTCTATCGCAAGAAGGGCGGATGGAACAGCGGCATGAATATGTTTCCCAAATACTGGTTTGTTCTGAATAGAGAAATCATTTGGAATTATCCAGATGATTTTACAGATATTCTTAACCATGATACCGGGAACGATGAACCCTTTTCTATCTATCCTGATTATGGAAATACTAAAACAAATATTCCCCACCTTATCTGTGAGTATTTGAATACTCCAAGAAATGAATTGCTTACAAAGAATTTTCAATACGATATCTGGGGCTTAACCAATTTATTGCTGGCCGCAGACAGGAGAATTGGAAAGCGCCGGTTTAGACAACTGTGCCAAAAAACAGCCAGCGCTGCCGTAGATAAAGTTCTGGGCGCGAGAGAAAACGCAAGCCAAAAGGGGGAATAATTAACGGTAGACCTTTCTACTTCGATACCGAATTTGACAACAAGCACATAATTCCATACAATGAAGTAAAATGCATAGGGTAAAAAATATTATGACAATAAATCATTATTTTAACTTTGACTGAGTCACCGCTTTTTACTGTTCCATGGCAATTCCGTCCCATCTTTAAACCGAAAAGTAAATTCTGTGTCGGAACGAACAATCAGGCAATCCACGGTCGCTTCTTTTGGGAGGGCAGTGTTATCAGTCAAATCCGCAATGATTTCCTCATAGGCGGCGAAAATACTTTCCCGATCGGCAAGCAGACTGTTAAAAGCATCTACAAAAAGAGCTTTCAGCTCGTCTTCATAAAAATGGGGTGTGGCACATTTCTTTCCGTTTTTGAACTTCGCATTGCACTGCCAAATAACGCACCGGTATTTTGATGTGCTGTGCCATACCTTACTGCGGTATACCCCGCCGCAGTCGCCGCAGATGATTCGGCTGGATATGAGCTAATTCAAATATCACACAAGAAAAGAGAAAATTTCTATGAAAACTGAAAATTATCAAATCAAACAAATTCCATCCGTTCTGTACGGGGAGACGAGTAAAAAGTGCTGGCTGTTCGTTCACGGTCAGGGGGGAAACAAAGAGGAAGCCGCGGTATTTGCCGAAATCGCCGTCCCTGCCGGGTATCAGGTTCTTGGCGTTGATCTGCCGGAACACGGGGCACGCAAAGGAACACAGGGTAGCTTCGACCCTTGGGCGGTTGTACCGGAACTGCAAACTGTCATGGCACACATGAAGCCTCGCTGGACTAATATTTCTCTCAGAGCAACCAGCATCGGCGCGTATTTCTCCATGCTAGCCTTTGCCGACGAGCCTATTGAAAAGGCTTTGCTTGTATCCCCCATTGTGGATATGGAGCGGCTGATTCTCGATATGATCGGCTGGGCAGGCGTGACCGAGGAGCTGCTTCGCGCCAAAGGCGAGATTCCCACAAACTTCGGTCAGACGCTCTCCTGGCATTATCTCAGCTGGGTGAGAGAGCATCCGCTTCCCGGGTGGAAAGCTCCTACTTCAATCCTTTACGGGGGGCAAGACAATCTGACCGCTCGCGAAACCGTCGCAGATTTTTGCAAAACCCACGGCGCGGCACTTACTATTTACGAGCAGGGCGAGCATTGGTTTCATACTCCGGAGCAGCTTGATAAATTGTGTGGATGGGAGTTGCGAAACGTATAAGATTTTTAGGGCCATCCATCTGTGCAATATCTCTGTCTTCCTGACACAGCTTCGCACAGGAAGTCATGAAGGCGTGGAAATCTTTCCAACGGCCTTGCTGGCCCACGCTCAGGCAAGAAAATATGCTGGTCGGCCTGATGCAATGAACCCGGTCTATTGAAATAGAGCGCATCTATGTTTTTGCCGAACGGATTAAAGAGGGGTTATAAGCACCTTCTCTTGTTTTGACTTTATAATAGCCAAGCTATTACTTTTCAGTTTAAATTTCTGCTATAAGTAATCACACTTTCTGGAAAATCTCATTCATCAGCCTCATCGTCAAAATCCGGCAACAGTCCATAAAATAGCACTGACTCCGAATTAAGGAATCTGTGCTATTTATTTCCATATTGGAGATAACCACGCTAAATCCAAAACATTGGATCGACCTTGGGTTCAAATCCCCTCATTTTCTCTGAATACTTACTGTTATTGCTTGCCATTTTTTCTGCCTCCTATGCATATGATACCACATATTCACAGTCGACGATTTTGACGCAATCCACTTCCACAGCGAAAAAGGTTCCGACTGTGCCGATTCCCGTCCATGCGGCTTAAACCGTTCCAAGGGGAAGGTACTTCAGCAAAACGACAGGAAATAAAAGCTTGCATCCATGTCCGCCATCGTCAGAACGCTGAGAATCGGGTTGGTAAATCCATGGGAGTACTTCAGGCCGACCGCCCGCGGCGACTTAGAAAATCCAGTTCATATTCTTTACTCCTTTTCTTACGGACAAAGAAAAATGCCTTGGAAACATTTTCATGTCTCTCAGGCTTTTATCCTTCCGTGAACACAGTATCCTGTGTGTTTTATCCCGAACCGGTCCCAGCAGCAAAACTCTATAAAATTATGCCTTATGGTACCATCCATCTGAAAAGATGTCAAAGCTTTGAACGTGCCTTTTCATGAGCACAGGTCGATGATCACCTGCGTGAAAATTTCAGCGCCAAGCAGCAGCTCATCAATGACGGCGTATTCGTCCGCACCGTGCACGCGGTTGTCCGTTCCCGGCATAGCACAGCCGAACGCGACCCCGTTTTTCAGGCGGTGGGCGTATGTTCCGCCGCCGATTGCAAGGCACGCACCCTTTTTTCCGGAATACTGCTCATAGCAGTTCAGCAACGTACGTACGAACGGCGTGTTCTTCGGAACGTGGTGGGCGGGAGAAACATCCGCACCGTCCGGAGTAAGTCCAAGAACCCGCACCCGCGCGCAGAACACGTCCCTCAGGTTTTCATTGGTCGCAGAAACCGGCGTGCGCCCGTCGAAAAATGCTTTGAGTCCACCTTCTTCGTATTCGAAAAGATTCAGGCTCATGGTCAGCCCGCCCGACAGGTCGTCCTTCATTTCCACACCGGCCGCCGTGCCCTTCCAGTCCCCATGCGGGAATAGCATTCCCAGCGCGCGGAGACTGCGGAAGCACTCGGAATCCGCGAACGGGATTCGGGAAAGAAAATCGATAAGGCCCGTAACGGCGTTATTGCCCTCACCAGGTGTGGAAGCATGGGCACAGTCACCATGTGCCTCCACGACGGTTCTACCGTCGTCTTCCCGGATCAGGAACCGGATTCCCGTCCGATCCGTGGCAGCCTGCGCATACTCCGAAAGCTTCTCGGCGGAAAGGCCCTCCACCACGGCCTCCGCTGTGTCCGGTACCACGTTGCTCTTGACACCGCCTCGTGCGGAGAGGATGCGAGGGAGTGCTGCGTCCTGATTCCACGAAGCCCTCACCCATGTACTGTATCGCCCTTTTTCTATGTTGATGACCGGAAACTCCGCGTCGGGAGAAATGGTCATGGGTGCCTCCGGCTCTATCGCGTAGTAATGTTTCATGTCTGCGCTGCCGCATTCCTCGTCACTGCCGAGGACCAGCCGGGCGTTCTTTTTTAGCGGTACCCCGAGTTCGCGCACCGCCCTGAGAGCGTACAGGGCGGCGACCGCGGGGCCTTTGTCGTCCGCCGCGCCCCTGCCGTACAGCTTCCCGTCCTTTACAAACGGCTCGAACGGCTGCGTGACCGACCACCCGTTGCCCGCCGGGACCACGTCTAGGTGCGCGAGAATATCAAGCTGTCTCGGGTAGTCGTTCAGGTCGACCGCAATGACACAACGGTCGTAATCGTGCACGGAAAATCCCATGGCCTTCGCCATTTTTCCGGCGGCATCCAGTGCTTTGGCGGGGAATTCCCCGAACGGCATACCGGGTTTCGGCTCTCCTTTTTCGCTCGGGATGCGGATGAGCTCCGAAATATCACGCAGAAGCTCTTCCCGGTGAAGCCTGAAATATTCCTTTATCTGCTTTTGATACATAATTCAATCCCTCCTCTGCAATTTCGGTTCAGAAGGAGCGGATGACGTCCGCGTTCAGCGACTCGATCACCGCGCTCGCGAGCTTAACGGCGTTTTCCACGTCCGAGAAGGCCGCTATGCCGAAATGGGTGTGAATGTAGCGGACGGGAAGCCCCACGACGACGACCGGCACGCCTGCGTTGGAAAGATGAATGGGCGCGCCGTTGGTCGAGCCGCCCTTCCTCACCGATTCCTGCACCGGGATGCCGAGCTTTGCGCCGAGGTCTAAAACGTATCTCTGGTACCGCGGATTCGTAATCATACGGGCATCGATATGCCGCAGCATCGGTCCTTTGCGGATCGCCGTCTGCGTAAGGTACTCCTCAGTGAACGTGTCGTCCGCAGGGCAACCCTCAAAGACGATGGCAATATCCGGACGAATGGTGCGGCTTGTAACGCAGGCACCGCGCGTTCCGACTTCCTCCTGAACGGCAAAGCCCGCCGTAACATCGACATCCAGTTTCTTATCCTTCAGAGCCTGCAGCGTGCCCAGAATGGAAGCGCAGCCGAGGCGGCAGTCAAACGCTTTGCCGATCATGAGACCGCGGTTTTCAATGTATTCATATGCGACGTCCGGCACCACGGGTTCGCCGATGCGGATTTTAAAATCGCGGATCGCCTCTTCCTTTGAAGTTGCGCCCACGTCAATGACCATGTTTGAGACGTCGACGGGGGCGTTTCGCTCCGCTTCCGTCATGAAGTGCGGGGGCTTGCTTGCGATCACGCCCGGTATGTATTCACCGTCCGCATTTCGCACGCGAACGCGGTGCGCCGGAATGTTGTTTGCAACCCAACCACCCAGCGTAATGAAGACCAGTGTTCCGTTGGGTTTTATGGCCTGCACCATGAACGAAACCTCGTCCGTGTGGGCGTCGAGCTGAACGACCGGGCGGCCGCCGCGGTTTCCGGCACGCCGAAGGAAAAGATTTCGCAGGGAATCCTCTGAAAATTCCCCAAGCCTTTCCCCGTATCTGCGAATCACGGTGAGAACCTCGTCCTCAAAGCCGGACGCACCGTTTGCATTGGAAATGTCCTGAATCAGCCGAAGCATGTTTTCTTTTTTCAAAACCGATTCCTCCTCATGTATAATAATGTATATAAATTCTTTTAAAGTAATGAATTGCACTTGTTATAAAACGGATACGCAACCTACCCCCGATAGAATTCACGGTTCAAACATGCCTTTTCGAAGCACGCGGCCTCCGTCCATCATGACTGTTCCGCCCGTGACAACCATACTGAGGCTGAGTCGGTCATCCAGCAAGTTCAAGTCGGCGTCGTAACCGACGGCAAGGCATCCTTTCCGATCCGCCAGACCGAGCGCCTTTGCCACGGACGTTGTGACGGGACGTAAAGCCATCGAAAGCGGGACCCCGCATTCCTCAACAAGTGTCTTCACGGTCCGGTGCATTGAGGAAATCTGACCCACACCCATACGGAGAAGCTCTTTGCGGTCGTTCCATTTCGGGATGCTTCCGTTGGAGTCCGTGCTGAGCGTGATACGGTCAACGGGAGCTTGCTCGAACGCTCTCGCAAGCATTCTCGCCGTTTCCCCGCCACCTTCGTCCGCGGTAAAATCGATGTAACCGCCCATTCCGGCGAAACGGACAGCGTCCGCGAATACCCTGCCCACATGCGTGGGTCGGAAAACGCTGATGGGCAAGTCTTCCGTTTCAAGAATATCGAACAGCAGGCCTAGGCCGCGTTTTCCGCTTCCGACGTGCAGATGGACGATGCCGGGCTTGCCGGAAATAATGCCGCCCAGACGCGCTTGCGATGCCAGACGAATCAGGTCCCCTTTTGCGAGGTTGGAAGACCGGTGGTCTGCAATCGCGATTTTGACACCAATGACCTCATCAATGAACGCGATGTCTTTTTTGACCGTGCCCGTCAGCGTGGGGGAAGGAAATTCGTAAGCGCCGGTCAGGCAGAAAGCCGTCAGACCCTCGCTTTTGAGCGCCTTGGTTTTGGCCACCAGGTTTTCCACACTGCGGGTAAGAGAATCAGTGCCGAGCAGCCCCACAACCGTAGAAACGCCGCCGCGTACGCATTCTGAAAGCTGAAGCTCTGGGACGCGGCTGGCAAACCCGCTTTCTCCGCCCCCGCCGAGAATGTGGACGTGCTGATCGATATAGCCTGGCACGGCGGTTCTGCCGTCCCCGTCAATGATGGTAAGATTCGGAAGATCAGGCGCAAGCTTTGTGCCAACGGCCTGTATTTTGCCTCCCGCGATAAATATGTCCGACACTTCCGCCGGGTTTTCAGGATCAATTCGAATATTTTTAATCAGTAACATAGGTGCTCCAGACTGCCGCTTTGCGAGATGCGGCTGTATTTAAAGTTTCCCTGTGCCGGTGAGGCCGCGGGTTCTTCCATTTTACCTGGATTTGCGCTATAATATTTTTTAATCGAAGAAAAACAGAAGAAAGCAGGCCTAGCCATGAGGGATGAGTCTTTTCAAAATATCAATCGGAATTACGATAACCTGACGCGCAAACAGAAGGAGATTCTGGACGCGCTGTTGTCCAACCCCGAAGAAGTTTGCTATGCGTCTCTCAGCGAGCTGGGTAGACGCATGGGCGTATCGGAGGTCACGATTCTGCGTATGTGCAAACGCCTAGGCTTTACAAGCTTTGTGGAGTTGAAACAGGCTTTTCGTACCCATACGGAGCGCCTCGTTAAGAATTCTATGGAAACCAGCTATTTTTCCCTTGACCTTCCAGCTGCGGAGCGGAAGGACAAGGACGCCGTCATGCAACAGATTCTGGACGGCGCGCGCGCGCAGAGCACGGCATTTTTTGATACACTCTCCCGGCAGAAGATTTTAAAAACGTCGCGTCTGATTCTGCAGGCCGGAACCGTGCTGATCTGCGGACAGGGTGTATCCGCCATTATGGCGGATTACTTTTACCGCCGCCTATCCCCACTGATTCCGGGTGCCGTACCCGTCCGTGTAGAGGACATAGACAGCGTACAGGCCAGCCTCGTCAAGCTTAGGCCCGGCGACCATGTCATTGCCATTTCCTTCCCACGCTACTACGCCGCCATGCGCAGCATTGTCCGGTTTGCGGAGTACCGCGGCGCGAACGTGACCGCCATTACGGACAGTCCGGATTCGCCGGTTGTGACCCCTAACAGCATCAATTACCTGTGCAATACGGCAACAAGGGTATTTTACAATTCGTATTCCCTGCCGATTGAGCTGGTGAACCTTATCGCCTCCGGCGTGGTGCTGGAAATGGGAGAAGACTACGACCGGCTGGTGTCATCCGCACATGAAGTCATTCACTTCATCAACGAATCGAATTCCAGCTCAAACACGTAGCCTTCGCGTTGTCTTTATTGGTTTGCATACCGGTGGCACGCGACCCAGTGCCCTTCCTCCACCTGACGGAACTGCGGGGTGGATTTTTTGCATTCGTCCGTCGCGTACCGGCAGCGCGAACAAAATTTGCAGCCTTCCGGGATGTTGACGGGGCTTGGCACCGTCCCTTCCAGAACAATGCGGCTACGATTTTTTTCTGCCCTTGGGTCCGGCAGCGGTATGGCTGACAGAAGCGCCTGCGTATACGGGTGCAGCGGGCGGTCGAACACCGCCCCGCTCGGCGCGAGTTCCACGAGGCTGCCGAGGTACATGACGCCGATGCGGCTGCTGATGTATTTTACCATGGAGATGTCGTGCGCGATGAACAGGTAGGTTAGCCCCAGCTCGTCCTGAAGCTGCCGCAGCAGGTTGACCACCTGCGCCTGAATGGAGACATCTAGCGCCGAGATGGGTTCGTCTGCCACGATGAATTCCGGGTGTATGGCCAGTGCTCGGGCAATGCCGATCCTCTGCCGCTGCCCGCCGGAAAATTCATGCGCGAACCTTCCGATGTGCTCTTTCTGCAGACCGACCATTTCCATCAGCCGCACCACCTGCATTTCCCGTTCACCCCTGCTCATGGAAGAGTTCCGCGAGTTGAGGCCTTCCGCTACGATGTCAACGACCTTCATGCGCGGATCAAGAGACATGTACGGGTCCTGAAAAATCATCTGCATTTTTCGGCAGCACTCGTGATTTTCCTCTTTGGAAACGGATCCGCTGATTTTTTTGCCTTCGTAGAAGACCTCGCCGTCCGTCGGGTGGTAGAGGCGCATAATCGTTCTGCCGAGCGTTGATTTTCCGCAGCCGGATTCCCCCACAAGGCCAAGGGTTTCCCCTTTGTAAATCTGAAAGGATACGTTGTCCACCGCTTTTAGGGTTTGTGCTTTTCCCACTTGAAAATATTTTTTCAAGTTCTTTACTTCCAGCAAAACTTCACTCATGATGCTCCTCCTTTTCGGCCGCTTGTTTTGCCATGGAATGCTGCAGCCAGCAGGCGGAGCGGTGCGTGCCGCTAATCTGCTTATTCTCCGGCTGGCGGAGATGGCAGATTTTCATAGCTTTGTCGCAGCGGGGAGCAAACGGGCAGCCGGCGGGCGGGTCGATCAGGTCCGGCGGTGTACCCGGAATGGTCTTCAGAGTGACGGACTCCTCATGGATTTTCGGGATAGAGGCAATCAGACCCAGCGTGTAAGGGTGCTGCGCTTCATAGAAAATATCGTCCACCGTCCCGCTTTCAACAATTTCACCGCCGTACATGACAGCGACCTTATTCGCGATATTGGCGACAACCCCGAGGTTGTGGGTAATCAGGATAATAGAGGTACTGATCTTGTCCTGCAGGGACTTCATCAGTTCCAAAATCTGCGCTTGAATCGTCACGTCCAGTGCTGTGGTCGGTTCGTCCGCGACGAGAATTTTCGGATCGCAGGCCAGCGCAATGGCAATGACCACACGCTGGCGCATACCGCCGGAAAGCTGGTGCGGATACTGCCCAAACCGTTTTTCCGGCGAAGAGATGCCCACAAGAGAGAGAAGTTCCACCGCGCGGGCCTTTTGGTTCTGCGCGCTCATTTTTTTGTGCTCGTGTAGCACCTCCATAATTTGTTTTCCGACGGTCATAGTCGGGTTCAGCGACGTCATCGGATCCTGAAAAATCATGGAAATTTCAGAACCGTTCAGCTTCCGCATCTGGCGTTCACCGAATTGTGTAATATCCGTTCCATCAAAAACAATTTTCCCATCCGTCACACGACCCGCCTTCGGCAGGAGTTTCATAATTCCCTTAACCGTCATGCTCTTTCCGGAACCGGACTCCCCTACAATGGCGAGGGTGTCCTTTGGCTCCAGCGAAAAGCTGACACCGCGCACGGCCTTTACGACGCTGTCCTGCGTGCGCAGGCTGATGTGCAGATTGCTGACTTCCAATAAGCTCATTTTTCGAACCCCCTTTTCGCGCTAAACACGCATCTGCGGGTCGAACGCATCGCGCAGACCATCGCCAAGAATGCTGAAGCAGACCATAATCAGAACAATCACGATCGCCGAGATGAACAGCAGGTAGGGATGGCTGTTGATGACCTGAAACCCGCTGTTGATGAGAACGCCCAGCGAAGCCTTCGGCTCCTGAAGGCCGATGCCGATAAAGCTGAGAAACGCTTCCGTAAAAATGGCGGACGGAATGGTAAACATCGTGTTGATGACGATAACGCCCACGGTGTTGGGGATCAGATGCCTGAGAATAATCTGCCCGTTGGAGGCGTCGAGCAAACGGGCCGCGAGCACAAACTCATGATTTTTCAGCTTCAAGATTTCTGCGCGGACCAGGCGCGCCATGTTGACCCAACCGGAAATGGACATTGCAATAATCAACGTCCCTATGCCAGCCGGCATCACCATCATCAGAAGAATCACGATAATCAGGTTCGGAATTCCTACGAGCACCTCCACGATTCGCTGCATCACGGCGTCCGTCCGACCACCGAGCAGGGCGGAAATCGAACCGTAGGTCACGCCGACGAGAAGATCCAACGTGGCGGCGACCACGGCGATCAGCAAGGAGATACGCGTGCCGTACCATACGCGAGCCCACTGGTCGCGACCGAATTTATCCGTACCGAACCAGTGCTCAGCACTTGGGGACTGGAAAATGGCACCATAGTTTGTGGTGTAGTAATCGTATTTTGTAAGTAAAGGGCCAAGAAACGCGAGAGCCACCAGAACAAGGAGGATGGCGAGGGCGGCGACCGCGCCCTTGTTCTGCTTCAGGCGAAACCATCCGTCCTGAAAGCCGGACCGCATCGGCCGCGATATTTTTTCCCGTTCCACCGCGCCCGAGCGAGCAGGGGAGAACAGGTCGTCCGTCAATTCCGTGTTTTGCAACTGTATCACTCCTTCGCCGACGCAAGCCGGATTCTTGGGTCGATTACGCAGTAGAGAAGGTCAATAATCAGGATGACCACTACATAGAATGCGCTATAAAAAACCGTAAGGCCGATTATGGTAGAATAGTCGTTCGCCTTAATAGTGTCTACGAACAGGCTTCCGATGCCCGGCACACTGTAAATGCTCTCAACAGCGAGAGAACCCGTCAGCACGTTCACCGTTATGGCGCCGAGTATGGTAAGCACCGGCAGCATGGAGTTGCGCAGAGCGTGGCGCAGAAGAATCCGTACCGGACTCAGTCCCTTCGACTTCGCCATAAGGATGTAGTCCTGTTGCAGTACCGTGAGCATTTCCGTGCGTATGAACCGCGCAATCTGTGCAATCACTCCGAAGGACAGCGCCAACGAGGGCAGCACGGAGGATGAGTAGCTTTCCCAGTATGCAACCGGTAAAAGACCCCACTTCAGGCCGAAAAGATATTGCAGCAGTGCCGCAACAACAAAGTTGGGGACGGAAATTCCCAGCACGGAAATGACCATTGTCAGGTAATCAAGCGATGTGTTGTGCCGGTACGCTGCCACCACACCCAACAAAAGCCCGATAGCCAGTCCAATGAGAACGGCCTGAATTCCCACGATGGCGGAAGGAACGATACGCGACATGAGAATGTTCCTGACCGGGTGACCGGCATACAGCGTTGATGTCCCGAAGTCCCCCTGAAAGACGTTGCCTAGGTATTTGAAGTACTGAACGTGGACGGGCTGATCCAGACCGTAGCTGGCATAGATCTGCCGCTGCTGTTCCGGGCTCAGCTTGCTGATCTTATCCTCGTCGAAGGGTGTTCCAGGAAGGCTGTGCATTAAAAAGAAGGTCGCGGTCATAATGACAAGCAAAGTCACGAAAAGATACGCGATCCGCTTCAGAATATATGTTTTCAAATTGCCTCCTCCTTTTGAGACAGGCGGCAGGTTCACGGCAGAGCAGGCTGTTGCACCGCAACAGCCTGCTCTTTTGCGTGGAATGCCGCCGGGTTATTCTACACTGGCATATTTCAGTTCCAGAATGCCACTATTGGGTTCCACCAAGTTTTTCACGTTTGATTTCACGAGGTAAGCAGATCCCATGTAGTAGAGCGGAGCAACCACGGCGTTGTCAACAATCAGGCTTTTTTCCGCCCGAAGAAGGAAGTCGGCACGTTTTTCCGTGTCTTTTTCAGAATGGGCCGCTTTAATAAGATTTGCGTAGTCGTTCGCGGCGTCTGTATCCTTGAAGTTACCGCGGAAGCTGTTGGTATTTTCTGTCCAGATTTGCAGGTAGGTCATCGGATCGTCGTAGTCAGCACCCCACGCATTCAGGCCCATCTGATATTTACCCGATTTCATCAGGGCTCTTCTGGCTTCCTTGGTTTTGGAATCGAGCGTTACGTCAATGCCGAGCACCGATTTGAACTGACTTTGCAGGTAGGTGCCGACGTCCTTGTTCTCCGTGTCATCGTCCAGAACAAGCGTTATCTGCGGGATTGTTCCGCCGAGCTCCTTAACACCCTTTTCCCAGTACTCCTTTGCTTTTTCCGCGTTAAAGCTCGTCAGCGTACCCTGAAGGGAACCGAAGGTTTTTCCAGCAATTCCGCTGCTCATACCTTTTGGAACTACGCCGTTCGCGGCTTCGGAGCCGTTGTTCAAAATGGTGGACATCAGCGTATTATTGTCGATGGCCATACTGAGTGCCTTACGAATATTCACATTTTTTGTGCCCTCAGCGGTTGTATTAAACTGAATAAAGTTGGTGCGGTAGATGGAGTGCGTAGTAAATTCCTTGTCATCCTTGTAGGAGGGCACATCCGTAGCAGAGAGCTTTACTCGGCTGAGCTGACCCGCTTTATAAAGGTTAAGCGCTGTGCTCTGCTCCTTGATGATCTTAATGGTAACCGTGTCGACTTTTACACTGTCCTTGTCCCAATAGTTCGGGTTCTTTACCAATGTCGCGCCGGCAGCGGCGTCATACTGGCTCAGCATATAAGGACCGGAGTAAACAAGATTGTCTTTGTTCAGTGCATAGTCAGCACCTTTATTTTTGTAAAAGTCCATATCAACCGCGTAGTACGGTACGAAGGCCGTAAGGGAAAGAAAATACGGGGTCGGGGCTTTCAATTTCACCACAAGGGTTTTGTCGTCCGGCGTCTCAAGGCCGACTTTATCCGCGTCCATTTTCTTTTCGGAGTATTCCATTCCGTTGACAATGTAGTCGGTCATAATAAACGCATAGTTGTTTTTAGTGTCTGCCTTCATCTGTTTAAGCCAGGTTTCCTTGAAAGTCTTCGAGGTAATGGGATCGCCGTTGCTGAATTTCAGGCCGTCGCGCAGCGTAAAGGTGTAGGAAAGCTTATCTTCCGAAACGTCGCATTTTTCCGCGAGAGCGGGCTGGGGGACATTGTTGGTGTCCAGACGGTACAACCCCTCTGAAATGTTGTTCAGAACATTGAACGCGATGTTGTCTGACGCGGCAAACTGGTCTAGGGTCGGAATTTCATTTTCCAGGTAAAAACTTACGGATTTTGTCTGCGCGGCTCCAGATTCCGTTCCGCCGGACGTTTCACCGGATTTTCCGGTAAAGGAGTTACAGCCGGCCGTTCCGGAGAGAAGAATTGTCATGGCAAGTAGCATCGCAGCGAGCTTTTTCATCGTTAACCACCTCATAAGCACAAGTTTTGAAGAGACTTTATTCATCATCAAGCCCGATTCGCAATGAAACTGGAAAGCTCCGAGCCAAGAATCGGTTAAAAGCGGCTATGAATTCCTGATAATGAATAATAATTTAGCAAAGGCTGCAAAATGATAAAAACCAGTTTGACGCCTTTGCCAAATACTTTTCCGCTTTCAATTGATAATATTTTAGCATCGGAATGCAACAAAGTCAACGAAAACTTTACTATTTTTGATTATTTATTAATTTTATAGCAAATGTGCTATACTAATTTTAAATAAATAGTTATTTTAATCAAACTCTTTTTTATTTAGGCATTATATTTTATTCGGAGATAAATTATATGACATGAAAGTTTGCAAAAATTCATTGCAAAATATTTCCCGTTTTTTCAAAATTCAGAAGGAAACAAACAGATACAGCACTGAGTTATATAAAGAAAACTGAGGGCGGATTGCACCAATCCCGGAGCAAAAATTTTTCGGCATTTCTATTTGTTAAATGATTGACGATTAGGAAACGCTTTATGAGTGGTAACCAAAAGTAGCTACTTGCGAAAACATACATGGTTTCTTTTTATCGTGCGGATGTTTCCCCCAAAGGATTGAATCGGAGACATTGGCAGATTAATGGAGAAAACGGTTTGGAGATGTATTTTGTGGAACTAATACTGACAAATCTCATTCCTATGGAAAGACCTGCTAACAAATTACAATGGTGAATCTCACGACAATTACCTATGACGACATCGGAATTCAGTTCTTTATCATCAGGATATCAACAGTCAGCAGATGCAGTTCACATGGGAAGGCCACCAGTTAAAAGCAGCGATTGCAAATGGACAGAATAGCAATCGAAGAATCAAGGCAATACTAAAGGGCTTGCCGACTTCAATTCACGGCAACAAGCCCTTTCGGTTGTTTAATTAAATTTTTTGTCTCCTTGTTGGGATCATTTCAAATATGAGCTTGCAAGGACAATGTGTGTTATTCGGCTGTGCTATAAAATCAAAAAGGCCTTGGAACCCAGAATTCATGCGGGTTCCAAGGCGATGGTGGAGATGACGAGAGTCGGGTGGCGCTGTTTTCACCCGCGTTCCGCGAGTGCTTTCGTTTTGATTGCAGATATCGTAACCGAACGGGTTTCCCTTTCCTTGCGCCGGAGTTTGCCTGCGGGCATGTTCCGTAATAAACAAAAGGACGCCCTTTGGGGCGTCCTTTTGTTTATGGTGGAGATAACCGCGCTAAATCCGAACACGTTTATTTCGTAAATGGATTGCTGGTGCTTTTCCTAAACCTTCATGCGAAAAGGCATTGATAAGAACAAAATGCTCCCTGCAAGCCATAAAAGTTTGCAGGGAACATTTTGTTTATATGGACTTTTCTTTATGCCTGCGCCGGTCTGCAATCTCTTGTATGTACTACTTTCACATACCACACAGCAGCCTGATTTTGCGTTGTGTGAGTGCTTTCCAGAGTGTATTGAAGAGCAAGGCCCGGACTAATCCAATGAATTGGGTTAATCCGGGCCTGTACCATATATCTTGGTATTATTGTGCAATTAGAAGATGCCGTACTGCCTTGCGGAATTGCCATTCGGCTTTACGCCCCTTTTCACGTCCACACGGACGGAAGCGTGAGTCAGCAGATTGTTTTTGCTGTCGTACACATCGTACATAATATATGCCGTGCCAAAACTTTTGCCGGTTACCTGGTAATTGCCTTTTTTCAGCCTGGTCACGGTCGCCGTCTTGTCATTCGTGGAATAGACCTTTACAGAAGCCGCTTTACTTCCGGCCAGCTTTGCGCCGATCTGGTAGCGTCCGTTTTCCGGAATTTGGTAATCCGTGGTGTTCAGAACGATGGAATCGCCGGTGCCAGCGATGATATAAGCCGCTCTATACAGAGTGGAATTCCCCGAATTGGAGGAAGAAATAAACCGCTTGCGTGCCCGTAAAAGCGAATTAGAGGATATCATCGCCCTTTTGCCATTTCGCCCGACGCCCTGATTCCACGAATCATTTTCATTGCTGTCATCCGCCTAAAATGTTAGCGCGCAAAAGGATTGCAAATCTGCGCAGTCCTTCTGTTCAGATTCTCCTTCCAGCGTAAAAGTAACAATGTCATTTTGCTTTACTGCCAGTCCCATTACGGCGAACAGCCGCTTGGCGTCTGCGGTTTTCCCTCCCTTTTCAATGCTGATAGAAGAAGTGCAACTCTGTGCGAATTTCGCAAGCATTCCCGCCGGACGGGCGTGAAGCCCTTCGGGATCTTTGACCGTGTACTGAAAAGTCCGCATTTTTTCAACCTGCCTTTTTATTAATATTATTGGAGTGATATTGCGTCTGCTTATCGAATCATCGGCAAAAAGCTGGTTCCGTTTTCCGGCCTTTGCACCCCAAAATAATCAGCCGCCGTAGCGCCTACATCAGACAGCGTATTGCGTGTGCCAATGCTGCCCGGCCGGATAGCGCGCCCATAAACCATAAGGGGAACACATTCCCGAGTATGGTGCGGATGCCCGATTGTCGGGTCGTTGCCGTGGTCTGCCATGACAACCAGAATATCTTCTTCTCCCATTCCTTCCATCAGATGCCCGATCAACCGGTCAGCCGTTTCCAGAATCTGCGCATATTTTTCTACATTCTGCTGATGCCCTGCAAGATCCGTTTCCTGTACATTGCAGCAAAGGAAGCCAACCTCCGTTTTTTCCGCGATTTCTATCATTTTCCCAAGCACCTGCGAGGTCTCCACAATAGAGATGCTTGTGCCAAAGGGATTTTGAATCACATCCGCAGCCTTGCCAAGCAGTGTTACCGGAAAACCGGCCCGGCCCAAAATCGTGGGAACCTGCACTTCTGGGTCAACCCCGTAGCCCAAGTGGACACAATGGTAATCCCGGTTGTAAACTCCCGATTTCGGTGCGCTGACGCCGATGTAACCGTTTTCATGCTCTTCCACCGCGGCAAGAATGTCCTGAATCGTAACACCGCGGCCGCCGAAGGTGATTACACGGGGGACCTTGGAGACAGAACGCACCAGTTTCCCGATTTTCAGAACTTCCTCAAACTCAATCGTATCGATTGCCGCCGTGACGTTAAACGCCTGACCCGGGTCGCATTCCACATTATCCGCTACCGTCAGGGCATTCTCCACAATCAGAATCCGTTCGGCCCCACCCTGAAAATACTCTACGTGATACCCGTTTTTGGTAAGCGTGTCATGAATCTGTTCAATCCGGTTCCGAATCGGCTCTCCGAACGGCTCCTGAGGTTTTGTCCCAACAATCTCCTGATGCCCGAAAAAGGTGTCCGCACCGGTATGCATCAGTTTGGCCCTGCCAAAAGTCGCACTGCGGCTGTATTTCATCGTGGGTGATTCCTGTCCGGCAATGTTCATCAGTCCGAGCTTTTCCAGCGTAGGAAGCCTGAGTTCCGGATTTTGGGCCAGAATGTGCAGCCATGTGTTGGCACCCGTGTCCTGTGAGCGAACTCGCGGTACGTCTTCCATCTGTCCGACTCCAAAGCCGTCCAAAACAATAATCATGAATTTCTTCAATGAAGTTCTCCTTTCCTGCCTATTTCAGCCTTTGTCCCAAAGAGGTATAAATCCCCATGATCTCGGGCTCCCCCTTTGCAATGCCTTTGACCAGCGCAACCTGGCTGCGCGTTACAAAAATCTGAGTGCGAAACGCCATGACGACACTGTCGGAAACCCGTGCAGAACCATTCAGGCCAAAATAATAATCAATACTCTCATCCGTAGGAGGAATCACATCGAGGAACTTTCCTTCCTCCGGTGCGCCGATCAGCGCCTGTTTTACATGGGAACGATGATAATGCCCCCCACCATAGCAATAGGCCTTCCCGTCGCATTCATGGGAAATCTCACTGAGATAAATAAGCGCCGGTATTTCTTCACAGTTCTCGACCGCGTGCATAGGTGTGGTTCCGGTCAGACCGTGACCCGGTTCGCCGTGTGTCCCGCCGAATTTGCGAATCAGAGGAATACTTTCGGAACAGGTGACGCTGGGCATGTCCATTGCTTCGATTTCCAGCCCCAAATCGGTTAACAGCTTTTTTGCCGACTGCAACGTACCGACGTTCGGGGTCGGCTCGATGATCCCGGTTTCCTCCTGAAATAGGAAGCAGGGAAATGAAGTCAATCCTGCAATGCGAACATGATTAAATTTAGAGATTTCTTTTACCGTTTCCGCAAGCGTGTTCAGCGAAAAACCGCCGTACTGCCCGGAATACAATGTATCGGATTCCCCTAGCACCCGCAGCATAAGCTTTTGTGTCACGCTAAGCTTCTCGCAGATGTCATTGATCTCTCTTACCTTTTCCAAAGAATAAACCGTCATATATTCCGGGTCGGATTCCAGTATTTTTTTCAGCGCCGCACGCGGCGTTTGAACCAGATGGCCCACATTCCCAATTGGAATCCCCTCGTCGATGAGGGACTCAGCCTCACGGAAATCCACTGCGACGGCTCCGTCATAACCCAGTTGAATCAATTCATGGGCAATCTCAGGGTTTCTTCCTAACTGTTTTAGCATGAAATAGAGATGTATCCCGTTCTGTTCCGCATGACTTTTAATTGCAGACGCATTGGCAAGCAGCGCATCCATGTCCACCAAATAAGTATCCGGAAAAAGAAGTCCTTCCTTATGCATTTTAACCGCTGTCTCAATCAGCGGACGATTTCGTTCCAATGTTTTTTTTAAAAACATTTAATTTATTCACCTTTCATTTGTTTCGTTTCCTGCAGCGACTCCTTAAGAATCCGCATCACGGTTTCCGCACCGCCCCGCATGGGGTTGATGCGGATCATCCGTTTTTCCAGCGCGGGGTCCTGTTGGCGAACTGTGCCTGAAATACGATACATCATAGGAACAAATTCAAATTTGGACTCGCAGCCCACAGGGTAGGCGGCTGCTCCGTGTTTTGCCGTACACTCCAGTACCTGTTCCGCAATATCTTCCTGAAATTCTACAAGCAGCACCTTGGATTGCGCATTTGCAAGAAAAGCATTTTTCACTTCGGGGATTTCCCCGGAACGAAGCCTTTTTACCAGTTCTTCCCCAACCTCGGCCTGAACGGCCAAAGCCATGGGGGCATAAACCATGCCGCGCAGAACAGCCATTGCTTCGTAGCCCTGCACCTGACTTCCTCCGGAATAATTACAGTCGCACACATATCGGATTAGGTCTCCGCTACCGACCAAGGCTCCGACCCCTGCGGGCCCCAAAAGCTTGAAGCAAGAAAAAGCGGATAGGTCGGCGCCGCACTGAACACCAATCTGCGGCACCTTTAAAACCGCATAGTTATCATCCGTGAGAATTCTGACGGATGGATTTTTCGACTTAATTGTTTGAATCACTTCACCACAGTCATAACTGTCGTCTATTTTCTGCCGGGTTAACTGCACTAGCGCCGCCGTAATACCGGGGTTCTCATCCAGCGTTTTTTCGATTTCTCCCGTACAATTAAAATCCGCACGCACCGGTTCCGCGTTCATCGTTTCCAGCGTAACCTGTGTCGTAGGATAGACGGGGGCGGAATGCACCAGCAGCTTTCTGCCGCGTCTTAAAATGGACGCTAGCCCCCAGCGGATAGCGCCTGTCCCGGCGCCGCGTACTAAAACCGCATCTTCGGCATGAAAAAGTTCCGCAATGATATTTTCAACTTTTCTTGTATATTCCGGTTTATTTTTTCCCTTTACAACACCGAGATCACCTTCGGATAAAATCTGAAATCCGTCGAAATGCCGCATTGCGATATCAACAATTCTGAACTGCAACGCTTTGGCTTGTTCCAAAGTAAGGGATGAAAGGGGAAACGTATCCATTTTACATATCCTCCTTTAATCAGTTTTTACCGATCAAGAATTCTGGCCGGGTTTTCCACAAGCATTTTGCGGATTTGCACCTCGCCCACGCCTTTTGCGCAAAGCAGGGGTACGAAATATCCCAGCACAGCGGTGTACCCGCGTCCGCCATAGTTAATAAGGTAAGTTTGCTTGGAAACATCTTCGGAAAGCAGCAAATGGTCTTCCCATCCGGCTTCGAGCAAACGCATCAAAACTTCCGCACGCGTTTCGTCGGAAAGATAGTTGTTTTTTCCAACCGTGTCGAATGCCAGGTTCACTCCGGCTCTCAGTATCTCAGTCTGATAATCTGCGTCCGCCGTCAAATCGGTATGCCCGATAACAAGCTTGTCCGGAGCCATTCCCTGCCCCAGCATTAAATCAATCTGTTCCAAGCCGAGCAGACCCATGTCACAATGAGTGAACACCGCCGCGTTGGTCCGTTTAGATGCTCTCGCCGCAGCAGTCAGAACCTTTTGTTCACTGGGGTAAATTTTCTCCGAAGAAGCAACTTCTCCGATTGCTCCGGCCTTGATATTGGTTCCGTCTATTCCAACAGTAATTTCTTTTACAAAAAAGTCTTCCAACTGCTTCACCGGCGCCTTTTGCAGCCAGTCGCTGTGATAATCTTTCAAATAGAAACCGGTAGAAGTGATAATATTGATTCCGGTTCTCTTCGACAGTTCGCGAAGCCCTTCCGGATTTCGTCCCATGTCGACAGTGGTGACCTCAATGACTGAGCGGCACCCCATTTCGATTGCCGGCTTCAATTCACCGGAAACCAGCTCCAGATCGTCGATAATAGAAACCTCATCATGCCTGACCGGTCTCAAATCCAGCAATAGATGTTCATGGCTCATAGTGATGCCGAGTTCTTCTTTTGTAATGATTCCACGAACCGTTTGTATCATTTTATATTCCTTCCTGCAAGACAACCCAGCAAAATTGCGGAGCTCTCCGCAATTTTGCCCAGATCGCCTGTCGATTGCTTAAATTGCTTTACTTTTTATTTGATAGGCACAAACAGCCCAACATAGCACAACAGATTTAGGATAACGCCGGTCGCAATAGCTGCCACTGGACCAATCGCCATCTTCATAATGCGCTTTCCTGTCATTTCGTTGATGAAATAAATCATAGCCGCAATAAAGAAGCCGGTGTATCCGCCCATTTTAACAACAGCATTAATGGAACCGATGATCAACGCAAACTCCATCACAGTTGTCATTGACGTGCGGATATTATCGGAAGCGTCACGGATGGACGGGAACTTGCCAAGGAATTTACCGACCCAGCCAAGGAGCAAAACTTCCAACAGGATGACAGCGGCACCGCCGATGGCCGCAAAGACCGGATTCGGCATCAGATAGCCGACGCAGTAAACGAAGGTAAACCCGGCAACACCATAAACGCCGGTTGTAATCGCGGTTGTCGCAATCAGTGGAATGAAACCGAGGCCTCTCATAAATTCGGAAAGAGCCGCCTGCTGAATCAGGCCGGAAGATGTGGCAGGATCTGTCGACTTATAAGCTTTAGCCAGCGTATAGATGGAAACCTCTGAACCGCCGAAAATATGTATATTACAGGCCACGGCAATCAAGGCTCCGCTGATCATCAGGAAAACAATATTTTTCCGAATTCTGGCTGTGCGCACGGAGAAAACATTTTCTTCCTCTTCACCGGTGTGCTTTAGCTTGCTGTCCTGTACAACCGCGAAACCGATAAGAAGTACGATGCCCACAAACATTTCCATAGCATCCGCAGAAAGGGATGGGACAAATTTTGTAAGCAGAATGCGAACGGCAAAAGTGATTACAGTAGAAATAATACCTTTTTTCGCATTGAACTGCATGAAAATCGCTATCAGCGGGAACAGTGCAAAACAGGAAACGACCGGGTTGCTGATTTCCCCCATAGCTCCGATGAAATTTACCGGCAGACCGGTCAAAACCGTATTAATGAAGCCCAAGGCTGTAAGAGTCAGAGCGCCCCAAATACCGCCGAGAATCGGTGCGATCCATTTCTTTGGGGAAATAATTCCCAAAATATCCGTGGTCAGAAACAGCAGCCACGGGTTCAAAAGTCCGGTTGCCACGGTGTGCGCGATACCGACGGACGCGATAAACCCTACGCTCAGTCCGAATGCAATACTCCCGAGTTCGGGACGCTTCATCCGCCCCTCAATGTATTCCGGAATGACGGGACGAAGCCCGTCGTGGAACACCGCCATACCCATGTGGGAAAGGAACGCCGTAAATGCACACAGTATGATTACCACTGTAAAATTCAGTACCGAAAAATTCCCTGTCATAATGTCTTTCCTCCTTAATATTTTGGTTCTGTGCTATTCCCCACTTTTTTCCAACAATGCTTCGACTAATAATGGGACGGTCTTCTCAATGCTTTCCACCGACATCCCAAAAGCGATTTTCCCCTCATTCACAAACTTTTCCACATTCTCTTTCTTTACAACCTGCCCATTTTTTGCCACCGTGCAGCACTTGGCGTATCCGATCATTCCGATCAGAATTGATATCGCCGCACCACCGCCGCTCTCGCAAGCGCCGAAATAATAATCCACCTCCCCTTTTTTCAGCATTGATACAGCGCCTATGTCTGTAGTAATCACGGTTTCAATTTTCCCCCCGGAAAATTTTTGAACCGCAGCCGCTGTGACATTTTTACTCAGTCCGCCGATTGCAATTTTCATTTACAAGAACATCCTTTCTTTTAATTGGCCGCCAAAGTATTGCAGATATGAACCAGCAAAAATTCCTGTTCGATATCCGGCAGCTTACAGACCATTTCCTGTTTTACCTGATCCAATATTGCAAGTGCGGTAGGATAGGAAGGCTCCTCCTCTGCCTGCTTTAAAACCTCACGACCCAAGGGTTCAATTTCTTCACCAGACTTTAGCCTGTTAATCGCCGCACCAATATGGGTTATCATGACTCCGCCGTTTTCTTCAGTCAGGTCAAACTGAAAATCCTCTTTAAAAATTTTAACAATCCTCACCAGATCAACGCAAGCCGGATCGTCGATCATTCCGCATTCTTTCATCAGGTTAATTCGCTCCATTATATCCATCGTTGCCTGTTCCTTTTTTAGTATTTCGGTAATATTTCGCCGTCAATCACGCTCTTCTGGACCTCGAGAACCTTTTCCTTCTCCAACATCTGGCGGATAATCTGGCAAATCCTCAGATTGTCCTTTTTACAAACGATCACAGCTTCCGTGTCGACAATATTGATTTTCTTTTCATCCAGAGTTTCAAAACGGAGATGGTTTCCCTTAAGATCTATGTCGTCCAAATTCCACACGGCGGCATCGATTTTTCCTGTGGAGAGGAACGGTACAATTTGACTGTAAATCAGCGGAACGTACTCGACCTGCCTCTCTGCAAAAAAAGACTGCGTCAGCATCTTTTGGTCCACAGAAGAATAGTCGATTCCGACCCTGCAATTTTCGAAATTCTCTTTGCAGTCCTCCCGTGTCAGCAAAACGTGCTTTCCAACGTAGGTGAACCTACCGAAATTCTCAAGCACAGAGATGTTCTCTCCCCGCTCGACATAATATTGAGCGGTAAGCTGGGACATCACCGCAAAATCATAACGGCCTTCCAAAAGCCCGTTCAGACGATAGTTTGATCCATGCATAAAGGCAAGCGCCACGCTCAGCCCTTTGTCCTGCAAAGAGGTGTACAGCCCAGTTGCCAGCCCCTCGTATTTTTTGGAATAAGGGAGCGGCATAACCCCTACTATCGTCTTAATTCCCGAAAGTTCCAGCAGCTTGGGCCGGTCAATCTCCGTTATGAAAGTACCCATGTGGCCCCGCGGTTGAAATGCAATCGCCCCATCTTCCTGCAACAGATTCAGCGCGGCCTGAATAGTTCCGCGCGAAATTTTGTACTCCACGGTCAGTTCTTCAATCGTAGAAATCCGGTCGCCGATTTGCAGCGGAATAAACCTGCCTGCCAGTGTCTGGACAATGATTCCGACCTTTTGCATTAATTTGCCCGCCTGCAAAATATCACCTCCTTCGTTATGAACCGTACTGAAAGTTCCTTAATATACATTATTTTGTATATTGGATTTATTATAGCATCTTTTTTTAGGAATATCCATAGTCATATAATTCAAATGCAAAGTCAATTTTTATGAAATATAAACATATTAAGTTAAAATATTTTTTGTTATATCGTCAATTTCAATATTTTTTAAAAGCCAAATTAATTACAAAATATATTTTATTTTGTATATTCAATGTATATCTCCCCTTGATTCCACGCGTGTTTTTCTTTTAGCTTTCTATTTTTTATACATTCAACCAATCCAAATCAAGTCTGTTTTTTTACGATTCAGGATAAAATAACCGTTATATACTGCTATGTTTGTCGGGAATATTTTAAATTGATGGAAATATTTTGCGAAAGTCAATTAGCATTGATAAAAGCCAATGGTTTGACTTTGAGGCGAAAGCCTCCTAAAGAATAATGGACACCGCTTAAATTTGAGCTTCACCCCAGACAGTAAAGTATCGCCCCATTTTGTGCGGACAGCATAAAAGCACTTTAATTAGGATATTCAGTTTTAAACGGACTTACGCAGAGCCGCTGCACCACTCCTCGCTGAAAACATACCGGCGCCATGTCTTCACACTCAAACCCTTTCGGGTTCGAATCCCCCGCAGGACGAAAAAAGTAGGTATGACCATTTGATCACACCTGTCTCTGTTGAACCATCGGGGATCCGAACCCCGGGCACCTTGATTAAAGTCAAAATAAAAACTAGCATTCAAGCTGTTTTAAAGGCTTAGTACGACAACATTCCATCCATGCGCTGCAAATGTTCCGGCTACTACGAGCTCAGCTGAATAATTATTCTGGGTAAAACAAACTGCGTCCAAGGGACTACGGTTCAGAAGGATTTTTTCAAATCCGCGAAACAATAGGCCGCTGTTCATGGCCTGTCTCACAACGCCGTTTTCAACTTCCGCTTCCACCTGCAAAAATCCGCTGATTCTTGTAAGCGGATTAATCAAAATTCTTTCGGCAATTTTTACTCCTCCGATTTTATGACATCATAGCTGATAAAAGATTCCATCTTATCCGGAAATCCGAACTGCGCACAGCCGATGCACGGTGTGCTGCTGCCAACCGGCAAGTTAATGTGCCCATTCCATTTACGGATGGGGCAGTCAATCGGTGTGACGGGCCCACGGCAGCCTAATTTGAACATACACCCCTCGTCGCCCAGTTTTTTCGCAAAAATCCCCTTGTCAAAAAAAGACCTTCTTTCACAGCGGTCGTGGATTGTCTGTGAATAGAACATAACCGGTCGGTTCCGGCTATCCAATTCCGGTTCTCCATAAAGCAGCAAATGCGCGAGTGTGCCGGTGAACCAATCGGGGTGACAGGGACAGCCCGGAAGTTGAATAACTTTTCTTTGCAATACACTCGTAACACTTACGCATCCAGCCGGATTCGGTTTTGCAGCCGATACTCCACCATGAACCGCACAGGCCCCCACCGCAAGAACATGTAATGCCCGTGACCCAAGAAATTCGACTGCGGAAAGAGCTGTAAGTGGTTTTCCGTCCATAGATCCAATGATATTGTAATAGCCGCTGTTTGCTGTTGCGACAGCACCTTCAACGGCTAATATGTATGGAGTATTGATAACATCCTTCAGTTTTTGGGTTGCCGTCTCCCCTTCCGCGCTCATCAGACTGTTGCTATATATAAGATTCACCATATTGGTTATGAGGTATTGAAAAATGCCTAAACCAAAACCTGTTCAAAAATCTTTATGAGGCGAAAGAAATCATTGAAGGCTGGCGAAACGAATATAACCAACTTCGGCCGCACAGTTCTTTGGATAATTTGACGCCAACAGAATATGCCAAGAAAATTTCAGGTGATTACTAACTTACTATCTGGACGGTTTGGGGGGGCAGGTCACCGTTATAATGCAAAATTAAACGTTTTATACCAAAATAGCATAATTTCCTAAATTAAGGAAATTATGCTATTTTTTACCACGGTGGAGATAACCGCGCTAAATCCGAACACGTATATCTGATAGGTGGTATGCTCGTTCTCCTTTTGAATTAATCCGCTAAAAAGTAATCATTGATATCGACTTTGATCAATCATTTAGGCATGAAGACGCCGAACCAGCAAAATTTTAAATAACAGTAAAAATCACAACGACAATCTGTGCCAACTTACGTAAATTAATGATACTATACGATAGACCCTTTTGTGTGGGGTTTGTAAGTCTATCTGCTGGTCGATTCGGGAATAGCTTCTCCCTTTTCTGCTGAACTGTTTATTTTCCTCTTAATTTCTGCAACTGCCCATATAATAATGGGCAGTATGACTTGCATAGGAAACGCATAATAAGAATAAACTTTAAAGGCCCAATATTTCATCTCCATGCTATTATCATAAATCGTATAAGCAAAATAGACCATTAATAGTCCCGTCTGTATCACAATCGACCTGTAATCCTTTAGATTAAATACTTTTTGGATTCCTTTACAAGCGACCAATAAACAGATTGAACCTTTTATCAAAACGCTAAAAATAAATACAATAGCTACGGTGACTTCTATTCTTTCCAGGAAATCTCCGATGTTAATTCTGCTCACCGCTTGATAAGACGGAAAATAAAAGCGGTCAATCATCGATCCTAACACTGCAATGTTTCTGATTGTGGTGACAATAATGATGATTGTGGAAATCAAAGTTCCCCAGAGATAGACCTTAATTGGTGATTTTTTTGATTTTAATGAACCAAAAACACCAATAAACAATACTGTTTCAGCATAGGGAAATGAAAAAGTAGAAAATCCACCTTTCAATATGGAAATTGTATCATTCTCTAAAATAGGTTTTAAATAGTTTAAATGAATTTGAGGTATTACCAGCAATTGCACAATTACTAAGATGAAAAATATCAGTGGAAGAAAATATGTAGTAGTTCTTCCCAACACCTCAATTCCCAACCGCACAGCAATAACACATACAATCCCCATGCAGAACATAGGGACAAACATTGGTGTTTCAGGCATGGCTACTGTATTTATGAATTCGCCAAAGTTGCGAAGCACCAGTGCACCCAGATGAAAAGCATATAGAATGTAGATAATAGCAACAATTTTCCCAAAGACCTTTCCAAGTGTTATATTCAGAATATCAAATAAATCTTTCCCTGGGAACAGCGATAGCATTCTTGCATATACAAGTAACATGGGAACAGCCATAATAGCACCCACGATTCCGGCCACCCATGCATCATTTTTAGCTTCTCCTCCGATGCCGATAATGAGTGTACTTCCAATCATGAAGGGGATGAAAATACAAATTGCTTGCTTGTCCGTAATTTGTTCCTTTTGCATGATAAACCTACTTTCCGAATATAGAAGTGATCAATTCACGAATCGGCTGTTCGGGACTTGGAATTTTAACATTCAGGCACAATAATATGGCAATTGTAAATGAAAAGGTTCCTAATATGGCAGTTACCCAAAAGTCACGCCAAAGCTTCTGCTTGTATAAGGGGATTAAATCATAGACAGCTAGAAAAAAATACCCGATAATTGCAACTGCAGCCATCACGTTCAATCACCTTTCTTCAAAAATCTATGATAACACGGCACTGTTTTTTATATGCACCTTTGTTTCAACGTTGACTTTTAAATCTTTAAAAACATCTTCCCAATTGTTGCTCACGCGCTTCCACTGCGATGCTTTATCTTCTCGTAACTTTTCCCCAAATCCAAAAATATCTGCACCATATTCTGATTGTACTTTTCTAATTAATTCTTGAATTTGTTTTTTTAATGTGTTTTCGGTACTTTTTTCTAGTTTCAATTGTTGTTCCTCACTAATAAGATTTTCCACGCCTTCGATTTCGTCAATAGCAACTGTTGTTTCGATATTCAAGTCTATTTTAATTTTGTTACCATCTGCGGCAGGCACAACTTTTGTATTACTTTTAAATATCTCAAGAGAAGCTAAGGCGGGTCCATTGTCCGTTTGCATTTCTTCGGTCAACACTCCGCCTTTCACTTGATTTCTAATGAAATTCAAATCCTTTGTCTCGTCACCATTTAGAAAGCCTGCCAATTTATTGTTTTTAATAATTGCACTCCCCATCACTTGAGCTACCATTTTATCATTCATTTTCTTTAGACTTACAGCGGGGATTATTGTTGATATTTCTTTCGTTTTTGATTCTATTCCATACTGAAGAATATCCGTTATAGGAGCTTTGCTCAAACTCACTTGATTTTTTATCATTTCGCCCAATATAAAAGACTTGATCCCCTCAGTGGTGCTTTCTACATCGAATATTTCCTTAGCAGTCGCTTCTTCAGAAACCAACAGAAAAACATTTTCCCTTGTCTCAGAATCTCGAGTGTACCAATCAATAACTTTTTCCACCCCTTCCTCCGCAACTTTCCTACTTAGAATGATAACTTTTGCATGGCTCCAATAAAGCCTTTTTCCGGACAAGGATATCAAGTTCCTTGCTGCGTCAAACATGGTTTCCCCTTCTGCCGTAATCGTTTTTGATGTTGTTTTTGAATCTTTCCCCCCACTAATCTGTGCAATTTCAACAGTAAATTTATATTGATCATTTATCCCTTTATCAACAGCTAAACCCGCAACTATTAAGACTTGGTCTATTTCCCTATAATTCCAACAGCCCGTAAACAATATTGAATTGATCAAAATTATCAATATCAGAAAGGTAATTTTGATTTTTTTCATATTAACTATTTCTCCTTACTTTTTGCTGATGACTGTCTGACCAAGTTTTTTGCCGCAATAATTTTAGGCCTTAAGGTCATAGTCCACCATGGCGCACGAATCCATGCATCTTGCCCATCACTGTTTTTCGCTCGCGTGACATTCATCATGTAAGGTACACCGAAAGAACGTATGCTCATTAAATGCAGATACATAATAACGATGCACATAAAAAATCCATAGATTCCTAAAACCGAAGCTCCCAATAATAAAAAGTTGCGAAAAATGATCGTCGCGCTGAGAAAATTCATATTAATCAAGGTCATAATCCCCGTTAAGGCCGTTACAATAACAACCGGAGCACTTACCAGATTTGCTTCAACAGCAGCCTGGCCCAATACAAGCGCACCAACAATATTGACCGCCTGACCGATTGGAGCCGGCATTCGAATACCAACCTCGCGTAAAATATCAAATATAAAAAGCATAAGAAATAGCGACACCGCGGTTGGAATGGGAACACCCTGTCTTGAAGCCGAGATGCTCAGCAGCAGCGGGGTAGGCAGCATTTCCTGATGATAAGCAACAATTGACAGAAAGATTGCCGGAACAGTAATTGCGGTTACGGCGGTAAAGCCCCTGATAAGCCGATTCATGCTTCCAAAAATGTAGTTATTATAATAGTCTTCATTTGATTGAAAGTTCTCAACAACAACATATGGAACTGATAAAACGAAGGGACTTCCATCAACAAACAGGGCTATCCTGCCCTCTAAAAGCTTCGCTGCAATAATGTCGGGTCTTTCGCTTGAGCCTACCGTCTCGAAGGGAGAGTATGGTGCGTCTCTGATCAGTTCCTGAATGTAGCCGGAATCAATAATTCCGTCAATATCAATTTGATCCAAACGCCGCTCCAATTCACTCAATATATCATCCGAAGCCAAATCTTTGATATAGCAGATACAGGTCTTTGTATGCGTCCTTTCTCCAATTTCCTTAAACTTAAACTTTAAATCAGAATTTTTTATTTTACGCCTCACCAACGACAAATTTACCATGATAGATTCGGTAAAACCTTCTCTTGGCCCACGGACGACTTTTGCGCACTCCGGTTCGCTGATTGACCGTGATTGCCAACCTTTTGAACTGATGACCAACGCTTCGGCATATCCGTCTAACAGAAAAAGCGTATCCCCATAAACCACAGATTTCACTATTGCGTCAATCGCCGTTTCCGTCTTTACATCATTTGAAACGACGATCTTACTCTGAAATTCTTTTAACAGATTTTCACTTTCCATATTTTCTGATAAATCACTGCGAAGTACAGGCTGAATGATATTTTCGTTAACAATTTCTGTATTTACCATGCCATCGACATAGATAATACAACACCGTGCAGCTTTTAACCATTTGTTTTGGAATTCTCTGAAAATCACTGTCTCGTCATCTTTAAATACCCTTTTAAACAAAGCTATATTATTATCAAGTGAATTATCCAAAGCTTCTTTTTCTATATTTTTAGACATAATATCACCCATGTAAATTGTTTCCATGTTTTGATAATCTAAACACTCGATTAACAATATTTTGAGTATCCACCTACCTTAACTTCTATCCCCGTCAGAAAAACGATCTCTACCCCACCATCTAAGTGTTTGGACACTTCTGATAGTAGATGTAGATTTTTATGAGACAAATGAAACATGCTGAACATAATAAAGAGATAAAAACAAGTAAGATTTTAATGTTGCCATTGCCGTTAAAATGCAAAATCAAACGCGTTATACATAAAAATAACATCATTTCCTTGATTAGGAAATGATGTTATTTTTTTCCACGGTGGAAATAACCGCGCTAAATCCGAACACGTTTATTTTGTAAATGGAATGTTAGTGCTGCTTCTGGACTTTGTAAAAAATTGATACACTTCGAGTAATAGGCAAGCAATATGATTCGATTGATACACTATATCTAGGTTGAATTGCTATCCTTTATGGCTCTGATTCAGGCGAATCGCCCAAATCGGCGCGCCATGTCGGAGGGATGTGCTTACTGTGCACAAATACAGTGCTGCGTCGTGACATGATTCGAAATTTTGAATAGATCTATAAGTTTATCCGTTTTGACTTATTCAAAAATTAACGATATAATAATAACATCAACAAATTGAGAAAAAATATGTGCAAAATGTCTAAATCTCAAAAATAATTTTAGAATCAATATGATTCAGTACTTATTAGGAGGAAAAACCTTGACACCAACTGTGCTAAAAATGGAAGTGTTTCCGGTCGCGGGGAAAGACAGCATGGAGTTGAACCTTTCCGGAGCCCATGCCCCTTACTTTACCAGAAATGTTGTCGTTCTGACGGATTCTGAGGGAAGGACCGGTGTGGGTGAGGTGCCGGGCGGTCAGAAGATCACCTCTGCACTAGAAGAGGTGAAACCGCTTGTCGAGGGCACCGGAGTCGGCGATTATAGAAATACGGTTTTGGCGGTCGGCCATTATCTTTCCCGCAGGAACGAGAAAGATGTCCGCGGAACCCAGACGTTCGACCTGAGGGTCGGAGTACATGTCCTGACGGCCATTCAGACTCCGCTTCTGGATTTGCTGGGAAAGTATCTGGGCGAGTCGGTGGCGTCACTGCTTGGAGACGGTCAGCAGAGAGAAAGCGTGCGTATGCTCGGATATCTTTTCTTTATCGGCGACCGCAAAAAGACGGACCTGCCCTATGACCATGAAGAAGACGGCGACTGCGCATGGTACCGCATGCGCAACGAGGAGGCTCTTTCCCCAGATGCGATTGTCAGTTTGGCGAAAGCAACCTATGAAAAATATGGTTTTCAGGATTTCAAACTGAAGGGCGGTGTGCTCGCGGGCAAGGAGGAGATCGAATGCGTCAAAGCGCTGAAAAAGGAATTTCCGAACGCCCGTATTACTTTGGACCCCAACGGTGGATGGCTCCTGAAGGATGCGATTGAACTCTGCAGGGATATGCACGGTGTTCTGACTTACTGTGAAGACCCCTGCGGGGCGGAAGACGGCTTCAGTGGCCGTGAGATCATGGCGGAATTCCGCCGCGCCACAGGTTTGCCGACGGCCACCAACATGATTGCCACCGACTGGAGACAGATGGCGCACAGCTTCGCGCTGAACAGTGTGGACATCCCGCTGGCGGACCCGCATTTCTGGACAATGACCGGCAGCGTCCGAGTGGGCCAGCTCTGCAATGATTTCGGTCTGACCTGGGGATGCCACTCCAACAATCATTTTGATATTTCCCTTGCGATGGTAGCACATACGGCTGCAGCGGTGCCAGGAAAGCTGAACGGAATCGATACCCACTGGATCTGGCAGGAGGGCCGCGAGCGTCTTTGTGAAAAGAGCCCTGAAATCGTAAACGGATGCGTCGCCGTGCGGCGCGGCGTGCCCGGCCTCGGAGTGGAAATCGACCGCGGTCAGCTAGAAAAAGCGCACCGGCTCTATCTGGAAAACTGCCTGGGGGGCCGCAATGATTCCATTGGAATGCAGTACCTGATTCCTGGCTGGAAATTCGATGCGAAACGTCCCTGTCTGGTGCGCTGAAATTTTCCGGCTTTATCAATAGAGTATTTTGAGGGGGAGGAGTCTGCAATGAAAAGGCGTTTGGTACTTCGGTAAGCCAATCGTATTCGGTTTCTCGTGAATTCTGTGATAGCAAAAAATTTACTGGAGGGAAATTATTATGGTAGGGATTATTGGACTAATACTAGCGGTTGCCGTAGTTATCTTCACAATTTGGAAAAATTGGCACATGGCGATTGTATCTTTGTTGGGCGCTTTGGTCGTAATTGCATTTAATGGCATGAATCTTACCGATACACTGACGAAAAGTTTTATGGCCCAAATGAGTTCTTTCGCTGGAAACTGGTTTCTTCTCTTTATGCTCGGAGCTATTTTCGGAAAGGTCATGGGTGACAGCGGAGCATCGATCGGCATTGCAAACAACCTACTGAAAGTCTTGGGAGACAAGTATGTGATTCTTGTCATCATGATTACCGGTACGGTGCTGTCTTATGGCGGTATCGGAACTTTTATCATCGCTTTTTCCATCTATCCCATTGCGGTTGCTCTGTTTCAAAAAGCGGATATTTCAAAGAAATTAATCGTTGCAACCATCATGGTTTCTCCTGTGACAGTCTGTATGGCGATGCTGCCAGGCTCACCTTCTACACAGAACCTGCTGCCCACAACGATCTTTCATACAACGGCTTATGCCGGTTCCGCCATAGGACTGATCTGTTCCGTGGTCATGTTTGCCTCAGCGTATTTTTATCTCAACTGGCAGATGAAAAAGGCAAAAGCGAAAGGAGAGCACTTCACGGCTAACGAGGGTGAAGTCATTATGGATTTAAATGCCGCAGACAACGGAGAACTGCCGGCAATCTGGAAATGCTATGTGCCGATCATCCTTTTGCTGGTAGCAATGTTTATTTTGCAGAAAGCCACAAAAATCCCTTCTTCGTATGCGGTCGCTTACTCCATGATACTGGCGATCGTCGTCGGCTGCTTCCTGTACCGAGACAAGCTGAAAATCCAGAAAACAATCTGCGACGGGGCTTCGGGCGGCCTGGGTGCCCTGATTGCTACCTCCGCGATCATGGGCTTCGGCGGTGTTGTTTCAGCTTCCCCTGCATATTCTCAGATTGTTAAAGGGCTGCTGGGCATGAACGTTAACCCGCTGATTATGGCTCTGCTTTCCATCAATGTGATTGCAGCAATTACCGGCTCGTCCATGGGCGGTCTCAACATCTTCCTGAACAGCATGGGAAATTATATGATTGCCACGGGACTGAATCCCTCCTTCCTGCACCGCATGGTCTGTATTGCTTCTTCCGGATTTGATGCTATGCCTCACGCTTCCGGTATTGTGGTTTGTAACCAGATTGCGAAAACTTCGCAGAAAGATACTTACAAGCATGTATTTATTACCTGTGCGCTGATGCCGTTTTGTTGTGCGATTCTCGCGTGCATTTTGGGCTCAATCGGAATCATCTGATTATCTTATAACGGAGAGGGAAATTTAAAAAAATGAAAGCGAGTTATATTATACGAAACGGAAGGGTCATGGACCCCCGTACTGGCTTAGACCGGATTCAGGATCTGGTGATATGTAACAACCGGATTGTTGACCCTCAGGGGGAAGCGGTTTCATGCGATCATATCATCGATGCGACCGGCTGCATTGTGTCGCCGGGGCTGATCGATTTCCATACGCATGTGTTTTATGAGGGAAGCGCCATTGCAATCCGGCCTGATTTCATGATTCCGCAGGGAACGACTTCCGCGGTGGACGCGGGAACTTCCGGCACTGCCAATTTTGAATCTTTTTACAAAACCGTGGTGGTTCCTTCGACGGTAAGGCTGAAAAGCTTTCTCACCGTTTATTCCGGCGGTCAGCTGGACCCAAAGCTTTGTGAAGACTTTAATCCGGCGCTTTTCAATCTGGAGCGAATGGAACGGATTGTGGACAAATACCGAGACAACATTCTGGGTCTAAAAATACGCTTTTCCAGAGGAGTAGTACCGGACGACAAGGGAATGGATTATTTGAAGGCAACAGTCGAACTGGCGGATTTGCTCAATGCCAGACTGGGGACTGCGCTTCGCGTCTGTGTTCACACCACAAATTCCCCTGTTTCCGCGGGAGATCTGGCTTCGTGCCTGCGGCCGGGTGACATTTTCTGCCACTGCTTTCAAGGCTCCGGCAATAATCTGGTACTGGAAAACGGGGAAATTGATTCTGGCGTTCTACAAGCCAGAAAACGGGGCGTATTGTTTGACGCCGCTAACGGCAAAGGAAACTTCGGGATCGAAACCGCTAAAAGAGCATTGGCTAAAAACTTTTTACCGGATATTATCAGTTCGGACCTTACGAATGACAAATTTAATATGCCGCCGTACGACAAGAATCTTCCTACCGTTTTGTCAAAATATCTGACCCTTGGACTGGATCTCATGACCGTATTGAGAACAGTAACAGAGGTTCCGGCGGAAATTATGGGAATGGCCGGACAGATTGGCACGCTGCAGCCGGGTGCTTACGCGGATGTTGTAGTTTTAAAGGAGAAGAATATCCCTGTTTTGCACAAAGACTGGAAAAACGACACCCTGCAGGGTAATGTTCTGCTTGTTCCGCAGATGACCCTATGCGCCGGAGAAATTCAGTTCTGCCAGACCGATTTCTGGCTGTGATTCTGAGTTTCTAAGCGATTCCGAAAAACGGAGCTAAGTATGTTTCTTCACCGCAGCAACAGCGAGCGGGTACTTCTCCCGCCCGTCAGAGCGGCAGCTCTTTCCACCTGCGGAACGGAAAGGGACTTTCGCGGCGCCCTGCCGCGCGCCGGCATCCTCATCCGCCGGACTGCTTTCAAAGCATTCCGCCACAATTTACCTGTTCCGGGGAAAGTGTTTCACGTTTTTCCGGTTCAACTAAGGACAGCCGCAGAAAGCCCTGACCGGGTATTTCTGCCGGGCTGTTCCTTTTCATATTTTATCATGAATCAATTTTTAGTGATGTCGGGGGTTCAGGCCTCCTTGTTTATTTATCTTGCCGTGGGGTATCTGATGCAGAAGCTCGGGGTAATCACGCAGTCTGTGCGCGGCGGGATCACCAATCTGCTGGTCATGATCCTTTTGCCCTGTATGGTGTTTAATTCTTTTCATCAGGAAATTTCCGCTCAGAAGATGATTTCCGCCGCCGCGATTTTGGCTGTGGCTTTCGCACTGAGCTTTTTTGCATGGTTTGTAGGGTGGCTGATCTACCGCCGCTACCCACAGGAAAAGGCGAGCATCTTGCGTTACGGGACTCTGGTGGCAAATTCCGGCTTTGCCGGTCTGCCCGTAATTCAGAGCGCTTACGGCGCGACCGGGCTGTTTTACGCTTCCATTTTTATTATTCCGAACCGCATTTTTATGTGGAGCACGGGAGTTTCCATGTTTCAAAAAGGAAAAAGCTGCAACTGGGTCCGCGATGTCTTGCTGAATCCGGGAATCATCGCGGTGGAGCTCGGCCTTGCCCGCATGCTGCTGAAAATCCGCCTGCCTGGCTTTGTGGATACCGCCGTTGCCGGTATGGGCAACTGCACCACGGCAATTTCCATCATTGTGGTGGGATCCATTTTGGCGGAAGTCGACTTAAAATCAATTTTCAGTAAGGATGCTCTGTTCCTTTCCTTTGTCCGCCTGATCTTTCTGCCGGGGTGTGCGCTGATTGCGCTGAAAGCCACGGGGTTTGAACGGCTGGCAACCGCTGTGGCGGTCGTTCTGACCGGTATGCCCATCGGTTCAACGACGGCGATTCTCGGTGAAAAATACGGTGCAGATGCCAGCTTCGCTTCCAAATGTGTCTTTGTTACAACCCTGCTCAGCCTTTTCACCATTCCAATTTTTACGTTTTTTCTCTAAAGCAATTTGTTATTTTATCAAATTCTATTCACCTTATCCGGGATAGAGCTTGCATTGCGCTTTTTTCCGTACTATGATAACAGCAAAGCGGTGTACCGTGATTCAGAGCGAAACGGAGAGATTATATGGATACGAAACAGATCAGCTTTATTCTCACCATAGCGGAAGAAGGCGGGATCACAAAAGCCGCCAACAAACTTTTTATCAGTCAGTCCGCGTTGGACCAGCAGCTGCTGAAGCTGGAAAACGAGCTCGGCACTCAGCTTTTTGTTCGCTCCCGTAACAATTTTTCGCTGACGGAATCAGGAAAGATCTACATTTCCTATGCGAAACGAATTTCGATTCTCAAGAATGAGGCGTACAACAAGATTCAGGATCTTGCCGACCGGCAAAAGGGGACTTTGTCCCTCGCTTTTGCCCCGGAGCGTGGAATGGAAATGTTTATGTCCGTTTACCCGGAGTTCTATCAGGCTTACCCTGAAATTGTCATCCTTCCTAGGGAAATCGGCGTGAAAAAGCAGCTGGAAATGCTGCTGAATGAAGAGCTAGATCTGGGGTTTGTATCTCTGACGCCGGAAAATATCCCCGGGTTGACGCTGAAACCGCTTCTGAAGGAAGAGTTTGTCCTGATCGTACCGCCGTCACATCCGTTGGCCGGGCTCGCGGCTCCCCCCGGAAAGCCAATGACCGTTCTGAAAGCGGAACAGCTTGAAAGTCTGACCTTCAGCCTGATGTATCAGGAATCCACGCAGAGAAAGATCATTGATTCCATTTTCTCGCGGCATGGACTGGATCTGAATATTTTTCTTACAACAGCCAGCAACCGGGCGAACATTTCCATGGTAAAAAACGGCCTGAGCTGTTCCATCCTTCCCCATTATTATGTGAGGGATCGAGACGACATCGCGTGCTTTTATCTTTCCGACCACCCCTCCTGGTCACTATGTGCCTGTTACCGGTCAAACCGGTATCTGAGCCATGCGGCGAGACGTTTTATCCAGCTAGCGGAAGATTATTTCGAAAAAGAAAACCAATAGACAAAGCGGCGGATCAAAGCCATGCGCTTCGGCGGGGCTATGGTCCGCTTGGGGTTAGTGTGGCTATTTATGAATGAAAACGCGGCTTGATTTTAGAGATTTCCCCATGTAGACTTGGCGTGATCTACATGGGGAAACTATTATTTTATGAGCTTGATTTACCCCTGCGGTCTACATACAAATTTTCCGGCCCTTCCTCCAAGTAAAGACGCTTCCAATTTCCACGATATTACTTCCGGCAACATTATATTTGGCTGCTGTCTGGCGTAAAGAAAGACCGGATTTCAGCATATCTTAACGACCTGTTGTTTAAATTCACCGGAATAATTGCCGTGATGTTTCTCAATACCCGCAATTTCGTGCTTTCGGTAAGCGGCAACCCATTTTTGAATCATGCTTTTGTTTATCTGGTATTTTTTTGCTGCTTCTCCGTAGGACTTTCCTTCTTCAAAAACACATTTTTAACCTTCAATCGATATTCAAAAGACAAAACTGCTATTAGATGTGCTTGGCGATTGCCGCATCCCTGCTATCTTGACTGTCTCCGGCGGCGGTTTGGCGGAACCTCAGTCGTATGACAAAGACAATATACTTTTCCTGAAATCTGTCCCCTACGACTGGCTATTTCCCAAGATGTATGCGACGGTTCACCACGGCGGTGCGGGGACAGTCCATTCCTCGCTGAAAGCCGGTTGCGCCACGATGGCGATACCACACGCAGTCGATCAACCGATGTGGGACGAAATCATCGCCGAATCCGGAGCGGGTCCTAGAGGGATATACTGCGCGAAATTGAAATATGAAAACCTAAAATCCAAGCTACTTGACCTTTGGAACACCCCGTCCTACAAGGCAAAGGCGCGTGAGATTGCTGCATGGATGGCGAACGAGGATTTTTGTGACGAGTTATATAATTTCATCATCGGCTGAGCCTAGAGTAGAGCATGTCAGTCTTCTGCATGCTACATGTTAGTTTCACAAATTTCCGATTACGAAAATGTTCGTAATTTTATAAACCACAAATTGAAACTAATCTTGCTGTCATCAATCGTTATTGTTTGGTATCCTATTGGTACGCAACAAACGAAGGGATTTCGAAAAAGCAAAATACTATTATAAATTCAATAAGCCCATTTTTGTGCAACAAAAATGCTTGCCCCCAAAAGCATAAAAAATGCTATCCATAATAATAAATACGCTTTTAAACTTCTTTTATATTTTACCATTTCATCACCCGCTCTTTTCAAAATAGTCATAGATTTGATTAATTATTACAATACTTTTAAGTCAGAATTGATTAATCGCTTCAACTTTCGAACCGATGAAGAATTGGCACATGCTGTTTCAGAGATCGCCTATGTTTGGTACAACCAGGTACGCCCACACTCGTACAATGATTATCGAACACCCTATGAGGCAAGGTATGGATTGAATCAATTTAGACAGTTGTGTTACAAAAACGCTTGACCATCACAATACCATCCATCGAAGTGGTTTTCACTAGCTTTATATAGTAATGACTGGCAGGTACTTAGAATGTTTATAAAAAGAACGGACCGACTCCTATGAGGGGTACCGGACCGCTCGATTTTATCAGCTACATAGTATGCTCATAATCCGCAGTTCAAAATTACCCGATAAATTTCCAATCATTTATACATAGTATTAACAATATCATAGCAGATCGAGAAGCAAAACGAAATAGACGCAACCAAAAGCAGGCTGAAACATCATCAGCCTGCTTTTGTCATTATGACCACTAAAGGGTCATTCGTAATGGTGCGGGTATTCTTTCGGCATTTATTCAAAAAAGTTAGTATCAAGGCTTCATAGGCAATTAAGAAGCGGTATTTACACCAAAACTGATTTATAGTTAGAAAGCCGGGAGCCTTCTTTCATTCTTGTACCAGTTCCAAACGTGACTCCATTACTTCTTTGCAATAAGGGATGGAATCAGACGCTCCTTTCCTGGACACAGCAATTGACGATGCGATGGATGCCACGCGCAGCGCCTCCGGAACCGCGCTTCCATTTA
This sequence comes from Caproiciproducens faecalis, assembly GCF_019448085.1. Taxonomy (GTDB): domain Bacteria; phylum Bacillota; class Clostridia; order Oscillospirales; family Acutalibacteraceae; genus Caproiciproducens; species Caproiciproducens faecalis. The sequence goes on along the minus strand of NZ_JAGFNZ010000001.1, from coordinate 790,011 downwards.
AGTACGCTTCAAGAAAATATCCGGTAAACGTGTCCCCGGCGGCCGTTGTATCAACAACGTCCACAAGATAGGTACCATGCATATATTTGTGCTCTTTATCTCGATAGACGACACCTGATTTTCCAAGCGTCAGCACGACTTTCGCATCCGGATACCAACTCAGCATGACATTCAGAATCTGATCCGGTTCGCTTTCTCCGGTAATTTGCTCTCCTTCAATCTCGTTGATGAGAAAAATGGAAACCTTTCTGAAATCACACTTGGCCAGCGCGCTGTTAAACGGGGATGGATTTTTCCGTCATGGAGGAATGGAGCTTCTAAATGTGGGACGTTTTATTGTCTGTGGCGCACTGATTTCAGCAATCCTGCAAATTGCACTGCCTGCCTCCGCATTTCAGGGGGCGGGTAAGAATATCGTGCCGCCTCTGCTCATTATGCTGATAGTCTCGTTTGTTATGTCGGTATGCTCTACCTCAGTGGACGCTTACTATTATTTTGGCGATACAGATAAAATACTCCCGCCACTTGTGCCTTTGGTAAAAAAGTGCGGCTATATCGCCGTGGCAATCCCCGGACTAAAATATGAATTCGGAAACAATGTTCCCAATGAAATGCAGCCGTTCTGGAATGATGAAGTAGCAAGGACGATACGCTCGATTGATTGGTGGAAAAATCTATGGCAGAAAGCAGAGGGCATAGACATTATGGACATTCGTGAAATGACCTGCTGCAAGCAAGCATGGAGCGAATGGTTGACTGCCTACCATCCCGTTGTCGCTGGTGACATTATAATGATGGAAGCCAGTGGCTCAATAAAACTGGTTGACCACACTGCTAAAAAAGCCAATAGCAGCGTTGGAATATATGCAGCAGCAGCTCGCAGAAACACGTTTTTGACCGGTATGCGCGTTGCCATCTCAAAGGCAATAACGCCAATCCATACAATAATCGCCCTTGTTATTTCATGCCAGTTGCCGTTCGGGTCATTTCTGACTCCGTTTGACAGGTACAAAACACTGTTCATGAGGGTGGCTATTGTATAGATTATGCAATACAAAAACATTGCATTTTTTAATCACAGGTTCCGTGCTTTCTTCATTTTCATATCGCCCTTCCAAGCTCCGTGTTGAAGAGACAGTTCGCACCTACGTTTCCAAATCCATGTTGAAAATAAAGCCGCGAAGCCCCGGCAGCGGGCCACATATGGTTTTTTCACTACTGTGATGAACAATCCATGAAAATCATCAATGCAGCTGTGAAAGCCGCATTGGGCGGCCAGCAGAAACCAAAATGAGCCGATAACCAACGGAGTTTTCCCGTGGTTATCGGCTCTGCGTCTGTGCGTCTGGCTCTTCGATAACTTTTCTACAAACCGGATTGTTGTTTATTCAATTCAAATGCAGCTGCGTTCCCATTCCTGAAGTGCCTTCAGTTGTTCCGGGGTATGAAACCAATGCTCACCGGGTTCGTAAATTTCAAGCGATGTATTGTGCGCCTTGGCAAAGGCTGCAATCGTTTGCCGCGAGGTCAAATTATCCTGCCCCGCATAGAGAATTGCGGTTGGGGTGTGCCATCCTGACAGCGGATGCTCTCTCACCCAGCAGAGATACTGCCAGGAGAGCGTTTGACCGAAATCGGTCGGAATTTCTCCTTTGGAACGAAGGAGTTCTTCACTCACACCGGCCCAGCCGATCATATCAATAATCAGCTTTTCCATATCCACGACAGGCGATACAAACAGCGCCTTGTCAATAGGTTCATCGGCAAGGGCAAGCATGGAAAAATAAGAGCCAATGCTGTTTGCTCTAAGAGAAATTTTGGCCCAGCGAGTTTTCATGTGCGAAATGACGGATTGCAGCTCCGGAACAACTGACCACGGATCAAAGCTGTCCTGTTTTCCTTTGCGCGCTCCGTGTTCCGGCAGGTCAATGCCAAGAACCTGATACCCGGCAGGGATCGCGATTGCGGCAAACGCCTCAGCTTCTTCCTTGCTGCCGCCCTGACCGTGGACAAAAAGCCAGGCCTTTTGGCTTGGTTCTCCGTATAAAACAGCGGAGATATGATTGATTTGAAAGTTTTCAGTTTTCATTGTAGTTCCTCCCGATTTCCTCCAAAAAGCGAATACTTCCAGACTGTATCGCAGTGAGGCTTTGTTTAATCTTTTCCTCCGGCCAGTCCCACCAGCGCAGACATTCGAGGCTTGCGATCGTATCGTCGCTGAACCTTTTGCGCAGGGGCTTTGCCGGAACACCGCCGACGATGGTATAGGGCTGGACATCCTTCGTTACAACCGCTCGAGCACCAATGATTGCGCCGTCGCCGATGGTCACACCGGGCAGGATTACGGCTTCATAGCCGACCCATACGTCGCTGCCGATCACGATGTCGCCCTTGTTGTCCCATGCGTCCATAATGTTCTTGACGTCAAGTCCCCATTCCTCAAAGAAAACAGGAAAGGTGTAGGTGGCAAGCGAACGCATCGTGTGATTGGCGCTGGTAAACAGGAACCTTGCGCTGCAGGCGATAGAACAGAACTTTCCAATTATCAAACGGTCATGATTAATCGGATAGTGGTACAGTACATTGTTTTTCTGGAAGTCCCTCGGGTCATTTACGAAGTCGTTATATATGGTGTAATCGCCGATCTCGATGCTGGGGTCGGTGATTACGTTTTTCAGATAAATCGTTTGGTTGTCCCCTGTACGGGGATATATCTTATTAGCCGGAATCGTCATGTTTTGCCTCCAAATACATTTATTGTTTCAGTGTTCGATTCCGGCATGGCCAATGCAGCGCTTCACCGCATACCACCTCTGTTCTTCGATAAAAGAATATTATGTCTTTTTAATCCACCTGCTTGCCGACGTGATACAGCTTCACTTGTTGGTTTGCACCGCTATATAAAGATAGCAATGTGCCTTGCCGTCCTTCGTGTATTCGCCCGGTACTGTGCTTTCATAGTCCTGCGTAAAAGCTCTTCTGATTATTTTGTTCTCTTTATCTGCCCAAACGCGCGACCAAGCCTTATTTGCAGCTTCTTTGATATCGACGCCATCAAAGTCGTAGTACACATATTCGCCAGCCTCGACCTTCTGCGCCATCCGAGTAAAGAATTCTGCCGTTGCTGTAAAAATGCTCAGATCATATTCGCCGGTCTCATCGGATTCATAGTTTGAATACTTCGATACAGGGGAAAGCCCCTGCTGGAAATTCCCAGCGCTGTCATACATCAGCGGGATTTTCCCGCTGACGACATCACGCCACAACTCGTTGATTTTTGCCATTCCCGTCTGCGAGTTATCCACCCGCAACATAATTTCCTTCAGTAAGTACTCCATATTTGTATTCCTTTCAAATATCGCTTCAGTGATCGTCCGTATCCAACCGGACAAGGTCCTTTTATTTTCTCTGCGTCACCGCAGCCCCGCGGCGGTCATGACGGCCTCAATGGTGTCGACCGGCTGATCGCTCCAGGGGTAAGCGGCGTTCTCACAACCAGCGGAGTCCAGCAACTCTTTCGCATGATCGCCAAGAAGCTCCATGTAGGCTTCATCGACCAGTGCAAGTTTATTACATATATCGACCGATTCGCCGTATCCTTTTGCCGCCATCCAGTCAATTACCGTACTTCGAATTTCTTCTTCTGCCATTTCGGTGCCGACGCCCCAATTCAGCAGCGCTGCCGCCGAACGAACAGCAATCATATGGCTGTCGGTCGTGCCGCAGGTCGTCTTCAGCTGGATGCTTTCCAATACCGAAATTAGTGCGGCCGCCGCATCTTTTTTTGAGTCGCCTGTGGGAGTGTACTCAGACGCTGGAGAATTGGATACAGAGCAGGCGTATTCAGATGCTGCCGATGATGCGGGAGCGGCCGAGTTGGAGACCGCCGGAGTAACTGCCGAGCTGGAGGTTGCTTGTAAAACGGATGGCGCTGACGATATTTCCGGCTGCGCGCTGCCGCAGGCGGTCAGCGAAGCGACAATCAGAAATGTAGCAACAAGGGGCAGTACGTTTTTCATTATGGTTCCTTTCCGTTATCCATGATACCAGTCAGTGCGGGAGTTGACTGTCACATAGGGAACAAGTTTTCCATCATCACATAAACCTGAAAAAATCCGTCTCCGAAATCCTCGTAGTGATCGGGCGTCACTGAATAGGCATCCAACAGGTCTTTCTCAAACAGATCTTTCCAATTCTCCGGTGCAGGAGCGTAAAGCTGCCCGGCCCCTCCTTGTACACTTTCCGATGATACCGTTCGCATGTAAGAAGCGTCGTCAGGCCACGGCTGCGCGTGATTTCGAAAATTCAGTGCCCTTTATGCTTTTCTTTGCGCTTTTCTTCTCGCAATTCAAATTGTCGTTGCTTCTCTTCCTCTCGCTGCTCACGGCTGCGGGATTTGTGCTCTGTCTTCCCTTGCTCTTGCTGAAGCTTAAGCGCTTGCTGTGCCTTGGTACCGATCCCCATATTATCGATTTGCTTTGCAATAAGCCGTCTCATGCGCTTAGGATTTACACGCTTGTCGGCCGCGGCCTCAACTTCAACGGATGGACTGAACTTAAGCGAGCTCCAATTCTTCAGCAAAAAGTCATAGACCTCGTAGTCCTTTGGCTCGGCTCCAAATGTGATTTTGCAGGCGTCATAACGGCCGCCGCACTCTCGCTCATAAAGGCCAATCCAAAACGGTGCTTCAAATAATATTGTCAGCGTAGATACAGAAGTGTTCATGTATTATTCTCCGATCTCCATTCGGACATATTGCAAAAGAGGCCTCCGGCGCTCCTGAGCGCTCAACCTCAATTTTCTCAAGCCTTTGTCTAGCGCAAAAGGTAGCTTATATTTGCTTTATCCAGCCAGGCTGAACGCGAGAAAATGCGTCACAAGTGAGAAGGGGTGCAGTCTGCTTTTGAAATCCCCCATGCAAGTCTCGTATCTTCTTTGAATCTCGTCTTGGACGGATTGCCCTCCGCGCAAAATACCTTAAGCGCGCTCACATTGTACAAGGCGGACCAAAGAGTATCAAAATTCATCTCTTTCTCGTATTGACAGATAAACCCCATTTTGCCGCTTAAAAGATTCTGCGCCCATACCGTATCCTTTTTTACTGCTGGAGATGCAAGTGCCGTTTGAACAGTTGTATATCGGTCGCAGGAGCGATACCAGTTTTCTTCCGGGTTTGCGTGCTCGGCCTGCATGGTCTCGCTTACAAAATGATTGGCAGAAACAAGCCACGCGTCTCCGCGTTGCGGTCTGCGGACGGCAATCTTCTGCGGGCTGGATTCTACCACAGCCATATCGCCGTCTCGGTCAGCAAGGATAATGTTCTGTGTCGTCGCGATGGGGAGAGCGCCGATCCGATCGACGGCCTCTTTTACATTGCGGCAGCTTTCCAGCACATGACGGACGATCATACCGGTATTGAGTCCCGGCTTATATGTTTTCGACATCAAAAAGTTGATTCCTGCTGCAAGACCATGCTCATTGATCCCATCTTCCATCTGAATGAATGATGTGCTGTGCCCTAAAAAGATGTAGCCCTTGTCCGGGCGGTAGAGGATGCTCTCGCAGGTGTCTTTCAGTTCAGGAAACATATCGCTGTTGCGAGCCAGAAACGTATTGCCGGAATCCGTATAGCAGAAGCAGGTGCAGCCGTGAACATCGTCATGACCATACATAGTCAGCAGCCATACGGACAGATCCTCATAGTAGACCCCAAGGCCATCGGCCAATCCTTTGATTTCCCGGCACAACTCCGGCACAACTGTTTCACAGACGGAAAGACATGCAATCCCAAAGCTTCGCTGTCCTGGACTCAGCTGAAGCACGAAAGAAAAGTCCTGTCCGCCTTTTCGTAAAATTTCTCCATAACGAAGCCCCATTTCATAGTGACTTCCTTTTAACCGCGGATGATACATAGCAAGTTCCTCCTCATTTGCCAGCGCACATGGCTTGCAGTATAAGCTATGGGTAATTTCTCAAATCCGGATGTAACGGCTGTACAATTTACGGCAGCACAATTTCAAGGTAACAGGTCGTTTTGCTCAGGTCTATGTCGGTTGCTCCGCAAAATGCTCCTTTGTACCAAAGCAAGAAACTGCTATCATTGTACACAATACAGCATTGTGGAAACCGGACTGCTTCTTTTCGAGGGTATACAGCCTTTTCCGCATAAGCAATTCCGTAGTAATCCAGTGCCTCTAAAATTTTCGACCATGAAGCATGGCTTTTCCCCATGAGAGATACTACATCCGCCAGTCCGACCCCGGCCAGCATGGCCACGCAACAATGTCCGCAGAACCCCGGTTGAATTGGAATTGTTTGTATTCTGTCGATTTTTCGAACTGGATTCTCCCTGGAATACGGGCTGTTATGGTTAATCCTTGACAGGGAAGGAATCAGCTCCAACGTGACATCAAATTCTTTTTCCTGCGGCAGCGCGCTCGCGATCACTTTTCCGACCGGAATCCAGTAAAATCCGCCGCCCTTTGGCACCAATTTGCATTCAAAGGAATTTTCCTGTATGCATACGCTTGAAGGAATGTTGCCCTTCAAGCCGGTTCTTTCCCACATATTTAGCGGTATAGGCGCATAATAGCGGTTTCCATTCACGCGCAGAGCGGTTCGAAACGCAAGTATCATGGCAAGAAACCTCCATCTTTCCGTTCGCTGTTCTCAATTTACATTTTTCTTGCTGGCGTGCCGTCCGGCACAGTCAACCCCAACTTCTGACACGGATAGTCAAACACAGTCACTTCCTCCCTGGGGGCAAAGCCAAGCGCTTCATAAAACATCCGTGCGACTTTGCCTTGGACATCTCCTTGACGGTAAGTCGTAACGGTAAGCTGCGTTCCCACAGGAAACTGAGCGGCCGCTGTTTCCACAAGCTTTTCTGCAAGACCTCTGCGCCGGTACTTCGGCGCGACCGCCAGAAAGTCGAGTTCCCGCCGCGCTTTGGAAAAGAGCAGCGAAGCTGCGATCTCCCCATTGTATCGAATCACCCACGCCTCGTTGCGCTGAATGTATTCTGCAAGCCGCTTTTCGTAGTCCGCTTCTTTAAGTCCGGGGAACTCTTCTTTGACTTCATGTACCAGCGCCATCCATCCGGGAATATCATCAAGGGTCGCCGGGTAAGGGATGCGCAGCTCCTGCTCGTCCATGGGCATCCCCATGAGCAAACTGATTCCCCGCTTGAAATCTCCCCTTCGCGCAACATATCCGTTGGTATCTTCATGCAAAATAGAGCTGCCCACACCATGGGTCAGATACATGGCTGCAGCCTGGGGCGCAATCGCCGGAGCGATTCGATAATAGCCGCTCTGAATTTCTACCACCTGCAAAAGATACGGCTCAATGATCTCCAGCGTGTGCTCCCGGATGGCCCAGCGCACGGTTCGATGGAGCTTTGCAGCATATTCTGCGCGAAACTTTGCCGTCTCGCGTTCCATGTACTCAAAAAAGTCCTGCATGACCCGGCAAGGGTTTCGGCGGCCGTGGGCCACAATCGAGGCAAAGTCCGCTTCATAGTGGGCAAAGAATCGATCAAGGACGCGGTCGAACGCATCATCTTTGCTGTCAAAATAATAATAAAATAGACCAATCTCGCCACCTGCTCGGGTCATAATGGAGCGCACCGAAGTGCCGTCATAACCCTTCTCAAAGAAGCATTCATATGCCGCGCTGACAATGTCATTGTACTTCCCGCCGTCCGTAGCTGCTTTTCTTGCCATCGTATCCATCCTCCGATTGCTGAATATTGCTCAGCAATGATTATAATACATTCGTGCGCAGGTTTCAAGTCCATTGCTGAATATTGCTCAATTTTTTCATGAGACGCAAACTTCGATTGCCAACGATCGGAAATCCAAGCAGTGAACCGCAAAGCAGAGAGTCACTATGCCAAGGAAATTCTACTAACCGGCAAGCAATGCCTGTGTCATAACACAGGCTCCGTTTGCTTGTTGAAAACAAGCTCCAAGCCCCTTTTCACGCACAATGCTTGTACGGCAGCGCATCCTTCGGATGCTTCATTTTCTATTCATAGCCACAAGGAGCCATTTTGCAAAAAAGGGGGGGATAACTCTTCAAAACGACTTTCTTACACCGTTTCAGAGAATAGACCATGCCTGTTACAGAACACAAGAATTTTTCCGTGTCCGGCTCTGCGGAAGCGTATCTCCGGCGTTTGCTCTGGATAGAGTTTTCCCATTTGAATGTGACTATCTGTGATAAGCGCGATAAAGGAAATATAGTGCCCCTTATTCATCGGGTGATCCAAATGCACAAACAATTCATTTTCGATATATTGGATGCAAATCTTATGTTCTGCATCCGGTGTTTCTGCTCCAAGAACCGGCAAGCGAATACCGCAGCAGGTAAAGGCACCTTCGCCCATCGAATGAATCACATTGCTGCAGACAGGGCAGACATAGAATTTGCTTTTTTTCATGTTTGCGGAGATGTTGCTGTTTTTCGCAATATCGCCGCTCAATAATTCCAGAACAGAAACAGACAGAGCATCTGCCAGTTCTGATAAGATGCTGATATCCGGAAGCCCCTTGTTTGTTTCCCACTTCGAAATCGTTTTGTCAGATACGATCAGTTTCTCTGCCAATTCTCTTTGTGTGAGTTTCTTTTTCTCTCGTAGCTTTTTGATTGTCTCACCGGTAATATAAGTCATATTGTCTTTCCTCCAATCAATATGAAAAAGTACACAGGGGAACCCAGCCTATGCATTGTAAACCCCTTCTCCCGCTGAAAATTATCCTGGAGCCAGTTCTCTGCCATCATCATAAATAGCATTCAAAATGGACCATATCCGATTTCAAATCCTCTAAGAATCGGCTGATATGCCAGCCGTCTGTTGTCGCATGATGGCATGTCAATGAGAGCGGCATCCAGAAACGCCCATCGCGCTCAATCACTTTTCCCGCCTCCACAGAAGGAAAATAGTAAAGCTTATTCTCGTAACTGTGGACCGCGAAATGTTCAAAACCGATCCACGGCACACAAGAGACTGTATACGCATTGTCGGGTGGTGTATGTGGCACTGCAAGAACGCCGTGATGATCTCGGTATAGACGCTGATTTTCTAAATACTGACGGTTGAAATCAGAAAATTGCTCACTGTATGGTACCCACATCAAGGAAAAAGTGTGATCATCCTCATGAAATGATGCATACAGTGGCGTCAATTCATTGTAGTATCCGAGAACGCCATCTTTCTCTGCAACTTTGAATTCTACTTGCCGGTTCAGATTTTTTGTGACGAGCCAAAGATAGGCTGGGAAAAATTTCACCCCTTTCTGGTGGGTCGTCTTCCACAACGCTGTAACATCCAACTTGACCGTCATAGAATATCCTGTGGGTGCCATTTTAGAAAAATAGTAAAATACTTGTCTGCGAGGCCAGCTTTGTAAATCAATAGATGTAAATATCATAAATGTCATCTCCTTATACATACCATACCGTCTGGTGGAGCATTTCACAACCAACGCTTCGTAGAGTTGATCTGCTTTTATGTGCACCATCTGCTTGGCATTGAACGATGATACACGCAATGGCATTGGAAAAAACAACGCACCTATTAAAGGTACTGGGTAGGAAAATTGACCAGATTTATTTCCAGATTGGAAAGCAAATCAGAAGATAAAACCTATGGATTTATATTCCAGCCTGAGTATCAATACTTGCTGTAAGCCAGCGCCCTGCAGATGTGAGCAAAACCATTTTAAGCCAATGTAATGTTCTTAGGTTAACTAAATGAAAATGATAAAGACGTTATCAAAAATCTTTTACCGGATTCTTTAATAAGTACATCGAATCAGGCCCTTATTTCTTGAAAAGCGGAACTGCTGAACTGCCCCGCGGGAAATAGACAGGTAAAAGAAAAGCATATCGTAGAATATCTTAAAATTACGCAGGTTGACATCGTTTTTCAAATGGTGTCAGCCTGTATTTTAGTTGCAAACGTTCAAAGTTGTAGAAATGGATATAGTCGTCAATCAAAACTTCAGCCTGATCAAATGTCTGAATCGTCTGTCGGTAGATGCACTCTGTCTTGAAAATTGAAAAGAAATTTTCCGCCATAGCATTGTCGTAGGGGTTACCACGCCTTGACATGGAAGGCGTAATGCCATATTCTTTAGTCAGGTTAAAATATGCTTGAGAGGTGTATTGAAACCCTTGGTCGCTGTGGAGGTGCAACTCCCCGGCGACCGATTCTTTTTCCATGGCGGAGCGGATGGTGTCCAGAACAAGCGCGATTGTCTGCTGTCGACTGGTTTTGTAGGCTACAATACTGTTGTCAAACAGGTCTCGAATCACCGAAAGATACAGAAATCCCTGCTGGGTAGGTATGTAGGAAATGTCAGTTACCCATTTGGAATTCGGATGTTCAGCTTTAAAATTTCGGTTCAGCAAATTGGCATAGCGATGCAACTGTTCACCACATGGATGGTACTTTTTTCTGCGGATCTCACTGAGCAAATCATATTTACGCATGACCCGCAGCACGGTCTTCGGATTGTATTGTAGATGCTTTTGGCGGGCCAGCCAAAGATGGACATAGCGATAGCCGTGAATTTTCCCTCTTTTAGACTGACACTCCTGGATGAGTTCCGCCAGTGGCTGGTCCTTGTCCGGACAACCTTTGCGATCAAGGAAGGCATAATATCCGCTACGGGAGACCTCAAAAAAACGGCACATGTCCGACACAGGATATTTCTTCACAAATGTGTGAATGATTTGATATTTCAATCTTGGCTTCACTTCCTTCCAACGGCTGACAGAAAATTCCGTAGCAGTTCGTTTTCCATTTTCAGGCGCTTAATAGTCTTTTCTTGTGTTTCCGGTTTCGTGTTGGGACGGCCTTTCGGTAACGGAGCTTCATGGCGAAGTTCTACTTCTTTACGCAGCCCACACCAACTCTGTATCGAATAACGGCTAATTCCATATTGCCGGCTCAATTCACACACACTTGTCCCTGTTTGATAAGCCTTGATAACGGTTTCTTTCGTTTCTTCACTATACCTTTGCATTCCTTTTCTTCCTGACATGAGAAAACCTCCAATCGTAGTTATATCCTACGACTAGAGGCTTTTTCTTTCAATGTCCATTTTTCACGGTTCTGTTCACTGCTTCCGCTTTTCATCTATAAATTGCCTGATTTCAGCCACCAATTCTATTCCAATCAGCGCACCTTTCGGAAGTGCGGAAACCTCCACACAGGAGCGTGCCGGACCTGTTAGGATCAGAAAGCATTGCAGAATTGACGTGTAATGTGCCATGCCACGCAAGGCATTATAATTTGCTTAACAGCTATATTTTATGCAAAAAGCCGAGGCAGCTTACACTTTTTTGTGTGGCTGCCTCGACCTTTTTTACAGTAATCTGCTTTGCAGCAGCTCTTTCAGGTTCTATATTAAAAAATGTTATACCCGGCCATATGCCCGGTGCTGACGGCGTTTTTCAGTGTGCCCATACGCGTCATGCAGTCTCCGACCATGACAACCTGGCAATCAAGCTCACGGTAGAGCTGTTCGCCGAGCGCTGTGTCAGGTACCAGTCCGAGCGCGAGAACCACATTGTCGCATAAAAGCTTACGGGAGCCGGCTTTTGTGCTGACCACAATACCGTCGTCCTGCACATCCTCCAGCTTAGTCTCGCAAAGAAGCTCCACATGAAGCTCGTCCAACTTTTCCATCAGTGCCGACATGTTCATCGTGCTACCGCCGGCGCCGATTAGACTGCGCGGCTGCATATCAATGATCGAGACCTTCTTGCCTTCCTCTGCAAGCAGCCAGGCTGTTTCGCAGCCGGACAGGCCAGCTCCCGCAATGACGACCCTGTCGCCCAGGGAAACGTGTCCAAGCTCAACGTCACCGACCCAGCAGACATTCTGTTTATCCCTCAGGGCGGATGGATAAATCGGATTGCTGCCGTTGGCCACGATAACCACGTCATAGCCGCCAGCTTTCAAAATTTCAGCCGTGGCCTCAGTGTTTAACAGGACCCGTATGCCGGGAGTGGACAGAATGTCGCGGGAGGACCAGTCGATGTAGCTGCGGTTATCTCTCTTGAAGCTGGCCATGGAGGCGATTTCGAACGCACCGCCAAGATGGTCGGCCTTTTCGTAAAGAGTGACCTCATGACCGCGTTTAGCTGCCACTCGAGCCGCCTCCATTCCGCCGGGGCCTCCGCCGACCACGGCAACCTTTCGCCTGCCCGCGGGTGCGGGTATCTGCGAGAAGATGACCTCCCGAGCGTTTTCGGCATTGACGGAACAGCATGTGGGGAGAAGGTAGGTGTGCGTGTTGTTGATACACTGGTTGCATCTCACACAGGGGCGGATGCGGTCAGCCTGGCCCGTCATTGCCTTGCGGGGCAAATCGGGATCGGCATAGAGTCCGCGTGCCATGGCCACGAAATCAAGCTTGCCTGAGGCGATGGCCTCCTCTGCTTGGTCGATGGTAACGGAGCCGACCGCACAGACAGGGATATCCACTTGCGCCTTGAGTTTCGCGGCGTTGTCGAGATTGATACCATGCTCAAAATACAGAGGCTGAAACATATACGGAGCCAGACGATGGACGTTATGCAGACCCTTTGACACATGGATCACGTCGATCCTGTCCTGAATGTGCCGGACGAACCACACCAGCTCGTCAAACGTCGGGGAATTCGGAACCATATCTTCCAAGCTGATGCGGTATTCGATGTTTAGTCTGTTTCCAACCTTTGCGCGAATCGCATCCAGAACCAGATCGGTAAAGCGCGCTCTGTTTTCCAGCGTCTGCGTGCCAAACTCGTCATCACGGTCGTTAAAAGCTTTGGAAAAGAAGGCCGCGGAAATTTGACCGTGCGCGCCGTGATAGACAATGGTGTCCACGCCAGCCTTTACACAGCGCTCGGCGGCTGTCGCGAAGTCCTCCGCAATCCTTTCAATTTCGTTAACGCTCATGTCGGAGGGCATAATCTCTACGGCATTCTTGCCCTTATCTCCTCGATCGGAATAAGCCTTGATCTCGCCTTTGGCAACGGCGAATACTTCGACGGCGGCCTTGCAGCCGTACATGTGGGCCATGTCTGCAAAGCGGGCAAGAGCGATGTGCGACGAATCAGAACCGAGACGCAGCATGAATCCGCCGCGCACCGCGTCCAGCGGGTCGCGGTTGACCGGCGTACAGCCGATGGTGATCTGCGCTGCGCCACCCTGAGCAAACTTCCTGTAAAATTCAATAAATTCAGTGCTCATCATGTCGCCGTTCGGAGAAATGTGCGGATTCTGGGGCGACAGAAGAATACGGTTTTTATATGTGAGCCTTCCCACGCGAATAGGCTTAAACAGATGTTTATATGCTTTCATAGTTGCCTCCGTAACAGATATTACACTCAACAGCCTCTCACCGCCATTGTTATTATTGTAACAAACCTTCCGAGATTGGCAAACATGAAAAAGTTATCCGGCTATGCCAAAAAGGAATCACGCATCAGAAGAGTCATACTGCTTGAACCACTTCTTGACAAACTGAATGAATCGATTGGTTTCCACTTCCGTATTGGAGCTGAGCCAGGCGATGCACAGGCTCTCAAAAGACCCAAAGCCTTCAATGGGCACATATTTCAGCTTTCTTGGCTCAAACGCGTCAAGCAATTTCGGCAGCAACATAACTCCTGCGTTGGATTCCGCCATCAGCAGCGCAGACTCCATTTCGGAGGCATGGTAGGTAATGTTTGGCCGAAAGCCCAGCTGTGCCCACTGCCTTTCCGCTTTGGAGCAGAGGCCCGGAGAGGCGGTGACGTCCAGCGATATAAAATTCATATTTTTTAGTACGTCGCGTGTAATCATGTCAAGTTTCGCGGCAGGGTTCGAAAGACTGACCGCGAGATTGATGGGGCAATCAAGCAAATGGTAGCTTGAGATGTGAGGCACCCCCTGAACATGCTCATAGGGCGCAAAAATGATGTCCTGCTCATGAGACAGCAGCGACGGCAGGATCCGTTCAAGGCCGACGTATTGGTAGGTCATGAAGATATCGGGATGAAGCTCCGTGTAATTTACCGCGATGTCGGTCAGCAGACGCCTTTCAATATGACCCCTGTAACCGATCCTCATTTTTTTCTTTCCCATGATCTGCGACATATGGATGTCCCGGACGGCATTGTCGCACATATGGAGCACTTCAGAGGCGTAGTTGAGAAAAATTTCTCCCTGTTTAGTCAGCTCAACACTGTGTTGGCCGCGAACGAACAGCTTGCAATTCAACTCGTTTTCTAGATTTGCAATTTGTTTACTAATAGCAGTCTGCGCCACAAAGCACTCTCGGGACGCTTGGGAAAAGCTGTGGCAGTTTGCAACCGAAACCATGTATTTCATTTGCTGTAGAGTTATTTTTCAACCCTTCTTTCATGCGTGTGACCATTGCATATGGTCAAAACATATTTTGCACCTACCTATATTTAATCAAAACTTTTTTATATTTGCAACAACAATTTGGAATAGTGTCATATGAAAATGATATTGTTCAAAATTTAACAAATGTGTTAGAATGCATCTGCACCTAAAATAGCTCTCACTCACCACATAAAACATAATGAGGAGGACATATTTGTGGAAACAAGTACCAAAAATATTACAACACGGGCGGTAGTATGCGGCTGTCTGCTTGCTGTACTCCAGCAAGGGAAACAGTTTATCCAGCCCGCGCTTTCTCTGATCAGTGAAGCTTTCCCAAATCTCTCAATCACAACCATCCAGCAGCTGATCAGCGGTGTCGCGCTGCCCACCTTGATTGGCGCACTGCTCGCTGGGCCTTTGAGCCAGTATATATCGAGAAAGAAGCTCGCGCTCATTTCCTCTGCTATCATCACCATTGGCGGGTTTGGCCCTCTTTTGTTTATCGACAACTTTAATGCCATCTTAACGCTGCGCCTGTTTATGGGCCTTGGTCTTGGCATGGCCTCTCCCTGCGCCGTTTCCATCATCGCCACCTATGTAAAGCCCGATAAGGCCAACAAGTTTATCGGAGTCAAGGAAAGCGTGGCAGCGATCGGCTCGTTTTTAGCAACCATTATCGCGGGTTGGCTGGCGGAGATTACCTGGACCGCGGTGTTTTACATGTATCTCATTGGCGTTCTGGTTATTGTACTGGTCTTGATCCTGCTGCCTGAGGATAAGCCGGTGGCCAAAATCAAAAAGAGCGGTGAAGTTACTGAAAAATTCAAGCCGAACATGTTGCTCATCACGGCCCTGTCCTTTGCTTTTCTATACATGGTATTCTTCAACTCCATCGGCCTGAACATTGCACTTTATATGAAATCCACGGGTCTTGGAGGAGCAGCTAAATCCGGCCTGGTCTCTTCTATGGTGTCTCTCGGATCAATCGTAGCGGGCTTTGTTCTCGCGTGGCTCGTCAAGATCTTTAAGAAAGGTACGCTGGGGGTTGGCGCAATCTGTTTAGCAGTGGGCTTTGGCCTTCTCAGCGTCGCACCCAGCATCGACGTCTGCCTGATCGGGGCCTTCTTTATCGGCCTTGGCAACAATATTTGCGTAGCGCAGGGAACTTACTTGTGCACGAAGTCCACAAACCCCAATTTCTATGTGATGACAACAGGACTGTTTGTCGCCGCTATCCATCTTGCTCAATTCATTACGCCTTATGTTGTTAACCCGATCGCGGAGGCCTTCAACGGAGGAATGGATATCTACCGTTGGAAGTACGGCTTTGTGGGCGTAATGGAGCTGATAGTAGGCGTGATTGCAATCGTCGCCGTGGGCTATGCTATAAAGAAATTCGAAGCGCAAGAAAGCAAAGCATATTAAGCGATCCGGTTTCTTTTGCAGGGACAGCACTCGTTGCCGAAGCGAATTTTCTGGCAGCGGACAAGAGGTAAGATGAACTTATGAAAAACAACAAGAACGGCTACTTATTGAACAGTGTAATCACCATGGGCCTAATGCTCTTTCTTGGATACCTTCCGGCGCCGAACCCGATCACCCCCATGGGGATGAAAATTCTGGGCATCGTTCTGGGCGCGATATACGGCTGGAGTACTGTAGATATGGTTTGGCCAAGCATCGCGGCACTGGTGCTGCTTGGCTGCAGTGGTTACACCACCGTCAAGCAGGCATTTGCGCTGGCAGTGAGCAACGATACGGTGCTCTTCGTCTTTTTCTTGCTGCTGCTGAGCGGGATTATGAATCAAACGGGAGTGGCAAAAGCCATTGCGCTTAGAATCATTTCATCGAAAAGAGCGGAGGGGAAGCCATGGCTCATTACACTGCTGGTGCTGCTCTCCGCCTATGTGCCCGCGATGGCGGTGGGTGGTCTCCCAATTATGCTGATCTGCTGGAATATTGTGTATCAGATTTCGCATGAGGTAGGCTTCAAGCCGCAGGACGAATGGCCCTCTCTCATGTTGTTCGGGGTTGCCATCGCGTCTACCATAGGCATGTGTTTTTTTCCGTTCCAAATCACGCCCATTGGAATGTATGCCATACTGGAGGCGGTTGACCCGACCAAAACAGTGGCGTATCTTCCGTATATGATCTACTCTGGCACTTTTTCCGTCCTGATGTTGCTGGGATTTTACGGATTTATGCGTCTGATCGCACGTCCATCGGTGTCGCCACTGGAAAACTATAAGGTACAAAGCGGCACGGAGTCTTTTTCTTTCGAGCAGAAGCTGGCTCTGGGAGCCATGCTTCTAATCATTGTTCTGCTCTCCTTTCCGAATCTTTTTCCAGATTTGATGTTGAGTCAATTGCTCAAAGCGATCGGTAATACGGGAATCGTTGCCTGCGTAGTCGGGGCATGCCTTGTGTTTAGGAAGGACGGAAAGCAAATTTTTCCAATCGACGCCATTGCATCCAAGGGGCTCATATGGGGCATGTTGTTTATGTTCAGTACGGCACTGTGCATTTCCACAGCCCTTACCAGTTCAGAAACAGGGATCAGCAAATTTCTTATTAGTAAGCTGTCCGTGGTGTTCTCAGGAATGACACCATTTGCTTTTCAGGCCTCCATGCTGCTTCTGGTGCTGATCGCTACCAACTTTCTCAGCAATCCAGTAGTTGCGGTGATTTTTATCCCCATCGCCTATAACTTTGGGAAGCAGATCGGTGTTGACATTCTGGTTATTATGCCCTCCATGATCTTTCTAAATCTACTTGACTTCATGCTTCCCTCGGGTTCTCCTACCGCCGCAATCATCTATGGCAACCGGCAGTGGATCACGACCCGTTCGATTATTCGGTATTCAGCCGTCATGATGATGCTCGCTTACCTGATCGTTACGGTAATCGGAATACCGCTGAGTTCACATCTGTTCGGATAACAACAAGAGCGACCAACCGCTATTTCGTAGAAGAACATACATTATCCGGGAACGTCGTGCTAAAAAACACTCAAAACCTGTAAGACGGCCTATTTTCATTGCATATCAAGTTCCCGGTTGACCTGCCCGACAAAACGATAGAACACTTTAACATCCTGCCTGCGCTTTCCGTCAACAACGGTGCGTTCACCGATTTCGATGTGGTCTATCAGCTCGTCGATGGTTTCCCGGTCAAGTTCCTGTAAGTTCAGATATTTACGTATCATTGCCGCCCAATTCTGAATGTCGGCAGCATCCTGATCGGATTTTTTGACTTCGGACAGAAGCACGTCAAGGCGTTCCGCTTTGACAAGGCGCTCCTGTTCGCTTTTCGTTATCAGCACCGAAAAGGTGCTTTTGTTGACCGCTCCGCTAACCTTGTCCTCATAGAGCTTTGCGGTCATACTCTCTAGCTCCTGCAAGCGGCGGCGCAGTTTGCCGATTTCCTGATGGGTGTTCGCCATGCGCTGCTCATCATGCTGCGCCATCCGGCGTTTGAGCTTCTCCACCGCACCGGCCTCATCCAGAGTGACGGCCTCGGCGTCCGCTTTGATTTCAGCCATCACAATCCGCGCCAGCGTCATTTCGTATATCCGGTGCCAGGAACAAACGCTCCGGCCCGACTGGATGTATCTCTCACAGCAGTAGGAAACATAGCGTTTTACGGTGCCATTTTTACGGCGGTGTGTCTCTGTACTCGCGCCAAGGGGACCTTTGCAATCGGCACAGACCAGCTTGCCGGAGAAAAGACTCCGGGTCGGCTTTCGGTTGTTCTCAACGCGGCGCTTCGCAGCCTGATTGATTTCCTGTACGGCCTCCCATTCTTCCGGGATAACGATTGCTTCATGAGTTGCCTCGCACCGTATCCACTCGGATTCCGGCTTATAAATCATCGTGCCGTCCTTATAAGAACGGGAGCCGGTATAATTCATAAGCAGGTTTCCAAGGTAGACCTCGCTGTTCAGAAGATTTTTTACGGTTGCGTAGGTCCATATCTGAGAGTAACGGCATTCGCCGGTTCCGTACAGGCTGTGCCAATAACCGCGCGGAGAGAGGATGCCGTCCTGATTGAAAGCGGCGGCAATCTTGCCGTAGGCCACGCCGCCCATCCGCATGGAAAAAGCCCTGCGCACTACGGTGGCGGAATATTCGTCGATCACCAGCTTGTGCTTATCGTCCTCGCTTTTGCGGTAGCCGTAAGGGGCATAAGCGGAAAGGAACTGCCCGCTTTTCATTTTGGCGTACCGCACGGACTTGATTTTGTTGCTTAAATCCTTCAAATGGTAGTCGTTCATCAAACTGCGGAAGTGGAGCATATCGGTGTTGTCGCCCTCCGTGTCCAGACAGTCCAGCACGGAAACAAAGCGGCACCCGATGGAGGGAAACACAACGTCCGTGTATCGGCCCACCTCTACAAAGTCGCGCCCCAGCCGGGACAAATCTTTGACGAGGATCAAATTGATAGCGCCTTTCCGGGCGTCCTCCAGCATTTCCAGAAAACCGGGGCGCTGGAAGTTGCAGCCGCTGTAACCGTCGTCGGCGTAGGTTTTTACCTCCGTCCATCCGTTCAGCATCACAAACTTGGAGAGGATTTCCCGCTGATTTTCAATACTGGCGGATTCGTCGGCGGGGATGTAGCTTTTCGCCTTTGCGGAATTGGAAGCGTCGTCCACGCTCAGGCGGCAGTAGATGCCGACCTTATATAGCTTTTTCATAACGCTCCCTCTTTTCCTGCGTCAGCGCCTCGTCCACATTCCCGACGTAGCGGTAATGCACCTTAACGTCGCAGACGCGAAGATCGCCCTGCTTTTGAGTTTCGCCCACCTCAATGCGGTCCACCAGCTCAAACAGGATGGTTTCATCCAGCTCCGTGATTTCCGTATAGCGCCGGATGATATCCGTCCAGCGGTCAGCGTCCTGCCTGTTTCCACGCTGCGCCCGGACCTTTTGCTCCAATTCTGGGATGGCGGCGGCTTTTTCCGCGCGCTCGGATTCATATTTCTGCATCAGGGTCTGAAATACGGTCTGCGGAATAATGCCCTTGCATTTGTCCTCATAGAGATTCTGCATCAGCTTTTCCAGCTCCGAAACGCGGACGGTTGCCGTTTTCAGCTCCTGTTCATAAGAGGACAGGCGGCTACGGGTTTCCTTATCCTTCAGACGGGTGATCTGCGCGATGAGCCGGTCCCGGTCGTACTCCGCGTACTGTGCTTTTTCCCGGATATCCGCCAACACAAGACTGTTTAACGCATCCTCATAAATCATGTGGACGGTGCAGGCGGTTTTCCCGCTGCGGCTGTAATTTCCGCAGATGAAGGAGTGAAATACCTGCGTATGGCCGTCGCTGTACTTGCGCGTCTCATTGTGGGACCGCATTTTGAAGCCGCAGTCGGCACAGTAGACAAGGCCAGTAAAGATGCTTTTTCGGCCTGCGGCGGCGGGAGATTTCCGCACCTTCTTTTGGTCGATGCTGACAACCGTGTCCCACACACCGCGGGGAATGATTGCTTCGTGAGTGTTTTCCACCCGTATCCATTCATCCTCCGGCTTGGTTACGAGCTTGCGGGATTTATAGGAGAGCGTCCCATGCTTGCCCTGTACCATATTACCAATGTAAACCTCATTTCGGAGGATAACCTGAACGGTGGTATTGGCCCACTGATGGTTGACTTTACGCGGGTCGCTTCGCCCCTTGCGCTGATAGTACAGCACTCCGGGCGGCTGAATCCCATCCTCGTTGAGCGCGACGGCAATGGACCAAAAGCCCATGCCCTGACAGCGCATGGCGAAGATCCGGCGCACAACCGGCGCGGTTTCCTCATCGATTACGAGGTGGTGTTTATCCGTAGGGTCACGCTTGTAGCCGTAGGCGGGATAGGTTCCAAGAAATTTTCCGTCCTCCGCGCACGCTTTCTTCACGGCCTTGACCTTTTTGCTGGTATCCCGGCTGTAGAACTCGTTAAATAAGTTCAAAAAACACATGACATCGGTGCTGCCGTTGGTGCTCTCCGTGTCGATGCCGTTGTTCAGCGCAATGAAGCGGCACCCAATGGAAGGAAAAAGGTAATCCGTATATTGCCCGAATTCAATGTAGTTTCTGCCGAAACGCGACAGGTCCTTGACCAAAATCACGTTGATGCGCTTCGCTTTGGCATCCTCAATCAGACGCTGGACACCGGGACGGTCGAAATTCGTTCCGGTGTATCCGTCGTCGGTATATACGTCGATTTCATTCCAGCCGCGCTCCCGGACATACCGTTGAAGCAGCAGCTTTTGATTTTCAATGCTGGCGGATTCGCCGTCACGCTCATCGTCGTTGGACAGTCGGCAGTAGATGCCCACGTTGTATGTTTTTGCGATCATCTATCTTTTACCTCCCGATTATCTTAGCATCATACCCCGTGCGGTTTTATGGCTCTCGGACATCATCAGGATAACGCGGGAGCTTTCGCCGCGCAAGGATGCGGCTGGCCGAGAGGGTTTTATTGTTAAGAAACAGAAGGGACGCGGGGCGGTGTAAGCTCTGTCATGGCGCGCCGGACGGCGAGCTGCTCCAGCGTATGCCCCAGGTCCTTTTCTCCGGAAAAAACGCTGGTCACGCGATACAGCGTATTCCCGATCTTGATCTCCTTGTAAGAGGTATTTGCTTTTCCGCATGGTGTGGCTTGTTCCATAAAGAGGCACCTCCATTCCAAACCATACCCATATAAAAGATGACAGCCGCGCCGATTTCAGGTTAAAGCAGCCATACGGCTGGCGAGTTTCGGCGCGGCTGTCCCTTTGTTTTGATTTGCTTTTTATGTTTACAGACATTCCGGACGAACAGGCGGCGTACCTGTTACCATAGGGATTGCACCTCCCCCCATTCTGATGGCGGGCCGTTCTCATTGCCTGCGACGGTTTTATCACGCTCGGACTGTGACTGAACGGAAGTTTCATTACATACAGATGATTGCCGCAGAGCCGCCCTGCGTCCAAAAGACGCTGCTCTGCCTGCGGCGCTGGTGTTTTTCGCTCCCTTTCCGTTACGCTGAAATCCAATCACCCTCTCCCGCGCAAGAAAAGATCGTGGCGCACCCGCCGTCCGGCTCCCTGTATGCCGCTGCTTGCGGTATGTATCCGGCTTGTCCCTTATGAAATTTTCAAGGTTCAGTGAGGAATAAAAACAACTCCCTCATAAGCCTTTTCATTTTTGGGGCAAAAGTAAGTGAGCTTAGAGGGACTTTTTCAAAAACTTTTCCATGTTTTCAAGTCCCCGGTCGATAGCGTCACCGACCACAGCCTTACTGACGCCCTCGGCCTTGGCAATGGCGCTTTTGCTCATCCCCAAGAAGTAGTGAGCATAGATGCGTTTGGCCTGCTTGTCCGGCAAGGCGGCGATAGCGGCATGGAGCTGCTCAACCGTCACTTTGCGCTCATAGATCTCGCAGGGGGACAGGGACACGAACAGAATGTCGTGCTCGATTCCGTCGCCGCGATCCAGAGAGTAATACGCCTTATGGCGGTATCTCCGCAGATAATAGGCAGCTTCAGCCCGTTCAGAAGAACCCAGGAGCGCCGCAACCTCGTCCGGCACTTCAATAATGCAGTCGGTGCTGTAAAAATCGGGGTAGTATTTCCGCAGATTGATTTTGACCATTTTATATTCCTCCATTTCGATTTTTGGGGTTGGCAAATCGAAACAGAGGTGGCGGGGAACGACAACGGGCTAAATCATCTTTTGGCTCGAAGTGATAAGGCATGTCATGCGATACCGCGAGAAGAAACAAAAAAGCACCTGTGCGGGGAGGCCCCCGCAAGGTGTTGGATTGAAAATGAGCGCAGTATTCGCCCACGATTATTTCTGAAACTTTTTTGAAGTTGTAAAAGATTAGGCTGTCAGTTAAGCCAAACCATTACGGCAGGGTAACGGTTCCTCCCATAATAGAAACAACGACTTAAGGCACATAAAAGCCTCCTGTTCCAAAGTCTCGATAAAAATGAGCACAATTATTACGCTCTCCGTAATCTTGTTTTTGAAAAAGAATACGGCGGCTTTACTCGCAATTTTAGGATATGAACTTTTGCGTTGGGTCAAATTGGCTAGATGCTATAAAAACACAAAGAGGTCAAACCTTCGCGGGTTTTGACCTCTTTGTTGCAACTCGGCGGTCATAGTTTAAAAACCGTAGACCCGTGGCTTTGCGCCGCCGTCTTTCGACGGGTTTGCTAACAATATTTACTTTTCTCTTGTCAGCTAGCGTTACAATTTTCGTGGAAACCATTTAGTGAGTACTAGATTTATGCTCTAACGCGTTTTGAATAATTGTTACGGAATTGTCTAATCCGATTTCTGATGTATTGATGCAAATATCATAATACTTTAGATTCAGCATGTCGCAGCCGGTATAACTCTTTATGTATCCCTGCCTTTCTCTGTCGTTTTTTTCAATAACTTTGCGTGCATCGGATTCCGAGACTTTGTAAAGCCCGGATACTCTTTGAATGCGCTCCTTCATGTCCGCACATACGAATACCCTGAGATGGCAAGGATGATTGCGTAAAATGTAATTGCCGCCGCGTCCGAGAATGATGCACGATTTTTCGTCCGCTATATTTTCGATATATTGCGTTTCCAAGTCGTAAAGTTCCGTATCGCTTAGTATGAAATCCGGCGTAACCATGGAAATTGGTTCGGCTGAAATAGCTCCTTCGCGGAAAAAGACATCCCAGAAAGAGGATTCTTTTTCTTCTCGATCTTCAATATCTTCCTCCGGGAGATTAAGAGTATCGGCAACTCTTTTTAGTATCTGACGGTCGATAAAGGGAATTGATAGCTTTTCAGATAGCTTATTCCCAATATACGCTCCTCCGCATCCTAACTGGTGACTGATTGTGATGACATATTTCTTTTCCATACTAATTACTCCCCTTCTTCTCCTTATAGGTTTTGCCACATACCAATCACTATAAATTATTCATGAGGAGAAGCCCACAATTTATCCGCAAAGGGCTTCCAATTTTCGGCAGCCGGAATCGTTTTGGCGGTCAATTCCTCGACCGTTTCGCTATCTTCGAGCTGAGTGGAATGGGCACCCGACTTGTTGACCATTTCCCGAATTTTTTCGGGGTTGTCAAACATCGGGCAGGGACGCAGGTGGTTCTCGTTGAAAGGCTGGCTTTTCTTGTATTCCATGAACAGCGGAGAGCGCAGAGCATCGATCAAATCCACGTCCTTGATGTTGACATTGGAGTAATGAATAAACGCGCAGGGTTCCACATCGCCGCCCGCGTTGATATGTAAGTAGTTGCGGCCGCCAGCAATGCAGCCCTTGACATACTCGCCGTCGTTCCAGAAATCCATGAGGAAACATGGTTTGGTCGCGCGGAATTTCCGCACCTGATGGTACATGAATTCCCGCTGTTCCGGCGTGGCAATCAACTCAGGCACCGCATCCTTACCAATCGGCATGTAGGTAAAGTACCAGCCGAATTTGCATCCTTTGGCGATCATGTCATCCACCCATTCCTCGCTTCCGACGACCTCCGTATTTTTGCTGTGGTAGCAGGTAGAGAACCCGAAGATGATGCCGTGCTTTTGAAGGATATCCATCGCATCCATCACTTTTTGGTAGGTGCCTTTTCCGCGCCGCATATCTGTTTCTTCCTCGTAACCCTCCACGCTGACGGCGAATGCGAAGTTTCCGAGGCGTTCCACTTCCGAGGCAAACGCATCGTCGATCAGCGTCGCGTTGGTGAAGGAAAGAAACATGCAGTCGTCGTTTTCCTCCGCGAGCCGGAGGATTTCATCCTTGCGGACGGTAGGTTCGCCGCCCGAAAGGATGTACATGTAAATGCCAAGCTCCTTGCCCTGCCGGATGATCTTCTGCATGGTGGCATAATCAAGTGAAATACCCTTGCCGTACTCTGCCGCCCAACATCCGGTACAGTGCAGGTTGCAGGCGGCGGTCGGGTCGAATAAAATGGCCCACGGCACATTGCAGTCGTACTTTTCTTTGCTTTTGTCAATGACGGATTGCCCGACCATACCGGCGTTGACCATGAAATTAATCAGAAACTTCTTTTGTGTGGTTGGATTCAGCTCATTGAAATACCGTTGGATCAACTGATTCCAGTTATTTTCCGGGTCTTGGGCGATTTCGCGGAACATCTGCAGCGTGTTTTGATAATAATCGACTTTTTTGATCTTTTCGGCCCAATCAATTATTTTGGGCAGATTTTTCATGGGATCCTTCGCCATGTACTGATACGCCTCGTTCATGACGGCAGTACTGACTAATTGTTTGACCGATTTCATCATAGTTTTACTCCTCCTTTATTCATCTGCGATGTCTTTTGCAGTGGCATCTTCCGGCTCTGGTTTTTTACGCATTGTCAAAAGCAGTGTGGGAATCGCCGCTACCACAGTAAAGCCGATGGCCCACCAGAAAGAGATGTTGAACGCATGGGAAATCGCGTGAAGATCGGAATCGGCGTGGCCCGTCATCTGCTGCTGGGCAACGGTCGCGAGAATCGCCGATCCGAAAGCTCCGCCAATGGTCTGAAAGATTCTTGTGGCGATGCTTGCGTGAGGAACCTGCTCCCTTTGAAGTCCAATGTAAGCGGACGTCATGATGGAAATCAGCAAACCGCCAAGTCCCGCTCCTCTAACCAATAAAGCAGCGGCCAAAAGAATGAGATTTGTGTCCGCGCCCGCAAAAGCAAACGGCACTGTGCCGACCGCAATAGCGGCGAGACTCACCAACACAATATTACGCGAACCGTCGCGGTCGGCTACCTTGGCCGCCCAACTTCTGGTCAGCAGCATACCGATACCCTGAGGAAGCAGCCACAGCCCGGTATACAGAACACTTGTACCGCGTACATTTTGATAATAAAGCGGAAGAATCAGCAAAGCGCCGTTTGTAATAATGCCTGTCAATATCAGCAAAATATTCGACGCGGAAAAATTAACGGATTTGAACAGTCTCAGATTCAAAACCGGTTCCCGTTTCGTGTTTAAAGCATAAATGACATACAACGCCATCAAAACGACACCGATAATCAGAGGGACATAGACAGCACTACTGCTTAATCCCCCATTTTTGGCAATCTGAGCAATGCCGTAAATTAGAAGGGCAAACGCGGGAGAGAGCAGAAGCATACCGATGATATCAAGAGAAGCTTTCTTCTCCAATAATTTGTCGGCCGGGATTCCCCAGACAGCCAGCGGGATCGCTACAATACAGATCGGGATATTCACTAAGAAAATTGCTCGCCAGCCGAGGCCGTTGACGATTATTCCGCCCAAAACCGGCCCCAGAATCGGCCCGAGCAGAGCGGGAATACTGACAATCGACATGATCCGCCCGAGGCCATGTCCTCCTGAAAGCTGTACGAGCTCTGTTGTTAGCACCGGCATCAATAATCCCGCGCCGACTCCCTGAATTACCGCAAAGCCAATCAAGCTTTGGATGTTCCATGACAGCATGGCAAGCACGGAACCAACCAGAAAGACCGCCAATGAAAACATGTAGGACCGTTTACATCCAAATCGTTTGGTGGCCCATCCCGAAATTGGAACGGTAAGCCCCATCGCCAGAACGTATCCGGTTGTGATCCACTGCACGGTAGAAATGGTTGCTTTCATATCAGCCGCTATTGTTTTGATCGCCACATTGACCATCGTCGAATCAAAAAGCGGAGCAAGGGCACCGACAACCAGAATAATGGCCGCCCTGAGTACGATTGGGTCGAGCTTATCCTGCGATGATTTTACGTTTGTTGCACTCATGAGAAAACTCCCTTCACATTATATAAGAAACATTTTGCGTTTCTTATATAAATATGATATAATAAATGCAACTCGAATACAATAGTCATTCTCAACATAGAAACAAGAAACTATAAAGGTTTCTTATGTGCATTTCTACAACAAAAGTATATTTATTTCTGAGAGTCGGAGGGAAATAACAGATGGACGGACAAAAGAAAGGCATGCGCCGCCGTGGGGAAGCTCTGGAAGATGCAATCCTGCTTGCCGCCTGCGAGGAACTTTATGAAACGGGCTATACACGTCTGACGATGGAAAGCGTCGCAACGAGGGCAGGGACAAATAAGGCCGTCCTTTACCGCCGATGGGGCAACAAGTCGGAGCTTGTGATTGCCGCCTTGCATAAATATGTGCCGAAAATCACGGATGAAATACCGAACACCGGAAACCTGCGCGACGATGTGGTTACCTATTTGCGGGGACTTACCGCACCGCTGAAATCCATCGGCGCGCAGACGATGAGAGGACTTATGACGGAACCGCTTGTGGGCGGCTCTTTAATTGCGTCCTTGCCGCAGGTCATCCAGCCGAGATCGGAGAGCAAACTGATGGTGGCTATGACGGCGATTTTGAAAAACGCGGAGATTCGAGGAGAAGTCTGCTTTGAAAAATTGTCGGCCCGAATTATTTCGTTGCCGCTCGATTTACTGCGGTACGAGCTGATCACGATGCAGGAACCCATATCTGACGAAGCCATAACGGAGATTGTTGACGACATTTTTATGCCGGTCGTCCGATCGAATAACCAATCGGCGGAGAACAATGATAATGAAGATAACTGAAATCTTCCGCGCAACAACTCCTCCCATATAGGAAGCAGCGGCTTCTGGAACATAAGAGTCTCCTGCTCCAAAGGCGCCAGTTGAAAAAGAAAGCGGTGGATTTGTAATAAAATCAAAAACCGCCGTCTGGCAATTTAAATTTTGGGGATTTCTAACCGCTAAAGCAACGGCTTGTTAAAGACAAAAGGCTGATTTCTCTTACGCATTTTTATTTTGAGTTGATTGCGAAAGACTGTTCGGAAAAGCGGATGTACAATCATGATGATTCATTCTCCGCCTTTGGCTTTAAACCAATAATAGCGACCGCCATCGCAACCGTTACAAGCCCAATCACGAATGTACTCATATGGTATCCCGACAGAAAAGCAGACCTAAAAAGCTTTTCAATGGAATCCAAGCTGGCAGGTATTGCCGTCGGAACTGAGGAACCGTTGCTTGACCAGATGGCTTGCGCTGTTTTCGCGCTCTCTGATGAGGATAAGTGATAAGGGGAAAGCGCGCTTGACAGAGAATTTAACGCTTCTGACGATATGATAGAGCCAATCACCGCAACGCCGAGCGCAACCCCTGTTTGCCGCATCGCGTTAATCGTAGCCGACGCCATCCCGGAACGTTCACGAGGAACCGACGATAAAAGCGCCACCGTCGTGGAAGGAAGTGCAAATCCGATGCCCAACCCGTTTATCACAGTGAAAACGGCGATAAGAGCATAATTGGTATCCGCCTCAAAGAAGCACATTCCTAAAAGTCCAATGCCCATCGAAAAATATCCAATCAGCATAGGGATGCGCGGTCCCAGCTTACTCGTCAATTGTCCCGCAAATACAGCGACAATCGTCTCAGCTGCGCAAAGAGGTAATAGCCGCAAGCCCGCCGACATAACCGAATATCCGTGAATCTGTTGGAGATACAGCGAGATGTAAAGGGAGACTGCGAAGGACCCAAACCCAATGACAAAGGAGGCCGCGTTCGGTATGGCAAAACTCTTATCAGAAAACATCCTGATTGGGAGCATCGGCTTAGGTTGCTTCATTTCCACACGGACAAAAATGAGAAACGCAATGACCGTGATCCCCAAACTGATCAGGGTGACAGGGGATAGCCAGCCATACCCTCGCCCCGTGATTAAGGCAAACGACAGCGAACCGATCCAGACAATACTAAAAATTTGCCCGGCAGGGTCCAGAGAGGTTTGCTCCGGGTCGGACGATTCGCTGGCGGACGCCTCTCCCAAAACAAGCGTGATGATTCCGAGCGGGATGTTGATCCAGAAAATGCTGTGCCAGCCGAGAAAATTGATTAAAACGCCGCCAAGCACCGGCCCTAATGCTGTGCCCAAGCTTCCAAACATTCCCCACCATCCGATGATTTTTGCTCTTTCCCTAGGCTCCGGATACGCCTGAACGATCATGGACATCGTGCCGGGCATCAATAATGCGGCGGAAATTCCCTGAACGACGCGCCCGATTAATAGCATTGTTATTGTGGAAGAAAACCCACAAATTGCCGAACCGATTGTAAAAAAAGCAACGCCTATAAGCCAGAAACGTTTGCGTCCAAATCGATCACCAAGTACGCCGCCTGTTAACATAAGGCAGGATAAACACAGAACATAAGCATCGGTAACCCATTGCACCCCGGATAAATCCGTTTTAACACTCCTTTGGATTGCGGTCAAAGCAACAGAAATAATACTCATATCGAGCAGTGCTATAAAAAGCGAAAGAAACATCGCGATCAATAGACACCGCTTCTTTGTCCGAATTGACATAGTGAAACCTCCAAGCTCTCTTTTCTTAAAATATTAAATTACAGATTGAGACTTTACAGATGGCCTTATCCGCACAGAAAATATAGTTCACATACCCTTTCCTCCGCTTTTCTTAATTGATGATTGACTTCTCTGCTTGAATTGTATATTATTGTTTTGAAAAAGTGAAGTATGCACTTTATTGTTATATACTAACTGGAAAGTAAGTAAGGAGTGATGGCGCTATGGTAACGGATGGGCATATTACAGAAAAAGATTGCCCCATGCTTTATACATTGTCAGTTGCAGGTGGGAAATGGAAGTGGGTCATATTATTTATCATTTCTGAGCATAAAGTAATACGTTATGGTGAATTAAAGGGTAAACTGCCGTCGATTGCACATAAAACTTTAAGCCAGCAGCTAAAAGAACTGGAAAGTTGCGACATCATTCATCGAGAACAATATAATCAAGTTCCACCAAAGGTAGAGTATAGTCTGACGGCAAGAGGGAAAACGCTGATTCCTATATTAAGACTCATGTCTCAGTGGGGAAAAGAAAACAGGGATTTGGGAGAAATCTAACTTGTTGACTTTGGTCAGTTAACTTTAGAAAATATCCAAGAAACAGGCGCAATATCTCTGATATACGGATTTTACGCCTGTAGATTTAACTTGTTTTCAATTAATGACTATAATAGGCCTGTTGACAAATAGACAAAAGAGATATATAGTTTATTAAGACATTGTCGGTGGTTCGGAGGGAAATACAGATGGCATACTCAACAGCATTTTCACAGGCGGTTTCAATTCTCCTGCTTATCCATGTAAAAATGGAGGAATTCCGGTTTGAGTTTGTATCCGCCAAGGTAATTGCCGAATGTCTAAAGGCTCCCGTTCCAACAGTGGTAAAAATATTGAAGAGCCTTAATGCTGCGGGTATTACCACAACGAAGGAGGGGGCTAAAGGCGGGGTCCTTTTGGCGAAGCCGATTTCGGAGATCACCTTGTTGGATGTATTTTTGGCAATTGAGCACGGAACGCCTTTGTTTAAAACACAGCTTGATTATTTTATTGAGAATCCGCAGGTCGACGATTTAAAATCAAAAGTGATAAACTGCCTGCAGGATGCAGAAAAGGCCATGAAGGATTCATTGAAAAATACTACGCTTGCCGATATCTATAAATTAAGGTGATAGGTCTATCTTATCCCATTAACTAGATATACTAAATATTAATTTTATTAGAAAGAATGGGGGCTTTACAACGAAAAAGGTTATTTACTATTTTTCCGGGACAGGAAACAGCATGAGGGCCGCTTATCGAATCGCTTCCGCGCTGACCGACACCGAGATCATCTCCATGCGCTGCGACCCCGCCGAGGTCCCCGCAGCGGATGCCGACATTATTGGCTTCGTCTTCCCGGTTTACTTCTGGACGATGCCGGAAGCGGCGGTTAGGTTTATAAAGGAGCTTAAAATTAACCCCGGCGCGTATATCTTTGGAATTTCTACGCTTGCCGCTATTAATGGTCACAGCTTTGAAATGCTGGATCGTTTACTGAGGCAGAAAGGGTCATCCCTCTCTTATGGCAGAACGTTGCACAGCGTCGGCAATTCGATGGTGACCTATTCCCCCATGCCGTTTCCAAAGCTTTGGGTTCCCAGAACGGAGAAAAGGCTCACCGTCATTTCGGCTGAAATCGCTAAACAGAAATTTCGAAAATATCCACGGGCTTCCGCTCTGATTCGGATGATGTATTCATCGAGTGAGAAGTATACCAACATGCTGCACGAAGCCGACAGAGGTTTTGTCGTTACGAATAAATGCGTGGGTTGCGGCACCTGCACAAAAGTTTGTCCCTGCAATAACATTTTGATGAAGGATGGGAAGCCCTCCTTCATGCATCAATGCAATTTCTGTATGTCGTGTGTCGGTTATTGTCCTAAAAAAGCAATCAATTATAAAGTCAGTCCGGAGATGAAAGAAAAATATCCCTTCATTAGGAATTTCAATCTAACCGAAAAACGGAAACGGTATCACAATCCCCATGTCTCAATCGCAGACATCTCGGCCGACAGAAATTACATAGAATAAGATAAGTTCTGATTTATTCCGTTCTATCAGCATGAAACTTAAATTAATCTAGGAATACGGCCCGAGGCTGGACCTTGATGATCAAGCGAAGGAGGTGAATAATTCATGCATTACATCCTATGCCAGTCGTGTGAGCCAGACGGATTGTGATTGTAGATTCTTAAAAGACGAGTTTATTCAGCAGTTTAAAAAAATGATACAGAAATGAGGTAAGTTCTTTGATCGGAAAATTATTGGAAGACGGCAACAAGAAACTTGCGGAAAAAGGCATTGGCGGCAAGAACGGTGCTGAAACAGCAAACGGACTGAGACTGAACAGAGAGTACATTGATTCTTTGGCGATTGAAACAAGACTGATCGACGCGGTAGAAGCTGCAACGGAAATGAAACTCTTTGGCGGAACTTTCTCCACGCCTGTCATGGTGGCCGCATTAGGGGGCCTTAACGGTGTCTATCCAAATAGTATGGTTGAAATTGCAAAAGGGGCTGCGGCGGCAAACACGGTCATGTGGGTTGGAACAGGCGACGAGGCAGAGTTGAAAGCGATCATCGGGACCGGAGCCAAAACCATTAAAGTTGTCCAACCATACAAGGATACTGACCTAATCTATGAGAAAATTCACCAGGCGGAAAAGAATGGCGCTTTTGCCGTCGGGATGGATATCGACTATTTCTTCGGAGGAGAAATTGGAGACAGTAGGGTCATGTCGAACATTTTGGGCCCAAGAACGCTCAATGAAATCAAAAAGTTTGTGCAGGCCACAAAACTACCCTTTATATTAAAAGGGGTTTTGAGCGTACAGGATGCACAGAAAGCTTTGGATATCGGCGCAGGTGCAATCGTAGTTTCTAATCACGGCGGATCGGTACTGGATTACGCCGTACCTCCGTTAAAGGCACTTCCGAAAATCGCCAAAATCATTGATAAGAAGATCCCTATTATCGTCGATTCCGGAATTACCAGAGGTACTGATGTTTTTAAAGCATTGGCCTTAGGCGCGACCGGAGTTCTTGTAGGGCGTACTGTGGTTGCGGGGCTTGCCTGTGAGGGGATGGAAGGTGTACGGAAAATTCTCGAAGGTACGAATGAAGAATTGCGGCGGACTTTAAGTCTTACCGGCTGCCAAAATATTAATGACATTGAGCCCAGTTTAATATGGTCTTGATGGGTTCTAACTATCAAGTAATTAAAACATTGCATGGGACCAAACTCATAGCGTTTATCGGCATGTGCCGATAAGATTGGCAAGCAATGCTTTGTGGTACCCACAAAGCTAAAAAAGCCGACTTCCGCTTCCACGGAAACCGGCCTTTTGCTTGTTGGTGGCAGCGCCCCCAACCCCCTTTGATCGCACAATAAATTGTGCGGCTGCACGTCCTGCGGACGCTTCAAATATTAAAGGAGCATGAACTGTATATCGTTAATATTCCACCCGTGTGTCTGTCCGTTCGATAAAAAGGTTGCCACTCGGTTTGAATAACATTGCCTCATTTCTTGATTAGCTCGCATCGTCTCTGGAGACGGGAATGTAAACCATCTTTAGAGGTATCATTTTACGGTACTTCTCATCCAGACTGTCGTAATATTTTAGAACCAGTTCAACCAGCTCGGTGCCGTTAATACCTTTGATGATAGGTGTATTTTCAAGGTATTTTTGTGCGTTCTTTGTATATGACGAAAGTGTAACGAACAAGCCGTAATCTCCTTCGTGCATGGCACCTTTCAGCGACTGGATAGTAGTTTCTTTAATATCGCCATCCTGGCTCTTGACCTGCACCAAGATGCGAGGTGGCAGTTCATCTTTGTATGCCGTTATATCAATTCCACTGTCGCCGCCATGAGCAGAAATTGACGTCCGATATCCCATTGCACTCAATAGATCGGCAACAAATTCTTCGAGTTCATATCCTTTGAGATTTTTGCTTAGTGCCTTGAGTATATAATCTTTTGTAGTCTCAACGATGTCATCTGCTGTGGCACCGACGCTTTCATCGTCTTCTGATGAGATCATAGCTTTTTGAAAACTCTTATCCAATGCGTTCAGATATTCATCAGCATAGTTTTTTACAGCAAAAAATGACAGTGCGGAACCAACTTCATATAACGCGCCCTGCGAAAAAGATGTTCTTGGCAGGTGCTTCAACCACTTTACCTTTCTCTGCTGTACATACTCTGTTGCGTCCGGATTGTATATATAGTCGCTTTCAATAGTACCAATATTGATTCGGCGATCTATTTTAGACGGGAAGACAATATAATCTCCAATTTGCACGTCATAAACAAAACGGTACAGCATTCCTGCGCCATTTGCTACAGCGCCTTTTTTTGAATCAGGATATACCTTATTGTATCTCTCTTTAAATGAATCGCGGTTGCCTTCGATTTGCTTTAAGTCACCCATATCTCTCCAGCCTATGGCGATAATATTATCATTTAAGAAAAGGGCATCGTTCATGGTGTGAATACCCCATACGCGCTTTTCATCATTGCCATCCATTTTGATCTTCTCCTTAATGCTAATCGTCAATATCAAAACCATCTTTAAAGATGAATTGGCGAAGCGTTTTGTCAATCTTCATGCGGACTTTACGCATTGGAACAGGCTCGCCTTCCACTCTTTCCAGATAAGCTTTTGCAACAGACCAATCAACCGTATCTTTCAATTGGTCGAATCGTCCAAATGCATTAATATCAACTTGTGTCACATGGAGTTGCATGAATTTACGTAGTGCTTCTTCATCAACTCCAGTTGCTGCAGAAAATCTATGTATTTGGTCATTCTTTGCTTTTGTCTGATACTCTGTAATATAATCCCGGAGTGTTTTGCCGTCTTCAACAGTTACATCGCCTCTCTGAACATCACGGAGGAATTGTTTCACTCCCTTTCTCTGAAAACAGTGAGAATATTCGTGCATCCCTTCATTTGGGACAGGCACAGTTTTATTGTAAGCCCCACACATAAACCGCGCAATGTACTTTAGTACAGCATTCCATAATATTCGACATTATTTTTTACACCGTAAGCAGCGCGCAAATATTCCGCTTTATACTCTCAAACAATGTTTGCTTCAGTCTAAAGCTCAAACAACAATTTCTCTGGCAATGAGCCAGGTAACCAGATATTTTCTGCGATCATTGATGGGCAAAGTACCGTCTGACAAAAAAAGTACAGCGGAACTATAAAAATTCCCGTACTTTTTGTGTGACAGATTTATTTCCTTTATATATGAGGTTTCTGAACAATCCCCATCTTTACGGCATAGGCGATTACCTGCGACCGGTTTTCCAGATGCAGAAGTTCGATGATTCTCCCCATGTGGTATTTGACCGTCCGCTCGGTAAGCCCAAAGGCGGTACCTGTATCCTTATAGGTGACGCCTTTCGCCACCATCTCCAATATTTCAAGCTGCCGTTCGGTGAGATGCGACTCTTCAATGTCCGGTTCAGCAGGTTGACGGGCGCCTTCTTTCTCACCCGTGTTCAGCCGCTTCAGATTCTGAAGGATTCGCTCGGCAACTGCCGGGGTAAGGAACGCCTCACCGTTTTCGAGGCCGTGAAGAAGTTCCGCAAGTTCCTTTGCGCCTGTGCTTTTCAGCAAATACCCCGATGCGCCGTACTTGATTGCGTCAAACAAGTCTTCGTCTTCTTCCGATGACGTCAGCATGGCGATTTTCATCTCCGGCCATTCGGCCTTGAGCAGCTTCAGTGTGTCGATTCCGTTCAGATCCGGCATTTTGATGTCCATTAGAACGACGTCCGGTTTCAGAATCCGCGCTTTTTCGAGAGCTTCCTTGCCTGAATTTGCGATACCAGAAACTTCGAAACCGTAGGTCTCCAGAAGATAGCTGAGACCCTCGATAAACAAAGGGTGGTCATCCACCAGCATGAGTTTCATGGGCATTTTCCCCTTTCTGCGAAACTGGCAGTGACAAGGCTACTTTACAGCCTTTCCCCGGAGCGGACTCGACGGTGAGCACCGCACCGATTTCCACCGCGCGTTCTCTCATGATGCTCAACCCGAATGCTTTTCCGGCTCTGTCGTTCTTGTCTGAAACAGTAAACCCTCGTCCGTTGTCTTCTATGTATAACAACAATATCCCTTTTTTACGTGAGATAGTAATCTTCACACGATCAGCCCCGGAATGCTTCTGCACATTGTTGAGTGCCTCTTTCGCGATGCTGAGCAGATGAAGCTGAATCTGCGGTGCAAGGTCAATATCAGCCAGATCGATGTTTGTGACAAACTCAGTCGGTATGCCGCTCCGCTGTTCAAACTGCAAAATGTCGTTCCGGAGAGATTCCAGAAAATCACTGTCGGAAGGCAACAGGTTTCTGGCACTTGTGATATACGCACGGATTTCGTCGTGTGCCGCCTGGGTGACCTCGACAAGCCTGTCCAGCTTGTCGCTGACGGTGTCGACGCCGACCGTCACCAGTTCCTGACGGATGCCCTGTGCCTGCAGATTGATGAACCCCAAAACCTGACCGAGGTTGTCGTGCAGATCTCTGGCCATTCGTTCCTTCTCATGCGCGGCGCCAAGCCGGCGCTGCTGTTCCAGGTACCGTTGCTGTTCCCTTTTCTTTTCCGTTATTTCATAGACCATGGCAAGCCTTCCTATCGGAGCTCCTTTACCATCGGCAAGAGGGGAAAAAACGGCTTCGTAAATTCGTATGCCGTCGTTTGTTTTGACAGAAAACTCTATATGCGCCGTATCTCTGGCGGCACAGGCACTTGCAAATTCGGAAATATCACGGAAGATTACCGCTGTTTCCCGGCCGGAAGCAGCCTTTACGGATGTTCCCATGATTTTTTCGAACGCGGGGTTGATGTCCAATATTCTGCCCTGCAGATCCGTCACCATAACGCCTGTATCCATGGTCTCCATAACTGTCGCGCGGGCAAGCGGCACCAGGTCGAACATCTTGTAACGAAAAATTGCCCAGGCCATCAGCATTCCGGCGGGGCCGAAAAAGACCGGTGTGAGGTCGAATCCTTTGACAGGGCTCAGCCCCGTTATGTAAAAAAGATTGGGAAATACGATCAGGCTTGCGCCGATAAGAAGGATACTGGCCTGCTTGCGGTAAACCGTTTTTCGGTAAATTACCGCCCGTATCAGCATCACAATAGCGGTAATATTGATGACATGCTCGTAAACTGCATGGATATAAAAGGCCGGGCCGTAATTTTTCGCAATCACCGGGAAAGTCCCGCTATAGCTGAGATGAATGTTATACCGCATCAGCCCGAAAAAGCCGTCTGTCCAGACCAAAACGATAATAACTGAAGGCAGCAACAAAAGCCACCGGAACTTCTGGTTTCGCAGCCACCTGGCGTAGCCGGTGAAGCGCATACTCAGGGCCAGCAGAGCGATAGGCGAATAACAGTAGGCAAAATACTGGACATTCGCCCAGAATAACTTGGTGGACAGATCGGCTCCGGCCATCTCCAGCGCGTTTCCGGCAGACCAGACCGTCACAAGCAGCATGCTCACTATAAAGCTGACAGCACATTTCGAGTGCCTCTGCCGGATAAACGCATACACACAGAGCAAAACCGTGACGGACGAAGATATCAAAAGTGGCCATAGGTAGGAAATATACTGAAAACGCATGTTCCCCATCCTTTCGGTTTTTTAATTGAAAGAAGAATTTTTCCTGATTCAATTATATCGCCGAATGAGATGAAAATCCAGTTTATCCCGAATAATGAAATAAGTCTCCGAAAGGCTTACTGTTTTGTCCTAAATCGTCTGCTTTTGGTGACAACAGCCAGCCCGCATCCGTAAATACCCAGCAGTGCTATTGGAACAAGTGGGAACGAACCGTCTCCGGTATCCGGATTCGGGATCGTACCGGAACCTGAAGAAGCTTTTACAGAAAGTTCCGCAACGGCGTAATAACTGAAGTGAGTGGTTTCAAACACAAGGT
Organism: Caproiciproducens faecalis; assembly: GCF_019448085.1. Classification (GTDB taxonomy): domain Bacteria; phylum Bacillota; class Clostridia; order Oscillospirales; family Acutalibacteraceae; genus Caproiciproducens; species Caproiciproducens faecalis. The sequence continues at coordinate 753,272 of NZ_JAGFNZ010000001.1, read as the reverse complement.
ACCCGTTTTCCTGTCTTGCGTTCATGTCGGTCACCGTCCCGTCGGAATCGTTGTACCAGTAGACATGCAGGTCACCGCTAAAGCCTTCCGGAATCGGGATTCTGACCGTGATTTTGCCGGTAAATGCTTCAATCGGGTTACCATTCTGGTCGAGCAATTTCAAATTGTAAACCGTCAGGCCTTCAAGTTTTTTCCCGCTTACAATTCGGTTTTCAACAATTGAATAAACTGAGCTTACGTTTGATTTCGGTTCAACGAAACTGCCGACCGAAATGGAAGTCACTCCGTTCGGGAGCGTTACGCCGGTAAGGTCGAAGGAAACGTCTGATAAGCTGCTGCAGATAACCGGATTGACAGTAACTCTTACCATGCAGGGGCGGTTGTAATAATCCGTCGTGTCCGCGGGGGCGAAGGTCGCTTCATAATTTCCGGATTCCGTTACAATCGTATCAGGATTTGTCCACGCAAAAGTTCCCGGCACATCGGCGCTGCCGCCTGTTAATTCACACGACGAAAGTTTGCCGACAACATTGATTCCCGAAGCCGCGGGCAGCGTCGAGACATCAGGCGTTCCCCTGCCGATATACACGGTCATTGCGGCCGCTGCCTGCCGGAAGCTGCCATCCGCTGCTTTCGTGGCGGTGATGACGGCTGTACCCACTTTTTTGACGGTCACGGTATTGCCTTTTATCGAAATTACATCAGCCCCGCTTGTCACCATGTAAGACACAGATCCATTGCCTTGCCCGCCGGCAGCATCAACGGTAAACGGCTCGTCGCTGCGTTTTTTTGTAACAGAGGAAGAGGCAAAAGAAAATCCGGTCTGGTCTGCCGTGTTCACGGTAACGGCGGTCTGGCCACTCTTTGTTTTATCATAGACGGAAGCTGCCGTAATGGTAAGGGCTACCGCCGACTCGTCAGCCGCAACGGTCAGCCTGCCGTTTGCATCAATTGTCGTACCGCTGCTTCTGTTGCCGGAAACGGTCCATATCACGTCAGTCGGCGGGTTGTTGATGCCGGTTACGGCGGCTGCAAAGATCTGCGCCGCACCATGATCAACCGAAGCCGGACTCGGCATAACCGTCACGTCAGTTACCTTTGGTGTGGTGTCCTTGTTCACATGCACTGTTACTGAATCCGCGCAATTTCCCGAATTATCCTGCGCATTTATCACTACGTCGTAGACTCCGTCCGGCAGGCTGACAATTGAAAAGCTATATATCCCAAGAGAATCAGCGGCACCATCTGTCACATCGATGGTTTGTACCGAACCTCCGTTTACCTGATAAGTGACGGTACCCACACCTGCGCCGTTGTCCTCCACGGCAGCGGGAATCGAAGCATTCGGGCTGGTGGTCAAAAGAGTTGTCTGAGGCACTGCAATTGTCGGCGCCGTTTTGTCCGCGACAAGCGATTTCGTTACGATACCGGACGTATTGCCCGCTTTATCAACCGCGCGGACATACACGGTCCCCTTGAATTCCGGCGAGATGTTCAAAGAACCCGTCTGCCATGATGTGCCCGGAGTATCATCTTTCGCCACAACCTGATATTCATAATGATCTATTCCGCTGCCGTTGTCGGCTGCTGAAAAATTAACATCCACCGTATCACCGAAGAAAATTCCGAACGTCAGAAAATGTAAGACCGTTTTAAATGGATTCTGTTTAAAGCCGACGGTCGTTTTTGTTGGCGCGGTTTTGTCGATTTTGACAGTGATGCTCTTGACATCGCTTACAATTCCACTTGCGCTTGTCGTACGGAAGGAGTAGGTTTTTGTACACTCATCCAAATCGGTAATACTGCCGTCAAAAGCTGTCCATGTATCGCCGCTGTCGGTGCTGTATTCAAACCCGGTTGTTCCAAGGTTAGAAGCCGTATTGGAAACATTCAGTGTGACATCCTGATTCGCCCATGTGCCGCCGGCATAGTCGCTGCCATCGGCTTTTTTTGCACTGACGCTGACCGTCGGCTTTACAGTGTCGATCTTTGTCACGTTTACGCTGTTGCTGTCTGTTGAAACGCCCGCCGCGCTCGTGACCGTAAATTTATAAGTGCCGTTTTCTGTTACGGTATATATGTAGGTATGGCTTCCATCCGCATTTGCAGTGTCAGCAATGGGAACGCCCGTCAAAACTGTCCACTGCCCGCTGCCGTAACGGCTGACTTTCACTCTGCCAATCCCGGAGACGCCGGGCGTCACCTTCACGCTGAGCGCGGCGGATTGTTCAGGGCTTTCCGGGTTGCCGGATATACTTCCGACGGAAGGCGCCGCGGTGTCAATTTTGCTCGCCTCCACAGTTTGAGATGCCGTAAAGCCGGAATTACTTGTCACTGTGAATATATATGACCCATTCTTCGTTGCAGTAAAGGAATATTTCCCTTCGTTGAGAGTATCCTGTATATCAGTGGACGTTTCATCCGTATCTTTTTTGACAGTCACGCTTTTTATTCCGGAACTTCCCGCCGCTGCTTCAACGGTAAAGTCTATTTTTGCAGACCATTCATCAAGATTGTCCGGGACGTGGGAAACGCTGATAACAGGCCTGGCCTCGATAGTAAAAGCTTTGCTGATGCTGCCTGAGAAGTTTCCGATAAATGTGATCGCCGCGGCAGGAGAATCTTGATCCGTACTCTGCGCAATATTCGTATTGTTTATGAAAGAAACGGTATAGTCCGTCCCCTCTGTCAACACGGCGCCGTTATACGCAACGTTTACATCGGGCGTCAGGGCGCTGCCGGTGTATTCCTGTGTCGGAATTGTGACCGTGACATCCGAACCTGTAAGTTCTTTGGGCACGATGGTAAAGGATGCAGTGGCTGTAGAAGCGTAATAGCAGGCATCCTCTGCCTTTTGGGCCGTGACGCTGAAAATACCTACGCCGGTCGGCTCACTGGCCGAATAGTAATCCGTGCCGGTAAAAGTATAAGTTACGTTTCCTGCGCCGCTTCCGCCGCCGGTTGTAACAGCCGGAACGCTTCCGTATGTATATATTCCGCCGCCGGTAATGCCTCCGATTGAAAGCACACTCTGGTTCATTCTGAGCGTGCTGTTATTGCCGGTACCCACGCTGCCATAATACCCATTATAGCTGCCGCCGTCTGTTGTTACGTCCGCCGCAGTTTCCGTATTGGCGGGCAGCCATAGATAAAGTTTACCGCGGCTTGCCCCGTCGGTCCGCATGTTCTTATATCCATAGGTATACTTGCTGCCGTTCTGCAGAAGTGACAGATTGCTCACGTCTGTTCCGGCGGGGATCGAAACGGCGGTCAGGTAAACGGAATTTGCACCGTTTGTCGGCGTACCTTGGATGCTGCTATTCACCGAACCGCCGGTAATGGTTGCCTCTACACTGGTATTGCGGTTGCCGCCGCCGATGCCTGAAGTGCGATCGCCATAGGCCTCTACGGTACCACCGGAAATATTTACCGTTCCACCTGAGATGTTGAGAGAGCCACCGATTCCGGCACTCTGCTGGCCGCTGTAAGCTTTCACGAATCCTCCGGAAATATTCACAGTACCTCCGGTTTCGCTGCTCCAAACAAGATTTCCGCTTCCGCTGCCGATTCCCGCACCGTTTGAGTAACCGCCGTGTGCCGTAACCGTGCCGCCGGTGATATTTACCGTGTAATCATTCATATAGTAGACGCCGCCGATCCCAGCACCATCGCTGCCGCCGTATGCGTCCACCGTGCCGCCGTTGACAGTCACCGGGCATGTCATACCGCCGATTCCCGCGCCGCCGCCTCCTCCTCTCGCTGTGACCGTACCGCCGTTAATAGTCACTGAAGATCCAAAACCACCTATGCCGCTGCCGGTGGTATTACTATCCGGGCCACTTCCTATAGCGGTAACAGTACCACCGTTGATGACGATCGCGCCAAAGATAGCGGCAGGACTCGAATAACCACCATATGCGGTAACCGTGCCGCCGTTGATGGTAATTGAGCATAGTACGATGCCGCCGTAGTAAGCGCCGCCGAGGCCGGAACCGCTGCTGCCACCCCTTACCGTCACCGTGCCGCCGTCGATGGTAACCGTACCACAGTTTTCGCAGTCTCCGATTCCCACATTATTGGCACTGCCTGCGGCTGTAAGACTGTCACCTCCGACGATATCAAGCGATGCCCCGAGTGGGACATCTATCCCATCTCCGCTTATGCTATTTAATGTATTAGCGCCGGAAAGCGAGAGATTCACCGCCGCGCCCGAGGCAATGGAAAATGCGCTGCCGGCGGAATTTTCAACATCCACGTTTTGCAGCGTTATCTTTTGCGAGCCACCGGTGACAGTAATGGTGTTGGTCGTGCTGCCACCCGCGCTCTGTGTGATGACATAACCGTTGGAGCATAAGCCTGCATCCTGCTTGTTTGTGTTTTTCGCCGTGATGGAGGAAGCACCGATGGTAATGCTCTCCTGTGAAAGATCGAGCACGGCCATTTGATCTGCGCTGCTAAGCGTTGCGTTGGTATCGGCTGTGCCGACGGGCACCGAAAGCCTGTAAAAAGCCGAGCTGTACTGCACAGTTGCCAGATCCGTTGCATTTTCATCCATCCAGAAATAGAGCTTTCCGCTTTCGTCGGTCTGCATTGAGCTGAACGAACTGCCTTGTACTGAAGCGGTCAGGCTTTCGGATGCGCCGATTATTGTACCGGCATTCACTGTTACGCAATGCTCCGTGTGTCCGGAAGCATCCTGTACAATTCCCCGCACGCCGCCGGCAGCGTGCACCGAGCCGCCCGTTATAACGGTGGTGCCGGCGTTTCCTCCGTTTTTTCCATTGCCGATGCCCGAACCGCCGTCACTGCCGGTAGCCGTTACCATACCTCCGGAAATGGTGACATTACCTCCGGAGCCAAGGTATTCTCCGCCGCCAATTCCTGCGCTGCCGCCATTACCGGTAGCCGTCACCGTGCCGCCCGTGATGTTTATCGTGCCACCGCTGCCTGTATATTCTCCGCCGCCGATGCCCGCACCGCCGTAGTTGCCGGTAGCTGTTACCGTTCCGCCCGCGATGTTTACCGTTCCGCAGTCATCGCCGCTGGTATCGCCTATACCATATTCCGGGGAGTTACTGCCGCCGATACCCGCGCCGTTTCCCCCACTGATGGCTGTCAGACTGCCGGTGCCGTTGATGGTGAGCTCCGCTCCGGAAGGCACAAAGATGCCGGCGCATGAATTATCGCCTTTCAGAATGTTGCTGCCGCTGAGTGTAAGCTTCACCGACGCACCATGTGCAATGTTAAATCCGGGCTTGTAATAATGTATTCCATTGAGATATTCATTGATGTTCACATTCTGCAGCGTGATATCCGCATTGCCGCACGTCACGGAAATATCCCAGAAGGTGGGCGACGCACTGTTGTGCTGCGTAATGATGAACCCGTTTGCGTTGGTTACCGTATAAAAGCCGGAATTGTAACTAGCCGTGTCTCCGGAAATGGAGATGGCCCCGTCGTCAATATACAACGTGGTTTTATCACCTTCAGCCGCCCGGACTTTCAATATGCCATCAGGCAGCATAGTGATAACCATCAGCATGGCTATCGCAACGGCAAGGCCCTTTTTGAATTGTTTTAACTTTCTCATTTTTCCTCCGTCAGAAACTCCGCAGGCCGCATACGTGAATGGCGTTCTGCAAAGTACGGCAACTGTTTACAATCTATCAGTATATGTAACATTTTTCATCATAAATAATTATAAAACGCCAGATTTTTCCGCAATGTACGAAAGTACAGTCTGAGAAGGAAATTTATCTGTCTTACTGCGATTTCAGCATCATGTTACATGATTGTCATGATTTATCAAAAGTTGAACGGGAGGAGTTCACGCCCTTCTTATTGTGGAGGGCGTTTGCTTTACCCAACAAACAAATTCAGTAAACAGCACGCTTATACGTGAAAAATGGATGTGGACTTTTTTACTCCAATTGTGTATGATAATTACACAAAATAAAAGAGACAGGAGGACAGTAATGACTCACGACGAACACTGCAATTGCGGCTGCGGCCATGAGCACCCCCGCAAAGCTGATACAAATGACACGCCGGTTGAGGTAACGGAAAGTCAAAGGGAATTTCTCCATCAACTCCACCACAGACATTATTTACCCGTGGCCCGGTTTACTGTAACGGATAGCCGGGAGGTGGATTTTGTCTCGACCGCCCTGGCACCGGTTTTTCTGTGCTCGGCATCAGACGACATGAAGACAGTCAAGGAGGCAGGGGCCTTCCTGCAAAATCTGGAAGACCTGGGCCTTATCACCCTGGATTACGACATTCCTCTGAACGGATACGACTATGAGGAATACAAAGAAAGTGCGCTTTACGCATACTTCCGCGAAACGGTGGCGGAGGGAGCCACCAGACCCAATTTCCTGGGCAATACCCCTGTACTGGAGCTTGGCAGCATAGCCCTGACCGAGGCAGGAGAGCAGATTGCCGCCGCTCACTGCGGCCATGACCACGATCACCAGTTTCACGGATAAAGATTGCAATGGCACTTTGCCGGCGGAACACCATGAACACTGTTTCAAAAGTCTTTCCGAGTAGCAGCTGCATTAAGAAGCGCTGTTAATCGTGGATATCACCCTGATTTACCCCGCAGATTGCGGATTTTCCGCGCCGTTTTACCGGAGGATATTTGCTCCAGCTGCACTGGAGACAATCCGCGCCCTTCACCTTTGTGGAGGGCTTTTTTGTGCGCCCGTTTATGTCCTGAATTAAATTGTACTAGTAAGACAGTCTATCATACAACGTAGTTACATAATCCGTGAAACCGGTATCTATGCGGACTGACGGGCCTTTTGAAAGTGATTGTGAAAAGCCCGTTGCCTTGCAAATTGAAAATTTGCAGGATGCAAAACGCGTTTTTCTCTACTCTGACAGGAGTCGAACCTGCGGACTTACAACAATCGGAGAATTTAACATCGATAAGATCAGACCGTGAAAACGGTCTTTAGGTATGTAAAAAAAGCAGGGATAAGTACAGTTTTTGTACCTATCCCTGCTTAATATTGTGTTGACTGTCACGAGACCATAGTAGACATGACATTTAAATCAGTACAGAACAGACAACATCGCAGTTTATGAAAATGGTATTGACGATTTATTAAATAATCATTGAAAGAGCGTTTGAAGTTATTATAAAGAATGTTACCAAAGCAACTCCAATGAAGATACCCGCAAAGTTATTTTTCGTCTTTTTGTTGATGTACAATGCCAGAGCAGACGCAAATCCAAACTCAGGAATCATGCATTCCAATGAAGTCATATAGAAATTAGCAAAATGACCTTTATAAAATGCACCGCTAGTACCATTGCGGAGGTATACTTCATGTACGATATAAAGTGCCACCAGAGCAATCATACCAATAACTGTTCCAAAAATTACTGATTTGCACAGACTCTTTCCTTTGCTGTCATCTTCATTGCCAAAGCTGAGCGCCTTACCAGCCAGTAAGGAAGTAACAAAGTAGGGCAACAGTCCTAAATAGTACCATGGGAATGTTTCAATGCGCTGCAAAGCTAACGGGCGCATGTCTACAGTCCAAATATGAAGATCCGTCTTTGCATAGTTATAAATCAGATACATCAGGAAATAGGCACTTGCATATAGAATCACTGCAAACAGCGCAGATCTTCCAATATAAGCGAGTGTTATTTTGTTTTTGTTTTCAATTGTCCCAAAACCGTATGTGCTCAGGTTACCGCCCTGCTTTTTCCCGACAGTAAAATGGAACACAAAGAAAAGAGCCAGCATAAGAACTGCGCTGAACAAAGACCAAACCATGAATCCGTTAGGTGTCGTTCCAAGCTTGAACAGATTATTTGAAGTCATGGAGTTGCCGACCGCTGTACCCGGGAAAAATGTAATCACGGGGACAAGAGATAAAATTACGGCGTAAATCCACCAAGCTTTGCTTTTGTATGCTAAGCCAGCAATCTGCTTATTATTTGACAGCTTTAGTTTTCCAAATTCAGCCGTTTCAAGAAGAGCACCAGCCAAGCTGAACAGGAACATGCCCATACCAATAACTGCAATTATCATGCCGACAATTTTCCAGGCATATATATGGTTGTCCGGATTGATAGGGGTTGGAGCATCTGCAGATTTCATAACAGAGGACAACATTTTTTCTATAAACTGGCCTCTGACCATGTCGTCAGGATGCGTTTGATTTACAGTATAAAGGACGCGGGCGTTTGAGTCCTGCCATGAACCGTAAACTTTATTGGGAGTAATATTATCTGTACCGAAGAGGCTGCAGAGGAATTTATCAGTATACAAGTCCTCAATCTTACTAACTCTTCCCAAAATACCTTCATCATGTGTAGCGCAAATTTGAATGAAATTGAAATTATAGTCCGGTAATTTGTCGTTATATATTACGTCCGAAACTACAAACTTAACATGACGCACTAAAGCAAGCCTGAAGGAATACATCGAACCCATAGAATGTCCGCCAACACCGATCTGATTTTTATCAACAAAGGCCAAATTAGAGATATAGTCATACGCTGTATCTAATTCCATTGCACCGTTTGCTGCCGAAAAATACTGTTCGTTGGGATTGACTTCAGTATCGCCTTCCCCTGAATAGTCAACGGTGACTACTACATAGCCGCGGCGTGATAACTCATCTGCCCAAGGGGACATTGAATCAGCCGCATCGTCACCGCCCGGAACCACTATCATCGCAGGAGCCGGATTTGTGCTTGTTGCTGTTTTCGGTATGTAGAGATTTGCGGATACACGGTAGCCTGCCTTATCGACAAGCTGCAGATGCTCAATCTTGGTCTTGCCGAAATTTGTACCAATCAGTGTTGATAAAATTACTCCTATTAGGACTACGACAAGAGAAATAGCCACCCATTTAATTTTTTTTCTCATTTTTTGCTTTCTCCTCTTTTATTATGTTATCTTTCTCGAACAGATTGTAAAGTCATGATAAGCAACCATTTCCTCCTCGTTATCATATTGACTTTACTGCAAGAACGGAACAGAGCTAATGCAAAAAAAATCCGCTGGATTTGCCGAAGAATCTTACCCATACGTCAATATTGATCGCACAGTTTCTGCAGTGTACTATGCCGTGGTTACACAGGCTGGCGTTTTAACAAAATCTATTTTCGGAGAAAAATCACGATGAACCTTATGATTTTGTTTTCTCTGTATAACAGAGATGTTTACCTGGATAACCGCAGCACTGCCTCTTTTTCCACCGGAAGACAATTTTTATACGCCTGCAAAAACCGATTAAATCCCCTAACTTCTTCCGTATCGGGCGGAACCGTGTTTTTTTCGCTGTTTTGAAAAACACAGAAATCAAGATATTCGCTTAATGACTCGTCTTTCCTTTTTTTAAGCAAAAATGCGGCTAAAACCGCCATTCCCCAAGGGCCGCCCTCTCCCGCCGTTTCGAGCAGGGTTATCGGTGTATTAAGCGCTGCAGCCATAATGCGCTGCCCGACACACTGGGTTTTGAAAAATCCACCGTGTCCTGTAATGCTTTCTATATGGACATTTTCTTTTGAAAACAGGATATCCATTCCCAACCGAAGCGTAGCACAGGCTGAATACAGCTGCGCCCGCATAAAGTTTGCGAGGGACCAGTCGGCGTCCGGGAACCTTGCAAGGAGCGGCCTGCCTTCATCAAATCCCGTTATCGGCTCGCCTGAAAAATAGTTGAATGAAACCAGTCCGCCGCAGTCAGTGTCGCCTTTCAGCGCCTGATTATAAAGAAGATCATAGGCACGCCGCTTACTTATTGGCACATCTGCAATTGCCGCAAACTCCAGAAACAGTTTCACCCACGCGTCAATGTCGCTGGTGCAGTTGTTGCAGTGTACCATAGCCACTGCTTCGCCGACTGGCGTCGTGACAAGGTCAATTTCCGGATATACTTTTTGCAGCGCGTTTTCCAAAACCACCATGGCAAAAATGCTGGTCCCTGCGCTGACGTTGCCTGTCCGCTTTTTAATGCTGTTGGTCGCCACCATACCCGTTCCGGCATCTCCCTCCGGAGGGCAGAAAGGAATACCCGCCCGAAGTGTTCCTGTCGGATCAAGCAGGTTGGCACCCGCCTGTGTAAGTTTCCCCGCATCTTGCCCTGCAGTCAGCACTTTGGGCAGAATATCTGTCAGCTTCCACGGATAACCTTTTTCCGCTGCAATGCTGTTGAATTGCTGCTCCATTCCCGCGTTGTAATCGCAGGCAGAACTGTCAATCGGGAATATTCCGCTCGCGTCCCCAACTCCAATTACCCGGCTGCCTGTCAACTGCCAGTGAATATATCCTGCCAGGGTTGTCAGGTAATCGATTTGTGTAACATGCGGTTCACCGTTCAGCATTGCCTGGTACAGATGGGCAATACACCACCTCTGCGGTATATTAAAGCTGAACAGGTCGGTCAGTTTTTTTGCCGCCTCATCGGTAATTGTGTTGCGCCATGTGCGAAAAGGAACCAGCAGCTCTCCGCTTTTGTTGAAAGCCATATAGCCATGCATCATTGCCGAAATGCCAATTGCACCGACGTTTCTCAGCCTTATTCCATATTTGCTCCATACGTCTTCCATAAGACTGGCGACACATTTCTGCAGGTTCTCCCAAACGCTGTCCAGAGAGTATGTCCAAATTCCATCTACAAGCTGGTTCTGCCAATCCTGATTTCCATCGGCAATAGTATGAAAACTGCTGTCGATAAGCGTTGCTTTAATCCGTGTGGATCCCAGTTCAATTCCAAGGCAGGTTTGCCCGCATTCCAGTTCTTGTCTTATCTGATCAATTTCATTCATTAACATTTACGCCCCCCCGGCGTGCTTTGACCGTAATAAGCATGCTCGCCATGTTTTCTGAGGTAGTGTTTATCGAGCAGCTCCGCCTGCATGTCTGGCTGGGTGCTGTCCCGGAGAAGATTCTGCCATGCCATGCATGCGACCTCTTCCAGAACGACCGCATTGTGCACCGCGTTTTCCGGATCGCTGCCCCATGCAAAAGGACCGTGGCTGTGAACTAAAACAGCGGGGATATCATCATATGAGCGTTCCCGGAATGTTTCCGCAATCACTTTGCCGGTTTCCAACTCGTAACTGCCGACGATTTCATTCGCCGTCATCTTTCTTGTGCATGGAATTTCACCGTAAAAATAGTCGGCGTGAGTTGTTCCAAGCGGAGGAATGCCCTGTCCGCTCTGCGCAAAAGTGGTTGCCCACCGGCTGTGGGTATGTACAACACCACCAATGTGAGAAAATTCCCGGTAAAGTACCAGATGGGTGTCTGTGTCCGACGATGGCTTATACCTGCCCTCGACAGTTTCACCGGTGCGCAGGTTGACGACAACCATATCCTCCGGTTTCATCGTCTCATACTCCACTCCGCTCGGCTTAATCACAATATGGCCCGACTCTCTGTCGATTCCGCTGACGTTACCCCATGTGAATGTGACAAGACCATATTTTTGGAGAAGGAGATTCGCGCTGCAAACCCTCTTTTTCAATTCTTCTAGCATTTCAGCCTCCATGCGAGGTCATTGAGGAACAGCTGCTGTTTTAGCCCTTCGGCCGTCGATCCTTCTGTGATGTGTACGACTTCAATTTCGTTCATTTCCGCCCAGTCCGTCATCATCTCGACGGTTGCATCATAGCTTAGAACGCTGTGGTGCGCTCCGCCCGCCATAATCCAAAGCTTCGCGCCGGTGCATAAATCGGGCTGTGCTTTCCACATAACGCGGGCTACCGGAAGATTCGGCATATCGAAAGGCGGTTTTATACATTCAATATCCTGAATGATGAGGCGGAATCTGCCGCCCATATCAATAAGTGTCATCACGATGGCTTTGCCGGGATGCCCCTCAAACACCAGGCGGGCAGGCGGCTCGCGATCTCCGATTCCCAACGGGTGTACTTCAATCCGCGGTTTTTGCGCCGCAACCGACGGGCAGACTTCCAGCATATGAGCACCGAGGGAATACTCTCTGCCTTGTTCCAGGTTATATGTATAGTCCTCCATAAATGCCGTGCCGCCGCTCAACCCTTTGGTCATCGCTTTGACAATATAAGTCATCGCGCTGACTTTCCAGTCACCTTCTCCGCCGTAGCCGTAACCGTTGGCCATCAGGTTTTGGCTGGCAAGTCCGGGCAGCTGCTTCATACCGTAAAGGTCTTCAAATGTATTGCTGAAGGCGTGCATGCCTTCCCGGTCGAATATGCGCTGCATGGCAACTTCTTCTCTGGCCTGATACCGTACCGCGTCGATATTCTCGGTGGCCATTTCATAGCGCTCGGCGTATTCTGCCATTTTCTCGTCAACATCGGTTTCGCTAACGCGATTTATTTCTTCCACCAACGCGCCAACCGGCCAAGTGTTGACCTGCCACCCGAATTTGATTTGCGCTTCGACCTTGTCGCCCTCTGTAACCGCAACTTCGCGCATGTTGTCTCCAAAGCGCATCACCTTCAGTTCTCTGCTGGCCTTGTACCCAACAGCGGCGCGCATCCACGTGCCAAGCTCATCTAAAGGTCTTTCATCTTTCCAATAACCCATGATGACCTTGCGCGCCAGGCGCATTCTCGCACCGATAAATCCGTGCTCACGGTCGCCGTGCGCCGCTTGGTTGAGATTCATGAAATCCATATCAATTTCATCGTTGGGAATGGACCGGTTATACTGTGTAGCAAAATGGCAGTAAGGTTTCTGTAATAGATGAAGACCCTCAATCCACATTTTGCTTGGACTAAAAGTGTGGCACCAGGTAACGACGCCGCAGCAACTGTCATCCCAGTTTGCTTCTTTCGCCAGCTGTGTTGCCTCTGCAGAACTTTTCACCGTTCCCTTATAAACCAAAGGGAACGGTAGGCACTTCGACATTTCCCCGGCCATTTCTTCTGCTCTTTGTGATACTGTATCCAAAACAATTTGTCCGTACAATGATTGGGATCCAACCACAAACCAGAATGACCTTTCGGTCGTTTCTTTCATATTCTTCACCTCAAATAATTTTTTATTGTTTACTTTGATAGTAGCTTGTGTTTGTAGCTTAAGATTAGCATGAGAATAAGTAAAATGCAATACAAATTATAGTGCAAATTATAAGTTTATCGCATATTACAATGGATAAGCTACAAAATTATACACAATTTTTAAATATGTATTGTAAAAAATAATCAATAATACAAATTTGTACGTTTTTGCTTTGCGTATTGTATTTTAAGGATATTAGGACTATAATGTAATTCATAAGAGATAGAAAGACAGTGTGACCGCAATGAGTTCGAAGAATAAGTACGTACAACTTTATAATACCATTACTGACCGGATTAAAAATGGGGACTATTCTGTTGGGGATAAACTGCCAACAGAACTGGATTTTGCCAATGAATATGGATGCAGCAGGCAAACTGTTCGTCAGGCGCTCGCCAAACTTGAGTCAGACAAGATTATCTACAAAGTTCAGGGCAGCGGTTCCTTTATATCCGATTCTGCGCTGCCGCTTAAAAAAACAATGCGTATTGCTGTTATTACTACCTATATCAGCACTTATATATTTCCGTCCATCCTTCGCGGGATTGAAACCACGTCAACTTCAGCCGGTTATTCCATCCTGCTGAAAGCCACGAACAACAGTATTGCGAAAGAACATGATATTTTGGAGAATATTTCAGCTCATGATGTCGACGGAGTTATCGTGGAAGGAACCAAAACCGCGCTTCCAAATCCGAATCTGACTTTCTATCGTTCGCTTGCAGACAGCAACATCCCCTTGGTCTTTTTCAACGGTTATTATCCTCAGCTCCTGGAAACAAAGCATAGCAACATTCTTTATGTTGTAACGGATGATTATCAAGGTGGCTACGAACTCACATCCGATTTAATTCGAAAAGGCCATACCTCTATCGGGGGTATTTTCAAAAGTGACGATATACAGGGTATGCGTCGTTTTTCCGGTTACATGGACGCTTTAGTCAACAATCATATTCCGGTAAACGACGAACATGTTCTTTGGTTTAACACAGAGACGAAATTCGGAATTAGTCAGCAGCTTTCCCAGTCCTGCCTGCCGGAAGAATGTACGGCAGTCGTATGCTATAATGATGAAATTACTTTGCAGGCGTTTGAACTGATTAACTTTCAAAATAAGAAAATTACGGCTCTTCGTTCTTTCGATGGAACTATATCTCCGCAGCAGTGCAATCTGGATTTTTATTCTTTGCAGCATCCGAAGGAGATACTTGGCCTGCAGGCAACCAAAAAGCTGATTGGCCTTATGAACGGCGATACGGAAAAAAGCACTGTTCTTTCATGGGAATGAATGTTAACAAGTACTTGTTCCCTGATACGGCGTTTCCGCCACTGAAAAATAGCAAAAAAGAAAGACTGCTGCAGCTCAATTTGAATTGACACTGCCACAGTCTTTCTTTTTATTTTTATTTGCTATCCAAACAGCGGCCCTGATAAGATCGTCACGGCCTTTGATTCATCCAGTCCTTATAAAAGACTCTTTAGGAACTGAAGCAAACAATAGCCTATATCTGACAGTACAGTTGCTAATCAACTTTTCAATCGCTATAATATGAGTAAACATATTATTAAAGCCTGATTTGGAATGATATTGTATATGAAAAAATTTACTTTGACGTTTTTAATAGTCCTTTTCGTCTTTGGATTAGGGGCAACAATTTTAATCTGCTTTAAGGACAGAATAACTTCTGAAATTGGCAGCACTGTTTCCCAAGGCAAGCCTCAAAGTTCGGCTTCGAATATTACTCCAGGACCGGATTCAGGCGCCAGTGACAATTCTGCCGAAAACATTCCGGACGGATGGAATGACAACGGGATTTTCTCTAAATATTATACGAAAGCGTATTCAAAGCTTTCCACGATGACTCTCGAGCAAAAAATCGGCCAGATGATTTTAGCGCGCTGCCCTTCGCAAAGTGCTGCTACAAGTATTAAGAAATATCACTTGGGAGGATACATCCTGTTTGAGCAGGATTTTAAAAACAAAACGGCAGAGCAGGTTATATCGACTATTAAGTTATATCAAAGCACATCAGATATTCCTATGCTGACGGCGGTCGATGAAGAGGGCGGAACTGTAGTTCGAATCAGCAGCAACCCAAAGCTTTCGATTAAAAAATTTCAGTCGCCTCAACAGGTTTACGCACATGGGGGCCTTTCTGCAATACGCTCGGATACTTTGAACAAAGCTGCTCTTTTAAATAAACTGGGACTTAATTTGAACCTTGCTCCCGATTCAGATGTATCACTAAACCCACGCGATTATATCTATTCGAGGGCGTTTGGTCAGCCAGCGGCGGCGACCGGAAAATATGTCGCAACGGTGGTAGATGCCATGCAGGAATCTGGACTTTCTTCTACTCTTAAACACTTTCCCGGATATGGAAACAATAAGAATACACATACCGGCATTGCTATCGACAACCGCCCTTACAGCTCATTCGCAAACAGTGATTTTATTCCGTTTGAGGACGGAATAAACGCGGGTGCGGAAAGTATTTTGGTTGCACATACGATCGTCAATTGTATGGAAAAGGATGTCCCTGCCTCGCTTTCACCCGTGGTGCATCAGATTTTAAGGAATGAACTGAACTTCACAGGAATCATTATGACAGACGATCTTTCGATGGATGCGATTAAAGACTATAGATTGGCGTATTTCTGCTCTTCTTGTGTCAATGTTGCAAACGACTTGTGCAAGTCATCAAGTACCTCTTCGGATTCTTCTCCCGATTGTAGCATTTTGAGGTACTTTGTGAAGCGGGAGTTCATGTAATCGGCATCGATTACACCGGTATTGATTTCGGTAAGGTATGTATCAATTTCATAAGGCACTTCGTCGATAGGCCCAACTCCGGAATTTTCAAAAAGTTCTTTATAGCGGAGCGCCAAAATTAGATAGGTCGTTTCATCCAGATGGAGATCAACGCTCGTTTTTGTCCCATTGTCCTGCGTAAATGGATACGAGAGCTTTTCCCAAGTGAATCCCTGTATTTTTGCCGCTTCCAGATACGCGTTAAAGCCTTTGAATAGCTTAGCAAACTTGGACTTTTCTGATTTTTCAGCAGGAAGCTTTTCAAAGTTTTCAACTCCAGCAGACTTGAACAACATTGCGATTTCATCGAAGATGGAATTCATTTTGTTCAGGTTCTGTTCCAGTTTGTCGGCAAACAGGCCAAGAGGTTTGTCACCCGAATACATTTTAAATGCTTCTTCGATGTTCCGCTTCATGGAATAGGGATAGCGATAATAACGAATTGTCCCAAATGGCTTTTCAGGGCCATATAGACGGTTGGTCCTTGAAAAAGCCTGTATCAGCTTTTCATAAACAAAAACCTTGTCCACATATAAAGTGTTAATCCATTTTGAATCAAAGCCGGTAAGCATCTGATCCACTACAATCAGAAGATCGATTTGCTGGTCAGACGTATTTTCAATTGCCAGATAGGGCCTTTTATGAGCCAGCCGCAAGGCAATGTCTTTTTTAAAGCCAGCATAGGTTTCCATCTTGAAATTTTGGTCATAGCGATGGTTGTAGTCTTTTACGATTTCAATGATAGCGTCTTCTTTTATAATTCCTTTACCGTTGTTGTCAATGCTTGGGTCAAACAGTGCTGTGACCTTCAGCCCGGTGTTCTGCGCTTTGAACAACCGATAATAATCAATTGCTTCCGGAATGCTGCTCGTGGCAAAAAGTGCATGGAATCTGCTGCCATGGCTTAACATGGTC
The DNA here is from genome assembly GCF_019448085.1 of Caproiciproducens faecalis. GTDB lineage: Bacteria > Bacillota > Clostridia > Oscillospirales > Acutalibacteraceae > Caproiciproducens > Caproiciproducens faecalis. Next base: position 736,524 of record NZ_JAGFNZ010000001.1, on the reverse strand, counting down.
CAGTTATCAAGAATATCCTTCATGACGGCCTGCTGATGCTTCTCCTGTTCATATTGGGAAGTGGGGATATAATCTTCAATGCCTTTGATGTATTTCCCGTCATCCTGCTTATACCCGGCCATAGGAACTTTGGTATGATCGAGATAGTAATAATAAATTTCTCTCTTCTTTGGGTCTGCTAAAGCTTCCGCTTCGTTTGCAGCCTTTGCCTTTTCCAGCGCCACAGCCTTTCTCAGGTCGATATCCTTATAGGTGAGGACCTGATATGGATCGAATCCCAAAACATTCTTGTCGCGAATGCCATCGGAAATACTATATCGATGCAGTTCGTTTCCAAACACATCCGAAGTAGTGCTCATTTTTTTCTGGTTTTCCACCTGAATCGGAGTACCGGTAAATCCAAAGAAAACAGCAGATGGGAATGTCTCTTTGATTATCCGCAACATTTCTCCAAAGACAGAGCGATGCGCCTCATCAATTATGAAAACGATGCGCTTGTCATTGATCAACGCAATATCGTGCCCATTAACGGGACTTTCTTCTTTGATTCGGCTCATCTTCTGAATGGAAGTTACAATCAGCGTATTGGCCGGATCATCGCTTTTCAACTTAGCAATAAGAACATTAGTGTCTTCCGTTGCCTGCACGGAATCCGAATCGTCTGCAAAACCCCGATAATCCTGTAAGGACTGAGTACCGAGCTCCACACGGTCCATCAAAAAAACGACCTTATCTGCATCTTTTGAATCGGCAATTAACTGCGCGGATTTAAAACTGGTCATGGTTTTGCCGGAGCCAGTCGTATGCCAGATATAGCCTCCGTGAATATCGCCTTCGCCCCATTTGATACGCGCAACGCGGTCGGAAATGGCGCTGGCAGCATAATATTGATAGCTCCTCATGACCTTCAAAACGCCGTCGGTATCATCTGCAACGGTATAAAAGCCAATCAATTGATGAGCCATCGGAATAGAAATCAAATTGGAGGCGATATCGCGCCAGTCATTCATCGGCTCGTTGTTGAAATCAGCCCAATGGAAATAGTAGTCCTTGTTGAATTTTTCGTCCGGTCCGAGGTTGGCAAAGTAAACCGTCTCTTCCGGCTCCATGGCGACAAATACCTGAACCAGAGAAAAAAGCCCAGTGAACACACCCTCATGGGCATATTTTTCAATCTGATTGCAGGCTTGGCTGACAGAGACGCCGCTCTTTTTCAGTTCAACATGTATAACGGGCATCCCGTTGATAAGGAGCATAAAGTCGCCCCGGCGGTCATTTAGCATAGCGGATTTCGCGTAAAAAATCGGCTGCTCTGCAATCTGGTAGCGGCTTTGCCCGGCGGCGATTTCCTGACGGTCATAGATTTTCAGGCTGACTTCCTTGCCCATGTGCAGCGTATCGTTGGGATTGTCGCGCTTGATCGAGACCGTTTTTCCATTGATAAAGCCGTTCAGTTTCAGGGGCGTACGCAGACGATTGAGCTGTTCGATAATCTGCTGCATTTCCCCATCCGTCAGCGGAGCGTCGTTTAGGCGATCGACATCACGGTTGTTTTCAAAGAGAATTTCGGCCCAGTTTCGGAGCAAATCCTCTTCTGTTTTATACTTTAATACTTCGGGCTCCCAGCCCTTTTCAAAAAGCAGGCTGATAAGAGCATGCTCAAAACCGGCTTCGTTATTGAATGTCATACTCTGCCTCCTGATTTAAACAAACATTTTATCCAGCAATGCGTACTTAATGTTCTGCAATTTATCCAACTTCTGCTGTTGAAGAGTAATAAGGTTGTCTAACTGTACAAAAAATTCACTAATTTTCCTTTGCTCATTTATATCAGGGAATATAAATGGTGCCTCATTTGCAGGTTTCAAAGTGAAATGTTTTATCGTTCCACCTGCCGATGAAATATCTATATATTTTCCCATCCGAGGTGTACTAAAATATACATTAAGATAGCCTCCATCTACTTCTTTTGATTGTGATGTACGAGCATATAAAATTGCTCCACCTTGTACATAAACTGGCGCATTGTCGGTCTTTAATAGCGACAATCCTATATTACCTCCACTATTAAACAATACATCACCGCGCTCTGGTGCACCTGTCTTTGATTTATAATCTTCATATGCACCAATCGAGATAAACAACTCACTATCTTCTCCACTATTCTCCAAGTTACTGGAGCGCAAATATCGGACACCAGACTCTACCCATAATTCATTAGGAACTCTAGCACTATCTTTTATTTGTACCAGTTCTCCCAACTTTCGCAGTTTCCAAGCATCAGTAAATCCTTTAAAACGAATCTCCGGCACATCCGCGCCATCTTTCGGGAACATTTTTCCAGCATCGCTTTTTTGAAGTTTTGCAGTTTTTCATACTTGCGCTTATGAAGGGTGATAAGGTAGTCGAGGTTGCGGAAATATGCACTGATTTGAGCCTGCTCGTCCGTCGATCTCGGATAACGAATTGTTGTATCTTGCATCGCAGATTTAGAAACAGAAGTAACCTTTATGCCTTGCATAAGTGGTAAAAGCTGGTTGTGGTATGAGTCAGAATTCATATAGTATCCAAGGTATCCAGACGCAAAGCCAAACAGCGGACGATATGGAATCGTATGCAAACCGGAGAGGATAATGTCACCGTCTATGCCCGCTAGTTCACTGCATTTTCCGACGGTTTCATCCTCTGCCGTATCGGCTACAATTACGTCCCCGTTCTTCAAAAATGAGGCTTTGTATTTTGCGACAACAGAGTCATCCGCAATCATTGGAAGGTCTTCTTTACTGACATCCAAATACTCACAGAACTTTATCAGCACATCGCCATAATGCACATTCTTTGCAGCACCGTTTTCGCAACATAATTCCGCCCTTGAAAGCGTATTGTTTTGGAGGCTGGAAAGCGTGTCCCCAAGCTTACGCTGTTCCCAATCATCCTTGAATCCCTTAAACCTTATATCTGGTTTTTTCTTCTCAGCCATATCACTCACCTTTTAACAGCGACTGAAATTCGCTGAGGCCCTTCCTATCGTACTCACTGCCCTGCAAATCGTCGATCATCGCGGAAAGAGATGCTTCCGATTCTTTGATTTGCGTTTCAAGATCCAAACCGGTCACGGCATACTTTTCAACCAGTGCTTGTATGGAGTGAACCAAATCATTGATAATAGAGACGGGCATCGCATGAAGAGAGGCGGACAACGGGCTGATCCATTTCAGCCACAGAAGTTCCAAAGCCTGCTCGTCCGAAAGATTTTCAATCGTCTTTTTCGTCAGCAAATGCAGCGCGGCAGCAAGCTCTTTTGCTTCCTTCTTGAGATCTTTTTCCTCATCCATCAAAGACACCGCTTGAACCAATTTGGCCTCGAAAGAATCTTCCGGGAAGGTATAACCTTCCTGCAACGCCTTAATTCGCGCGGTCACTTTGCCTTTGGCATAAACTCCGCTGCCCTCAATTGCCGACCAATCCACCTCGGTATGCTCCGCGATATATTGCAGCTTTGCCGACTTGTTCTCTTTTTTATCTATTAGCGAAAGGTATCCGTAAAGGCCGGAAAGTTCCGGTGAATCCGCGTCTTCATAGATTTCTTTGAGCTTTTTTCTGACTTCGGCCGGGACAAAGGCGTCATTGTCATCATTCAGGAAATCGCCGACTTTTTCCTCTTCTGAGAATGACTCAATAATTTCCGTGTACTCGGCAGTAATATCCTCCAGACGTTTTTCCTTTGCTTTTACTTCGGCAGATTGTTCTTTCAGCAAGGTGGTCTGAACAAGTTCAAAGGGAATCACATGGCCGATCCATCCGTCCTGCACTTCTTCATCCTTGCCGTCCTTTTTCTTGATGACCATATTGGGGTCAACCTGCTTTGTGGAGGCAAAGCCTTCAGTTTGGATGATCTCTAAATCGGTGGAAATTTTACTCCATTCATCGTCAAGCAACTGATATGCCTTATATTTGTCTATCAGCGGTATCGCGGCGATGCGACCGAAAATATTCTCGCTGATAGCAGCCTCTTCCTGTGTAATGTTCAGCTCCTGCATTTTTTCAATCAGCTCAGAATCCAGATAGCCGTCAAAATCATTGAAAGCAGTTTCAAATGTGCGAATAAAGTCTTTTACATCGCTGCTGTCGGAAATAGCTTTTTTTACGTCGCTGACCGCAAGGGAAGAATAGGGCGTACCGTCATTTTGAAACAGCACATTCCGGAGCTGCGGGAAAGCCGTCCAGTAATCTTTCAGTAGTTCAATTTCAGCATTCGGAATCCCGCCGAACATTGTGGCATAAATATCCCATGATTCAGCGACATCCGACGAATCCACATAACGCGGAATATTCAAATTATAGTCATTTTCACGGATTGTCTTCTTAGTTACAAGGCGCGAATATTTATCAATCGTCTTTTTGCCTTCGATGGTATCAACGATTTTTTTGATATCCGACGCCTGCAGCTTGTTGTTCTTGCCTGCCTTGATAAACCCCTTGGAGGCATCGATAAACAAGACATCCGAATCCGGTCGCTTCTGCCTTAATACCATTATAATTGTCGGTATGCCGGTACCAAAGAAGATATTGGCAGGAAGGCCGATAATAGCCTCGATATTGTTGTTCTCAATGAGATTTTTACGGATTTTTCCTTCTTCGCTGCCACGGAAAAGAACTCCATGCGGCAGAACAATGGTCATAATACCGTCTGGTTTGATGTGATACAGATCATGCAGCAGAAACGCATAGTCAGCTTTGCTTTTTGGCGCCATACCATAACGTTTATAGCGTGGGTCCGTATCTTTATTTGAAGGGTCCCAGTGCTGCGAATAAGGCGGATTGGATACAACTGCATCCACATACAACGGGGTATAAGTTCTTGCGGGGTCCGCATCATCAAATAGGGGCCAGTCATCTTCCAAGGTATCACCGCAACGCACTACAATATTATCAGGAATAATGCCGCGCATAACGAGATTCATTCGAGTAAGGTTATATGTGTTTTCTTTCCACTCCTGCGCATAATATTTGATATTTTTTTTGTTTTCAATATACTTTGCAACGCTTTTGCCAATCGTAATAAGCAGAGAACCCGAACCGCTTGTAGGGTCATAAATCTCGATTTTTTCTCTGCCTTTCAGGTGATTTGCGACGATCTCAGACATGAGAAGGGAAACCTCATGAGGCGTATAGAATTCGCCTGCCTTTTTCCCGGCGTTCGCTGCAAAATTGCTAATCAGATACTCATAGATGAAGCCAAGAACATCGTAGTCCTGCTTCCCATCCATAGGGATGTCTTTGATGAGCTGTAAAAGATCGCTGATCGCTTTCGTCTGTGACCCCGCACTGTCTCCGAGCTTGCTCAGACCGGTTTGCAAGGTGTCAAAAATCTTATTAAATACCTTCTTGTGTGAATCACTGATCAGGCGACTGAAAGCAGAAAGAGCGTCTCTGACATTTGCCACGCTGAAATCTTTGCCCTTTTTAAGCCAGGTTGTAAACAGATTCTCATAAGAGATAAAATAGCCGAGCCGACTCTGACAATAGCCAACAGATTCATCATCGCTTTCGACAAGTTTTTTCAAATCCTCATCTGTCCAACCATCTTTTCTTAGAACGCCAATTTCCTCATCTGATAGAAATTTATAGAAAATAAAGCCAAGAATATAATCCTTATACTCATTTGCTTCGATCTTTGAACGCATCCGGTTTGCTGATTCCCAGATTTTTGACGCTAATTGTTGCTTGTTCATCGCTGCTCTCCTTAAGTTCCTCAAGCCGTGCACATTGCTTAAGGAATCCTAGTCTGTACCGATACCTCATAATGCCCACAGGTAAATGTGCCATGAAACAGGCTATTACCGATATCAGGTGATTGTTCCGCTCTTAATATGATAAGCAATATGTCGCTCTTCACAAAAAGCAACAACTGCGGCGGCTTGTTCGTTATAAAAATCTTTATGCCTCTTATAAGCAGTAATGTCTTTGCTATAATTTGTCCGGCCAAAAATAATCTTGTCTACGAAATTGATAGCATCCAGTATATTGTGGATGTCCTGTTCAATAAGGTTTGGCGTTGGGTACGGTTCAACACTTACCCATGTATAAAACCCTCTGTCGTGTAGTGCCTGTAGTGCGGCAAGTCTGTCCTGATATGGAGCAGAACCCGGTTCCATCCTTTGACGATAGTCTTCATCCAATGAAATGAGGGTGATTCCATATTCATTATTTTTTGAGTATTCTGCAAGTTCAATCGGAAGTATTCCCTTTGTAAGAACACAGCATTTGATTCCAGCATTATTAAGCTTACGTATTGCAGCAAGACTCATTTCTTTTATCTCATCGTATCCGCACATGAATGGATCAGTAGTAAAACACAATTGAACAGATTTGATTTTATTTTTTAACCTAGGAATTTCCTTATCAAGAATTTCTAGAGTATTACTTACGAGGCGCGGTTCTATCCAATCCTCATAAGAAGATACTTTTCCGAAACGTTTTGCCATCAAATATGCATAACAAGGATATTTGCAACCATGGGAGCATCCTTGCACGTGATTCATTGTATAGTCGCCATACTCCACACCAGTTTTGTATAACATGGTTTTTCTAGTGATTGTCTTCATGAATGCCACCTAATTTCTGTTCTCTGTTTTTTTTCATCTGCAAAAAAAGAAGATGGCTTTCCTCCCTTGGTATATGCCGGAGTCCTTTGCACTTCAAGCATCCCCTGATCTTCCAAATCTTTATATACCGATTTAACCACACTTGCTTTGCATATCGGCCCATATTTCATAAAAAAGTCTGCAAGAACAATGTTGAGTCTGCAAAACGAAAAATACCCAGAAACGTGCTCGACCACTTTTTTACGGATGTCTTCCTCATCTACCATATCATTATTATAGTTTTCTTCCCACAGTTGCATTTGTCCCCCATCTTGAATATCTTTCATTAATTGCCAGCGGCAGCAGATATTATCAACCATCAAAAGGCAACCATCAACATGATTTGTGGCATGAATCATTCTGTATTTTGGAAGCTGTCCGCGTTTGATTTTCAAAGGCATATTAAGTACATATTTAAAATTTTGACGTAACCGATCGCAATACTGTTCAGCAAATTGCGCTTCAGCTTCGTAAACGGATATTTCATTTCGGTTTTTTGCTTTTATAATCTCTTGCCAATAGTCACCACCTGCAATATTATTAAGCACATTAACAGATTTCTCGTTTGCTTCAAGTTTTGTACTTTCATATTCGATCAAGTCTTCAAATATTGATGCATCTTCAAAAGGAACCCCTAGGACACGACATCCTTCCCGAATAAATCCAAAAGAATTCATATTGATTAAAAGCTCGATGCTGTTAAATTTGTACCGTGTTGAAAACGATTGAAATAGCCCATAGTTTAAAGCCTTAATTCCATAAGGGTCGATATAGAGAAAGACGTTGCATCCGGATTTGTCTGAAAGCAGTTTTTCAATTTCATCCTCATAGCGTCCTGAAATGATACCAACTTCACCATATTCCGTGAGATTAGTGCGTAGATCATCTGCATAGTTTACATCAATGAAAAAGGGCTTAATGTTCCAGTCATTCATTTTGGTATAGCCTAAACAGCCCTGTATGGTATTCAATGCTATAAGAGGTGATCCGGGTTTTCCGTCTTCAAATTTTCCTTTACCAGCAAAGCAATCAACATATATGATAGGACGTTGGGTGTGAAGTATTTTTTGAATGTATGGCTTCAGATAGCAGCCCAGAAGCTCATCTTTCACTTCAGACCATGGTTTTTTAACTTTAAAAAAGTCATCATTTTTCTTCGCCATACAATCTACCTCGCATATAACGGCTTTAGTTGTGGTTATCAGGTAACATTTCCATAATGTCACTAATATCGCAGCTCAGCGCCGTACAAATTTTTTGAAGTATCTCTGTATTTACGTTCTCATTCTTTCCGAGTTTTGTGATAGAAGCAGAACTTACGCCCGCCAGCCTTTGTAAATCCTTTTTTTTCATATCTTTATCAATCAGCAGCTTCCAGAGTTTTTTATAGCTAATAGCCATTTCAATCACCTCTTTGAAAATGGTTGGTGTAAAAAAGCACAAAAATATTATATCGCGCCAGCAATTCATAATCAATGCTTCTTCTTTACAAACGCTTGAATTATTTCTACGAAATATTGAATTTTGCTATGACATGCTAAACGGATTCAGACCCTTACGATCATTCATTAGTGAGCATAAATTAGTTTGCAATTGCATTATTTGGGCATTTTAGAATGTATTTCTATTTTACGTGTATCTCTGCAACTACCCATTCTCCGCGTGCTTCCGGGAGCGTGGACAGCTCAACGCTGCCCATGCTCTTTTTCTTTCTCCTCTTGGCACCTGTCGGTGCCGAGTAAACGATCCACATTGGCCTTGACGGTCAACAGATCTTTCATCTCATCTCGGACCTTGCGATAATCAGCGTAGGCCGCTTTTTTCTCTGCCAGTATCGCCGCATATTCGGCTTGTAAGCTCTTGACAGTGGGAAATTTTTTCACACCCAGCTCGTCGAACGATTTCTTCGCCGCCTTGTGCAAAAGGATGTCGCTCTCATGCTCCGAAAGAAACTTTTTTGAATACCCCGCCTTGCGGTAGGCAACGTAGGTGTCGCGAGTTTTGGCATAATTGACGATCTGCGTTTTCAGAACGGCGATCTCTGCCAGACGTTTTTCAGCTACTTTGATTTGTGTGGAAAGTTCGTTGTACCGGGCGGTAGCCGAAGTCGTTTTAGAGGCAAGCGCATCGTACTCCAACAGGCTGTGTTCGGTGAGATAATTCACCGTCTGCGCCATCTGTTTGAGATTGAACACCTTTGCCCAGCGTTCGTAACCGACGCCCTTTCCGGCGCGGAGTTTGGCCTGAATATCCACCAGCAGATTGACTTGTTTCTCAGACACAGACCGGATGATTTCCTTACGCGGTTTTTGTGCCTTTTCGCCGGAGAGGACGGCTCGCAATTCCGTTTCTCCGTAGCCGCTGCCGAGCGTATCCAGCCGGATAAACCGCTTCTGATTCTTTCCGCGCAGGGAAGAAATTTTTCCTGGTTTGACTTCATATCCGGCTTTCCGCAAGAGCTTCAGGAGCGCGTCAAAATCGGCAGGCTTCTGGGCAAGAGATGCATCTATTGCCACACGCAAAATTTCCCGGTTGGAGGGCTTTGCCTGATCGCCCAGCCACTTGTTGTAGCTCTTGCCGTGACGCTTCGGAGTTTCCACGATAGACAAGCCGTTCTCAATGCACAGCGTATCATTCAACCGCCGCACGGCTCTGGTGCTTCCCCAAAAGTTTCGGAACTTCCGTGTGCAGTCGAGGGACGTGGAATCCCAGATGATATGATTATGGATGTGGTGTTTGTCGATGTGGGTACAGACAACGAAAGCATGGTTCCCATTCGTAAAGCGTCTGGTAAGCTCACAGCCGATCCGGTTTGCTTCCTCCGGTGTAATCTCGCCGGGGACAAAGGACTGCCGGAGATGATAGGCGATCACATCGTCCGCGCCGCGCGTTCTGCCGGTGAGCGCGGCATACTGCCGTTTGGAAAAAAGAAATTCAGCGTCGGCTGTCCGACTATCGCATTCATAGCCGGTGATAAGCCTGCCATAATCCGTTTTCTCCGGGTTTTCTGCATAATCAATAATGTCGCTGATTGCCGTGCAAACGTCCCGGCCCTTGCCCGTATGTAGCGGCATCAGCCGCGTGGTTGCCATAAACACTCCTCCCTGTAAATAAAAAAAGGAAGCGATGAAGCTTCCAGAAAAGCATTAAGAAAATAGCCGATCAGTCGCAATTATTTCTTTTTAAGGCAAAGGTCATGTGGATACCTTACAAATTGTTATTGAATCTGATATAATGTATGTAATAATTTCCCGAATTGAAAATGAGCTATCATAGAATTTGTGGTTAAGTGTAGATAATAGCAACAGGTTCAGTTAAGCGCTTTGAAAGAGGAAGAATAAAATGTACTTTGTTGTTTTGCAAGTTGCTACTTCTGCAAGATCTAATTGGTTTAGCATGTTCTTAGATTTTATAAATAAGCTTCCACTTACAGAATTGTTAGTTGGAGTTGTAGTTCCAATTTTAGCAGCATGGATATCCTATGCACTGGCTGAAAGAGCAACCAGACGTAAAGAATTTAACAGGCTATTTATACAGATTGAGCTAGTGAAAAAAGAACTATTAGAAAACAATGGCTCTATACTGAATTTTACATCTGAATATGAAGAAAAGGTTATACTAAATAAAGAGTTAGAGTTCCCGCTGGCTTTTTGTAAAGAGTTGCTAGTTGAAGTGTTAAACAAACTGGAAAAGGTTAAGACTGATTATTTCTACTTTGATAATGATAAGTTATATGAAAAGCCAAACTGTTTGTATATTTTGGCACAGAAGATTGAAAGTATCAATTCTGCAATCGAAACTGAAGAGCTTAGATTTTATGATGATGAATATTTAGAAGCAAAGCAAATACATATAGTTTCAAAATTAAAAGATGAAAGAGAGCAATATATAATTGAATTAAAAAAGAATCAAGATAGAGATATTTACAAAGAATTCATACAAATACAATCCTTCATAGAGCGAAATTCATTTGAGAACTTATTTGCAAAAAATGATATATCAGAAAACAACTTTGAAATATTGAAATATATTTATAACGGCATAAAAGATTTTAATACGAAAGAAAACAAAGATAAATCAGATGTAGCCCTTTTGTATGAAAAGTTAGTTCTGTTTAAGATAAGTTCAGATGTTGTCCAAGAAGGCCAATTTGATCAAGATACTTTTGATTTGTATTATAAGGGTTTTGAAAAAACTGATGGCTTCGAAGGAAGATTATATGATATTTGTGAAAAGTACTATAAATTGGTTGCCACAGATAGCTTTATCGAAAAATATACATTTAATATGAATAGCCAAAAATGGAAGGACAATAGCACAGAATTAGTTTTATTAAGTGATAGCGACTTATATATTTCTATAAGTGAATTATATGAGAAAGTAAATAAATTAGATGACAAATTTATAGAAATGAAGAATGATAATCTTCAAAATTTCTATACTTATAGCGAGAGTATTACTCACACTATATTAGAAATTATTTCAAAGTTAGAGAAACATCAATCCAAAATAGCAAAATGGTGTAAGTGTAATGGTATAGTGAACTTGTAACGCTCCTGCCTAATGGATTACAATGTCTATTAGAAAAGGAGTACGCCATGCAAACAATTACTGAGGAAACCAAAAAGAAAGTTGTAAAACTACATATCCAGGACGGTCGCACAATTGCCAGTCTTGCTGCCGAATACGGAATCTGTCACGCTACCGTTTCAAACTGGATTCGCGCTTACCGTGAAGAATGCCAAACAAATGATGCCGCAAAGTCTGAAAACGAATTAATGCTGGAAGTTAGGCAGCTTCAGAAGAAACTTGCAGAAGCTGAAAAGGAAAACGACTTTCTAAAAAAAGCAGCGGCATTCTTTGCGAAGGAAATCGATTAGTGGCATATCGGTTCATCGAGAAACATCAGAGACATTTCGGAACCCGTTGGCTGTTAAAACGAATGGGAATATTTCCAAACGCATACTACAATTACCTGAAACAAGCCAAGGCTGCTTACCGTGCAAAGAAAAGTGAGATTTGCCGTAAAATCAAGGATATCTATCATGAATTCGGCGGAATTCTTGGCTACAGAAGCATGCGTGTTTTTCTTGCAAGGGATCAGATATTTTTAAGTAAAACTACGGTTCACAAATATATGAACAAAGAGCTCCATCTGCAGTGTGTCTGCCGCCGTAAGCGGCCTGGGTACAAAAAGGGACATGCCCACAAAATCTTTCCAAACCTGCTGGAACGAAACTTTGTGGCAGACAAAGCCAATCAGGTCTGGTGTACGGATTTTACATATGTTTTTCTTACGAACGGTTCCATGCGTTATAACTGTACCATCATTGATTTATATGACCGCAGCGTGGTCGCAAGTGAAACAGGCAAATGGATTACGAGCGATTTAGCGATTATGACTCTTGAAAAAGCCCTTCATTCCCAGAAAAAGAAACCCCAGAATTTGATATTGCATTCCGATCAGGGAAGCCAGTTTACTTCCGCTCAATTTATCCTTTATTGTCGGCAACACGGTATCACGCAGAGTATGAGCGCCGCAGGTTGTCCTTATGACAATGCTCCGATGGAACGTTATTACAATACTTTCAAGGCAGAATTGATCAATCGCTTCAACTTTCGAACCGATGAAGAATTGACACATGCTGTTTCAGAATTCGCCTATGTTTGGTACAATCAGGTTCGCCCTCACTCTTACAACGATTATCGAACGCCCTATGAGGCAAGGTATGGATTGAATCAATTTAGACAGTTGTGTTACAAAAATGCTTGACCATTACAAAGTAACTGCAGCGAAGAATGTGCAAAAGATATTTTATCTGAGTTGTCTCATGCATTTTGAGTAAACCGTGAAGCTTTAGGTGATGATGGAGCTTCCCAATTTGTTTACACTTACTCCTTACAACTGATTAAAGGGCGTAGAGCTTTCCAAAGACTCCGCGCCCTTTAATTCTGAGACTCTCTTCTTCAACCATAAACCCGGTCCTGAATCGCGTACCGCAAATCCTGTATCTTGCCGAGCAGCCATGCCGCCGCCATCGGAATTCCGTATGGACTGACGAGGATCGCCATCACCAGCAGGACGATCCCGTTTGTAACCTGATGGGTAATCAGTGTCAGCACACCGAAGATGCCGAGGACCGTTCCAGCAAGGCCAAATACCCATGCCGAGCAGTACAGCAGACCGGAGCAAATCCAGACGAAAACGGTCAGAACCACAATGACCGGAGCGACGAGTATTTTCAGTATCAGCCTCATAAAATCGGCCCCCTTTTTATTTCTGATACCACCATACTGCTCTGAATATTTTTTTACAAGGATGCTGCAAAAAAATAATGGGGCGGCTTACACGTCGTAAACCGCCCCGCTTTTCGGAACATACGTCCCTATTTTAATTTTGCAAGCACGGCGAGAATATCAGTAGCCGCCTGCCACAGCCGTTCCTGATTTTGGACAATATCCTCTAAATCCGTGTCATAAACGCGCCCCGTTTCATGCACCCGCTTGGTAAGCTGGTTCAGGTTGTTGCTGGACCGGCGCAGGAGGGAAACCATCTCCTTCAGCTCCGGTAGTTCGAGCTTCACCACATACCCGTCGATAGCAATTTTGCGAAGATACGCCGCCATATTTTTCGTACCGAGCTGTGCCATTTTCTGTTCGATCATTTCACGCTCCTGCGAAGTAACGCGGAATTTGAGCTGGACTTTCCGTTCCCTGTTTGCCATCGTCAACGCTCCGGGGCGTCCCGCTTAACGGAGGACGGCGTATCTGCCGCCTTAATGTTCTCCAGCTTTTTTCGCACGGACGGCTTGCGCTGGCGAAGCGGCTGGTCGCGGTTTTCACCCTTCTGGATTAAGGCGAAAATCCCTTTCCGGTCGTTGAGCGCGGAGAACGACAGGGACTTGAACGGCAGCAGCGCGAACAGCCGGTCTTGATCTTTGGTGGAAGCGCGGATCAAAAAATCCGGCGAAATCTGCGCCATGAAATGCGTCCCGCTGGGACTGTTCGGCTCACGTTCGGATTGCAGACGCCGGAGAAGCCTCGCGGCCTCCGACTGAATGTCCTCTTTGGTCAGAGGCTGGGTCAACAGATATTCGCGCCGCGCCTGATTGATGAAAAGGTCTACCAGACCGGGATGCGCTCTATCTACGATAAATTCCCGGTTTCGATTATCCCCAAAGCCGTTCTCATCGTCAAAGACAGGAATTGTCCGCGCCCAATCCTTATTTCTGCGGTCAATGCGCCCATCCCAATCTTTCTCGCGGACAGTGTTCGCAAGCACATAGAGAGTGCGGTCAAATCCAAACTCGGCAATGACCTGTTTTGCGGTGTCGCTGCCGAGACAATTATTGCGGTAATTGTCCCGGATGGCCGTTTCAATTGCACCCTTGCAGGCCACGTTCGCCTTGTGGGATACGCGGTATTGTTCTATCTCGCCATGTTCCCGCGCATAGGCGGCGGGATATTTGTAGACGGGTATCGTATTCATTTTTAACCTCCTGATTTTTTGTCCTGATTTATGATATAATTTGCGATAGGAAATGGGGGTGTGCAAATGGCATACAGTGAACAGATGTGGCAGGACGCGAAAAAGAAATGCCGCCTGAATAACGAGGACATTGAACTGGCGAAAAGGCTCGGCCTGAATCCGCGCAGCCTCGTCAAAAACATCCCCAATAAAAGCGAGCCGTGGAAAGCGCCGGTCAGCGTTTGGCTGCATGAAATAGATGAAAAGCGCCGGAAGAAATCCGAACAAAAGCAGAAACGCAGGGCAAAAGCCGCAGCCGCCCGAAATGACGGCTCCGACACAAAATGATTCCGTGCCGGAGTCTTTTCTTATCGGGCCAATTCATGTTTCAGTTTTTTTCCCGTCCCGCAGACGCAGGGCGTTTTCAGGCTCTCCAGCACGGAGGGCCTTTCGCTTTTCTCCAGAACCTCCGATGCCTGCCGCTGGGCGGGGGCGCGGCTGTCGATGTCCAGCAGGGCGTTCAGCTCCGCGAGGCGGGCACTCTTTTGCGCAAGCTCCGCTTCCTGCGGAAACGGCTTGCCGATCTCGGCTTTTGCCGCCGCTATCTGAGAATGAAGATTATCAAGCTGGGAGTAAACATTCTGCAACCGCTTCGGCATATCGGAAAGGGCGTTGTCGATGCGGATCAGATTGCCGCGCGCGTCCTTGCCCAGCGTGACGCGGTGGCTCATCTGCCCTTTGAGGGTGAGGATGAAATCCTGTCCGAAACCCTCCACGGACAGAGACATGGTAAAGCCCCGATAGCTGCCGATTGCTATCGGCTCCAGCCCCTTGACTTCTTTGCAGGCTTCCAGAATGGCGGCACCGGCGTTGTCCTTGTCGGTGAGGGAATCGCCCCGCACCACCATTTCAGCAAATCCGTCCTTCGGGTGCGGGTGCGCTTCCAGCGTCGCCATATCCGTTTCCAGCCCTTTGATGAAGCCTTTATTCCGCTCAATTTCCTCCGGGAAATATTTGAGCAGATTGTCCTCCAGCCGGAACTGCTGGCTCTGGTGGTTGGCTTTCATCAGTTTCAGCTTGGCCACGTCCATGTCGAGGTCCATCTTCTCTTTGATCCGCTCGTCCCCGGCGCACAGGGCCTTGATTTCCGCGTAGGAGAGCGCCGTCTCGTCGATGTCCTCACAGGAGCGAACGGGGCTTTTGCTTGTCATGATCTGCGAGATAAATTTTTGCTTATTTTCCACAGTTTGCCAGAGGTACGAATCGAATGTCCCTTCGGTGACGTAACGGAAAATGTGTCCCTCGGGATTGGTGTTGTACTGCCGGATGATGCGTCCAGACCGCTGTTCCAGATCGCCGGGACGCCACGGGCAGTCCAGATCGTGAGAAGCAATCAAAAGGTCCTGCACGTTCATCCCGGCCCCCATCTTGGCGGTGCTGCCCATGAGGACGCGCACCTGTCCGGCACGGACCTTTGCGAACAGCTCCTTTTTCTTTATTTCGGTATCGGCGTCGTGGATAAACGCGATCTGTTCGGAGGGAACGCCACGCGCGATGAGCTTGTCGCGAATGTCCGAGTAGACGCTGAACGCTTCCGGCGCATCGGCCTCCGGCGTGGCATCCTGCAAAGCGTGAAGCTCCGTGCCGCCCGCGAGCTTTCCACCAGCCCGGACCGCCCGGTTTTCCTTGGCGGCGGCGCGGCCCTTGGGAGTAGAAATATCGCAGAAAACAAGCTGCGTCAGCTTTTTGTCCTGCCCGTCGTGCCAGAAGCGAAAGACGTTATTGACGCACATGTTGACCTTGCTGCCGGGATTGTCGGGGAGCATGGGGTTGATAACACGCTGGTCGAGGCCGAGCTTGCGCCCGTCCGACGTAATTTTGAGCATGTTGTCCAAATGCGGGTCAACGGAACCGGAATGGACGGCGGCGGCGCGCTCCGAGAGCTTTTTCACCATTTCTTTCTGGATTTCCGAGGGCTGCGCGACTTCGTTGTGGTATACGGCTTTCGGCGTGGGAAGGTTGAGCTGGTCGGCGGTTTTGATGTCCGCTGCTTCCTTGAACAGCAGCATCAGTTCCGGCAGATTATAGAACCGGGCAAAGCGCGTCCGCGCCCGGTATCCGGTCCCCTCCGGAGCTAGCTCGATGGCCGTCATGGTTTCTCCGAACGTTGAGGCCCAGCAATCAAAATGGACGAGATTCTGCTCTTTCAGGGTTTCATATTGGAGGTAGCGCATCATCGTATACAATTCCGTCATTGAATTGCTGACCGGCGTCCCGGTGGCGAACACGACGCCTCGGCTGTGCGTGATTTCGTCGAGATACCGACATTTCAGAAACATGTCGCTGGACTTCTGCGCGTCGGTGGTGGAGAGGCCCGCCACGTTGCGCATTTTTGTGTAGAGAAACAGATTTTTGTAGTTGTGCGCTTCATCCACGAACAGACGGTCCACGCCGAGTTGCTCAAAGGTCACGACATCATCCTTGCGGGAGTTGTCGTTGAGCCGCTTCAACCGGGCCTCAAGTCCCTTTTTGGTGCGCTCCAACTGCTTGATGGTAAACTGCTCCGCGCCGCTGTCCTTGAGTTCTTCCAGCCCGTTTTCAATTTCCCAAATCTGTTCCTGAATCAGCCGTTTCTGCCGTTCCAGAGAGACGGGGATTTTTTCAAACTGCGAGTGTCCCATGATGATCGCGTCGTAGTCGCCGGTGGCGATCCGGGCGCAGAACTTCTTACGGTTGCGTTTCTCAAAATCCTTTTTGGTAGTAACAAGAATGTTGGCCGAAGGGTACAGCCGCAGGAATTCGGAGGCCCACTGTTCCGTCAGGTGGTTCGGCACGGCAAACAGGGATTTTTGACACAGCCCCAGCCGCTTGCCCTCCATTGCGGCGGCGATCATTTCGTAGGTTTTGCCCGCGCCCACGACGTGCGCCAGCAGGGTGTTCCCGCCGTAAAGCTGGTGCGCCACGGCGTTGAGCTGATGATCCCGCAGCTTGATTTCGGGATTCATGCCGGGGAATACAAGATGTCGCCCATCGTATTCACGCGGGCGGCTGGAATTGAACAGCTCGTTATATTTTTTCGTCAGCGTCCGGCGTCGTTCCGGATCACGCCAAATCCAGTCATGGAAAGCGTCCTTGACGGCCTGCTGCTTCTGCTGGGCGAGGGTGGTTTCCTTGGAATTGAGGACGCGGCGCACCTTGCCGTCCGGGTCGGTCACGGTATCGTAAATCCGCGTATCCCGGAGATTTAGGCTGTCCTCCAGAATCCGGTAGGCGTTGGCCCGGTCGGTGCCGTAGGTGACGTAAGCCGCTATGTCGTTGTACCCGACGCTGTTTTTGTTAGAGATGGCCCACTCTGCTGTAAAGGAAGAATAGTTTATCCGGATGCCGTCGCGCACACCGGACGGTGGGTTGAGTAGTTCCTCCATGAACTGCTGAATGTACTCCTTGTCGATCCATGTAGCGCCGAGGCGCACCTCGACTTCCGAGGCGTCAAGGTCCTTCGGCTGGGCGGCTTCCAGCGCCTCGATATTGGGCGATATTTTCTCCGCGAGGTCGGGCCGCATTTCCGCGAGGGCCTTGGCCAGCCGAAGCTTGCGGCGCACGTTGCCGGAAAGGTATTCATCGGCGGTGACGAATGGAATATTGTCCAGCTTGTAAAAGGCTTTTGGAACGCTCGCCGGGTCCTGTTCGCCAAAATCGCGGAAGATAACGCCCCGCAGTTCGTCGGCCAGCGTCTCCGGCGTTTTGCCGGTGAGGGATGCCATGTAATCCATATCCACCCGCGCCTTTTCCGCGATGGAGAGCGAGAGAGCTTCCGACGCCGTGTCCACGGAAGTGACGATTTTCCGCTGCCGGATGGTGCGCTTGGTGAACATGTCGGCCTTGCGCTCCAGCTTGCCGTCCTCGTCAATCACTTCCAGAGAACAGAGCAGATAGTAGGAGGAATCCTCCGAAAACGCGAGGCTGTTGCCGCGCGAGTTGATGAGACCGTATTTCGCAGAAAAAGCGCCATATAAAGTGTTGAGTTCGGCCTGCGTCTTATGGATTTCCGCGTCGGAAGCAGATTCGTCGAGTTGCTGGTTAATAAGTTTCTGCACACAGTCCCGCAGCTCCACCATGCCCATGACGCGGGCTTTGGCCGTCTCGTTCAGCTCCGGCCGCACCATGCGGGAATTTTCCCGGTAGTACACCTCGCCGTCCACGACCGTGTAAGAATAGTTTTTCACGTCGGGGTCTGCCGGGATGGAATCGTCGATTTCCTCATTTTCACCGAGATCGGGAGTATCCAGTTCCGTGACCTGTCCCTGAATATGGGAAACGACTTCGTGGAGCTGTTCGGAAAGATCGGCGTCAGGGAATGGTTCGCACGTCGTTTCCTTTTTATCGCCGTGCATCTTATCGTCCCATTTGATGGTTCCCAGCACCATTTCGGGATGATCGGCAAAGTAGCTGTTGACGGGTATTCCATCTTCGGTTTGGCCGAGATGCACCCAATCCGGCTCAATGACGATGGGGCGATCGCGTTTCTGGAGGAAAAGAATGTCGGTGGTGACTTCTGTTCCGGCGTTGGCCTTGAAAGCGTTGCTTGGCAGACGAATCGCGCCCAGCAAGTCCGCGCGCTGGGCGATGTACCGCCGCACTTCCGGAGACTGTTTATCCATCGTGTACCGGCTGGTCACGAACGCGATTACGCCGCCCGGACGCACCTGATCGAGCGTTTTGGCAAAGAAATAATCGTGGATGGGAAAGCCAAGCTTGTCATAGGCCCGGTCGGAAACCTTGTAACTGCCGAACGGCACGTTGCCAACCGCCAAATCGAAAAAATCTTTCCGCTCGGTAGTTTCAAAGCCCGCCACAGTGATGTTGGCATTTGGGTAAAGCTGCTTGGCAATCCGCCCTGTGATGTTGTCCAGTTCCACGCCGTAGAGCCGGGATGCCGCCATGCTATCCGGCAGCAGACCAAAAAAGTTGCCGACGCCGCAGGCCGGTTCCAGAATGTTGCCTGTTTGAAATCCGAGATTTTTCACGGCCTCATAGATGGCCTTGATAACTGTCGGGCTTGTGTAGTGGGCGTTCAGGGTGGAGGCCCGCGCCATTTCGTATTCTTCGGCGGTCAGCGCGCCGACCAGCTCGGTATACTCCTTTGACCATGCAGCGTTGTCCGGGTCGAACGCCTGCGGGATGCCGCCCCAGCCAACATAGCGGGAGAGGGTTTCCTGTTCCTCCTGCGTTGCCGTGCGGCCCTCGGCCTCAATGGTTTTCAGGTTGCGGATGGCGGCGATATTGTACCCATACTTGGTTTTTGCGCCGCCCACGCCCAAATGATCGTCGGTGATGCGGAAGTTTTCGGCGGCGGGCTGCTCCGGCGTAAACAGAGCGGCGTTGCGTTCGTCCTGCCGGATGCCGTTTTCAAAGGCGTCGCGGCTGACCACTTCATGGCTCCACGAATAGGGACCGGTGTCGATGCGAACGTCCTTTTCCCCGGCATAGCCCACGGTGCCGGACAGTTCCTGCCCTCCATAATCCAGTACCGCGTGACCGCCCGGTTGATAAAACGGTTTGCCATCCAGATTTGCAGGCTCCCGCAGGACCGGCTCATGGGAAAAGCCGTCCTGCTCCCGCTGATACAGGGCGCGGAGGATAGGGGCGATTTCTTCCCAACGGGCACTCCGTTTGCTGTTGTACTTGTCGTGGATATTGATTTCAAAACCCGTGGTGGTGGCAAAGAGATCCGCCGTCTCGCCGGTGGTCAGCTCCATCGTATCGGAAGTCCCGGCGTAAGTTAGGGAAAGGCGCTGGGCCACGCGGGTGTTGCCCTCGTTTTCGCGGAAATACCCCGCGATATGCTCCTTGTCCCGCTGTTCCAGCAGGCCGGAAGTCAGGGCTTCGCGCAGATCGGCCTCCGTGTGTTCCAAATCCGCAGCGAGAAATTCCGTAATGGGGCCATTCCGGGAATCCCGGCGCAGCATATTTTCAAAGTTCTCCCGGCTCTCTGCGCGAAAAATGGGATAGGCAAGCGCCGGGTCGTGGAGCTGGACGTCGGAAGTTCCGATGTCGGTGATTTCAAAGGGCTTATTGTCCAGATATACCGTGTCGCCCACCTTGTAGGGCAGAGGGATTGTGGCGTTCTCGGGAATTGCCTGCTGGACATCCTCCCTCTGCTCGCCGGAAAGTGACAAGACCACATTATGGAAAGTGATGCCGTTTTCGATGGTGTCGCCGGTACGGGTGATCGGCTGATCGCTCAAATCGGGCGGCGCGGGCTGTTCTTCCGGTGTGTAAAAACGATTTTCCCGGATGAGCTGGGCGATTCGCCGCTGCACCTTCGGCCACGGCAAATCCGTCGATGTGCGGCCTACGGTTACGGGGAAGGCCGGGAGATCGTCGCCGTACTCGGCGCGCAGAAATGCCGCCGTGTCCTTGTCGCGGGCATGTTCCCGCATATATTCGACAACGGCCCGTTTACTTTCGGTACTGCCGTTCCATTCCTGAAGAGCGGCGTCAATGTCGGCTTGGGCCGTACCGCTTTTTTCCGACTTCTGCGGTGCGGGTACAGAAAAAGCGGAGGGCTTTTCGCTCTCCGCTTCGTCGATCCGCTGTATTTGTTCCTGCTCCGACGGGAAGAAACTTAGCTGTAGATAAGCTCCGTCAGTATCGTTTCCTCGGCCTGCGCTTTCAGGTCGTTCATGAAGCCCACCCAGCGCATCGGGTCGGAGGCTTTCAGGCTCTCCGTCACGCCTGCCGACTTCATCAGCTCCGGCATCATGCACTCCAGCCGCGCCGTTGCCGTCCGCTCGATCTCCAACAGGTGCGGGTACAGCTTCTCCGACAACAACAGGCTGTTGTACAGCACCGGACGGTGCTCCTTCAGGTAATTTTTGCGCATCCTCCCGTATTTCCCGATGCTCTCCGTCGGCTCCGTGATCGTCAGGTCCGGAATCAGGTAATCCCCGTTCTTGGTGTAGGTCAGGTTGTTCTCCATGTGTGGCGCTCCTTTCCGCGAGATGTTCGCGTTCGTAATTTTTAACGGTGACTTCGATTTGCCGCAGTACCTTTTCGCTTGCTTCGCTGACTGCCGTGCCGAGGGCGGCGACGGTATCGGGCGTGTTGAAGTCGAAGATGCTCAGAAAATCCTCATGCTCAAAGTATTCGTCGGGTTCCAGCCCGCAGCGGGACAAAACCGCGTAGGTGATGCTGACAGAGGCGGCGCTTCGGAACTGTGCTCCGATGTTGAACTCATCATATTCCTCCAGAAAGCTACCGTCAACGATGTGAAGAATGTCGTACTGATGCTCCTGCCGATATTCGTTTGCCAACTGTCCGGCAATCTGCTCCAACTGGTAGGCAAGACCTTTTTCGCCGGAAACGGCATACTCCCGTTCCAGCGCTGCCGTAACCGCGTCCTCATGTTCCGGGCGATATTGCCAAAGATAAGGACGGCGGGAATTCTCACTGTCTCCTGTGTCGGAAATATCAAAGACGTACCGGATTCTCGGCTTGTCACCGGATGCGTCGATGAGCGCAATCCCTTTTCTTCCGCGCCGGATATACCGGCGCATTTTTTCGTTCCAGATTTCATAACCGGCGCAGGCCGTAGCGTCGGGGCGCTGGGCATAGATCATGAGCTGCTCATGGTACGGGTATTTGTAGAGCCGCGCGGCGGTTTTCAGAAAATCCGTCCAGCTTTCGTGACTGGCGGTGATCTGCGTCGCCGCGCGGTCGGCCATCTGTGCCAGAGCCTGCACATTACTCGGCATAATAAAAAATCATCCTTTCGGTCTTTTGGGTAAAAAAAGAACAGCCCCGAAGGCTGTTCTTTCCGTTTTGGTGACACGATCAAATTGAATTGTTATGACAACAAATCAGGTGTTGTCAATCTCCGGATTTACTTTTGCTGCTTTCCATCTATTTGTGAAACGTATAGCAGCTTCTAAGGCAGATAAGATTTTCTCAATTTCTGAAAGAAAGCCCTCCGATTCCTCAGAAAAAGCATCATGCAAAGAGGAGTATATTTCGGCCGCATTATCCATAGCTTTTTCAACGTATGTGCCTAATTTTTCGTCGTAGGCCTCTGATGCATATTCTCTTTCCATGATATCATTAGCTTCATCTTCTGTATTGAAAGCAACGAGTCGATACAGTGTACCGCCTTCGGAAATTGTTTCCTTTAGCCATTCAATGTCAAGTCTGTCAAAACGCTCTTTGAGTTGTTCAAGATCATCATTATATTCTTCGTCCTCTTCATCGTAAGTGTCATCTGCAGCTCCACATACAGAATCAAGCTCATCGAGATCTCTATAAAGTGCTTCAAGGTCGCTTACATCCATAAATACCGAGTCCGCCACAACCATTTTGGTTCTCATATAGTCTGTATACAAATCTTCTAGCATCTTACGATGGTGATGCTGGAATTTTGCATAAAGGGACAAAATAAAAAGCTGGAAGGAACTGAAATTCTCATCAAAATAAGATAAGGAATCTTTCCGTACCCTATCGAAGAACTCAGTATATAATTCCTGAATGAAATCTTTGTCTTCAATCAGAACTCCTGCCTCAATATTATCTTTGCTTTCATTAGAGTAATTTGCTGAACCGATATAAAGAATATTTTCCGTACCAATCAGTTTCGCGTGATTTTGGACATTGAATAACGGAGTAAACTTGCCTGGAAAATTATCTGGATTCAATTTTGAAATATAAATCTGGATATTCTGTCTTGCAGTGGAGCGCATTCTACGACCAGCGTCTGTATTATAATATTCAGTCATGCGTGAAGGCACATTTGTTATCATTTGAACATCTGCTTCTACGTTTTTCAGTGAGTCCAGAAGCGCATCGTATCGTTGATTCTTAGAGATGTTATACGTAATAATTCTGATGACTTTCGCAGTCGGAAAATCTTTAAGAACCTCTCTATAGTTCAAATCCCCATCGAGTGATACAAACCTTCCGCCATTAAACGAAAGTTCCATATGGTGGTTCCTCCTTGCCCGCATTGATGATCTAGATGGTCTACACAGCCTGCACACAATGTTGTCGCCAAATTCCTGTTTATCTATCAGTATAATGTCTATTCAAAACAATGTCACCATAAAATTGTATCTACTTTTCATTTTCTCTTTCAAAATTCGGGAGCAGGTCAAACTCGGCGTATTCGGTATTGCTCATATTCCGGAGTTTTTCCAGCGCGGAATCCGTTAGGGCCAGAAGCTCCGTTTCCTCCGCTGCAAGATAGCCTCGCATCTGTGTCAACTCTGTGATCAGGCCCTCCCGCGTCCCAGTATTGTAAATGCACATCAGATTGATTTCATCATTGGTAAACATATCACCGCTCCATTTCTGCGCCTCTGTCTGGCGCTGATTTTTTGTGCTCCCGGCTGACCGGCTGGTTTCTGAGCTGTTCCACGACGGATTTTTTCTTTTCGTCGTTTTCCCGCCGAGATGCCTCGGCAAGCTCAAGAAGAGAAATCGGCTGACCGTTTTTGGCCTGCTGCTCCAGTTCCGCGACGGTGGGATTTTTTCCGTTGTCGATGATGCCGTCGATCATGTCGTAATCGTCTTCCATCGACATTTCCGCGCTTTTCAGGTAATTTTCCGGTTCCAGAAAGGCCGGAATCTCTTGAAAGCCGAAGCTGTCAACGTAATGACAGGATACAACGCCATTCTGTTTGAGGGCAACGATGTCGCTGACGGACAGGCTCGGTCTGTGATAATCGGCGGGATGATCGTTGTTGAATCTGTCCCACAAGATGGCTAGTTTTTCCTCCGTATTGCCGGTATTGGTAAGCGGGGCGGTATAGGCAAGATCATAATTGCCGTGATCCACGGAAATGCCCTTGGATTCCAGCCAGCTCAGCGGCTCAAAGCGGATGTCCCGCAGTTTGTCGCCGCTCTTGACCTGATAAATGGCGAAAGCGTCCTGAGAAGTTTTCAGGAAAGCGGCTTCCCGCTGTTCCTGATGCTTCATCCGGTCCTCTATAGCGGATGAAAACTCCCAGCTTTCCTCCCATTCCTCGCGGCTAACGGCGAACAGGCCTCTGTGCGCCTGAATCTCATCCGGATCGAACGCCATGCTTGCGCCGCCGTCCCCGGTCATGTAAACGGTGAGGTCCTGTTCAAAAAGCTCCAGCGCCCGGTCTTTGGATAGCGGCAGCAGGTCTCCGTACAGATACCCGCAGGCTTCCAGATCGGCCACGGTCAGGTCCGAATCCGGCATGGGATATTCGTCGAGCGCCAGCTCCGGCGTGTCCGGCAGCATATCCGCCGCTTTCGGCTGGTCGGGCGCTGTCTGCACTTCCGGCTCAATTTGCTCATGGTCACTCAAATTATTTTCACGGATGTAATCCTGAACGTCCTGTTCACGCACGGCGGCAATATCACGAAGAATGTCAAGCGGAACCTTTTTCGAGGCCGCTGGGGTCAGGTGTTCAAGGGCAAGCGCCTGTTCGTAAGCGGTCGGGATGGAACTGACGCCCTCGTCGGCAAACCCGCTTGCCGTTTCCTGCAGGCTCGCTTTATCGTAAAGGGTATAGCCGTATCCGTCCTCATTTTCCTTCAAATAAAGATAGGCGGCGTTGTCCAGCAGATACACCGCCTCGGTTTCCCTCGGCGGGTAAATCTTTTCGATTTCATCCAGCCGCCGCAGCAACTCGCCCGGAGACGTCGCGTCCTCGATCTTGGCGGCATTGAGAATAGCCGCACGGGTATCTTTTCCGTAACCGCTTTTCAAATCTTCCACGGTGGCCGGGACTTCTTCCTCGATGGAATTCAAAGGAAACGGCGGCTCCATCACGGAGGCCGTATACTGATATACGTCCCCGGCAAACTGTTCCAGAACGGGATCATACTCTTTTAAGACCTCGCGAAAATTTTGGTCGATATCGGAAATCAGGCCGGAGGCGGTTTTATTGATCGTTTCCAGAGAAGCCCGCAGCTCCGGCAATTCCTTGTCGCGGCTCCAAGAGGCGATATAACCGAAACTGTTTTCACCGGTCTGGATGCCGTAATACTGACAGACGGCGTAGGAAACGCTCTCGGCCTCCACTTCTTCGGTGTGCCGGTCCTTCGGTTTGGGCGGTTCGGCGGTTTCATCACTCTTGGCAGCGGCAAGCCGGGCCTGTTCATAGTTGTGCAGCGTGGCGTGAGTGATTTCGTGGACGGCGGCGGAGACGGCCTGTACCTCGCTCATACCCGTCCGAATGGCGATGCGCTGGTCTTTTTCGCTGAAATAGCCGTCCGCATTCGGCTCCATCGCTTCAAAAGCAAGCGGAACGGGGGACGAACGCCTCAGCGCTTCTATGAAAAATCCAAACTGTTTCACATTCCCCGTGAGGTCGTTGGCCAACGTCGGCAGCGGCTTTCCCTCTGTCTGCGACACATCAAAGACCGCCACTACTTTGTACATGGGGATTTTGATTTCCTTTTCTTCCATGATGATGTTGCCGTCCGCGTCCAGCATGGGAACCTTAGTGTCGGGGTCGAGCTTTTCTTCCTCGATTCTCTTTTTGAACGGTGTGGGCGCGATGATTTTAATGCCTTTTTCGCCACGCATCACGTTTCGGCTGAACTGATCGCGCCATTTATTAAAGCCCGCAACCAAAGTTGCGTCGGGTTTCTGCATGTAGATGAGCATGGTATTGTTGACGGAGTAGCGGTGAAACCGGGACATGGTGCGGAGGTACTGTGCGTATCGGTCGCTCTGGAACAAGTCTTTGATGCCCTGCTCAATGCTGTCGGTGATTTCTTTCAGCCGTTCCTTATTTTTTTCGGCCATAGTGTGCTCCTTTCACAGCTTATAGAATTGAAAAAAGCGCGCCCCCGCACAGGCCGGGATAAACCTATGCGGGAGCGCGCTCATTATTCATTTTCGGAGCGTATGCCCCTGTCGGGAGGGCGTATTTTCGCTGTTTTGGCCCGCAAACTGTCGGCTTCGCGCCTCTTGTCGCTGTACGGTTCCCGGACGGAAACACAGCGTTTGGGGACAAGATAGCTGACGGCCCCGCGATGCTCCGGGCGCTCCGGTTTCACCTTGTCGGGGTATTTTTCCGAGAGCCGTTTGAGCTTTTGGATGAGTTTTTTATTGTGCGTGTAAACGCTGGCCGTCGCTTCTTCCTCGTTATAGCAGATGATCGTCTCCCGCTCATATTTGGTAAGTTTCATGATCCGCCGCGCTTTTTTGTCCCCGTATCAAAATCCAGCCTGAAATTGACGCGCTCCCCGGTATCC
The DNA here is from genome assembly GCF_019448085.1 of Caproiciproducens faecalis. Classification (GTDB taxonomy): domain Bacteria; phylum Bacillota; class Clostridia; order Oscillospirales; family Acutalibacteraceae; genus Caproiciproducens; species Caproiciproducens faecalis. The sequence continues at coordinate 710,184 of NZ_JAGFNZ010000001.1, read as the reverse complement.
TCCAAAATCACCGTGGCGTCGTAGGTTTTTCCGGTCTTTTCTGAATAGCAGCCGGTGAGCCTCACGCGCCCGTCCTTCAGGAGCGCGGCGGCGACAGCTTTTGTCAGCGTCTTTTTCTTGGCGGCGAAAAACCGGTTGTCCTTCCATAGCCCAAACCGACAACCGTCGTTTTCACAGAAAAAGCCTTTCTTGCTTTCGGTCACGCTGCCGCCGCAGCGGGGACATTTGCCAACGCTCTCACGCCCGGAGGGGAACAGTACCTCCGCGCCCCTGACCGGCGTATAGGTTTGTATCAGCTCCCGGAGCATGGATGAAATCCCGTTCATAAAAGCGTCCGGTTCCAGTTTGCCGCGCTCCACCTGCTTGAGCCGGTTCTCCCATTCGGCGGTCAGCAGCGGGGATTGAAGCTGTTCCGGCAGGACGGTGACAAGCGACACGCCAATTTGCGACGGGATGAGGTTGACCGTTTTCTTGGTCTTTTTCCGTTCCACAAAGCCGGTGGCGACGAGCTTTTCCAGAATGGCCGCGCGGGTGGCGGGGGTGCCGAGGCCCTTGCGCTCCGCATCCTTCGGCATATCCTTCGCGCCTGCCGTCTCCATCGCGGAAAGCAGGGTGTCCTCCGTGTAATGCTTGGGCGGCGAGGTTTTTCCCTCCTTGACGGAAACAGAGGAAACAGGGATGTCCTGTCCCTCTGCCAGTTCCGGAAGGGGTTTGTCGGCCTGTTCCTGCAAATAGGCTTTCCAGCCCGGAACGAGGATCGTTTTGCCCTTGGCGGTAAAGCTGTACCCGCCGCAGTCCAGCGTGACGGCGGTTTCGGCGTATTGGTGCGCACTGCCGACCGCGCAGAGAAGCTGCCGCGAAACAAGCCGCAGAATTTCACGCTCCCCGGCGGGCAGCGCGGAAACATCCGCTTTGCCCGCGACGGAGGTGGGAACAACAGCGTGATGGTCGCTGACCTTCGTACTGTCGCAGACCTGACCGGCGTTGAGGTTTTCAGGAACATCCGTGCCGCAAATACCGGTGGCAGCGGTAGCAAGCACCGGGACGGTCCCTTCCATATCGTTTGTCAGGAACCGGCTGTCGGTGCGGGGATATGTGCAGAGCTTCTTTTCATACAGCGATTGCAAATAGTCGAGCGTCTGCTGGGCCGTGTAGCCAAGCAGTCGGTTGGCGTCGCGCTGGAGAGTGGTCAGGTCGTAAAGCGCGGGAGCTTTTTCGGCTTTTTCTTTCCGCTCCACGGCCCTGACGATAGCCGTTTTGCCTTTGCAGGCAGCGGCAATAGCCTCGGCCTCCGGCTTCGCTTTCAGCTTGTCGCCGGTTGCGGCAAAGGCACCGCAGTCGAGGCTGACCGTGTAGAACGGCTCCGGTTGGAACGCGGAAATTTCCGCTTCCCGCTGCACGATGAGCGCCAGCGTCGGGGACATGACGCGCCCGACGTTCAGGGTTCGGTGGTAAAGGACACTGAACAGGCGCGTTGCGTTGATACCTACCAGCCAATCGGCTTTGGAGCGGCAGAGCGCGGACTGATGCAGACCGTCGTAATCGCGGCCCGGTTTCAGATTGGTAAAGCCCTGCCGGATGGCCTCATCCTCCATGGATGAAATCCAGAGCCGTTTCATCGGTTTGGAGCAGCCTGCCATGTCGTATACGGTGTGGAAAATCAGCTCACCCTCGCGTCCGGCGTCGCAGGCGTTAATGACTTCATCCACATCGTCGCGGCGCATTAGGGTACGGAGAATACCGAACTGTTTTTGTTTATCACCGCTTACGGTAAACCGCCAGTTTTCCGGCAGAATGGGTAAATCCTCGCGCCGCCATTTGGCGTATCTTTCATCGTAGGCGTCGGCGCTGGCCAACTCCGCGAGGTGGCCGAGGCACCATGAAACGAGGTAGCCATTACCCTCCAGATACCCGTCGCCGCGCTGTTTCGCGCCGATCACAGCGGCGATACTTTGAGCAACCGAGGGCTTTTCACTGATTACAAGCCGCATTTTCATTCCCCTTTCGTTTCGGCGTGATGATAAGATCGCGGTAACAGTCACGGGAACGGTCAGGACGGCCTTTCGGCGGGGCGGGAGGCCGTTCCTCCCGCCTGTACCGGGGCTTTTGCACCATCATCCGCTCGAAAGGGCTGTCGGTGAAAAAAGTCATTCGTTCTCACGCTCCGTTTCACCGTCGGATGATTCGGAACCGTCTTTTTGCGTTGCTTCCTCGTCAGGAGCTTCCGGTTCATCATCCGGCTCGGATTCCTCATCCCCGTCCTCGGCGTAATCGTAATCATCCGGGTCGGGCTTGTTTTTGTCCTTTTTACCCGGCTTGCGGAATTTGAAGAACCAAATCGCCGCACCGGCGAGAACGGCCGCAAGCACGGCGACCGCCGCTATCCCGGCGCTGCTGTTCTGTTTTCCCGGCTGAGAGTTGGACGAAACCGTGGGCGTCGATACGGTCGGCGCGGAGGATGCCTCCGGGGTGGAAACAGTATTGGACAAAGAAGAACCGGAAACGTCCTCGTTGTCGCTCTTTGCCAGCGCAAGCAGGTCCTTGTCCGTCACGGCGTCAAGAAAATAGACGTTTTCGGCATCTTTCTGACGGTCGATAATCAGGTAAAAGACGTGCTTGCTCGGCGTGGTGATCGTGAAAAACTCCTTTCCGTCCTCGTTTGTCACATTGTCGATCACGGTTCCGGCCCCGTCCGGCGTCAGAGGCTTCATGGACGCCTCCGACGATGCCGTGCCGCTCTGCGCGGAACCGGTGCTGCTCGTCGTCGGAGTCGCTGCGAGGGCGTTGACGGAAAAGGCCGCCGTGCAGGACACGGCGGCCATCAGGCAAACCAGTATGCGGATTTTAGATTTCTTCATGATTTTCCTCCTGCTTATTCTGATCGGATACGGGCCGATTTTCGCGGGATGCTTTCATGAGCGCGGAGAGTTCCTCCGCTGTCATGCCCATGCCCCGCACAAGGCCGACAATATCGAGATTTTCCATCTCCCGGCGCTGCTTCTCCAGTTCCTTCTGCCGGGTTTGCAGCGCGGAGATTTTTGTTGCGTTCTTTTCATACTCGGCGTCGATTTTTTTGAATTTCAAATTCACGGTTGATTCCTCCAATCTGTTTATGGGTTCGGTAAACGCCCAAACGTGTAAAAATGGCTCTGCCAATAACTTGTTTCGATATTCGAGTAGCCGATGGGGTCCCCCGCCGCGAGCATCATACCGTTTCCGACGTAGATACCCACGTGGGACACGCCGGGAGTGTCGTAGGTCCCGGTGAAAAATACCAGGTCGCCGGGTTTGGCATCGGCAGGAGAAACCGGCGTGCAGATGTCGCAGAGGTCCTGCGCTGAGAGCCGCCCCACGCTCCATCCGCTGTGATTGATCACCCACGACACATAGCCGGAACAGTCGAACGAGGTTTTCGGGCTGCTGCCTCCCCAGACGTAGGGGTAGCCGATGTATTTCTGCGCCTCCGTCATCATGGCGGCAAACCGAGCGTCCGTCATCTCCTCCGGGGGAATGTCGTACTCCGTCGGCGTCTTGAGGGTGGATGCGTTCGGATAGGTTGACGAGGGGAACAGGTCGGGCCGGTTGCCGAGAGTGGACATGTACATCGAGTACACGCCGACCTGATCCTCGTTCATGATGGAGATGGGTAGATGGGACAAATCCTCGTTGTGCAGCTTCACGTTGCAGACGGTGTAAGTATAGGGGACCTGCCAGGTTTCGGTATGGGTCGTGCCGTCCGGGTCCGTCACCGTATCCGTTTCCGTGCGGGTTCGGGTTTCCGTCTCTACGTTCTGCGTCAGTTGACATTCTTTTGCAAACAGCGCGGAAAGCGTGTCCCGGACTTCATCCAGCGTCCATTCGCCGCCGTGCCACGCGGTCAGGATGGAAACCAGCACATACGGGTCATGCCCGATTTTATCGAGGCTGTAATGATATTCGTCATAGCCGGGGTGCTGCTCCTGATAATGGTCGATTTCGTTCTGAAGGTCCGCTTCCTTTTGGGCATAAGCGGCTTCCGCGCCGAGCATGGCGTCGTCCGTGGAAGGATAGGTGGACGCGGCGACGCCGGACAGCGCCCCTTCCAGTAGAACCGAGCTGGAGGACAGGACATTAAAAAGCAGAACCAGTACCAGAAAAACACCTGCGGCGATCAGAAAACCGTTCGGGTGCCGCGCGAAAAAAGCCGCCGCCCGTTTGCTTTCCCGCGCCGCCGCCTTTGCCGCCTTTGCGGTGTTTCCGGCGGCTTTCCCGGCAGATCCAGCGAACTGCCCGGTCCGTTTCGCGGCGGCGTACTGTTTTTTGACAGCCCGCTTCTGTCGCCAGTGGGCCAAAGGAATGCCGGAGGGCTGCGGATTGTCCCGCGCGGCCTTTTTCTGCAAATAACCGAGGTTGGCGCGGTCAAGCCGTTTTTCCGCTTTGGCCGATTTTCGGTAGGGTTTCAGCTTGTGGGAACGGTGGGCGCTGCGCATCAGACGCCCGCCCGTTTCAGCGGCTTCCTCGTTTTTGTGCGCGGCCTCCACTCCGACATTTTCATTCTCGGACTGCCGGATTTCCCGGTGGAACTGCATCAGAGCGGCGTTTCCGGGCGCATCCCGGACGGCGTGGGTGAGCTTGGACGGTTTTTTTTTGTCCGCTTCCTCAAAATATAAGCGCACCTTTGTTTTACCAGTGGGTTTATCAAAGGTGCGCTGCTTGCGAAGGACTTTCTTTTTCGGAATGTCTGCCTGCGCCTGATTAGCTTTCGCCGTAGCCCTGTCTACTTTCCAGATGGGCTTTTCTAGCGTGGGATCAGTCCGTTCTTCTTGCTTGAATTGCAGGCGGGGCGCTCGTTTTTCCATTCCGTATCACCTCCGATCCCGCTGAATAGGAGCACTCATGTTGCTGCCACTTCCTGCGGCTTGGTGGTCATGATACGGTACAGCTCCGTGTCCTTCGGGAAATGGTCGATAAACGGCAGAATGACGTTCCCGTAGAACAGCAGCCCTTCGCCCTCGCCGGAATGGGTAACGTAGGAAAGCTGATGGGGCGAAATGCCGAGCTGCTTGGCGAGAATCTGCCGGTCGCCGGACGCCTGATTGAGCATGTAAATGTAATCCGAGTTTTCAAAGATGTTCTCAATTTCCCGTGAGGAAAGCAGGTCCTTTATGTTCTGCGTGATGCCGGTCGGAATTCCGCCCCACTTACGGAACCGCTTCCAGATTTCCACGGAATAGGCGGCGGTCTGTTCCTCTTTTAAGAGCAGATGGAATTCGTCGATATAGTAGCGCGTGGATTTTCCAACGGCCCGGTTGACGGTGACGCGGTTCCAGACCTGATCCTGCACGATGAGCATCCCGATTTTTTTAAGCTGCTTTCCAAGCTCCCGGATGTCGTAGCTGACGACGCGGTTTTTTACGTTGACGGTCGTGCGGTGGTTGAACACGTTAAGGGAGCCGGTGACGTAGATTTCCAGCGCCGTGGCGACGTACTGCGCTTCTTTTTCGTCCTGCCGCCGCAGTTCGTTGTACAAATCCTCCAAAATCGGCATATTCTCCGGGCGCGGGTCACTGAGGTAATTCCGGTACACCAGCCTCACGCAGCGGTCGATGATGGTTTTTTCCACCGGCTGCAAGCCCTCTTTGCCGCCGACGATCAGTTCGCAGAGCGACAGGATGAAGTCCGATTTCAAAGATAACGGGTTTTCTTCCTCGGAATAGTTGAGGTTGATGTCCATCGGGTTGATATAATCGGTGGACGCGGGCGATATTTTGATGATCTGCCCATGCAGGCGTTCGATCAGCGGGCCGTATTCAGCCTCCGGGTCGCAGACGATAATGTCGTCGTTCGTGACGAGGAACACGTTGACGATTTCCCGCTTGGCGGCGAAGGATTTGCCCGCGCCCGGTGTGCCGAGGATCAGGCCGTTCGGGTTTTTCAGCAGCTTCCGATCAACCATGATGAGGTTGTTGGAAAGCGCGTTCAGTCCGCAGTACAGCGCCTCGCGCCCGGTCTGGAACAGTTCCTGCGTGGTGAAGGGAATAAAAATAGCGGTGCTCGACGTGGTCAGGCCCCGCTGGATTTCCACCTGATTCAAACCGAGCGGCAGGCTGCTCATCAGCCCTTCCTCCTGCCGGAAGTCAAGACGGGTCAGCGCGCAATTGTATTTCTGCGCGAGGGAACTTGCCTGAAACACGTTGTTGTCGAGCCGCTGCCGGTTCTCGGCCACGTTGAGAACGAGGAAGGTCACGAGGAACATGCGCTCGTTGCGGCTCTGTAAATCCTGCAAGAGCTTTTTCGCTTCCTCGCCGTAGGTGGCGAGGTCGGAGGGGATGATGTCCATGTCGTACCCGGAACGGATAGCCTTTTTCTGCTCCTGAATCTTCATGGAATCGAGGTCCGTGATTTTCCGCTTCACCGTCTTGATGGCGCTCACCTGGTCGATGGACTGGATGTGCATGGTGACGATGAGGCTGGATTCCATGTCGAGGAAATCGGCCAGCATCCGGTCGTTCAGCTCCGGTGCGAGGATTTGCAGGAACGACACCGCGCCTACCTGACGCCCCATGCCAAACTGATTCCCGCTTTTGAACTCAAACGAGCTGGGAGCGATGAAATCCTTGACGGAGAGGCCGGAGGGGGCCAGCCAGTCCCACGAAAAGCGGAACGGCTCCGGTGCGTCCATGCGGAAAATGTCGTGCAGCAGCCGCAGGCGGTCCGCGCCGTTCAGGGAAGCGGCTGTCACACCGAGATGCTTGAAGTTGTTCAGAATGTCGATCTCGATACGTTCCAGCCGGGGTTTGGCCGCTTTCAGGCTGTCCGCTTCGATGCCGAAGGTCAGGTACTTGGTTTTGATGAGGCCGTTGTTGCCTTTGGCAAGCTGATTCCGGAGCATTTCCGTGTACTCCGAGCGCAGACTGTCGAAATCGTCGCCCTGCGGCGGGATGGTGACGCTTTTCGCAAAGCTGTCCCGTGTTGCGGAAAGATTCAGGAACGAGAGCTGGAATTTGATGGAGCTGTCGAAATAGTTGAGAAAATCGCACCAGCCCTCGAAAATGGCGGTTTTGTCCTCGTTCTGGTTGAGCTGATAGTTGATGTCCTGAAACTGAACGGTTTTCGTGTAATAACTGTCGGTCACGCGGCAGATTCCGTCCGGGAACATCCGCTGAAACGGGATGCTGTCCTGCGCCGACTGCTTTTTCTTATCGGTTTGCCGCGCCTTTGCGACGGCGGCTTCGATCTGACGCCTCTCGGCGCGGGACAACGACCGTCCTGCGGCCGGTTTTTGCTTTTTTACTGACAATCCGACGCACCTCCTTGTCGAGTTTGCTTTGCCGCGCGAGCACGGCGTAAAAATTGTTGGTCTGATACGGTCGCTGCTTTGGGCGGAGAAGCAGCACCCGGGCGATGTTGCGGACAATTTTTTCCATCGGCAGGCCGTTTTTCTCATAGACTGCCGTCAGGAAAAACGGCAGCATGACGAGTACCATGCAGAGGGAAGCGCCTCCGGCACTCAGGCCCGCAGGCCCTTTGAGCAAAAAGAAAAGCGGTACGCCGATGAGCGCGCCTCCGCCGAAACAGATAAGCTGCCGTTTTGTTAAATTGAACAGGACCTTCGTTTTCACGGCGGTCAGGTCTTTGGGTACGGGAACATAAGCCATTTATCGCGCCTCCTTCGCTGGCGCGGATTTTTCACGCGGTTCAGGCGTAGGACCGGGTGCTTTTCGGAGCTGTTCCAGCACGGACGGCTTTTCTTTCCGTTCGTAATCCCGGAGCGCGTCCCGCTTGTCAAACACCTCGTCGAGCGCAAAGCTGAAATCGCTCAGATCCTCCGTGCGTTCCAGCCATTTGTCCGCGACCACCTGTAAAGGGTTTTCAAATAGGAGAAGATAGTCGATTTCCTCCGGTTCAAAGCCGTGGCTTTCGGTCAGATAATAATGGGCGTCCTTAATCGCGGTGATCTCGCGGGAACCGTCGATCAGCTTTGCCTTATCGCTGGATTCCCACGTTTTCCGAAAATCCTCAAGATTGGCGTCCAGTCGGTCAAGAAGTTCCTGTAATTTGTCCTGCATTGAAATATCACCTCCGTCAATGCGCGTTGAAGATGGATTTTGCAAGGCTTCCGGTCTTAAAAAGCGTAAAGCACAGCAGCACCGTGTAGCCCATACAAGTCCAGATTGCCTTGCTGATATCCGTGCTCACGCTGATGCTTTTTACCAGAACGGCATAAATCGCTACGCAGACTATGATGAGAAAGCCCTGAAATCCCAGCGCGAACAGGGAGCGCAGATAGTTCTGCCCCATGCCGCCCGATTCCCGGTTCAGCATCGTCGCCATCGGGATCGGCGCGATGGAAGTGGCTAAATAGATCTCGATCATCCTCCCGTACACGATGATGAAAATGCAGATCGTGAGCGCCCACATGGTAAAGCCCACGAAAATGCTCTGGAACCACAGCCCGAACAGGGGGCCGAGGTCCATGGCCATGAGCCGCGTCTGAAGGTTCGCCGTGACGGAGCTGATGTCGATGGACGTGTCGGAAACGATGATTCCCGCCGCGCTGTTGACCACGCTCTGCGCCACGTCGAATATGCCCATGACGATGTTCCATGTGTTGGTCACGATGAGGATGGCGCAGGCCGTTTTGAAAATCCACTTAAAGAAAACGGCGCTTTCAATATCGTGAAAATTGTTTTTGTCGGTGATAATCTGAATCAGCTCCAACGTCATGACGAACGCGAGAATCAGGCCCGCGATAGGCATCATGACGTTTTCGGACAGGGTCCGAATCATGTTGTAAATGCCGGTGTTCCACGCCTGCGGCGTCGTTCCGACCTGAGAGGCAATCTGCCCGACCTGACTGTTTACGTTGTCGAACATGCCCGACAGGTTGTTCATGATGCCGCCGACCAGTATTTCTTTCAGCCATTCGGTAATCTGCTGCTTGATGAAATCCAAACGGCATCAACTCCTTTCCCGCGCCCCCGTGAATGGGGGCGCGGAGTGTTTTGGCGTCGGCATCAGCCGAACAGGTTGGAGAGCAGCGGAACCAGCGTAATGCCGATCAGGGCAACGCCGCCGCCCGCCATAAGCTGTTTAATGCCTTGCGATTTCGCTCCCGGATTGTCGTTACCGTAACCTTCCAGAAGGTTGATTGCGCCCCAAATGGCAAGGCCCGCGCCGAGGGCAATCACGAGGGTCTGGAGAACGCCGATTGCGGAATGAAAGAAACTCATAATACTACCTCCGTTTTTTAAGTTGTATATATGAAAAAAGCCGCTATTCTGCGGCTTTCGGGTCCCCGGAGAGGTCAACGGAATACGTGTTGAACACATCGTCCGGTTTCGGTTTCAATTTGGTGGACAGAAACTTCTCAATATGGAAAGCATTGTGGGGATCGTAATCGGACAGGTATTTGTAGTTCGGATGCTTTGTGATGTCGTACTTGTCCGAAAGGAAGGGCCGGACGCCGCGAAGTTGAAGGATGCACTTGCCGCCGTCGAGGACGGACAGCTCATCGACCGAAGCTAAATCCTTCCCCAATTTTTGATAATTGAGGCTGTGGGAAACCTCGCGCCCCCGATTTTCTCCGGTATTGTAGGTGTCGATCGTCTCTTTCCCAAGCGATTCCGTCAGTTCTTTCAACGTCGTGCGTTCCTTACCGCCGAGGAAGATGGCGCTGTCGCAGTTGCCGATGATCGTGTCGGCGTTGTCTTTGTACAGGGCCTTGAGCTGGCTCTGCGCCTGCAAAACAAGGCAGGCCGAAATCTCACGGCTGCGGATGGTGGCAATCAGCTTTTCAAATTTGGGGATCTGCCCAATGTTGGCAAATTCATCAAGCAGGCACCGGACGTGAACGGGCAAGCGCCCGCCGTACACGTCGTCTGCCTTTTCACACAGCAGATTGAAAAGCTGCGTATAGGCCATCGAAACTAAAAAATTAAAAGTATCGTCGGTATCCGAGATGATGATGAACAGGGCGGTCTTGCGGTCGCCCAGCGTGTCCAGCTCCAACTCGTCGTAGGCCGTCAGGTCCCGAAGCTCCTGAATGTCGAACGGCGCCATTCTTGCGCCGCAGGAAATCAGGATCGATTTCGCTGTTTTGCCCGCCGCCAACTTATATTTCTTATATTGCCGGACGGCGAAGTGATTCGGATTTTCCTTTTCCAGCGCCTCGAACATGAGATCCACGGGATTTTTGAATTCCTCATCATCTTCCCGAACTTCTGAGGCGTTGATGAATTCGATCAGCGTGGCAAAATTCTGTTCTTCGACCGGGGCCTCGTAGTGGATGTAGCCGATGAGCGCCGTATAAAAGAGAGTCTCTGCCTTCTCCCAGAAGTCATCTCCGGATTTGCCGTTTCCTTTGGTGTTGGCAATCAGCGCCGTGACCAGCTTTAAAATGTCTTTTTCTGAGTGAATGTACGCGAAGGGATTGTAACGCATCGACTTTTTGAAGTTGATGGTGTTGAGGATTTTGATGCGGTAGCCCCTGCGCCGCAGGAGATTTCCGCATTCAACGATGATGCTGCCTTTCGGGTCCGTAACAACGAAGCTTGTCGGATAGTCCTTGGAATCGCACTGCATCAGGTTCGGCTTGATGAAAAACCTCGTTTTGCCGGAACCGGAGCCGCCGACGACCAGCACGTTTTTGTTCCGGGACGTCTTGGGGTCCTTCGGACGGCTGTTCATAGTAAGCCGTTCCGTCTGCGTGAGAATGACGTTGTTTTCAAAAACAGGATCGATGTACGGCCTGATATCCTCGGCCTTGCCCCAGCAGGCGCTCCCGTATTCCACGTTTTTGCGGAATTTCTTGGCGTTCCGGCCTTTGACGTGGATCGCCAGCCGGAGGGCGGCGGCGAGAAATACGCCCACGCCGAGGTCGGCCAGATAAAAGCTCGGCAGCGGAGAGGAAAACGCTGCGGTGAGGCCGTTCATCAGATGCAGGAGCTTTCCCGAAGCGTCCGTGTCTGCGGCCAGCCGCCACGCCTGCCCGAACTTGGTGGCAAACAATGCGACGAACAGGTAGGGCAGATTCATCAGAAGCAGCTTTTTTGTTTTTTCACTCATCGCGCCCGCTCCTGTTCCTTATGTCTCACCCGGTCAACGGTATTCGCCTTGACCAGATCCTTGAACTGACGGAGCCGCGAGAGGACGGAGGGCCTTTTCGCCCGGTTCACCGTTTTGGCCGTGAACTCGGTAAAAGCTGCGGTGAGCGCGTCCGCGTCCCGCGCCTTGAAAAAGACGAGATATTTTGGCGGCGACACGCTGCGGTCCTTTTTGACGGCGTAGTCCACGCCGTATTTCCGCGCCACGCGGTCAAAGGAACGGATGTTGCTATCGGTGATCTCAATGTTGGACACGCCTGCGTTCTGCCCGACAAGCTGCTTTACCGTCTGCCTGCCGTGTGGGATCACGGGACCGGCGCGGGCTTTCGCGTACTTCTTATCCCTGCGGTGAGCCAGATATTTGGTTATGGCCTCTTTGAGTACCCGGCCCGAGAGCTTCGCGCCGCTGATGATGAGCGTCACGGAGCGGTTTTCGATTTCTTCCTGCAAACAAAACACCTCCTGTCATGAGAAAACCGTCTTCCGTTACCGTTCGTCGTGGGAGGGCGGTTTTTTCTTTGCCGGGGTCGGTTTGCCGTCATTTTTCTGTTCCTCGCTCTTTTTCAAGAACGGGGTGAGGACGGTTTCCTTGCTGTCCATGTACATTTCCTCGGTTTTCTGCTGCGCCTGCTGGAGCTTTGAAATGGCGTCGGTCACGTCGTTGAACAGCGAGTGGTACATTTTCTGATAGTCCGGCACGTTACCTCTGCTCCTTTTCCCGGCCCTGTCCCTTGACGGTAAGGATGCCGTCCAGTGTGGTGGCCGTGATATGCAGCCGTTCCGCCGTGGCGATATCGTTTTTTACGGTTTCGTCCACGTTTCTGCCGCAGACCACCAGCACATGAGCACGGCGCAGAAAGTTGCAGGCAATGTCGATGCCGTCCTTGTGTTCCTGCGGAATGGCGTCGTTGAGGAAAAGCGGCAGAAACAGGACCGGGCAGATAGGCGAAAAGCCCGCGTCGTAGACCTTGCGGCAATACCCTGCCGCGTCCTCGGTGTTTTCCATTTCATCCGCGCCCCACGGGGCGGTGATGTATGCGAGGGGGCGTTTCATGAAACAATTACTCCTTTCTGATTTTTGTCGGTCATAAAAACAGCCCGCGCAGGGCGTTTACCGTCCGGGCGGGCCGCTTCCGTACATGTCGTGATTGACCAGCGCCGAGTAATAGTTGCTGATTGTGGTCGGAGCCTGATACAGCGCGGTCAGAATGTAGCTTCGGATGTTGCGGACGTCGGTGGTGTTTTTGTCGAGACACTCCAGCACATATTCGATGTGGCTGTCGTCGAGCTTCAAAAGCCTGCTTTTCACCTTTTCAGCGGGCATGTCCTCACCGGCGATCCGGATTTCCTTTTTCCGGCTGCACACGGTGTCGAGCAGGATGCCCACGATTTCATCCAGATGCTCCGGGTCGCACCGCTGACGCAGGACGTCGTAGGAAATATTCTCCTTGATGATTTCGCGGTAGGCATCCGCCGCATCCATCGCATCAGCCGGGGCGTCGGCTTCCGGCTTTCGGTCTGCCGGATTGGATTGATACGTACTTGCTCCATACGTATTTGATTTTTTAGGGAGATTAGTTCCCTTAGTATTTAATTGCGCGGGATTTTCCGTATCCGGTTTTCCCATATCCGGGTTATCCAGATACGGCTTTTCCGTATCTGGTGAATCCGTATCCGGGAAAGGCGTACCCGGCGGCTTGTGCGGCTGCTCGTAGATGGTGTATTCGGTGTCCGTGATGCGTCCGTCTTTGCCGCGAAGCTGACGGCGCTCCATATAGCCCGCGTTCTCCAGCTCCTTGAGCGCCTTTCCGATGGCGTCCACTCCCTCACGGCAGATGGATGCAAGGCCCCGCGTGGTGTAATCCCAATCGCCCGGAAGGGAGAGCATCACGGACAGCAGCCCTTTCGCTTTTAGGGACAAGGCCCTGTTTTTCAGATGATGGTTGCTCATGACCGTGTAATCCCGCGTCCGTTCCACACGAAAAACCGCCATTTTGTATCACTCCCTTCTATACGGACGATTCAGTCCGCAATCGTAAAATTCAGCGTCAGCTCATGGGACACGTTCGTTGCCTTTGCCCATGCCAGACCAAATTTAGCGGTAAGCGCAAGATTTCCTGACGCTCCGTTCGCGCCGAGCGTCCCCAACGGAACTTCCGACGTAAGGTCGCCTGTGTAAACGGGCGTTGTCCGGTCAACCGCCGTCCAGCCTGAACCGGTTGTTTTGTTGATTCCCACGCCGAGCGCGATTTCGCTTCCGGTCTGCGCCACCGTCAGGCTGTTCCAGTCGGAATAGGACGTGGGGGCGGCGTCACCGATGCCGGAGGTCGCTTTCAGGCCCGTGACGGAAACTTGGACGGGAAATGTGGAATTGTTGATAATCGGAATGTCCGGTGCGGTAAACGGCGTGTTGCTGTTCGGATCAATCGCGTAACTGATGCTGACCGGATGGGTCACGGATACCAGTTCGTCCGTATGGTAGTGCGCGACAGCCGAGATGTTTCCGGCATTATCCACGGCGGCGATATGGATGTAAAAGCTGCTGCCGGACGGGCGGGAGAAAGTATAGCTGTTTAATGTAGTCGTAATACTCCCGTCCGGGACGGTATCGGACTTATCGTCCACCACGATGGAATATCCCTTCATTCCGGCTTTTAGGGATGTTGAAATAACCGGAGAATCGTACTTCGCGCCGTCGTTCTGTCCGGTAGCCTCCACATAATATTGATAACCCGTCGCGTTGTCCTGCGAGGAATAATTGACGGTATACTGTGTCCGGTCGGAATTGTGCGTGACGCCGGAAATCGCCGGTTCGTCCGGCGCGTCCAAATCCTGCCCCTTGTGGTCGTTCCAGCTTGTGTCGGTCGTGATCTGAGCGAGGTAAAACAGAGTATTGGCCGTAACGCGCTGTTCGTCCGGCGTGGCCTCTCCGTTTGAATGGCCGGTCTGAATCATGGCGCAGTTCGACCAACTGGTGAGATAAAAGGTGTTGGTGCCCTGCCCGCCGGAACCGGTTGCCTCCGCGCTGTTGGGGTAAGTGTAGGGTTGCTGATACGTCATCCAGACATCCCCGAAAGCAAGCTGATTGGAATGGGACATCGGAACATTCAGAACCGTGCCCACGTCCCCGATTGTCCACGGATAGTTAGTGAGCAGACCCTTCTTGGAAACCTTGATTTGCGAACTTCCGAGCACGGTATAATGCGGGATAGTCTGAATATCGCAGTAGTGCGCGAGTTTGAAAAAGTTCGGCATGGAGATCGTATCGTTGTCCACCATCGTGTCATGCCCGAACAGAACGCCGCGCCCGGTTTTGATAAAAGCGTCGGTCTTGGTTTCCGCTACGGCGGACAAATCCTGACTGGCGAAAGCGTCCCATGCTCCGAAATACAGCACGTCGTATTTGTAACTGCCGTCTGCGTTTTTCAGATAAGCGTCCGGGTTCGCGTTGAAATCGGAAATCGACACGGCGTCCACGGAAATGAGGCCCTTGCCGTATCCCTTGGAATCGTATTCGTTCGGCGTTTCCATCCACATTTTGAGAGACGCCGATTTCGGCAGGGTGTAGCTTTTGCCCTGCCATGTCGTAAAGGAAACGGTCGGATCGACAACGGGATAGATGTTCAAAACCTTCGCACTGTCTTTGGCAGGGATGCTCTGAAAAGTCGATTCATGCGCAGACTTGGAATAGAGCATGTAGCTGTACGGCTGGCTTTTGTCGCTGTTTGTCCAGTTCAGCGCCACAAAGTTCCCGGACGGGTTCGGCGTCGCGGTCAGTGTCAGAACCGATGCGGCGGAGGCCGCAAATGCGGGTGAAGCACCGGACAGCAGAATCCCGGCGGCAAGCAGAGGCGCGAGAAAAAGCCGCCTGAATGATTGTTTCAAATAAAAATCCCCCTTTCGGCGTGGAAGGTCGGCCGGGAAAATCCCGGCCGATTCCCACTTGTGCCTTTATGCGAGCTGGAACTGAAAAACAAGCTGATGGTTGGCCGTGTACGCCCCGTCGAAGGCGAGGCCGTAATCTGCTGTCAGGAACAACGCGCCGGAAGTGCTCGGATTCAGCGTCCCAACCTGTAACGGCGAATCGTTCACCGCCCAATGGGTGGAAGTGCTATACCCACTGTTCCAGCCGGAATTGGCCTTTGCAGAAATGCCGAGCGCGATGTATTTTTTGGAATCCGCAAGGTTGAGCGAGCGCCACGCTTTTGCGGACGGGTCAACGTCGGTGAAGGTAAGCGTTCCACCCGAAGCGGCTTTCAGGGATTCCACCGTGGCGATCACCGCAACTTTGGTGTTGTTGGTCACGGTGATGTCCGGCGCGGTAAAAGTTTCGGCGTCCGGGCTGATGGCGTAGGCCACGTTGATCGGGTGGGTGACGGAAATGGTCAGCGGCGAGATGGAGCCGTTGATCGTCACGTTGCCCGTGACGCTGCCCGTACCGGTGTCGGTCTTGTCGGCGGCGAACGCCGGGACTGCCGCCGTCACGCCGAGCACGGCAAAGGTGACGATGCCCGCGAGAACTCTTTTGAATCTGGTTTTCATTTGAAAACCTCCATACTTTTATTTCAACCGCAAAAGCGGTTGATTACGAAACGGAAAGACGGATTTTGTAGTCGGCCATTCCGAGGTAAGCCTTGGTATCCTTGTTGTAATACCGAATCGTCGCCATCACGCTGTAATTCCCGGATGAAACCTGACGGGACAGGGTAAGCCCGTCGATGTGCTGCCCCGGATAGATCGGCGCGGATTTCGCCACGGTTTCGCCGTTCAACACGATTTCACACTGCATAATGACGGTGTTGGAGGAGGGATTCTCCACTTCCCATGTACCGGTGCTGCCTTTCGCACCGCTGGAAAAGGAAGCCTGCGCGCTCACTTTGTCGGTAACGGTAACTTCCTGCTTTTGAAGCCGGGACAGAATTTCCTGCCGTGACGGGGTGCTGCTGCTTCCCGGTTTCGCACTCTCGGTATCGTCCAGCGACGGAGCGGACGATGAGGGAACGGAGCTGGACGGCGGCGGGTTTGGGCAGGGGTGCTGATTTCCGCAGCTCCGCAGTAAAAGCAGCAGGAGAAGCAGCAACAGCAGAAGAATCGCAAGAATGTACGGCCACTTGCGTTTTCGCTTTTTATCCTCCTTTTTACCTTTACTTTCGTTGACTTGTTCAGTTGTCATGCGGTTTCCTCCTTAATCAAGACATAAAAAAAGGCGCTCCTTTCGGAACGCCTGAAACGACGGTTATTACCTTTCCTGATCCCGCTGCCGCTTTTTCTGCCATCCGTCCAGCAGCCGGATAATGATCTGTTCCATCTGCTGCGGGGTATACGATTTTGGAAAATACTTCTGGAGTTTATCCGCCTTAATGGTCAGGTCGTTTTTTTCCGGTTTCTTTTCCTCCGACATGATTGCCAGCATACTGTCCTCGTTCAGATGACCCTCCTGACTGAAATTTTTCAGCCGTTGGGCCTGCGAAAGCGAGGGGGTGGCCTGTTCGCTTTCGATAGTGTCGAGCAAAAGCGTCTGTTCCTCCGGTTTCAGGTACGACAGCTCCACAGCGGGGGTCATAGCGATTTTTTTATCGTCCACCATCTGCTGAAGCTGCGGCGTCAGCTCGTTCAACCGGATAAAACGCTGCACCTGTCTGCCGCTTTTACCAGCTTCTTTTCCTACAATCGCAGCACTTTCTAAATTCCCGACAAGTTGTCGGGAATTTTCTTTGGACGGTCGCCCGGCCTGACGCCGAATGGCGTCCAGCTTCATTTTGTACGCCTTGGCCCGTTCGCTCGGCAGGATATTTTCACGCTGGATGTTGCTGTCAACCATGATAATGGTCGCGGCGTCATCGTCCAAATCGCGGACGATCACCGGCATGGTGGGAAGCCCCGCCAGTTCGCAGGCGTGTTTACGCCGGTGGCCGGAAATAAGCTCATAGCCGCCGTCCGCACGGGGACGGACAATGGCGGGAACCAATACGCCGTATTCCTTGATACTTTCCACGGTTTCTTTCATGGAATCATCGTCCCGCACCTGAAACGGATGGTCGGGGAACGGGTGCAGCTCCGAAAGCGGCATATCCGTGACCTTTTCCCGCTTGGCGTCCTCGCGGGTTTCCTCCGTGGAAAAAATATCATCGTAGCTGTTCAGACTTATGTTTTTGGCGCTGCTTTTCAATTTTAAGCACCTCCTTCGTCAGCTCACGGTACGCCTCGGCAACCTTGCCCTTCGGGTCGTGGGCAAAAATGCTCCTGCCCTCCGCGCTGATTTCGGCGGCGCGGACGGAATGGGGAATCTCCACGTCAAATACTTTCAGCTTTGAGCCGTAGGTATCACGCAGCAGGACGCTGCTTTCTTTGGCATAGTTGGTACGGCTGTCCACCATCGTCAGCAGAATACCGTCGATTTTGAGCTTCGGATTGATCTGCCGCCGAACCTTGTTGATCGTCTGTAAAAGCTGTTCAAGGCCCTTTGCCGGAAGATACTGCGCCTGAACGGGAATGAGCACGCTGTCGGCTGCGGCCAGCGCGTTGACGGTCAGCATCCCCAGCGAGGGCATACAGTCCAGCAGCACATAGTCGTATTGGTGCTTCACTCCGTCCAGATACTGCTTCAGAACCTTTTCGCGGTTCATGGCGTTAACAAGCGAAACCTCCATACCGGACAGTTCGATGTTGGCGGGCATCAGGTTTACGCCTTCATCATGATGAAGAAGTCCCTCGCCGGGGTCGATGGGTTCTTCGTTCAACACCTTGCCCATCACCGTCGCCAGCGTCACGGACAGTTGATCGGGCTGGGAATTGCCCAAACTGATGGTCAGGGAACCTTGCGGATCGCTGTCCACCAAAAGCACTTTTTTCCCTTCCTGCGCCAGCCCGATGCCGAGATTGGCACAAGTCGTGGTCTTGCCGACGCCGCCCTTTTGGTTGGCAACGGCAATTACATTGGTCATGTGATTTTTCACCTCCCGCTGAAATCAAAACCACGCGTTGAACGCGTGGTATGCACAAGCCCTGAAAGGGCATAGTACTGGCACGCGTCTCAAGACGCACCGAAATACTGTCAATCGCATTACACGCCCTACGGCCCGTGAACGGGCAATATTCGTAAGCCTTATGGTTCTACGACAGTAAATGGAATTGTCAGTTTCTCCGCTTCGCTCCGAAAAAACGAAAATCGCTATAAGCGTTTCATTCCACCAGCAGAGCTGGTGGTTTTATGCGCTGAAGCTACAATAAAAAAGGACGTTCCATAAGCAGGAACGTCCTAAAATGATATGCAATTCGTCATTCAGCCGGTTTTTTCAGGTTTGAGAGAGGGTTTGGCCGAGAGCCACTTCGCCGCAAACCCGCATGAATACTGAGTTTTTGCCTTTTCGTTTTCACCTTCCCGAATAACGCATGTTCAAAGATTGGTTTGTAATGTAAGAGACTGTTGCAAAACAGCTCAAAACGAAATTACCCCCCGGCTGTTGAAGTGGCCCCTGGTTTTTGTCATACAAACGCCCCCTGTTGTATTTTTAATTCTACAACAGGTTGGGAAGGTCAAGAAAAACTGGACAGAAAGTTAAGCATTTAAGAATTTTGTATTTCAAACTGTATAGGACTTAGCCAACCCAACGCAGAATGAATCCGTTTAGTATTGTAGTAGGTTTCAATGTATTTAAAAATATCCATGCGGGCTTGTTCAGGATTGTCATAATCAGCATCCTGAACAAGCTCTGTTTGCAGCCATATCGCAGAAGTAAGGACTGAAAGCGCTGTGATGTATACTGCGAACCACGGTCCGTATGTACAATAAGTCCTTCTTGCGGGTGTTCACGGCCAACAGCTTGATAAAAAGCAGCCATAACTAAGCCGTCTTTGATTTTAGTATCCATTGACCAACCAGCTACCTTGCGTGAAAAGATGTCAATAAATACGGCTAAATAAAGAAATCCATGCCGTGTAGGAATATATGTAATATCTCCAACCCAAATTTGGTTCTTTTGCGAAGCTGAAAAAACTCGGTTCAGAATGTTTTCCCGTTCTTCATATTGGGTTTTGTTGGGATAATAACGATATAGCTTCTTCGCTCCTTTGGCGATTAACCCTTGCCCGCTCATGATGTGGGAGACTCGTTTTTCATTAATTCTAATGTTGCGCTGTAACAACACTTTCTGAATACGACGTGAACCGTAACGGCCTTCGTTCTCTTTGAAAATATCTAAAATCATTTCTGCCAGAGCCTCATTCTCAATGGATCTTTTGCTCTTGCGCCGGTGTAGGTATTCGTAATACCCGGAACGTGAGATTTTCAAAATTCTGCAAGCCTTCTTGATATTATACTTTTTCTGATTTTCTTTCAAAAATTGAAATCTCACACATTCTTTTGCTTCAAGAAGGCCTGGAGTTTTTTTAATAGTTCATTCTCCATTTGCAGTTCTTCATTTTTCTTTTGTAACTTCTTAATCTCATATGTAGAATTAAAAAGTGCGTTTCCATGGCCCGGAAACGCACTTTCTCCATATTCATCATATTCGTTGATCCAACGGCGCAGACTGCTGGGGCTAATGCCAAGTCCTTTTGCTGTGTCGAGGACAGATTTATCCTCAGTTTGTGCTAATTTTACCGCTGCTCCTTTTGATATTCCTGTTGCAGTTGGCAGACCGCAGCTTTATTATATCAAAAGGAGTTTTTCTGTTATATGGAACACTAAAGCTTTTTTTGAACTCCCCGGCACAGCCGGGGGTCTTAATACAAAAAGGCCTTGAAACCCAGTATTCATGAGGGTTCCAAGGCGATGGTGGAGATAACCGCGCTAAATCCGAACACGTTTATTTCATTAATGGAATGTTAGTGTTACTTCTATGCCTCAATAAAAAGTGCATATAGCTAAATGTTAGATTCGCCAATGATCCATCTTTCGCAATGGGTGAATCTATTTTATATACAGGAAAATCTGTTTGACAAATAATCTCTTTATAATCCTCTGATTATTTACATTTCTTATTCTAACTTATGATCGAATTTTGAGATATGCTTTCAATAGCAAGTCGATTAACCGACAGAAATATCGCTGAAAGTTCGGACGTTTAAAAACTGTGATTATCTGCAACAAAAACAACAGGACTTTATCTATGAATTTAGGTATGATAATACCGGAAGGAGGAATTTAGTATGAATGTGTTAGCTCAATTTAATGAAGCCATGGAATATATTGAACTGAATTTAATGTGCAATATTGAGCTAAATCAGATTTCGCGCATAGCTGGTTGTTCAGAATACCATTTCCGCAGAATGTTTTCTTTTCTTGCAGGAATGCCATTAGGTGAATATATTCGCCGCAGACGGTTATCCGTAGCAGGGATATTGTTACAAACTGAACCAGTAAAAGTCATTGATTTAGCATTACAACTTGGCTATGAATCACCTGAAGCTTTTAGCAAAGCTTTTCAAGTAATGCATGGAGTAACTCCATCTCAAGCCAAAAAAGAAAATACCGGACTTAAAATATTGCCACCCATGACTTTCCAATTAACAATTAGAGGAGGAATTGAAATGAATTATCGCATTGTCGAAAAGGACGAATTTAATATTGTAGGTTTCAAAAAGAGAATTACACTGCAATTCAAAGGCATTAATCCGCAGATGGATTCTTTGATCCAGAGACTGACCCCTCAAATTATTGCCGAACTTAAAGGCTTATGCGACATTGAGCCGAAAGGCATACTCAATGTTTCCACAAATTTCCAAGAGCGAACCATAGAAGGTTCCGAGTATGATCAGTTTATTGGCGTAGCAACTTCTCAAACGATTTTAAACGCCTATGATATCCTGCATGTCGCAGCATCTACTTGGGCGGTATTTAAAGTGATTGGTACTTTCCCAGATGCTATTCAGAATACATGGGCTAAAATATACTCTGAATGGTTCCCAGCATCAGGATATGAATTGACTGGAGGACCTGAGCTGCTGTGGAATGAAAGCCCTGACACGAGCAGACCAGATTATAAGAGTGAGATATGGATTCCTGTTCGTAAAATTGAAAGTTAAATACGCGATGGCTCTACGAAATATTGATTTCATTACCGCCCTCAAGTCCGGTGCACTTTCGCTGCAGTAAGGCCACATGAAATTCTAATTTTCAGTGCGACATTTTCCAATTCAGCTATGAATAAAGAGAATAAAATATCTACTGAACTTCGTAGTAGATCAATAACTTATACATCGAGGCGGTGGTATACTGAAGAAAACACTTAGATAAGCATCATAAAAATAGCATTAATTCCAAATTAAGGAATTAATGCTATTTATTTCCATGGTGGAGATGACGAGAGTCGAACTCGTGTCCGAAAATCACTTACCAAAGCTTTCTACGAGTGTAGCCGTTGATTTAACATTCCCTCCCCGCAGCGCCCAAAGGCAGGCTCTGCGGATCAGTAGTCTTTAAGTCATGACTGGGATAAAGACGTCACCCAATTCACGTTCACCGCTAATCGACGCCCTTATCCGAGCCGCGGTGTACTCGGTAAGGACGGCAGCCTAATTAGGCTGCGTACGCAACAGTATTGTTGTCGTTTAATTTTAAGTTTGCGGCTTTTAAAGCGGTTCCGCGCCGCTACTCGCTTACTAAGGCTCACAATCCCCGTCGAAACCTTTACATCCCCATATTTTTATCGACAGATAAACTTGCTTGCCTGGTTCTATTATACACGCATTTTTTAGAAAAAAATACAAAAATCTTTCTAACGGTTTCTTTCCTTGATCGCGCGGTCAATGTCCCTCTTTGCGGATTTTTCCGCCATATCGGCACGTTTGTCATACAGCTTTTTACCCTTGCAAAGGCCGACCTGCACTTTTACCATAGAACCCTTCAGGTAAACGGAAAGCGGAATCAAAGAATAGCCGTCCTGTTTAACCAGACCGAACAAACGCATAATCTCGCGTCTGTGCATTAAAAGGCGGCGGACTCTCCTCGGATCCTGATTAAAAATGTTGCCGTGCTCATACGGACTGATGTGCATTCCGTTAACCAGAAGCTCGCCCTTTACAATGGAACACCACGCATCTTTCAGGTTCACCTGCGCCTTGCGGAGCGATTTTACCTCTGTTCCGCAGAGCTCAATGCCTGCCTCCATGCTTTCCTCCACGAAATAGTCATGAAAGGCTTTTTTATTTTGCGCTAAAGTTTTTAAATTATCTTTTGCCATATAAAAAAGCCTCCCAGCCGTCGTGTTGGTATATGAGCATATCATACTCATTAAAAAATGTCAAGCATTATGTCAACTATATTTCGCTGCGCCCTTCAATTGCCCGGGTAAGCGTCACTTCGTCCGCATACTCAAGATCGCCGCCCACAGGAATTCCGTAAGCAAGCCGCGTCACCCTGACACCAAGCGGCTTTAACAGGCGCGAAATATACATGGCGGTTGCCTCACCTTCTACGGTCGGATTCGTCGCCATGATGACTTCTTTTATCTCATCGCTGTTTACGCGCGCCAGAAGCTCCTTGATGCAGAGCTGATCCGGGCCGACTCCGCTGAGGGGAGAAATGGCGCCGTGCAGCACATGATAGGTCGCGTTAAATTCGTTGGTACGCTCCAGCGCGATCACGTCCCGGGGATCCTCCACCACGCAGATGATGGATTTGTCCCTCGCCTCATTGCGGCAGACAGGACAAAGCTCCTGGTCGGTCAAGTTACAGCAAATTTTACAATAATGTATTTTTTCGTGAGCGTCCATAATGGCGTCTGCAAAATTCTGCGCGCCCTCTTTGGAAAGGCCGAGCACATAGTAAGCCAGCCTCTGCGCGCTCTTATGTCCGATGCCGGGCAGCCGCTCAAACTGCTCAATCAGGCGCGATAAAGGCGCCACATTATAGGATGGCATCGTTAAAACATACCGGGCATATTAATCCCGCCGGAGATTTTCTCCATGCGTTCGCTCTTGTCGGCAGCAGCAGCGCGAAGCGCTTCATTGACCGCGGCAAGAACAAGGTCGGAAAGCATTTCCACATCTTCAGGATCAACGACCTCCGGTTTGATATCAATGGCTTTCACTTCCATTTTACCCGATACCGTTGCTTTTACGGCATCACCGCCTGCTGTGGCGGAATATTCTTTTACTTCCAGTTCGGCTGTCGCCTGATCCATATCTTCCTGTATTTTCTGTGCCTGTCGGGCAAGCTGCTGCAAATTGGAAGCTCCGCCTCCGCCGTATCCCTGTGGCAATCTTGCTTTCATATAAAGTTCCTCCTGTAAATCCTAATTATTTTTTATGACTTGAATGCCCTCGCTCTCAGCAAGCCCGGCCAGCTCGGCAAGCGGATCGCGTGCTTTTTCGCTGTCGTGTGCTTTGTAAGGGCCCAGATTGTAGGTTTTTCCCGTCACCTGCTGAATCGCCTTGCGCATATTGTCGCGCTGGGCCGGCTCCCGCAGCAAACGGAACGCCATGTCGTTCGGTGCATCAATCAGCACATAGGCTCCGCTGATATAAGCGGCGGAACCGTTAAACGCAGCCGCAATGGTATGGGAATAATTTTTTAATATCTGAAGAATTTCCGGCCATTCGGAAAGGCGTCTTGCTTCCTTCTGAAGGCCATTCGTCTCTTTTTTCGGCTCCGCGGCAAAAGCGTTCGGTTTTTCAGCGGGTGGTTCCGACTGTTCCTCCGGCGGCATTGCCGCCAAAAGACTCTCGTCGATGCTCTCCTGAGGCTTGGTCACCGGTTTCTTTTCCGGTTCCGCTTCCGCTCTGACTGACTTTGGCTTCGGCGCAGCTCCGCCGCGTTCCAGCGCTTCGATCCTGCGGATCAGCGCTTCCGCCGTGGAGTCCAGCTCCGGCGAGCACAGGCGGATCATCGCCATTTCAAACTCAATACGCCTGTCTCCCCCGCGGTACATCCGCTCCAGTGCGGACTGCAGGGTATCCAGCCCGTGCAGAATGGCTGCAAGCGGCGTAGAAAGCGCCTGTTTTGTCAGACTTTCATATTCCGCGTCCGGTACGGCGATCATGCCGTGGGCGTCTTTTGTGGTCTTAATCAGCATTAAATTCCGGAAATGGGAAGACAGTTCTTCACACAGCCTTGCCATATCCTTGGAAGAATTATGCAGTTGGTCAATCAGTTCCAGCGCAGTGCCGGAATCATGTTGCTTTATGGCGTCGGTCAATTCAAAAAGGTGCTCCCGCCCAACCAGACCGGCGGTTTCATTCACTACGTCCACCGTGATATTTTTGCTGCGGCCCAGGCACTGATCCAAAAGGGACAGCGCGTCGCGCAGGGCCCCGTCGGCAAGACGGGCGATCAGCAGAGCGGCCTGCGGGTCAAGCTCCGCACTCTCCTGCTGAGTCACATAAGTAAGACGCTCCGCAATTTCGTTTGGCGGAATGCGGCGAAAATCAAAACGCTGGCAGCGCGACAAAATCGTCGCCGGCAGCTTGTGTACTTCTGTTGTGGCCAGAATAAAGATGACGTGTGCGGGCGGCTCCTCCAGCGTTTTGAGCAGCGCGTTGAACGCTCCCGTGGAGAGCATGTGCACCTCATCGATAATATAAACCCTGTATTTCGCAGCAGCGGGGGTAAAGTTGGCCTCTTCCCGCAAAGAACGGATATTGTCCACGCCGTTGTTGCTGGCCGCGTCAATTTCCACAATGTCCATCAGGGAACCGGCGTCTGCCGCGCGGCAGATTTCACATTCGCCGCAGGGGTCGCCGTCCACCGGCTGCAGGCAGTTGACCGCTTTGGCCAGAATTTTCGCGCAGGTCGTTTTTCCCGTTCCCCTGGAACCGGTAAACAAATACGCATGGGCAATACGGCCCGCCATCAGTTCATTTTTCAGCGTAACGGTGACCTGGGGCTGACCGACAACATCGGCAAAGACCCTTGGCCTCCACTTTCTGTACAGAACCTGATACATGCGAACACCACCCCCAGACAAATTGAAAGCAAGACAGACCGTTATCAAAACGGTTTATCATGCATTAGGATATGCAGACGAACAGACCGCCTGTATCGCGCGGGGCAGTCCACTTAATGCTGCTCGGTTCCCCGCCTGACATGGTTCATGGCGTCCCGCCGTACAGAGCCCGCCCGCCTGCATATCCTATTGCATGCATTTCTGCCTTGCTTCTCATTTCCGACTATCCTATTATAAACGATTCGGCCCAAAAAGACAACCTCTATTTTTTAGAACAGCCCCGCCTGCTTCCTGAAAATTCATGTTGACAACCGAGAAAAACATGGTATTATACATTTAGATAAATTTCTAAATGAAAGGAGCCGATGCCGTGTCTTTTCCAGAGACGTTTAAAGCTCTTTCCGACCCGACGCGCAGGGAAATCTTGAATATCCTGAAAGGCGGCGCGCTGCCCGCCGGGGAAATTTCAGAACATTTCCATATGACCGGCGCAACCGTTTCCCACCATCTGACCATCTTAAAAAACGCGGATTTAATTACAGACCGCAGATCCGGCAAGTTTATTTATTATGAACTGAATCTATCTGTCTTTGAAGAGGTTATGAATTGGTTCCAAGGTTTTTTAGACAAGGAGAATAAACGCAATGAAAAATAAGATCGGCAAATACCTGTACTGGCTGGCCGCGGTGTTTCCCTTCCTTCTTTCGGCGGCCTTCTACTCCCGGCTGCCGGAGACGATGCCCACGCACTGGGATGCCGCCGGAAATGTAAACGGCTACTCTTCCCGCTTTTTCGCCGCGTTTGGGATTCCCGCCATTCTTTTGGCTTGCGGGATATTCGTGAATTTCAGTATTTCCGCCGACCCCAAAAGGCAGAATATTGACCGGTCGCCGCAGATGAAGCTGATTTCCAGATGGCTGGTTGTCATCATCGCCAACGTGACGCAGGCTTCTGTCATTGCGAAAGTGCTGTACAAGGACTTCAATATCAGTGTCCTGATTACTGCCCTTGTCGGGATTGTAATCGCCGTCTTAGGCAACTATCTTCCCAAATGCAAGCCGAATTATACGATGGGGATCAAACTGCCGTGGACGTTGGCCAGCGAAGAAAACTGGAGGAAAACACACCGTTTTGCCGGCTTTGTGTGGATTGTGGGCGGCGTGGTGATTATCATTTCCGCTTTTTTACCGTATAAGGCGCTGCTGCTCGCTGCAATTCTTCTGCTGAGCGTGATTCCGGCAATATATTCCTACTGTCTTTTCCGAAAAGAGAAAAACTGAAGCACGGTTCCCGTTTTTTAGGAAATCAATAATTTCTATAAATGGAGATGTTTTTATGACAATTTCATCCTCTGTTTTTGCCGCCTTTCTGATTGCGGCGGCCGCCGAGCTGCTGCTTCCGGTCGTTCTTCTACTGATTCTCTGCGTGAAAAAAATCATATCTCCCAAGCCCATGTTTCTGGGTGCGGCGGCTTTTTTCGTGTCTCAGATCTGCCTGAGGATCCCGCTGCTGCAGGCTGCAGGAACGCAGAGCTGGTTCCAATCCTTTGCACTGAACACTGTCCCGTACTTGGTTATGCTCTCCATTACCGCGGGGCTTTTTGAAGAAAGTGCGCGATACCTTTGTGCGGGCTGCTTTCTGAAAAAGCAGCGCGCTTTTCGTGACGCGCTCGCGTTTGGACTGGGGCACGGTTTTTGTGAGGTCATTTTATTAACCGGAATGGCTCAGATCAACAACATCATCTATACAGTAATGATTAACAACGGCAGTTTCAGTACCATAGCTGCAAAGCTTCCCTCTGCCACGGCTCAGCAGCTTCTGTCCGCTATGACATCGGCAACACCCCCGTTGATCTATGTGGGAATTCTGGAACGCGTGTTCGCGGTCACTTTCCATATTTTCGCCAGCGTGCTGATCTTCAAAGGGGTAAACGAAAAGAAAGTCCGGTATTACTTCTTTGCCATTGCCGCTCACGCGGTGCTTGATTTCGGTTCAGTCGCACTTACGAGATCTGTAAACGTCTGGGCCGGAGAAGGGTTTGCCTTCGCAATAGCGCTTGCCGCGCTGTTCCTGATTCTCAGGATGAAGCCGGAATTTCCCAAAGAGGTACCGTATTCACAGGCATTGAAAGCCTAATGAAGTTTCCCCAAAAATTGAAGGCTCACAGATGTCAACAAAGGCCGGAGCAATGCTCCGGCCTTTGTTTTTATAAAAATTAAAGAATGACTTCGCCGTCTACCGTGCCGGGAAGTCCCGCCGCGTTGGCTTCATCGGTGTCAATATGGACTGCAAGTCCCGCCGTTTTACTGACTCTGGCAATGACATCACCGAAAATCAGGGAACGGTCGTTATAACTCAGTTTGATCTGAATGTTCTGTCCGTCTTTTACTCCGAATTCCACAGCCTGATCCGGGGTAAAATGAGCGTGGCGCTTTGCAACGATCACACCGCGGTCAATAGTAATTTCGCCCTTCGGCCCGATCACTTTGCATCCGGGGGTTCCTTCCAGATCGGCGGACATACGGATAGGGGCGTCAATTCCGAGCGTACGGGCGTCCGTTTTGGCAACTTCAATCTGCGTTTCAGGGCGAACCGGCCCGAGTATGGACATTTTCAGGGAACCTTTGGGGCCGACAACCTCTACTTTTTCGGCGCAGGCAAACTGCCCGACCTGTGACAGTGCTTTTTTGGGAGTCAGCTGAACATCGCTGCCAAACAGGGTTTCCAGATCTTCCTGTGTCAGATGAATGTGACGCGCCGACGTTTCTACGATCATTTTCAAGATGAACATCTCCAGTCCTTAATTTACTCATTTTTCAATAGTCACTTCAACATTGTAACGCAAAATATTCAAATTTTCTATACAAAAAAGCATTATACAATATCGATTCTACGATAATCATGTTATAATAAAAGGGATTCAAATAGGAAGGTGGATACCGCATTGTTTGATAACTGGGATGAATTGAAATCCGCTTGTCTGGAATGCCGCAAATGCGGCCTTTGCAACGGACGGACCAATGTTGTGTTCGGTGTTGGAAACGAAAAAGCAGGGGTCCTGTTTATTGGTGAAGGCCCCGGGGAAAACGAGGATTTACAGGGAGAGCCTTTTGTGGGAAGGAGCGGGCAGCTGCTTGACAAAATGCTGGACGCCGTTGATCTTGACCGGCATAAAAACATTTATATTGCGAATATTGTCAAGTGCAGGCCGCCGAAAAACCGCGACCCGCTGCCTGAAGAGCAGGAGATGTGCATTGACTGGCTGCGTAATCAGGTGGCGCTGATCCGACCGAAAATCATTGTGTGCCTTGGCCGTATCGCCGCTATGAAAATCATTAAGCCGGACATCAAAATTACAAAGGAGCACGGCATTTTCTTTGAGCGCAGCGGCGTTCTGATGATGGCTACGCTCCACCCCGCCGCACTTCTGCGCAATCCCAACAACAAGCCTGAAGCGTTTGACGATTTTATCAAACTGCGTGACAAAATAAAAGAACTTGATCTATAAGAAAAATGGCAGCCGACAGGCTGCCATTTGTTTATAAAAAGCAATCAGCTCTTTTGTTTCGGTTCATAAGGCATAGAAAATACATCCAGGAATTTCTGTGAAAGAACGTCGTATTCATTGTTATTCAGAATGTACTCCCTGCCGTGCTGACCCATAGCGTTCAGTTCCGCTTTGGAAAGACCAGCAAGCTTTTTGGCGGCCTTTGCAATGGCGGAGCTGTCCTCCGGGGGAATGGAAATCCCGCATTTGGCGTCTTTTACCATATCGTTCCCGGCTTCAATCGCGAAAATCACCGGTTTTCCGGCCATCATATAGTCCATCAGCTTGTTAGGGCTGACTCCGAAACGGAACAGCGGCTGACGCTGAAGGCCAACGTATAAAGCGTCCATCTGGCTGAGCAGTTCGGGGATCTGGTCGCGTTTGACCGGCTGCAGCATTTCGACAACATCGCGCAGGTTCATGTCGACCACCCGCTGTGCGAGCCGCTCGCGCTCGGGGCCCGGACCGACCATAATCAGCTTGATTTTCTTGCCGCGAAGCTTCTCCCCCGCCTCCACAAAGCTGTCCAGCGCATTGGCAATTCCGTGCGCGCCGGTGTAGCCGATCAGGAAATAGCCTTCGTCATGGAACTGCTTTAAGAGCTCATAATAAACCGGCGGGTCCGCCATCGGCTTTTCCCAGTCGCTCTTGACAATTCCGTTAGGGATACAGATATATTTTTCCGGCTTCAGCCCGTGTTCCACCATGTGCTCCTTTGCGTTTGGCAGAAGGGAAACAACGTAATCGCTGTGCTTGTAGCAATAATCCTCCGCAGCCTGCATCAGCATGATGTAGGGATGGTGCGGACTCATTCCGCCGAGCTCGATTGGGCTGAGCGGCCACAGGTCATGCACCTCATAAATCAGCATTGCATTGAATTTTTTTGCCAGCCGGTGCGCGGGATAGATGTCCAGCGGATAAGTGGAAGACGCAATGATTGCATCGGGCTTTCCCTGTGCGGCGATCTGGTCGGCATACTGATACAGTCCGTGCAGGAAAGAAAGCATATTCCGAATACGCCCCATGCCGTTGCCGTGATACTCGGGTCCCTCAATCCAGAAATAGCGGACGCCGTCCAGCGTTTCCTCCATTGTCTTTTTTCCCTGCAGATCCGGATTCACGGTGCGCAGATGGGAGTAGGAACTGGCGACCATCGTCACATTGTGCCCGGCGGCGGCCCAGCGCTTCGCCATAAAGTACGGGCGAAACTCCATGCCGTGCCGGTCGGAACCGGCGTAGTGATTGATGTAAATGATATTCATAAATTACCTCTTAACCTTTTACAGGAATTGCGTTTGGTCTACGGACGGACAGCGCCCATTTCGCGCGACAGGACATCCGCGATTTTCTGCGACGCGTTTCCGTCCCCGAAGGGCATCTGCTCATGGGCGGCCTCGTCTACCACTGTGTGCATTGCCTTATTGTAAATATCCTCCGTGGTCAGCGCAGACAGAACATTCCAGTTGCCCTTGAGCGTCTCCACCCATTCGGTTTCGCCGCGCAGCGTAATGCACGGCACCTTCATAAACCATGCCTCTTTTTGCAGGCCGCCCGAGTCCGTCATAACCTGACAGGCATTGGAGGTCAGAAGCAGCATTTCCAGATAGCCGACCGGATCGATCAGCTTGATGTTCCGGAAACCGCATTGTACAATCGCCTTTTCCGCCAGCGGCCGTGTCCTGGGGTGAATCGGCAGCACGACAAGCTGTGGAAGCTGCTCAAAGGCCTGAAAGATGGCAATGATTGCGTCAATCCCGCCGTCGGTCGTTTCCGCGCGGTGCAGAGTGGCAAGGCGGTAGTTTTTCGGCTCGATGCCGAGCTGGGCAAAAACATCGGTTTTGGAAGGGTTGCTCTTCGCGACCTGCAGAAAATGCAGTACGGAATCCAGCATTACGTCCCCGCAAACGGAAACGCCGGCGGTGACGCCCTCTTTTTTCAGGTTGTCCGCCGCGGTCTGTGTCGGGCAGAAAAGCCATTTGGAAATATGGTCGGTCAGCACGCGATTCTGCTCCTCCGGCATGCGCATATTGTAAGAGCGCAGTCCGGCCTCTACATGGGCGACCGGAATGTGCAGCTTGGAAGCGGCCAAAGCGCCCGCCAGCGTAGAATTGGTATCGCCGTAAACGAGCATGACATCCGGTTTTTCCTCCAGAATTACATCCTCGATTTTCATCAGCATCTCGCCGGTTTGATGTCCGTGGGAACCGGAACCGACACCCAGATTGTAGGCGGGTCTGGGAATGGCAAGCTCCTCAAAAAACACGTCCGACATATTACGGTCATAGTGCTGGCCGGTATGGACAAGAACCTCTGTGCAAACCGGCTTGAGTGCCGCCGACACTACCGACGCCTTTACAAACTGGGGTCTGGCGCCGACTACGGTTACAATTTTCATCATCCGTTCCCCCGGCTCAGCGGCAGCGGACGTCGGAATCGTCCATGTCGAGCGTGGAGAAGCTGAGGCCCTCAAACGGAACCGCTTTGCCCGTTTTCTGGGACTTGTAGGCGGCCAGAATGATCTTCATGGCCTTAATTCCCTCTTCGCCGCTTACCAACGGATCGGTGTGGGTATTGACTGCGTGAATATAATTGGCATACAGCAGATTGTGGCCGCTGCCGTAAACATCTTTCGGGTCCGTTCCGGCCAGCGCGGCAATGCGGGAATCCTGCTCCGCCGGGGTTTCAAAGTTCCAGGTCTCCACACGGTTGACGGCAATTCCGCCAATGACCGCGGTACCGGTTCCGCCCAAAATTGTAAGGGTCTCCTCAAGATTTTTGGGGTATACACAGGCGGTGCCTTCCACAATACCGATCGCGCCGTTTTTAAAGCGGATCAGGATTGCTCCGAAGTCCTCGGCCTCAATATCACGCAGGTAGTTTCCGGTCATCGCCATCACGGTTTCCGGCTCGCCACCCAGGTTCCACTGGAGAAGATCAATATCGTGGATGCACTGGTTCATAAGGGTACCGCCGTCCTGCGCCCACGTTCCGCGCCAGGGAGCCTGCTCATAGTAGGGCATGCCGCGGTTCCAGAAAACACACGCGGTTCCGCTGACCAGCTTGCCGAAACGGCCGTCATCAATCGCTTTGTGAAGCTCCTGAATCGGCGCGTTGAAACGGTTCTGGTGGCAGACACCGAGGGCCACGCCCTTTTCCTTTGCCTCACGGATCATCTGCTCCGCGTCGGCGGTGCTCAGTGCCATCGGTTTTTCAATCAGGACACTTTTGCCCAGACGGATGCAGTACAGCGCGATTTCCGCGTGGTAACCGCTCTCTGTCGCAATCGCGCAGCAGTCAATTTCCTGCTCGCTCAGGGCCTTTTTATAATCGGCGTAAACAACCGGTTTGACGCCGGTCGCTTCTAAATAATCGTTGGCTTTCTTCTCGGCGTTTTCCAGCACTGGGTCACAAACGACGGCAAGCTCCATGGTCTCGGCATTTGCAACCGCCGCTGCAATATGATTTTTTGAAATGCGGCCGCAGCCGATCAATGCAAAACGAAGTTTCTTCATCTTCATTCCCCTTTATTACATTATTTTCCAAAACGTCTCTGTTTATTCCACGCAAAATTCCCCCGTCACTTTTCGGAAACGGGGGAAATATTTTATAAAAGCTCAATATTGGAACGGTCTTTTACGTCCTTCATGGCGTTTCTGGTATCAAAAACTTCTTTAGAGAGCTCTTGAATCCGGTCATAGTCAAAGCAGGCGTGCGCCGTACAGATGATGACGATATCCGCGCTCTTCAGCAGATCGTCCGTCAGTTCTTTTGCGCCGGTATGGATAACGCCCTTATGCTTATATTCCGAAATATAAGGATCAAAGTAAGTCGTGTCCGCGCCCTCTTCGATCAGGTGATCGATTACATTCAACGCCGGGCTTTCGCGGTAATCGTCGATATCCGATTTATAGGCTACGCCGAGCACAAGAACCTTCGCGCCGTTCATCGCTGTTTTGTTGCGGTTCAGAACCTTCATCGCGCGGTCCACAACGTACTCCGGCATGCTGGTATTAATTTCACCGGAGGTCTCTATCAGGCGGGTATGGTAGTCGAACTCGCGGGCTTTCCAGGAAAGGTAGAACGGGTCGAGCGGAATGCAGTGACCGCCGAGTCCCGGTCCCGGATAAAACGCCTGAAAACCGTACGGCTTTGTTTTCGCCGCGTCGATGACATCCCATACATTGATGCCCATGCGGTTGCAGATAATCGCCATTTCGTTTGCAAGGCCGATGTTGATGTTGCGGTAAGTGTTTTCCAGAAGCTTTTCCATTTCAGCAACAGCGGGGGAGGAAACTTCGTATACGCCGCCCTCCAGCACATTGCGGTACAGCGCCGCGGCAACCTCTGTGCCGTCTTTGCCGACGCCGCCGACAACCTTCGGGGTGTTTTTGGTTTTATACTGCTTGTTTCCCGGATCCACACGCTCCGGCGAGAAGGCAAGGTAGAAATCCTCGCCGCATTTCAGACCGCTGGCCTCAAGGATTGGCTTCAAAAGCTCTTCGGTCGTTCCGGGGTAGGTAGTGGACTCCAGAATGATTACCATCCCGCTGTGCATGTATTTCGCAACGGATTCCGTAGAACCCTTTACATAGCTGATGTCCGGCTGCTGATACTTGTCCAGCGGAGTAGGGACGGCGATGGCCACCGCGTCCACATCCTTGATGAAAGAAAAGTCGCTGGTTGCGGAAAGAGCTCCGCTCTCCACCACATGCTTCAGCGTATCGCCCACAATGTCGCCGATATAGTTCTGGCCCGCGTTGACGGAATCAACCTTTTGGGACTGAACATCAAAGCCGATGGTCCGGTAACCGGCCTTTGCAAATTCAACGGCGAGGGGAAGTCCGACATACCCAAGGCCGACAATGCCGACCACAGCGGACTTGTCCTGAATTTTATTCAATAACTCAGTTTTCACGTTTGACATTTGTATTCTCCTCATAAATCAGATATTTTGCAGCGTCGCGCAAATATAATTGATAACATCTTCTGTGATATAGCCATGCATCGGCAGACTGAAAACCGTTTTGCTGAGCTTTTCGCTCACTGGCAGATCGCCCTCTCGGTAGCCGAGCGGCGCATAAACCTTCTGCAGATGCAAAGGCAGAGGATAATAAATCATGGTGGGAACTCCCGCCGCCTTCAGAGCGTCCATGATTTTTGAGCGCTGCTCTTCGCTTTCCGCTTTCAGCGTATAATATCCATAGCTGGAGAAAAATCCGTCCTTCAAAACCGGCACCCGGTACTTGTCCTTCAAAAGCTCGGCGTAGCGGGAAGCAGCCCAGTTGCGGTGCTGTGTCTCTTTGTCAAACTCATGAAGCTTCGGCAGCAGTATGGCCGCCTGCAGAGTGTCCAGCCTTGCGTTCAAACCGATACGCACATTTTCATATTTAAAAGATCCCTTGCCGTGTACACGGATAGAGACGAGCAGCCGATAGATTTCTTCGTCGTCCGTAAAAATCGCGCCGCCGTCGCCGTAGCAGCCAAGCGCCTTGGCCGGGAAAAAGCTTGTTGCGGAAACATCGCCGAAGCTGCAGGCTTTCCGGGAGCCGATTGCCCCGCCGAAGCCCTGTGCCGCGTCCTCCATCAGGAAAAGGCCGTATTTTTTGCAAAGAGGCTCAATTTCCGTAAAGTCAGCCGGCTGGCCGAACAGATCAACCGCAATGACGGCCTTTGGCTTTAGTTTGCCCTCTTCCAGCACTTTTTTAATCTGCTTTTCAAGAGATTTGGGGTTCATATTGAAAGTATCTTCATCCACATCGCAGAAAACGGGGGTCGCTCCTAAAAAGCTGGCTACTTCCGCCGTGGCGAAAAAGGTAAACGCCGGTACGAAAACAGCGTCGCCCGCACCGATCCCCTTTGCCATCAGAGGCATCAGAAGAGCGTCGGTACCGTTGCTGGTGCTTACGCAGTACTTGCGCCCTGTGTAGCTGCAGAGCTCTTTTTCAAGCTCTTCCGTCTGCGGGCCGGAAATAAAATGGCAGTCGCTGATTACGTCGGCAATGCCTTTATCAATTTCGTCCTTTAAATGGCGGTATTGCGCGCCAAGGTCATTAAAAGCAATCTTTTCCATTTATTTTGTTTCCTCCTGAAGGCCGTTTTCGGCCTGCACATACGTTTTCCCGCATTTGGGGCAGACTAAATTATCAGGGAGCTTTTCCCCGCATTCACAGGCCCATCCGTGCTGACGGGCGGGATTGCCCATCATGATCGCATGGTCCGGAACATCCTTGGTCACAACACTGCCGGCCGCGATAAACGCGTCCCTGCCGATTCTGTGGCCGCAGACGATGGTGGCGTTCGCACCGATGCTGGCGCCCTCCCCAATGGGGGTGTGGGCATAAAAAGCCGCGCCGCGCTGGGGATATTTGCACCGCGGGCGCTGAACATTGGTAAACACCATAGAGGGCCCGCAGAAAACGTAGTCGCTCAGTTCCACGCCCTCATAGATGGATACATTGTTCTGTATTTTGCAAAAACTGCCGATTTTTACTCCCGGGGCCACAAATACGTTCTGCCCGATGGAGCAGTTTTCACCGATGTGGGAACCGCCGCCGATGTGACAGAAATGCCATACTTTTGTACCGTTTCCAATTTCTGCGCCGTCATCCACACACGCGCTGGGATGTACAAAAAAATCTTCCTTGCTGTTCACATTAACACCATTCTTTACCAAACTGCGGTAAAATCTTATGGATAGGCAAAATTTTTTCCTCCTGATTTTGCCTGATCCGCCCATTCGCCGCAATTAAAAATTATTCTGCTATAACTTGTACATTATATAACCAACCGGGCTTTTAGTCAATATTTCACGAAGCAATATAGTTGACATTAACTATCAATCGTATTATCATTTACTTTGATTTATTGGTCAAACTGATTACTGCGGCAGTTTCTGTTCTTTGCGGAAAACGAAGATGTTTTCCCGCTTGCCGAAGAGAGAAAAGGATTTTTCCCTGTTGGAAGCACGCTATGACAAACTGCCAGACTTTAAAGAAAAGTACGATTAAAAAAGAGGATGAAAATCATGAGTCAGTTCGTGAAAAGAGAAAAATTCATTCCATACAATCTGCCAAACATCACCGATCAGGAAATCAACGAAGTGGTTGACACCCTGAAATCCGGATGGGTGGCGAAAGGCCCCCGCACCAACGAATTTGAAAAGGAATTCGCAGAGTACCTTGGCGCGAAGCACGCAATCGCCATGAACTCCTGCACGGCGGCACTCCATGTGGCGCTGCTGACAAAAGACATCGGCCCCGGCGATGAAGTCATCACCACCCCGATGACCTTTGCGTCCACCGCAAACACGATTATCCATACGGGAGCAACCCCCGTTTTCGCGGATGTGGATTTCAAAACCGCCTGCATTGACCCGGACGAGATTGAAAAGAAAATCACACCGAAAACCAAGGCGATTGTTCCGGTACATTACAGCGGACAGGTCTGCGACCTTGACCGTATTTATGAAATTGCCGACAAACACGGCCTTTTTGTCTCTGAAGACGCGGCGCACGCCCTTTGGAGCCGCTACAAAGGCAGGCTGATCGGCAGCAAGCTGCAGGGTGCTGCTTCCTACAGCTTTTACGCTACGAAGAACCTGTGCACGGGCGACGGCGGCATGCTGGTCACGGACGACGATGAAATCGACCGGAAAGCGCGCATTTTCGCAGGACAGGGAATGAGCAAAAATGCGTGGAACCGCTACGCCAAGGGCGGCACCTGGAAATACGACATCTGCGAGCCCGGCTTCAAGTACAACATGTTTGATATTCAGGCTGCCCTTGGTTTAAAGCAATTGGCCCGTCTGGAGGAAATGCAGGCGGCGCGTCTGAAGATCGCTGCGAAATACCAGGAGGCATTCGGCAAAATTGACGCGATGGACCCGCCGTATGTTCCCGATTACACCACACACTGCTGGCATTTGTATGTCGTGCGCATTGTCCCCGAACTGCTGACTATAGACCGCGACCAGTTCATTGTTGAGCTGAACGAGCGCAACGTAGGAACCAGCGTTCATTTCATTCCGGTAACCTATATGAGCGCCTTCACGAATCGCTATGGCTACAAAGAGGGAGATTTTCCGAACGCCGAAAAGCACTTTGACCGCCTGATCTCCCTGCCGCTTTACCCAACCATGACGGATGAGGAAGTTCAGTATGTCATCGACGCTGTGAAAGATATCGTAGAAACCTACCACAAATAAGCGATCCTTAGGAATGCTCTCATGCATTCCGCGCGATCCTGCAATCATACCTAATGGAAGCCGGGCGGTTCTGAAGCGACCCGGCACAAAGAAGCGGAGCTGTGTAACGCTGCACAGCCCCGCTTCTTTTTTGGATTCCTATTTATTATCCTCATAAATCATTCTGAGCCCCTCGAGCAGCAGCGTGTCACAGAAATGGATGCTGCGTTTGCAAAGGGGTACAATTTCACGCGATAGGCCTCCGGTGGCGACTACTTCGCATTTTTCCCCAAGGGCCGCTTCCATACGTTCGATCATGCCGTCGATCATGCAGGCGGTTCCCAGAAGGATGCCGGAACGCATACTTTCAATCGTATTGTTCCCAATGACGCTTTTCGGCGGTTCCAGACTGATGCGCGGCAGCTGCGCGGTACGGTGAGTCAGGGCGTCCAGTGAAATCCCCACGCCGGGAATGATCGCACCGCCAAGCATGTTTTTATCCCTGTCCATCACTTCAAAGGTGGTCGCTGTCCCCATGTCCAGAACAATACACGGCCCGTCAAACATTTTACCGGCGGCGACACAGCCGACAACGATGTCCGCACCGGTCAGCTCCGGGTGTTCAATCTTGCTCTTGATTCCGGTTTTGGTGTTCGGCCCTACACTGATGGGATCCACCCCGGT
This sequence comes from Caproiciproducens faecalis, assembly GCF_019448085.1. Taxonomy (GTDB): domain Bacteria; phylum Bacillota; class Clostridia; order Oscillospirales; family Acutalibacteraceae; genus Caproiciproducens; species Caproiciproducens faecalis. The sequence goes on along the minus strand of NZ_JAGFNZ010000001.1, from coordinate 672,801 downwards.
CAGATAGCGGATGGCCCGCATGATGTACGCGGTGAGCGGCGGAACGACGGAACTGATCGCCGCGCCCGTAATATCAGAAAGTGAAACGCCGTGGATATCCAGAATATCCCGCAGCTCAATGGCATACTGATCCTCCATGCGGGAGCAGTCGGTCGCCATGCGGGAAACAAACAGGAGCTTTTCTTCGTCGTAAACACCGATTGTTATATTCGTATTGCCAATATCCAAAGTCAGAATCATACTCGTACTCCCTATCTTTTTCACATTCTCAAATTATACCAAGGTTTTTTTTAAGATGCAATGCTAATTTGATAATTATTTAACGGCTATTGCAAAAGGAATTTTTTCCCTGTATAATCTAATTTGTGTGATTTTTATCTCATTGTGTTTTTCCAGACGATATGGGAAACCGACCTAATAACATAAAAAATGCCTCGGGTTATGACGGGGCTTATTTACGGAATAAATTCTGAATCAGAACAGCGCACTGATAAAACATTGCGGACCAGTACCACGCGGTGACCAGCTGGTAAACGGCTGTAACAGCCGTCCATTTCAGGCTGCCCATCTCCCGGCGTACGGCGGACAGCGCCGCGACACAGGGCGTATAGAGCAGTACGAAAATTAAATAGGAGCACGCGCTCAGCGTGGTAAAGTTCGCGTGCAGAGCGTCTGTCAGGCTGCCCGAATACAATACGCTCATGGTACTGATAACGGACTCTTTGGCGACTAACCCGGTCAGAAGCGCAACAACCGGCTTCCAGGAGCCAAAGCCGCAGAGCGTAAAAACGGGAGCAACCGCTTTGCCAACCGTGGCAATGATGCTGTTGGAGCTGTCGTTTGTCATTTGCAGCCCAACGGTAAAGGACTGAAGAAGCCAAACCGCCACCGTCGCAATAAACACGGTGGTACCGGCTTTCTGCAGAAAATCGCCCACCCGGCGCCGGACATGGAGCCAGATGGTTCGTGCCGTAGGCAGCCGGTAATCCGGCAGCTCCATGACGAACGGCGCGGGATCTCCTTTTAAAATGCTGTTTTTAAACAGCAGTGCGGACAAAAGGCCGACGAGGATGCCGAAGGAATAAATCAAAAACATGGCAAGCGGCCGGTTTCCGACGAAAAACGCTGCAATGAACAGGGAATAAACCGGCGTTTTCGCACTGCACGACATAAACGGCGTAATCAGAATCGTCAGCCGCTTATCCTTTTCGCTTTCCAAAATCCGCGTACCCATCACCGCCGGAACGGTACAGCCAAAGCCCATCAGCAGCGGGACAAACGCGCGTCCCGACAAGCCGATGCGGCGCATCGGCGCATCCATGATAAAGGCGGCACGGGCCATGTAGCCGCTGTCTTCCAACAAGGAGAGCAGCAGGAAAAGCAGCAGGATCTGCGGCAGAAATTTCAGCACCGCCCCCACTCCCGCTATCATTCCGTCCACAACCAGGCTGCGCGCCCAGGGCGAAGCGCCGGCGGACGCGAGTGCGGCATCCGCGCGCGGGGAAAGACAGTTTGAGATAAAAAATTCAACGCCATGCACCAGATAGGATCCTACGGATCCAAAGGTGATGTAGAAAATAAAAACAATCAGCAGCAAGAACACCGGAATCGCCAGAAAGCGGTTGGTTGCAATCAGATCAATTTTTTCCGAGGCGCTCTTGACCGACGCGCTGTGCTTTTTTACGGTTCTTCGCGTAATTGCCCCTATGTAATGGTACCGCGCGTCGGCCAGCGCTGTGTCCGGATCTTTAGAGCCGGCTCCCGGTCTGGGAATATGATGGTAGGCGGCCGGCTGTTTTGCCGCGCTGTCCGCCGCTTTCAAAAGCTCGGACAGCCCCTCCCCTTTTGACGCCGAAATCGGTACGACCGCAATTCCGGTCAGTTCGGACAAAAGCCCGCAGTCAACCGAATCCCCGCGTTTTTTCACCACATCCATCATATTCATCGCGATCACGAGCGGAATATTCAGCTCCATCAGCTGTGTCGTAAGGTAAAGGTTCCGCTCAATGTTGGACGCATCAACAATATTGATGATTAAATCCGGCTTTTCCTGTTCAAGAAACCTTCCGGCAATCGCCTCCTCCGGCGAGTACGGCACAAGCGAATAAATCCCCGGCAGGTCTACAATTTCCAGCGTATCGCTGCCAAAACGGGCGCTGCCGCTCTTTTTTTCCACGGTTACGCCGGGCCAGTTTCCCACATAAGCTGTGGAACCGGTCAGGGAATTGAACAGAGTCGTTTTCCCGCAATTGGGATTTCCCGCCAGCGCGACGGTATAGTGATTTGCTTGTTTACGATTTTTCATAGTCAGCCCTTAATGAAAAAACAGTCTGACGGTCAGCGCCGATACGATAAAAGCGGTCAGATCGGCAGTCACCGCCGCGGGAATCGTATGGCGTGTTTTTTTGATGCCGACCGCGCCGAAATAAACGGCGATGGCATAAAAGGTCGTTTCCGTAGAGCCGGACATGACCGAAGCGACACGCCCGGCAAAGCTTTCGGTGCCGTTATTCTTAAAAATCTGTGCCAGAACCGCCGTTGCGCCGCTGCCGGACACCGGCTTGATAAGCGCAAGCGGCATCACCTCTGACGGCAGCCCCAGAAAATGGGCAACAGGCGCCAAAAGTGAAGAAAGAATATCCAGAGCGCCGGAGGCGTTCAGCATCGCCACCGCCATCATCAGCCCAACAAGGGACGGCAGGATGGAAATGGACGAAGAGAAGCCCTCCTTCGCCCCGGCGACAAAGGTATCAAACAGAGGTACCCCCCGCATCAGCCCAAATACAACAATCAGGAAAACCACAGTGGGAATGGCGTACACGCCCAGCTTATCCACGTTTCCTTCCCTCCAGAAGCTTTGCGGCCGTAATCCCCGCGCCGAGTGCGCAAACGGAAGTAAGCCACACCGCCGGCAGAATGTCAAACGGAGCCGGAGAGCCGTACTGTGCCCGCAGGGTTCCCATAAAGGTGGGAATCAGCTGGATGGACGCGGAATTGATGACCACAAACATCACCATGGAATTGTCCGCGGTCTGTGTCGGATTCAGCTTTGCCATTTCTTTCATGGCGGCAATTCCCATCGGCGTAGCGGCATTGCCAAGTCCCAGCAGGTTTGCGGTAACGTTCATGCAGATTGCCTTCGCGGCGGGGCTACCCTTCTTGCAGGAAGGAAAAAGCCGCCGCATCAGCGGGTCAAACAGCTTGGACAGCATCAGCGTAATCCCGCCGGCATCCGCGATTTTCATCAGACCGGTCCAGGCGCACATCATGCCCATCATGGCAAGAACCAGTTCCACCGCGCCGGCCGCCCCGCTCATCACCCCGGCGGACAGCTGCGGCATCCGTCCTGTCACGGCAGCACAGATAACGCTCAGCAAAATCAGGCCCGCCCAAATATAATTCAGCAGTGCGCTCACCCCTTTCTGGGTTGTTCCCGTATTATATGTATTCACGAGTTTTTAAGCTTATCACATATTTTTTCTCTTAACAAACATGCATTTAATTGACATTTTTGGAAAAATATACTATAATTTTGTCGTTAAAGCGAATAGTTGAGAGCCCATATTAAAGTGAAAGGTGATGAAGAAAATGAAGTCTACCGGTATTGTACGGAAAGTGGACGAATTAGGGAGAATTGTGTTGCCGAAGGAGCTCAGAATAACCCTTAACATAAACGAAAAGGATCCTCTGGAGATTTTTGTTGATGAGGATGGCAAAATCATTCTAAAAAAATATGAGCCTGCCTGCATTTTTTGCAACAGCATGAATGACGTTGCCACGTTTAAAGGCCATAATGTCTGCCACGAATGCATGAAAAAAATCGCAAACAGACTGGAAGAATAACAGCAAAAACAGTCGCTCCGCGCTGCGGGGCGGCTGTTTTTTTAATTTTCGCTTGATAGGAACGAAAAAAAGAATTATGATAAGGATATTCCATATTAAAGCGGAGATGGCAAAATGAAATTATCCCAGCAGGAAAGACAATATTTTACCGACTGCTCCCTGGAGCTGCTGAAATCGGAGTTCGTTCAGCAGATGGGGACTTATATTCAGCACGCGAACATTTCGTGTCTGGACCACAGTATTTCTGTGGCTTATTACAGCTACTGCCTGTGCAGAAAACTGAATCTGAACGCCGACTGCCGCAGCATTATCCGGGGCGCACTGCTGCATGATTTCTTTCTGTACGACTGGCATGTGACCAAGAACCCAAAGGGGCTTCACGGTTTCAAACATCCCCTGACCGCGCTTGAAAACGCCGAGGCGCATTTTACGCTCAACGATTGTGAGAAGGAAATCATCGTGAAGCACATGTGGCCGCTGACCATCACTCCGCCGAAATGCAAAGAGGCGCTGATCGTCAGCCTTTCGGATAAATTCTGTTCCCTTATTGAAATCTTGAGAATCTACCCCGCATTGATTTCCCGTTGAAACATCTACCCTGCATGATAAATAAGAAAAAGAAAAGACCCGGAGAAGCGTTTGGAAACGCCTGTCCGGGTCTCTTTTTGTGTTGCGTTTTGCTACCAATCCGGCTACAGAAGCCGGGTATCGTTGATAATCAGCTCAAATTGCAGCCCAAGGAACATGGCCGCCTGACGGCAAAGCACCATACGGGTCATGAAGATTTCAAAATATTCCATAACGGGGCAGATTTGCGTATCAATCGTAATGTTGAGCGTGGCCGTCTTCTGCTCGGCATCCACCTCTGTAGTCGCGCGCTCCACCGCGTAATTGACACGGTCGTGAATATCCGCGCTGACTGTTTCTTTGTCGCGGACGCGGGTACGGCGTACATCCCCTTTATCGGAAAGGATCAGCGCCGCGGCAATCGGGTTAACGGCGGCAGCGGTTCCTTCGTCGTGATTACCGATGGCAGCAACGACCAGCGCAATTTCGGCCGGCGGCATTCCAAGCCGGTTCAGAATTTGAAACGCCATCAGCGCACCGCTCTGGGCGTGGTCAACACGGTTGACCACATTGCCGATATCGTGCATGTAACCCGCGATGGCCGCCAGTTCACAGGTTCGGTCGTCGTAATGAAGCGTCCGTAAAATATAGCTTGCGTAATTGGAAGAGCGCTTTGCGTGGGCAAAGCCGTGCTCGGTGAAACCGATTACCCCCAAATTCTCGTTGCCATTGGTAATATACGCATTAATTTCTTCATTCTTTAAAATGTCCTCTATCGTGACGTGATTATAATTTCCCATTGATACTCCGTTTACTGTGTCAGCATGCGATACATCGCTTCCAAACACACCTGTGCGTGAACCATAAAGCGGTCAATGTCAATATTTTCATTGGTATTGTGCAGACGGCGGTCGGGTTCATCCGGGAAAAACGGACCAAACGCAACGGCACGGCCCTCAAACGCACGGGCATAGGTGCCGCCTCCGGTGGCGTAGACCTCCGCCGGTTTGCCGGTCACCGCGGCAAAGGAATCCTGCAGCAGAGTGATAAACGGACTGCTTTCCGGAAGGAAAAGGGGCTTGTTTTCCTGATTCAGCGTGGTTTCCAGCCCGTACTGCAGCGCGCTTGCCGCAATAGAGGAAAAAACATCCTTTCCTTTTGCGGTAACCGGGTAGCGGATATCAATACCGATGGATTCGGTGTCATCATAAATCCCGACAAGTCCCACATTCAGGGTCAGGGGGCCGGATTCCTTGTCGCTGACATTAACGCCGAGCGATTCGCCGTGCAGCTCGGTGCCGATGCTTCTGTTGACAAAGCTGATGAGTCCGCCAAGCTCTTCTTCAGAGAAGACCTCGCCCAGAAGTTTCATCAGATGCGTTGCGGCGTTAAAGCCTTCCTGCGGCTGCATGGCGTGGGAGGCTGTGCCGATTGAGGTAATCTCCGTTCCATCCTCCGTTTTTTCAAAGTGGAATTCGCCTTCCACCCGATCAGCGGCACTCTGCAACTTTGCCAACACTTCCTCCGTACACATGACAACCGCCTTTGCCTTTGCGGGAACAGCATTGACTACGGTACCGGCGGAAAATTGACGAACCACCGCCGAAGTGTGTTCCTTCGAAGAAACGGTCAGACGCAGAATTCCTTTTTCACGGTTGCAGATTCCGTACTCCGAATCCGGGGTAAACGCCATTACGGGCATCTGCTCCGACTGCAGGTACATTTCAAGGTCGTTGCTGGCGGTTTCCTCGCCGGCGCCGAAAATAGCGCGCAGACGGCGCTTCGGCTGTATATTTTCATCCTTCAGAGCCTTTAAACAATAGAGAGCGACCACCGCGGCTCCCTTGTCGTCCGCCGTGCCGCGGCCATAGTAAAGGTTTCCCTTTTTTGTGAGAGTAAACGGATCGGTGTCCCAGCCTTCTCCTGCCGGTACGATATCCATATGGGCAACCACCGCGGCGACCTCGCTGCCTTCGCCGTATTCAGCGTGGCCGGCGTAATTGTCAACATTCTTCGTGGCAAAGCCCATGTTAGCGGCCATCTCGAGGATGCGGTTCAACGCCCTTGCGGGTTCTTCCCCAAACGGCATTCCCTCTTTGGCTTCACTGCGTACGGACGGAATGGTGACCAGTTCCGCCAAATCATGTATGATCTCTTCCTGATACTTTAAAATCTTACTTCCAAAACTCACGGATATTCTTCCTTTCCTGTTATGTCGCACTTATTATAGCACAAAAAATGCCAAAAAATAAGGGTGAACCTCAGTCCACCCTGTAAAATCCGGATTAAATTTTAGCCGATTGCAGAAGGGTACTGCTGACGGATCACCGCAAGCGCCTCTGCGTCCGCAACAACCGTCAGATCGTTGTGCAATTGAAGGATGGACGCCGGAACCTCCGGGGTAATCGGCCCGAAGAGGGAACGGCAGAGAACTTCCGCCTTGCTGGAGCCGTTGGCAACCAGCAGCAGCTTTTTCGCCTGCATAATTGCCTTGATTCCCATGGTAAGAGCATGCTGCGGAACCTCCGCCGCGTTTTCAAAGAAGCGCGCATTGGCCTCTATGGTTTTCTGATTGAGTTTCACGCAATGCGTCGTTTTGTCAAAATCATCGTCCGGTTCGTTAAACCCGATGTGGCCGGTATGGCCGATGCCCAGAAGCTGCAGATCAATGCCGCCCAGACTGGTGATAACATTATCGTATCGCTTGCACTCCGCGTCAATGTCCTTTGCCAGTCCGTTAGGCACATTGGTGTTTTCAATCGGAAGGTTTACATGATTGAAAAAGTTTGTATTCATGTAGTAACGGTAGCTTTGTTCATGCTCGCCGGACAGACCGCAATATTCGTCGAGATTAACACTGTGAACCTTTGAAAAATCAATGTCGTCCTTTTTATACCATTCTATCAGCTGCTGATATACGCCGAGCGGTGTGGAACCGGTGGCAAGACCCAAAACCGAATTGGGAAACAGAATGACCTGTGCAGAGATAATGTTGGCCGCTTTTCGGCTCATGCTCTGATAATCCGGTGCGCTGATGATTTTCATATGACTCTTCCTTTCATATCCCGGTTAAGCTCCCAAATAAAAATTATTTTTATTTGTAGCGTAAAACTATGAAAATTTCTTTTCTAAATCAAATTATAGCACAAAAAGCAAAAAAAACTACGGGGCAAAATCAATCAATCTCACCCCGCAGTATGTCCATTATTTATGCATTACATCCAACAAAGATAACGCTCTTTCCCAAGGCACCGGCGGGCTGATGAAATAGCCCTGAATCATTCTGCATCCACAGTCGTAGATGCACTCGATCTGTGCCTGAGTTTCCACGCCCTCCGCAATGACTTCTAGATTCAGCCTTTTCGCCAGACGGACAATCATGTCCACAATATCGCGTCCCACCCGGTCGGTCACCACCTCATCGATAAAGCTTTTATCGATTTTCACGGAATGGATGGGAAGATTTTTCAGATAAGTGAGCGAAGAAAATCCCGTTCCGAAATCGTCCAGATATACATAAATCCCATAGCCGCTCAATATTTTAAATTTTTTAATGACCTCATCAAACGATTCAATCAGCGAGGATTCCGTAACCTCAATCGCAACACTGCCGGGAGTCAGCCCATAGTAGCAGAAGCGTTCTATTACATAATTAACATAGTCAGCCTGCAAAAGCTCCACCGGGGAAGCGTTAAAAGACACGCGAATCCCGCGGCCCTGAATGGTTTTTGCGAAAGCAAAGGTCTGGTCAACGACAAAGCGCCCCAGTTCCTTGATAAAGCCAGTGTTTTCCGCCATGGAGATAAACGTTACCGGCGATACCATTCCAAATTTGGCGCTGTGCCAGCGAGCCAGAGATTCGAATCCCACAATGGACTTCTTTTCATAGTCGTACTGCGGCTGAAAATAGCAGCAGAGCTCGTTATTGTGGATGGACAGCTTGAGTTCGCGTTCCATCTGATGCTGACGGTCAATCGTAATCCCGAAATCGTCGTTGAACAGAGCGTAGCTGCCCTTTGACTTACTCTTTGCCTCATGCAGAACAAATTCGCCCCGGTTGATAATTTCGTCGAATCCATTATTCTTCATATTTTCACGGTAATTAAAGAGGATGGCGCCAACGCTGCAGGACAGCTGAATGACATTGCCGTGGATCAAAAAGGGTTCCTTAAACAAATTCAAAATATCTTTTGCGTATTTTTCAAGCTCTTCCGAAGTATTTACATTGGAAATCAGCAGGACAAATTCATCTCCGCCGATTCTTCCGAGCATGATATTTTCCCCTTCTACGGAAGCCAGGCGGGCAGCCGCGGAAGCAAGAAACGAATCCCCGATTTCAATGCCGAAAGTATTGTTGACCGACTGAAAGTTGTCGATGTCCAGAAAAAATGCAGCCCCGTTTTTTCCATTCGCCCGGGAGAACTTAATCCATTCGGATATATTTTTTTCTATTCCCTTGCGGTTCGGCAGATTGGTCAGCGGATCGGTATAGGTGTAGTAGCTGATATCTTCTTTTCGCCGCACATTTGCTTCGTAGCTGCTTTTTTTGAACTTGAAAAAGCCGATGGCGGCAATAATGAATTCCAAGATCAGCAGTCCCAGCAAAACTGCGCTCATGACCATGATCTGATAGCCGGGTGCCATGATTTTACTTTCTGCCACCAGCACAGCAAACATCCAGTCGTCCGTTTGGGGGATACTACTGTACCCAACCAACTTAGCGGTTCCGTTGACAGTGCAGGCTCCTTTTCCGGAACGCATCGACAGAAAATCTCTTCTCATTGCGCTGATTTCCCGCTGGGACGACTGAGGCCCGATATACTGAAAGAAGTTTCCAAATCGCTCCTGGCCGTTCCGGTTGGAAATCATCTGTCCGGTATTGGAAATAATGTAGATCGAATAATCCGAATCAACGGCAATGTGATCCATGATATTCAGGTCTTCATCGTCCGGCGTGGTGGCAACCAGCGCGCCTACCACTTTTCGGGAACGAATAACGGGCACCGCATACGCAATGATCTTGTTATGAGGTGCAAACAGGTCGTACAGCTCACCGGAAATATTGGCGTAGCCGGCAATCGCTTTTTTAAAATAGTCCCTTTCGTTGATCCTGATTTCCTTGCCGTCACTGGTAATTGCATGGCCGGATCTGTCGACAAAAGCCACCCGCACAAAATTTTTTCTTCTGGCTTCATCAGAAAGGATCCTCATTTGTTCCTGCTTGCCCTCTGTAAGCCCGTTCTGTTCTGAAAGGGCACTGAGTACATCAAGATTTCCTTCAATTGCAACATGTACCGCGTTGGCACCCTGTTCGGAAATTTTCTGAAGAGAGGTCTGTGTACTTCTCGTCAGAATCCCGCGCACACCCATCACAAACCCAAGCCCAAGTATCATTAAAACCGCGACCACAACGGCAATAATCAGAATGATCTTATTCCTCTGGTACTTCATTTATTCACCCATTTTCGACAAATTTCGCAATATTGAATCATATTTCTGATATTACTAAAATGTGTGTCTGTCTCAGATGAAAAGTCTAGCATAAAAACATTCAGAAATTATGTGATAATAATATATCGGACATTATTTTCCAAATTTAAGCCGGTACGAATAAAATTGTTTACCCTGCAAACAATTTCAGTGGACGCAAAGTGGGGTGATAGAGGATGAAGAAAAATGCGTTTTTATTTTTAACGGGTGGAACCGTATATCCGGCTCTGGAAATTATCTGCCGCGGAAGGACCGACATTTCCATGGCCGCGGCAGGCGGACTGTGTTTATGCCTGATTGACCGCGTCTGCAACCACCGTATGAAAAGCAGCCCGATTTCCGCAAAATGTTTAATCGGTTCGGGAATCATCACTACAGTGGAATTCGCTACCGGGCTTTTGGTCAATGTTGCGCTGAAAATGAACGTGTGGGATTATTCCGCGCTGCCAATGAACATTATGGGGCAAATCTGCGTACCGTTTTCCCTGCTGTGGTTTGTGGCTACCCTTCCCGCAATGGGGCTCTGCGGACTGTGTGAAAAGGCCCCTTTTCTTGCTGAATAGCAATGCATCCGCCTCCTTACAATTAACGGAGGCGGATATTTGTTTAAGAATTTTCATGGAATGCATTGACATAATGCCCTTAAATATGATATTATTATTCTCGCACTTGTGATGGAGAGGTGTCCGAGTGGTTTAAGGAGCTAGTCTTGAAAACTAGTGATCCCGCAAGGGACCAAGAGTTCGAATCTCTTCCTCTCCGCCAATTAAAAGAAACTTCATATTTTGCTTTGTTTTCACCAATAAGGAGAAGTACCCAAGTGGTGAAGGGGCTCCCCTGCTAAGGGAGTAGGTCGGGTAACTGGCGCAAGGGTTCAAATCCCTTCTTCTCCGCCAAAGCCGCATGAACGCTACGTTCATGCGGCTTTTTTGTTTGCTTAACTTATCAAAAAATGATTCATATTGATTAGCAGATGAAGTCGATTGCTTCTTCTATTGCCACTCGAATAAAAAAAGCCCGTTGGAAATGAATCCAACGGGCACCTTGTGTTATTGGGGAGTCATCCTGTAATGATCTGCTCCGCGCATTTGATTCCATCCACCGCGGCGGAAATAATCCCCCCGGCGTACCCCGCCCCCTCACCGCACGGATAAAGGCCTTCCACACCTATGGACTGCATGGAATTTCCGCGCAATACCCGCACGGGCGACGAGCTGCGGGTTTCTACCGCTGTTAACAGTGCGTCCGGGTACGAAAACCCTTTCAGCTTTTGATCCATCATTAGAATACCCTGCCGCATGGAATCGGCGGCAAAGTCCGGCAGACAGTCGTCCAGGCTGCAGGGGGTCACCTCGGGCTGATAGGTGGGCTGAAAGCTGCCGGTCGTTTTAGACGGCACGCGTCTCAGAAAATCCCCGACCCGCTGAACCGGAGCGCGGTAGCCTCCGCCCCCAAGCTGAAACGCTTTTTCTTCGAGCCTGCGCTGAAACTCCACGCCGGCCAGCGGATGTTCGCTGCCGAAATCCTCAGGCCCTACGCTGACGAGCAGAGCAGAGTTTGCATTTTTTCCGTCACGGGCAAAATTGCTCATTCCGTTCGTTACTAGGCGATTTTCTTCGCTTGCGGCGGCGACCACCTGACCGCCCGGGCACATGCAGAACGTATAAACGCCACGGCCGTTTTTCAGGTGTACTGCCAGCTTATAATCCGCCGCGCCAAGACCGGGATGACCCGCAAATCCGCCATACTGGGAGCGGTTAACCAGTTCCTGTGGATGCTCAATTCTGGCGCCCACGGAAAAGGGCTTCTGTTCCATCGGTATTTTTAAAGAATACAGCATTTCAAAGGTATCCCGGGCACTGTGGCCGACGGCCAGAATCACACAGTCTGTATCCACGGTATAAGCAGAGGCGCCGTGCGGCTTTACCGCCACACCGGCCACTCTGCCGTCTTTTATGATGATATTTTGCAGGCAGGTATCAAAGTGCACCTCCCCACCGAGCGCAAGAATCTGCTCACGGATATTTTTGACCGCGCCGGGAAGCCTGTCCGTACCGATATGCGGCTTTGCGAGGTACAGAATTTCCTGCGGAGCACCCGCAGCGACAAATTCCTCCAGCACCTTGCGGGCACGGGAATCCTTGGTTCCGGTGTTGAGCTTTCCGTCTGAAAAAGTCCCGGCTCCGCCTTCTCCAAACTGGACGTTGCTTTCTGAGTCCAGTCGTCCTGTTTGCCAGAAGGACTCGACCTGCTCTTTTCTGCGGTCCACGTCGCTTCCGCGTTCAAATACCATCGGCCGCAGTCCCGCCTGCGCCAGAATCAGCGCGGCAAAAAGCCCCGCCGGGCCAAAGCCCACGACAACGGGGCGGGTTTCACGCGGTTTTCCGACGGGAAGTCGATATTGATACGGCTCAGTCTCCGTTATTTTCCGGTCTTTCGGATTGCCGTTTTGAGCGCATTCCACGTCCACCGTACAGATGAAATGCACATCGTTCTTTTTACGGGCATCTACGGATTTTTTATACAGCTTCAAAGATTTTATCTGACTGGGGGAAACCTTCAGACGAGCCGCGGCTTCCCGCTTCAGATCTTCTTCGGTTCCGTCCAGCTTTATACTGATTTCAGAGATTCGGTACATGGTATCCCCTTTATTTCTTTCGTAATGAGAGAGCGGCGGCACTTCCCGCGGTAATCCCTGAGCTCCACGCCCAGTGAAGGTTGAAACCGCCGCAGTCCCCGTCTATGTTTAACAATTCCCCTGCAAAATACAGTCCTGAGCACAGTATAGACTGCAGATTTTCGTCCGTTTCCCGCAGCGGAATTCCGCCCGCCGTAATCTGGGCATCTTTCCAGGACAGCGTCCCCAGCACATCGAAACGGAAATCCTTTACCCTTTCGGCAACGGCGGAAAGCTCCTCCCTCTTCAAATACGCGGCATGCTCCGGCACCCGGAAGAGCGCGGCGCGAACCACCTCGCGTCCCACCAATTTGTTGACACAGCCGTTCAGCAGATCAGCCGCCGGCAGGTCGCCCAGCGCTTCTTTTCTGGTTGTGAGCATGGGAACAATCTGCTCAACGGAATACTCCGCCAGCAGGTCAAGGGATATTTCCGGTCTTCCGGCGGCACCGGCCTGTCCAATTTGGCGGGAAAGCTCAAAAATACAAATTCCGGACAGCCCGTTTTCCGTAAACTGAACCTCCCCGCTGACTGTCTTAACCGGTTTCCCTTTTAAGAACAACGTTGCACTGGCGGCGCTTCGCGCCCCCTTCAGCGGTTTGGCGCGGCGGGGGTCGGTTTTCACCTGAACAAGAGCCGGAAAAAGCTCCGTGACGCTGTGACCCAGAGACGACGCCAACTGATATCCGCTTCCGTCGGAGCCCAGCTGCGGATAGGCTTTTCCCCCACATGCAAGAATGACCCGCTTTGCGCGGATCTGCCCGGAAGAGGAAGAAATATCAAACCCGGAACCGGACTTTTTAACCGCGGTCACGGGAAAATCGCAGATGGTTTCCACTTTCAGCCGTTCCATCTGGAGGCGCAGAGCATCGAGCACGGCGGAAGCCTGCAGACTGTTTGGGTATACCCGACCCTCGTCCAACTCTTTGCAAAGCAGTCCAAATGACAGAAAGCGCTCGATCAGCTTCTGCGGCGTATGGTTTTCGATCATGGGTGCCGCAAGACCGGCATCGCCGTGAAACCGGGTGACATCGGCATATCTGTTTGTTAAATTACAGCGTCCGTTTCCGGTAGCCAGCAGTTTTTTCCCAACGCGCGGATTGGCTTCCAGCACTGCTATTTTCGCGGAAATCCGGTTTTTGGCGCATTCTTCCGCCGCAGTCACGGCCGCCATCAGCCCGGATGCTCCCCCGCCGATGACCGCAAGATCATAAGAATTCATGTTACCCTCCCGAGTTACCAAATCCGTCCCAGCATCCCATATGAGATGAAACACATGATAATTCCCGCCGTCAATGTCCCCGCAATAATCGAGAACATGGCATGGCGAAAACGCATTCCCATCAGCGCGGCTATCAGCGCGCCGGTCCACGCGCCGGTGCCCGGGAGCGGAATTGCCACAAAAACGAACAGGCCGAAGGTCTTGTATTTTTCTATGGATTGGCTTTTTTGTTCCGCTTTTTCTTCCAGACGATGCACCAGTTTTACGAACCGGGTGTTGCGCATCCAGTCCAGAATCTGGCGTATAAAAAGAAGAATAAACGGGATTGGCAGCAGCGTTCCTGCCATGCAGATAATAAGCGCCCGAACCATATCGACGTTCAGCATTCCGGCAGCCAGAATTCCGCCCCTTAACTCTAAAACGGGCAGCATAGACACGACAAAAATAATCAGTTCGCTGGAAGACGACGTGCCTAATCCTTCTACAACATTTTTTACAATTTGATCCATCTGATTCTCCTTCGGCTTATTATTTACAGTATAAGGCATTTCACAAGCAAATGGCAAGCGGTTTTCAAAATCACTTGTCTCAGGAACCTTTAATCATCCTGCCAATTTCTACTGACGTTATGAATGGTAACATTTCATTCTGAAAAGTCCTCAAGAATCCGGTGAATTTTTCATGAACAAAACACAGAAAACCGGCACAGCTCAAATGAGCTGTGCCGGCCGAGAGAAAAAGGAAAGGAGATAACGATGGCTTATGCGAAATATCTTGCGAGCAAACCTTTGAAACCGGCGCCGTGGCGGGCTTCATCCTTTGCCATCTCATGTACAGTATCGTGGATTGCGTCGTAATTCAGTTCTTTGGCCCTCTTTGCGAGGTCAAGCTTTCCGGAGCATGCGCCGGCCTCTGCGTCCGCACGCATCTGAAGATTTTTCTTGGTGCTGTTGGTTACGACTTCACCGAGCAGCTCCGCAAACCGGGAAGCATGATTGGCCTCTTCCAGAGCATATCTCTTAAACGCTTCGGCAACCTCGGGATAACCTTCGCGGTCAGCCTGACGGGACATGGCAAGGTACATACCGACTTCGCAGCATTCGCCGTTGAAGTTTGCAACCAGACCATCATACACTTCTTTGTCGATCCCCTTTGCAATACCGACTTCATGCTCACAGGCAAAAGGAGCGTCGGCGGTCTGCTCTACAAACTTCTCTTTGGGAGCTTTGCACTGAGGGCAAAAATCAGGGGCTTCTTCGCCCTCGTAAACATAACCACATACTGAACATACAAATTTTTTCATTTTCATTTCCTCCATATCATTGAATTTATAAATTATTTTAAAGGCGTCTGCCTTTGTAAGCACTCTTCACACAATCCGTGCAGCTGAACGTCTATGGAATCGACCACGATATGATATTTTCGAACAATTTCATCTGTGGATTTGAGAGATACCGGTTCGCCGGGAATATCGATCACAGCCCCGCAGGACGAACAGATAAAATGCGTATGCGGCTGCGTGTTGCCGTCAAATCTTTCCTGCCCGTTCACCGTTCCCACGCTTACGATTACGCCGTCATTTTTAAACTGAGCCAGATTCCGGTAAACAGTGCCAAGGCTTAAATCAGGATAAACAGGCTTCAATGTCTGGTAAACCCACTCCGCAGTGGGATGAATGGACGTATTTTTGACTGCGTTTAAAATCGCTTCGCGCTTTCGGCTGAAATTTTGTTTCTTTTCCATATCGCTCTCCATAATTAATAATGATTACTGTTCTTGTTTTATATATTAGCACACCCTTTTGGGGTTGTAAAGGGGTTTCTGAAAAAAATTCTGAATTATTGAAAAACTTTATTCCCAAACTTAGATTATCGGTTGATTTATCATTGTTTTTTGATACAATAAGCATGGACTGAAAAAAGTGGGACAGATAAAGAGGATATTATGAAATACGCAACAACGATAAAGGAATATTTTGCAATCACGATCAGCACACTTTTGATTGTAGTGGGAGTCTATTTTTTTAAATTCCCAAACAATTTTACTTTTGGCGGCGTTACCGGCCTTTCGGTCGTTCTTGGCAGGGTCACGCCCATATCCCCCAGTAACGTCAACCTGATTATGAACGTGGTGCTCCTGATTCTGGGTTTTCTCTTCTTAGGAAAAAAATTCGCAATCAAGACGGTCTATTCCAGCCTTTTACTTTCGCTGTGCCTGTCAGGGCTGGAGCATTATTACCCGATGAGCAAACCGCTGACCGACCAGCCGATGCTGGAACTGGTGTTTGCGGTCGCGCTGCCGGCTTTTGGCTCCGCGCTGCTGTTCAACATGGATGCTTCCAGTGGCGGAACGGATATTGCCGCACTGATTATGCAGAAATACACGACCTTTGACATTGGCCACGCTTTGTTTTACAGCGACGTGCTGATAACGTTGTCCGCCTTTTTGGTTTTTGACATCAAGACTGCGCTGTTCTCCGCTTTTGGCCTGCTGGCAAAATCGCTTGCCATTGACAACGTAATTGAAAGCATTAACCTTGCGAAGTATTTCAATGTGGTCTGTTCCAACCCGGAAATCATCTGCCACTATATTGTAAACGAACTGAAACGGAGCGCCACCGTCTGCGACGCGGAGGGAGCCTTTTCCCATAAACACAAATATATTATTTTTACCGCCATGCGCCGTCCGCAGGCGGTACAGCTGAGAAGATATATCAAAACCGTGGAACCGGACGCCTTTATCCTGATTTCCAACACCAGCGAAATTATCGGCAAAGGCTTTCACGGTTGACGCAAAAGGCTATCTAAGCGAAACGGGGCACCCCGTTTCGCTTTTTTATTTGACATTTTTATTGGTTTGATCTATTATGAATTAGTAATTTACTAATTTACTAAATAATATTTGGGGTGAGGTTATGAAAATTCCCGCAACATTAAAGCACAAACCCGTCATCGTCTCTGAAAACTACGAAAACATTGACGGGCACAACGCGTACCATTCCGACACCAAGGGGCTTTCTTTGGGTCTTGCACAGTGGAACGACCGGGGCAAGGTGGATATTTCTGCTAAGGTGTGGCGGTACACAGGCGAGAAATGGTCGCGTCAGTCGGAAGAGCTGCCGCTTCACCGCGTAATTGACCTCGCCATTCTTGTCTGCCGGGCAAAGCAGTATTTTTCCGAAGCGTACCGCTTTGAAAAGCTGTACGACCCGGAACACACCACGATCGACCGCATTGGCCTGCAGGGTGACGCCATGACCGTTTCCGTCTGTACGGACAACCCGATGATAGACGAAGACATCCGGCTTTTCTCACAGGCTCTCAGCAATAACGATGAATTTTTAAGTGAGCGGCTGAAAACACTGGCCCGCATTTTGAAGGATATGGGGTATTGACAATGGATAAGCAAAACAAAAAAGAACTGGCGGCAGCGTACAAGGAGCGAAAAATAACCGGCGGCGTGTATGCGATTGTAAACGAAGAAACGGGTAAAATGCTGCTTCAGTCCTCTTATGATTTACAGGGCAGTAAAAACCGTTTTTCCTTTTCCCGGCAAACGGGCAGCTGCGTGAATTTGAAGCTGCGGGACGATTGGAAAAAATACGGAATCAACGCTTTTCATTTTGAGATTCTGGAAGAACTCACAAAAAAGGAAACCCAGACGCAGGCGGAGTTTGAAATGGATCTCGACACTCTGTACGAGTTGTGGACGGAAAAACTCGCCGAAAAAGAGCTATACTAAAACGGAAGAGAAAATTGGAAGGGTCGGTGCTTAAGCACCGACCCTTCCGTTGTGATATTCCTGCTGCCAAACCAATTTCTCATAATTTTCAACCGGCATCGGCTTTGCGAAGTAGAAGCCCTGAATCTGGTCGCA
Organism: Caproiciproducens faecalis; assembly: GCF_019448085.1. Classification (GTDB taxonomy): domain Bacteria; phylum Bacillota; class Clostridia; order Oscillospirales; family Acutalibacteraceae; genus Caproiciproducens; species Caproiciproducens faecalis. Next base: position 655,126 of record NZ_JAGFNZ010000001.1, on the reverse strand, counting down.
TCCCGCTTTTTTCAGGAATTCGACCTGCTGCTCCGTTTCAATCCCCTCAGACACAGTGGTAATGTTCAGCTGTTTTGCCATTCCAATCATCTGATTGACGATAATTTCAGACCGCCGCTGTTCCTCTTCGTCACAGACAACGAAAAATCCGCGGTCCAGTTTGAGTGTGTCCAGCCTCAGACACTTCAGGGTATTCAGCGAGGAGTACCCCGTCCCGAAATCGTCCATGGAAAGGCGGAAGCCAATCCGGTGCAGTTCCTCCGTCAGGGTGACAAAAAGCCGGATATTGCTGAAAACGGCGCTTTCTGTCAATTCAAGTTCTATCATGTTCGGCGGAATTTCATACTGATTCAGCGGACGACAGATGCTGTCCACGAAATTCGATCGGTATAAATCCATTCTTGAAATATTGATGGAAATCGGCGGAGGGGTCAGTCCCTTATCCAGCCATTCCCGCAGCTGACGGCAAACCTGGCTGAGAACATTCAGATCCAGATCAATAATCGACCCGTTTTTTTCAAAAATCGGAATAAATTCGCTCGGCTGCAGCATGCCGTATTTCGGGCTGTTCCAGCGCACCAGCGCTTCTGCCGCGCAGACGGTGCTTTCCGGCAGCCTGTATTTCGGCTGATAATACACCGTAAACTGGTTTTCTTTGAGCGCTTCCTCCATCTGATCTTCCATTTCCCGATTCCGCTTCATTTCCATGCGCATCGCTTCATCGAAAAAGGCGTAGTTGCTGTTTAGGCTGGTGGTTTCGCGCGCAAGGCTGGCCCTGTCGATCATTTTCCGAACCGGTATGCTTTTGTCGCGAATACGGTAAATTCCAAATGAAAACGCCTGTTTTTCAAAAAAGTTAACGTTGCTGATCTGGTGTGCCCTTGCGGAAAAGCAGTGAAGGAATTCAATGGCTTCCTGATCGTTTTTACACTGTAGAAACACCAGAAACGAGCCGTCCTTATTTCTTGCGCACAGTCCGCCTTCCTTGAGAACATCCGTCATTGCCCGTGCAAGTCGGCAGAGAAGCTGATCCACGGCCTGGTGGCCGTAAAGATCGTTCATTACCGCCATATTATTGAGATCGCAGACGAAGATGCAATACATGCCCGCGGGATTCTTAGCGAGCTTCTCCCCCACGTCCATCTCGAATTTATAAATATTGGAAAGGCCGGTAAGACTATCGTAATAGGCCATCTTTTCCAGATTGCTCTCATTTTGCCTGCGGCTGTGGCAGATATAGAAAAGGAGCCCGCAGTAAACCAGCACCGCCGCGGCAGAGATCACCGCGTCGCGGGCAATAATCTGATGAGTTATTTCTTGAAGATACGGCTGATTGGAAACATTGAGTATATGATAAAGGTTCATTTCATTGGCGGCCGCAGTGAGACAGACAAAAATAATGGAAACAGCGGCCACAAACAGCGATTTTGAATAATACTTTCTGAATTGTTTTTTCAATCGTGCACCGCCTATCAACAGTAGGATGGAAAATTAATGAGTTTCTTTTAGAATACTACAAAATACGTCAAATTACAATGCAAATTCCGAAATCGAAAATTTTTCGCTTTTAATATTTGCAATTAATATTATATAATTGTATTGACAAATTATATAATCTGTATATAATTTTAATTAAAGTATCGACAATGTTAGATTGGAATGAATTTCATGGAACGAAGTGTATACAGTCTGGTACTGATTGATGAAGTTGTAGACGCGATCGATAAAATTGCATATGAAAAGAAAACAAGCCGCAGCAACCTGATTAACCAGATTCTGGCAGAATATTGCTCGTACTCCACCCCGGAAATGCGCATGCGGGATATTTTTGAAAGTGTGGAGCAAACAATGTCCGACTGGGAAAGCTTTCAGGTACAGCTCCAGCCCAGCGACGCAATGATTTCTATCCGCAGCGCACTGAGATACCGATACAAGCCCACTATCCGTTATATGTTGGAGCTGTACCGAACGTGCGAACCAACTGTCGGAGAGCTGCGCGTTTCCATGAGGACACAGAGCAGCCAACTGATCGCGATTTTAAACGATTTCTTTGATTTCTGGTTTACGCTGGAAAATAAGTACATTGGTTCCCTGTTCCCCCACGGAAAGGTTTTCTGTGAAATTACACCCGGACGGTGCGCCCGGCAGTTCCTTCTGCCGCAGGACAGCGCCCGGCACACGAACGAGGCCATCGCGGCCGCGATTTCGGATTACATTCATGTTTTCGACACCTGTATGAAGCTGTATTTCTCCCATCTGGACGAACCGGGGAACGCGCTGGCGGCACTTGAAAAGAAATACATCCAATATATCAAAAGCAGTGTTATCATCTGACACAAAAGATGAGCAAGGAGGTATCCTTTTATGAACGCTCAAAAATTTACCCAAAAATCACTGGAAGCAATCCAGGAAGCGCAAAACATCGCAATAGAACACAACAATATGCAGATTGAAGAAGAGCATCTGCTGCAGGCGCTTTTAACGCAGGAAAACGGCCTGATCCCCCAGCTTTTCAAAAAGATGGATATTCAGCCGGAAGCGGTTCTGCGCAATGTAGAGCAGCAGGTTGCGAAGCTGCCCGGGGTGACCGGGCCGGGACGCGAACCGGGAAAGGTCTACGTTTCGGCGGATGTTGACGCGGCGCTGGTCGGCGCGGAAAAGGAAGCCGAACGCATGAAGGACGAATATGTCTCGGTAGAACATATTCTGCTGGAAATCCTGAACCATCCAAACTCCGGGGTGCAGTCTGTCTTTAACACCTTCGGCATCAATAAGAACAATTTCCTCACCGCACTGTCCACCGTGCGCGGCAATACTCGTGTGACAAGCGACAGCCCGGAAGAAACCTATGATTCTCTGTCAAAATACGGTCAGGACCTGGTGGAGCTCGCGAAAAACCACAAGCTGGACCCGGTCATCGGAAGGGATTCCGAAATCCGGAATGTCATCCGCATTCTATCCCGCAAGACTAAAAACAACCCTGTACTGATCGGCGAACCCGGCGTGGGCAAAACCGCCATAGCGGAAGGCCTTGCCATCCGGATTGTGCGCGGCGATGTACCGAACAACCTGAAGGAGCGCAAGCTGTTTTCTCTGGACATGGGCGCGCTGATTGCCGGGGCAAAGTTCCGCGGCGAGTTTGAGGAACGGCTCAAAGCCGTCCTGAATGAAGTTAAAAAGAGCGAGGGTAAAATCATCCTCTTTATTGACGAGCTGCATACCATTGTGGGTGCGGGAAAAACCGAAGGCTCCATGGACGCGGGCAATCTTTTGAAACCGATGCTTGCACGCGGCGAGCTGCACTGTATCGGCGCGACTACGCTGAACGAATACCATCAATATATTGAAAAAGACGCCGCTCTGGAACGCCGCTTTCAGCCGGTCATGGTGGAAGAACCCAGCGTTGCGGACACCATCTCCATCCTGCGCGGATTGAAGGAAAGATACGAGGTTTTCCACGGCGTTAAAATTCAGGATCAGGCGCTGATTGCAGCCGCAGTCCTGTCTAACCGCTACATCTCCGACCGGTTCCTGCCGGACAAGGCAATTGATCTGGTAGATGAGGCCTGCGCAATGGTGCGCACGGAAATCGACTCCATGCCGACGGAACTCGATGAAATTTCCCGGAAAATCATGCAGCAGGAAATTGAAGAAGCGGCGCTGAAAAAAGAAACGGACTCTCTTTCTCAGGAACATCTGAAAGAAATTCAGAAGGAACTGGCCGACCTGCGCGCACAATTCAAGGAAATGAAAGCAAAGTGGGAAAACGAAAAACAGGCCATTTCCAAGGTGCAGAGGCTGCGTGAGGAAATCGAAAAAGTCAACGCGGAAATCGAAAAGGCGGAGCGCAGCTATGACCTGAACAAAGCCGCTGAATATAAATACGGCAAGCTTCCCGAGCTGACCAAGCAGCTGGAAGCGGAGGAGCAAATTGCGGAAAAGGCGCAGGCTTCCGATTCTCTGCTGCGCGACAGAGTCACCGACGAAGAAATTGCGAAAATCATCGGCCGCTGGACCGGCATTCCGGTTTCCAAGCTGATGGAAGGCGAACGCGAAAAACTCCTCAGGCTGGATGACATTCTGCACGAAAGAGTGATTGGGCAGGACGAAGCCGTGGAAAAAGTGACGGAAGCCATTCTCCGTTCGCGTGCCGGTATTCAGGACCCAAACCGGCCGATCGGTTCGTTCCTGTTCCTCGGCCCCACCGGCGTAGGCAAGACAGAGCTGGCCAAAGCACTGGCACAGGCACTGTTCGACGACGAGCATAACATGGTGCGCATTGATATGACCGAATACATGGAAAAATACTCCGTGTCCCGCCTGATCGGAGCACCTCCCGGCTACGTCGGCTACGAGGAAGGCGGCCAGCTGACCGAATCGGTTCGGCGTCACCCCTACTCCGTCGTGCTGTTCGATGAAGTGGAAAAGGCACACCCCGACGTATTCAACATTCTGCTGCAGGTTCTGGACGACGGCAGAATCACGGATTCTCAGGGCAGAACGGTGGACTTCAAAAATACCATCATCATTCTTACCTCTAATCTGGGTTCCAGCAGTATTCTGGAAGGAATTCAGCCGGACGGCCAGATCAGTGAAGAAGCAAAGGCACAGGTTGAAGCCATGCTCCGGCAGCAGTTCCGGCCGGAATTCTTAAACCGTCTGGACGAAATCGTGTTTTACAAACCGCTGACAAGACCGGAAATCGACCGAATTGTGGATCTGTTAATCGCCGATCTGCAAAAACGCCTGGAAGAAAAACAGCTGAACGTTATCCTGACCCCGGCGGCCAAAGAATATGTTGCCGATCAGGGCTACGACCCGGTCTACGGCGCAAGGCCCCTCAAGAGACTGATTCAGAGCAAGGTGGAAACTTTGATTGCAAAGTCCATCCTCTCTCATGACTTAAAGCCCAAAACAACGTTGACAATTGACTATGATGGCGGTAAGCTTATGGTAAAAGAAAATGAAACGGGGAATTTGCCATCATGATGTACAGGACTTTTGGGGACACAATCGTTGCCCGGATCGACCGCGGTGAGGAAATTGTTCAAAGTATCAAAACTATCTGTGAAAAGGAAAACGTAAAACTCGCCAGTATCTCCGCTCTGGGCGCGGTGGATCATGTGGTCGTGGGCCTTTACCGTGTGGAGGAAAAAAAATATTGCAGCAACACCTTTGACGGGGAAATGGAAATGACCGCATTGGTCGGCAACGTAACCGAAAAAGACGGAGAGAGTTATCTGCACCTGCACGCCAGCTTTGCCGACGAAAAAGGGCGTGCGTTTGGCGGCCATCTGAGTGAGGCCGTAATCAGCGGTACCTGCGAAATGTTTATCCACACTTTAAAGGGTTCCGTGGGACGGAAACCGGATGAGGTTACCGGACTAAACTTATTTGATCTGTAAATCACAGCAACTAATTTTATATTATCTAATAACAAATAAGGAGAATTACGATGGTAAAACACATTGTTCTATGGACACTGACAGAAGAAGCCAAGAAAAACATTGACGCGGTTGCAGATGATCTTCAGAAAAGATTCAAAGCACTGCTGGGCGTGGTGGACGGACTGACCGGGATTGAAGTCGGCCGCAATTACAACGGCGGTACTTTTGACTTGATTTTATACTGTGAATTCACAACAAAGGAAGCACAGGATAAGTACCAGAACCACCCCGCGCATGTTGCCATCAAACAAATTGTCCACTCACACGTTTGCGGCAGAGACTGCGTCGACTACGAAATTTAACAGATTCATTCTTAATAAGAAGCAGGGCAGGCAGCCGGTCGGCTGCCTGCCCTGCTTCTTTCGTTTCATGACGAATATTCGGCTTTTGAATGGTACAAAAATCATTTTCACCAATATTATAGTGTAAGAGGAAAGAAAACATTCAAAATGCAAGGAGGCTTCTGAATTGAATGAAATCAGTACGTTAAACAGCCTAAGCGTCGGTCAAACCGCCACTGTGAAAAAGCTGAGCTCAACCGGAAGCATGAGACGCCGGCTTCAAGATATTGGATTAATTGAAGGGACACAGGTCGAATGCCTTCAAAAAAGTCCTTCGGGCGACCCCATTGCCTATTTAATCCGCGGCGCGGTAATTGCGCTCAGACAGGAAGACAGCAGAAACGTGATGATTAGTGCCAATTAATCCGGACTAAATGCAATTCTGTGAATACAATTGAAAATTTGCATTTGCAGAATTGCTTTTCCATAAACAATATCATGAAGGAGTGATTGGATTGGCTGCAAAACCGACCGGAATCAAGTGGATTGACTCCGGCCTTACCATAAACAAAAATAATCCCGATGACAGAGTCATCGCGCTGGCCGGAAATCCCAACGTAGGTAAAAGCACCGTTTTCAACGCACTGACCGGCATGAACCAGCACACAGGCAACTGGCCTGGAAAAACCGTAACGAACGCGCAGGGAAAATGCTCCTTTGACGGTACCAATTATATCATGGTCGACATTCCCGGTACATACTCTCTGATGGCGCATTCCGCCGAAGAAGAGGTAGCGCGGGACTTCATCTGCTTTGGAAATCCGGACGCGGTCATTGTCGTCTGTGACGCAACCTGTTTGGAAAGGAACATGAATCTGGTACTGCAGACCATTGAAATCACCGATCATGTAGTGGTCTGTATCAATTTGATGGATGAAGCCAAAAAGAAGCATATTCATATTGATTTTGGCAGCCTGCAAAAGGATTTGGGCGTTCCGGTAGTCGGTGTTACGGCCAGGAGCGGAAAAAAACTGGGAAAGCTGATGGAAACAGTCGGCAGCCTGAAAACGGAAAATTTCATCAATCCAATCCGGCTGAAATACACCGCGCCGATTGAAGAAGCCATCTCCATTGTGGAGCCTGCGGTAAAAGCGTGTCTGGGAGACAAACTGAATGCCCGCTGGGCAGCCTTAAAGCTGATCGACTGTGACGAAAGCCTTTTAAAAAGCATGAGTGACTATCTGGGCTTTAACTTAGCGGAGGAAGAGAGCATCGCGCTGAAAATCCGGAAGGCCAGACAATTCCTTAAAGAAAATGGGCTGAGCGGCGAGGTGCTGCGCGACCAGATCGTGTCCTGCCTGATTATTACCGCGGAAGGAATCTGCGCTGACGCGGTATCGTTTGAATCCAGTACCTACAACGAAAGGGACAGAAAAATCGACCGGATTCTAACCAGCAAATGGAGCGGATATCCGCTCATGATTCTCCTCTTGATGCTGATTTTTTACATTACCATTACCGGCGCAAACTACCCATCCTCATTGCTTTCGGATATTCTGTTCCGCTTTCAGGATATTCTGCTCGTATTTTTCAAGCAAATCGGGGCGCCGGAGTGGGTTACCGGCATGCTGGTCATGGGTATTTACCGCGTACTTGCCTGGGTCGTGTCGGTAATGCTGCCCCCTATGGCAATCTTCTTCCCGCTGTTTACCCTGCTGGAGGATTTAGGCTACCTGCCCCGGATTGCTTTCAATCTGGATAAATATTTCAAAAAGGCCCATACCTGCGGCAAACAGGCCTTAACAATGTGTATGGGATTCGGGTGCAACGCCTGCGGAGTGGCCGGGTGCCGGATTATCGACTCCCCGCGCGAACGGCTGATTGCCATTATTACCAACAGCTTCGTTCCCTGCAACGGGCGTTTCCCCACCCTGATTGCGATTATTACCATGTTCTTTGTCGGGACCGTATCCGCTCCGTTTCAGTCCTTTTTTTCCACCTGTCTGCTGACCGGAACGATCATTCTGGGCATATTCATGACATTTGCCATCTCAAAGTTTCTGTCCGTCACGATTCTGAAAGGAATTCCCTCCTCCTTTACGCTGGAACTCCCCCCCTACCGCAGGCCGCAGATTGGAAAGGTCATCGTCCGTTCCATCTGCGACCGTACCCTGTTTGTTCTGGGCAGGGCGGTCGCTGTGGCCGCACCTGCCGGACTGATAATCTGGCTGATGGCAAATATCCATGTGGGAGGAATCAGCCTGCTGCTCCGCTGCTCCACATTTCTTGACCCGTTCGCACATCTTCTGGGGTTGGACGGAGTGATCCTGCTCGCATTTATCCTGGGATTCCCCGCCAATGAAATTGTGGTACCCATTATCATTATGGCGTATATGTCCACGGGCAGTATTATGGAGTTCAGCAGTCTGGAAGAACTCAAAACCCTTCTTCTCAATAACGGGTGGACCTGGATGACCGCCGTATGCACGATGCTGTTCTCCTTAATGCACTGGCCGTGCTCTACAACCTGCCTGACAATCCGAAAGGAAACGCAAAGCTGGAAATGGACGGCTGTTTCATTTGCGGTTCCCACCGTTACCGGCATGGTGATCTGTTTCCTCTTTGCAAGCTTCGTCAGGCTTTTGGGGCTGATTTAGCAAAAATCTGTTGATATGAGTTTAAGAAACAATTTGCATATAATCTCCTACAATAAAAACATGCGCATTGACATGGGCTAAAGCCCAATCAACGCGCATGTTTTATGTTTTAACAATGAATAACCCGCTGTACTCACCGGACATACTCAATTATTTCGTACCAACTGACATATCGGCGTGGTGCTTCCTGTAGTAGAACAGAGCCAACAGCACCACCAGAATGCAGAACGCGGCGTACAGGAAAAACAGCTTGCTCTGCAGTCCTCCCGAAAGAATAAAGAGGGATCCGAGTGTCGCCAAAACAGGAACCGCGACTCCTCTATAAGCACTTTTGATCTCCCCCGCGCGATAGAGTGTAAAAACCTTGTAGTAAAGGATGATATAGAAAATATAGCTCATGACGATGGAAATTTCAGAAACATCAGAATTGGGGAGCAGTCCGAATTTGACGGTAATAAAATGAATCGCCGCCCAGAAAGTGGTAATGGCATAACAGAAAATTGCGGAGTTTACCGGCATCCCGTTTTTATCATCCTGTTTGGACAGCTTTTCGGCAAACGGGAACATTCCCTGTCCGCGAATGGCCATGGAATAAGGAAGACGGATATATCCCAGAACAATGCCGTTTGCAGTACCCATTACCGCAAGAATGACGAAGATTAAAATGATCTGCGCGCCAAAACCGCCGAACAGGTTTTGGGCAACGATATAAACATGAGCATCCTGCAGTTCTATGATTTTCTGAGGGTCAAGCAGGCTGGAAACACCGATAAAATACGCGACATAAGTAATCAATATAATGATCGGCGCAATAATCAGCGCACGCGGTAGATTCTTTTTGGAATCGCGGATTTCCGGCGCAATGGAAGTGGAAATGGACCAGCCGTCAAAGGAATAGGCAATCGGCCCAATAGCGGACAGCCACGCCGCACCTCCCAGCGTACTGGGAGAAATGCTTTGGAAGCCTTTCGCGGGATTCCCGAAAAACAGGCCGCAAACCGCGATAATCGCCAGAGGAATCATTTTGCTGATGGTGGAAAAATTCTGGAACCCGCCGCCCAGTCTGGCGGACAGGGAGTTCATTACAAAGGTGAGGGTGTAAAAAAGAAACCCGATCAGCATTTGATTTTCCAGACTTCCTTCCCATCCGAACAGCAGACAGATATAAATGCCTACCACCCAGGAAACAACCGCGGCAATGGTGGGGAAATACACAAAGATCTGGAACCATCCCATTCCGCAGGCAAGCTTTTCGCTCGCGAACTCTTCCACATAGGTGATAATTCCGCCTGGGCGGTCTGTTCGGGAGGCCAGCTCGCTGATACAGAGTCCGCCGAAAATGATGCTGGTTGCACCCAGCACGAAGACAAGCACACCAAGCGGAACGCTTCCCCCGGTAGCTTTCAGAATATTGTCGCTCTTAAAGAAAATTCCGGAGCCGATACAAATACCGATAATCATGGTAACCGTAGTGAATAGCCCGTAATGGTGCCTTGTCTGTTCCATATATTATTATCTCCCCATACATTTTTGCCTGCCATTTTGCAGCGTTTCTATTCTATCACAGCGCGCCGCATTTGAATAGTATCTTAGAAAGAAAAATCTCTCTTCTGCCGTAAGACACAAGAGAGATGAATCCCTATTTCTTATTCTTTTTGCTGCATGCGTGACAGGAAGAACAGCCGCTGCAATTTCCGCAACATTCGTTTCTGTGCCGGTAAGCATACCGGACAGCAAGCACCAGCAGGATTACAACCACCACAAGGATCCCATAATCAATCGGCTGCATAAAGCTCCTTTCCCCGTTAATGGAAAATCAAAAGGCCAATATGATAAACCAAAAATGCTACGATCCAGGCAACGCCTGTCTGATAAAACACCATGGCCACCGCATTTTTGGTACTGTTCATTTCACGCCGGACGGCGCTGATTGCCGCCACACAGGGCGTATAAAGCAGAGTAAACGTCAGATATGACCACGCGGTCAGCGGAGTAAAAAGCTGAGCCAGCGCGGCCGGCAGATTGGAAACGCTGGTTCCGGTCAGAACCGCCAGTGTGCTGACGACCGCTTCCTTTGCGGTAAATCCGGTGATAAGAGCGGTGGAAACACGCCAGTCGGTAAAACCCAGCGGAGCAAACAGCGGCGCAATCAACTTACCGATTCCGGCGAGCATACTGTCGGCACTCGTGGCCACCACGTTGAAGCGCGTGTCAAAAGTCTGAAGAAACCAGATGATAATGGTTGCCACAAAAATCACGGTAAATGCGCGCATCAGAAAATCTTTGGCTTTATCCCACATCAAAAGCGCTACGCTTTTCGCACTGGGGAAGCGATAATTGGGCAGTTCCATAACGAAGGGCACCGGTTTTCCGTGGAAAATCGTGCTTTTCAGAATCAGTCCGCTGATAATTCCAATTACAATTCCGGTTACATAAAGCGCGATCATCACCAGCGCGCGATGCTTGGGGAAAAAGGCAACGGTAAACATTGCGTAAATCGGGAGCTTGGCGCTGCAGCTCATGAACGGCGTTAACAGGATGGTCATCTTGCGGTCACGCTCACTGGAAAGAGTACGGGTCGCCATGATGGCCGGGACGGAACAGCCGAAGCCGATCAGCATCGGCACAAAGCTGCGGCCGGAAAGTCCGATTTTACGCAGGAGCTTATCCATGACAAAGGCCACCCTGGCCATGTAACCGCTGTCCTCCAGAATAGAGAGGAAAAAGAACAGCACCACAATGATGGGTAAAAACGAAAGTACGCTTCCCACACCGGCAAACACCCCGTCGATCAGCAGGGAATGTACGACCGGGTTAATACCGTACGCGGTCAGACCTGCACTGGCCGCTCCGGTGACAAAGTCAATTACGAAAGAAAGAAGATCGCTCAACGCACTGCCGATCACCCCGAAGGTCAGATAAAAAACCAGCATCATAATGGCAAGAAAAATCGGTATTGCTAAATACTTATGAGTGAGAATGTTGTCAATGGCAACACTTCGCCGGTGTTCTTTGGATTCCCCCATTTTCACAACGGTATCCTTACACAGCCCCTCGATAAATGTGTAGCGCATATCCGCAAGGGCTGCTTCCCGGTCGGTACCAAGCTCGCTCTCCATTTCCGTCACGCTGTGACCCACCATGTCTTTTTCGTTTTCCGATAGGCTAAGCGCATTCATCATGGGGGCGTCGCCCTCGACCAGCTTTGTTGCCGCGAATCGCGGCGGCACACCAATCCGCTCCGCGTGATCCTCCACCAGATGGGCAACGGAATGAATGGCCCTATGTACTGCGCCGGTGCAAAAGTCCTGGCGTTTGGGTTTTTGTTTTGCTCCGGCAGTGCTGATTGCCGTTTCGATCAATTCGTCAATCCCCTCATTTTTGCTTGCGGAAATGGGAACGACCGGCACGCCCAGTTCTTTTTGGAATTTCTCTATAATAATGGTCCCGTCATTGGCGCGGACCTCATCCATCATGTTCAAAGCAATAACCATCGGAAGGTTCAGCTCAATCAGCTGCATACTAAGATAAAGATTTCGTTCTATGTTTGTAGCGTCCACAATATTGATAATCCCGTCGGGATGATTGTTCAGTAAAAAATCACGGGTGACAATCTCTTCACTGGTATAGGGGGAAAGGGAATAGATACCCGGAAGATCCACCACCGTTACGTCGTGGTGGCCGCGGATCACCCCGTCCTTTCGCTCAACCGTTACCCCCGGAAAATTGCCCACATGCTGGTTGGAACCGGTGAGCTGGTTGAACAGCGTTGTTTTTCCGCAGTTCTGATTGCCGGCAAGCGCAAAAATCATCGGTCTAACGTCCCTTCCACTTCAATCTTTTTTGCATCGTCAATTCGAATGGTCAGTTCGTAGCCCCGAAGATGGATTTCAATCGGATCCCCCATCGGTGCAACCTTTCGTACCATAACTTCTGTGTGGGGAGTTAATCCCATATCCAGCAGTCTGCGCCGCAGTGCGCCCTCGCCTCCCACTTCAATAATCTTTGATTTATGGCCGATTTTCAGTTCATCTAAGGTCATAAGAGCCTCCATCATCTGATTTTTATTTCGTTATCATACACCTCAAGCATAATGTGTTAGCCTCTGCTAACACATTATATTTTAGTCTACCCGGCAGGCTTTGTCAAGTAAGCCGTGACTAATTGTCAAATATTTTTTGAACGCCGCTTTTAAAATTCTTTTTCTGATTTTTTCTCTCAACCGTAAAAAAAGCGGCCGCAAAAGCGAGCCGCCTTTTCTCATCTGTTATAGAACAAAATTTCCGCTGTGAAATACGCCGACCTGTTTGCCGTCCCATGTGGTGCCGGTAATCTCCATGTCCGCGCTGCCAAACATAAAATCGCAGTGGATTTTGGAATAATTGGAACCAAGCCTGTCCAGTTCCTCCCGCTTCAGCTCCGTACCGTTTTTCAAGTTGTCCGGGTAAGACGCCCCCAATGCCAGATGGCAGGAAGCGTTTTCGTCAAAGAGTGTGTTCAAAAAAAGAATCCCCAGACGTGAAATCGGCGAATCATGCGGAATCAGCGCCACCTCTCCAAGGTAGCTGCTGCCCTCGTCAAACCCAACAAGGTTTTTCAAGGTATCTTCCTCTTTTTCCGCGTGAAAACTCACAACCTTTCCATCCTGAAAATCAAGATAGAAATTTTCTATCAGTTTCCCTTGATAGCTGAGCGGCTTTGTGGCGTATACGCGGCCGTCCACCCGATATTTATCCGGCATGGTAAAGACTTCCTCGGTCGGCATATTCGGATTGAAAACCGCGCCGTTTTTCGCCTTGTCGCAGCCGCCGGCCCAGATATGGTCTTTGATTAACCCGACCGTCAGATCCGTTCCCAGTCCGTTTTTAAAATGAAGGGATTGAAAGCGGAATCCGTTCATTAAGTCGCAGTGATGCTGCAGCTCTTCATTGTGCCGCTGCCACTCGGTGACCGGGTCGTTGTCCTGCGAAACCCGGACACTGGTAAGAACCGCGTTCCACAAAGCTTCCAGAGCCTTTTCATCGCTGAGCTCCGGAAAGACCTTTTTCGCCCACGGAACGGTGGGGATTGCAACAATGGACCATTGACCATAGTTCGCCACCGTATAATACTCAAACGGTTCAAACGCGGTTTCTTTCGCCATGCGGACTGTTTGAAGCTTCTTTCCGTCGATTTCTGCCAGAAGACCGGGAGTCGCCGACTCGACGTACAGGAAACAGCATTTTTGGTCGATGCAGTTCTTCTTCTGTTCAATTTTCCACGGGGCAATGCGGGACAGTGTTTCGGTGCTTTCATTCTGGAACGCAAGTTTCGTGACAGCCTCATCGTTCCAAAGGACGAGCACTTCCCCGGCGCCTGCTTTGTACGCTTCCTCTACGCACAGCCTGGTAAAATACGCGCACTCGACAGATGACGTAAGAACCAGCAGCTGCCCCGGCTGCACAGCAACCCCCATGCAGACCGCCAGACGCGCATATTTACGCAAGATTTCCTCTTTAATCATAAAATACCCTCTATTCTTTTTAATGTTCAATGTTCCCCTTACAAAGCGGTTTATGCGAAATCAACGGGCTGCGTTAATCCCAACCCTGTTTCTGCAGTTCCAGTGCGGACAGCTTCAGCTGTTTTCGCCGCAGCTGATAATCCGGCAGTATCTGCCCTACCAGCGCCCAAAAGCGCGGCGAATGATTATGCTCGACGGTATGCGCCAGCTCGTGGACAATCACATAGTCGATCTGCTCCGGAGGTACCAGAATCAGCTTCCACGAATAGCTCAGATGGTTTTTCCCGGAACAGGAACCCCAGCTGGTACGGGCTGAGCCAATCCGCACACCGGTCGGCTGAAAGCCGGTTTGCTTTGCAAAAAAATCCGTCCTGCGGGAAAGGAAATCCCGCGCAATCGACTGGTACAGGCAGATCAGCTTCGGTTTCAGGGTATCAAAAGCTTCTTCCGGCAGGTAGAAGGATACACCGTCAAAGGCGACGCGTTCACCGGACAGCACCGGATACTCCTTCCCCATCAGAGGAAGTGTCGAACCGGGGGAAACGCTGAATTCCCGCCGGGACTGCGCGTTTGCCGCCATCTGTGCGGATTTTTCTTCGATCCATGCCTGTTTTTCGGTGATAAAGCGATCGATGAATGCCCCGCCGGCCTTTAGCGGGGCACGAACGGTTACGTTGCCGTCCCGGTCAATACAGATGGCAATGGTTTTGCGCCGGGAACGGGTCAGCTGATATTCCATTTATTTCGCCCTGCGTTTCATCCCCCGGACGACCGCCTTGGTTTCGTCGTCCACACGGAAGGATTCCACGATTTTCTGCAGCGTTTTGTTGTATGTCCAGTCGTCCAGACCGCCCGTTTTCAGGCAATCCATGGTCTGTTCGGGATATTTTACAAAGCAGACGGACAGCGCCCACGCCACGCCCATTTTAACATAATATCCGTCATGACGCACCCTGTAGTAAATTTTCAAAACCGCATCGATAGAATCATCGGTGATAAAATAGTCCATCAGCATAATCACGGCAAAGCGCAGCTCGTATTCCCTGCTGCTTTGCAGATACGGCTGCAAAAAGGCGAAGAGCCTTTCCCGGTCCTGCGCGGCCGCTTTCAGAGTGGAGCAAAAGCCGTCGCACACCGCCCAGCAGTTAATTCTCGGTACAAAGTCCGCAATCAAAGCAAAAAGTTCGTCCTGCTCCATTTTAGCGTAGCCGATAATAAACCCGCGCAGCATGATTTCTTCCATGGAGGCGTCCCGCAGGTCGGCAAGGCAGGCGCGCCAACCGCCTTTCACAATCTGTTTGGCCAGCGCACGCAGTTTGGGCACGCGCACGCCAAGGATATGCTCCACCCCGGGGACAATTTTATACTGCATTTTGCGGTATGGCTCGTCGGCCAGCGACTGCAGGTGCCGGGCAAGAGAAGGATAATCGGTGTATACAAAATCATTCAGCATAGTGTTTCCTCAGTCAAAATTTAGTAATTTTATTATATATTCTTTTGTGGACAAAGACAACAGCCGCCGGCAAAATAGCCGGCGGCTGAAAAGAAAGGCTTAAAATAATCTTCCACACCAGGAAAGAAAATACATCAGCAGCAGTTTGATAAATAAAATAATAATCATATCAGTTCTGCCTTTGATGAATCATGCTCCTGCTGCCGAAATAAGTTGCGAGAAAATATCCGCCGTAAATCACAAGGAAAATCATGGCGGTAAACAGGGTATTGCCCATGATATCCAGATGCCCCAGCATCTGTACCACATTGTTCGCAACCCTGATTCCCACATAGGAGTGGACGATGGCCAGCGAAAGGGGAATGAAGAAATAAATGGCGATTTGGCTGAACAGCGCGCGGTTGACCATGCTCTCCTCCGCGCCCAGCTTTTGTAACAGCCCATAGCGCTCCGCGTTGTCCGAAGCCTCTGAAAGCTGCTGCAGGGCAAGAACCGCCGCGCTAGTAATCAGAAAGACCAGCCCAATATAAATCGCGAGATAGGAAACTACCGTTTTTAATCCGGCCCCCTGTTCAAAAATGAGAGCTCTGGAAAGTTCCATATCATAGGGCCGCACAATCTTTCCGCTTTCCACAGCATCTTCGCTGTACACTGTTTCCAGCTTTTGCAGCAGCTCCTGCTCGTTCACACCGACTTTATAATTCACGTTGAGGACTTCAGTTTGAAGCGAAAGGCTGTTTATCATCGCGTCCGGCACAATCAGCGTACCGGAATCTGTCTGGGACATGGATGTCTGCAGGGCGGTGCGGTAGGCAGTTTTTCCCGCAGTTGTAAGCTGCTTGCCATTCAAAACGATCTTGCCGCTGTTTTTCAGGAAAGACTCAATCGCAGGCTGAAATTGGTAAAGCGTGCAGTTTACGGCAAATTCATCGTCTTTGAGAGAAATCTCCGGTTTGCCCTGCATTTTGGCGGCGCGGTTATAGTCGGTCAGCGAAATAATCGGCATTGGGTACTTGTTGACCAACTTGATCTGGTCGTAACCAAAATACTGCCGGAGCAGTGAATCGTCAAAGTGAAAATCACCGTACTTCAGGTCGGAAGAATAATAATTTAACTGCGCGTATTCCCTTGCGTAACGGCCGAGGTCTATTTTGTCATCCTCCATTTTCTTTGCGATATCGTTGATCGGTGTTTTTGTGTTATCCCTTTGGTATTCATAGGAAAAAGTGAGGTCATAAGGCGTGGATTCCTTCACACCCTTTGTTAAAACATCCGCCAGCCCCATGCCGGTTGACAGGGTTCCGATGGTGACCAGCAGCATGATGCAGATGACCGACATGGAAACAAAAGTCGTATTGATCTTGCTGTTGATCTGCCGCAGAATAAACATATTCATATTTTTATAGTACAGGCGTTTGTTGGCCTGCACCACCCGCAGCAGAAAGCCCGAAAGCGACAGAAAGAACAGCAGCGTGCCAACGCAGCCCAACACAATCGATGCGGTAAACATTCCGTTTACTTCCAGCATTCCGTTTTTATTAATGAAATAATAGGCCGCGCCAAGGCAGACAACGGAAACAAGGAACAGAACGACGGAAATCCACAGCCTTTTAATTTTCAGTTTTTCATTCTTTTTGCCGTCTGTCAGTAAATCAATCAGCTTTAGTTTGGAAATGGAAATGGTATTGAAAATCATAACGATCAGAAAGATAATGCCAAAATAAAGCAGCGTTTTATAAAACGCATTGAAAGAAAAGGTAAATTGAAACGCCTTCATGCTGACTTCAAACATTTTGGCGGTAACAACGCTGAGCCACTGCGAAGCAAAAATGCCGACCACCAAACCCATGGCAAGGGCAAACACGCCGATGAAAAAGGTTTCCAGAACGACAATGCGCGAAATTTTACCCTTTTCCATACCAAGCGTCATGTAAATGCCGAGTTCTTTTTTGCGCCTCCGAATTAAAAAGCGGTTGGCGTACACAATTAAAAAGCCCAGAATGACCGAAATGAAAATGGAAACATAGCCGATAGACTGGGTCAGCATTTCCATCGACTTATTCTGAACGGCACTGATATTGAGCATGGCTTTCTGGGAGTCGATGGAGTTGAACATATAGAACAGGCATACCCCGAACGTCATGGTTAAAAAGTAGATGGTGTAATCCCTGATGCTTTTGGTAACATTTTTTAAAGCCAGTTTAAAGAACATTGGAATTGTCACCTCCGAGCAGGGTCACCACTTCAATGATCTTATTAAAGAACTGCCTGCGGGTATCTTCGCCGCGCACCAGTTCATTGAAAATCCGGCCGTCCTTGATAAACAGAATCCTGTGGCAGTAGCTGGCGGTAAACGCATCGTGCGTCACCATCAGGATGGTCGCCTGCAGATTGCTGTTAAGCGTTTCAAAGCTTTCCAGCAGCATCCGGGAGGATTTTGAGTCGAGCGCGCCCGTCGGTTCGTCCGCCAGAATCAGGGCGGGGCGGGTCACGATGGCGCGGGCCGAGGCGACACGCTGCTTTTGCCCGCCCGACATCTGATAGGGGTACTTTTTCAGCACATCCTCAATTTCCAGTTCTTTTGCCACCTGATGCACCCGGACATCGATTTCCCCAACCGGAGTTTTTACAATTGTCAGCGCAAGCGCAATATTTTCGAACGCGGTCAGCGTATCCAGCAGGTTGAAATCCTGGAAGATAAAACCAAGCTGCTCCCGGCGGAATTTGGAAAGCTTTCTGGAATTCAGCTTTGTGATGTCCATCCCGTCGATGACAATATGCCCCGCCGTTGCGGAATCGATAGTGGAAATGCAGTTCAGAAGCGTTGTTTTTCCGCTGCCGGACGCGCCCATGATGCCGACGAATTCCCCTTTCTCCACCTCAAAGCTGATGTCGTCTACCGCTTTGGTCAGATTGCCTTTATTGCCGTAATATTTTTCAACGTGCTCAACCGTCAGAATTTTTTGCATTTCATTTTCTCCTTTTCAAATTGTATTAACAGTATAATACAATTTTGCGGTATGAACCATTGATTTATCTTACGGCAAGCTTACAGTTTTGTAAGGTTTCCGCTACTCAAACATATTGCTTTTGGGAAAAACAATGGAGACAAGGGTTCCCTTCCCTTCTGTGGAAGCAATGGAGATGCCGAGATTGAGTTTATCACAGAGCTTCTTACAGAGGTAAAGCCCGATTCCCGTTGATTTGGCAGAGGTTCTTCCATTTTCGCCGGTAAAGCCCTTTTCGAACACCCTGCCCAGATCTTTTTTTGGAATTCCGACACCGTTGTCGGCAATCATCAGTGTCACACTGTTCTGATTTTGCAGTCCATAGATCTTGATTTCCGGCTCCCCGCTCCTGTACTTTACAGAGTTCATCAGAATCTGGCCGATGATGAAATCCGTCCACTTCAGGTCGGTATACACCGTTTTATCCAAAGCGGAGGTTTCCACGCGGATTCTTCCCTCTATGAGCGCGGCGGAATACTTTTTAAGCGCCGAACCGACGAGCGCTTTTAGGGTTGTGGTCTTAATGACGTAATCTTTTTCCACATGGTTGCTGCGGGAATAAAAAAGCGCCTGTTCCACATAATTTTCTATTTTCGTCAGTTCCTCATTTAAACTGAGGGTCACTTCATTTTTATTGTTTTCTATCATCAATTTGCTGGACGAAATCGGCGTTTTCACCTCGTGCACCCAGGTTTCAATATATTCGCGGTACTCCTGAGAAGCGTGGCGATACCCGGCTATCTCATCATTCATAGCCTTGCAGGCCGTTTTCACGCATTCGCACAGGAGCTTTCCCTCGCAGAAAGACGGCTCGTCCAGCATTTCGGAGATCAGATATTTTTTATCCAGCTTTTCAAGGTTCCGGAGCAGTTCGTTATAAAACGCCCGTTTCCTCAGAAATTCCAGTGTCAGCGCAGCCGCTTCCCCCGCCAGAAACAGCAGGGGGACAAATACGGCGGCGTAGATTCCTACCCCCAGAACAGCCAGTAACACAGCCGCAAAGGAAGCCGTAAGCAGCACAAAAATCAAATGATAGACTTTGTCGGCTAAAAAATTTTTCAGGCTCATACCAGATACCCCAGTCCCCGTTTGGTCGTCAGATAATCGTGTACGCCGATTCCTTCCAGCTTCTTGCGCAGCCGGTTAATGTTGACCGTAAGCGTGTTGTCATCCACAAATTCTTCGGACTGCCACAGGTCGTTCATCATCTCGTCGCGGGAAACAATCCGACCCCGGTTGCGCAAAAGCAAATGCAGGATATGAAGCTCATTTTTCGAAAGTTCCGTTTCCTTGCTCCCAAACCGAGCGGTTCCGCGTGAAAGGTCAAGCTCCAGCCCGCGGTGAGCCAGCACGCTGGCCGGTTCCGCAGGATAAGCGCGCTTTAGAACGGACGCAATCCGCGCAAGCAGGATCTGCGTATTGTAAGGCTTGGTGATAAAATCGTCCGCGCCCAGACTCATGCTCATCAGCTCGTCCACATCGCTGTCGCGGCTGGTTACGATGATAATGGGGAGCTGGGAGCTGCGCCGGATTTCCCGGCAGATATGGTACCCATCGTAAACCGGCAGATTGATGTCCAGCAGAACCAGCTGAGGGTTTTCCCGCAGGATTACTTCCGGCATATGGGCAAAATCTCCCGAAGAAGCACAGGTATATCCGTATTTTTCAAGAAGCCTTGTCAGTTCCCTTCTGATTTTTTCATCATCTTCCACTATAAAAACAGAGGACAAACAAATCCGCCCTTTCCAGTAAATATGATTGACTGCTTTTGCCTGGTTCCCATTATAGAGGATTCCGCCCTGAGAAGCAATCGGCGCTTTTGTAGGAGCTGCGCGAAAAAGGCTTTGGAATTTTCTTGATTTTAGAGATCGCTTCATTTACTTTCGTTTCTATTAATGATAGTATATTGTAAATCCTATTCATCATAATAATCGGGGTGTTACCATGAATAAATTACTGCTGATTACCACCGGCGGAACCATTGCCTCCGAACAGACGGATGAAGGGCTTGCACCGTCGCTGAGCAGCCAGCAGCTGGCCGATTTTATCGGCGGGCTGACTGCAGAATATGACGTGGAAGTTGAAGATTTATTTCAGCTTGACAGCTCCAACATTCAGCCGGAAGAGTGGCAGTGCATTGCGCGTACCATTGCCCGTGAATATCCGAACTACGACGGAATTGTGCTGACCCACGGTACGGACACCATGGCGTACACCGCCGCAGTCCTGTCTTTTATGCTGCGCAACGTTCCCATTCCGGTGGTCATCACCGGTTCCCAGCTGCCGATCCGGCACCCGCTGACGGATGGTGTGGAAAACCTGCGCTGCGCTTTCGCAATGGCCTGCTCCAAAAAGCCGGGCGTCTATCTTGCGTTTGACCGCAAGGTCATTTTGGGTACCCGCGCGGTAAAGGTGCGCACCACGGGCTTTGACGCCTTTGAAAGCGTCAACTGTCCTCCCGCCGCTGTGGTAGACGCGGGCGGATTAAAGTTCAATGAAAGCATCCTCCCGAAAATGGAGGGGGGATTCGTTCTGGAAGACCGGCTCTGCACCGACGTTTTCCTGATGAAGCTCATTCCCGGCCTTAACCCGGAAATATTCGACATGCTTTTAAAAATGAATTATAAAGGAATTGTGATTGAAGCGTTCGGCGCGGGCGGGCTGAATTTTATCCGCCGTGATTTGATCGCTCAGCTGCAGAAAATCGTGGAATACGGTATTTCCGTAGTGGTTTGCAGCCAGTGCCTGTACGAACGGAGCGACTTCACCATTTATCAGGCCGGACAGAAAGCGCTGCAGAGCGGCGTTGTCCAGGGCTTTGACATGACGACGGAGGCAGCGGTCACCAAGCTGATGTGGGCTTTGGGGCAAACAGAAAAATCCGAAGAGGTAAAGCGGGTTTTTGCCACCAATTTTGTAGGGGAAATCAGCCTAACATAATATTTCGCACTCTTTGCGTTATAATATTGACATTCTTATAAATGTGTTATATAGTATTTAATACTATATAACACATTTATTACAATTACGAAGGGAGTGCTGTTGTGATTCAATCTGTCTGTGTTTTCGGCGATTCCGTAGCCAAGGGCATTGTTTTTGACAGTGTCCTTAAAAAATATATTCTTTTGAAGGACAGTTTTGTCAGCAGGATTGAAAAAAGCAATCATATCGCGATTCGGAATTTTTCCAAATTCGGCTGCACCGTCACAAAAGGCGGCGAGGTACTGGACAGACACAAAACCGAACTGAACCGCTATGACTACACGGTACTGGAATTCGGCGGCAACGACTGTGATTTTAACTGGTCGGAGATTTCGGCTTCCCCTGAGAGCGACCATGTTCCGAACACCCCGGTTTCCGTGTTTGAAGAATACTACTCCCGGATGATCGATGAGGTCAGGGCGTGTGGCGGCCGACCCGTCCTGCTTTCCCTTCCTCCGATTGACGCGAAACGGTACTTTGCGTGGATCTCACGCGGGCTGAATCCGGAAAACATCCTGCGCTGGCTCGGCGATGTGGAGTTTATCTACCGCTGGCACGAAATGTATAATCTTGCCGTCAACCGGCTCGCAATCCTGCACAACGTCCCGCTGATCGACATCAGCAGCGCATTCCTGAAAACCGGGAACTACCAGAAGCTGATCTGTGAAGACGGAATTCATCCCAATGAAAACGGGCACCGGCTGATTGGAGAAACCATTGAACGCTACGCGATTGCCAACGCATAAAGAACCGGCGGAAATTTCCGCCGGTTCTTTTTTAACTGCCAAAGACAGTATCGCGAATTCTTTCTTCCGCAATGCCGAGTGCTTCGGCGCTGAGTTTGGAGAGAAAAATCCTCTGCACATCGTCGTAGTATCGTTTTGCGCGGGCAAGCTGCTTCGTCGCTTTCCCGATTTCCGCCTTATAATCCACCATAATGGCCGTAATTTCCGTGCGATATTTTTCGTCTGTTTTATCTGTAACCGCGGCCTTATAGATATCAATCACCTCGTCGTCCGGGCGGGAAGGAAAATACTCATGCGGAGAGGTGCTGTCAAACAGCGCCACGCTCAGCTCCCGCAGAATCACCATATCAAGGCTGTTCGGGTCAAACGCGCAGTGATAAATTTCCGTGTTGAAACCCGCCGCGGTGGCATATTCCGCAATTTTTTTTAGAAAAGTCGATTTCCCGGTACCGGGCCGGCCTTTGATAAAATACCGTTTTTCAAGATCTTCCGTCAGGTTGTCAATATAATCATAGGCGCCGTTTACGGTTGCCGCACCGAAATAGCGGTGAATCTGTGCACCCTTTTTCCCCAGTGTTTTACCGCCGACCACTTTTTCAATCGTCTGGGCGGCCAGCCGGTTGGCGGCGTCAAAATCCATATTGGCAATATAAATCTGTTCCCATTTGTCATGAATTTCCCGCGCGGCAGCGAAATGCCGCCCTGCGGACGCCAGACAGACGTGGGTCTGGCTCAAATTATCGTCATTGAGAATTGCCGCAACCGGGTATTCCTCTTCGCTGTAAAACGGAAAATTAATCACTCCCGCGTTTTTTTCCGGAATAATAACCCCTTCCATGGAATTGTCCAGACAGTTATGTATTAATTGCGCGTGACAGCCGCTGTCGCGCGCGGCGGAACACAAGTTGCTCACGATGTCCGACACGATAATGGACGGATAGCCGCTGAGGCGAACAACCGTTTTCAGACGGCCGAAATTCGATTGAAAAAAGCTGACATACCCTCTTGAACTGTTTGACCCAATAAAATAATTTAAAGAAAAATCCGGCAAAGATTCGTCCTCCCCCCATTGATTGTTTATCACATTATATGACGGGATTCTTAAGACATGCATAAAAGCGGCAAACCCAGTTCCAACGGGTTTGCCGCTTTTCAGACTTTCAAAATAATTCAGCTCAGCTTTTTCGCAATATCTCTCGCAACCACTACGCCGGTTACGGAAGCCTGCATCAGCCCGCGGGTAATGCCCGCTCCGTCGCCGATTGTGTAAAGGTTTTCAATTTCCGTTTCAAAATTCTTTTTGACCGATACCTTGGAGGAATAGAATTTGACTTCCACCCCGTAAAGGAGGGTGTTTTTGGAGTAAAGACCCGGGGCCAGTTTGTCAAACGCGCGGAGCGACTCCACAATGCTGGTCAGGTGGCGGTGCGGCAGTACAAAGGATAAATCGCCCGGCACCGCGTTTTTCAAGGTCGGCACCGTGGTGGATTTTTTCAGCCTTGTGTAGTCCGTACGTCTGCCCAGTAGCAGGTCGCCCAAGCGCTGTACCATGATTCCGCCGCCGGTAAGCATGTTTCCGAGCTGCGCAATATATCGGCCGTATTCGATCGGCTGATTGAACGGCTCCGTAAACCGGGTGGAAACCAGCATGGCAAAATTGGTGTTTTCGCTGTGCTTGTCCTCATCGGCATAGGAATGGCCGTTCACAACCGCAATTCCGCCGTCGATGCCGCCGTCGTAATGTTCTTCACTGACAATGCCGCCGGGGTTCATGCAGAACGTACGCACTTTATTCTCAAACGTATCCGAATAGTAAACCAGCTTGGCTTCATACAGATTTTTGGTCAGATGGTCCATCACGGCGTTGGGCACTTCCACACGCACACCGATGTCCACTTCATTATTGGTAGTGGCGAGCTTGTTTTCCTGGGCAATGCGGGCCAGCCACTCGGCGCCGCCGCGTCCCGGTGCGGCTATCACATAGGGCGCGCGGACAAGGGTGCGCTCCCCGGCGCGGTTTACCAGCCAAACGCCCTCCGCTTTCTCGTTTTCCACAAAAATGGAATCCGCTGTGGTGTACTCCCGAAACTCAAAATTCGGTCTTTCGGAAAGGTAGCGGTACATTCCTCTGAGTACTTCAAAGGAATACTCGGTGCCCATGTGGCGAACCGGACAGGGAATCAGTTGAATGTTTTCCCTGCGCGCTTCATAGGACACCTTCTCCGCAAACTTGTCGCTTTTTCCGAAAACCTTGTCCGGCGCGCCGAAGTGCAGGTAGACGTCGTCGGCGTAGTGAATCAGTTCACGCGCTTTTTCCACCGTCATATAGTCTGTAATATTACCGCCCACTTCCTCGGAGAGGGAAAGCTTTCCGTCCGAAAAAGCACCGGCACCGGCCCAGCCGTTCATAATGTTGCAGGTCTTGCAGTGGGCGCACTGCCCGGAGGTTCTGGCCGGGCAGGTACGCCGGTCAATCGTGCTGCCGCTGTCCACAACCAGCACCTTTTTTTCGGGTGCAAGCTTGTCCATTTCCAGAGCCGTAAAAATGCCGGCAGGGCCGGCACCAATCACAATCAAATCATAATCGTACATATTTGTAACCTCACGCTTCCTGTTTCTAGCAATTTTCCAAATAGGATTTTTGTGCTGCAGGCAAAACAATGGTATTATATCATATAATTTTAGTTTGTCAAATAGTTTCGTTAATCATGCGTACAAACGCCCGTTCAAACGATTCATCGTCCAGTTTTGTTCTCTTTTTGATCTTTCCGCTTCTTACTCCCGCACGGCGCATTTCCTGGCCGAGCGCGCGTTCAAACAGCAGGCGGTCCATATTGGAATTGTCGTAGACCATACCGTTCTGGTTCAGAACTTTTGCGCCTTTGGCAAGCGCCATGGCCGCCACGCCAAAGTCCTGGGTGACAACAATGTCCCCGTCCTCTACCAGATTAACCAGACGGATATCCGCACTGTCCCGACCCTTATCCACCGTAATTACCCTGCTGTACCCGTCATCCAGAAGATGGCTGGTATCTGTCAGCATGGTCACGGGTACTTTTTGCTTTTTTGCCAGCCGGACAATAATCTCTTTGACCGGGCAGGCATCGGCATCCACCAGAATGTTCATCAGCAACCGCCGCCTTCAATAATTTTCCAGCTTTATTATATCACGAATTCTCTGTGGATGGCTGATTTTAAAATATAACAGAATTGTAATGATTTATTACAATTGTTATACCATAATTGACTTTTACAAAGCCACGGAATATGATGTAGCTGTAAAGTTATGCCCGAATGGAGGAGATTTATGAGGAAACCAAAGCTTTTATTGCTGTTTCTATCGGCTCTGCTGGTTTTGCTGACTGCATGCGCGTCAAAAGCAGAAGCGCCCGCCGTCATGCTCGCCAAAGCCGCTCCGTCCGAAATCAGAGCCAAAAGCAGCGCAAAAAGCAGTGCCATTCAAAAGTTTTATACAAACGACAAGCTGAGTTTTTCATTTGCGGTTCCCGACAGCTGGGAGGATAAAAATTACACCCCGGCGGTTACAACTGAAACCATGTCGGACGACGGCACAAAATATACAAAAGTGGATTTCCTTTTTCAGGATGACAAAGAGTGCTCACTGCTTACGATTCTGATTGTATCAAAAGACTGGTGGGAAAAAACGAAGGGCGAAACACTTGACCCCAAGCCCACCTATCTGGGAACCAAAGAGGACATCGTCTACTGTTTTACTCTGCCGAAAAACTCCCCGTATGAAGTGGGAGCAAAGTCGGATCTTTACAACAGTATGGTTCTGCCGGACAGCGACGTTCTGAACCGGTTCCAGATTTTGGGCGCGGATGCTTCCTCCGGCGGCATTGCCACTGTGGACGGCACCCTGGAAGAAGTCATGACCCAGACCATTACCATTAAAACGGACGACGGCCGCTCGATTACCTTCTTAAAGGAAGGCGGCGATTTTGACAGCTCCGGCAGCGGACTGCAGCTGGGGAAAAGGCTGAGAATCTACTATGAAGGCGCAATAGACGGCAACAGCACAAGGGCTGTAACGGTAACCAAAATTGAACGGTTAAACTGAATATGCAAAAAGCTGCCGTAAAAACGACAGCTTTTTTCTTTGCCTTATTCCCAGTTTTTCAGAAGCTGAATTACCCCGTGAAGAGTGGGTACACAAGCGAAGAGCATTTTTTCCAGCTCCGGATTGGACGGCACCGTATCCGGAATCATAACAGTCTTCATCCCCGCGCGGTAAGCGGAGAAAATGCCATTTGGGGAATCCTCCAGCGCCATGCATTCCTGCGGCGAAACCTGCAGAGCCTGTGCCGCTTTCAGATAAATATCGGGATCGGGCTTGCTTTTTTCAAGCATGTCCCCGCAGATGATCTGATCGAAGTATCCGGTGAGTTTTGTTCTTTCAAAATGGCTCATGGTGCTGCTGCGCGAAGAGGAGGTTGCGACCGCGATTTTGTAACCCTCCCGCTTTAAATAGTCCAACAGTTCAGTTAGGCCTTCCTTGACGGGGACGCCATTCTTTTGAATATAGTCCTTACTGTAGTCCGCACTGATTTTTCTGAATTCATCAAACGGAAAATCCGGCCCGTATTTCGTAAGAAACAATTCTCTTTCGGCGGCGGCGCTGACTCCCATGGCCTGTTCAATCAATTCCATCACATTGCCGCAGCCAAGCACTTCCCCGGCCTTTTTCCACCCTTCGGCGCAAAGGCGCTCGGTGTCGAACATTGTTCCGTCCATATCCAGTACCACTGCTTTTATCATGTAGAAACCTCACTTATCATTTGATTGGTGGGAAGAGTGTTTCCCCGCCCTGTACTTTCGTGTAATTCATCAGCACACCGTCGTCTAAATCAATACGGATTTTCTTTTTGGCCACAATTTCCAGCCGATTGCCAAAATCCCGCAGCCCAGTAAGCTGTGCTGCCAGTTTCTCCTTCTGCTTTGGGGTGAACGCCTCCTTCTGTACATATTGTTCCAAACCGGACTCCGCTTTTTCCAGGAAACTCAGCGCATGGTCAAGGGTGTTTTCATCGTAATGATGCTGATAGCAGAGCGCCTGAAAAGCGCCGCCGTCCAGCAGCCAGTAAATCGGCCTCTTTTTATAAATACGGATATGTTCCCGGTAAAACTCATTTTGGTAATAGCTGCGGATGACTTCTTTTGCACTCCCGCTCCCGCCGAGCGCGGAAGCGATAAAGGCCAGATTTTCGTCCAGCGTTTCCTCACCGAACACGAGCTTTACAAAGGAGACCACCCGTCCGGCAAGGTCGTTTTCCAGATACGGAGTAACCGGGAGAACATCCGTGCCGCCCCGCGCGTCAAAGCCGGGCACGGTATACCGCCCAAACAGACAGCCAACCGCAAAGCTGAGAAAACTGCGGATGTCACGGGCAAGATCCGCCCTGCGGACGGTAACGTCCCCGTCCTCCACCCGCGGCGACAGCTCGTTTTGCAGGCCGTAAAGTTCAATAAAAGTCCGGTTGAGCTCTTCTTCGTTTTCCTTCATCCGGCTGAAGCGCAGATCTGTAAAATTCTTCCACGCCGCAAAGGCGTCCGAAATTCTGCTGCTCTCCCTTTCCGCTCTGAAGTGAATCAGCGGATGGACATCAAAATTCCAGCTGGTTTCAAAGGAATCCCAGTCCTCTTTGGAAATGGCAATATTTTCAGCAACAAGCCGGCTTACCCGCTGTTTTATGCTCTCCTCCATCTGCAGCGGAAGTCTGGCGATATTGCCCGCCTGATAATTCAGTGTGGGGTTAATCAGGTTCAGCATGGCAAAAGCACAGCTGCTGGACAAAAATCCAAGGATATAATACAAGTCCTCCTCCCGATTGGGAAAAACGGAAGACCCGGCGATATCAAACACAAAGCCTTGCGGGTAATACCGCACCCCGAATTTGGAAGAGCTGACGAACGACCAGGATACGCTTGGTTCAAAATAAAAATTCTGACCGGGAAAGGAAGCAGACTGTCCCGATTTGACGCGATACTCGCTGATTTCACGCCCGAAATTCTGAAAATTCACGACATATTCCTGATTGCCGTACCATTTACGGAAGTCTCCGCCCTTGTTATAAGGGTACCATTTTCTTTTGCCCTGCAGGCAGTCGGCACGGTCAGTACAGTGAAAATGAATGCTTTCGGGGTCAACTTCATACCAAAATCGCAAAAAGCGCTTGTTGTCACAGGTAAAAAGACCGTTCGTAACCGTCGCGTTTTCGGCAAGGGGCTGGACGGAGGAAAAGATCTCCCCCAGCTTTTCACCCGCCCAGTAGGCAATCGGCATCCCGGGAATCCGGGCAAACTGCTTTGCTGAAGTCTCAAAGCGATAGGCACAGCGCGGGTCGCGCACCGCTTCCATCACCTTCTGTTTCTGAACTTCCATTCCGCCGCGGAAATCGGAAAGCTTTAGGTATACCCCCGGCCTGTTTTCCGGCCCGTTTTTCAGCACAAAGGTACAGATCGGCACGGTAGCTTCGTCAAAGGCGGAGTACTCCAGCTGAATCAGTGAAGAGATAGATTTATTCTGAATAATATATTCCCTTAATTTCTGATACGATTTAATAAACATCCAGACAAACGGTGACATAAACGCGCAGTAGCCGTCCGGCGTACAAAAATCAAAATTGCGGTATATAAACACGGAGAACAGGTCTCCCGAATAGTCACGGTAATGCTGGTTGATATAGGATTTCAGCTTCTTGTTCATTCTGTTCAGATAGGGCGGATTGGTTGCCACAACCGTGTATTTCTCCGCCATGGCCCGGGCCTGCCGCAGAATCGGCAGAAGTTTTTTAAGGGTATCCTCCCGATAGGCAATGCTGAACAGATTGTCGCACGGTTCCTGCCGGATTGCCTCCAGCCGCCGGAAGATCCGGTCAAAATCAGCCGGCTCGACGCGGAGCAGACTGCCGTACTCCGCGGCACCGTGAAGGGCTGAAAGAATATTGTGCAGGTCATCCCCGAGCTGGTCGTCACCGTCCGCCACATAAGAGAGCAAATTTTCTCCGATGCCGGTGCCTTCCCGGATCACATAAAGGTTGAGAGGAATGCCCAGATTCAGGATCTCTTCATTGTACCGACGCGCTTTCATCAGTAAAGCAAAGCAGGCGAGCTGCCAGGAACGCCGGTCAATGTCAAAGCCGCAGAGGTTGCGTCGAAGAATCAGCTCCGCAGCGTCACGCGGGCTAATCCCGCATTCCCCGTAAATCTCGATCAGCAGGTCAAACGCGTAAACCAGAATGTGGCCGCTGCCCATGCAGGGGTCAAGAATTTTCAGCTCCTGCGGCGGCATCTGCTCCTGAACAGAAGCACTTTCCGCACCCAGATAAAACTCCAGCTTTTTTCTGAGCGCGCTGCCCGGATTCCGCTCCAGCCAGTACTGGCCCAGAGAATTGTCCACCATGCTGCGCACGACCCAGTCGGTGGTGAAAAACTGCGTAGCCGCCGGAACATCCTCTTTTTTCACCCTGCCGCCGTAAAGGCTGATAACCTCGCTCCGACGGGCGTCGTTATAATACTGATACAGCCAGCCGATAATTTCGACCGCTTCCCGAAAGTCCTCTTCCGAGATTCCGTCCACCAGGCTGCGGACAATTCCTCCCTCTTGGGAAAAGGAAAGCTGCAAAAGCGGTTCCAAATAACCGCAGTCGCTCCCGAAATATTCGGGCAGGATTTTCGTAAGCGAGCGGCAGACAGAGAAAAACACCGCGGTAAAGCGCTCGTCTGTTTGGTTGCTCTGCGGTTCGGGTGCCAGGATGTCCGGAATGTTCCGTCCGGGCGTTTCAGAGGAGAGAACACGCACCCCGCCCGGGAGATAGCCGTTGACCTCCATAAACCGAACACCGATCAAACGGATAAACCAGGTGTAGGCGACCTCCTCCACCACATCCTTAAACCCGATGGTCTCAATGTCCTGTGTCAGGTCAGGAAACGGGTTTTCTTTCTGTGCCGTCAGTTCAATGGCACGGCGGGAAACGGATGCGATCAGTTTTTCCCTCGCGTCAACCGCAAAGGCCTTAATTGCCGCCTTATTCACCTTCCCATCCCCTTCCTTTTGAATGAGTCTATCATACCATATCTTCATCAAAAAGTTAATCTTATTGACACGGATTCCCAAAATGATATATGATTAATGCTATATGAAGAAATGGGAAGTGCTGAATCATGTTGGGAACGATTGTCAACGCGCTGGCCATTGTGCTGGGCACGGGGCTGGGGCTGATCTTGAAAAGCGGTATTCGCAGCAACTACCGCGAGACGATTATGGACGGGGTCGCCTTGTCCGTCCTGCTCATCGGGGTAATGGGCGCTATCAAAACGAACGACCTTCTGCTGCTGATTTTCAGCCTTGTCATTGGCAGCATTGTCGGAGAAGCGCTGAAAATTGAAGACAGGCTTGCCGGACTGGGACAGCTGATTGAAAGCAGGACTTCCAGCACGGACGGCAGCGTGGCAAAAGCCTTTGTAACAGCCAGCCTTCTTTTCTGTGTTGGTTCCATGGCGATTGTAGGCTCCATTGAGAGTGGGCTTACCGGCAACCACCAGACACTGTTCGCAAAGTCGGTACTGGACGGCATTGTGTCCATCTTCCTCAGCTCCACCATGGGTTTCGGCGTGTTTTTTTCTGCTGTTGCCGTCTTTCTTTACCAGGGAACCATCACGCTGCTGGCTTCTTCACTCAAGGCCCTGATGACCGACGAAATGATTCGGGAAATCTCCTCAGTCGGGGGCGTGCTGATTATGGCAATCGGGCTCAACATGCTGAAGATTAAAAAAATTAAGGTCGGCAATATGCTGCCGGCCATTCTGGTTCCTTTTTTGTACTATTTTATCAAACGGGTAGTCGGAATTGCATAAATCAGTGTACCATAAAAGGCCGCTGCCAAAAAATTTCGGCAGCGGCCTTTTCATCTTTTCCACTTTGTTTTCCTCTGCCCGGCAAGACGGTTCATGGATCAAAAAGCAACGCGCTTGTTCGAATGCAGGGCTACTTAACATTTGGACTTAAACACTCCGTCCTGATAGACCTCTGTCACCGTGTTGTCAGGGTAATAGCAAAGAATTGTTCCGTTGTGCTTGCTGACAATAATGGACGGCTCGATGGATGCGTTCCTGTCGGAAATCAGGAACTGATAGTACTGGTTCCCTTTATACTCAAAATTGCTGTCGATGAGGTCAACCTTGTATTTGGTATAATCCATGCGGATCATGTTTTTGATGACGTTTACCGCTTCGCTGCGGTCAATATTCTGTACCGACTGTGTGGGCTGAAAAATTTCCGGTTTACTGTTCAGAGCCGGTCCGGCTTTTGAACAGGCGGTCAGAATTGTCAATAAAACCACTAAGACAACAGCCGACGCAAACTTCCTCATTTTCATTGAAATTCCTCCCCTATTCAGTTTCACTTTACAAATTTATCATAGTACCCGCCGACCGTGAAATCAAGAAAAGCAACAGATCTGTAAGTGGTTGCTACAAAACTGTAAACCACGGCTGCAAAAAATAATAAATCTGTATTTTTTCGAACGGAAAGAACGGAAATTAAAGCCGCGCGGCTTACTTGTAAGAGAGCAAATTCGTGTTATAATAAATCCATAATTGCATCCTTATGAAAGGAACGGCCCTTTTTATGATTATCAATAAAAGTAAAGTTGTCATTGTCGGCGCGGGAGCCGTAGGTTCCTCCACCGCGTTCAGCCTGGTAACGCAGGGGATCTGCGACGACGTAGTCCTGACAGACATCAATCAGGGCAAAGCGGTCGGCGAGGCAATGGATCTGCGGCACTGCATTGAGTACCTGAACCGCAATGTCCGGGTAAGCGCCGGTACCTATGAAGACTGCGGCGATGCCGATATTGTTGTGATTACCGCCTCCGCCCCCTATGTTCCGGGGCAGAACCGTCTGGATATGCTGGGGACAACCAAGAAGATCATTGACAGCATGGTCGGCCCCATTATGAAGAGCGGCTTTGACGGCATTTTCATCGTAATATCCAATCCGGTGGACATTATCTCCTACTATATCTACCAGCTGTCCGGCCTGCCGAAAAATCAGGTCATCGGTACGGGTACCGCACTGGACACCGCCCGGCTGAAATGCCTGATTGCCCAGAAGATCGACGTAGACCCCAGAAGCGTACACTGTACGGTCATGGGCGAGCACGGCGATTCCCAAATGGTGCCGTGGAGCCGCGTAACCGTTGGCGGAAAAGATTTTTTCAATATTGTCGCCGACAATCAGGATCGGCTGAAAGGTGCTGACCTGAAGCAGATGGTTCACGAAACCGCCAACGCAGGGTGGGAAATCCTGCACCGCAAGGGCAACACCAATTACGGAATCGCCACTACAACCGCCGGAATCATCAAAACGATTCTTTACAATGAAAGCAGGATTATCCCTGTTTCCACGCTGCTGTGCGGCGAGTACGGAGAAAACGGCGTTTTTGCGGGTGTTCCGGCTGTATTGGGAAGAAACGGTGTAAAAGAGGTTGTTGAGGTGCGTATGACCGACGAGGAGCTGCTTACGTTCAAAAAATCCGTGGCGGTCATCCGGGAATTCAGCAGTCAACTGTAAAAATAATCAGGTTGTGAGGAAAATTCATGAAGCAAAACAGAACTTACCCTAAGATCATTTTAACCCGCAAGGCAGAAAACAGCATTCAATCCGGTCACCCGTGGGTTTACAACACGGAAATTCTCAAGATCGAGGGTGCCTATGAAAACGGCGCATTGGTCGATGTGTTCAGCATTCGCGAAAAATACCTTGGCACCGGTTTTATCAACGACCATTCTAAAATCAGAATCCGGCTGATTTCCCGCAGCGCGAACGACGTCTTTGACGAAGCCTTCTTCGAACGCCGCCTGCGCCACGCGTGGGAATACCGCAAAACCGTGATGGGGGACGATGTCTCCTGCTGCCGGATCATTTTCGGTGAAGCAGACCTTTTTCCCGGGCTCACGGTCGACCGCTTCAACAATATTCTGGTCGCGCAGACACTTTCCCTCGGCATGGAAAAGCTGAAACCGGTTCTCTTCCCCCTGCTGTGCAAGATTCTGAAGGAGGACGGCCAGAACATAAACGGCGTTTATGAGCGAAACGACGTTGCCATCCGCGAACTGGAAGGAATGCAGCAAAATAAAAGCTTCTTCCCCATTGCCGGGTTGGAAACGCCGCAGACCACGCAGACAACCATTACGGAAAACGGAATTGAATACGCCGTGGATTTTGAAAACGGCCAGAAGACCGGATTTTTCCTTGACCAAAAATACAACCGGCAGGCGGTCGCAAAAATCAGCCGCGGCAAGCGCGTGCTGGACTGCTTTACCCACACCGGCTCCTTTGCGCTGAACGCGGCGAAGGGCGGCGCGGAACACGTTCACGCGGTGGACATTTCCGCCGACGCGGTCGCCATGGCGGAGGAAAACGCCAAACGCAACCAGCTGCAGGAAAAAATGAGCTTCCAGACCGCCAACGTGTTCGACCTGCTTCCGCAGATGCCAATGGGCAAAAAAGACGGTTACGACTTAATCGTTCTCGACCCGCCGGCCTTCACCAAGTCGCGTCAGACCGTTGACCACGCGATGAAGGGGTACAAGGAGATCAATCTGCGCGCTATGAAGCTGCTGCCCCGCGGCGGCTACCTCGCGACCTGCTCCTGCTCCCACTTTATGACGGAGGAGCTTTTCCGCAGTATGCTGCGCAGTGCGGCGTTCGACGCTCAGGTGTCGCTCAGTCAGATCGAAGCGCGCCAGCAGTCCCCCGACCACCCCATTCTATGGAGCGTACCCGAAACGAATTACCTTAAATTTTACATTTTCCAGATTACCTGAAACTTTCATACGACCCGGAGCGCAGAAATTTTTATGCCTGTGCTCCGGGTCGCTTTTTAAGAAAAGCTCTTGACATTTCTTCTTTATCGTAGTACTATGTCAACAATATATTACTAATATTATATGTATTGTAATATTAACAAAAAGGAGGAGCCCTATGAAAACAAAAAAGTACCGTTTAAACAACCAGAACCGTCCCCTCTTTCTGCATGAGCGAATGTGCGCCTCCTGCCGTTGTAACAGAAAATAAGACCGGGAATTACCCGATATTTCGAAATACTGAAATAAATATGCAGAAGGAGTAACAACAATGAGCGAAAGAAAATATAAATTTGAAACAATACAGGTACACGCAGGACAGGAAAAGCCGGATTCCGCAACGGATGCCAGAGCGGTTCCTATTTACCAGACAACCTCCTTTGTCTTTAAGGATTCCGCACAGGCTGCCGCGCGCTTTGGCCTGACCGAAGGCGGCAACGTATACGGCCGACTGATGAACCCCACCTCCGATGTGTTTGAGCAGCGCATTGCCGCACTGGAAGGCGGTGTGGCGGCGCTGGCAGCGGCATCCGGCGCGGCGGCCATCACCTATGCGATTGAAAATATCGCTCACGCGGGCGACCATATCGTATCCGCGAACACCATCTACGGAGGAACCTACAATCTGCTGGAACATACGCTCGCGGCTTTCGGCATTTCCACCACATTTGTCGATCCGGATTCGGAAGGCAGCTTTGAAAACGCAATTCAGCCGAATACAAAAGCGATTTTCATCGAAACGCTGGGCAATCCGAATTCCAGCGTCATTGACATTGACGCGGTGGCCGCTGTCGCCCACAAAAACGGAATTCCCCTGATTGTAGACAACACCTTTGCCACACCGTACCTGCTGCGCCCCATTGAGCACGGCGCGGACGTTGTGGTGCATTCTGCTACAAAATTTATCGGCGGCCACGGCTCTTCATTAGGCGGCGTCATCGTGGACGGCGGGAATTTTGACTGGGCGGCCTCCGGCAAATTCCCGTGGCTGAGCGAGCCCGATCCGAGCTACCACGGCATCAGCTTTACAAAAGATGTCGGCGCGGCGGCCTATGTAACCAGAATCCGCGTGATCCTGCTGAGAGACACCGGCGCGACCATCAGCCCATTTAACTCTTTCCTGCTTCTGCAGGGCCTTGAAACCCTCTCCCTGCGCGTGGAGCGTCATGTTGAGAACGCTCTGAAGGTAGTGGATTTTCTCTCCAAGCACCCCAAGGTGGAACGCGTCAATCACCCCGCCTTACCGGACAGCAAATACAACTCTTTATATAACAAATATTTCCCCAATGGCGCAGGCTCCATCTTCACGTTTGAGATCAAGGGCGGCGCTGAGGAAGCCAAAGACTTCATTGACCGTTTGGAGGTTTTCTCCCTGCTGGCAAATGTGGCCGACGTAAAATCACTGGTCATCCACCCGGCGAGCACCACCCACTCCCAGATGAACGAAAGCGAACTGCTCCAGTCCGGCATCAAGCCGAACACCGTCCGTCTTTCCATCGGTACTGAACACATAGACGATATTCTGTTTGACCTGCAGCAGGCGCTGGCGTAAGACGCGTGCCTCCGGTGCAGCAGAATTTTTAAAAGAGCGGCAGCCCCGTACAAACAGGGCTGCCGCTCTTCGCAGTTTTTATCGTATTTTTCTATTCCCCGGGCTTAACATGGACATCCAGCTGATTGTAGGGGATACGAATTCCCGCTTTGTCAAACGCAAGCTTCACCTTTTCCTGCATGGCAAAATAGAGTGTAAGATAATCCTGCGTTTTACACCAGACCCGGACTTCCACCGTAATACCGCTGTCGCGGTGCTCACCGACGACAATCAGCGGAGCGGGACTGGTCAGAGCCATGGGATTTTGCTCAACCAGTTCCCTGAGCAGATTTTTTACTTCAGCAAGATCTTCGTCATAGCCGACCAGGTATTTCAGGTCCAGACGGCGGGTCGCCATGGCCGAATAGTTGACGATGACGCCGGAGGTGATTTTGGCGTTTGGAATCACAACTTCTTTGTTGTCAAAGGTTCTCAGGGTGGTGAACATGGTTTCAATGCGCTCCACCGTTCCCTCCGTTTCTTCAAAGAGAATGTAATCCCCTACGCGGAACGGCTTTGTAAAGATGATCTGCGCGCCGCAGGCAATATTAGCCATGTTATCTTTTACGGCAAGTCCGATGGTCAGACCCGCCGCGCCGACCGCGGCAATAATCGAGCCGACGTTCATGCCAAGCTGGGCCGCCGCCGTAATGCAAACAATCGTCTTCAGCAGTACTTTGGTCAGGGAACTGATGAACGTAACAAAGCCGGTGTCTGTTTTTGAACGCGACATGGCTCGGAACATCAGCCGAACCACCTGATTGCTGAGCCACCAGCCAATTGCCAGAATCAACAGCGCACCAAAAAGTTTTGGCAGCGACGATTCCAGCAGAAGAAGAAAGTTCTGACTGTATTTTTCAAAGCTGAATCCCATAAAAAATACCTCCTGTGAGTGAGTTGATTAAGACGGCTTCCTGTTTTTGGTGATGTCAAAAAATGGAACATTCTATTGAATTATAGGCGAAAAGGTTATAAAATAATAGAAAAGGAATAAAGGTGATTAAATAGAATGAAGCAATATCTAGCAATGCTGACTGCACTGGCAGTCTGCTTTTCTTTTTCAGCCTGCTCCAAGAGCAACACCAGCAGCACGGTGTCCAGTCAGGCAAGCAGCAGCGTGGTCAGTGAATCGGATTCCTCCGTGCCGGACTCCTCTGACAGTACCGTAAGCAGTTCTGTACTTTCTTCGGCTGTTTCTTCTGCGGGAGCAGTTACTTCGCAGGGAGCCTCCTCCCAAAAGCAGAACACCTCCTCCGCGCCCGCCTCTTCTTCTCAGCCGGAAAAGGCCCAGACCGTGCGCGTGGTGATTCCGGAAGGATACACGCTTTCCCAGATCGGCGACCGGTTGGAAGCAAACGGCGTCTGCAAAAAAAGCGAGCTGCTCAGCACCGCAAACTCCTACGATTTCAGCTATTACTCCCTGATCGGCAAGCTGGGGTCCAGCGCAAGCCGCTGCTATAAGCTGGAAGGCTACCTTTTCCCCGATACTTATGAATTTTACAAAGATATGAAGCCGCAGGACGCGCTTGGCAAAATGCTGAAAAATGCGGAAAGCAGAATCGGCGGCAACTACAGCTACTCCGGTATGACCACCGACCAGGTCGTCACCCTTGCCTCCATTATTGAAAAGGAATCTGGAAATGTAAACGAAATGGCAAAGGTTTCTTCCGTGTTTCACAACAGGCTGAAAGCCGGTATGAAGCTGCAGGCGGATGTAACGGTCATTTATGTTGAAAAATATCTGAAGCCCAACCTTACGGGCGACATCAACCGGTACAACTCCTATTACAATACCCGAAAATGCCCCGCCCTGCCTGCCGGCGCCATCTGCAATCCCGGCAAGGCCGCTCTGAACGCCGCCGTCAACCCGGCGGACACCGACTACCTTTATTTTGCCGCGGATGCAAGCGGGAATTACTACTACGCAAAAACTTATGAGGAACACAAGCAAAACCTGACCAAAGCGGGCATTATAGAAGGTGGAAGCATGCAGTAACCGTTAAAAGGAAGGAGAATGGATATGAAAACCGAAATCCGGTACCTTTACAACAGCGGATTTTCTCTGAAAACGGACAGCCATCTTTTTATTTTTGATTATTATCTAGATTCCCCGAAGGGCTGCGGTTCTGACAAGGGAGTCGTTGACCCGAAGGAAACTGAGGATCAGAATGTGGTTGTTTT
Organism: Caproiciproducens faecalis; assembly: GCF_019448085.1. GTDB lineage: Bacteria > Bacillota > Clostridia > Oscillospirales > Acutalibacteraceae > Caproiciproducens > Caproiciproducens faecalis. The sequence continues at coordinate 617,388 of NZ_JAGFNZ010000001.1, read as the reverse complement.
TGTCTCTCACAGCCACCCCGACCACTATAATCCCAAGATTTTCAGTTGGCGCAAAACCATCGGCAATATCCGATATATCCTGTCCGACGACATTAAAACACAGGAAGACGTAATCAAAGTCAGCCCCGGCAAAGAATATGACCTTGGCGACCTGAGCGTACGAACGCTTGAATCCACAGATATCGGCGTGGCGTTTCTTGTCAAGGCGGACGGACTGTGCATTTATCACGCCGGGGATTTAAACGACTGGTACTGGAACGGGGAACCCGACAGCGACAACAGCGAAATGACCCGCCGTTATCGGGAACAGATTGACACGCTGAAAGACGAAAAAATCGACATTGCTTTTGTCCCCGCCGACCCCAGACTGGAAGACAATGCTCTGCGCGGTCTGGATTACTTTATGAAAACCGTGGGCGCAGATCTGGTTGTACCGATGCATTTCAGCGAAAACACTTCTGTTTTTGAGGAGCTGAAAGCCGACAGCCGCACCGAAAGCTACCGCGAGAAAATTGCATTCTTTTCCCGAAGGGGAGAACTGATTTCGTTTCAGAAATCAGAAGCATAAAAAGATGATTCGGAGCGCTTTTTCGTTGAAAGGGCGCTCTTTTTTTATGGATACCGCTTTCCCTGCCAGGTGTCTTTTTGGACAAGCGAGTGGTCTATTCCGCCGAGCACGGCGATTTTATCTACGCCCCAGCGCGGCGCAATCAGTTTGTCGTGAGCGCCGTCGCCGGTGATCCGTTCAATCACCGTCTCGGGCGGCAGAACCTCCAGCTGAGAGCAGACAACGTCCAGATAACCCTCCCGGGTCATGGGGATCATTTCCCCTGCGGCAAGCTGGCGCTCCATGAGAGTCCCCTTCATAATCTGCAGTAGATGGATTTTCAACGCGTCCGCCTCAAGCTCACCGACCGTCCGGGCAGACTCGAGCATCATTTCCGGAGTTTCTCCAGGAAGTCCGTTGATAAGGTGTACACAGACACGGATTCCGCGGGATTTGAGCGCCTGAAAAGCTTCTTCAAATTCGGAATAAGTATGGCACCGGTTGATTCTTTCGGCGGTAGCATCATGGACGGTCTGCAGCCCCAGTTCCACCGTCAGGTACGTCCTTTGGGAAAGTTCCGCCAGATAATCCATCGTCTCCTGTTCCAGAGCATCCGCGCGCGTGGCGATGCTGAGGCCGCACACGCCGTCAACGCTCAGGGCGGATTCATACAGTTCCCGCAGTCTGGAAAGCGGCGCATAAGTGTTTGTGTGCGCCTGAAAATAGGCGATCACATCCGCACCGGGCGTTTTTTCGCGCACCCGATCGAGCTCCATGCGCACCTGCTCGGCAACGTCCCTGTCCGCTCCGTGGGTAAAGTCCCCGCTGCCGGATAAACAATAAGTACAGCCGCCAAAGCCCCTGGAACCGTCCAGATTAGGACAGGTAAAGCCCGCGTCGATCACAGCTTTGAAAACCCGCCGGTCAAACCGCTGTTTCAGGTGATAGCTCAGGGTATGATATCGTTTATTATCGTTGGAATAAAGAAAAGGGCTTTTCAAATCATTCCTCCGCTTCGGACTGTAAATACATTTCTGTAAGGTATTCTTTGCCCGTTTTCGTCTTGAAATATTTTTGCAAAACAGTTTGTGCCTGCAATTTACCCATGCCGTCCTCATAAAGATTCACCAGAAAATCAGCTTCCACCAGAATCTGATAGTCCAGACCACTGATTTCGGTATAGGTGTGATGGTGGCCAATCAAAAAGCAAACCCGGTCAATCACCGCCTGTTCGGCACCGGCGTCCAGAAGGATTTTTTTTGCTATCGGCGGGCCCTCCAGCTCCTGATATTTTCCGGCGGAGGAACCGTATTTCTTCTCGCTGTTGCAAATTCCGATATCGTGAAGGATGGCGGCAAGCTCCAGAATTTCCGCCGTATTTCCGTCCAGTCCCTCCAGTTCGCCAATGGACTTTGCAAACGCGTACACCTTCAGCGCGTGCTGTACCCTTTTCGGGTCTCCCACATTATAGCTTATCATCGCTTTCAGAATGGTATTGCTCAGATTGTTCATTGTCTCCCATCCTTTCGTTTCCGCCTACTGCACATAACTTTTTACGGTTTCCACGTCGAGCAGTTCAAAACTGTCCCCGTGGAAAGAGAGAATCCCTTCATCGCGCATCCGGCCAAGCTCCCGCGACATGGACGGGCGGGAAACATTGAGGAAATCCGCGAGTTCATTGCGGTTATACGGCAGGGTGAAACGCGGTTTTCCCGACTTGCAGTACTGCTCGTAAAGGTAGGTGCACAGCTTGCCGCGCATGCTTTTAATGGTAAGAAAATCAATTTTTCGGTTCAGGTACAGCGCCCTGTCCGCCACAATGTGAATCAGATTTTCTGTCAGCCGGGTATGCCAGCGGCAGATATGGCTGCAGGGCACCAGAATTTTGGATGGCCGGATAAACATCACCGTACTTTTTTCCAGCGCGAAAATCGTCGCCGGAGAACGCTGAAAGTCCGACAGCGCCGCCACTTCTCCAAAGATGCCCCCGGGCTGGATTTTGTTCAGAACAATCCGTTCTCCCATTGGGGTTTCTTTTGTGACAGCGACCGTTCCGTCGAGCACAATTCCGACTTCCTGCATCAGTCCGGCGGCCTGTGCGATGATTCCGCCCTTGACATACTCAGCCTGCCGCGGAGCAAGGCAGTTCAGCATCTGAGAGATTTCCTCAGTAGTAATTCCGTGAAACAATACGCATTTTTCCAGTACACCGACGGATTTCTTCAAACGAAAACCACTTCCTTTCAGAGGTGTTTCAAGAGCCTTTTTTACAAGACGGCTCAGCATGATTATAGCCTGAAACCGCCGAAAAAACAACCTGACGCATCGGTTTTCAACACTTCGATATTGAAAAGCTGCCGGATATGAAATATAATAAACCCATAACGGACGGAGGTGTCTTTATGAAAGCGAAATTTCTTCACAACAATCTGAATGTATTTGATTTAGACAAAAGCATTGCGTTTTACAAAAAAGCGCTCGGGCTGACAGAAATAAAACGCAAAACCGCGTCGGACGGCTCGTTTATTCTGGCTTTTCTCGGGGACGGCCAGACGGAGCATCAGCTGGAGCTGACCTGGCTGCGTGACCGCAAAGAGCCGTACAATCTGGGCGATAACGAAATTCACATTGCGTTCAGTGTGCCCGACAAGGCGGAAGCCTATGCCCTGCACAAGGAAATGGGCTGCATCTGTTACGAAAACCATGACATGGACCTGTATTTCATTTCCGATCCCGACGGATACTGGCTGGAAATTCTGGCGGAAGACAGGGACTGAACCTATAGCGATACCGGTAAAAAAACGCGCTCTGATTCGGATTTTCCATCCGTTCAGGGCGCGTTTTGCATATGTAGAAATCCGCTGCTCAACAGGCATCTTCGCCGGGCAATCCATAATGCTTTTTCAAAAGCTGCGCGAAGCTGGCGGCAAGTATCTGCTGAAATAAAGTACCGATCATCACCGGGAACATGACTTCCGCCGGAAAATACGCCGCGGCAATCACCGCGCCCGCGCTGATATTTCTCATCCCGCAGCCGAACGACATGGACACGACAAGCTCGCGCTTTTGCTTCAGCACCGCCGAAACGGCCCACCCCAGAGCATATCCCGCCGCGGCGAGCAGCAGAATGACCCCGGCTACCGCAAACAGCTGCGGCGTCATATGGCGAATAAAAGGCGCTACTTTAGAGGAATTAGCGCAAACCACGAGTATTAATGCGATTTTTCCAAACGGCGCCAGCTTGGGCGAAAGGGTCTGCTTAACCGAGCCCCGCGTAAGCTGGTTCAGCGTCATCCCCACCAGCGCCGGAATGCCCACCATCAGCAGCAGTTCTTTCATCATCCCCGACGCATCCACCTGCACGCTGGAACCGACAAACAAACGTAAGCTGAACGGTACACAAAACGGTGCCAGCAGCGTGTCAATCAACAGCAGGGACAGCGTAAACGGAGTACTCCCACGATAGATGGATACCCACATGGTACTGACTACCGCGCTCGGTACCACAAATTCCAGAACCATGCCGGTAATGATATAAGGGCTTTGCGGGAAAAGCAGGCTGCCCGCTCCGAGCGCCAGAAACGGCAGAAGCAGATGGAGAATCAGCACGGAGAGAATGAGAGGCAACGGGTGCTGTACCACCTTCCCAATGTCGGAAAATTTAGAGCCAAGGCTGCCGCAGAAGGTCATAAACGCAAAGATATAGGGAACCAAAAACAGCATGCGGCTGAACTGATCCGCAAAAATCACCCCGGTAAGAAGGCAAAGCGGCGTAACCAATGCCATCCACTTTTCAATAAACGCATTAAAGCTCTTTAAAAACCGCACAAGAGTCCCTCCCATACTGTATTCGCTGTTATCTGCCGAATTCCGCCAGCTTCAGTTCCTTATTGTGCTCCTCCGCCCAGCGGATGCTCCACTCATTCGCAAAAACAAGTAAACGGTTCCCCTTCAAATCCTGTATCCGTTTCGTATCGGATGTAAGGTTCAGGGTTTTGGGGTCAAGCTCTTCATTTTCAATCCAGCGGATATACTGATACGGCAGGCCGTCCATGCGAATATCCACATTGTACTCATTTTTAAGGCGGTATCCCAGAACGTCGAATTGAAGGGTACCCACCACGCCGACGATCACCTCTTCCATACCGCCGCCCAGCTCCTGAAAGATCTGGATGGCGCCCTCCTGCGCAATCTGTGACATTCCCTTGACAAACTGCTTTCTTTTCATGGTATCCACCTGCAGGACACGGTTAAAGTGCTCCGGTGCAAAGGTCGGGATGCCGCTGAACAGAAATTTCTGTGGCGGGGTGCAGATGGTGTCGCCGATAGAAAAGATGCCCGGGTCGAACACGCCGATAATATCGCCCGCGTACGCCTCGTCAATCACTTCCCTGTCCTGTGCCATCAGCTGCTGGGGCTGGGAAAGCTTCATCTTTTTGCCGCCCTGCATATGCATGACTTCCATGCCTTTTTCAAACCTGCCCGAACAAATGCGCATAAAAGCGATTCTGTCGCGGTGCGCCTTGTTCATATTGGCCTGAATTTTAAAGACGAAGGCGGAAAACTCATTGGTAACCGGGTCGATCAGGCCGGTGTCCGCCTCTCTGGGCAAGGGAGACGTCGTCATATTCAAAAACTCTTCCAAAAACGGCTCTACACCGAAATTCGTAAGCGCAGAACCGAAGAAAACAGGGGAAAGCCTGCCTGTTCGGACAGCTTCCAGATCGAACTCGCCGCCCGCCCCGTCCAGAAGCTCAATGTCATCCACCAGAATTTTGCGGTGATCTTCTCCGATCAACGCTTCCAGTTTTTCATCATTAATGTCGACCTCAGTCGCTTCCACTTCCCGCTGTCCGTTGTTGGCAGTAAAGGCGATAATTTCTTTTTTACTGCGGTCATAGACCCCTTTGAATTCTTTACCCGAACCGATCGGCCAGTTCATGGGAAAAGTCCGGATTCCCAGCTCCTGTTCAATCTCTTCCAGAAGGTCAAACGGGCTTCTGGCTTCTCTGTCCATTTTATTGATAAATGTAAAAATAGGGATATTCCTCAGCGTACAGACCTTAAACAGCTTACGGGTCTGCTTTTCAACGCCCTTCGAGGCATCAATGACCATGACAGCGGAATCCGCAGCCATCAGGGTGCGGTAGGTGTCCTCTGAAAAGTCCTCATGACCCGGGGTGTCCAAAATATTAATGCAGTAGTCGTTGTAATTGAACTGCATAACGGAAGAAGTAACCGAAATTCCTCTCTGCTTTTCAATTTCCATCCAGTCGGAAACAGCGTGCTTCGCCGTCCTTTTTCCCTTAACAGAACCGGCCAGCGTAATCGCCCCGCCGTAAAGCAGCAATTTCTCCGTTAAGGTCGTCTTCCCCGCATCAGGGTGGGAAATAATAGCGAATGTCCTTCTTCTCTTAATCTCATTTACATAACTTGACAAATTACTTCCTCCAACCAACTACAGCAGTTTCAGTTGATTCTACAAAAAGTTTGCGTTTCTCCCCCACCTTCGGCGGGGGAGAAACGTGTTTTGTCTCGCAAACTGAAACGGAATTGCTGTAAAAATACACTTGTTCATTGTAAAGCATTTACGGAAAATAATCAAATATAATTTTGCCGTGCTTGAAAAGATCAGGAAAAAACAAAATGGTAATTAAACCCAGAAAGCAACGGAAAAAACCGCGTATGAAAGACCGTATTCCATTAATACGCAGATAAACTGCCATTTTTAGCTTCTTTTCTTCTGTTTTGCTGTTCTTTTTGGGAAATTTGACGCATTTTAGGCATTGGTGTTTTTTAGTATACTTACTTGACATAATTAGTAATTAAAAATATAATTGATATGAAATCGTTCCTGCTGTATTGTGCAGTATTGCTACTTCAAGACCGAGAAGAAAAATGCATACTTTGTTGCGTATTTCAGTGGGTAAAACATGATGGAACAACGAAAACAATTTGGAGGAAAACTATGAAAAGAAAGCTCGTCTCTCTCGTATTGGCGCTCGCGATGATTGCATCACTCTGCACAACCGCCGCTTACGCGACGGACACCAGCACGATTACCTCTGCACCTATGACCCTGGACAGCACCAAACTGGCTTTAAGAATCGGCGAAAGCGCCTCTCTGACGGCTTCCGTTATGGGATGCATTATGAGCGATGCTGTCCTGACATCCAGCGACCCGAACGTGGCGACCGTAATGGGAAATACGGTAACGGGCGCAGGACTGGGAAGAGCAGTCGTTACGGCAACAACCAGCGACGGCCAGACCGCCACCTGCAACGTTCATGTTGTGCTGAAGGGAATCGACGTTTCCGCATGGCAGGGCAATATTAACTGGAGCAGTGTAAAAAGCAGCGGCGTTGATTTCGCCATCATCCGCACCGGTTACGGCAGCGAAATGTGGGATCAGCAAACCGACGCTTATTTTAATGCCAACTACAGCGGGGCAACCGCAAACGGGATCAAGGTAGGCGTCTATCATTTCAGCTATGCGACCACCGTGGCGGCGGCAGCCGAAGAAGCGCGGATGTGCCTCAGCATTTTAAATGGACGCAAACTCGACTACCCTGTATTTTACGATATTGAAGACAGTACTCAGCGCGTTCTTTCGCGTGAGCTTCTGTCCAGCATTGCCCAGACCTTCTGCTCTGCGATTGAAAGCGCGGGCTACAAGGCCGGCATTTACAGCTCCCCCAGTATCTACAACTCCAATCTTGCCAGCTCCATTCTTGACCCCTATGACAAATGGGTGGCGCACTGGGGCGTGGATGTGGCCAAATACAGCAATCCGTACACCATGTGGCAATACGGCTCCGCAACCGTTCCCGGAATCAGCGGCGCAGTTGACCAGAACTATTCCTATGTGGATTACTCCTCCGTCAATCAGCCTACGACTCCTGTTGAAGATCCTTCCCAGGTTTCTCCCGACACAACTTTTAAGTCGGACACAACCTATCCGTATAATTTCGGCTCCAACAGCTCCTATATCTATAAAATCACCACCAATTCAGCCTCCAGACCCACGGCGGTTTCTTCCAACCCTTCGTCGGTAAGCGTGGCTTTTTACCAGAAAACCACGGGCGGCTATCTTTATAAAATCACAAATGTGAACCAGGGTGCTGCTGAAATCACTACCACACTGGGCAGTCTTTCCGCCAGCTTTACCGCAAACGGAAAAGCGAACGGAGTAATTTCCGACACGACCCACCCTTTCACAATCAAACGCGGCGCGACCTATCAGTTTAAATTCACACCCAATGGCACAAGCGCCACACCGGTTTTCACAACGGGAAACGGCAGTGTGCTCAAACCCGTCTTGACGCAGAAAGTCGGTTCGAGCTACTACTATAAAATCAGCGGCGTAAGCGCCGGCTGCACCGGCGTTTATTCCACACTTCCGGGCCAGCAGGCGGTTCGCCAGTGTGTGATAACCGTGGCATAAAAGCTTCTGAAATACATAGGAGGCGGCGGAGAATTCTCCGCCGCCTTTTTTATTGAATTTATAAATTCTTTTATAGAATATTATTTTATTTCCGGCTGAGGTTTTGTTTTAAAATTGTTCTGAATGATTTGACACACCGGGCAAACACTAATCAGGGAGGTGATAACTGTGGAGCTTCCGCTGGGATTTGGCATGGCACTCGCCCAAAATGTGCAGGCGATGGAGTACTTTTCCGCTCTTCCGCAGCCGGAACAGCAGCAAATAGTCCAGCATACACACGAAATTCAGTCCAAACAGGAAATGCAGGACTATGTGCAGAACCTAATAAACAAAAATTGACAGTTATATCTCCGCCCGGAGCGGAGAAGATATGAGTGGCGGGGCATTTATCATGAATTATAAAAACGTGCCTTGTGCATGGATATATACCCTGTTAGGGCGAGGCTCAAACCTCGCCCGGTCTACATAAAAGTTGCTGCCCGCTAGATAAGCGGGGCTCTTTCCTTAGTGTGCTTTGCCTTTCCCTGAAGCTCGGGAACAGGCTGCACATCATTTTTCGGGATATGCGTCTTATGATTGCTTTCCGTTCCGTGCGGTTCTTTTGGGTCCGGGCGTCTCATCCCTGCTTTTGCCAAGATTCTTCCCCCTTACACGTCGTTATTTTTAATGGACTGCTTTTTGGCGTTTTTATTTTGATTCTGATTTTCCCGAGTGATCGGCGTTTGTCCGTTCGCCTTTTTCATCCGGTTTTGTTTGTTGTCCGGCTGACTGTCTTTCGGCAAAGTATCCACCCCCTTTGCTGTTATTATGTGCAACGGGAAATACGCTATGCAGATTTCGTACACCGGGTGCTATTTTACATATTCAAATCCGACTTCGTCACCGGTCAGGTCAAAGAGAAGGAGATTATTTTCATACAGGCGAAAGCGCGCCGCGGCAGACATATTCTCACGGATCACCCGCGACATTTCTCCCGATTGGGGCGCAAGCAGCTGATGGGCGGGTTTAGAAAGAATGTCTGCCTCCAGCAAATAATCTCCCTGTTTCAGGATAAATCCCGTTTCCGAGCAGCGGATGATTTTCACCCCACGGTAGGTGGCAAAACGGTATTCCCTGCCCTGAAAACAAACAACGGCGATGCACCCCTGAAAACGAGTGCCGCAGAACGGGATTTCCGCAATAGAAACCATCACACTGCAGGAGGAGTCGGAGAACCGGTTGCACTGTACCCAAAGGTAGCTTGAGGGAAACGAACTTCCCCAGTCTTTTTCAATATAACCGATTCCCCCGTCCATGCTGATGCTTTCTCCGTTCAGAGTGACGGAACCCGTCAGGCTGTGCTTCATACTGATAACCCCGTGATTGCACTCCATAAACGGAATCAGGCGAAACGGGCCCATAATATCCGACGAAATCGGCGTAAGCGGGCCGTAGCGGATCTCGCCCGTACAGTGCAGGCCGGGGCCGTTCATATCAATATGAACCCCTTTTTCGGTAAAAACATTCCTGCCGATACGCACGGAAAAATTTTTCCGGCAGGCGCGGAAAGCAGTATAAGGATAAGTCTGATTAAAAGAACCGCTCTTTGTGATTACCTGAACAAAGGTGCTCTTTTTCCCCTGCTTACTGATACTGACACCCGGAATAAAGGCGACAGCGCCGTCCGCACCCTGATGCCTGAAATACCAGCCTTCAAAAAAAGAGCGATGCCTGTGGAGCGAGCGGTAATCAGTCATGCTTTATCCCTCTAAGCGCTGGATCACTAATTAAGTCTCCCTGTTCGGTAAACCTTGACCCGTGGCAGGGGCAGTCCCATGTCTCTTCATCCGGATTCCACTGCAGACGGCACCCCAAATGCGCACATCTTCTTTTTGGCGGTGAAAACAGCCCGGCCGTCAGTTCCACAGCGGAAGTTCCGAAATCGGTCATCATATTTTTAGCGGAGGCCGCGGCGTGAAAGCGCTGGGGAGAAAAAACTTCCGCTTCTTCATTCTCCCGTCCGCAGATCGTATCCGTCAGGATCATGGCCGCCGCCATAGAGGTGGACATGCCCCATTTTTTGAATCCCGTCGCCACATAGAGGTTTGGGGTGGAAGAAGCGTACTGCCCGATATAGGGCAGGTTATCCCATGTCATGCAGTCCTGCGCCGACCAGTGGCAAACTTCCTCGCTTTCCGGAAAATACTGTTTTGCCGCTTTGCGCAGCTTTTCGTAACAGCCCGATTCCGGGTGCTTGCCGGTGCGGTGCCCGGCCCCGCCCAGAAAGATATAGTCACCATAGCTGCGGAAGGAATAGCCGTCGGGATCGGCGTCGATATACATGCCCTTGAGCTGACCCGCATTTTTCAGCGCGATGACGTAGGAACGTTCCTGATGCATCCGTGCGAAGTACCATCCGGGAACATTGACAATCGGAAAATGCGTGGCAACAACAATATGATCCGCCGTTACCCTGCCCCGGTTTGTGATAATGGAATCTCCGCGAACAATCAACGCTCGGGTGTTTTCAAAAATTGTCAGGCCGGAAGAAATGGAGTTCAGAAATTTCAGCGGATGAAACTGAGCCTGATTGCTGAATTTCACCGCCGCCAGAACCGGGAACGGAAGATCGGTTTCCGTAGTGAATTCCGCTGGGATTCCCAGTTTTTCCGCCGCCTGTGCTTCAGCTTTCAGTTCCTCTTCCCGGTCAAGGGAGTAAACAAAGGACGGCTTACTTTCAAAATCACAGTCAATTTTGCTTTCTGTAATGATTGTCCGGAACTTTTCCACAGCTTTTTGATTGGCAGCGGCGTATTGCCCGGCGGCTTCTTCTCCAAAATCCTGAATCATGCTGTCATAAATTAAATCATGCTGAGACGTGATTTTTGCCGTAGTGTTTTTGGTGACTCCGCTCGCGGTTTCCGCCGCTTCCAAAACAACCACCTTTTGTCCTTCCTCCTGAAGAAGGTAAGCGGTCAGAAGCCCGGCCATACCCGCCCCAATCACTGCGGTGTCTACCACAATGTCATTTTTCAGCGGATCTCTTTTTGGGAAAGTGCAGGTTTCACTCCAAATTGATTTCATTTTAAATCCCTCCGGAATTAAGGTTTACCGAAAGGAATGTAATATGCAAAAAAGCCGCCGGTTTTATTTCCGACGGCTTTTGATTCTATTTTTATCCGAAGATTTCTTTCAGCGCCTCGCGGCTCTCACTGTCGGTCAGTGCCAGAATATCGTCATCCTCTAAAATTTGAGTGTCCCCTTTCGGGATCAGGGTGGCATTGTCGCGCGTTATGGCAATCAACACCGTTTTTTTCGGAATGGACAAATCTTTCAGCAAATGATTGACGGCCCTTGAATTTGGCTGAACCTTCATCTGGACGATCGCGTAATCTCCGCGGTTGAGCTTCAGAATTGTGAACATATCCTTCATGTTCATTTCTTCCACTACGAAATGCGCCATCAGTTCCGCCTGATTCACGCCGATATCCACACCCATGCCGCTGTTAAACAACCAAGTATTTTTAGGATTGTTGACTCTGGCCACCACTCTGGGTACGCCAAACTCCATCTTTGCAAGGGTGGAAACCACGAGGTTGATCTCATCCGCACCGGTAACGGCAGCGACTACATTTGCGGTAGCGATGCCCACTTTCTCCAGTACTTCCGGGTCTGAACCGTTGCCGAACACCAGCGTGTCGTGCGGCAGTTCTTTTTCCAGTTTTTGAAAAACGCTTTCACGGTGCTCTATCACCCGTATCTCGTGGCCATTGGAAAGCAGAAGGGAAGCAAGATAAGAACCCACCTGTCCTCCGCCTACGATAATGACTTTCATTTTAATTCCCCCTTTATGCCAATCCCAGCATCGATTTCAGTTTATCAACAGCAGAAGCAATCACTGTAATATGCAGAATGTCCTCTGCTTCAAAAACGGTACCGGTGGTTGGAATAAATGTTTTGTTGCTTCGGCTGACACCGGATACTTGTATTTCCCCGATCGCCGTAATCTCCTTGACCGTATGGCCGACCAAGAGGGGGGGAACCTCAATGCGCACAATGTTTACGTTTCCGTTCCCAATTTCAAACACACTGTCCATCTGATGGTACATCAGGAGCTCCGTCGCCCGTTCAATGCCCCACGCCGTAGTGGAAATGGTCTGGATTCCGATCCGCCGGTACAGGTCCGCCTTGTTCGAGTCATAAAGGCGCGCCACCACACGGGGAACACGGTAAATATTTTTGGCGATCCTTGCAATTACAACATTGGCTTCATCACTCGCCGTACAGGATACTACAGCATCTACCTGATCTATCCTGGCTTTATTCAGTACATCCCGGTCAAATCCGATACCGGTTACTTTGTTGCCGCTGAATTCCTTGCCAAGATTCTTAAAAGCATCCGGATTAGAATCGATTACCGTTACCTGATGGCCTTTTTTCGTCAAATTGAGGGCGATTCCCGTCCCCATTCTTCCTAAACCTACTACGATCACTTTCATGCCGTTCACCTCTCTGTTTTTTTAATAGCGTCTGGCATTTTTCTTTCGCAGAAATGCCTTTCTTACCTCTTCAAGCACCAGAATTACCGGAGGCCATACACACAAAATGATAAAATCCTGCAAATTCAGCGGTGCCGTATGGAAAACGGACTGCAGGGGTGGCAGGAAAATCAGCGCAATAATCAGGATTACCTCAAAGACAATGCCGAAATTCACCTGTTTGTTGCTAAACAGCCCAACCTGAAAAACGGACTGCTTTTCTGTGCGGCAGTTAAACGCTGCCCCGATCTGCGAGAAAACAATACCGGCAAGCGCCATGGTTGTTGCCTTAATATAAATCGGGTCCACTCCACCCGCAAGCGGCACTCTTGGCCAGCCGTTTTGCAGATTGATAAAAAAGTAAGAAAACGCCGAAGCAATGGACCCTAATAAACCATACCACAAAAATGCCTTGACAACCAGTTTTTTTGTCAATAAAGATTCTTTTTGATTACGCGGGGGCTGATCCATAATCCCCTTTTCCGGCTTTTCCGTTCCCAGTCCCAGCGCCGGCAGCATATCGGTACCCAAATCGATGGTAAGGATCTGCATAACCGTCAGTGGAAGCGGAATGGCGCCCCTGGAAAACAGGAACATAGCGGAAGGAACTGCCTCCGGCATGTTGGAATTCAGAATGTAGAGCAGGAATTTCCGAATGTTGCTGTAAACTGCGCGGCCTTCTTCAATCGCATGGACAATCGAAGCAAAATTGTCGTCGGTCAGAATCATATCCGCCGCTTCTTTTGCCACATCCGTTCCGGCAATGCCCATGGCCACTCCGATGTCGGCCTTTTTCAACGCCGGGGAATCGTTCACACCGTCGCCCGTCACAGCCACAACCTCGCCCATTTGCTGAAGATTGGACACCACACGAAGCTTCTGCTCCGGTGCCACACGGGCAAAAATGATCTCATCCTTCAGATATTCCTTCAATTTCTCGTCGGAAAGCTCTTCCAGTTCCAGCCCCGACACCACACGCGGATTAGGGCTTTTCACGATGCCGATGCGTTTTGCAATGCTCTCAGCCGTCAGACCGTAATCTCCGGTAATCATAATAATACGGATACCGGCGCGGTGGCATTCCTCCACAGCGGCGGCAACTTCCGGACGCGGGGGATCAGCCATGACCACCAATCCCACAAAAGCAAGGTTCTGTTCAATGATTTCAGGAGTGTAGGCACTCATTGCTTTCGGAATATTGTCTTCTTTGTGCAGAAGGCGATAGGCGACCGCCAGAACGCGCAGTCCTTCATAGGCATATCCGTCGTTGGCCTCCATGATCTTCCGGCGCATTTCCTCCGTCATCGGCTGAACCTGACCGTTCACGAGGATAGATTCGCTTAGCTTCATAACCTCTTTGGGCGCACCCTTCACATACGCGATACGATCGGTACCATCCATCGGTTTTTGCAGCTGGTGAATCGTCGTCATTCTTTTGCGACGCGACTCGAAGGGCAGCTCCCGTAAGCGGGGAGTCAGCTCCATTTGCCTATGGACGTCTATCCCCGCTTTTTCCGCTACAACGCCCAGACAGGCTTCTGTGGGGTCGCCCAGCACAGTGTAGCGGGCTGATTCCTCATTCGGCGGCAGCAGCCGGGCGTTGCTGCAAAGGGCAGCGCCCGTCAGCAGAAGGTTCAGATCCTGATTGTCGCGGGCAGTGACTTTTTTCCCGCCTTCCAGAATATCCCCCTTGGGTTCATAACCGACGCCGGTTACTTCAAATTCTTTTTCCGCCAGCCATAAATGGCTGACCGTCATTTCATTTTGTGTAAGCGTACCGGTTTTATCCGTGCAGATCACGGATGTACTGCCGAGCGTCTCCACAGAGGAAAGCTTCTTCACCAAAGCGTTCCTTTTAGACATACGCTGCACAGCCATTGCAAGGGACAGGGTAACTGTGGGAAGCAGCCCTTCCGGTATAAACGCGACGATCATTCCCAATGCAAAGACGAATGACGCGGCAAAAGGTTCGTTGACAAAGAAGAATGACGCCAGGAAAAACAGAATACCAAACATGATGGCGATAATGGAAATCTGTTTTGTCAGCCGGTTCAGTTCTTTTTGCAGCGGACTTTCTTCTTTCTCCATGTTCTGAGTCAGATCGGCAATTTTGCCGAATTCGGTTCCCATGCCGATTCCGATAACAAGGGCTTTTCCGTTGCCTTCCGAAACATTGGTGCCCGCAAAGATCAGGTTCGGCGTTTCCGCCCGCGTCAGATCATCCCTCAATACGGCATCTTTTGTTTTGCGTACAGGGTTGGACTCTCCCGTCAGGGTGGACTGGTCCACCTGCAGATCATTGCATTCGACCAGACGGGCATCAGCGGAAATTTTATCCCCTTCTTCCAGAAGGATAATATCGCCTGTTACCAGATCTTCGGCCAGAATTTTCGTTTCCTCTCCACCGCGAATCACACGCACATACGAGGGCAGCATATTTTTGAGCGCTTCCGTAGCCTTGTCCGCACGGCTTTCCTGCCAGAAGCTGAAAACGCCGTTAATGACATTGACCATCCAGACGGCTACTCCCAGTTCCGGCATCCCTGCAAAAAAGGCTACCGCGCCGGCCACCCACAGCAGCACAGCCATCAGATGCGTAAAGTTGCTCAGAAACGTAAGAACAGCAGATTTTTTCTTTTTGGAACTAATCAGGTTTTTCCCCTGTTCCCTCTGCCGTTCCTGCGCCTGTGTCTGCGTCAGCCCCTGGAGAGTTGTTCCCAGAGCCGCATAAGCTTTATCTACGGGAAGTTTATATATGATTTCTTGATTACCCGATGTATTGTCCATTGTACTCAATTGTTTGCCAATCCTTCTTTCTAAAAGAATAAAAGTTTATAATGCCGGAAAAGAACGGTGAAGAATAGTGAGAACAAAGATCTAGTACTAAAATAGGTCTTTCCCCGCTGGTAGGAAATCATTATAAACCTTCGTTATTCAATCTACAATTTGAAAGGCACAATCTTAATACAATATTAATATGCGTATAAAGATGAATGAAAATGAAAAAGCAGCAACTTCCGGCTAAACCGGAGGTTGCTGCTCTATTTTAAATGGCAGGCGGGTACAATGGATAAAAATGCTCAGGCTTCGTTTTTCAGAAGAGGAAGACGCACAATAAAGGTGCTGCCTTTGCCGACCTCGCTTTCCACACCGACCTCCCCGCCATAAAGGGCGGCAAGATGCTTAACAATGGAAAGCCCGAGCCCGGTTCCCCCGATTTCGCGCGAACGGCTGGCGTCCACGCGGTAGAACCGTTCAAAAAGCCGGTCGAAGTGTTCGGGCGCAATTCCGATTCCGGTATCCTTCACCTGAATGACCGCCGTCTGGCGCTGACGGCGCGCCGTAACGGAAACGCTGCCGTTTGGTTTGTTGTATTTGATTCCGTTCTCAATCAGATTGCCGAACATCTGCTGAAGCCTTGTCGGAGAACAGGCCACAAACAGTGTGCTGTCGGCGTCCAGCGTAAGCTGTACTTTGTTTTTCTCCGCCAGAGGGGCAAGCCTGTCAATGCACTGCTCCAACTCCTGACGGACGCTGCAGCGGCGCACGGAAGGATCTTCCCTGGCATTTTCAATCTGTGACAGAGCAAGCATGTCGTCGATCAGACGGTGAAGGCGCTCTGCTTCTATGTCCAGCACATCGTAGAAATAGCGGCGGGTATCCTCGTCCCTGTCCGCGCTTTTCAAAAGCTCAATGCTGCCGCGGATGGAGGTCAGCGGCGTTTTCAGCTCGTGGGTAACGTTCGCCACAAACTCGCTTCGTATCTGCTCCAGCCTGTGCATCCGCGTGACATCGGTGATAACGGCAAGGGCGGACTGCTCCTCCTGTCCCACTATGGGCGATACATAAACGGTGAACTGCTTTTCATTCGGCCCGCAGAGCACCGTCTCTTTCCCAGAGGATGCGCTTTCGATGGCATGCTTCATCATATTGGCGATTTTACTGATTAGAAGACTGCCCTCCAGCCTTTCTTTTTCGGCAAGGCTCTGCTTTTCCAGCAGGCGCCGCGCACTCTGATTCAAAAACAGGATTTCATTTTCGGCATTGACCGCAAGCACACCGTCGTCCATTCCCTGAAGCACACCCTCCAGCTGATTCTGCTTGCTGACCAGCTGGGAAACGGCCGATTCGGTACTCTGTGCCATCACGTTGAAGGAACAGGCAAGTTCCCCCACCTCATCCTCGTACCTGCCCGTGACACGGCTGGTATAATCACCGCCGGAGATTTCCCTTGCCGCGCCGGTGAGCTGCTTGAGCGGTTCGGTAACGCGGTAGACGAGAATGCCGGTCACAATACAGACAATGGCGATGCCCAGCAGCATGCTGAGTGCGGCAACCGTCCACAGCCGGTACAGAACCCTGTCAAGGTCTGCGGTGGGAAGCGCGGCACGGATAAAGAACCGGTCTTTCACATAAACAGCCTCATAATAATAACGCTGGTTCAGGCTTGCGCTGATACGCGTATCGTAGCCGCGGCCGTTTTTCCTTGCCTGAATAATTTCCGGCCGGTTGCTGTGGTTCTGGTTGATTTCTTCCTTCGCGCTGTCACCGGTCACTTTCCCGTCCGGATCGATAATGCTGATGCGCATTTCCTGACCGGTCTTTTCCAGTTCAATGCCGACATTGGTCGCGGCGGTTTCAGGATTCCTTTCAATCTCATCCAGCTGCGTGGACAAAATGCTCAGCGCGGTGTCGAGCCTTCTGGTAAACTCAATCTGATACTGGCGCTGGATCTGAAGGGCGGCAACCAAAAAAGCCGCAATAAAGCCGACTACAATAATAACCGCGTTGCTGAGCATCAACTTCTTTTTCATAGCAGCCTCCGACTAATTCTGTCCGCTGAATTTATACCCCACCCCGCGCACCGTCTGAATAAAGACCGGGTCGTCGGGGTTATTCTCTATTTTCTGCCGCAGGTAGCGCACATGAACGTCCACCGTTCTGGTGTCGCCGTAATACTCTACCCCCCACACCTTATCAAGAAGCGTGTCGCGTGTAAGTACCTTGCCGCTGTTTTTCATCAGCATAACAAGCAGATCAAATTCCTTGACAGTCAGTTCCACAAGGGTTTCCCCTTTGGTCACGCTGTGCCGGGTGATGTCGACGGTGAGGTCGCCACTTGTCAGCACCTGCTCCGCAGGATCCTCCTGCCGAGCGGTTCTTCTTAAAACGGCGCGCACGCGCGCGCAAAGTTCCTTGATGCTGAACGGTTTTACGATATAGTCATCCGCGCCGAGCTCCAGCCCCAGCACACGGTCGATCTCTTCGCCCCGCGCCGTCAGCATCAGCACCGGAATTGAGCGGGTAGCCGCGTTTTCCCGCAGCATCCGGCAAACGGCCAGACCGTCCGGCTGCGGCATCATCCAGTCAAGAATAATCGCGTCCGGCGCGCGCTGCCGGACAGCGCTCATCAGCTGTGTTCCATCCGGAAACTCCGCGGTTTCAAACCCGCTGTCCTTCAGTCCGAAGGAAACCAGCTTGCGGATATTCAGTTCGTCGTCCGCAATATAAACTAAAGCCATGTGTTCCTCCTTACGTTTCCTTGGTATTCAGGTCGGGATGCACCCCTGTCTCCATATAAATCACCCATTCGGCAATATTGGTCGCGTGGTCGCCCATTCGCTCAATATACTTGGAAATAAAGAGCAGGTCTACCTCCCGCATGACGTTCTGCGGATTCTGCGTAATGATGCCGCAGACCTCCAGAATGATTTTTGAAAACATACCGTCCACAATATCGTCGCTTTCGCAGACCTTCCGCGCCGCTTCCACGTCGCGGCTGAGAAAGACGTCCATCGCCCGGCGGAACATATCGTTCGCCGCTTCCAGCATCTGTACCACATGAGTGATGGCAAGGCTGTTGGTGTTCAACTCGCCGATGGTGAGGATATCGCAGATATCCGCGCACTGGTCGGCTTCGCGCTCAATATCCGTCAGAATTTTCAGACAGGCCGCGATGACCCGCAGATCCGAGGCGATCGGCTGCTGCATCGCAATCAGATTCATACACATTTTTTCGATATTGTGCTCAATGCGGTCAATTTCATTGTCGCTGCCCGCAACCTCCGCCGCCTTTTCCAGGTCCATGGTGCGCAGTGCGGTAATGGTGTCCTCTATCCGCTGGTTGACCGTGCTGCCCATATCGGTCATCTGTGCAATCAGATTCGCAATCTCCCGGTCAAAGTTTTTTCTCGGCATGATATTTCCTCCTCATATTATACAATGTTCCTTTTTAAATAGCCATAGGCAACCGAACGCCGCGGTCTGAAAATCAGCCGAAGCGTCCCGTAATGTAGCGTTCCGTGCGCTCGTCCTTCGGGTTGTTGAACATGGAAAGCGTATCGGTGTATTCCACGATCTCACCCAGAAGGAAAAACGCGGTGCGGTCGGCAATACGCGCAGCCTGCTGCATGTTGTGAGTAACGATAATGACGGTATATTTTGCGCGCAGGTCGTCCATCAGATCCTCAATCTTCAGAGTAGAAATTGGGTCAAGCGCGCTGGTCGGCTCATCCATCAGAAGGATATCCGGCTCCACGGCCAGAGCGCGGGCAATGCACAGACGCTGCTGCTGCCCTCCGGAAAGTCCGAGCGCGGATTTTTTCAGCCGGTCCTTCACTTCGTCCCAGAGTGCCGCGCTTCTGAGCGACTGCTCCACAATCTCGTCGAGCTTCTGCTTGTTTTTAATTCCATGAACGCGAGGGCCGTAGGCAATGTTGTCGTACAGCGTCATGGGAAACGGGTTTGGCTTCTGGAAAACCATGCCGGCGCGTTTGCGCAGCAGGGTGACGTCGGTGCGGGGATCGTAGATGTCCTCGCCGTCAATGGTTACCTTTCCCGTAATCTTACAGTTTTCCACCATATCGTTCATACGGTTGATTGTTTTCAGGCAGGTAGATTTTCCGCAGCCGGAAGGGCCGATAAAGGCTGTTACCTTATTTTTGGGTATCTCCATACCGATCCCCTTCAGCGCCTGAAAATCGCCGTAAAATAAATTTAAGTCCTGAATTGAAATTTTAGTTTCCATATTTCTATCCTTTCCTGAGAGCCCTGGAGAGAAGTCCCGCGAGCCGGTTGAGTAAAAAAACCAGAATCAGCAGTACGGACGCCGTGGCAAAGGCAATATGCATGGCGTCGGGCGACGTGGCTTCGCGCGCGGTTTGATACAAATGCAGGGTCAGTGTGCGTCCGCTTGAAAAGATCTGTTTGAGGAATCCTTTCGGCATATTGTAGGACAAACCGGAGGTAAACAGCAGGGCCGCGCTTTCTCCCACGATTCTGCCCATGGCAAGAATCACGGCGGTCAGCACACCGGGCATTGCGCAGGGCAGAACAATGCCCATCACAACGCGCAGCTTGCCCGCGCCGAGCGCCATGGCTCCCTCTTTGTAAGACGACGGCACGGAAAGTAAGGACTCTTCCGTGGTACGGATAATCGTCGGCAGAATACACAGCGTCATGGTCAGGCATCCGGCCAGAATCGACGTCTGCAGACGGAACAGGATGCAGAACACCGTGTACCCGAACAGGCCGAAAATAATGGAGGGAATTCCCGACAGAATTTCCGTGGTAAAACGGATGGCTCTGACCAGTCTGCCCTGCTTTGCGTACTGCGTCAGATAGATTGCCGAGGAAATGCCGATCGGCGCCGAAATCAGCAGGGTGATAACCACAATATACATGGTGTTGATGATCATGGGCAGTATGCCCTTTAAAGCGTCATTCGTCTCCGAATAGGCCGTGGAAATAAACTTCCATGAAATATAAGAAATTCCGTTAAATAGAATATACAGGATAATTCCCAAAAGCACAACAACAGTAACCGCGGCGGCCGTATTAATCAGTACCTTGAGGAACGTGTCAAAGGGACGCTTCCTTTTTCCGTAAAGAGAGTTACTCGGCATCCATCTGCACCCCCTTCTTTGAGATATAGGTAAAGCTGATATTGACAATCATAATAAACACGAACAGCACCAGTCCGATGGTAAAAAGCGCCTGACGGTGCAAACCGGACGCATAGCTCATCTCCATAGCAATACCGGTGGTCAAAAGGCGCACCGTTCCCAGAATAGACGGCATATTGGCAACGTTGCCCGCGACCATAATCACGGCCATCGTCTCGCCGATGGCACGGCCTACGCCCAGGATAACGCCCGCAAGGATTCCGGATTTGGCCGCCGGAATGCTGACCTTGAAAATGGTAGCGGTAGGCGTCGCCCCCAGCGCCAAAGACGCTTCCCGGTAAGCCTGCGGCACCGCTTTTAAGGAGGTTTCCGTTACACTGACAATCGTAGGAAGCACCATAATGGCAAGAATCAGGATGGAAGCCAGCAGACTGTCGCCGATGGTATGATTCCGGAAGGGAGGAAAGCTGCGGATAGCCGGAACAATCACCAGCATGCCGAAAAAGCCATAGATTACGGAAGGAATTCCGGCCAGCAGCTCAATTGCCGGGTGGACAAGGCGGGCCAGCCGGGGCTTTGCCGTTTCCGCAAGGAACACGGCCGTCAGAATTCCAACGGGGACTCCCAGCAGGATAGCACCCACCGTTCCCGCAATGGACGACAAGATGAGCGGCAGGATACCGAAGACACCCGCTTCCGCGTTCCATGTTCTGCCGAACAGGAACTGCCCCAGACCGATCTGTAAAATGGCGGGTGATCCCGCCGCAAAAATGTAAACGGTAATCAGGATGACCGAGCCGACGGACACGCAGGAAAAAACCAGAAAAATAGATTCCGCAAGCTTTTCCGTTCCCTGTGTCCAGATGGAAAGAATCGCGCAGACAATTCCGCCCGCCAGCATATAAATAGACGGCCACAGGTACGCGATGGAGATTTTGCTGATATTCAGCTGAGTAACCGCCGTCTGAATGCTGGACGTGGTAATCAGTACAATCAGAGGAGTAATGCCGGACAATACAAACGCGGTGCCGGCCATCACCGGTCTTTTCAGGAAAAGCAGGACGATTCCCGCAATCGGGAGAAGCACGCCCGCGACCACCGAAATTCTAGTAAGGAACGGAATCGTCACAAGGCCGCTGAGTGCCGGTCCATGCACCCGAAAGCCCCTTATCGTTGCAAGCTGAAAAGCGCTGACAACGTATGTTGTATTTTTAAAAACAAACTGAATGTACGGAAGAAAAAATGCGAGAACGGAAATAAGGCCTAACACAATTGCCAGGCCTTTTTTCACATTATTCTTTTTTTGGATTTTCAGCGCATTCTCTGCACTGTTCATTGCTATGCTCATTTTACTGTTACCAATCCGGCTTTCTTGATGACATCCTGTCCTTCATCAGATTTCATAAATTCAAACCATGCTTTTACAAGATCGCTGTCGGTACCTTTTTTGTAGATTTCAATAAATGGTCTCTGTGCTTTGTAGCTTCCGCTTACGATATTTTCTTCGGTCGCCTTGATACCGTCCACATCGACCGCCTTAATGGTGTCGTTTACAGAGTCAAGGGAGACATATCCGACCGCACCCTTGTCGCTGCTTACTTTGGTAACAACTTCGCCGGTGGAAGAAAGTTCCGCGGCATATTTGCATTTTTCTGCTACCTTGAAGATGGACTCAAACCCGTCGCGGGTACCGCTTGCGGCTTCACGGCCAAGCACCGTGATTTTGGCATCCTCGCCGCCAACGTCTTTCCAGTTTGTAATTTCCCCTGTAAAGATCTTTGCAATCTGTTCGGAAGTCAGGCCGGAAACCTTGTTGTCCTTATTGACCGCAATGGCAATTCCGTCAATGGCGACCTGTACAATTTCATAATCTCCCGGTTTTTCCTCATCCTTCATCTTTCTGGAGAGGTCACCGATCAAAGCGGTACCTGCACTGACTGCTTTTGCCGCGTCGCCGGAACCGGTTCCGCTTTTTTCAACCGTAACATCCGGATATTTCGCCTGGAACGCTTCGCCCAGTGCCTGACATACTTTCGCCATAGAAGTGGAACCGTTCAATGTCAGTTTACCGCTCAGCTGCTCAGTAGGAGCGGCTCCGCTTTCAGAAACGGCTGTATTGGATGTATCCGCCGCAGAAGCGTTGGAAGTGGTTCCCTCAATTTCTGAACTGCACCCCACAAATACGGAGCCCAGAATCGCGGCTGTTAATACAGCAGAGATGATTTTTTTCATTTTGGACAGTCCTCCTAAAAATTATGTTTCAGTCTCTTTAGCACACTGTTATTGTACGAATTCAATGTTAAATCCCTGTTAAACATAGTTTAGATTGAATTTAAATAAATATGCCATCCGTTTCGGCCGCTGAAACTCAATCCGAAACAATATATTTTTTAGACGACACACCTTTGACCAAATTCAAAAGTTTCCCCTTGAATATTTAGTAAAAATAAAGATTGACTAACCGGCAAAAATATTGTAAAATTTAAAAATCAGTTTAAAGCGATGAAGTATGCATGACTTTAAAGCGATAAAATAGAATTAAGCGAGAGGATGGGTATATTCATGAAAAAGACACTCGCATTGCTGTTATCCGGCCTGATTGCGCTTTCCGCCACAGCTTGTTCCTCCAGCAGTCCCGCTTCATCCGCGGCTGCAGGGTCACAGGCAGCTTCCGGAGCGGCTGAAAAGAAATTGAAAATCGGTATTGTTCAGCTTGTAGAGCACCCCGCACTGGACGCGGCGTACAAAGGCTTTGTAGACGGCCTTGCAAAAGAAGGCTACGTTGACGGCCAGAACATTACTCTGGATTATCAGAATGCGCAGGGCGAGCAGGCGAACTGTCAAACCATTGCAAGCAAGCTTGTAAACGACAAGTCCGACCTGATCCTTGCAATTGCAACCCCGGCCGCTCAGGCAGTGGCAAACACAACCAAAGACATTCCAATTCTGGTCACGGCAGTCACCGACCCCGCGGACGCCAAACTGGTCGCTTCCAATCAAAAGCCGGGCGGAAACGTTTCGGGTACTTCCGACCTGACTCCGGTAGCCGAACAGATGAAGCTGTTAAAGCAGCTGATTCCCACCGCAAAAAAGGTTGCCATGCTGTACTGCTCCAGCGAAACCAATTCCAAATTCCAGGTGGAAATCGCCAAAAAGAGCGCGGCTGAACTCGGGCTGGAAACAGTGGACGCTACAGTATCCAATTCCAATGAGATTCAGCAGGTGGTTCAGTCCCTTGTCGGCAAGGTGGAAGCAATTTACGCCCCGACCGACAACATGATCGCCGCAGGCATGGCAACGGTTTCGATGGTTGCACAGCCCGCAAAGCTGCCGATTATCGTTGGCGAATCCGGCATGGTGGACAACGGCGGACTGGCTACATACGGCATCAATTACTATGACCTTGGCCTAATTACCGCAAAACAGGCGGTCAAAATTCTGAAAGACGGCGCAAAACCGGCGGATATGCCGATTGAGTATTCCACCAACTGCGACCTGACCATCAATAAAGAAGTCGCCGCGAAAATCGGTGTGACCATCCCGCAGGAACTGCTGGATAAGGCAGGTGCCGCGAGCACTGCCAGCAAATAAACACCAAAAAAGAACAGCAAGGCGATAGGGGAAAATCCCCTATCGCTCATGTTGCGTTAAGGAGAATTTATCATGGGTCTATTACAGGCATTGCAAGGCGCGGCGGCGCAGGGTGTTCTATGGAGCATCATGACTCTTGGCGTTTATATCACTTTTAAGGTATTGGATTTTGCCGACCTGACGGTTGACGGCAGCTTTGCTACCGGCGGCGCGGTCACGGCAATTTTAATTTCTCACGGAATGAACCCTTTTCTGGCGCTTTTGTTCGCTTTAGCAGCCGGTATGGTCTGCGGCTTTATCACCGGCTTTTTGCACACGAAACTGGAAATCCCGGGGATTCTGGCGGGAATTCTGACCATGATCGCCCTCTACTCCATCAATATCCGCATCATGGGTCAGGCCAACATTCCCCTTCTCGGCATTTCCACCATCATCACCACGGTGACCGGGCTGTACCCGGCACTCAGCGTAAATATCATTTCGCTAATCATCGGCTTCCTTTTCGCCGCCGCTGTGATTGGGTTCCTGTACTGGTTCTTCGGTACGGAAATCGGCTGCTCCGTCCGTGCGACCGGCAACAACGAATACATGGTTCGCGCGCTGGGCGTGAACACCGACAAAACCAAAATTCTTGGGCTGGTGCTGAGCAACGGCCTTGTCGCGCTGTCCGGCGCGATGGTGGCGCAGAGCCAGGGATACGCGGACGTCGGCATGGGCACCGGTACCATCATGATCGGCCTTGCGTCCGTCATTATTGGCGAGGTGCTGATGGGCAACCGCTTCTCGTTTGCCTACAAGTTGATTTCCGCGGTCGTTGGTTCCGTAATCTACCGCGTGATTATCGCCCTTGTCCTCTGGTTCGGCCTGAAGTCTACGGACTTGAAACTTCTTACCGCCATTATGGTTGCGGTTGCACTGGCGGTTCCGGTTGTAAAGCGGAAATCCCCTGCATTCTTTAGAAATCTGGCTGAAAAATGGCAGAATTTTATCGCGCGTTTCAGAAAAAGTGCAAGGACATCTGCCGCGAACGGAGGGGAAGCAAAATGATTCAACTGACAAAAGTGAGCAAAACCTTCAACGCAAACACCATTAACGAAAAAAAGGCACTGGTCGATTTAAGTCTGACCATTGAAACCGGTGATTTTATTACGGTCATCGGCGGAAACGGCGCCGGAAAATCCACGCTGCTCAACCTGATCGCGGGCGTTTTCCCCTGTGACGGCGGTCAGATTATCCTAGATGATACCGACCTGACCAAACAGCCGGAATACCGCCGTGCTAAGCTGCTGGGGCGCGTGTTTCAGGATCCGATGATGGGCACCGCCGCGGAAATGGGCATTGAGGAAAACCTTGCCATGGCATATCGCAGAGGAAAAAAGCGCGGGCTGGGCTGGGGAATCAAAAAAAGCGAGCGATCCGTCTATCAGGAAAAGCTGAAAACACTGGAGCTTGGACTGGAAAACAGACTTTCCAGCAAAGTGGGGCTGCTGTCCGGCGGCCAGCGCCAGGCGCTGACCTTGCTGATGGCTACCCTTCAGAAGCCAAAGCTTCTTCTGCTTGACGAACATACCGCGGCACTGGATCCCAAAACCGCGCGCAAGGTACTGGAACTGACCGACGAAATGGTCAGTCGGGACAACCTGACCACACTGATGGTTACCCATAATATGAAAGACGCCATCCGGCTGGGCAACCGATTGATTATGATGCATGAAGGAAGAATCATCTTCGACATCAAAGGTCAGGAAAAGAAAAACCTGCAGGTAAAGGACCTTCTGGAAAAATTCGAAACCATGAGCGGGGACGCCATGGACAACGACAGGATGCTTCTTTCTTAAAAATTCTCACGGAACAGGCACGGAGAATGATCTCCGTGCCTGTTCCGCCCTTTATATAGGAATTCTTTGTCCATATCGCGGTATATCGGGCGGAAATGACCGGCTGTGATTGGTACAATATCGCCAAATTTTAAAATACCCCTTTACTTTAGCGTGCTAATAAGGTAAAATACTATCATTGAACATGGCAAACGAAGAGAAGTGAGGTATTATAAATGAAAAAAATATTATCTTTATTATTAGCGGCCGGCATTGCTCTTTCCTGCGCAGCCTGCGGCGGCGCCGCCGCCAGCAGCGCCGGGAGTACGGGTTCCGCGCCTGCTGCGGACGAATCCTGGACAAAAGTTGAAAAAGCGGGCAAGCTGGTGCTTGGCCTTGACGACGCGTTTCCTCCCATGGGATATGTGGATACCAAAACCGGTGAGCTGGTTGGCTTTGATATTGACCTTGCGAAAGAAGCCTGCAAGCGTTTGAACATCGAGCTGAAAACACAGCCGATTGACTGGAACAGCAAAACCGCCGAACTGAACAACGGCAATATCGACTGTCTGTGGAACGGTTTCAGCAAAACCGATGAGCGTGAAAAGGAATTCAGCCTGAGCATTCCCTATATGAAAAATGAGCAGATCATTCTGGTGAAAACAGATTCCACCTATCAGGGACTTGAATCTCTGGCCGGAAAGACCATCGGCGTACAGTCGGACTCTTCCGCGGAAGTGGCACTGAATGAAAACGCGGATTTCAAAAAAACCTTAAAATCCGTCGTACAGATCGACGACTACTCCAAAGCGGTTCTGGAACTGCAGAACGGCACCATTGACGCAATCAGCATTGACGAAGTGGTCGCGCGCTACTATCTGACCAACAATCCCAACGCATATAAGGTGCTTCAGGATAAAGACGGTAAGGACGCTTCCCTTGCCACGGAGGATTATGTCATCGGATTCCGCAAGACGGACAGTGCTTTAACCGAAAAGCTCAACGGCGTTTTGAAGGAAATGGCGGCAGACGGCGCCATGGAGACAATCTCCAAAAAATGGTTCGGTGAAGATGTGACCACCGTAGAAAAATAGAGCGCTTTCACATTGCATTCTGAGGGATACTGTAACCGAAGAATCGTTTTATAGCTGTCGTCTGAGAACTCTCTTCACTCAGAAAGACAAAACAGATTTTCTCCCCCGCGCGGCATAGAGCCGGACTCTGTCCGGTTCTGTGCCTTTGGCTTTTTTTACACAATCATTTTATGGAGGTCGCGTTCATGAATTATCAGGTGCTTTTAACTCAAATGCTGGAAGCAACGCTCATGTCGCTGCGTATTTTTTTCATTACGCTCATTTTTTCCCTGCCGCTTGGCCTTCTTGTTGCCAAAGGGCGCATGACAAAGGTCAAAATCATCAATCTTCCGGTCAGACTCTACATACTGCTGATGCGCGGAACACCGCTGATGCTGCAGCTTTTGTTCTTCTTTTACGCCCTGAAGCCCCTGATCGGCATTCAGCTTAACCGTGTTCTGGCGGCGGAAGTCGCCTTTGTGTTAAACTACGCGGCGTATTTTGCGGAGATTTTCCGTGGTGGAATCGAAGGGATTCCGCGCGGTCAGCACGAAGCGGCTAAAGTACTCGGCTTTACCCGCAGCCAGACCTTCTTCCGCATTATCCTGCCGCAGGTTGTAAAGCACATTATCCCGCCGATGGGCAACGAGTTTATCACACTGGTCAAGGACACTTCCCTGGCACAGGTCATTGGCATTGTTGAACTGCTCAAGGTAACCTCCAACTGGGTTTCCTCGGCGGTCAACATGACCCCGCTGGTAATTGCCGGCGCGTTCTACCTTGTCATGAACGGCGTGGTCACCCGCTGCTTTACAATGGCCGAAACCAAGCTGAACTACTACCGTTAGGAGGATGGAAATGCATATCTTAACTGCGACAAACATCTGTAAAAGCTTTGACGGCACGAAAGTGCTTAACGGAATTTCAATAGAAGTAACCAAGGGGCAGGTGCTTGCGATTATAGGACCTTCCGGTTCGGGAAAAAGTACCCTGCTGCGCTGCGTCACCCAACTGGAAACAGTCGATTCCGGCGAGATTACCATCTGCGGCGAACGGCTGGTGAAAAACGGCGCGGACGGTAAGGCTGTCTATTCGGACAAAGCGGCGTGCAGCAAAATCGGGCTGCATATCGGATTGGTCTTCCAGAATTTTAATCTGTTTCCCCATTTGTCGGTCATGCAGAATATTACGGAAGCGCCTATCCGCGTCCTGCACCGGTCGAAGGCGGAAGCAGAGGCGGCCGCAACGGAGCTGCTGAAAAAAATGGATCTGGCGGATAAAGCAGACGCGTACCCCTGCCAGCTTTCCGGCGGACAGCAGCAGCGCGTCTCCATTGCCCGCGCGCTGGCGATGAACCCGGATATCCTTTTCTTTGACGAGCCGACCAGTGCGCTTGACCCGGAGCTGACGGGAGAAATTCTCAAGGTCATCCGCGAGCTAGCCGCGGAGCATATGACGATGGTGGTTGTCACCCATGAAATGAAATTTGCCCGGGATGTGGCCGATTATGTGGTTTTTATGGACAACGGAACAATAATTGAGCAGGGAAACCCGGAACAACTTTTCGGAAATACGCAGAACGACCGCACAAAAGCATTTTTATCCCGCTTCAACGAAGAATAACATCTGGGTATGAAAAAGCCGCGTTTCACAATGTGAAGCGCGGCTTTGTTTTATGCCTTTTGAATCGGTTGGGTGCGGTCTTTCAGCCACTGAAGCTCTTTCCCGTCTAAACCGGGAGAAAGTTTCTCCCAGACCAAACGGTGGTAGTTGTTGAGCCATTCTAGCTCCTCGTGCGTCATCAGCTCCGTCAGGATTCCCGCGGTATCAATCGGGAAATAGGTAATCGGCTCAAATTTCAGGAACTGGCCGTATTCGTTATTGACAAACTCGGTGACCAGCATGATGTTTTCCGTGCGAATTCCGTGCTTGCCTTCCTCATATATTCCCGGTTCATTGGTAATCGTCATGCCCTTTTTAAAGGCGACATTGTTGCTGATTCTCATGTTCTGCGGGCCCTCGTGCACCCCGCTGAACATTCCTACGCCGTGGCCTGTACCGCAGCGGTAGTCGATGCCGTGCTTCCACACCTGCACACGGCTGAGGATGTCGATGTTCCCGCCGGTGCAGCCCTCCAGGAACACAGCCATTGCCAGTGCGATATGGGCTTTCAGGACATAGGTGTAATGCTCTTTTTCCTCGCGGCTGATCGGTCCCAAAACGAAGGTACGGGTAATGTCGGTGGTACCTTCCAGATACTGCCCGCCGGAATCGATCAGCAGGAAGCCCTGATTTTTCAGCGTACTGCAGGTTTCCGGCTTCGGGCTGTAATGCATCATGGCCGCGTTTGCGTTGTAGGCCGCGATAGTGCCAAAGCTCTCCCCCATGTTGTTCGGCTGCTTTGCCCGGTATTCCCTGAGCATGTCGCACACGGTACATTCGGTAACGGTTTCTCCGTTTTTCATCATATTCTCGAATTTCACACAGAATTCAACCAGCGCGCGGCCGTCTTTGATGTGAGCCTCGATGATATTTTTGATCTCCGTTTCATTCTTGACGCCCTTCAGCGCAATAACGGTATCTCCCCCCTCTTTCACAGTCACATGGCTGTTCTGTTTCAGGAGCATATACAGATCGTAATTGACATTGACGGGGTCTACCAGAATCGTCCTGTCCGTATGGATTTCCTGCAGCGCACGGTCGATCTCTTCGTATTCCCTGACCGTCACACCGTTTTCTTTCAGGTAAGAAAGCGTCTCCGGCAGAACGCGCGCGGTATTGATAAACAAATAAGCGGAATCCGAATAAACCATTGCGTAGGAAACCGCCAGCGGATTGTATTCTATGTCGTCCGCGCGGATATTCATCAGCCAGGCCACACAGTCCAGCTTGGTAAAAATTTCTCCGTCCGCATGCTGTTTTTTCAGTTCTTCCCGAATCTGCTCCAGTTTCTCTTTGCAGGTATAACCGGCATATTTTGCATCATGAACAAACACTTTGCTAGAGGGGATGTCCGGTCTGTCCGTCCAAATATCCTTTATCAGGTCAACCGCTTTGATCTTCAGCTTTTTGTCGGCAAATTTCTCCCGCATTTCTTCAACGGAAGCCGCGGAAAGCATCTTGCCGTCAAATCCGACCGTCTCACCGTCTTCCAGTTTATCGGCCAGAAATTCCGTGTAGGTCGGCACCCCTTTGACCGCCATGCGGTACAGGACGATTTCGCTGCCCTCCAGCTGGTGCGCTGCCTGTATAAAATACCGTCCGTCCGTCCAAAGGCCGCTCTCCGTCTCCGTCACAACCAGAGTTCCCGCGGAGCCGGTAAAGCCCGAAAAATAACTTCTGGCCTGCCAGTGAGCGGGAAGATATTCGCTCATGTGCGGGTCGGCGGAAGGCACGATGCACGCCTGCACGCCGTTTTGCTTCATCTGGCTGCGCAGCGCGGCAAGTCTTTCATTTACGCTGTTCATGATACATTACTCCTTAACTCTATAAAATGACATTTCCCTTCTGTTTGCACGGTCTGAAAACAGAAAGCCGCTTTCATGAAATGGCGCCGCATCGGGCGGTCAAAATCGGTAAAAACAGCTTTTTGAAAAAGGACAAAAGAAACCTCAGAATATAAAAAAGTATAGGCTTAATCGGAGGTATTGTCAAGTTTATCCACCGGAAAGACAAACGAAAAAGCGGCGGGCATTCCGTAAAACCGAAGTGCCCGCCGTATGAAATTTTATGATCTTTCGTGGAGGGGAACATAGGCCCTGTGGGCGGAAATACTCTTGTATGCGGGTCGGATGATTTTGCCGACGTTGATCTGTTCCTCCATTAAGTGCGCGCTCCATCCGGCAATACGCGCCATGGCGAAAACGGGCGTAAACAGTTCCGGCGGCAGACCGAGCATATGGTAAACAAACCCGCTGTAAAAGTCGATGTTCGCACTGACGCCCTTATAGGTCTTACGCTCGCGCCCGATCACTTCCGGAGCAAGACGCTCAACCAGAGAATAAAGCTTATACTCTTTGGTAAGGCCCTTTTCTTCGGATAGGCTCTGCACGAATTTCTTGAAAATATTGGCGCGCGGGTCGGACAGCGAATATACCGCGTGACCCATCCCGTAGATCAAACCGGCCCGATCGAAGGCCTGCTTGTTCAGCAGCCTGCTCAAATAGTCGGCAACCTTATCCTCGTCTTCCCAGTCGTCAATATTCTGCTTCATATCCTCAAACATCATCATGACCTTGATGTTCGCGCCCCCGTGCTTCGGCCCTTTCAGGGAACCGAGCGCCGCCGCAATGACCGAGTACGCGTCCGTTCCGGAAGAAGCCACCACATGGGTGGTAAAGCTGGAATTGTTGCCGCCGCCGTGCTCCGCGTGCAGAACGAGCGCAAGGTCAAGGATACGGGCTTCCAGCGCGGTATATTGATTATTGATACGCAGCATGTAAAGAATGTTCTCCGCCACGGAAAGCTCCGGTTTGGGGGCATGGATAAAGAAGCTGTAATTTGGATCCATATTGTGGGCGTAGGCCTGATAACCGTAAACCGCAAGCTGCGGGAACAGCGCGATCATTTCCAGACACTGGCGCAGCACGTTCGGCAGAGAGGTGTCGTTCGGCCTTTCGTCATAAGCGTAAAGGGTAAGCACACTTCTTGCCAGTGTGTTCATCATATCGAACGAGGGGGCCTTCATAATGATGTCGCGCACAAAATTAGTCGGCAGGGTTCTGTATTTGGACAACAGCTTTTTGAACTCCTCCAGCTTTTCCTCTGTCGGCAGTTCGCCGAACAGGAGCAGATAAGTCGTCTCTTCAAAGCCGAAGCGGTTCTCCGCTATAAAACCGCGTACAATATTCTGAATATTCATGCCGCGATAATACAGCTCTCCTTCACAGGGCACGCTTTTTCCGTCGACTTCCTTGGAGGAAATGATATCCGATATTTCCGTTAAACCGGTCAGAACGCCTTTTCCGTTAATATCGCGCAGACCGCGTTTCACGTCATATTTGGCGAACAACGAGGGATCGATCGTACTGTGGTTCTTACAAAGGTCGGTAAGCTCCAAAATTGCGGGAGTTACCGTAAAGAAATCTGCGTTTCCGTTTCTCTCCATATTTCATATCTCCTTTTCTTTCATTATACGCTAATCCTTTTGGGGAATTTTGGTGAGAATTCTGTTTACGATACGAACTGCGGCGTTAAAATCTCTGTATTCCGCTTCACTGAAACCTTCCATAGCCAATTTCAGTGCTTTGTCGAATTCTTCGCGTCCATCACGGATTTCTTTGGCGGTTGCCTCCGAAACGGAAATTCGTATTTTTCGTCTGTCCCTTTTGTCCAGACTGCGCACAATATGGCCTTCCTCATACAGCTTTTCAATCATGCGGCTCATCTGCTGACGCGGCGTATGCAAGCTGGCAGCCAGCTCACTCATTGTCATCGGCTCGCCAGCGCACAGAACGCACAGCGCGTTCAGCTGCAGGCTTGTGAATTTTCCCCTGAAATGATCTTCAAACGGTTTTGCCAATGTTCTGTGAACAAATACCAGAAAATGAAAGATATCATCATCGGCCTGTACATACTGATTTGCCATTTTAAACACCCTTAGTAAACTTTTCATGATAATAAACATTTGTTTATATTTTTATAGTATAACTATTTTTGCTTTAGAATTCAACCGCAATTCTGTGAACGTAGTGTTAATTTTGGAAAAACGTAAAAAATGCCCCCGCCGGACGGCGGAGGCATTTGTATGGGAATACCCCATTAATAAAGTTTCTTTAACACCGCTCCGGAGGTTTTCTGCTTGTTGGCGCTGCTCTTCTCATAGGTTCGCTTAAAGTATTCCATATAGATCAGGTCAATCAGAAGCATCTGGCTAATTCTGGCCGAAGTGGAGCCGCCCTGCAGCGGGCCTTCGTTCGTGCCGCACAAAATCACCACATCGGAATAGGCGGTGAGCGGGGACTTTGCGAACCGGGTGATGCAGACCACCCTTGCGCCGGCTTTTTTTGCCTGCTGCGCCACCTGAATGGTATCTTTTGTCGCACCGGAATAGGAGATAATGAACGCCAGATCTTCCGGGGAAAGGATGGAAGCCGCCATCGCCTGTAAATGCGCGTCGGCGTAATTGTGAACCTTCGGAGTAATGCGCACAAATTTGTCCACCGCGTCCATAGCGGTCAGCAGAGAGGAACCCACGCCGAAAAAATAAATTTGCCCTGCCCCGATCATATAATCAATCGTGAGGGAAAGCTCCTCAAAATTCAGCAGCGAATAGGTTTCGTTCAGCGCGTTAATGTTGGTCTGCAGAACCTTTTTGGCCACATCCTCAATGGTGTCCTCCTGCGTAATTTTTCCGGACAGCATCGTCGTGATGCTGCTGCTGTCCTCCTCGTCCGATATGCTGAGGGAAAGCAGCATTTTGAATTCCTGGTAGCCCTGCAGCTGCATCGTTTTACAGAAGCGGAAAACGCTGGTGTCCCCCACCTCACACGCTTCCGCAAGGTCGGTAATGGATAGAAACAAAACCCGTTTCGGGTCCTGCAAGACATAATCCGCCACCTTTTTTTCGGCCTTTGTAAAAAGATTATACCGCGAATTGATCTTTAAAAGAAATTCCCCGTTTGCCATCTTTCCGTCCCCTTTTGCAGCGTATCGCCGGGACTCCGTTCCGGAGCCTTCGGCTTGATAAAAACAGTTTAAAACAAAAAGCCGGGTTTGTCCATCCCCGGCTTATATAAAATCGATTAAGAGAGGATGCCGTCGCGCGCTTCCAGATATTCATCATAGGTGGAGATACGGTCAATAATGCCGTCATCCGTAATTTCAATGACACGGTTCGCAATCGTCTGAACAAACTGATGGTCGTGAGAAGCAAACAGCACCACGCCCTTGAAATCCGTCAGGCCGTCGTTCACGGCGGTAATGGATTCCAGATCAAGATGGTTGGTCGGCTGGTCGACCACAAGCACGTTGGCGCCGAACATCATCATGCGGGAGAGCATGCAGCGAACTTTTTCACCGCCGGAAAGCACATTTACCGGTTTTAAAACGTCCTCTCCGGAAAAGAGCATCTTCCCCAGAAATCCGCGCAGATAAGTTTCCGTCGTATCCTTGGAATACTGCTCCAGCCATTTTAGGATGCTTTCCTCGCAGCCGTTGAAGTAGGCGGAGTTATCCTGCGGGAAATAGGACTGGCTGGTGGAAACACCCCACTTGAAAGAGCCTTCGTCCGGCTCCAGCTCCTCCATCAGAATTCGGAACAGCGTAGTGTTGGCGATTTCATTGGAGCCGACAAAGGCAATTTTGTCGCCTTTGTTCACACGGAAGCTGACGTTGTTCAGCACCTTCACCCCGTCAACGGTTTTGGAAAGGTTGGTGACCTCAAGAATTTCCTTGCCCGGCTCACGGTCCATCGTAAAGCCGACATAGGGATACCTGCGCGATGACGCCGGCATTTCCTCAACGGAGATTTTATCAAGCAGCTTCTTACGGGACGTCGCCTGCTTGGACTTTGATTTGTTTGCGGAAAAGCGCTGAATAAAATTCTGCAGTTCCTTGATCTTGTCCTCCGCTTTCTTGTTCTGGTCGCGCATCACGCGCTGCATCAGCTGGCTGGACTCATACCAGAAATCGTAGTTGCCGACATACATCTTGATTTTGTTGAAATCAATGTCGACAATATGGGTGCAGACATTATTGAGGAAGTGACGGTCATGGGACACTACGATGACCGTTCCCTCATAATCCATTAAAAAGTTTTCCAGCCAGGCAATGGATTTGTTGTCAAGATCATTGGTAGGCTCGTCCAGAAGGATGATGTCCGGCTGCCCGAACAGGGCGCGCGCAAGCAGGACGCGTACCTTTTCCGTACCCGTGAGGGTACCCATCACGGTATCCAGCAGCGCGTTGTCCAGACCCAGACCCTGCAGCAGCTTTCCGGCTTCGGTTTCTGCGTCCCAACCGTTCAGATCGGCAAATTCCGCTTCCAGCTCCGCGGCAAGAATCCCGTCCTCATCGGTGAAATTCTCTTTTTCATAAATAGCGTCCTTTTGTTGTCTTACTTCGTACAGACGCGCGTTGCCCATCAGAATAGTTTCAAAAACGGTATAGGAGTCATAGGCGTGGTGATCCTGACTGAGCACGGACATCCGCAGACGGGGATCAATAACAACCTCACCCTTTGAAGGCTCCAGTTCGCCGGAAAGAATTTTTAAAAAAGTAGACTTTCCCGCGCCGTTCGCTCCGATGACACCGTAGCAGTTCCCGGCAGTGAACAGCAAATTAACATGGGAAAACAGGTTTTGGCCGTTAAACGCAAGGCCAAGATCGGATACAGTAATCATAGTTCCTCCAATGTGAAAACATAAATATATATTTTATTATTTTAACATAAAACCGCTCAGAAAAATATAGCGGAAATTATAAACTAATCGCAATAACGCTTGTCATTTTTGAGGAACAATGCTACAATATGAAAAATACGGACCGCATTTTCGCGCCAATTAGGAGGTATACCGGTGAAAATACAGGAATCGGGCGAAAATTATTTGGAAACAATACTGATTTTACAGAATAAAAACGGCTATGTCCGTTCTATTGACGTTGCCAACTACTTGGAATTTACAAAAGCGAGCGTAAGCCGTGCCATGAGCATCTTAAAAGAAGCGGGTTATCTTACCATGGAAGCAAACGGCAATCTGGTTTTGACGGAGCTGGGACGCACAAAAGCGAGTTCCGTTTATGAACGCCACACTTTGATTGCGCAGTTTCTGGAAATGACCCTCGGGGTCAGCAGCGACATTGCTTTGCAGGATTCCTGCCGGATTGAGCATATTATCAGTGAAGAGAGCTTTGACCGTATCAAGCACTTTACGCAGGTACACAAAAACGACGGAGGTACCGTATGAATTACATCACCGCACAGTGTCCCCACTGCAAAAAAGAGCTGCAGGTACCACAGGACGCGGAAGAGATTGTGTGCATGTACTGCGCGCAGCCCATCCATGTAAAATCCCTGCTCTCCGAATCGGAACGCGCAAAGGAAAATGACTATCAAAGGCTGATGGATGAAGCCTTCTCTCTTTTAAATGAAGAAATTTTTACCGTGAAAAACGGATTAAAGAACGTCAAGCAGAACGTTTACCCCACCGCATTTGAAAATTACCGCGAGCTGATTTCCCCCGCGCTCAAAGCGTACTGTCTTGCCGCGCCGGGCAATGACGAAGCGCCCGACTTTTTTGCGGGCATTTTATTTGACCGTTTTCAGAAAAAAATAGCGGAAGACGGAATTAAAAAGGAAAGCGATCCGCGGCTCTTCGAATACCGCTATATGATCGTCGCTTTCACGGTTCCGGCTATGCTGGAACAGCACACACCCGCAGCGGAAGCGCTGGCGGACAGCTTTTTAAGGATTTGGAACGAGCATTACCCGAAAAATCCGCTGGGCAAATCGAACTATGAAACCATCAGCAGCGGTTTTCGAAAAAAGCTGTGCTTTATCACCACCGCGGTCTGCTCCTCGCTTGGAAAAGGAGACAATTGCCCCGAACTAAACGCCTTCCGACATTTCCGCGACAGCTGGCTTGCGGCTACCCCGCAGGGCAAAGCCAAAATCGGTGAATATTACCTTTTTGCACCCATGATTGTAGACAGGATTGACCGGTCTGAAAAATGCCGGACTGAGTATCGGGAAATCTGGGAGACTTACCTTTCCCCCTGTCTAAAATCGCTGGAAAACGCAAATCCGCAGCAATGCGCGGAAAAATACGAAGAAATGATGAAGACTCTTGAACAAAAATGGCTGAACTAGCCGATAAAGCATCAAAAAAGAACCCGGGATGGTCAATTTCATGACACTGTCCCGGGTTCTGCTTATTTTATTCTGATCCGCCGGAATTCTTGCCGCTCCAGTTGACGACCGGTGCAGCGCCGTCCAGGGACGCCTGCTCCATCAGCTTCAGCATTTCCAGCGCGCTCCGGAAACGGACGGTCTGATTTTGCTCAACCCAGGTAATCGTCCCCTGCCAGGTAGCGTTTTTTCGGTACTGAACGTTGACAACAAAGGTTATCGGCTTTTCATTCAGGATCTTATTCATGATCTCATCCACAGCGTCATCCACCTTTTCTATGATAGGCTTGGGTTTCTTCACTTCAAATTTTCGGCCCTCAAAAGAGGCCTGCGGAAAGGATATACTGTCAAAGAGATCGTCCATTCCGCGCAAAAGCTCGCACTCATTGCGAAACGGCAGGATTTTTTTGTAATATTCACTGTAAACATGCCCTCTCAGAGTTTCACTTTTAATGGAACTCAAATAGATAATGCTCTGGGAGTTGGCAGTAGTCCGTTGTCTTTGCCCGTTTTGCACTTTTATCACCTGTATTGCATATGATCTGCTCCGCAGCTGCGCGGACACCCACAATCATACAATGTAAATTATCATTATTCTAACATACTGCGGAGCAATAATCAAAGTGTTTTCAGCCTTTTTTTGTATAGCTGAAGGTAAAACACAATACTTGCAATCAACGATGCACCCTCGGCGATCGGAAAAGCGTACCAGACGAAAGGCAGGCCGATTTTTGAAAGCAGAAACGCAGCTGGCAAAAGCACGATCAGCTGCCGCAGCACAGAGATAATCAGGCTTTTAAAGCCGCTGCCGACAGCCTGAAAGACCGTTGAAAACATGATTCCCAGCGCTGCCGGTACAAAACAGATGCTGATGGTGTGCAGCGCGGGAACACCGATTTCCAGCATCAGCCGGGATGCGTTGAAAATCAGCAGAAGCCTGTCCGGAATCAGCCAGAACAAAGCGGTGCCAATTGCCATAATCACAACAGAAATGATGGAACCGATTCTGACGGTAGATAAAAGGCGGTCGCGTCTGCGCGCGCCGAAGTTGTACCCGATGATCGGCATGACCCCCTGCATCAGGCCGAAAACCGGCATAAATACAAAGGACTGCAGCTTAAAGTACACTCCGAACAAAGCGACCGCCGTTTCCGTAAAACCGATTAAGATCGCGTTCATACCAACCACCATAACGGAACCGATCGCCTGCATAATGATGGACGGGAAACCAACGGAATAAATATCTCTGATGGTTGAAAAATCAAGTTTGAAGTTCCGGAAGCTGATAACTACCTGATGATCTTTTTTTACGATAATATAAATCAGAAACAGCATCGCAAAAATCTGACCGATCACGGTAGCAATCGCCGCGCCTGCAACGCCCATTTTGGGTACTCCCAGCAATCCGAAAATAAAGATCGGGTCCAGAATGATATTCGTAACAGCCCCCAAAATCTGGGACAGCATGGGGTAAATCATATTTCCGGTGGCCTGAAGCGTTTTTTCTATGTTAATTTCAATAAAAACACCCATAGAAACGATACACACAATACTCA
Source organism: Caproiciproducens faecalis (assembly GCF_019448085.1). Lineage (GTDB taxonomy): Bacteria > Bacillota > Clostridia > Oscillospirales > Acutalibacteraceae > Caproiciproducens > Caproiciproducens faecalis. Next base: position 579,092 of record NZ_JAGFNZ010000001.1, on the reverse strand, counting down.
TGTACTGGGTGCCCATGGTTATGATTTCTTCATTTGCCGTAAAGCTGCGGAAAAATGGCTCTGAAAAAAGCAGCCCGACCAACGCAAAAATTGCCCAGTTAAACGCTCCCAAAAGAATCCCGTGCGTAGCGGCGGAATTTGCTTTTTCCTGCCTGCGCTCTCCCAGCCGGCGCGATACCAGGGAATTAATTCCGACGGAGGTACCCACCGCAAGGGCAATCAGCAAAGTCTGTATTGGAAATGCGAGTGAAACCGCAGTCAGCGCATTTTCACTTACTTTTGCAACAAAAAAGCTGTCCACCACGTTATACATAGCCTGTACCAGCATTGACAGCATGGCCGGTACCGACATGGATATGATTAGCGGAAAAACCGACATCGTACCCATTTTGTTTTCTGTTTTCTCCAAAAATTTCACTCCTTTGTTTATCTCATTCATTTTACACGATCATTCGTTCTTTTTCAACTCCGTTTACGCAAATAAAAAAGCCGCCCCTCACCGGACTTGCAACGGACAAGGGAGACGGGGCATATAATGACAAACGACAATAGAAAGGGGTGGCTATATGATTGGTGCCGTACTTGGATTTGCGCTCTCCGGATTGCTGTTTTTTATTCTTCACGTCACTGGCTCGGGTTCCTTCCCCAGACCGCTTACGGCACAGGAGGAACGGGACTGTCTTGAACGGCTGAAAAACGGGGATCTGAAGGCAAAGAATGAACTGATTGAACACAACTTACGTCTGGTCGCCCATATCATCAAGAAATACTACGCCAACTCAAACGACCAGGATGATCTGATTTCCATTGGAACCATCGGGTTAATCAAAGCGGTAAACACGTTTGACAGCAGCAAGGGAATCCGCCTTTCCAGCTATGCGGCCCGATGCATTGAAAATGAAGTGCTGATGTTTTTCCGCTCCTCCAAAAAGACCGCGCAGGATATCTCCATCAACGAACCGATCGACACCGATAAGGACGGAAACGCGCTGACACTGATGGATGTCATGGCCACGGAAGACAACATCGTTGACAACCTTGACTGTAAAATCAAATCCGAGCAGCTCAAGAGGTATATTCGTGAGGTACTGTCCCCCAGAGAGCAGACCATTATTGAACTGCGGTACGGTCTGACGGGACGTAGTCCGCTGACCCAGCGCGAAGTGGCGCAGAAACTGGGCATTTCCCGCTCCTATGTATCCGAGCGCGCTTAATGTAAGCAGTGGTATCATACATAAAAATCGATGCGGTTATTCATCAATTTTTGAATTATGAAGCAGACAAGCTATAACAATAAAACAGGACGCTTCAATGAATGGAACGCCCTGTTTTAGTATTTAATTTGCGGGTAGATTAATCGGCGTTATTGATGCTCATGTCCCCAATCGCACATTGCATCCATAATCGGGATTAGGGATTCCCCTTTGGTAGAAAGGCTGTATTCCACCTTTGGCGGTATCTGTGGATATTCTTTGCGCACAATCAGCCCGTCTGCTTCCAGCTCTTTCAGTTGAACACTTAGTGTTTTGTAGGTAATCGAGCCAATCATTCTATGTAATTCATTATAACGAACCACTTTATGATTAGACAGCAGATAGAGGATAATCATCTTCCATTTGCCGCCTATAATGCTTAGTGTGTAACCGTATGGAGTGTCCGATATTTTTGTATAGCCATCTAAATTTTCCATTTATACTTCCCTCTGAGATAGTATGCGTCAATAAAGTGCATACTTGTATGTTGATTTATACTATTATACAATAAGGAACAACGGAGTGCAATCCACAGTGCAACATCCGAAAGGAGTACGATCTATGAAAATTGTGATGGTTACCGGCAGCCCTCATAAAGCCGGAACATCAGCTTTGCTGGCTGAGCAGTTTATAAAAGGCGCAAAAGAAGTTGGACACGAAGTGTTTCGTTTTGATGCGGCATTTGAAGAAGTCCATCCTTGTATTGGCTGTGATAAATGCGAATGTGGTAAATTTCCGTGCGTATTTGAAGACGGCATGATGAAACTGTACCCGGAATTGAAGAAAGCGGATTTATTGGTTTTTGTTACGCCGCTGTACTATCACGGTGCATCCGCGCAAATCAAAACCGTCATCGACCGCTTCCACGGTATTGACAATGATTTGGTGGGCTCTGGGAAAAAGGCGGTGCTGCTCGTGACCGTTGCCGATGCGGCTCCCCGAATCATGAACGGTATTGTAGGCAGCTACCAGGAAATGCTCCACTATCTAAAATGGCAGGACTGCGGAAAAGTACTGGCTTACGATTGTTCTGATCGGAAGGATATTGAGAAGACCGACTATCCACAGCAAGCATATAAATTGGGAAAAAATCTGTAAACATGGAGGTTTTACACATGAACGAAGTGCTGAAAGCAATGGAAGAAAGAAGAAGTATCCGCCAATATAAGCCGGACTCCGTGCCGAAGGAAATTATCGACAAGATCATCCGGGCGGGTACCTATGCCCCCAACGGGATGGGCAGGCAATCGGCCATCATCGTCGCCGTGACGAACAAGGAACTGCGTGACAGGCTTTCCAAGATGAATTCGGAGATCGGCGGCTGGGAACCGGATTTCGACCCGTTCTACGGCGCACCTGTCGTGCTCATTGTGCTGGCGGAGAAAAACTGGAGGAACTGCGTCTACGACGGCAGCCTTGTTATGGGTAATCTGATGCTGGCGGCGCATTCCCTCGGTATCGGCAGTTGCTGGATTAACCGGGCGAAGCAAGAATTCGAAAGCGACGAGGGCAAAGCAATTCTCAAATCTCTTGGGATCGAAGGCGAATACGAGGGTATCGGTCACTGTGTGCTGGGCTATCCCGACGGGCCGATTCCCCAAGCCGCGCCTCGCAAGGAAAATCATGTGTTTTACGCAGACTGAAGAGCGCACGAAGCCGGAATACCAGCATCTCAAAGTAAATAACTGCCACCATGTAAGGGCAATCGAGAAATCGGTTGTCCTTTTTTGTGCGCCAATCAGAAAGGAGAAAATCGAAGCCTGCAATCAGCGAAAAGCCATCGGTTGCCCAAAGCATCGCGGGCCCGTCAGCTATCTTGTCCCCCCAGCCCTTTTCGGTTCCATCCCCTCACCCCGGTATCATTTTTACTCCGTAACACTATTATTCCTTCCAAGTGTAATTTCTATCAGGACGGCTGAAATAATTCCAAGAACGCCGCCGAACAGGAACGGAGCGCCGGAATTTATTCTGTCCCAAAGGAATCCGGCTATGATTGACGACAACAGCAGTCCGACACCTTGCAGCATTCCGTAAATCCCAAGAACGGTTCCCTTTAATCCTGTCGGCGCATTTTCAGCAATAAAAGCCCTTTCCGCGCCGCTGATAAACGCGGTGTACGCGCCATATGCGATAAACAGAACCAAGATAGTGGACTTGGCGGAGAGAAAAGCAAAGCCGAGATAGACAAGGCCGTAAATCAGGTAACCCGGCACAAGAATCCTGCTTCTGCCGAACTTGTCGGATAATTTGCCTGACGGAATGGCAAGGACGGAGGCGGCCACATTGAAAATCAGATACAGCAGCATGACCTGTGACGCTGAAAAGCCCTGCTTTTGAGCTTTCAGAAGCAAAAACGTGTTTGATGAATTGCCGAGGCAGAAAACAAATATGACAGCAAGGTACATTTTCAGCTTTCTATCAAGCTTTAGCCCTTTCAAAGTGAGCTTCTCACTTGCTGTAACACCGTTTTTGTCTTCTCTGACGGAAAAAATAATCAAAATTCCAATCACCGCCGGGATGATGGAAAGCAGAAACGCCTGGTGAAAACCAACGTTGGCTGCAACGAAAAAATAAGCGAGCAGCGCGCCAAGAGAGGAACCGGCCATATCCAGCATCTTATGCAGCCCGAACGCTCCTCCGAGTTTTTTGCCGTCACTTGACTGCGCTACAAGAGCATCGCGCGGTGCGGTGCGGATGCCTTTTCCGGTGCGGTCAATGACTCTCGCCAATAAAACGCCGGGCCATGATGCTGCAAGGAGAAGAAACACCTTATACAAGACAGACGTCGAATAACCAATAAAAGTAAGACGCTTTTTATTGTGGTGCACATCCCCGATGTAGCCGCTGAATACCTTGAGAAGCGATGCAATACTCTCGGCAATTCCTTCGATGATCCCTACGATGGCGGGCGACGCACCAAGCGTAGCGGTCAGAAACAGCGGAACCAAAGGATAGACCATTTCGGTACTCATATCAACAAACAGGCTGACAAGCCCGATTAGCACAATATTGGATACCACTTTTTTCTGCTTCATTTCCGCTCCCTACGCTTTCTCATTAAATTCATATACTTTGTCACAGAAACCATCCAGAATATCCGCACATTTCGCCAGCATTGATTCTGCTTTTTCCTGAAGCGGCGAGCCGAAAGAATCCCGCGCGGCTATTTTTTCATACCATTGTTTCAGTTTATTAAGTTCTTCCTCGTTTTCCTCGATTTCAGCAAACGTAAAGTTCTTTCTGGCCGTCTCTTTGTCGATCTCTTTGAAAAATTCCTCGCACTGCTCCAGAAGTTCTCCATATTCCTCATCTCTTGCCGCGTTGAATTTATTAATGATTCTTTTTTCCCCATCCTCGTCTGTCGAGATCGTCATGACAAATGCCTCGCCGCCGTTCCGGGAAACCTCATCTTTGATATCATTAAGCAGATTATAATTTTCATCGCTCAAAGGCAGTATCCACATGGACTGCTGGATACTGATCGCCCCGATTTTTTTCAGCTTTCTCCATATGGATACCCGCGCCCTTGACGGCTCCCTTGGCAGCGTATAATTGATAGCGCTCCATTCTCTTTGATTCACAAAATCGCCTTCTCATTAAATGTAATACTGGTTACAGACAAAATAATATCACATTGTAATACCGGTTACAATAGAATATTATAAATCATTCCATATTTTAAGGAAACAATCCGGGGAACCGGCCTCCTGTCATTATGCGGACAGCTACGAAATATGAGCTACGCCGAGTATACAGGGCTTGACCTGTCCACCCATAAAAATATCGGAGGCCTTGGTTACAAGTCCTCCGATAGAAATGGTTTGCCGATCAAATTTCATGCTGCTTTCCGTTTATCTTTTACTTTGTTTTATCCGTAGCCTTCTTCATGGCCTTGTTAACTTCCTGGTCAACAGATTCCTGATAGATGTCAGCGTAAGTTTTTGAATCTTTGATTAGATCGTCGCAGAAAGCCGCTACGTCACTGCCCGTCACTTCGAGTACGCCTTTCCCCAGGGCCGCATCCCCTTCAAAGAGATCGACAATTCCTGAGAGCAGACCCGTCCCTTCGGTTAGCTCAACAGGGCCGACCTTGAAGAGATATTTTTGAATTTCTTTATAAACAATCTGATAATCCTGCGGGAGCGCTTTGACACGCGCCATGTGCGCCCGCCACTCTTTTTTACCTTCGATCATATCTTGTATGCTCATTTTATCCTCCTATTTCCCTAATTTCTTAGCAATATTATTGTTGAGCTGCTCGCGCCACTTGTCACGAAAAGACTTTGCCCCATCTTCGCCGACCAGCGCTGAACAGAAGCCTTTGATATCGTCACCCAAAACCTCCTGGGCACTTTGACCGTCAGCGGCCGTTTCTTCGAACAGGCCAAGCACACCGTCAAGAATTGGCATGAGGTTGCGGCCGGTGAAATCTGAGTGCGGCCAAAGACTGGCCTTCATGTTTTCCCATGCCGCTTGATAATCAGCCGGCAGCTTTTTGGCTCGCGATTCAAAAGATTGCAACTCTTTTGTCATATCATTGCCGGTAACTTTATCCCAGAAATTCATTACTTTTCTCCTTTAACTCACTAATTTTTGATGATAGGAACTTCCATTTTTCCCAGAACTTCCGCAGTTCCTCACGCCCCGCGTCGTTGAGCGCGAAAAACTTTCGCGGCGGGCCCATGTCTGAAGGCTTTTTTGTAACATCTACCAGCTTGCTTCTTTCAAATCGAACCAAGATGGTATACACCGTTCCATCCACAACATCTGTGAAGCCGAGGGCATTCAACCGCCGCGTGATTTCGTAGCCGTAGGTTTCACCGCGGCTTATAATTTCAAGGACGCAGCCCTCAAGCACGCCTTTGAGCATTTCCGTTAGGTTTTCCAGTACAATCACCTCTTTGCTATTATGTATAACTTACTACTGCTATATAGTAACGCATAATAGCTGATTTGTCAATAGCGGTTGCTTTGATAATGAATTTCATTTCAACGCAAAGGAGGAATCTCACCGTCAAAATTTAACATGTGCGAATAGGAAATATACAGTGCGGCTGTTTCCTATTTCGGTTCTTTTTTGACGGACAGGCAAAAATTACACGGATTTGCATACCTTTTACTATCGCAGCATAAAGGGGGCAGATTGATGAGTAAGCCTGAGATAACAGTGACATGCGTCTTTCCGGACAAAGGAGAGACGGCTTGCCAAATACTGTTTCGTTCCTTTCGTTTCTTTCTTCAGCGGGAACTTGCGCGGGATGGCCGCAAACCTGCAATGCCGGCGACATCACATGTATGATATTCATCATGAACGGTCACTTATTTGCGGAGGCAGTATATGTCTTTAGAAATATGCAATCCAATGGACTATCAAGTAGGACTATATATTCGGTTATCCAAAGAGGATGATAACGAAGGGCAATCTGAAAGCGTAAACAACCAACTCTCCATGCTCAAAACCTTTGCACAAGAGCGGCAGCTGGACGTCTTTGACATTTATATAGACGACGGCTGGAGCGGCACAAATTTCGACCGGCCAGGCTTCAATCGGCTGATTGCGGATATTGAGGCCGGTAAGGTCAATATGGTCATCACCAAAGACCTCTCCCGTCTTGGCCGTGACTATATCATGACCGGGCACTACATGGAACGGTATTTTCCGGAAAACCGCGTGCGTTACATATCTTTATTGGATGGAATCGATACGGGCGTGGAGAGCACCGCCAACGACATCACGCCGTTCCGCGCGATCATGAACGACATGTATGCGAAAGACATCTCAAAAAAAATCAAAAGTGTCAAGCACGACAAGCAGCGCAAGGGATTATTTATCGGAGGAAAACCCCGATATGGCTACAAAATGGACCCGCATCATAAAAATAAAATCATCATTGACGAGGAAACGGCACCAATCGTGCGGCGCATCTTTGATATGGCGCTCACGGGAATGTCCTGTCGGCAAATCGCGGTTCAGCTCAACGCGGAGAAAATTCCGACTCCGGCATCTTACGCCGGATTAAATCAGGGACGCGTCGGGCCATACGCCGGAAGGTGGAGCAGCGAACGGATTTCCGATATGCTGCAAAATGAAACGTATATCGGCAACATGGTTCAGGGGCGCAGCAAAAAGATCAGCTACAAATCGAAAAAAACGATCCGGCAGCCGCGTGAAAATTGGATTGTTGTGGAGGGTACGCACGAACCGCTGATCGACCCTGAAATGTTTGACAAGGTACAGCGCATGGTGAACAGCCGCAAAACGACCCGTTCCCGCACTTATGATTTTCTGCTCAAGGGACTGATTTATTGCCACGAATGCGGTTATCCGCTGGCAGTCATCAACCGCCCGAACGCCAAAGGTAAGGATTGTCTATACTTTGTCTGCCGTACCTATCAGCGCTTCACGAAGGCCGGTGTCTGCACCTGTCATTCCATCAAGGAAGAAACTGTGACCAATGCGGTATTACAAAAAGTACGGGAAGTATGTCAGCCGTATTTCCATGCAGAAGAGTTGATTCCGATAGCGGAACAGGCGCTTGCGGAAGCGCGGCAAACGAAAGATCATGAAAATGAGATTGCCGCGTTGCAGGGTAAAATAGAAAGCCTAACGGCTCACCTCGACAAAATGTACATGGATAAGCTGACAGGACTTCTGGACGATCAGGATTTTGAACGCATTTACCGGAAGGTTAAAGAAGAACGGTCTGCGCTCGAGCAAAAGCTCTCGGAGATTGATACGCCGGATGATTCTCCCGATAAGCAAACAGAGATTGCAAAGCAGCTTGTAAAGCGTTTTGTCGACACCGCGTATTGCAGCAGAGATTTGCTTGTCAGCCTGATTGAGCGTGTGGAGCTGACCGAAGACAAACAGATTATCATTCATTTTCGCTTCCGCCAGCCGGAGGCGATTTCTTAGAGGCAACTTACTTACCATAAGCGCGCTCCTATGTATCGCGTATTGAAAAGAAATCACTCGGCGCTTTGTATAAGCGCTTTACAAAATGACTGATTACATATTCCCTTGACACAGCAATCCGCCCATGATATATTATGGTTACAACGATAAGAATTGGAGTTGAAAAGATGCGCAATTTTTCTTGCTGACTATGAATTAAATAGTGTACCCCAAAAGAAGCAGCCCTTTGGCTGTTTGTTTTGCTGTGCGTAAGCAGGAAAGTTGCAAATCTCATACTCGGAATAAAGTTCAGAACATATCTGCGCCAACCGGCACGGAGTGTTCGGCGCTGTATTTTCGGTCTGCAGGAATTCGCTTTCCTGCAGGCCTTTTATTTTTATCGGAGGTGTATGCTTATGTCGCTGATACAAATCAGCAACCTGACCTTCTGCTATGACGGCAGTTACGATACCATCTTTGAGAATGTTTCCTTCCAGATCGATACCGACTGGAAGCTTGGATTTACGGGGCGGAACGGACGGGGAAAAACTACCTTTTTAAATCTTTTGCAGGGAAAGTACGAATATACCGGAACCATTTCGTCTTCCGTACCGTTCGACTATTTTCCTTTTGATGTTCCCGACAAAACACTGGATACACTGGACGCAGTCAACCGTATCTGTCCGGAAGCAGAGCTCTGGCAGCTGAACCGGGAACTGTCCCTGCTGGACGTTTCCCAGGACGTTTTATACCGCCCTTTCGGGACATTGAGCAACGGCGAACAGACCAAGGTGTTACTGGCCGCACTGTTTTTAAACGACAACCATTTTCTCCTGATCGACGAGCCGACGAATCATCTGGATATGGAAGCCCGCCGGATCGTCGGCAACTATCTGAACACGAAACAGGGATTTATTCTGGTTTCTCACGACCGCGCGTTTCTTGACCGCTGCATTGACCACGTGCTGTCCATCAACAAAACAAACATTGAGGTTCAAAAGGGGAATTTTTCCTCCTGGCTGCAAAACAAGGCAATGCAGGATCAGTACGAAACCGAAGAAAATGCAAAACTGAAAAAACAAATCACTCAACTGTCCGACGCCGCAAAGCGGACTGCAGGATGGTCGGACAAGGTAGAAAAAACAAAAATCGGCAGCCTGAACTCCGGCCTGAAGCCGGACAAAGGCTACATTGGCCACAAAGCCGCCAAAATGATGAAACGCGCAGGCGCAATTGAAGCACGCAGGGAACGAGCGGCACAGGAAAAGGCAAAGCTTCTGAAAAATATTGAAACGGCAGAAAGCCTGTCTATCAGGCCGCTGGAATACCCGAAGAGCCGTATGGCCGAGCTGGAAAACCTCTGTGTCTTTTACGGAGAAAGAAAGGTATGCGGTGGGCTTTCCTTTACGGTCAGCCCCGGCGACAGAATTGCACTGTGCGGCAAAAACGGCTGCGGAAAATCCAGCATTCTCAAACTGCTGACCGGAGAAAAAATCGACTTCACCGGCACTGTGCAGATGGACAAAAACCTGATTATCTCTTATGTCCCGCAGGACACTTCCTTTTTGAAAGGCAGTTTAAAGGATTACGCGGAAAACAGCCGGATTGATGAAAGTCTGTTTAAGGCCATTCTGCGTAAACTGGACTTTTCCAGGGTACAGTTTGAAAAAGACATGGCGGACTTCAGCGGAGGTCAGAAAAAGAAAGTGCTCCTTGCAAAAAGTCTGTGCGAACAGGCCCATCTATATATTTGGGATGAACCTCTCAACTTCATTGACATTCTGTCCCGGATGCAGATAGAAGAACTCATCCTTGCACACCGGCCCACCATGCTGTTTGTGGAACATGACAGCTCTTTCGTCGACAGGGTGGCTACCCGCCGTGTCGATTTTCGCTAATTTTGATAAATAGGAACAGGCGGATGACGGTCAATGACCGCCATCCGCCTGTTCTTTATATCTGCTGACTTATACGCCCGCCTCAAGCGCTTCCGGCTTGACGAACTGGCTGTTGTACAGGTTGGCGTAAAATCCGTTTTTACCGAGCAGCTCCTCGTGGTTCCCCTGCTCCACAATGTCGCCGTCCTTCATGACCAGAATCAGGTCGGCGTCACGGATGGTGGAAAGGCGGTGCGCAATGACAAAGCTGGTACGTCCCTTCATCAGGTTATCCATCGCCTTCTGAATCAGAATCTCTGTACGGGTATCCACGCTGCTGGTCGCCTCATCCAGAATCAAGATCTGCGGATCAGCCAGAATGACGCGCGCAATGGTCAAAAGCTGTTTCTGCCCCTGCGACACGTTGCTGGTATCTTCGTTCAGAATCATATTGTAGCCGTCCGGCAAAGTGCGAACAAAATGATGCACCTGCGCGGCTTTCGCCGCCGCAATCACTTCCTCGTCCGTGGCGTCCAGCCTGCCGTAACGGATATTATCCGCGATACTGGCGTTGTAAAGCCAGGTGTCCTGCAGCACCATGCCGAACAGGGAACGCAGGTCATTGCGCCGGAAATCGCGGATGTCGTAACCGTCGACCAAAATCGCGCCTTCGTTCACATCGTAAAAACGCATCAGAAGCTTCACCATGGTGGTTTTTCCGGCGCCCGTCGGACCGACGATGGCAACCTTCTGCCCCGGCCTGATATTCGCTGAAAAATCATTGACGATAATCTTATCCGGATGATAGCCGAAATGAACGTGCGCGAACTGCACGCTTCCCTGAATGTGAACATTCAGCTCCGTATCCGGCCCGTGGCCGGTGTTGACGCTGATCGGCGAACTGCTTTCCGGCACTTCCTCCGGCTGCTCCAGAAACGCGAACACGCGCTCCGCCGCCGCCGCGGTCTGCTGCAGAACATTGGAAATATTTGCGACCTGCGTCATCGGCTGAGTAAACTGGCGCACATACTGGATAAACGCCTGAATGTCACCCACGGAAATCCTGCCGTTGGCGGCAAGGTATCCGCCCAAAATGCAAACTCCGACATAGCCGAGGTTGCCGATAAAGCTCATCACGGGCATCATCATACCGGACATAAACTGGCTCTTCCATGCGGAGGTATAAAGGGTGTCATTGAAGCTGTCAAAAGTTTTGGCGGACTCCGCTTCGCCGTTGAACGCTTTGACCACGACATGGCTGGAGTACATTTCCTCAATGTGGCCGTTTACATGGCCAAGAAAGGTCTGCTGCGCTATAAAATGTTTCTGCGACTTTCTGAGAATGGTCAGGATAAAAGTCATGGAAGCGGGGATAATGCACAGCGCGACCAGCGTCATCTGCCAGCTGATGGACAGCATCATAATCAGAATCCCGATGATCGTCGTTACGGAGGTGATAATCTGCGTAACGCTCTGGTTCAGGCTCTGGCTGATGGCATCCACATCGTTCGTAATATGGGAAAGCACTTCGCCGTTGCTCGTAGAATCGTAATACTGAAAGGGAAGCTTCTGAATTTTTGCCGCAATTTCGCGGCGAAGCTGATAGGTCACCTTCATGGATATGCCGGTCATGATATACCCCTGAACATAGGAAAACAGAGTGCTAATCAGATACAGCCCAATCAGCCACAGCATGATGTTCGCGATGTAGCCGAAATCAATGCCGCCGCCTGTGCCGGTAACCTTACTCATAATTCCGGTAAACAGCGCGTTGGTCGCCTTCCCCAAAATCTTCGGCCCCAAAATGGAGAACACCGTGGACGCCACGGCAAAAATAAGAACAGTAATCAGAGAAAATTTATAGGTACCCATGTAGCGGACAAGCTTTTTGAAGGTTCCTTTAAAATCTTTTGCTTTTTCCCCGTGCATAATCATACCGCCGGGACCGTGGCCCTGCATCGGTTTGCGTGGCTGGGAGGTCGTTTTACTCATGCCAGTTCCTCCTTTGAAAGCTGTGACGACGCAATTTCATAATAAGTAGGGCAGGATTTCAAAAGCTCCTTATGCGTACCGATCCCTACGATTTTCCCTTCGTCCAGAACAATGATCTGTTCCGCGTTCATAATGGTGCTGACACGCTGCGCCACAATTAACACAGTACTCTGCCCCGTGTGCTTTTTCAGCGCAAGCCGAAGAGCAGCGTCGGTTTTATAATCCAATGCGGAAAAACTGTCGTCAAAAATATAAACCGGAGGTTTTTTCACCAGCGCACGCGCAATGGAAAGGCGCTGTTTCTGGCCGCCGGAAACATTTCCGCCGCCCTGAGCGATTTCCGACTCAAGCCCTTCCGGCTTTTCCGAGATAAATTCCATTGCCTGGGCAACTTCAGCCGCGGTACGGATATCCTGTTCCGCCGCATCTTTGTCGCCGTAACGCAGATTGGAATCGATGGTACCGGAGAGTAGGATTCCCTTCTGCGGCACATAGCCGATCTGATCCCTCAGTTCTTTCTGCGAGACATCCTTTACATTGACGCCGTTCACCAGCACTTCGCCGCCGGTCACGTCATAAAAACGGGGAATCAGGTTGATGAGGGTCGTTTTTCCCGAACCGGTGGAACCGATAAACGCGGTCGTCTGACCCGGTTTGGCAGTAAAGGTAATGTGCTGAAGCACATCTTCGCTTGCGCCGCTGTACCGGAAAGAAACATCTTTAAAGTCGACATAACCGGTTTGGTTCCCGTCAAAGGATGCGGGATGTTCCGGATCCTGAATGGAAGGCTCCACATCAAGCACCTTGGCAATACGGTTGCCGGACACCGCCGCGCGCGGCACCATGATAAACATCATTGAAATCATCAGGAAACTCATGATGATCTGCATGGCGTACTGCATGAAAGCCATCATATCACCGACCTGCATGGCGGAGTCTGCAATCTGGTGCGCACCCACCCAGACAATCAGGATGGTGACGGCATTCATAATCAGCATCATCACCGGCATCATAAACACCATGATGCGGTTGACAAACAGTGAATTTTTAGTAAGGTCACGGTTGGCAATATCAAACCGCTCCTCTTCAAAATTCTGTGTGCCAAAGGCACGAATAACCATCAGGCCGTTCAGGTTTTCGCGGGAAACCAGATTGAGCCGGTCAACCAGCTGCTGCACAATTTTGAATTTGGGCAGAGCAACACCGAACACGATTGCAATAATGCTGACCAGAATCACACAGGCCAGCGCAATAATCCAGCTCATGGACACCGATTTGCGCACCGCCATGATGATGCCGCCGACTCCCATAATCGGGGCGTAGCAAAGCATGCGCACGCCCATCATCAGGAGCATCTGCACCTGCGTAACATCGTTTGTGGTACGCGTAATCAGAGAAGCGGTTGAAAATTCATCAAACTCGCGGTTGGAAAAGCTTTCTACCTTTCTGAATACCGCGCGGCGCAAATCCCGCGCCACACCGGCACTGAGTCTTGCGGCAAAATAACCGACCATAACGGTCGCCGCGCCGCCTGCAAGCGCGATGAGGAGCATCAGAAGCCCCATTCTAAGAATATAGGCGGTCTGGATGCCGGAGAGATTCATGCCCAGTTCCCGGTAAAAGCTTCTGCACATTGCCGTTCCGCTCTGCACCAGCATGGATTCAGAATTCTTCAGCGCTTCGCTCCTCGCATTTTCAATCACACCGGCAGGAAGTCTTGTCAGCATCGGCTCCAGCGTGTACACCTTACTGAAATCCATTTCCGAAACATCAGTCTTCCCGTTTTCGGAATCCGTCAGGCCTTTGCCGGACTGCTGCGCAAGGGCTTTCATGGTATTGATAAAAGTCCAGGACGATTCACCGAACACCCGGTTCAGTTCTGTAAGGGTCGCGCTGTCAACGCTGCCGCGCACATAGATATCCTCTGTTTTCAGCAGAGGATATTGCCCGACGTAGCCGTTGTAGCTGTCGCCCGAACCGGAGGAAGATACCAGCGTGTAACTGCTTGCTACCGTCTTTTTCTGTTCCTCCGTCATAAAATTCGTCATAAATTGAAGCCCTTTTGCGCTTATCGCTTCGGGCGCGGCGTCTTCGATGCCGCTCTGCTGAATGCCGACATTGACAATCTCAGACATGTAATTCGGCAGATTCAAATCCGCCATCGCCTGCCCGAACAGCAGAGCGATCGATACAAGAATCATGAGCGTATAGGGCTTTAAGTATTTCGCCAGTTTGTTCATATAGTATATCCTTTCATTGATCTGCCCGCAGATTTTCCATAATCATACGCAGCTTGGTGACAAGCCGGGTGAGTTCCGCGGTATCCTCCGGCCCAAGCTTTTCTACCACTCTGTCAAACCAGAAGTGAAACTGCTCATGGCTTTTTTGAAGCAGTTCTTCCCCCGACCGCGTCAGTTTGACATAGACAACACGCCGGTCGCTTTTTGCCATGATGCGCTCAATCAGCTGCTTATTTTCCAAAGTGTTCAGCATCTGGGATACGGCGGGCCTGCTCATCTGCGCCGAACGGCTCAAATCGGTGATCTTTGCACCGGGATTGCTTTCGCCCGATTCTTCCGTAAGCCGATGAATCATGTGCAGGGTAAAATACTCGCCGCGGGACGCCCCTTCCATCTGCGGCCCCCACGCGTGGGCCCTTTTCAGGTTGTGCATTGCCTCAAACAGTTTCTCCTTTTCCGTCTGGTCCATACATTCGCCCTCCTTTGTTCCATTCATGAATATTAAGTACATTAATAGTTAACTACATGAAATATTATTATACGCAATCTTTGTCAGAAATCAAGCCCTTTTTTTCGTTCTTTACGCATTGTTTACATTCTATCCATATATTTACCGGATTCTGGCAGGTTATGACGCAAAAAAGGAACGCCCCCCAAACTGGAAATCAGTTCAGGGGGCGGATTGTATCTTGCCGTAAATAAATTATTTGGATTTTGCAGGCTGTTGTTCCACCGCGTCGGCAGCGCCTTCCAGCCACTGTGCATTGACCAGCTCTACCAGACCTGTATCGCAGTTTTTCGCGACCTCGGGGTCGAGCGGGCACTTGCCAAGAACCTTCAGTCCGAATTTTGCGGCGATTTCTTCCACATGGCTTTCGCCGAACGGCTTAATCACCGTTCCGCAGTCCGGGCATTTCACATAGCTCATATTTTCCACAATGCCGATAATCGGCACATTCATCATTTTTGCCATGTTCACCGCTTTGGCGACAATCATGGAGACAAGCTCCTGCGGAGACGTAACAATAATGATACCGTCCAGCGGGATGGACTGGAAAACCGTCAGCGGCACATCGCCGGTTCCCGGGGGCATGTCGACAAACATGTAGTCCACATCCGTCCAGATCACATCCGTCCAGAACTGCTTAACCGTATTGGCAATCATCGGGCCGCGCCAGACGACCGGCGCGGTTTCCTCATCGAGCAGAAGGTTGACGGACATCACGTCAATTCCGGTTTTGCTTTTGACCGGGAGCAGACCCAGTTCGCTTCCCATGGCTTTTTGGTGAATACCGAACGCTTTGGGGATGGACGGCCCGGTAATATCCGCATCAAGAATAGCCGTGTGACTGCCGCGGCGGTTCAGAAGAACGGCCAGCATAGAAGTCACCATGCTTTTGCCAACTCCGCCTTTTCCGCTGACTACGCCGATCACTTTATTAATTTTACTCATTGCGTTTGGGGCTTCCAGAAAATCAGCCGGGCTTGCCCCGCGTGACGGACAATTCTCACCGCAGGAATCGCAATTATGCGTACAATTTTCTTCGCTCATCATAATCATCCTTTTTTCAGTAATACGATTTGCGGCAAGCCGCAGAATCCGATCTTAGAACAGATATATTGTAAGATTATATACCAAATTTGTCAACTTTATCCCCAAAATATTTATAGCAGACTCGCCCTAAAAACAATCTCCCCCGGTTAAACGGAGGGAGACAGTGAAAAAACTCAGAATTCCATTTTCAGGCTGCGCAGAAACAGGTCGGAAAGAACGGTTTTGGGGTCCTTTTTCCCGTTAATGACCACGTCCACCGCGCGGCAGATCGGCAGTTCCACGCCGTACTCTTCCCCCAGCCTCAAAAGAGCCGTGGTGGTTGCCACACCCTCGGCCAGTTCGCCGTAATTTTCGCCCTTGACGAACAGCTCCCCGAACCTGCGGTTGTGGCTGAATTCCGAAAAAACGGTCGCTTCGTAGTCGCCCAAATGGCTGAGCCCGTAAGCGGTGATCTCATTGCCACCCATCGCCTGAATCAGACGGGCAATTTCCCTTGTCCCCCGGGACATCAAAGCGCCCTTCAGTGCAGTGCGGTTCAGTCCGTCCAGCATACCGCCCGCAATGCCGATGACATTTTTGGCGGCCGCTCCTACCTCGTTGCCCAAAAGATCGGTTCCGTAGTAAAAACGGATCAAGTCGCTGGAAAACGCCTTGACCAGATATTCCTTGATCTCCATACTGCGGCTGTCAATCACCATGCAGTTGGGAATGCCCTTCACAAAATTCTGCACATGCCCCGGTCCGACCCAAATGGCACAGGGTACCTTCGGCGCGTACTCCTCCACAATCTGTGTCAGCCGCCTGCCCGTACCCGCTTCCAGACCTTTCATGCACAGTACGATCGTCTTTCCGCTCAGGCTGAGCGGGGACAACTGCTGCATCAGGGAACGGAAGCTCTGCGCTCCCACGGAAACAATCAGAATCTCTGCCTTTTTCACCGTTTCGGCCAGATCCTCCGAAAGCTCAATTTCTTTATCCAATGTAACCAATCCATTGGTGCGCGTCTCACGGAACATTTTCATGTTATGAGAACCCGCGCGCCCATAGAGGGTAATACGATGATCCAATCTGTTCAGATACCACGCCAAGAAGCTGCCCCATCTGCCGCAGCCGATGACTGATAGATTCATTCCATCGCCTCCTTCTTTTTTATTATACCATATTGTGCGGCAGTGAAAAAGGAGGAATCAGGAACAATCCTCACAGGATATCCAGTTCAAACCAAAACACACTTCCGCTGCCTTCCTGACTTTGTACGCCGTACGCACCGCCGTGCATGTCAAGAATAGACTTTACGATGGAAAGCCCCAGTCCGGTACCGATCTGGGCGCGCTTGTGTTCCTTGTCTACTTTATAGTAACGATCCCAGATGTCGTTGAGTTTATCCTGCGGAATCCCTTCACCGGTGTCACGCACGGAAATTTTCACCCTGCCGTCCCGCACTGACTGGGTAATTTCAACGACTTTGTCCTTGCCGGTGTAGGTAATGGCGTTGTTGACCAAGTTATAGACGACCTGGGAAATTTTCAGCTCGTCGGCATTGACTGTCACGTCTTCATCTGCATGGAAGGATATGTTGTAATCCGTCAGCTTAGAGTACCGCTGTAAAATTGTGCGGATGCTTTCCGTCAGGTTAAAGTCCTCCCTGCTGAGCGGCTGGGTGCCGGACTGCAGTTTGGAAATATCCAGAACGTCGTTGACCAGAGTGGTCAAGCGCGTGGCTTCGTCGATAATGATCTGCACATTTTCGGGCGTATTCTCCCCCGGCAGGTCGCGCATGACTTCGCTGTATCCGGTAATCATCGTCAGCGGCGTGCGCAGATCGTGGGAGATATTGGCAATCAGGTCGCGCCGCAGCGCCTCCGTTTTGGACAGCTCCTTCGCCGCGTAATTCAGGGTCTGCCCGAGCTCCGAAATTTCCCGGTAGCCCGTCTCATCAAAGGTTACGTCGTACTGCCCGGTTCCAAGAATTTTTGCAGCCGCGTTGATTTTAATAATCGGCGTGGAGATTTTTCTGGACAGGAACAGAGCAAGCAAAAGGGAAAGAATCAGCATGACGACAGTGATGCAGATGAGCTGAACCCGCAGGGTGTTGACCGTGGAATCAATCGGCGAAATCGTGGAGTTCAGCAGAACCATCAGATTCGTGCCGTCCTTCTTCTCCACAATCTGAGCGTAAATAATGCTCTCAATCTTCGGCGGTTCCAGCCGGTGCTGATAAGTTTCCGTTGAAAAACTGCGCGGCAGCCGTTCGAAATAAGTACCGCCCTGCGCTTCTGTCGCCGCATAAACCTGTGCAAGGTTGAACAGGCTCAGCCTGCTGATAACGCTGTTGGGCAGGGAATCCTCCTTATAGTAGGTGACCCCGTTCTGGTCGGAAACAATAATGCCGATCTGATTTCTCTGGGAAAGGTTCTGCACCACGGCGGACAGATCGTCGGAATCGATATTTTTCGCGATTGTCTGGGCCGACGTCCTGATTTCCCGTGTTTTAATTGCTTTATAAAAGCTGTTCAGAAAGACCACCTGAAACACCCACAGCAGTACCAGAATAACTGCTGTAAAACCGGCGAAATAAGCAAAGATACGCCATTTAATCCCGATTCGCCTAAAGTGTTCTCTCAACTTCAAAGCGGTACCCCACCCCTCGTAACGTGACGATGAATTTACTGTAATCCTTCAGGCTGCGGCGAAGCAGCTTGATATGCGTGTCCAATGTACGGTCATCCCCGTAAAAGTCATAGCCCCATACATTGGTAATCAGCTTTTCCCGTGTCAAAGCAATGTTCTTATTGTTCACAAGATAGAAAAGAAGGTCGTACTCCTTGGGAGACAAGTCAACCTTTTCCCCGTCCACGGTGACTATCCGCCCCGTAAAGTCAACGGTCAAACCCTCAAACCGCTGAACGTCCTTCTGCGCCGCGCCGCTCTCCGGACTGGCGCGCTTGATGATGGCATGAATTCTCAGCATCAGTTCCTTCGGGGAAAACGGCTTAACGACATAGTCGTCGATACCGAGCTCAAATCCATGGATTCTGTCGTATTCCTCCCCGCGGGCACTGAGCATCAGCACAGGAGTAGCGCTGTATTTACGGATTTCCCGTACAGCGGAAAAACCATCCAATTCCGGCATCATGACATCCATCAGAATGATGTCAAAATCATTGGGATGGCTTCGGCAAATGGAAACCGCCTCCATTCCGTCCCCGGCTTCGGTAACGGTATGTCCCTCAAAGGTGGCATATTTTTTAATCAGTTCTCTTATTTTTTCCTCGTCGTCCACTACTAAAATATGATACAAGCTGTTCGCCCCCGCTTTTAAATGATTATGATACATCGTAATCTTACCCTAATATTGTGAAGACTCTGTGACAGTTCCGCGATATTTGCCGCAATTCCCGCGAAAACCGGTCTTTTATATTGGTATTGTAACACGGAACGGGCTTGCAGGAACAGTGTTTTTATGCAATAATAAAATTATAAAAAATACATTTAATCCCGCCAATCAATTATTCCCCCAAAAACGCACGAAACGGTTATGATGTACGGTTTC
This sequence comes from Caproiciproducens faecalis, assembly GCF_019448085.1. Classification (GTDB taxonomy): domain Bacteria; phylum Bacillota; class Clostridia; order Oscillospirales; family Acutalibacteraceae; genus Caproiciproducens; species Caproiciproducens faecalis. Next base: position 559,727 of record NZ_JAGFNZ010000001.1, on the reverse strand, counting down.
TGGGAGCCGGAGAAAATAAAAAAGCCGCGGCAGACGAATGAAATCTGCCGCAGCTGCTTAAAATGGATTTGTCAGCAAAGGTATGAATCAGTCAAAAACGCCTGTGGACAGGTAGCGTTCGCCGGTATCCGGCAGCAACGCAACAATCAGTTTCCCCTTGTTTTCCGGGCGCTTCGCAAGCTGGGTCGCCGCGAATGTGGCGGCGCCGGAGGAAATGCCGACGAGCAGGCCTTCGCTGGAAGCGAGAGCCTTTGTGGTGGCGAAAGCGTCTTCATTGGCAACGGTAATCACTTCGTCCAGAATGTCGGTGTTCAGAATGTCCGGAACAAATCCCGCGCCGATTCCCTGAATTTTGTGCGGGCCGGATTTTCCTTCGGAAATGACCGGAGACGAGGCAGGCTCCACACCGACGACCTTTACGTTCGGGTTCTGCGACTTCAGGTATTCGCCGACACCGGTAATGGTGCCGCCGGTGCCGATACCGGCCACAAAGATATCGACCTTACCGTCCGTATCGCGCCAGATTTCCGGGCCTGTCGTCGCGCGGTGAATCGCCGGGTTTGCCGGGTTCACAAACTGGCCGGGAATATACGAGTTCGGGATTTCCTTCGCAAGCTCTTCCGCCTTGGCAATGGCGCCCTTCATGCCTTTTGCTCCCTCGGTGAGAACCAGTTCGGCACCCAGAGCGGCGACCAGTCTGCGGCGCTCAATGCTCATGGTTTCCGGCATGGTGAGAATCAGACGGTACCCCTTGGCCGCCGCGACAAACGCAAGGCCGACACCGGTGTTGCCGCTGGTAGGCTCAATCAGGGTGGTATCTTTATTAATAAGGCCTTTCTCTTCCGCATCTTTAATCAGCGCGTACCCGACTCTGTCCTTGACAGAGGAAAGGGGATTAAAATATTCGAGCTTCGCCGCAACCGTGGCGTCCAGTTCCTTGGCTTTTTCATAGTTGGTCAGCTCCAGAAGCGGAGTGTTGCCAATCAGTTCGGTTAAATTTCTGGCTATAGACATAATCATCTCTCCTTAGCAGTTTATATTGACAGTATAGTATTTTTTTGGGGCATAAACAATATTTGGCAAGCTGCTACAATAAATATTGCGCCCCGCCCTAAGAAAAAACAGCCGATTCACCAACATTCCCCCAATCGTTATAAAACATATCTGTTTAGTAATATATTTGATTTGATTCTATTATAGAACCGATATATGAGAATGTCAATAGGAAAAGTAATGTTTTTATTGCAACGATTGTGATAACATAGTATGATACTGAATAAGGAATTACAAAATGAGGAGCGACCTATGAAACTTTCTACAAAAAGCCGCTATGCGCTTGAAGGAATGCTGTATCTGGCGATCTTCGGCAATGAAAAACTGCTGAGCATCAAGGAACTGTCCGCGGGAATCCAAGTTTCCGCGGCATATCTGGAACAGATCTTTTTCAGTCTGAAAAAAGCCGAACTGGTATCCACCGTTCGGGGCTCGAAAGGCGGTTTTGTTCTGAATGAAGACCAAGATGAAATTACCGTCGGCAAGATCATACGCGCCATGGAAGGCAATATGGTACCGGTCGAATGTATCCACAGTCTTTCCGCCTGCAAAAGCAAGGTACGGTCAAACTGTGTAAGCCGGAATGTCTGGATACGGATTTCCTCGGCAATATCCGACACGGCCGACAAACTGACGCTGCGGGAACTGAAAGAAAGATATATTGCAGAAAACGGAGGCGAGGCCCATGAAAATCTCGACTAAAGGAAGATACGGGCTGCGCGCCCTGATTGACCTAGCTATGAACAGTACGGAGGGGTGCGCTTCTCTCTCCGGAATTTCTCTGCGGCAGGATTTGTCCCTTAATTATCTGGAAAGTATTTTTGCTTCGCTCAAACGGGCGGGAATCGTAATAGGAATTGCCGGTGCGCAGGGCGGTTATGTACTGGCAAAACCGACAAGCGAAATCACGCTTCGGGATATTATGACCGTACTGGAAGGCGACATGTCGGTTTATGACAATCTGGGTGAAAAAACCGAAATCCGCAGCTTTTTGAACCGCAACGTCTGGGATGTGATTGACCGCGGTGTGGACGAGGTGCTGACCGGTACTACACTGGAGGACGTGCTGAAGGATATTGAAGCCCGGCATACCTCCGCGGATTGCTCCGAACTGTAAATATATATCTATAAAAAACAAGGAACGTTCCCTGACCGAAAACGGTTAGGCGGAACGTTCCTTTTATTTATCGTAATTGTATCTGCGTTACAATCAGTTCCCGACCTCAACGCTGATTTCATTGAATTTATCCGTCAGATCCTTGATGGCCAGCGCCGATTTCTGTTTTTCGGCAGCATCCACCACAATTCCGCCGTGGTGCATCATGACCAGCCGGTCGCCGTAATTGACGGCGAATTTCAAATTATGGGTGACCATCAGTGTGGTCAGTTTCTTTTCACGGACAAACCGTTCCGTAAGTTCCATCACGTTTTCACTGGAACGCGGGTCAAGCGCCGCGGTGTGTTCGTCAAGAATCAGCAGATCAATCGGCGTCATAGTGGAAATCAAAAGTGCCAGCGCCTGCCGCTGGCCGCCGGAAAGGCTCGCCACCGGCAGGTTGAGCTTATCTTCCAGACCAAGCTTGAGCAGCTCCAACTGCGAACGGTAAAAATCGATCTTCTTTTTATTCACCCCGAGCTGCAGCCCGAAGGAAGCGCCTTTGTTGTCCGCCAGCGCCATATTTTCCAGAATGGTCAGCTCCGGGCAGGTACCCTTTGACGGGTCCTGAAAAACGCGGCCGATAAATTTGGAGTGCTGGTATTCCTTCAGCCGGCTGATTTCCCGATGGTTCACGGAAACGCTGCCGCTGTCTATGGCAATGCTGCCGCACAGGATGTTGAGAATGGTCGTCTTGCCGGAACCGTTGCTGCCGATGACGGAAACAAACTGCTCTTTTTCAATTTCAAGATTGAAATCGCTGAACAGCACGACTTCGTTGACGGACGCCGGGTTGAAGGTCTTGTAAATATGCTTCATGCTGACAAAGCTTTCGCCTGTTTCAGATTTGGGTTGGATTGACATTTTGCTTTTTCCCCCTCCCCATGAACATATTGTTGGATATCAGAGCGACGGTAAAAATGACCGCCATCAAAAGCTTCAGATAGTTGGTCGGCAGGCCGAGCTGCATGGCAATCACAAGGCATGCCTTGTAGATAATGGCGCCGATGACCGCCGCCGTGGTGGCCTTCATAAATCTGAACTTGCGGAAAAGGTTCGTTCCGATAATGACCGACGCAAGCGCCATTACCACCATACCCGTACCGCTGGCTACACTGGCGGACTCCGTCTGCTGGCTTAAGATACTGCCCGCAAGCGCCGTACAGCCGTTGCCGATGGCAAGGCCGATGATCTTCATCGCGCCGGGGTTCCTGCCGAGAGAGGTGACATACTGTGCGTTATCCCCCGAAGCGCGGAGCAGAAGACCGGATTTTGTCTTCAGGTAACTATCCAGCAGAAGCTTCACAATGATACAGGAAACCGCCACGATAACCACTACCCGGTAGTTTTCCGGCAGGACGCTCGCCAGCGCGCCGGAAAATCCGGAATTGAAAATGGTGCTCTTATCGTAAAACGGCATCACAGCGCTGCCCTTCGTGATTACAAGGTTCACGCTCCATAGCCCGGTCATCACAAGGATACCGGAAAGGAGGTCGGTAATTCCCAGCTTGACATGCAGAAAACCAGTCAGGCAGCCCGCGGCGGCGCCGCAAACAAAGGCAATCAGGCAGGCCAGCCAGGGGTCGATCCCAACGGTAATCAGCGCCGCCGTGACACACGCCCCAAGTGGGAAGGTCCCGTCCACCGACAAATCCGGGAATCCCAGAACACGGTAGGTAATGTATACGCCAATGGCCATGATCCCGTAAATGAACCCCTCTTCCAGCACATTGACAACCAGACCCAGAATGATATCCATGGAGAGTTTACCAGCTTTCTGTTATTTTGTTACCGCTGTTGCGCCGGAGTATTCCGACGGAAGGGTCAGTTTCAGCTTTTCCATGACCGCTTTGTTGTAGACAGGGGTGCAGTCCTTGACCATATAGACCGGTGTTTCGGAAGCTTTTGCTTCCCCTTTCAGGATTTTTGCCGCCATCTTACCGGTTTCTTTCCCCAGAGCGACATAGTCGATGCTCTGGGATGCGAGACAGCCGTTTTTTACCTGCTCTTCTTCCGAACCGAAAACAGGGATGTTTGCTTTGCCGGCCGCCTGAAGAACGGAGGAAAGATTGTCGACAACATTATTATCGGTAAAATTATTGATGCAGTCAACGCCCTTGGAAACTGCTGTCGCGGCTGCGGCGGCAACTTCAGAGGCATTGGTCACGCCGACGTCTACAATCTCAAAATTGTATTTGGGAGCAAGCTCTTTGAACTGTGCGAGCTGGGAAACGGAATTCGGCTCGCTGGTGGTGTAGAGAATTCCGATTTTCTTCGCGTTGGGAAGGAACGCGCGGATCATTTTCATCTGCTGTTCCAGCGGAAGCACGTCGGACGAACCCGTGCAGTTCACTTCCGGCTTTTCGTTGGACTTTACGATTCCCGCGGCGACCGCGTCGGAAACGGCCGTGAACACAACGGGAATATCGGTGCTCTTCGCCGCGCTGTACGCAGACATGGCTGCCGGTGTGGCAATGCCCATAATCATGTCATATTTTTTGGAAACCATATTTTTTGCGATCAGATCGCCGTTCGCGTTATCGCCCTGAGCGTTCTGAAAATCAATGGTAATATTGCCGCCGTCCTTGAAGCCGGCTTCTTCCAGACCTGCTTTAAACCCGGTGTAGCAGTTGTCAAGCGACGGATGGGTTGCGTACTGAATCACGCCGACCTTGAAGTTCTTTGCTCCGCTCTGGCTCTGTGCCTGAGAAGCGGCCGCGGAGCTTGCCGCCGTACCGGATGAACAGGCCGTAAAGGACGCCGCGATCGCCGCCGCAAGAACGCCCGCCATCATTTTTTTAACTGCATGATTTCTATTGTTTTTCATTGGTGTTTCCTCCTAAAAGTTAAGTTGTTTCGTTTTTGATATGGTTGATTGATACATCCTCGCCATCGCTTTCCGTACATTGCCATTTCCGTCACTCCTTAACTCGTTTTGGGAATAAAAAAAGCCCTTGCCCCTGAAAACAGGGACAAGAGCATTCACTCCTGTGGTACCACCCAAATTGACGGTATAAACCGCCCGCTCACTCCATACACGACATTCCATGATGTATGCTTCCTTGGTAACGGGCGAAGTTCCCGTCAAAAGCTACTGGGCAGAGCCGACTGCTCCACTTTTCATTTTGCCCTCATAAGTCCATTCAGCCTGCCGTACTCCTCCGCAATCCCACCATCTGCGGCTCTCTACGCGAGCAACATGCCTGCTTACTACTCTCAATCATCGGTTTGTGGTCTTTATTCTCTTTGACAGCTATTATATGCAAAACGCAGGAACTTGTCAAGCACTATTTTTTCTTTTGGGTCTTTTGGGCCTGATAAGATCATAGCTTTGGCCGATCCATGCATAAATTTCTTCTTCCGGAACGGAACCGTCCATTTTTACCGTGTTCCAGTGAACCTTGTTCATATGGTAGGCGGGAGTCACCGCGGAATAGGTGCCGCGCAGCAGATCCGCGTACATAGGATCGCACTTCAGATTGATGCTGACAATCCCGCCGCGTTCATAAATAAAGGCAAAAGCTTTTTTGTTAACCCGGTGACGCATGACAGCCCACGCCCCGGCCGCCCCGGAGTCTTCATCAAACGGATAATCCTCATACGCACCCGGAAAAGTAAGGCAAAATTCGATCAGCCCGCGTTTCGTCAGCATTCTGCACTTTCCTCCTGCTTTCTCAAACGGATAAACACCTTATCCCAGTTTGAAGCTACTTCAAATTGTAGCTGTTTTTTCCGCAAAGTCAAGATCACAGCCTCCATAAAGATTATATAAAGATTACATTAAGAAAAAGGAATTCCGCCATTTTTAAGCTACATATTTGACTAGGTCTGTCGATATTATTAGTGTAAAAAATAGATTTCTGTCGAATGATGCGTTATAAGAAATAAGTAAATAAAATTCGGCAGACATTTTAAAATATCGGAGGAATTTGTTTGGATATCTCGGTCGTTTTAGGAATCGTCATTGCTTTTGGTTCGCTGATTATGGGCTACACTCTGGAACACGGAGTTTTAAGCTCTCTTTTTCTGTTAAGCCCGATTGTCATTGTTTTCGGGGGCACCATAGGTGCTGTCGTACTGTCCTATAAACTTTCCGATATTGTGTCGGCACTCAAGTCCCTTGTTGGAACTTTTTCAAACAAATCCATTGGCGACCCAACCAAGGTGATTCAGAAAATCACCTTTATGGCCGACGCCTGCCGGCAGGGAGGAATTCTGAAGCTACAGGAGCTAATCAACGATGCCGAGCTGAACAGCAGTGAGTTCCTTGTTTTGAAGGCCGGTATGGTACTGGCGCTCGACATGAAATCCGACGAGGAAATTCAGTACGCCCTTGAGTCAAATATTCGCGCCTATACGGCACAGAAGCAGATGGAAATATCCGTGTTTACCAGCGCAGCCGGTTTTTCCCCCACTATGGGCGTTATCGGTACCGTTATGGGTCTGGTTCAGGTGCTTTCGAATATGACCGACGCCGAATCGCTTACCGCCTCCATCGGTGTCGCCTTCATCGCCACCCTGTACGGCGTTGTTTTTGCCAACCTGCTTTATATGCCTTTTGCCAGCCGCCTGAAGGGCGTTTTGAAACGTCAGCAGATTTTAAGGGAAATGATGACAGAGGGAATCTGCATGATCGCACGCGGAGAATCTTCGCGCAGTATTGAAAACAAGCTTTCCGTCTATTATCAGGTCTTCCCGCGCGGCGAGAAGAAGTATAAAGAAGGAATTGAGAAATAAGTCTGGGGGAAATTATGGCTAAAAAACATGTGGCGACAGAGCATGAAGAAGAAGAGAACAGCGAGAGATGGCTTCTGACGTATTCCGACATGATTACTCTTCTGCTTGCTTTATTTATTATTCTCTATTCCATGAGTACCGTTGATGCAAAAAAAGTGGCGCAGATGGCCGAAAACTTCGGCACGGCACTGGGAAACAGCCCCACCACAAGCGCCGGGGCATACGCGGGTACTGGTACTGGTACGGGCACCGGAACCGGCACAGGCACCGGTACAGGAACGGGAACCGGCACAGGCACCGGTACAGAAACGGGAAACGGTACGGGATCAGGAAACGGCTACGGCGGATCCGCAGTCAATCCCGACGCACTGGATGAGATTTACGGTGTTCTGCAAAGCTATGTAAAGAAAAATAACCTTGAAAACTCGGTGGGCCTTGTCAATTCGGATACCTATGTAAAAATCCACCTGAAAGATACTCTGATGTTTATTCCGGATAGCCCCAAAATGCTGCCCACCAGTGAACCGGTTCTTCACGAAATTGAAAAAGCACTGTCGCAGGTGTATGACCGAATTGACTATATTACCATCAGCGGGCACACCGCGGACGTGGGCGAACATACCATCGCGAGCGACCAGGTTTCCTGGCGTCTGTCCACGGAGCGCGCCATTACGGTAATGAACAGCTTTGTCAGTTACGGGATGAAAGAGGACAAGCTTTCCATAGAGGGCTTTGCCCACTTTTCACCCATTGCGTCCAACCTAACTGAAGAAGGCAGAGCAAAAAACCGCCGGGTGGAAATAACCGTGGTCAAAAATCCCGCGGGCAAAACCGAAAGTCAGGCAAAATAAAAGAGATTTAAGATTATTATGGAAGGGAATCTCTTCTCATATCACAGATATTATGGTAAAATAAATGAATATGCTCATAATAAGAAGATATGAAAAAGGAGAATCGTTCGTGAAAAAATCTCTGGCCGGCGTTACGGATATGACTTCAGGGAATCCGTACAAGCTGATTTTTGCATTTTCCATTCCGCTGCTGATCGGCAACGTTTTTCAGCAGCTCTACAACATGGTTGACAGTATCGTGGTAGGTAATTTTGTCGGTGAAAAAGCACTTGCCGCCGTCGGCACAGGCTTTCCGATTATTTTTATGCTGAGTTCCCTTTTCATGGGACTCGGAATCGGCGCCACGATTATGATTTCTCAGTTTTACGGTGCCAAAGATATTGACAGTGTGGAAAACACCATCAATACCATTTACTCGGCGATGATGATTGGAACGATTCCTCTGACAATCATCGGCATTGTGCTGGGGGGTCCCCTCCTGCAGCTGATGAAGGTACCGGACGACGGTACCCTTGCCATGGCGAAGGTTTATTTGATCGTCGTATTCGTGGGCATGATCGGCAATCTTGGCTTCAACATTAATTCGGGTATTCTGCAGGGGCTCGGGGACAGCCGAACCTCGCTTTTATTTTTGCTGATTGCAACGATCATCAATATTATCCTTGACCTGCTCTTTACGGTTGCTTTCGGCTGGGGAGTATTCGGGGTGGCATTTGCCACCATCATTGCCCAGTTCTGCTCCTGGATATTTGGAATCTGGTTTATCAACAAAAATTTTTCGTTTATTCATATTCAAGTGTTCAAATTCAAATTTGACCCCGCTCTGTTTAAAAAGGCCATGAAGCTCGGAATTCCTTCGGGCATTCAGCAGGCTTTGTTTTCTATTGGCATCATGGTCATGCAGGCTTTGGTGAACTCTTACGGCTCTGCCTTCATGGCGGGATTTAACGGTGCAAACAAAATCGACACTTTCGCGTTTATGCCCATCCAGAGCTTCTCCACCGCAGTAACCACCTATGTGGGGCAGAACGTGGGCGCGGCCCGGATTGACCGTGTAAAAACCGGCACCCGTTCGGGGCTAGTCCTTTCCATAGGCTCCAGTATTGTCATCAGCGCGGCGATTTACCCGCTGAGCGCCCTGTTTATGCGCATGTTCAACCAGAATCCTGAGGTCATCGGCGGCGGAGTCGCCTACCTGCACGGTGTCCTTCCGTTCTATGCCCTGCTGGCGCTTTTATTTACCCTGAACGCCGTCCTGCGCGGTGCGGGTGAAATGACGATTCCTATGGTCTCTACCTTTGTTTCGCTCTGGTTTGCCAGAGTGCCGGTCGCCTATTTGATTGCCCAGCACTGGGGCAAAGAGTATATCTACCTGTCCTACGCGGTCGGCTGGTTCTTTGGCGCGGTCATTACCGTCACCTACTATAAGATGGGACGGTGGAAAAATAAAAGCGTTGTCCATTCCGGGATTGAATCGGAAAACGCCATGATTTAAGCATACGCCGCCTTTTGTCCCATCGGTTCAGAGAAAACATTGCGGGCAGTTCTGTATAAAAATTCCAAGTCGGCACAGAATAGGGAAAGTGATTTTTTGAAAGAGGTGCCGACTATGCCAAATTTACATTGCGACGTAATGACCTGTGCAAACAACAGGGACAATTTCTGCTGCAGACCGGAAATTCAGGTCAGCGGCCGTCAGGCCGGCAGCAGTGAACAAACCTGCTGTTCGTCTTTTCTTGACGCGACGGAAGGCGCGCAGAATTCCGTAGGCTGCTCGCTTCCAAACACTTCCCTGGATATTTACTGTGAAGCGGAAAACTGCCGGTTCAATTCCAATGAACGCTGCGGCGCGAACGAAATCAGCGTGCACTGCGGAAGCAGTGCCCACTCACAATCGGCTACAGAATGTGCAAGCTTTGAGAATAAATAAGCTTGACGCGGTCAGATAACAGAAGGAATGAGCGGTGCCGTAAGGTTCCGCTCATTTTCTGTTTGCAGGATTTGAAAACTGTTTCTTTCTTGTCATATTTTGTAACAATTGTTGTGATACAGGCGTACATATGATATACTGTTTTTATCAATTTACTTGTTGATTAGAAGGTGTAAATATGAATCATAATAAAGACTATGGAAAAGCGGGAATCGCCCTTTTGGCTGCCGGGCTGCTGGTTTTGTCCGGCTGCGGGCAGAATCAGCCGAACGTTTCCAGTTCGGCTCCGGCAAGCTCCGCGGTACAGAGCGAGGTTTCTTCCGCGGTTAGCTCACAGGAGGCATCTTCACAGGCGCCGGTCACCTCGTCCCAGCCTGAGGATTCCGTCGCGGTTCAGGCAAGCGCCAAAGCGGACGCAAGCTACCTTGACGACGCGGTGTTCATTGGTGACTCCGTTTCCTTAAAGCTGAAAAATTATGTTACTGCAAAACGCAAATCCGATCCGAGCTTTTTCGGCAAAGCACAGTTTCTGGCCGCGGGCAGCATGGGCAGCGGAAACGCGCTGAAACCCCTGAACACTTCTTCCATTCACCCATCCTACAACGGAAACAAGGCACTTTTAGAGGACAATGTTGCGGCCATGGGCGCAAAAAAAGTCTATATCATGCTGGGTGCCAATGATCTGGCCCTTTACGGCATAGACGGTTCTGTGGACAACATGTCCAAGCTGATCGGAAAAATCAAGGGGAAATCCCCTGAGGCGAAAATATTTGTTCAGTCCGCAACCCCGATTATCAAGGAACAGCAGATGACAACTCTGAACAATCCGAACCTTTCGGCTTACGACGCAAAATTAGCTGAAATGTGCAAAAAGAACGGATATTACTACATTGATGTTGCGGCGGTCATGCGTAACAGCGAGGGCAACCTGATTCCCGAGTACTGCAGCGACCCCGACAATCTTGGAATCCACTTTACCGACAAGGCCTGTCAGGTATGGATTGATTACATTTTGACGCATACTGTGAAATAAGGGAGAATACCAATGAAAAAGCTTTTATCTTTGCTGCTTACGGTGGCAATGTTATGTTCCCTGGCTGCGTGTGGCGGCGGCGGGACAAAACAGGCCGATCTGCCCAAGGTGATGGAGGGAATGAAGGCCAAGCTCACCAATCAGGAAATGATGGATTTATCCGCCGAGGATCTGATGCCGAATTACGGAATTGATTCCGCCGATGTCAAGCAGTTCTCCGCTTATGTTGATTCTACTGGAATCAAGGGCGACGAAATCATCTTTCTTGAAGGAAAAGACGCTGACGCGGCAAAGCGTATCAAGGAAAAGCTGGACGCCCGCTACCAGCAGAAGGAAACCGAAATGAAGGACTATCTGCCGGAAGAATACGCCATGCTGAAAAAATGCGGCGTCAACCAGAACGGAAATTACGTCAGCATGATTGTTTCCCCCCAATACGAGGAACTGAATAAGATCTACGATTCAGCGGTGAAAAAATAAAGAGGTGAGGACACTGTCCTCACCTCTTTTTCATACTTTGATCTGACTGAGCACCTCGCCGATGCTTCCCTGAATCAGCAGGTTGGCGTTGCGGTCCTGCGGGGTACTGGTGCGGTTAATCAGAACCAGACGATCCCCGCTGTAGTAGTCAATCAGGCTTGCGGCCGGATATACCGCAAGGGAAGTCCCGCCGATAATCAGCATGTCCGCGCGCTCAATCGCCTCCACCGCGCCGTAAAGCGTGCGCTGATTGAGACCTTCTTCGTACAGAACGACATCCGGTTTCACGGTGCCGCCGCAGGAACAGGTCGGGATTCCCGTACTGTTCAATATGAACTCCGCGTCGTATAGCTTGTGGCAGCGCCGGCAGTAATTGCGGTGGACGGAACCGTGCAGCTCATAGACCGTTTTGCCCCCCGCCATCTGATGCAGGCCGTCAATATTCTGCGTAACCACCGCGGTCAGTTTTCCCGCCTGCTCCAGTTCAGAGAGCTTTTTGTGCGCGGCGTTCGGCTTCGCGGTCAGGCAGAGCATCTTCGCCCGGTAAAAATCGTAGAATTCTTCCGTATGTGTTTCATAAAAGCTGTGGCTCAGCATGGTTTCCGGCGGATAACGGTAGTGCTGATGATACAAACCGTCCACACTGCGGAAATCCGGGATCCCGCTTTCAGTGGACACGCCCGCCCCTCCGAAAAACACAATGCGTGTGCTGTCGCTAATCATATTCTGCAGCTTTTCAATATTCTGTTCCATTACGAAGCCTCCGTTCTTTGCTACTTCTATATTTATATTGCACCTATGGCGGCAATTTTTCAAGAGAAAATTTCAAAGCAAAAAAATAGCCATATTTGCATAAATGATTTATTTCGACTATAATAATACAGAATAAAAAGACGGGCGGTGGATGTGAAAATGCAGGAAAAGGCAGCGCGAATCATCAACGAGGTAAAAAAAGCAGTCGTTGGAAAAGACGTGATTATCCGGAAAGTGCTGATGGTGATTCTGGCGCAGGGACACATCCTTCTGGAGGATATCCCTGGAGTCGGAAAAACCACGCTGGCTCTCGCCTTTTCCAAGGCAATGTCACTGGATTATAAACGGGTTCAGTTTACGCCGGACGTAATGCCGACCGACGTAACGGGATTTTCCATCTACAACAAGGCGACCGGCTCACTGGAGTACAAGCCCGGTGCGGCCCTGTGCAATCTGTTTCTGGCTGACGAAATCAACCGTACCTCCAGCAAAACGCAGTCCGCTCTTCTGGAGGTAATGGAAGAGGGCAGCATTACGGTGGATGGAACCACCCACCCCACGCCGAAGCCCTATATTGTAATCGCCACTCAGAACCCCATCGGTTCCGTAGGCACGCAGATGCTGCCGGATTCCCAGCTCGACCGCTTTATGGTACGCCTGACCATGGGTTACCCGGAGCTGTCGGACGAAATTGAGATTCTGAAGCGCAAACAGGGGGACGACCCGCTGGAATCGGTGCAAAAGGCTGCCGACGCGCGGGAAATCCTCGCCATGCAGAACGAGACGGATACCGTTTATCTTTCAAACGATTTATACGGATACATTGCCCGATTGGTAAGCGCTACGCGCGAAAACAGCCTGATCCGGCTGGGCGCGAGTCCGCGCGGCTCCATTGCTCTTGTAAAGATGGCACAGGCAAGCGCCTACCTGTCCGGCAGGGACTATGTGGTCCCCAAGGATGTGCAGTCCGTCTTCGCCGATGTGGTGGAGCACCGGATTATTTTAAAGCCCCAGGCGAAAATAGGCAACGTGACCGCAGCCGGCCTGCTCAGGGATATTTTAAGGGATGTCCCCGCGCCCGCCGTCGCGCAGAAATAGGGGCGCGCCATGTTCCGCTGTCGTGCTTCCTACTGCGCCGTACTTGCCGCCGCGGTTCTGTTCTTCATCTTTTTCAAGGAATATCTGTCCTTCTTTACGCTGATTTTTATTCTTGTCCTGCCGCTGTTTTCCCGGCTGTTTCTGACATTTGCCGTGCGCGGCACAATAATCGAACTGACGGCACAAAATGCCACCCCCTATAAAAATCAGGAATTCCCTGTGTATGTAACACTGAGGAACACTTCCGTGTTCCCTCTTCTGCGGGTAAAAATGCATTTTACCTTTGAAAACATACTGAGCGGAGAAAAGCAGGAGCAAACCCTATCCACCCCGGCAAACGCCCGCTCGGAACAAACCGCACAATACCGGATGCAGTCACGGTACTGCGGCCGGATCGCGGTAAAACTGACCCTGCTTCAGTACTATGATCCGCTGGGAATGTTTTGCATCAAAAAAAATACGAATCTGCAAACCGAGTTCTTTGTGGCTCCCCGGGTGCACCCGATCGACTCCTCCGTCGACATGACGGCTACCGCGGGTACGGAAAACAATACCTATTCGGAAGAAAAGCCGGGCGACGACTCGTCTGAAATTTTTGACGTGCGCGCGTTCCGCAGCGGCGACCGCCTGCGCAGTATCCACTGGAAGCTCAGTTCCAAGTTGGACGAGCTGATGGTAAAGGAATTCAGCCTTCCAGTAGACAGTGGGATTGTTATCATTTTGGAGCTGCTTGCGCCGGATATGAGAATACTGGACGCACTGATGGAAACGGCCGCCTCTTTATCTCATTTCTTTACGGAAAACCAGATCCGCCACCGAGTGGAATGGTACGGTAAGGAGGAAGGCCGCCTGAATTCGGCACTGATTCAGAGCGATGAGGATTTGGCTTCCCTGCTGAACAGCCTGCTTTCCGCACAGTATTACCGTGAAGAATCGTATGCTTTAAAGTCCCGCGGCAAAACAGAGCAGGAATCGGGCGGCTTTTCCCACGCTGTTTATATTACCGGAAAGCTGACCGAAGCAATTACGGAGCTTTGCGACCGGCCGAGCGGAGAAAAACTTACTGTGCTGTGGGTCGGTGACGAAACAGACAGTGAACAGCTTCGGCTGGCGGACGCTCTGCACGCGATGAACACGGAAGTCATAACGATCTATCCCGAAAAAATACAGCAGAGCCTTTCCGGCCTGATTCTATGAAGGAACAGGTGAGCCGCATGAATACAGAAAATCAGCTGCCGGACGCCTCCGGCTTGAATATTTCACCGCCCCGCCTGAGCGGACAGGCGCCGTCCCCCGTTCTGAACACGGTGTTTCGGCTGCTCGTCATTTTGTCCGGTGTTTTTGGCGCGGGCTGGTGCTTTATTTCCGCATTTTCGCTCCCTGTGCTGCCGCTGACGGTATTTGCCTACACCCTGCTGTTTACTGCCGCCTTCGCCGTCATCGACTCGTTAAAGCGTTTCCAGCCCCTGCTTCTCTTTGCGTTTTGTTTTGCTTACTGCACAGCGGTCTGGTACCTGCGCCAATCGATTTTTCAGGGATTTCTGATTACCGTAAACCGAATGATGACAGCCTACGCGGAACATTCCGATTATGAGTTCCCCATCTACCTTGTTTCGGCTCCGCCTGCGCAGTATTCCCGGCTGTGCACCCTGTTTGTGCTGATTATCCTGTTCCTTGTCACGGGGCTGACAAGCAGCGCCGTAATCAGGCGAAAAAGCTTCTGGCTGGCTTTTTCCGCCACTTTTCCGCTTTTGCTCTCTGCGCTCGCTTTTACGATAACTCCCTATTTCCCCGCTGTTTTACTGCTGTTCCTCTGCTGGACACTGATGGTTCTTTCCCGTCTGTCCGCTGAAAAGAAAAAGGATTCTTCCAAGAGAAAGCAAGGCTTTTCCGTGAAAAGCGACGCGGTGTCCTCCAGAAGCGGACTGCTGGCGGTTCCGGCGGTTCTTCTGAGCTTTGCGCTGATTCTGGCAGTGTTTCCGCCGCAAAACTACCGGCATCCCCAGACAGCGGAAAAGCTGCGTACTGACATGATTAACACCGCGACGGACGACAGCCTGCTCAACGGCGGAAAAGCCTTTGCCGGAAACGTATCCCACGTAGACCTGTCCGGGGCGGGTCGGGTGGAATTCACCGGAAAAACCGCCCTTCGCGTCAAGACGGACCGGCCGTATCCCCTCTACCTGAAAAGCTTTGCCGGAAGTGTCTATACCGGCTCCAGCTGGGAACTGCTGCCGGATTCCGATTATACCGGCATTAATCAAAAGCTCAGCGAGCTGAACGTTCAGAACATGTCCGAAAAATACGCCATCCTGACCCGCCGCCAAAACAATCCTAATTTCCGACCGTTTGGGATTCAGGTTCAGAATGTCGCGGCGGCAAAACAATGCATCTATGCGCCGTATAACCTGACGACCACCCCGCAGCAGATTTCCGGTGTGCGGTTTATTAACGACGCGTTTATCCGCTCCGGCACTCTTTTCGGCACCGGTGAATACAGCCTTTATGCGTATGCCCTGTCGGAAGAGGCAAGCCAGTCCTCCCCAAAGGAGATGCTTTTATCGCTGGCCCCGAATTCTCTGTTCAGGACAAGGGATGCGCAGGCTTACCTGATTGCACAAAACCACCTGAGCAGACTCAACTCCACAAATATCGCGGATTATTACAAAATCACGCTGCCGGACAGCCTTTTGAACGGTCTGGAAGGGGAAAAGAAAACCTTTGTCAGCGCGGAACAGGATTACCGGCTCTTTTTGTACGACAAATATACGCAGCTGCCGCAGGGCACAAAAGAAAAAATATTGAATCTGATGAAACAGGACGAGCGGCTGAAAAGTTTCTTTGCAGAAGACTTAACCAGTTCCTACTCCTACGCGTCTGTAAGCAGCATTTCCAACGCGGTTAAAAAATATCTGAGCGATCACTGCTACTATACTCTTTCGCCGAAAAAGCCGCCGCAGGGCATGGATTTTGCCGATTATTTTCTGTCGGAGAGCCATGAGGGCTACTGCGTCCATTTTGCCACTGCCGCCACCGTCATGCTGCGGGCAATGGGCGTCCCGGCCCGTTATGCGGAAGGCTATATTGTCACGGCGGGGGACTACCTGAATGTGGGAAACGACGGCTGGGCAAATATTCCCGACAGCCGGGCACACGCCTGGGTGGAGTTCTATTCCCCGGGACTGGGGTGGCAGCCGTTTGACGTTACGCCCGGTTTTGATCCGGCAAAAAGCTTAACACAGGATAACAACCCGGTAAACCAGCCCCCGGCAGCCATAACGGAAACCAGCAGCGCACCCCCGGAAAGCGCGGCGCAAAGCGAACCGGAAACCGCCTCTTCCCAGCCCGCGCAAACCGAATCGTCTTCTTCCGCGAGCTCCGCCCCCGGCGTGGCACCGCAGCGGAACCCGGATTTAAGCACTACCACTCTGCCGCTAGTCCTTATCGCCGCGTCTATTACCCTTCTGATTGTCTCTACAGTGATAAAACGCCGAGTTGTAATAAAGCGCCGTTCAAAGACATTCGCGCTTACAGACGCCAGCAGAGCCGCTGTTGCGATTTATGTTTATCTTGCAAAGCTGGAGAAATACGGTGGAGAAATCAGCGAGGAAATCAGCGGTCTCGCGCTGAAGGCCCGGTTCAGCCGTCAGGGCATTACGGAAGAGGAACGAACCAGAATGGTAAACTATGCGGAACAGACGGCGCGTACTTGCTACGAACAGCTGCCAAGGGCAAAGCGGTTCGCATTCAAATATGTGGATAATCTGATTTAGTGCCACAGCTCAACCGCTTCTTTCCTGCTGAAAACGTCAAAAAAGCACCGGGTGTGGATTGTTACTCCACACCCGGTGCTTCTCTTTGCATCGATATTTATTTTGTCATCAGGCTGCAGATCTGATTGGAAAACGCGACCGGGTCGTCTATGCTGACGCCCTCAATCAGCAGGGCCTGTGTATACAGCAGGGACGCGTACTCCTTCAGGGTATCCTTGTCATTTTCATACAGGTCGCGGAGCTTTGCGAAAACCGGATGGTTCGCGTTGATCTCCAGCACGCGCTGTGCCGTGACTTTTTCGTCGGTCGGCATGGCGTTCAGCACTTTTTCCATCTCTATGGAAATCGCGCCGTCCGTAGACAGACACACCGGGTGAGTTTTCAGTTTCTGTGACAGGATTACCTGTTTGACCTTGCCGTCAAGGGAATCCTTCATAAAAGTCAGCAGATCCTTGTTTTCTTCGACCTGCTTTGCGGCTTCCTTCTTCTCCTCTTCGGTCTCCAGTCCCAGATCATCGGCAGAAACGGAACGGAATTCCTTGTCGTCATACTTCATCAGCATGCGCAGGGCAAACTCGTCCACATTGTCGGTAAGATAAAGGATTTCGTAGCCCTTGTCCTTCAAGGCCTCGGTCTGCGGAAGCATATCCACCTTATCCGTGGTTTCCCCACTGGCATAGTAGATGTATTTCTGTTCCTCTTTCATGCGGGAAATATATTCTTTAAGGGTAACCAGCTTCTTTTCACTGGAAGAGTAGAACAGCAGCAAATCCTGAAGCACGTCCTTGTGCATGCCGTAATCCTGGTAAATGCCGTACTTTAACTGCAACCCAAAATACTTAAAGAATTCTTCGTATTTTTCACGCTCGTTCTCCAGCATCGTTTCCAGCTCGGACTTGATTTTCTTTTCCAGACGTCCTGCAATGATTTTCAACTGACGGTCATGCTGAAGCATTTCACGGGAAATATTCAGTGAAAGATCCTGTGAATCAACAAGGCCGCGCACAAAGCTGAAATAGTCCGGCAGAAGATCCGCACAGCGGTCCATAATCAGCACGCCGTTGGAGTAAAGCTGAAGCCCCTTTTCGTAATCCCGCGTATAGAAGTTCATCGGCGCCTTGGCGGGAATGAACATCAGCGCGTTATAGGTTGCGGTTCCTTCGGTACTGGAATGAATCACCTTGATCGGATTAACGTAATCCATGAATTTGCTCTTGTAAAATTCATTGTATTCGTCTTCGGTGATTTCATTTCTATTTTTCCGCCAGATAGGAACCATGCTGTTCAGCGTTTCATTTTCGGTATAGGTTTCGTATTCGTCCTTGCTGCCTTCCTTCAGGCGGCTTTTCTCTACATCCATTTTAATCGGGTAGCGGATATAGTCGGAATATTTCTTTACAAGGTTCCTGATGGTGTAGGAATCCAGATATTCGTCGTAGTTGTTGTCGTCCGTATTCGGCTTGATCTTTAAAATAATTTCGGTGCCGTGGTCCGCTTTTTCACAGGGCTCCATGGTATACCCGGTGGTTCCGCTGCTTTCCCAGCGATTAGCCTGTTCTGCGCCGTAAGGTTTGCTGATGACGGTCACTTTTTCGCTGACCATAAATGCGGAATAGAAGCCCACGCCGAACTGGCCGATAATTTCAATATCTTCCTTTTGCTCGTTTTCTTTTTTGAAGTTCAGCGAGCCGCTTTTGGCAATGGTGCCAAGGTTGTTTTCCAGCTCTTCTTTCGTCATGCCGCAGCCGTTGTCGGTAATAGTCAGCGTGCGGTTTTCTTTATCCGGAATAATCTGAATGCAGAAATCATCCCGGTTCAGTCCGGTGTCGCCGTCGCTCAGCGTCCGGTAATACAGCTTATCAATGGCGTCACTGGCATTGGAAATCAGCTCGCGCATAAAAATTTCCCGATGGGTATAAATGGAATTAATCATTAAATCCAAGAGACGCTTGGATTCCGCTTTAAACTGTTTTACTGCCATAATCAACCTACCTCTGTCCATTATTTTAGCACTCAAATCTTTCAAGTGCTAAAATAATTTTAATACAAGCTTTTGGAAAATGCAAGTAGGTGAATTGTTAATTTTTTGTTGCGGACGGGCATTACGGCTCCGGAACATAGCTGTGGTCTACGGTAAGAACCACAAAATAGTTTGGGTCCAGCTTGTCGACTTCCTCCGTTATCCGCCGGGTCAGCTCGCTGTCGCTCATGGGAAACGCAAAGGAAACGCAGATGTCAAAGATCAGATTGGAGTGAGTGGTGCCCCACACTACCCGAAAATCGTGCATACTGATTTCGGGCGAAATGCTGCGGATAATCTCCGCAACCTGTTTTTTCAGCTGATTGGTGCGTTCGTCGTCCGTGACAATCGGATCCAAATGGATTACAAGGTGTATTCCCTTTTCCTGTAGAAAATCGCGTTCAATATTGTCGATAATATCATGGCTCACCATAATGTCCTGACTGGCGGAGACTTCGCAGTGGACAGAGGCAAAGCAGCGCATCGGCCCGTAATTGTGGACGTTGAGGTCATGGATTCCCAAGATCCCGTCGTAGCTCATGATCTTAGCGTAAATATCATCCACCAATTCTTTTGAAGGCGCCATGCCGAGAAGCGGATTGCTCGTTTCAACAATCAGACGCACTCCCGTAATCATAATGAACAGAGCGACAATCACACCCATGTATCCGTCAAGATTGAAGCCCGTAAAATAAGTGATCAGAATGCCTGCCAGAACGGACAGGGTGGCAAACACATCGTTCAGGCTGTCCGCCGCATTTGCCGAAATGGTGGAGGAGCCGATGGTTTTCCCAACCTTTTTATAAAACAGGCACTGCCACAGTTTAATCAGTGCAGATAACAGCAGTACACCGACGGAAACCAAACTGAATTCGGCGTCCACCGGGTTCATGATTTTATCGAAGGAACTCTGAACCAGCTGAAAGCCAACCATCAGAATGACAAACGACACAATCAAGCCGGAAAGATATTCAATGCGTGCGTGACCGTACGGATGCTCTTCATCGGCCGGTTTCCCCGCCAGCTTGAAGCCCACCAGCGTCACAACGGCGGAGCCGGAGTCCGAAAGGTTGTTGATGGCGTCCGCGGTAATTGCGATGCTGTGAAAAACGATTCCCGTTGTAATCTTCATAAAAAACAGCAGGATATTCGTCACGATCCCGACCGCGCCGGAAAATTTTCCGTAACGCTCCCGCACCGTGCTGTCATCTGTTTTTTGATAGTCCTTAACAAAACAGCGAATCAAAAACTGAAACATAGCTACACCTCAAAAAGGCTGCCTCCACAGCAGTCGATTGCCGTAAACAGCGGAAAGTCCTCTATTTGCAGCTCTTTTACAGATTCACAGCCAAGATCTTCAAATGCAAGCACCTTGACCGAACGGATACATTTTGCCGCCAGCGCGCCCGCACCGCCAATGGCACACAGATACACCGCCTGATTGCGCCGGATGGCTTCCATGACTTCCGGAGAACGCCCGCCCTTGCCGATCATGCATTTCAGTCCCAGGTCAAGCAGACGGGGCGCAAACACATCCATGCGCGAGGAAGTGGTCGGCCCGCAAGCGCCAATGGGTAAGTGGTCCGGCGCGGGTGTTGGACCCGCGTAATAAATGGAGGCGTTTTTCAGGGTAAACGGGAGCGGCTCCCCTTTGTCTAGCATCCCAAACAGTCGTTTATGCGCGGCGTCCCGCGCGGTGTAGATCGTGCCGCTCAACAGAATTTTGTCCCCGGCGCGCAGGGTTTTGGCGGCCTGCTCCATATCATCCGTATGAATCCTCAATCTGTCCATGCTAACCTCACAACTATCAGAATAGGGAACTGCAGTACAGTTCCCTATCAATTTATTTTATTATTATTCATTATAGCATATACCCGAACGGATTAAAACATATTTTTCTTTCTCAAGATAAAATAGGCAATCCCCATGCAAACAAGAGAAAGCGATACCGGGAACCAGAAGTTCGTCAACGGAATTCCGGTGACGTTCATCCCGTAAATACCGGAAATAACGGTCGGGATGGAAATCAAAAGGGTCAGGGAGGCCAGCACCTTCATGACCATGTTCAGGTTGTTGGAAATCACGGAAGCAAATGCGTCCATCGTACCGGAAAGAATGTTCAGGTAGATATTTGACATTTCTATGGCCTGCTTTACTTCAATCAATACGTCTTCGACCAGATCCTGATCCTCGTCGTACAGCTTGACAACGCGGCCGCGCATGACTTTTTCAATGGTAATCTCATTCGCTTTGAGCGAAGAAGAAAAATATACGAGAGATTTTTCTATATCCAAAAGCTGAATCAGCTCAGAATTTTTCATGGATTTACGAAGCTCGCGCTCCACAAAATTGCTGATTTTATCGATCTGTTTTAAATACTGCAGGTACCTCGATGCCACACGAAGCATAAAATGCAGAACAAAGCGGGTCTTCATGTTGGTCTGAACGCCTTTGACAACGTCATCCGTAAATTCATTGATAATCGGGTTCTCTTTGGTGGATACTGTAATCACGTTTTTCTCCGTTAAGATCATGCCGACCGGCGTCGTGCTGTAGGTAATATTCTTACCGGTTTTCTCAATGACCGGTATGTCAATAATAATCAGGGTGCATTCGTCTTCCTTGTCAATATGGGAAGATTCCTCTTCATCCATAGCCGCCCGAAAAAAGTCCGGTTCAATCTGAAAATCCGCAATCAGGTTGTTGATTTCCTCATCATTTGGTGCCACGCAGTTAATCCAGCATCCGGGCTCACAGGAAGGAATCGGCGAGATGTGGCCGTTGATTGTCTTGTAATAGGATAGCATTGCGCTCATCTCCTTTATTAAATTTTATAAAATGTCGACTTAAAGGGTCAGGTTTCACAATGCCACCCCCAGTATGTTCAAATTCGGATTCTTTTATTCCAAAAGTTATTATATCACAATATCACGAGATTACAAGAGCAATCCGGGTATTTTGAGCAATATTTGTTCAAATCTGTTCTAAAATGCTCTACATGGCTAATTTTGAGTGAATTAGGGCAATTATGCCCAAATTTTTTGTTAGTTTTATAAAATGAAAAAACGGCGGATACGAAACCGTACCCGCCGAAACTGATAAAAGCTACTGCCCCGCGGCAAAAACACCGCTATGTAGAAATCAGAGACTTTTTGCCCAAAATCCGAAGAGCAAATTATTTGCGGTTGAAAATCGACATAATGTCGGTAAAGTCCTCGTCATCAATCGGGTTTGCCTTGCTCACCGGCTGTGCGGGCTCGTCCTTCTTTACTTCCTGCTCGGACTTGTTCGGGGCAAACACGGTTCCATTGTTTGTGGCAAAACCGGTGGCGATGACGGTGACGCTCATTTCGTCGTCCATATTCTCATCAAACGCCGCGCCCCAGATAATGTTGGCATCCTGATGCGCCTGCGCGGCAATCATGGAGGAAGCCGTTTCAATTTCATCCAAGCCGATGTCCGGGGAAGAGGTAATATTGATAATGACGCCCTTGGCGCCGTTGATGGCGGTTTCAAGAAGCGGGCTGGAAATTGCCATATTGGCGGCGGTTTCCGCCTTATCCTTGCCGGAAGCCCTGCCCACGCCCATGTGCGCGTAGCCTGCGTCCTTCATCACCGCGGTTACATCCGCAAAGTCAAGGTTAACAAGACCCGGCAGTTTAATCAGGTCGGAAATGCTCTGTACGCCCTGGCGGAGAACATCATCGGCAATAGAGAATGCATTGATAAGGGTAATGCGCTGTTCGCTGACCAGCTTCAGTCTTTCGTTGGGGATGACAACAAGGGAGTCCACATGTTCGCGCAGAGCGGTAATTCCGCTTTCAGCCTGCTCCATACGGCGCCGGCCTTCAAAATCGAAAGGCTTGGTCACAATTCCAACCGTTAATACGCCCATGTCGCGCGCAATCTCTGCGACAACCGGAGCGGCACCGGTACCTGTCCCACCGCCCATACCGGCGGTAATGAACACCATATCGCTGCCACGGATGGCGGCTGCGATCGCCTCACGGCTTTCATCTGCGGCCTTCTGACCCATTTCCGGTTTGGAGCCCGCGCCCTTTCCGTGCGTAACCTTTTCGCCGATCTGTATTTTTTGTGTTGCCTTGGAACGGTAAAGCGCCTGTTTGTCAGTATTGACACTGATAAATTCAACGCCCTGAACGCCCATAGTGACCATGCGGTCAATGGCGTTTCCGCCGCCGCCGCCTACACCGATTACTTTAATCTGCACAATGTTGTCAAAGTCATTGTCAATTTCGAAAGACATGTGCTGCATCCCCCTTAATATACGTCTATTGTCTGCGGTCCGGCGGACTACCGCGGCGCAAACATCATTTTTTAATTTCAATATTAATTTAACACGATTTGGTCACAATTTCAATAAAATTCTATCTTATTAAGTATAGTATAATCCGGTTATAATAATATTCATTATAAGAATTAACCACTGCTATTTTGTGAAGACTGAGCCGCTGAGGAAGAGGTTACCGAATAGTTTGGATCAAAGAAAGCGTTGTTTTCTTCCACTGCCACAGAAAGATTCAGCGTACCGCGTTCATTATCCTTTATTTTTCCCGCATCCAAAATACTTTTCGCAAATCGGATCTTGTAGTCAAAGTCCGACGGCAAGCCTAAATTCATAATAATGCGTCCATCATAAACGATTAGGATTTTATAAGGATTACTGAAGTCCATTTCCGTAATTTTTCCAAGCTTGTTGTTGGTGACAGCGGCACTCAGCTCCTGAAAAGTCTCTTTTTGGGAAGTGTCCCCGTAAACAATGTCCTTTCCCACCTCAGCCTTGGAAAGGGAGAGTCCTTTGATGGAAGTGCAATTTTCCGGCATCTTCGTTGCAAGCTCAAGCACCTTGCCGTTCGCGCTGACCACTGCGTACTTTCCCTTGTACTCCATCGCGCCGGAAACCGCTTCCTGCGTCACCTCAATCACAATTTTTGCGGGCAGCCGCCGGGAAACCTTTGCCGTACCAATGTACGGCAGCTTTTGCTCAATGGAAGCCGCCGCATTTTTTGTATGGGCCAGAAACAGGTTCTCCCCTTTTTGAATCCCCCCCGCCTGCACAATTGCCTGCGCCGGATAGCGGGAGGTGCCAACTACTTCAATCGCTTCTATTTTAAACAGAACTGTCAGGGATACAACAACCGCCCCCACAATCACCGCAAGAAACAGGAAAATATAAAACAGGAGAAGGAACCTGCGTCTGCGCCGTTTCCGGGTATCCGCCCTGCTCTTGGGCGTGGCGTACTTTCCCTTTCGCCCGCCGCCCTGTTCTTCCCAATCGGAAACCGGACGGTATTCCCCGCTGTTCTTATCGTAAACACGCGGAATGGGATTCTTCCTGTCTTTTCGGTTCCTGTCCATTTGTTATCCTCCGGTAGTGGGATTAGATTCTTTTAATGTCTGCCCCAAGCAGCGCTAGGCTTTTTTCAATACTTTCATAGCCGCGGTCCAGATGCTTCAGGCCCGAAATCAGTGTGGTGCCCTGCGCCGCAAGCCCCGCTACGACAAGGGCGGCTCCGCCGCGCAGATCCGCGGCCTCCACCGGGGCGCCGGAAAGCCGGCTGACGCCTTCCACAATGGCCACGCGTCCCTCCACCTTGATGGTAGCTCCCAGACGCATCAGTTCTCCAACATGCTTATATCGGCTTTCAAAGATATTTTCAACAAAAATACTGGTTCCGTCCGCCAGTGTGGTCATTGCCATTACCGGCGCCTGTGCGTCGGTTGGAAACCCGGGATACGGCATCGTCCGGACACTCTTAATTCTTCCCAGCCGTTTCGGCGCCGTAATTTTAATGTTGTGATCCAGAACATCAATTTGGCACCCGCACTCTTCAAAAACCGGAATAACGGGAGCAATATGTTCGGGGATTACACTCGCAACAGTCAGCGTACTGCCGGTAATTGCGGCTGCCGTTAAGTAGGTCGCCGCTGCAATGCGGTCGGGAATCACGCTGTGTTCGCACCCGGTCAGGCTTTTGACCCCTTCAATGACGACGGTGCTTTCTCCGGCGCCCTGAATTTTGGCACCGCAGGAATTCAGAAAGTCGGCCAGATCCCAGATTTCGGGTTCCCGCGCCGCGTTGGTGATAACCGTAGTTCCTTTTGCGCGGCTGGCCGCGATAATGATATTCTCTGTCGCACCCACGCTTGGGAACGACAGATTGATACAGGCTCCCTGTATGCCGTTCGGTGCGCTGCATTTCAGACAGCCGTGGTCCTCTTCAATGACCACCCCCATCTTGCGCAGCGCCAGAAGATGCAGGTCAATGGGTCTGGGCCCCAGTTCGCAGCCGCCGGGGAAGGAAAGCTCCGCCCTGCCCATGCTGCTGACAATTGCGCCCAAAAAAATAATAGAGGAGCGCATCTCCCGCATCAGAAGATCCGGGATTTCGTATTCATTCGCGCTGGTTGGATCAATGGCAACGTCACTTCCGGAACGTTCCACGCGGCAGCCCAGGTATCGCAGAATTTTCAGGGATGTGTCCACATCCGACAAAATAGGACAGTTATGTAGTATGCACTGACCGCCGCAGAGTAAAGAAGCCGCCATAAGAGGCAATGTGCTGTTTTTCGCGCCGTGAATATGGATTTCTCCTTGTAATTTATTCGGTCCCTGTATTAAAAGCTCTGACATAACAACACCCCCACATAGTCTAATCACATACTATGCGGTCTTTTGTTCTGCTGTGATTGCTTTATCAGATGCCCGCGAGAACCTCTTTCATAATTTTGTAGATTCGTTCATTCGTATCAAGGATCGCCATGCTGTGAGCATTTTCCCCAAGAGACCGGATGGTTCTCGGCTTTTGGAAAAGGTCGTCCACCATTTTGCACAGCGCCGAGCCGGAAAGATCCTTTTCCTCCAGAATGGCGGCCGCGTTGCGGCTGACCATAGCCATCGCGTTGTGATACTGATGATTTTCCGCCACATTGGGAGACGGAATCAGAACAGACGCTTTCCCCTGTGCCTGCAGCTCGCTGAGCGAAATTGCACCTGCGCGGCAGATCACAAGGTCTGCGGCGGCAAGGCATTCCGGCATATTGTTGATGTATTCCCGGATGTCAATTTCGGGATGCTCGGAAAGATTCAAGCCCTTTTCTTTCAAAAGATCCGGAAACCATCCGCCCCACTGACCGTAGCCGTGGATATGCTGGAAGCGGCCCGTTTTGGCGCTTTTGACCAGCAAATCCGCAACTGCCTCATTGATTTTGCGTGCGCCGAGGCTGCCGCCGAACGACAGAATCAGCGGACGCTCGTCCAGATGCAGTGCTTTGCGGGATTCCTCCCGGTTTGCGCGGATAACAGCCTGTCTTACCGGATTGCCGGTAAGAACGCATTTGGCGGAAGGGTCAAGGTATTTCTGAGCGTCCAGCACCGCAAGCATGGTTTTGTCCGCGTGTTTGGACAGCATTTTGTTGGTCACACCCGGGAACGCGTTCTGCTCGTGGATAATCGACGGAATTTTCAGCTTCATCGCTTCGCGCAGAACCGGCCCGGCAACATAGCCGCCGGTGCCCACACAGAGATCGGGCTGAAATTCCCGAATGATTTTTCTGGCTTCCCGGCTGGAGGTGAAAACATGCACCACGGTCTTCACGTTTTTCTTGATGTTTTTCCAGTTCAGCTTACGCTGAAAACCGGAAATTGTGATACTCTGAAAATCAAAACCAGCGGCGGGAACCAGCCGTTCCTCCATGCCGCCCTTTGCGCCGATATACAAAATCTGCGCGTCCGGTTCCTTTTCACGAAGATATCCGGCAATGGCAAGCGCCGGGTTGATATGTCCCGCGGTGCCGCCGCCGGCAAATAATACTTTCATGGCAATACCTCTTTTATCAGGCTGTCGATAAAGTCGCGCAACCGCAAAATTGTTTTACAATTTTGTTTACTGCGTTGGCTGTGCTTGCAAATTGCGGTCACATACAACAAGTATGCTCCCTTATTTGCGGCGCTTGCCGTCTTGTCTTGCACGATTTCTCGACGCCTGACAGTTTTTCGACACTCTCTTTATATTGGCCGCCACTGGCGGATGCTAAGTTTTTTCAATGGCCGACGTTCGTGAGATGGAAAGCACAATCCCCATCTCCGCCAGCAGAATGACCAGCGAGGTACCCCCGTAACTGAAAAACGGAAGACTGATGCCGGTGTTCGGAATGGTGTTGGTTACAACGGCGATATTCAGAACGACCTGCAGTCCGACCTGTACCACCAGACCGATGCCCAGCAGCATGCCGAATTTGTCTTTTGCTTTAAGCGAAATGCTGATGCCGCGCCAGACCAGCATGGCAAACAGGATGATGATAATCAACGCCCCGATAAAACCCAGTTCCTCGCAGACAATCGCAAAAATGAAGTCGTTCTGCGGTTCGGGCAAATACAGGTACTTCTGTCTTGACTGGCCAAGACCAAGCCCCAGAAGTCCCCCGGAGCCAATGGCGTAAAGCGACTGCCGCGTCTGCCAGGTATCCTCCATAATCGCCTTGCTCGCCGTGGAAAACGGGTCCAGCCAGGCAACGATACGGTCGTTGGCGTAGCTGAATTTCTGTGTAAAGAGAACCAGATACGCAACCGCCGCGCCCGCCCCGCCAAACGCAAGACCGAACCAGCGCAGACGCACCCCGCCGATAAACAGCATGACCCCTGCCAGAATTACCATAATTACGGTAGCGGAAATATGGGGCTCCAGCACCAAAAGACCGACCGTGGCGCCAAGAATCAGAATATACGGCAGAACGCCGTACCGGAAGGTGTCCATTCGCTTAAAATTCAGGGAAATTAAGTGGGAAAACACCAGAATCATTCCGAATTTGGCAACTTCGGACGGTTGGAACTGCCCTAACGGCCCCAGATCAATCCAGCGGTGAACGCCGTTGATGCGCGGCGTGAAAAGCACAAGCGCCAGCGCCATAAACGAAACAAGGAGAATGGGAATGGCAAACTTGTGCAGATGATGATAATCGAAATAAGAAATAAAAATCATTGCGGCTACGCCCAGTACTGCAAAAAAGGCCTGACGGCTGATGAAAAAGTAGCTGCTCCCGTGGCGGTAGTATGCGTTGGCATAGCTCGCCGAAAAGAGCATCACCAGACCAATGACAAGCAGGGTAAGGATCAAAAACAGAAAAGGCATATCCATGCCTGAACGCACGGAAAAAATCCGAAATTTTTTTCGGATTCCGCTTGTTGCCGGCTCTTTGGTATCCCGGTCCGCCTCAGCCTTACGGGACCCGCGGGGGGCGGCATGCTGTTTTTCTTTTGTCTTTGTCATGGTGTCCCCCCTTCCCCGTTTTCAGGGCGTGCATTCCTGTTTATTTAAACATATGAGAAACAAAATATTTGTCATAATTTCAATGCTGTGCATCTGTAGAGAAAATATCCGTCAAAATCCGTAATATACAAGCAAAGCGGAGCCAATGCCGAACAGAACCGTCACCAAACCGAACACACGGCAGATTTTCAGTTCTCCCCAACCGCACATTTCAAAATGGTGATGAATCGGGCTCATTTTAAAGAGGCGTTTTCCGTGTGTCGCCTTAAAGTAAGATACCTGCAGCACAACGGAAAGAATTTCACAGATATAGATAATGCCGAGCGGCAAAATCAAAATCGGAAGATTCAGCCCGAAACCAAGGGCACACACAATCCCGCCCAAAAACAGCGAGCCGGTATCGCCCATAAAGACTTTCGCCGGGTTCATGTTCCAAATAAGAAATCCCAGGCAGCCGCCCGCCGACGCGGCGGCAAAGATGCTCATACCGTGAATGCCGATCATTCCGGCAATCAGCATAAAAAAGAGGCTTACAAAAAAAGTAACCGTCGCGTTCAATCCGTCGATTCCATCCGTAAAATTGACGGCGTTGACCATTCCGACGATACCAAGCAGCGCAATCACCCAGTACCAGATGCCCAGGTTCACACTGCCCACAAACGGAATCAGGGTGACAGAGGTGCTTCCGGCCAGACGCAAGGAATACAGATATGCGGCCGCAATTACAAACTGGAGAACGAGCTTCTGCCGTACATTCAGTCCCAGATTGCGTTTTTTGACAACCTTGATATAATCATCGAAGAAGCCGACCGCTCCAAAGCCGATCGCCATCAGCAATCCGCCAAAGATTTTCGTTCTCATCATCATTTCCAGAGAATTCTTTTCGGTTACGCTGAAGTACAGCGGAACACAGGTCAGAACGGCGATAACAATCCCTATCATAAACATGAAACCACCCATGGTGGGGGTACCGTTCTTCTTTTGGTGCCATTTGGGGCCTACCTCACGGATCGTCTGGCCGAAATTGATTTTATGCAAAAAAGGCACCATCCACCTGCCAAGCAGAGCGGTAATCCCAAAGGACAGAATAACCGCGGAAATGATCCAAACCGAATTCATATGTTCTGACTCCACCTTTTTATCGTTGTAGCCCGCACTGAAAATGCGGACGTAATATTATACCATAATTCTTCTGTTTTTTTAATCCCCGATTTTAAGGCTGTTCAATGCGTCAAGAACCTCGGCGAACGGAATTCCGCAGGCGATGGCGGCCGCCGCAGCGGCCAGCGCGGGACCGACCCAGTCGGAGTTTTCCGTGGCAAGCCGAACCCTGCCGATCACCCCGACCCCAATCATTTCAAAGGCGGAAAACCCTTCCGACAGCTTGCGGATATTTCTTGCCGTGAAATCGGCGCTGTCACTGACAGTAGAATAGGTAAGCGGCTTCAGGGCGGCAATTTCGGGCATGGCGGAAAAGGCGTAGTCCGCCACGCAGACCGCGAACCCTTCCACAGGAGGGCACTGCGCGTCGCAAAGGAGCAGAACCGCACGCTGGACGTCTTGCGGGACAGGATTCTCCGCGACCGCAGGCAAATAGTTTTCGTGGCCGCAAAATTTCAATATATCCTTTAATATCGAAATAGTATGCCCTTTTTTATCGCTGACAGCAATCAGTTTTTTCGCTGAATAAAAGTTTGCCAAAATTGTCATCCCCCTGCGCAAAATGATTACTCCACCTGATTCGGCTCTATAAATCCGACGGTCACAACCGTCCCGGGCGCCACTTTAGTGCCCTCGGCAATACTCTGCGAATTGGAAATCGGGTTGTTGCCGTTGGTCAGCGCCGCGCCGGAGATACTGATATTGATTCCCGCATCCGCGGCCCTCTTGTTGGCGGCGGAAAGAGAAAGTCCGACCAGCTTCGGCACCGTGGCCGTCTTGCTTGCGCCCGAATCATCCATAAACAGCACCACCGTGCCGTTTTGCGGAATCGTCTTGCCCGGCTCCGGAACCTGAGAAACAACCTTTTCCCCGCTTCCGTAAACCTTCGGGGTCAGCTTTATCTTGACAAGATCCGCTTTGGCCTGTGCAACGGTTTTCCCAACAACGTCCGGAGCGGTCACATCTAGCTTTGCCAGCTCCGTATCGGTATATTTGCGCTCTACGCCGAGGTACGGCAGAATTTCCTCCATCGTTCTGGAGAAAACAGGGCCGGCTACGGCTGCGCCGTAGTAGCTGTCCCCGTGGGGCTCATCATAGAAGACCAGCATGGCAACCTGAGGATCGTCTGCGGGAGCAAACCCGCAGTAAGAAGCAATGTACTGCATGGTTCCCGTTTTCTGGAACACATCCATCTTCTGGGACGTACCGGTTTTTCCGCCGACACGGTAACCGGGCAGATAGCCGTTTTTCGCCGTACCGATGGTCGCGTTGGTCTGCAGAATTTTGCACATACGCTGCGATATGTCCGTGGAAATTACCTGACGCTTCGGCGTTGTGTCGGCCGTTTTGACGATATTTCCGTCAGCGTCAACAATCTGGCTGACCACATGGGGCTGCACCAGATAGCCGCCGTTGGCGACCGCCGCAGCGGCGGTAATCATTTGAATCGGCGTAATACTGAAGTTTTGTCCGAACGACTCTGTGGCAAGCTCAACCGGATTCAGCTGTGCCGCGGTATAGAAAATACTGCGCGACTCACCGGGCAGATCGATTCCCGTCTTGGCCGTCAGGCCGAAAGCAGTAAAATATTTGAAGAAATTGTCGGGCCCCAGTCTTTCACCCAGCTGCACAAAGACGGGGTTGCAGGAATTGCAGAGTCCCTGCACAAAGTTCTCGCTCCCGTGGCCGTAAGATCTCCAGCAGTGAATGGTACGGTCGGAAACTTTGATGGAGCCGCTGCAGAAGAAGGTCGAGTTTTCATTGACTACCCCCTCCTCCATTGCGGAGGAACCCGTCACCATTTTAAATACGGAACCCGGATAATAGGTGTCGCTGACCGCTTTATTTCTCCACTGTTTTTCCCGAGCTGCTTTCAGCGCATCGTTTTTTGCCGTTCCTTCGGGCATTGCGGCAATCTGCGCGGCCTCCGTCTGGTCGGCTACGGTAAACGGGTTGTTCGGGTCAAAGTCCCCTTTGACCGCCATCCCCAAAATCGCGCCAGTCTTTACGTTCATGACAATGCCGCAGGCGCGGTTGCCGACCTTATTGGTAATAACGCCTTCCTGCAGGTTCTTTTCAAGAAAGTGCTGTACCACTTCGTCAATGGTCAACACCAGGCTGGAACCGTTCTGCGCTTCTACCTTCTGCTCGTACTGGAAAGGCATATCCGTTCCAATGGCGTTTTTGGCGGTAACCAGTTTACCGGGTACGCCGGTCAGATAGCTGTCGTACTGCTTCTCAATTCCGTAAAGTCCCTGACTGTCCGTTCCGGTAAATCCCAGTACGGAGGCCGCGAACGCACCGTACGGATAATATCGCTTATAATCCTCAATCAGCCGGATTCCGCTGCCGATTTCATTGTCCGACTTGAATTTAAGGACCTCATCCTTTACATCTGTTTCCACCTTGCGCTTCAGTTCGTCGTAATACGTCTTTTTCTTACTGCGCTCCATAATCTCGTTTTTATCCATGCCCAGGATTTTTGACAGGCCGTCCGCGATTTTCTCCCGGTTTTTATCCGTAATGAAGGCAGGCTCCAGCACTACCTTCCAAACCGTTGCGCTCTGGGCGAGCGGCTTCATGTTGCAGTCATAGATGGTGCCGCGCTGGGCGCTGATGGAGGTGTCTTTCAGCTGCTGGTCAACCGCGCGGGTCTGAAGGCTTTCCCCTTCCACCAGCTGCAGTCTGGCAAGGCTGAAAATAATTGCACCGAATCCCACGGCAATCAGCACGACCAGTACAAAGATCGTGCGGCGCCACATTCTGATTGTCGTACCTTTTGCCATTGCTGCTCCTCCCGAAAAGCTATATTACAAAAATGAGAGTCAAGATCTGCTCTCAACTCTCCTTTTTTGCATACCAAACCAAACATCTCAACAAATTTGGGTAGTAATACTTATTTATCAATTATTTTTTTTATGACAATAATTGCAGGATAGAGTTCCAAAGCGAAGTGAGCCAGTTATCATCCCCGCTGTTTTGAACGACCTGCGTTTTATCCCCTTTGGAAAGGGCGATCGGCTCCACCTGATTCTGCTCAATCTTCTTCAGGCCAAGCTTGTTGGTCGCATAATTTTCCACGGTCTGCAGGGAAAGCTGGGAATCCGATTTCATCTGAAGCTGCGTATAAACGCTTTCGCTCTCATTCAGCGTTTTTGTCGCGGCATTCAGATTCTCGGTCAGTTCAGTCAGCTGCACCTGCCCGTATACCATGGTTCCCACAATGCTAATCATAATGCCGAACGCAAGAAAAGTAGACACGACACGGAAAGGATTGAGTTTTACCCTTCTGTTCTGCTCCAGTTTTTCTTTTGGAAGTTCAATAATATTGCTTTTTTTCTGAGGTTCTTCGTGCTGTCGTTTGGGTTCAAACAACGCAAAATCATAAGCTTCGTTGCTGTTTGGAGAAGCCATATTTTCACTTCCTGTCATACTGAATGATAATAAGAAATTTATTACAGTTTAATGCAGACGCGGAGTCTTGCGCTGCGGCTGCGGGGGTTCTGTTCCAGTTCCGCTTCACTCGGCGCAAGTCCCTTTTTGTAGAGCAGCTCCGCCCTTGGCTTTTTTCCGCACACACACACCGGAAAATCCGGCGGGCAGGTGCAGCCCGTACACCACAAAGCCATGCGCTGCTTGACAATTCTGTCCTCCAGAGAGTGGAACGTAATCACTGCCAGCCTTCCGCCGGGCTTTAAAATAGAAAATGCGGCGTCCAGCCCCTGAGAGAGCCTGTCCAGTTCTCCGTTGACTTCAATTCTCAGCGCCTGAAAGGTTTTACGGGCGGGATGTCCCTGTTCGCGGCGAACCGCTGCGGGAACGGATTCCTTAATAACTTCCGCCAGTTCAAGGGTAGTTTCAATTGGTTTTTCTTCCCGTGCCTTTACAATTCCTTTCGCAATGCTGCGGGCGTTTTTGTCTTCGCCGTAGCGGCTGATGATCTGCGCAAGCTCCTGCCATGACAGGTTGTTGACCAGATCCGCGGCGGAAACGCCCGTCTGGCTCATGCGCATATCAAGAGGTGCGTCGGAATGGTAGGAGAACCCGCGCTCCGGGTTGTCCAACTGATAGGAGGAAACGCCTATATCGAGTAAAACGCCGTCAACAGGGGTAAGCTTTAAGCTTGCCGCCACTTCGGCCATTTCGGAAAAGTTCGCCTGATAGATTACGGAACAGCTGTAGGACTTCAGCCTTTCGGTAACGGTTTTAATTGCGTCGGGATCCTGGTCAATGGAAAGAAGCTTTCCCGTTGTAAGCCTATCCGCAATCGCCTGCGAATGGCCCCCGCCGCCCGCAGTCCCGTCAATATACACCCCGTCGGGATGAATGTCGAGGCTTTCAATGGTTTCGTCAAACAAAACCGGTTTATGAAGAAATTCCATACTGATACCACCCGCTTAAAGCTCAAGCATATCCATTGCTTCGGCTATGCTCTCTTCTGTCAAAGTGGAATTGAAATCATTCCAGCGTTTGCTGTCCCATATTTCCGCCCTGCTCGACGTACCGATAAAGGTCACGTCTTTGGTAAGCTGCGCGTGGTCACGCAGAACCTGCGGAATGAGGATACGCCCCTGCTTGTCCGGTTCGACTTCCGCCGCGCCGGAAAAGAAAAAGCGCTGAAGGCCCCTTGCCTTGGAAATCGGCATCGCCTTTACCTTGTCCTGAAGCCTTGTCCACTCCTCCGGTGAAAGAACAAACAGACAGCCGTCCAGCCCTTTTGTGATATAAAAATGCTCGCCCAGATCCTCACGGAATCTGGCCGGAACAATCACACGGCCCTTGGTGTCTATATTATGTTGGTACTCGCCGATTAACATCGCAAGCCACTTTTCGGGTAAAAGCACACTCTGAAAACCACTTTGTGCTACTTACCCCCACCTTTCACCACTTGTGTTTTGATTATAACGTATTTATATTTAAAATGCAACTGTTATTTTTTTGATTATGTCAACCATTTTCCCTTGTTTTTTCGCGTAAAATCCTATTTTGGTGCATAAAAAAACCACGGTACAAGATCTTGTATCGTGGTTTTGCAGAAATATAAAAATTATGCTTAATTTTGTCCGGAACGCTGCGAAGCTTTTATATTTTGTCTGGTCTGACGCAGTTCCGAAAGGTTGGCGGCAAGACCGTCATCCGTACGCTTCATCAGGTCGTCTATGTAATCATTGGAGGCCTTTCGCATTTCACGGAATTTCGTCTGCGCCTGGCTGAGCAGGTCGTTTGCTTTCTGCTGCGCCTGTTTGACGATTTCGTCTTGATTAACCATGGCCTTGGCACGTTCCTCCGCCACCCGGATGACGGTTTCGGCCTCGCGCTTCGCGTCGCTGATAATCTGTGCGCGGTCCGCGCAGATCGCCTTTGCCTGACGGATTTCCTGCGGAAAACTTTCGCGGATCTCGTCAAGAATCTGTTTGATCTCGTCACCGTCCAGCACCGCACGTCCGCGGCTCAGCGGAAAGCTCCACGCTTTATCCACCATATCGTAAAGTTCGTCGACCAGGTCTTCGGTATTTAACTCGCTCATAATGCTATGCCTCCCCTAAACTCAATCTTTCTTTAATATCGCTCAAAATACACTCCGGCACAAAATTAGAAATATCTCCGCCGAAGCGGGCAATTTGTTTGACAATACTGGAACTTAAAAACATGTTTTCGGCGCTGGTCGTCAGGAACATGGTTTCCAGATTGGGATTCAGCTTTTTATTGGTCAGAGCCTGCTGAAACTCATATTCAAAGTCCGACAGAGCCCTCAGTCCCTTGACAATCGCCGTCACGCCGCGCTCCCGGGCGTAATCGGCAAGAAGCCCGTCAAAACCAACCACCTCTATGTCATCCATGCCGCGGGTACAGCGTTTTAAAAGCTCTATTCTTTCGTCCACAGTGAACAGCGTGTGTTTTTCCGGATTTACCAAAACAGCAACAATGGTCTTGTCAAAAACTTTGCGCGACCGGTTGATGATGTCCATGTGGCCTAATGTAACCGGGTCAAAACTACCCGGACAGATAGCGATTTTCATTATTCGGTCACGTCCTTATGTCTGTATAGGGTCAGCTGGATTTTCCCGTGGCGATAACTGCGAGCAAGGACAAAATTCCCCGCTTCCTGCGGCATTTCTTCGTCGCGCGGATGCTCACAGATAATCGTTCCGCCGGTATTCATCACTTCCGCGGTCAACGGCAGTGCGCGCTGCAGCAGGCCTGTCCGGTAGGGCGGGTCGAGAAACGCTAGGTCAAAGTGCTCCCGGTTCTGCAGCAGAAAGGCGGCAAAATCCATGGTTTTGACCACTGCGTTTTCAGAAAGGCCGGTATGCTCCAGATTCTTTTGAACAACAGAAACAGAATTTTTGCTCGCGTCCACAAACACCGCCTGCTTTGCGCCGCGGCTCAGTGCTTCAATTCCCAGCTGACCGGAACCGGCAAAAAGGTCCAGCACTCTTCTGCCCTCAATCTGAAACTGAAGGGCGCTGAACAGAGCCTCCTTTACCCTTTCCGGCGTGGGGCGGACGCTGTCGCCCTCCAGTGTGGTCAGCCGCGAACCGCGGGCAGACCCGGTGATAACTCTCATATATGAATCTCCTTAAAATTTACAAAATAATCCTATAACCGTTATTATCCCATTAACAGGGCGCCGTGTCAACTTCTTTCCTCTTGGGGATGGAAATATTGGAACAGATTTCGCGCCGCCGGTTTCGTCATACCGGGTGCGGCGGCCAGTTCCTCCAGATCCGCGTTTTTGATTGCCCGTATCGTCTTAAAGTGCTTTAAAAGCGCTTTAGCCCGGGTCTGGCCGACACCCTCGATGGTGGTCAATTCGGAAGAAATCGTTGTTTTTTTGCGCGCCTGCCTGTGGTATCCAATCGCAAAACGGTGTACCTCGTCCTGAATGGAAGAAACCAGCGTAAAAGCCTTCCGGTTGGAGTTGATCGCAATCTCGCCGCCGTCCGTCGCAATCGCGCGGGTGCGGTGTTTGTCGTCCTTGACCATGCCGAAAAGCGGAACCTGAAGTCCGGAGGCTTCCAGCACGGGTCTGACCGCACTTACCTGTCCCTTGCCGCCGTCGAGCAGGATCAGATCCGGCAGACGTCCGAATCCTTCCGTACTATTTTTTCCCTGTGCGTCAAAATATTCATGGAAGCGGCGCTCAAGGACTTCCTTCATGGAAGCGTAATCGTCCTGACCCTCCACCGTTTTGATTTTGAATTTCCGGTAAGCGGATTTGAGCGGCCTGCCGTTTTCAAATACGACCATGCCCGCCACGTTCTCGCTGCCGGCAAGGTTCGAAATATCGTAGGATTCAATATAGATGGGCGGCTGTTCCATTCCCAGAAGACGGCCAAGCTCGTCCAGAGCGGAGGCTTCCCGCACAGTCCGCCCCGTAGCCTGCGCCACCTGCTCCGCCGCGTTGTTGCGGCACATTTCTACAAGCTGGGCCTGTTCGCCCTTCTGCGGTACGGAAACCGTTACCTTTCTTTCCGCCTTCCGGCTCAGCCATTCCCCCAGCAGCT
This sequence comes from Caproiciproducens faecalis, assembly GCF_019448085.1. GTDB lineage: Bacteria > Bacillota > Clostridia > Oscillospirales > Acutalibacteraceae > Caproiciproducens > Caproiciproducens faecalis. Next base: position 522,884 of record NZ_JAGFNZ010000001.1, on the reverse strand, counting down.
CCGTATTTTCGGTCGGGCCGTCCAGACAGACGCGCGGCGGAATCCGGTCCCGCATGGCGTAATAACGTTCAATAAATTCCCCGCGTGCCGTTTTGGGATTCCCCGTTTCACCCATTAAAAAGGTTTCGCGGTCGCAAAGGCGTCCGTTCAGAAAACGAAAAACTTCAAAGCAGCTTGTGTCCGCACCCTGTGCCAGCGCGATGATGTCCTGCTCCGGCACACGCGCAGCCACCACCTTCTGGCGGTCGCTCATGCGTTTAATTGCCGTCAGCCGGTCACGAATCCGCGCGGCGCGTTCAAATTCCAGCGCTTCGGCCGCTTCGTTCATCTTTTTCTCCAGTTCGCGCATACTCTTTGCGCTTCCGCCGCGAAGAAAATCAATGGCCTCCTCCACCAACTCGTTGTACTCCTGCTCGCTGATTCTTCCGCGGCACGGCGCACAGCACTGCTTAATGTAATAATTCAGACACGGCCTCGCTTTGCCGATGTCCTGCGGAAATTTGCGGGAGCAGGACGGCAGCCGGAAAATTTTGAGCGCTTCATCAATGGATTCCTTCGTCGCCCAGGAGCTGACGTAGGGGCCGATATAATTCGCGCCGTCGTCAAGAACCTGCTTCGCCTGCGAAATTCTGGGCCACGGCCCGGCAGTAATTTTAATATAATGGTAGCCCTTGTCATCCTTTAACAGGATGTTGTATTTCGGCGTGTGCTGCTTTATCAGGCTGCACTCCAGCACAAGAGCTTCGAATTCACTGTCCGTCAGAATATACTCGAAATACTCCACGTTGCTGACCATGCGGCGAACCTTTTCGTCATGGTTCTTTTCCGAGCCGAAATACTGGCTGACACGGTTTTTTAACGCCTTTGCCTTGCCAATATAGATAATTTTGCCCGACTTGTCGTGCATGATATAGACACCGGGGCTGAGCGGAAGACGCATGGCGCGGCTTCGAAGCTCCTTGATATGCTTTTCATGATCTGTCATGGTATCCCTCCACTCCACACAACCCGAAGTGCCTTAAACGGGTCGTAAATACAAAAAAGCACCGCCGGTTAAGCGGTGCTGTTTGGCTGAACAAATTACTCGGTAAAACCGGACTGAACCAATTCGATAAGGCTGTTTACTGCCTCTTCTTCATCCGTTCCGTCTGCGATAATCCGGATGGTGGTCCCGCCGACAATGCCGAGGGACAGAACGCCCAAAAGGCTCTTAGCGTTGACGCGTCTTTCCTCTTTCTCCACCCAGATAGAGGACTTGTATTCATTTGCCTTTTGAATAAAAAATGTAGCCGGGCGCGCATGAAGGCGCACTTGATTCTGAACCAGTACTTCTTTAACACACATTACTTCATTCACTCCTAAACAGAAAGTCATTTCCGCAAAACCATAAATTAATAAATTAAAAGTATCAGTTAACATCATTATCGGTATATGATTCACAGTTATTATATCACAATTCAGCATACCGTCAACAAAATAAAAAAACTTTGGATTGATGACCGAATCGGGAGGATTATGTTTGGTATTGATTTGTGCAATGTGCCATAATTGTTGAAAACTTTTGTTTTCTCTGCTATACTGTTTCCTTTTTTCGCCCGGATTATCCTTCGTTTTCGCTTTCCGTGCCGGCGTTTTCCGTTTCGGAAAGCAGTTTTTCCAAGAATGCCCTGTCTTCTTTTGTCAAATCAGCCTTTTCCAGCATTTCCGGCCGTTTGTGCAAAGTCCGAAGAATCGACTGCTGCCGCCGCCACTTCCGTACATTCTCATGGTGCCCCGTCATCAGTTCGTCCGGAACCTTTGCCCCGCGCCACACCGCCGGACGGGTATACTGCGGATACTCCAGAAGGGAGTTGAAATGACTTTCCTCCTGAAAACATTCTTCGCTGGAAAGAACCCCGTCGATCATTCGGCAGACAGAGTCCGCCAGTACCAGTGCCGGAAGCTCGCCCCCCGTCAGCACATAATCCCCAATGGAAATTTCCTCATCGACATACCGGTCGATGATGCGCTCGTCGATTCCCTCGTAATGGCCGCACAGCAGCGCAAGATTGGGGAGCTGCGCCAGCTCCTTGACCCGCTGCTGGGTCAGGGTTTTCCCCTGGGGGGACAGGTAGACAAGATGGGGCTTTTCCCCCAGCTTTTCAATCAGGTCGTCAATACACAGGGCAATCGGCTCCGCCATCAGCAGCATGCCCATGCCGCCGCCGAAGGGGCAGTCGTCAACTCTGTTATGTTTATCATATGCAAAATCACGGATCTGGTGGCAGTACACCTCAATTGCGCCTTTTCTGCGCGCACGCCCAATGATGCTTTCGGACATGACCGCCTCACACATATCGGGAAAAAGGGTCAGAAAATCAATCCGCATCATCAAAAATCCCCCTAAGCGGCCTGATCTGCATTTTACCATTAGTAATATTAATATCTATAATTACTTCCGGTATTGCCGGAATCAAATAATTCTTCTTATTTTCCGACGTTATCTGATAAACGTCGTTCGCACCGGTGCGCATAATTTCCGTCAGGGTCCCGTAGTAGATGCAGGTATCGGCGTCAAAAACCTCCAGCCCGACCAGATCCTGCATAAAATAGCGGCCCTTGTCCAGCTTTGCATCTTCGCGGCTGATGTAAATGATTCTGCCGCGCAGCGTGTCGCCCTGCTCAATGGTAGTGATCCCCTTCAGTTTTAAAAGCAGCTGCGTTTTGTGGACGCGGGAAGAGGTGACTTCCAGCTCTTGAGCTCCTTTGTCCCAGTAGAGCGTTTTGAACTGAGCCAGAAATTCGGCTGAATCGCACCAGGGATCTACGCGCAGTTCTCCCTGAAGGCCGTGCGTACCCACAATTTTGCCCGCCTCCAAAAACTGATTAACCATAATGTCCTCCATGAATCGATAGGATTCCCCGCAGCAGCTTTTATACACTAGTGCGTTTTTCTAAGGCGCGGGACGGGAATTTTCTGAACAAATTTCAGAAGTGTATAAAGCATGGCCACATTGATCGGGAGTAAAATAAGATTGGTTACGATGCGTACGGAGAGAACCGCAAGAAAGGCCTTGCCATACATGATGGAAAGCCACAGGGAATTCAGAAGAAAATTGACCAGAACCATTACAATGGTGTTCGCGGCCAGAACCCTCCATACCGTCACCGGTTTTTTGTATAGAATCAGTCCGTAAACAAACCCGGAAAGAAACGCGTTCAGGGTAAATCCGGGAAAAAACGGGCCTGACGGGCGAAGCACATAATTGACTACGTCCCCGATAGCCCCTACCATGCCGCCGACAACCGGGCCGTACAGGAAACCCGAGGTAGCGATGGTCAGAAACGAAAAACGTATCTGTAAAACGTCGGAAACCGGCACCGTAAAAACGCCCAGAACGGCGTTTAAGGCGATTAACAGCCCGCACACGGCAATGGTTGTTACATTTTTCAGCTCACGAACGGATGATCGAATGGATTGAAAAGAAAAACTCAAAGAAATTTCCTCCTTTATGTTGTGTATTCATCTGCTACATAAAAGAGGGATTCCTCAGAGTATGCAGCAGCGGGATGCGAATTTTGTACCGCAAGTTTCCTTTTCGTCCGCCTGACAACTCCCCGTTCAGGCGGCACTTAACGCACAAAATTCTACTCTGCCATAGGTTTATTTTTTTCGCCCCGTTACACCGGGCGGCGCGTTTTTACAAAGCAGGGCCGCAACAGCACAGTTGCAGCCCTGCTTGAACGCTTAGTCAATTTCAACGGAAACTTTGCCGTTGCTGCGGGTAGCGGCGGCGCGCATGACAATGCGGATCGCTTTGGCAATGCGGCCCTGCTTGCCGATCACTCTGCCCATGTCGTCTTCGGCAACGTGCAGATGATAAACAACGGTTCCTTCCTCGCTGGGCTCGTCAACGTCCACACGGACGGCGGACGGATCTTCGACAAGTCCCTGTGCAATCGCAATCAGCAGTTCTTTCATTGTTTCACCCTCCGCGATTACAGTACGCCGTGGCTCTTGAACAGAGATTTCACGGTATCTGTCGGCTGTGCGCCGTTGGCGATCCATTTCTTGGCCTTTTCAGCATCTACCTTTACAACGGATGGCTCCTCGAGCGGATTGTAGTAGCCGATTTCTTCAATGAAACGGCCGTCGCGCGGGTAACGGGAATCTGCAACAACTATACGATAGAAAGGAGCTTTTTTGGCGCCCATTCTGCGTAATCTAATCTTTACTGACATGATGTTTCACCTCCATAAATTGATCAATATCTTCACCAAAAGGGAAATCCTTCTTGGATGAATTCAGTTAAAACGGCATACCCATGCCGGGGAAACGCCGCTTTCCGCGGCCCTTGATCTGTTTCATCAGCTTTTGCATCTGCTCCAGCTGCTTAATCAGCCGATTGACGTCTTCCACCTTCATTCCGCTGCCCGCGGCCATACGCCGTTTGCGCGAAGGGTTGATGACGGAAGGCTTGCTGCGCTCCTCAGGGGTCATAGAGAGAATAATCGCGGCCACACGGTCCATCTGACGGTCGTCAATGTCCACGTCCTTCAGCTGCTTTTCCATGCCGGGCATTTTGGAAAGTACATTTTTCAGCGGGCCCATTTTCCTGACTTGAGCCAGCTGATCGAGCAGATCGTTGAAATCCAGCTTGTTCTGCATCAGCTTCTGGGCGGTCTTTTCCGCCGCGGAACGGTCCAGATTGTTCTGCGCCTCTTCAATGAGCGTCAAAACGTCGCCCATGCCGAGGATGCGGGACGCCATACGATCCGGGTGGAAAATTTCAAGATCCTGCAGTTTTTCGCCCGTACCGGCAAATTTAATCGGTTTGCCCGTTACCGCGCGCACGGAAAGCGCCGCGCCGCCCCGGGTGTCGCCGTCCAACTTGGTCAGAATCACACCGGTAATATTCAGCAGCTCGTCAAAGGTTTTGGCAACATTGACAGCCTCCTGACCGGTCATGGAGTCCACCACAAGGAGAATCTCGTGCGGGCCGATCTCATTCTTTATGTTCTTGAGCTCGTTCATCAGCACTTCGTCAATCTGAAGTCGGCCGGCGGTATCAATCAGTACCATGTCGTTGCCGTAATCCCTCGCGTGTCTGACGGCGGCCTTACAGATTTTTACGGGGTCTTCCTGCCCCATTTCAAAAACGGGAACACCGGCGTTTTCGCCGACGACCTGCAGCTGCTTGATCGCGGCGGGTCGGTAAATGTCGCACGCGACGAGAAGGGGTCTGTGACCTTTGTTCTTGAGCATCAGCCCGAGCTTGCCCGCGTGGGTGGTTTTACCGGCGCCCTGCAGACCGCAGAGCATGATAATGGTCGGAGGGGACGGAGGACTGGCAAGCTTTGCGTCGCTTCCGCCCATGAGAGCGGTCAGTTCCTCATTTACAATTTTAATCACCATCTGCGCCGGGGTCAGGCTTTCCATAACCTCCGTGCCGACGGCACGCGCGCTGACGGTATTGGTAAAGTCTTTAGCAACCTTGTAGTTTACATCGGCTTCCAAAAGGGCAAGGCGAACTTCGCGCATTGCTTCCTTTACGTCGGCTTCATTGAGTTTTCCTTTTGATTTCAGCCGTTTAAACGCGGCCGACAGCTTATCGGCAAGACCTTCAAATGCCAACAGGGGCCCCTCCTTCCTATTCGCAAAGCTTTTGAGAAATGTCAAGAATCAGCTTTGCGTTATTTTCAAGCTCGTTAGAATATATATAATGTTCGTTGTATTCCTTAATCTGTTCGGCGGCGGAACCGATGCGCTCCAGCCCGTCTCTCATTTCACGGAAACGGCGGGCCAATCCCAGACGCTCCTCCATGTCCAGCAGCTGAAACTCGGCGCGTTTAATGGAATCACGCACCCCCTGACGGGTAATGCCCTGGTTGTCCGCAATTTCGGAAAGAGATAAATCTTCGTTATAGTAATATTCAATTACCTCACGCTGTTTGTCGGTCAGCATATCTCCGTAAAAATCAAGCAATAACGATATTTCCAGATTTTTCGACATCCGATACCCCTCCATTCAGCCTGTAAAGTAATTAACTTTACAGTTACGAATTATACAATAAAACGCGGCGCTTGTCAATAGGAAAAACGACACAGCGCCGCGCTTTTTATTTTTACCGCAATTATGGAAGCAAAGATTTCAGCTGTTCCGAAAGGTAATCCTTCAGTTTTGCCATGTCCACGGTAAAATTCAGCAGGAATTTTCCGTCGCGAACTTCCAGCCCGCTGATGTTCCCGGGTGCGTCGTTCGGCATTTCATAGGTTCCGAACATCTGCGGCGGCAGATACAGGACATTGCCTTCCAGCTCTGTTCCCTTTGGCAGAGAGTCCGAGACCTTTGGAAGTATCCAGGCTGGATTGACTGGCAAACGGCCGACTTTCATGGAGTTGACCACGACACGGATATTGTTTTTCGTACTGTTCCAACCAACCGTCAGATTGGCGCTGACACCCAGCTTCATTCCTTGATAGGTAACGGGCAGATAGGCGCCGACGGTATTGTCGCTGTTGACGGTTAGCCGCACCCCGGAAACGGCGTCCCGGCCGTTCTGTGCCAGCTTTTCGGTCATCAGCGCGCTGACTTCTTCCCCGGTCAGCTCCGCCGGCTTTCCGCTGCCGGCCGAAACAAGAAGCTTGGCGGCCACCGCGGAAGTATCCGTCTGCCCTGCCGGGACAAGAGGCGGATTGGGGTCGTTCAGCGCCAGTACAAACAGAATACCGGCCGCGGCAAGCAGCAGCACAATGACAGACCCCAGGACGATCAGAGGACGTTTTCTTCGGGTTTGAGTCGTAATCAGAGCAATCTCCCCCTCTTTTCGATGAGCAGTTTATTTCAATTCTACAATGGTTACGCCGGCCTCTCCTTCTCCGAACACGCCAAGCCGGTAGCTGCGTACACTCGGATGCTTTTTCAGGTGCTGCTGCACGGCCGCGCGCAGAGCTCCCGTCCCTTTTCCGTGAATGATCGTCAGCTGCTCAATGCCGCTGAGCAGCGCCGAATCAATAAACCGGTCGACATTCATAATGGCTTCGTCAGTCATCTGCCCGCGCAGGTCAAGCTCGGTCGTCACCTTCGCCTGTGCTCTGCCCGTCACATTTCTGGTAACAGTCCTGCGCTTTTCCTTCACCTTTTTCTCCTGCACCAGCCGCAGGTTGGAAAGCGGCACCCTCGTCTGAATGATGCCCGCCTGCACCAGAACATTCTGACTGTTTCCCTCCGGCAGCTGCAGCACCGTTCCCTGCTTGTCAATGTCGTAGAGCAAAACCGTATCGCCCACCTGCAGCGGACGCGGCAGCACATACGGGCCCTCGTCCTTTCTGCCGTGAACGGGGTCGGCCGCTTCCTCCAAAGTGCGCAGCCCCGCTTTCAGCTTTGCTTTCTGCTCGGCGGAAAGCGTTTTATTCTGCTGCTTTTTCAGTTCTTCCATTTCGTTCAGAAGGGCGTCAATCTGCCCGCGTGTGCGGGAAACCAGCTGAGCCGCCTGCTGACGGGCCTTTTCTATTTCTTTGTCCGCTTCGGCCTGGATGCTGCTGCGGATTTCCTGCGCTTCCTTCTGCGCCCGGAGAGCTTCCAGATGAGCCTGCTCCGCTTTGGAGCGCTCGCCCTCCAGCTTCTGTCGGCTGGTTTCCAGGCTTTGCACCACGTCCTCAAACCGCGTGTTCTCACTGGATACCAGTTCTTTCGCGCGCTCGACAATTTCTTCTTCCATCCCGAGTCGCAGGGAAATGGCAAACGCGTTGGAACGCCCCGGCACGCCGATCAGCAGCCGGTAAGTGGGTCTCAGCGTCTTTACGTCAAATTCGCAGCAGGCGTTTTCCACGCCGCCCGTCTGCAATGCATAGGCTTTCAGTTCCGCGTAGTGAGTGGTCGCGGCCACCCGCGCACCCTTTTTGCGCAGAGATTCCAAAATTGCCATGGCGAGCGCCGCACCTTCGACAGGGTCGGTTCCTGCCCCCAGTTCATCCAGCAGAATCAGACTGGATTCATCGGCCTGACCGATGATCTGGATAATATTGGTCATATGCGCGGAGAAAGTAGACAGAGACTGTTCAATGCTCTGCTCGTCGCCGATATCCGCCAGAACCTGATGAAAAACGGAAATCTCGCTGTTTTCCGCCACCGGCAGCATCAGTCCGCACATCGCCATCAGCGTAAGAAGTCCCACGGTTTTCAGCGATACTGTTTTTCCTCCCGTATTGGGGCCGGTAATGACAAGCGTATCAAAATGGATACCGAGTTCAATATCCGTCGGAACGACCTTGTTTTTATCAATGAGCGGATGGCGCGCCTTCTTCAGCAGAATCTTTCCCCTGTCGTTCACCGCCGGAAGGCTGGCTTTCATTTTATAGCCCAGATTCGCCTTGGCGAAAATGAGGTTCAGCTCCACCGCGGCGTGGTACCCGCTGATAATCCCGCTGGAAAAGTTCCCGGTCTCCGCCGAAAGTTCGGCCAGAATCCGCTCGATTTCCGCCTGTTCCTGCGACTGCAGCACCCGCACCTCATTGTTGGCTTCCACAACACCCATCGGCTCCACAAACACAGTGGCGCCGCTGGAGGAGGTATCGTGAACCAGCCCGGCGATCTCCCCTCTGCATTCCGCCTTGACCGGTACGACAAACCGGCCGCCGCGCATGGTGACAATGGGGTCCTGTAAATATTTCTGATAAAGCGGGGAACGAATCATTTTATCCAGCTGTTCCCGCACGCGGGAGGACGCGGAACGGATTTTGCGGCGGATGGCCGCAAGCTGAACGGATGCGTTGTCCGACATTTCCTCCTCGGAGAGAATCGCACCGTAAATCCGGTCTTCCAGGTATTTATTGGGCATCAGGGAGTCAAACCGCCAGTCAAGGCAGCTTTTTACCCCCGCGCTTTTCCCGCGCCAGTCCACAATGGCGCGCAGGGTGCGCAGAACGCCCGCAATGCGCAGCAGCTCCGCCATATTGAGCGTACCGCCCGCTTCCGCGCGGCGCAGCGAATTGGTTGTGTTGTAAAGCCCCCCGAAGGACGGAGCGCCGAACCGGGCCATCAGCGTAAAGGCTTCGTCCGTGTCGGCCAGAAGCCGCTGCACCTCGGAAAGGGAAACGGACGGAGTAAGCTGCAAGGCAAGTTCCTGAGCGTCCTCGCACGCCGTTTCGGCAGCCAACAGCTTAAGTATTTTATCGAGCTCCAAAGCTCTGTAATGTCTCTGCATTGTATCTTCCATAAGTTACCTCTACCTATTTCTATGAAAATGTAGTTCTTTTTATCCTTTATATGAATACAAACTGGATGAAAAACATGTAAAGAAGGGTTCCTCCCCCAATGCTCAGCAGCGTGCTGTGCTTCCACTTGTGCAGCAGAATCACCGCCGCAACGGAAATCAGTTCCGGCGCACCGTACGGCGCGGAGAAGACGGAGACTCCTTTCAGACAGTAGATAATCAGCATCCCCATCACCGCGCAGGGCAGGACTTTGCCCAGATAGCGGACAAACGCCGGCGTTTCCTTCCCCTGCGGGAACAGGAGAAACGGCAGGGCGCGGGTAAACAGCGTCATCAGCGCAATGAGAAAGATCAGGATCAGCGCCTGACCGGATGTCATGGTCATACGGTTTCCTCCTTTTCAGAGGCTTTTCTGAAAAGGCTGAGAATAGCTACGATCAGTACCATGGAAGGCAGAATAAAATTCCCCGGTCCGAACTCGGCAAGACACAGGACGGAGCCGCCCAGCCCGACAAGAGCGGGAATATGATTCCTGTTATTTTCCCACTGTTCCAAAAAGATAACCGTAAACAGCGCCGTCATAACAAAATCAATCCCTTTTGTATTAAAGGAAACCAAAGAGCCGATCAGGCCGCCCGCCGCGGAGCCGACAATCCAGTAGATCTGATCCAAAAAGGAAACCCAGAGCCGGAAGCGGTTTTCGTCCACACCCTCCGGCGCGCGGGCGCTGCAAAGCAGGGAAAAAGTCTCATCTGTCAGAGAAAAAACCATGTACGGCTTTTTCCTGCCCATGCTTTTAAACTTTTCCAGCATGGAAATTCCGTAAAAGGTGTGCCGCGCGTTGACCATCAGGGTCATCAGTGCCGCCTGCAGCGGCAGAAACGGGCCGGACAAAAGTCCGATTGCCACAAACTGCATGGATCCCGCGTAAATAAACACACTCATCAGCACCGCCCAGCCCCAGCCGTACCCTTTGCTGTTCAGCAGGATTCCGAAGGCTGCGCCCAAAAAGAGATATCCGAGCATCACCGGAATGGTGTGCGGGAAAGCCGCGCGGAGCGCGCTTTTATGCTTCAAAAGGTTTTCCCCCAATCATTCTTTTCATTCATAGTAGCCTTGTCTGTAAAGATTCGCAAATGCTTTCGGGCAGGGCTAGTCTTCCGTTTTCATCTGTCTGTAAAATTCCAGCGTGTTGAAGCTGCGCTCCAACGTGGATAAAACATACTGTTCGCTCGCCGCGGAAAGCTCCTTCAAGCCCTGTTTTGACAGGCCAAAGGAAAAAAGCTTTTCAAAATCGGCGTAAATAATATGGCGCAGTCCGGTCAGCGCCCCGCGGCTCAGCCGAACGGCGGGTTCCGTAAAATCCGAAAAGCAGTCCCGGCAATAGATCAGCCCTTTGCGCGGAAGAAAGAACATTTCCTCCGCTTCGTAGCACGAGCAGCCGGAACAGCACACCAGATTGGGCATATAGCCCGCAAGCGAAAGCATTTTCATTTCCACAATCGCCTTGATCTGCGAATTTGGCCTTGACCCCTTGCAGAGAAAGTGAAAGGAATTGAGCATTAAACGCAAAAAATCCCCGGCCTCTGCTTCCTGCGGCGCCAGCGCACCCGCCAGCTCACAAAAATATTGGGCAAGGGAAAGACGCTCAATATCCCTGCGAAGATCGAAAAAAACTTCAATGGGCTGCGCGTCGTCAATTATGTATTTATCCCGCCCCTTAAAAATTGTGAAGCGGGAATAACTGAAAAGCTGCGTCGCGGAAAGCTTGCTGTTCTTTACTTTGTTGGCCTGCCGGGCAAATGCGCGCACAACCCCTTCCCCGCTTGTAAGTACAGTCACGAGGCGGTCGCTTTCACCCACGGAATTCTCCCTGATGATTAGGCCTTTGGTCTCTATCTGCATCTGCGTCCTCCCGCATTTGCCTTTCTTCACTACTGTGTTTACATTGGCTGTAGATCAGATAATCGCTTACATTTCCGGTATGTTGAAAACAATTCCACGCTGTCTGTTCATCCATATTTCCCGCTCCTTTTCAATTTACTAAATTAAGTATTTGCCTTAATTCAGCTTATATGAGCGGTAAATAAATGAATTAACCCCATAATCAGACAAATTTTTTTGTAAAAATGTGCTTTGCCTAACTGTTGAAGGAGTTGCTGTCAAACCCAAGGCTGCGCAGAACCGCGGTGCGATTGCGCCAGTCCTCTTTCACCTTTACCCAAAGCTTCAGATTGATTTTACAGTCAAAAAAACGCTCCATGTCGGTGCGGGCCAGCGTGCCGACTTTTTTCAGCATCGCGCCGTCCTTGCCGATAATAATTCCCTTGTGGCTTTCTTTTTCGCAAAAAATGGTAGCCTCCAGATCGGTGATGCCGCTTTTGTCCCCGCGCTCGTGCATATTTTCCACCACAACGGCTATGCCGTGGGGAACCTCCTTGCTGCAGAGGCGAAGCAGCTTTTCGCGGATAATTTCCGCAGCCAGAACACGCTCCGGTTGATCGGTCAGCGTATCTTCCTCAAAGAAATGCCCGCCGGGCATCGCAAGCTTTTCCAGCTCGCCGGTAAGGTCTTTGATTCCGTTTCCGTCAATTGCCGAAACCGGCACCACGGCCTCAAAATCATATAACGCAGACAATTCGGATATCTGTGACATTAAAACGCTCTTGTCCTGCAGCAGGTCGATCTTGTTGATCGCCAGAATTGCGGGGATACCGAGCGACTTGAATCTTTCAATCAGCGCCTGATCCGCGGGGGAAATTTTCTTTCCCGCTTCCACCACCAACAGGCATGCGTCCACGCCGGAAACGGATTCCGTAACGGAGCGCACCATGTATTCCCCAAGCTGATTATGCGGCTTTAAGAGACCGGGAGTGTCTATGAAGACAAGCTGATACTCTCCCCTTGTCAGAACACCCATAATACGGGTGCGCGTTGTCTGGGGTTTATTGGAAACAATAGCGACCTTCTGCCCGATCATTGCGTTTAAAAGGGAAGATTTCCCCACGTTGGGGCGGCCTACTATCGCTATAAAAGCGGATTTTTCATTTTTCTGATCCACCATGGAATTCTCTCCTTATTTCTCACGTTTTTTTCTGATATAGTCGCGAATACCGATGGGTCCCATAACAATATAGACAATGCACACTGCGGTCACCGCCGCAAGCGGCAAAAGCATAAGCGGGCTGGAAGCAAAGTAACGGAGGATTCCGGCAAAAGACGCAGGCTGCCAGAAGACACACACACCGACCGCAGCCGCAAAAACGGCAGAAATCAGCACCGCGCCCGCCGCCATATCCTTGATAATCCGTACAACCGGATGAAAGCTGGCCGCCGCCATATCGCAAAGCTCCTCCGCTACCGTATTGAACAGCTCGGCGGTGATTACCATTGCGATCGCAATCAAAACAGCGGCATAGCTTGTCCGTGACATTTCAAAAAAGAACGAAAAGACAAATACATACAGTGCAGCCACCGTATGTATCCGCATATTCCGCTCATTATTAATGCAGTAGATGATTCCCCGAAAAGCATACTTAAAGCTTTTAAAAAACCGCAAGCTTACTCCTCATCCTCGTCCAAGACATAACTGCTTGTGCCGGGCAGGCCCAGCTGAGTCATAACCAGTTCCTCTTTTTCGCGCATATGCACTCTTTGGATTCCGCCGTTCTCATGGTCGTAGCCAAGCAGATGCAGCATGGAATGCACCGAAAGATAGCCCACCTCGCGCTCAAGGCTGTGGCCGTAGCGCTCCGCCTGTTCCACCGCTTTTTCCATGGAAATGACGATATCACCCAGAATTTTCGCCCCGGTGGAATGGTTGATGTCATACACACCGTCTTCCCCCATGGGGAAAGAAAGCACATCGGTCGGAACATCCTTTCCGCGGTACTGTTTGTTCAACTCATGAATCTGTTCGTTATTTACAAAAGTGACGCTGATTTCTGCGGGTGAACCAAATTTTTCCATACGCAGCACAGCGTTGCAGCAGCGTCGTACCAGCATGCGCAAACCCGTAGGAATTTTAACCTCTTTTTGCTTATTTTCAATGATTACTCTCACCTTTTCCATGATCTTTAATGCCCGGCCTCCTCGTTTTTCTCATATGCTTTAATAATGTCCTGCACCAGCTTGTGGCGTACGACATCTTTTTCGTTAAATCGAACCTGTGCAATATCATCGATATCACGCAGGATCCTAATGACATCCTTCAGGCCGGACCTGCGGCCGTCCGGAAGATCTATCTGGGTGATATCCCCCGTAATTACCATTTTGGAATTAAATCCCAAACGGGTGAGGAACATTTTCATCTGTTCCGGGGTGGTATTCTGCGCCTCGTCAAGGATAATAAAACTGTCGTCAAGGGTTCTGCCGCGCATATACGCGAGCGGAGCCACCTCAATGTTGCCGCGCTCCACATATTTCTGGTACGTTTCCGCCCCCAGCATATCAAACAGCGCATCGTACAGCGGGCGCAGATACGGGTCTACCTTCTGCTGAAGATCTCCCGGAAGAAATCCCAGCTTTTCTCCGGCTTCCACGGCGGGGCGAGTCAGCACAATCCGGTTGACCTCCTGCGCGCGGAACGCCGTAACGGCAAGGGCCACGGCCAGATAAGTTTTTCCGGTTCCCGCGGGACCGACTCCAATAGTGATCGTGTGGCTTTTAATCGCCGTACAGTACTTTTTCTGCCCGAGTGTTTTGGCCTTGACCGGCTTTCCTTTGGACGTTATACAAATGCAGTCCCCTGCAAGCGTTTCAATTTTATCTTCACTGCCTTCATTGACAAGGGAAATACAGTAGCGGACATTCTGCTCGCTTAAAGCTTCGCCCCGGTTGACGAGGGACAGCAGGCTGTCAATTGCGCGAACGGCCAGCGCGACATCCTCGGGGTCACCGGAAACCTTGATTTCACTTCCCCGCCCGACAATGCCCACATGGTACTCTTTTTCAATCAGTCTGATATTTTCATCAAAGTTGCCGAAAAGAGCGACCGCCTGCTCCATGCGGTCAATATTGATCCTTTGCTCAAACATTCTATCACCTTTTGAAGATTTGCCCAGAGGTGGAAAACCTTCCCTCAGATAAATTAGGTTTATTATAACACAGGAAACCTGTTAAGTCACCATGATTAATGACTAAAAATCTTACTATTTTATTAATATTTCCGATTCTTGCGCAATATTTTCCTCGCATTTTACTTTGATCGCGTAAATCAGTCTGGAATCGGTAAATTGAGTGTCCTCACTGACGGAAAGGATCTTTGCGTCCTTCAGTTCTTCCTTCTTTTTCTGCTCCATCAGCCGCTTTGCTTCGGCAATCGCCTGATCCTTCGTCAGCGTGATCTGCCGCGATTTTTCCTCCGTCCATTTTTCTTCGTAAAACCCCAGCGGCAGAACGGCGTTCATCAGCTTCAGGTCGGTGTGCACTCCTTCCGCCCGGTATTCCCCTTCCGGTTTCCCTGCAAAGGTGAGCGGCACCCGCGCGCCGAAAAGGTACAGGCATCTGCGCGTCAGTGTCTTTCCGGTGGGGTTCACTTCCGCGCGTTTCAGGTCGACCTCCGTCGTAAGAGAACGGGAGGTCTCGGCAATAATTTTTCCCGCCGCGTGACGCAGGGACATATAGCCGAGTTTATCCTCAACCACACAGCTAATCAGCAGCTGTCCCTCCACTACCGCGTCGCCCTTGCTGACCTGCGCGGTGCCGGTAAAGACGTTCATGGAAACGATCTGACCCGTACGGGCGGCCTTGATATTGCAGACTGTCTCTCCCTGGCTCCCGACGATCAGCGGCCGGTCGACCTTTTCCTGCAACTGGACTTGTGCGGAGCAGCCTCTGGTGTTGACGGAAAGCCAGCCGATCTGTGGGAATTCCAGCATGAGCTTTTGCTGCAGCATCTGTGGCTGTACCTTCGATTTCAGCGTGCCGGGCGTCACGCCAAGGCGCACCAGTTCCGCTTCGATCTGTTCCGTGGGGATGGAGGAGTTTCCGGCCACCTCGATGCTCCAGACATGTAACGACAGCAGCTGTACGATCACCATAAACAGAACGGCTCCCGCCAGAATCCCCCTGCGCTTGCGGATTCCCTTGGTAGCAAACGGAAAGCCGTGGCGCTCCCGGACTTTCAGCTTCGCGTTTGCTCTGCGCGCGCAGGGACGCAGAGCGCGGTAACTCTGTACGGCAACACAGGCCCCGCCGTCCTTCCCCCCCGTGATGTCCCAAAGATAGATGCCGGAACGGGCACAGTTGTTCAAAAAGCGCTCGTGGCTGCCGCCGACAACGGAAAACCGCGCATACCCGAGAAGCCAGCGCGTCAAATGTAAAGAAATCATCCCGTCACCTCACACACAGAACTCAATTCCGGTCAGATAACCCGTTACCACCAGGGAATCCGCAGTCAGGCATTTAATAACCAGACCGCGCCCTGCAAAGCGCACAATGAGTTTTCCCGTCTTGATTCTGACCACGTCGGTGTCGTATTCCAGCACGCCGCTGCAGCCGTCGACAATGACTTCCTGATTTCCGTTTATCTCCATATGAGTGGGCATCTGCATTGTTGAAGTCAGCTTGCGGATATTGATTTTTTTCTCCACTTGAATCCCCGCCCTACATCGAATTTATCCTATAAAGCCTATGCGGCGGGCGGCGTAAATATCCGCGCGGCATCATATATATAAAGTTATGAAAGGGTGGATCGCCATGAGAATAAAGCAGGGTCTGCTGCTGACCGCAACATTTCTGGCCGCCTGTCTGCTGCTGGTTTTTCCCGCGCCGGCAACGGCCGGGGCCAAAAACGGAATCGGATACTGCCTGCAGATTCTAGTCCCCTCGCTGTATCCGTTTATGGTGCTGTCGGTATTTGTGGTAAAAAGCGGACTGTCTGAAAAAATCGGCCGCGTGTTTGAAGCGCCGTGCCGTGCCGTTTTAAAGCTGCCGGGCAGCTCCGCGGCAAGCATCCTGATGAGCGCGGTCGGCGGCTATCCCACCGGCGCCCGCAGCATTGCGGCGCTTTACGAAAACGGCTCCATCAGTGAAAACCAAGCCTCCCGCATGCTTTGCTTCTGCGTAAATTCCGGCCCCGCGTTCGTCATTACCGCCGTTGGGATCGGGTTTCTTCACAACGGGCGCTCCGGTGTGATTCTGCTGGTTTCCCAGCTTGCCGCTTCCCTGATTTTAAGCGTCATGTGCAGTATCGGCGCGGAAGACGAATTCCCCTCTGCGCGGGCAGTGAAAAAGCGGGTAAAAAACCGGGCGGCGGACGCCCTGATTCTGTCTGCAGCAGACGCGGCACGCGCCATGATTAATATGTGCTGCTTCGTCATTTTATTTGCGGCTTTTCTGAACTTGCTGCGCCAGTGGGTGACGGAGCCGCGCGCGGGCGCGGCGCTTTCTGCCCTGCTGGAGGTCACGGGCGGCTGTTCCGATCTTGCAAAACTGAAAGTGCCGCTGTGGGCTGTGTCCCTAGCCATCGGCTGGGGAGGAATCTGCGTTCATTTTCAGGTTCTTTCCGCCGTTTCCGGCATCCGGGTAAACCTGCTCCGTTTTATGCTGTTCCGCCTGCTGCACGGTGTTACCGCCGCGGTGCTCACCTGGGCTCTGCTGCGCGTCTTTCCGGAGGATGTCGAAGTGTTCAGCACAACGACCCAGCAGCTTGCGGGCGGCTTTTCCGGCTCCGTTCCCGCAGCCGCCGCGCTGATTGCGCTCTGTGCGGCGCTGATTTTCAGTCTTCCGCGTGAAAAACTGGAAATGAAAGAACAATAATGTTATAATAATATTGTCAGATTTTTCTGGAATCATGCAGAAAACTCAAAAACGTACCCGTTTACCGCGGACACAAAAGCCTTTAGGAGAAGGAACATGTTTGGAAAAAAGAAAGCAAAGCTTTTTGGAAATCACATAGAGACAGACTGCAGGCACTGTGCCAACAGCTCCGACTTTGACGGGGCGAGCGTGTGCAAATTTGACCGGTACCTGGAACCAGACGGAAGCTGCAGCCGTTTTGTCTATGACCCTTTGAAACGCACGCCGGTCAGCATTCCGGCGCTCAAGCCGCACAGCGCGGATGAATTTAAACTTTAGCTCTGTCGGGTTACGGCCGGCAGCAGAAGGACCCGGATCAGCGAATGACGCTTTTCCGGGTCCTTTTTCAGCCCTTGCGGGAATACGACTTTTTCCATTTGGGTTTATCCGTATATTTTTTTACAGGCGGCTTGCCCTTAGCGGTTTCGAAGGCTCCGTTTTTTCCCGCGGCCTCCCTCGGGGCATAAGCCTTTCTCCTGGGTTCGGCAGCCGGAGGCGCCGAACGCCGGCGGCGCAGTTCGGACTTTGGAGTAGGGGTGGTAATCAGCATGGGATAGGGGTTGTCCTCCACCACCGGAATGGTTTTGCCGATGAGCTTCTGAATACTCCGTAAATCCGATTTTTCGTCAATACAGCAGAAAGAAACAGCCGTGCCGCTCAAACCCGCTCTGCCGGTACGGCCGATGCGGTGCACATAGGTTTCCGGCACTTCGGGAAGGTCGTAGTTGAACACGCAGGAAAGCTCCTCAATGTCAATTCCCCTGGCCGCGATATCCGTAGCCACCAGCACGCGGATGCTGCCGTTCTTAAAGCTGTTCAGCGCCGTCTGACGGGCGTTCTGAGATTTGTTTCCATGGATGGCCTGCGCGTTGATGTTGGCTCTTTCCAGATCTTTGACAACTCGGTCTGCTCCGTGCTTCGTTCTGGTAAACACCAGCGCGGAACGGATGGACCTGTCCTCCAGAAGATGAGCCAGCAGTTTGCGCTTATTGTCCTTATCCACAAAATAGATCGACTGGTCAATCATATCCACGGTTGTCGCGGGGGGCGTAATTTCCACCTTGGCGGGATCAACCAGAATGGTGTTCACCATTTCTTCAATTTCTTTGGGCATGGTCGCCGAAAAGAGGAGCGTCTGTCTCTTCTTGGGGATTTTCGCAATGATTTTCTTTACATCCGCGATAAAGCCCATGTCCAGCATGCGGTCAGCTTCATCCAGCACAAGGATTTCCACGTTTTCCAAATGGACATACCCCTGATTCATCAGGTCGTTCAGCCTGCCCGGAGTGGCAACCAGAATATCCACGCCGCGGCGCAGTTTTTCCACCTGCATTTTCTGGGAAACGCCACCGAATACCACACAGGTGTGCAGACGGGTGTACCGCCCGTAGGAGCGGAAGTTTTCATAGATCTGTACGGCAAGCTCTCTTGTCGGGGTTAAGATCAGGGAGCGGATTTTGCGCGGTTCGCTCTTCTCCTCCGAATTGATTAAATGCTGTAAAACCGGCACGGCAAACGCCGCCGTTTTTCCGGTTCCGGTCTGTGCACAGCCCAGAAGATCCCTGCCGGACAGCACAATCGGAATCGCCTGTTCCTGTATGGGCGTCGGCACGGAATAGTTTTCTTTCTCAAGTGCATCTAAAATTCTGTGACTTAGGTTAAGGTCTTTAAAATTCATGTTTACTCCTAAATTTATATTTATAGATAACCTGGCGGTTTATTGTTTTCACTACCATGTTCTATATTTTCAAGTTTTTTAAATTATAGCATAACTTTTCGCATTAGTCTAATGGCCGCCGGAAACGGAGTTTCCCGGGCTTGCGGAGATCGGGATATACGAATATCTTTGCCAGCCAAACACATACTAACCGCGAAGGGAAGTGCTTTCATGAGCAAAGACATCAAGCAGGCGGTGATTAACGAACTTGACCGCCGAATTACCTTGCTGAAGGATCATCAATCCGAACAAATCCTCGTGAACGGCGACCAGTACTCGGAACTGAACCAGGCTCTGTCAAAGGTCATCGGCGTACCGCTGACAGGTGAGCTGGAAAGCATGAAGGAATTTGTAAGGACCCTGTAAAATACTGACAACGAGTGGAGGAAAAATATGTCTGACAATCATTTTGCTGAAAATCTGGATAAAAACGAATATTTCTTATCCCTGCCGAAATTTGTGCAGGAAAACATCAAACAGGCCGGCCCCAAAGTCTGCTGCGAAGAAGATCTTCGCAGAATCGCCGAAAATCTTACTCAGAAACAATGAAATACACAAACCCGTCTTGCGCCGGAGTCCTTCGAAATACCGTTGGGGCTCCGGCATTATCATTACAGTGCATTCCTTACTTTCATATTGACAAGCTGTCCCCTGATTTCATAGTATAATACGAACCCGCCAAAGGGGGATGGTTCGAAATGTGTCACAACTTTTTTCCGGGGCCGGCGGCGCTGATGATGCAGACGCCGCTGGTGTGGCTGTTTCTGATTGCGTAATTTCTGCCTCCTTAGATTAACCGCGAACGTGTGGCGCCCGCTTGACAACGGGCGCCATTGCTTTTTTCTCTTTTCTTATCCGTCCGTTTGAGGTATAATCGCAGCAGAGGTGATCTTGTTGAAAAAAGGACTGTCTGTAGCCAGCTTCATCATTGGCATTGTCATCACCGCGTGCGGTGCGGCAGTGACCGTTTTATCCGCGCTGGGCTTTTCAAGGAAAAACTGATTGCGTATTGTCCATAGGGACCGTCGTTTAGAAGCCGAACCCTTTTCCCGATTCTCTAATATACTTTACTAAGCAAGTTTATCATTTTAAGAGAGTCGGTGAAACAGAAATGTCTTTTGGGCTTGCACTTTCCGGAGGAGGTACAAAAGGAGCCGCGCATGTGGGTGTTCTGCTCGCGCTGGAAGAAGCGGGGATGTTTCCTTCCTCCATTGCCGGAACCAGCGCCGGAGCCATTGTAGCGGGACTCTACGCTACGGGCACGGACGCAGGGGGACTTAAACGGATGGTAAGGGAGCTGTCCAAAACCGGTATGTACTTATGTGATGCGGATTTTGCCAACCTGTTAAAAGCAGTGCCGCAGTTTTTGCTGCATCATAAAATCGACATTACCGGTCTGTTCAAAGGGAACCGGCTGGAAAAATATCTGTGTCAAAATACGGACAATAAAAACATTACAGAAACGGATATTCCAACGATTATCCCGGCTGTGGATATCAATTCGGGAGAAACCGTTGTGTACGCAAGTTCCATCAAAAACGTTTCCGCCGTGGAAGGGGTAAGCTGGAAAACAGATATTCCCGTCTGTCAGGCGGTACGAGCAAGCATGGCGGTTCCCGCCGTTTTTCAGCCGAAAACCATTGGGGATCTCTGTCTGGTCGACGGCGGCGTAACAACCACCCTGCCTGTGGATCTTCTCATAGCGGCGGGCGAATCCAATGTTTTGGCGGTCGACGTCACTAAGAATTACGAGATGCCCGATAAAAAGAATATTATTGACATTACCACACACTCCTTATCCATTATGAGCACGCGGCTGAAGGATTTAAACTCTCACGGAGAAAAGCTGCTTCTAAAACCGCAGCTTCCCAAGGAATCCGGCCTGCTGACCTTTGACGAAATGGAGCGGTGCCTGGATGCGGGATATGAAGCGGCGCAGATGAGCATGACCGCGATCAAGGCAATTTTTAAGCAGCCCCGGGCATGAAGCCAACAGCAAAACGGAGTTCTCCTTTTCGTGAGGGCTCCGTTTATTTCATTTTTTCTTCATTGATATAAGTTTTCCACGCCGACAATACCTGGTCAAATCTGCGGCGGGCAACCGGAATGACAGTTCCGTCCTCAAGCACAAATTCGTTTCTACGCAGCCGCCTGACCCCGGCGAAATCAACGGCATAGCAGCGGTGGCAGGCGCAAAACCGCCCGGCCGGCAGCTGCCCGCAGAAATTCGTCAGCGGCCCGGCGGCGGTCAGGGTATTCCCTCCCCTGCAATGCACCAGAATCACTTTATCATACACTTCCAGATACAGAATATCATTGGCCGAAAGCGCAGCGATTTCCCCGTCGGAAGTCTTCACCATGCAGACGAAGCTGCTCTCCCGCTGGCGGAAAACCCGACAAAGCGCCGTGTTCAGATCCTGTTTCATGACGGGCTTGAGTAAAAAATGCGTCGGCTCGGCGGCATAGGCAGAAAGTGCGGGAGCAGAACTGGATGACAGAAAGATGATAGGGGAATGAACTCCCTGTTGCCGCAGCTTTTTGGCAAATTCCACTCCGCTCTTTCCATTGAGTACTGTGTCCAGAAAAAGAATCTGATATTTTGGGGAATCGGTCAGGGCGGACGTCAAATTTTCTGCGTCAGCGTACCTCTCGCAAAGATATTCTGTTCGCCGTTCGGTCATAATTTCTTTAATCATTTCTTTCAGCTTTGCGGCACACTCCGTGTCATCTTCACAAATGGCAATTCGATAGCGCATACTCTTCCTCCTAACCCGTCCGTCATTAAAAGCGGAAGCTTTTTTGCTTTTTCAGCATATCATTTGGTCGTAATATCTTCTATAGGAAAAATAGCCGAAAATATTTTACTTATTTTACCATTCACTCTTTAATATTGACCATTCACACAAAAAATATATAATTCCCATAATTTTCCATTATGATATATCTTAAAATAATGTGAACAGAGAATGACATGTTGAGCAGAAAAACAGCGGACACTTGTGCAGAGACGCAGTCGGTTAGGACGCCAAAGGATGGAGGAAATCAAATGTCGGTGGAAGTATTTACGCTGGGCGGATGGGATATTCAGAAGGACGGAAGATCACTTTTTACCGGAAACCGGAGATCCCACAAAAGCCTTGAACTGCTAAAATATTTCATGGCAAACAGGGGAAAACGGCTTTCTCCGGATAATATTGTGGAAAACCTGTGGGACGACGCTGATCTTGTGGATTCCAAAAACACCCTTCGAACCCAGATTTTTCGCCTGCGGCAAATCCTGCAGGAAGAGAAACTGCTTGATAAAAACGGGAGTGGAGATACGCCTTTCAGTCTTGTTTTTGACAGCGGTTTTTATATTTTTAACGTGGGGAAAGATTGTACGGTCGACACGGACGCCTTTGAAAGAAATATTAAGGAAGCCGACTTAAAGCAGCTGGACGATCCCAATCTGGCAATCAGACTGTATGAACAGGCAGTCCATCTTTATAAGGGCGCGTTTCTGGCAGAGAGCCCCAACTGTGAGTGGACGTTCCCTCTTCACACCCATTACGACCGGCTTTATGTGCAGTCACTGCTTCGTCTTTTTAAATTGCTGAAAGCGCAGGGACGCCACTCGGAAATTGTAGAGTACTTTGAGCAGGCCGTGTGCCATGAACCGCTGGAGGAATCGCTGCACCTGTGCTTTTTGGAGGCTCTTCTGGCCCAGAACGAATACAGCGTGGCGCTGAGCCACTACAATTATATTACCGAGCGAATGTGCCGTGAGCTTTCCGTCAAACCATCCTCCGCTATGAAAAGTATTTACCGGCGGATCACCGCAGGGGAGCAGAACGTTCATCGGGCAGACTTATCCGATTTGAGCAAAAACTTTACCCAGTGTGATGATCCGGAAGGCGCTCTTTACTGTGATCTGGAATATTTCCGTATCATTTATAATCTTGAAGAACGCCGCCGGATACGAGGCGGCCGGAATGCTTTTCTGGGACTTGCCACCATCTCCGGCGCGGGAAACGAGCTTTTCCCCGGACGGATAGAAGCGGCCTGTCAGGGACTTAAACAGATTCTGGAGGATTCCCTGCGCAGAGGAGACGTGTTTACCCAGTGGAACCAGTACCAGATGATTTTGCTGCTGACAGACACGAAACAGGAAGGACTGATGCTGATCGGCTCCCGTATCCAGAAACGCTTTGACACCCAGGTCGGAAAGGGATTTTTGACGGTCATCATGGAATTCAAATCGTTCAGCGATATCCCATCCCATTACCTCGAACAAATCAACCGATAAAATACGGATTTATTCGACAAATGTCTACGCCTTGTGAGGGTTTTTTCCCTTTACAAGGCGTTTTTTATTTTTGTAATTGAATTGTGCCTCGTTTGTAATTGGAAATAAATTCCAGTGTGCGGAAAATGAAATTCATTTAACCTCGTAATGAAATTGACACCTGTTATAATGGGGACAAATCAAAAAGGAGAGTGCGGAGGAAACCATTATGAAACCTTGTCAGGAAACAAACGTCGTCAGAAGAATTTCTGATTCCTCTCCCACTTTTTTAATCAGGATCGTTCGTTCCGACCATTACAGCGTACAGGGCTATATCCGATGGCTTGAAGAAGACAAATACGTTCCGTTCCGAAGCAGCCTGGAACTTTTTCATTTGCTTGAAACGGGAATCCGGCAAAGCCGCAGCGACTTATCTCAATTACGTTCCTGGGATTTTCCCAGCGACAGTGAGGAAGCGGATTACCCCATAAAGCACATTAAAACCGCTCTATAGGGTGTTTTACATAAAGTATAAAGGAGGAAGTACGGATGCGCAGAGCAGGGAAATCATGGAGCAATCGGCAGCAAACCCAAAATTCGGATCAGCTCTCTGTTAAAACAATTTGGAAATTTCTGCTTCTGGCCGTCATCTGCACGGCTTTCCTGTGTTATACACTCCCCCGCCTGCAGACGGGAGCGAATTTTACTGCTTCCGGCAGCGCCACAGCCACTTTTGTCTTTAACACGGAGGAAGAATCCCCTTTGAACGCTGTACCGGGCACCCAGCTTAAAGGAAGCTCTTCCGCAGCCGCCCAGGCAAGTTCTGCCGCGAGCAGTTCGGAAAGCACAGCTCCAAGCTCAGCCGCAACCGCGCCGGAAAGCACGGCTCCAAGCTCAGCCGCAACCGCGCCGGAAAGCACGGTATCCCAACCCGAAACAGAGTCCCGCTCCGAAATTCAAAGCTCACCGGTACAGGAAGGTACTCATGAAAACAGTGTAGCAGCTTCAGAAGCTCAAAACAGTACCGCCGAAACCCAAGGATCCACTCAGAGCGGAGCGGAATCATAAAAAAGGCGTTTTGCCTGGGAGGTAAAAATGGAACCTGAAACAGTAACAGCAGAAATTTCTGCACCGAAGATTGACGCGCACAAACTCACTTTAAAAATACTTAAAACGGTCGGGAATGTGTTTTTTGCACTATTAATGGTTCTGATTGCTTTCATGCTGTTTTTCATGGTAAGAAGCAAAATGACCGGCGGAGCTCCAAAAATTGCGGGTCACTATATGCTGGTCGTTCTCAGCGGAAGTATGTCTCCTCAGTTTGACACCGGCAGCGTTGCCTTCGTCAAACCAGTTGATACCGGCGAGATTAAAAAGGGCGATATTATTACTTTTAAAGGGTTCGCAGGAAGCGATCAAATGACTACGCACAGGGTGGTTGGAATCAATCAAACGCCAAACGGCTTGGAATTTCTCACCAAAGGGGACGCGAATCGTACCAACGACCCCGACCCCATTCCGGGAAAAAATCTGATTGGAAAAGTCAGCTTTACACTCCCCTATCTTGGCTATTTCATGAACTTTGCCCAGACAAAGAACGGACTGCTGCTGCTGATTATCGTTCCCGGAGCGCTGTTGCTTTTCTTCGAATGCCGCAGCTTATTCCAAACTTATTTTGGTTCTAAAAAGCGGGCCAAAGAAGAAAGTATTCCTCAGGAAATCACCGCGCAAGCCGTTGGAAAGGAGGAACGATGATAAAAAAATCTGTTTTTATGAGCGTTCTCCTTGTGATTCTCACGTTCAGTCTGGTAGGGGGGTCCACTGCCGCCTACTTTACAGACACACAGTCCCCCTCGGCAAACATTTCTACCGGTCACGCCGCGATCATGGTCAAAGTAACCAAACAGGGCAGTAAAGAAAAAGGTGGCCCTAGCAAGGATCTGGCCGAAGTTGAGGAGTCCGATTTTCAGATTGAGTGTACTCCCGATTGTACTCCGGATTGTGATCCCATCAAAGACAAAGTGTATTACGTTCAATGGACCATTACCAATAAAAGTACAATGCCGGTTACTTTGCAGGCAAATTTGTCCCCGGAATGGGAACGGATCGCGGAAAAATCCTCCTCTTCTCCCACACCGAAGATCCTTCTTCCAAAATCAGTCACCGGATGGACTATGTCTAAAAAGGGCGCCAGCAAAGACAGTTATTTGTATACAAAGGGTTCCAAAGGAAAGAAATTAACTCAAACAGCTGTAAAGCCGGAAAAATCAGTAACTTTTGACGTTAAATTCCGGGTAAACAACAATGGAGCTGTTCTCGACAATTTTAAATTGAATCTTACTCTTAACGTCTTAGCTACTCAGGTGGAAAGTTCCGCAGACCATACTTTGATGGCGATGGACGAAAGCCTTGATGACCAGGATGAACAGAATCCATCAAGTTAAGCAAAACAGGAGGAGTGGATCTACAATGACAAAACCAAGAATGAAACTTCTGACGGGAATCGTTGGGGTCGTAACGGCAGTCGCCTTAGTCGGCGGCGGAACCATGGCCTGGTTTACCGACCAGAAGGAAGTCGCAGGCTCCACATTTACCGCCGGCACGGTGAAAATCCAGGCAGGTCAGTCCGTTGTTAATGATACCGATGAAAAAGGCAATCCCATTTACTACGAAGACGCGGCACCGCTGCGCGTCTATGATGTTCACAGAGGAACTGGAAAAAACGATACCCCCCTTCCAAAATTGAATACGGAAGTACGCAGCTTTCCAGACGCGATTCTGACGAGAGCTGATGAAAGCACCAGCCCCAGCGAAGATGAGCTCTACAGCATGGGTTTTGGCGGCGACATTACCGTCGAGTTGAAAACAGGACTTCTCAAGGGCGATATTCTGGTTGTGGAAGGTACCTGGAACAACAGCCAGAAAGATTATGTTGAAACAGCTGATGTTTTCGTAAGTGCAGACGGCACTGACTGGAAACCTGCCGGAACCGTTTCAAACCAGACGGACCCCAAAGGGAATTTCCACGACAGTATGGTTGCCATTCCGATACCGAACGCCAAATATGTCAAGCTGGTCGACACCACGCTGAAAATATTGCCCAACGGAAAAAAGAATAAAAGTGAAGACGGATTTGATATTGACTACATCTGCGGCAGAAATATTCTTGATGAAGTCAACTGGAACCCGGGCGACACAAACAAGCTCGCTTTCTACGTTCAGAATTCCGGCACCAAGGACATCGATGTGCGGGTAAAGCTGGAATCCCACTGGGAAACATGGAATGAAGAGACGCAATCCTGGGAAGCAGCTGACGCTCTGACAGATGCAGATCCCAGTATGGTGATTCTTAGTAATCCAAAAGGCTGGACAAAAGTTGGTGATTTCTATTATTGCGACCAAGAAGGGCTAAGGGGAACCTACGGCGGTGAAACGCCCGAGGCAGCCGGTCAGCCAACAAACGCAGCGCTCGATCTGACCGTTACACTCAGTACGGAGGCCGGTAACGAATATCAGAACGCACGGCTTGTGGTAACCCCCACCTTCCAGGCGATTCAGTATTCGCACAGCGACGAATGGAATTGGGACGGCTTTGATGGGTACAACAGCAGTACTCCCGCAGAGTAAACACCGTTTTTGACGCCTGCCCTAACAAGACGCAGACGCAGAAATACATCCCCGCGGAACACGGTACACCCGGTATCTCAAACAAAATAATTTATACGGAGGAAAGAAAAATGAATTTCAAGACAAAAATTTTAACGAGTGTCCTTGCAGTCGGTCTGACAGTAGCATTGGTTGGCGGCTCCACAATGGCGTGGTTCACGGATTCCCAAACGGTAGAAGGTGCGACTTTTAAAGCAGGTACGGTAAGACTGAGTGACTCTTCCAATAACCTTACGATAGGTGGGTTTACTCATGATAACATTAACCCCGGCGATACTTTTACCGGAAGTCTGACAATTATCAATGAAGGCACAAAACCCGTAAAACTTAGAATCAAGATTCCAACAATTGGCTGGTACGATCACACAGAAGATACAGAAGATAATGGTTTGTCCATTGATAACGTAAAAGTAACACTTCCTCCAGATTGGGAAAAACACGCGGACGGCTATATTTATTACACCGGAACAATTCTTGAAGGCAAACCGGGCGTAATTCCCGGAACAAAGGCAGATGGTGAAGCTTACCCGGCCGGCACAGATCTGCAAAGACAAATTGATCTCACATTTACTGGCCGCTTTGATGGCCTTCTTACAAACAATGATTATCAGGGCAAGTTCTTAAAGATGGGTGCCTCATCTGTTGAACTCATTCAGGCCACCCATGAGGATCTGGTAAGTTGGTCTTCTGAGACCGTTCCCGCAGCTGTTCCTTCCAATCCTACTTAAGGTTTGAAAGTTACACGACTACACTCTAAAAAACGTATTTTTAACTGATGAGAGAAGGAGGGAAACCGACAATGCAGAGAACCAAAAAAGCTGCGAAATTCTTTATGGCGCTTCTGGTTGCCGCCCTCCTTGTCCCCGGCATGGTTCACACAAAGGCGGAAGGGGTTGCCACAGGGTACCAGAATAACGGTCAAAGCAGCGGTCTGAGCATTACTGCCCCGGATCCCGCGGCTGACATCAGCAATCTGAACCCCGGTGACACCAAAGCTTCTCGCCTGCTGCTGACCAATTCCGGACGATATAATCTGAAAGTGTATATGAAGACGCAGATCGAATCGGAATCCGCTCCAAACGGTGCTTCTCTTGCGGACGGAATGCTGCTGACCGTGAAAGACGGAGCCACATACCTTGCGCAAGGCGAGCACTTCCGAAAAGCTTCCGGAGACGATTCCATCTTTCTGGGAACGATGAGCCCGGGCACAAGCAAAACGCTGGATTTCAGTGTTGATCTTCCGGGCGAAGGAATCGGAAACGAATACCAGGGGTCTTCTATGCAGGTAAAGTGGGTCTTTACCACTGTTTACAGTACTACCAGCGGCGGCGGCGGTGGCGGTGGCGGCGACTATGCCGGCAATGTCATTACACCAACCGAAATCATCGGTGCGGAGAGTGTTCCGACCGTTGGGACATCTTCCGAAGAAACGGTGTCCGTACCGGACGATTCAACACCCAAAGCCAGCCCAAAAACCGGTGAACGTTCTGTAAAACCGGTCGTCTTTGTTGGGACTGCCGCAGGAATGATTGCAATTGTTGCAATCCTTTCATTAAGAAGACGGCGGCAAAGCTAAGTATCATTCATGAAATAATCAAAACACTTTTTGTAAAACAGCCCGGCCTGTCGGTCGGGCTGTTTTTTCTAATTAGAATATACCGGTCTGTCTTGCGGAACTTCCGAACGGCTTCGTACCCTTGACCACGTTAATCCTAACGGAAGCATGGGTGAGCTTCTTGTTCTTCTTGTCGTACACGTCATACATGATGTACGCTGTACCAGTCCCTTTACCGGTTACCCGGTAGTTTCCGTTTGCAAGTTTTGCCACTGCGGCAATGCCGCTGTTGGTTGAATATACTTTCAGCGTCGTACCGTCTGCGCCCACCAGCTTTGAACCGATTTGGTAGCTGCCCTTAGGAGGCATTCTATAATTTGTGGTGTCAAGCGTGATGGAGTGAGCTGCCTTTTGAAGAAGAACATAATCGGAACAGTGAGTAATGGTTACGCTCACATAACCGTTTGCGTCAACCGTGTAAGGCGTAGCTCCTAATGTTTCCAGCTGTTTTGTAGTGGGATTGTAATAGTAGAAATACAGAGTCTGCCCTGCTTTGTAGCCCTTGTCGGCAACGTTGATTTTAACTGTTGCCGCACTTGGCAGGACACCGTTGCTGCTGGCAAAATTGAGTACAAGCCCCTGATTGTTTGGCGTGACGGCGTTCACCTTTGAAACTTCGGCGGTAGTTTTCACACTCAAAGCAAGGTCAACACTTTTAACCGCCGCTGTGGAACTTGCCAAATCCAAACCTTTAAAAGTCCAGCTATAAGCTTCTTTTCCGGTAGCTGCGTTGACAACAGATACAGTAACATCCTTTTTGGCATCTTTTGCCGCTTGCAAAACCTCGAGTGCCGTAGGAATGGTTACCGTTGCATTTGCGTTGGTGTTGTTCGCAACTTCCGCCGGAACTGTAACGGTCATATCAACTGTCTGAACCGCACTGTTTTGTAACTGTCCTACAACAGAAGCGGTTGGCACGTCAATTTGTACCTGTGCCGGTCTTTCCGCTGTCGCAGAAGTAATCACAGATGATACCTCTGCCGGAACCGTGACGGAAACAGCAGCCCGGTTTCCGGAAACGGTCGGAGCAGTATTCGCTGCTGGAGTTACCGTCGTGACCGTGCCGCCATTCGGGTTGGTACTGGTCGTTATGGTTGCGCTTGGGGTGGTTGAAGAACCGGAAGAAGGATTTCCTTTTGAGCTTGGCTTTGAACCAACTGTTACGGTAACAACATAACTCTGCTTAGTGCCGTCTTCTGCAGTAACCGTATAAGTTACCGGTTTTGTAAAGCTCTGCACCACCCCGCTCGCGGGAGAAACCGCAGCGTTCTTACTCACGGTGATTGTTGGGGTTAATGCCGTAAGGTTTGTTCCGTAGGGAACGGTGACCGCTACGGTATGATTGGCTTCATTAACCTTGCCTGTTCTTGAACCAATTGCAAAAGAGCCAATTGCTTTATCTGTGGCTTTCGGCTTTGAATTTCCTCCAGTGGCGGGAATAATGGTATCTTCCTCACTGATCTCCTCAGTCAAAGATTCATCACTGAAATATTTTCCGCAGAAGCTGCAGTACCAGTACTCAATATTGCCGTTTTCAGTTTCTGTCGCTGCCTTTGCTTCAACTTTGGAAATATCGTGGCCGGTGAGAACATCGGTGCAAATTTGGGAAAGAACGGAAGAAGAAGAATCGGCCTTAATATCGTTTGATCCTTCGATTTCCGTCTGACCAACACCGGTGAGAGATGGATTTTTCGTTGCGTCAAACATACAAGCTGTTGTCGTACCGCCATTATCATAGCCGATGAAGCCACCGGCCTGGATGTCAGGATGGTCGCAGACCACTTGACCGGCAGCATAGCTTTTACCAATGGCGGCCGTCATAATCTCTCCGCAAAATCCGCCAGCCTTTGGTTTCCAACCGGTTACCTCGCTGGTCACGTCGCCTATGGCCGCGCAATTATCAATCTTGCCGTACTGTGCATATCCGATAAAGCCGCCCACGCGCCAGTCTGTGGCAGTTACATTCCCAGTGGAAATACATTTTTTGAATATAGACTGCGTCTGTACGTCATCAACTGTGCTGGTCGAGGAAAAGCCAGAAAATCCGCCAATTGCCCATGTTCCTGACACTTCTCCGGAAACAGAGCAGTCGGTAAAGGTACAGTTAGAGTCTATGCCGACAAAACCGCCGCTGTTCGAAGCACCGGAGACCGTCACTTTGTTGACGCTGCATCCGGTGAAATCAACGCGGCACGCGTCACCAACCAGGCCACCGGATGAATTATTCCCATTTATCATCTCATTGTCGACAAAACCGGAAACATTCACATTACTGATTACGATCCGCTGACCGTCATTTATCATAGCCTGGCCTGCCAATATGCCGGAATATGAGTGAGCAAGGCCGGACTCGCTCGAATAGATCTGGGCATTTGTAATTGTGAGATCTTTTACTTCCGGTGTTCCTCCGCACTTCTCGGCGTGAATATCCTCCTGAATGTAGCCGAATAAACCGGCGGCATACCTATCGCCACTTTCGTCCACATAAAGTCCGGTGATTGTTTTGCCGTTTCCGTCAAAGACGCCGCCGAAAGGGGCAGTAATCGAATTTCCCTCTGAATCCCATTTTCTCAGCCCAATGGGGTTCCAGCGATACGCGCTCAAATCGAGATCGTCTGTAAGGCAAAAATAGGTGCCGTTATAAGCGTTCCCATCTGCCACATCAACGGCAAGCTTTGACAACTGTTCAGCCGTGGCAATTTGGTAAGGGGCATCCTGCGTGCCGCTGCCCCCGTCGAAGGAATTGGCCGGATGATCGTTCCAACTTTCTGATGTCTGCACTCCTGCGAGCAGCATTGCCGGTACCCCGGAATCCTGAGAAGAACCCGAGTCGCAAACACTATCGTTTTCCGCCGCGAACGCGGTCACGCCCGCAGACTGCACCATGCCGAACAGCATGGCAAGGGTAAGTAACAATGACAATGCTTTTTGCGTAATCTGTTTCATATTTTTCCCTCTTTCTATTGTTCCGATTCCAATGCATCGGAGTATTCGATTATGAATTCGGCGCATAAAAGCGCGGCCTCCGTTTCCGACATTCCGTTTTGTATCAGTTTGCCGATGATTTCCGTTTCCGCCGTTACGCCGCTTTTCATCGTTTGGATGATGGATTCATATCGTTTTGAAACAGCCTTTTTGGTTCCGTCACGGGCAAAAAAGTATTCACCCTCATCTTCACAAATAAGAAAACCACGTTGAAATCTCATAGCAAACTCCTTAACCGGACATGTCGTATTTACGTTGCCTATCATTGGTAAATTTTCCATTTTTATATTATAAAGGGCGTTCCCATTTTTGTCGCCGTACCAAAGTACAGGTTTTTGTAAATTTTTAATAATTTTTTACAAAAAAAACAGCTGCCTAACCGAAATCAAACAGCTGTTTTTCAATAATTTAATTATCTTGATATCCTGTTATATCGTTTTGGTTATCACAACAGATCAGCCGCATTTTGAATCGCCTGCGTGCGGCTTTTTACTCCCATCTTAGCGTATAAGTTCCCTGTGTGAAATTTCACCGTTCGCAGGGTAACGCCCATCAATTCAGCAATTCCATCATTGGAAAGTCCCTTGCACAACAAGCGCAAAACTGTTTTTTCGGTATCAGTCAGCGATTCCGCAAGTATCTGCTTCGGTTTTTGATAATCCGGATAAAGCAGAGCGTAATACCTTGTTTCCTTTAAAACAAGTTCCGCATATTCCGCGCTTGTGGAAAGCGTTACTTTTTGCAAAAGGGGCAAAAGGGCGGCGCCTTCCTCCGCAACGAAGCGGATAAATCCATACTTCTCGCACTGTACAAGAGTGTCATCAAGCGTTTTCTGCCATCCGTCCTGCCCCATGCGGTACTGGGTAATCGCAAGCAGAATTCCCGCCTCCAATTGGCCGTAAGTTCTATCGTAGCTTTTGAAATAATCCAAAAGCCTGCTCAAAAGCTGAAGCGCATCGGTATATTTCCCTGTTGTCAGATAGCACCGCACCTTTGCCAAATAGCGGTAACGTTCCATAATACGAAAGTTCTCATTTTCATCCGGCGCTTTTTCTCGCAGCCAGACAAACGCTTCATCGCTTTTCCCCTCCACCAATAAAAGCATGGTGCGTAAAGCTTCTATATTATCAGTCAATCCTTGCATTTTTTCATTTTCCGCACGGTTTTGGATATTGTCCAGCAAAGCGTAAGCGGAGGGAAGATTGTTTTGCATCAGCATCATACGGCTTAAAATACCGATTGCAGCAAACTCCATTTCCAGCGTGCCTTTAAAGGAGGCCGCGTTTTGCCCCGCATTTGCGAGCATCATCACCTCCGTGAGGTTGTCGGAGGTACATTTTTCGAACAGGCTTTCCGCAAGGGCAACATCGGCAATCCCTACGCCATATCTTCCGAGAAGTAATTCGCAGGGTTTTTTCATCAGCCTGTAAATCTGCCTGTCATGCCGGACCCACGCACAAAAATCCTTCCCTCCGTTTAGTACGCTTGGCAGATTGCTGGTAACGGAAAATTCCTGGAGCCGAAAGGAACCTGTGCTGTATGCTTTTGCTACATTAAGAAGGATCGCTGTAATATTTTTGCTTCCCCTGTGAGGCAGGGCAATTCTCAGGTAACACAGCTTGCTCTGCACCAGCTTATAATTTTTGTCCTGCTTCTCCAACATCTCCCCATAATGTTCCAATTCTGAAAACCAATATTCGCTTTCTTCGGGCTGACAGCGCAGAGAGCACAGCATACACATCCCGCTCATCAACTCAGGAGAAGCAAGGATGGTGTCTTTCGGCAGGGCACGGTAATAGATTTCCGTTTCATAATAATGGCCGTTGCCGGGATGCCGCTGAGAATTAAGAATCAACAGCTCCGATATTTTTTCGGTATCGGCGCTTAACTGATAATATTTCAGTGCGTTTTCAATATCATCTTCCAATTCATAATAGAGAGCAGCATTATGATAAGTGGCATATATAAAATCTCTGGAACATGCAAGGTGCTGCTTACGGATCAGGTATTTGTGGAACAATGGATGTACCGAGTAAGTATCAGGAGGGATAAAAGTAAGATAACTTCCGCCGGACAATGCCAATGTGATAATAGACATCACATTTTTCCGGCCTGTTACCATACCGGCCATCTTCTCTGTAAACTCATCAAAAGGAGCCATATGCAGTAAAAACTTTTGAAGATCAGAGTCCCAGTGTTTAAACAGCATCTCATCATAGCAGTCAAAAATATCAATTCTTGCCCGTTCCACTGTCTGAGTGCTCATCAATTCTCCATTTGCAAGTCGATTTATTAAAAAGCAGACTCCCATTGCGTAGCCCTTTGTTGCCGCTTCCACCTGTGCGGGAAGGAATGGGTCGGTTAGTTTATACAGCGCAAGTAAATCAGAAATCATAGAACGGTTAAAGCGCAGGGATTCTTGATGATAGCACTCCAGCTGCGCCGTCAGTTGAAATGGCTTCAGATATGCTGGGAGCGCGCTTCTCCCAATTAGGACAAAGCGGCTGTCTGCGTTCATGGTCATAGCGCTTACAATCAGCTGTTCCTCCTGAGGCTGGGTAATACAGTGTAAATCATCTATGACAATCAGTTTATCTGATATCTGAGTAATACTTTCTGAAAAATCCTCCTGCTTTGCAGAGAGATAGACGTAACTTTTGTGTGCCTTCTCCAGCCAATCAAGAACAGCCGTTGTCTTGCCCCAGCCTGTATGTCCGCTGATATAAATTGCTTTTTTATTGAGTAATTCCCTTTCAAACGATTCATATAGGGCCGGTCGTCCTACAATCTGCCTTGTATCCATTGAAAACACACCTCCTCTTTTTTTAACCATTATACAACACGTTCACTGTTGTCGCTATACTAAAGTACAGAAATGGAAAAATCATGGTTGTGGAATTTGCTTGATATAAACGAAAATACTCCCAAAAAGTCGGCACACTAAAATACCAGACCTTGCAGGAGTTACTATTATATATATTAAATTTTCCACGGCAATTCTGTCCCGCCTTTGAAGTGGAAAATCAGACTGCTGTCATTATATACAACCACTTTTTCTACAACAGCAAACCATACATCTTCGTTAAACTCAGGCAATATTTTCTCATTGTACGTGAGTGTTTCGATCAAGCGGTGTATATTTTCACCTGTTGTAATATGGTTACTTTTCTGCGCATCAATTTCATCAAGTTTCACCTTGAGGGGTTTCACGCTTAACCACTTGGCTCTCGTATTGTTGTTGGTAATAATGCTAGCAATTGCCTCATGTGCATTTTCTTCAACGTACCGGTGGGTATTCTCAGCAATAGCCCTAATCTCGCCGCACCGTTTTTCTGCCTGGCGACCAGTTCTGTAGTATCACCCAAAGCTTTAATAACGGCATCGTAACCTACTCTCTCTTTTTTAATTAGGCTATTGAACGCATCCATAAAGGAATATAATTGAATGTGCGATAATACCGGTTCCTTATTTTTTCCTTATAACATCAGCAACAACTTTACCTGCGGATAATACGATACCACCTACAGCAAAAACGCCGCCACCGATTTTTCCCACGGCATTCTTAACAGTGTCCTTTGTGTCTTTTCGCTTAGCAGCACAGGTTATACAATACTTTTGGGAATCGTCTGGTAACTGTTTAAAGCAGTCAGCGCAAACATAAGAAAGTTTGTTACCGCATTTTGAGCAGAACTCATCTGTCTTTTTGTAGCAAGTTTTCTTCTGCCTTGCAATACAGTTTTCATTTATGCAGCCTTTAACCGTTCCCATTATTCATTCACCTCCACTATGCCTAAATACATAGTTTTTTCGGGATTACGCAACTG
The DNA here is from genome assembly GCF_019448085.1 of Caproiciproducens faecalis. GTDB lineage: Bacteria > Bacillota > Clostridia > Oscillospirales > Acutalibacteraceae > Caproiciproducens > Caproiciproducens faecalis. The sequence continues at coordinate 487,818 of NZ_JAGFNZ010000001.1, read as the reverse complement.
CTTGGCGATTTCTGCTACATCAAGTTGCAATTTGGCTCTTGATTTCCAAATACCATTCTCCGTTCCATTATCAGATACATCACACTGAGCCAACAAAGGCGCATTCTTTGCCACCGTGCCTTCGATGAAGCGGGAGTATTCTTCAAGAACTGTTAACATGGCAGGAAGCTCTCCCTGATTACAATAGATGGCTGCATGAAGAAGAGTTGCCTGATGGATAAATGCAAAGGATTGATTTATGTTGCTTATACGACTACCAATCAATTCAGCTCGTTTTCCTCTTACAGTTTCATATTCTCTATCAGTCAGATATTGAATGTCTGTTTTCATGGTAAGCAAAAGCTGGAAAGTGGCTTCTGATAAAGCTCTTAAAGATTGTGCCATCAAAGCTTGCTGCATATCGCCATCGGTTACATTCTGAGCTTCCACATAAAGTGCCACGCCGCTATAATAAAGACCTATTCTGTCATTTTGCTGCCCTTGTATCACTTCTCGGACGCTGTGGTCAATAACAGATATTTGCTCAGTAATTGTTTCGATTTGATCCTGAAAAGCCTTCATTTGCATGGCATTTGCTATTTGGACAGGGTCGATTCCTTTTGCAAATACTTCTTTTTTTATTGGAAGTTTTGTACTGTAACGGCCTTTTGCATCTAAAAGCTGTGCATATGTTTTCCCATTTTCTGCAGTAAGCTTAATTTTTCCTTGCTCGATTGCTTTTAGTGTGCTCTCTGATGCATCTACGACAAGCCTGTATCCTTTCCTCATTGATTGCTGAAGTTGCGCTATCTCGGGGGCTTGTTTTACAACTGCTCTGTAAACACGCTCTGCCGCAGTTTCAGCCTGTGCAAGTCTTTTTTTCATTCCGTCAGCAAGAAGTACAACCGGGTATGCAGCATCATACGGAGAGATGTCTTCTGAATCTAAAACGGTTAAGTCGGCATTTGAGCCGTCCGGTACATTAAATTTATCCATTTTCTTTTCTCCTTCTGCTGCTTATGCCACTTCGAAATACTTTTCAAAGAAAGCTTTCAGCTTATCGATGATCGTTTATTTTTAAGAATAGAATATCACAAATAGTCAAATTTCTCAATTAATTGCTAAACTTCTTTAAAAATGTATTACGTTGTTCTAAATCTTACCAAGCTGTCTTCACGCCGTCTGAATTTTGATATCATATCTCGCAGACTAGTAGCTCCCTCGTTCTTTGCATTCTTGCCGCCTGTCTTTTTCTCCGCACCTGCGCCTGGGTTCTCTTCCTCCTCTGCCCGCAAAAAAACAGCCCGGCCTATTGGCCGGGCTGCTTTTTCTGGAGCGGGAGAGGGGAATCGGGTGGTCGTACATCCACACGCGTTTCGCAAGTCCCTCCCTTATTCTTTGCGCTCTTGCCGCCTGTCTTTTTCTCCGCACCTGCACCTGGGTTCTCTTCCTCCTCTGCCCGCAAAAAAACAGCCCGGCCTATCGGCCGGGCTGCTTTTTCTGGAGCGGGAGAGGGGAATCGGGTGGTCGTACATCCATACGCGTTCCGCGAGTCCCTCCCTCGTTCTTTGCGCTCTTGCCGCCTGTCTTTTTCTCCGCACTTGCGCCTGGGTTCTCTTCCTCCTCTGCCCGCAAAAAAACAGCCCGGCCTATCGGCCGGGCTGCTTTTTTCTGGAGCGGGAGAGGGGAATCGAACCCCCGTCATCAGCTTGGGAAGCTGATGTTCTACCATTGAACCACTTCCGCATGTTCCCTATTTTAGCATAAAATTTTTGAAGAATCAAGTGAAAAGTTTCATTTCAAAATTTCATTGCGTTCTCTTTTACTTTACATAAATCCAAGCATAATATTTCTATATGCACATAATAAAGAATTTCTTCCACATTTTCAACAGAGTTTTCAACAGTTCCGGCAAACAAAAATCGGGGAATTCTCCGTTTTTCAACTTATCATTTAACCGGTGGAAAGAAAAGTGTGGAATGATAAAAAGTTGCAAAGGTTGACATAAACATAATTTTCAGATGCGTTTTCCAGCGGCAGACAAAAAGAGAGCCGGATGGTAATCCACCCGGCCCTGGACAAAAAGGAAATCAATCCTTGGACTTTTCGGCAACCTGCTCAATTGCTTTTGCAACAAATGCAGCAACATCCATAGAGCCAATGTCTCCATCTTTGCGGCTGCGAACCGCCACGGTTCCCTCCTGCGCTTCTTTGTCCCCGATAATCAGCATATAGGGGATTTTCTGAAGCTGTGCTTCACGAATTTTATATCCGATTTTTTCGCTTCTGGTATCGCAGGTTGCCCGCAGGCCGACTGCCTTCAGCTTTGCCACTACCTTATCGGCTTCCGGCTGCAGGCGGTCACTGATCGGCAGAACCCTGACCTGCTCGGGCATCAGCCACATGGGCAGCGCACCGGCGTATTTCTCTATCAGCAGGGCCAGCGTGCGCTCGTAGCAGCCAATGGAAGTACGGTGGATAATGTAGGGATTCTTCTGCTTTCCATCCGCGTCCGTATACTCCATTCCGAATTTTTCGGCCAGCATCTGGTCGATCTGAATGGTGATGAGTGTATCTTCTTTGCCAAACACGTTTTTAAGTTGAATGTCAAGCTTCGGACCGTAGAAAGCAGCTTCACCGACACCCTCCACATACGGTATCTCCAGATGATCCAGAATCTTGCGCATAACGCCCTGCGCTTCGTCCCACTGTTCCGGCGTGCCAATGTATTTCTTGCGGTCATTCGGGTCCCACTTGGAGAAGCGGTAGGAAACATCCTCGTAAAGACCGAGTGTTTTCAGCATGAAAATGGCAAGCTCCAGACAGCCCTTGAATTCTTCTTCCAGCTGGGCAGGTGTGCACATCAGATGTCCTTCGGAAATCGTAAACTGTCTGACGCGGATCAGCCCGTGCATCTCTCCGGAAGCTTCGTTGCGGAACAAGGTCGAAGTTTCGTTATAACGCAGCGGCAAATCGCGGTAAGAGCGCTTTTTGTTCAGGTAAGCCTGATACTGGAACGGACAGGTCATCGGGCGAAGAGCAAAGACCTCCTCATCCTTTTCCTCGTCGCCAAGAACGAACATGCCGTCCTTATAGTGATCCCAGTGGCCGGAAAGCTTGTAAAGGTCGCTTTTCGCCATATAAGGCGTCTTTGTCAGCAGCCAGCCGCGGCTTTGCTCCTCGTCTTCCACAAAGCGCTGCAGAAGCTGAATCACGCGCGCGCCGTTCGGCAGTAAAATCGGCAGACCCTGCCCGATCAGGTCGCTGGTGGTAAAGTAGCCGAGCTGACGGCCAAGGATATTATGGTCGCGCTTTTTCGCTTCTTCCACTTTCGCCAGATATTCTTCCAGCTCACTGCTCTTCGGGAAAGAAATGCCGTAGATGCGCTGCAGCATTTTATTTTTGGAATCTCCGCGCCAGTAAGCCGCCGTATTCGCGGTCAGCTTAACGGCTTTTACGCAGCCGGTGCTCATCAGATGGGGACCCGCGCACAAATCGGTGTAGTCTCCCTGACGGTAAAAGCTGATCTTTTCTCCCTTGCCGGAATGCTCCTCGATCAGCTCCACCTTATATTGCTGGTTTTCCTTTTTCATCAGCTCAACGGCTTCGGCGGGAGTAAGCTCAAAGCGCTCAATAGGAATATTCTCCTTGATAATTTTCTTCATTTCCGCTTCAATCTTTGGAAGATCTTCCGGAGTCAGGGAGCGTTCTAGATCAATATCATAGTAGAAGCCGCTGTCCACAGCCGGGCCAATGGCAAAGCCGGCGCCGGGGAACAGTCTTTTCACCGCCTGCGCCATAATATGGGAGGTAGTATGCCAGTAGGCTTTCTTTCCTTCTTCACTGTCGAAGGTAAGGATCTCCAGTTCGCAGTCACCGGTAACCGGTGTTCGCAGGTCCACTACCTTTCCGTCTATTTTACCGGCACATGCAGCCTTGTAGAGGCCCATTCCGATTGATTTTGCAATTTCCGCCACCGTAATGCCGCTTTCGAATTCTTTGGCATCACCTTTCAATGTTACTTTTACCATATCTTTCACTCCTTCAAATAAAAAAAGCCTTACCCCAAAAAGGGGCAAGGCTATCGCTCGCGGTTCCACCCAATTTCAGCGGACAAAAATCCGCTCTCATTGCAGCAGGTAACGGTGCTACCCGGCATGCCTTTGGCAACCTGCGTTCGGCACACACTCAGAGGCGGTCTCCTCTCTGTCAACTGCGCGCCCGCTTTCAGCTGCTGCGTGCGCTCTCTGCTGCAATTTCATCGGCATTAAGGCTTCCTCGTCAACATTTTTTACATATTTTTATATATTATTTATAATAGCACTGCAAATAGAGTATGTCAATAGACAGTGATACGATTTGTCAGTATTATACAGTTTTTTTTAAAACAATGTGACTGAAACGACCATCGTTCTTAAATAATATGAACAGTTTGTATCGATTGAACGCAATATTTCTTGACATTAGGGTACCAGAAGTAATACAATTATGAATAAGATGCACTTATATGCATTCATGGGCTTAACGCACCCATCTTAACTAATTTTAAACTTAAATATTAAAAAAGTAAGAAAGACAAGGAGGTGCCAACAATTGACCACAAACACTGTTAGTTTGCTTACATGTATCATAATCGCGCTGGTCTGTGCGGTTATTACAGGTATTATTGCATTCTTGGGCGGAATTGCTCATCGGAAAAAGCAGGCGGAGTTCACTATCGGTTCTGCTGAGCTGGAAGCCAAAAGGATCATCAGCGATGCGATTAAGTCATCCGAAGCCAAAAAGAAAGAAGCAGTTTTAGAGGGCAAAGATGAAATCCACCGTTTAAGAAACGAGTCGGAGCGCGAGCTGAACGAACGCAGAAAAGAAGTACAGCGTCAGGAACGCCGCATCCAGCAAAAAGAAGAAACCCTGGATAAGAAAATGGAAAGTCTGGAAGCCAAGGACGAAATCCTGACCAACAAAAACAAACAGGCGGATGAAAGGCTTGCGGAAGCAGAAGCCGTTAAGAAAAGCCAGTTCGATATGCTGGAGCGGATTTCCGGCTTTACCGTCGATCAGGCGAAGGATTACCTGCTGAAAAACCTTGAAGACGAGCTTACCCACGAAAAAGCCGTCAAGCTGATGGAATTTGACCAGCAAACCCGTGAAGACGCCGACAAATCCGCGCGTGAAATCATTTCTATGGCAATTCAGCGCTGTGCGGCGGATCATGTGGCAGAGGCTACAATTTCCGTTGTTCCGCTGCCAAACGATGAGATGAAAGGCCGTATTATTGGGCGCGAGGGAAGAAATATCCGCGCAATTGAAACTCTGACCGGTGTCGATCTGATTATTGATGATACGCCGGAGGCAATTACTCTTTCCAGCTTTGAGCCTGTTCGCCGTGAGGTAGCCCGCATCGCGCTGGAGCGTTTGATCGCGGACGGCAGGATTCATCCCGCAAGAATAGAGGAAATGATAGAGAAGGCACGCCGCGAGGTGGATGCCACCATCAAGCAGGAAGGTGAGCGTGCTGTGATTGAGGCCGGAGTGAATGGAATCCACCCCGAGCTGATTAAACTGCTGGGTCGGTTGCGTTACCGCACCAGTTACGGGCAAAATGTTTTAAACCACTCGCTGGAAGTTTCTTTTTTATCCGGTGTGATGGCTTCCGAACTTGGTTTGGACCCTACAATCGCACGCAGAGCCGGTTTGCTGCATGATATCGGCAAATCGCTCGACCATGAAATTGAAGGTTCCCATGTTGACATTGGTGTTGACGTGGCTCGCAAATACAAGGAAAGTGAAACCGTTATCCATGCAATTCATGCTCATCACGGCGACGTGGAGGCCAAGACAGTAATCGCCTGCATTGTACAGGCGGCCGACGCGATTTCAGCCGCAAGACCGGGAGCAAGGCGTGAAAACCTGGAAAACTATATTAAACGCCTTGAAAAACTCGAAGAAGTTGCCTCCTCATTTGAAGGTGTTGAACGCTGCTTTGCAATTCAGGCAGGCAGGGAAATCCGCGTTATTGTAAAACCCGAAATGATCAGCGATGACAAAATGGTGCTTTTAGCTCGAGACATTTGCAACAAGATTGAAAACGACTTGGAATACCCGGGACAGATCAAGGTAAACATAATTCGTGAAAGCCGCGCGATTGAGTACGCAAAGTAACTTGACGAAACGTACTTCTTGGCGCATAAGCGGCGGAACGTAATATAGGACGTACCGGCGCATTGGGGAGAAGTTTTTGGGGAACAGCATATGCTGTTCCCCATTTTAATTGTACTGAGCATAAAGAAATGGGAAAAGGCCTGCGGAATCATTTTTTTCCGCAGGCCTTTTCTTAAATAACGAATGATGTTGTGTGCAAGAGAGAATTTACATTTTTACATATTTTCGGATGATGACTGGGTCAGGAGAAACATTGTCGAGTTCGGACTGCTGAATCACAAAATCGGGATAGCCCACTGCCCCCATTTCTTCCATATCGAGCCCTTCAATTTCTACGTCCGGTTTCACTCTGAGGCCCCACACCTTGTTCAGAAAATGAAACCACACAAAAGAAAGTCCAAAGCCCCAGACGATCAGAACGGCAACGGTAATCATCTGCGCGGCAAACTGCCCGGCATCGCCGTAAAACAGTCCTTTCACTCCGCCTGCCACCCCGTTGATTCCGTCGCCGTAGGTTCCGTCCGCGAAAAGGCCCAAGGAAATAACGCCCCACACCCCGTTTACACAGTGAACGGAAATTGCACCGACCGGATCGTCGATTTTTAGCTTGTTTTCAACAAAGGGAACCGCGACACATACCAGAATTCCCGCGACTGCTCCTATTAAGAAAGCGATGATTCCATTCACAAACGCGCACGGAGCTGTAATGGCGACCAGTCCGGCCAGCGCGCCGTTGCAGGTCATGGAAGGGTCTGGTTTCCCATATTTCATCCACATATAGAACATCGCCACCAGACCGCCGACCGCGCCGGCAATCATCGTGTTGGTAGCGACAACGGCCAGTCGGAAATCCCCCGCGTTCAGCGTGGAACCGGCGTTAAAGGAAAACCAGCAGAAAAACAGGATGATCGTGCCGACAATCGCCATGGGAATATGATGCCCGGGAAAAGCCCTTGCCGTGCCGTCCTTCTTAAATTTTCCGATTCTCGGCCCGATGACGATGGCACCCGCGAGGGCCATCATCCCGCCCATGGAATGCACCACCGCGGAACCCGCAAAGTCCACCGCTCCGTGACCGAGGCCGAAATTTTTGCCAAGCGCCGCCATCCAGCCGCCGCCCCACATCCAGTTGCCGAACAGCGGATAATAAATCATCGATACAAAGAAGGAGGAAATAACAACCGCCGAGTATTTCACACGTTCCGCCATGGCGCCGGTCGGAATGGTAACGGTAGTATCCATAAACACCATCTGGAAGAAAAAGAGAGCATAAATTCCGGCATCATATGTATTGCCGGACTGTAAAAAGAACCCCTTGTACCCCAGAATTCCGCCAAGTCCGGGAATGGAAAGAAGTCCGTTCAGCGCCGCTCCTCCCGTTCCCAGTCCTGCCGCTCCGCCGGAGCCGCCGAACTGAAAGGCAAAGCCGGTAAGAAAGTAGCCAACCGCGCCCACAAGAAACACCATGAAATTCATTGTCATGGTGTGAGCCGCGTTTTTCCCGCGGCAAAAGCCGGTTTCCACCATGGCAAAACCGCACTGGAAAAAGAACACCATGAAACCGGTAATCATGACCCATACGAAATTCGCACTGAACTGTGCTTTGTTCGCCGCTGCGGCAACGTCTGCAATTGTTTCCGACCCGCTGGAAGCTGCATAGGATGCACCTGTCGGATCCGCAGCGGCAAATGCCGCAGTGGAAACCAGCAAGGCTGCCATAGCGATCACAAAAGTCAGGCCGAGAATTTTCATTACTTTTTTCATAGCAATACCCCAATTCTAATAAATTAGATTCCTTTCTTCGCCTTTGCCGCCGGCGGAGGAAAGGAAATGTTCACTGACAGTACCCGGATGCAATAATTGACTGCTATTGCTTTTTCTTTTTGAAATGATCCCAGGAAAATCTGGATGTCGGCTCATACAGTTCCGCTTTTAAGGAAAACAGAGACACAATATAACGAACGCCCAGATAAAACACCACTGCTCCAAAAACAATCCCGGAAACTCTGGTATTCATTACCTGAAGGCTGACACCGTTCAGGTAGCTGTAGACCGAAAAGAAAACACCGGAAGCGCAGATTGCTCCGGCAGTGAAAAACAGCACCGCAAGAATTATCTTTTTCCCCGTGCCGACGGGAGGTGCTCCCTGTTTAGATTGCATTTTCACCACTCTCGCTTGTTCTGATTCTGACCGCCTGTTCCACGCCGTAGACAAAAATTTTGCCGTCGCCGACTTCTCCCGTTTTGATTTTTTGCGTTACCTTTGAAATCAGCTGATCCACCACTTCGTCATGAACTACTGTCTCGATTTTCAGTTTTGGCAGAAGGTTGATGCTGAACTCCGTTCCTCTGTACACCTTTTTTCTGCCTTTCTGGTGACCGCACCCGGACACCATTGCGACGGTCATACCGTAAATCTGCAGCTCGTTAAAGATTTCCTTCACGTCCTCCAGTTTTTCCGGCCTGATAATCAGCTCCACTTTTTTCATTGCAGCCATCCCTTTCTAAAGAATAAAATCAAAAATGCCGGTCTCGAGTTACTCGAGACCGGCACCATTGCCGTATTAAGGGGATCAGTTTACCACCCAAGGGATCAAAAAAAGGCGCCGTATCCGTTCCAAACGAATACCGGCGCCTTTGCCATTATTAAATAATACTCCGCAAAAATTGGAGAGTGAACCAATTTAAAAAAATAAAATTGCTTATTGAGTTATTGTAATAATTGTAACCTATCATACTCTGAAAACAGATAAAGTCAACCCTTTGTTAACAATTTGTTTATATTCGGCGTAATTGCTGTAAAACCGGATTCTTCCGCACAAATTTCTTGTAAGGATTTACAAATGATTTCCAGATTAATAAAGATATTGGGCAGAATCATCTTTAATTTGGGATTTACTTGCTAAAAATAAACTGCTACAATAATTTTAATACGGTTTAGCCCGCAGAAATTCTGGGGGCGTCCACATAGAAGGTAGGCTTTCAGAATGAATATACTTGCGATTGGCGATGTCGTGGGCAGTATCGGCTGCCGTTTTCTGCGCGTGCATCTTCCCCAATTCAAAAAGATGAAAGGCATCGATTTGGTCATTGCAAACGGTGAGAACTCTGCCGACGGCAATGGACTTACCCCTGTCTCCGTCCAATTTTTATTTGACAGCGGCGTGGATGTGATTACCTCCGGCAACCACAGCTTCCGCAGAAAGGAAAGCTACGAGCTGTACGATTCCTGTGAATATCTGCTTCGCCCCGCGAATTTTCCGGCATCGGTTCCCGGGAAAGGCTCGTGTATTGTGGATATGGGCAGAATACAGGTCGGAGTTATCAACCTGATGGGCACCATCTACATGGAGAGTCTGGACTCTCCGTTCGACATGGCTGACCGTCTGCTCAAGGAGATGCCCAAAATCACGCTGATTGATTTTCACGCGGAGGCAACCGGAGAAAAGCGTTCTTTCGGTTACTACCTGGACGGGCGCGTCTCAGCGGTCTTCGGTACGCACACCCATGTTCAGACGGCGGATGAATGCGTGCTTCCGCAGGGAACCGGCTATATTTCCGACCTGGGTATGACAGGCCCTATCCAATCCGTACTGGGGGTAAAACCGGAACTGGTTATCGAGAAAATGAGAACCAAAATGCCGGTCCGATTTGCGCTGGCTGAAGGCGACTGTAAGATGGAATGCACTTTGTTCCAGATTGATGAAAAAACCGGAAAAACCGTCTCTGTGGAGCGAATTCAGATTCAATAATTTTAATTTGTTGGTTTTTACAGTTTTTTTTTCATAATTTACAACTTTTTGGTAAATACTACTTGCAAAACTTTGTATTTCGATTTATGATGATACTATCATTTTGCATAGTCTGGAGGATGGCCTATGGAAATATTGAAAGTATCGTCAAAGTCAGCGCCAAATTCCGTTGCGGGCGCAGTCGCAGGAGTGATTCGCGAAACAGGGTCCGTCGAGTTGCAGGCTGTCGGCGCAGGCGCCGCCAATCAGGCTATAAAGGCCATTGCGATCGCACGCGGATACCTTGCCCCTTCCGGAATCGACGTTGTCTGCATCCCGGCCTTTGCCAGTGTAGTGATTGACAACGAGGAACGCACGGCGATCAAGTTAATTGTTGAACCCAGATAGCTTCAGCCCATATCTATATCCTCACATCGTGTGAGGATATTTTTTATTGATAAAAAATCGGAGGATGTGTTCCGCAATTTTGGGCTAAATAATTTAAGATTGAATCTATCAGTGCACTATGATATAATATTAAGATGAAAATTAAGGTAATGCAACAAGTGAATTTTAGGGAGTGCTGAATAGTGATAAATGGAACTGACCTGAGAAACGCTATAATATCAGGCGCTAATAATATTTTAAAGCATAAAACATCGGTCGATGAACTGAACATTTTTCCTGTTCCCGACGGAGATACGGGAACCAATATGTCTATGACGATGAGTTCCGCTTCCCGCGATTTGGAAAATAACACCAGCAACAGCGCGGGCGAAGTCGCGCGCGCCGCGGCGTCCGCCATGCTGCACGGCGCCAGAGGCAACTCCGGCGTGATCCTGTCCATTCTGTTCCGCGGATTTTCCAAGGGCATTGAAGGAATGGAAGAAGTCGGCGGAGCCGATCTTGCCAATGCGCTGGGCGTTGGCGTGGAAGCGGCCTACAAGGCTGTTATGAAACCGACGGAAGGCACCATCCTGACCGTTTCCCGTGTTGCCAGTGAAAAAGGCAAGGCTGCAGCCGCCATTGACGACGATGCTGTCTATGTGTGGAGCGCAATCTGCAAGGGCGCTGCCGAAGCACTGGAAAAAACACCGGAACTGCTGCCCGTACTGAAAAAAGCAGGTGTCGTTGACGCCGGCGGAAAGGGGCTCTGCCATATCCTTGACGGTATGCTGAGCGTATTTAAAGACGGTACTATGATTACAAACGAAGCGGATTCCCCGGAAGAGCAATCGGCTGAAACCGACTTTTTCAGAAATGCCGCCGCGGAATTCGATCAGGAGATTAACTTTACCTATTGCACCGAATTTATCGTGGGACGCGACCCCGAGTGCAAGAAAGATCCGCAGGATCTCCGCAGCTATCTGGAAAGCATCGGCGACTGCGTGGTACTGGTGGATGACGACGACATCATCAAGGTACACGTGCATACGGAAGAACCGGGCAGCGCGCTGCAGTCGGCTCTGGTTTTCGGCCAGCTTCTTACCGTGAAAATAGAAAACATGAAGGAACAGCACAGGAAGGCCGCTGAGGCAAACGAAGAGGCCAAAGCAAAGGCTGCGGTTTCCCTGGAACCCGCGGAACCTGTGAATGATATTGGATTTATTGCCGTTGCCGCCGGTGAAGGACTGAAAACCCTTTTCACCGACCTGGGCTGTGCCCACGTTGTCAGCGGCGGGCAGACCATGAATCCCAGCACAAACGACCTGCTGGCCGCTATTTTGGCGACCCCGGCAAAAACTGTGCTGGTACTGCCGAACAACAAAAACATTATTATGGCGGCCGAGCAGACCATTTCTCTTGTGAACGACCGCAAGGTGATTGTTCTGCCCACCCGCACTATCCCGCAGGGGCTTTCCGCCATGCTTGCCTACGACCCCGACGCCACTACAGAAGTAAACACGGTCGGTATGATGGAGGCCGCTTCCAGCGTAGCGACCGCTTCCGTTACGTTTGCCGCGCGCGATTCCGAGTTTGGCGGACACAAAATCAAAGCGGGCGACATTCTTGGCCTGAACAACGGCAAGCTGGAACTGATTGAAAAGGACATTGTCCATACCTGCAGCAAACTGACTCGCTCCATGGTAACCCGCAGCACTTCGTTTATTACCATCATCTACGGAGCGGACGTCACGGAAGAACAGGCAAACGAAGCTTACAACCGGATTAAAGCCAAGGTCGGCAACGAAACCGAGGTTACGCTTGTCAACGGCGGTCAGCCGGTGTATTACTTTATTGTTTCTATAGAATGATGCGATGATGCGTTCTTTATTTGAACGGAATATCCGCGACCTGAAAGGCGTCGGCGAAAAGCGCGCCAAGCTGTTTGCAAAGCTTGGCGCGCCGACCGTCGGCGCTTTACTGCGCCTGTACCCCCGCGCGTATGAAGATCTGAGCAGCCCCTACCCGATTCGCCTGGCGCCGCTGAACGAACCCTGCGCAATCCGCGCAACCGTTCTGGAACGGCCGACCGAAACAAGAATCCGCGCCGGAATGATGATCTGCAAGGTAAAGGTCACCGACGGCGAAAGTGATATGGAGCTTACCTATTTCAACAATCCCTACATCCCGTCCATGCTCAAAGCAGATGAGGAATATGTGTTTTACGGAAAAGTAACCGCCAATTTTCTGAAACGGGAAATGACGACGCCGGAATTTGTCCGCGCGGAGGTCTGTCCACCCGTCCGCCCGATATACCGGCAGACACAGGGACTAACCAGCCGTATGATCGAAAACGCGGTCAGAAGCGCTTTTGACCTGCTGCCGGACAGAATACGCGACCCTATTCCGGAAAAAATCCGGGAAAAGTACGGTCTTTGCCCACTGCGGGATGCATTGGAAAATATTCACCTGCCGCAGGACATGGCGGCCGTGGAAACTGCCCGCAAGCGCCTAATTTTTGAAGAACTGCTGATTCTGCAGCTGGGGCTTCTCCGTCTGAAGGGCCGCAGTCGCGTTGTGAGCCCTCTGAGCCTTGAGCATGACCGTTCCGAGGTATTTTACGGATTACTGCCATTTGAGCCCACACAGGCCCAGAGAAGGGCTGTAAATGAAGCCGTGGCGGATATGAAGAGCGGATTCCCGATGAACCGCCTGATTCAGGGTGACGTAGGCTCCGGAAAAACAGCGGTTGCGGCGGCACTTTGCTTCTGCGCCGTTGCGGACGGGATGCAGGCGGCACTGATGGCACCCACGGAAATATTGGCGCAACAGCACTTTGCTTCTTTGTCCGCCCTGCTGCGGGACATGCGCGTGGCACTTCTGACCGGCTCCATGCCGGCCGCAAAAAAGCGGGAAGTATTGCAGGGGCTTCTCACCGGAGAAATCCAGCTGGTTATCGGCACGCACGCCCTTCTTTCCGAAGGCGTTGCGTTTCAGCGGCTGGGTCTGGTGATTACGGACGAGCAGCACCGCTTCGGTGTGGCTCAGCGCGCCGCGCTGGCCTCCAAGGGCGACCATCCTCATATGCTGGTCATGAGCGCGACTCCTATTCCCCGCACACTTGCGCTGATGATTTACGGTGATCTGGATATTTCCATTTTGGACGAACTGCCGCCCGGCAGACAGAAAATCGATACTTATGCGGTAACCAGCGACAAACGGCTCAGAGCCTTCCGCTTTATCCAAAAACATATTGACGAAGGCAGACAGTGCTATATCATCTGTCCGATGATCGACGAAGGCCAGAACGATATGGCGAGTGTAAACGAATATGCGGAAAAGGTGCGGAACGAGTGGCTTCGCGGCTATCCCATCGGCGTGCTTCACGGAAAAATGAAACCGAAGGAAAAAGAAGCCGTTATGGCGGATTTTTCACAGGGAAAAATCGCGGTTCTGATTTCCACGACCGTTGTGGAGGTCGGCGTGGATGTGCCTAACGCGGTCGTGATGCTGATTGAAAACGCGGAGCGGTACGGCCTTTCCCAGCTCCACCAGCTGCGCGGACGCGTGGGGCGCGGCCAGTACAAGTCCACCTGTATTCTGATCTCGGACGCGCAGAACGAGGAAACCGTGACCCGCCTGAAAACCATGTGTGCTACAAACGACGGATTTCAAATTGCGGAACAGGATCTGAAGCTGCGCGGCCCCGGTGATTTCTTCGGGCACAGGCAGCACGGACTGCCCGATCTGAAAATTGCCGATATGATCCACGACATGGATCTGCTGAAAGAAGCCCAGTCCGTTGCGCAGGGCATTCTGAACGAAGACGCCGACCTGGAGCTCCCGCAGCACCGCGGACTGCGCGCGGAAGTAAAGCAGCTGTTTGAAAATATGACGGATTGAGCAAGGGAAAGCACTATTGCCCCCCCTGCTGAAAAACCGGCCCCGTATCCAACTGGATACGGGGCCGGTTATGTAATTTATCGAAATCTTTTATACTGCGGCGGTTCCACGGGGATGATATCGTTGAACACCGCGTAATTTTTAGCGGTAATTTTTCGGTCAACATGGATCGAACCGAAAAACCATTTATCGAATTTTACCTGTTTTGCCAGCTGTTCAAAATACGCCTCCAGCTGACTCGTGGTTTCTTTCGGGTTTACTGTGTTGGACATTACCCTTGGAGCGGGTTCGTGAGTCAGGATGTAGTCCACCGTCATATCGACCGCGGAAAGGTTTCTGACGCCCTCTCCCATTTCCTCCATACCCGGCATTTCACGCTCCCACCATTTTCCGACGGCAATACGCATCTGTTTTTCCGTACTTTCGCCGCCGCCGAATACAAACAGTTTCTTCTCTTCTATGGTATAGACCTGACCGCGCATCAGGTGATACAGATTGCCACTGATGTTCTGTACCTTTCCGCCGTTCCATTCGGATACGGGATACTGTTCGAGCAGGTCAAAGTTTTCATGGGTTCCGTCAAGGAAAAGAATGTTATATTTCTTCTTGCCGAGCCTTTTCAGGTTCTTTTCCTCTTTCGGGCCGCCGTCCCAGAGAAAGCCGAAATCCCCGCATACAATCAGCGTGTCCCCCTTTTTCAGCTTTTTCGCCTGACCCGAGTCAAAACGACACATTTCGCCGTGAGTATCCCCCGTTATGTAAATCACTGTAATTCCTCCATAAAATCTTACAATTTAATTACATTTCCAAACTGCCCTTTATCTTTTGCAGAAATGCTGTTATACTAATTTACAGGTCTGTTCGAACCTGATAAAATATTTGACTTTACACATATAATATCACATCGGAGGAAAAAGTTCCATGAAAAAAATGCGCCAATTCCTGTCTGTTGCCGTCTTGATCGTACTGGTCGTATTTTCGCCCGTTAAGGCAAACGCGGCCACGTTTAACATTGATTTTGACCCGAGCTGTGCCGCCATAGAACTGGTGAACCTGGACACGGACACCGTCGTCTATCAGAAAAACGCGGACGCCCGGCGGGAACCTGCTTCCACTACGAAAATTATGACATTTATTGTAGCCAGTGAGCATATTAAGGATCTGGAAGGCACGAAAATAACGATTACCAAAGAGTTAATGGACACACTTCTTGGAACGGGAAGTTCCATGTCCAACATCAAAATCGGCGACGAGCTGACCGCCCTGCAGCTGATGAACTGTATGCTGGTACCGAGCGGTAACGACGCGGCGCTGTTCCTGGCCGATTATGTGGGGAAAGGCAATGTCGACGCCTTTGTCGATATGATGAACGCAAAGGCAAAAGAGCTGGGCTGTACCGGCACCCACTTTTCCAACCCGCACGGCCTTCACGACGAGAACCATTACACAACCGCCCACGACCTGTACCTGATAACAAAATACGCGATGACTTTACCGCACTTCACGGAGATCACTTCGCAGGCGCGCACTTCCTATAAACCGGTGGGTGGTCCCGAGGCGGGAATGCTCCGCAACCTTTCCACCACCAACTTGCTGATTGATAAAAATACCGGCAGCCAGTATTATTACCAGTATGCGCGCGGAATTAAAACGGGACATACCGATGAATCCGGCTACTGTCTGGTTTCTTCCGCCACCGCGGAGGGCTACAGTTATCTGTGTGTGGCGCTCGGCGCGCCGTCCGTAGACGCGAGCGGCAACCAGATCAAGACACGCGGTGAGTTGGTGGATACCAAAAAACTGTACCAGTGGGCGTTTAAAAATCTGGAACTGAAAAACATACTGAACAGTGAAGAATCCATCGGCGAAGTCAAACTGAAAGATGCCTGGAACAAAGACCGGCTGCTTCTGGTCGCCGAAAAGGATTACTCGGCAATGCTTCCTATGAATGTTTCAGCAAGCAGTGTCATCGTTACCAAAAACATTCCGGATTCCGTCACGGCTCCGGTCAAAAAGGGGCAGGTCATTGGAACGGCAACCCTCAGCTACGCCAACCAGCAGCTGACAACCGTCAATCTGGTGGCGGCGGAAAGCATCGAGCGCAGTGAACTGCTGCATTCCGCCAATACCGTTAAGGCAATCTTTACTTCCCCATGGTTTATCGCTATTGCGGCGATCATCGTTCTGCTGGTGGTTATCTACATCATCCTCGCACTGATCTACAACCGTAAAAGAAAGAATCTGCGCAGAGTAAAGAAATACAGAAAAATGTAAACCAATAACAAAGCGAAATCCCCCGGCAGTGCCGGGGGATTTTTTGGGGACAGGCTTTTCTTCAAAGCACCCGGATATAGGAAAAGCCCTGCTGTTTTAAACAGCAGGGCTTTTTGTATTGGAAGTGAAATTATTTAACTTCGACTTCTGCGCCAGCCTCAACAAGCTTTGCTTTGATGGCTTCTGCGTCGTCCTTGGAAGCGCCTTCTTTGACAGCCTTCGGTGCGTTGTCAACGACTTCTTTTGCTTCCTTCAGGCCAAGACCTGTGATCTCACGGACAACTTTGATGACCTGGATCTTGTTTGCGCCGCAGTTCTTAAGGATAACGTCGAACTCGGTCTTCTCTTCAGCAGCAGCAGCAGCCGGAGCAGCAGCAGCAGCAACAGCAACCGGAGCAGCAGCGGAAACGCCGAACTCCTCTTCCAGAGCCTTTACGAGCTCGGAAAGCTCAAGAACAGTAAGGGATTTTACATCTTCAATTAATTTTACAACTTTATCAGACATTGTTAATTACCTCCAAAATTTTAATTATTAAACTTATGCGTTAGCAGCCTGCTTCTCCGCGATTGCGTTCAAAGCGACCACCAAGCCCTTCAGTGTGCCGTTAAGCACAGTAACGAAGCCCGTAATAGGAGCGTTCAAGCCACCCAGAGCCTTTGCAACCAAAACCTCTTTGGAAGGCAGGGCCGCCAATTCTTTGACTCCGTCGGCATCAATGACACCGCCGTCGACAAATCCGGCTTTGAGCTCAAAAGTTTTGCTGGTTTCAGCAAATTTAGCCAGGATCTTTGCGCTGGAAACGTAATCGTCCTTGCTGATTGCAAGTGCGGTTGTACCCTCAAGAACATGGTCCAGACCATCGATTCCGGCGTCCTTCAATGCAAGACGCAGCAGAGTGTTCTTAACAACCATGTAATCACTGCCGGCTTCACGCAGCTCTTTACGGAGCTTTGTGTCCTGAGCAACCGTAATGCCCTTATAGTCAACGATGACACCGGTGCAGGCACCCTTCAGACTCTCGGTTAAAGCGGCAACCGCCTGCTTCTTTTGCTCTAAAATCTTCTCACTTGGCAAATGTATTCACCTCCGTCAGTTGAAATGCGGCGCGAAAGTAATAAAAAAGCCCTTCCCGCAATACCGCGGAAAGGGCGTAAATACATCATTATACAATGCGTATCGGCCTCTATCCTCGGCAGGCTGGGGAAAACCCATTAAGCGTATGCGCCTGCTGTCTTTGGATGAAAGAACAGCGAATATTATACTATCACAGACTCAGCAGTCTGTCAAGCCTTTTGGAATCAGACGCCAACCTTGTTCGGGTTGATTCTGACGCCGGGACCCATGGTGGAAGCTACGACGCAGCTCTTGATATACTGGCCCTTGGAAGCGGCCGGCTTTGCCTTTACGATTGCGCCGAGCAGAGCGTCAAAGTTTTCCTGCAGCTTCTGGCCGCCAAAAGAAACTTTGCCGATCGTGCAGTGGATAATATTGGTCTTGTCAAGGCGGTACTCAATCTTACCTGCTTTGGCGTCGGCAATTGCTTTGCCGATTTCGCGGGTAACCGTACCGGCTTTCGGGTTCGGCATCAGGCCGCGGGGGCCCAGAACCTTACCTAAACGGCCGACAAGGCCCATCATATCCGGAGTAGTAATCAGAATATCGAAATCCATCCAGTTTTCAGACTGGATTTTCTGTACCATTTCTTCGGCACCGACAAACTCCGCACCGGCTTCTTCCGCCTCTTTGGCAGCGTCGCCTTTGCAGATAGCCAGTACGCGAACTTTTTTACCGGTACCGTTCGGCAGTACAATTGCACCGCGAACCTGCTGGTCAGCGTGACGGCTGTCAACGCCGAGCTTGACGTGGACTTCAACGGTCTCATCAAACTTGGATGTTCCGGTCTTGACACAGAGGTCAAGAGCCTCGTTTGCATCATAAAGCTTTGTGCGGTCGACAAGCTTCACGTTATCAACGTATTTTTTACCGTGTTTCATTGGTTTTCCTCCCTATTGAGTGGTAAAATCGGAGTAGAAAAGTTCCTCCCACCCGGGTGTCAATCTACGACTTCAATGCCCATGCTGCGCGCTGTACCGGCAACCATGCTCATGGCTGTCTCAACAGAAGCTGCATTTAAGTCAGGCATCTTTGTCTCAGCTATCTTTCTGACCTGCTCGCGTGTAATCTTTGCTACCTTTTTCTTGTTGGGTTCACCGGAACCGCTTTCAATGCCGCAAGCCTTTTTAATCAGGACAGCAGCCGGCGGGGTTTTGGTGATAAAGGTAAACGAACGATCCGCATAAACGGTGATGACGACCGGAATAATCAGTCCTACATCATTTTTTGTGCGCTCATTGAATTCCTTTGTAAACGCCATAATGTTGACACCGTGCTGACCAAGAGCCGGTCCTACAGGCGGCGCCGGGGTAGCCTTGCCAGCAGGTATTTGGAGCTTAATTAAGCCCGTAACCTTTTGAGCCATTTGTTTGCACCTCCAAAATTCGTGGTAGATGGCGGAGCGGATGATTCAGTTTATCCGTTCCTCCCACAGGGGCAATGCCCCTCATAATAAGCGGTCTCCCGCAAATTATTGTGAATAGATTTTATTCCATCGCTTCAGCCTGATCCAACTCAAGCTCAACCGGTGTTTCGCGCCCGAACATGGACACAGTAACACGAACGCGGTTTTTGTCGACATCAACCTCTTCCACAGTACCAACAAAGCCCTCAAGCGGACCGTCGATGATGTGTACGGAATCGCCGACACTGTAAGAAACCTCAATTTCTTTCTGATCAACGCCCAGTTTTGCCACTTCTTCATCCGTAAGCGGAATGGGTTTGGAAGACGGACCGACAAAGCCCGTACAGCCCCTGATGTTGCGGACAACATACCATGACTCATCGGTAAGGAGCATCTTCACCAAGACATAACCGGGGAAAATTTTGCGCTCGACATCGCGCCTTTTGTTATCTTTGATTTCGGTAACAGTTTCCGTCGGCACACGGATTTCCTGAATCAAATCATGGAGCTGACGGTTTTCCACAGTTTTTTCAAGATTAGAGGCTACCTTGTTCTCATACCCGGAATAGGTATGAACAACATACCATTTTGCGTCTTCAGGCATCGTAATTTCCTCCGCTTATCCTACTTTGCAACATTCATAATCAATCCAAGCAGGTTCATGAGCAACGTGTCGAGTCCAAAAATAAACAGTCCGATCAGAAATATTGTTGCCAAAACGACACCGGTATTCTTAAAAACTGCTTTTGGTGTGGGCCATACAATCTTTTTGATTTCATTTTTGCAGTCGCGCAAGAACTTTGAGGTGTTTTTGCTCGCCCTGGCAAAAAAGTTCTCTTTTTTTGTTGTATCTGCCATTTTTCGTCCCTCCGTCCGGATTACTTCGTCTCTCTGTGAAGAGTGTGTTTCTTACAGAATCTGCAGTACTTGTTCATCTCAAGCCTGTCCGGATCATTCTTCTTGTTCTTCATTGTGTTGTAGTTGCGCTGTTTGCACTCTGTGCAGGCTAATGTAACTTTAACTCTCATGACGGCACCTCCCGTTATACGGAAAAATATTTAGGCCTTTTTTAAGGCCTCAGCCTCCCTCTTAAAAGGGCGCAAAAAAATAACCCCTTTATGAGGTATAAACATCATAGCATACTTCTTCTAAATATGTCAAGTTTTTTTTAGAAAACGGGGCGGATTTTGCCCGTCCCGTTTGTTCCGTTTATTTCATGTCGTTCAGATTTGCAGCAACAAATCTTTTTTCTTTCTTTTTCTTTGCGGGCTTTACCACTTTCCCCTTGAATTTCAGCCCTGCTGTAAAGCCTTTTTTCAGGTCGTCCGTGAACATCGGCTTCATATTTTCAACCGACTGGCTGCTTAAACCGTTCAAGACCACAATCGTGATAATGGAACGCACATCCATGTCGCCGTTGGCGTACATGTCGTTCAGAAGATCGCAGCAGCGCTTGATGCTGTCCGTTCTGCCGCTCTGTGAGCAGAGCATGTCCACTTTCGGTACCAGAGATTCCTTTGCGAAGTGAACCGCGCGGACTTCGTCATACTGACTTTTTTCATAGTTGAGCTCATCTTTCAGCTCTGGGAAAATACCCACGAAGCGATTGAAGAAAAACAACGGGTCTGCATTGTTCTCATCGTCCTTCTTGCGCTTTTTTTTCGTCTTGGCCGCTGCCAGACGCTTAGGGCCCTCAATGGTTTCGACGAAATCGTTGACAATGCTGTCCGCTTCGGAAAGGCTGTCCGTTTCCGGGTCAAAAAGCCAAATGGAAATGGATTTCCATTTTAAGTCCGGCTCCCCATCCTCGGCATCGCAGGTTCGAAGCTCAAAGCGCTTTTTTCCCTGATTATACAGAATACTGTAAGCGGTATTCTCCCCTTTAAACAGCACTGAACGGCCTTCGCCATCCTGTTGTACCTCACCGGTTCTTACGAACCCCTGTCCGTCTAAAACCGCGCCGACTTTTTCAGCAATCAGGTCAAATGCCTTCTGCTCCAAACAAATCACTCCTGAATTTGTATTTCTGCCCGCCGCTTTCCCGCACAGGGCGCAAACGCAGCGTGTCCCTGAATTTCCCTTTTATATTTAACCGATAATAGTATGACTCTCAATGTTTATAAATTATACTACATAAACACTTTTTTGTCACCATACAATTTAACAAAATTCCAATTGCACCGCTAAAAGCCTTGTGGTATGATATGTATTTGTAGGATTATGTATATTATTAAATAGGAAAAGAGCAGATCTTTGGAGGATATTATTATGAATAAAAAGAGGATTGCCGTCATTTTCGGCGGCAGCTCATCCGAACATGAAGTATCATGCATTTCCGCGGCTTCGGTTATCAACAACCTTCCCAAAGAAAAATATGAAATTGTTTGTCTGGGTATTACGAAGGACGGACGCTGGTATCTTTTCAGCGGTTCCCCGGAGGAAATCGCCGACGGGCGCTGGGAGCATGACCCGCTGAACCAGCCCGCGTTTATTTCTCCCGACAGGAGCATCCGCGGAATTGTCGTCGACGGCCAAATGGGTTTTGACGTCATCAAGGTGGACTGCGTGTTCCCCGTCCTGCACGGTAAAAATGGAGAAGACGGCACCGTGCAGGGACTGTTGCAGCTGAGCGGAATTCCGTTTGTTGGCTGCCGCGCGCTTGCCTCCGCCGACTGCATGGATAAGGCGGTCACTCACACCCTGCTGACCGCGGCAGGGATTCATCAGGCCAAATACCTGTGGTTTTACGCCGAGAAATATAAGACCGGCGCTGAAAAAATCAAGCGGAAAATCGACGCAAGACTGGGCTACCCCATCTTTGTAAAGCCGGCGAACGCGGGCTCCTCCGTAGGGGTCAGCAAAGTAAGCTGCGAAGCCGAGCTGGACGAAGCGGTAGCCAGGGCGGCAAAGGAAGACGATAAAATCGTTGTGGAAGAAGCCATTGTCGGTCAGGAGGTTGAATGCGCCGTACTGGGCAACGCGGAGCCGGAGGCTTCGGTTGTCGGCGAAATCGCAGCTTCCGCCGAATTTTACGACTACGACGACAAATATAAATCAGGAAAATCCCAGCTCTATATTCCCGCTCATCTGGATGAAGCGGTTGTGGAGGAGATTCGCTCAACCGCCTGCAGAGCTTATTATATGCTGGGCTGCACCGGCCTGGCCCGCGTAGACTTTTTTGTACGCGACGGCAAAGAGGTCATTTTGAACGAACTGAACACCATGCCGGGTTTCACTTCCATCAGCATGTACCCAAAGCTCTGGGAGGCCTCCGGCGTTTCCTACAGCGAACTGCTCGACAAACTGGTGTCGCTTTCTTTTGAAATTCGGACACAGTACTAAATTGAATCTTTTTGGAGCGATGGAATAGAATGGACAACAGACCAATCGGTGTCTTTGACTCCGGGCTTGGCGGGCTGACCGCCGTAAAAGAGCTGTTAAGCATTATGCCGAATGAAAACATCATTTATTTCGGCGACACCGGCCGCGTTCCCTACGGGTCACGCAGCCGCGAAACCATCACGAAATACGCCGCGCAGGACACGGCGTTTCTGGAATCGAAAAATGTGAAGATGATTATCGCCGCCTGCGGTACCGTCAGTTCGGTCGCAAGTGGAATCGGCGAAAGCCTGTCCCTGCCTTACACCGGAGTGCTGAAACCGACCGCAATTGCGGCGGCGGCGAGCACCAGAAATAAGAAAATCGGAGTGATTGCCACCACCGCAACCATCCGCAGCGGTTCGTACCGCCGCGAACTTTCCGCAATCGATCCTGAAATCGAGGTTTTCGACCGCGACTGCCCGCTGTTTGTCCCGCTGGTGGAAAACGGCTGGATCGCCGAAAACGAGGAGGTAACCCGCCTGGTTGCGCAGCGTTACCTGACCCCGCTGAGGGAATCGGGGATTGACACCCTGATTATGGGCTGCACACACTATCCGATTATTCGGCATTTCATTTCCGAAGTGATGGGCAGCGGCGTGACTCTGATCGACAGCGGACGGGAAACCGCATTGTACTGCTCCGCCATGCTGAAGGAGCGGGGGCTTCTGTGTGGCAGAAGCACACAAGGCGACTGCTCGTTTTACGTCAGCGACAGGATGGAAGGCTTCTCTCAAATTGCAGGGATCTTTCTTGGGAAAGATATCAAGCGTGAGGTCAGCCATGTGAATATTGATTTGTACTAGGCCTGGTTTATCAAGCAAAACTCTTGATAAAAGGCCCGCGGAATAAATTTGCAAGGAGTAAACAAATGCTGGAAAATTACCTGATTTCCATTATCGGCCGGCAGAAAATAGACGATGAAACCGGCGAAATTGAACTGACCACCCTTGGTTCGTATGTCAAAAAAGGCAACAGCCAATACATTGTATATAAGGAATACGACGCGGATAACCACAACGCGGCGCAGACTTCCGTGCTGAAAGTCGACGGCAACTCGAAAGTGACCCTGATGCGCGGCGGAGCCGACAGCACCCGCCTGATTCTGGAAAACGGGAAACGCCACCTTTGCCAGTACGACACGGGATTTGGAAATATGATGGTGGGTGTTTTCACCAGCAGGGTAAAATCCAGTCTTGGAGAAATGGGCGGAAATCTGGAAGTCAACTATACGCTGGATATCAACTCCAATTTATCAAGCTTAAACGAACTCTTCATTACGGTCAAGGAGGCAAACAACAAAGATGTCAAAAATAGTGTTACAGGCGACCAGTGAACTGAAAAACGCAATTCTCCGCTCGGTGGAAAAGGCACAGGCCGGCGGCGACCTGCCCCAGGGGGAAATGCCCCCCTTCGCAATTGAAGTGCCTGCCGACCGCAGCCACGGTGACTGGGCGACGAACGCGGCCATGGTTTCCGCTAAGGCGTTCCGTCTTGCTCCCAGAAAAATTGCACAGCTCATCACGGATCATATCGTGCTGGAAGGCACATTTTTTGACCGTTTTGAAATTGCGGGCCCCGGATTCATTAACTTTTTTCTGAATCAGCGTTTCTATTCGGAAATTTTGAAAGATATTGCACAGAGCGGCGCTTCTTACGGCCGCAGTGATTTCGGTAAAAAAGAAAAGGTCATGGTCGAATTTGTCTCCGCAAACCCGACCGGCCCCATGCACATGGGCAACGCGCGCGGCGGTGCGCTGGGCGATTCCCTTGCTTCGGTTCTTGACGCTGCGGGCTACGACGTGTGGCGTGAATTCTATGTAAACGACGCGGGAAATCAAATTGAGAAGTTCGGCAGTTCCCTTGCAGTGCGGTATCTGCAGATCTTTCAGGGCGAGGATGCCGTTGAATTTCCGGAGGACGGGTACCACGGTGAAGATATTCGCGAGAGGGCCTCTGAATTTGCACAGGAACACGGCGACAGCTATGTGGACGCCGACCCTGAAGAGCTGAAAAAAGCGCTGGTGGATTTTGCGCTCCCGAAGAACATTGCCAGAATGAAGGACGACCTGAAAAAATACGGGATTGTCTACGACGAGTGGTTTTTGGAAAGCCGCCTGCACAACGACGGCGAGCTGGAAGAAACCATTCAGATTCTGACGGAAAAAGGCCTGACCTACGAAAAGGACGGTGCGATCTGGTACCGCGCCACGGATTTTGGTGCGGAAAAAGATGAAGTTCTGGTCCGCCAGAACGGAAATCCAACTTATTTCGCGGCGGATATCGCTTATCATAGAAATAAATTTGCAAAGCGCGGCTTTAATCGATGCATTGATGTCTGGGGCGCCGACCACCACGGCCATGTGGCCAGAATGAAGGGTGCCATGGATGCGATCGGGCTGGACGGCAGCAAGCTGGACGTCGTACTGATTCAGCTGGTAAGGCTGGTAAAGGGCGGCGAAGTCGTAAGGATGAGCAAACGTACCGGCAAAGCGATTCAGCTCGCCGACCTGCTTGAAGAGGTGCCGGTAGACGCGGCAAGGTTCCATTTCAACATGCGGGAAGCAAATTCTCAGATGGATTTTGACCTTGATCTTGCCGTACAGCAGGATGCGCAGAACCCGGTTTATTATGTACAGTACGCCCGGGCGAGAATCTGCAGCATTTTCAAGGCACTTGCCGCAGAGGGAATCACCCCGCGCGACTGCACCGACGAGGAGCTGGCACTTTTAACCGCACCCGAGGAAATTGAACTGATCCGGCATCTTTCCGCCTTTACGGGCGAAATTGTAGCGGCGGCACAGGACTATGATCCCGCCAGAATCACCCGCTATGTCATTACATTGGCTACGCTCTTCCATAAATTTTACAATGCATGCCGCGTAAAAGGTGAAAATGAAAGTTTGACCGCCGCAAGAATGTTTCTTTGCAGCGCGGTTTCCACTGTGATCTGCAACGTACTTTCCATGTTTAAGATTTCCGCACCGGAAAGCATGTAAGCAGGCTGAACATGTTAGGAGCAATGAAGAATAAATGAGTTTCCCATTTCATCTTCCCCTGTTGCTGGATGGCGCTACCGCCACAAATCTGGCCGCCGCCGGAATGCCGGGCGGCGTTTGTGTGGAAAAATGGATTTTGGAAAATCCCGAAAAACTAATCAGGCTGCAAAGCGGCTTTATCGCCGCGGGCGCACAGGCAGTCTATGCACCGACTTTCGGCGCGAACCGGGCCTGCCTGAGCAGCTACGGTCTGGAAGCGGAGGTTGCGGACATCAATCAGAGGCTGGTTGCGCTGTCGCAAAGCGTTGCGAAGCCCGCCAGGGTTCTGGTGGGAGGGAATGTCTGCCCCACCGGTTTGTTTGTCCCGCCCTTCGGCGATGCGGATTTCGATGATATTTACGACATTTACCGCGAACAAATCCGCGCGCTGGACGACGCGGGTGTGGATTTTATCGTAATCGAAACGCAGACCTCGCTTGCCGATATGCGCGCTGCGGTACTGGCCGCGAGGACGACCAACCTGCCGGTTTTCGTAACCATCACCGTGGACGAAAGCGGACGAACCCTGACGGGAGGAAGCCTTCTGCCGGCCGTCATCACTCTGCAGGCCATGGAGGTTGACGCCATCGGCCTGAACTGCTCCTTTGGCCCGGAACCCATGCTGGAGCATATAAAGCAGGTTGCACCCCATATCAGCGTGCCGATCATCGCAAAACCGAACGCCGGGGTACCCATGTGGAATTCTCCCGCAAATAGCGGAATCCTTACCCCCGATGAGTTTGCCGCCCAGATGCGCAGGCTGATGGAAGCAGGGGCACGGATTGTCGGAGGATGCTGCGGTTCCACCGCGGAGCATCTGAAAGCGCTGGCGCAGGTGGCAAAGGAATTCGGCCCGCCGGTAATTCCGGAGGAGCCGGACTGTTACGCCGCCGCCAATGAACGCGAAGCATTTTTTCTGGGAGACGATATTGTATTCAGCGAACCGATTTCCTGTACCAGTTCGCTTGGAGAGGATCTCATTGATCTGGATGACGAACAGGTTACCGCAGCTCTGGTAGAGGTCAACAGTCTGGACGACGCGATGCTGTTAAGCGAAAACAGCACGATGACGCGTCTGCCCATTGCTGTTTACTGCGACAGCCTGCCGGTGCTTGACGCGGCGCTCCGGTATTTTCAGGGACGGCTGATTGTCGATTCCGCCTGTCCCATTGAAATCGAACTGATTGAGCCGCTTGCGGCGAAATACGGCGCGATCGTATATTAATGATAAAACCCGGAAGCCGTCTGGCTTCCGGGTTTTTGTGCTTATTTCAGTTTTTGTGATCTTCCGGGGCATGCAGCTCCCCTTCCGGCCGGTCTTCGTCTTCATCGGGCTCGTTCCAGCTGCTGAAAGCCAGATACATCCCGGCGATCGCTACAAAACAGGCCACGGACGCGGCGGCGAGTGCCCAGCCGGTGATGTCAAACGGACCAAGCACCATGGAAATCAGCGTCAGTGCAATACCGGCTTCAAAAAAAAGAACCGCAAGTTTCCCGTCGCTCATAAAAAGCCCTCCGTCCTTATCTTAAAAAATCATTCGTCTGAAAATACTTCGTTGGACAATGCCGCAAGCTGTTCCATCGTAAGCTGTTCCGCCCGCGCGTTTGGGACGATTTCCGCTCTTTCCAGCGCGGACGCGACCGCCGTTCTGTCCATGGAAAGCCCGGCGGCAACAGAGTTCAGTACCGTTTTGCGCCGCTGGCCGAAAGCAGCTTTAACCAGAGCAAAGAAATCTTTTTCCCTGTTGATTTTGACCGGCGGCTCCTTGCGGATTTTCAGTTGGATAACCGCCGAATCGACGTTTGGCTGCGGAAAAAAGTTGTCCCGGGTTACTTCAAATAAGATTTCCGGTTCCGCAAAGTAACGCACCGCCGCGCTCACCGCGCCGCAGGAACGGGTTCCGGGCAAAGCACAGAGACGTTCGGCCGCCTCCTTCTGCACCATGACCGTAACGGAGCGGATCGGCAGCCGCTCCTCCAGAAACCGCATAATGACCGGTGAAGTAATATAGTACGGCAGGTTGGCGCACACGGCCACTTCTCCGCCGGAAAATTCCGTCTCAATCAGGTTTTTCAGATCGGTTTTTAAAATATCCTCGTTGATGATTTTCACATTGCCGTATTCCGCAAGTGTGTCGTCCAGAACCGGCAGCAGTCTTTTGTCCAGCTCTACGGAAACGACCTTGTCCGCCCGCTTTGCAAGCTCGGCGGTCAGCACCCCGACGCCCGGCCCGATTTCCAGTACGCCGACTCCTTTTTGCGCGCCGCACTCCGCCGCCATGCGCGGGCAGATTTCCGGGTTGATTAAAAAATTCTGCCCAAGCGATTTGGAAAAATTGAAGCCATGGCGCGCCAGTATATTTTTAATGATTCTGATATCCGATAAATCCATTTTCTGTCCCCATATCTTTTTCTGTGTGAACTTTGAAGGCCGCCCGACCACTGTCATCCCACGTTAAAATTCCCCTATGGCCTTATCATATTCTTAAAACGGCTCAAACTGTTTTATTCAATGATTATATCACACAAATTGTCTCATTTCCATTGATTATCTGTCGAAAATACAATATGATAGGATTACTACAGCATTTCCAGTTGATTGTGCAACAAGGTTGCGTTCCTCCCCCGCCTTCGGCGGGGGAGGAACGTGTTTCGGCTCGCAAACTGAAATGGAATTGCTATAATAAAGGACTGGGAGGCATAAAAATGAACCGTACAGACAAAGAAAACTATTACCTTGATATTGCTGAGACCGTATTGGAACGCGGAACCTGCCTGCGCCGGAATTTCGGCGCGATTATTGTTCAGCATGACGAGATCGTATCTTCCGGATACACGGGCGCACCCCGCGGCCGCCGCAACTGCATCGATACCGGCGTCTGTGTGCGCGAAACGCTGGGGGTTCCCCGCGGGGAACGCTATGAACTTTGCCGCTCCGTCCACGCGGAGGCTAACGCCATCATCAGCGCCTCCCGCCGCGACATGATCGGCAGCACGCTGTATCTGGTCGGAAGAGACGCCAAGACGGGCGAGTATGTGGAAAACGCGTCGCCCTGCTCCATGTGCAAACGGCTGATTATCAACGCCGGCATCACGCGTGTGGTTGCGCGGAACACCAAGGACTCTTTCTGCTCCGTTTATGTGCAGGAATGGGTTGACAATGACGAATCCCTCAGCGGAAAATTCGGATACTGAGGATTACATAAAAAACCGCTGCGGATGCAGCGGCTTTTTTATGCCCAATTTTATGCTCTCATTGTGTAAAGTAAATATCCTTTTCAATGATATTTTCCTGGTGGATACGCAAAAATCTGTAAATCTTGTAAAGCATTTTATCTTTACCAAGCATTTTCCATGAATTCACGTTAAAAGAAGCTCATCACCTGTTCCGCAATAAAAACGGCGGCGGTGGAACCCAGAGCAACGGTGAGAAGTCCCTTGTCCTGATACGCAAGGATCAGCGCCGCGGCAAGACCGATGACTGCGGAATACAGATTCCCTGTGGAATACAGTATTTCCGGAAAAGTCATGGCCGCCAGCACGGCATAGGGCACATAGGCCAGAAACGACCGGATAAACCGGTTATGGATTTTCTGCTTAAAAATCGCCAACGGAATCATACGGATGAAATAGGTAACCGTTGCCATAATCAGCGTGCAGATCAGGATTCTCTGAACATTCATTCCAGCACCTCCGGATCATCCACAGGATAACGCAGTGCGGCATAGGCCGACGCGGCGACCGCGCAGAGAATAATGACCCATCCGCCGGAAATCCGATTTAGGAGCGGCGTCCACCGGAAAAGGCAGCTCAGGGCCACTGAAATGGCGATAACCAGCGCTATGGGGCGCGTATGTTTTGCGGGCGGAATGATAATGGCAAGAAACATTCCGTAGATTGCGATGCCCAGCGCGGTGCGGACACTGACCGGAAGCAAACCGGTAGCGGTGCCGCCGAGCAGGGTTCCAAGCGTCCAGCCCGTGTAGGGAGTGAGGATCAGCCCCAGAAGGTACCGCGCCCCGATGCTCCCGTCCTGTTTCATAGCTACGGCGAAAATTTCGTCGGTAACCCCGAAGGAAAGAACCAGCCGCTGCAAAGAAGTCATGGCACTGTCCACCTTTTGCGAAAGGGAAAGAGACATCAGCATATAGCGGATATTGATGACAAACGTGGTTACGGCCAGTTCCAGATACAGCCCGCCCGACAGAATCAGCTCCGTTCCGGCAAACTGCCCCGCGCTGGTCATGTTGCTCATGGTAATCAGCATCACCGCCCAAAGCGGCAGCCCGCCCTGCGTCGCCATCATTCCGAACGTGAAGGAAACGCTGATATACCCCAGGCAGATCGGCAACCCGTCCTTCAGTCCCTTTTTAAATGTCAAAGTCTCTGTTCCGTGCATTTCCGTGCTCCCATACTAATGTCTCCTTTGCTGTTTGTGAGGAGAAAATTCATGTTTTAATGATAAATAGTTATACCATTTGTAATATATGTTTATAATAATACTAATTGTGACAAAATTTACAGCAATCCGCAGACCATATCGCCCATTTCCTCGCAGGTGACCTGCCAAATTCCTTCGGCAGAGATATCTGCGGTACGCGCGGTTTTGAGCACCTCTGACACCGCGTCCTCTATTGCCTGTGCCGCCTGCGGTTCCTCCAGCGAGTAGCGAAGCATCATCGCTGCCGAAAGAATGGTTGCCAGCGGGTTGGCTAAACCCGTACCTGCAATATCCGGCGCGGAGCCGTGGATCGGCTCATACAGGCCGGACTTTCCTTCACTCAGACTGGCGGAAGCCAGCATTCCGATAGACCCGCTAATCATGGACGCTTCATCGGAAAGGATGTCGCCGAAAATGTTCGAGGTAACAATCACGTCAAACTGTTTCGGGTTACGCACAAGCTGCATGGCGCAGTTATCCACATACATGTGGGACAGTTTGATATCAGGATACTCTTCTTTTCCGATTCTTGCAACTGTCGCGCGCCACAGTCTGGAGGATTCCAGCACATTGGCTTTATCGACACTGCAAAGCCTGCCGTCTCTCTTTTCCGCCATACGGAAGCCCACGCGCGCAATGCGCTCGATTTCCGGTACGGAATACATCTCGGTATCGTAAGCCGCTTCAGCGCCGTTGACTGTTCTGCGGCCCCGCTCGCCGAAATAAATTCCCCCGGTCAGTTCCCGCACCACCATGATGTCAAGATTGTCGCCGATAATTTCCGCTTTTAACGGAGAAGCTTCGCGCAGCTGCTCAAAGATTTTCGCCGGGCGCAGATTGGCGAACAGTCCGAGCGCACCGCGGATCCCCAGCAGCCCCGCCTCCGGGCGTAAATTGCCGGGAAGAGAATCCCATTTGGGACCGCCGACCGCGCCGAGCAAAGTAGAATCGGTAGCTTTGCATTTTTCAATGGTTTCCGGCGGAAGCGGTACTCCGGTGGCGTCAATCGCACTGCCGCCCAGCAGCGCCTCGTCATAGGAAATTGTAAACCCGAACCGTTCCGCGGCACGGTTCAGAACTTTCACGGCCTGTGTCACAATTTCAGGGCCGATTCCGTCGCCCTTCAGCAGGGCAATTTTGTAGTTTTTCATGGTGGTTCCCCCTTTAAGATTCTTTTTCAGCGGCATTCTTTGTGCGGTTAATTGCGCAGATAATGCCTTTGATGGAAGCAAGGCTGATGTTGTTGTCAATCCCTACGCCGAACACCGGGCTGCCGTCCGGCGCGGTCAGCTGGATATAGGAAACCGCCTTGCTGTCCGCGCCGCTGGAAATGGCGTGTTCACGGTAGGAAACGAACTGATAGTCGGTGATGCCGACAGACTTGAGCGCGTTGAAGAATGCGCTGACCGGCCCGTTCCCGCTGGCACTCACATGATGATCCTCATGGCCGAAACGGATGATTCCCTCAAAGTGAACCTGTGTGTCCCCGCTGATATCGTTTTCTTCGTAAAGTTTATACTGCTTAAGGTTGTAGGGCGCATTGACTTCCAGAAACTCTTTGCGGAAGATAGTGAAAATCTCATCCGGCTGAAGCTCACGGCCCGCTTCGTCGCAGGCGGCTTTTACCATTGCGCCGAATTCCGG
The DNA here is from genome assembly GCF_019448085.1 of Caproiciproducens faecalis. Classification (GTDB taxonomy): domain Bacteria; phylum Bacillota; class Clostridia; order Oscillospirales; family Acutalibacteraceae; genus Caproiciproducens; species Caproiciproducens faecalis. The sequence goes on along the minus strand of NZ_JAGFNZ010000001.1, from coordinate 456,365 downwards.
GTGCATGGCTTTCGGCAGTTCATAGCCGAAATTCTGCTGCATAATGAAGGCTGCTCCGCCCTTGCCGGACTGGCTGTTGATGCGGATGATCGGCTCATATTCGCGGCCGACGTCGGCGGGATCAATCGGCAGATACGGGACTTCCCAGTAACTGCCGCCGCTGTGCGCCATATACTCAACGCCCTTTTTAATCGCGTCCTGATGAGAACCGGAGAACGCCGTAAAGACCAGATCGCCCACATACGGATGACGCTCGTGAATTTTCATCTTGGTGCATTTTTCAAAGACTTCCTGAATTTCTCGCATATTGGAGAAATCGAGTCCTGGGTTCACCCCCTGGGAATACAGGTTCATGGCAACCACCATCACATCCGCGTTACCGGTGCGCTCTCCGTTGCCAAAGAGGGTCCCCTCCACTCTGTCCGCTCCCGCCATCAGTCCCAGCTCGGTCGCCGCCGTAGCGGTTCCCCGGTCATTGTGGGGGTGCAAACTGATAATGGCGCTTTCGCGGTTCTTCAGATGCCGGCAGAAATACTCAATCTGGTCGGCGTAGCAGTTCGGAGTGCTCATTTCGACCGTATTGGGCAAGTTCAAAATCAGTTTGTTCTCGGGCGTGGAGCCGAGCACTTCCATCACCTTTTCGCAAATCAGCACGGAATTGTCAATTTCGGTTCCGGAAAAGCTCTCCGGAGAATACTCGTAGCGGATATTCGCGCCGCTTACTTTGATTTCCTCGTCAGTAAGCTCTTTAATCAGCTTTGCGCCCTCCACGGCAATGTCGATAACCCCCTGCATGTCGGTGCGGAAAACCACCTTGCGCTGCAGGGTTGAGGTAGAATTGTAAAAATGAACGATGACATTTTTTGCGCCTTTGATTGCTTCAAAGGTTTTATAAATCAAGTGCGGTCTTGCCTGAACCAGTACCTGAACGGTCACATCGTCCGGAATCAGGTTCCGCTCAATCAGTGCGCGAAGAATTTCATACTCCGTCTCTGAGGCGGCCGGAAAGCCGATCTCAATCTCTTTGAAGCCAATATCCACAAGAGTCTGAAAATACAGCAGTTTTTCCTCCAGATTCATCGGGTCAATCAGCGCCTGATTCCCGTCCCGCATATCCACACTGCACCAGACCGGCGCTTTTGCAATAACTTTGTCGGGCCATTGGCGGTCCGGCAGGCTGATCGGCTGAAACGGAATATACTTTTTGCAGCCTTCAAACATCATCCAACACTCCTTTGTCAATTTCATAGGTTGTTCGGTGGTATAAAAAAAGCCCCGAACACAGAATTCTGTGTTCGGGGCGAATATACAAATCCGCGGTACCACCCAAATTTGGCTCCGCAAAGCGGAAGCCCTCAGCAAGCCTCTAACAAGGCTCCGGCCTTTAACGCTGCCACTGCGTCCGCTCCTCCGCTATTTCCGCATCGAAGACGGCGGCTCCGGGATGAGCTATCCACAAAGACCTCCACACCGGCTCGCACCAATCCGCCGGTTCTCTGCAATGTTTCAGCCGATGTCTTTTTCCCTTCATCGCTTTTGCGTATTAAATTATTTACTATTATATTTTATGCGGGTCCCTTTGTCAAGGATTAAATTTATTCCTGCTCTTTTTTCCCAAACGCGCGGTCGGCAGCTTCCCGGGCAAGGTCAATGACCAGCCTTTCATCATCCTGCGCGGATTTTTGACGCGGAGGAATGGTTTCGTAAACCTCTGCCACCATGGAGCGCATCCACAGTCCCGGCGTGATGCGCAGAGAGTATCCGCAGCCGTTATTGGTCATCCAATCGTAAAAATTGGCGCGCGGAAGTCCATAGGCGGAGAGAATGGACATGATGCTGCCCCCGTGGGCAATGATCGCGGCGCTGCTCGTTCCGGAGCGCATCATCTCCTGTACAATGGATTCAAACGCGAAGCAGACACGCTGCATAAACGCGCCGCCGGATTCCCCGTTCGGCGGAGTCACCACCTCGTCGCTTCCCACCCAGTGAGTAAAGCTTTCATCAGCCGTTGCGATTTCCTGCGCGGTTTTTCCCTCCCAGTCGCCGAAATCGCATTCGCGCAGGCCGTCGACCACGGTAGGCTCCGCTCCGGGGTAAAGAATTTGCAGGGTTTGCAGACAGCGCTTGAGCGGGCTGCAGTAAAACACCTGTGCGGGCGGGTAGGCGCTATGCCGTTTCAGATCCTCCAGCTGAGCGATCCCCTCCGGCGCAAGGGGCAGATCCGTACGGCCGACATACTGGCCAAGAAGGTTCCCCGTTGTAATTCCGTGACGGATTAAATGGATGGTGTAAGATTTCATTTTTTGGCTCCTTTAAAATTTTTCTTCTCAGGTCTTGACAAATGCGAAAAACATAGATACATGTAGACGCAGAGCGAAAAAGCACGATATCTAGCGGCTTTACAAAGTGTTATATTTGTTATATACTTTACAAGGCGTTAATTTTTCCATATTTCGACAGGGGATAGTTCAATGAATAACAGTTTCCCAAGAATTATTACTTTGCTGCGTAAAGAACGTGGGTTAAGTCAAAAAAAGGCGGCCGAGGAACTGGATGTTTCTCAGGCTTTGCTTTCTCATTACGAAAAAGGAATCCGTGAATGCGGGCTGGACTTTGTGGTGAAAGCCGCTGAGTTTTACGATGTTTCCTGTGATTACCTTCTCGGAAGGACTCCGCACCGCAGCGGGGCCACCATTAAGGTGGATGATATTCCGGAACCGGACGCCATTGGCAAGGAAAATATCCTGAAAGGCAGCCTTCTGCCCGTTCTGAACAAAAAGCTGCTTGCGAATTCGATGAATATTATTTTCAGTACGCTGCAGAAGTGCGGCAACAAGTCGCTGACCGCGGAAGTATCGGCGTACCTGAATATTTCCGTATACAGAAGCTTCCGGCTCCTGTACTCCGCAAACCCTAAAAATCCGCAGGGCCTTTTTTCCGTTCCGCAGAAGCTGAGCGACGGACGTTCCAGCGCGGCAATGGAAATCGCGTATTCCAACGCGGCCTGTCTGGCCGGCGGAGAAAACGCGGACGATATGGAAGGACTGGACAAAACGGATTTGCCTGTGCTCTCGCCGGAAAAAATATCGGAAGAGTATCCGCTGTTTTCCAGCTCGCTGTTTAACCTGATTCAAAACGCGGAATCACTGATGGGCGCAAAGAAGCCCGGCAAATAAATTATAACATATCCGACTTAAATTGCAACCGGCCCGCCAAACTGGCAGGCCGGTTTTTTGCTTTCCCTGAAAAGCTGTATCCCCAACGAAAATCATTTCAGATACGTTTTTATGGAGTCATAAATAACGAGCATGCCAACCATGAGCGTTGTTATTCTCATAACAACTTCACCTGCCAACACTACACCCATATTGATATATTCACTATATCCGTGTCCTAAAATAAGCGTCGGCGAAAAAATAATAATAATTGCTATACAACAACTAACGGCAAAATAAATTTTTTTCCATAAATTTGCTTTCATCTTTTGCCCCCTAAATGAAACTGTTCCCATAACTGTGTTAGTGGCTCACGCCTTAATGGGATAACAAATCTGTTTTTCCAACGAGAATCATTTTTTAATGCGTGTCGCGCGCCATGCATTTAAAGGCTTTTATTTTTCTTTCTATTACATTAACGACTGACCCCCTTGTTTTGTTACACTTTTTTCCAAGCTTTTTTAAATATTTTTTTATGTTAATTCTCTCAACCTGTCAGCGAAGCAGGAAATTGTTTCCGAAAACAGAATAAAACCTAAAAATGGCTGCATCGTTTTTACCGATGCAGCCAAAATATTTTACCCATCATTTACAATTGCCTTACGGCCTTTTCACCTTTCAGCGTAAGGGTAGCGTAGCCCTTGCGCATATACGGCAGGTTGAAGAGCGCGCCGGGCTGCTTGGCGCCTTCCATCACGGTATGGCACAGCAGCTCATAAATTTCACTCTTATAGTAGACGTCATAATCGCCCGATACCCACACACGCACCGTATAGTCAATAAAGACCAGTCCTTTTTCCATCAGGCTTTTCAGCGCGGCGGAACGCTCCTTGACCGTTTCCATAGAATCCGACGGGTCGGTGATTCGGACATAGTTGAGTGCGGTGGAAACCGCGTCTTCGTTTTCGGAGCTGTGCAGCTCCAAACGCACAATCGGATATCTTTTTGAATTTCTGATATCCATCAGGAGATTTTTTTCTTGTTCATTCAGGTTCATGTCATTTCCTCCCTTTTATCTGTCTTTTATATTATACCCATTTTATACTTCCATGCAAGGATACGCAGCACACTTTCGTCAAGGCGCTGCTCACTGACGGTTCCATTCTGTACCGCGGCGTACAGTGCGTTGAAATCCTGTACCATATTGGAGGAAAGCAGAATATCATTTCCCGCTGTAAAAGCGGCGACGGAGGGATTTTTCCCCGCCGTAAAATCCGCAATGGCACCCATGGAGAGATCGTCGGTCATAATCACGCCCGTAAATCCGAGTTCCTTTCGCAGGATGTCGTGCACCTTCGGCGAAAGAGAAGACGGGCGGGCCGGATCCATGCAGTTCACAATATTGTGCGAAACCATCACGCACTGCGCACCCGCGTCGATTCCCGCTGCAAACGGAACAAAGTCCTGCTTCTGGAACACGCTGTAGTCGCGCTTGTCGTAGGCAATCCCGGTGTGGGTGTCCTCATTGCTGCCGTAGCCGGGAAAGTGCTTCAGCGTACAGGACAGGTTCTGGCTGTTATACGCGCTGACGGATACCCGGACAAAATCCGCTGTTTTAGAAGCATTTTTGCCGAATGTCCTATTGTAAATAAAATCGGACGAATCGGTGGAAACATCGCATACGGGCGCAAGGTTGAGATTCAGCCCCAGCTTTTTCAAAAGCCGGGCTTTCTCCACGGTATCGTCGTAAATCCCGTTCAGGCCGGAAAGCCGGAACACCCGCTGCGGGGATTGAAAGGCGGTTTTACGGAAAGCCGGATACTTGCTGATGCGGACAACCGTTCCGCCCTCCTCGTCCGTACAGAGAATCATTCCGGTTTTGCTTGCGTTCTGATAGGATTGGAGCACGGTTTGTACCTGTTTTGTGGTTTTACCGCTGAAATCCGAAGCCATCAGGCAGTATCCGCCCGGCTGATAGTCCGCGGCAGCCTGAGCCGCGCCCGCTTGGGGACAGCGAAAAACAAACACCTGCCCCACCCGCTCCTTCAGGCTCATCGACTCCAGCTTCTTCTGTGCGGGCACACCGTAATCCGCAAAAATTCCGTCAATCGGGGAAACTTCCGCGCTGCCGGCCGCCGGTGCGGCCGAACTCACCGCCGGTGCCGGACGCGACGAAACGGAAAATCCCGCCGAAGAAACAGCCGTATGGGAGCTTTCCCCGCCCGACGAAGCACCCGGCAGAAAAGGAATCCCGGAAGGATTCCCCAGTGTATAGACCCAAAACGCGGCAGCGAGAGCCAGAACGACTCCCGCTGCTGAAAAAAGGATTTTCCTCTTATTTTTAGATTCTGCCTGTCTCATTGTGTATCCTCTTCATCCGTCAGACCGCCGCGGCGGACGGAAAATCAGGATTGATTTTCTTTCATCAGTTCGCGGTACAGGCGAATGTACTCGTTTGCGGAGCGTCCCCAGCTGAAATCACATTTCATGGCGCGTTCCACCAGAATATTCCACCCCTCCGGATTGGCGTAGCCCTCCAGCGCGCGGTTGACCGCATACAGCATATCACCGGAATCATAGGACTGGAAGGTAAACCCGTTGCCTTCTCCGTCGCCGCTGTCCTTGATAGAGTCCTTCAGCCCGCCCGTTTCGCGGACAACCGGAATGGTACCGTAGCGCAGCGCAATCATCTGAGCAAGCCCGCAGGGCTCGCTCTTGCTCGGCATCAGAAAGATGTCGGAACCGGCGTAAATCTTGCGCGAAAGCTCCGGAATGAAACCAAAACAGGCGCAAAGTCTGCCGGGGTACTGATTTTGCATTTCCTTAAAGAAACTCTCGTATTCCCAGTCGCCGGAACCCAAAATCACAAACTGCGTATTGGTTTCCTTCATCAGCCTGTCAAGCGTTTCCTTAACAAGGTCAAGCCCTTTATGGGAGACCATTCTCGTTACCATGCCAATTAATGGGGTATCCGCCTCCTGATTGAGGCTGAGCCTTTCCTGCAGTTTCCGCTTGTTTTCCGCCTTGCCGGAAAGATCTTCCGCTGTAAAGGGAGCGTAAAGCTCGGCGTCGTTGGCGGGGTCGTAGCTGACCGTGTCAATGCCGTTTAAAATCCCGGAGAGCTTCCATTCGCGCGCCTTTAAGATGCTGTCCAGACCATGAGAAAACCACGGGTCAAGGATTTCCTGCGCATAGGTCGGGCTGACCGTAGTCACACGGTTGGCACTCTCTATTGCACCCTTGAGCAGGTTGATGCAGTCATCGTATTCCAGTACCGACATGTCGGACTGCGGAATTCCCAGCACATCCTCCACCAGTTCCTTACCGTATTTTCCCTGATACTGAATATTGTGGATTGTCAGAACGGTTTTTATTCCCTTGTACCAGTCATTATTTGCATAAAAAATACTGAAATAAATCGGAACCAGAGCCGACTGCCAGTCGTTGCAGTGAATCACGTCGGGTTTAAAATCAATATACGGAAGCATTTCCAGAGCCGCGCGCGACAAAAACGCAAAACGCTCCGCGTCGTCGTAATGTCCGTACAGTCCGTGGCGCTTGAAATAATACTGGTTATCAATCAGATAATAAATCACCCCGCCGGCCTTTGCCTCAAACACGCCGCAGTACTGACGGCGCCAGGCGACCGGAACGGAAAGGCTCGTGATAAATTTCATGTTTTCCCGCAGCTCCTGCGGAATGTCCTCATACAGCGGCATTACCACGCGGCAGCCGATCAGACGGAGCCGGAGCGCCTGCGGCAGGGAACCCGCCACATCCGCCAGCCCGCCGGTAGCCGCAAAGGGCCTTGCTTCACTGGTGCAATATAATACTTTCATTTTTAAGCCTCCCTAAATGAAATGTCGGTTCCGGCAACATCAGACCACGCTGCCTTTGCTGATAAATACGGGGTACGACTGAAAGCCAAGCAGAGAGCGGTCGTTTTTAATGACCACGTCTTTGTCCATGACAACATAGCTGAGCCGGCAGTTCGGGCCGATGACACTGTCCTGCATGACCACGCAATTCTCTATTTTGGTTCCTTTGCCGACGTGGACACCGCGGAACAGCACACAGTTTTCCACCGTGCCCTCAATCACGCAGCCGTCGGCAATGAGAGAGTTGGTCACGCTGGAGCCCAGCCCGTAGCGCGCGGGCATATCGTCGCGCACCTTTGTAAAAATCGGCCGGTCGGCGTTGAACAGCTCCGACCGTACCTTCGGCAGCATCAGGGACATGTTGGCTTCAAAATAGGAATTCATGGAGCAGACCGTCTGGGTAAATCCCCTGAATTCGTAGGCGAAAATACGATAATTAGCGATGTTGCGCTGCAGAAAATCGCGTTTGAAATTATACAGGTTTCGGCTGACACAGTCCGCGACGATCTTAATGAGCGCCTCCCGCTTCATCAGCAGCATGCTCAGCCCGTAATTACACTCCCCGTCGGTGCGTGGATTGATGAGCATGTCGCGCACGCGGTTGTCCGGGTCAATGGTGTAAACCGTAGGATCGCAGATTTTTTCGGGCAGTTTGCCGGAGCGGTATATCACCGTAATATCTGCGTTATGCCGGATATGGGAGGACATGACGTCTGTAAAATCGATGTTGCAGATCACGTCGCTGTCGGAAACAATCACATACTCTTCCCTGGAATTCGCAAGAAAAGTATTGATGGAGGAAAGCGATTCTATGCGGCTGTTGGTTACGCTGCACTCTCCGCTGAAGGGAGGAAGAATAAACAGTCCTTCCCTTTTGCGGGATAAGTCCCACGCCTTCCCGGAGCCGAGATGATCCATTAAGGACTGGTAATTACTCTTGGTAATCACGCCGACCTTGTTAATCCCCGAATTCACCATGTTGGAAAGCGGAAAATCAATCAGGCGGTATCTTCCGCCAAACGGCACGGAGCCCATAGTCCGCTTTTCGGTCAGCTCACGCATCCGTTCCTCGTGCACATTGGAAAAAATCAGTCCCAGCACATTATTTCCACGCATTACTTTTCCGCCTCCTCTGCCAGTGTTTCCGCGTCAATCATCGCTTTTGGCGGCACGGTGGTGCCGGGGGCAATCACACAGCCGTCGCCCACAACGGCGACACCCCATTCGTCTTTGTTTTCAATATCTTCCGGGCGGGCTCCCACCACGGCGCCCTTGCCGATGACCGAGTTCTCAGATACAATCGCGTACTGGACAATGGCGTTTTCCTCGACCCGGGAACCCGGCATGATAATAGAATCCTTGACAACCGCGCCCGGCGCAATGTAGACGCCGGCAAACAGTACGGCAAAATCAATTTCCCCGTACACGTTGCAGCCCTCCGCCACAAGCGAATTCTGCACTTTTGCTCCGCCGGCTATGTAGTGCGGCGGCATGACCGGATTACGGGAGTAAATTTTCCAGTCCTCTTCGCTCAAATCCAGAGGAATCTTTGGATTGAGCAGATCCATGTTGGATTCCCACAGACTGTCGATGGTGCCGACATCCTTCCAGTAGCCCTCAAAACGGTAAGCAAACATCCGCTCTCCGGCGTTGAGCATCGCCGGCAGAACGTCTTTTCCAAAGTCGTTGGAGGATTTGGGGTTGGCCTCGTCCGATTCCAGATATTTGCGCAGTTTGCTCCAGGTGAAAACATAAATGCCCATAGACGCCTGATTGCTTTTCGGCACCTTCGGCTTCTCATCAAACTGATAGATCGAGCCGTCTTCGTTTGTGTTGAGAATACCGAACCGGGAAGCCTCGTCCATCGGAACCTCGATGACGGCAATGGTGCAGTCGGCTTCCTTTTCTTTATGGTAGGCAACCATTTTTGAATAATCCATCTTATAGATATGATCGCCGGAAAGAACGACAACATATTCAGGATTATACCGTTCTATGTACTGAATATTCTGATAAATCGCGTTTGCCGTACCTTTGTACCAGTCCGACTTCCTGCCGCGCTGGTAAGGCGGAAGGACACGCACCCCAGCGTTCATGCTGTCCAGATCCCAGGGCTGGCCGCTTCCGATATACTCATTTAATACAAGCGGCTGGTACTGTGTCAGCACACCCACTGTTTCAATGCCGGAGTTCACACAGTTGGAAAGCGGGAAATCAATGATACGGTATTTCCCCCCGTAGGGCACCGCCGGTTTTGCAAGGTATTTCGTCAATACGCCAAGTCTGCTGCCCTGACCGCCGGCCAGCAGCATGGCAACCACTTCTTGTTTTGGCAACATTTTATGATCCTCCCTGTTATTTTTTTGCTGCTTTGCGTGTAATTTTTATTGTTTTGGTAATCGCCGCAGATTTTTTTGGGGTTCTTGCTTTGCGGCGGCATTTCAGAAAGATAACCGAAAGCGGGGGCAGGATCAGTTCAACGGACTGTTCAAACCCATGCATTGGTTTTGAACTAGAGTGAATACTGCTGCCGTTTGTAATTCCGTTTCCGCCGAATTCGGCGCTGTCGGAAGAGAAAATCTCCGTATAGATCCCTTCAAACGGGACGCCGATGGAATACGGTGCGCGCTGGACGGGCAGAAAATTGCAGACGGCAATTACCTCATTCCCCGTTTTGTCTATGCGGCGGAACGCAATGACGCTCTGGGTATAATCGTCGTTGGAAATCCAAGAAAATCCTTCCCAGGAAAAATCGACCTCCCACAAAGCCGCCGTCTCCAAATAAAAGTGGTTCAGACTCCTGAAAAAATCGTTCAGCACCTGATGCTCGGGCTTATTTAACAGAAGCCAGTCAAGGCCCTGCTCATAATTCCATTCGTTGCGCTGACCGAATTCGGTACCCATGAAAATCAGCTTTTTCCCCGGATGGGCCATCATGTAGCACATAAACGCCCGCACACCCGCAAATTTCTGTGCATCGTCCCCCGGCATTTTCTCAATAAGGGAACGTTTTCCGTAAACAACTTCATCGTGGGAAATCGGCAGAATGAAATTCTCTGAAAATGCGTAGAAGAAAGAGAAGGTAATGTTGTCATGGTTAAAGGAACGGTAAATCGGGTCGAGCGACATATAATGCAGCATGTCGTTCATCCAGCCCATGTTCCATTTATAGTTGAAACCCAGCCCTCCGCAGTACGTTGGTTTGGAAACCATCGGCCATGATGTGGATTCTTCCGCAATCATCATCACTTCGGGAAACAGCTCGAAAACCGATTCGTTCAGCTTTTGCAGAAACGCGACTGCCTCCAGATTTTCCCTGCCGCCATTCCTGTTGGGCACCCATTCCCCGTCTTTACGGCTGTAATCAAGATACAGCATAGACGCAACTGCGTCAACACGGATTCCGTCGATGTGGTATTTTTCAAGCCAGAATACCGCGCTGGAAATCAGAAAGCTGATGACCTCATTCCGGCCATAGTCAAAAACGAGAGTCCCCCACTCCTTGTGCTCTCCCTTGCGCGGGTCACTGTATTCGTAGCAGGGCGTGCCGTCAAACCGGGCGAGTCCGCACTCGTCCTTTGGAAAATGGGCGGGCACCCAGTCCATGATAACGCCGATTCCCGCCTTGTGGCATTTTTCCACAAAACTCATAAATTCCTTCGGCTCCCCGTACCGGGAACTCGGGGCAAAATATCCCGTAACCTGATACCCCCAGGAGCCGTCGAACGGATGCTCCGTAACCGGCATCAGCTCAATATGGGTATACCCCATGTTTTTTACATAAGGAACCAGCTCATCGGCCAGCTTATCGTAAGAAAACACATTGCCGTCCGGATATCTGCGCCAGGATCCGATGTGCAATTCGTAAATATTTACCGGCTGACTGTAGTGTTTTTTCGCCGCCTTATGTTTCATCCAGGCCGTATCGCTCCAGTTAAAGCCCTCAATATCATAATATTTGGAAGCGTTTCCCGGACGGGTTTCAAAATGGTAGGCGTAGGGATCGCTTTTAAAGGTCTGTTTTCCGTCGGCACCGACCACACAGAATTTATAGGTCTGGTACTGCCGCATGACAAACGGCAAGATACACTCCCACACACCGTCGCTGATCTTTTCCATGGGATATTCGCCCTGCTGCCAGTCGTTAAAGTCCCCCGCTACGGAGACTTCCTCGGCATTCGGCGCCCAGACGCGGCAAACCATGCATTCTTTTCCGTCCTGTACCGTTTTATGTACTCCTAAAAAATCATAGGCCTTTATGTTAGTTCCCTGATGGAACAAATAAAGCGGCAGATTTCCGTCATTTGATGCACTTTCTTTTTGCATTTTAAATAACTCCCTTCTGGGTTTCATCGTTCCTTTTATTAATGAATTTATCATATCACAAATTCCTAAAATATCAATACTTTCGTTATTTATTTGTAATAAATGTTGTGTGTATTTAATAATTTTGGCTATTTTGTTATAAAATCAGCCTTTTTCGACCTGTAACAGCCAAACTGAGCACCTGCTTTTTGATTTACATTGTCCAAGCGCTGCTTTTCAAAAATAATTGTGAATATGAATTAAAAATCCCCTGCAAAAAATGGTTAAATTCAACAACTGACGCAGGGTCGTGAATAAAATTTATGTATTAATTATAAATTTTATATTGACAAACGGCAAGCGATCGGTATAATAGAAGTTGTTAAAAGAATATTAAAAAGTGTGTAACTGATTCGATCAGGCATAAACTTTCATGGAATTTAAATTTTCATGGTAGTTTATGCCTTTTGTTTTTCTGTGAGAATTCTGACGAAATCTGTCCACACATTGGTACACGGACCTCATCTCAATCACAATTCACATTGAGGGGATGCAAATGAATTACAAGGTGGCAAAAATTCTGAACAGCAACGCGGTTCTGGCGCAGGATGAAGAGGAAAATCAGGTCGTCCTGATGAGCAAAGGAATCGGGTTCGGCAAAAAAGTGGGCGAAAGGCTTCACGATGATGCGGAAGACCGAAAAATATTCTATATTCATGACGACAGCGTCAATTCAGCAAAATTGAAACAGATTGACTCCCAGGTTCAGCAAGTGGAGGAGGTCACCAGAGAAATTGTAGAGGTGGCGCGCGAAAGGCTTCATATTGACAACAGCAAGCTGTACGGCGCTTTACTGGATCATATCACGTTTGCGGTTGAGTGCTTACATATGGGGCTGCCGATTGACAACCCGTTCTGCGGCGAAATCGCGATCCTTTACAGCCAGGAGTATGAAACCGCGCAGATCGCAGCCGAAATCATCAAAGAGCGGATCGGCGTGGAAATTGGGGACGGGGAAACGGGCTTTATTGCGCTCCATCTCTACTCCGCCCGAAAAAACCGCCATATCCGCGCCGCAATGAAGAGCACCCGCGTTTACAGCGAAATTCTTAACATGGTCGGAAGAACCATTGGCAAAGAGCTGGATAACACCCACGCGCCGGCAAAAAGTTTTCTGCTTTCCCTGCACTGCCTGGTTACGCTGACTATGAATCACAACCCGATTGTCATGAAGCTGAACCAGCAAGTCAAGCTGAGTCTGCTCGATTCCTACAAGGTGGCGCTGCGGGTTTCAAAAATGATTTTTGAGGAAATGGATGTTCAGCTCAGTGAGGATGCGATCTCTTTCATCGCAGTGGATATTGAAAAGCTGAAACAGTTGTAACCAATTCGAGGGAGCTCGATTGAATATATTTTTTAGGAGGAAAAACAATGCAAAAAGTTTTAGCGGCACTCCAAAAACTTGGCAAGGCATTGATGCTGCCTATTGCATCGCTTCCAATCGCAGGCCTTCTTCTCAGACTCGGACAGAGCGATATGCTCAACATTCCCCTTTTGGCGGATTCCGGCAACGCCCTGTTCAGCAACCTTCCGCTTTTGTTCGCAATCGGTATTGCGGTAGGTCTTGCGAAGGACAATAACGGCGCGGCAGGTTTGGCCGGCGCAGTCGCTTATTTCGTACTGAACGCGGCTGGTCAAGCCGTTAATCATGCCCTGCAGATTGGCAGCTTTTTCATGCCGGCGGCAGGTCTTCCTGAAGGAATCACCGAAATCAACATGGCACATTTCGGCGGCATCATTGCCGGTGTAATCGCCGGTCTCTGCTACAACCGGTTCCACAGTGCCAAGCTGCCTGACTGGCTTGCTTTCTTCGGCGGCAGACGTTTTGTTCCAATTGTTACCGGCGGTGTTTCTCTTGTGCTCGGCGGCTTGCTCGGCACCGTGTGGCCGACCTTCCAGAAGGGTCTGGACGCGGCTGCAAACTGGATGACCGGCAGCGGCGGACTCGGGGAATTCATTTACGGCACCCTGAACAGACTGCTTCTCCCCTTCGGCCTGCATCATGTTGTAAACACAGCTGTTTGGTTTAATTTCGGCACTTACACCGGCGCTGACGGCAAAGCCGTTTCCGGCGACCTGTGGAGATTCTTTGCCGGCGACCCCCACGGCGGCGTATTTACCGCCGGTTTCTTCCCGATTATGATGTTTGCACTTCCTGCGGCTGCTCTGGCGATGTATGTTTGCGCCAAGAAAGAAAATAAAGCAGTTGTCGGCGGCGCTCTTTTCTCCGTTGCACTGACCGCTTTTCTGACCGGTGTAACAGAACCGATCGAATTCATGTTCATGTTCCTCGCGCCTGTTCTGTTTGTCCTGCATGCCGCTCTGACAGGTCTTTCCCTGGTCGTTTGCAACATGCTCGGCATCCGCGACAGCTTCACTTTCTCGGCAGGTCTTTTCGATTACCTCATCAACTGGACCAAGGCGGCAAACGGCTGGATGATTATTCCGGTCGGCCTTGTATTCGCTGTTGTTTACTTCTTCCTGTTCGTCTTCTTCATCAAGAAATTCAATTTGAAGACTCCCGGACGTGAAGACGACGAGGAAACCAGCAGCTTCTCCGCACTGGTTGACGACCAGGGCTTTGATAATATTGCAAAGAAATACATAGCGGCGCTCGGCGGTGCAGAGAATATTAAAGAAATTGATTCCTGCATCACCCGTATCCGTTTGACCCTTGTCAGCAACAAAGAGCTGAATGAAAAAGATTTCAAGGCACTCGGCGCTTCCGGCGTCATGAAAGCAGGCACCCAGGTAACCCAGATCATCGTCGGCACCAAGGCGGAGCTTTTGGTTGACGCAATGAAGAAATACCTGCCCGGCCATGACCACGCGACGGCCTGATAACTCTCTCCCCTTTTGTTTTCCTCCCCCGTTTTTGGGGGAGGAAAACACCCTTTACATCTTAATTCGTTGAAAGTAACATCGGAGGTCAATCATGCAATTATTCGGCAAAAATAAAAAACGAACCATTTTAGCCCAACAAACCGGAAAAGTCATTCTATTAGCTGAAGTACCTGACCCTGTATTTGCGAATAAAATATTAGGAGACGGAATTGCAATCCAGCCCACAGCAAACGAGGTTTATTCGCCCGTATCCGGAACAATTGCACAAATCGCGCATACGCTCCACGCAATCGGAATAGAGAGTGACGATGGAATAGAAGTATTGGTTCATCTTGGAATCGACACCGTTAAACTGAACGGCGAAGGGTTTACCTGCCATGTAGAGGTCGGCCAGCACGTTGCCGCAGGGGAAAAAGTAATGGATATGGATATTCAGGCAATTACTGAAAAAGGCTACAGCACCATCTCCCCCTGCATTATTACCAATCTGGACACCGTCAAAAGCTTTGAATGCAAGCAAGGCAATGTTTCCGGCGGAAAATCGGTTGTCATGAATTTCGTCAAACAGTAGATCAGCCTCTCATTAATCTGGAAAATAAATGGAATGTTCCGCAAATACGCGGACATTCCTTTTTTTGTTTTGCCCGCAATAAAAAGCACCCCACAGCAGGCAATTGCCCGCTGTGGGGTGCTAAGACTTCCGTAGATTTCAGATATGAGGTATCTTATTTATGGTCTACAGAGTTCATGTGCTTAATCAGGTCTAATACCTTGTTGGAATAGCCCCACTCATTGTCGTACCAGGACACAAGCTTGACAAAGTGGTCGTTCAGCATGATACCGGCATTCTTGTCAAAGATAGAAGTGCGGGAATCGCCGAGGAAGTCGGAAGAAACAACTGCGTCCTCAGTGTAGCCAAGGATGCCCTTCATTTCGTTCTCGGAAGCTTCTTTAACAGCTGCGCAGATCTCTTCGTAAGTAGTCGGTTTTGCAAGGCTGACAGTCAGGTCAACAACGGAAACGTCCAAGGTAGGAACACGCATGGACATACCGGTCAGTTTGCCCTTTACTTCAGGAATAACAAGTGCACATGCCTTTGCAGCGCCGGTGGAGGAAGGAATAATGTTGCCGGCTGCAGCGCGGCCGCCTCTCCAGTCTTTGCTGGAAGGGCCGTCAACGGTCTTCTGGGTGGCGGTGGTGGAGTGAACCGTAGTCATAAGGCCTTCTACAACGCCGAACTTATCGTTGATAACCTTGGTCAAAGGAGCAAGGCAGTTCGTTGTGCAGGAAGCGTTGGAAACAACCTTCATGTCTTTTGTGTAAACATCGAGGTTAACACCGCAGACAAAAGTCGGGGTATTATCCTTGGCAGGTGCGGAGATAACAACTTTCTTTGCGCCGGCTGCAATATGAGCGGAAGCCTTTTCGGTTGTGCAGAACACACCGGTGGACTCTACAACATACTCAGCGTCAACTTTGCCCCACGGAATCTGGGTAGGATCCTTCTCGGCAAAGACACTGATCTTTCTGCCGTTTACAACAAGCTTGCCGTCTTCAGCAGAAATGTCGCCCTGGAAGTGGCCGTGCATGGTATCGTATTTTACCATGTAAACCATGTAGTCAACGTCAATAAACGGATCATTGATACCGACAATTTCAAATGTTTCCGGCTGAGCGACAGCTGCACGGAAGACCAGGCGGCCAATACGGCCAAACCCGTTGATGCCAATCTTAATAGACATAAAATATACCTCCTGAAAAAATTAATCTTTCTTATCCTATTTTATAGCATTTTAAGATATTTTACAAGTCATCTGACATAAATTTAACTAACTTTTTTTATTTCAATTGTGAAAAAAAGGACTTTTAATCTCTTCACAGAACTGTAGCTGACTGTGGTATGCCTTTCCCAAAAATTCCAGGCAGCTTTCCTGACCCGGCGCTTCTTCCTCCCGCTCATCCGTGTCCGGCGTACCGGTAACCGCTTCACTGACCTGAGGTTCCTCGTCCAGAGCCTCAGCGGCGGGCAGAAGCCTGTCCACTTTTTCCTTGGAATACTGCACCAAAAACAAAATCACATAAAGTGCAAGAAGAATATTTACCGGATACAGGCCAACCGGGAAAGTCCCTGCACTCTTGATATTGAAAAGAACCATGACCGTACCCGGTATTCCGGTTACCAGCAAAAGCAGCGCCGCCGGCAAACCAAACATATAGACTAGTTTTGCACTTTTTTCATCCTCTATGCGTGCAAACATTTTTGCCTGAGCAAACAGGAACAGAAGCAGAAAGATCACCGTAAATGTGTCGTAGATGTTCTCCGCAACATTGACCACCGCCACATAGGTAAGGAACAGCGAAACAAGGCTGACGCAGCCCCACACGGACGGAACCAGCGCCAAAATCGGGTGGGCTTCAAAGGTGTTGCCGCCTGTAGCAAACTGGTAGGCGGTCAGAATCATCACCGCACCCGCGCAAATCCCGACCAGTGCCAGAATCAGGGAAGGAAGCGGGTTTTGGGATTCCCCTGAAGTGAAGATGCCAACGGCGTACTGGAGGACGATCCCCAGTCCGGCCAGAACGCCGAAAACCGCCGCCGGAATACTCCTGATGGGGCTGTATTTCGGTTTTTCGCTCTTATCCATAAAACACATGGCAATCAGTAAAATGACGCCCGCTGCAAGTCCGGCGGAAACAAACGCGGTGGTTTTCATGCCATCGGTATAAAAGCCGGTGTCCTGATCCACTAAAAACAGTATCTGATACATCCTGGTCGGCAGTGTAACCAGCAGTGCCACTGCAAATACGATCCAGGCGTTCTTAATATTCATGGCGTGATATCCTTCCAACTTTATTTAGCGTTTCTTTGGTCAAGGGATATGTAAGGCTTGCTCTTGGACAAAGAACGATACGCCGGACGCATAATTCTTCCGCACGTCTCCATCTCTTCTATGCGATGAGCACACCACCCCGCAATACGGGAAACAGCAAAGAGAGGCGTAAACAGATCGCTCGGGATTCCAAGCATTTCATAAACCAGCCCGGAATAAAAGTCAACATTGGCGGAAATGACCTTCATCTCCCCTTTGACATGCGCAAAAGCGTTGGGCGCGAGCTTTTCCACTCTCTCGAACAACTCAAATTTCTTGAGCATATTTCTTTCTTCAGCCATTTTATGCGCTTTTGTTCTCAAAATGACCGCACGGGGATCGGAAAGCGTATAGACCGCGTGTCCCATCCCGTAAATCAGCCCGGAATGGTCACAGGCCTCTCCGCGGACAATTTTTTCAAGATAGTTTTCCAGTTCGGTCTCGTCTTCCCAATTGTGCACATTCTCCATGATCTCGTTCATCATCATCATGACCCTGTGGTTCGCGCCGCCGTGTTTCGGTCCTTTCAGGGAACCGATCGCGGCCGCCATGGAGGAATAAATATCCGTTCCGGTGGAAGAAAGCACACGCGCCGCAAAAGTAGAGTTGTTGCCGCCGCCGTGCTCCGCGTGCAGAATCAGACAGAGATCCAGCAGTTTCGCTTCTTCGTCTGTAAACACACGGTCGGGACGAATCGCGTTCAAAATAGCCTGCGCCGTGGAGTGGGAAGGATCAATCGGATGGAAATACATGCTCTGCTTGTCGAAGTGACGGCGTTTTACCTGATAGGCATACGTCATGATCGTAGGCATCCGCGCAATCAGCTGGATAGCCTGACGCATGTTGTTCTGCAGGGAAGTATCATCCGGATTTTCGTCATACGAATACAGTGCCAGCACGGAACGAGCCAATTTATTCATAATATTTTTTGAAGGCGCTTTGATAATCATATCTTCCGCAAAATATTCCGGGAGCTCACGGTAGCTGTTGAGGGTTTTGCAGAACGTCTGCAGCTGCTCCGTGCTTGGCAGCTCGCCAAAGAGCAAAAGCCACGCAACTTCTTCAAAGCCAAAACGCTTCTCTGCGATACAGCCTTCCACAATATCTCTGAGATCAATTCCACGGTAAGTCAGCTTGCCCTCGTCCGGAATGCGTTCACCGTCCGCAATCAAATACCCGTGTACGTTACAGATGGTGGTAAGGCCGGCCATAACGCCGGTGCCGTCAGGATTGCGCAGACCGCGTTTCACTTGATATAATTCAAATTTTTCAGGCGGAATCTTATTGTTCGCCCTGAATTCATCACATAGGCTTTTTAAGCCCGGATTATCCTGTTCAAGTACAATTTCTGCCATTAAAGCACACCATTTCTCCACACAAATTCAGCAAAAAAGCCGTCCTGCTCCGCGTGGAAGAACCGACGGCAACCTACTATCTCGTATAAATACTCTAGCATATAATATATATCACCCGGAAATCAAAGTCAAGTAAGTTTACATGCAAATTAATTGTTTTTGCAACAAAAACAATTAAAAATTTCATTTTTTTGTCATATCGCTCTCCTGTAGAAATATATTTATAATTTTATGAATAATTTTTAATACGCTCATGTAAAATGTAATACGGTAGCTCCCATGTTCAGAAAACGGACCAGCCAAATCGGAAACAGGCCGAAAACATCTTCCGTGCAGGGTTCGGCCGCTGCTTCAGCAAAATTTTTTACTGCACGGAGAAATGGTGGTTGAAAATGAAAGGCAAAACCTTACTGGGACTTCTGCTTTTTTTTCTGATGTTCTTGATTCCTTTCTTGTCACTGGGCGCGAAAATCCCGGACAAGACAGACAAGCCGAGCAGCAAGGCGGCTTCGTCCGTACCGCCGCAGAAACAGAATCAATCACAGGAAAAACCGCAGTCTCAGCCAACGTCACAGACGCCGCAGAGCACTGCACCCGCCGCTCAGGGCACAGCGCAGTTTAAAATACTGGATGCGAAAAGCAGCCAGATCTTAACAGTGGATGACCGAAGCTTTCTCTACGGCGCGATTGCCACCGAAATGTCACCGGAATCCTCGCCGGAAGCGCTAAAAGCGCAGGGAGTCGCAGCGTACACCTATTACAGCCGCCTGCGTGAGCAGGAGAGAACCACTCCCACGGCCGCGCTAAAAGGCGCGGATTTTTCCGCGGACACTCAGGGGTGGCAAATCTACGTCACCAATGCGCAGATGCAGGAGCGCTGGGGAACCAATTTCAACGAATACTATAACAAGCTCACTCAAGTGGTAAACGCCGTCTACGGACAGGTATTGAAAAGCGGGGACGATCTTGCGGATGCAACCTATTATGCCATCTCCTCCGGAAATACAGAAACATCGGAGGACATTTGGGGCGGCAAGCGAAGCTATCTGGTTTCCGTGGCCAGTCCGGGAGATGTCTTTTCCAGCGGATACCAGACCACGGTTACGCTCAGCGCCGACCAGTTCAAGGCAGCCGCGCTGAAAGTCGCGCCGAAAGCAAACTTAGGTGCGGACGCGGCCAAGTGGGTCGGCAGCATTGCCCGTACCACGGCGGGCTCCGTGAAAACCATAGAAATCGGCGGCGTCTCCGTAACCGGAAACGACGCACGAAACGCGTTTAACCTGCGCTCGGCAAACTTTACCGTCTCCTGTAAAAACAATACATTCACGTTTGTGGTAAAAGGATATGGGCACGGCGTAGGCATGAGCCAGGTCGGCGCACAGTACATGGCGTCCCAGGGTTCCGATTACAAGCAGATTTTGGCCTGGTATTATCCCACTACC
Source organism: Caproiciproducens faecalis (assembly GCF_019448085.1). Lineage (GTDB taxonomy): Bacteria > Bacillota > Clostridia > Oscillospirales > Acutalibacteraceae > Caproiciproducens > Caproiciproducens faecalis. Next base: position 436,456 of record NZ_JAGFNZ010000001.1, on the reverse strand, counting down.
ACCCTTACAACTGTCAGTACATAGAAAAGGCGGAAGCAATTGCTTCCGCCTTTTCTTCGAAATATCAGCCGCCCAGATAAGCCTTTCGAACCTTTTCATCATTTGCCAGCTCGTCTGCGTCGCCTTCCATGGCAATTGTGCCCGTTTCAAGAACGTAGGCATGATTTGCAATTTCCAATGCCTTCTTGGCGTTTTGCTCCACCAGAAGGACAGTAACGCCCGACTTGTTTACATCCTGAATAATATTGAAAATTTCACCGACCAGAAGCGGAGAAAGCCCCATGGACGGTTCATCCAGCAGGAGCATTTTCGGATTACACATCAGTGCGCGTCCAATCGCAAGCATCTGCTGTTCGCCGCCGCTGAGTGTCCCGGCAATCTGCTTGCGGCGCTCCTTCAGTCGGGGCAGGCGTTCAAACAGCTTTTCAAAATCGTCTTCGATTTTATCGCCGTCGTTGCGGATATATGCACCCATTTCCAAATTTTCCAGCACCGTCATCTTTGCGAAAATGCGTCTTCCTTCCGGAACCTGAGCCAGTCCAAGCCGGATAATTTTGTGGGGCTCCGTCGTACGAAGATCATTCCCCATAAAATTGATCTCACCGTTCTTCGGCTTGACCAGTCCGGAAATGGAGTGAAGCGTTGTGGTCTTTCCGGCACCGTTTGCGCCGATCAGGGTAACGATTTCTCCCTCCTGCACATCGAAGGAAATATTTTTAATGGCATGGATGGATCCGTAAAAAACATCCAGATTTTTAACCGACAGCATTACTCCCATATTATTCCCCTCCAAGATACGCAGCGATGACTTTCGGATCGCTGCGAACTTCTTCTGCGGTACCTTCTGCGATAATTCTGCCGTAATCCAAAACCACAATATGTTCGCAGATACCCATAACAAAGTTCATGTCATGCTCAATCAAAAGGATCGCAACATGGAATTTGTCGCGGATCAGCATGATGGTTTCCATTAATTCCATAGTTTCGGTCGGATTCATGCCGGCCGCAGGTTCGTCAAGAAGCAGAACCTTCGGATTCGTTGCCAGCGCACGGGCAATTTCCAGCTTGCGCTGCTTGCCATAGGGAAGGTTTTTCGCAGAATCATGCGCATACCCGTCCAAGTTAAAAACCTCTAAAAGCTCATGAGCCCGTTTTGAAACCGCCTTTTCTTCCCTGCGGTAGGAAGGAAGACGGAACATTCCCGCCAGAACGGAATATTTCATTTGGCTGTTCATCGCAATTTTTACATTATCAATCACGGTAGCATCCTTGAACAGACGAATATTCTGAAAGGTCCTCGCAATTCCGTTCTGTGTAATCTGGTATGTTTTTTTACCTACAATGTTGTTGCCGTCGAGCTCAATGACGCCCTGTGTCGGCATATATACGTCGGTCAGCAGGTTGAACACGGTGGTTTTTCCTGCTCCATTCGGCCCGATCAGACCAATAATTTCTCCTTCATTGATAGAAAAATGCACATCTTCAAGAGCCTGAAGGCCGCCGAAAGCAATTCCAAGGTTTTTCGTTTCCAGTACAGACATCAGTTAGCCCTCCTTATTTGAAGCCGGGTCCTGTTTTTTGCCTTTGACAGCACCTCTGATTTTATCCACAGTTTTCATCAATGAAAATTCGCTGCGGCCAAGCAGACCCGTGGGGCGGAAGAGCATGACGCAAATCAATACGATAGAGTAAAGCAGCATACGGTAGCTTGCAAAACCGCGCAGGGCCTCCGGCAGAATGGTCAGAACGCCTGCGGAAATAATGGAACCGGTAATGGAACCCATGCCGCCCAGAACAACCATTACGAGGATTTCCACAGAACGGTTGAAATCGAACTTTGAGGGATCGATCAAGCCGATCTGATGAGCGTAAAGGCCGCCGGCAACTCCGGCAAAGAATGCTGCCAGAATGAAAGCGAGCAGCTTATAATAGGTTGTGTTGATACCCGAAGCCTCCGCGGCAATTTCATCTTCACGGATGGAAATAACAGCACGTCCGTGGCGCGAGGTCCCGAAGGTGAAGCTGATAAAAATAGTCAAAACAGCAATAAAGAAAATATAGGTAAACATCGCCGTCAGATTATGCCGTGAATTTAAGGAATCAATGCCGTAAAGGCCTTTTGCACCGTTGGTGATGGTAAGGTTATTGGCAATTACACGAATAATTTCACCAAACCCCAAGGTGATAATCGCAAGATAGTCGCCTTTCAGGCGAAGTGCCGGCACACCGATGATGACACCGAAAATTGCCGCAACCAGTCCGCCCAGTACCAGCGCGATTGGGAATGCGACCGGGAGCGGAAGCCCGGAATGAATTGTGAACAAACCAGCTGTATAAGCACCCACCAGCATGAATCCCGCGTGGCCCAGAACCAGCTGGCCCAGCAAACCGGTTACCAGGTTCAGGCTAACGGCCATAATGATGTTGATACACATCATATTCATAATATCCGAATAGTAACTGTTTACAATACCCTGACGGATCAGCATGGTAAAGACCAGATACAGGAGAATAACAATTGCCAGATTGACAACATAGGAAATCTTTTTCTTTCTGGAAATACCCAACATCTGTTACACCTTCTCCCTTGTATTTTTGCCAAGCAATCCCGCGGGTTTTACAAGCAGGACGATAATCAGGATGCCGAAAACAACAGCGTCCGTCAGGTTGCTGCTGATATAGGCGTTGGTCAGGCTTTCAGCAACGCCCAGCAGATAACCGCCCAGCATCGCGCCGGGAATGCTGCCGATCCCGCCGAGCACAGCGGCGACAAACGCTTTCAGACCCAAAAGACCGCCCATAATCGGTTTAATCTGCGGATAAGTATTGCAGTAAAGCACCGCGCCTGCGGATGCCAAAGCCGAGCCGATGCCGAATGTAAAGGCAATGGTGGTATTGGTGTTGATCCCCATCAGTTTGGCGGCACCAGCATCTTCGGAAGTCGCGCGCATCGCTTTGCCGATTTTCATTTTGCTGACCATCAGCTGCAGCCCCGCCATCATAATAACAGAAACCAGAATATTCAGAACGGTCGAAGAAGTAATCTGCAGACCGCCCAGCTGGAGCGGGCTGAAGGAAAACATTCTCGGCATTGATTTCGCATCGGAACCAAACAGCAGCTGAAAAAGGTTCTGTAAAAAGATGCTGACCCCGATTGCGGTAATCAGCAGGGAAATTCTGGGTGCGTCCCGGACCAGAAGCCTATGATACGCAATACGCTCTATGAGCACACCGGCGATGCCGCAGAAAATAATTGAGCCCAATACCGCAAGCCACAAAGGAAGACCCATCATGACTATAATAACAAATACGACATAAGCTCCTACCATAATGATATCGCCGTGAGCAAAGTTAATCAGCTGTACGATACCATAAACCATACTGTAGCCCAGAGCGACCAGCGCGTAAATACTGCCGATGCCCAGACCATTGATGATTTGCGAAAAGAAATCCATAAACCGCACCCTCCTGCATTAATATTAAAACATTGATATTATTCGCAAAAACCCGAAAAGAGGGCGAATTTCTTCACCCTCTTTTCCCCTTTTTAATTCCTAACAGAATGGGTAAACTTACTTTTTAAAGTTCTCAACAAATTTATATTTTCCGTCCGCAATGGTCGTAATAACAGCTTCTCTGACCGGGTTGCGGTTTTCATCAAATGTGGTGTTGCCGGTGAGGCCTTTATACTCAAGCCCTTTGAGCGCTGCAACAATCTTGTCGGAATCGGTAGAACCGGCTTTGTTGATTGCGGCGGCCATCATGCCCATGGCATCATAACCCAGAACAGCGAACATGTTCGCGTCCGTATTGTAGGCTGCCTTGTATGATTTCAGGAAAGCCTGCAGATCCGGATTGGTGCTTTCCGCGGAATACTGGCTGCAGAAGTAGCAGTCCTTTACAGCGTCAAGATTGCTTTTGTCAATCTTCTCAAGAACGCCGTCCCATCCGTCAGCGCCGAGGAGCTTCGCGCTCAGGCCGATTTCTTTTGCCTGTACGGCAATCAGCGCTACATCGGAATAATAAACCGGAACCATAACAACATCAGGATTGCCGGCCTTTATCTTTGTCAGCTGAGATTTGAAATCGACGCTGCCGCTCTGATAAGCTTCTTTGTTGGTAATGGTCATGCCGGCTTCTTTCGCGGCAGCCTCAAAAGCGTCCGCAACACCGGTGGAATAGTCGTCGCCGTTGTCGTAGATGATAGCGGCGGTTTTTGCTCCGAGCTTCTGTGCCGCGTAGGCAGCCATCAGTTCGCCCTGGAACGGGTCAATAAAGCAGGCGCGGAAGATATTGTCGCCGGCTTTTGTAATGTCCGCAGCGGTACCGGTCGCAGTAATCATCGGCAGACCGTCTTTGACAGCCTTCTGAGCAACCGCAATCGTCGGTTTGGAAGTAACGTCGCCAACCAGCGCAACTACCTTGTCATCCTGTACGAGCTTGTTGTAAGCGTTAACCGCTTCGATTGCATCGCCTTTTTCATCATAGGAGATGTATTCGATTTTCTTGCCGAGAACACCGCCGTTCTTATTAATCGCATCTACAGCAAGCTTAACGCCGTTATTAGTAGCAATACCGTAAACAGATACGTTTCCGGTTAGCGGTGCAAGACCACCGATCTTAATTGTCTCACCAGTTGCCGCAGCACTGCCCGCAGCCGCAGAATCCGTGTTTCCGCCTCCCTGGGCGCAGCCTGTCGCAGAAGCAGAAAGCATTACAGCCGCCAAAACAGCTGCCAATAAACGCTTTTTCATCATGTTTTACCTCCCAAGTAAAATAGTCATTTTGCATCTTTATGTTGCAGCCGGATCATGGAAACAACCCGACTTTATGCCCTGACCTTAATATTCTAATGTTTTTGATTATACTACTGATGAATCAAATTTGCAACTGCATATTTGCGATTATTCGTCTTATTTTTAAAAATCGTATAATTCAACAGTTTTTATTTGCTTTTTAATCTCTGATCTTATATAAATGAAATATTGAGTATATAATATTGCAAATTTATCGGCTAACTATCGCTTTAAACCAGTAAAATTTTGTTCTGATGCAGTGTAACGCCCCCGCATCATTCATAACAATAAAAATATGCACAAAAAAGGCGCTTCCCGTTAAGGGAAACGCCTTTCGTTTGTTTCTGTCTGTGAAAATTATTCTACTGTCGTATACATGAAGAAGTCAAAACCAAGCGGAGACTCATAGAAGTTCTTCAGGTTGGTGTTCATCAGATACGGATGGGTGTAGAAGAACAGCGGAGCAATACCCATGTCGTCCATGAGAATTTTTTCCGCGTCGTGCATGGCGGGCATTCTGACAGAGTTATCATCGGTAGACAGCGCTTTCTTTATCAGAGCGTCGTAGTCTTTGTTGCTGTATTTACCGCTGTTGTTAGCATCGCCTGTTACCCACAGAGTGAGGTAGGAAATCGGGTCGTTGTAGTCGGCGAGCCAGCCGTGGCGGGCTACGCTGAAGTTACCCTTGTTACGGGTGTCCACAAAGACTGCCCATTCCTGAGAGGACAGAGTGGCGTTGATTCCCAGCTCGGTCTTCCACATATTCTGCAGAGCTTCTGCAACAGACTGATGCTTGGAGGAAGTATTGAAGATATATTCAAATGCCGGGAAGCCTTTTCCGTCCGGGAAACCTGCTTCTGCAAGCAGTTTCTTGGCTTCGGCAACATTCTTTTCATAATCTTCCGGCTTTACGGAATAGTATCCGCCGCCGACATCGTGGAACTGCTTGGAAGCATCCTGATCCGTTACGCCGGTGGAAACCATGGCGTCGGCAGGAGTTTCGCCGCCCTTGGTAACTTTTTCTACAAGGTAGTTACGGTCGATGGCAAGGGACAGAGCTTTTCTGACTCTGGGATCGTTGAAAGGAGCTTTCTGGGTGTTGTAGCAAACCAGATAAGTGCCCAGCTGGTTAATGGTGTGATAATCCGGCTTATCTTTCCATGCGGCAATTTCATCCACAGGGAACTGATAAGCAAACTGAATTTCATTGTTCTGATACGCAGCCAACTGCGCAGCATCGTCTTCAATCAGCATGAATTTCAGTGTGTCATTGGTAACGGAATCCTTGTCATAGTAGTTCGGATTCTTGACATAAGTCATGCTTTCTTTATGACTCCAGTCCTTCAGCATATAGCAGCCGTTGCTGACATAGGTTGTGGGGTCCTGTGTCCACTGATCGCCCTTTGCATCTATAATGTCTTTTCTGACAGGCATATAGGTCGGGAAGGTGAACAGTTCCATAATGTAAGCACAAGGTGCTTCCAAAGTAATTTCCAGTGTTTTGTCGTCCTTGGCTACAATGCCGAGTTCGGACGGAGCATAAGCGGTACCATCCGCTTTCTTCTCGCCGTTGCGGATCTTGGTGGCATTTTTGATCGGGTCAAAAATGTTGGCGTATTCAGAAGCTGTTTTCGGGTCTACGCCTCTCTGCCACGCGTAAACGAAGTCTCCCGCTGTTACCGCTTTGCCGTCGGACCATTTGATGTCGTCACGCAGGGTAGCTGTATAGGTAAGGTGATCGTCGCTTACTTTAATGTCTTTTGCCTGTCCGTTAACAATTTTGCCGTCCTTGTCATGCTTAGTCAAGCCTTCAAAAGCATGCAGGATCAGAGTGCCGCCGTCGACCGTCTGATTGTGAACCGGGTCAATTGTTGCAGGCTCCGCGCCTACACAGACAGTAAGGGTTTTTGCTTCTGCAGAAGCTTTGCTTCCCTCTGCAGCGGTTCCGGACGATGCCGTTGTGTTGCTGCCGCAGCCTGAAAAGCCGAGGCCATCAAAGACAGCGCCAGTACCAAAGATACCAATTTCTTTGTCATAGATAATCCCTCCATTTTTATGATTTCTCTCTTCGATATTTCAACTTGCAGTGCAAATTAAAATCTGTTAAAACTCACCGATACGGTGGCAGGCCGCAAAATGACCTGTTTCATACTCTTTGAATTCCGGAACCTCCGCCGCACACTGTTCCGTTGCGTACGGGCAGCGGGTTCTGAAACGGCAGCCGGAAGGCGGGTTCAGCGGGCTGGGAACGTCGCCCTCAAGCACAATTCTCTTCTTCGCGCGGCTCATCTTCGGGTCCGGAATCGGAATGGCGGAAAGAAGGCTCTGCGTATAGGGATGAATCGGGTGCTCGTAGAGGGAGTCGCTGTCCGCAAGCTCAACGAGCTTACCAAGATACATAACGCCGATACGGTTGCTGATGTGCTTTACAATGGCAAGGTCATGGGCAATGAACAAATAGGTCAGGCCCAGTTCCTGCTGCAAATCCTCAAACATGTTGACAACCTGCGCCTGTATGGAAACGTCCAGTGCGGAAATCGGTTCATCGCACACGATAAATTCCGGGTTGACCGCCAGCGCGCGCGCAATTCCGATTCTCTGGCGCTGTCCGCCGGAAAATTCATGGGGATAGCGGTTTGCGTGCTCGGAGTTCAGACCCACCCTTTCCAGCAGGGAAAGAATTCTGTCGTTGCGCTCCTTACGGCTGGAAGCCAGATTGTGTATATCAATCGGTTCGCCGACAATGTCGCCGACCGTCATACGGGCATCCAAAGAAGCGTAGGGGTCCTGAAAAACGATCTGCATTTTTTTACGGTAAGGCGCAAAATCAATATTTGTGACATCGACGCCGTTATAGAAAATCTTTCCTGCGGTCGGCTCGTACAACCGCAGAATTGTTCTGCCCGTTGTTGTTTTTCCGCAGCCGCTTTCTCCAACCAGTCCAAGGGTTTCTCCCTTATTAATATAAAAGCTTACGTCATCAACAGCCTGCACATAATTTGTCTTGAATATACCTCCGCTTACCGGAAAATATTGCTGAAGATGCTGAACTTCCAACAGCTTTTCGCTCATTGCGCATTTCCCTCCCCGGCTTTTTCAAACTGCTCTTTCTGCAAGAGCCAGCAGGCACTTTTATGACCCGGAGAAATTTCGGTAAACTCCGGCATCTGCTTCAGGCAGATCTTCATGCACTGGCTGCAGCGGGAGGCAAACGGACATCCGGCCGGCGGGTTCAGAAGGTCAATGGTGGTTCCCTCGATCGGAATCAGCCTTTCGTGTCCCTGCTCGTGGATTTTCGGAACGGAGTTCAAAAGGCCGACCGTATAGCAGTGCTTCGGATTATAAAAAATATCGTCCGTACTGCCGATTTCGACGATCTTGCCGGCATACATGACCGCAATGCGGTCACAAACGTCGGAAACGACGCCCAAATCATGCGTTATCAAAATAATCGACATGTTAATTTTCTTTTTCAGTTCCACCATCAGCTCCAGAATCTGAGCCTGAATGGTAACGTCAAGCGCTGTGGTGGGTTCGTCTGCAATCAGCAGTTTCGGCTCACAGGCCAGCGCCATAGCGATCATCACTCTCTGGCGCATACCGCCTGAAAACTCATGCGGATACTGCTTCATGCGTTTTTCCGGTTCGTTCATCCCGACCAGCCCCAAAAGCTCAATGGCCCTTGCCTTGCACTCTGCTCTGCTTTTGTCGGTGTGCAGGCGCAGCATTTCCGTCAGCTGGCTTCCAATGGTATAAACCGGGTTTAAAGAGGTCATCGGATCCTGGAAAATGATGCTGACTTCACTGCCGCGCATTTTCCGGAATTCTTTTTCCTTCATTTTTTCAATATGATGCCCGTTAAACTCAACGGTACCGCCCACTACTTTACCGGGGTCGGCAATAATTCCCATCAGGGTGTAAGCGGAAACGCTTTTTCCGCTTCCGGATTCTCCAACGATTCCAAGCACCTCGCCGTGGTCAAGCGTATAGGATACGCCGCTGACGGCCTTTACCTCTCCGGCGGGGGTAAAAAAGGAAACTTGAAGATTTTCTATATCAAGCAAACAATTAGAACTCATTATCAAATCTCCTATTTCTTAAGCTTTGGATCAAACGCATCTCTCAGGCCGTCGCCAAAAAGATTGAATGAAAGAATGATTAAACTGATGACAATTGCCGGGATGGTCAACCGGTAAGCATAAGACGTGATTCCGTCAATTGCCGAGGAAGCAAGCGATCCAAGGCTTGCCATCGGCGCGGCAACACCCAGACCCAAAAAGCTCAAAAACGCTTCCGTAAAGATGGCGGACGGAATCTGGAGAGTCGTTGTAACAATCAAGGTGCCAATGCAGTTGGGGATCAGATGCTTTTGAATGATTCTTCCGTTTGAAGCGCCCAACGCTTTGGCCGCCGTAACAAATTCCTGTTCCTTCAGCGACATAACCTGTCCGCGTACAATACGGGCCATTCCAACCCAGTACAGCATACTGAAGGTAATAAAAATACTAATCAGACCTACGCCGACCTTCTGCAGTCCCGCAAAAGCAGGATTGCTGGCAAACAGCGCATTCAGCGGTTCCTTCAGCGAAACCTGCAGCAGGATGATAATCAAGATATCCGGTATGGAATAAATAATATCTACAATTCGCATCATGATGATGTCGACCTTACCGCCAAAATATCCCGCCACCGCACCGTAAATACTGCCGATCAACAGGACCAGCGCGCTGGCAATCAATCCGACCAGAAGAGAAATTCTGGCGCCGACCATTACGCGGATTCCAAGGTCACGGCCGAATTTATCGGTTCCAAAAATATGGGGGAATACTTTCTCGCCGGCTTCCATCTTCTGGATCTCCGACTGAGAGTACTGCATCGGTGTTAAATCTTCGCTTCCGCGAACCTGCTGGTCATACTGATAGGGGTAAAAATTCGGAATCACAAATGCAAAAATCAGAACAAACAAAATGACAATCATTGCGGCCATAGCCACTTTATTTTTGCGCAGACGCTGCATTGCGTCTTTCCAGTAGGTCGTACTTTCACGCATGACCTCAAGCTGTGCTTTATCTTCAGAGCTGGCAGGCAAAAAATCTTCTGCGTTTAGCTGCAAGCTGAAAGGGTTTTTCTTGAACTTAATATCTTCCATTGCTGTGCTTCCCTGCCTTTCTCACTTCAATTTAATTCTGGGATCAACCAGTTTGTAGCAAATATCCACGAGGACATTCATTAAAACCAGTAGCACCGCAAGAAAAATAGTCGTACTCATTACCATGGGATAATCACGTCCGCTGATGCAGTTGATGAATTCGCGGCCAAGGCCGGGAATGTTGAAAATCTTCTCAACCACAAAGCTGCCGGACACCGTATAGGCAAGCAGCGGGCCCACATAAGTGATAATTGGGATAATCGCGTTTCTCAGGGCATGTTTGAACAGCATGGAGAATTTACTTACGCCTTTTGCTTTTGCTGTGCGTATGTAGTCCTGATTCAACGCGTCAAGCATACTGGAACGCATCAGCCGGGTAATATACGCCATGGGGTAAAAGGAAAGCGTGGCAACCGGCAGGATATAGTGCAAAGGGGTTTTCAGCCCCATGGTCGGCAGCCAGTGCAGGTTAACGCCAAAAGTCATCATCAGAAAGGTTGCAACGACAAAGGAAGGTACCGCAATCCCCAGCGTTGAAATAACCATCAGAAGGCTGTCAGCCCACTTGCCTCTGTTCAGCGCCGCCACGGAGCCCATGGTCAGCCCTAAAAACAGCGCAATAAAAATCGAAATTCCGCCAAGTTTGGCGGAAATGGGAAAAGTTGAAGTAATAATGTCGTTAGCCGTCCGGCCCTTCTGCTTCAATGAAATACCAAAATCGCCGTGAAGTAAATTGTTCATATAATTTCCGTATTGGACATACAGCGGTTTGTCCAATCCGTATTTCACCTTCATCGCCTCTGTGGTCGCCGGTGAAACCGCTTTCTCACTCAAAAATGGACCGCCGGGAATCATGTTCATCAGCGCAAAGGTGATGACAGAAATCAGAAAAATTGTCAAAAGCGCATAGGCAATACGCTTTATCACATAGTTTGTCACTACAGCCACTCCTTAAAATTCCTGTTTATTTGCAAAGGCAACCTCATGTTGCGGGTAACAGAATAAACACTACAGGCAAACTCAAACTCTAAAAGAAGAGAATACAATTCGAAATTATACCACAAAAACACCCTTAATTCAACAGAGTCTATTATTTACCTTAAAATGCTTTTGTAGGACACACCTACACAAGGCGTGCCCTACAAGACATGTTCTATTGCATTATTATATCAATTATCAATTCAAAATTCAAGTTAATTCTGTTTAGGATTCTGAATAAGTAGAGACTTTTGCATATTTATTTTTCCAATATTCAACCAAACCCTGAATCAACCGAATTGATTGCCGCAGGTCTTTTTCTTTTATACCACAATTTGGAATCTTGCCTTTTAGCAGGAATATCTAAGAAATAAAATTCTTAAAAACTATTGCATAAATCAGAACAGCGGAATATAATAAAACAAACAAATGAATATGTGTTCATATGAACAGGAGTGATTACTAAAATGGAAGAATTAACCGATTATTGCGAAGAAAAATGCATTCATCCCAATCTTGTCGAAAAAACACTGCACAATATGCCTGACCTGGACACATTGTTTGCCCTTGCGGAATTATTTAAGGTTTTTGGCGATACCACCAGAGTACGAATTATCTGCGCACTGTTTGAAAGCGAATTATGCGTCTGTGACATAGCGGAAATATTGGATATGGGACAATCTGCCATTTCCCATCAGCTTCGTCTGCTGCGAAGCGCACACCTGGTACGGGTAAGGCGCGAAGGAAAGTCTTCCTTCTACTCGCTGGACGATGAACATGTCCGGCTCTTGTTTGAACAGGGCCTGAACCATGTAAAGGAGGAAAACCCGCATGCATGAATTTGATAATCAACCACACGAAACCCGCTGTGCCTGCTGTGAACACGAGCACGAGCATGAACAGGACACAAAGAAAGATCAGCCTCCCTTAGCCTGCGGCTGTGGCTGCGGACACTGCGGAAATGAAGAAGAGAAGAACCCGAATATATTTAAAATCGAAATGATTTCTTCGCTGCTGTTTTTTTCAGCAGGTTTCCTCTCAGAACATATCTTTCAGACTCCCCCGCTGATTACGGCAATTCTGTTCGGGGTCTCGATTATATTATCCGGCTGGCGTGTATTTCGAAGCGGCTGGCGTTCCCTTCTGAAACTGAGAATGGATGAAACAACATTAATGGCGGTCGCGGTGATTGCGGCTTTTGGTCTGGGACAGTTTCTTGAAGCGGCAATGGTGGCCGTCCTGTACCAGCTGGGAGAAATGATAGAAGACAAAGCGGTAGACAGTTCGCGCGACAGCATTGAAAAACTTGCCGAAATCCGAGCGGATACCGCGCGCAGAGTGCTTGACGGAACCGAAGAAATTGTTTCTGCCGAAAGCGTTCAAATCGGCGATACGATTCGTGTTTACCCTTTTGAACGAATTCCGCTGGACGGAATCGTTCTTTCCGGTAACTCTACACTGAACACCTCCGCGCTGACGGGCGAAAGTGCGCCGGCGGATGCGTTTGCCGGCTCTGAAGTCCTGTCGGGCATGATGAATGAGCAGGGGCCGCTGACCATTGAAGTAACCCATGACCTGCAAAACTCGGCGGCTTCCAGAATCATCGCCATGGTGGAATCCGCCGCGGCACGAAAGGGCAAAGCCGAAAAACTGATTACCCGCTTTGCGGAAATCTACACTCCTCTGGTAATGGCCCTTGCACTCCTGCTGATGGTGCTGCCTCCTCTGTTTGGACTCGGCGAGTTCCGTGTGTGGCTTTACCGTGCGCTGGTGTTTCTGGTAGCTTCCTGTCCGTGCGCACTGGTTATTTCAGTCCCGCTTGGTTTTTACGCAGGCATCGGGGCCGAAAGCAAAAACGGCGTGTTGATTAAAGGCGGAAGGTTTCTGGAAGCCCTTGCGCTGACCGACGCGGTTGTGTTTGACAAAACAGGAACGCTGACCAGCGGCGAACTGAAACTGAACAAAGTAACCACCCTCGGCAGCCTTCCACAAGCCGATTTGCTGCGGATCGCTGCTTCTGCGGAACAATACAGTACCCACCCGGCCGCAAAAGCAGTCATAAAAGCCGCAGCAGGAATAGAACTTCTTCCCACAGACCAGGCGGAGGAAATTCCGGGGCACGGTGTTGTTGCGGTGATTGACGGCAAAAAAGTAGTCTGTGGGCGCAGACATCTTCTGGAGCAAAACGGACTTAATATGGAGAGTTATGCACCGGCTTCTATCTTTGTGGCGATTGACGGCGTTGTAGAGGGCAGTATGGAACTGAATGATACCGCCAAACCCGACGCTGCGGAAGGCGTAAAGATGCTGAAAGAAATCGGAATAAAGCGTGTGGTGATGCTGACCGGTGACAATGAAAACTCCGCTGCCGCCGCTGCGCAGGAATGCGGAATCACGGAATACCACGCCGGACTGCTTCCGGAAAGCAAAGTGTCATTGATGGAAAGCATTCGCAATGAAACCGGAAAAACCATTTTTGTGGGCGACGGTATTAACGATGCCCCCGTCCTAGCTGCTTCCGACTGTGGAGTCGCGATGGGACTTGGCACCGACGCGGCCATAGAAGCTTCCGACGTTGTACTGACACTGGATAAACCCTCCAAGCTTGCTCCTGCCATCCGAATCGCCAGACGCGCGATGGGCATCATCCGGTTCAATATCTTCTTTGCACTCGCCTTTAAGGCATTGGTGCTGGTTCTCGCCGCTCTTGGCTACTCCCCCATGTGGATGGCCGTATTCGCCGACGTGGGCGTTTGTATCCTTACGGTTCTCAACGCAACCCGAATTCTGAAATTCCGATGATGAAACCACTCTGCACAGCAAGACAGCCTTCCGCTCAGTTTGAGCGGAAGGCTGTCTGTTTTTACAATGGAAACTTACAATTCAATCTGCTGTACCGCTTTGCGCAGTTCAAGCACCATGGAAGGAGTAACCGAAAGCTCGCTGATGCCGATTTTAACGTAGAATTCCGTCATCGCGGTATCCGCGGCGGATTCCCCGCAGATGCCCACCCAGATACCGGCATTCTTTGCGCTTTCCGCCGTTTTTTCAATCATGCGCAGTACTGCGGGATGACGGGAATCGAACATTTTGGAAATGGTATGATTCATACGGTCTACCGCAAGCGTGTACTGGGTCAGGTCATTGGTTCCAATACTGAAGAAATCAACCTCTTTTGCCAGCAGATCGCTCAGTATGACCGAAGCGGGCGTTTCTATCATAATCCCTAGCTCAAAGTCCGGAGCAAATGCAATGTTCTCCTCCGTCAGATCTTTTTTCACTTTTTCCACGATTTCCTTAATCTTTTTGACTTCTTCAACGGAAATAATCATCGGAAACATGATGGCCAGTTTTCCGAAAGCCGAAGCGCGGATCAGCGCCCTGAGCTGGGTGATGAAAAGCTCCTGGCGGTCCAGGCAGATCCGGATTGCGCGGTAGCCCATGGCCGGATTTTCCTCATGGGGGATATCAAGGTAAGGTACCTGTTTATCCGCGCCCAAATCCAGTGTACGGATAATAACGCGCTTTCCGCCCATTTTCTCCAGTACCTTTTTATATGCCTGAAACTGATCTTCCTCGCTCGGGAAATTGCTGCTCTCCATGTAAAGAAACTCGCTGCGGAAAAGGCCGATGCCGTCCGCGTCGTTTTCAAGGACCATTGAAACATCCTCCGGATGCCCGATGTTCGCATTGATTTCAATGACGGTACCGTTCTTTGTAACCGCCTTGGTTCCTTTCAGCAGAGCCAATTCATGCTGATAACTTGCGAATTCCTGCTGTTTTTCCCGGTACTGTGCAAGAGTCTGCTCGTCCGGTTCAAGAATAACGTCCCCGGCAGCACCGTCAACGATAATGGAAATTCCGTCCGTCAGCTCGCTGTAGCCGTCCGCAAGCCCAACCACGGCTGGGATCCCCATGGTTCGGGCCAAAATTGCCGAATGAGAGCTTTTGGAGCCTTCGCGCGTTACAAAAGCGAGGACCAGATTCTTATCCATCTGTACGGTTTCGCTGGGCATCAGGTCAACCGCACCAACAATGGACCGGTCTGTCAGGCAGTCCAATCCATTGGCAAGAGTTTTGTCAAGATTACGAATCAGCCTCTTGGAGATATCGAGGACGTCGGCGGCACGGCCGCGCATGTATTCGTCTTCCATCTGTGAGAACATTTCTGAAAACTGTCTGCCGGCCTGCCAAACGGCATATTCGGCGTTTACCTTTTCATTTTTAATCGCATCCTGAATGGTGTTGAAATAGTCCTCGTCCTGAAGCATCATGATATGTATCTGAAAAATCATGGAATTCGCTTCGCCGACACGCTTAATCGCTTTCATGTAAATGGCGTTGAGCGCCTCTACCGCCGCATCTTTGGCAGCGTCAAGCCTTGACAGCTCCGCTGGAATGTCCGTTATGCTTCTTTTCTGAATATGATCGTCAATATTGACGCAAAGAGTCAGTTTCCCGATTGCGTAACCCTTTGACGCGCCGATACCGTGTATTTTTTTCATCAGTTACCACCAGCCTTACAGATTTTGTTCACAGAATTCTTTTATTTGCAGGCAGTCCGCCTCCTCATTTTCACCCTCAACCGTAATGGTGATTTCATCGTTCCTTTTTGCGCAAAGACCCATAACGGCAAACAATTTTTTTGCGCTCACTTTTTTGGACTCAAACGTAATGCTGATGTCTGATGAGCAGGAAGATGCCAGTTTTACAAGCATCCCAGCCGGTCTTGCATGAAGCCCCACTTCATCCTTGATAATATGTTGAAACGTCTGCACACTAACCAACCTCTCTAAAATTTTATTGTTTCCTATTTCAAAGTCTGATTTTCTGTTTTGTAATAATAACTAAATTCATTGTACCAATTTTTCACAATTTGTCAATGACTGATTTTAACGTGCGCTTAACTTATTTGCAACCAACACTTCGCAAAGCTGCTTAATGCTGTAGATTGCCGTCGTGTCCGTGATCTTATTTTGTCTGATATAATCGTAGATATTCTGCGTGTAATAGCGGAGATCGATAATATGAATCTCTTGAAAATTTGTCGCCAGAAACGGCACCATGCTGTTCGCGTAAGAATCTTTGATAATCAGCAGCTTTTTGCCGTTGGTAACGGCGGGATTTCTGACCACATCTACGCTGTGGTTGCCGCCGAGAAATACGGAATACTTGTCTTTTTTCTCCAGATATTCCTTCCAGAAAAGGCTGTCGCTCTGCTGCTTTCCTGTTTGCTGCGTGACGGAAGAAGCTTTCTTATAGACCGGAAGATACAGCACATCTGACGGCTGAGTGTTCAAAATCGCCTTTGAGTACAGCGTTCCCAAAAAAGAATCCGATGCCTCTTCAAATTCAAAATCATCCTGCGGCGTCGGTGTAATGCCCATGGCTTTTACAAGCGCCTCATAGCCCTTGTAAGCGCCGTATGTGTTCCAATGGTGATCTGTTTTGTAATAATAATCGTTTCCTGTGCTGTCACTCAGCGTATCAAAAACGTCTATCACTTTCGTGTTCTGTCCGGCAACGGCCTGAATCGATTCCAGCTCTTCGTGCTGGTCGTGGCTGGGCGCCGAAAACGGCAGCCTGTCCTGCTGCTCCTGCGCGCCGGAGGGAACGGGCATAAAGTAGAACGGCAGAGATGTTTTTTCAGCAAACAGCTGCATTGCCGCAACGTTGCGCGCAAAAATGTCGGTTCGGTTAGGCAAAAGGACTTCGTACAAATGGCCGTCTTTGCCGAAATACACGCCGCCCTCCGCAGGAGTGCGGCTGTAATTGGAACCGAGGTCCCGTTTCCCCATGAAAAGCTGGATACGGGTGTTAAGCGCAATACTCGCTTTGCGGAGCATAAAATGGTCGCCGACGTAGCTGTCAATCGAATCCATAAAGGAACCGTCCGCCAGAGAAGTCAATGACACCTTTGGGGCAGACTCCAGCACACGGTTTTCGTCCTCTGAAAAATCCTGTTTCGGCGCAAAGATCAGGTACAGGGAGCCAACCAGAATCGTCACGAACAAAACAACCGTGACTGCAACGGATTCCAGTTCACACTTCTTGATATTCTCTTTTATATTCAAAAATAATTTCATATTATCCTCTTACAATACACATTTGTCATTCTGCACAACCCTTAAAAACGGAAATACAGGAACGGATTATAGGAATTATCCACCAGGAAGGTCATCGACATGACAAACAGGCAGATAAAGCCAAGGCTCCAGATGATTTTGCCCGGTGTTCCGCTTTTACGAAGCCGCTCTGTCAAGGTTCCGACCAGTGTGGAGCTACAGAGCGCCGCAAGGATCAGCAGCGGTGCGTAGGTAATCAAGGAATAAACGCCAAGCTTGTCCGCGCCGGGGGCGAATCCAAACATCGCTCCAATGACGCCAAAAGCCTTATGGATGTCCAGATACGAGAAGAATACCCATCCGATTACCGCGGCTAAAAAGCTGTATAACCACTGGAAGAACGCGGGGATTTTGTCAAGCCATTTCTGCAGAAACAGCTTTTCACAGATAATTAATACTGCGTAATAAGCGCCCCAAATTGCAAAGTTCCAGCTGGCACCGTGCCAGATTCCAGTCAGCACCCAGACAATGGCAAGGTTGCGTACATTCTTGATTGTTGAGCAGCGGTTGCCGCCCAGCGGAATATAAACATACTCGCGGAACCAGGTTCCCAGTGTAATGTGCCAGCGGCGCCAGAATTCGGAAACACTGCGGGAAATATACGGATACCGGAAGTTTTCAGGGATTTGGAAGCCAAACATCCCCGCAAGGCCGATCGCCATATCGGAATACCCGGAAAAATCAAGATAAATCTGGAAGGTGAACGCCAGCATACCAAGCCACGCGGTCAGGGTGCTGGGGTTACCCATGTACTGCACCTTATCGGCAAGCATGGCAAGATTGTTTGCAAGCAACACCTTTTTAAATAAACCGACCAAAAAGCGTCTGCCGCCAGAAGTAAACTTTTCCAGCGTTTCCTGCCGGTTCTGCAGCTGCGCCGCCAGATCTTCGTAGCGAACAATCGGCCCGGCCACCAGATGCGGGAAAAAAGAAATGTATGCGCCGAAGTCAATGATATTTCGCTGTGCCGGTGCCTCGCCGCGATAAATATCGATCGAATACGACAGTGATTCAAAGGTATAAAAGGAAATGCCGATTGGCAGTGCCACCGCGGGCAGCGGAAGGGATAAGCCGGAAATGGAATTGAAGGTTTCCACCAAAAGCCCGGAATATTTGAAAAAGCCGAGCAGCCCCAAATTGACACAAATGCTGATAATCAGGAAAATACGGGCTTTTTTCTTTTCTTCCCGATACTTGCTGATAAAATATCCTGCAATATAGTCAAATAGGGTAGTAAACAGCATTAGAAATACATAAACGGGTTCGCCCCACGCGTAAAAAACAAGGCTGAACAGGAACAAGCACAGGTTTTTCAATTTTCGCGGTACCAAAAAATAGGCGATCAAAACCACCGGTAAAAAAACAAAGATAAAAAATAAACTGCTGAATATCATTTTTCTGTTCCCCTGCGTTTTTATAATACCTCTATTTTACGTTATCCAGGACTTTTTTTCAAGTAAGAATCCCAGCAAAGTATTGTGCAATTCCCCTACGCGCATACAACTTACCGGTTCCATTTTTTCAAAAATATAGCACAAAGCGGCGGCCTGAGCTTTCGCCCAAACCGCCGCTACGCAAATACAACTATACTTATTTTGTTGAGATAGTAATAATTTAATTAAGAGATTGCCTGTGCTGTAAGATTACTTAGCCAACAGTAGCAACAAAAGTCTTAACGCCGTTTACATAGACGCCAGTCTTTGCGCCAGCTGCGCCGACAGAAGTGATCTTGTACAGATAGTCGTTGCCAGTCTTGGAAACGAACTCTGCCTTGAAGACGCCTGCGGTACCGAGAGCGAAGGTCGGTGTAGCAGTTGCAGTAACTTTCAGCGTGTAAGAACCCTTAACGGTCATGTCCTTCGTTGTGTCTGTTGTGAAAGCAGGAGCTTTTACAGTAGCAACAAGGAGTTTTGTTCCGTTGAGGTATACACCAGTTGCAGCGCCAACATTGCCGGTAGCTGTGATCTTGTAGAAGTAATCGTTGCCATTCTTGGAAGCAAGAGCTACTGTGAAGACACCAGGAGTACCAACTGTGAAGGTCGGAGCTGTTGCGGAAGTAATCTTGAACTGATAGGAGGAACCCTTTGCAACTGAGAAGTCCTTAGTTGTGTCGGAAGTAGCATCCGGCACTGCAAGAGCTGTAACGTCGCAAGTAGCTGCATCATAATCGTCCATCTCATCGCCGTCTGCATCATACAGAGTAGCGGTCAGAGTGGTCTTGTTTTCAGAAGCGAAATCTTTGTCGACGCTTACAACATCAACCTTGGCAGTGTTGCCAGAAGTTGTCAGTGTGAAGACATCGCTGCTGCCGCCGTCAAGTTCCCACTTGATGGTTGCACCGGTCGGCAGGGATGTGCCGAACGGATAAGCGGAAGCTGTAAAGGTTTCGGAATAACCCTTCGCAATGGAAGAGGAGGTCTTGTTGATTGCGATACCAGCAAAGGAAATTGTCTTAATCTTGAAGGTATCAACATCTGTGCCGGAGGATACATCGAGCGTATAGCCGAAAGTATCGAAATCGTCAACATCAACTGCATCTTTGTCAGCCTTGAAGACGGTTGTGCCAGGAGCCAGAGTTGTGTCAGAAAGCTTCAGTGTTACGCTGGAAGCGCTGTCGCTGACATACAGTTTGCCAGCTGCAATCTTCATTGTGCCGTCGCCGTCAACATTCTTTACGGTAACAGCGTCTGTGAAGGTTACGTTTGTGTCACTGCCAACATCGATTGTATCAGCAGTTAAAGCACCGGTTACAGTCAGAACAGTGTCTTCGTTATCAGTGGAAATGGTTGCGTTCTTTGCATTCTTCGGAGCAGGAACTGTTCCTACAAACTCATCGGAATCGCCAAAAGCAAATTCTGTGTCATAGTAATCCGCATCAATGGAGCCGATAGTCAGTTTGCTCTGGCCCACGATTGTGGTTTTGCCATTATCATCGCTGATTACAAGGCCTTTGATAGCCAGTTTCGCGTCATCAGAAGTAATGGTTGCATAAGGAGCTGTGATTGTTCCAACAGCAACATCAACATCTTCATCGTTGGAAGTAACATCAACGTGACCCTTGGTCTTAATGTCGCCAACAGTACCTGCATCAACCGTTACAACAGCAGCTGTGTCGTCTTTTGTATTGATATTGCCGACAACAGCGTCATCACCATTGATATCAACGTTACCGTCTTTAGTAGTAATATCGCCGACCTTACCGCCGGTTACATCAACATTGCCTACATCAACTGCAACAGTGCCGACTTTACCGTCAGAGATCTTCAATGTTCCGAGTTCACCGGAAATTTTGGTAACGCTTGTCTTCTCACCTACACTTACATCACCTGTATAAGCATTGGTCTTATAGTAATCGGTATCGGAAGAACTTGGGAATACAACTTCACAATCCTTGACATTGGTATCTGTCAAACCAGTACCAGACAGAACTGTTGTTGAGCCAGAACCCTTTTTAATGCTATAATTGACAGCCTTATCATATCCTGCGATAGCTCCTACAGCAACCTTCTTATCGACTTTTGTCTTTAAGGTATACTTATCATCGGATTCTTTAGAAGCCTTGTAAGTGCCATCATCGTCTAAAACCATTTTCTTAACATTAATGGTAACCGTACCGGTTTTTGCATCGTCGGGATACAAACCACCAGCTAGTGTTCCTCTACCAACTTGTGCAGTTAATACGGAGTCTGCAGTACCATCTGCCGTAGTTGACTGAAGTGTGCCAACATGGACATCGCTGTCGCCGCTGGTCATTTCATAATAATAAACATTGTCAGTAGTAGCACCGGTGTTAAAAGTAACGCCTTCTTTTGCTGTGACCAGCTGTACTTCTTCAAAAGTTGCAGCAGAATTAGCACCCTGAACAGCCTTGTAAATGCCGATTTGTTTTGTGGCATTCTTGTTCATGGCGAAAGTTTCGAAATCATCCAGTCCGCTGCCATCTGTAGGAAGAGTAGCCGGCACTTCGCCGAATACGATGTCACCCTCATCATAGACATGGATTGTGAGGTTTGCTCTGCCCTTAACGGTGTATTCAGTATCATCGTCGTCATCCGGGTCAGTGTAGCTGCCGGAATACAGAACGGAAATCACTTCTGTACCGGACTTATTCTTCAGTTTCAGGGATGCAGTGCCTGCGTCCTCATCAATGTCCGCAGAAACCAGCTTGTCGCCGGAAACATGAGAAATAGCTGAGATTGTCGGATCACTTGCTGCACCATGTTCTTTGGTCTCAAGTGTGGGATGCGTTGAATCGATCAACCAATTCGCCAAATTGAACTCAGCATTATCTCCGTCTTTGTTGACAAGATAGAGGTCATCGTTCAGAGTATCGCTGATTGTTCCGCTTATCGTCTTCGTAGAAGCGAAAGCGAAGTTTGCCGAAAAGCTAGTTACTACAAGTGCTAATGCGAGCACAAGAGAAACTACTTTTCCTGTGATTTTTTTCATCCTTTTTGTCCTCCTTAAAATAGTTCGTTTTGCGTATTTGCGTGTGCTATGAGAATTTAACATACATGTTCGCCATGGGTGTTAAGATTTTCTCCCCTGACTCGCAATGGTTTTGTGGTACACTCTGCCAATGATGCGTTTGGCATAGCCGCAGCCACAACCACCACTCATATGTTTAATTGGATTATAAGATATTTGGTAATCAATGTCAAGTATATAATGGACATATTTTTTAATAAAATTTACACAATATCTAAGGATTTTCCAGTATTCAAGCCATATTTCTCCATAAGTCTGGAAAACATTGGTACAACAGGAAAATGATGTACGGGAATTTTCCAAGTTGTTCACATCCAGTTAATATTTGCCGGTTTTCCATCGCACAGGCACGAGCGCGCACCCGTGGAAGAAATGACCAAAATTTTGCATGCCGGACCATGCGGTCGGCACGCGCCTACGGCGATTCTCTCAGGCAGATTGTGCTTGCTGACCCCCTCCGTCGCGCTCGGCGCGACAGCTTCCGGGCCCTGGCAGAAAAGGCATTTGATCGTCAGTCCGGGGCGGGGCAAATCATAGCAGCAGCTCATCCGGTTGCAGGAACACCCGCTGCTCTGCAGCCACGGACAGCCGGTGCTGTCCGTACAGTGGCGGATGCCGGGCAGATCGATATATTCGCCCGCAATTTCTTCCTGCTCCCTGTTATTCCCATGGATAATCAAAATATGCGCGGCGCTGATTTCACCGAAAATATGGCTCCACGCGCCGGCGGCGCCGTGCCGGGGCGCTTTTAAGATATAGTAGCCGCCATACAGCCGCGAAGAAACCGCGTCCATGCTTTCCGGTTCGGCGGCGCCGGTCATCAGAATATCGTCCGTGCTGGCTTCGCTTTTGCGCCGATTGTGGAAAATCACGCTGGCCGCGCGGCACTCAAACGCGTAAGCAGCCTGTGTGGTCGGACGGCCAAGGATCTCTTTAATATCCTGCGCGGGCGGCAGCGCCCGTAGCCGCGGAATCATTTTCTCTATCCTATTATAGAATTCCGTCATGCGGTCAACGCTTGTCTGCTCCATGGGCAAAGTACGGCAGCAGGCCGTATACGCGGCGCAGAATTCTTCTTTCAGCTTTAAAAACTCCTGCGCAGCCCCCGGCAGAAACGGCGACGACAGGCAGACGTTCATATTTTCAACCGCGGAAGAAAACAGGTCTGTAAACGGGAAAGCCTTTTCAGCCGGCCACAGTACGTCGTACTCCACGCCGTCAAAGCGAAAGCTTC
Organism: Caproiciproducens faecalis; assembly: GCF_019448085.1. GTDB lineage: Bacteria > Bacillota > Clostridia > Oscillospirales > Acutalibacteraceae > Caproiciproducens > Caproiciproducens faecalis. Next base: position 413,686 of record NZ_JAGFNZ010000001.1, on the reverse strand, counting down.
TGTCCGCCTGTAAGGCGGTGATGCGCCCGGCGCCTACTTTCCCCGAAAGAACCGGAAAAAGCCTCAGCACGGCGGTGTTGAGGTCAAAGACACCTTCCCGCTCTTCCTGAAACACATGCGCAAACAGCGCGAATTCCAGCATCAGCGGCCTTCCCCGCTTATCGCAGGGGGAAGCGGGCAAATAAATCCGGTGAAAATAGTCGGGATTTACGCGGAGAATCCGATCCAGCGCCAGCAGGCCGTCCTCATGCCAGTGAGTCAGCAGCAAGCCGCGGGCCGTCACTGCGGCGTACCGCTTCATCAGGCCGGAAACGCCGCAGGCCGGTTCCCCACAGTCCACCATCAGGATATTTTTTTCCACTCCCCGCAGCACAACGCATTCGCCGCGGTTCATCTGATGCAATTCTACACTCCGCATTTCCACACCCTCAGTCACCTAAATATGCTGATATCCCGAATAATACTGATCTTCACGGAATTCACCCGTAAAGACAACTTCCCCGTCCTTATATTCCGTCCCGTGCCCGTGGCGCAGACCGTTTTTCCACTCGCCGGTATAAATCAGCCTACCCTGCGCGTCAAAAGCCGCCCCGCTGCCGGTGGGAATATTGTCTTTCCATTTGCCGACGAAAATGGAGCCGTCTTTGGAGCTGTAGGATACCCCTACCCCCTCCCGCTTATTGGCTTTCCATCCGCCTACATAACAGATTTTACCGGATTTGTAATAATACGCGCCGAAGCCGTCGCGCTTGTCGTCAAGGTAATCGCCTTCATAGGCGGTACAGCCGTTCTGCATCTGAGTGCGTCCGCGCCCCTGCCGGAGGCCGTCGATCACTTTACCGAAATAGGTATAGCTTTCCTCCGCGCTGATGACGATCCGCTTCGTGCCGCGCTCCACACGCAGGGGAATATAGTCGCTGACCTGTGTCCCGCCGTTCAGCCCCTTCCCGGCTACCGAATAACGGGTCGGCGGCGCGGCCGGTTCCTCCGTGCTGTAAAGCTCATGGTCGGCGGCGTAATCCGGCTCTTCCGGCGCCTGTGTCAGCGGCAGTTCCGGCTTTTCGGCCGGCGGCGGGGCAACGGGTCGGTCATTTTCAATATAGGAAAAAGGAACCGTTTCCTCTTTTTCAACCGGCCATTCCGGTACCGGGCTCTCTTTGCCGGAGCTGAGATCCTTTAGAACCGCCATGCGGCGCTCCGTCTCTTTGAAAGGGCAGTAGAAAAATCCGCCTTTTTCCGTTTCCGCAAAAACCTCCGGCTCCCCGGCCACGGTGTTGACCAGACTTTGCCGCGCGGTCGCGCCGCAGCTTTCGCTTGGAAAAAGCGCTGTGCGCGTATATCTGCCCGTTTCCGGAACAAGGCTGAGTAAAACGAGGCCGTCGGTACCCTCTTTCGGCATTAAAACCGCTTCCGGGTGTGCGGTATCACCTTTATAATAAGCTGTCTGCAGCCAGGTGTGATCCCGGCCGAAGCGCGCTTTGCTGACGGTTTCTCCCGCTCTGTCACGGGTCAATATGTAATATCCGTACTTTTGATAATATGCTTTTTGAAGAGCGGTCTGTCCGCTTGTTTTTATCCAGATGAATTTTTTCGGTCTTATTTTATATCGGACGGTAAAATCCATCCCGTCCAGACAGCCATGGATTTTACCGGACTCTCTTTTGCGAGTTTCCAGATAGCTGCGCCGCACATCTGTAAGAACGGCATGATTTTGGATATTGCCGTCATACCGCCTGTAACTGACCGTATAAAACATCGGAAGTCCCCCCCCTTCATGCATCTGCTTTCTACTATTATATAGGATATTGCCGGGAGCATGCAATAGGAATTCCGGAATCGAAATTTTGTGATCCTAGGATTTTCCGTTCGCATATTTCAGTTCATAGATATTGCGCCAATATCCGGTGCCGGACATCGCCCAGTCGTAAAAGGTAATTCGCTTCAGGTCGCTGGTTCCCCCGCTCAGCACCGTGGTCTCGTCGGGGTTTTCAGAAGTACAGGCGCTGGTCGTCATCGGTGTAAAAAGCTTAACCTGAACACCCCATTTTTCTTTGGTTTTCGCATCCAGCGCAAACTCATGCTCTAAAAATTTGCAGGGGTAAAGCAGTGAAAAGCTGTAATTGCAGGAAATATTTTTGATAAACGGTGTAACAAGACAGCACTCATAATAAATGTTGACCGTTTCCCCAACCATGCCCGGATACAGGTTAAAACGGAAAAGCAGTTCCGTATTGGTCGTTCCGCCAACGCTGTCACTCACATGGCGGACGGTCAGAAGTTGTTCCGCGCTGGTATACTGCGTGTTTTCATGCATGTTCAGATACTGAACAATCGGGATATGGTTGATGGTACAGGTGACCATACGAAAAGCCCTTGCAATAATTTCCTGGTCGGGCAGATCCACAAAGTAATTCAAGGACTGGCACAGCACAATCTCCTGAGGATTCAGATTCTGGAGTACAATCTGCTGGCGCCCTTTGATCGTCCGTTTCAGCTGCTGCGCGTCTTCGTTGACAGAAATCACTTCCATGCGGTGAACGAAATTGTAAAACGGTTTGCAAGTCTGATCCTGCACAAACCGGTGCACCAGGTCAACCACAGACCGGCCGTCAATGATGGGATTGAGCTGATGCCGAAGATTGGCCGCGTAAACAACGTTTAAAAGCTGCTTGAGCTTGTCGTCGTCAAAGGTGTCACGGTTGACAATATCACATATTTTCTGATACAGGATGTCGGACTGAACCGAATAGCGCGAAGCCATGCAGCCCGAAAAGTCCATTTCAGAGTTGGCGTAGGCTTCTTCGTAACAGCTGCGGATAAACTGCGGAATCTCAACCGTGTAAAGTTTTTTCGCGGCATCGTCGTCCACTGTACCGAGCCCGGAAAGATGGACCGCCGCTTTTTCAAGATTTTCGGATACCAAATATCCGTTGCAAAGTAAACGGGCATACGCTGAAAAACGCCTGACCGTGCTGCCGGAGGGTGCGAACGACTGCACGATTCCCTGAGCAAAGCTGGCGCCGATAATGTCCGGGTGCATCCCCGCGGGCATTTTATTCAATTTTGCATGTCTCAGTTTCGAAACTGTGGATTCTGAAACGCGAAAGATGTGAGCCAAATGCTTATACTTGATTTCAAGCGGCTCCCCTGAAAGAGTCGATAAAAAATCATTAAACAGTAATGCTTTTTTCATGCTTTTAGCATTCATATACTCTGCTCCCAACTTACGATGATGCCAATAAATACTTAAGAGCCACCATGTTTTTGGTATTAATTACTATATTATAGCACATCTGCACGGTTAGGGAAAGAGAAGCTCTGCAATAATTTACCCAAATTTCGAAAGTCTGGAAATTACTCCGAAGACACAGGAGCCGTCAAATCCATAAAAAGACAGTCGCCGCTGCTGCCGGTCAGACTGGCCGCGTCTCCGCTGATAAAATTGTTCAAAACCGTCCCGCCCGAAAGGGTATAGGTTCCGTCCTGAGAGATAATTTTATAGGAAAGGACGGTACCTTCCAGCTGAAATTCCACCCGGCCGATTCCTTCAATGGAGGCCACCTCTTCCGAAGACGCCGTACCCCCTTCAACCGTCTGTTTGGTTACGCGGAGTACGTTGTCCGAAAGAGTAAAAGCCACGCCGCCGACGTCCATTTCCTTGGAGGAAGAGAGCTTAAACGCGGTGGAGGCATACCGCTGGATATAGGTTTCCGCAAGAGAAGCCCTTTGCTGATTGGCGGCGCTTACCGTACCGCTTTTGAAAAAATTCCCGCCTAAAAAAAGCACCGCGCACGCTGCCGCAATCACGATGGCTGTGAAAGCCACCGCAATAATCAGCTCTACCAGTGTCATACCCTTTTTTTCGTGCAGTTTTTTCATGACGCGCCACCGTCCTTTGCCGCAAACGCCGTCATCTGCACACATTTTCTTCCGTTACCGCCCTTAAAATAAACGGCGGTTTTAATTTGGTAACCCTCAATTCCATCCGTGTCGTTTTTCCCGTAAACAAAGGTAAACTGTTTATCGTTCGCGGAAGACGGATCCGGAAAACTGGTGTCATCCACATATTTCGCTCCAAGCACATCGGCAGTTTTCAGCGAAGCAACGTCCGCTGTACGCAATTTTGTAATGAGCGCATCCGCGATTTCCTGCGCCTGTGCGGCCGCGCCGCTTTCCGTACTTTTGGAAAGAATCGTCCGCTGCGAAAAACCGATCGTCGACAGCACCGCCGTAACAACCAGCGCAAGAATCACAACCGCGGCGAGAACCTCCACCATAGTCGTCCCTTTTCTGCTCCTGAAATTCAAAAGCATCTTATTCACCATCGGTATAAACACCTCCGGTAATTTCCGTTCCTCCGCCGCTGGAGCCGCCGGAGCCGCTTGATCCGCTGGATTCTTCGGGTTCTGTACTTTCAAAAAATTCTTTTGCGTCGTCACTGAATAAGTTGATTTGTGTTACGTCATACCAACCGGCTTTGATCTGATATTTGCGCACAATTCCATTCTGATCGTTATATTCAACCTGTAGGGTGTTCGGAACATGCAACCGAACGCTGTCACTGGGGTCCTGCGCTTCTATAATAAGCCGAGCGGCGCTTCCGGAATGCGTAATTTTTGGCTGGGTGCTTCCAGTGCCGACTTCCGTGTCACTGTGTTTGGTATTAAGCGTGACACTGTCAGCTTTAAAGACCACCGTTTTATATTCCGGAATTTTAAAATCCGTACTGGCGTTGACATAGAGAAGATTGATTTCTTTCCCCAGATAAACATTGGAAACATTTGTATAATATTCGTTGCTGTTTTGGTCATCATTTCCCAAAAGAGCGTTTCCCCATATGCTGACATCATTCAGATACCAATAGATAATTTTATTTTCATAGTTGTTAATTCCTGAATTGTAATTCACAATAATGGGCTGTCCGTTATTAATCTTTGTTGAATCAGAAATCTTCTTCTTATAAATGACATATCGCGGAGTATTTCCTTTGCCCTTGTCCGGAGGAGAAAGAGTCCCGACAATTTTTCCGTAATTGCTCCAATCCGCTCCGTGCCCGCTTTCCGCTGTATTTTGCGCATCACCACTCAAAACTTCTTCGGGACTTTCGAGGATGCTTTCACTGATTGCGGCATAGCCGGGAGTCTCATCCAAAGGAGTTAGCAACTTGTATTTATAATTAGAAGACGACTCGTCATCTGTCAGTTTAAACAGATCGACACCGCTTTGAAAAGAATAGCAGCCTTCCTTAATAACAATATCGTTCGGCCCGTAAATTCTGCAGTCTTTTCCAAACACGATCACTCCGCGATCCGGTGTAATATTCTTTATAACCAGGCGAGGTGCACCGTTGACATCTCCTTTATTGGGGTGTGCTCCCAGAATGTCTTTATTAAAATAAATTGCATCACTGGTCAGTTCAGCACGGGACGCATTATCACACATAATACTATGATCTGCATTCAGACCGAAAAGCATCATACTGGGTGCTTTTAAAAAATGTTCTCCCGACAATACCTGAAGACGGTTACTTATAAAAACAGGATAGTCAGACACCTTTTGCGGATACATGGACGGAGCCCACCAGTTATAATAAGCCACATTGCTCCCATAGTTTGTCCCTGCTAATAAAAATTCATTTACCCCGCTTTCTTCCCCTTCCCCTGTTTCCTCCGTCGTAAACTGGTAGCCCAGCTTTCTGACGCGATCGGAAGAGCGGTATTTCGCGCTGGCCGTAATCAATTTATCTTCACTGGAATATTCAGCCACCGCGTCCGCGGCACCGGCGGCACCGATTTTGAAGCCCGGATTTCCGGAAGTTTTTACAATTGTGAAGTTGCCCACGTCGGGATTCTGCAGCACATACGCACGGCCGTACTCAATGGCGGACTTTGCGTCCAGATACGCCTGGCGCCCTTCCCGGCTGTTGGTGGCGGAATCCAGATTCACTTTTGCGCTGAACACCAAAGCAGTTGCCAGGATCATTAAGACCGCCGAAGTCACGATCACATACGCCAAAGCAGCGCCCCGTTTGGAACCTGTTTTCATCCGCCTGCACCTCACTTTTCAAAAGTATAAAGATTCATCTTGATTATAGCCTGATTAAAGAAAGAGCGCAAGGATTTTCATATTTGTAGAATTAAGATATTTTATGAAAAAATTGGGTGCAGTAAAAAACAATTTTTTGTAAAAGAATGGAGTATATTGACAGAAAAAGTATTCCGTTCTATAATCAAACTTAGAAATATAAAAACGGTCTCTAATTTTCGTTTTTTATTGAAAATTAAACAAAAAAGAGGTAGGACAAACATGGTAAAAACCTTGCGAAAAAATAACAAAAAAGGCTTTACTCTGGTCGAGCTCGTCATTGTCATTGCAATCCTCGCGATTCTGGCAGCTATCGCCATTCCGACTGTCAGCAATGTTATTTCAACTGCGAATACAAATGTAGACAAAGCCAACGCGCAGACGGTAGAACTGGCGCTCAAATCCGCTCAGGCGGAAGCAACTGCTAAAACTTGGGATGTAGATGCGGATACTGTTACAGTTAAAGCGGCTCTAGAACAAGAAGGAATTCCTGAGCTTCCCACTATTAAAACCAGCGGAAACTACCGTATCAGAAATGGTAAGGTGAAAATTTCGGCCAATAAGGATGACGGCGTAAAAATCGTTATGGATACCACTACTACTCTGAAATCCGTGTTAGAAAATAAGGACGCAGAAAGCTAAATAAGGGAAACTTATTTGCTGACTTTTACTATGTCAAGCCCCGGGAAACCGGGGCTTGTTTTAGCTGTACATGAAAAAATCTATTGTCGCAAATAATAGGATATTGTATAATACAGGGAGATCGTCATTGAAATAAGAAAAGTGTGGTGTCAGCCGCTTTGAATGTTATTCTGCTGCAAACTACCCGCAGTGCACTGTATCTGACCTGGGTAAAATATACACGCAAGCCGGTCTTTGGACTGCCTCAGTGCTTTGAGCTTCCCGAAAGCATGCGTGACGGAAAAGAATGCAATGATCTTCCCGCTTTTGCAAGATATGTGCAGGAATGCGCAAAATCGGTGAAAATGGGAACCAATAAAATTATTTACTGTCTGGAAGACGACCATATCATCAGCAAAGAGTACCAGCACCTGCCGTGTAAAAAGAAGGATCTGCTCAAGCTGGCGGAACTGGAAGCCGAAACGGTGCTTCAGGACGGCGTTGACGAGTATATGATCCAGAACTACGAATACAATCGCGTGAATCCGATGACCGGAAAACTGACAAGCTCCCTGTTCGCGGTTAAAACCAAACTGCTTGGCGAAATCCGGAAGAACTTTTCAAAATACGGCCTTCACGTCATTAAGATTGTACCCCCCATCAGCGGCTTACTGCACGCGGGCAAAAAAATTCCGGCCGAACGGAATCAGACAATTGCCCTGCTCGATTTTGACTATACAAAAACGCGGCTTGTCCTTTTTCAAAACGGAATGCCCGTTTTTCAGCGAACCTTTGAAACCGTGTTTGACGATATTGTAGAAATCATCATGAGAAACCGTTCAGTATCCTTTGCAGACGCGGTCAGAAGCGTGACTGCTTACGGATTCACAGTGGAAAACGATGAAACGGCTGCACAGCAGATTTCCGATCTGCTGGACGCCTGCGTCAGCGAGGCTATCCGCAATATCCGTATGGTACTTTCCAGTGAACGTCTGGAACTGAACCGGCTGATTTTGTGCGGAGGTCTTTCGATTGTTCCCAAGTTTGATGAATTCTGCGCCAAGCTGGAACTGGACATCCCAATCGAAAACGTCGCTTCGTGCTCCGTCCCCCAGCCCGCGCTCAACGCGGCCGCAAAAAGGGCGGGCTTCCAGCCCTCCGCTTTTTATTCGGAAGCCGGACTTCTGTCCGCCAAAAAATCGGAGGACATTGACTTTTTGCTTCTGGTAAAGGCAATCTCCAGTACACACGCAGCAAATGTAGCCGTACTTGTCCTTATCACTCTGCTCGCCGTTGGGGTCATGGCGCTGGAACCGATTGTTTACCTGTCCGCGCTGAAACAGCAGGCGCAGGACAACTCTTCTCTGAACGGTTCCAAATATGAGGCGGTAAAAGACCTTTTGCAGGAACAAAGCGAACTGGAACAGCGGCTTTCCAAACTAAAAAATGACCAAAAGCTGCTTCCTTCCGGCAAAAGCAACGCAAAAGAAATGACAGGCCAGTTAATCAGCCAGATTACCGCAAAAGCAAAATCGGTGGACAGCTGCGATCTGGATAATATGACCGGCACCGTCGCCCTTACCTTTACGACCGCAAACTATAACGGCTATCTGACGATTAAGAATCAGGTGGAGTCCAACGGCTATTTTTCAATTGCCGTTCCGTTCCGGGTCGATATCGGCACTGACGGCGGCTGCACCTGTAGCGTATCCCTAAAGGTGAAGGACTTTACTCCTTCCGTATCGGGCGGCAAGGAGGGCGGACAGCAATGAAAAGTATCAAGGTATCCGGCGTACTGCTCTATCTGTTCGGCTTTTCCCTGATTCTGCTGCTTTACGTCAATTATGTATTTTTACCCCTGAACCAGAAAGTTTCCACGCTGAACGAAGAGCACCTCAGCAATCTGGAACTGGTACAATCCTATGAGCTGCAGTCGGCCCGGTTCAGCGACCTGCAGCAGAAGATAGACGGCCTGAAAACACAGCTGAACGAAGAAAAGGCCGATACGACCGTAACGGGAAAAAATGTTGCCGAGGATATCGGAAAAATTGTCGGTTCCTCCGGTGTCACCCTGAAAAGCATTAATGTCGGCGCGGAGCAGGCCGAAAAGGGCAAAACCGCCGCAAGCGGAAAACAGCTTTACACGGCATCCGTCGAACTGAATGTCCTGTGCACACAGGCACAGCTGCCCGCACTGATCGGTTATTTTGAAAAGGAATCCAAAGGGGTCTATTTCGTCAATCATGTAAAATACACGGCGGGATCGGACAATACCGGAAAAGTCGACGCTGTGCTTACCATGACCCTGTATTACTTTGCCGAAGGTGTCAAATAATGAGTTCGCTGAATTTAGCGGATGCACAGCGGGTTTACGACTTCGTTGTCTGCCTGTTCTGTATCCCCACCGCAGCCGTCCTGGCAAACCTTAGTGTCGGATTGTTCAACGCGCTGCCGGCAAGGTGGTTCTGTGACTACGACGAACAGCCGGGCGATGACCTCTACCGCAAAAGGCTTTTTTTCAAGCCGTACGGAATTCGGATGACGGTTGTCCTTTCTCTGTCGTTTATTATCACCTACTTTCAGTATAAAGGGAATATTCTTTACTTTTATGCTTTTTGTGCCGCTTGTGTTGTTCTCTTAATGATTGCGGAAGCGGATCATAAATATTTTATTATTCCCGATCAGTTCACACTGGTTCTGTTTGTGATTTTCGCCGCCGTTTCTCTGTACGACCTGCTCAGCGGCAGCCGCCTGTTTCACGCAAACTGGCTTTCTCCGCTGTACGGCGGAGCCGCCGGCCTTGTTCTGCTGTTTCTTTTTGCCGCCGTGGGCAGAATCGTCTACCGAAAAGAAGCGATGGGTTTCGGCGACGTGAAGCTTTTCGCCGCCGCGGGAATCCTGACGGGATTTCCTGATTTCTTCCTCGTATTTTTTATGACCATTTTCCTTGCGTTTTTCTATATCCTCTATTTGCTGCTGCGCAAGCGGTTCCGGCGGGATCTGTCTATTCCGCTGGGGCCGTATCTGTGTCTCAGTCTGCTTTTGTTTATGACATTTCACTGCCAGATTCAGTCCTTTATCGTCTGGTATATGTCTTTGCTGAATATGTAAAGGAGCCTATCATGAAAATTACGAATTTAAAGCTTGGGCAGATTTTAATAAATTCCGGAGTGCTCACCGAAGAGCAGCTTCAGCTGGCTTTGGAGCGCCAAAAGGGCACCAATGTGCGCTTGGGGAAAATTCTGATTGACAATCGTTTTCTTACGGAAATGCAGATTATCCGCTCGCTGGAAAAACAGCTTTCCATTCCCTATCTCGACCTGTCTTCCGTCAGTGTGGATCCTTCTCTTTCCTCACTGGTGCCGGAAGATCTGGCGCGCTCCAATCTGATTGTTCCGATCAGCCGCTCCGGCAGCATCCTGACCGTGGCGGTTGCCGACCCGCTGGATTACAACGGGATTAACGACATCGGCATCTACACCAAATTAAAGGTGAATCCTGTCATTGCGGAACGAGAGAAGCTGGAAACGAAAATCCGCGAGCTGTACACCACGCAGAAAGCGTTTGCCGCCGCGCGGGAGCTTTCCGTTGCGCAGCCGGATATCCCGCTCGATCAGATGGAAGGCCAGAGCGGGACGGATCAGCCGATTATCCGTTTCGTCAATAATATGATTGAACAGGCCGTTCTTCTGAAAGCGAGCGACATTCACATTGAACCCGAGGAAAAGTCCATGCGTATCCGCTTTAGGGTGGACGGGCGCCTGAGCCTTTACATGGAAACCAGCGCCGAACTGATTCCCTCTGTGGTTTCCCGCATCAAGTTTATCGGCGGGATGAACATCGCTGAAAAACGCATTCCGCAGGACGGCCGTATCAATTACCGAATCGGCGGCAAGGATATTGACATGAGAATCTCCATCCTTCCCTGCGTATTCGGTGAAAAAGTGGTCATTCGTATCACCACGGCGCTCAGTTTTTCACTGGTGAAGGAAGAGATCGGCTTTTTGCCGGAGAATCTTGAAAAATTCAATGCCTTGCTCCGCAACAACCACGGCATCATCCTGCTGACCGGCCCGACCGGAAGCGGTAAATCTACCACCCTTTACACCGCGCTGAAAGAGATCATGCGTGAGGATATCAATATTGTCACCGTAGAAAACCCAGTGGAAATGATTATCCCGAATATCACACAGGTGGACATCAACGCAAAGGCCGGCCTGACCTTCGCCGCCGTGCTGCGTTCCATTTTGCGCCAGGACCCCGACGTGGTGATGATCGGTGAAATCCGCGACACGGAAACCGCCGAAATCGCCAGCAGCGTGGCCATTACCGGGCACCTGGTGCTCTCCACCCTGCACACCTACGACGCGCCCAGCTCCATTATCCGTCTGATAGACATGGGCGTGGAGCCGTACATGGTGTCTTCCTCCGTACTGGGAGTCATCGCGCAGAGGCTGGTTCGAACCCTCTGCCCCCACTGTAAAGAAGAATACCTTGCGGATGACAGTGAATTGGAACTTCTGGGAAAACCCAAAGGCACCCAGCTGAAGCTGTACCGGGCGAAGGGCTGCAGCTACTGCAGCGGCAAAGGTTACCGCGGAAGAACCGCCATTCATGAAATTATGCCCGTTTCCTCCGGGATCAAAGCCTGCATCAACAGCGGAAAAAGCACGGATCAAATTCGGGAAACCGCTGTGAAAGAGGGCATGGTCACACTTGACGACAATATCAAGAGAATTGTAATAGAAGGGAGAACTTCCGTACAGGAAATGATGGAGGTTTATTCCCTGCAAATGTGAGGCTAACTAAGATGGATTTTTTAAAAATTGTTTCAGACGGCGTTTCCAGCCATGCTTCGGACATTCACCTGTCCACAAATAACCGGCCCGCTTACCGCATTAACGGCAGAATGCATTTTCTTGACCTGCCCGCGCTGACGCCGGAGGAAGCGGACGGAATGATTCGCCAATGCCTTCCTCCTGAGAAATATGAGGAATTCCGAAAATCAGGCGACATGGACGCTTCCGCGGAAATCAGCGGCTGCGGCCGCTTCCGTATCAACGCGTTCCGTCAGGTACGCGGCGACACACTGGTAATGCGTATTATCAACGCCAATACACCGGAGATTGCAGAGCTGCACCTTCCGGATTCCATCAGCCGTATTCTGGAACTGCAGGACGGTCTTGTACTGGTGACCGGCCCGACCGGGAGCGGCAAGTCGACCACGCTGGCGGCCATTATCAACGAGTTCAACAAAAACAGGCACTGTCACATTATTACGATTGAAGACCCGATTGAGTACATGCACACCCCTAAAAACAGCATCGTCAATCAGAGGGAGATCGGCTCGGACAGCATTTCTTACGCCCGGGCGCTGAAAGCCGCCCTGCGTGAGGACCCTGACATCATTCTGGTTGGCGAAATGCGCGATCTGGAATCGATTTCCATTGCCGTTACCGCGGCGGAAACCGGACATCTGGTACTTTCCACCCTGCATACCATCGGGGCGGCAAAAACCATCGACCGCCTGATCGACGTCTTCCCGCCCGAGCAGCAGCAGCAAATCAGAATCCAGCTTTCGCTGGTGCTCAAGAGTGTTATTTCCCAGCGTCTGCTGCCCACCGCTGACGGCAAGGGCCGCGTCGGCGCTTTTGAAATGATGTTTATTAACTCCGCGATCAGCAACCTGATCCGTGAGGGCCGAACGGCAAATATAGCGCAATCCATTCAGACCGGCGTCAGTCAGGGAATGATTACGCTGGAACGCAGCGTTGACGACCTGGTGAGGCGGGGGATTATTACAAGCGGCACCGCCGGGGAATTCGGCTTCGCCGCAGGCGCCCGAAATTCATAAGGTAAGAGGGAATTTTATTGCGGTATCAATACACGGCGGTTGATTATAGACATAAGAAATCCCACGGCTTTCTCAATGCCGACAGCAAAGCCGACGCAATTGCCCGGCTGCAGAGCGAAGGTCTGACCGCACTTTCCCTGACAGGCGGCGAAAACAAGGCGCAGGCCGAGCCCACCTCCATCTGGAAAATGGAAATCACCGGTTCCGACATTCATAAAGCAAAAATAAAAAAGAAAAAGCTGCTTACCATCATGAATCAGATGGGAATCATGATGAAAGCGGGCGTGTCCCTTTCCATGGCCATGGAAGTTCTCATCAGCGGCGAAAAGGACAAAAAGGTCAAACAGATTCTGGAAGAGATGAACAGCGATCTGTATACCGGCATCCCGATCTCCGAAGCCATGGCCAAATTTAGGGCTTTCCCGAAAATCGTCACCAACATCATTCAGTCAGGAGAAGCAAACGGACGGCTGGACACCGCGTTTGAACGCTGCGCAAAAATTCTGGACAAGGAAATTGAGCTGACCGCCAAACTGAAGGGCGCTACCGGATACCCGATTTTCCTCTTGTGTCTCACCCTGCTTCTCATGATGATTATGAATGTATTCGTACTGCCCAATTTTGCAAATATTTTCAAGGAATTCAATACCGACCTGCCGGTCATTACAAGATTTGTGATGGCTCTTTCGTCCTTTATTATGGCAAAATGGTATTTTATCCTGCTGGTCGTTTTTATTCTCATCTTTACCTTTATTATATTGAAAAAGAAATACGCTCCGTTTGCCACCGCAATGGACAGGATGTTTCTTCGGATTCCGGCGGTGGGATCGCTGATGAGGCAGTCCTATATTGCCCGTCTGTGCCGCATTATGTCTTCGTTGGTGGAATCGGGTGTGGATATTGTAAAAGCGCTTGAGATTTCGCGCGACGTTATCCCGAACCGCTATATGAAGGAACAGCTGACACAGATCGTTTCCGAAGTGAAGTTCGGCTCCTCCATTAACGCTTCCATGGCCAAATTCCCAATTTTTGACGCGCTGCTCGTTTCCATGATTAAGGTCGGTGAAGAATCCGGCATGCTGTTTGAAACTCTGGACAAAATGGCTTCCATGTATGAGCAGCAGACGGACGAATCCACCAAGAAGCTGACCAGCGCGCTGGAACCGGCCATGACGATTATCATCGCGGTAATCGTCGGCACAGTCGTCATTTCGATTGTAGTCCCCATGTTCAGTATATACAGCGTGATCTCCGGCAGTTAAAATCCGATAAAACAACTGTCGGCGGGGTATTCCCCGCCGATGTCTTTTGAAATTTGTCGCTTTTTTAGGATACTGCCGATTACTGTTTAAACATACCCTGGACGTCGTCAAACATGCCGTTTACCGCGTGCATAGCTTTGTTGGCGTTGCGTCTCAATTTACGGTTATTCTTCATCATGCGAGTGCCCATGGAGGCAACCGCGATGCCGGCTACCATACCGGTGCCGATTCCCCTGACAAATCCCATCGTTTCTTTATACATAACGTAAAACCTCCCGACTGAAAATATAGAACCAGTGCCTTTCAATATCATCCCCTCTTTCCTTCCGTTTATATTTGAAAATTAATGCCAAATTTTTTGAATAAAGGAGTCTCCTATGTCAACACTGAACATTGTCATGGTCGAACCGGAAATCCCCCAAAACACCGGCAACGTTGCCCGCACCTGCGCCGCAACCGGAGCAAGGCTGCACCTTGTGGGGCCGATGGGCTTCCGGATTGACGACAAAAAACTGAAACGCGCCGGTTTGGATTACTGGCATCTGCTGGACATCACCTATTACGATAGCCTTTCCGATTTTTTCAGCAAAAATTCGGGTGATTTTTACTTTTTTTCAACCAAGGCACAGCATATCCACTCGGACGTGCAGTACCCCGACAACTGCTATCTGTTTTTTGGAAAAGAGACCGCGGGCCTGCCGGAAAAACTGCTGCACGAAAACCCCGACCGCTGCGTACGGATTCCGATGATTGACAACGCCGCTGCGCGCAGCCTGAACCTGTCCAACTCTGTGGCGGTAGGTGTTTACGAGGTTCTGCGGCAATGGGGATATCCGGAGCTTTTGTGCAAAGGGCAATTAAGAGAATATCAGTGGTGATACTTTTTTAACAAACTTTTCTAAAACGACTGTTTCAGCCCGCAATATGCTTGAATTTACCGACGGATTATTGTATAATAGCGGAGGTAATTTGTATTTTCTGTTATCATAATATAAAGGAGTGCTATGCATGAACTATCTGAACAAAAAAACCGTGGAGGACATTGATGTTGCCGGAAAACGGGTACTCGTCCGCTGCGATTTCAATGTACCGTTTGATGCGGAGGGCAATATCACCGACTCAAAGCGCATTGATGAGGCACTGAAGACGATTCAGTATTTAGTCAGCCACAAGGCAAAGGTCATCCTCTGCTCCCATCTGGGCCGCCCGAAGGGTGAGTTCAACATGAAATACTCTCTTGCGCCTGTTGCCAAATACCTTTCCAAAGTACTTGGTCAGGAAGTAAAGATGGCTGCAGACGTTGTCGGAGACAGCGCAAAAAGCATAGCCGCCTCCTTAAAAGACGGAGAAGTGGAACTGATCGAAAACGTCCGTTTCCACAAAGAAGAAGAAAAGAACGACCCTGAATTTTCAAAGCAGCTCGCATCTTTGGCTGAAATCTATGTCAACGACGCGTTCGGCACCGCGCACAGAGCCCACGCGTCCACAGCGGGCGTGGCGGCTTATCTGCCCGCCGTTTGCGGTTACCTGATTCAGAAAGAAATCACCATCATGGGCGGCGCTCTCAGCAATCCGAAGCGCCCGTTTGTCGCTATTCTGGGCGGCGCGAAGGTTTCTGATAAAATCGGCGTCATTACCAATCTGCTTGACAAAGTCGATACTCTGATTATCGGCGGCGGCATGGCTTACACCTTTATGAACGCTCTTGGCTACTCCATCGGCACTTCCATCTGCGAGAACGACAAAGTTGAGCTCGCAAAGGACATGATGGCAAAGGCAAAAGAGAAGGGCGTTAAATTCCTGATCCCGATCGACAACGTGGTTGCTACGGAATACAAGCCGGACGCAGACCATAAAATTGTCGATTCCGACAAGATTCCGGACGGCTGGATGGGTCTTGACATCGGGCCGAAAACTTCCGTCCTGTTCTCCGAAGCCATTCAGGGCTCCGGCACCGTTGTGTGGAACGGACCCATGGGCGTTTCCGAATGGGACAACTTTGCTGCCGGCACGATTGCGGTTGCAAAAGCGGTTGCCAACAGCGGCGCGATTTCCATCATCGGCGGCGGCGATTCCGCGGCTGCGGTTGAGAAGCTCGGCTTTGCCGAAAAGATGACCCATATTTCCACCGGCGGCGGCGCTTCCCTGGAATTCCTTGAGGGTCTTGAGCTGCCCGGCATTGCATGTCTGAACGATAAATAAAATACAGAACGCAAAAATGCGGCAGCCGGTCTGCCGCATTTATAGCAAAATCCCCAAAATAAAAAATTGCGGAAACGCTGAATATTTTTAAAGGAGAAATGCTTTATGAACAAGAAGCTTAGAAAAGCCGTTATCGCCGGCAACTGGAAAATGAACAAAACACCTGCCGAGGCAACCGAACTGATCGAGGCAATCAAACCTCTGGTAAAAGACGCGGACTGCGACGTTGTTGCCTGTGTTCCCTACATTGACCTTGCCGCCGCGCTGGAGGCCGCAAAGGGCTCCAACATCGGCATCGGCGCACAGAACTGCCACTGGGAGAAAAGCGGCGCTTTCACCGGCGAAATTTCCGCCGACATGCTGACCTCCACCGGCGTTCAGTATGTCATTATCGGCCACAGCGAGCGCAGAACCTATTTCGGTGAAACAGACGTAACCGTAAACAAGCGCATCCGCGCGGCTCTGGACAACGGCCTTTCCGTTATTCTCTGCGTGGGCGAATTCCTTGAGCAGCGCGAACAGGGAATCACCGACGAACTGGTCGCCATGCAGACCAAAATCGCTCTCGGCGGCGTCAGCAAAGATGAATTGAAGAAAATTATTATCGCTTATGAGCCGATTTGGGCAATTGGAACCGGCAAAACCGCTACCGCACAGCAGGCAAACGAAGTCTGCGCCGTGATTCGCGCAACCGTTGCAAAACTGTACGACACCGCAAGCGCCGACGCAATCACCATTCAGTACGGCGGTTCCATGAACGCCAAAAACGCAGCGGAACTGCTCGACCAGCCCGATGTTGACGGCGGCCTGATCGGCGGAGCTTCCCTGAAACCGGCCGACTTTGCGGAAATTGTAAAAGCTGCAAGCAGGTAAAATTATTCCGAAAGGCAGGATTGGTTAAAGACATGAAAAAACCTTTAATACTGATGATACTCGACGGTTTTGGAATTGCCGGAGAGAGCGGCAACGCAATCAAAGCGGCACACACGCCAAACATAGACCGTCTTTTTGCAAATAACCCAATAACACAAATCGGCGCTTCCGGCCTTGACGTAGGTCTTCCGGACGGGCAGATGGGAAACTCCGA
Source organism: Caproiciproducens faecalis (assembly GCF_019448085.1). GTDB lineage: Bacteria > Bacillota > Clostridia > Oscillospirales > Acutalibacteraceae > Caproiciproducens > Caproiciproducens faecalis. The sequence goes on along the minus strand of NZ_JAGFNZ010000001.1, from coordinate 396,576 downwards.
AGTGGGTCACACCAACATTGGAGCGGGCCGCATTGTTTATCAGGAACTGACGAGGATTACAAAATCCATTCAGGACGGTGACTTCTTTGAAAACCCCGCCCTTCTTGCCGCTGCGGATAACGCAGTGAAAAACGACGGCGCCCTGCACCTGATCGGACTGCTCTCCGCCGGCGGCGTACACAGCCACAACCAGCATCTTTATGCACTGGTTGAACTGGCCAAAAAACGCGGCTGCAAAAAAGTGTACATTCATGCTCTGCTGGACGGCCGTGACGTTCCCCCGGATTCTGGAAAAAGCTATGTCGCCGAGTGCGCTGCAAAGCTGAAGGAAATCGGCGTTGGTGAAATTGCCACCGTGATGGGCCGCTACTACGCGATGGACCGCGACAACCGCTGGGAGCGCGTGGGAAAAGCTTACGCCGCCATGGTGTACGGCGAAGGAATTCAGTGTGAAGACCCGGTTCAGGCCGTAGAGGATTCCTATCAGAAGGAAGTGACCGACGAATTCGTCGTACCAACCGTCTGTGTGAAGAGCGGCACCGTCAAAGCAAATGACTCCGTCATCTTCTTTAATTTCCGCCCCGACCGTGCCCGTGAAATCACGCGTACCTTTGTTGATCCGGACTTTCAGGGCTTTGAGCGCAAAAACGGATTCTTCCCGCTCACCTATGTCTGTATGACACAGTACGATGCAACCATGCCGAATGTAACGGTGGCCTTTAAGCCCCAGTCACTGAAGAACACCTTCGGTGAATATATCTCCGACAACGGTCTGACCCAGCTACGGATTGCCGAAACAGAAAAATACGCTCACGTCACCTTCTTTTTCAATGGCGGTGTGGAAAAACAGTATCCCGGCGAAGACCGCGTTCTGATAAACTCCCCCAAAGTTGCAACCTACGACCTGCAGCCCGAAATGAGCGCATATGAAGTTACGGACGCTTTAGTAGACCGTATTAAGAGCGGGAAATACGACGTGATTATCCTGAACTTTGCCAACTGCGACATGGTGGGCCACACCGGCATCTTCAGCGCCGCCAAGACTGCTGTAGAAGCGGTTGACACCTGTGTGGGCAGGGTCATCCACGCCATTTCCGAAATGGAAGGCGTAGCGCTGATTACCGCCGACCACGGCAACGCGGACAAAATGTACGAAGAGGACGGTTCTCCGTTTACCGCACATACCACAAATCCGGTTCCGTTCTGTGTGATCGGCTACCCGTGCACCCTCCGCTCCGGCGGAAGACTGGCGGACATTGCGCCGACTATGCTCAAAATTTTGGATCTGCCCCAGCCGTCTGAAATGGACGGAGTCAGCATTATCGAATAATTTCTTGCTGCCAAAAGCTCTTTCCCAAAAGGGAAAGAGCTTTTTTGTTTTACTCAGAATGAATTCTGTTCAAAGCAGAAAAATATAACAATGATGTTAACCTCGTTGCAATAGCCGAAAAAAAATGATAAAATTATGAAATCCCGTAAAATAAGGGGTGACTCAACGATTGCTGAAAAGAATAACGGCAGCTTTGCTCTGCCTTACCATACTGTTCTCTGTTTCCGGCTGCGGAAAAAGTGAACCGAAGAACGCCAATAAAAAAATCAACTACTACCTTGCCTCGGAACCAAAAACACTGGACCCGCAGATCGCATCGGACAGTGCCGCCGTTGTGGCGATAGACGCACTGTTTGAGGGATTGGTGCGTCTTGGAACGGACAATAAGCCCTATCCCGGTGTTGCGGAAAAATGGGTCAGCAGTGAAAACGACACGGTGTTCACTTTTACCCTGCGCAGCGGCGCAAAATGGTCTGACGACAAAAAAACGCCCGTAACCGCACAGGATTTTGTCTACGCGTTCCGGCGGGCACTTTTGCCGCAAACCGGTTCGCCGACCTGTTCCCGCATGTTCTGCATCAAAAACGCCAGAGAGGTGAACGCCGGCACCGTGTCCGCCGATCAGCTTGGCGTGACCGCTTTGGACGCCCGTACGCTGGTGGTAAAACTCAACTACTCCTATCCCGATTTTCCCGCTGTCACCGCGGCGCCGGTCTTTATGCCCTGCAACCAGAAATTTTTTGAAAGTACTTCGGGCCGCTACGGATTGGAACGGAAATATCTGATTGGGAACGGCCCCTTTGAAATAGACGGAAAATACGGATGGACTCACAACCAGTATCTGAATCTTGTCCGTTCAGACACTTACACAGGCAAGCAAAAGCCGCTGCCGGCCAATCTGAAATTTACCGTGCAAAACAAGGATAACGCCATCACCGACCCGGTCGGGGCACTGAAATCCGGTACGGTAGACGCAATTGCCGTTACCGGCAGTCAGGCCGCCTCCGCTAAGGCGCAGGGCTGCACCATTACCTCTTTTGAGGACACCACCTGGGGGCTTTGCTTTAATACACAGTCCGAACTGATGAAAAGCAAAAATATCCGGCGGGCGTTCATTCAGTCATTTGACCGCGCGAAAGTGCTGCAGCATCTGCCAAAAAATATGTCCGCCGCGGACGATATCATTACCCCTTCCACCTCTCTGCTGGGCAAACCGTACCGCAGTCAGGCCGGCGGAAGCTCATTTTATTTAAAGCAGGATAAAAACGCCGCTTCTCTTCTTGCTGCGGGCCTGAGCGAACTATCCCTCTCCGAGCTGAAAAGCGTAACCGTCATCTGCCCGGATGACCCGAACGTAAAGCTGATGCTCAATGAAATGATTGCCGCGTGGAATGTTCAATTCCACAATTATTTCAATATGGAGCCGCTCTCCGCAGATCAGCTGGCTTCCCGCATTCAATCGGGCAACTACCAGATTGCACTGTGTCCCGTTCAGCCCACCAGCGACGGCCCGCTTGCGGTACTGTCCTTGTTTAAGAGCGGCGGACAGAGTAATCCCGCCTTACTGCGGGATTCCGCTTACGACGCCCTTCTGGACAGTGCGGAAAAAAGCAGCGGGGCCGATTCCGCTGCGATATTTGCAAATGCAGAAAAATACCTGAATGAGCAGGGTGTATTTTATCCTCTGTATTATGAAAAACATTATTTTGCCGCCGCGGAGGGTGTTACCGGGGTTGTATTCCACCCATACGGTGCCGGTGTCGATTTTATCCAAGCCGGAAAAGAATAAAGTCAAAGAAAAAGGCTTCAGCTCGTGAGCTGAAGCCTTTTGTCCTGTTAAAATGCTGTTTAGCTGAAAGCAACAAGAAGCGCGGAGCCAACAATCACCACCGCGCAGAGGATCGCCACCACGCGAACAAGCAGCTTGCGCACATCGATATGGTGTTCCGATACTTTACGGTTCTGCATTCCGATCTCCTCCTTTATCCTTCCTGCTTTTATCAATCTATTATAGCAAAAACACAAAATCAGCCGTGAATATTCTGTGAACTTTCATAGCGTTCCTTATACGAATAATTCTTTTATCTGAATCATATTGCAGGTTCCGAAAAATCACTTTCCTTTGCTCGCCGTTGATATTCCACTTTGGCCATTCCTATGACATTTTCCCGTCCCCGCTGGTCCATGGCCCGGTAATACTCAAGCAGCAGTTTTTCCTCACTCCCGAGCGGCCCGGTCAAATCCGGCCGATCAGACCGCCCAAACAGATAATCCAGTGTCACATGATAATAATCGGCAAGAATACAAAGGGATTCGTAATTCAATTGTCTTCTCTGATTTTCGTACATACAATATGCTTCTCGTGATATATTCAAAAGGGCTGCTATGTCATTCTGAGTGAGTTTATGTTCCGTGCGAAGCTCCTTTATTCTTCGAGCAACCACTTTATCATCCCCTTACGGAAATTATACAGTTTAGGAAATTTACACGCAATTTATGTAACAAACAGTTACTAAATTTGCTGAAACTTGTGTAAATATGTTGACTAAGTAACAAAACGTTAATATAATGATATATGGTAATTCTATTACAGGATTTTTGTTACCGTTTATAACCAGGAAAGGCGATGTGTGAATGAGTGAAAAGATGGTAGAGTACCTTGCTGAGTCGTGCAGCCTGTATGTTTCGAATATTCGACTGTCGGAAAACAGCGCCGTTATTTTGCCCGTAGTGGAAAGCATGAATCCCAATCTGTTTTCTGCTGAGGACTGGAGCACCAGTCTCTCATACATATTTATGAAACCTTTAAGTTTTGAAACGGCAGCTTCCGCCAAAGAATATTATGTGAAAGAGCTGCAAAAAAAATACGATGATAACGACGATCACAGCTGATCTTCCTGTTGCTCTTTTTAACTCTCTTTTTAACCTAAAAACAACGTACTGAAAGCAGGGGCAATTCCGCTTTCTTTTTTTTTGGTTTACATAACTATTGACATGCGCTCGGAATTGCAATAGAATAAGACTGCTTTGTGTATTAACGTTTTTGAGGTGAAGTATGAACAGACAAAACCGCGACAGCCGGTCGCAGCGTAGGGATATTGCTTCGGGACCGCGAAACGCGGGGAAAAGAGGAAACTATGACACCGGTGAAATCGACCGGTACCACTATGTTGACCGCGACATTTACAGCACCAGCCGACCTGCACGGCACGGCGGCAAACGATACGCCAAAAAGAAAAGCGGCCTGAAGAGATTCTTCGTCAGTCTGCTGTGTCTGATTCTGATTGTTTGCGCGGGTGTTTTTGTATATGGAAAGTTTCTGATGTCAAAATTAGACCGCTCTGAGGACATTAACACCTCAAAATATATAGAACAGCCCAGTGCCGCACCCGCGTGGGGTGTTATTTCGGACAACCAGATTACCAACATTCTGCTGATCGGCACCGATAAAGGGGATGACGGAAACAGCAGCCGAAGCGACACTACCATGCTGATTTCCATTGACTCTAAAAATAAAACTCTTCGCCTGGTTTCCTTTCTGCGCGATTTATACGTTGAAATCCCCACTATGAAAAAACAGAAGCTGAACGCAGCCTATACCAAAGGCGGCGCGGCGCTGACGATGCAGACTTTGGAAAACAATTTCAGAATCAACATTGACAAATATATTTCCGTTGACTTTGAGAATTTTGCTTCCATTATAGACAAAATGGGCGGCCTTGATATCAAGATGGACCAAAAGCTCTGTGACGCGGAAAACCGGAATATGGGCAGCCACCTCAAACCCGGGGTAAATCATCTGGACGGACGGCTTGCCGTGTACTACGCCCGTATCCGTGAAACAGACAGCGATTTCGGCCGCACTGGCCGGCAGCGCGAGGTCATGGAGCTCATGATTAAAAAGCTGGAAGGTCTGGGTCCGATCAAGATCAACAGCCTGATGAATGACTTTCTGCCGCTGGTCAAAACGAACCTGACCGATTCGGAGCTGATGTACCTTGCCACCATGGCGGGCTCTGTTACCGACTATCCGATGAAAACCATGCATATTCCCAACCTGAACACCTACACTGAACCTACTATCAAAGGAGTCGGTGAGGTGCTTGATCCGGATCTGCCCCAGAACTGCAGCCTTTTAAGAACTTTCCTCTATGGAGAAGACGCCGATGCCGGCGAATCCAATACCGTTTCAGATTAATCATATTATCATTGTACCGCTTCGGGATTGATTTCAATTTCGGAGCGGTATTTTTTCGACAATTTTTATGATTCCAACGGGTAAGTCTTCCATGTTTCTTTATTTTATATTCACTAATGATGAAAATAATGGTATAATATTAGAATTAATCACTTTATTTGAGAATACTATTCTCTTGGAGGCTAAAAAATGGATAAAAAAACTTTTTACATCACAACGCCCATCTACTACCCCTCAGGTAAGGCGCACATTGGCCACAGTTACTGCACCGTTGCCAGCGACGCCATTGCGCGCTACAAGCGAATGCAGGGCTACGACGTGATGTTTCTGACCGGCACGGACGAACACGGCCAGAAAATTGAGATCAACGCCGAAAAAGAGGGTGTTACCCCCAAGGAATATGTCGATAAAATTGTCGCCGGCTTTCAGGATTTATGGAAGCTTTTAAATATCTCCAACGACCGCTTCATCCGCACTACCGACGATTACCATGTCAAAGCGGTTCAGAAGATTTTCAAGGCACTGTACGACAAAGGGGAAATTTACAAAGGAAAATACGAGGGCTGGTACTGCACCCCGTGTGAGTCTTTCTGGACGGAAACTCAGCTGAAGGACGGAAAATGCCCCGACTGCGGCAGGGAAGTGAAAATGGCCAATGAAGAAGCGTACTTCTTCCGCATTTCCAAATACGCGGACAGGCTGTTAAAGCTCTATGAGGATCAGCCGAATTTCATCCAGCCGGAAAGCCGTAAAAATGAAATGATTAACTTCATTAAGCAGGGACTGGAAGATCTTTGTGTTTCCCGCACCAGCTTCACATGGGGAATCCCCGTTGATTTTGACCCGAAACACGTTGTGTATGTCTGGTTGGACGCTCTGACCAATTACATCACCGCAATGGGCTACGGCTCCGACGATGATTCCGATTATAAAAAATACTGGCCGGCGGATGTGCATTTTGTCGGCAAAGAGATCGTGCGTTTCCACACCATCATCTGGCCCGCCATGCTGATGGCGCTCGACCTTCCCCTGCCGAAGCAGGTTTACGGTCACGGCTGGCTGCTGTTCGGCGACGGCAGCAAGATGAGCAAATCGAAGGGCAACGTGGTTGACCCGGTGATTTTGTGCGACCGCTACGGCGTGGACGCCATCCGCTATTTCTTACTGCGTGAAATTCCGTTCGGCGCGGACGGCGTGTTCACCAATGAGGCGTTAATCAACCGCATCAACTCCGACCTTGCGAACGACCTGGGCAACCTTCTTTCCCGTTCCACCGCAATGGCCGAAAAATATTTCGGCGGTAAAATTCCCGCCGAGCGTGAAAGCGCTCCCATTGACGACGAACTGATCCAGATGGCTCTTTCTCTTCGCCAAAAATGCGACGACGCCATCGCGGGCTATCAATTCAGCAACGCGCTGACCGAAATCTGGAAGCTGGTTGCCCGAACCAATAAATACATCGATGAGACCATGCCGTGGGCTTTGGGAAAAGACGAAGCAAAGCGCGCGCGCCTTGCAGCGGTCATTTATAATCTCTGTGAGAGCCTTCGTATTGTATCCATTCTGATTACCCCTTTTATTCCGGAAACCGCACCGAAAATTCAGGCGCAGCTCGGCGCAAAGGACGATGTCCTGACCTATGAAGCCTCGGCAAAGTGGGGGCTTCTGCCTGCCGACACAGTCATCTCCAAAGGGGAAACCCTGTTCCCGCGTATTGACGTGGACAAGGAAATCGAGGAACTGAACAAACTGATCCCCAACCCCAGTGAAGAAAAGAAGGAAGCAGCCTCTGAAAAGAAAATCGAAGGCATTGCCCAGATCGGCATCGACGACTTTGCAAAGGTCGAGCTGCGGGTAGGTAAAATCATTGCCTGCGAACCGGTCAAGCGTGCAAAGAAGCTGCTGAAGCTGACGATTGACGACGGAGAGGGCCAGCGGACAGTTGCGTCCGGCATTGCGAAATGGTATCAGCCGGAAGATTTGACCGGACACAGTATCATTCTGGTTGCGAACCTGAAGCCGGCTGTGCTTTGCGGTGTGGAAAGTCAGGGCATGATTCTTGCCGCGGATGCCGGAGAAGACGTAAAAGTGATTTTCGTGGACGGAATTCCCGCGGGAAGCAAAGTCCGCTGATATGGATATGCTGAAAAATATTTTCGATTCCCATGCGCACTACGACGATTCGGCCTTTGATGGTGATCGGGATACGCTTCTTGCCGAACTGCCCGAACGCGGGATTTACAGCGTAATAAACTGCGGAGCGGATCTGGACTCTTCCCGCGCCTCCGTCCGGCTGACAGCGGACTATCCGTATTTTTACGCCGCCGTGGGCGTCCACCCCGAGTGTGTAAAAGACACGCCGGAAAATTTTCTGGAACAGCTGGAAGAATTGGCCGGGCAGAACAAGGTCGTTGCCGTCGGAGAAATCGGCCTTGACTACCATTTTGAAGAAAACGCACCGAAGGACGTTCAGAGAGCCGCGTTTGAAAACCAGATTCTTCTGGCGGAAAAACATCATCTGCCGATCATTGTGCACGACCGCGACGCACACGGAGACACCATGGAAATTCTCCGCAGGCACAAGCCCTCCGGCGTGGTGCACTGCTTTTCCGGAAGCGTGGAAATGGCTATGGAGTGTGTACGGCTCGGCATGTACATCGGCCTGGGCGGAGCGGTGACGTTTAAAAATGCCCGCGTACCGGTAGAAGTGGCGGCCGCCATTCCGCTGGAACGCATGCTGATGGAAACGGACTGCCCCTATATGGCGCCGGTTCCGTACCGCGGCAAACGCAATGATTCCACCCTGATTGCCTACACTGCCGCGCGGATTGCAGAAATACGGGGAATCACCGCAGAGGAAATCTTAAAAGTTACGCGTAAAAATGCAGAGACACTTTTTCACATCGCATAGAAAAATAAAAGGAAGCGCGTTTTAACGGCTTCCTTTTTTGTTGTTCAGTTTTTGGTTACCACTGGCGGCCGTGATCGTCGGCCATCATGTTGACCGTACCGGCAGGATAGAATACCGAGTAATGATCCAGTACGGCGTCCTCTCCGCTCGCTTTCGGGTTCGGGAAAACCATCAGCATTTTATAATCCTTGCTGACAACATACCCGATAATTCTGTCTTTACCGGAAGTCACGTCATAATCCGGCTTACCGAAAATTTCTTCAGTCTTTGAAAGGGTAATTCCTTTCAGTTGGCTGTCAAATGACCGAACCTCAAACAACTGGGAACCTTTGTTGAAACCGAACACAAATCCCTTTTTGGAATAAGTCGCATAGGTACCCTTGGCGGCGGAAATGTACTCGGATTGATCTTCCTTGCCCCACTTCTCCTGCACATCCTCAATCACATTGCTCTGAACCGCAAAATCACAGTTGATAACTTTTCCCTTTTCGGCTGTTTCCTTCATCAGTTTAAGAAGGGTTGCCTGAGCGTCGATTGGCTGGGAAGAAGCCGCCGCTGAACTCGCCTCGGAGGCAGCGGACGAAACTGTCTGTGAAGTTGCCGGAACGGAAGAGGGAGCCTGTGAGCTGCCGGAAGAATTGAAATTGGAGCAGCCTGTCATTACCGCAAGCGTACACGCCGCACAGGCACAGGCCGCCAGTGTTCTTTTCACGTTGAATGTCATAATAATACTCCTGTTTTTCATCATGATTCCGCACTATGGCGGTTGCCCCGCGTTTCTCTGAAAAATGCGGGAAGATCTCCGTTGGATAGCTTTAGGATAATCTCGCGAAAGTTTCTGTAATTTAGCAGGGAAAGTTCCTGATTATTACAAATCCTACAGATTCATTATACACCGAAAGAGCGTTAAAAAACAGGGTGGGAAGCAAATTCCCACCCTGTAACTTTTTAAGGAGGTATTTTCTCTATTCGTTTTCTCTGACTTTCATGACTAGAACCGTGATATCATCGTCGTGTCCGTCCGTACGGCGGGCAATGGCCTGCGTCACAATTTCTTCCGCCAGCTCCTGCGGAATCTGACCGTTCCACTTTTCCACCGATTCACAAATCCAGTCGTCCCCCGCGGCAAGCGCCCCATCGGAAAGCAAAACCAGAAGGTCGTCTTTTAAAAGGCTGTCGGAGGACTTGGTGAAATTGATCTCGTTCAGAATACCGATCGGCAGGCTGGGCGCATCAATCACCACTGCCCTGCCGGATTTGCGCAGGATGCTGATAGGCGCGCCGGCCTTCATAAACTCCAAGTTTCCGTTAAACAGATCCAGTGCCGCCAAATCAATGGTTGCAAGCGACTCATCGCCCGATTTCACCATCAATGCGGAATTCACAATTTTCAACGAAGCATCGAATCCAATGCCGGCTTTGACCAGACGTGAAAGAATCCCGCACGCCATTGCACCGTCCACCGCCGCGCGGCCGCCCGTCCCCATTCCGTCGCTGATAATTGCGATCTGCCGCCCGTTGCCGTCGGAGAAAGTATCCCAGCTGTCCCCGCAGATCTGCCGGTTGCCAAAGGAATGCTGGGCGCATCCGGCCTGTACCCGGTACAGGGGACGTTCAGAAATCTGTAACCTGCACTTTCCTTTGACCGTACTGATACAGGGCTGCTGGAATTTTCGGCTGCATACGCGAGAAATTTCCGCTGTCAGCTCGGCTTTATTCAGGCGGACACCGTCCAGCTGAGCGGTGATAATTTCAATCGACATTCGATTGAAGCGGTCCGTGCGGCAGCTCACGTCAATCGGCAGGATCCCCGCCCCCCGCAGGACTTCCCCGACCTTCTGCGCCGCCGCAAAGTCAAATTGTTCATAAAGCTCCAGCTCGGCCGCCATATCCTCCAGCATGTTGCTGGTAGTGACAAACTGGTCGGAAACCATGTTCCGCACCTGCTGTGCCCGGCTGTCCGCCGCGTCTCTTATCATGAATTCATTGTAATTGCTGTTGACACTGTCCAGAACCATGGGCAGCCTGCTGCAGTGAGTTGCAAACTGCGCGTTGAAATCAGTGCGGTCTATTTTTCCTTTGACTTTGAGCTTTTCAGTCAGATCATTGAACGCGTTCATACTGTCGCTGTAATTCCGCTCCCAGCAGTAAACTTTTAACCCGCAGCTGCAGCAGACGTCCTCAATTGTCTTTTTATATACGCCGTTGATGTCCGGCGCACACGCGGTATAAAGCTTTTTGGATACCTCTTCCACCGATTCCGAAACACTGCCCAGCGCCTTTGCGGCGTAGTCAAGCTTCATAATGACGGAACGGCGAAGGCCGTCGGAGCGGGATGTATCGTCGGCATGAGAAAACATGCCGATCAGCGGCGCACCAATTTTTTGGGGCAGCAGCATATAGAAAATGGTCGCAATCATCACTTCGTAGAGTCCCCCGATGACTGCTTCCTGATTTCCGACCTGAAGCGAAGCGACAGCGTTGGAAAAAATAAAAGCAACCACAGACGCCAGCCGCCCCACCGGGGAAAAGACACCCGCCATCATCCCGCCGAGCGCATAAGCGCCGGAAAGATAATTCAGGCCCGTAGTGGAAAGGCTGAACACAATACCCGACGCGATGCCCGCCACGCTGCCGCCGGAAACACCGCCGTAACGCGCGGCGAACAGAATTGCCACAATTGCCAGAACACGCCCAAGGGAAACCGGACCGATTGTCAAATTGGAAAGCGACAGCAGCACCACGCCCACCGAAAGCGCCGCACAGGCAATCTCCTGCGCGTTCAGGGTGCCCACCGTTCTGCCGGAGCCGATCAGTTTGGAGGTACGGGCGAAGAAATAGGCCATCCCGCCCGCAAGAAGCGCTTCCGCCATATACATGGCCACGGTCGCAGAAGCGGAGCCATTGACAAATACAATCGCCATTCCCGTACAGAACACCGGAAGGAACGCCGCCGCAGGAGCAAACACCGGATGCATTTTCAGCTTTACAAGGTCATTGAGCGTCCAGCGGATTGCCGCGGCAGCCAAAACCGCCGCAATATAATGCACCGGCACGGACGCCGACGAAGGCATCAGATACCCAGCCGTACTACCCAGCACCACACTCCAAATTCCGGAGTACGGAAACGCCGCAACCGCCGCAACACCGAACGGTGCGTATTTGCCGAATACCAGCCCCCGTGAGCAGAGCAGCGCCACTGTAAAATAAACCAGCTGCTTGGCCACAGCCTTTGTGGGATCCAAAGCCGCTGTTGTAAAGCTGATATGCCCCGTCTTTGCTTTTAACATTCCTATCACCGCCATACATTATTTGGAAACTTGTCCATTTTTTGCTAAAAATTATTATACTATATGTATATGATTGCTGATGTCACAACGCGCCGTAAAAAAATGGCGTTTCCAATCGCTTTATAAGTATTTTTATAAATTGTACGGTTTTTTATAGTCTTTAGCCGATTTCTGTGGTAAAATAAAAACCAATATCAATGAGAGGGTGACAATATGGAATACCAATTTTCCAACCGCGTTTTATCGCTGAAACCGTCGGCTATCAGGGAAATTTTTAAGTATGCGTCCGACCCCAGTGTTATTTCCCTCTCTGCGGGCAATCCTGCGCCGGAAGCATTCCCAATTAAGGAAGTCAGTGAAATCTCCGCACGGATTCTGTCGGAGCGCCCCATCGATGCGCTGCAGTACAGCATCACCGAGGGTTATGCGCCATTGCGCGAGCATCTTTCCTCCTATATGAAAAAAACACACGGCGTAGGCCGTGATTTTGACAATATTCTGATTACGAGCGGCGCTCAACAGGTGATGGACCTTGCGACAAAATCCCTCTGCAATGAGGGCGATGTGGTAATCTGTGAAGCGCCGAGCTTTATCGGCTCGTTGAACACCTTTCGCTCCTACAACTGCCGCCTTCGCGGAATCCCCATGGAAAGCGACGGCATGGACATGACCGAGCTGGAGAAGGCATTACAGGAAGAAGCAAATGTCAGGTTCATTTACACCATCCCGAATTTTCAGAACCCGTCCGGAATCACCATGAGCTGGGAAAAGCGCAGGCAGCTTTACGCGCTGGCCAAAAAATACGGCGTTCTGATTCTGGAGGACAACCCTTACGGCGACCTGCGTTTCTACGGGGAACACATTGAAGCCGTCAAATCCCTTGACGAAGACGGCATCGTCATTTACGCCGGTACCTTTTCAAAGGTGATCTCCCCCGGTATGCGCGTAGGCTACGCGATCGCGCCGCAGGAGATTCTACAGAAAATGATCGTCTGCAAGCAGGGCGAGGATGTACACACCAACATCTGGTCGCAGATTGTCTGCCATGAGCTGATGACAAAATATGACTTTGACGCACAGCTGAAAAGGCTGCGCGAGGTCTACCTGAAAAAATCAGCGATAGCGACGGGCGCTTTGGACAAATATTTGGCGCCGATGGTGACCTATCAGCCGATTGAAGGCGGCCTGTTTCTCTGGTGCACGCTGCCGGACGGGGTCGATATGATCGATTTCTGCAAACAGGCGGTGGAACGTAAGGTGTGTGTGGTGCCGGGCAACGCGTTCCTGACCAACGAGAACGATCCGTGCCAATCCTTCCGCATTAATTTTTCCACTCCCACAGACATTCAGCTGTTAAAGGGAATTCAAATTCTGGGCGAGCTTGCCCGCGAACTCATCAGGAATTAATTTTGGAGGCATTCAAAAATGGAAACAGTCAATACCGAGCGCAAAAAGGTCATATTCAGCGCAATACAGCCGAGCGGCACAATTACCCTCGGTAACTACCTGGGAGCGCTCAAAAACTGGATCAGCCTGCAGGATGAATATAACTGCATTTTTGCTCTGGCGGATCTGCACACGATCACTGTCCGTCAGGAACCCGCAAAATTCCGCCGCAATGTGCTGGAGGCGTATGCGCTTCTGCTGGCCTGCGGCATTGACCCGGAAAAAAGCCCGTTCTTTATCCAGAGTCAGGTCTGCACTCACGCCCAGCTTGCGTGGGTTCTGAACTGCTACACCCAGTTTGGCGAACTGCAGCGGATGACCCAGTTTAAAGACAAATCAGCCAAGCACGCCGACAATGTCAACGCCGGCCTGTTCACCTACCCCAGCCTGATGGCGGCGGATATCCTGCTGTACCAAGCGGATCTTGTTCCCGTGGGAGCCGACCAGAAACAGCATTTGGAGCTTACCCGCAATATTGCGGAACGCTTTAACGGCATTTATGGTCAGACCTTCACCGTACCGGACGCCTATATCCCCAAACAGGGCGCGCGCGTCATGTCCCTGCAGGAGCCGACCAGAAAAATGAGCAAATCCGACGAAAACGCCAACGCCTACGTTGCCGTTCTGGACAAGCCGGAGGACATCATGCGGAAATGCAAACGCGCCATCACAGACAGCGAAGCCTGTGTGCGCTGCGGCGAAGGCAAGGACGGCATCAACAATCTGATGGGCATTTACTCCTGCGTAACCGGGCTTTCCAACGAGCAAATTGAAAAAGAGTTTGAGGGCAAAGGCTACGGTGACTTTAAAACTGCTGTGGGCGAAGCCGTCGTAGAGCATCTGCGGCCGATTCAGGAACGGTACGCCGACTATATTAAAAATAAGGATTACCTAGAAAAATGCTATACCGAAAGCGCGCAGAAAGCGCTTTCCATTTCCGTGCACACTCTGAACAAGGCCATGAAAAAGGTTGGCTTCATTCCCAGAAGCTTTTAATCCGATACGGCATTGAATACGGCAGGGACGGCACCGCTAACGGTGCCGTCCCTGCTTGCTTTATTTACATAATTCTGCTTTCATATTTGGCTGATCTGATATATAATGGGGAATACCGGTCAAATATACCCTTTCGAAGAACACCGTTGAAGGCATTAGCGATACAAATCCTTTGACTGCGGAAATTTATCCATAAACTGTTGATTGGCTTTTTCGAGCTTATCCATATACGCGCAATAAGATGGGCTCAGTATTTTTAAGTTTGCAAGAAAAACACTATAGTAGCCACTGTTCTGCTGAAATTTCAGAAACTGCTGCTGTATTTGATATGCTGTTGAGTTCCTGTATTCCTCTGAATTCCGTATTTTTAAATACTCTTCCAACGTATCCTGATTATTTTCAATATAATCCTCAATATTATCAATCGCGGCGATGACTGCACTGTTCATTTTTTCCATATCTATTTCCGTATAGCAGCTTTGCAGGTATTCCAGCAATTCGGGTGAAAAATCAGGATCATCAACGCCATCGAGGTAATCGACTATTCGGTGGTATGCGTCTTCTTTTTCCCTGCTGTCAATCCTTCCATTGAGAAACCGGCCGAAATGAACACACAGATATATCCCGTAAGTTCCGGGAAAAGCCTGTACCAGCTTTTCTTTGATCGTAAAAAATTCTTCCGTGCCGGATTGTATATATTCCAATTCCTCATCAATATTATCGTTGTTTATGAATTGTTCTATCCCTTTGAGCTGTGCAGTTGTCTTCTGTAGCTTCAAGTTCATAAGATATTTGCATCTGGATAGAGCCGCAGCCTTATTTTTGCTGGTAAGAATCGATTGAATATCCGGAATACCGACCCCCAGTTTCCGTAAAACAGATATTTTCTTCAGTATGGATAGATCCTCTTCACTGTAATTGCGATAGTTATTTTCGCCTTTTTCCGGTTGAATCAGGCCCTGTTTTTCATAATATTCAACCGCTTTCTTGGTAAGCTTACATTCCCTGCAAACTTCTTTGATTAACATTCAAAATCACCCCAAATTCATCATATACCATTCCCCAGGGTATCAGTCAATACATTTCTTTGTAAAGAAGGGCTGTGAACTATGCGCAGTAAAAATTCCATCAAGAATATTATTGTCAATGTCGGCAGCCAGCTGTTCAGCATTCTGCTGAGCTTTCTGTGCCGCACCATTTTTATACGAACCCTTGGGGAAGCGTATCTGGGGATCAGCGGGCTGTTCAGCAATATCCTAACCCTGCTTTCTCTGGCAGAGCTGGGCGTGGGCACCGCGATCATTTTCAGCATGTACAAACCGCTGGCGCAGAACGACCGCAAAAAAATCGGGGCGCTGATGGCTCTGTACCGAAGGGCTTACCACACCATCGGGCTGATTGTCGGCATTGCGGGTCTTGCCTTTACCCCATTCTACCCGCTTTTTATAAAAAACGATCCCGGAATCCCGGACCTGACTGTGATTTATCTGCTGTATATTTTCAATACGGTCATCACCTATTTCTTTTCCTATAAACAGTCTATTATCATGGCCGACCAGAAAAATTATATCTGCACTCTGTACCAGTATGGCTTCTGCATTTTGCAGAACATCCTCCAAATTGCCATTCTGTTTCAAACCCGTAACTTTATTCTGTACCTTTGCGTTCAGATTCTGTTCAGCTTTTTCACGAACTTTTTCCTTGCGCGCAAGGCGGATAAAATGTACCCATACCTAAAACAGTACGAAAAAGAAAAGCTCAGCAAAAGTGATAAGTCTTCCATTATTAAAAATATCCGCGCCATGTTTATGCACCGAATAGGCAGTACGGTGGTCAACGGCACCGACATTCTGCTGATTTCCCGCTTTTCGGGCATCGTCAGCGTGGGAATCTACTCCAACTATTACCTGATAACAACCACTCTGCGCGGGCTGACCTCGCAGATTTTCGGCGGAATTACCGCCAGTGTAGGAAACCTGGGTGCGCTGGAGGACAGAAAGAAATCTTACGATATATACCTTTCCATCAATTTTGCGTGTTTCTGGATTTTCAGCTTCTGCTCGATCAGTCTCTTCTGTCTTTTCAATCCGTTTATTACCCTGTGGACAAGAAGAGAGAATCTTCTGTTCGCCCTGCCCATTGTTTTTGTAATTTCCCTCAACTTTTTTGTCACCGGCATGCGGCAGGCGACGCTGACCTTTCGCGACGCGTTCGGCCTGTTCTGGTACGACCGGTACAAGGCGGTTTTAGAAGCGGCGGTCAACCTGATCTTTTCCATCATTTTGGCCCAGCGGTACGGCATCATCGGCGTTTTCATCGGAACCTTTATCAGCACCATGACCATTGACTTTTGGGTGGAACCGCTGGTTCTGTTCCGGCACGGATTTCACCGCCCGGTCAGAACGTATTTTGCGCGGTACCTTTATTACTCCGTGCTGACAGGGCTGGTTGGGTATTTCACCTATCTGTGCTGTTCCCTCCTGCCGGATGCAGGATTTTCGGCTTTCGCCGTAAAAGGCGTGATTTGTCTTCTTGTTCCCAACACGGTTTATCTGGTTCTCTTCTGGAACACCCGCGAATTCCAATATTTAAAGGGCTTTGTTCATTTCCCTAAATCAGGCAAAGAATAACGGCGATCTAAACTTCAGAACCGTAAACAATATTGCACTTTTTTCTTTCTATGATATAATACATTGTATAGAAGGAAGAAGGGCAGGTGTGGCTATGAACAAGCGAATACTGTCTGTTTGCTTATTCATGCTTGTGTTCCTGCAAACGGCAGGATGCGGCTTAACGGTCAAAACGGATCAGGAGATCATTCGGACTGCCTACGAAAACCTGAGTGAAAATACCAAAAAAACCATAGTGGATTGGGAAAATGCAAAAATTGAAATTGAAAAATCAAACGACTCCGCCGGCTATCTGGTCGGAGGGCCAAACGGCGTAGTAAGTACAAAAGGAAAAGATACTTACATGATTACGTTTCAAACCGACGAGCATGAGGTCAGCCTAGGGCCGGTATGCGTATTTCTGGATCAATACTCTTATGATTTTATTGGCGTTGGCTTGAGGGATTAATTGAAACCGCTTGAAGCTGATATATGGCATCTTAATAGAGGGATGTTTGTGTTTCTCGGAAGAGCATAAAAATACCGTAAGCCTTTATGAGGCTTACGGTATTTTTGCTGATATTTATTTGCAGATATAATTCAGCTCGCCGACTTCTTTTCCGTCCTTGTAGTAGATGCGCGGCACGCGTTTTGATATCATACAGACCAGCTCATAGTTGATGGTGTTGTTGTACCCGGCAAGCTCCTCCAGCGTAACGCAGGCGTCTCCGTCGCGGCCGAACACCGTCACAACATCGCCCTCTTTTACGTCGGGAATGGACGTGACGTTCAGCATCAGCTGATCCATGCACACCCGGCCAATAATTTTCGCTTTGTGGCCGCGCACAAGCATGCTCGCCTTGATATAAAGGTGGCGCGGGTAACCGTCCGCGTACCCGATTGGCACGGTCGCGATTTTCATCTGTTTTTTCGCGATGTACTTCCGACCGTAGCTGACGCTGGTCTGCGGCTCCACGGTTTTTACCAGCGACACAATGCTTTTCAGCTCCATTGCGGGCATCAGCTCAACGGTATGCTTCATCATATCCGACGGCATCAGGCCGTACAGAATCACACCGGGGCGCACCATGTCCAGCTGCATATCCGGATAATCGAATATTGCGGCGGAATTCGCGCAGTGGCGGATTTTAAAGGTGATGCCGCGCTGTTCCAGCAGGGCAATCGCCTTCATCAGATTATCGAACTGCATGAGGGTATATCCGCGTCCGTCGTTTCCCTCGTCGGCAACGGCGAAATGAGTAAAAATGCCCTCCGGGTCGAGCGACGGAAGTTTGCAGACCTTTTCCATCTCATCGATCACACCGGCATCCCGGACGGGATTCTGGTACAGAAAACCGATACGGCTCATGCCGGTATCCAGCTTCATGTGAACGCGCACCGTAACCCCCGCCTTGACCGCCTCAGCGGAAAGCGCCTCGCCGTAACCGACGGAAAGGACAGTCTGCGCAATGTTCAGCTCACTCAGCTGTGCGGCCATACACGGGGGCGTATAACCTAAAACCAGAATCGGAAGGCGGATTCCGGCGCTGCGGATCTGTATTGCCTCCTCCAGATTGGAAACGGCAAACCAGTCCGCGCCCAGCTTTTCATATTCCTTGGCAAGGGTCTCCGCTCCGTGGCCGTAAGCGTCCGCCTTAATCACACAGCAAACCAGCGTTTCCGGCTTGAGCTGTTTGCGAATCATCTTAAAATTGTGGTCAATTGCGTCAAGGCTGACCTCGGCCCAGGTTCTTCTGAAAAATTCACTCATTCTATTCTTTCACCCGTATTACTTGAAGTATTTTACTCCTGATTCAAAGATCATCTGGTCCTTCGCTCCGGGAACATTTGCATACAGGTCTTTTCCTTTGCGCTCGGAATGGGCCATCTTGCCCAAAATGCGCCCATCCGGGCTGGTAATCCCCTCTACCGCACAGACGGAGCCGTTCGGGTTCCACTCAATGCTGCCGCTGGGAGTTCCGTCCGGGGTTACATACTGGGTCGCAATCTGGCCGCCGGCGATCAGCTGATTCATCACTGCGTCACTGGCGACAAAGCGCCCTTCTCCGTGGGATACCGGCACGGCAAACACATCGCCCGCGCCCACACCCGCAAACCACGGGGATTTGACGGAGGTCACACGCGTATACACCATACGGGAAACGTGGCGGCCAAGGGTGTTGAACGTCAGGGTCGGCGCGTCCTCACTCGGGTCCGTAATCTCTCCGTAGGGAACAAGACCGAGCTTGATGAGCGCCTGGAATCCGTTGCAGATACCGAGCATCAGACCGTCGCGGTTTTTCAGCAGGTCGCTGACCGCTTCGGCAATTTTCGGATTGCGGAAGGTGGTCGCAATAAATTTTCCGGAGCCGTCCGGCTCGTCGCCGCCGGAAAAACCGCCCGGCAGCATGATGATCTGAGACTGACGGATTGCTTTTTCCATCCGTTCAATTGTATCTTCAATATCGGCGGAAGTCAAATTCTTTACGACTAAAATTTCCGGCTGCGCACCCGCGTTCTCAAAAGCACGCGCGGAGTCGTACTCGCAGTTGGTTCCCGGGAACACCGGAATAAACACGCGCGGCTTTGCGGCTTTGATGGCAGGTGCGTTTGCAAAGCGTTCCGTATAGAGCGGAATTTCCTTCATAAGAGGCTGCTCCTGAGCCTGATTTGGGAAAATCTTTTCCAGCGTGCCACTCCACACCTGAATAAGCGATTCGATTTCCAACTTGTCGCTTCCCAGTATCATCTGCGGTTGTTCGGTTATTTTACCCAAAACAACCGGATGGAATTTTTCATCCAACTGACAATCTTTTGCAAGCTCTACAACCAGCGCACCGCAGGCAGGAGCAAACAGTGTTTTCTCATCCATAGCCGCTTTATCGAACACAAAGCCCAACTTGTTGCCGAAGCACATCTTTGCAACCGCAGCCGCGGCGCCGCCTTCCTTGACAACGGAAGTGGACACCACCGCACGCTGACGGTGAATCATATTATAAATTCCCGCGTAGTATTCTTTCAGCTTTTCCCAATCCGGCAGCAAAGTGTCCTCATTTTCGGGAAGGGGGAGCAGAACCACTTTCGCGCCGGGATTCTGAAACGCAGCGGAAACGGTTCCGCTTGCCTTTGTCATAGTTACGGCAAAGCTGACCAGCGTGGGCGGTACGTCCAGCTGCTCAAAGCTGCCGCTCATGCTGTCCTTGCCGCCGATGGCCGGCAGCCCCATGCCGAGCTGCGCGCTCAGCGCGCCCAGCAGCGCAGCGGTCGGTTTGCCCCAGCGCTTCGGGTCGGTATTCAATCTTTCAAAATACTCCTGAAAGGTCAGTCTGGCTTTCAGCGGATCGGCGCCGATTGCGGCTAGCTTTGAAAGGCTCTCCGTGACCGCCCAGGCCGCGCCGTGGAACGGACTGAAGCGCGCGATACCCGGGATATAGCCGTAGGACATTGCGGTGGCGTCGTCCGTTTCGCCGTGCATAACGGGGATTTTCGCCGCCATTGCCTCTTCCGGGGTCAGCTGATATTTTCCGGCAAAGGGCATCAGCACGGTCGCCGCGCCGATGCTTGCGTCAAACCGCTCGGAAAGGCCTTTCTGGCCGCAGACCTCGAGCCGGGAGAGGTTCTCTTCAAACGCTTTTGCAAGTGATTTGTTTTTCAGGCATTCCGGCACTAAATTCCGGTAATACCGTTCGGAATCTACCGCTTCAATGGTCACGCTGTTTTTCTGAGTCACACCGTTGGTATCCAGAAATGCGCGGCTGATGTCTACAATCGTGTCGTCACGCCAAGTCATGCGCAGGCGCGGCTCTCTGGTAACAATGGCAACCACCTGTGCGTTGAGGTTTTCCTCGTTTGCCGCCGCAATGAACGTATCCACATCCTGCGGGGCAAGCACGACCGCCATTCTTTCCTGCGATTCCGAAATGGCGAGCTCGGTGCCATCAAGTCCTTCGTATTTTTTGGGAACTTTATTCAAGTCAATTTTCAGTCCGTCCGCAAGCTCGCCGATGGCGACGCAGACGCCGCCCGCGCCGAAGTCGTTGCAGCGTTTGATTTTCTGTGCGACTTCCGGATGGCGGAACAGGCGCTGAATTTTCCGTTCGGTCGGCGGGTTGCCCTTCTGCACCTCCGCACCGCAGACTTCAATGGACTGCTCGGTGTGAGCCTTGCTGGAGCCTGTGGCGCCGCCGCAGCCGTCGCGCCCGGTGCTCCCGCCCAGCAGCACAATAATGTCGCCCTCGTCCGGCACAAAGCGAACGACATTCTCCTTGGGAGACGCGCCGATGACCGCGCCGATTTCCATACGCTTCGCGACATAACCGGCGTCGTACAGTTCGGTTACTTGTCCGGTCGCAAGGCCGATCTGGTTTCCGTAGGAGCTGTAGCCCTGCGCCGCGCCCGTCGTGATTTTGCGGGTCGGCAGCTTGCCCGCAAGCGTGTCCTCAAACGGAACGCGCGGGTCGCCGGAGCCGGTCACGCGCATTGCCTGATAAACATATGCCCTGCCGGAAAGCGGGTCGCGGATGGCACCGCCGAGGCAGGTCGCCGCGCCGCCAAACGGCTCGATCTCCGTGGGGTGGTTATGGGTTTCGTTCTTAAACTGCACCAGCCACTTTTCTTCTTTTCCGTCCACGGTGACCGGCACCTCGATGGAACAGGCGTTGATTTCCTCACTGAGGTCAAGGTCGGGGATCTGTCCCCTTTTGCGCAGAAGCTTCATTCCGATAACCGCCATATCCATTAAGGAAACAGGGCGGTCGGTTTCGCCGTACACCTCGGAACGGGCCTCATAATACGCTTTCAATGCATCTTCAATCGCACCGCTGACGGCCGACTGCTCAATCGTGATATTTTCCAGCTTTGTTGAAAAGGTAGTGTGGCGGCAGTGGTCGCTCCAGTAGGTGTCGATCACGCGCAGCTCCGTCACACTGGGATCACGGCCTTCCCTGCGAAAATAATCGCGGCAGAATACCAGATCTTCAAAGCTCATGGCAAAGCCCATAGACCCGTAATAAGCTTTGAGCCCGCTTTCGCTCCAACTGATAAAGCCCGTCACACGAGCGACGTCCGGCGGTACCTCCGCTTCCACATCGAGGGTTTCGGGCTTTGCTAAAGAGGCAAGGCGGCTTTCCACCGGGTTTACCAGATAGCTTTTTATCTTATTCAGTTCTTCTTCGCTTAAATTGCCCTTCACGGCAATCACACGGGCAGTTGCCACCTGCGGGCGCTCGCCTTGTGTTAAGAGCTGGACACACTGCGCAGCGGAGTCCGCGCGCTGGTCATACTGTCCGGGAAGATATTCCATGGCAAACACGGCAAAATCCTCCGGAACCGGAACCGCTTCATCGTAAACGTCGTCCACATTGGGTTCGGAAAAAATCGTTCCCCTCGCGGCGGCAAATTCTTCTTTGGTCAGACCGGATACGTCGTACCGGTTAATCAGCCTGAGCTCCTCAATAGAAGCCATGCCCAAATTGTTTACAAGGTCGGTTTTGATGTGCTGTGCTTCAACATCGAAGCCGGGTTTCTTTTCCACAAATACTCTGATTACGCCAGACATATTTCCCCCGTTCCGCCGCCCGTAAGCAGCCGATTCAACATACTTTATTTTTAATAGTAACACAATTGTTTTCCATTATAAAGAGGCTATTCAAACATTGACATTTTCCATAAAATTTTACGTTTTGCAAGCAAAAAAACCGGCGGGAAAATTTCCCCGCCGGCACTGTTTCGGTTCATTTAATTTTACGGCACTCCATGTAGAAGCGCTTGTCACAGGCATGACCCATGGAGAAGGTTTTCCGCGGAAGGGCCCCGTCGACGGCAACCGTTTCAAACAGGCTGCTTTTTTCCATTTTCGGCAGAAAGAATGCCATGGAATCGCTGTCCCCGGCACAGAGTTTTTCCGCTACCTCCACACCGTGTATGTAATCCATCTTTCCGCCTACCTGCACAAGGCGCGCATCCAGAAATTTCTGCAGTGTCCCCACTTCAAGGTTGGACGGCGGATTTTTTACCCAGATGTCCTTCTTCTTTCCGCCCAGCAGACAGGTAATCCGGTGTCCCTCGCACGGTACGTCGGAAACATCGTAGAAGCGGTACAGCTCCTTCATCAGCTCCTCCGGATTGGTCTGGAAGATCACGCGATGAATCGGCTCAAACTGCAGGGACTCATCGTACAGGTTCACGACCTCCACGAGCGCCCAGCGCGCGGGGTGGACTTCTGCTTCCTGCGACGGCAGCGTTTTTTTCAGCTCCTCATAGCAGGCCTTGGCAGTTGCAAGGGAATGGTTGCCGTCGCCCACGGCAAAAAGCAGATTGTCCCGAACCGGAAGTACGGAGAGCGCGTTCTCCAGCTTTTTAGCAGCAGCCGAATTCAGGCGGAAACCGCGGATGCTCCCGCTGTTCTGCATCAGCTTTCCTTCGTATTCCAGGGTCAAATCGGAGGGATTGATCTTCTCAATCACACTGCGCTCGGGGTCGTCAATCAGAATCATGATATGCGGCAGCTCCAGCGGAGCGCCGCGGCGAATCTTTACACGGGGCGGAATCCGTTCCAGCACTGTCCCCTCCGTCGCGCGGATGGGCGTTTTACTGCCCGCCTCGTACCGGTACTGCTCCAGATCAAGCGCCATCATGACCCCGTGGCGGATTTTCCCGTCCGCCAGGGTACGTTCCACATAGAGGTAGCTGTTCTTCACCTCACGAAAAACGCCGGCTGAGAGGTAGCGTTCCATGGCCGCGTTGATTCCGGCGGCGTACTGCTCCGCGTCGGTCGTTTCCAGATAACACTCCGGGTATACCATATGATAGGTGGACGGAAAATCCCCCGCTGCCTCTTTCGCTTCCTGCCAGTACTCCGGCTGGGAAGTATATTGGTCGCAGGCAACCACACACCAGTTTTCGGTCGGCACTTCCTTTGGCAGCAGGATATCCGCGGGTTTAAAATAAGGGTGCAACATTCAGAAATCTCCTGTTCTATTACAAAATTCAAGGCATCGCCTGTTCAGTAATAAAATAGTACCACATTTTTGATGGAATGCGCAACCTGTTTCAGTTGTTAGCCCGAGCCCGGTTAAGAAAATAGCTGAAAAAGAAGATCACCGCCGCAATCAGCACAATGGTTCCGCCCGCAGCCGTACCCGTATAGTAAGAGACAATCAGCCCACTTACCCCGGAAAACAGTGAAATGGCGATGGCAATCAGGTGATAGGAGCGCATCCCTTTTGCAAGGTTGCGGGCCGAAGCCGCCGGAAGAACCAACAAGGAATTGATAATCAGCACACCCACCCATTTGATGGATACGGTTACAATGGCCGCTACGATCACCACAAACAGCTTTTCAACAAAACGGGTATTGATTCCTTTGCTCGCTGCCAGATCAGCGTTGATGCTGGTCAGCAGCAGCCGGTTGAAAAACAGGCACCAAATCACGGTAACAGCCACCAAAATTCCAGCAAGCATACCGATTTCTTCGGGCTGTACCGTTAAAATATCGCCGATGAGATAACCGGAATACTTCGCGAAACCGCCGGAAGCCGACAGCAGCACAATGCCGAGCGCCAGCCCGGTGGAGGAAAACACCCCGATAATCGTGTCCGCCGATGACGTACCGGAATCCATAACCGCCGAGATGCACAGCGCAAACAACAGCGCAAAGCCCATCATGGAGATCAGATAGTTGTCAATACCCATCAGCACGCCGATGGCAATCCCCGTCAGCGCGGAGTGACCCAGCGCATCGGAAAAAAAGGACATCTTGTTGTTTACAATCATCGTTCCGACCAGCCCGAACAGCGGTGTAATCAGCAAAACGGCAAGCAGAGCGTTTTTCATATAGCTGAATTCCGTCCATTCGAACGGAAGAAACGTGTCGATCAAATAATATACCGTACTCATCATTTTACACCTCCGGTCAGCTTCAGCCCAAAAGCTTCCCGCACTTCGGGCGTTTTCATTACTTCCCGGACACTGCCGCTGACCAGAACGGTGCGGTCCAGCAGGACGGCCCGCGTCGCGTATTTCTCTACATGGGAAAGGTCATGGGACACCAGAATGATCGGCATCTGATGTTCCGCGCGCATAGAGGTAACAAGGTCATAAAAAACCTCAATTCCCCTGCGGTCCACCGCAGAAACCGGTTCATCCAGCAGCAAAAGATCCGGCTTGGGGTCCAGCGCAAATGCGAGCAGAACGCGCTGCATCTCGCCGCCGGAAAGGCTGCCGATTCTTTTGTTTAACAGCGAGGGGTTCCCCCCGACCGTGGCAAGCAGCTTGCGGGCTTGATTCAGTTTTTCTTTTTTATGACCCAGCCAGACCGGCATCCCGCCCATGTTAGAACAGAGCATATCGCCGACCGTGACGGGCATGGAGCGGTCAAACACCAGATTCTGCGGAACATACCCGATACGCGGATTAGAGATCTGTTCCCCCTTGGAATTGTGAAACACAACGGTTCCCGTATACGGAATACGCCCCAGCAGTGCTTTCAGCAGCGTGGTTTTCCCCGCGCCGTTGCGCCCGATCAAAGCCAGAATTTCCCCGTGATGCACGTCAAAGGAAACATCGTGAAGAATCACCCCGTCGTGTTTTCTTACCGTAAGGTTGCGTATCTGTGTGCTGCATTTACAAGTATCCATGTCATTCCCCTTTAATCCAGCGCTTCTTTCAGCGTCTTCAGGTTGCCCTCCATCGCGTTCAGATAGGCGTCTTTGCTGTCTTCCCCCGTTACCGCCGGGTCCAGTGAATAAACCTTTGCCCCGCTTTCGTTCGCCACAATGTTAGCGGCCGATTTCGGATACTGCGGCTCCGCAAAGACGGCTTTCACTCCGCTGCCCCGAATCAGCCGAATCGTTTCCGCCAGTTCCCGGGCGCTTGGCTGACTGTCAGGTTCACGGTTGACCACGCTTACAATGTTCAGGTCAAATTCTTCGGCAAAATACGGAAAGGCTTCGTGAAAAGTAATGATATCCCTGTGTGTAATATGACTCAGCTCGCGGTGCATCTGGTCGCGCAGTACGCTCAGCTTTGCCAGATAGTCCTGTGCGTTTTTCCGGTAGGCTTCGGCGTTCTGCGGGTCGGCCTGGGACAGGCCTTTTTCCAGATTGGAAACCTGCCGGATGTAGTTTGAAATAGAAACCCAAATATGCGGATTTTCTTCCCCGCTTTCATCCGTCAAAAGCTCAATGCCTTTGCTGGAATCGATCACCTTCAGATTTGGCAGCTGAGAAGTGACTTTACTCATGAAGCTTTCCATGCCTGCTCCGTTAATCACAAATACATCCGCCTGTTCAATGTTTTTCATATCCTTGGACTGCAGCTGATAATCGTGCAGGCACCCTGTCTGCTGCCCTGCCATATTATCCACCTGCACACCGGGGACCCCTTCGGTAATGTTCAGTGCCATAATATATAAAGGATAAAAGGAGGTTACTACCCGGAAACGAATATTTTTTTCCGTTCTTCCGGCACACCCCACGGACAATACCATAATGGCAGCCGCCAAAATTACGGCAGCAACCCGTTTTATCATGTTAAGAGCCTCCTTAAATGCAAATCATTTGCAATCTATAATATAGACCGTTCTCAGGCTGTTGTCAAGTTAAAAGGGACGGATAAATCCGTCCCTTCATTATTATTTATGCACGTTCCATCATAGCACAGATTTCAGGAAGCTTTTTCTCGCAGTCGCTCATGCCCATTTCATAAATCGCTTTCAGAGTCTGTGGGTCTTTTTCGTACCGTCCCGTAACGATGGGCCTGCTTGGCCGTACAATCACAGCTTTCTCTTCCGATTCCTGTCTACGGCAGACTTCAAGCTCATTGTTGTAAATTTCCGCCCGAATCTGCATGGTGTTGACGAAGTTGGGATATTCGCCGTATTTGACACGAAGCACCGCGCGCGGAAATTCCGGCTTCGGGCTTTTCCGGTAGGAGCTGTCACGCGTCAGTACAACCACATTCAGATTGTTGCCGTCAAAAAGGGAGCGTTCTATCGGAATTGGGGTTGCGCAGCCGCCGTCCAGCAGCTCATGCCCCCGGTAGGATACGGTGTTGGAAATAAAAGGCAGCGAGCTGGAGGCTTTGACCGCGGTAAAATTCTCATCCAGAGTTGCTTTGTCAAAGAAGACGGTCTGTCCGGTTTTCAGGTCGGTGGCGCCTACTTTCAGATCAATCGGGGAATTAAAAAAGGATTCATAATCAAACGGCAGCAGAGTGTGAAAAAGCTCTCCGAAAATAAAATCAAATCCAAACAAAGAACCAGTACGGTTCAAGTTCTCGACGCTCATGTATCGTTTATCACTGATATATTGGTAGAAAATATCGTAATTTCTATTCTTCTGTCCGGAAATGTAGCTGAGCGCATTACAGGCGCCGGCTGAAATGCCGTAAACGTTTGGGAATTCGATTCCATGATTCAGGAAGACTTCCAGCACTCCGCTCGTATATGCTCCGCGCATACCTCCGCCTTCCAGTACAAGACCTATCGGCATAGCAAACACCTCACATCAAAAATATTTATGTTTTATTATAGGCTAATCCCCGGTCGAAAACAAGCGAAGGAAATAAAAATGAGTTTTTTTGAATTTTTATATTGATTTTTAAAGCAAATTACGTTATAATAATCGAGCACTCAAAAGATATGGACGTTTAGCTCAGCTGGTAGAGCATTCGCTTGACGTGCGAAAGGTCATAGATTCGAGTTCTATAACGTCCACCATAAAAGGCAAGCAGTTTTTCTGCTTGCCTTTTCCTTTTATATAATAAAAATTTTATTGATTTCTAAGTTCCTGTTTTACGGTTTTAGAATTACTTTTGTACAATCGGTTGTACCGGTTTGTCGGCAGTTCGAATCGCATGGCATAGATGTTTTCAAACGCGTAGTCTGATTAAAAAATTTTTCGGGCACCTATGCTCTCCAGATAATCCTTTATTCTTGCGTATTTTTCATAGAACACAACAATGAAGTCACCTGGTACTGCATTTGCCATTGCGCTTTTTAGTGCGTTTAGTTCGTTTTCGATGACGGATAAATCCGCTGAGGGAAATCCGGTTTCTTCGATTGCTCTGCGGAAAACATCAGCCACTTCTCCGGGAACACGCCCACGAAGATCTTCGTCTTCTTTGATGATGATACGACTGAAGACCTCGGCACATTGCTTTCCAACTTCGCGCATGGCGTCGTCCGGCCGGTCGCCCGGCATGCCGATTACCCCGGTCAGGCGGCCGGATGCAAGTGCACGGCACGTTTTCAGCACCTGCTGGTATCCGGCAGGGTTGTGACCATAGTCCATCATAACGCGAACACCGTTCCGCTCAAAAATTTCGAAGCGGCCGGTATTGTTTTCAAAGGTTTTAAAACCCTCAGCAATTGTTTCCGGCGGAATTTTCAACGCGTAAAGCGCTGCTGCGGCGGCAAGGCAGTTTTCGATGTTGCATTCGATTTTTCCCTGCATCGTAATTGGGATTTCCGAAACGGAAACGATGGTTTGCAGCCGCCCGTTTTCTTCAGCCGCAAGAATGCCGTCCCGCACAAATACAACGGTCTGACCAGGCTTTAAAAATCGCTCTGCGGCATTTTTGTCTTTACAGAAAAAGATAACCCTGTGTTTCACGCGTTCAAGGACAAAAGGCGTCAGTTCATTCTCTGCGTTCAGTACAGCAGCTCCAGATTCCTTGACTGCTTCCACAACGAGTGATTTGACAAACGCCAAATCTTCCGGTGTATTAACACCGTCCAGCCCAAGATGGTCGCTGGTGATGTTAGTGATAACACCGACGTCTGCAAGATCATAGCCCAGTCCCTCGCGCACGATTCCGCCGCGCGCGGTTTCCAGTACCGCCGCGTCAATTGACTTGTTAGAGAGCAATGCCCGGGCGCTTCTGGGACCGGAGTTGTCGCCTCGGCAGATGCATCGGTCATTCACATAAGTGCCGCATGTGCTGGTCATTCCCACAGATTTTCCCGCAGCTGAAAGCACATGGGAAATCAGGCGCACAACTGTGGTTTTTCCGTTGGTTCCTGTTACCGAAACAATGGGGAAATGAGCGGCGCTGTCATCCGGAAATAGCAGGCGGACGATATCTTCGGCGACATTTCGGGGCGTACCTTTGCTTGGGTAGAGGTGCATACGAATGCCCGGTGCGGTGTTGACCTCTACAACCGCTCCTCCAGTGTCATAAACCGACTTCGAGATATCCTCTGTTACGATGTCAATTCCTGCAATGTCAATGCCGATTGCGTTTGCCGCCCGTACTGCGATATCGGCATTGTCGGGATGAATCATGTCGGTGCAGTCAACGGCGGTGCCGCCCGTACTCAGGTTTGCGTTTCCGCGCAGCTTCACAACCTCACCTGCAGCGGGAACGCTTTCTCGTGTCATATTATTCAATTTAAGCAATTTATCCGCAACGGCATCCAGCCGGATTTTGGTAAGCGCTTTTTCATGCTGCTCCCCGCGGCGCGGATCTTGGTTAATTATTTTTACCAGTTCTTCTACGGTGTGTTCGCCGTCGCCGATCACAAGCGCGGGCAAACGTTCAGCAACGGCGCAAACTTTGCCGCCCACTACCAATACGCGGTAGTCCCGTCCCGAAATGTACTGCTCCACAATGATTCCGTTGCTGTACTTAGAAGCATCCTTAAAGGCGGTTATAATCTCATTTTTGTTTTTTAAGTTGAGGTGTACTCCCTTGCCTTGATTCGCGTCGAACGGCTTAATGACAACCGGTAATCCAATTTGTTTAGAAACCATTTGAGCCGAAATTTCAGAAAACACCACTTTGCCGTAGGGAACGGGAATCTGATGCTCGCTAAGCAGGAATTTTGTGAACTGTTTGTTGGAGGAAATGTCCGCCGAGATACAGGAAGTTGCATCTGTCAGCGTCGCCTCAATCAGCCGGCTGAATTTTCCGTATCCAAGACGGACAAGGCTGTCGTTCCCGATGCAGGTAACAGGAATGTTCCGCTTTTTAGTCTCGTTTACGATTGCCGTTGTGCTTGGCCCAAGCTCCGCTTCGCTCGAGGCGCGTTTTAAATATTCGATAAATTCATCAATCTCTATTTCTTTGCCTTCCAGAAGATGGTTCAAAATAAAGACAGACGCTTTTCCACACTCAAGCCCGCACACTTCATTTTCATATTCATACACAAGGTAATAAACGGATGGCTCTTTGATGGTTCTTGTCTTTCCGTAATGAAGATCATAACCGACCATTGCCTGCATTTCAAGTACAACATGCTCCAGAACATGAGCCATGTAGGTTCCTTCTTCAAGCCGTTCGAGAAATCCGCCTTCATGCCCTAATCCGCAGACGTTTGTCCGAAGCCCGGGGAACAAGGCGAGCAGCTTTTCGTTGAAGCCCGGTATCTGGCTGGTAGGAATTTCGCCGTATTTTCCAATGTCCACAATCATCTTCATAATAGGCCGGTGACTGTAAATATTTCTTCCGCTGTAGATGGTAAAATCATTGATATGAATTTTGTCAGTTCTCATCTTTCAGTCGTAAAACCTTTCTGTTATTCAGGTCAAAACCATAGCCCTGGGGCAGTACATGCACGGTGACACCAAAAATAGCAAGAATTTCATCTTGGTTCAGCTCTGAAACGTTTGAACTCTGAATCGACTTCCCGTCAATGACGGTGACGGCGTTGGAACCGATTACCTCAAAATGCATATCGGGGTAGAGTTTAATGGAGGTGTCTTCGTCGATGCCAATTCCGAAAACACGCGGGTTTTCCGCTACTCCGCACAGCAGCCGCCCGAAGCGGCCGCGCTGGTCAAAGTGCTGATCGATAATCATACTGTTCACGAGTCCAAGTCCCGGTGCCATTTTCAGCGTGCATTTTTTAGCAGGCTCGTTGTCCAGACCCTGCACAATCATTGTGGAACTCATTACAGAAGCGCCTGCACTGGTGCCCATGACGATACCGCCGGAATAATAAATTTCTTCGAGTATGCTGCTTGCCAATGTACCGCCAAGAATGCTCGTAATGCGCAGCTGATCGCCGCCCGTCATAAAAACACAGCGGGAGGAACGCAGTACCGCACAGTACTTCTCATCGTCTGCATTGTCACGGGTGTTGATGTTAAGGACGTGGATGTTTGTAATACCGAGGCGATTGAAGACCTTAAGGTATTTTTCTCCCGCCTCCTCCGGTTTTTCCGTCGCCGTTGTCAGGATGGTGAGCTGCTCATCGTCTTTCAGCATCTGCCGCGCTTGTTTTAAGATGATGCTGTTTCCCGTCTTATCCTCAGCTCCGCCGATAATAATCAGGAAGCCCTTCACAATATCCTCCATTGCACTACTCCTCGGTCTTGTTATTTATTTCTTTCATACCGTTCTGCAGGACTAACTTTCCCCTGCTGAACAGCATCCGAATATGGAATTCTTCGTCCAGGATCACAATATCCGCATCGCTGCCCTCTTGAAGGGTACCCTTTTGGGGGTAAAGTTTTAAAAGCTTGGCGACATTCTCCGTTGCTAGCCGAAATGCGTCCGTCGGACTTATTCCGGAACGGATGCACGCGACAAGGTCGTCGAAGAGCGCTTGATTTTTTGCCACGCCGCCGCTCGGAATACTGCCGCCCGCGTCTGAACTCACGGTCACACGCGAAAGATTAATTCCCTCTTTCTGCAGCCTATGAATGGCATCGGGTACTGCGATACCTGCGGATTCCCCAGCCGTAAGGTCGATGTATCCGCCCGCGCTGCAGTAGCCCATCGCTTCCTTAAAAACAAATGGGTTCCGGTTTGTGTGGGTGGGAACAAGAGCTTCTTTTGGCAGGTCGGATTGATCCAATATTTTTTTGAGCGGTGTAAGTCCGTCTTTGCCATCTCCAATGTGAAAATGCACGACACCGGCTTTTTTGCCTAACATTCCGCCAAGATATGTGTTCGATGCGAGGCGGAGAAGCTCCGGTAGGGTTGGGCAGGATGAGCGATAATCAGAAACGGCGATTTCTCCCGCTCCGATCACCATGTCGATAAGTACAAGATCCCGCGTGATGTTTCCGGTAAAGGTAACAGGAGGCACCGTGTAGCTGCCCGAATACAGATAGGCCGTTACATTCTGCGCCTCCAGCGACTTTGCTTTCGCATAAAGACTCTCCAGCGTTCTTGTTGTACCGTCGGCACCCAGCAGCCCCACAATCGTGGTGACGCCGGAACTTCGAATATCGCTGACATCCAGCTCTTTGGCTCGGCTTTCAAATCCCTGCTCTCCTCCACCCCCAAGAATATGAACATGCTGGTCGATGATTCCGGGAAACGCAAATAATCCGCTGCAATCGAGCTGTGTCTCGATGAGCGGGTTATCGGAGAACTTGTCCGCCGGGACAAGCGCTTCAATTTTATCACAGGCAATCAGAAGGTCTTTTTTTCCAAGTGGCTCCGGGCTATAACATTCTATATTCTTCAATAAAATCATTTTATCAGTCCAATTTATAAATTGCTTCTATTATGTCTACGATATACTGAAATATTCAACGGTTGCAAGGATGTTTAACTGAA
This sequence comes from Caproiciproducens faecalis, assembly GCF_019448085.1. GTDB lineage: Bacteria > Bacillota > Clostridia > Oscillospirales > Acutalibacteraceae > Caproiciproducens > Caproiciproducens faecalis. The sequence goes on along the minus strand of NZ_JAGFNZ010000001.1, from coordinate 364,286 downwards.
CCATCATTGGCTAAATTAAGAATTGGAATATTGAATAAATAGAAATCATACATTTACAATTGTTTAAAAATCTCTTGATTATGTTTATTAAATTAGATTCGAGTTCTATAACGTCCACCATAATAACAAAAGGGCAAAAGCAGTTATGCTTTTGCCCTTTTGTTATAAAAAACATTTGCCACGTCAAACTATGAACACATGGTTTAGCGCATTGACTGCACTGGAAGGACTGGTAAACACAGGCTTCGGGCAATGCTCTAACAGCACCTTAGCCGGAGCCATGGACAGCTGAGCCAAAACGATTAAATCATAATCTCTTGCCAACGCCATGGCTTTTCTGGCAATACATTGGTCATGTTCTTCTTTATTGCCGTGTTTTATAGCCAAGGCAGCATCTTCAAGGAAGAAAACATCCATATTATTCTCTATATCCAATTCTTTGCAATAATAACGGTACATTTCCGCAGATGATTGAACCGAAGCCGGGAATGTGCAAAGAATAGCTGTTTTTTTATTGGCTTCAGCCGCTTCTCTGAGCATTGCACCATCAGCACTTATAACCGGTACGGAAAACAATTGTTGTAACCGCTCTATGTATGGCGTAAAGACAGTACAGGTAAGCAGAATTCCATCTGCACCGTCTTCCACCGCCTTGGTCATCAGAGCAACCATTCTATTGAAACTATGATCCGTAATTCCCCCTTCCTTTTGCACAAGTTCCTGCAAGCCTTCATCCAGATAATTCTTTACACCGTACTTCCCCGTTTGCTCGGAAAAAATCTGCATGAGGGGATATATTGCATTCAGAGTAACGCTGATGACCCCGATTCTTTTCATTTAGATCTCCTTTCCATCAATGAGCCAATCCGTATTTTGATTTCCTTTTCAGAGTGTCCCGATACTTTCATTTCGAAGCAGCCATGCAATCCGGGCGCTTTCTTCCAGCTCTTCTAAAGCATAAAACGCGGAAAGTAAATCCTTATCGCCAACGACAGGGCCATGATTTCGCAGAAGATACCCTCTTCTGTCATTTAAATTCTTTGCGAAAACATCAAATAGCTCCTGTGAGCCTGGAGGCGCATACGGAATCAATCCAACCGGCCCAAGCTTCATTTCAAGATATGGGGTATATTGGGGGATTGCCGAACCTTCCTTTTCTTCGCAGTAACAGGACCATAAAGTGGAATAGAAACTGTGGGTATGAAGGACTGCTCCAATGTCTTTGTTTTTTTGATAGAATAACAGGTGCAGCGGATATTCCTTGCTGGGCTTGACCCCTCCAAGATGATTTCCTTGAAGATCCATAATTGCGAATTCTTCTTTTTTCAATCTTCCAAAACAGGTACCCGTACCGCTTACATAGATATATTCACCTGCCCGGAAGCTCAGATTTGCGGTAGACCCTGTGGCTTTATTCCGGTTGAATAGTGTATGAGCAATCCACAGCGCATCGCTGACTGCAAGTTCACATTCTTCTTTATTCATCTTGAGTTACTCCAGTCATTAAAAGAGTCCTTTCAAAAAAATCTTCCTGTCCGAAATTTCCGGATTTCAGCACAATGCGCTTATCCGGCGCGGACAGCGGAGTCATTACGGGAACACCGGGAGCGATGCTCTCCCCAATACGGTATGCATTGTAACCAAGAGCTTTTGTGACCGCTCCGGAGGTTTCTCCTCCTGCCACAATCATCCTGCCAAAGCCTCCCCGCACGGCACGCTTCGCAAGCTCTGCCATCGTTCTTTCCAGTACATCCGCCTCCGCTTCATTGGCTCCTTCGGAGCTGTCCCGTTCCCCATAACTTCCGGAACTATAAACAAGTACCTCGTTCCTCCCTGACCGAAGGATTTCTTCCCATACGGCCGCTGCGGTCTGCTCTCCTGATAAAAGCTTTGAGGGACTCAGCATAATTCCATATCCCCCGCCGGAAAGGAAATGCTGAACCTGCGCTTGTGTTGCCACAGAGCAACTTCCGGCCATCATCAAGGCCTTGCCCCCTATATGGTCATCCGCAGACGATCCAGACGAAAAACCTCCGCTGATTTTTTTACCCAGTTCTTCCATCAGCCCTGAACCACCGGTAAGAAGTTTGAGGCTTCCGAAAAGCTCCACAATCCGTTTTGCATCTTCATCCGTTTGATATTCGGGAATCAGATAAAACCGTTCATGCATTTCTTGCAGCCGGTCGATTTCCTGGAATATGGTATTCCGATCGCCCTTCATGAAAGCTTCGTCAAAAACGACACATGGATACTCGCTTTGCCCTCGCATCAGGTTTGGAAGATAGCTGTCCCACATGGGGGTAAGAGGGTGATGACGCATGTGTGTCTCATTCAGCGGAATTTGATCCACAAGCAAATGTCCCGACTGTACCGTTCGTTTGTTGACCGGAAGAGAGGGGCAGAGCAACGTATAGGAGACGTCCAGCATCTGAAGAAACGCGTCACATATGGGTCCTATGTTCCCTTTGGGCGTCGAGTCAAATGTTGAACAATACTTCACATAAAATTGCATCGTGTTCTTAGAAATCAGCCACTGCAAAGCATGAAGCGATTCTTCAACCGCTTTTTTGGTTTCCTCCGTCCGTGTTTTAAGGGCAATGACTACCGCGTCCGTCCCTTCCGGTATCATCGTGTCATCAGCGGGCACCCCGCTAAAAAGCAGCGTATTTGCGCCGCCCTTTACAAGGAAAGACGCGGCGTCGCTGGCACCGGTAAAATCGTCGGCTATACAGCCGAATCGAATGTTTTGTTCCACTTTTTGTTCCTCCGGTATTTCAAATTTAAAAAAGAGCCTGCAAATGAGCTGCTGCCCATAAGCAGGCCTCTTACACATATGTAGATTTTGAGAGACAAAAGCAAACATATGGCACAGATTAGATTATGCGAGAATCAGGTTGCCTGAAAAGATTCCGCAGACAAGATAGATCACAAACAGGCCGCAGAACCACAGAAATGTGTATTTCTGATATTTATCCAAATTGATATCCGTAAGCTCAATTAACAAATAGATGGCCGCGACCAATGGGCTCAGCTGATGGAATGCTTGACCAATCATGGACGCAAACGCAATCTGCAGTTCCGTAAAGCCGTACGCTATTGCTGTGTGGGACAGGACGGGCATAACGCCGTAATAAAAAGCGTCATTGCTCAAAGCAACCGTTCCCGGCGCACTGATAAAGGCGATCACAAGGCCGAAGTATTTTGACATGGACGCAGGCATCAGGCTGACAAGGCTCTTCCCAATTGCGTCGGACATGCCGGTACCGTTCAGAACACCCATCAGAACACCGGCGCCAACCACCATGATGACCACATTCATTATTTCAGAAGCGTTCTGGTTGATGACACTTCTCTGCTCTTTAATATTTGGAAAATTGATTGTCAGCGCGATCATAGTGCCCACCGCAAAACACATGGTTGCAGGAATCATGCCAAGCAGCAGTACGGCAACCACCACTAACGTGACAATAAGGTTGACCCAGAACAGCTTTGGGCGTTTTAAAGCCAACTCTTCGGGGGATACCTCAACCTTTAGTTCGCTGATATCGATGCCGAGGTTGCTGATACCAAGTCTTTTTCTTTCCTTAACACCCAGATAATAGGCCACTCCAAGGCTATAGAGGATACCAAGCGCCATTGCGGGCGCCATCATTGCCGTCAGCTGACCTGCGTCAACGTTCAGAACCGAGACCACTCTCGCCATAGGGCCTCCCCAGGGGAGCAGGTTCAGAATCGTATTCTGCATAATGATGACACATGCCAGATACAGCTTATTCATTTTCAATTTATTGAAAATAGGTACCATTGCCGTACAGGTAACCAGAAAAGTTGTGGAACCGTCTCCTCCGCAGGAAACAATCGCCGCCATCAGAGAGGCTCCAACCATAATCTTGACCGGGTCGCCCTTTACCATGGACAGGATTTTGTCCATCATTGGGTCGAACAGTCCAACTGCCACCATAATGCTGAAATACAAGACCGCGAACAGAATCATGGAAAAAGTGGATGCCACGCCTTTGACTCCGTCCAGTGCAAATTTAAAGGTTTCCATACCAAATCCGCCGATAAGTCCGAATATAGTCGGTACAACAACGATCGTAACCAGCGGGCTGACTTTTTTTGAGGAAATAACAACCAGGAATACGATTACCGTTAGATAACCCAATAATGCCAATGTCATGGTCCTACACTCCCTACTTTAATATTTTTCGGCAATAGATTCACTCTTTTTGCCGACCGCCCGAATGGGGATACACTTTTCAACACATAAGAAATCAAAAAATCAAATGATATAATTAAGAATATAACTAACTGACTTGTAAGCCAGTTCTGCAGCGGTAAAACTGTCCGGCCTTTGGGATATCTCCATAGATAGATAGCGGTCATAGCCCGTGCTTTTCAGTACCGCTAAAGCGTCTGAAATAGAAATATTGCCCGTTCCGGGGGGATTACGGCCGCTGTCAGAACAATGGACAAATCCAATCTTTCCTTTTGCATTCAGAATTCCCGCGCCTACCGACACTTCAGCTAAATTCCCCTGAAAAGTATCATACAGGATTCCTGTATTGGGAATATGACTGTATTCAATCCAAGAAACCGTTTCCGCCGTTGTGTTTAAGCTGTTGAGATTGCTTTTGTTCTGTGGTTCCATCAGTATTTGGACACCTTTCTTTTCTGCAAAGGCGGCAATCTTCATGACCGCTTCAGACAGCACCTGCATGGCCTCTTTTTCCCTGCTGGTCCAGAGTTGGCCGCGATACTTGCCTATACAGACCGGCGCTCCCCAGATGGATGCAAAATTTACGATTTCCATCGCTCGGGTAAGCGCCCGTTCACGAACCCTTTTATCAGGGTTCAGCAATGTTAAACCATCTTCAAAGGCCGCTGGGCCACATCCCAGGGCGGCTACTTTCAAACCGCTCTGGTCAATCATCCTGCAAATTGAAGATTTGTCCATCTCTTCGGGGTCTCTGACAATCAACTCCAACGCGCAGTACCCAATGGCTTTTATATTTGCTATGTTTTGTTTGAAGTCCCCGCAAAATGACATCATGGATTTTGACACTTCCGGAGTCGCAATAGGATATGCCAGCTTCATAATTTTTCACCCCACGGTTTTCCTGTCCTGCAGCGGATTGTTCTGATTCCGCTGCATTCTCCCAACTGTCCGTTCTTTTTGAAATAGGGTCTCGATTATTTTACTCTCTGAATTTCTTTTGCAACAGCGTCGGCAAACTGCATTGTGGAAGCGTTTCCGCCAAGGTCCGCCGTAAGAATTTGTCTGCCGGTGAGTACAGCCCTGGTGCAGTCTTCCACAAGCTTTGCGCTTTTCTCTTCCCCAATGTGGCGAAGCATTAATGCAGCGGAAAGAATCAGAGAGGTCGGATTAGCGATTCCCTTTCCGGCAATGTCGGGCGCGGAACCGTGCGCGGCTTCAAACACAGCCCCGTTCAGTCCAATATTCGCTCCCGCTCCCAGTCCCAGACTTCCCGTTAAACCGGCACACAAGTCGGAAAGAATATCTCCATACTGGTTTGTTGTAACAATCACATCAAACATACTCGGTTTCTTTAACAGATAAACAGTGGTTGCATCCACGAAATAATCGTCGGATTCAATATCGGGATATTCTTTTGCCACATCCTGAAAACATTCCAGGAAGAATCCGTCCGTAATGCTGATTGCGTTGGCTTTATGAATACAAGTAACTTTTTTGCGGTTGTTTTTTCTGGCAAACTCAAAGCTGAATCTTGCAAGGCGCTCGGTGGCTTCCCGGGTGACTAAATTGGTACATTCCGCGGCTACGTTGCCTATTCTGTGTTCAATTGCGCTGTATACGCCTTCCGTCAATTCACGCATAACAACAAGATCCATCTTATCGTGCGTTCCGGAAATTCCGGGAACCCCCCTTGACGGTCTCATGCATACGAATAGATTGAGTTCCCTTCGGATAGCGTTGTTAAAAGAAGGATAGATATGTTCCGAGCCGTCGTCATGAATGCACGTCACACGGCCGAGCTTTTTTTCAACACTGATCGGCCCTTTCAATGCGATTTTGACGTCGCGAAGCATAGCGATAGACTCCTGTGGAACAGGATGACCATATACCTCAATGGCTTCTTCCGCGATCGGAATATTAAACCACTCGATATCCAGGCCGCAGGCATCGACGACATATTGTGCCGCTTGAACAATTTCAGGCCCGATCCCATTTCCTTTCAATACACCAATTTTCATGATTGTACCTCCAATTCATAATAGGTTAACTGTATTATTTCATATATTTTTTAAACTGTGAAATGCAATTGATGTATAGAACGCTATAAGTTATTTGCATATTAAACAATTGAAGCAAATAAAAGTTGCTGATATAATGTAAAATATACAAAGAGCTAGAAAGGGGAATTTTTATGAATCAGAACGACTGTCTGATAATCGATACTCTTTATAGCAACAAAAGTATTAACACTACCGCTGAAAAACTGTATTTGACACAACCGGCACTGACAAGAAGAATTCAAAAGATTGAGGAAGAATTCGACACCACCATCGTGAAGCGGAGCTCAAAAGGGATCACTTTTACTTCCGAAGGCAAGCTGATTGCACAGCACGCGAAAAAGATGCTCGATGACTACGCGGCGATCCAAGCAAAATTAAACCGCATGAAAAACGATGTGTTTGGCACAGTGCGCATCGGAATTTCCAACTCATTGGCCTGCTATATGCTGCCAGACCTTCTTTACAGTTACAAAAAAATACATCCGCTTGTAGATTTTGAAGTGGTCACCGGTTACAGCAGTGAAGTAGTAAGGCTGGTTTACAACCGGGATGTACAAATCGGATTTGTGCGCGGCGATCACATGGCCAGCCTGAACAAACATTTAATCGGAATCGATCAGGCTTATATCGTCAGCAAGACTCCCGTAACTTTATCAGAAATTCCCAAAATCCCCAGAATTGATTTTTACGCGGATATCCCCGCTCAAACCATGATAGAAAACTGGTGGTATGAACATTTTGCGGAAACTCCTTATATTGCCATGAGACTGAAATCAGGTCAAACCTGTATCGAAATGATTAAGCGCGGCCTGGGCTACGGGATCTTTTTAACGGATAATTTCTTCAAGGATATTCAGGATAACATATCATATCAGCCACTTTATTATAAAAACGGGAATCCGGTTACAAGAAATAATTGGATGATTCACCGTGATGAGTCGGACGATGAAAATCATGTGCGTTCCTTCCGGCTTTTTTGCCTGGACTATTTTGAGGGTCCGGGTATGTTCGGATAATTATCGTTGCCGGCTGACAGGCCGGAAAATAAACAAAACGCCGCTTGGGACTAAACCCAAGCGGCGTTGTTAAATACAGATTTAGATGTGCGAAATCGTCACCTTGCATTGTCTGACCGGATTTTCATTTGGTATTGTCGTGTAAATTCCTGCCGACTTGCCCGCTGTTCCGACAGCGGTAATTTTATAAAAATAATCATCACCCGATTTTTTGATCAGTTCAAAACGAAAAAGCCCTTTTGTTCCCACTGTAAAAATCGGCATAACCCCATTGGCAGAAGTCATTTTAAAAATATAACTTGCTCCTTTTTTAAGACCGAAATCCTTGGTCGTGTCACATTTTATTTTTATATTTTTAGACGTATTGATAACTTGATTTGTAATGATAACAGTAAACTGCTTAACAGCCTTTGTTCCTGCTGCTGCAGTATAAAGGCCGGCTGATTGCCCTGCTTTTCCGATTGCCGTGATTTTGTAGTAGAAATTACTGCCGTTCTTCTTTAAATATTCTACTTTCAATATCTTGTTGTCACCAACCGTAACAATTGGCTTAGTAGCTTTTCCACCCTTGGTCGCACAGGTGATTTTCAGAGTATAGGAACTTGCCGGTTTCATAAAGAGATTGTCCGTGGTGTCGGATTTGATGACTACATCATTGGCATTCGAGCTTTTCACTGTGAAAGTTTCTTTTGCGGTTAAGCCATCTTTCGATGTGAGCGTAACGGTTGTACTTCCTGCCTTTAACCCCACGTATTTGTACTGATACTTTTGCGGCGTGGCGGTTCCGATTTGTTTGTCAAATTCAACTTTCAGCTTTGTTGTATCGCCTATCTTTACTGTCGGCGGTTCCGCCGCGGTGGAAAGCACCTGAAAATAATCCTGTTGATTGACATCAATGGTATGAGTTCCGGTGGGGTAGAAGCTCAAAAACTTTATACTCGTCGCGAAAGCAGAAGTGATTCCGAAGACACAGGTTATCAACATGCATACCAAAATCAGAGAGGTTACTTTTAGACTTTTTTTCATACAACAATCCTCCTAACATATTTCATATGTGTATAAACATTGATCCAAGTTAAGCAACTAGAGCCAATTATTCAAGACTTGTGCATGGATTTTGTGGTAATGGCTAAAGAGCAATGATACGGTCAGCATGAATATGAAATAGATTTAACACGTCTTCCAAGCAAGTGGAGCGAACCACAAGAAACATATCCTTTTTATGGTCGAGCATTGCCAATACAATGTAATAAAACCCGCTTTTCATCAGTTCCACCGGGCCAATTTCATCAAGATACACCGGATTTGTATTATTGTTAATGATATCTGCTGCGATTTTATTTGCAAAGGCAATTCCATTTTTTGTGAAATGGTAATTTTTGTAGCGAAAAGCTTCTGACGGGTTTAAAATCTCGAACCCATTGGAATAAGACAATATTTTCTTTTCGCCGGTCGATAAGCGCATGATTTTCTGCCCGGCCGCTCTGCCGGGGATAGAAAATTTTGGCAGAGCGAATCCGTCGCCCTGCCGATTTATTTTATAATGATTGATTAATACTGTTGTTTTTCCGCTGTTGATATCGCCTGTTATCACTGTCATCATGATTTCTGACCCTCAAAAACGTTTCCAGCTTTCTAAAATCCTCCGGGCTATCCAGATCCATAAGAATCCCCGCATCCTTGACCGGTATTTCTTTGTATGGGTGACTTTTTATAAAATGCTCCAGGGTAAGAAACGAACCCCTTAATAACTCCTTGCGGGCGAAATTGCTTATCATAACCGGATGGCCGGTTTTTCCGAGGTAACTCGGAAGACAAATATCTCCGCTGAAGGCGGTTAAATCACGAAATGTTTTTGAGTGCACAGCCGGGCAGTCCCCCGGCATAACAACATACCGTTTGGCCTCGGAATACGCTAACCCGGCAAGAACCGAAGAAAACATCCCCTCAGAATAATTCGGATTAAAAACCAGGCTTACCTTCTGATATTTTTTTTCTAAATACCGTAACTTTTCAAATTGAAAACCAGTAACGATCAGAATTTTATTGCAGGTGTCATACATGTTTTGAATCGGATGTTCAATGACCGGAAGTCCCGACAGAAATTGCGTCATTTTAAATTCACCCATTCTGGATGAGTACCCGGCGGCTAAAATAATTCCAATTACATTTTCCATTGTACGAATAAAGCAATCGCCGGCAGCAAATAGGATAAAACCGAAAGCAAAACGGAGAATTGCATGGACGGCCTTACTGTTTGTTGTCCCTTTCCTTTTCTATTTATCACCTGAACGCAGCATGCGGAAATGACGACTAACAAAATTCCGTTTACCATGCCGTGCAAACCATAGTCCAAATAAGCAGAGATACCGGCCGCTGCGGGAATAGCTGTAAAAAGCAGCGGTACAATGGAAATATAAATAATATAAAATAACTGGTAGAGAAGGCTGGAAGCAAACGGAATAACAAAGAAGTATTTGGGGGCTGATGTGCGCGAATTCATTACCTTAATCAAAAGAAATACCGCGGCCCCCTCCAATAAAATTGATACGGTGGGGTTTATGACCTTATCAATTCGTATCGGAAGCAATAAATCAATTAACTTGATGGCAGCTGCAATTACCGACGTCCATAAAATAGAAGTAATATAATGTGTTTTTTGATAGGAGAGAAACATAAACAAATATGCCAGTGGAAACCAGAAAAGCCATCCGATATTGACTGGAAGAAGATGCAGGACATGTCCCAGAGTTGCTTCCTCAATCCCCCATAAGGAGCCCCAGAATAAAACGATCTCGATTTGTTTTTTCATGATTCATTCACTTCCCTCATTTTGAGTTTGTATAAGCTATGAATGTTAAGAAAAAAATATTACTTTATTTTCCCGGCTAAAACGGAGCGAATGGCAGTTCCGATCTCCTCGTAGCTTGTACATCGGCAGATATTGCTTTGCAGCCATTCATCAATTACAATGTCTTCCGGATTCGGGTGAATATTTGCCAGCGCGTAGCAGACCATTAAAAACCCGGAAGTACAATAACCGCATTGAAATGCAAATTGCTCAATAAAGGCTTTTTGAATGGGTGCATCTTTAAGGCCTTCTACCGTAGTTATCTTCTTCCCCACCGCTTCGGCTGTCAGCATCAGGCAGGATTTGACCGGCCACCCGTCGACCAGCACAGTGCACGCCCCGCAGTCGCCGTTTTGGCAGCCGGGCTTTGCGCCGGTCAAGCCAAGTTGATCCCGGAGGGTATCTAAGAGAATATCGGACGGGCGAATCAGCAGTTCATGATCGTCATTATTTACATTGATTGTAACAAGACTTTTCCCCTGCAGACAAAACATCATTCAAACCTCCTTCATCGTATCCAATACATTGAGAATGGTGTTTTTTAATACGAATTTACGGTATTCGCAGGATCCGTTAAGATCATCCAGAATTTTATCGGACAGCAGGTTTACCACTTCCATAGCCCGAACCGAGTTATCATTTGTATCATTCAAAATATTTTCTACCCGTACGCTGCGAAAGGGGTAAGGCATCAGTCCGCTGAATGCGATACGCAGTTGGCCGCCGGTTTTAATTCCTGCTACGGTCATAAGCGGATAATCTATTTTTTCGTTTCTTGTTTTTTTTATGTGAAAATACGGGGAACTAATCATTCCCTTTTTTGTGCTCACTCGAACAGCAAACGATCCCTTAGGGAGATTTAGCCTTTTCTCGAAAATTTGGCTGATTGGGAAATCACGGACTCCGTCTATTCCCGCAACAGTGATTTTGCTGTCAACCAACAACAAAGGGAGTACTGTTTCACGATAAATCAGGGTGGAAGCCAGGTTCCCGCCCAAAGTGATTTTGCATTGCATCGTGTGGTCAGCAATTCTTCCGGCGGTTTTCTCTAAAAGAGGAAATTGCTTTGATTCACATATATCTGATAATGTCAGAGCAGAACCCAGAACGAGCTGATTGTCCTGGTCATAGCCCAAAATTTTGCACTCCGGAATTTCTTTTATATCAATTACTGAACCAAAATGCAGGTTTCCCAAACGGGCCATACTGATTAGCTCACTGCCGCCTCCGTAATAGACCGGATTTTTCCCGGCGGTATCCAACAGTGTGAATGCCTCGGTTGCTTCCCGTATGGAAGCTGGTTTATAGTAATCAAATTCAAATGGTATCATAGGATACCTCCGGTTTTCATGTGCCAGATCGTTTCAGGTACCAACGGAAGCTCATCCAGTTCTGCATGCACAGCGACGGAAAGGGCATTGCCCAAAGCCGCAGGAATTCCGATAATTCCGTGTTCCGCAATGCCGCGCGCATGATAAGGTGCGTCAATCTGGGGGGTTTCAACGAAAGAGACAAGGTACTTAGGGGTTTCTCCAAAATGCATCACTTTATAAGTCCTTAGACTGGTGTCCTGAACTCTTGCTTCCTCGTCATAAGAAAAAGACTCGCGGCTGCCTAGTCCAAGCCCCATGCACATGCCGCCTTTGACTAACCCTTCCGCCATTTTCGGATTCAGCACCCTGCCCGCGTCAATTACGGTTGCTGCTTTTACAAACCGGTACGTATATTCTTTTTCATCGTATTCAATTTCCACTGCCTGAGCCCCAACAGTCCAGAAGGGGCCGGATTTTCCTTTTCCGGTTTCCTGATCAAGCACATTAAGGTCGCTCATAATAAAACTTCCGCGCCCTAAAATCTGACCTTCCACCGAGTTGCCATTTGGGTATTTGTAGCCGTGTACAAGTTCTTTCAGCGGTAGAAAAAGCGACGGGTCATGCCGAACGTAGACCTTTTCGTATGCCACTTCAAGGTCTTCCGGAGGACAGCGGAGCACAACGGCAGCAAGACTGGACAGTTGGCGGATCACGTCTTCTGCCGCACGCAGAACCGCCCGTCCAACCATGTAGGTCGTCATGCTGGCAACCGTTTTCCAGTGTTCAGGACTGTATTTTGTATTCACATCCATATTGACGTGAATACGGTTAATATCCATTTTTAATTTTTCCGATAGAATCTGTGCCGCGGTCGTTTTCATGCTGGGGCCGCATTCCACACATCCGCAGTTCAGATTAATGCTGCCGTCTGTGTTGAATGTTAAGAATACACCGGAAACCGCATCGGTAGGAGAGTTGGAGGTTTTCCAGAAGCAGGCCATGCCTTTCGCCCGTATTTTATTTTCCCCGACTTCAACGCGGGTTCCTTCCGACCAGTTAATAATTTCTTGTAATTTAGAAATGCAGGAATTAAGATCACCGAAATTGCTGGAGGTAATTTCAACTTGTGTAGGAGAAGTGCAGCCCGGCCGAAGCGCGTTTTTGTACCTCAGTTCCGCGGGGTCCATGTTTAGCTTCTGTGCAAGCTTATCCATCATACGCTCGATGCAGAACGCGCTGGAGGCGTGTGAAAATCCCCGGTATGAAGTCACATAAGGGTGGTTGGTATACACGCAGAATGCGTCACAGTATACATTGTCAATTTTATAAGGGCCGGTGCAGTCTACTATAATGGCCTTAATCAATGTTGGGCCAATGTCTGAATAGGCGCCTGTGTCAAGCAAATATTCCATCTGTACTGCCTGCAGCATCCCATCCCTCGTGGCGCCGAGTTTGAATTTGGCTTCCAGTCCCATTCGACACGGAGAGGAAACCATATCGTTTTCCCGTGAATTCGTAAGGCGGACGGCTCTTCCGCCTACCGAAGCGGAGGCAATATAAGCAAGAATTTCAAGCTGTACTGGGGCTTTCCCGCCAAAGCCTCCCCCCACAAACGGAACCTCTACAATTACTTTGCTCTGGTCAATTTGGAAAACTTTACTGATGATTTTCTTAACGTTAAAAGGGGACTGCGATGCGGTTTTAATGTAAACGGTACCGCTTGCGTCAATTCTTGCCTGGGCGGAACGTGTTTCCATCGCAATGTGATCGGACTGCGGCAAATGAAATTCTGCTTCTACAATGCAGTCACATTGTGTAAAGCCCCTTTCTACATCGCCCTTTCGGATCTTTTTCTGATCGCAAATATTTGTATTATACTTTGGATAAATATCCTTTTGCGCTATTTCATAAAGAATCATTTGTTCATGTACCAGCGGCGCGTTTGCGGCCACTGCCTGCGACGGGGAACCGATTACCGGAAGCGGCTCATAGAAAACATGTATCATTGCGACAGCTTTCGCGGCGGTAAAAGCGCTGTCGGCCACTACAAGCGCAACCGGTTCGCCGTAATACCGCACTATTCCCTTTGCCAGGGGAGGGTGGTCTTCTATCAGCTGTCCAAACAGAATCGGATAGTCTTCTCCGGTCAAAATGGCTTTTACACCCGGCAGGGACGCAGCGGAGGATACATCAATCTTTTGTATTTTTGCATGCGCATAAGTGCTGGTAACTATTTGAGCGGTTAAAGTATCATTCGAGATAAAATCATCCGTATATTTTGCCTGCCCGGTCACTTTTTCCCAGGCTTCTTTCCGAATGACCGTTTGTCCAACCCCAATCGAACCCAATTCTTCATCCCTCCAAATTGCGATAAACTTATCTTACCTTGGAAGCTGAAAATTATTCCATTTATCCCCAAGTTTAATTGGATAAAAAAGGCAAACAATATGGTCATGGGGGTGTAATATTGGAAACATTAAAATTGATGAACAGTTTGGATATTTATATGATTTCAACCGGGATTATTATAGGAACGATTGCACGGCTTGTTACGCTCAAAGTGGATTTTAGACAGGTACCATCGTATCCCACTGCCTTTTTTAACAATATATTTCTCGGATTTGTTGCCGCCACGCTCGGTTCGGTAGCCATTCCGGCGCTTTTGGCTGGAGATTTTGTTGCGGTGACTTTTCTGACAGTTGCGGTGCAGCAATTTCGCGATGTTCGGGTGGCAGAACGGGAAAGCCTGGGAAAATTGGAGCATACGGAATACACGCAACGGGGAGAGGCGTATATAGACGGAATCGCCAAAACGTTTGAATCGAGAAATTATATCTCGCTAATTACTTCGCTGGCAACGGTACTTGTTATGGAAGCATTGCGGAATGCAAACATCGTCGTTTCAATCCTTTGCGGAGCAGTCGCAGGAATTGTTGTGATGGTTCTTATTTATCGTTTTACAAAAGGAAAAACGGTCGGTGAAATTTGTGAGGTTAATTTGGGTCAAATTGAAGTCAGAGGTTCTGAATTATATGTCGACGGCATGTATGTTACAAATTACCTTGGGACAGACCGCAGCAGAGAGCTTTTTTTAAGCAAAGGAATTGCGGTTGTAATCACCCCAGACGACCCCAAAAGCAGAGTTACTTTGGAGAATTACGGCCAGCGTCAGGCAATTCTGTTTGAGGCGATTCGCATATTAGGGGTGAGAAGATATAAGTTCCTTCGAAAAAACTTTGAAACCGGAAAAATAATCATCTCGTTTATTCCGATTAATTATGATGCGGAGAAAGTAATAAAAGCAATTAAGCATACCCCGATTTTGGAAAACAGCAGAAAGATCGACCGAATCATGAAAAACAGCGGAGGTTCTCATAATGGGTAAATCGAGTGAAATACTGGTTTATGTTACTGCAGACGAAAAGCGGGTTTTAGGCGGGGATCCCCTTACCTTGTATATACAGGAGATTGACATACAAAAAAAAATTACGGTTGAGCTTGCCCGTGCCCTTCGGGCAAATGTGGTCCAATTAAGTACAGGGGATTATATTTTAATCAGTCAGGAAAAATAGAAATTGTGTTCCAAGTCTGAAATAAAAATTAATTAAGCCTGCTATTGTGATAGCAGGCTTAATTAAAAAACAGTGAGAAACTGGTTGTTTTTTATTTTTTCAGTATTCTCATTAAGTATGCGACATCTAACAAATTCACTGTCTCAAAATTTCCTTTATAAAACACACCCCAATTATTAAAAACACAAGGCAATTCCTTTGCTTTTTGCAGCGTATCCACTTGAATGAAAGATACAGGAACGTCATTCATTTCACAATACTGTTTTATCATCTCAATATTTTGATAGACATAGGGGCATTGCATATCATAGTAAATTGTTAGCTCCTTGCTTTCAATCTCTTGACTTTTAGCATTTTGCGCGAACTTTGGTGTTGTTCCGTCAAAAGAAAGTGCAAGCAATTCATATCCATTATCAGTCGTATCAACAACCTCGAAGCCAAACTTCTTCGCAAATGATTGGTCAGAAAGCCAAGACTTCTGTTTTTTTGCTCCGAGCATACAAATGCCGGATTTGCCCTTTTCTTTAGCATCAGCCAAACAATACTCCATCAGCGATTTCCCATATCCTTTTCCTTTGTAAATACCAGAAACCCATAGGCAATAGACATAATAATAGTTTTCACCAACTATGGGAACCCAAGCTGTTTCAAGAGGAGCATATTCAATAAAAACCGTAGCCTTTTCATTTAACTTTCTAAAGACATGGCCTTCCTTTAGTCGCTCCGAAAGCCATTGCCGCTTTGCTTCAATCCCTGGATGGGGCTTTTTGCTGCGGATAATGCAGCATAAATGCTCATTGACAAGGTTTTCTGCTGTTAAGTTTACAAAATCAGTATTCATGTGTACCTCACTTCAAATCTAAACTTCTGTTTTAAATCCAATTAAATTAGTCAGACTCCCATCGGATGAACAGATTATAATTTTCAACTATCATATTTTTTCTTATTATACTTTCATTTTTCGTCTAATACAATTACAAATCACAAAAACCACCGGATTTTCGATATCCGGTGGCTAAATTTGCAGGATTGTATCCTTTAAGAATATACAACAAGCTGCTTGAAGGGCAGGGAAGACGACACTTTGCGCTCAGAATATGCTTTATCTCTTTGGCATAACAAAGTCAATAAGTGCATTGTTTAAAAAAGTGTTAAATGGCTGCATGCGTATCAATATATCTGCCGCAAAGTTAATGAAGGAATCCTTTTGAAGTTGATCGTCTGAAACAGGATATTCCAAATACCAAGACTTATTTTTTAAATATTCTGCCTGCGGGTGCGCCGGGTCGTAACCGCGAGGAACGTTTTTCAAACATTCACCCTTCACACTGAATGTCTCTGAAAAAGATTTTTCATCGATGATCGTCTGCCATTCAACGCCATGCGCGGCAATATAATCCCGAACCATGTTTGTGGCGTCTTTAAACATGTCGGCAAACAATCCACCTCCTAAAAATGAACGATTACCCGGCTGAATTTTTATATAGTAGCCAACCGGAATCGGCAGCTTTCCTTTTGAGGAAATGTGAGCTCTGAAGTTCGGATTATACGGTGACTTGTCATGGCTGAAGCGTGTATCACGCACTAACTTGAAAGTTAAATCATGAGGGTCGTTATAGAGTACACTGGAATCTGTTTTACCAATTTCCAAAATAAGCTGCCGCAACAAATCAATAAACTCTGTATTTGCTTCTTGATATTGCGTTTTATGTCCATGGTACCATTCTCTCTCGTTATGTAGTTCCAAATCTGATAAGTACGATAAGATAGCAGTTGTATTCATACAATTACCCCGTTTATATATAATCTGGTGGTGTTTGCAACGAATGTTATAAACAAACTGAGAAGTTCAGCGCGTCCTCTAAACTGCATGATTTTGGTTTGAGCCATTTCGCTTGTCAATCAACTTTAGATCAGGACCCCATTGCAGTGATCGACCTCATGTTGAATGATCTGCGCAGGGAAGCCAGTAAAGGTTTTCTTCTGTTTCTCAAAATTTCGATCGAGGAACTCCACCTCAATGGACCGGTAGCGAGTGGTCTTTCGTACGCCGTCCAGCGACAGACAGCCTTCCTCAGTTTCATACGGGTCAGCATGTTTTATGATAATTGGGTTAATCATAGGGATGTTCATCGTCCCTACACTGAACGCAATAATGCACTTACTGACACCAATCATATTCGCCGCCATACCGACACACCGATGCGCATTCGCTTTCAGCGTGTCCAGAAGATCCTCTACCACAGGCATATCAACCTTAGTTGCCGGCACAGATTTTCTTCCTAAAATAAAGGTATCTTTACAAATTTCTCTAATCATACCGTTCTCCGTATTCTGTTCTAATGACCGCCTGTCCCTTTGCGTATGAAATCACGCAAAGGAACGAAAGCACTTACAAATCTATATTATTCAAAATATCACGCAGTTTCTTGATTTCTTCGCCAGTCAATGTAACCCCTTTGCCAAGCTTTTCGTGTCCTTCCGACCAATCGCGGATGTCGTATTTTGCATCGCGCTCGTTCCAACAGACCAGGTTTAGCTCTTTCTTCCAGCCTTTTGCATTTTCCGATAAAACGCCGAGTTCCTTACTGATTTCATATTTTATATCCGACATTTCTATTTCTCCTTAAAAGTTTCAAGCTCTCACATTTTCAATGAACTTATCAAAATCGTCTGCCTCTTTAAATAGGATCGTGTTGCCCGACGCTTCAAAGTGTTTGCGGCCACATTCAATCTTGTCTAACTCGGTCGGCCGCAAAGCCTCTGAATTGATATTACCCTTGGTTTCCACAACAAAATAGAGCTTCTGCTCACCGTCAACATTGACAAGAACTGCCCAGTCCGGATTATAACCACCTAAAGGGGTATTGATGATAAACCAGTCCGGGAGTTTCGCATAAACTTTGATATCTTCATTATCTTCAAATTTCTCTGCAAACTCAAGTTCTTTGCCTGAATCATAAACTACATACTCAAATGGAGATTTTGTGCTGTTCACCATATTCTTAGAAAGATAGCCGGAAAGCTCTTCGCTCTCAAACAACTCCTGTGCATAAAATTCACTGTCGCCGATTTTCGTGTATTTGATGCCGTCAACCAGAAACAACCTCATCTTGCGGACAATCATCTTGGCTGCCTCATCCATATAGGTTTGCGGGTTCTTTTTAAACAGAGGCAGGGTTTTGCTCTCTGTCAAGATACGCACGATTGTGCGGCGGGTAAGGTTCGTTTCATTCTGCAGAAATGAAATAATATCCGGCAGTACTTCCCGCATATCTCCGGACTGTTCCATACTATGTTTTGTCTCTTTGGTTTCAATGCCGCTTGCCTGCAGATTGAGTTGTCCTTTGGTGTAAAGCATCCAGTATTACTACGACCACGAATTTCAATCCACGTCCCTCGTGGGAGGGACGACGTTAGGAATAAGCAAATCGAATGTGACAAATTGATTTCAATCCACGTCCCTCGTGGGAGGGACGACAAATTGTGCCAAATATACGTCCGGCGGCAAGCAATTTCAATCCACGTCCCTCGTGGGAGGGACGACGTACGCAAAGCTAAGTCAAGGGGAAATGGTACTGATTTCAATCCACGTCCCTCGTGGGAGGGACGACTGTTTTTTCCGATCATCCAGCCTTTGGATTCATAATTTCAATCCACGTCCCTCGTGGGAGGGACGACCGCCACAGCTTACTGGTATCAGGCTTTTACCGGATTTCAATCCACGTCCCTCGTGGGAGGGACGACATAATATTATGGAAATACTCAATAAAGGAGGAATATTTCAATCCACGTCCCTCGTGGGAGGGACGACTGCTTAATTCCCAATCCATAAACTCACCACTTCCAATTTCAATCCACGTCCCTCGTGGGAGGGACGACGATAACGATTGTTTTCACTGTTGGCAAGAGATAAATTTCAATCCACGTCCCTCGTGGGAGGGACGACAGGGCGTCTGTGCGCTTCTCATGATAGCTGATAGATTTCAATCCACGTCCCTCGTGGGAGGGACGACTTTTGCCCCTCATTGCCAAAGCCGGAAGGCTCTATTTCAATCCACGTCCCTCGTGGGAGGGACGACATGAAAGATAAACTTTATGTTGCGGAGCTCAAAATTTCAATCCACGTCCCTCGTGGGAGGGACGACATCATCACAGGCAATATCCAAACGGGCAAGGTGATTTCAATCCACGTCCCTCGTGGGAGGGACGACCCGGATAATATCAAGTCCAAACATTTCCCCACATAATTTCAATCCACGTCCCTCGTGGGAGGGACGACGATACCGGCAAAGGCGACGATCCGACGCTGAAAATTTCAATCCACGTCCCTCGTGGGAGGGACGACCCCGCACCGATATTCCGGCGCTGACCGCTGAAGTGATTTCAATCCACGTCCCTCGTGGGAGGGACGACCAGGGCAATGAAACCCTACTTCCCAAATCTGAGCATTTCAATCCACGTCCCTCGTGGGAGGGACGACTTTTGCAACATCCTACTCTACATCAAGTCCGGTGGTATTTCAATCCACGTCCCTCGTGGGAGGGACGACGATTTATGCAGTCAAGGCAGACACAAGTCCAAACGATTTCAATCCACGTCCCTCGTGGGAGGGACGACTACGCCATGACGATGGCTTATAAATACGATACGATTTCAATCCACGTCCCTCGTGGGAGGGACGACCAATCTTCACCACTTTAAAATGGTGATTAATGTAATTTCAATCCACGTCCCTCGTGGGAGGGACGACTACCCGGAGATAAGGAAATTTGTCAAGCAACATATTTCAATCCACGTCCCTCGTGGGAGGGACGACTTATCGCGGCACAGGCAAATTTGCTTGTTGAGATTATTTCAATCCACGTCCCTCGTGGGAGGGACGACTTCACTGGCTTGCGGAGCGTGAGAAAGTTTTTTGATTTCAATCCACGTCCCTCGTGGGAGGGACGACGCCAGAACAATGCGCACCGATTCAACAGGAGCCGCATTTCAATCCACGTCCCTCGTGGGAGGGACGACTTTTACAATGATTTTTCAACTGCTGAATGCAGTATTTCAATCCACGTCCCTCGTGGGAGGGACGACAAAAGTCGAATATTTCGATGTTACCAAAGAAACAATTTCAATCCACGTCCCTCGTGGGAGGGACGACTTGCTGGCGTAAAAAGGCTTTCACCGGCAAGAAATTTCAATCCACGTCCCTCGTGGGAGGGACGACGTTCGGTTGGTTATTTCTCCGGTACTGAGTAGGTGAATTTCAATCCACGTCCCTCGTGGGAGGGACGACGCACACAAATATAATCGTAGTCATTCAAAACAGATTTCAATCCACGTCCCTCGTGGGAGGGACGACCAATTGTGCCAAATATACGTCCGGCGGCAAGCAATTTCAATCCACGTCCCTCGTGGGAGGGACGACGTTCAGAGAGCATCAAACATTGTTAGTCATAGATATTTCAATCCACGTCCCTCGTGGGAGGGACGACTCAAGATTTTTAGCCGTCTTAATAGTTTTAAAGTATTTCAATCCACGTCCCTCGTGGGAGGGACGACCATACAAGATTATTCAGTGGTTGCGCAGGGGTAAATTTCAATCCACGTCCCTCGTGGGAGGGACGACTGCGGAATCAACAAATTTCTTATTCGTTGATTCCGTTTCTTTAGTAATGATAAATATATAAATTTGGGCATTGGTATACTCAGAGTCCTTTATTGGAAGAAACTAGCCAAAATTCAGGCGCGAATATCCCTGCAATTCTATGTGTACTTACTATTCGTGCTAATAAATCATAGGATCTTCCGGGGAATATGTTTGTTTGGTACCATAATGTTCGATACGCGTTTTATAGTTGTTGCCCAGATTGTAAATTCTCAAACTGTCTTTTTGATTATCCATGATATTGAGCAGTTGATTTTTTACAATGCATAATTCTGCGGGAGATAGAAGACATTCAAAAACAGAATTTTGTACCCTCTGCCCGTAGTTGACGCAAGCTTTCGCCACCTTGCGCAGCCGCTTGCCGCCCTGAGCGTCTTGGGTATTTACATCATAGGTTATAAGAACAAGCATCGCCTACCTCCAGATAAACGGCGGGTATTCGTCAATATCCCCGCGAACATATTTTGCCAGAAGCATAGCCTGTACATATGGCAAAAGCCCCCACTCAACTTTTTCCTGCAGAAAGGGGTGCATGATTTCTTCCTGCTTTTTCTGCTGCCATAGAGATAAGAACTTTTTTCGTCCATCGTCGGTGAGTAGAATACCACCGCTTTCTTTTTCAACAAAATCTTTACCGCAAATACTTCTTTTATTTATGGTCGTAAGAACAAAGCGGTCTGCGAAACACGCGCGGAATTCTTCCAGCATATCCAACGCCAGAGAACATCTTCCCGGCCTTTCTGTGTGGTAAACACCGGCATAAGCGTCCAAACCAACCGCTTCCAAAGCGCTGACACACATAGAAGTAAGTAGGCTGTACGAAAACGAAAGCATCGCGTTGACATTGTCCATGGGCGGGCGGCGTGACCGTGCATGATAGAAAAAATCGTCCTTTTGCTGCAAAATCATGGCATCAAATACAGAAAAATAAAGATTGGCGCATTCACCTTCGATTCCGCGGAGGCTGTCGGCGCTTTGCGCATGATAGGATTTAACCTTTCCGCTTTGAAGCACCCCGCCAACCTGAGCAAATTTGTCGGTGTCAATCCGCATGGCATGGTCGCGCACAGCACGGCTTAGAACGGTGTTGCAGTTTGCAATTTTTGCCGAGATGATATTTTTGGCAATAGTCAGCGAACGCTCTTCATTATCGCAGATGCGGTACTGCTCCCGGCGAAGAAGGATGTTTCCATAGGATTTTCCCGTGACTTTCGCGAGAAACCGCCCACTGGACTTTAGAAACACCAGCGACTTGTTCATCTCGGCGCATTTGCCCATCAGTGCAGGGCTTGCGCCAATATAGCCGAAAGCCATGATGCCGTCAATCATATGCAGCGGCAGCCGCCCCAGTGTATTGCCGTCGCTTTGAATTACAACATTTTCTCCATCTAAAGCGAGATAGGTGTTTTCTGTCGTTACATAAAGGGTGTTCAAAAGTTTTTTCATGTTTGTGCCTCCTCGGCGCCGAGATTCTGCTCCAGATAATCCTTTACGGATTTTACTTTGCACAGTTTCGGCAGGCAAAGGTTTTTAATCGAGCAGGCGTTGCAGCTTTTGGTCGGTTTGACCTTGGGGACATATCCGCGCTGAAAATAACCGTGCATTTCGGTAAACAGGCACCCGACCCGCTCCTTTAAATCCCCTGTCAGTTCAACTTTTTGCCGACGTTTTGTCCTGCCATAAAATATCGCCCCGCTAGAAATTTCACAGCTTAGCATCTCCTCCAAGCAAACCGCCTGCGCCGCCAGCTGGAGAATATCAATATCGCTGTCCTTGGGTTCGCCATGCTTATATTCTACCGGATAAACGGTATAAAGGCCGTCTTTACCGTGCAGCGGTATGCCATCGGCAGATTTTCTGAACTCAACGATATCGCATTCTCCGCTGGCGCCCAGACTTCGGGAAAATATCGGCATGCCCCGAGAGATCAGCACTTCTTTTCTGCTCTCAGAAAAATAGGCGTCATGGCAGTTTTCATGCAGCAGATCGCCCTCAACCGTTTGCAGATTTTCTTCCCAAAGCTGTTCAATATGGATCAAGGCCCACTGCCGACGGCAAAACGCAAAGTGCTGTATACCTGACAGCATCAGGAAATCCTCCTCGTTATATGCCATCGATCATTTCAGGTTCAAGGCCCTCAAGCGCCGTCAGCGTGATCTCATAGTCCTGTGCGGATCTGGGATATGTCACCCCGTCCCTCTGGCTGATTTGCAGCGTGTTATGTACCTTGGCAGAAGAATACTGCCCAATCTTGTTATTGTGTTTCCACCAGTAAAGCTTAACAACCTCCATACTGCCATCCGGCCTGGCGGAGGAACTGTCGTTGATGAAAAGAGTGCGCAGGCATTCTTTAATTTTTTCGGCATCCTCTTCGGTGAAGCCAGTCTTCTCGGCAAGCTGCACATTGAT
This sequence comes from Caproiciproducens faecalis, assembly GCF_019448085.1. Taxonomy (GTDB): domain Bacteria; phylum Bacillota; class Clostridia; order Oscillospirales; family Acutalibacteraceae; genus Caproiciproducens; species Caproiciproducens faecalis. Next base: position 341,184 of record NZ_JAGFNZ010000001.1, on the reverse strand, counting down.
GGCACCCTTAATTTTATAAAGCCCAAATTCCACCATATGTTTAGAGCCCATCGTGTCGGAGCTTTTCTTGCCGTCTTCTGTCGGCTCGCTGTTGACGCTTTTGGTGATCTGCATACTGTTGATATCCACAGGAGAAACGCTGATTGCCTGATGGATTGACACAGGTCCCCGCACACCGACTGAAACACCTTCTTTATCCTTATCCTTGCCTTTTTTATAAGCGAAGACCTGCCCGAAGGCTCTTACATCAAACCATTTTCTACAAGCCTGTGCAGCATAATCATCTTTAGAATCATAGGCGGTAATGGTTTTACTGGCGCGTTCGCTCAGGCTGTTAAATCCGTCGTCGCAGCGCTCGTCAGACTGGACAAAAATGCTTTCGCCCATATCCTGAAGCCGATTGCGAAGCTTTCTTTTGATGCAAACGTCTGAGATTTCTCCATTTCCGGTGTAAGTTGTGCGTGGACGGTTGCCGTTTAAGGGGTCTCCGTTGGGATTAGCATTGGTCACCGAAACAAGCACCACAAAGTCGATCTTGTTTTCAAGTACTTTCATGATTATTGATCCTCCTTTTTATTTTCGTCTTTGCTGCGTGACGCATTAAGCTCTGCTCGCTGCAGGTAGTAGCCGATGAGATATCGTTCTTCAAGCGGGCGGTTTAGCATGTCCGCATTGGAAACGACAATTTTTTCAGTGATTTCTGAGATAAGATCTTTATAGTATTTTCTTGAGCCCGGATTTATCCGCTGAAAATACGGATTCAATTTGTCCTCCAGTATTCTCCATGTGCTCATGGGATGATTGACATAGGCGCTTTGCAGGCGGATGGCGTTTGTTTCTCGCGTTTCACCCACTGTAAAAGCGGAACGCTCCGTCTTTTCCAGCACGGCCAGCAATCGTCCGAAAAGATAGCTTCTGTCGGTGTCTTCATGGTCAAGTGCCATTTTTACATTCACTCCTTTGTCATTATAATATTTGGCAATCAGCGCACACGCCGTTGAAAGAATCCGTTCACGGTTGCCGTAGGAATAGGCCTGCGGCATAGAAGCACGCTGGGCGACCGCGTGAACAACATCCCGCGGCAGCGGCTGCCGGTCCAGCATACAGTAAAGAATTCGCTGGTACTGTTCTTTCATAACCTTGTCGCTTATCTCCAAAAAGTTCCCCTGTTCGGTTCCGAAAGCGCAGAGAACAATTTGTTTTGTCAGCGGGGTCAGTACTGCGGCATAGGGCTTTTTTTCAAGCGAAAACTTTGTAAAGTACCAGCAGCAGGTTTTACCCCAGTCGGTCAGACGGTCATAAAAATCCGTGCCCTTCAATTCGTTGTAATAGGTGATGGAAAGGCGACCGGTTGTCGCGGCGTCCAGACCGATTACAACAATCTCATCGTTGTTGTCCAGCTCGCCGCGGTATCCATTCAAGGTTTTCATCAGGCGCTTTTTGTATTCCTCTTCGGTGTAAGCACGCGGCTCGTCGTCGTCCTCCAGTCCAAAAGGGTCTTCAAGGTCAACCACCTTTTTCCCGTTCGGATTCCAGCAGATATAAGTGCGCTTATCCTGTGTGCCTGCCGTAACGCCCTGTCTGGCTGCCAGCCAAGTCAGCGCGCTGTGTACCTTTTGTGTGGCTTCATAGCTGACGGTACAAGCCTGTTCGGAAGTACTGAATCGCCCGCGAAAGGTGAAATTATCCTTGTCGTTAGAAGAAATCAGCTTTGCGCCGTAATTGGCGGCGACAATGCCCTTCGGGTGGTTCACCGATATGGTATCGGTTTTTCCGGTAAGGTAGCAGATATCCTTTTCACCGCTCTGTGAATTGACATAATATTGGGTGTAACAGTGAAAGAGCGATTCATCCTGCCAAACGGCATCCGGCTCGCTGTCCACTACTCTGAAACGCACGAGCGCTTTTTCATAGGCAGACCCGCTGACCTTTTTATCTGAAAGCTTTCCATTAGCGGTTTCAAGAACCTTTGACAGGATTAAATCCCGTGTCGTCTGTTTTTGGGCCGCATAGGCATAAACGGCTCTTACCTTTGGATGTGAGAAAGGCGATTCCGCCCAGCTTTGCAGCGCAGTAATATATTTTTCGAATTTTTTATCTGTTTTACCGGCCAATTTTTTGTCCGAAAGATACTGCCCGAAGTCTCCGGCAACGTAGGAGAGGGTGTCGCACAAGGCGTGCGGCGCATCCCCGCTCGAACGCGAAGCGGAGGCTTCCGTCACCGGAATGATCGTTTTGGCATTTTCTTTTTCCACAGAATGCGCGCCGCAAAATACGCCGTCCTGATTAATCAGGATTTCAATCTGCGCGTTGGCCGTCATGTGAGCGACCAGTGAAAGCGGTGCGCCCTCCACCCGTTTTCCGGCCATGTGGGCATTTGCCTCATAGGTTTGATAAAGCGTGTTCATCCATGCCATTCAAATCACCTCCGACTCTACCGGTGCAAAATTGTTCAGTTCTTCTCCAAATGGCTTGATATACATTTCCCGCACCGGACGGTGGATACATTCATTAGGAGGGATAAAATCAATCACGCCGTTTTTCATAACGGCCCGCCACAGCCGCACGGTCATCTTCCCCTTGGTTTCATCCGAATAAGCCTCGTCGGCATAGGTAATGCCATGGTACATCATGCCGAAATCCAACTGCGGCGTATCGTCATAAAAGCTCTCGCCGTCGCCGAAGCGGCAAGGCGCAACATAGGCCTGGCACTCCCGTGTCCCAAGAAAAACATCCCGCCGCCCGCCGCGTTCAATCATGCGTTTAGCGATATTGTGGTGCTTGTTCTCGTTGCGGTCTCCCGCTAATTCCGGCCGATTTTCATTCCAGATAAAATGCGCCCGCACCTGATAACGGCAATCCTTTAAATAAGTATAGTAGGAAAGATCGTTGCCGCCTTCGCTATACTTGATTGGGCGAATCCCCTTGGTTTCGGTTTGTATCTGGTTCATTACACGCACGGAATCGACAATCCATATGATGGTCGGTTTCCAATAAATACTTTGCAAAACTCCCTTCATCGCTTCGTAGGTTGGCACCTGATAAGTAAATTTTTCTCCGCCTACGCGGGTAATAGGGTCGGAAAATAAAGCATAATCTCCACTGACTTCAAATTCGACAATATTTTCGTGCTGCACTTGAATGCCTCCTTTCAAAAAATAAAGTTTTCTATGACTAATCCGGTTTCGGCATTGTAGCACTGCTCGTTTAATACGGTGAAATGTCCTTGATTTTCTGATGAAAGCATTCCGTATTCCTGCAGCTTTCTGTTCTGGTATTCGAAAATCTGCACGGTATAGGGTTTTGCTTTTTCAATACACGCTTTCAGGAATCCAGCATCGTAGGCGGCTTTTTGAGAAAATAAATCCGCTATGATCTCTTTCGCTTCGGCATTATACGGGACAATAACCTCTGTTGTATTTTCATCAAAAACCTTGAAACACTCCCCGGCGGTTTTAAACGACTGATTCAAAAAATACCTGCCTTTAAACTCCGGCCGTTCCATATGCAATCTGTTATCCGCAAGCAGGTCAAACAAATTTTCGGTAGTGCCGTAGGACAGCTTTTGCGGGTAACTGAATTTTCCTTTTATATCGATGTCGTTAAAAAGGAATTGATAGTATTGCGCCATACTTTCTGCGCTTAACAGGTCGTATGCATAGGGCTTGGGGTCTTGGGTAAATCTATGTAGTAGCAGCCCGGCGCACCGCTGGGCTGCTTCAATCTCGTGCAGCATGCCCAGCTTTTCAGCATCCTGATTAAAATTCACCACATACACAGTACATATGCCGCCAAAATCGTTGCTGCGATTACAGCGCCCCGATGCCTGCGCAATATTGTCCATCCCTGCCGCCACGCGGATAACACTTTCAAAAGAAAAATCCACGCCCGCCTCGACCAGCTGAGTGGAGATGCACAGTGTCTTTTCTCTGTTTTTTAAGCCGGAATTGATGCGGACGAGCGTATCCGTTCTGTGCGCCATGCACATCGAAGCCGAAAGATGAAAAACCCGGTATTCGCTGCACTGTTGCTTTAATTGGATGTAAAGCTTTAAGGCGCTTTCTTTTGTATTACAGATAATCAGCAGCGAGGAAACCGTTTTTAATAAATCCGCCGAAAAATCGGTCAGTTCTTCTACCGATATCCCGTAGGGCGATGTTTTATCGACAATCTTCGTCCGTTTAAACACCTCGAAGGATTCTTTTTCATAAGGCACAATATCAGCCGGAACGGAATATTTCAGCGGCATGACGGTTTCGTCAAAGCAAGGCTGGGTCGCGGACGACAGCACGATAGTGGCGCCACAGGCATAGGCCAGAAAATTCAGCGCCATCGTGAACATGTTGGTTGTCTTTTTCGGCAAAGACTGAATCTCGTCAATGACGATGATCGCGTTGGACAGCGCGCTCATGCGGCGTATGGCGGTCGTTTTATCTGAAAACAGCGTGTTTAGAAGCTGCACCAGCGTGGTGATGATGATGGGGGATTCCCACGTTTCGGTGAGAAGTTCATATCTGTCCAGTTCCTTAACCGTTTCGAACGTTTTAACCACATTGGAATGGTGCTCTGTCAAAATGCTTTGATCCTGTATGTAACTGCGGATGACAGCGCTGTTCTGCTCTAATATGCTCAGGAGTGGAATGACAAACAGAATACGCTTTTTGCCGTACGTTTTTGCATGATAAAGTGCATAGCGCAGCGCCGAAAGTGTTTTACCTGCTCCGGTGGGCAGCGTCAGCCGATAAATGCCGCCGCCATAATTCTGCGCAAAATCACGGCACTGCTCTGAAAAATGGTTCCTCGCCCGGTTAATGGGCGTTGCCGCAGCAAAGCTCGCGATTCTCTTCTCAAAGAATGCTGTTTGATCTGACCACAATGCTTTTGAGACGTCACGGTAATCTAATTTTGAGCCGCTCATGAATTCCGCTGTATCCCGACGGTCACCGTCTATGACCGCCGATAAGACCATACGAGCTGTCAGTCCCATTAAAAAGCTGATTTGTGCTCTGTCTTTCCCAAAACATGCTTTAAATGCTTGAAATAACGCGGTAATTTCGTTTTGTGCCAGTAAAAACAGGCGGTCAATTTCTTCGCTTGACGCACATTCCGCAAGAAAACTGCGCACCGCCTCATCATAGCTTATTTCTGCGGCATCCTTGTTCAGCCGGTGCTCAAAACCGCTGGTATTTTCAAGCGTAACACAATCAAACTCCCCATGGTGAGAGCCGATTGTGTAAGCAAGAATTTCGCAGGTCATGGTGTCAAAGCCCTGCGGCCTGCCCGTGTGGTAATGTTGAAGCAGATAGATGCATCCGCAAAAGGTGTGGTTCACACTTCCTTTAACAACGTTTTCTCCGCGCGAAGCTTTCTCAAGGTAATTCTGATATTTGCCAGTGCATTTCCCCATGTCATGCAAGAGGCCGGCCAGATACGCAGTATGATAGAGATTCATGCTTTTCAGCTTATCTGCTGCATAGTTGGCCACATTAAGAGAATGGGTCAACACAGATTGCTCAATTTTTTTCCCACCAATTTCAGTGATATGTGCAAGATTTTTCGCCATATTATCACCAATCTTTTTCTCATCTAAACTCGCTGACAATGTCATATATTTAATCTAATTAGAAAAATATATCGGGCTGACAGATTAAAATTTCCAATTTGTCATATTCTTTTTCTCCATTATACTTTCATTTTTTATCTAATACAACCAAATATTACCAAATAATAAGCTGGATCTGATATATTCTTTATTTTTTAAATCTTCATTTCAGTCTTTTTGGCAAATTTTAAAATGCTGATCTCATAGAGAAAAAACACATCTTCTATATCCCTGCCGGATACAAAAAGACCACCGGATTTTTATGATTGAAATGGTATAAAGATAGGAGACACGAAAAACCGTGTCTCCTATCTTTTGTTGTATACTAAGAAATGAGGTGAGAGTCATGCGCAAAGGATATACCTTTCACAGCCGGGAAGAAAAGCTTGCGATCGTAAAACGATACTTGTCAGGAGAATCGTCGATAGTTCTCAGTAAGAGCTTGGAATTAAGCAAAGATAACCCCAAAACCAATATGGTCCTGCACTGAAATATTTAACGATCCATGCGGGTTTCCATGACTTTTTTTCGCAATGGCAAAACACAGGGTGCCGATACGGAAAGCTCGTCAATTCCCATCCTTAAAAAGGTTTCCGTCAGGGAAAGATCCGCCCCGAGTTCACCACAGATCCCTACGAAAATACCGTTTTTGTGAGCATTTTCAGCCGTGATCCGGATAAGAGTCAGCACCGCTTTATGATGTGCGTCATAAAAATGTTCCAGACTTGGATTCTGCCTGTCGATCGCCAGCGTGTATTGAGTCAGATCATTGGTACCGATGCTGAAGAAGTCCACTTCCTTTGCAAGCTCATCGCTGATAAGAGCCGCCGCAGGAGTTTCGACCATAATACCAAGCTTCGTTTCCGGATTATACGCTGCCCCTTCTCCGGAAAGCTCAAGTTGGACAGCATGTATGATCTGCTTTATCGCCCTGACCTCTCCCACGGAAATAATCATGGGAAACATGATTGCGATGTTTCCAAATGCAGAAGCGCGGTACAAAGCTCTTAGCTGTGTTTTGAAAATATCCTGTCTGGTTAAGCAAATACGTATGGCACGGCAGCCCATAGCGGGGTTTGCTTCCTTTGGCATTTCAAAATAGTCCGCCTGCTTGTCCGCGCCGATATCCAGAGTACGGATGATAACCTGCTTTCCCTGCATGTTTTCCGCCACCGACCGATAAGCCTGAAACTGTTCTTCTTCGGTTGGATACGTTTCTCTGCCAAGATAGAGAAACTCACTGCGAAACAGCCCAATGCCTTCCGCGTCATTGCGCAGAACCGCCTCTACGTCTTCAGGTCTGCCGATATTTGCATAAATATTAATTTCCTTTCCATCCATCGTAACGCTTTTTTTGCCTTTCAGAGAATGCAGCTGTTCCTGTTCCGCCTTTTTCGCTTCTCTCCTTTCAGAAAAAAGTCTCACCGTCTCAGCGTCCGGTGCAATATATATCCGGCCGGAGGCTCCATCCACAATTGCGTTATTTCCGTTATATTTCAAGCCTAGTTCCTCTCCGACGGCAACCACGGCGGGAATATTCATGCTCCGCGCAAGGATTGCAGTGTGGGAATTGACCGAACCGTTTATGGTAATAAAAGCGAGTATTTTTGATTTATCCAGCTGCACTGTCTCACTTGGCGTGAGGTCGTCTGCGGCAATAATAACAGGTTCCTCCGATGTAAAAGTGTCTGATTCAGAATTGGTAAGGATTCCAATCAGCTTTTGCGATATATCCCTGATATCGGCGGCGCGTTCTTTCAGGTAAGGATCGTCGATAGCGGAAATTGTCTGAATATATGTATCACATGCCTTTTTCACGGCATATTCCGCATTGACCCGCTCCGATTTGATCGTATCCGTTATCGCATCGCAAAAATCGATATCCTCCAGAATCATCTGATGAATTTCAAATATCTTGGCGCTTTTCTCTCCCGCTTCATGGAGCGCCTTCTCATACAGCTTCTTCAGATCTGCCGCTTCCTGCTCCTTTGCGTCCTGATAGCGGCGGAGCTCCTCCTCCGTATTTTCCACATGACGTTTAACTGCTTCCTGCCCTTTGCGCTGATAGAACACAATTTTCCCAATTGCAATCCCATCCAATACGCCTTTCCCGTTTAGAACCGTCATACCTTTTCCTCCTTAGAATTCATATATGAAAACAAATGGGCAGGGCTATATGAACCCCGCCCATTTTATGAAATCTCTGTTATTCTCCCAGACCTGATTGAATCGCACCAATCAATTCATGCAATGCTTTTCGCTCATCTGTTCCATTGCAGATCAGTTCGACTTCCGTACCGCATTTTACTCCAGCGGAAATCACGCCCATGATTGATTTTATATTGAATATTTTTTCATTTAACTGCATTTTGACATCGCATGGATACTGCTGCGCCAGTTTTGCCAATGTACCGGCCGGTCGGGCATGCAGTCCGTATTTTAGTTGAATTTTCACTTTTTGACTTACCATATTGATTCCTCTCATCATTTGAATAAACAGGCCATACAGGTCTCTCCGACTATCGTATTCCATCGCTTCATTACTTTAGATCATCTAAAAACTCTTCAAATGAATTGAAATAGCGATCCGCAAGTACTTGAAGCATTTGCTTTTCGTCCTTAGACGTTTCATCATAGATTGCGTATACTGTGAACCCGTCTGCCTTTGCAGTACGGCTTGCCTGAATATTGTCCTCTACAACAATGGTATTATCGCGTGTCGTATCAAGGATTTTAAGGCCCTCCCGCCAAATATTGGGATGCATCTTATTAAATCCGACTTCTTGGCAGGTCAATATTCCGGCGAACATCTCATAGATTCCTAATCTTCTAAGCGGCTTTTCTATTAATGCACGGTCCGTAGCAGTGGCTGCGCAAAATTTGATGTCCCTATCAGTGAGCCGCTGCAGCACTTCCAGCACTCCGGGCTTTAGCCGGATACAGTTTTCATACCGATAGGTCATTTCCTCATCAAATTCGTTCTTAATATCCTCCGCGGAATCCGCAAGATGAAATCTCATGTGAAGATATTGCGCGGATTCCATAGAACCCATTTTAACCAAGGTATGTTCCAGTCCCGGTGGAAAATTGATTTTCTTCCTTTTCAAATATTCCATGCGTAAATTCTTCCAATAACCCATCGAATCAAGAAGTGTTCCGTCCAGATCAAATATTACGCCTTTTATTTTCATACCATACTACCTCTTGAAACATACTCTGTTTTGCAGGGTTGTGCGTTTTTATGTACTCGGTTTACACGTCCGTTATTTTTCGAAACAGCTTTCCATTGGCTTTTTAGGCGTACCACCAGGAAAACGCCTTCCAGCATTTTTCCTGGTGGCATTGCCGGGCATCCCTGTCTTCTCAACAGTTTTGTTTAATAAAGTCCGAAGCTCAGAAGGAACGCCACCAATACAGCTATGGGGCCCGTGATGAGCCGGGAGAAAAGCATCGCCGGAACACCGGTTTCCACTGTCTCCGGCTCCGCCTCTGCCAATGTCAATGCGACCGGCAGGAAATCGCAGCCGACCTGAGAATTGATTGCGAACAGCGCGGGCAGAGCGTAGGATGGCGGAATCGTGCCCTTTCCGATCTGAACCCCCAACAATACTCCGACGACCTGCGCGATGACCGCACCCGGCCCCAATACGGGGGACAAAAATGGGATCGCACAAAAAACGGACAGCCCCAACAGTCCCGGCAAACTTCCGGCCAGCGGCTTAATAGCGTTTGCAAGAACATTGCCAACCCCTGTGTAATTGATGATACCGACCATGATGCTGACAAATACCATAAACGGCAGGATACTCTTCAATACGATTTCAACGGAATCACGGCCGGCTTGATAGAAGATATTCACGACGTTTCCAATTGCTCGCCCGGAATTGGTTATAAACCCGACCATTCCTTTTGAGGAGGCTGCCGGCACCTCCGCCGCCGCTGCTTTTGGTTCTGAAGCAGCCTTCGCAGCTGTCTTGGCAGTGGTATCGGTCTCTTCAGTTTCCACAAGGCTGATGTTCTCCTCGACAACCCCCGATACAAAATTGCCCTCGTTTATGTAGCGGCTCAACGGGCCCGACGGTGAGATCGGATGGGTGTCAATCGTTTTGACCCCGAGCTTTGGGTATACGCCGCACCGCAGTGTTCCGCCGCAGTCTACGACAGCAATAATCATGGTATCAGGCTCGACCTTTTCCTTAAAGCCGTCTACGGCCGGAACATGCAGCAAATCCGCAATCTTCTGAGCCAGCGGATGAATGCCGCCGCCTGTGATTGACGCTACGACTTTGCGGGTTTCGGTCTCTTGTACTGTAAACGGGCCGCCCCAGCCCCCGGGACCTTTTGTTACTTTTACTGCCGTCATCATTTCGCCGCCCCTTTTCTCTTCATCATCAGCGTTGTAATAAGCTCAGTCACATTGCCACGGATAAAGATCACAATAATACCTACGATAAAGTACCGTACCGCCAGCGGCATAGCCGATTGCCCCAGCGTTGTAATGCCCGCGGAGATGCCGGCCCATACAAACAGCTCCCCCGGGTTAGCGTGCGGGAAAATTCCGAGTATTGGATGCGCAAACGAGAAACATGCGTCAATAAAGGCCGGCTTTTCCTTTTCCTCGACAAACCGTCCCATTGTATAGCACATTGGATTTGTCAGGAAAAACAGCGACATGATTGGCAAAAGCGTATAGCGCAGCAGTCGGAACCGTGTCAGTTTTTTCGCGAAATTATTGACGCGTTCCTCTCCGATCAGCTTGATCAGCGCGTTGATCGTTGTTAAAAGTACCAGCAATGTGGGCAGGATCCCCGTGATTAGTCCTGTCAAGTTTTTTCCTCCGGCCTGGAACACGCCGGTAAAGACCTCTGCAAATTTTACTAAGAAATCCATAAAACGCCCTCCTAAATCCTATCAGTTTGATCCTTGTTACAATGTGGCAGTTTGCCGGTTGCGCTGTTCATCAATCAGCACAATCGCCTTTTTCAAGGCTTCCACTCTCATTTTCTCAGCCGCCCGGCTGACTGCCGACTCCATTGTCAAGCCGATCAATTCCGCCTTCCGCCTAAATTTTGCGAACACGGTTCTGCCCTGCATTTCACGATAGTCCACGACAACTCCTGCTTCATCCACCACGATAATGACAGCCACGCCTTTTCGGAATGGAATTCTGGATTTCGCACTCCCCATTGCCAGATATCCCGAACCGGCATGTTCCCGCTTCATCTGCCCCAGCGTGCTGTACATGGTCTTTAGCTGTTTGTATGCAAAAAATGCTTGCAATACCATTGCCAAGAACAATCCGCCCAACAGTATCGTCATAGAATCACCCCCCATTTCCACTCGTTTTCTCCTTTCTCCCATTTTCATATCATGTCCTGACTTGCTCATGATGTTATAGTATTGCACATTAAATGTCAACATCATCTTTAATATTTGAACAAATTCTACAGTTTTTTTAAATAACTGATTTGAATTTCGAAATAGTTATCACATATGTTCCAATGTATCACAAATAATTGACAACCCTAATCATCAGTCGCTATTATTATAGTGTCATTAAGCATGCTCAATCATTCCACCATGGGAATAACAACATTATATTATCTGGAGGTACATACATGAAAACAAAAGCAATCAGGCTCCATGGAGCAAAGGACCTGCGTGTGGAAGAATTTGATTTACCTGAAATCAGGGATGATGAAATTCTCGCAAAGATTATGACAGACAGCGTATGTATGTCTACATACAAGCTGGTTCAGCAGGGCGGCGCACATAAGCGGGCGCCGGACAACTTAGCTGAAAATCCGGTTATCGTCGGCCACGAAATGGCAGGTGTCATCATCTCGGTGGGCGCCAAATGGAAGGACAAATATCGGCCGGGCCAGCGGTTCACGATTCAGCCTTCCCTGAATTTTAACGGAACATTCATTACCCCCGGCTACTCATACTCCTATTTTGGCGGTGACTGTACCTACGGTGTGATCCCGAACGAGGTTATGGAACTCAATTGCCTGATACCGATCAAAGGGGAGTCTTTCTTCCAGTCTTCACTGGCTGAACCGATCGCATGTGTAATCGCGGGATACAACCGGATGTACCACACCTCTGATGTGAACCACGAGCACGCGATGGGCGTCAAGCCGCAGGGAAACCTAATTATTTTCGGTGCCTGCGGTCCGATGGGGCTCGCCGCTATCGATTACGCGCTGCAGCTGGAAAACGGTCCGGCGCTCATCGTAGCTGTCGATGTTTCTGAAGAGCGCATTGCCCGCGCCCAGACCGTACTGCCCGCACGCAACAACAAGCGGCTTGTGTTTTTCAATGCGGCACAAAGCAATGATGTCGTGCGCGATCTGCTGAGCCTCAGCGGTGGAAAGGGATACGACGATGTCTTTGTGTATGCTCCCGTGCAGAAATTGATTGAGCAGGCAGACAAGGTGCTGGCAACCGACGGATGCCTGAATTTCTTTTCCGGCCCCGTAGACAAAAACCTGTCCGCAACGATCAACATGTATAACATCCATTATGCTAAAACGCATTATGTCGGTTTCACCGGAAGCACCAATCAGGACTTGCTTGACGCGATTCGTCTGTCGGATGAAGGGCGCATTAACCCCACTGTCATGCTGACACATATTGGCGGACTGAACAGCGCAATCGAAACGACCTTGAACCTGCCACAGATTCCAGGCGGCAAAAAGCTGATTTACACGCAGATCGATCTGCCGCTGACCGCAATTGCGGATTTCCGCAAATTGAGCGCGGAGAACCCGCTGTTCGGCAAACTCGCGGATGCCTGCGATCGTGCAAAAGGCTGCTGGAGCGCAGAGGCGGAGCGTATTCTGCTTGAACACTACAATGTTGACACAACGAAATAGGGGGTATCATAATCATGCTAGCCAATCTTAAAGATGTTTTAGCCGATGCAAAAGCACGGAAATACGCAGTGGGTGCGTTCAACGGCACCACATTGGAGAGCGTGCGCGCCATTATCGCGGCCGCCGAGGAACTTGGATGTCCCGTCATCCTGCAGCACGCGCAGAGTCATGACAATATCATCGACATGCACGAGATCGCACCATTGATGCTGCACTACGCCAAGCGCGCGTCCGTACCGGTTGCGGTGCATCTGGATCACGGCAGTTCATATGAGCGCTGCGTACAGGCCATCCGGCTTGGCTTCACGTCCGTGATGTATGACGCATCCGGGAAGGACTTTGACACAAACGTTGCTCAGACAGCGGAGATCGTGAAGATTGCACACGCCTCGGGAGTGTCTGTGGAAGCGGAGCTCGGCCACGTCTTTACGTCAAAGGTTGTTGTCGGTGAGGGCACAACCGCCGACAGCGCCGATGACTACAATAACCTCGACGATATATATACCGACCCGGATATGGCTCGCCGCTTCGTGGATGCAACCGGCGTCGACTGTCTGGCCGTCGCGTTCGGGACTGTACACGGCGTGTATCTCACCGAACCCCGTCTGGATCTGGATCGTGTCAGTAAAATCCGCGACGCGGCAGGTATTCCACTTGTTATGCACGGCGGGTCCGGCGTTTCTGACGCGGACTACAGAGTTGCCATCCAGAACGGCATTTGCAAGATCAATTACTACACCTATATGAATAAGGCCGGCGGCGAGGCTGTCAAGCAGTATTTGACAGCAGACCATGCCGCGCTGTTTTTCGACGCAATCTCGCTTTGCGCTACAAGCGCCATGAAAGCGGATGTTCTGCGCGCCATGCGCGTGTTTGCCGGCAAGTAAATTCGCACTGCGATGATGGATTGCTTTTCTTTTTTGAAGCGCTGCGCTATAATATAATTATAGAAAGGAGTATGATGCAAATGTTCAAAACAACAGTGACCGCCATCGGAGCGGATGCCATATTTGACGAAAGCCCTATGCTGGTGCTATTTGGAAAGAATTGCCCCGAGGAACTTCAGGACTCCTGTATCATCCACGAATTTGAAAGCGAGCTGGGCGGCGAAATGCTGCGTCCAGGCGGATACATTCTGTTTGACGATAAAAAGTACACCATCGAGCAGGTTGGCGAGGTGGCGAATGAGAATTTCAGCCGTCTGGGGCATATGACGCTGGTGTTTGATCCGACGGAGGACTCACTTCCGGGGGGAATTGTGCTCTCGCCGGCCGGTGTTCCGGATGTCAAAGTCGGTAGTTCGATTGTTTTCATGTAGGCTGTGAGGGATTAGAGTATGGCAAATTCCGACGATACGCAATTGCTGGTGGAAATCGCGCATCTGTATTATGACGATTACCTGACGCAGGATCAAATTGCGAAGAAATACAACATGAGCCGCTCGCTGGTTTCCAAATTGCTGACAAAAGCGCGCGCTGTCGGGATTGTGCAGGTGATTATCCATGACGCCGGCGTGCGGCCTTACCATGTGCTGGAAAATCAGTTAAAGTCGACCTTCAAGCTTCACGATGTCATCTGTGTCAATGTGGACGAGAGCAACCAGCCGAAGAAACGGCTGGGACAGTCCGCGGCGAAATACCTGTTCAGACGCATGCACTCGGTGAAGCTGGTGGCAGTATCATCGGGCGCGACCAATTTCGCGCTGGCCAACAGCTTTACCTCTCCGGTTCCGTTTCCGGACGTGACGTTCGTGCCGCTGTCCGGCGGGCTGTTGCGCAATGACCGAGACACTCAGGCGAATGTCATCGCCGAGATTTTTGCGCGCCAGTGCGGCGGTGACAGCATGCAGCTCCATGCCCCTGTCATCGTCGATTCTCCGGAGGCCAAGCAGGTCCTGATGAAGCAGCACTTCATCAAGGAGGTGCTGGATAACGCGAGAAACGCAGACATCGCCATCGTTGGCCTCGGCAGTTCTCCCATCTATTTTGAAATGACAGAAGCTTACCTGCACGGCATGGATAAGTATACCGACAATGTCAGCGATTTGATAAAAGGGGACATTTCCTTCAATTTTTTTAACGAGCGCGGTCAGTTGGTGGATTGCAAATGGAACCAACAGCTGATGTCGCTGAGCTTGGATGAAATCAAGAAGATACCCGAAGTGATCGGGGTCGCCGGTGGAGATGAAAAAGTTGAGAGCATTTATATCGCCATCCGCTACCGATTGATTGACACGTTAATCACCGACATCACCACTGCAAAGAAGCTTCTGCATGTCAGTACCCAGCAATATCCGAATGATTTGCGTTAACAAGATTTGAAAACGGAGCTTTTGCCTTTCTCCGGCCTGCGCCGCAGGATTTCCGACCCAATGGCAAAATAAAAAAAGCTGAATAATACTTCACCCCAAAAGTTAAACAGTTATAACATACTGAATAACGATTGGGGTGATTTTTTATGCCAAAAGAACACCGAACAAAAAATACAGGACGGAATTTTCGCCATACAAAAACTGCACCCCTTTTCTTAAGACATGTTTCCTTCATCACATGTCTAACAAACTGGGTGCAGTTCAAGACGACAGTTGTCTGCCAAATCAACTTTGCAATATTAAAATCAGACCACAATCAATTCCTCTTCCTGAGCCATGTAGCGCGTAAGCACAAACAAAGCACAGAGCAGTCCTCCGTCCGCAATGAAGCTGCTTTCAAGAGCATATCCGCGCAGCGGACGATACTCGGAAAGGGTTCCTACCGGCTGATTCTGCTGATTGTAAAACACACAGGAACCATCCTTTTGCCTTTGTATCGTCATATTGGAAGGCCCTGCATCCTTGATCTGTACCTTCAGACGTTCCGCACGCGGCAGCTTATGCGGAAAATTGCGGCGCTTTTTAGATTCGGAATTTTCATAGTTCACCGTAGCCGTGATTACAGGTTCCCTATTGTCGGATTTCTTGCGGACAATATACTCTCTGGCAGGAATTTCTTCGTCAGAATGATGGGGTTCCATGCTGATGATATCTGTACAATAAAGAACTTTGTCTTTGGCAGCAATTACTTTTTTCGGACTTAGCGGATTTCCTTTGATATGATAAAGCGGTCGGCCGTCCTGGTCGCAGGCCACCATTTTAAACAAATGATTTTTGATAAATAATTTCACCACAACACCCTCTTTCATCTTCCAAGAAAATAGTAAGCGCACAAACCAACAAATCCGGCTCCCGACATAACGATAATCGGGTCGCTTTTCCATTTCCGTAATACAAAAAGGCAGATGGAGAACAGGACGATGGAAATCCAGTCCAGATCCTGTGGATTTACAGACACCGGTTTCCCTTCCCAGAATGCCAGCACCAGAATAGCAAGACCGGCTGATGCAATCATTGCCACTACCGCGGGGCGGAGACCGCCGAGAATTCCCTGTGCCAAAGTCAAATTGCGGTATTTATAATAAATAAACGCGAGAGTGAGCACAATGATACACGACGGCAGTACACAGCCCACCGTGGCAATTACAGCTCCCCAGATTCCGGCAATACGGATTCCTACAAAGGTAGCCGAATTAATGGAAATCGGTCCCGGAGTCATCTGCGAAATTGTGATTACATCCGCGAATTCCGTCATGGAAAGCCAACCGTGCTGGGTGACGACCTGATTCTGTATAATCGGCATCGCCGCGTAACCTCCGCCGATACTGAACAGTCCAACCTGGAAAAAGCTCCAGAACAACTGCAGATAAATCATTTTTCACCCTCCTTTGCTGGGTTCTTTTTCCGCACGGAAAAGGCGCCGATGATTCCACAGGCCAGTACAATATAAATGACATTGACTTTGAAAACACAGGCTGCAATAAAAGCACCCACCATAACGATAATCGGCAGGGCATGCTTTTCCTTTACGATTTCCTGCGCCATGTTAATGACAACATCCACAATGACCGCCGCCACACCGGCCTGCATACCCTTTAAAACGTAATTGACAATTACGCTGTCCCGAAACGCCGTATACCCTACGGAAATAATTGAAAGAATAATCAGCGGCGGCAAAACGGTGGCAACGACAGTAATGAGGGCCCCTAAAAATCCGGCCAGACGGTACCCGATTAAAATTGCGGCGTTTACCGCAATGGCGCCGGGCGAAGATTGAGCGATTGCCGTTAAATCCAGCATTTCTTCTTCCTCAATCCAGTGAAGCTCCTGTACAAACTTTTTCCTCATCAGTGGCACAATCACAAACCCGCCGCCAAAGGTAAAGGCACTGAGGCTAAAAGTCGACGTAAATAGTTTCCAGAAAAATTTTAGATCTTTTTTCATAAATTCCCTCCTTCCCCTACAGTATACCGCTTGAAATTACATAAGTAAAATAGTATTATATTATCAATTATATATTAAATTTTATATAAATGTAAAGGAAGAGCGCGGATGACCCTAAAACACATGAAGATATTTCTTACCGTCAGTCAGGAAAACAGCGTAACAAAAGCAGCGGAAAAGCTGCATCTTTCCCAGCCCGCGGTCAGTGTGGCCATCCGCGAGCTTGAGGACTACTACGGAGTTGCGCTGTTTGAACGCCTGTCACGAAGACTGTATATCACAGAGGCGGGAAAGCGGCTTTTTGATTATGCGCTCCATATTGTCTCTTTGTTTGAGGAGATGGAGACGACCATCAAGAACTGGGACACCAAAGGAAAGCTGCGAATCGGGACATCGATTACAATCGGCAACCTTGTGATTCCTAAGCTCGTCCGGCAATTTGAAGATTTCTATCCGCAGATTGACGTTTTCGTAGCTGTGGACAGCTCTGAAGAAGTGGAGGAAAAGATTCTCCGCAATGAGGTTGACTTCGGACTGATTGAAGGCAATGTGCACTATGAGAACATTGAGTTTGAACCGTTCTGCACGGATGATCTGGTAGTTGTCTGCAGCAAGGAGCATCCCCTTGCCAAAAAGAAACTTGTCCGTATGCAGGATTTGAAGGACTATCCCTTTCTCAGCCGGGAACGGAACAGCGGAACCCGCGAACTTTCAGAGCATATTTTACACCAGAACAGTTACCTGATGACCCCGGCGTGGGAAAGCACCAGCACACAGGCGATTGTCAACGCACTTGCGGAGGGGCTGGGCTTTTCGGTGCTTCCTCAAAAGCTGCTGCCCAGCTACCAGAACCACCAAAAGCTGCGCCGGCTGAACGTAGAGGGATTATCTTTTCAGCGGCAGTTCATGATTATTTACCACCGTAATAAATTTCTGACCCCGGCAGCAAAAAAGTTTATAGATCTCTGCAAGAAGTGGGGAGAAAACAATCAAGAGTCCTGGAACAGAGAAAAACTGCCGGAGTTTTAACTCCGGCGGTTTTTTAAGGATATTTGTTATAACTTTACGGATTATTTCTTCATCGACGCAATGATGCCGTCGGCAAGGGCGTCCATATCCGGCAGATTGTCTGCATTCATGGCGGAGTTCAGCGTAAGCTTCTCCTCCAAAACGTTCATATCCTTCATCTCATTCTCAAGGAACTCACGCATCAGGGTTCCGGACTTGCACGCCCAGGAGCCGTTTTCCATGATCGCGACGGTGCGTTTCTGAAGATTGAGCGCCTTCATATCCATCAGGAAATTATGCATCACCGGGTAAATTCCCAGATTATAGGTAACGGAGGCCAGTACAATATGGCTGAGCCGGAAGGCTTCCGAGATCAGGTAGGACACATGGGTATTGGAAACGTCGTACATGACGACATTGGTCATTCCCTTTTCGACCAGTTTGGCTGCAAGTACGCCCGCGGCACTTTCCGTGTTTCCGTACATGGTGGCGTAAACAATCATCACGCCCTGTTCTTCCGGCTCATAGCTGCTCCAGTGACCGTATTTATCAAGGAAATATCCCAAATCCGTGCGCCAGACCGGCCCATGCAGCGGACAGATGATCTTGATGTCGATCCCGCCCGCCTTTTTCAGAAGAGCCTGAACGTGCGGCCCATACTTTCCGACGATATTGGTGTAATATCTGCGGGCGTCGTCAATCCAGTCGCGGTCGAAATTCACCTCGTCGTTAAAGAGCTTTCCGTCCAGAGCGCCGAACGAACCGAAGGCGTCGGCGGAAAAAAGCACTCCGTTGGTGGTATCGAAGGTCACCATCGCTTCCGGCCAGTGCACCATCGGCGCGGACACAAATGTCACTACATGTTTTCCAAAGGACTTGGTGTCCCCCTCCTGCACTTCTTCCATGCGTCCGTCAATGTGGAAACCGAATTGCCGCATCAGCATAAATGCTTTCTCTGTGCTGATGATTTTTGTTTTGGGATAGCGCAGCAGAATTTCCTCTATGGATGCGCCGTGGTCGGGCTCCATATGGTTAATAACCAGATAGTCGAGCGGTCTTCCGTCCAACAGGTACTCCACATTCTCTAAAAACTGGCGGCAGGCCGACCAGTCCACCGTGTCGAACAAAACCGTCTGTTTATCCAGCAGCAGGTAAGAGTTGTAGGAAACGCCGCGCGGAATAGGATGAATATTCTCAAAAAGGGAAAGCCGGCGGTCGTTGGCCCCGACCCAATAAAGGTTTTCCGTTACTTTTCTGACACAATGCATCATTCAATCCTCCTTGATACAAATCATGGTTTCTCAGCTTTTCCGCTGGTCAGACTTCAATAAACTGGTCTTTTTCCTCGCCGCATTCCGGGCAGATCCACTCGTCCGGAATGGCGTCGAACAGGGTTCCGGGGCGTACATCGTTTTCCGGGTCACCCACGGCGGGATTGTATTCGTAACCGCAGCCGTTGCAAACGTAGGTGTGCCATGACGGTTTGACCTTCTTCGGTACGGCGCGTTTCATTTTCTTCATTGGTGGAGCGGGTTTCTTGTCTTCCCCGTTATCCAGAGCGGCACAGAGCAGCGGGAGAATTTCCAGCAGATCACCCACAATCCCGTAGTCGCAGTTTTTGAAAATAGGCGCGTTGGGATTGTTGTTAATGGCAACGATGGTCGTAGCGTCCTTAATGCCTTTCAGGTGCTGGCCGGCTCCGGAAATGCCGCAGGCTATGTACAGATTGCCGTTGAATTTCTGGCCCGACATCCCCACATACCGGTTCAAGGGCACATATTTCAGTGTTTCCGCCACCGGACGGGAGGAGCCGAGCGCGGCGCCCGCTTGAATGGCAAGGGCTTTTACCAATTCCATGTTTTCTTTTGCGCCGATTCCCTTTCCGGCACTCACCACCCGTTCCGCCTGAGCGATGGGCGTATCAATGTCGATGCCCACGGTAAAGTCATAACCATCCGCCTTTAAGGATTCCACCAGCGCGTTTACACGTTCCCCGGCGGTCCCCTCCTTCAGGATCATCTTTTTCCGCACACCGGTGACAGGGCCGTGCTGAGCGCTTGACGGAGCCGCATCTTTCGGCATCCTTCCAATAATATGAGAAGCGATCACCACCCGCTGAATCTCGTTGGTACCCTCGTAAATGGTGCAGATTTTTGCGTCGCGGTAGGCGCGCTCCACTTCCATCCCCTTGAGGTATCCGTTGCCGCCGAAAATCTGGAGAGCATCGTTCACGATTTCCAGACAGACATCGGAAGCGTACTGTTTGGCCATGGCGGATTCCATCCCATAGGGCTCGTGGTTTTCCTTCAGCTCGGCGGCACTGTAGACCAGCAGCCTGGCCGCGCGAAGCTTGGTAGCCATGTCGGCTAATTTGAAAGCAATAATCTGCTGCTGGCAGATGGGTCTGCCGAACTGGACGCGCTCCTTGGAATACTCCAGCGCGCTTTCGTAAGCACCCTGCGCAATGCCGAGCGCCTGCGCGGCGATTCCGATACGGCCGCCGTCCAAAGTGGACATGGCGATCTTAAAACCGTCCCCCTCTTTTCCTAAAAGATTTCCACAGGGAACCTTCACATCGTTGAAAACCAGCTCCGCAGTGGAGGAAGAGCGGATGCCCATCTTGTCATAGTGGTCGCCGAAAGTGAATCCCTCCCAGCCTTTTTCCACAATAAACGCGCTGATTCCGTGGGTGCCGATGTCCGGAGTGGTTATGGCAAACACCACATAGGTATCCGCTTTGTCGGCATTGGTAATAAAAATCTTTCCTCCATTTAAAACATAATGGTCGCCGTCCAGCACTGCGGTGGTTTCTGTTCCGCCCGCGTCACTCCCCGCGTTTTGTTCCGTCAGACCGAAAGCACCCAGCTTTTCGCCCTTGGCAAGCGGAACCAGATATTTCTGCTTCTGCTCCTCTGTACCGTAGGCAAAGATCGGCCACGAACCCAGTGAGGTGTGAGCCGAAAGAATAACGCCGGTACCGCCGTCCACCCGAGCCAGCTCCTCCACGGCAATGGCATAGCTGACCATGTCCAGCCCCGCACCGCCGCACTCTTTTGGATAGGGAATCCCCATCAGCCCCATCTGACCCAGTTTTTTTACAATCTCCTCGGGAAACTGGTTTTCCTTGTCCAGCAGGAACGCCAACGGCTTCACCTCAGACTCCGCAAACTCCCGGACTTTCGCACGGAGAGCTTCGTGATCTTCTGTCGTTTTAA
This sequence comes from Caproiciproducens faecalis, assembly GCF_019448085.1. Taxonomy (GTDB): domain Bacteria; phylum Bacillota; class Clostridia; order Oscillospirales; family Acutalibacteraceae; genus Caproiciproducens; species Caproiciproducens faecalis. Next base: position 320,166 of record NZ_JAGFNZ010000001.1, on the reverse strand, counting down.
AAGACATATTGACTCCTCCCTTTGATTAACCATTTATATTTCATTTTATGAATCAGCAATAAGATTTATCAAGCGGAACTCGCAATGAAATGCGGCAGGCCGGAAAATCAGACCCCCGCGAAACAGTTATACTTGACAAAGTTTATCCAGTTTTATCGTAAAAAAATGCCGCGCTGACCGAAGTACTTTTTTCACTCATCTTCCGCCTGAAGCAGCATCCGGTGCAGACTTACCGCGCGCAGCTCCGTGTCGAGAATTTCCTGTATTCGGAAAATTTGCCGATGAACCGTACAGGGAGTGCTGCATTTCTGCTGCCACGCACACTGAAATCCGGGCTGCATACAGGCACTAATCAGCTTTTCCGCGTCCATGATTTCCGTTAAGTCGTAAAGGCTTACGTTGTTCAGATCCGCCACTAGCCGGCAGCCCCCGCCAACCCCGCGTGTAATCTGAACCAAATTCGCGCGTTCCAGCTTCTTGAGTATTTTATATACAAATTGCTGCGGAAGCAGTTCCCGCTTGCAGATGTCCCCGGTGGTAACCTGTTCTCCGCTTGCCATCGCCCGCAAAATACGCAGCGCGTAATCCGTTTCTCTGGTAATCAGCAGTTGAAACCCCTCCGCTCCAAAAAATGGAAGTTTTGTTCTTTGTCAACAGTGTAGCATTCTGGACATAAATTGTCAAGTTTATATCCGGATTTTTCTTTGCAAAACAGAATAAACTGCTTTTACATATTTTTTCCTTGGGGGATATTGCAACTCCCGGATTATCATACTATCATAGATACAAGTCATATGATTACACTGCCAGGAGGGATTCCCTTGAAAAAATGTCTGATTGTTTACGACTCTTATCATCACGGCAACACAGAAAAAATCGCCTCCGCCATGGCGGGAGCTTCCGGCGCTGAGCTCTGCAAAGCGAGCGAGGTCAAGGATAAAAATCTTTCGGAATACGAAATCGTTGGATTCGGCGCAGGTATCGACAAAGGAAAACATTACAGCGGACTGCTGAACGCAGTAGAAGGACTCAGCCTCAGCGGCAAAACCGTCTTTGCATTTTCCACAAGCGGAAGGGGCGGAACCGGCAGCCACGGCGCGCTCCATAAACTTTTGGAAAAGCGGGGCGCCGTCATAGCCGGTGACTTTGGCTGCAAGGGATTTGACACATATGGGCCGTTAGCCCTGATCGGCGGCATTTCCAAAGGGCACCCAAATGACAAAGATCTGGAGGACGCCAAAAACTTTGTTCTGAAAATGGTCAAATAAAACTGAAAAGATTCTCCCGGTAAGCTGTACCGGGTGACAGCGGAACAGGCCGGGCAGTCGACGACTGCCCGGCCTGTTCTGTTTTGAGCGGTTATTCCGCAAAAAGAGGGGTGGATAAATATCTTTCCCCGGTATCCGGCAAAAGCACCACAATTGTTTTCCCGGAATTTTCCGGACGTTTTGCAAGCTCTGCGGCGGCCCACAGTGCCGCGCCGGAAGAAATGCCGACAAGCAGGCCCTCCGTTTTAGAAAGCTCTTTTCCGGTCTGGAAAGCATCCTCATTTTTCACTTTGATAATTTCATCATATATGCTCGTGTTCAGCACCTTGGGAACAAATCCGGCGCCGATCCCCTGAATTTTGTGGGGTCCGGCTTTTCCCTCGGAAAGAACCGGGGAATCAAACGGCTCCACGGCAACCACCTTCACATTGGGATTCTGGGATTTGAGGTATTCCCCGGTTCCCGTAATCGTGCCGCCGGTCCCGATTCCCGCAACAAAGAAGTCAACCTTGCCCTCGGTATCCTGCCAGATTTCCGGTCCGGTTGTAAGCCTGTGCGTCTGGGGGTTGGAGGGGTTTACGAACTGGCCGGGAATAAAAGAATGCGGAATTTCTTTGGCAAGCTCATCCGCCTTATCAATCGCGCCCTTCATTCCTTTGCTGCCGTCGGTCAGGACAAGCTCCGCGCCGTAAGCCTTTAACAGATTGCGGCGTTCCATACTCATTGTCTCCGGCATGGTGAGAATCACGCGGTATCCCCTGGCGGCAGCGACACAGGCAAGACCAATGCCGGTATTTCCGCTGGTTGGCTCAATGATGACGGAATTCGGCTTCAAAAGCCCCTTCTCCTCCGCATCGTCGATCATAGATTTTGCGATTCTGTCCTTGACGCTTCCAGCGGGATTAAAATACTCCAGCTTTGCAACGACTGCCGCTTTCAAATCATGTTTTTTTTCAAAGTTTGAAAGCTCCAGCAAAGGGGTGTTCCCTATGAGATCGGTCAGGCTATGATAAATTTTTTGCATTTACAAAAGACCTCCATTTAAACGATTTATATAATTTCATATATGTTTAATATATAAACAGTTTAGCCTGAAGGAGCCACCTTGTCAAGTGCGGTAAAGATATTCCTCGCGGGAACCTGACCGAAAATCTTTCACAGGCATTGCGGCAAACAGGAAAATCCGCGCTCCTCTTGACGAATTCCTTCTTTCAAGATATGATAAATAGGTATTATAAAATTTTTATCTTTAAAAGGAGAAACCCATGAGAATTTCTTCAAAAGGAAGATACGGACTGGCCGCCATGATTACCATGAGTCAAAATTATAACGCCAATGAATGCATTACGATTGTGAGCATATCGGAAAAACTGGGAATTTCCAAAATTTATTTGGAGCAGGTGTTTTCCCTGCTGAAAAGAGCCGAACTGGTGATTGCCGTCAAAGGAGCGCAGGGCGGGTACAAGCTCGCAATGCCCCCACAAAAAATAAACGTGTATGAAATTCTGCGGGCGCTGGAACAGTCTCTGTTTGAAAAAACGGAAGAATCGGTGGAAAAGAAAGCCCCGGTTATGGAGCAGTCCATGCAGCAATGTGTTTTTTCCGTAATTGATGCCGCAATCGAGGCGGAACTGAAGAAAATTTCGCTTTACGACATTGCGGACGATGTGGACAAGCGAACGCAGGAAGCCGGATTTATGTTCTATATTTAGAAATCAGACCCGAAAAGGCGTATTTCAACGTCTTTTCGGGTCATTTTTTTACAAATCAATCTCACAGCATCCGGGCAACCGCTTTTCCGGCCCAGCAGGCAGCCAAAGCAAGACATAGATTCAGCCCGGCGTTTGCTCCGCCTAACAGATATTTCCCATCCGACAGCATGGAAACCGTTTCGTAGCTGAAAGTGGAAAAGGTTGTCAGCCCACCCATAATTCCGGTGGTCAAAAAAATGCGGACATGAGCGGGAACCGGCCAGGAACCCTCGCTGATCTCCATAATAAAACCGATTAAAAATCCGCCCAAAACATTGACAATTAATGTGCCCAGCGGAAAATTCCCCAAATATTTAGCCGTTGCGTCGGAAATCATATATCGCAGCATTGCGCCGAGTGATCCGCCCAAACCGACAATCAGAATTTTATCCCATTTCAAATATGAATACCCACCTTACAGAAATAATGACAGCTTCCGCTTTCCTGTTTGAAGGCAGAAGCCGTCAGCTTTGCTTTGTGAAGAGACTTTCCCTGATTTATTATAGAATAAACCGCCAAACTGTTTTTGTAAAAATAGCATTAAGCCAAACAAACTGATTTTCTTGTTTCCGCTCTATCGTCTTATCGCGATTCCGTATTGAAAAATATATGGAAATTCTTAAAATTTTCAAGTTAGCTTCACCATAAATACACATAATATGCCTATACTATAATCATCGCAAATACATTTGGCATCCCGGTCTTTGATTGTGGCGAATCGTCAGGGCAAGGGCCGGAAAAGTAATTACAAGTACCTCAGATGAGGGTTCCAATATCTTTTTCATATTTCTCTTCTTTCTTAGAATACCGCCCGTAAAAAGGCGGTATTTTTCTGCGCAAAAAGGCCGCGCGTAAAACGCGCGGCCTCCAGTATTCTGTATTCTTGTAAACTCAGGACTGAGCCTGTGCCTGCACCGCCGTCATGGCGACAACACCGACGATGTCCGTTGCGGAGCAGCCCCTGGACAGGTCGTTGACCGGCTTTGCAATTCCCTGCAGCACCGGTCCGAAAGCTTTTGCTTTACCCAGTCTCTGCACCAGCTTATACGCAATATTGCCGCAGTTCAGGTCCGGGAATACGAGAACGTTCGCCTGACCGGCCACGCTGCTTCCCTTTGCCTTGGACTGGCCCACGCTCGGAACCAGCGCAGCGTCCGCCTGCAATTCGCCGTCCAGTGTGAGTTCCGGCGCTTTTTCCTTTGCCAGTCTGGTCGCTTCCACTACTTTTTCCACCAGTTCATCCTTGCCGCTTCCATAAGAGGAGAAAGAAAGCATGGCAACCTTCGGCTGAGCACCGACCATTTCTTTAAAGGACTTCGCCGAAGCGATGGCGATTTCGGAAAGCTCGTCCGCGTTCGGGTTGATATTGAGCGCACAGTCGGCAAATACAAAGTTGCCGTTGCTGCCGTATTCACAGTCCGGAACGGAAAGGACGAAAAAGCTGGAAACGAGCTTGACGCCGGGTGCGGTTTTAATGATCTGCAGCGCCGGGCGGATGGTATCCGCCGTGGAGTGCGCCGCACCGGAAACCATTCCGTCCGCGTCACCTTTCTTAACCATCATCACAGCCCAGAAAACAGGATCGGACATAATTTTTTCGGCCTGCTCCAAAGTGATGCCCTTTGCTTTTCTGAGCTCGTAAAATGTATGAATATAATCCTCCCGGCTGGAAGAAGTCAGGGGATCAGCAAACTGTGCTTTGGAAAGATCCAGACCCGCGGCCTGCGCTTCAATTTTCGCTTTATTGCCGACAAGAATCAGGTTGGCAATTCCTTTTTCCAGAATTTCCGCAGCGGCCTGCAGGGTTCTCATATCGTCGCTCTCCGGCAGGACAATCGTCTTTTTTGTCTGTTTTGCTCTTTCAATAATACTTTCGATAAATTCCATGCTTATCACCTTTCTGCTCATTGATAATATTTCTTTTTCACTATAGCACTCATATCCCGATATTACAATCCCCCGTATCCGCACTTTTATAAAGAAACCGGCCGCGCGAAAACGGCCGGTTCCTCTTTTAAGCAAATGGATACTCATTCATTGTTTTGACAAAAAGCTCGACAATGTAAGGATCAAACTGCGTCCCAGCGTTTTGCTCCAGTTCCGAAATGGCTTCTTCATGCTTCAGCGCTTTGCGGTATACCCTGTCGTTTGTCATTGCGTCATAGGCATCTGCAACAGCTAAAATACGACACTGTACCGGAATATTGTCCCCGCTGATGCCCCTTGGGTAACCCTTTCCGTCCCAACGCTCGTGGTGGGAAAGAATGTACTCCGCCACCACCATCAATTCCGGAGTATTCTGCGCAATGCGGTATCCGATTTCGGGATGACGTCTCATTTCCTCCCACTCCTCCGGCGTGAGCGGGCCCGGCTTCTGCAGAATGTTCTGATTAATCCCCACTTTGCCGATATCATGCAGAATAGCCAGAAGCGAAAGCTCGCTCATCTCTTCTTCAGAGAATTTAAATTCGGAACCGATGGCACGGCAGGTGTCCCTCAGCCGTTCCGCGTGCTCCTCCGTTTCCATGCTCTTTTCATACAGAGTGGCAAGCAGAGTATTAATAATGCTGTTCCGGTAGCTTTTCCCTTCCAGAAGCTTCTGATGGTACATGCTTTCCTCCGCTTCCTGAAGCACGCGCTGCAAAGACTCCTCCGGGTTTGTTTTTACCGCGCAGCCCAGTGCAACACTCAGGTGTAACTCACCCTCGCTGGCAGGGGCAAACTGGCTCTTCATTTTCTGAATGGTTTCCTGTGCCGCCTCCATGGTGGTATTTGGCTGCAAAATCAGAAACTCGTCCCCGCCCCATCTGGAAATCACATCATCTCTGCCGCAGTTGCTCATCAAAATGTGCGCGGCTTTCTGTAAAAGTCTGTCCCCCGCCTCATGGCTGAAAACATCGTTGGTTATCTTCAGCCCGTTGACATCCCCCATGATGACCGCCAAGGGCAGCCGGGACGGCTCGTCCAGCAGTTCCATTTCCCTTTCCAGAAAACGGCGGTTATAAAGGCCCGTCAGCGGATCGTGGTAGCTGAGGAAAAGAATCTGCTCCTGCTGCTCCTTGTCCTTTGTCACATCACGAAAAACCATCACAACGCCGAAAGTCTGTCCGTTTTTGTTTTTGATCGGTGCGGCGCTGTCCGCAATGGGGACGGGAATTCCCTGCTTGTTGATTAGTACGGTATGATTTGCAAGACCGATAATCTTGCCCGTCAGCAAAACCTTGGAAACCGGATCCTCCACCGGTTTTCCCGTTTCCTCGCTTTTCAGCTTAAAAATATCTTTAAAGGGATGGTTTTTTACTTCCTGATCGCTCCACCCGATAATCTCTTCCGCGGCCTTGTTCAGGGAAGTAATCCTTCCGATAATATCCGTCGTGACCGTTCCGTCACCGATAGATTCCAGCGTAGTACTCAGCAGTTCTTTTTCAAAATACAGATCCTCCCGGTATCTTTCTCGGTCCGTTACATCAAAAATAATGGAAAAGAGCTGTGTCTGCCCCGCATACCTGATTGGGGAGGAATAAACATCCACCAGCCGGATTTGCCCGCTTTTCAGGCGGTGCGGGAAAAGAAAATACCGTTTGTTGCCGTTCAGCGCCAACGAACGGCGCTTTTCCACCTCTTCTTTCGGCATCACATTGATTTCATGGATGTCCATCGTAAGAAGCTCTTCCCGGGAGTATTCGTAAAACGTGCAGGCCGCCGGGTTTGCGTCCAGTATTTTCCCTGTTTCCGGTTCAATAATCATCATCACGGCCGAGTGCTCATTAAACATGGATTCCAGTCGCAGCAAAAGCTCGTCCCGGTCTTTTTCCATCTTTTTCAGCTCGGTGACATCTTTTCTTGACCCAACCAGATATTTCGGCGCCCCATTTTCATAAACAGGAGTCAAACTGGTCAAAAAATAAGTATCGCCGTGATTCAGCACCAGCTTTTCTTCGTAGGTCTTATTGATCCCGGACATCATGCTGTGAAGATAGGTTTCCTGAATTCCCGGTCCGATCTCTGTCCCCCACACTTCAACGGGTGTTTTCCCCTGTATATCCTGAGGGCGGAACCCGGAAAGCTTTTGATGGGCGCTGTTCAGGCGAATATAATTTAATGTTTCGTCTTTGTACTCCGCCAGAAACATCGCGTCATGGGTACTGTTGAAAATAATATCCAGATCGCGATAAGCCGTTTCAATCTGCTTTGTCTGTTTTTTCAGCTGGTGCAGGTTCTGCATTTCCGCAGTAACGTCCTGAAAAATGGTGACAAAGTATTCCTCCTGAAGAGAAAACGCCGTGACCTTAAACCATTTCTGAAAAATATCGATAAATTGTGTGGTTTCACGCGTCTCTCCTGTGGAAACCGCATCCGCATAAAATGCTGTCCAATGAAAGCTGCCTGCCTTTACACCGGCAAATACTTCCGTTGCTTTCTTTCCGATAACGGAGCCTTTCAAAAGCCCCGTCATCTTTTCAAAAGCGCTGTTCACATCAAGAAACAAGGAATCCTCCGCTTCACCCCGCCCGTTGAGAAGCAACCGGTGGAATGCATAGCCAAACGGGAGCCGCCTTAGTAAAACCTGCATAAATTGATCCGTCATCTTCAACAGTCCTTTCGCGTAGCGGTTGGCACAAAGGGATACGTTTGCGGATGAAAAATAGAATTAGGAAAATTATACCATTAAATAGATATGTTGAAAAGACAAGTCGAAAAATAAATACTTATCGTATTATCTGAAAATTAAAGGGGGAATTTGTCATAAATTCCAAGAATATTGTTGCGGCCGAACAACTACCCGGTTTGCAGCTGTTTTCAGTCTTTTGGCAGGGTAACTGTAAAGGTTGTCCCCCTGTCAACCTCGCTCACCACTTCAATGGTTCCGCCGTGGGCGTCCACAATGGCTTTTGTGATGGTAAGCCCCAATCCAAGCCCGCCGGTCCTCCTGTTGCGTGACCGATCTGCCCGGTAAAACCGCTCAAAAATATACGGAAGGTCTTCGGGCGGAATTCCTTTGCCTGTATCGGCTACGGACAGCTCCGCGCCGCGCTCCGATTCCTGTACGCTCACGCTCACATTCCCGTCTTCCGGGGTGTATTTCAGCGCGTTGGAAACCAGGTTGGTAATGACCTGAGTGATTTTGTCCCTGTCCGCCTGAACGGTCACGGACTTTCCCTCAAAATGCAGGGCGATGCCTTTTTTGCGAAATTCCGATTCAAAATTATTCAGAATCAACTGGCTGATCCCGGAAAGATCAAACACGCTGATCGTAAGAGAAGCATTCTCCGCTTCATACCGTTCCAGTTTTTCCAGATCGCCGACCAGACGGTTCAGCCGGATGATTTCCTCGTGGCAGCTCTCCAGCCTTTCTTCGCTGGGCTCCCAAATTCCGTCTAGCATCGCTTCCATAGAGCTTTGCAGATTTGCCAGCGGTGTGCGCAGTTCGTGCGCGACGTCGGCAGCCATTCTCTTTCGTAAATCCTGCTGCTTTTCCAAGGAATCCGCCAGATGGTTGATCGTATCCGTCAGCTGCGCCATTTCCCTTGTTCCGGAACTTTCCGTTATTCTCTGCTGAAAATTCCCTTTTGCAATCTGCCCCGCGGCACGGATGGACTTGGAAATCGGCCCGCTTACCCGCTTTGCCATAAACGCGCCTAAAATCAGCGCCATAATCAGCGACAAAACACCAACTGCAATCAGGATGGAGTTGAGACTGTTTAAAAAAGCGATGTCGTTGTCTGTAAAATAATAAGGGCCGTAATACCCCAGTTCCGCGTGACCGACCTCCTGCCCTCCGGATTTCAAAGAATACGTTTTCTGCTCGTACCCACCCTTGAAACCGGGATAGCGGCTGTTCATATTTTCGGACATATGGGTAAGCATCTGCACACAAAGGCCGTTGTTGTGGACGGTGGCATCCCAGACCGTTTTCCCTTTTGCATCCTTCAGCCGGACAATGACCCCCTGTTCCAGCGCACTCACGCCGATATTTTCAATGGTGCCGGTGTTCCATCCGCCGTTCAGTCCATTGTACTGTTTTTCAATCATACTGACGATTTCGGTGTTTTTTTGTTCACGCTCTTTGATGACATAGTCCTGAAACCGGCTCTGCAGAAGAACATTGATACAAAAGCTGATGAGGGCGACCATCAAGAGGGACATCACCGCATAGGAAAACGACAATTTTGACTTTAAACTGTATTTCAGCTCAATCACCTCCGAACTTATAGCCAACCCCGTGAACCGTCAGAATATACTTCGGATTTTTCGTGTCCGTTTCGATCTTCTGGCGAATATTTTTAATATGAGTGTCGATGACCCGGTCGAATCCGTTGAAATCATCACCGCTGACAATGGCGATCAGCTCCTCGCGGGTAAATACCTTGTTCGGATGCCTGGCCAGCGCACAGACAATTTTAAATTCATTGGGGGTGAGTCCCACTGGCCGGCCGCTCAGCAGGACGTCGTACCCGTCCATATCCACGGTCAGCTCTCCCCCGCGAAAAGAGAGAATCGGAGCGGAATCGCTTTCCGTTCTGCGTAAAACCGCCTCTACCCTTGCCACAAGCTGACGGGGGCTGAACGGTTTGGTCACATAATCATCTGCACCGATCTGCAGTCCGCGAAGAATATCCTCTTCCTCCACCTTCGCGGTCAGCATGATAATGGGAACATCCGATTTCTGCCGCAGTGTCCGGCAGATTTCTTCCCCCGTCGTGTCGGGAAGCATCCAGTCAAGAATGATTAAGGACGGTTTTTCCCTTCCAAAGCTTTCGTAGGCTTCTTTCCCGCTGAAAACTCCCCGTACGGCAAATCCATCCTTCTCAAGGTAGGATTTGACAACCTCCACAATTTTCGGTTCATCGTCCACAATTAAAATCCGCTTTGCGTTCCGGCTCACAGGCTTTTCCCTCCAATGACAAAAGCCCCTTTTTCAAAAAGGAGCCTGCCGTTTTGATTATTATACCACGATTGCTGAAAAATTCCGTAATCATGTATGTTATTTTCGGGTGTTGTTCTGGGTTTGACTGTTCATCTTGCAGCAATCCGGAACACCGCCGCCGAACTGCTTCTGGTTTTCCTTTGCCATCCGATCCAAGGAGCGCTTAAAAGAAGCTTTCATCCGTTTAAAAATTCTTAGCATTCAAATTCCTTCTTTCCTGATTATCCGCAGCAGCCTGAACCGCCGCTCGCGGGAACATAATTCTGTACTTCGGCTTTGATCGCATCCAGATCCGCCTTGCTCAGGTCGTCAACCACCTTCACATAGCCATGGAGCATTCCCATCCCGCACTGGAAAGTGAAATCCTGCACGGGCGTAATCAGCGGCGTTTCCTTATCCGAATTCAAATCCAGCTGACCGCCGTACTCGGGGAAAGCAACAAGATAGTTGCAGGAATTCAGCCGGGCGGTGTCGAATTTGATTCTGGCCGGAATTCCTTTTTGCAGGACAACGACGGCGGGAGTATAGCCCTGGTCGTCCACTTTGACGGTCACCTCCTGCTCTTTGCCGCTGATTTTGGCAACACCGATGCTGTCAGTCGGAACGCCGCCGTTCGCAAATCTCGCGGGGGTGTTGCCACAGCACCCGCCCGCGGAAAGCGCGCCTGACAGAGGGTTGGAGTCCTGCCGGACGTCCTGCGGGTTGATATTGGCAAGGTCGTCCACGACCGTAATATTGCTGCGAATCATCCCCATCCAGCAGGTATAGGTGATATTGCCGGTCTCCTGCGGGGTGAATTCAATTTCGTTATCGCCCGGCTCCAGCGTTTTGGTCAGATTGTACTGTGGGATGGTGATCGTTCTGTTGCAGCCGTTCAGCGAATCCGCGTCGGCCTTGATCGTCCATTTTACGGGCACGCCCTTCTGCACGACAAGCGGGCTGTAGCTGCCGGACTGCAGCGTGGTGGATACGGTCTGCACATTGTTTTCGATTCTGGCAACATTGTCCGCCCCGGCCGCCGAAGCGGAGACACCGGGAAACCCGATTCCCGACAGGGCAAAGCCGCGGTTCAGCATGACAATACCCAGAAGCATTACCAGAACGGCGCTGGCCTTCATCATTTTATGAGTAAATTTACTGCTCAGGAAAGAGCTGAGCGCACCGAAGCCGAACATCAGCGGCACCGTACCGAGGCTGAACACAAACATGGACAACGCGCCCGCCAGGATACTCCCCGTGCCGAGGGCGTAAATCTGCATAGCCTGCAGCGGGCCGCAGGGCATCAGCCCGTTCAGGAGCCCCACATAGAACGGTCCGCGTTTTCCCTGATTGCGGTAAATTTTGCTGCCGACGAACTTGGGCATCCGTGGGACAAATCGCCGCAGCCACGGAAACAGGTCGAGCATATTCAGACCCATAATCACCATAAATACGCCGGACAGAATCGCGACGATTCCCTTTGCCGTTCCGGAGAAACTGACAACGGAACCCAGACCGCCGACAACACCGCCCACAACCGTATAGGAAAGCACTCTGCCCGCGTTATACATCAGGCTGGGTTTCAGCTTCGCCCATTTTCCCGTTTCGTTTTCGCCGTACCGGTAAGAAACGCACTGCGAAAGATTGATTCCGCCGCACATTGCCACACAGTGCAGAGAAGTAATCAGACCGACCACAAACAGAATGCCGTACCCCATGTTCTGGGAAACTTCCGGAATAAAATTCAGACCGACTGTATTTTGAATAATCAAATAGCCCGCAAAGAGGAGCAGCCCGATTCCAATCAGCTGGCTGACGAATTTTTTGTCAGCCATACCTTCCGGCTTTTCTTTTACAGCGCTTTCTTGATTCCCGCTCTTTGGAGTTTGGCCGTCTATTACATGATAATCCAGCTTCTCGATTTCCTCAATGATTTTTGACAGGCTGATGATTTCCGGGTCGTAAACGACGGTGGCTGTTCCGCTGCCGTAACTTGCTGAAGCCTTTTCCACACCGGAAAGCCCGCCGAGTGTGCTTTCAATTTTCAGAGCACAGTTCGCACATGTCATCCCATCTATGTTCAGTGTTTTTTGCGCCAGCTTCCGTTCCATATCATTTCTCCCGTTTCATAATCTTGTATTTGCATCCTATCAGCCCGCTGTGAAGATTTTATGAAGATGCGGCCTGAATTTTACCGGAAACGCCCGGTACCAGAAAAGCAGAACCGCCTGCCGGCGATTCTGCTCCTTGACGCATCATTTTTTCCAATTTTCAAACAAAGCTTTGCTCTGCTGCAAATAATCTTTTGAAACGGTAATCGTCGTGCCGTCGTCCGTTTTGCTGTCATCCAAAATCGGCACGGGATTGCAGCCGTTTTTCTGTTTTTCTACCTGACTGATCTGAAAGCGGTTGCCGCAGTTCTGGCAGACAAGCTCGTCGCCCTCCTGCACATAGTACCCCCTGCCGGAATCATAGCAGACCTGACAGGTATTCAGCGCTGTTCTGACGGTGCCGTCAGGCGCTTTCACGGCAATCAGCTCCATGCTGGTTCCGTCGGCGTTATAGGGAATAAATTTCGCTGTTTCGGTAATTTCGCTTTTTGTAATCTGAACATCCGAGCCCGTCTGTGCCGTACCGACAGAGGCCGCTCCGGACGGAGAATCCGTTTTAGGTGCGCTCAGTCCTTTAAAAAGGAAAAAAGCGGCGGCAGCAAGGACCAGAAGGCCGATGCTGATAAAAAGAGTCTGATTGCTTTTTTTCTGCACGGCTGGTTTCCGGCCGGGCGCAGATTTTGAAAATTTAGCCATTTTATGCACTCCTCTGATCTGTTTTGGCTTCATTCTATCAACAGATTGTGGAGAAGTTATGAAGATGGAATGGAACGTGAAACGTTACGGATTGACCGCGGCGTTTACCGCATTACAGATATCGTCCAGATCGGCGAGCGCGCCTTTTCCAAGGGTTCCGCACGCGAGAAGGCTTTCCTTCGGCTCTATAAACTGATATCCGTATTTTTTCAATTTTGCAATATTATCCTGCACAATAGAATTTTCCCACATATTTGTGTTCATCGCCGGCGCAATCAGCACCGGTTTATTCTTGACGGCCATCACCGTGGTGGAAAGCATGTCGTCCGCAATGCCGGAGGCAATTTTCCCGATGATGTTGGCGGTAGCGGGAGCGATCAGCACAACGTCCGCTTTGGTCGCGAGGGAGATATGCTTGATTTCATGCGGAAAATCGTCCTGAAACACATCCGTATACACGCGGTTCTGCGTCAGGCTGCGGAAGGTGAGCGGCGTGATGAATTTTGTGGCGCCGTTGGTGAGGATTACCTCTACCTCATATCCCTGTTTATAAAAGCGGTGAGCCAGATCGGCGGCTTTATACGCCGCAATGCTTCCGGTCACTCCCAATATCATGCTTTTCATTTCTTAACCTCCATCAGCTTTTTCAGTACACTGTCCGCAACGCCCTTCGCAATCTGTTCCTTACCGGAATACGCCGTATAGTTTCCGCTTTCATCCACAAGGAATCCTTCGTGGTTTCCTTTCTCAATGGAATCCATATCATTGGCAAGAACGTAAGTGCAGCGGTTTTTTTTCAGCTGATGATACGCCGTATCGATCAGCACTTTTCGGCTTACCCCGCTGAGCAGCTTAAACCCGACCAGAAGAGTTTGGGGACTGGCGTCTTTGATCAGGCCGATAATTTTCGGTGTTTTTTCGAGTACCAGCGCCGGATGTTTCAGGTCGGAGCTGATTTTGTGTTTCGCGCTGATCGGACTGGAAAAGAACGCTTCTCTGACCGCCTGCTCCCACTCTTTTTCTGTATGCGGGGCCGCGGCAGAACGGAATTTTTCCGCAAGCGCGTTCGCAATCTGTTCCGGTGTGGTCACGCAGCTTACCTTATAGTCGCTTACCGCCATGGAATGAATCACCGCGCTGATCTTTTTCTCTTTCAAAAGGCCGATCAGCGTTTCCTGCAGACTGTCCGTCCCCTCAATGGGAATGACGCGGATGTTCCCGTCCTGTGTATTGGGAAGACAGGAACCCGTGCCGCAAAGATAATAGACGGTATGTTCCTGCCCGGCCAGCCTGCTGTTCAGTTCATCCGCAATCAGGCTGCCCAGTTTACCGGTCGCCTCGTTCGCGATGGTACGGACCGCGTCGATCCTTTCCCGCGTACCGCCCGCGGTAACAATGAAATTCAAGCGCTCACATCCTTGTTAATCCATATAAATTTACTATGGATTTAATGTATATGATTTTGCAAAATTTGTCAACCGCTGTAGGGCTATCGGGGTACCGTATTAGAATTCTTCTTTTTTTACCGTTTACTCCATCAATCGCAGAAACCAAAAACACGCTTTCAAAATATTATGGAAGGAAGGCCCCGAGGGGCTATTCCGTATATGGAAAGAAGCGCGATAAAGATGAATTCGGGCAATAACGGTTCCACAGGCTATCTGGACCGTATCAGACGCGCGCGGGGAGCGAACTTCTGCAAAAACACCCTTCTGAGAACGGAAAGGGGCAACCGGCAAACCGCCGTCAGACTCATCAACGACGACCGGCTGCTCTTTGCGACCCTGTTTGTCCTGCAGCCGGAAATCAGGGAGCGCGGCCTGTACCGGGAGCTCAGTGGGCGCAACCGCACAGCGCTGAACATATGTCAAAAAATCATGAGCGCAAAGTATCCGTCGGACGGAACGGGAAGCGAAATTTCCTTAAAAAGCGAGGAAGTCCATTCCGCGATGCTCTGGATGCTCAACACCGGGGCAGCGGACGACGGGCTGAGCAGCGATTTTGACCAGGTACTGGACATTACCGCGTCCGTGCTGGTTAAAACACACCACGAAAAAACGGTTCTGCCGGTCATGGCGGATTTAATTTTCCGCCGCAACCGCAGGGGAGTCTACAATCACGACATGGTCTGGGCGTTCTTTCAGGCGCGTGACCCCCAGTCGCTCAGACTCCTTGCGTCAAGGCTGCGTTCGCCCAGCAGAAAGGATGTGGAGCTGGCGCGCCTGCTGCTGAATATTCCGGAAAACACGCCGCTCAACACGAACAGAGACAAGCAAAAGCAGTACGAGGACTACCTTGCATGGCTCGATGAAAACAGCCCCTACGTCTATTTCACAGGGGAAAGTCTTCAGCTGACCAACGCGCCCTGTGTCTGCGGGGTAAATCAGGAGGCAAAGTACCTTTGTAAGGATATCTCTCCCCGCTACAACAGACCGCTGACGCCGCTGACCGAAGAAGAGCTGGCCAATCTGGAACAGTTCCACGAAGCCAAAGGAGAGGAGCAGGCCGTTCTCGCCACCTTTTCCAGCAGCCTGCATTCTCAGAATCAGTCGTCTTGGAGCCAATGGATGCAGTATCCGGTCGGCAGACAGATTGACATCGCCAAGTATGGCCGGAGGGAACTGGTATGATTGTGATAGCAGGAAATACGGTTCAGCCGGACAGTGTGGGAGAATACGCGCCGGGCGGCGTGGAAAAAGCGATTCTTGACCAGCTTGCGGCCAACGGAAACAACACCTACGACTCTGTGGATCAGCTGAAATTTGAGCTGACACTGCGCAAGGAAATCATGGAAGCCTCTAAACAGCTTTACCGGAGCGGAATGGGATTTGAAATTTTCCGCGAAACCCGGTGCAACCCGGACTATTGGAAAAGGACGGAGGAAGGCGGTTTCCTGCTGAAAAGCGGCGTGAAACCGTCCAAAGCGATTATGGATATCTACGAAAACGGCTCCAAGTACGGTACGGAGTGCGCGACCGCGATGATGATCGTTTATTACAAAGCTCTGCTGACCGTTTTCGGAGATACTCTGTTTGACAAGACCTTCCCGAAAATCGAACTGATGAACTGGCACCACATTGACCCGCTTCTCCGTGAAGTGGGCTATATCGTGAAAAGAGACGTCTATCTGCCGGGGGACCGCCGGTACTTTGCGAATCCGGATGTAGACCCGCTGGTTCCGCAGTGGCAGGGAGAAAACGTCATTGACCTTGGCGGAGATCAGTATTACGGGCACGGAATCGGCATCCGCAGCGCTGAACAGATTATCCGCGCACTTAACCAAAATCGGAGCGAGGACGCGGACGAAGAAGCCCATCTGCTCGATTCGGCCGGAAGGCCCAATTTCAAGCGGCTTTACGGGATTTCCCGCCGTGCCGCCGCCTGACATCCCTGCTTAGACTCAGCGCCGCCCCGTAAAAACGCGGGACGGCGCTTTAATTTGCTTGTATTTGACAGATAAGTATTTTATAATAGAAAACAATCGGGCTTTACGCCCCGATAAATACTTAAGATTTGAGTGATAACAGTGGTCTTAATCGATATTTTGAAAGCTTTTCTTCTCGGAATTATAGAGGGCCTGACCGAGTGGCTGCCAATCAGCAGTACCGGCCATATGATTCTGGCGGATGAATTTATCAAACTGAACATAACCCCCGCGTTTAAGGAAATGTTTCTGGTAGTCATTCAGCTCGGTGCCATTATGGCGGTCGTCGTACTGTATTTTCATAAGCTGAATCCCTTTTCCCCCAAGAAGACCGCAATCCAAAAAAGGGAAACGGTTGACCTGTGGCTGAAGGTAATCGTTGCCTGTCTGCCTGCCGCTGTTGCCATTCCGTTTAACGATCAGATTGACAAAATCTTTTACAACTATCAGACCGTGGCCGTGACCCTGATTCTCTACGGAGTACTGTTTATCGTGATCGAAAACCGCAACCGGAACAAGAGACCGGCCATCCGCAATTTCTCTCAGTTCACCTATAAAACGGCCTTTTTTATCGGGATCTTTCAGATTCTGGCGCTGATCCCCGGCACATCCCGTTCCGGGGCCACTATTATCGGCGCTATGCTGATCGGGACCTCCAGAAGCATTGCGGCAGAGTTCACCTTTTTCCTTGCGATTCCCGTGATGTTCGGAGCAAGCCTAATCAAGATGCTGAAGTTCGGGTTCGCCTTTACCCCCGCGGAAGGGATGATTTTAGCAACCGGAATGATTACGGCGTTCCTCGTTTCCGTCTTTGCCATCAAGTTCCTGATGGGCTACATTAAAAAGCATGACTTCAAAGCGTTCGGCTATTACCGGATTGTTCTGGGACTCGTGGTTATTCTGTATTTCCTGCTGGCGGGGAAATAATCTTATAAAAAATTGCCTGTTCCCTTTCGGTACAGGCAATTTTTATGATTGTTTACGCGAGCTTACCGGATAAAATTCGTGATCTGCGGCTCTTCCGGTTCCGGAAGCGAAACTCCCGCCTGTTTTCCGGCCTCAATGGATTTTAAAAGCCAGGCCATGTTTCTGCCCAGCGTCCTCATGGTCTGCAGCCCCTCCAGATCCTGCCGCACTTCCTCCGGCGTGTTGCCGTGTACCATATTCCAGTACTGAGAAGAAACAACGGGCATGCTGGAAATTGTAAAATATTTATTCAGCTGGTCAAACGCAGCCGTTGCGCCGCCGCGGCGGCAGCTGACAACGGACGCGCCCGGCTTGTACTTCAGAACGGTTCCGGCGTAGAAAAACCGGTCCAGAAAAGAAGTCATCATTCCGGATGCCGACGCGTAATGAACGGGGGACCCGAAAATGAAGCCGTCCATATCCTTTGCTTTTTCCAGCGCGGCGTTTACGGGGTCATTGCCGAACACGCATTTGTTGCCTTTGTTCTTTTTGCAGAAGCCGCAGCTGACACAGCCACGGATCGGCTGCTGGCCGACCTGAAAAATCTCGGTCTCAACGCCCGCTTTTTCAAGTTCCCCGGCGACCTCGCACAAAGCCGTGTAAGTGCAGCCTTTTTCGTGTGGACTTCCGTTGATTAACATGACTTTCATTGTGAACCCTCCGTACTGTTTGTATTTTCAATAATTCCCCGCATCCGGCGGAGAATACCTATCACAATTGCCGCGGAAACAGCGTTGCCAAAAGGCGACCAAACCGGGCCGATTACAGCAACCGGCCCGGTTTGATCTGCACACAGGAATACAGACTGATTTTTGGAAACGCAATACGTCAACGATCTATTCCAATTAGATTATGTTCTCTGAAAAACATCTTGTCAATAAAATAATGAGGAATTTTGAAATATTTCTTCTCCGCTTTTTAGATGCCCCGCCGAGCCCCAATTGACAAACGCCTTCCCCTGTGATATTATTACAGATATTGTAAGTCATGAAGGCTTACACCTGACATTTTTTTATTGAATGTAATGAGCTCAAGAAGCAACTACTGAAGTAGTTTCTTTTTGGGTTATTTTTTTGTGATTGAGAGGTAACAACATGCATATTCCTGACAATTATCTGAGTCCTTCCACCTGCGCGGCTCTGGGTGCGGCGGTAGCTCCCGTGTGGGCGCTTTCCGTAAAAAAGGTAAAAAAAGAAATTACAAAGGCAAAGATGCCTCTTCTGGGGATCGGCGCTTCCTTCTCCTTTCTGATGATGATGTTCAATGTTCCTCTTCCGGGCGGTACTACGGGTCACGCGGTCGGCGGAACCCTTCTTGCGATTCTGTTGGGGCCGTTTTCGGCGTGTATTTCCGTTTCGGTGGCACTGCTGATACAGGCTTTGTTCTTTGGGGACGGCGGAATCCTTTCATTCGGCGCAAACTGCTTCAATATGGCATTTGTTCTTCCTTTTGTCGGATATTTTGTTTATAAATTCATCAAAGACAGAGTGCGCACCGAAAAAGGCGAGTTTATTGGAATTGCCGTCGGTTCGTACATAGGCATCAACGCTGCCGCGCTCTGCGCCGCCATTGAATTCGGAATCCAACCGCTTCTGTTCAAAGACGCGGCGGGTCACGCCCTGTACAGTCCGTACCCCCTGTCTGTTTCCATCCCGGCCATGCTGATTCCCCATCTGCTCGTTGCCGGCGTTGTGGAAGCGGTATTTACCGTTGCTATTTTCGCATTCATTAAAAAGGTTTCTCCGGGCACAATCTATGAAGGAGCAAAAGAAAAAAGCAAGGCCATTTACGGTCTGCTCGCCGCTCTGATTCTGATGACACCGCTCGGCCTTCTGGCCACCGGCACCGCATGGGGCGAGTGGGGCGCCGACGAAATTCAGGAGGTTGTCTCCAACGGTCAGGCACTTGGCTTTATTCCACAGGGGATGCAGAACGGATTCAGCTTTGAAGCGATGATGCCCGACTACTCGGTCGGCGGAATCCCCGAAATAGCGGGATATATTCTTTCCGCGGTAGCAGGCGTTGCCCTTCTGCTGATTTTATTTAAAATTATTTCTTCGCTGAAAAAAGCCAACCACAGCGTTCACGAATAAACTTTGGAAGGAACTCGTAAGATATGCCCGAATGGCTGCTGAAGGATGAAAATTATCAACCGCTTCCCGACAGGGATACTTTTATTGATAAAAGTATCCTCTCCCTGCTGCGCATCCTTTCGCGCATCCGGGCACAAAGCGGCTACACCGGCGGAAAGCACAGCGTACATGCGGTCTATAAGGTGGCCTGTACGTTTCTGCTGATTGTGCTGCTTTCCGTTTCCAGAAACATCTGGTTTCTTGCCGCCGTCGGGGCTTATCTGCTGGCAGCTTTAAGCCTGATGTCCGCCGACAGGATTATCCGGGTCATAAAAGCGGGCCTGATTATTTCTTTTTTCTCATTTCTGATTCTTCTGCCCGCATTTTTGATGGGGAACCGGTACAGCCCTGTGATGATTCCATTAAAAACGCTGGCAACCGTCACGGCGGTCGGGATTCTGTCCCACACTACCGGATGGCACGCCGTTACCGGCGCGCTGAAAAGCTTTTTTATCCCGGATATTTTTATTTTTGTTCTGGACATTACCATCAAGTATATCGTCATGCTTGGCGAGCTGTCTCTGGATCTGTTTTATTCGCTGAAATTAAGATCGGTCGGGAAAAACGTCGAAAAATATTCCTCTCTTTCAGGGATTGCCGGAACGATGTTCCTGAAATCGAAGGAAATGGCGGAGGATATGTACTCCGCGATGGAATGCCGGGGATTTACCGGCAGTTACCGTGTACGCCGGCGTTTTCGCTTTACCCCAGCAGATTTTCTTTATATCGTGGTTCATATTTTGTTAATCACCATTTTTGTATATTTAGGATGAAATCAATGATTGAGTTAAACGATGTCTCATACTCCTATGAGGGAATCCCCGCGCTGAAGCGCGTCAGTCTGCGGATAGAAAAAGGGGAATCCGTAGCCCTGATGGGAGTCAACGGAAGCGGCAAGTCCACCCTTTTAAAGCTTTTGAACGGCATTATCTTTCCCGACACGGGGGAATACCTTTTCGGCGGAGAAAGTATTACGCAGAAAAAAATGCAGGACGCCGTATTTTCCAAGCACTTTCATCAGCGGGTCGGCTTTGTTTTTCAGAACTCAGACACACAGCTGTTCTGCTCCGACGTATATGACGAAATTGCCTTTGGCCCGCGTCAAATGGGCATGGAGGAAACGGAAGTGGAAAAGCGTGTGGAAGATTGCCTCGCGCTTCTGAGCATTCAGAATTTTCGCCACCGCCAGCCGTATCATCTGAGCGGCGGTGAAAAAAAGAAAGTGGCCATTGCCTGTGTGCTGGCGCTCAACCCGGAGGTTCTTGTTTTTGATGAACCGCTGAACGGACTGGACCCGCGGACGCGGCGATGGTTCGTCTCTTTTCTGATTCAGCTGCACAAAGCCGGGAAAACGCTCATTTCCTCCACACATGATCTGGAGATGGTTCAGGAAATCGCCACCAGAGCGGTGCTGTTTGATGAAAAACACACCGTTGCCGCAGATAAACCGGCACAGGAGCTTCTGGAAGATATTGACCTTTTGAAAAAAGTGAATCTGATTGATGAATTTTATCATAAGCATCCGGGTGCCGGGCACCAGCATTTTCATATTCATCCGTTTTGACGGATTTCATTTTCTGCGAACTCTTTCCAGCTGATATTTTACATTTTTACGGATAAAATATCTGTTGGAAAGGAGGTCTTTCAAAATGATGAACAATGATAAAAAAGCCAATCAAAGCATTCAGTGTACTGTTGACCAGTGCGAATATCATTGCCAGAATCAGGACTACTGCAGCCTTGACTGCATTAAAGTAGGTACCCATGAGGCAAATCCGACCGTGGAAGAGTGCACGGACTGCGAGTCTTTTCAGGTGAAACAGTAATAATAACAAATCGAATCCGAACCGAATGAGCAAAAAACATTTTTTGCTCATTCGGTTCTTTCTGTTGAAACATTAACAGCATCTTAAATATCCAAAATTTTCATGCCAAAAACATGTGAAATGGTAAACGTGCTAAATTTAAAAAAACAAGGATTTCGCCCAAATCTTTTAGTGAGATAAACCGATAAAAGGAGTACAGGATTACTGTTCCCCATTTTGTTTTCCTGTAAATAACGCAGGGAGTGTGATACAGGCATGAAACCAAAAAGAAGCGTACTATTCAAAATGTTCCTCTTTGTTGTCCTTCCGGTAGCAGTTGTGTTTTGTGTAACAGCGGCGATTGTGTTGACCACTGTGAAGCAGACGGTTACCCAGCTGACAAATAACCAGGTCACCACAGACTCCAAAGCTGCCTCCTACCAGATTGAAGCCTATTTTGCCCAATATACTGAAGTTGCAACTCAGATGGCTGCAAACTCACAATACGAAGATATCTTTTTGAAAACGGGTCCCGGCACCGTCCTTACTTCAACAGAAGAGTACCACAACGTAAAGCGTTCGATGGACAGTGTAAAGCAAAGCGACCCGGACAATATCGTCATTTCGTGGATTGCAGATGTGGATTCCAGCCAATATACACAGTCGGATGGATATTTATCCGGAGCGGACTGGAAGATTACGGAACGCTCCTGGTACAAAGAGCTCTTGGAAAAGCAAACAGTCATCTTGACGGAACCGTATCAGGACGCACATACCAATGAATGGACTGTCAGTGTGGTGGCGCCGGTTTACCAGAAAGGGACCAAAAACCTGATCGGTGTGACCGCGATCGATTTCAGCATAAAGAACCTGCAGTCCATGGTGTCGGGCTATAAGCTGGGTAACACTGGATTCTATATGCTGGCAACGGACGATGGTAAATTCATTTATCATCCGGACAAGGAAATGAATGATAAAAATGTTTCCGAGAGCAATATGTCCAAAAATCTTGTCACAGCAATTCAAAACAAAACTGCGGGAGCCATTACATACACGGCTATGAATCAGACCAATTACGGCTATGTGTCCCCCATAGGAGCTACAGGCTGGACTGTAACAACAGGCCTGCCGGAAAAAGAATTCAATGAAAAATACAATGCGGTGCAGATGTCGGTCTACATTATTTTTGGAATCGCTCTGCTCATTCTGATGACGCTGATTGTTCTGGTATCCAAAGGCATTATTCTCCCGCTGAAAAAGCTGACGGTCGCCGCGGGGAAAATTGCGGACGGAGATCTGGACGTTGATCTCCACATTACCTCCAAAGATGAAACCGGCCAGGTTGCCCAAGCTTTTTCACGCACGGTCGACCGGCTCAGGGAATATATCCTCTATATTCAGGAGGTTTCCTCGGTTCTGGATCAGATTGCCGTGGGCAACCTTGCCTTTGAATTACAATGCGACTATGTCGGAGAATTCTCCAAAATTAAAGATTCGCTGGAAAATATTAAAACTACATTGGTAAAAACTTTTTCGGGGATTTACGAGTCCGCGGAGCAGGTCGCGAGCGGCTCCGGTCAGGTAGCAGACGGGTCACAGGCGCTTGCACAGGGTGCGGCGGAACAGGCAAGCTCAATAGAGGAGTTGTCCGCTTCTATTACAGAAATCGCCGGTCAGGTCAATCTGACCGCCTCCAACGCGGCAAACGCGAGCCAACTTGCGGAACAGACCTCCGTGGAAATTCAGCGCGGAAATGAGTCGATGCAGAAGCTGGTCGCGGCTATGGAGGATATGAGCCAGTCTTCCGGCGAAATCGGAAAGATTATTAAAACCATTCAGGATATTGCCTTCCAGACCAATATTCTTGCGTTAAACGCCGCCGTGGAAGCGGCGCGCGCGGGTTCCGCGGGCAAGGGCTTTGCCGTTGTGGCGGATGAAGTAAGAAATCTGGCAAGCAAGAGTGCCGAAGCCGCGGCAAACACCACCACACTGATTGAAAACTCCATTTACTCTGTAAACAACGGTACAAAGATCGTTCAGGAAACGGCGCAGTCGCTCAGTCTGGTGATTGACAGTGCCCAGAAAACAACTCAGCTGATTGATGAAATTTCCAAAGCCTCCAAAGATCAGGCTCTTTCAATCGATCAGATTACAACCGGTGTAGATCAGATCTCCGCGGTTGTACAGACCAATTCCGCCACTTCGGAAGAAAGCGCGGCGTCCAGTGAAGAACTGAACGGACAGGCGCAGATGCTGAAAATGCTGGTGGAACGTTTCAAAACATCATCCCTCGAAGAGAATTAACAAAAACAAAGAACGACAGCCGGCCGCATCAGCGGCCGGCTGTCGTTCTTCCCAGAAATTTTCTATTTTCTGCTTGTACGAAGCAGAATATTCAGCCCCGCGGTGTCCAGATAATTCAGTTCTTTGACTGAACGCACAATCTGGTCAGCCGCCAGCGTGTCGTAGCCATTGGCAAAATACACGCCGGCCAGAGCGGTCAGTGCCGCAGGACTGTCTATGTCATTTAGAACATACAGCAGTTTTTGAAACAGATGGAACTCCCGCACACGAATAACCCGGCCAAAAAGAACCGTCACTGTGTTTAAAACGCTGTTCCAATCTTCCTCTTTATAAAAAGCCTGCTCGCTGTTTTCCCGGTATACGTTCCAAATTTGCCGGAATGTGCGCACGGTTGTTCCGTCACAGTATCTTTCCGCCAGACGAATCCATTTTCCGGTGTCGCCGGTGTCGAGAATCAAAGTCAGCAAAAACAGGTACTCTGCGCTCTCTTCCCCAATCCTGCTCAAAACGGAACAAGCTGTGTTTGTAATGACCAGAGGCTCAAAAAGGTCACGGGCCTTTTGATACTCCTGTGTATAAAAATACAGCTTTGCCCTCAAAAATGTTTTGTCCTGCTCATAGCCGGGCTGTTTTTCAAGAATATCCCAATAGACAACCCCGTAGGCGTACAGCCTTTCTTCAATCAGAATATCCGTCAGTACAATCAGGTTCGGCGGGTCATCCAGATTGGCAAAAAACGCCGTCAGCTTTGCAACGGCGGTTCTCTTATCGTCATATATCAGGTTCAGTACATGACCGACGGAGTACAGGGTCTGATAATGAACGGTGTCCTGTAAAACTGCCTGTTTGTAACAATTCAGCGCTTTCTCATAATCACAAAGGCGGACGTACAACCCGGCAAGCGATAAAAGCGGACCGGCCGGACTGTCCCCGGCAAGCCTCAGCTCCGGTGGGGAATCCCCCATCTGCATGCATCGCTGGAAACTGTCGATCGCCAACGTATATCTCCCCCACTCCGCATACACCGTCCCCCGGAGCAGTTCCAAATCGGTGCACTGGGGATAGAGCGCGAGCGCCTCGTCAATCGCTTTCAGAGAGGATTCATATTGCTTTAGATGATAATATGCAGCTGCGCGCCGATAAACCAGATGGGATGCGTAAGGCTGTGATTCCTCCATTCCGGCGTACGCTCTGTCGTAAAACAGCACGGCGTTTCTATAATCGGAATTCGACAGGTATTCATTCCCCAGATGAAACAGGAGAAAGGGATTTTCCGGATCTTCTTCCAGTTCACTCATCAGGACAGCACAGTTCCGTTTCCTTTCCAGCCGTTCCTTTGCGCTCTCATCCGCACAGCCGAACCGGTAAACTCTGAAATTCTTCCGTTCGAACAGTCCTTTGGCGATCTTCTTGCCGTCTTTTCTGAAGAGCTGTTCATGTATTTTCCCCCGGAAGCAGTAAATTCCGTTGTTCCGCAGCAGACGCAGGGTATTTGCCAAGGGCTGACGCGAGCCGTCATTGCTGTTTTCCGAAAAATTGAGAACCGTAAAATGGCATCCGTGGGTTTTCGAGTTCTGAACATAATCCATCAGCGCTTCGCGTCCGCTTCTTTCAAATACCTCACAGGAATCCATCAGCAGCACCCACTTTCCTCCCGCTTTGTCGATGGAATAATTTCTGGCGTCGCTGATACTGCCGTTCCATGGAAAAGGATATACCTTTGCCCCGAATTTTTCTGTGATTTTCCCACTGATTTCGGATGAACCGGTATTTATCAGAATGATTTCATCGGCGAGATCCCTTACGCTTTCAAGACAGCCTTCTATGGTATTTTCTTCCTCTTTCACAATGACACACAGGCTGAGAGTTCTTTTACGACCCATATCTGCATCACTCCCTGTGGATTTCTGAAAATGCCTGAGTACGGGGTTTTGAAACGCAAAAATGCGGGCCTGTTTCCTTCAGGCTTTCAATATATTCACTATCATTCTATGAATTTGGAAGATATCTGGTTCAATTAATTTTTCTGTCATCCGATATTTTTTCGCACACACTTTTATATTATAAAAAAGCAGGCCGCCTATTCGCTCGTCAGAACGGACCGGCAGCCTGTTAAAAAAGGGCAGTGCGCAAATTCTAAAAGAAGATAAAAGATCAGGATGAAAAGTACAAAATTTACAACTGCCTGAGAAAACCAAAAAATCATATACAGTGCGCCAGCGCCCAGGCGACGCCGCGATCGCGCTCTTCCGTTGGAACCACAATCACTCCACCGGGCAGCGGCGGAATTGCGGAGCCCCGGTGAACAAATACCGCTGTTCCCGCAAAATCGAGCATGGGCAAATCCGTTTCGCCGTCCCCGACCGCCATGACCTCCTCCGGAGAAAGCCCCAGCCGCCCGCACACAATGGACAGCGCTTTGCCCTTGTTGGCCGTCGGCGTATTGACCTCTCCCAAATAGGGGTAGGAACGACCCGCCGCAAGATGCCCGATTTTCTCCGGCCATGTGGCCAGCGCCTGTGCGACCGACTGCGCGTCACCCAAAAACATGACCTTGTTTACCCGCTCAAGCGGCAGGTCGGCCGGTGTAGGAACATCGAACCGCTTGTAAAGCCGGAATGAATCCAGAATATTCGACAGCCAGTTTTTGTCCATATCCTGCGGAAACCAGAAGGGGATGATCTCTGGCTGGAAGGCCAGCATAGAGATGCCGCCAACCGTAATCCCCTGTTCGTAAACAGAGCGCAAATCCTCCGGGTCCAGAAAATCCTGATACCATACTTCATCTCCCGACAGGACCAGCGCCCCGTTTCCCAGAATCAGCGGGCCGTTCATCCCCAGCTCCCGGCAGATGGACTCTACTCCCTGAAGCGGTCTGCCCGTAGACAGAATCACTTGAATTCCGGATTCCATGGCCGCTTTTACCGCGGAAGCATTTTCCGTACTGATTCTGCCCGCTTCATCGGTCAGGGTTCCGTCAACATCCAGTGCAATCAATTTGATGGACATTCCTAACGCCCCCTTTTCAATGATTTATGACAAAGATCGGTTTTACAAACAGGGAATCATCTGTTTGACGGAATCAAAAATAAGATGAGGCTTGACATCCGAATCCGGAAGGTCCTTTAGCTGTGCCTCGCCGCTGAGAACAAAGATTCCCGTCAACCCGTTGTTGACCCCGGCCGCAATATCCGTATACAGACGGTCACCCACCATAGCGGTCTCTTTTTCCGTGCAATGGGTCATTTTCAGCGTATACTCTACAATCTCACGGTTCGGCTTTCCGATTACCTTGTCTGGACGGCGTTTGGTAGAAGCTTCTATAAAGGCGTGAATGGAACCAGCGTCCGGAATAAACCCGGTCTCCGTCGGGCAGTTAAAATCCGGATGCGTCGCTATGTACGGAAGCCCCTCTCTGACGAAATCGCAGACCTTGCACATTTTTTTGTAATCCAGAGAGGTATCGAAAGCTGTAATAACCAAATCCGGATGCTCGTCGTCCAGCGGAATTCCCATTTTTTCAAACTCCGCGGTCAGCATGGGGTTCCCCAGCAAGAAAACTTTTTTGCCCGGAAAATTTTTCTTTAGAAAATCCACGGTCGCATGACCAGAGGTAATCAGCTGCTCAGGGCGAATTTTCAACCCCATACGCTCCAGCTTATCAAAATATACATCCGCACTTTTAGAAGAGTTATTGGTCATAAAAACATATTTTCGTCCAGTTTCTTCCACCCGGTTCAAAAAGTCCCTTGCACCGTCTATCCACTGTTCTCCCAGATAGATCGTTCCGTCCATATCCAGCGCAAAGCATTTAATTCTGTCCAGAAGATGGTCTGGATCCGCGTTTACCTTAATACGATTGTCGCTCATGGTTAACCTCCAAAGACTCCCTCTTTTCCCCGCGTCAAGAAGTCTGATTTTATCAGTGTGCCGCCGAGGAATTCTCAGCACGCACAGTTCTCACTATTTCATAATATCGGCTGATAATGTCATTTTCCCAATCCTCATCATACCATCCAAGGAAATAGGTCAAATCAGCGGAAGTAAAGCGCTTGCGCATTAAATTGGCACAGCGCATGGCCCAACGGAAGCGTTCTTCCGTGACAGGCGCGTCCAGCTCGTCAAAAAGCAGTGGGTGCTTCGCTTTATTCAACGCCCGTGCACAGTCAAGCGCTGTGTGAGGAAGCAGCTCTTTGAGAACGGTGCGGTGTTTGGGCCACTCCTTTAAGAAGGCTTCAAATTTCGGGCGGTTATCGTTCCATTTTTTCAGCTTCTGGCTGTAATCGTTCCAGCATTCGCTGCCCATTTTTCCCGAGGGGTCGATTGACTGAAATGTATCCAGAACCTTTTTCTTCATTTCTTCCTCTGAAGGATAGCAATTGCTAATATCGATTTCTTCATCCGCCAGTTTTCTATTAAGACGGGTGACGAGCTTTTCCATATTGATTAAAGCGAGAATTTGCGATTCGCCCACCTGCTGACCGTGTACCCCTGTCTTTCTCTTGTCGTAATTCGCAGTCATATCCAGCATATGACTGATGACATGCTCATAGCCGGAAACCGGCACGGAATCTCGTGCAAACGTCATAGTGAGCCCGGTTACCAACAGGCACTTCCCCAATACTTCCATTCCGACAAAAGACCGATTGGCCACTTCTTCCATATACGGAATCAAAAGCTCTTTGATGTCGTCCACAATACGCCAGCAGCCGTCCAGTACCGTTGCGGTACCCATGCAGTCGGCCAGATACCAATCCGCGAAAGCACCAAACACCGGAAAAAGATCGCCCACGCCACCCACTGTATAGTGCAGCGGACAATCCATCAGAGTCTGTACGTCCATCACAACTATGTTCGGTGTACGGGAAGGCCATGTCCGTTTGACACCGTCCTTGGAAATGATGGAGGAAAAGGACGTATAGGCCGGTACCGTATTGGCCGTCATAAAGGAAATCAGTGGAATACGTTCACAGTTGTTTTCATTTCGATAAAGAAAGCATGCGTGCTTTGCAATATCCGTAACGGTTCCCGAGCCGATGGAAATGACCGCGCAGGTTTTATCCAGATGCGACTGAACCGTTTGAACCTGGTTTGCGTCCGCGTGAACGATCCCGTACTCGTCCCCCTTAAGGACAAGCCTTTCAACAGCGTACCCGGCGTGGCTCAGCAGCGCCTGTACCTGTTCCTTTACTTTTTCTCCCTTGCGGAGAATGACCGTCTCGTCCATTACCGCGAGCACCCTTTGCCCGGCCTGGACATGCAAAGACTGCAGTGCGTCAGGCAGTTGCTCAATAGCGTCCTTGCCGACGATCACGTCCTCCAGATCTATTTTCGGAATCTGATCGTAATCCGGCCAGCGTTTAATCCGCTCATTCAAATCCTTCATATTGCCAACGTCGTACTTAAATACGGGAGGCATTAATCGATTTAACATGATGAACTCCTTCCTTTTTGCGGGGCTGCGAAAGTCGTTTTCAGGCTTTCGCAGCCGGAAATGCTATTAATGATTTTCAGTAAAATTATTTAGTTTCTGATAGAAATCTCCCTGCGCAAGCGAGCTGTAGGCGGTCTTGAACAAGTCGTACAGTTCGTTATACTGCGGTACTGTCTTCGGATTTGGCTCATAGGTACTTACCTTCTTAACCATTGTGTCTACGCCTTCCTGTACGCTCTTGAACACGCCGGCGCCCACGCCGCCCAAAATAGCCGCGCCCATAACCGTGCATTCGCCTTCCTTAAGCATTGTTGCGGGACGATTGTAAACATCCGCCTGAATCTGGCACCAAAGTTTGGAGTTAGTCGCGCCGCCGCTTAGGATGATTTCATCGATATCTATAAAGGAATAGAACGCCTCCAAAACACTCCTGGCTTCCAGGGTTACGCCTTCCAGCACCGAGCGCGCCAGAGATGCGAAATCGCTCTTAAAGCTAAGTCCCAGGAAAGCGCCGCGGGCCGTGCCGTCGTAGTTCGGACAGTTGGACCCGGCCAGATACGGCTGGAAGATGACGCCGTTGCTGCCAACGGGTGCCTTTTCCGCGTGTCTGTCAAGAATCTGGTAAGGGCTGGTCTGTGTAATTGGTTCAATCATCTTGCATACCTGACCGACGGTGTCGCGGAACCAACGGTAGCTGCTGGCGGCCGCCATCTGCAGTCCTTCTGACTCCCACGCCTTTTCCGGGAAAGCAGCAGCCGAAAGGGAAACCTTCTTGTTGGGATCGTGCTTAGGTGTATCGAGAGCGGCCAAACTGACCCCGGAGGTCCCAAAGGTCACCTCACACAGACCTTCATGTATGACGCCCGCGCCAATTCCGGCACACTGCTGGTCACCGCCGCCGGTACAAACCGGCATACCGATTGGTAACCCGGTGCGCTCGCTCGCATACTTGTCGATTGTTCCTACCTGCCAGCCGGAACCGACCAGACGGGGCAATTTATCTTTGCTGATGCCGAACCGTTTCAGAAGCGGGTCGCTGAACTCCATTGTCTGTACATCGAGCAGCCCAAAATAAGAAGCGTTCGACCAGTCCTGGAACCAGCCGTCTCTTGCGCCGAGCTTATACAGAAAATATTCCTGCGTGGTCAGAATTTTGGAAGCTTTCTCATAAGTCTCCCGCTCGTTATTCAAAACCCATTTCACTTTACCGCTTCCCCATGCGGTACCTACTGGAAGACCCGTAATCTGAGTGTATTCGTCGCCGAATTCACTCATCCATTTTGCCTCCGCCTCACAGCGGGAATCCTGCCAGGAAATTCCCATGCCGTTGCGCATGACGTTGCCGTTCTTATCAACATACATATGTAGAATACGCTGGGTAGATAAGCCGATTGACGCAATTTCATTGGGGTCCACTCCGGCTTTTTTCCCTTTTGCCACAACCTCCGCCAGCGAGTCGTACATCGCTTCGACCATCATGTTGATGTCCTGATCGATCCATCCCGGTTTATAATAAACACAATCATACTCTCGGTATCCCTGCGCGATTACGTTCCCGCTCAAATCATAAATCTTGCTCCTGAGTCCCGTTGTTCCGCTGTCCAGACCAATTAAATATTTCGCCATTGTTTTTTCCTCCCTTTATCAACCTTTTCAATACTTTTACCGCAGCCACAATGCCCGCAGAATTTGATGGTTTGCCTTAAAATTTACACAGCTTTACAAGTCCTGACCAAACCGAAAAGCTCCGCTGTAACTAATTCCAACCCATATAAAACCTGTTGTTAGGCTCATTCCCCGAGTGGATCATTCCATATTTGTACAACGATATTTGTGTTTAATAATAAATGTGTAATAAGGCTGAGGAAAAATCACACTGTATGCGGCCCCGCCGCACAGTGACAGAAGCAGGAGATAACCGGGTTATCTCAGAGGGTACCGCCGGATTTTACATTTTTGGTAGCCACAAAAGGAATCCCTGTCCCCGCCGCGTCCTTCAAAACGATATCTCCGATTCTGACCGGAGCGGCCACTTTGATGGATTTTAAAGCATTTGCACAATCAAATATTTTATCTTTGGGAACCGCTTCCCTTGCTTTTACTGACAGCACACGAATGTCCCCGCCGGAAACCCCTACCGAAGACGTTACAATTCTTGTTGGGCATGTAACTTCCTTCAAAGCATATTTTTCTCCGCGTGGGCAGGTATTCCCGGTTACCTTCACCACCTTACCATCCTGCATATTTACGGTAATCATGCAGCCGAGCGGGCAGCCGATACAGATCAGTTCTCTCTTCTCCATGATGCTCCTTACTCCCTTTCGATCTTAACGGTAATTTTCTTTAAGTCGGGATATTCCTGCAGTCTTTTCCTGTCAAGAGTAATATCCTCCATTTCCCCCGGAGCCATAATCATTTTTTTGCGGTGCAGTACCCGTTCATCATCATAATAAACGCTGACATAACTGTCCTTAAAGACGTTTCCTACACGGAAACGCACCTTGACCGTATCCGCCATGCGACCGATATTCACGGTTTTCGGCACGGTGTAGCGAACCCCGTCCACCGCCTCCAGCGTAACTGTGTGCGCGGGAGCTTCCTGACCGTCGAATTTTCCAAGTACATATTTCGCGGCGTTCTTTCCCGCCAAAGCGGCTTCTTCAGAAACATAATCCACCAGGTCATGCACATGAAGGACATTTCCGCAGGCAAATACACCCTCGATATTGGTTTCCAGACTTTCATTGACAACTGGCCCGCTGGTAACAGCGTTCATCTGAACGTTTATCTTATTTGACAGCTCGTTTTCCGGAATCAGGCCCACGGAAAGCAGAATGGTATCGCAGTCGTAGTCCTCCTCGGTCCCCGGAATAGGTTTCATGTGTTCATCCACCTGTGCGATGGTGACACCTTCCACACGGTCAACCCCCCGGATATCCACAATGGTATGGCTTAACCGGAGAGGAATGCCGAAATCGTCGAGGCACTGTACAATATTCCGCTTCAATCCGCCCGAATACGGCATGATCTCAGCAACCACCTTGACATGGGCACCCTCCAGCGTCAATCTCCGCGCCATAATCAGTCCGATGTCTCCCGAACCCAGAATGACAACCTCCCGGCCGGGCATATAGCCTTCCATATTGACAAGCCGCTGGGCGGTTCCCGCAGAGAAAATGCCGGCCGGCCGGAATCCGGGGATATTCAGTGCTCCCCTGGGTCTTTCCCGGCAGCCCATCGCCAATATGATCGACTCTGCCTGAATATGTACCAAACCTTCCGTCTTGTTCATATAGGTAACGATTTTAGATTGCGTAATATCCATAACCATGGTATTGAGCTTATACTCTATCTTCTCCTCAAGAACCTTCTCAATAAACCGATAAGCGTATTCCGGTCCGGTCAGTTCTTCTTTAAAAGTATGCAGTCCGAACCCGTTGTGGATGCACTGGTTCAGAATCCCGCCGAGTTCCCTGTCCCTTTCCAGAATCAGAATACTATCGACGCCCGACTCCTTTGCCTCCAAAGCTGCCGCAAGCCCGGCGGGTCCCCCGCCGATGATAACAATTTCATATGACTTCATCATTCATCATGCCTTTCTTCCGTGAACCTTTTTACAGTTCTTTGGTTTTACCGACAACAAGCTGGGAGCCGCCGCCCTTTTTGGTAATTTCGGTCATGCCGATTCCCAGTTCCCTCGAAAGAACCTCCATCGTTCTGGGTGTGCAGAAGCCGGCCTGACACCGGCCCATGCCCGCGCGGGTTCTTCTTTTGATACTGTCCATGGATTTTGCACCTAAAGGCCGGTGAATTGCGTCCACAATTTCTCCTTCAGTAACCATTTCACAACGGCAAATGATATTACCGTATGCCGGATTTTTCTTAATCAGTTGATTTCTTTCCTCATCCGTAAGCTTTTCCGGCTTTAAGACGCCTTTTCTGGTTGAAACAAATTTCTCTTTTTTCTTTAAGTTAAGCTTTTCGGATACCATTTTTGCCATCATTGCCCCAATCGCGGGCGAACTGGTCAGTCCGGGGGATTCGATTCCCGCGGCGTCGAAGAAGCACTCGGCATCCGGAACCTCCTGCACAATGAAATCATGTTTGTCCTGATGCGCACGCAGGCCCGCGAAAGAGGTAATCACCTTATTCATGGGAATCACCTTCTTGGACAAATGATTGGCCTTTGCCTTTTCTGTCAGAAGCTGCAGGATATCCTGTGTGGTATTGATTGATTCCTTATCCTCCACGTCGTTGGCGGTGGGGCCGACGTACAAATTCCCATGGACGGTGGGCGCAATCAGGATACCCTTCCCCATTTTTCCCGGAACTGGGAAAACGGAAGCGGTGAAAAGGTCCCCCACCGTTTTGTCAAACAGCAGATATTCTCCTTTGCGCGCGGTAATATGTATTTTTTCTTCGCTCACCATGTTGTGGAATTTATCCGCATAAACACCGGCCGCATTGACGACGCACTTCGTCTCAATGGTTCCGTGATTGGTTTCCAGCGCGTATTTTTCGCCCTTTTTATGGATCTGCAGAACCTCCGTCTCAAACCGGAATTCCATCCCGTTCACATTGGCATTTTCCCCCATGGCAATGGCAAGGTTGAACGGGTCGATCACTCCACCCGTAGGCGCGTAAAGAGCAGCCACCGTTTTATCCGTAAGGTTGGGCTCCATTTTCATGACTTCCTCACGGGTAAGGATCCGTACGCCCGGAACTCCGTTTTGACGGGCCTGATCGAGCAGAAGCTCCAGATGCTTTATTTCCTCCTCGTCGGTGGCAACCACCAGAGCACCGTTCTTCTTCACCGGAAAATCCAGTTCTTCCGCCAATTTCCAGAGAAGAGCGTTGCCTTCCACATTTAATTTCGCCATCAGTGAGCCCGGCTTTGCATCAAACCCCGAATGGATGACTCCGCTGTTCGCCTTTGAAGTGCCGGACGCAACATCATCACCCTTTTCCACCACACACGCATTGAGCTGATACCGTGATAATTCCCTTGCAATACAGCACCCGGTGACCCCGGCGCCGATGATTACAACATCATACATTATGATTACTCCTCCGTCCTTTTCGTCTCATAAGCAGGCCAGAAAACTTATGAATCAAAGTCAACACCGCAATTTGGGTAAACGGGGCCCCTATTGCCCCAAGATAAAAGGCAATATCCTCCGTTTGGGAAAACATGTTCTTAAATCTGACAGCTGAATGCGCACACCGGCACATTCAACTGTCCTGTAACATCACTATTTTAAGGCTGGCGGAAAAATAATCAGCCCTTGAGATCAAAGATTCCTGTTTTGTTTTCCTGATAGTAACCCCAAGCGTCAAACGCCGCCTGCAGCTCCTTGTGCTGCTTTGCCGCTTCCAGCATGTTCTGCCCGGACACAGCGGCGTCGATTGCCTGACGGAATGCTTTTGCTCCGGCCCTCGGCCCCATCGGATGGCCGTGGATGCCGGCGCCGCTCGCGATCATAACATCGTTGCCGAACTTCTTGACAACGTCTTCCACATGACCCTGTGTTGTGCCGCCGCCCGGCATTGGGAATACCGCCTTGAGGTTGCCCAGAGGTGACAGCATCTTGTATCCGCTGTCCACAAACGTGTCCATCATCATTGGGAATTTGCCGTATGGTGTCAACGCGATAATCATATCCATACCGGCCATTCTTGGCAGTGTCGCGCCAATCAGTGTCGCGCTCATACCGGACCACGGTGACTCGTAAACCGCACCTGTATAATCGGAATGTCCCAAAATCGGAACATTAATATTCTTGTCCTCGGCGATCATTCTGCTTGCATCCAGTCCGACCGAGTTATAGTTAAGCAGCAGTGCGTTTGCTCCGGCTTCAATGGCTCTGTATGCATTGTCTCTCAGATTCTCTGTTTTGTCCGTAATGTTAAAGGCATAGAGCGTCTTTTCGCCCTTCTCCTCGTCCGCGCGTTTCAGAGCGGCCATGACCGCTTTTACTCTTTCTACCAACGGGCAGTGAACAGGATTGGAGATCAGCTCGTCATCCTTGATTACATCCACGCCGCCTACGGCAGATTCAAACGCCAGTGCCGCCGTTGCTTCCGGTGAGAGACCCGTGCAGGGTTTAATCATGTTGTTCAGCAGCGGACGATCATAAACACCGAGAAGTTTCCTGATGCCCGGTACGCCGAATTTCGGGCCCTGGAACTCATTCAGGAAAGAATCCGGGAACTCAAGGTCTAACAGCTTTACTTTCCCTGAGCTTGAAATGTTGCCGATAACGGCACTCAACAGCATGGCGAACTGTGCATTGCCGAAATTGCCTGTCGGATAGGCGATACGGATAATAAAATGTCTTTCTTCGACATCGTTCGGAATTTCAATCTGGTAAGCGGGCGTCTCATATACACCAACTACCCTACCTATGCATTTCTCACGCACCTCGGCGGTTTCCTGTGGTACCTGAATCCAGGTTCCGCAGGTTTGCTCACATGCCAAAGCGGCAGCAAACTTCATCATATTGGTGTTCCGCTTTGTTGCGCAATAATAGGTTGCGATGACAAAACGGTCCTTTTCCAGTGCTTCCGGGTATTGAATAATAATAGGATCAATATACATAATTGTTCACTCCTTCTTTGTTTTCTACGGCTATGTATTTCCTATGGCATTATTATAACTGCCTAAAAATCATAAGAAAATATTGAAATTTATTTCAATATTATCTAAAATTTAGGCTTGTCCCATCCTGTTCGCCACCTTTGCTACATGGTGTATAAGCCTCCCAAAATGACCCCCGCCAGCCCAGAAAACAGACGATAACAAATTGCGGGTTTTCTGAAACGAAATCAGAAAACCCGCAATATTGCAAGGATGTTTCAAAGGAGGTCTTACTTTCACGGGAAGGTGCTTCAAACCAATATTTTAAAACATCATCTATATAAACAGACACGGATACAAAGTGAGAAGGGAGGTACCCGCACCCGTTTCCGACCTCTTTCAAAGCGCGTTCAGGGCGCTTGCAAGATAGTAATCAATGACAAGAACGTCGACCAGATTTCCCTTCAGCAGGGCACGGATGGCATACGCCTTTTTGCTGCCGGAGGCCACCACGATTTTACAGGGAATCTGCCTGTATGTATCAAGGCAGATGGAAAGGGTCCTGTCCTTTAGGCTGCTTTCACACTCCTGACCGTCCCTGTTGATGAAACGGAGAGCAAAGTCGCAGCAAACCTTCTGCTCAATCAGTTCCTTCATTTCATGGGGCTTCAGATATCCGGAGGAAGCCAGCAGGGAATCCACGCTGGGATAAAACACCCCGACCCCGCTTACGGAGATATTAATGTATTTCAGTAAGGAAAATATTTTCTGGAATTTCGCGTCATCCTGAATCTGATGGCAATGTTCCCTGCTGTCGGCAAGGCCGTTCGCGCATATCGATACATTTTTTCCGCCGAAGGCCATGGCGGCACGCCGTACAAGGTTGTTGACCGCCAGCTTTTCGTCGCAGTCGGCAATGCTGCCGTGCATTGTGATGACTTTGGCGTTCACCTTGCGACAGGGGTTCAGATACTGGATCAGATGATACATCGTACCGCCCCAGCTCATGCCGAGAATATCGTCGTCCGTAACGATCCGCTGTACATAGCGGGCCCCTTCCAGAGCGACCCTTTTCTTGGTCTCCTCTGGATTCAGAAGCTTTTCCGGTTCCAATACCGGGACGACGATCACCGATTTCAGACCGTAGCGGCTCATGATTTTTTTCTCCAGATCAATGCAGTCCGCAAACGGCTTGGAAATTTTGAATTCAATGACGCCCTCGTCTACCGCTCTCTTCAGAAGGCGCGAGACGGTAGGCTTGGAAATGCCCAAATCCTGCGAAATTTCTGCAAGAGTCCTTTTTTCAATGTAGTACAGATACGCAACGGAATCCATAATGCAAACAGACTGATTGTACACTTCGCTTTTCATTACTCTTTCCTCCCATAGTGATATCCGGCACATAAAAATCCACCATTAGGTATTGAACAGCGTCTACTTTGATTATATCTATCAATTATTGTATAATGACAATCATGTCTGAATTTTGGGAAAAATCTTATTTTACAAATTACGCTCCTGCCGCCCCACGGCCAATGACCGATGAGGCGGCATATAGGAGCTGAATGCCCGGCGTTTTCGCTCAGGCAGGGAAGACAGTGAATATAACGAGGCTTAAAGTAGCGATCGTGGACGCGGGAGCGTCAATATGGGAGTCCACATTGGAGTTGATGATATTCTGATACAGTTCAAACACAATGCAGGCAAGCACCCCAAACAGGACTCCTGTCAGCACGCTGCCGGAGCGAAGGGTCGCGTAGCCCGCGATCAGGGTAACATGGTGGGTAACGGGAAAATCGCCGTCCCTGAGGAAAAAGATAAGAGAAAGGGCACTGATGTAAAATCCGGTCGTCGCAATGCCTGTCAGATGGACGGCATAGGCAGCCACGGCCGCAACCACCAGACCGACCAGTAATTTAAAGACCCAGTGAGAGATGCCTTCCTTATGAAAAAGAAGGTTTTCATTTAATTTGGGATTTACAATCGTACGGTTGCCGAACAGCAGCCTGACGATAAATCCGGAAAGCATCACCGTCAAAGCGCCCGCGTCCAGCGGCAGCTTGAAATAGACGGCCAGGTTCAGGCACAGAAAACCGAACAGGCCGAAAATTCCCCCAACCAAAACCGTCATCGGGTCCTTTGTAAAACCCAGCGCTTTATTGAGGTTCAAGCCATTAATATCGTATTTCCTTTTATTGGCGGCAAAGGCCAGCGCCGCCACGCCGCCCGCAAAACAGATACATGGGGTGAACAGCGTGTATTCCACAGTCTGCTGCAGAACCGCTGCCGCCGGCACGTTTCCCATAGAAAGAAAAGTGACACCGACAATACCCGCGATGACAAAAGCCGGGTTTCCTCCGACCAGCGCTCCAATACATCCTCCTGCAAATGCTCCTATCACACTAACAGCGTTTACCATTTTCATTCCTCCTGTAATATAGATTGATAAAATCCGTATAAGGAAGCTTCCGCCCGATCCTTACAAACTGCGGGAAACTTCCGTCGGTTCTTACGGATCGCTCAGCGGTATTTTTCTTGAAACGCCGTAACGGCGGAATAGGCTTCTCCGTTGAGCGCCTGATACACTTTTTTCCAGGTCTGGTAAGCATCTTCATAAATTGGAACATTTTTTGGATTCGGTTCGTAGCGTTTTGTAACCTTGACCATGTGTTCGGCGGCTTCCTCAAAATCCTGATAAATTCCGACACCGACAGCCGCGACCATGGCGCACCCAAGTCCCGTAGCCTCTTCCACCGCCACGGTCTCACAGGGTCTGTTGTAAATATCGGCCTGCATCTGGCACCAGAAACCGGACCGGGCGACTCCCCCGGTCAGCCGGACAACATCAAAATTGGGAACATTTCCTTTGACCATGGCTTCCAGCATATCGCGGATATCGAAGCAGATCCCCTCCATCGTCGCTCGGACAAGATCGTTCCTCGTATGGGCAAAGGTCATCCCTATGTAAGTGCCGCGCGCATCCGCGTTGTAATTGGGCGTGTTCGCCCCCTGCAGGTAGGGAAGGAAGAAGCATCCGTTCGCACCCGGGCCGGACTTCTGGGCCGCTTTCGTCAGAAAGTCATATGCCTCCAGCCCCAGGTACTTCGCGGTCATACTTTCCACATCACAGAATTCGCCCTTAAACCACTTGAAAGCGCTGCCCGCGGCATTCGCCTGCCCCTCCATGACCCATGCTCCATCAGGTGTTCCCAGTATGTAGCATTTCTTTGCCGGATCCCTCAGCAACCTGGTGGATTTTCCAGCCGTAATACCCGCCGTACCGCCGCAGGCATAGCCTGTGCCTTCCTTGACGCAGCCGCAGCCGAGGCATCCCGCCTGCTGGTCGCCTGTACCCATGACCAATGGAGTCCCAACCGCAAGTCCGGTCTTTTCCGAGATTTCGGGAGATACCTTTCCGATGATCGTTCCCGTCGTTTTCAGAGGAGCAAGTTTGCCAATGTCCACCCCAAATACCTTACACAGATTTTCACTGTACTGAAAATCCGGTCCGTTCAATTGAAGCCACGGAGTGTCATTGATGTCATCATAATAATCGTCGGCACCATAAGCTTTTGTCATAAGTCCCATCATAGTGTGGATTCTGACAGCATTCTCATACGACTCCGGTTTCTTTTCCTTTACCCACTGCAATTTTCCGGACGGATTAACACCGCCCAGCGGCATCCCGCACATATCGTACAAGTCGTCCGGCGTCATTCCCGCAGCCGCAAGCTGCTCCCTCATTTTGGGGAGCATTTCGGCGCTGCGCAGATCCTGCCAGATAATGATCGGCGTGGTAAATCCACCGTTCCGATCGCGCGTCACCATGGTACAGCGGAACATGTCGAAGCTTACCCCGGCAATTTCTTCCGGATCAACACCACTGTTCTTAATGGCAAGCCTGGTTGTCTCATGCAATACCTTAATAAGTTCCGGTCCGTCACACTCTACCCGTCCAACCGCCGGATAAATGAGAGGATTCATGATCTGTCCCGAGCCCAGGCAGTTGCCCTCCAGATCAAAAACAAAAGATTTGCTGCTTGTTGTTCCACAGTCTACGCCAACTACGTATTTTTTCTGTTTCAATACAATTCCCCCCGTAATTTGTTTTTTTACTGCACTTCTTCAGTTCTGACCCAACTAAGAAGCCCTGCTGTAACCAACTCCAACCCTTTTAAAAAACTTTTCTCCCAATCTATTACATCCATCTTTAACTCTGAATGGTTTCAGATGGTTTCGGGACTAAGCTATTGTCACAGAAAAGTTGCCAATCTGTTCCGATTCATCCCCATAAACGGAGCCATGAAGCAGCACCCTTTTCTAACTGGGTAGTTGTAAACAAATATAAGGAAAAGGCACCTTCCATATTGGTACTAACTAAATAAGCGCAATACGGAAAGTGACCCATTGTTGTTTATCCAAAATTATGAACTCTATTGTTCAATTTCGAAATATTATTTTTAAATCTGACAGCTGAATGCGCACACCGGCACATTCAACTGTCTTGTAATATCACTATTCTAAGGTATCGGTGAAAACAAATCAGCCCTTGAGATCAAAGATTCCTGTTTTGCTTTCCTGATAGTAGCCCCAAGCGTCAAACGCCGCCTGCAGCTCCTTGTGCTGCTTTGCCGCTTCCAGCATGTTCTGCCCGGACACAGCGGCGTCGATTGCCTGACGGAATGCTTTTGCTCCGGCCCTCGGCCCCATCGGATGGCCGTGGATGCCGGCGCCGCTCGCGATCATAACATCGTTGCCGAACTTCTTGACAACGTCTTCCACATGACCCTGTGTCGTGCCGCCGCCCGGCATTGGGAATACCGCCTTGAGGTTGCCCAGAGGTGACAGCATCTTGTATCCGCTGTCCACAAACGTGTCCATCATCATTGGGAATTTGCCGTATGGTGTCAACGCGATAATCATATCCATACCGGCCATTCTTGGCAGTGTCGCGCCAATCAGTGTCGCGCTCATACCGGACCACGGTGACTCGTAAACCGCACCTGTATAATCGGAATGTCCCAAAATCGGAACATTAATATTCTTGTCCTCGGCGATCATTCTGCTTGCATCCAGTCCGACCGAGTTATAGTTAAGCAGCAGTGCGTTTGCTCCGGCTTCAATGGCTCTGTATGCATTGTCTCTCAGATTCTCTGTTTTGTCCGTAATGTTAAAGGCATAGAGCGTCTTTTCGCCCTTCTCCTCGTCCGCGCGTTTCAGAGCGGCCATGACCGCTTTTACTCTTTCTACCAACGGGCAGTGAACAGGATTGGAGATCAGCTCGTCATCCTTGATTACATCCACGCCGCCTACGGCAGATTCAAACGCCAGCGCCGCCGTTGCTTCCGGTGAAAGACCCGTGCAGGGTTTAATCATGTTGTTCAGCAGCGGACGATCATAAACACCGAGAAGTTTCCTGATGCCCGGTACGCCGAATTTCGGGCCCTGGAACTCATTCAGGAAAGAATCCGGGAACTCAAGGTCTAACAGCTTTACTTTCCCTGAGCTTGAAATGTTGCCGATGACGGCACTCAACAGCATGGCAAACTGTGCATTGCCGAAATTGCCTGTCGGATAGGCGATACGGATAATAAAATGTCTTTCTTCGACATCATTCGGAATTTCAATCTGGTAAGCGGGCGTCTCATATACACCAACTACCCTACCTATGCATTTCTCACGCACCTCGGCGGTTTCCTGTGGTACCTGAATCCAGGTTCCGCAGGTTTGCTCACATGCCAAAGCGGCAGCAAACTTCATCATATTGGTGTTCCGTTTTGTTGCGCAATAATAGGTTGCGATGACAAAACGGTCCTTTTCCAGTGCTTCCGGGTATTGAATAATAATAGGATCAATATACATAATTGTTCACTCCTTCTTTGTTTTCTACGGCTATGTATTTCCTATGGCATTATTATAACTACCTAAAAATCATAAGAAAATATTGAAATTTATTTCAATAATATCTAAAAATTTAGGCTGATCTTTCACAGACGGTTTTTGTAAAACAGCAAGGAGAAACCTTCAAAAAGTAAAGAAGCCGTTCCCTTCCTCCTAAGAGGAAAAGAACGGCTTTTAATCACATATTGAACTAAAGCGGTCACATACAGAAAAATGATTTTTTCTGAAGGGATATTTTTAAAGGACGTGATTTTCTTCAAGATATCGGGAAAGCTCTTTCGCCCCTCGGAAAAGATGTGCGTGGAACCCCGCTTTCTGGGCTCCGTCAATGTTCTGCTGCAGGTCGTCGACAAAAAGGCATTCGCCGCTTTGAAGGCCGTACCGCTCACAAAGGCAATCAAAGATGGCAACATCCGGTTTGACCAGCTTTTCTTTTGCGGAAACAATAAATCCGTCAAAGCTGCGGAACATATCCACCTTATCCTGATATTGATAAAAGCGGAGACTGGTATTGGAAAGCAGATAAATCCGATAGCCTTTTTCCTTTAGCCGTGCCACAATTTCAGGCATCCCTGTCATCGGCGTCAAATCGGAGTGCCAGTTGTCCATTGCCCTTTGCACCACATCGGAATACTGCGGGATTCTGGCGCAGACCTGAGCGACGGCGTCCTCCTCCGTAATACTGCCCGCGTCCAGTTGCTCCCACTCCGCGGACCGAAACAGCTCTTTGAGCACTGCGGCCGCGGCTTCTTCATCCTGCGTAATTGTTTTCATATAATCGTCTGGGGTATAGGCGAGCAGTACGTTCCCCATATCGAACACCATATTTTTTATCATCGGTTATCATGCCTTTCTCATACTTAATCCAGACCTTCGCGGAACTCTTTCGGAGTGACCCCCACCAGTTTCTTGAAAATCATACTGAAATAACGCTGGTCTTTGTAGCCGATCAGATTAGCAACTTCATATATTTTTCCGTTCGGTTTTTTTAACAGTTCACATGCTTTTTTAATGCGGTAATAAGCCAGATAATCCCCAAAGGTCTGGCCTACCTGATTTTTGAAAAGACGGCTCAAATAGCTCTCACTGATAAACAGGCTGTCGGCTACGCTTTTCACACTGATGTCCTTCTGATAATTTGAGTTGATATGCTTTACCGCAAGGGCAACATAGTCATTATCCTTTTTTTCATCCAGCAGGTACTCCTTGAACAGCATGACCCGGCTGTCTGAAACATCATTCATTTTATCCTGAATTTTGTTGATCCGCTGCTTGTCATGGACGGCCTCACAGGTGCTTTTCAGTGCGGCGTCAAGATCTTCGTCATCAATCGGTTTCACTAAAAAATCGCGCACGCCCAGC
Source organism: Caproiciproducens faecalis (assembly GCF_019448085.1). Taxonomy (GTDB): domain Bacteria; phylum Bacillota; class Clostridia; order Oscillospirales; family Acutalibacteraceae; genus Caproiciproducens; species Caproiciproducens faecalis. The sequence goes on along the minus strand of NZ_JAGFNZ010000001.1, from coordinate 277,528 downwards.
TTTACCGCCTTTCGGGCGTAATCAAACTCACTGTATCCCGAGATGATTACAAACTCCGGCTTCAGCCCTGCAGCCTTGACCTGCTCGATCATGCCGATCCCGTCAAGTCCGGGCATACGGACATCCGTAATCACGATGTCGGGCCTGATGCGCTCGATTTCCCGGACACCTTCTATCCCGTTGGAGGCTTCCCCCACTACTTCACATCCGTATTTCTGCCAGTCCGTGGTCAAAATCAGACCCTTCTTCACCAGAACTTCATCCTCAACGACGACGACTCTAATCATGATCGGAACCTCCCATATTTTCATTTCCAAGCGGTATCGTTGAAAAAGGCATTGTGATCCGTGTGATTGTGCCGACATTTTCTTTGCTTTGTATTTTTAGCCCGTAATCCTGACCGTAATACAGCTTGACTCTTTTGTCTACGTTTGCAATGCCGATGCTGTCGCTGTCAAGCGCTTTCGCGTGGGCGGATTTTTTAATGCTGTTCAGCTTTTCTTCGCTGATCCCCACACCGTCATCTTCCACCTGAAAGATAATTTTGTCGTCCTGCCGCCAGCCGCGGATGATTAAGTGCGCTTTTCCGATTTTATCTTCAATGCCATGAATAATCGCGTTCTCAACAATCGGTTGAATAATAAATTTCGGAACATAACAGTCCATAATCTCTTCATTCACCTGTATGGAAACATCAAATTTGTCGTCATACCGTATTTTCTGAATGGAAAGATAACTGCCGACCAGCCCGATTTCCTCCGAAATCTGCACGGACTCTTTCTGGTTGCGGATACTGTTTTTCAGAAGCTTTCCCAGCTGGGAAACGATCAGCACAATATCGTCCACGCCGTTCAGCTTGGCGAGCCATTTGATGGAATCCAGCGTGTTGTAAAGAAAGTGGGGATTGATCTGGGAGTACAGGGATTTCAGCTCCGCCAGGCGCAGCCGGTTCTGTTTTTCCAGATTGGTGGCAAACAGCTCATTCAATCGGTCAAGCATTGAGTTCAGATTGCGCCCGATATAGCCGAATTCGTCATCATTGTGTACGACGACGCGTGCGTTTGTATCGCCGTTCTGAACCTTGTCCATGGTCCTCATAATGGCGTTCAGGGGCTTGGTCAGGCTGCGCACCAGCATGGGCGAAATAAGCACGCACAGGAAAATGGCGCCCAGCGCAACCGCAATGGCGGTGTCCATAATGTAATTGCTGTTGATGACGACCAGCTCAATCGGGACCGAGGACATGACGCGCAGGGGGTAGTCCCCGGGGGTGACATCCCATGTGATGATGCGCTTCGGCTTTTCCAGATAGAGTTTTTTGCTGTCCTGTGCCTGCAGCATTTGATTGCGGAAGTTCATATCCATAAAAATCTGGTTCTGCCCGCTGAAGATCTCGTCATAAAGGAAATAGTTGTTTTGATCCACAACGGCATACCGGATGGGAAGCGATACGTTGACCGTGTCAAGCGCGGTCTGAAACACATCCGACGGAATGTCGAGAATCGCGTAGGCAATGATTTTCCCATTTTTCCGGATGGTGTTGGCCACCGACATACAGTAGTTCTTTCCGCTTGGCGAAACATAATGGTTGGAATACATGACGGTCCCGTAGGATTCGTTCAGTTCGCGGAAGATTCCCCACTCCCGGTGGTTTCGGATGTTGTAGGCTTCCGGTATCACAGAGGTGGAAATCTGAAAGGTTCCGTCCGCCTTAATCAAGTGCATCGTTACATTGGACGACTTGCCCGCCAGCAGGATATACATTTTCTGATAAATGCTGGTGCTCTGCTCCGGGGTAACGTCAGAATTGCTGATTTTCTGTACGGTATCACTGTCTGTACAAAAATACGACAGCGCGGACCGGTACTCGCCGATCGTCTGCTGCAGGCTCATCGCGGCGTTATTCACGGTTTTCGAGGACTGGTTTTCCACGTTCCGCAAAGAAACATTGGAGGAAATGATGTAGGTAAGCGTTCCCAAGACCGCAACCGGTACAATACTGATTACGGCAAAGCAAATAAAAAGCCGCGCAAAAAAGCTTATTTTTAACTTCTTCTCAGAACGCATATCCTCACCATCCACAATCTATTAAGAACATTATACAATGGTTTCCGGCATTCGGAAAGCCTGTTACAAAAACAGGGGAGCTGACATTTTCTGCCTGCTCCCTTTTTTCCTTTGTATCAGACCACGGAAACCCTGCCCTTGCTGACCCAGTTGAACAGCAGCAGCGACAGAATGGTGGCCACCGTCAGAATCGACGCCAGCGCTGCGGCCGTGCCGAAACTGGAGCGGACAACTTCGGTATAAATTGCGACCGAAATCGTCGCCGTTTTTCCGCTGTAGAGCATAATGCTGGAACTCAGCTCATTGATCGTGGTAATCCAGCTCAGGATCGCGCCGGACAGTACGCCGGGCGCCATCATCCTCGCCGTTATTTTAAAGAAAGTGCGCATGGGGGATACGCCAAGGTTAATAGACGCTTCCTCAATACTGGGATCAATCTGGTACAGCAGCGCACTGCTGGAACGGATGGTATAAGGCATTTTTCGGATGACATACGCAATAATCATAATGACTGCGGTGCCGGAGAGCATGAGCGGAGGTTTGTTGAACGCGACGAGCATGCTGATACCGAGTACCGCGCCGGGAATGACATAGGGGAACATCAGAAGCAAATCCAGCGTACTGCTGATTTTACTCTTCTTTTTGACGACCAGATAGGAGAGGAGCATTCCGAAAATGATAATAATGATGATTGCTATGATGGAGAACGTAAACGTATTGGTAATGTTTTTGGACAGCTTGTAGAAGATTTTTTCATAGCTGTCCAGACCGAAGCCCTGCACAAAAATCGGCCCGTTCGTCTTGATAAAGGACGTAACAATTACGACGATCTGCGGTAAAAACGCAACACCGGCAACGAGCATGCACAGTGCGGTCAGCAGAATCCGCTTGCCCTTGGAAAGCTCTTCCACAATTGGGGGGCGAAGCGCGGTCATCACATAATTTTTGCGTGCCACCACATATTTCTGAATCAGCAGAACCGCGGTGGAGCAGCAGATAATAATGACGCTGAGCGCTCCCGCCATATTGGCGTTGCCGCCCATTTCGCTCATGTACTCCTCGTACACCAGAACGGGCAGAACCTTATAGCCTTCCCCGATCAGCATTGGGGTACCGAAGTCCGCCAGTGACGACATAAAAGCCATAATGGCGCCTGCTGCGAGTGTGGGCATAATGACCGGCATGGTGATGGTCAGTGTTCTTCTCAGTTTGCTGGAGCCGAGGTTTTCGGCTGCTTCCTCCAGAGAACGGTCAATGCTCGACATGGCTCCGGAAACATATAAATAAACATAGGGAAAGAATTTGAGGGTAAACACCAGTACAATTCCGCCGAATCCGTAAATTGGCGGTGTGATGATACCGATTTTCGCAAACGCGTTCGTAAAGAGCCCGTTTCTGCCGAGCAGCATAATCCAGGAGTAGGCGCCGATAAACGGAGGGGACATCAGGGACATGATAATCAGCATATTGATGCATTTTTTCCAGTACACGTTAAACCGGCTGGTTATGTACGCAAGCGGAACACCGATGATGATGGCCAGAATCGTAGATACCCCGGAAGTCGCAAGGCTGTTCCACAGGGTACGGTAATAATACTGCTTGGTAAAGAAAACTTGATAAAATTTCAGGGTGAATTTTCCGTCACTGCCGAGAAAGCTGTGAAAAATAACGGAAAAGAACGGATAGACCAGAAACACCAGCAGCAAAAGCATGGAACCGTACTTTACAAGATTCCAGAAATTAAAGTACTTTGCAAAGTTTCTATGAGAAGTATTTTCGGTGCTCATGAAAACACCTCGGTTCCTTCTTCGTTAAACACGCTGATTTTTTCCGGATGAAAGCTCAGGCGCACCTTATGGCCGATATCACGGACAAAATCAATATCCTTCGTGTATTCGTTCGCCTGTACGACCTGCCCGTTTTCGAGTTTGATCTCATAGTTGGCGAAATCTCCGAGGAAGGTGTACATCTGAATTTCACCGGGGATGCCTGATCCGTTTTCGTCATCGACAATAAACTGTTCCGGACGAACCGAAATCTTAATTTTCCCCTGAAGATCTTTCTTCAGTTTCAGCGAAAAGTCATATCCGGCGTCCAGCTTTATGTGAGCGGTGCTATCGCCGTCCAGCCGTACAACATTCCCTTCCATAAAGTTGGAGGTACCGATAAATCCGGCAACAAAAGAATTCTGTGGCTTTTTGTAGATGGTCGCGGGCGTGTCAATCTGCATGATGCGGCCCGCATTGATAATGGCAATCCGGTCCGAAATCGCCAGCGCCTCTTCCTGATCGTGCGTGACATAGATGGTGGTGATATTCAGGTCTTTCTGCAGCTTGCGGATAATCGTGCGCATCTGCACCCTCAGCTTTGCGTCCAGATTGGAAAGCGGTTCATCCATCAGAAGAACGCCCGGCTTAATGACAATCGCTCTGGCAAGGGCAACGCGCTGCTGCTGGCCGCCGGACAGCTCGGACGGCTTTCTGTCCTTCAGATTCTTAATCTGCACCAGCTCCAGAGCCTCCATTACCTTGGGTTCAATCTCGCTTTTCGGCAGCTTGCGCGCTTTCAGTCCGTACGCAACATTGTCAAAGACCGTCATGTGCGGAAAAATAGCGTAATTCTGGAACACCATGCCAATATCGCGCTTATAGGCTTCTATATCGTTAATTACTTTGTTATCAAAATAAATTTTTCCACCGTCAATTGTGTTAAACCCCGCTATCATTCGAAGCAGTGTGGTTTTGCCACAGCCGGAAGGTCCCAGCAGCGTAAAAAACTCACCTTGTTTGATCTCACATGAAATATCATTTACTGCAATAAAATCATCATATCTCTTTATTACATTACAAATTTTTACACCATGGCTCAATTTGTTCAACCCCTTTAAACTAACACTGTTACACACGCTTTCCCAAAGCATCCGCGCCGGACGGTTCCGGCGTATGATAGAAAGCGTGCAGGCGCTCATCTGCTTTTAACGCCTGCACGCAAAGACTCCTGACTTGCGTGGAATTTGTCAAAACCGCATTTCCGCAGTTAACCGACAACTACCTCTTTCCACTGTTCCATAATCTGTGTTTTCTGAGAAGAAGCCCAGTCAAAATCGTAATTTAACAGTTTAACGTCCTTCATTTCCGGAAGATCCTTCGGAACCTGGGTGTCCAGACGAACGCCTCTTCTGGCAAAGTCGGTCGCCATCATGGTCTGGCATTCCTTGCTGAGAACAAAGTTCATGAAAGTTTCGGCGTTTTCTTTGTTTTTGCAGCCCTTAACCAGCGCAATACCGTCCGGAACAGCCGAGGTGCCTTCCGACGGATAAATGATGCCAACATCCGCTCCGGCCTGCACATATTTAATGGCTTCCTTTTCCAGCGTTAAGCCAACGCTGTACTCGCCGTCGGATACTTTTTTGTAAACGTCGCCGGAGGAACCGAGGATTTTTCCGTCCAGATTGGAAACAAACTTCTTAATGAAGTCCCAGCCCTTGCCGTCATCTTTGCCGAACGCGGTCAGCATGGTGCAAAGGATGGTGTAGGAAGAACCGGATTTTGCAGGATCCGCATAAGCGATCTTTCCCTTGAATTTGCCGTCGATCAAATCGCCCCAGCCCTTCGGAACATCGTTTGCCCCGACCAGCTTTTTATTATACATAATGACCATCGGCAGCGGGGACTCACCGGTCCAGAGACCGTCTTTGCTGACGTACTGTTTGTCAATGCTGTCCATCTCGGCAGGGGTAAACTTATCGAAATATTTGCTGTATGCCGCAAGGGAGTCCGCTCCGCCGCCCCAAAACACATCGCATTGCGGGCTGTCGCTTTCCGCCTCCACACGTTTGAGCAGTTCACCGGTACCGGCGGCAACCAAGTCGACTGTAATGCCGGTCTTTTCCTGGAATTCCTTGATTCCTGCATTCAGCGGGTCAGCCGGATGCGGAGAATATACCGTAACATGTTTGGAATTTGACGCCTGCTGTTCCGACGCCTGACTGGCATCTGTTTTACCCTGGGATGATGCACTTTCCGGGCTGCCGCATCCGGCTAATGCGCCGGCCAGCATGGTTATTGCCAAAAGTGCGCTGAAAAACTTTTTCATAACTCTTCCCCTCTGTTCGTAAAAATTTTGAATTCTGGGGGCCTTGCCCCGCGTTATCTTGTATTCATTATTGCATCTTGACTGGGCAAATACAATGTGACGATTCTGTACTTTTGTAGAGGATTCTAACATGTTCACTAAAACCATAGAGTTTTTTGCATAAAACTGTGCAATTTGTAAGCATTCAATCTTGAAAATTGAAATTTCCAATGATAGAATAACCCCAGATTCTACGGGAGGGGTTATATATGATTCAATTTGGTACCGGCGGATTCCGCGCAATTATCGGTGAGGACTTTACACGGAGCAATCTGGAACTGCTCTCCGCAGCCTTAGCAAAAATGATAAAAAAAGACCATTTGGAAAACCATCCGGTTGTCATTGGGTACGACCGCAGGTTTCTGTCCGATCTAGGGTCAAAATGGATTGCCTGCACTCTTGCGGCAGAAGGCATCGGGGTGCACCTCATCAACCATGACGCTCCGACACCCCTGATTATGTTTCAGGTTTTACAGGAAAACGCCGCCTACGGGATGGCGGTTACGGCGAGCCACAACCCTGCAGAATACAACGGGGTAAAGCTTTTTACTTCCGGCGGGCGCGACGCGACGGAAGAGGTCACTGACCGGGTGGAGAAGGAAATCTCCGGTATCCGCCCTTCGGAAATCCGCACGATGGAATACGAAAAGGCGGTTGAAGACGGGCTGATCGTGGAAATTGACCCGCAAAACCATTATATCGACAGCATTCTGAATGTTATTGATATTGAAGCGATTAAGAAAAAAAATCTGAAAATCCTTCTTGATCCCATGTTCGGGGTCAGCAAAACAACCCTGCAGACCATTCTGCTGACCTGCCGCTGCAATGTCGAAGTGATCCATGACCGGCATGATACTTTGTTTGGGGGAAGGCTTCCCGCGCCGAACAGCTCGACGCTGACTCATTTAGCCCAGATGGTAGTGCAGAACGGCTATGATCTAGGGATTGCCACGGACGGCGACGCGGACCGCATCGGCCTGATTGATTCCAGCGGCACTTTCATCCATCCCAACGATATTCTTGTCCTGCTTTACTATTATCTTCACGAATACAAGGGCTGGAAAGGCGCCGTCGTGCGCAGCATTGCCACCACTCACTGCCTTGACCGGATGGCGGAGAGCTTTGGAGAAACCAGCTATGAGGTTCCGGTCGGCTTCAAGCACATCTCCTCCAAAATGGAGGAAACCGACGCGCTCATTGGGGGAGAATCCTCCGGCGGGCTGACCGTGCGCGGGCACATTCACGGTAAGGACGGCGTTTACGCCGGCTCTCTGCTGGTGGAGATGATGAGCGTTATGGGCAAATCTTTGCGCGACATTCTCGACGAAATTCACCGAAAATACGGTAATTTCGTCATGGACGAATTTGACTGCCGGATGACAGGTGAGCGGAAGGAAGAACTTCAGAAACTGCTTTTTGAAGAAAAACAACTGCCGCTGTTCGATTTGACGGTAGAAAAAATCTCTTACTTGGACGGATGCAAGGTTTATTTTAAAAACGGAGGATGGATTATCTGCCGTTTTTCAGGAACCGAGCCGGTGCTGCGTATTTTCTGCGAAATGGAAAACGCTGCCGAAGCCGAACGCATCAGCCGCGTATTCCGTGACTTTCTGGGGTTATGAATAGAATAAGCTGACCCCATGGCTGATTCCGGCTGGCAGAGTGAAAGAACGGAAACACGATTGAAGAGGGTATGTAAAAATGTTGAAAAATAAGAAGATCGGCAGAAAACTGGCACTTTCTTTTATTTTTGTAACGATCGTCTGCAGCATGAGCGGTATTGTCGGGTTTCTCGCAGTAGCCAACACAGAGGCAGAATACAGCAGCGCTCTGGTAAACTACGGTTTTGGTCAGGGGGAAGTCGGTCTGTTCAATACAGGGTTCAAAGACAACAGCGCCACACTCCGCGATATTTTTTACACAACAGATGTAAAAGACCGGAATTCCTATATGAATCAGCTGGAAACCTCAAATGATCAGGTAAACACCTGGTTTAAAAATATGAAAGGCAGCATGACCGGCAAAAAGGAGATCAGCCTCTACAACGACATCAGTGAGAATTTAGAAAAATATGCATCCCTGCGGTCGCAGATCGTTGATCTTGTAAAAAGCGGCAGCATGGATGACGCCCAGAACATTCTCAGCAAACAGGCTACCCCGCTCGCCAATAAAATATTTACCGACACCAGTGCGCTGGTCAGTGAAAAGACGGAAAGCGGGCGGCAGCTGTCAGCCAGCCTGGCAGTACAGTCCGCCGTGGCAAAGGGGATCATCCTTTCCGCTATTTTACTGGCTGTCCTTCTGTCCGTAGTCATCACGCTGAAAATGTCCCGTGGAATCAGAAAGCCGCTGAAAGAAATGGCGGATGCCGCCGACAAATTGGCTGCCGGGGATTTGAATTTTACCATTCAGACCAAATCAAACGATGAAATCGGCCAGCTGGGAGCCGCTTTTGAAAAATCGTCTGCCGCCATCCGGGAATATATTGCCGACATTAAACGGATGCTCTGTGAAATGGAGCACGGCAATCTGACCGTCGGCACCGACCTGGAATATATCGGGGGCTACATGGAAATCAAGGAATCATTTTACAGTATTTTGCTTTCTTTGAATCAAACGCTCGGACAGATTATTCAGGCGGCGGAACAGGTCTCCGGAGGAGCAGGTCAGGTCTCGCAGGGCGCTCAGTCCCTGGCGCAGGGCGCGGCCGCACAGGCCAGCTCCGTAGAGGAACTCACCGCCACCATTGCGGAAATATCCGAAAATGTTCGGTCGAACGCGGAACAGGCCGCCGGTGTCAGCGGGAATGTAAATACCGTTCTTGAAGAAATAGAATTGAGCAACCGGTATATGGACGAAATGGTCGCATCCATGCACAGCATCAGCGAATCCTCCAGCCAGATCGGAAAAATCATAAAAACCATTGAGGATATTGCTTTTCAGACCAATATCCTTGCTCTGAACGCCGCCGTGGAAGCGGCCCGGGCGGGCACCGCAGGAAAAGGGTTTTCCGTAGTGGCCGACGAGGTGCGGAATCTGGCGAGCAAAAGCGCGCGGGCCGCAAAAGACACGACCGCTTACATCACCGCTTCTATGGAACAGGTGGAGCACGGTACCAGGATTGCGGACAAGACGGCAAAATCCCTGCTTCGGGTCGTGGAAAGCGCTAAGGAAGTAACCGGTACCATTGAGAAAATTTCATCCGCCACAAATCAGCAATCGAGAGCAATTGCTCAGGTAACCGTCGGAGTGGAACAGATTTCGGACGTGGTGCAGACCAATTCCGCCACAGCGCAGGAAAGCGCCGCGGAAAGCGAAGAACTTTCCGCGCAGGCACAATCGCTGAAAAAACTGGCAAATCAGTTTACCTTAAAATCCATGGCGGCAGACAAACTAACATTTGAATGCAGCAATTGAGGTATCCACAGGCACGGTCGAGAAAAGCACCATTCCCTTAGTCTGAATCGCTGATATAACGAATCCCCCAATCGTAGTTTGTTGTCTACGATTGGGGGATTCTTCAGTCTTTTTTCGGTTTGGTTCGTTCCAGCTGCCGGACTTTTTTGCCGAACAGCTTACTTTCTCCTCAGATGAATGGCAAACCCGCCGATTGTCTCTTTAAAGTAGATGGCAATCAGGCCGCCCTTTTCGTCGCGCACCGCCGAATTCATATCCAACTCCGCTCCCATGCACTCAAAATGATGGACCGCACGCTCCATATCGTTTGCCTGAATGGCAATGTGCCCATTTTTGCCCAGGAACGGACGCTTCATAATTTCAAACATCGTCCCGGCAAAATAAGAACCCGTGGACTCTCTAACCGGAATGGAGAGAAGATTGGCAAAGTCGTTTGCTATATTGGCCGCTTCCTGAGCATCCTTTGTGTTAACGCCGACATGCAGCAGTTCAAAACCGAACGCCCTGCGAACGGCTTCCCTGCAAAGGCTGACAATCCGGCTGAAATCCCCCGCTTCGATCAAATTTTTCGGCACCATCCACGAACCGCCGCACGCGGCTACATTAGACAGAGAGAGGTATTCTTCGACATTGTTTTCATCAATTCCTCCTGTGGGGATGAATCGGAGACCTTGATAAGGGCCTGCGAATGATTTCAGAGCCTTGATTCCACCGCTGACTTCGGCCGGGAAGAATTTAACGGTATCCAGACCAAAGCGGAGAGCGGCCTCTATGTCGGTTGCATTGGAGCAGCCGGGAATCACGGGAATATCGTTTTCCAGGCACCACTCTACCACGTCGGGGACAAAGCCCGGCGTTACGATAAATTTTGCCCCGGCATCCACAGCACTTCTCGCCTGATCCACCGTGTGTACCGTACCGGCTCCCACAGTGACTTCCGGTACCTTTTCAGCAATCTCCTGCACTGCCTGCCGGGCGCAATCCGTGCGGAAGGTAATTTCCGCCACGGGAATCCCTCCTGCGCACAGTGCTCTGGCTAGCTCCACAGATTTTGTGTGGTCGTCGATGACAACTACCGGCATCAGGGCGGCGCCCGTAATAATATCCATCAGGTTTTTCATAATCGGTTCCTCTTTCTTTAATAATAGTCCTATTTATTTCGTCTGCATAAAACGCTGCAGCTGTTCCCTGGTTGGCAATCCCTCATTGTCTCCGCGGGACATTACCTGAATGGCACCGATTGCATTTCCACGGCGCACTGCTTCCCTCAGCGGCAGATTTTCCATTAACGCGCTGATGATTCCCACAGCAAACCCGTCCCCCGCGCCGACCGTGTCGACCACCTTTTCCACGGGGAATCCCGGAACAAAGAAGCGTTCTTCCCCCTGTGCGGCATAGGCTCCCTTAGATCCCTGCTTGACCACCACAGTTTTAGCCCCCAGTTTCAGGTAAAATTCCGCAATGGCTTCCGGCTCCCTGCTTCCGGTAAGGATAAGGCCTTCCGAATCGCCGGGAAGAACAATGTCGCTTTTCGCCGCTATTTCATTAAGTACCTGTACCATTTCCTGCTGACTGGCCCAAAGCTGAGGGCGAAGATTGGGGTCAAAAGAAATAGTCAGCCCGTTTTCGCGGGCTTTTTCCAGCAAAGACATTGTCGCTTCTCTGGTGGACTGGGAAAGTGCCGGCAGAATTCCGGTAACATGCACCCATTGATAGCCGGAAAAGTCCACCTGAGCAATCTCTTCGGCACTCAAAGTAGACGCTGCGGAATTTTTACGAAAGTAAAAGATATCGGGATCTCCGGAGGAAACCATGGATTTCATCATGAAACCGGTGCTGTGGTCCGCGCTCCAGGAAACAAGATCGGTTTTGATTCCATTGCACTCCAGCGCTTTTACGATTTGTTTTCCAAAGGGATCCCGTCCCAGTTTTGTAAGATAGCTTGCGGAAAGTTCAAGCCTGGTCATGCCCACCGCAACATTAAATTCGGCCCCCGCAACGGCGCAGGAAAAGCTGGGGATATCCTCCAGACGGCCTTCGGATTGCGCGATAAACAGCCCCATCGGTTCCCCGATCAACATAATACCTTTTGACATCTTAAAATAAAGTCCTTTCTGAAATTCAATCAAAATATTGAACGTGATTTGCCCAAGCCGCGAGGCAGGGCGTGCAAAATCAAAATGTGGATACATTGGAATCTTTTGTATAAGCCGGTAAAAACGTCTCGTAAAGCTTCATCGTGTTTTCCAGATGGGTGCGGATCAGGATCTCCAGCTTTTTGCCCTCGCCCTCTTCCAGACATTCATACATCAGCTTATGCTCCTGATGGGCGGCTTCGTGCCGTTCCATCGGATGCCTGGAGGAAGCATAGACGAGGAAAGAAAAGCTTACGCCCATCAGCATATTGTAAAGCTCCGCCAGCTTCTGGTTTTCCGTCAGCCTGATAATGCTTCCGTGATAAATTTGTTCGTACTGGTTGGCCGTAACGTAATCATTTGCCTGAATATCCGCCATCCTTCTCAATACCTCGCGCATTTTTACCTGAATTTCAGGATGTGCGTGAAAATTTTCAGCCGCCGGCACCGCCGCAAAGGTTTCCATCATAATACGGCAATCCATTATATTGTGGATTTCGTCCATGCTTAGCTGTTTTACAACAAAGCCGCGGCGGGGCAGCATGTCCATCAGCCCCTCCGCCACCAAACGATTCATCGCTTCTTTGACGGGGGTAGGACTGATGGAAAGACTCTCGGCGACTTGATTGACAACGACTTTTTTGCCCGGCTCCATTGCGCCGGACATAATTTGATCCCTGATCTGGGCGTAAGCCCATTCCAATAAAGAAAGGGGTTGCTTTTCCATACTTGACCTCCTATGGATGACAGCGCAGAAGCGCATCCATTTTTCTTCGCATTCATTTTTAGGCTGAAACGGCTGTCAGCAGCCTGCCTTAAAACAATTGGAATTTTTTAACAACTTGTTTATTTTATCACAAACGAGATAATATGTCATTAAAAAATGTCAATATTATATAGATAAGTTGTTAATAAACCTTCAAATATAAAATATTATATTTAATATCGAAATCTATTATATAAATAATTTCTATAAAAATCAAGTATTTATTTGTTGTATTTCCAGCAAAATGTTTAATATGCTTGAAAATGCTTTTTGAACCTGTATTATATAATTAAACGAATTATAGAAGAGTTTTAAGGCAGATATGATCGTATTTTTAGTTATTTTAACTATTATATTAAAAATTTATTCATTGATTTTCACTATTGCGCAATTATCCACGCACCGATATAATATGAATCGAAATCAAATTTTAGATTTAAAATTCAAAAAGGAGTGTAGCGAATGGCCAATCGGAATCTTGTGGCGATTACAGATTGCGACCATGACAGTATTGCGGTGGAAGCCGGAGTGCTGAAAGCGGCCGGATTGGAAGCGCCCTGGCTTCAATGTAAGACGGAAGACGATCTGATTCGTGAATGCGTAGGGTTTAAGTCAGTGATTAACCAGTATGCCCCCTTTACAGAAAAGGTGTTTGAAAATCTGCCGGACCTCAAGGTAATTGTGCGTTACGGCGTGGGTGTGGATAATATTGATCTGAAAGCTGCCTCAAAGCACGGTGTTAAGGTCTGCAATGTACCGGATTACGGAATGTACGAAGTGGCGGATCATGCAATGGCGCTTGCTTTGGCTCTTGCCAGAAAAATTGTTTTTAACAATGACAATGTAAAAAACGGTATATGGGAATACCAAAAAGCAATCCCGATTTACCGGCTATCCACACAGACGGTCGGCGTAATCGGCGTAGGACGGATCGGCACCGCTTTTGCGGAAAGAGCCAAAGCTTTCGGAATGAAAGTCCTTGCCTATGATGAATATGCGCAAAAGACAGGCCGTACGAAAGACTATATGGAAATGGTCGGTCTGGATGAACTTCTGGAGCGTTCCGACATTATTTCCGTACATTGCCCTCTGGACGGAAACCGCGATCTGATCGCGGCCGCACAGTTAGAGAAGATGAAGAGCAGCGCTTATCTCATCAATGTTTCCCGCGGTGGCATCATTAACGAACAGGACCTGTTCAGCGCCCTTTCCAATCAAAAAATCGCCGGGGCGGCATGTGATGTTTTCAGCCCGGAACCGATTGCGAAAGACAATCCGCTTCTGAGCCTTCCCAATTTTCTTGCAACTCCGCACATTGCCTGGTACTCGGAAGAGTCCGCAATCGAGCTGGAACGCAAGGTGGCGGAAGAAGCCGCTCGGGGTGCTCTGGACCAGCCCCTTCTCAATGTTGTTAACACAGACGTCGGAAAGTAATCATGGAGCCACTCTTAGCTGAAAAGGAAGGAAAAAATATGAACTTATTCGATTTAACTGGAAAAAAAGCAATCGTAACGGGTGCCGCTTCGGGTCTGTCCCATGGAATAGCCGAAGGCTTAATGGAAGCGGGCGCCGAAGTTGTGATTATCGACATTTCAGCCGGCACGGAAGCCGCCGCTAAGGAATTTTGCGAGCGTGGATTCAAAGCACACGCCGTCCGCGCCAATCTTGGCAACCGTGACGAACTGAACCGCGCATTCTCTGAAGCGCTGGAAAAGCTTGGCGGGAAAATCGATATTCTTGTTCCGGCTGCGGGTATTCAGCGCCGCAGCAAGTCGGAGGATTTTTCAATTGAAGACTGGGATATGGTGCTGAACATCAACCTGTCCGCCGTTTTTATGCTCTGCCAGCTTGCCGGACGCGAAATGCTTAAGCAGAAGAGCGGAAAAATCATTAATATTGCTTCCATGCTCAGCTTCTTCGGCGGCTACACCGTTCCGGCCTACGCTGCCAGTAAAGGCGGCGTCGCCCAAATCACCAAAGCACTCTCTAACGAATGGGCCAGAGACGGAATTAATGTAAACGCAATTGCTCCGGGTTATATGGCAACGCAGATGAATACGAAAATCATCGAAGACGAAACCCGCAACGCTGAAATCACAAACCGCATACCGGCACGCCGTTGGGGCACGCCGGACGATCTCAAGGGTGTAACGGTTTTCTTGGCTTCCCATGCATCCGATTATCTTAGTGGCGCAATTATTCCGGTAGACGGCGGTTACCTTGGCTGCTGATTTATAATACCGTCTTACCGGGTATAATGATAATTTGCTAGGAGGAGAAACAAAAATGAAAAGGAGCTTTAAAATGAAAAAATTAGGTGCAATCATTCTGGTACTCGCTATGGTTTTATCTCTGGCGGCCTGCGGAAACAGCAGCACGGCCTCATCACAGGCCAGCGCGGCGGGCAGTGCGGCTGCGAGCGCGGCGTCGGGCAAAACCACTGATAAAAAAGCGCTCAAAATCGGCATTTCCGTTCCGAACCTCACAAACGTATTTTTCGTACAGATTAAAGAAGGCATGCAGAAAGCACTCAAGAGCCCGGACGACAGCCTTGTGGTTATGGACTCCCAGGGTGACCAGAACAAGCAGATGAACGACGTTATCGATCTGATTAATCAAGGCTGCAACGTAATCGGCCTGTCCCCCATCAATTCAGACGGCGTCCGTGCAACCCTTGAAACCTGCCAGAAAGCCGGCGTGCCGGTCATCGCTTTTAACGTAGGCGTTAAGAACCCTGAACTGGTTGCCAGCACCATTGTTTCCGACAACGAAGCCTCCGGACATATGTGCGCTCAGGCACTTGCAAAAGCCTTAAATAACAAAGGCAATGTTGTTGAAATCACTTTCAGCACAACAACGACCTGCCATGCCCGTCAGAAGGGTTTCGAAGACGAAATCAAGGCAAACTATCCTGACATTAAGATCCTTCAGAGCAAAGACGTAGAAAAAGCAACCGCTGACTACTCCCAGCCGATCATGGTTGACTTCATCAACGCCTACCCTGATCTTAACGGCGTTTTCACCATTAACGATCCTACTGCCCGCGGTGCGATTTCAGCGCTGAAAGAAGCAGGAAAAATTAAGGATGTCAAGGTTGTATCCGTAGACGGTTCCGACGAAGGAAAAGGCTTTATCCGTGCAGGTGAAATGGTCGCTTCCGCTGCTCAGGATCCGAGCGGTATTGGCCGTACCACAGTAGAAACCGCATACAAACTCGTTGCCGGCGAAAAGGTAGAAGCAAATGTCATTATGCCGATGTCCATTATTGACGCCAGCAACGTAGGCTAATAAAAAAACAGTTTTCAGATTATATGTCAGGCGTGATCGGTCACCTCTTTGCGGATTGGTGACCGGTTACGCAAATAATTATGTAAACTTCATTTGCCTCTTTCCAAAGTAAATGCCGTTTTTCAGGCGGCAAGCAGTAAAAGGAAGTGATTCAATGCCAAGTGAGTATACCCTTGAGATGAATAATATTTTTAAGTCATTTGGCTCCAACAAAGTTCTGGATGACGTATCGATCTCCATTAAACCGGGAGAAGTGCGTGCTTTGATGGGGGAAAACGGTGCCGGAAAATCCACTTTGATGAAGATTCTCGGCGGTATTTACCATGCCGATCAAGGCAATATCAAGATAGACGGAGAAGCGGTACAGATTAATACTGTGGATGATGCCCGCCGTAACGGCATCAGCTTTATCCACCAGGAAATCAGTAATGTTCCCAGCATGACGATTGCTGAAAACTTTTTCCTTGGCAAGGAACCCAAAACAAAAGCGGGGCTGATCGACCAGCGCAAAATGCACCGCGATACCCGCGCTGCACTGGATCTAATGGGAATCGATCTGCCGACAAACCGCCAGATCACGGGCTTGTCGATTGCGAAACAGCAGATGCTGGAAATTGCGCGTGCCATTAATGAAAACGCAAAAGTGATTATTATGGACGAGCCTACCGCCTCTTTGGCCAAGGCCGAGGTAGAGGATCTTTTCCGACAGGTAAAAATGCTGAAGGAAAAAAATGTAGCCATCATATACATTTCGCACCGTATGGAGGAAACCTTCCTGGTCTGTGACACGGTCACCGTGCTGCGTGACGGTAAATTCATCGGAACGAAAAACACATCGGAAGCAACTGAAAAAGAACTGATTAGCATGATGGTCGGCCGCAAATTTGACGAAATCTACGGTCAGGAACGGGCTGTGGGCGGCGAGACGCTGATGCAGGTTAAAGGACTGTGCAGCAAAGTTGTGAAGGATGTCACCTTCGACCTGAAAAAAGGCGAGGTTCTGGGTTTTGCGGGACTTGTGGGTGCGGGACGTACGGAAACGGCGCTTGCGCTGTTCGGAATCGATAAAATCCATTCCGGCGAAGTATGGATCGAAGGAAAAAAAGTGTCTATCTCCAGTCCGAAGGAAGCAATTCGCGCGGGTATTGCGCTGGTCCCCGAAGACCGCAAGGGACAGGGACTCTTTTTAGGCCACAGCATTGCGGTGAACCTTACTTTTCAGGTGTTGAAGGAATTTATCAATAATCTCAGAATCAACCGTAAAAAAGAAGCGAATTTAATCTCCACATACCAGAATAAACTTTCGATACGCATGGCATCCGTCAACCAAATGGTAGGTGAGCTTTCCGGCGGAAACCAGCAGAAGGTTGTCATTTCAAAGTGGCTGGCGTCTAAGCCAAAGGTTCTGATTCTGGATGAACCGACCCGCGGAATCGACGTGGGCGCAAAGGCGGAAATCTACAAGCTGATGAGCGACCTGAGCAAAGAAGGGGTATCTATTATCATGATCTCGTCCGAATTGCCTGAGATCATTAATAACTCCAGTCGTATTGCGGTTATGAGCGAAGGCAGACTTGTTAAGATATTAGACCCTGATGTAGACGAAATCTCTCAGGAGATTATCATGTCCTACGCAGTGGAAGGAGGAAACAAATAAAATGGGTAATACAAACCATCCGGACTCCGCAGCATTGAAAAGCGGTGGAACGGGAAACGTAGCAGTAAACTGGCTGAGACGTAACCTGGCTCCTATTATCGCGGTGCTGGCGCTGTGCGTCGCGCTTTCCATCACTACAAACACTTTCCTTGTTTCTACAAATCTGCTTAGCTTGTTGCGGCAGTCCTGTGTAAACGTTTTAATTGCATTCGGAATTACCTGCGTGCTGATCTGCGGAGGAATTGATTTGTCCGTCGGTTCGTGCGCCGCGGCTGCGGGTGTTATTACAGTACGTCTGGCAAACGCCGGGCTTCCGCTGGTCGTGTGCATCCTGACGGCGCTTGTTTTTGGCGCGCTGCTCGGACTTTTCAACGGATATGTCATTTCACATACAACAATCCCTCCCTTTATCGTAACTCTTTCCACACAGATTATTATACGCGGCGTTGGATATGTCGTAACCGGCGGTCAGCCCACCCAATGTACCAACGAGACATTTAACCTGATCGGTACCGGCGATCTGTTTGGAATTCCAACCCCGGTATTCGTGGTCGCCTTTGTTTTCATAGTTCTGTTCTTTATTATGAACCGCACCGGATTCGGACGCCACGTTTACGCTACAGGCGGAAACGCGGAAGCAGCAAAATATGCCGGTGTCAACACCAAATCGGTTCAGATGCGCGTTTTCATGATGAGCGGTATGTTAGCTGCTCTTGCCGGCGTCGTTCTTGCAGCCCGCCTCTATTCCGGCCAGCCGTCCGTAGGCGAAGGCTTTGAGCGCGACGCGATTGCCGCGTCGGTTCTGGGCGGTACAAGCTTTAACGGCGGTGTCGGTACCCTTGGCGGTACAGTCGTCGGTGCTTTGATTATCGGCGTCTTAAACAACGGTATGAATCTTCTCCGCATCAACAGCTATTGGCAGTTTGTTGTAAGAGGATGCGTCATTTTGGGAGCGGTCTATATCGATTATCTGAAAAAAGCCCGTACCCTGAAAAAATAAAAATGAAGCTGGGTATTTAGGATGAAAAAACTGGACAATCAACAACTTGTTTCCCTATGCATGCAGCTGCGCCGCGACATCATTGAAATGATCGCCGGCGCGGCCAGCGGGCATCCGGGCGGGTCCCTTTCCATGGTGGAGCTGCTCGCCGCAACTTATTATACGCAAATGAGAGTCGATCCCAAAAATCCGGACGATCCGGACCGTGACCGATTTGTCCTCAGCAAAGGGCACGCGGCGCCCTGTTACTACGCGGTTCTGGGGGAAATGGGATTTTTCGACAAAGCTGAATTTAAGAACTTCCGTCAGCTTCACAGTATTCTTCAGGGGCATCCGGACGCGAAAAAAGTCCCCGGCGTGGACGCTTCCACCGGTTCGCTCGGCCAGGGCGTTTCCATTGCCGTAGGAATGGCGCTGGGAGCCAAAGCGGCCAAAGGCCCTCAAAAGGTTTATACCATTCTCGGCGACGGCGAACTGCAGGAGGGACAGGTCTGGGAAGCATGTACCGCGGCGGCTCATTACAAGCTGGATAATCTTACGATTATGATCGACAACAACGGACTGCAGATCGACGGTACCAACGACCAGGTCATGGCTCTGGGCAATCTGCGCAGCCGTTTTGAAGCGTTTGGATTTGACGTAATCGAGCTGGCCGACGGCAACGAGATCGGTCAGGTAATCGACGCGCTGGAAATCCCCGCAAGACCGGGAAAACCGAAATGCATACTGGCGCATACGGTCAAAGGAAAAGGGGTTTCCTTTATGGAAAATCAAGTGGGCTGGCACGGGAAATCACCGTCTCCCGCCGAGCGGGATGCCGCGCTCGAAGAAATGAAGGGCTGATACAATGAGTGAATTAAAAGCAATACGAGCCGCCTATGGCGAGGCGCTGGTTGACCTTGGCGCTGAAAACGACAAGATCGTTGTTTTGGACGCGGATCTTGCGCACGCAACCATGACCAACGGCTTTGCCGAAAAATATCCCGAACGTTTCTTTAACGGCGGTATAGCGGAAGCAAACATGATCTCCATGGCCGCGGGCCTTTCCACGATGGGATTTATTCCATTCTGCAGCACGTTTGCCATCTTTGGCGCGGGACGCGCGTATGAGCAGGTGCGCAACAGCGTTGCATACCCGAATTTCAACGTAAAGCTGGGCATGACGCACGCGGGAATCACACTTGGTGAGGACGGCGGCAGCCATCAGGCCATCGAGGACATTGCGCTGATGCGCGTGATCCCGGGCATGACGGTGATTGTACCGTGCGACGCGAAGGAAGCGAAGCGCGCTGTCAATGCGGTTGCGGCTATGAAAGGCCCCGCTTATCTGCGTCTTGCAAGACCCGCGTCGCCGGTGTTTGAGCAGGAGATGCCGTTTGAAATTGGAAAAGCCAATGTTCTGCGGGATGGCGAGGATGTCGTTCTTTTCGCCTGCGGCATCATGGTGGCCACTGCTCTGGAATGTGCGGACAGACTGTCAGAAAACGGAGTATCCGCTGCGGTAGTCAATGTCCACACCATTAAGCCAATCGACGAAGAGTGCGTTCTGCACTACGCTGCCCGGTGCAAAAAGGCGGTTACCATTGAAGAACACAGCGTAATCGGCGGCCTGGGAGATGCGGTATCCGGCGTGCTGATCGGCAAAGGCGATTTCCGGTTCAAAAAAATCGGAGTGCAGGACCGTTTCGGCCAATCCGGAAAGCCGGATGACCTTTTGCGCGAATACGGTTTAGATACTGATTCTGTATTGAAACAAATAGAATCCATTTTATAAAAGAATCCCTTGGACCAAATTGATGCAGCCCGAGGAAATAAAGGAGAAAAATCATGAAAATAGCACTGATAAATGAAAACAGTCAGGCTCCAAAAAACGAACTGATCTGCAGCGTATTGAAAAAGGTAGTCGAACCGATGGGCCATACGGTTTACAATTACGGTATGTATACCGGCACTGACAAAGAATGGCTGACCTATGTGCAGAACGGTATTTTGGCTTCCGTATTGCTGAACAGCGGAGCAGCCGACTATGTCATTACCGGCTGCGGCACCGGCGAAGGAGCCATGCTCGCGCTCAACAGCTTTCCCGGCGTAATCTGTGGCTATGTGGTTGATCCGAGCGACGCGTTCATGTTTGCCCAGATTAACGACGGCAACGCAATTTCCATGCCGTTTGCAAAGGGCTTCGGCTGGGGTGCGGAGTGCAATCTGGAATATGTCTTTGAAAAGCTGTTCGGCTGCGAAAGCGGCGGCGGCTACCCGAAGGAAAAGCAGCAGGTCGAGCGCAGCAACAAGAAGATTCTTGACGCCGTACGGGCAAACAATTTCCATGACCTGATTACCTGCCTGAAGGGCATCGATCAGGAACTGCTGAAGGGCGCTCTTGGCGGCGCACACTTTAAAGAGCTTTTCTACGCAAACAGCAAGGACGAAGCTCTTACCGCATTCGTAAAATCAGTTGTAGGCGAATAAAGCCGAATATTCTGACTTATCACCACAATGCGGCCATCACTTTTGTGATGGCCGCATTCTTTTGCCGCCGCCACATTTATGTAACCTTCTAAAACAGTTAAGAGGTTCGCCTTCCATCTCCATTTAAGATGAAAGGCGAAAAATTTTATATCTATCTTTAAGAACTTGAATTCATTTTATTTTTGCCGGCACTGGCTCACTGCATATCCAGCGGTACCTTATGCCGCGGCGGTGGAAAATCCCGAGAAAGCGTTTCTAAATCCTTCTGGGTTAGCTCGATTACCCTTGATTTTGCGTTCTCAGATACATGTTCAGGAGAGCTGGCCCTCGGAATTGCAATTACTTTACCGCTGTGCATGACAAAGCTCAGGAGAATTTGTGCAGGCGCAGCATTATGCGCCAGGGCCACTTCTTTTACTGCACAGCTTTCCAGCAGGCCGCGCCGCAGCGTCCCCGCCTGCGCAAGCGGGCAATATGCCATAACCGGCACATGGTAAGAATCCATCCAGGGAATCAGGTCATACTCGATTCCCCTGGAACCAAGATGATAAAGAACCTGATTGACCGCGCAGCGGTTCCCGCCCGGAGTCTTCCAAAGTTCTTTCATATCCTCCAGATCAAAGTTGGAAACGCCCCAGCGGCG
This sequence comes from Caproiciproducens faecalis, assembly GCF_019448085.1. Lineage (GTDB taxonomy): Bacteria > Bacillota > Clostridia > Oscillospirales > Acutalibacteraceae > Caproiciproducens > Caproiciproducens faecalis. Next base: position 255,952 of record NZ_JAGFNZ010000001.1, on the reverse strand, counting down.
TATCAGTCCCATGCGAATCAGTTCTTCCATACAGGAAACTGTTTCAGCGAGCGGCACCCGCCCGCGCCAATGCAGCAAATATAAATCCAAACTGGAGACACCTAAGCGTTTTAACGTATTTTTGCAGCTTTCAAAAATATGGCTCCGTCCGGAGTTGTGAGGATAGACCTTCGACACCAAAAACAGTTTTTCCCGGGGGACTTGCCGGATTGCCTCTCCAATAAGCTTTTCCGAAGTTCCTTCCCCGTACATTTCAGCGGTATCAATCAATGTCATGCCCAGCCGCACGCCGGTCTGCAGCGTCTCGATTTCGCGGCTGCGCTTAGACGGGTGTTCCGCCAGATGCCATGTTCCCTGCCCCAGTGCGGGAACCGCCGTGCCATCGGGAAGAATCACGGAGCGCGCGCAATCCGCCCCAATAATATCCAATTCTGTGCTTTCCATAGACACCCTTCCTTTATATTTTAATATCCCAAACGAACAAGAAACCTCATTAGGTTATCCACAGTGAGGGCCAAATCGCTCTTGCAGCGATGTTTGACTTCTTTAAAGTCAGCAGCGACACGGTTAATGCTGAACACGCCGGAAACACCTTCTTCGTAAGCCTGCTCAACGCCGTCTCCAATATCGCCCACAACAGCCAATACAGGCACATTCCACTTCTTCGCGTGCTGAGCGACACCGATTACGACCTTGCCGCGAAGACTTTGTGTGTCCAGCTTTCCTTCTCCGGTAAATACCATGTCCGCGTCTTCAAGAAGCTTGTCAAACTGTACGGTATCCAGTACAGTCTGAATCCCGGGCTGGAGGCGGGCGTGTAAAAACGCGGCAAATCCCGCCCCAAGGCCGCCCGCCGCACCGGCGCCGGGAAGTTCTGAAACATCCTGGCCAAGGTCTTTTCGGATTCTTTCCGCTATCATTTTTAAACCGCTGTCAAGCTCAATAACAGCAGCTTCGTCGGCGCCTTTCTGGGGAGCAAACACATAAGCCGCGCCGGTCGGCCCATAGAGCGGATTATCAATATCGCACATGGCGATGATCTCGATATCCTTTAAGATTGGAAGCAGGCCGGCAGGATCAATGCGTTTGATCTCCTTCAGCGTACCGCCTGCAGGGATAAACGCCTGATTGTCAGCATTATAAAACCGAATCCCCAGCGCGGCGGCCATACCTGCTCCGGCATCATTGGTACAGCTCCCCCCAAGGCCCACAATCACTTTTCGGCATCCGGACTGTGCGGCATGGGCAATCAGTTCACCGACGCCATAGGTTGTGGCAGTATAGGGATCAAGATGATTTTCCGCAAGCGGCAACCCCGCGCAGGCGGCCATTTCAATAACAGCCGTGTCCTTATTGACGACACCGTAAAAAGAATCGACCGGTTTGAAAAACGGGCCTGTAACGGTAACCCTGCGCTTTTCCCCACCCATGGCGGAAAGAAAGGCGTCTACGCTTCCTTCTCCGCCATCGGCCACCGGAATGGAAATGACTTCCGCTTCAGGGTAATATTTCAAAATTTGCTCTTTCATAATTGAGCAGATGGAAGAGGAATCCATTGTCCCTTTAAAAGAATCGGGTATCAGTAAAATTTTTTTCATGTTTTATCCTCCACACTGAACATTTGTCAGATCGCCGTTCATCATTTTAAACTAACTTCCTGACCACATAGACATTATTTGTAATTGGAAGGCAAATTGTATTTTTTCATCTTTCTCCAAAGCGTAGTGGTACTGATATTCATATCACGGGCGACCAAAGTGCGGTTTCCATGATATTTGGCTAACAGCGCCATGAGGTCTGCCGCCCTCGGATCTTGATAAATGACCTTGGTACCCTCCGCGGTCCGGTAATGAGCAGTCGGGTATATGGATTCCAGTGAAGAGTTGATGAAAGTTTCATCGACAGAACGTCTCGGTGCAGTAACGACCAATCGCTCACAAAAACTCTTGAGCTGTGTCAGGTTTCCCGGCCACGGATAGGCACACAAGGCTTTTTGAGCGCCGGCGGTCAACGAAAGAAAACGGGAATACCGGCTGCATTTTTCTTTCAGGAATTCTTCAGCCCAATAAGAAATATCTTCCGGTCTTTCACGCAGAGGCGGTATCTCCAAAGTGAGGGTGCTAAGCATATAATATAATTCCGCATTGAACCCGCCCTGCTGTGTCAGTGTGCAAAGATTTTGGTCCGTTGTGGCAACGACACGAATATTATAGATCCTTTTTGCGTCTCCTTTTTCAAAAGACAGTACTTTGTTTTGCAAAATACGAAACAGGATTCGCTGACAAACCGGTGTCATCTTTTCAATATGCGAGAGAACAAGGGTACCGAGTTGGGCGATGTGGAGGGGGCTTGGCTGAAAATCCTTTCCGGATGAAACATCGTCACTCAGAGCATTTTTTTGTTCCTCTTCACTCATGGCTGAGCAGTCAAGAGACACATAGGCGGCATTACTGCGCAGGCTGGCATTGTGGATACACTCCGCGAAAACTTCTTTTTCTGTTCCCTCTTCACCGCTGATTAGTACGGGAGCATCGCTGGAGGCGAAAAATTTGGCACTTTGAATGACACGGCCAATGACGTCGCTGTTCTCGCCTACAAGGCTGAAATTATATTGGGCAACGCAAGCTGCCTGATACAATTCATGATGAATTTTATCATTAATCTCCGCCAGCTTTTTGATCTCATGAAAAGAAAAAATAGCGCCCTCAATCGTTTCTTTTACCTTAATTGGGACAAGGTTCGCCATCACCTTATGGTGATTCAGAGTCATATAAGTCGAATAAATTTCATCCCCTTCTTTCAGGACATGCTGCAGTGTATCCTCGTGAAAGTCGGGGATCAGCTTTGTCAGCGGCAAGCCGATAATCTGTTTGTCACTCAAATCTGATCGAAATATTGTTTTGGCAATATGGTTAAAAATCACGATGCAGCCATTGTTATCCGTTTTTACAATTCCATTGAAGGAATAATTCAACAAAACCGATAACTCCGCATTGGTCTTTTTTTCCAGATCTGTCGCGTAAGCAACCATTTTTGCAACTCGTAACGCCTCATCAATGGAATCCTGAGTGGAGGCCAGAAAAAGCGACCGCATATTGATTTCCTGAGCGCGCTTAATCGCACAGTCTCCGCCAATAATTAGATCGGCTCCGTTTGCAGCAGCGATATCAACAGCAGATGTCAGGTCTTCCACATTCCGCACATAGCTGGGCAGTACATGGACATTAAAAATCTGGCCAAAGTAATCCATGTTGCAAAACATATTATAAGGTCCAATAAATGCAATCGTAGGCTTATCCTTATGAAGGACTGCTTTCGCCTGTGTAATCAGCAGTCCCAGTTCCTGACTGGTAAGGACAATCTCCACCACAGGGATATTTGTGTACTGCTTGATGAGCAAGGCATGCGCGCCGCGCGCAATAATAATATCAATCCCATTTTTCACACAGAGATTCGCTTCATTGACTACATCTGCAGTAGAAACCAGCTTTACTTCCTTTAACGGTAATCCTATTTTTACAGATGCTGCACGTGCCTGTTCAATCATTTCCGCCCTATACGCAAAAAAAGCCAGATTGGACATACTGTAATCACCTCGGAGGTCAAAATCTACATTTAATATTGTATTGTTTTTCATTATAAATAAAAATATCAGAGAATAAAAGCCTCAATTTTACAAATGTCAGCATATGAAACAAATCTGATTCAAGCGGAATGCTGTTTTCATTCATCTTTTGAACCGAAAAGTGCGTTTCCACGGTTCGGAAACGCACTTTTTTACTGTACCAAAGACATTTTGTACTCTATCTTGTCTAACTTTATTATTTATTCACGACATTAATCGGATTGCCGGAAAGAAACGCATCTAGATCTTTAACCGCAATGTCCATCAAGCGCTGGCGGCTCTCTTTCGGAGCCCAAGAAATATGAGGGGTAATAATAACATTTTTTGCTTTCAAAAGCGGGTTGTCCGATTGAATCGGCTCGGTGGAAACAACATCCAGACCCGCGGCGGCAACTTTACCGCTGTTCAGCGCGTCTGTCAGATCCTGCTCTACAATCAGCGGGCCGCGGGAATTATTCAGGATAATCACGCCGTCCTTCATCTTTGCAATGTTGTCTTTGTTGATGATGCCCTCTGTCGATGGGAAAAGCGGACAGTGCAGGGAAATCACATCAGACTGTGCCAACAGTTCATCAAGAGCAGCATATTTGCAGGTTTCGCTTTCCAGTGCCGGGTTCTTATACTCATCAAACGCAAGGATGTTCATCCCAAGCGCCTGCGCAATTCTTGCCGTACTCTGACCGATTTTTCCAAAACCGATGATGCCCATTGTTTTGCCGGCAAGTTCGATCAGCGGATAATTCCAGAAGCACCAATCCTGATTGGAAGCCCAATCACCGCGCATAACAGCAGCGGAATGCTCGCCGATGTGATGGCAGATTTCAAGCAAAAGCGCGATTGCGAACTGTCCGACGGCGGCGGTACCGTAAGTCGGGATGTTGGAAACAACCACTCCCTTTTCCTTTGCGGCCGCCACGTCGACCACGTTGTAGCCCGTTGCCAGAACACCGACATATTTTATGTTTGGGCAAGCATGGAATGTTTCGGCGCTGATTGGAGTCTTATTGATAATTACAGCCTCCGCGCCGCCAATGCGCTCAACGATTTTGTCCGCGGGTGTGCGGTCATACACGGTCAGTTCACCCAGTTTTTCAAAGCCTTCCCAGCTCAAATCGCCTGGATTCTCCGTGTAGCCATCCAAAATTACTATTTTCATCCTTAGTGTCCTCTCCGGCAGGTTACAGCAAATCGGCTGCTGTTAATTCCTTCTGCATTGTTTCAAGTAAAGCACCCTTAGTGGCAAGGTTGGGTCTGTATGGCTCGCCGACATCCAATCCCGTAAGATTTGCATAGTCTTTTGTGGCAACCGGAAAACTTGCTTTGTCCATCAGCAGTCTGACAGGATCAAGTTTATACTGCGCCTCCAAAGCACCTTCATAATCTTTTTTAGAAAATCTGGCGTATATTGATGTGACAAGTTCCGGAAAAACATTTGCCGTAGTGGCAATGCAGCCGGCAGCTCCTATTGCAAGCGCACTGAAGATCAAGGTATCTTTGCCGCCAAAGACTTTGAAGTTTACGTCTCTGGTAATTCTGACAAAATTACTGGTTTGGGTCATATCACCGCTTGAATCTTTAATGCCAACAATATTCTCTACTTCATGCGACAGTCTGTTAACCAAATTTGCAGATAGTGTATATCCGGTTCTGCCGGGATTATTATACAGCAGCACAGGCGTATTGGGAACAGACTGGGCAATTGCTTTAAAATGCTCATACAGTTCGTCATCCGTCGGTTTCAGGAACATCGGCTGCAAGATAGATACCGCCGAAGCTCCCGCTCTTTCCGCCATCTGCGCCAGCTGGATGCACTTTCTTGTTTTTATTGCCCCAATTCCGTAATAAACCGGAACTCTGCCCTTGGTTTGATCCAAGATGATTTTCAGGCCGCGCTCACTTTCATCTTCATCCACCATGTAAAACTCACCATTGCTTCCGAACGCCAAAATACCAAGTACGCCGCCTTTAATGACATGATCGACCATTTTTCTTAACTTGGTCTCATCGATTCTCTCATCTTTATCAATAGGGGTCAGAAGCGGAACAACGATCCCTCTCATAAAATCCGTATTCAAAAATTTTTCCTCCTTAGCGGATTTCCGTATTTCCTACGATTTTCTCGTAATATTTTGCAAGGGCGCTATGATCGTCCTGCCCACAGCCGTCCGCATGAAGCGTCTGAAGCATCTCCATGACTTCGGCAGTAAGCGGAAGGGGTGCCCCCACGCCGTGACCGGTTTCCAGTGCATTGTTCAAATCCTTAATGTGCAGATCGATTTTAAATCCGGGTTTGAAGTTTCTGTCCAGAATCATCGGAACTTTTGCGTTCATTACGGTAGAGCCTGCAAGTCCGCCCTTGATGGCGTCGAACACAAGCTTAGGATCCACACCCGCTTTGGTGGCCAGCATGAAAGCTTCCGACACCGCTGCGATATTGACAGCGACGATAATTTGATTGGCCAGCTTTGTCGTATTGCCCGCGCCAATTTTTCCACAGTATACCGCACTGCCGCCCATCGTCATTAACACATCATAAACCTGATCGTAAACAGCCTTATCGCCGCCAACCATAATTGACATTGTACCGTCAATTGCTTTCGGCTCGCCGCCGCTCACCGGGGCGTCGATCATCTTTACACCTTTTTGCTGGCAGGCTTTTTCTATTTCCTGTGAAGCAAGCGGTGCGATAGAACTCATATCAATTAAGATGGTGCCGGGTTTTGCCCCTTCCAACACACCGTCTTTTCCCATTACCACCGTTTTAACATGAGGAGAATTCGGAAGCATGGTAATAATGAAAGCACATTGCTCCGCAACATCTTTAGACGAAGTTGCAGCTTTTGCTCCCGATGACACCGCCTCATCCACATTAGCTTTTGTAATATCAAATACAATAACTTCATGGCCGGCTTTCAGCAGATTTCTTACCATGGGTTTCCCCATGATTCCTAATCCGATAAATCCGATTTTCATAAAAAATACCTCATTTCTTCAATTGTTGATAGAGATCAATTCTCTTTTCAATGCCACTTAACAAGGCAAAGTATTGTTTTCAGCAATTGGAATCAATGCCACGGCGTATGCCCGCCGGATTGGTTCTTTTCACATTATTTTAAAGAGTCAACGATCGTCCGCAGCGCTCCGCCGGAGTTTTTCCAGTAGTTCAGGTTGGTACGAAGTTCATCGCCAAGGCAGAAGTGTTTTACTCCCAGATCCAGGTAGTATTGCGCTTCTTCCGGCGCATTAATTTCACACCGCGGCTGAACCCCATGCTTCAGCGCAATTTCAATCATCTTTCTTTCTGCCGCTTTATACTCACTTACATGCTCGCCTGCGTTCCAGCCCTTGCTCATGGAATAATCAGACGGTCCAAACTGAACCATATCTACTCCCGGCACAGAACAAATTTCGTCAAGATTATCAAGTGCCTCTTTTTTCTCAATCATAATAGCCACGACAGTATCCCTTACCATCTTGGCGTAATCCATTTGCGGGATCCCCTGAGAAAATCCTACAAACCTTCTATTGGGGCGGCCAAACCGGCCTTTGTCCTCCGGTGTGTCCGGTCTGATGACAAACATGGTTTCTTTCACTTCTTCTGCGGTTTTGTGATCGGTGAAGAGAACCGCCTGGAAGCCGGATGCGAGGGCCTTTTGGGCAACAAAAGCCCTGTTCTGAAAATCCACCTTAATCATGGAAGACATATTGTTCAGTTCAGCTGCCCGGCAAATATTTTCCATATCGCTCTGGTTAAATGGAGAATATTCTGCAACAAACTCAATGTAATCGAAATTGGAGGTCGAACCGACAGCTTCAGTAATGAGCGGCCAAGTGCTTAGCAGCCTTGTGCTCACTGACGGTAAATTGTGGTTCAATAAATATCGCAATCTATTTTCTTTCATAATAAAACACCTTTCTCAAGTAAACCTTAAACTTAGTAATTCATGTAAGGATAGCCTTACGTCGTGCAAAACTTTTCAGTTCGGCTGGCGGGGACTTTTCTTTTTCTGTGAAATCTTAGCAACGCCGGACATTTCAACATTATTATTGAGTGCCTGCTCCAGTTCTGATTCCACTTTGGCTACCATTTCCGTCTGATAGATTACATCATTTATTCGAGCCTGAGGAAGCGCTATGACGCCGTCACAATCTCCAACAATATAATCGCCTGGTTCAACAATCATACCTCCGCAAGAAACCGGTACCTGAACAGCGGTAATTTTAAAATTCGGTGCCAATTTGATCGCCGGTCCACACGAAAAATGCGGTGTTTTCATCGTGGCAACCACACTGGAGTCGCGGGTTCTGCCGTCGAGAACCATACCCGCAAGTCCTTTATTGGTCAGTGCATGCATGATGTTTTCCCCAATGGTAGAACCTGTGCTGTGGGCAGAAACAACCACTACATCGCCCGGTTCGCACATATCCAGCACTTCAAAGATATTGAATGTTTTCTGTTCTTTATCGCGTACGGTGGAAAACTGGATGGTAAATGCTCTTCCGCATATTTTCATGTCAGAAGAAACAGGGTAAATATCATTCATCCAGCCATCCACACCGATTAAATTCATTGCATCCGTAATAGCGCCTGTTTCTGTATTCTTTAAAAATTTAACCTGCTCATCAATCATTATGTACTACTCCTTACTTTGCCCTGATTCAATCAGGCGGTCGCTTCGGCTGTGTCTTTCTTCTTAGAATCTTTAATTTCTCCCCGGATAGCCAGAACCACCATGACTACAGTCAGAATTAAGAACACGTCTGCAAGAGGAGAGGCAAGGATCGGCATAATGCTGCCACCGGTACGCATGAGCGAACGGCGCAGATTTTCTTCGAGTAACGGAGCCAGAATGAATCCGACCACCATTGGAGCAAGCGGCAGTTTGAACTTCTTCATGATATAACCGATGAAGCCAAAGATGACCATTACCAGAATATCAAATATCCGGCTGTTTGAGGAAAACGATCCGACAAAACAAGCCGCAATCACCATTGGCATCAGGATTTCCGTCCTGATGGAAAGGACCTTTGCAAAAATCGGCAGACCGTAAAACTCTGTAATCAGCATTACAACATTGGCCAAAATAAACGCGGCAAAAATACCATAGATCAGAGCGGATCCGGTTGAAAACAGCAGCGGCCCGGGAGCAAGTCCGTGCAGCTGAAAGCCTGCAAGGATCATAGAAGTAGCATTATCGCCTGGGATTCCTAAGGTCAGCAGAATAATCAGCGCGCCGCCGACCGCAGCATTATTGGAAGTTTCAGAAGCCACAATACCGGACATAATTCCTGTTCCGAACTTCTCGGGATGTTTGGAATGCTTTTTTACATAAGCGTAAGAAACCAGGTTGGATACATTGCCGCCGATTCCCGGCAGAATACCGATTACCAGGCCAATCAATGCGGAAGAAATTGCATTATACCCTTCATCGATAAATTCACGCATGGAGATGCCAAATCCTTTTACCTTGCGCTGTTCAACTTTTTCCTGAACATTTTCCTGTTTTTCTTTTTCTTTGCATCTGTTTTTCGCAGCACCCATGATCTGGGATACGGCAAATACTCCAATCAGCAGCGGAACCAGACTGAATCCATTTCCCAAATCATTAATTCCCATCGTAAATCTGGTGTAAGCGCTCAGTTTATCCATGCCAACGAATGCCAGCGAAACACCGAGCAGACAGGAAAGCAGTCCTCTGACAAGGTCACCCTCTGCAAGAGAGGAAACGGTAGTCAGTGCAAACAGAATGACAGCGAAATATTCATATGGGCTGAATTGCAGGGCAACCATAGCAATCAAGGGCCCTAAAAATACAAGAACAATCGCACTGAAGGTACCGCCTAAAAAGGAATACAGAACACCGATGCCCATTGCTTTCTTTGCTTCTCCCTTTTGGGCCATTGGATATCCGTCAAAACAAGTGGCGATTGAGGAAGGCGTACCCGGTATTCCAAGTAAAATCGCAGAAATCAGACCGCCGGAAACACCGCCTACATAGACTGCAATCAGGAATGAAATTCCGTTAATCGGGTCCATTGCGAAGGTCAGCGGCATCATAATGGCAAGTGCCGTAAACGCTGAAATTCCAGGAATCGCCCCAAAGATGATGCCCGCTATAACTCCCCCCACGATGAGTGCCAGAGTCAACGGGTGGAAAATTGATATAAAGCCACTAATTAATTGCATAAATACACCCCTTCTTATCCTAATAAACCTGAAGGCAGGAATATCAAAAACATTTTGGTAAACAAGAAATATACACAAACTGTGAAGACCACAGAAATAATAGCCGCTTTAATCACATTCTTTTTGCTCCGGATGGAACCCTCCGGGAGGAGCAAAAAAATCTGACAGAAAAGATAGACGCTTGTTAAAATAATAAATCCTACATATTGAATGACAAGCGGATACACAATCAGCATTGCCACTGTCAGCCAAAACGCCATTTTTGACGAAGATTTTTTTGTCTCCGCTTTTTCGTCTGTTTGCTGCACCTTTTCCTTTTTCAGCACAACCCAATTCTTTACTATTTGAACAACTGCCAGTATTGCCATTACAATCGCTATAACTCTTGGAAAAAACTGCGGTCCGATCGGGTCTGCTTTAGAAAGATTAATGAAATTAGATTCTATATAGATAAAAGCAGCGAACAGCAGAAAAAATATTCCCGAAAAAATGTTTTTTCTAGTACTACTCAAATGACACACCCTTTCTTAATTTATTATGATTTCCAGGGCCGGTCAAAAGCCGGCTCTGGAAATCAAACGCCGAATATAGAGTTAGAAGCTTACTGAGCCTTTAAGAAAGCGTCTTTGTACGGCAGCATTGTCTCTTTATAGAAATTATCTGCGTATTCCTGTGCTTCTTTCTCTCCCTTAAACTGTGCGGTAAGATAATTTGCTTTCATATCTGCAACAAAATCAGGATCTTGGCTTGCTTTTTCTACCGCAGCGGAAAGGACATGGATAACATCATCCGGAGTTTTCGGAGGTGCGCCAACCCAGAAGAACTTACTGAAGTCAACATTTTTGTAGCCTGAATCAGATGCCAGCGGAACATTGGGGAGAAGATCATTCTTTTCTGATCCAAGTAAGACCAGAGGAACAAATTCGCCACTGGTAAAGTAATCTTTAGCGACTGAATAGGAAAGGTTGATTACATCAGTTTGTTTAGCATACAACGCAGTCACTTTTGCGGCATTGTTGCCTACGTCGACGAACTTCAGTTTTGATCCCCATTCGGTGTTCATTGCAACGCCGCACATTTGGTTGGTCGCGCCGATTTTTCCGCCATACTCAATGGAATCCGGTTTCGCTTTGGATTTTTCTACAAGATCTTTCAAATCTTTATAACCGGATGCTTTATTCACTGCCAGAACAGTACTGTTGTCAATTGCAGGAATTCCGACTGTTTTAAAACTGTCAAGGTTAATATCTGTGGTGCCCATCATATTAGGTACGAAGATATCGGTTCCGTTGACAACAAGCGTGTAACCATCAGGATCTGAATTCAGGCACTGCTGCATGCCCATAACGGTAGCACCGCCGTCTACGTTGGTGACAACCACCGTCGTGTTCAAATACTTCTGCAGAGCTTTCGCCAGAGAACGGGCGTTACGGTCGGTGTCTCCGCCCGCTTTTACCGGACAGATAATCTGAATCGGTTTTTTCGGGAAATCAGACTTAGCAGCGGCTGAAGCTGCCGGTGTGTCAGAAGCCTGACCCGCAGCGGCAGAAGATGCGGTGTTGCTGCCACTGCAGCCAACCAGCGATGCCATCATAGATGCTGCTAAAACAAAAGCTAGGAATCCATTTTTTCTTTTCATTTCATTGCTCCTCTTTTCATTTTATATATTAGATTTGTTCTATTTCGCACTAAACAAAACAAACTAATTTCGTTTTTAAGCCTGCTGACATTATGTACATATTTGCTATCCGCGTCTGGTCATCTCTGCCCAAAGCCAGCTTCATGGGGCGCCTGTGAACTCGTGCGTCCACTAATCCTTAATTCATTCTTCTATTAGTTTAATGATTTTGAGGTTGTTTTCAATTCATATTGTAAACAAACATAATTTTAATTTTGTATGAATCCATAGATCGTTCATTATCTGAAATGATTTCAATTCAATCAGCCGTGCAATTATTTCATTTGAATGAAATTATAAAGCACTGACAACTTGAATTTTTCTCTCATGGGCATATTTTGCGACTGCTTTTAAGCTTTGGTTTGATACATTGCAGGGTACTGCGCACTCAGGTGAAATCAATTTAATACCGGCGGAAAGGTCGGCTTCCACTTCTTTGCGAATATCTGAAAGGCTCCCTTGCACAAGTGTAACAGGATTATTAATACTGCCGGTTAAAACCATTTCATCTCCTACAATATCCAACGCCTTGCGAATATCATTTCGTGAGTCAAGATGAAAAATTTTGAACCCTGACTGGCGAAACAAATCTAAGCGATCCATCACATTTCCGCAAACATGCAAAACGATATAGCCGTATTGTGAAAGAGAAAATGCAGCTTTTTTATGGATGGGCAGAACAAACTCCTCATATATTTTTGGGCTGATTAAATCGGCGGTTACATGGTCCGCCCAAGTTACAAGGTTCGCCCCCGCCTCAAATTGAGCTTTGGCAAACTGTATGGGCAGCTGAGCCAGATTTGCAATAAAGCGTTTTGTCCGTTCAGGTTCCAAAATAGTATCCAAAATCAAATTTTCCACACCGTAGATGTTATACGCCAGTGTCCATGGCCCAATTACTTTTCCAATAATGGCTGTATCGTCACTGTTTCTGCTTTTAAGCAGCCTGATTGTTTTTAACATTTTGGTTATTTCCGGTCTGGACATAATGTTGGCCGGAAGACTGAAATCGTCTGGATTTTTAACCGGACTTTTCGTAATGACAGGCATTGAATAAGAAGTACCCCAGTTCAATTCGCAGCCCAGAGCCGCCGCCTCCAGATGCACCGAATAATAAGGCATTACTGAATCAAAGCCCAACAGAGCATGGCCGGCTTCCGCCAGTTTCACCGCATCATAGGGGGAAGTGTGGGCTTCGGGGAAAAAAGCATTCACCGCTTTCATGCTTTCAATCGTTGCAACCGATGTTGGTGTGATCGCCGGATACATGTCAAACGGGCGCCCTTCAATTGCCGCAAAGACTCTTTCACGGGGAGTCATAGAATTTTTTTGCATATCATAACCACCCTATTTTTGTATTCTGTACCGCTGAAGAATCCGCCCGCGCCGACTGCTGAATGCCTGTCCAAATGGGGACAGCCGCTATTCTTTAATGACTCTGTCAAAAATATGCTTTGACAAATATACTCCGCCCTCGCCAAGGAATTCTTCAATGCGGATAGATTCATTCCATTTTACCGCACGCTCGCTTCTGGCTACCGAACCTACTTTTAGCTGGCCCGCATTGGCCGCCACAGTCAGGTGAGCAATTGTGGCGTCCTCTGTTTCGCCCGAACGAGCGGATATGACCGGCAGGTAGCCGCTGGACTTAGTCTGTTCTATCGCGTCCATCGTTTCTGTTATGGTACCAATCTGATTCATCTTAATCAGTACCGCATTACAGACGCCCATGTCCACTCCCTTTTGGATTCTTGCCCGGTTAGTCGTAAATAAGTCGTCACCAATTAATTGGATTTTATTGCCCAAACGTTTCGTAAGAAGCTGATAACCTTCCCAGTCTACCTCGGACATGCCGTCCTCAATGGAGACGATGGGGTATTTCTCTGCCCAGCCGCAAAGCAATTCGACAAACTCTTCTCTGGAGAATGTCCGGTTTTCAAGGCGGAAAGTGTAAGTGCCGTCGGCTGCGTTGTAAAACTCACTTGAAGCAATATCCAGCGCGATTGCCATATCTTCCATCGGTTTGTATCCTGCTCTATGAATTGCTTCGGTCAGAAGAATGAGGCCTTCTTCATTCGATTTGAAATCTGTGGGCCAAAAGCCGCCTTCATCCGCTATGGACAAAGGTTTTTGGTGTTCGGTAAACACCTTTTTTGCAGCATTATATACATTAACCACCATTTCAAACGCCTGTGCAAAATTCACCGCGCTCATCGGGATAACCAGAAAATCCTGTATATCAATGGAATTGACAGCATGTGCTCCCCCTCCGATAATTTGAATCATTGGTACGGGTAGCACCTTCGCGTTTGCTCCGCCAAGGTATCTGAATAACGGCAGTCCCATTGCATTGGCTGCGGCATACGCAACCGCCATGGAACATGGAAGAATCGCATTGGCCCCAAGATTGGACTTGTTCGGTGTTCCGTCCAGCTCAATCATCTTTCGGTCAATTTCCGCCTGGTTGCGGGCATCCATCCCAATCAGAGCCGGCGCAATGACCGATAGTACATTATGTATCGCCTTTGATACACCCTTCCCGTCCAAACGCGCCGGGTCGCCGTCACGGAGCTCCAATGCTTCGAACTGTCCCGTAGACGCACCTGAAGGGGCAATTCCACGTCCATGAATTCCGTTTTCCAATATAACGTCCACTTCAACTGTTGGGTTGGCTCTGGAATCAAAAATTTGCCTTGCTTTTATCTCTCGAATTCTAAAATCTGTCATAGTTCCCTCATTCACCACTTTATTATATCTGAATATCTTTGTTGAATTTGTCCAATATAGAAATCGCCTGTTTAAAGGTGTCACATCCAGAGGAGATCATCTCAAATGCCGTCTGGCGAACAATATTCTTATCGCTTTCCAGATCGATATACTCCACAGGAGACTTTCCGTCGACCCGTGCCAGAAAGAGCAGCGCCAGCAGCTGAATCGTATCTTTTTCCAGTTCGTTCCGATCCATAAAGGTTATGTAGTCAAAATAACGGTGCAGCATAAAATGCAGCATGTTAAGATAAGATGGCGCCAGTTCTTTGTTTTTAACGGATTTAAGCAAAAAGTGATTTGCCAAGAAAGCCAAGTCAAACGCCGGATGTCCGCAATGACTTACCTCAAAATCGAGTACATAGATTTTTCTCCCTTCTACCAAAATATTTTTAGGGCTGTAATCGCCATGGACCAGCGTGATGGATGATTCCATCAATTTCCTGCAGATAGGGGCGGCATAGGCTTCCAGCTGGGGATGTTTTTTTACTACACTCTCAATATAGGGAGATATTCTTAAATCATAGAAAAAACTCTTATCTGAAAATTTGGCCTTTAGTGCTTCATCTTTTGCAACTGCCTCATGAATTTTTGCCAGAGTCATGATGGCTTTATCTGCAACCTGAAAGTCCAGTAAACCTTCCAGCAGATCTGTTTTCCACATTTTACAATCTTCCGAAGCGGCTTCCCTGCCATAGATATAATTTTCTTCGTCGTAAAAATAGACCTTTAGTGTGTTTTCCGGAACAATAGAGTAGTAAACCTCGTTTCCATCCTTTTCAATCAGCATACGCTTGGGGTTGGAAAACCAATTTTCTTTTACTTTCAGCTTGGGCAGAGCCTGTTTAACCAGCATCAGTTTGCCATCAAAATTGACAAGTGCTACCGTTCCGGACACTCCTCCGTCAAAATACCGAATGGAAACTTTGCCGTCCTCCGCAACAAATCCTTTTGTAATTAAATATTCTTTCAATATCTTTTCAACGCCGATATCTATCATAATAGAAACCTCTTTTATGTTTAATTGTAAAACGCACTTTTCGAATTCCGCATCAATCGTTTTTAAATCTGCATCCATCAGCTAAAGATAGGAAGGTATATTTTATCTTACTAAAGCAGCTGTATAACCAGAAGAGTATCAATAAAAACCGTCCTGCCAGTAGATTAAGTTGATCAACTAATTTTTAATTGTATACAAACATTCTTCACAATTCAATCGGATATCTGTATGCAAATCCTATAAAATATCACACATATCATAAAAATTTGTGCCTTTTGCATGGAATAATTTTTATTGTGATCAATGAGAATATATAATTTTATAATCAATGCAATAAGCACATTCGTCCAATATTATTGTGTGTATTTTGCATATATCAAATTTTGATGATATTCCAATAAGATATAATTGATATGATCTAATGCAAACAGCATATTTGAAATCCAAGTCTGTGCATTTTATTGATTTTTTTAAATAAAAATGGTATGACGGATATAGCCCATCAAAATACCGGAGGCGCATTATGCTGATTACAGAAAAATATTTGAAGGCATTGCTTGAAAAGTATAAATCTTTTATTACAGGAACCGTATCTATTACCAACAATAACGCCAAAATTCTCGCTTCAACCAATGAATCGCGGGAAGGCGAGCTAAGCACTACCGCCGGATATATCCTTAACCTAAAACGCTCTTCCATCATTGATAACAGTGAGCTTATGGGCCGGTTTGAAAATGAGCAGGATCAAATCGTCACCTATGGCGTCCCGCTTTTTTTAGAGAATAAGCTTTGGGGAACCATTATTATAAAAGACGCTTATAAGAAAGTAACCAGTATTGGAGCCATATTAAAGGCCGCCGTTGAATCAGCTTTGGAATTCGAATTGTTTAATCATTCTATTGTCAACAGTCAGAACCAGCAGATTTCTTTGGTTTATTCTTTGCTGGAAGACAGGCCGGATGTTAATTCCATTATTTCCAGCATGAATAAACTTGAAATTGTCCCGTACCTTTACAGAACCGTCATCGTTATTGAATTAGAGTACATACAAAACAAATATTTCAATATTAATCTTAATCTGGGGTATCAGCCGTCCATTGAAAAAAGCAATCAGCAATTATTAAACCTGGTCCGATCCAATCCGTATCTTAATTCCCAGGATTTATACACCATCTACGAAGAAAAAAATATTGTAATCATCAAATCTTTTAATCCCAGCAGTGACATTTCCAAAGTGTATTTGGCAATTGATAAAATTTGCAAGAGCATAGCGGATTCTCTTTCCACTTTAAATACTTATAAATTCAGGATAGCCTATGGAAATTTATATTCTTCTGTGGAGGACATTCATAAGAGCTACCATGAGGCTCAGAACATCATTAATATTGTATCGAAAAAGAATGACAGCTTTGGTTTTTTTGTTTTGGACGATATCCTTTTTGACAATGTATGTCAGTCCCTTCCCACCCAACTGGTAAATAAAATTATTGAACCGGTATTGGCTAAACTGACTAAAAAAAATGGAGTGGTGCAAACCGAACTGCTTGACTGCGCCGATTTACTGGTAGAAAACAGCATGAACATCTCCCACGCCTCTCAGCAGGGATATCTCCATCGCAATACCATTACTGCCCGAATGAAAAAATTGAAGGCACTGACCGGGCTTGACCCCTATACCAGCTTTAAGGACGCCTTTATGGTAAAAATGCTGGCTACCTATGTCCGCATGAATCAAGCATCGGGCTCCGCTTCATCCGTGGAGAATATTAACGATAAGGAAGAAGCTGCGGACGGTACTGATAATTAAATGAATTCTGTCTGCATAAAACGCTGCGGCTGTTCTCCGGTTGGCAATCCCTCATGGTCTTTCAGGAACATCTGCTTAGTTTCCGGCACGCCCCCTTTCTTTGTACTAATTCCCCTCCTCCCCGCATAATTATTTACTAATCGGATTCGTTTGGAGGGTGGAACAGTGAAAGGTATTGTTGAGGAGCGCGCCGTAGAGCTCGGCGAATACATTCTTAAGAACAGGACCACCGTGCGCGGCGCAGCAAAAAAGTTTGGTGTCAGCAAGAGTACCGTACATAAGGATGTGGCGCAGCGTTTGAAATATGTAGACCCCCAGTTATACAAACAGGTTAAGCAAATCCTTGAAATCAACAAGGCGCAGCGTCACATCCGCGGCGGAATGGCTACAAGGTTGAAATACAAAAAAGCATAAACAAAACCCGCACGCACGGTTTTTTGAAACTGTGCACGCGGGTTTTTCTATACCAAAAGCAGAAAATGCATAATTTTTCCGGCGCTACAAATATTAACGGTGACTTGTTTGAGTCCGGAAGGTGAAAAAATGGGAAATGAAAGCTCGAAACAAAAGAATGAGGACATTGTTTTTACGGACAGTGTCCGCTCCAACATGGAGCTGTTGAAGCAGATTTTTAAGAATGACGAGACCCTTACTTTCAGAGAGATCGAAAATCCGATGGTTCCATCCGTAGAATTCTGTCTTGTATATATTGATGGGATGGTCAATAACAAGCTGGTCAACGAGGACGTTATCAAACCTCTGGTTGACTACAAGCCGGAGCAGCGTGAATCCTTAACGCTGGATATTCTCGCAAAGCAGGTCATGCTTTCCAACTCGGTGGAACAGGAATCCGACGCCGAAAAGATTCTGCAGGCGATCATTTACGGCGACTGCATTTTAATGATGGATGGATTTTCTAAATTTTTGATTCTGAACACCAAGGGATGGAGCAGCCGTTCCATCTCCGAACCGGAAAATGAAAAGGTTCTTCGCGGCCCCCGGGAAGGATTTACAGAGGCGCTGATGACAAACCTCTCTTTAATCCGCAGAAAAATCAGAACGCCGGATCTGAAAATGGAATTCGAGTCCTTTGGAACCCGGTCAAATACCAAGGCATGCATTTGTTATCTGGAAAATGTTGTAAACAAGGATGTCCTTGCAGATTTGAAAAAAAGGCTGGAATCCTTCTCCATCGACGGCACTCTGGATGTTAACTACCTGACTGAATTTATTAACGACGCCCCCTACTCCCCGTTCAAAACAATCGGGAGCACGGAAAAGCCGGACATAGTCGCGGCAAAGCTGCTGGAAGGCAGGGTGGCCCTGGTACTGGACGGCACCCCTGTTGTTTTGACGATGCCGTTCCTGTTTATAGAAAATTTTCAAAGCGACGAAGATTACTTCCTGAATTACTACTTTGCGTCCTTCGGCCGAATGCTGCGGCTGTTAGCCTTTTTTGTGTCAACCGGCGTACCGGCGATCTACCTCGCTTTGACGACCTTCCATCATGAAATACTTCCTCTTGCAATGACGATGAGCATATCGCAAGCCCGGCAGGGAGTTCCGTTCCCCACGGTGGTGGAAGCTGTTTTGATGCTTCTGGTGTTTGAAATGCTGCGGGAGTCCGGCGCCAGAATGCCCGGAATGATGGGACAGGCCCTCAGCATTGTGGGCGCGCTGGTCATCGGTCAGGCAGCCGTGCAAGCAAAAATCGTCAGCGCCCCGATGATTATTGTCGTGGCGGTGACCGGAATCTCCGGCCTGATGATTCCCCGCGTAAAAGGCGCTACAATTCTACTGCGCTTCATCCTTCTGGGCATGGCGTCCATTCTGGGGCTTTACGGTTATATGTATGGAATGCTGGGACTGCTGATTCATCTTTTTAACCTGAACTCATTTGGTATTCCTATTATGAGCAGCACCTACGCGAGCACTTTACAGGACAAAAAAGACATTACTGTCCGCGCTCCGTGGTGGTTTATGAAAAAGAGACCGAAATATCTTTCCCCCAATGAGACGAGGGAAGCTTCAAGGAGCAGAAAATGAAGACAGGAAAAAGACTTTGCGTCCTGCTGTTGATTGTCAGCATGTTTTTCCTGAACGGCTGCTGGAATTACCGTGAAATAGAGACTCTCGCCATGGTTTCCGGTTTTGCGATCGATAAGGGAACAGACGGGCATAAATATCATTTGACTTTCGAATTTCTTGATCTGACCAGTGAAAATATGGGTTCCAAGCTGCTGGAAACCGACGGGGACACTGTATTTGACGCAGTCAGGAACGCAATCAGCAAAAGTCAGAAGAAGCTGATGTTCAGCGACTGCAAAATTATTTTGATAAGCAAAGAACTCGCATCAGAGGGAATTGCCCCGCTGTTGGATTTTGTTACTCGCGATACCGAGCCAAGGATAACTCTGCACCCGATGATTTCGGAAGAAAAGACCGCCGGTGAAATTCTTCAGCAAAAACCGCTAACCGACCATCTCATCTGTTTGGAACTCAACCAGATTCTGGATCAGAATACGGCAAACCTGGCGGAAGCCCCGAAGATCAGATTGTACCAGGCCAACAATCTACTGGAGGGACAGGGAAGTTCTCTGTTTCTTCCATCCATCAAAATAGCAAAGCAAAAGGCAGCATCGACTCTTGAGCTGGCCGGTACTGCGGTTTTCAAACAAGATAAGCTGGTGGGATTTTTGGACCGAAATCAGTCAAAAGACCTTTTGTTCATTAAAAATCAGATCAAAGGCGGCCTGCTGCTGGTCAGTCCCGATGCAAGCGGTCAAAAAATCACACTGGAAATCAAAGAGAGCAAAACGGAAATAAAGCCCGTTTTTGTTAATCAGCTTGTTACTATTCAAATCAATATTAAAACGGCATGTGCCCTTGCGGAAGATGAAACTTCAAAGAGCTATGATACACTCGAAGGACTGAAAAAGGTCGAAGAAAGAGCCAATAAAATGCTCGAGTCCGACATTACCGGCACAATACAGACCGTTCAGACAAAATACGACAGCGATATTTTCGGATTTGGGTCTTTAGTTTATCAAAGCGACCCCCAGTACTGGGAAAAGGAAAAACCAAAATGGGGGGAACTGTTCCCAACACTGAAGGTATCCGTAACCGCCGATGTAAAAATCCTTAATACAGCGGTAGCAAAATCAACAATTAAGGCCGGTGAATGATATGGAATCCATGGTTGTTTTTCTTATCCTTTACAGTATTCTGATTGTTTTTGACCTGATTCCGATGATCCGAAAAAAAGACAAGAAGGCACTGTTTGTCGCTGTCCCCGTTTACATTCTCACCCTGACGGCCGATATTATGCTGAGCTTTGGTGCCAATCTTCCAAGTCCCAGCAAGTTCATTGGGAATATCGTTACGTCAATTATTCATTAGAGGTAGATCATGAATCATAAAATTACGGCAAAACAAATCGAAGCCACCCTGTTTATGTTCTGGATGGGAAGCATTGTTGTCATAGGAGCCAGCTCACAAGCCAAACAGGATTCCTGGATTGCCATTCTGCTTGCAGGAATCCTGTTTCTTCCCCTTATGTTTTTATATATCCGCCTGAGCACTCTGTATCCGGGCAAAAATCTGTACGAAATATTGTTTGCGGTTTTCGGGAAAATTTTCGGCCGGGTCATAACGCTGATCTATGTGCTGTATTCTATTCATCTCGGCGCATTGGTGCTGAATGTTTTTTCCACCTTCATTCATGTGCTGAATATGCCGGAAACCCCCGAACCGGCAATTTTATTTTTTATCATCCTTCTGGCTGTGTGGACAGTAAAAAGCGGCCCGGAAAACATTGGCAGAATTTCAAAATACACTTTCCCCATTCTGGTTGCTTCCATCCTCGTCACCTTTGTGCTCAGCATCAAAGACATGGATTTGGGTTACCTGAAGCCGATTATGAACACCGACATGAAAACGCTGCTCAGCAGTGCCTTATCTGTGTGCATACTGCCGCTGGGAGAAATCATTATCTGTCTATCCTTTCTGTCCGCGGTCGACAATCAGGTAAAAATGTCCAAGGTATATTTTCAGGGAATGATTTGGACGCTCGCAATTATTCTGATTGTAAACATCAGAAACATTCTGATACTGGGATTTCCCTCCGTAACTATGTTTTACTTTCCTTCCTACGAAGCGGTCAGCATCATTTCCATCGGCGAATTTTTTTCCCGCATAGAGGTATTAATCGGCGTCAATCTGATGCTGGCGGGTTTTATCAAAGTGGCTGTCTGCGTGTATTCCGCATCTCTTGGACTGACGAAACTGCTGAATGCAGAGGATCAGAAGCTCTTTGTAGTTCCCTGCGGGCTAATGATGGTCACCCTGTCGGGTATGCTCTATGAGAACACGATTGAATGGATGGAGTCGATCAAAATATATGAAATTTACGCAATTCCTTTTCTGGTTCTCCTGCCCGTCGTCATTCTGATCGGCGCGGAAATCAGGGCAAGAAAGAATCGTACAAAAACAAAAAATCCTCCCGCCCCCAACAAGGAAGCGGAAGGATCGTAATCTTTTATTTTACGGCGGCTTCTCTTTTCAGCACGGCCTTTGCGCTGACGGGAATGGAAATCACACGGCTCAGCGGCTTCCACACAAACAGAGCAATTCCGAAATCAATCATACTGTGGATAACGGTGCCGACCCCGACAAGCAGGAGCACGGACATAAAATAGCCGTTGGTATAGTAATTTTTCGGCATATTGTTTCCGAAATAAAACAAAGTTACGACTGTCACTTCACAGACAGCGTGGATCATTGCCAAAAGCAATCCGAAAAGCGTTGATTTTCCAGCGGTAGAGAGCATGTCCTCTTTCTTTTTCAAAAGCAGCGCGCCTGTCAGCGCAAAGACCACATGGCTGAGCGCACGCAGTACGACCACTATCGGAAATCCGGCAAACAAAAAGCCAAACGACGTTCCAAGAGCGACCGCAGCGGCTACCGGCGGTGAAATAAACAAAGCAATAAAAATCGGTACATGGCTGGCAAGAGTAAAGGAAGCCGGCTCTAAAATAATTTTCGGCGCAAACATGGGGATGACGATGCCGATCGCGCATAACAGCGCCGCAATCACCATACTGATTAATTTCGTTTCGCTATTTCTCATAATATCCCCCTTTGACAATCCTCTGCTTTTAACTTTACATATGTCTTGACACCTGCAATTAGTATTGTAAAGATTATTTCGAGATTTGTCAAGAGGCTGCTATTTGGAAAACAAAATTCCTTTCTCCTTCAATGCGGCCAGCACCCTTTGATAGGCTTCCTCTGACCGGCAGGAAATGGTGTGCAGATGTACGCCGCCCGTGAGGTCGCACAGGGGCGACGCGTGATCTTTCGACAGCTTTTCCAAAAAGCAGTCCGCGTCGTAACGGGAAAAAATATGCAGCTGACCGGAAATCTGGCCGTAAACCGCGTGTTCCACAATCACATCAATTAAACCGCAGCCGTTGTCCACAATCGTGTAGAGTTCCTCCGCGAGGTTTTCCCTGCTGTGCCGGCAGGCAATGGTTCGGGTCAGCTGATTGCTTTCCATTGCGCCATCCGCCAGAATATATCCCCGCGGGGTAGCGGAAATGGCAGAATTTCCCGCCCTCAAAAGAGCAACATCGCCCACAATCACCTGGCGGCTCACTTGAAACCGGTTGGCAATGGTACCAGCGCTGACCGGCTGTGTGCTTTGTTTTAAAAGTTCAAGGATTGCCTGGCGTCTCTGCGCTGCATCCATCGGTATCCCTCTTTTCAGTTTTTTGTATTGCATCAATCGCTCTGATGTTTATCTTCAAAATTTTTCTTCCGCCAGGAGCGCTTTCCCCGAACGCTTCTTGCCAGAATCCTGTTTTTCAATTTTACATAAACAAACAGCCCCGCCGCTAAAAACAGATACGCAAGAATTTTCTGCTCCGTAAAAATTCCTCCGGTTGTAAAAATTCCCGGCACCAGCAGGGCAAGCACCTGCAGAAGAGTGAAAAACAGCAGGATATAATTCAGATTGGAAGAATCCAGCCTGTCCAAAAGGTCGCGCTGGGTATCAAACACCCTTTGAAGCTGATTCTGATTTCTTTCCAGCCGCTGCAGCTGTTCATCAATGCGGAACGCATTGCGCAGCATGGCCAGCGATTTTTTGGAGGACGGATAGTTGACCTGAATATCCCAGAATTCTATCGTCCGGGAGTATTCATCAAAAATCTGATGTGTTTTTGAGAGAACCTCGTTCGGTGTATGGCCGCCGTCCGGCGAAAGGAAATCTACAATTTTCTCGCTGGTGGTGACGATGGCGGACTCTTCGAACATCAGGAGCTCTATGTAAAACAAAGTAATGGATTCAAACTCGATACGATTGGTTATTTCAAACGGGAAAGTGTCCGATATTTGCACAAAAATATTGGAATACGCATACCCGTGCGCATACTCATACTGCGCCATTCCATGCTCATTTTCCACTATCTGGACAACATCGCGGTCTATGACCCTTCCCATGTTTTCCCCCTGCTGATAAATGGTCTCCGTAAAAAGCAGGGACGCCAGCTCGTTGTTTTGAATCTGGCCGCGCTTGTTGGGAATCGTGACAAAGGCCTTTGGCGTTCCTCTCTTCAGCACCTGAAACTCGCGCTCCAGATATTCGTAAAAATTCTCGGTATCCCCGTTGTCCTTTTTCACCGTAAACTGGTTTCTGACAATACTGTCCAGAAAATGGCTGAGCAGGAACGGACAGGATAGCGATGCCACGGAAACAACGCCGCAGCTGCTCTGTCGGTCAACGGAAAGAATCAGATCAACAAAAGCGGGACGGCCGATTTCTTCACCGCCGGTCAGATAAGTCTCCGGCGTGGTCTCCCCCGCAACCACGATTTTGATCTTTCCAAGGTAGTACCGTCTGATGCGTTCCTTAAAGCTGCTGCCGTTTTTGGGCAAACTGTTCTGCTTTGGCACTCCGGACTCGAAATGAGTGCGAAAATCGAGCAGATCCAAAAGCTGTGCAATCGTTTTATCGTACTTTCCCTGCCCGGCATTTTGCAGAGCGGAAATGCTGCTGTACTCAATAGGGAAACTCACATACACGTCCGGAATTATGCTCCACTCCGACTGCCTGGTACGAAGCATTTCGTTTAGTAAACCATTATAAAGAACCGGATTGTCATAAGGATACGTCCGGTAATAAATAAAATAATTCTTCCCGCCCCCGGAGCGATATTCCTCCGTGTTGTTGGCGAGGCAGATCGTTTTCTGGTACAAAAAAAGCTGTTCCCTGCTCACTGGAGCGATGACCGCCCGGCAGCACGCAGACGGTTCTTTGAGGAAGCTGTAACCGGCGCTGTTTTTTTCCACCCGATAGCCGAATATTTCCGCAGTTTCAAACGCAATTTGTTCGTTGCCGAACACCGCGGACAGGGTTTCTTCATTGGGAAGCGCCAGATAAATC
Source organism: Caproiciproducens faecalis (assembly GCF_019448085.1). Lineage (GTDB taxonomy): Bacteria > Bacillota > Clostridia > Oscillospirales > Acutalibacteraceae > Caproiciproducens > Caproiciproducens faecalis. The sequence continues at coordinate 231,445 of NZ_JAGFNZ010000001.1, read as the reverse complement.
TGCTCCGCATTTTCCGCACCGGCGCTGTCCAGAAGGGGATCACCTTTGACCCAGTAATAGTTTTCACTCATTTCCCTGATCTGAAAGCCCTGCTTTTTGTAAAGGCCAATGGATTCCGGATTGGAAATGTCGCTCAGCAGAGAATGGTTCGGATAGCTTTCGCGCACGAACCGTACCAGCCTCGTGGCCAGCCCCGCGCGCCTGTACGGCTCGTCAACGCCGAGGGAAAGGAGGTAGGTCGTGCGCACGCCGCATTCCTCCGCCTTCAGCTGAATGAATCTCTGATCCGATACAGTGGTCGGATGGGTCAGCTGAAACCGGGACCCACCGCTCGCATCATACCCAAAAAAGCGGGACATCTGCTGCGGGTTGGACTTGTTCAGCCGGTCGTAATCAAAAAACAGAATAAAGGCAATCAGACGTCCGTTTTCCTTAATGCCGAACGCCCCGTTTTCCGCGCCGCAGTAAGTAACGGCATCTAAAAAATTTTTCTTTAATTCCGATTTTCTTTCCTGCTCCTCCGGGATCATCTTCTGAAAATATAAATCATTGATAAAGCAGGAAACCGCCAGATCGGCGGCCTGCTCCCAGTCGGATTCGGAAATCTCGGTTATTTCCATGCGGATTCCTCCACTGTCACAAAATACTTTTCAAGGATGTGAACGGGGTGATAAGACAGCTTAGAGGTTCTGAGCCCCAGGTCGCCGATATCTTCCTCGCGGTTAATATAAACTACTCTCTCATCTGCCTCATGAACGGCGAACTCCTTTACCATGACCTGATAAGAGCCTTCATACTCCTTCAGTGCCTTTTCTATATGAACAAAAAGGGTATCCCCCACAATTTCACCCACGGAAAAGGCCACGATTTTTCCTTCGACCTCAATAAATCCTCCCCGCAGCCCGAACTGCTCGAAATACGGCAGGATTTCTTTAGCCCGGAAGGATTCCTCTTTGGCAATGGGGTTGTCCTTAATATGCTCCTCCGCGTAGCTGCCGAAAAATTCAGCCACCCTGTCTATGTTTCCGTTGTTAATGGGAACATAACGGTAGTCCGGATACAGCTTTTTAAACTTGTTGATATGGTTGCGCTGCCCGCTGAATCTTCTTCCGGCAAACGTCTGCATGTCGGAACACAGGTACAGGTAGTCAAACCAGTCACGGTTTTCTGTTTGGGAAACCTTACCGCCGTATCTTTTTTCCAGTATGGAAAACGCATCCAGCGGTACCGTGCAGAAACAGAGAGGAATGCTGTTTTCCCTTGCGTAATTTTCCAGCTGCGTCAGCGCACCGTCCACCGAGCCGGGGCCAACCGGAAAAGTAAACGCGACCGCTCCATTAATATATGTAACTTTAAAAAGCAACATATTTTCATAGATATCATACTCACTGTAAAAAAATTTTCTCCACATAAAGATACCCGCAATGGAATAGTCACAGGTCCTAAACTGCTGGTGCTGGAAATACTTGGATAGCTCCACAATATTGTCAGCTTCAATTGGTTTGAATGAAAGCATAAATTCTCCTTATTAATCTCTTTCTTTTGAGGATCATTTCTATTATACCACAAAACCGAAAACTTCAGCCTGCGGTCAAGAATTTTTTTCGCAAGGCGTACTTAACCCGCCGACAGAATTTTTTAAAAGCGGAAAGAGCATATGCGGAATAAGCCCTGTTCCGCGGACTTTTCCGGATATGCTCCCTGTTTTTCTGTGGAATATTTTTACCGTTACGCCGCGGCAATCAGCCTTCCGCTTACGCCGTGCGGCTTGGCGCCGTTTGCTACCGTGATCTGTGTCTGTACCGACTGGCCGCCGACAATTTCAAAGATGACGGCCCCGACCCCGGTCTGACCCGCGGTCACCGCATACAGATCCAGCCCGCTTTTGTTTTTCCCGGCGTACTGAACCATCGTGCAGGCGTTCTGGGAATGAACATTGACGTTTTTGCGGTCGATTCCGCTGATTTTAACACCGATAAAATATTTTCCGCCCGGGCCCATGGTGTAGGAAGCGGTATCCACCACCACGCTGCCCGCGGCAATGGTGGTAATCATCTTTTGTCCGGCAATGTCGATGGTTACTCCGCCCTTTGCAACCCCGGTTACAGGAAACAGCCATCCGACTTTTCCGTTTTTGTTGTAGGCCGCAGCGGCGCCCACCGTTGCCACGGAAGAGTTATAGGACATGGCGACCGGAGCCGTTTTGGAATCCGTAATTGCCAGAACCCAGTAGGTTCCGCCCGCGCCGATGGTAACGGCATAGGTGTCCAGCGTAAGGTCAGAACCGGTTGAATTCGACGGTGTTCCATAGGAGAGAGTGCAGGAGTCGGACTTGTAGTCCGCCAGTCTGTCCCCTCTTTTATCTACCAAATAAGCAACCAGAGTCGCTTTATAAGAATCAGAGGACGTGCCCTTTGCGGAAACCTGACAGGAAAGTCCGTTTGAGCTGATGGTGAACCCGCTGGTTTCTCCGTGCATTTCCCAGACAAGTTTTGTCCCTTCCGCAAACTGTGAGAAGGAAGGCTTCACACTTGCCTGAACCGTGACGGAATTTTTTCCGTCCAGCGCAACGGCGGACTTACTCAGGGTAACGCCCTCTTTGAGCGTACTGGACAACACAAATTCATCCATATCACCGTCATCGGACGTTTCTCTTTCCAGCTCAAAATCATACAAAAGAACCTCGTCCTCTCCCACCATTCCCCTGTCAGCTTTAAAGGCCGTCTGTCCGTTTCTGGCAGAGTTGTTGAAATTCAGAAGGGGTTTTTCCGAAATATTGTTATGTACCGTCAGTTTGCCGGTGTTAAAGGAAAGAGTGCCCGGACCTGTCAGCGTATCCAGATCCAGCAAGGAGGCAGTCACGAATTCGCCCTTTGCGGCAATGGTTAAGTTGCCCGCCTCCACATTTCCGTTTGCCGTCACCGTACTGCTGGCATCCACCGAGATCGTTCCCAGATCCGTTAAAACAGGAAGCTTGCCGCTGTAATTTTTAAGGCTCAGCGTTGCCGTATCTTCCCCGCTAATCTCTTTGATCTTCATTCCGTTTCCGGCCAGAGAAATAACTCCGCCGGCCTGAATGGAACCGGACAGCGAGCTGCCGGAGCTGCCGCTGGATATATCCACATCATTCCCCAGCACGGAACCGCCGATTGCAATTTTCCCGCTGATTGTCACTTTCTGATAGGATTCTACATCGTGTTTAATCGTGCCGCCCCTTAGAGTGATGTCTCCGTTCGATTGCAGAGAGTTTACGGTGCCGCCCGAAACTTCCGCTGAACCGTCACAGACAACGTCGCTCACGGTACCGCCGCTGATCGTCACCTTACTGCTGCTGCCGGACACCGTAACGTCCTTGACCTCGCCCGCCTTAATGGTCAGGCTGTTGTTGGCGGTGACATTGGAGCCGGTCACTTCCGTAAAACTGTCTTCATTCCATGCAGTGCTCCAGGCAGAAGCAGTTCCCTGGTAGGTTTTCGCACCGTGCTTGTCAATAATTTCCGCATCGGTCGCTGCCTGTACAGCCACCGGCACCGACAGAACGATCACCGCCAGCGATAGAAAAACTGAAATGATCTTTTTCAATAAAATTCCTCCTTCTGAGCAAAGCAAACCCATTTCGGCTTCTTTTTTACCTTATTATCAAATATATCGGCGTGATTCCCGATTTGTGAAGGGCGGGATTTCGCCCGCGGAGCCCATAAAATTCCCCCTCAACCACACGGAATCTACAATTCGGGAAAATTTACCATATTCCTATTATAATGAAAAGAACCTGAAATCACAATATAAAATCAAATTAAAAGGATTCACGGCGTATTGCTGTGAATCCTTTTTAATATAATTAATGTACCAGTTTATTTCGTTTCCAAGGAAAGATAAATGCCAAACAGATTTTCACCCACCAGCATTTCCAGACAGCTTGCCTGCTTCAGGCTGGCATCCGCCGTAAAATCGCCGTGAATCAGGGTCGGGGTTGAAATATCCGCACCGATCCCTTTTTCCGACAGGTTCGTACAGGCTGTCGCGGCAAGCATGTTGCTGAGCTCCGACACCGCGCTCTGCACCATTTCATCAAACTGGAGAACCTCCATTCCACCCATCATGGTGGAAGCAATGGAGTTTGCGCAGCTTTCCTGCATGGTAAAATACACGTTCCCGTGAAGGTCGCCTGTGATGCCGATGACCACGACCACACCGGGAGAACGGATTAAGTGACCACATTCCGTTTCCCCCTTAAGTTGAACATCCGTGATTCCCAGCTGCGGCATCACGTCGAGAAAAGCAATGGAAAATGACTCCGTGTAATCTTTATTCATCAATTCACGCCCCTGTTAAAACCTACATTGAAATAAACTTCCCCAAAGTCCGTCTCTGCCTTGGCGGAAGAAACCGTGTCAAGCACCGTTTTGGAAATTTTAATACATTCCCCGTAAACAATTGTCGGGGGCGCTACGCGCAGTCCGAAAAGAGAATTGCTTTTATTCAGAAGCGAACAGGCATTCCCAGCCACGATATTAGAGATTTCTCCCATCACATTGACAATCTGGTCCTTTGTGACTTCCTCTTTTTTCAGCAGAAATTTCGCTATGTTTTCCGCAGCTTCTTCTGACATATCCAAAATCATTCTGCCGCCGTATTTCCCGATAATGCCCATGACAACCGACATCCCCCTGGAAACCTGTTCTTCCCTTGTCGTCTGTTTTTCCTGAAAGTCCGGGACAGATTTGAAAAACTTATTAAACGTGTCGGCCAGCGCTTCGCGAAACGCATTGTAATACAAACCGTCAAGCTGTAAAAACAGCTCGTCGTCGGACATAATTCTCTGAATCAGCAGGCAGAGTTCTTCTTCATCCACAGGCTTCTGCACATAACCGGAGATTCTTGCCTTCTGTGCTCTGTGTACAATTTCGTCATCCATCATGGAACTTACGATAATGACTTTCAAATGGGGGCAGACGGCACGAATGGCCTTCGTGCATTCAATCCCGTCCGCGCCCGGCATTGTCATATCCATGGTAACAATGTCCGGCTTCAGCGTGGTTACCGCCTCTACGGCCTCTTCCAGAGAATTCGCGCTGCCCGCGACAACAAAGCCTCTGGAAATGAGGATGTTGGTCAGCATAGCCACGGAAAAAGGAGAATCATCGACTACTACAATCTTAATTTCTTTCACATTCATCCCAGCTTTTTCTATAATTTTAGTGGATGGATTCTTATCATATTGGAAATTATCGGTCTCAAATTTTGTCATATTTTAAAGTATAATGTATTTTTTTGTATTTTTCAATTCTTGCAGCCATAAAAAATCCCGCTGACTTTCCGCAATAAGTTAGGCAGCTTTTTCCTTTGCTTTTCCGTACTCAGTGGCAGAATGTCCAATTTTATTTTTTTTGTAAATATTTTAATTTTTTTATTCCAGGTACTTGCAAATTCAGAAAAAGAGGTGTATATTAATAACAGCAAAAACAATAACAGTTATTATTACTATATTAGGAGGTCAAACAAATGCCAGCTTTTGCAAATCCCTTTCAAGGGAATGTCGAACGGAAAATGACAATGGAAGAACTGATTCAGGCTATCCGGCTGGATATTGCCGGCGAACTGGAAGCAATTTATCTTTACGACGCACATGTGCAGGCTACGGACAATGTGATGGCCAAAGAGGTAATCGGCGATATACGCGACGAGGAAAAAGCGCATATTGGGGAATTAATGACCCTGTTAAGGCATCTGGACCCCAAAGAAGCCGAGTTGTTTGCTTCCGGCGAATCGGAGGTAAAAGAAATGCTGGAAGAGCTCGGGCTTGCCGCGGCACCGCCGGCCGAACAGAACACGGAACCATCCGCACCGCTGACCGTCGGCGGCTTGCTTAACCAATAACAGAATGACAGGAGGTATTCTTAATGAGTTACTTATCCAGAGAAAACGCACCGATTGATTCAGAATTATGGGAGAAAATCGATTCTGAAGTAGTGACCGCGGCCCGTGCCGCGCTGACCGGAAGAAAGTTTCTGCATATTTACGGCCCGCTGGGGATTGGCGCAGACAGTATCCGAGTGGACGACTCCCAATCGGTTGACGAAGCCGAGGCGGACGGTCTGATTACCACAAAGGGCAGAAAATATGTTCAGCTCCCGACCATATTTGATGACTTTACACTTTTAGCAAAAGATTTGGAAAGCGACCGGAAGACCGGTTATCCTGCCGACCTTTCCGCCGCATCCTATTCCTCGGAAACCTGCGCCAGAAAAGAAGACCGTCTGATTTTCTTCGGCAGTGAGGCCAACGGATATGAAGGACTGCTGACGGCGCCGGGGATCCACAAAATCAAACGCTCCGACTGGGGCGCCGAGGAAAACGCCTTTACCGACCTTGTTTCCGGTTTGGAGTGGTTCGCATCCAACAGTATCTACGGTACATACGCGCTGATTGTCAGCCCGGATCTTTTCATGAAGCTGCAGCGGATTCAGCCCGGCACAGGTTTGCTGGAAATCGAGCGGATCAGCAAGCTTTTCAAGGGCAATGTGTTCAGCTCCCCTGTACTCGGTACCCAAAAAGCGGTTCTTGTCTGCTCGGAGCCCCGCTATATGGACCTGGTAATCGGCCAGGATCTGGCGACGGCGTATCTGGAGCAAAAAGACCTGAATCATCGCTTCCGCATCCTGGAAACGGTACTGCCGCGCATCAAACGCAAAGAAGCCGTCGTGGCTTTTGAATAAATTCCCAGAGCTGTGTAAACCCAGCCAGCTTTACAAATCATTATTCAATAATAACAAATAAAGGAGAAATGTAAAATGTCAAAGGTTGCTTTTTATCGTTGTGAATTGTGTGGAAATATGGTTGCTCTTATTAAGGAAGGCGGCGGAACACTCACCTGCTGCGGTCAGGAAATGACCAAACTGGAAGCCAACACCACGGACGCCGCACAGGAAAAGCATGTACCGGTCGTCACCAGGGAAGACGGAAAAATCAAGGTATCCGTCGGTTCCGTTCTCCATCCCATGCTGCCCGAGCACCACATTGAGTGGATTGCTCTTGTCACGGACGACAAAGTGGAAATCACCTATCTGAAACCCGGCATGGAGCCGAAAGCGGAATTCAAGGAGGTTGCTTCCGGCACGGTTTATGAGTACTGCAATCTGCACGGCCTGTGGAAAGCAGAATTTTAATTCTTCTCATTCCTGAACCATACTTCTCAATCCAAAAAAGGCTTTGCGGGTCACAGACCGCAGAGCCTTTTCTTCTATATTAAAAAAATTATGGCGAACCGTCCCACTTTAGTCAAAACACAGTCTACCTATTGCATAAAATCAAAATACAATTCATGCGGATTTTTTTTGAAAAAACACTTGTATTTTCTTTTTATAAAGAGTATATTATAAATATAAAACAATAATAATTATTATTATTAATTTAGGAGGATTTCTTATGGGAAACAATTTGAGCATCAACAACATGAACGGTATCTCCGGAACAAACGCACTGATTTTCAGCATCAGCAATATGAATGCCTTTTCAGACCGGGATGATATTTTCTTCCGCTACGCCAATATGAACGGCGTTTCTGAAATGGACTCCGCCGCCTACCGTCTGAACAACATGAACGGCGTCTCGTTTACAGCCGCCCTTTCTGCTTCTGCGTCGGCCCTGTCCAGAATCTTGAGCAGCTTAAAAAAGGGAGATTCTTACCGCCGTCGTCTGCAGCCGGCAGAAGCGAAATAGCACAGCAAACATTTTAATATAAATTCACCTAACGACAATAAAGGAGGAACAAAGTGATGTCTGTAAAAAATGCAATGACTTCTGATTTTCTTCATTCCGCATACGGCGGAGAAAGCATGGCACATATGAGATATCTGATCTGGGCGGAGGTAGCCCGCAAAGAGGGATTCCCGAACATTGGAAAACTGTTTGAGGCAATCGCCTACGCCGAAAGAGTACACGCTGGAAACCATTTCCGTGAAATCGGAGGCACTACCGCCGATGCCGCGGTAACCGCAGGCGGAGTCTTCGGAACCGGAAAAACGGTGGAAAACCTGCAGGGAGCAATCAACGGCGAGCTTCACGAGGTGGAGCAAATGTACCCTGTGTACCTGAGCGCCGCGAAATTCCAAAACGAAACCGGGGCCGCACGTTCCTTTCATTTTGCGCTGGAAGCAGAAAAGATTCACGCCGCACTGTTTCAGAAAGCGCAGGACGCCGCAAAGGAAAGCAAGGACGTGGAACTGAAATCCGTTTATATCTGCCCGATTTGCGGCCACACGATTTTGGACGGCGCTCCTGACAACTGCCCCATCTGCGGAGCCAAAAAAGAAATGTATGTAGAGTTCTGATCGAAAAAATATACTAAAAACAGAACAGCCGCTCCGGTAAAAGGAGGATGTCTTATGGTAAGGCATCCTCCTTTTTTCGTCAATGCGCAGAGTTTGCTCAGCGGGGAATACTGACGGCAGAACAAAAATTATGGTATAATGGACACATCCGCCGCAAAAGCAAATCGACGGAAAAGAAGGTTGACATTATGAAAAATGAAATCACCGCAGCCATCTGCGTTTTAAACTCCAAATATATCCATTCCTCTCTCGCGCCGTGGTGCCTTTCGGCGGGAGTGGACGCCTACTGCGTCCCCGGAATCACCGCGGAAGTGGTGGAGGGCACTATTAATGAACGGCTGGAAGCTGTCGCGCAGCGCATTCTGGCACTGAACCCGCAGGTAATTGGCTTCAGCTGTTATATCTGGAATATCTCCGCTACAAAGCGGCTGATTCATCTTGTAAAAAACAGCCTGCCGCGCGCCGTCATTGTCCTGGGCGGGCCGGAGGTAAGCTATTGCGCGGAAAAGCTGCTGAATGAGGAACCTTTGGTGCAGTATGTGATTTCCGGTGAAGGGGAAAGGCCCTTCGCCCTTTTGCTGAACGCAGTCAGCCGCGGAGATGCTGCCGAAAACATCCCCGGGGTCTGCTTTCGCCGGGACGGACGGGCTGTGATCGTCCCGCCCCATACTCCGGAGGAGGACCCGCCCTCCCCTTACACCCCGAAATACCTGGACGCGCTGAAGGGGCGCATCGCCTATCTGGAAGCCAGCCGCGGCTGCCCCTATTCCTGTGCTTTCTGCCTTTCGGGCCGGTGCGGCAGCGCCAGGTTCTTTGATCTGGACAGGGCAAAACAGGAATTGCTGCTTCTGGCCCGCAGCGGCGCAAAGACGGTCAAACTGGTGGACCGTACGTTCAATGCCAACCGCAGGCGGGCAAATGAACTGTTTCGCTTTATTATTCAAAACTATGGAAATGAAATCCCCGCCGGGGTCTGTTTCCATTTTGAGATTGCGGGCGACATTCTGGATGAAGATACCCTGAACCTTCTGGCGCAGGCACCGAAAGGCGCCATGCAGCTTGAAATCGGACTGCAGAGCTTCAACCCCAAAACGCTCGCCGCCATCAACCGAAAAACGGATGTGGAACGGCTGAAAAAAAACATTCTCCGGCTGATTGCCAACGCCAACATGCATATTCATATCGACCTGATTGCGGGCCTTCCCTACGAAGATCTTGCCAGTTTTGCCGAAAGCTTCAACATTGCCTATGGCCTGAACCCCAATATGCTGCAGCTCGGTTTCTTAAAGCTGCTGTACGGGGCGCCGATGAGAGAAAATCCGGAGGAATTCCCTTGCTCCTACGATTCGCAGCCCCCGTATGAGATCACACGCACACCCTGGCTTTCGGAAGAAGAGCTTCTAAACCTGCACCGAACAGAGGACGCACTGGAGCGGCTGTACAACAGCGGCCGCTTCCCCAGAACGCTCGCCTATCTGCTGAAAGAAAGCGGAATGACCCCTTTTGAGCTGTTCGGACGATTTGGGGCCTTTGCCGCGCAAAAAGGCACGGAGAGAATCCCGCTGGATGAATACATCGCACTGGTTTTTACCTTTTTCAGCGGACAGAACGGCATTGACAAAGAAGTGCTTCGCGATAAAATGGTTCGCGACCGCCTGTCCACCAATGCTTCCGGCAAACTTCCGCCCATTCTTTATGTTCGTGACCCCTCACTGGGCAAAGCAGTCCGCGAACTGGAAAACGAATTTCCCACTCCAAAAGGAGTCAAGAGAGGGTGCGCAATCCTGTATTCCGAACACTGCCTTGCCTACGCGGACTATCAAAATAGGAACCCCATTAACGGAGAATTTTATTTAAAAGAATTTTATCCCGGTACTGTAACCCTATGAGGCGGCTTGCTGAACATGAATACTGTTCAGCAAGCCGATTTTTATGCATTTTTTATATGGAAAATAATTGCAATAAAGTTGAATCAATTTTATTTAAAATGATTCCTATTGATAAATTATTGTCACAAAACAACCGTTTCCTGTATAAAGAAATTTATATCTTTTTAAATATAGATAAAATCCATTTCAAAATCAGGATAAAACGGGTAAATATTGACGTTGCACTTCCTAAGATTTTTGATTATTATTAAACATGCTTCTGTTACAATTATGACATTTATTTATCACGCTGGGGAAAAGTGTTGTTGAATTAGTAAATTGTACGGAAAAGTTAATATGGAGAAATGGTGGTTTTATCGCAATGATTGTTTCACTCATGGTCTTTCCATTTATTGCAGCTCTGATTCTATCCATGCTCAAACCTGGAAAACTGCGGGATCTCTTCGTATTTGCTAGCTGCGTTTTGATTGTAGTGACGGTAACGGCCTTTTCCGTCAGCGCCTTGTGCAACGGAAGAAACCAGTCCTACCTTGTAGAAACCCAGCTGCTGGACAAAGGAATGCTTTTGGCGGAATTGGGGCTGATGGGGCTTGTGTTTTACTACTCTTTCCGGCACAAGCAATACTACGCCGCGCTTCTTTCGGCGGCACAGACCCTGCCCATTGCCTGGATGGAGCTGTCCGGCCGTTCCGCAGAAGGCGGCAGCCATATTGTGGTGGACGATCTGACCGTAATCATGTGTATGGTCGTCGGTGTGGTCGGCTGTCTGATCTGTGTTTACGCGGTCGGGTACATCAGGGAATACCATAAACACCACCCGGAATATAAAGATCGGTCTTCTTTTTTCTTCTCAATGCTTTTTGTTTTTTTAGGAGCCATGTTCGGACTTGTTTTTTCCAGCAATCTGACCTGGATTTACTTCTTCTGGGAAATCACCAGCATCTGCTCCTTCCTGCTCATCGGCTATAATCAGTCGGAAGAAGCAATTCGGAACTCTTTCCGCGCGCTCTGGATGAACCTTTTGGGTGGCCTGGGCTTTGCCGTCGCCATTCTTTACAGCTCGATGGTGCTCGATATTGCCAATATACAGGATCTGGTCACTTTGGGGACGGGGAGTCAGACTGCAATCATCCCCGTGATTCTGCTGGCCTTTGCCGCGCTGACCAAAAGCGCGCAGATGCCTTTTTCACGCTGGCTGCTGGGAGCCATGGTCGCACCCACGCCCACCTCTGCCCTGCTGCACTCCGCAACCATGGTCAAAGCGGGCGTCTACCTGTTGATTCGCCTTTCCCCCGCACTGTACGGCAATCTTGCGGGAATCATGGTTACCACCATTGGCGGATTTACCTTTTTTGCGGCTTCTCTGCTTGCCATTTCGCAGAGCGACGGCAAAAAAGTCCTTGCATACTCCACGATTTCCAATTTGGGCCTGATTACCGCGTGCGCGGGCGTGGGCCTGCATGAAGCCGTGTGGGCGGGCATCCTGCTTCTGGTATTCCACGCGGTATCCAAATCACTGATGTTCCTGTCGGTCGGCGCGGTGGAAAACAGCACCGGTAGCCGCAATATTGAAGATATGCACGGTCTGATCGTCAAGCTGCCGAAGCTGGCTTTTGTGATGATCGTGGGAATTTCCGGAATGTTCCTTGCCCCCTTCGGGATGCTGATCTCCAAATGGGCGGCGCTCAAGGCGTTCGTGGACTCCAAGAGTATCCTGCTGGTCATTTTCCTTGTATTCGGAAGCGCCAGCACCCTGTTCTACTGGGGAAAATGGCTTGGCAAGCTGGTTGCGGTCATCCACCGTTCCGAACGGCTGCCGGACAAACTGGAAAAGAGCGACTGGTTTTCCATTTACACACTCGCGTTTCTGGTCATTGCCCTGTGCGTATCTTTCCCGCTGCTGTCCACCTATCTGGTGCAGCCGTTCCTGGTGCAGATGTTCCATGAAAATCTCGCGGCGGTCATCAGCAGCAGCGACCTCAAGACGATGTTCCTGATGCTGTGCACCATTGTGATTCTGCCCGTCATGGTGCGCCTGCTGACCTTCGGCAAAGAAAATAAAATTGTCATCTCCTATATGGGCGGCGCCAACAGCGGCGACGACCGCCACTTTACGGATTCCTTCGGTCAGGAGACGTCTATGTACCTTGCAAACTGGTATATGGAGGATCTTTTTGGGGAAAAGAAGATCCTGAGGCCCTCGCTGGTTCTCGCCTCCGCCGGCTTGATTGTCCTGATGATCGTTGCAATTGGAGGTGTAATCTAAGATGCAGATTATGATAAAAGTCGTCCTTTTTCTGATTCTGGCACCGGTTCTGGGCGGTCTGCTCTCCGGATTTGATAGAAAAATAGGCGCGCGGTTTCAGGGGCGCCAGGGTCCCCCGCTTTTGCAGCCTTTCTACGATTTACATAAACTTTTTTCCAAACAGTCTGTTGTGGTAAACGGCGTGCAGGATTTTCTGGTCGGCGGATTCTTTGTTTTCGTCATATTCACCGGCTGTATCTTCTTTGCGGGCGGCGACCTGCTGCTAGTCTTTTTCGCGCTGACCCTCGCGGAAGTATTTCTAATCATGTCCGCTTCCTCCGCCAACTCCCCGTACAGCGCCATGGGCGCACAGAGGGAACTGGTGCAGATGATGGCCTATGAACCGATGATGCTTCTGGCTGCAATCGGGTTCTATATTGCGACGGGCAGCTTCAATGTAAGCGAAATTGTCCATACCGCCACGCCCGTAATTGCCGTTCTTCCGGGTATGTTTTTCGGCTTTCTTTATATTCTTACTATTAAATTGCGCAAATCGCCTTTCGATATCAGCACCTCGCACCACGCTCATCAAGAGATGGTAAAAGGCCTGACGACCGAGCTGTCCGGCAATGTTCTGGCGCTCGTGGAGCTGGCGGGCTGGTATGAAGACGTGCTTCTGCTGGGCTTTGTGGGGCTTTTCATCATCAACCTGGAGTGGTGGAGCATCCTTGCGGCGGTAGCGGTATGCATTCTGTGCTATTTTCTTGAAATATTTGTCGACAATCTTTTCCCCCGTGTCAAATGGGATAAGATGCTCGGCTCCACATGGCTGGTAACACTGGTCGCCGGCGGGATTAACCTGCTGGTGCTGACGCTCGTTTATTAAGGGAGGCGCTATCGAGAATGATGAAGATATCAAAATCCCCCTGGCTGCTGCATTACGACGGCTCCAGCTGCAACGGCTGCGACATTGAGGTGCTGGCCTGCCTGACTCCCGTTTATGATGTGGAACGCTTTGGCGTTGTCAATACCGGCAATCCGAAACATGCCGATATTCTTTTAATTACCGGCGGCATCAATCGCCAAAACGAAGCGGTGGTAAAACAGATTTATTCCCAGATGCCGGAAAACAAGGTCGTTGTAGCGGTAGGCATCTGTGCCTGTGACGGCGGTATTTTTAAAGAATGCTACAATATTCTGGGCGGTGTGGACAAAGTGATCCCCGTGGACATTTACGTTCCCGGCTGCGCCGCAAGACCGGAAGCGATTATTGACGGCGTGGTCAAGGCAATCGCTCTTCTGGACAGAAAGCGTGAACTGAAAAAACGCAATGCGGCGGCATTGCACAAGGAGGCTTAATCATGCCCGAAAATATCATCATCCCCATTTCCCCCGAGGGGCTGCTGGAAGAAGTTCTAAAGATGAAAGGCAGCGGCTGCCGTCTGGTGCAGATCTGTGCCACCAGAATTGAGGAAGGCTACGAGATGTCCTATTCGTTTGGGAAGGACTTGGATTTATATACCCTGCGCTTTTGCATCGGCGAGGACGTGGAAATCCCCAGCGTCACCGAAATTTATCCCGCGTCTTTTTTATATGAAAATGAAATTCACGATCTTTTCGGCGTACCGATTAAGATGATTTCTCTGGATTATCAGGGTACCCTGTACCGTACGGAAAAGAAAACACCTTTTAAATAAATCTAGGAGTGATACCAGATGTCCAAACGCAGCATTGTACCGTTCGGCCCCCAGCATCCGGTCCTTCCGGAACCGATTCATCTGGATCTGGTGCTGGAAGACGAAAAGGTGGTAGAGGCCATCCCCTCCATCGGCTTTGTCCACAGGGGTCTTGAAAAACTGGTTGAAAAAAAGGACTTTAACGAATATGTATATGTCGCGGAACGAATCTGCGGCATCTGCAGCTTTATGCACGGAATGGGTTACTGCGAAGCGGTGGAAAATATCATGGAAGTGGAAATCCCTCCCCGTGCCAAATATCTGCGCACCATCTGGTGCGAAATGTCGCGGATTCACAGCCACCTTTTATGGCTCGGCCTGCTGGCTGACGCGTTCGGCTTTGAGAGCCTGTTTATGGAAACATGGAGAATGCGCGAAAAGGTGCTGGACATGTTTGAATATTCCACCGGCGGCCGCGTGATCTTTTCCGTCAACAAAATCGGCGGCCAGCGCAAGGATATGGATAATGACATGATCCGGGAATTTCTTGGCGTTTTTGCCGATATGGAACGGAGCCTGAAAGAGCTTGTGAAAACTTTTCTGAACAATTCCGCGGTCAACAGCCGTCTGCGCGACGTTGGTTTTCTGACCAAACAGCAGGCGTTTGACCTTGGCACTGTCGGCCCGTTTATGCGCTCCAGCGGCATCAGCCGCGACACCCGCAAGCTCGGCTACGCCGCCTACCCAAATCTGGAGTTCGAGCCGATTACGAGCGAAGTCGGCGACTGCTACGCGCGCACCGACGTGCGTATCCGTGAAATCTTCCAGTCCATCGATATCATCCGTCAGGCGGCGGCAAAAATCCCGAACGGCGAAGTTGCCGTGCCGGTCAAGGGATTCCCCGAAGGGGAATATTTCATGCGGGTGGAGCAGCCGCGCGGCGAAGCAATCTACTATATAAAAGCAAACGGCACAAAGTTTTTGGACCGTATGCGCGTACGCACTCCAACCTTTGCCAATCTGCCGGGAATGCTGGAAACCCTGAAGGGCTGTCAGCTTGCCGACGTTCCGATTTTAATTTTAACAATTGATCCCTGCATCAGCTGTACCGAAAGGTGATGAAACAATGAGCTTACTGACTTTCGCAAAAATTGAACTGCACAATTTGTTTTCAAAACCGGCTACCCGTCCTTATCCGGAGCAGCCAAGGAATTACCCGCAGCGCACGAGGGGACACATTGAAAATGATGTGGAAACCTGTGTGCTGTGCGGAATCTGTTCCAAGAAGTGCCCGACCGGCGCTATTCAGGTAGACCGGGCGGGGAAAAGCTGGTCCATTCAGCGCTTCAGCTGCATTCAGTGCGGCTACTGTGTGGAAAGCTGTCCCAAAAAATGTCTTTCCATGCTTCAGAGCTATACGCAGCCCGCGGAGCGTAAGACCATTGAAACCGTTTCCAAGGCTCCGGTAGAAAATCAGAACGCGTCTTAAAATAGTTTGAAATAGAAGGAGCAAGTTGTCATGCACGATTATCACAAGGCTGCCGATTTTCTGAAGGAAGCCACTGAAAAAGCAGAAGCGGCAGGAAAAAACAAGGTCACCAAGATTAACATTGCGGTAGGGGAAGATTCCGGATACTCCGGAGAAAGCATCCAGATGTACTTTGAGGATTTATCCAAGGGTACCGTTTGCGAAGGCGCCCAGATGAGCGTACAGTCCATTAAGTCCAAACTGCGCTGCCCCACATGCAACGAGCTGTTTGAGCGGAAGCGTTTTGACTTTTCCTGCCCCAAATGCGGCACTCAGGGAGAGCCCAGCGGTGTTGGCAGAGAAGTGAAAATAGAAAGTATTGAAATGGAATGAACGTTTTTGTTACCGTTTCCGGTATCGTACAGGGTGTGGGATACCGCCCGTTTGTAGCCGGTCTGGCACACAGGATGGGCATTTCCGGTACGGTACGCAACAGCGGCGGGATTGTTGAAATTGCCGCCTCCGGGGAAAAGCAGCGGCTGGAGGAGTTCTTATACAGCCTTCAGCACAGCGCGCCGGACGGCGCGCAGGTAATCAACATCCGTACGGAACCGATGCCGGAACAGCAGTTTGACGGCTTTTCCATTCTGAAAAGCGGCCGTGCCGCAAAGAAAGAAACAGAACCGCCGATGATTCCGCCGGATCTGCCTATGTGCGACGAATGCAGAAAAGAGCTGTATTCGTCTAAAAACCGTCGCCGGGGGTATCCGTTTATCAGCTGTGCTTCCTGCGGGCCAAGATACAGTATTATGAATACGCTCCCTTATGACCGCGAAACCACCACGATGAAGGATTTCACCATGTGCCCCGACTGCGCCCGCGAATACAGGGACGGACGCAGACGCCACGCCCAGACAATCTCCTGCCACAGCTGCGGCCCTCAGCTGCATCTTCTCACCGGCGGAATGACGCTGGAAAAGCAGGACGCTTTGGAGCAGGCGATTACCTTACTGAAAAACGGGACTGTTCTGGCTGTAAAAGGGGTGGGCGGGTACCAGTTTGTCTGTTCGCCCTATCAGGAAGACGCAGTGGAACGCCTGCGTCTTTTGAAAGGACGGGAAAAGAAACCTTTCGCCGTCATGTTCCCCAATCTGGAAAGAATCCGCGAGGTTTGCAATATAAATAAAGAGGAAGAAAAGTTGCTGCTTTCTATGGCTCGCCCCATTGTGCTGCTGAACAAAGACGCAAATGTGTTTTGTTCCGGGGTCTGTGGAGAAAGCCGTTTTCTCGGTGCCTTTCTGCCCTGTACCGGTCTTCATCAGCTTTTGACCGATGCCTGCGGCCCTTTAATCGTCACGAGCGGAAATTTTACAAACGAGCCGATTATCTACCGGGACGACGACATGATGCGGTCGGACACCCCTTATCTTTCCGGAATTCTGTATAATACCCGCCGAATTGTAACTCCGCTGGATGACTCCGTGGCACGGGTCGCATGCTCAGTTCCCCAGATTCTACGCCGCAGCAGAGGATACGCTCCCCTGCCCGTCGTACTGGAACAGCGCGTGGAACATCCGGTTCTCGCCATGGGCGGCGACCTGAAAAGCAGCTTCTGCCTGCTCAGCGGCGACCGTGCCTATCTGAGCCAATATTTCGGCGATCTTGAAAATTACAGCGTCTATGAGAATTACAAATTCGGCCTGAAACATATGGAACAGCTGCTAATGATTTCTCCGCAGCAAATTGCCTGTGACCTGCACCCCGGCTACCAGTCGGGCTTGCTGGCACAAAGGATTGTAAAAGATTTCGGACTGGGAAGTCCTGTGTTCATTCAGCACCATCACGCCCACGCCGCCTCCGTTATGGCGGAGCACCGGCTAGACGGCTGTATCGGCGTCGTTTTCGACGGCACCGGCTACGGGACCGACGGAACGATCTGGGGCGGCGAATTTTTGCTGTGCAGCGGTTCCTCTTTTGAGCGCCGGGCACACCTGAGCCGCGTTTTGCTGTGCGGCGGCGACGCGGCGGCAAAAAACGCCGTGCTGACTTCGGACTGCTACCGGTTCGCGGCGGGTGAAGAATCCGGCAGTGAACGCTTTCCGTTTGTCAAAGCTGCCCTCCGGCATCAGGTCAATACACAGGAAAGCTCCAGTGCGGGACGGCTGTTTGACGCGGTCTGCGCCATACTGGGCATCAAAGAAGAAAATTCCTACGAGGGTGAGTGCGCCATCGCACTGGAAAACGCCGCCGCCGCGGCAAAAGGCGCCGGAGAGGAGCCGATTCCGTTTCATCTGGCCCTCAGTCAGAATTCCGAATGTGAATGGGAGGCAGATCAGGCCGATTTTATCCGCCAGCTTCTGCAGTCCGTCGCCGAAAAACAGGATAAAAACCGCATTGCGCTTGGGTTTCATGTTGCGCTTGCCGAAATGGTTGCGGCACTGTGCAAAAACATCCGGGAGGAAAGCGGAGAAAATCGCGTGGCGCTGAGCGGCGGTGTATTCGCGAATCTTCTTCTTCTTCAGGACTGCCGTGACCGGCTGACCGCGGACGGTTTTCAGGTTTATTTAAATTCCGCCGTACCGTCCAACGACGGCGGTATCTGTTTGGGTCAGGCGTGGATCTGCGCACAGGCGGAAAATTCACGCGAAAAAATGAGGATTTAACCGGTAAGGAGATTGCCATGTGTGTTGCACTGCCCGGCAGGGTTGTTAAAGTGAACGGTACAAAAGCGACCGTAGATTTCAGCGGAAATACGATGGAGGCACAGGCCGGCCTGGTCAAAATCAAGCCGGGCGACAGCGTTCTGGTTCACGCGGGATGTATTCTGCAGGTACTTACGGAGCAGGACCGCAGTGCGCTGGAGGAGCTTTTGAAGGAAATAGAAGAACTATGACGGACATTCAAGTTTATTTAAAAACGTATGACGGGCCGCCACTGAGGCTGATGGAGGTCTGCGGGACCCACACGGCACAGATTTCCCGCTGCGGCATCGCGGGGATGCTCTCCCCGGCCATCCGGCTGATCTCCGGCCCCGGATGCCCCGTCTGTGTTACGGTCACCGCCTATATCGACAGGCTGGTCGCGCTCTGCATGGAGCCGGAAAATGTGGTCGTCAGCTTCGGGGATATGCTGCGCGTACCGGGAAGCAGCCAGAGTCTGAATGATGCCAAGGCCGCGGGCGGTCACGTGGAAATGGTCTATTCTCCGCTGGATACGCTGAAGTTGGCGGCAAATGACCCCGGGCGTACCTATATTTTCGCGGCAGTCGGATTTGAGACCACAGCCCCGGTTTATGCCATGCTCCTTGAAGAAGCGGTGGCGCGGGGAATTTCCAATGTGAAAATTTTGACTTCCCTGAAAACCATGCCCCCGGTCATTGACTGGATCTGCCAAAATCAGGGCGGTGTAGACGGATTTCTGGCACCGGGTCACGTCAGTGTGATTACCGGCAGCAATATTTTTCAGCCTCTTTCCGAAAAATACGGACTTCCGTTTGCGGTCGCCGGCTTTGAGGGGCCGCAGATTCTGGCGGCGATCTACGCTCTTGTCAGAAAGCGCGGCAGCGCGTGCGTGATGAATCTGTATCCCGGTGCGGTAACCAAAGAAGGCAATCAAACCGCGCAGAAAATGGTGGAAAAATATTTTTCTCCCTGTGACGCTTCGTGGCGCGGCATGGGTATCATTCCGGATTCCGGCCTTCTTTTGCGGGAAGAATATTCCCGTTTCGACGCGGGCAGCAAAAATCTGAACGGCGACCACGGGGCGAACGCCCACTGCCGCTGCGCTCAGGTGCTGACCGGAGCAATTTCTCCAAACGAATGCCCGCTCTTCGGTTCCGCCTGCACCCCTCAGACGCCGCAGGGCGCCTGTATGGTCTCCATGGAAGGAAGCTGCTTCAACTATTTTACAAATATGAGGAAACGATCATGAAAATAACCATGGCGCATGGCAGCGGCGGTAAAGCCACTTCCGAGCTGATAGAAGATATCTTTGAAAAACACTTTCATAACCCTGTTCTGGCCAAAATGGAGGATTCCGCGGTCGTTCCCGGCGCGGAGAGAATCGCCATGACAACGGACAGCTTTGTTGTCACTCCTGTGTTTTTTCCCGGCGGGGATATCGGCAGGCTGTCCGTCTGCGGTACCGTGAACGATCTTTTGATGAGCGGCGCAAAGCCGCGTTACCTTACCTGCGGATTCATTCTGGAGGAAGGCGCCGACACGGATGACCTCAAAAAAATAGCGGCCTCCATGGCGGAAACCGCCGCGGAAGCCGGAGTCTGTATTGTAGCGGGTGACACCAAGGTCGTAGAGGGTAAGGGCGGCATCTATATCAATACCGCCGGCGTGGGCTTTGTACCGCCGGATGTTTCGCTCAGCGCGTCTTCCTGCGAAGAAGGCGACATGATCCTGCTTTCGGGCAATCTGGGCGACCACCACGCGGCCATTCTTAGCAAACGGATGAATATTCAGAATACCATTCAGAGCGACTGTGCTCCTCTGAATGAAATGGTAAGCACGCTTCTGGAAAGCGGTGTAAAGGTAAAGGCCATGCGTGACGTTACCCGAGGCGGACTGGGTACGGTGCTGAATGAATTTGCCGGTGCTTCCGCCTGCTGCATGGAGCTGGAAGAAGAAGCCATCCCCGTTTCGGCACAGGTACGGGGGTTCTGTGAAATTTTGGGCCTTGACCCTCTGTATATGGGAAACGAAGGAAAAATGACCGTCGTCGTAGCCGGGCAGGACGCAAAAAAAGCGCTCGAATGCCTGAAAAAAAGCCGGTACGGAGAAAACGCGGCCATCATCGGCAAGGTCGTTTCCGGCGAGTCGGGAACGGTTCTGCTGAAAACCCCCATCGGGGGAACCCGTATTGTTACCGTTTTGTACGGCGAAGGATTACCGCGAATCTGTTAAAGGCTTATAGAAATATTTTTAGGGGCTGTTGCAAAATAAAAATTTTGCAACAGCCCTTTTTGATTTACGGTGATTCTTCACCGTTTTGCTCCGCAATCCGATCGGCCAGATCGTTCAGGTACACCCAGCGCTCGGTTTTGGCGTCAAGCTCGGCTTGTAGCGCTTCCTTTTCCGCAATCAGTTCCGGAAGTTTTACATAATTGCTGGCCTGCTCGGCCATTTCCCGCTCTTTGGCGGCGATTCTTTCTTCCAGCTCCGCAATGACCGCGTCAATTTCCCCGTATTCCCGCTGTTCCATAAAGGAAAACCTAAGTTTGGTCGGCTTTTCACGGTATGCCGGTTTCGGTTTGCTCTCTTTTGTTTTGGCGGGTTCCTCCGGCTCCGGCTTTCTGACCGCCAGATAGTCGGAATAACCGCCGGTATAATCGCGGATCTCTCCGCCTTCAAAAGCAAAAATATGCTCCGCAACCTTATCCAGAAAATACCGGTCATGCGACACCACAACAACGGCGCCGGAAAAATTCTGAAGATAGTCCTCCAGAATGGTAAGGGTCTGAATGTCCAGATCATTGGTCGGTTCATCGAAAAGCAGGACATTCGGCGCCTGCATCAGAACCCCAAGCAGATACAGTCTCCGGCGTTCGCCGCCTGAAAGGCGGCCGATAACGGAATACTGCAGATTGGCCCCGAAAAGGAATTTTTCCATCAGCTGGGAAGCGGTCAGCATTCCCTCCGGGGTCATGATCTCCGCAGAAATATTTTTAATGTAGTCGATTGCGCGCAGACCGGTATCCATCTCTTCACATTCCTGCGAAAAG
Organism: Caproiciproducens faecalis; assembly: GCF_019448085.1. Classification (GTDB taxonomy): domain Bacteria; phylum Bacillota; class Clostridia; order Oscillospirales; family Acutalibacteraceae; genus Caproiciproducens; species Caproiciproducens faecalis. The sequence continues at coordinate 210,103 of NZ_JAGFNZ010000001.1, read as the reverse complement.
AAACCCACGCGCACGGTCTCCCCAACAGTAACCGTCCCGTTATCCGGCAGAACCTGCCCGGTGATTATTTTCAGAAGCGTTGATTTTCCGCACCCGTTTGCGCCGATAATTCCAATACGGTCCCCGCGCAGCAGATTGTAGGAAAACCCTTTTATCAGCTGTCTGTCCCCGTAGTGTTTTTCGATTCCGTCTATTTCAATGATTTTCCTGCCGAGCCGCGAGCTCACGGAGCTCATCGTCAGCTTTTCCTGTTCCGATTTGACTTCCTGCGCGCTCAGTTGCTCAAACCGTTCCACGCGGAAGCGCTGTTTCGTACTGCGCGCCCGCGCGCCCCGCTGAATCCACTCCAGTTCTTTTTTGAGCAGGCTCTGGCGCTTGCGCTCGCTGGCGGCCTCCATACCTTCCCGCTCCGCTTTCAGTTCCAGGTATTTCGTATAGTTTGCCTGATAGTTGTAGAGATTCCCGTCCTGCAGCTCCACAATCCGGTTGGTAACACGGTCAAGAAAATACCGGTCATGCGTTACCATAATCATTGCTCCGTTGTAGCGGGCAAGATAGTTTTCCAGCCAGTCGACCATATCGTTGTCCATATGGTTGGTAGGCTCGTCCAGTACCAGCACATCCACCGTGGTGACCAGGGCGCTCGCAAGGGAAACGCGCTTCTTCTGCCCGCCGGAAAGCCGGCTGACGGGCGCGTCAAAATCCGTAATGCCAAGCCGGGTCAATATTGCTTTGCACTCAAACTCCTTTGATTCCCTCTGCTGCTGCGCAATCCCCTGCCTGACCTGTTCCAGTACCGTGATGCCGTCCGGAAAAACCGGGTTCTGCGGCAGATACCCGACACGAACCCCGCCGAATTTGCTGACCGTACCGCTGTCCGGGCTTTCCTGCCCCGCAATAATTTTCAGGAGGGTGCTCTTGCCGGTACCGTTTACTCCGATAATTCCGATTTTATCCCCTTCCTGAATTCCCAAAGAAACATCTTTGAGCAGGATTTTTTCGCTGTAGCTTTTTCTTATTTTTTCCGCAGATAACAATAGCACAATCTTATCCTCTGTTCCTGTATCAATCATCTGGAATGGTACCAGCTCCGCGAGCCGGCACCACCCATTGGCCATTTATCATAATATCTTAAATAATAACATAGATAGCTCCGAATGAAAACCGCGTAAGCCATAATCATCCTGTTAAATTTACCCGATTTCAGATATTACCGGAAAAATTGTGCTAAAATAAAAAGGAAAGCTTTCTGAAGCGGCCATTTTCTATTGATGCGGGTTATGGTATAATGCAGTTAAATGGGACATCCTGTCAGTTCGTACCACAGACCACCGGCAGGTTGGAAAGGAACAAAAATGGAACTCAACAAAAGCAATATGAAAAAAATCGCCCTGCTCATTGCGTTCAGCATTGCGCTTTATCTCGGGCTGAAAAATCTATACCGTTTTTCTGAACTGGCCGGGATTGTTGCCGGTATTTTTGAACCAATTCTGCTCGGCCTTGCCATCACCTTCATCCTCAATGTCCTGATGCGGCAGGTTGAAAGCCGTCTGCTCGCGCCCATTAACCGCCGCTACACCAAAAACTGGCCAAAAGTGCGGCGCTCAATCAGTATCCTGATTACTTTCCTGATCGTCATCGGAATTATCGCTTTGATTCTGCTGATTCTGATTCCGGAGCTTGTCCGCACGATTACCAGCCTGACCAACAATATTCCGAGCTTTTTTACAGAGCTTCAAAACAATCTGGTCTCAATGGAAAACAAATACCCGGCTGTAAGGGAATATGTCAGCAATATCCGGATCGACTGGACAAATATCAGTCAGATGCTGGCGCAGTACGGACAAAAGCTCGCCAATACGCTGGTGGGTTCCACCGTAACCGTCGCCGCAAACTTGTTCCATGCGCTGATTACGCTGGTGCTTGGTTTGGTCTTTTCCATTAACATTCTTGTCCAGAAAGAGAAGCTGGAGGCCCAGACAAAGCGTTTCCTGTTCGCGTATTTCCCCGTAAAACCGGCGGAAACCATCGTGCGGGTATGCAGCCTGACCAACCGCGCCTTTTCCAATTTCATTGCAGGTCAATGCACGGAGGCCTGCATTCTCGGTTCGCTCTGCTTTATCGGCATGCAGATTTTCCGTTTCCCCTACGCCCTGCTCGTATCTGTGATCGTGGCTTTTATGGCGCTGATTCCGATTTTCGGGGCGTTTTTAAGCACCTGTATCGGAGCCCTACTGATTCTGGTTGTCAACCCCATTCAGGCGGTCTGGTTCATCGTATTCTTCGTTGTCCTCCAGCAGCTGGAAGGCAATTTGATTTTCCCGCGTGTGGTCGGCTCCAAAGTCGGGCTGCCGGCGCTGTGGGTACTGGCAGCCGTCACCATTGGCGGCAACGCGTTCGGCCTTGTGGGGATGCTGGTCAACATTCCGCTCTGCGCTGTTATGTACACGTTGCTGCGTGAAAATGTAAATAAACGGCTGGAAGAGAAAAAGCTGAAACGTCAGCTGCCAAAGGAAGAGTAAATCAGCTTATCAAAAGGGGAAGCATTTGACAATGCTTCCCCTTTTGATATCAGCACAATCACGATATCAAAGAAATTCTCTTCCATGTTAATGTCAGGTTAATTCTTCCTTAAAATCAGGGGTAATCGCGTGTAGCAGCGGCAAAAAATGATATACTGAAACCGTTAAAAAATACTAAATAATGGGAAAGGTGTCATATTTTGCGTACTAGACAGACCACAATAAAAAATAAGCTTGTTCGGTTTACAGCACTCATTATTCTCTGCACGGTCAGCGTTCTGTGCCTGTTTTCGGTTTTCTTCATTGTCCGCTCCACGGAGCAGTCCCTGCAAAAAACGCTGAGTAAAACATCGAGCATCGTCTCTTCCGAAATCAGCGCACAGCTTAGGCAGTATGAAATTATGGCACAGTCGGTCGCAATGATTAAAAATACTGTCGGAGCAGATTACGGCGCCACCAGACAGTATATTAACAGTTTGGTTAAGGAAAACGGTCTGATAAAGGTGGATATCGTCAAGGAGAACGGTATTTCCACCCTGAACGGCAACGACTACCATGAAAATCAGGCCTTTTTACAGGCAACACATGGAGTCCCCTATCTAAGCGGCCCTGTCACGGAAGGCGGAGAAACACATTTCGACTATGCCTATCCCTCTGCGCCGCATGTCATTCTCATCAGAATCCCGTACAATTCACTGGGTGACGTTGCCGCCAAAGTGAAAGTAGGCAATCTTGGCAGTACATACATTCTCAATCATTCCGGCACAAAAGTGGTACAAAGCAATTCAGCCGCTGATGCAATGGAAAAAACCAGCAAATCCGATCCTGTTGTCGCCAAAATGGAAGCCAACATGGTTCAGGGAAAAACAGGATTTGCCCTTTACAAAAAGAACGGTCAGCAATATTTCGGCGCATACGCTCCCATTTCAGGAACGGACGGATGGTCCGTAAATGTTTCGGAAGCCCGCTCAGAGTTCATGTCCAGCGTACCCACTGCCATTTCCCTGATGATCGGCGTCGGATTTCTGTCTTTCTTCATTGCCCTCTTCTTTGCTTTTCGGATTGCCGGGGATATCACCAGGCCGGTGATGCAGGTAACGGAAGGCATTGAAAGAATATCCGGCGGAGGTCTGGACATCTGTCTCGAAGTGAAATCTCAGGATGAGACCGGCAGAATTGCGAATGCCCTCAACACGACGTCGGAGAGTCTCCGCCAAATAATCACAGATCTTTGTATGATTTTGAATGCGATTGCCCTTGGAGACCTGTCCCGCCAAAGCAGCGCCGCCTATCCCGGAGATTTCCATGAAATACGGACGGCAACAGAAGAAATTCTTTCCGGTCTGAACCGGACGCTTTCACAAATTCGCCTGGTCGCCATACAGGTGGACACCTCTGCGGCACAGACCTCTGAGATAGCTCAAGCCCTTGCTATGAACGCTTCAGAGGAAGTCTGCTCCATCGAAAAGTTTTCCGCATCCGTTGATGAAATTTCCGGCCATGCGAAGACAAGCGCCGTAAACGCCCGCCAGGCAAATTCCATGCTGTCCGGCATCGTGCAGGATATTCAGGATGGAAACCGAAAAATGGACCAGCTGGTTGCCGCTATGAAGGATATTTCCCAGACTTCACAGAAAATAGGGCTGATTGTCAAAACCATTGACGAAATCGCCTTTCAGACAAACATACTGGCTCTGAACGCCGCTGTGGAGGCGGCTCGTGCCGGGGTTTACGGCAAAGGCTTTGCCGTAGTAGCAGATGAAGTTCGCAATCTGGCGGGAAAAAGTACTCATGCCGTAGAAGATACGTCCGTGTTGATTGTCAATACCGTTTCCGCAATAGCACACGGCTCCGAAGCTGTGGATGAGGTGGGAAAATCCCTGCAGGTCATCGTGCAAAAATCGGAGACGCTTTTCGGACTTGTTAATGAGATTGCAGAGGCATCGGATGCACAGGCGGATTCTGTCGCGGAGACCACGGTGAGTATTTCACAAATCTCAGACGCGATTCAGAACATTTCCCTCATGGCGGAAAAAAGTGCCGCCGCGGGGGAAGAACTCTTCGGTCAGTCAAATACTCTGACCGACCTTTTATCCAGATTCCGCCTGAAGGAGAGCGCAGGATAGTGCGCCGGCAATGTGTAAAGAAAGCTCCCGATGAAAATCCGAGTCAGTTATTCACGGGGAAGGCCCCGCAGCTCCCAAGCGATTCGGCAGCTTTCCTCCAGTTCTTCCAGACCGTAAAAAGCGTCCATCATATTTTTTCCGCAGACAACCGGTCCGTGTTGTTTCAGTAGATAAGCGTCGCTCAGTTGCAGACGGTTCTGAAAGGCCCGGAACAATTCTGCAGTACCGGGCTTTTCATATGGGATTAATCCTACAGTCCCCACTTTCATCTTTAAATAGGGAGTATATTCCGGAACACAGTCGCTCTCGTTTTCCGCGGGATGAAAGCTCCACAGAACAGAATAAACGCTGTGTGTATGGAGAACAGCCCCGATATCTGCTGATTTCCGGTATAAAGAAAGATGCAAAGGAAACTCTATACTCGGTTTCAGGCGGGAAAGAGAATTTCCCTCCAGATCAACAACAGCAAAATCCGATTCTTTTAATATTCCAAAGCAAGTGCCGCTTGCCGTTATATAAATTTTGTCGTCACAGCGGAAGCTGAGGTTCGCACAGGATCCGCTGACCTTATTTCTGTTAAACAGGCTGTGCGCTACCCAGACCGCCTGCTGTTTTGCTTCATCCAACTGCATGACTATTTCTGTCACCCTATTCATATTAGATTTGTTATTACAAAACCTCCGGATTGATGCATTGTTCAGCATTAACCCAGAGGTTTTTATTTCATCGCGCAGTGGTCTAACCGTTATTTTGGCTATACCTAAAGGATTACGAAGCCTTTTCCGTCTTCTCAAGAGGGAACTGAGGACAACCGTATTTTTTTGCCCACCAGCCGACAATAAACGGCACAATAATGGCTGACAATACGGTCGATGCAGCAACTTGCACGGTTGCCGATGCAACCAACGGCTGTAACGCCACGTCCGCGGTGGCGATTACCGCCGGAACCGCGACGGCATTTCCCGCTGTTGTCGCAACTGCCCAACCAGCGTACCCGGGTCTTCTTCCTATGTACTTATCGCAGAGCACAATGAAGATACCGCCGACAAAGATGGTCAGGAAAGCGAGAAGAACACCGGAGGGTCCTCCCTTAATGACATCGATCAGGCTGATTCCGGCACCCAGTGAAAAACCGTTGAACGGAATCAGGGCATTCGATGCCGCTCCAAAGAAATTCTTGAATTCTTTATCTATATTTCCTAAAATCATACCGGCTAAAATCGGAATAATCGCAGCCACCAACGCCTTTACGGGAATATTGGCCAAGCCGCTGCAGCCTAAGGCAACCAGCGTTAAGAACGGCCCGTCATTGATTGCAAGAATCGGCATACAGGCACAGTCTTTCTCATCGCCGTATTCTGTCATAAGGGCGAAAAAGATAGAGCCGTTGCTGTTGGTAACTGCACAAATGATTGCTAAGCTGGAAAGTCCCAGGAAGCCGGCCGGACCGCAGAACTTACCCACCAGAATTCCCAGCGCGGCGCCTATTGCAAATTTGGAAAATAGAAGCAGTCCGCCTCTTTTCAGAACGACCGGCATTTCTTTCAGCTGCAATTTGGTACCCATGCAGAACAGGAGCATTCCCAGAGCGGTCGCGGAGCCTGCTTTTGAAAACAGCGCTGTGGTGATTCCGCCGATTTTCAGTGCTTCCGGGAAAAGAGTGTTCACAAGACAGCCTAAAATTAAAGGAACGACCATTAATCCAGCAGGTACTTTTTTCATGAATCTCATTATCATTACAATTCCTCCTCAGATGTTTCCGTGCAGACCACTATTCCGCACAAAAGATTCCTTTTTAACTGAAATACAAATTTGATCTTATGGCCAGCTTGAACAAATCTTACCTACCCTCCTCCATCGTGATACTGCCTTTTGGCATAGATATCCATCGGTCAAGCAATACAGCCTTTCTGCTATTTCTTGTCTGATGTTTCAAAAAACAAGCGGTTGACCGCTAACATCGCCGTATCGTCTTTTCCGATCATCCCACCCTTTCCAACAATAGAAGTTCCTTCAAGCGCTCCTCCAATTATCACGCCAAGATTGGTCTGCGGGATAACCGTATCGATCAGCCGGATTCCGGCCGCTCCGATTGCCTGCAAAACGGTAACAAGGGTATCACCGCCGGTCATATAAAGGCCGTTCAGCTGATCTTTCATCTCCGGCATACTGATGATGGCGTTTACAATTTTCCCCAGAGCCGCGTTGATATTTCCGGATGCTTCTCCTTTTTTCAGCCCCAGGCGTTCCTCTTCCTCTTTTAAAACCAGCTTTTTGCCGGATACCGCCGTTTCAAAAATTAAAACTTTGCAGCCTGCCTTTTCAGCGCATTCTTTTCCGCGCGAAATCGCACGCTCAATTTCTTCTTCAGCCCTTTGATCCTTCCGGATCAGCACAGAAGCATCGACGGATACACTTTCCGCACAGCTTTCACCGGAAAGCACACCGATCTGTTTACGGGTAACATCTGTGGCACTTCCGGCGACAACAATCACCTTTCCTGTACAGCTTTCCAAATCAATCAAATTCCCCGGCTGTTTGGGAACTCTTTCCGGATTTCCGAATCCGCGGCACAGGGCGAGCTGCTGCGAAAAAGCACCCGGGTCGACACATAAAACATTCCATCCGAGTTTATAAACTGCGTGTGCAATGGTATGCAGATGTTCCGTACTTAAAGCATCAATCACAATGATCTTGCCGCCCGCCGATCTCTTGGCGGATAATTCTTCTTCCAAAACATCCTGTCCCGCCAGCACGGTATTAATATTGATTTCTTCAACCTGATTGTTACTCTGACTGCGCATTAAGGTTGGAATGTGGGCCTGATTAACCGGTGAAAGGACATCCCTGGCCGCGCCCGTCTCCGTCAGGATAACCCCGTCAATGATTGAGTATCCCCCAACAACAACACGATGGGTGTCCGGCATCGCCGCCGCCATAACGGCAATGGTGTCTTCCGGCATCTCTTCCAGCAGTGCGTCCACTTCATACCCGATTCCGCCGCGAAAAGTGGTATCAATCCGCTTTGTAAAATACGCCGCGCCCTGAGCGATAAGCGCCCGATATGCTCTTTTCACGTTTTGCTTCGCCTGTTCGGGAGGCAGGTTTCTGCTGTTTGCGCTAATGATGACTGCTTCCTGTTTTTCAGCGCCTGCCAGATGATCGGGAGAAAAATAGGAGCATGCCTGAATACCGGCTTTTGCGAGCAACACGCCGCAGGTCATGGTGCCGGTCATATCATCAGTGATTAATCCCAGTTTTTTCATCAGATTTTCTCCTAATTCCATGTTTCTGTTATTTTTGATTTAACTCATTTCGCTTTTTGCAGTAATATGCCGCCGTTAAGACAGCCGAATCCATATTATCGCTGTTCACAATATTTTTTCCTGCAATATCATAAGCTGTTCCGTGGTCTACGGTACTGCGTACGAACGGATAACCAAATGTTAAGGAGACCGTCTTTTCAAAGTCATACGTCTTGCAGGCGATCAGCGCCTGATCGTGGTACAGGGAAAGAACACAGTCATAAAGGCCCTTTTTCTGCTGATAAAACACCGCGTCGGCGGGAATCGGCCCTACTACATTGATTCCTTCTTTTCGGCACTGTTCTACTGCGGGCTTCAAATAATCTTTTTCTTCGCTGCCGAATAAACCGTTGTCCGAAGCATGGGGGTTAACCGCCGCAAGAGCGATGCGGGGATTTTCATAACCGATGCTTTGCATGACATTTTGAACACTATGCAGGGATTTTACCAGTCCGGGCACATTGATGGCGTCCAGTGCATTGCGCAGCGACATATGCCTTGTATAATGAAAAACCTTTAATTCACGGCAATGGAACATCGAGGTGGAAACAATCTCAGGGAAAAAATGCTTGAGAATGGAGGTGTGGTTGGTTTGGGCAAAACCGGCTTTTTTCATCATCTCTTTATTGATTGGAGCGGTACATATTGCGTCTACCTGCCCGTTTTTACCTAATTCGATACTTTTTTCAAAAAAATGGTAGGCCCAAATCGCAGCGTCCGTGCTTGGTTCCCCATAAGTGAAGTTTCTTCCCGCTTCACAGGAAACCGGCAGGAAATCAATTGTTCCAAGCTCATATTTTCCTTCTTTAGGGTCTTTGACAAAATTGATCTTATCATTACATTTCTTTAAACGCATTGCACGCTTTAGCAATTCCTCGTCGCCAATCAGGACAGGCCGGACATTTTCAAAAACTTCCGCATTGCCAAAACAGCCAACACAAATTTCAGGGCCGATCCCGGCGGGGTCTCCCATTGTTATTGAAATGATTGGACGCTTATCTGTATACACCATAGATTCTCCTTCAATGTTTTAGTATATCTGCATTTTAAAGTCTTTCTTTTCATTTGGGTAGTGACAACCAGACAGTTATCTGTTACAATATGAAACGTTATATAAAATTACTAAAACATTCTTTAAAACTCTAAAAATATGTTTCAATATTGAACACTTGGAGGCGCAGCAATTTGCAGAAAATACTGTTCATCCTGCCCTATAAGGGAATTACGCAAGTTTTGCAGTCCGCTTTATCCTGTTTCTCCGGATTTGAAGCTGACCTTTGGCCGGACTACGAGAACCCGGTCAGCGGTGCGGCGTTTCTGTCAAAATCCCTAGAGGAATACCGTCTGATCGTAGCCCAGGGAGACGCTTACAACGATCTAAAAAGAACCTGTAACAAGCCGGTTGTGGAAATGCCCGTCTCGGACTACGATATTTTGGCAGCGGCAAAATTGGCGCACGGATACATGGGAAAAAGCATTCTGATGCTCCCATCCGATTTGTCAAAACGGGCGGAAAATATTTTAAATCTGGCGGGACTGAACGTAGGGACTTCTTCTTTGGGGAAGGAAGACGATGTCTGCAAAACCGCTGAAAAGCTCCACAGCGAAGGATATTCCCTTATCATTACCACGCCGGAAGAAAGCAGAATCTGCAATGAATGCGGGATTACAAACATTATGCTGACCACAAGCTATCAAACCTTAACGCAATGCCTTGGCACTGTGCAATCCATGCTGGAGTCACTGAACAAAGCGGAAAACAAGCTGACCCTCTTAGAGCACTACGTCCATATAACCGAAACAATCCATGTCGTATTCAGTAAAGACGGAAAACCGGTTGAAACGTTTAACTGCGCTGCAAACAGCTGCCTGGTTCAGATGGCACAAAACATGATTCCCACACTTCTTCAGGAAAAAGAAATCTCAAAGCTGAAGATGGTCGACAAGCAGCCGTACCTGTTCAAAGGGATTCTTTCAGAAATTGACGGTCAGCCTTTTCTTTTTTTTGAAATCAAACATTCTCTGGAAAACACAAAAACACATATTCCGGGAATTATGATTAAAAACACAAGTAACCTCAGCAAAGATTTTTTCAACATCTTTTATGATGACTTGTGCAATTTGCCGTTCAGGCAAAAGGTGAAAGCCTACAGTAATGCCAATGATCCCGTTGTCATCATCGGGGAATCGGGAACCGGAAAAAGCAGGTTAGCGGATTACATCTATGATAATTCCGAATACAGAAACAATTTACTGTATGTAGTGGACTGTAAACAGCTTGATAAATACGGAATCAATTATATGTTTCGCAATACCACCTCTCCGCTATATTCAACACATGTTACGCTTTATTTTAAAGAGCTGAACCTTACAAACAAAAAATACATTGACGAGCTTGTTGATTTTCTACAGCAGTCAGCCTGTTTACGCAACAATAAGGTTATTTTCTCAATTACCTGCAAAATTGCCGAATCTTTGGATAACCGCCTGTGCGAAATGCTGGTGAGCCGGCTGGGATCTTTTCCGCTGTATCTTGTCCCTTTGAGGGAAAGGATCAAAGATATTCCGAATTTGGCAACCCTTTACCTTAATGAAATGAACAAGGAATTAGGACAAAATATAGTAGGATTCGAACCGGAGGCTATGTCGTACCTGCAGGGATTTGACTGGTACGATAATGTCAAACAGTTTAAAAGAGTATTGAAACAGCTTTTTGTTTTAACACAGGGACTATATGTTACTACAAAGGATACTATTTCAATATTGCACGACGAAACTATTGGAAATAAAAAAGCAAAATACGAGCGGGATTCAGAGAAAATGCATACATTGCAGGAACTCACATTTGAAGCAGTACAGAAGGCTATGCTTGCAAATGGTATGAATCAAACCAAGGCTGCCAAACAGCTTGGAATCAGCCGTACAACACTCTGGCGTATCCTAAAATAAAACGGAATTGGACAAAAAAAATCCGCTCCTTACGGAGCGGTTGTTGAGAGGAGAGTATGAAAAAGTTATATATAAAGCCTTTCAGAAGGCACTTATTGTTTGTCTGCCACCTTTTTATGGTTCGGTATTCCGTCCATGCCCATCAGTGTGACAGTGTTTTTGTTTGATGTCTTTATTGTACCGGTCTTCTGTTAAAATACCATGAACGCGCTGTCAAGGTTATGTTAAATTTCAATTTATCCTCTATGGTCTTTGTGGACTGCGAGCGCACGAAGGAAAGGCGCATTGAATTGTTTCAATGCGCCTTTCCTATTTGGTTCAACCAATCTGCCGTACCTGCTTTTTTCTCGCGGATATCAGCTTTACCAGCGACCATATCAGCCACGCATGAAACAAAATGTCGATTATGTAGAAAGAAAAATCGTCAAGAGACAGATAAATAACGACAAATGTGTCCAGCAGCACCAGGACAAAAGTGGCTACAACGGGCCAAAATCTCTTCTTCGCAAGCAGATATAAAATCAGGTACACCGAAGTGAAAAACAGCGAAATTAAAATACCGGCAGCAAAAATAACCGTTGACGGAGTTTCAGCGGTCAGAGATAACGCGACCCCCAGAATAAGCTGCGGCACGGTAGCACTGTAAGGGAATGAAAAAGGGGCGTTTACAAAAATCAGAACCAGGTTGACATAGGTAAGCCCGACGAATGTCAGAAATGCGCCCATTCCCGCCTTGTCATTGGCAACCAGTGGATTCTGGGCTTCCGCGACAGCACGAAAAGCGGACAGCACATCTTCTTCCATCGGCGCACCCGTATCCAGATAAAAACCATCCTGTATAAGCCCAACCGGATGATTTTTCAAATCAAACCTGATGATGATCTGGCTTCCGTCCACTTCACAAGGGCAAAAAAATCCCACTTTTTTTACAATAAAGGGGGAATACAGCATTGGAATCCCGTCGATACGGAGCTTTGTCTTACCGGAAATCTTAAATCCTTCAAACACAATTTCATGTTCTGAACCATTTACGGAAAGGAACCATTGGTGCATCTGCAATCACTCTTTCTCCATTTTTCTTAAATTATACTGAATTCATAATATATTCACAAAGGTAATTCTTTCCAACCCCTGGGAAGTTAAAGATTATCCAAATTTTGGACATGGACTCCCCGGACCGGATTAAGGTAAAATGAAAAAAGAAATTATTTCGTTGATAAGGGGAAAAAGAGAAATGATCATTATTTTAATCGGAATCGTGTTAAGTTTAGCGGCTTTGGTACTGTTCTACATAAAAACCAGAGCAAAAATCGGGCTGCCCCATGTAATTCTTGCGGTAATTCCATTATTGCTCAGCGTTGCCGCCGCGAGCGTGGCGATTATTCCTGCCAACAGTGTGGGAGTTTCCTACAGCCCGTTCAACGGGGTAAGTGAAAACACATTGTCTGAAGGGGTTCATTTTAAGGGAGTTTTCGATAAAGTCTACCAGATCAACACGGAGGTCCAGACAAAAAAGCTTGAGAATATCTCCGGTCAAACAAAAGATGCACAGTATATTACGATGATTATAGATGTGAAATACAAGGTCGACCGCTCAAAGGCCTTTGAAGTATTCAAGCAATACAGGAACCTTGAAAATGTATCAACGAATCTGATTGCGCCGCTTGTTCAAAGAAGTATTGAATCTGTTTCAACAAACTACAACATTATGGAAGTTCTGGGCGAAAAGCGCAATAATTTATACAAGGAAGTCGAAACAGACCTGAAAGCACGGCTGGCGGAAAACGGGATTACGTTTGTTTCCATTAACTTTGATGACACGGATGCCGGAAATGTCATAGAAAAAGCGATTCAGGATGAAGCGGTCGCCAAAAAGGCCGTAGAGACGGCCGAGCAGGAAAAACTGAAGGCTGAGGTGGAAGCCCAAAAGCGCGTGGTGGAAGCTCAGGCCAACAAGGATAAGGCCAAAATTGAAGCGGAGACAAAGCTGATTCAGGCGCAGGCTGAGGCCGATTCCAACAAAATCATCTCCCAGTCAATCACCCCCGAGCTATTGAAAAGAATGGAAATGGAAGCAAGACAGAAGTTCGGCTGGGTTACTGTGCAGGGCGGCTCCGTGATTGCCAGTACACCGCAGAATCAGGACAAATAAACTCTTTAAACAAAATCAAAATCCGCAAAATAAAAGAGCACTCTGTGAGTGCTCTTTTATTTATAGAAATCAGGAACGTTTTCTCGCCTGACTGCAAAAAAAGTGTGCCTCCAAAGAGGCACACTTAAAACCTTATTTATATTATCTTCTGTTTGCAAAGCAATCGCTGCAATACACAGGACGATCTTCACGAGGTTTAAAAGGGACTCTGCAAGTTTTTCCACAAGATGCGCAGGTAGCTTCGAACATCTCACGGTTACCGCCATTTGAATTTCCTTTTGCGTTTTTGCGCGCATCACGGCAAGCTTTGCATCTTTGCGGCTCATTTGTAAAACCTTTGGATGCATAAAATTCCTGTTCACTTGCAGTAAATTCGAATTCGGCCCCGCAGTCTTTGCAAATCAATGTTTTGTCTTCGTACATGTGAGTAAATTACCTCAATTTCTAAATATATGCCTACAAGGTAAGCATTATGATAATTATAGATTATTTTATGCAGAATGTCAAATAGAAATTTTAAAAATTGCGGCAAGCAGTAATATGAGGATTTACCCTCATATAATATTCATCCCTTACTGCACAGAAGCCAGATTAGCACAGTACAGAAAGGGATGATACAGAGTGACTATGTAGATATCTTATTTTTTGCTGTTTCCATTTTTACTCTTACTGTTTCCTTTTTCGGATGCATTGGTATTGGCGTTGGAATTGCCGCTCCCGCCCGACTGGCCGCTTTTATCTGTATCTACATCGCTGTTTTTCTTTACAGACGTGTCTGAACTGCTATTTTTATTCTCAGAGACTTTGGATTCATTCTTAGCATTCGGCAAAGCACTGGAACCATGGGGCGCTTTACTGCTTGGCCTACTTTCGGCCGCCGGATTTCCCGCTGGTTTTTTTGATGAAATTTTGCTTTCAGCAGAGCTGCTCTGAGCCTGTGATTCCGCTTCTGCTTCAAAGCTGACTACCCCTTCAGCACTTGACGAACTGCTCGAATCCACCGGATCTTCACTGGAACCATCTGTTGATTTTGATTCCTGCCTTGCGGTTTTTATGGCTTTCATAATATCCTTTACCGGTTTTTTCAGCCATTCTTCCACACTGATATCTTCGTTTCCGGCACTTTTCTGCAGCTTTTGTACTAAATTAAGCTTTCCTGGAGTTGTACCGAGCTTTTGCGCCTCCAACACCCGTTCACGGCCCACGCTGATTGCTTCCACTTCTACGGGAGCACCGGAATCTTTTGTTGCCTCAATTGCAACATTCTGCAAATCCTCCGCTAATTCCTCGGAGGTTTGTGCGTTGTCGCTCGAGGTGGAAATAATAATACCACCGGAATCTTTGAAATAGCCTTCCGACTGAATCTGATCTACCGTACTTTTAATCGCATCGTCAATGGTTTGATTATTCAGATCCAGATTGCTTATAATGTCCGCTCCGTCATTATTAACGGCTTGTACACTTAAAACCCTGTCAAACCTGTTCACTGAATACTCGATAGACGGATTTACGTCAAGACTGACATAGCAAGATGGTGTGTAATAAGCCCACGCAGTCACACCGCTCAGCACAAGCAAAACCGCAATGGATGCTGCCACAGCCGCTGTTTTCACCGAAAAATGAAGGGTGCTCTTTTTCAAATCAATCACCTGTCCAATCGTATAATTCCTGTTTTTAACATTCATTACGCAACCATCATCCGTCAGAACAGCAGCGAAATTTTTCCTGATTTCAACAACACATGCTTTCATTTGTGCAGCTCCTCTCGAATGAATCGCATATACTCAGCGAGGAAGGGATAATCACCGGTCATTATCTCTGCCGCCGCTATAATATATTTTCGGTGACGTTCTAATATTTTTCGGGGTATGTCCGTATTATTTTGAATCAATTTCAGCGGAAGCATTCTGTTTTTTCTCATTTCATTCAGAAGAATGGGATTTCGAATTATGTATACGACCGCTTTTGCACAGGCCTTTTTCGTCTTTTGCGCTTTGGGCGAGCACTCACTCAAGTCAAAAAATGAGAAGTCATAGGAAGCAAACACCTGATTAACCGACTCGATTTCTATTTTCAAGGAATTTTCAGCGCCGCTTTGAACCGAATGGTATATGGCTTTTTTGACCTCAATATTCAGGCCGTCCGCGTTTTCCTGTTCATCCAGTTCAGAGTCTAAAACAGATGGGTTAACAGAGGCTTCCACATGATATTTTGACTGCGACCGAAAATAATCAATTAACCTTCTGCGTATCACCAGTTTCGCAAACTGCGGAAAGCTTCCTTTGTCAATAGAATACTCCTTAACTGATTCTGAGAATGCAAAATAAGCTACCGACCATTCATCATCACTTTTTGTTATATATTGATGAGTTGCGGAATATGCACACTTTAATATAAACGGCTCGCTTTCCAGAAGAAACTCGTCCATTGATTGTGCGTCCTTGGCAGCCCGAACCGCTTTACGATCAAAGTCTTCCAATTCATTACACCCTCCAAGCATATGTGAGCTTATATGTCACTGACATTAATTTCCTCACTATGTTATTTCGTTATTGTATAACATTGCCTGCGGCTTTTCAATACTCCGGCGGAAACATATAGAAGGAGAGCGCAGCGCTACAATTCACGGCAATAGGGTCGTCGTCCAGCCTCTTGCGCCCCTGTGGCCCAAACGGCCTGCCGTCGCAGGGCTTCTGTGACATCCCCGCCAAATGTGATTCATGTCAGCTGAATTTCCATGATATAAATAGAAACCTGCAAAAAAAGCAGTTGAGAGGGATCCTTCCAATCAATGTGGAAGAGTATCTGCATGCGGTTTAAACGATAGGTAAGGGTTGTTTTATGAATATAGAGCTTATCCGCTGTTTGTGACACGTTTTGATTGCAATCAAAATATGTTTTGATCGTATGGTAAAACTGAGTGGAATTTTTCTCATCATACTCAATCATGGAAAGGATCGCATCCGCCACATATTGTTTCAGATTGCCGGTTGGCGGATGGACATCCGTCATTAAGTCATAAAGCTTACAGTCATCATAATTTTGAACCGGATTTTGCATTCCCCAGCGTTTTGCAAACAAAACAGCCCGTGACGCTCCTTCAAAATAGCGATGGACATAGAAAAGATCGTTGAATTCACTGCTGATTCCAAAATATACGGCATTTTTGTATGCAAGCTCAAGAATCTCCTTTTCGGAAGAAAGCGGCCCGTCTCCTTTGGTGATATCTACAAGCAAGGCAATACTGCCATCATATCGTGCCGTTGCCACATAATCTTTTCTGGATTCAAGGCATCCGACTATTTTTTGATACATGTCTGCGGTAATATTTCCACTGCGCGAATCAATTCGGCAGATTTTCATTCTGGAGGGCAGATACAACGTGGTGGAAACCTGAAGGCGCAACTCATATTCCGTGCGTCTGGACAGCTTTTGAGTAAGAAGATCCTGCAGCAACTTTGTCCAGGCGTGATCCGGCAGCGGAAAAGCCTTTGCCTTTTGTATTCTGAGTGCAAGAGCATAAACCTGTGCAATCATCATTGCAAGCGGTTCATCCACTTCCGTCAGCAGCCGGTTTTTTTCTAAAATTGTAAGATGTCCCTGATAAAACCCTTCCCAATAAGCCCGCACGATCATACGCCGCTGCCCCGCGGCCGGAGAATCCAAAATATACGGCTGAAGCCGTACGCTGTCAATTGCTTCCGTCACACAGCGCGCATATTCCATAAAAGAAGTGCCTTCGCGGCTTTTAATGCGTTGCACAAGATCATTTTTCGGTGCATTTTCACTGACAGCAACAACATTCCAATCCGCATCCATCAGGAACACAGGATTGCCTAAATAGCGTGATGACAGGTTTGCAAGCTCTGCCATCATGTCTTTTTTTTGCAGTGATTCGTACAATTCGAGCTTAATTTGGTCATTATTTACAAATTCAGGCATCTTGTTTTCACCTTATCCTTTATTTATAGGATACAAAACTGAATCTTTTCTCAGAGTTTAGCATAGTAAAACAAAATTTGCAATGATATAATAGGAACATAGGACAAAATGTTCCATAATTATGAGGATATTTTATATATTTTGAACACAATAACTAAATTTTAAATAAGCTATATTCATCCATTCACAGAATATAGCTTGGGGAGGTTTGACTTTATGAAAACAGTACTCGAGCCGCAGGCTCAAATTCCAGTATTTGACGAGGCTGACGTATTAGTCGTAGGAGGTGGTCCTGCAGGCAGCGCCGCTGCCATTTCGGCTGCAAGAAACGGTGCGAAAGTAATTTTGCTGGAAAGATACGGTTTTTTGGGCGGTCTTGTTACCGGCGGTCAGGTCTGTATGATTCCAAATCTTGACAACGGTACCGGCGACAAGGTTTTGGGAATCCAAAAAGAATGGATGACGCGTCTTGGGAAATACCCGGACGCTGTATTCGGACCCAAGGATCGCGAAGCAGGCAGCACCAATTCGGAACTGGTTAAAAAATGGTCCAATTATTTTGGCGCCGTGTGGAACAACAAAGTAATGTATACCACTTTTATTGACCCGGAGCTGATGAAAATCGTCTTAAACGACATGGTAGAAGAAGCAAAGGTCACCGTTTACTTCCACTGCTGGGCGGCTAAAGCATTTATGGACGACGGAAAACTGAAAGGTGTCTTTTTTGAAAGTAAAGAAGGACGAAAAGCCGTTTTGGCCAAAGTAGTCATTGACGCGACCGGCGAAGGAGATATTTTTGCCTCCGCGGGCGCCGAGTTTGACAATAGCATAGATCCTACGATCCGTAATTCCAATATGGCGGAATGTTTCCGCCTTGCCGACACAGACTATGCAAAATACGCAGCCTACAAAGTCGCATTTCCGGAAGAGTGCGCCCAGAAGCTGCAGCGCTTAAATGAAGTGGCGGGATACAAACTGCTGCCTATTCCCTCCAACCGCAACGACAACATGTGGGTAAACAACTGGATTCCGGAAAAAAACAGTATGAAGATTAAAGACCTTACCTATGTGGAAATGAAGATTAAAAAGGCCATCCCAGATGTTGTCCGCTATTTGCGGAAAGAACTGCCGGGTTTTGAAGACTGTTACCTGATGGATATTGCATCCATTGTCGGCTGCCGCTACTCCAGAAGACTGAAAGGACAATATCAAATTACATTTGACGACTTAAAGCAGGGAAAGACATTTTCAGATGCGGTTGCTGTCACTCCGGCAATGCACAGCTTTAACAAACCGGACGGTGAATCCGCCCTCAGCATTCCGTTCAGAGCTCTGGTTCCTGAAAAGCTGGACAATCTTCTTGCGGCAGGACGATGCCTGAGTGCGGATGTCCGCGCTCATAACTGGCTGAATTTAATTCCGCACAGCGTAGCAACAGGAGAAGCTTCCGGCGCCGCTGCTTATCTTGCGGTTCAGTCCGGCAAACAGCCCCGCGACATTGACGTTGTTAAGCTGCAGGAAATTCTGAGAAATCAAGGAGTATACCTTCCGAAAATTTAATAAGCTTGAGACGCTAAAATAGAGGGAGTGTTCATGTTGAAAAAAACAGATGCTAAGCGAGTGTTAGGCGCTGTTCTGGGCATTGTGATTGCCGTTGTTTTCGTCTGCCTGCCAGTTCCTAAAGGTTTGACCCATCCGGCAATGGTCGCACTTGGAATTACTCTTTGGGCAATTACCTATTGGATTTTTCAGGTCTTCAGTATTTTTATTACTTCTATGCTGATGTGCGCACTGTTCGCGCTGACAGGGGTTGTCCCGTTTACTCATGCGTACTCCGGTTTTTCCAGTTCTACCTGGTGGTTTATGCTGGCCGCGCTTGGCATGAGTCTGGCGCTTACCAAGACCGGTTTGATGAAACGTTTTGCTTACTCCATCATGAAGCTGTTTTCGCCTACTTACAAAGGACAAGTTCTGGGGCTGATTGTCTCGGGAATCATCATCAATCCTTTTATTCCCAGTGCAACCGCCAAGCTTTGCATGGGAATCCCCATTGCTGAAAGCGTAGGCGAGGCTATGGGCTACGAGAAAAAGAGCAACGGAATGCACGGCCTCTTCCTTGCTGTGGTCACAGGGTTTATGCTGATGAGTGTTTGCTTTATCAGCGCGAACTTTTTCGGTTACATAGCATTTGGTTTACTTCCGGCCCAAACACAGGCTCAATTCAGCTGGATTAAGTGGTTCATCAGCATGCTGCCCTGGGGAATTGTGGTCGCAGTGGGCTGCCTGATTAGTATTTGGGTTCTGTATCGGCCAAAAGAAGAAAAGCACTTTTCTAAAGACTATGTGAATCAGGAACTGGCCGGCATGGGCCCCATGACCATGAATGAAAAACTGACTCTTGGGGTGTTTCTGATTGCCGTTGTCCTGTGGGCATTACAGAAAGTCATTAACGTTGACAGCACCGTTGTTGCCGTGTTGGCCCTTCTCATATTCCTGATTACCAATGTAATTGACGTTTCTGATTTTAAAACAAAAATCCCCTGGGATATGCTGTTTATGGTAGGAAGTATGATTAGTTTTGGCAGCGTCCTTAACGAACTCAAAATCCAAACCTACATCAGCAAACAGTTAGCGCCATACATCGGCCTGTTCACCGGAAATCCATTCATATTTATTACAGTAGTAGCAATTGCCATTTACCTGATACGGTTTATTTATGTAGACCAGGTTTCCAGCATTACCATATTTGTGGTTCTGCTGATCCCGTTTGCTCAGGCAATGAGCATCAGTCCCTGGGTTTGTGCTATGGTTGTCTTCACATCCATCCTGACCTGGAATGTAATTTATCAAAACGGTCTGTTTCTCATCGGCTATTCTGCCGGCGGCGGGGAAGAAAACATTTCCTTCCCCGCAATCAGCAAGCTGTCTTATATTTACATGGCTTTGAATATTCTGGGGTTCTGGGCCTGTATTCCTTTCTGGCATCTGCTCGGCATTCTCTGAGCAAAATTCCAAAAACTAGGTATAGACTAAAGTGGGAGCAGGGACGTATTTCGACGTCCCTGCTCCCATTATTGATTCAAAAACCAGCTCAAAGACCCACTCAGTGATTTGCTAACTGCCGGATTGTTCTTCACTGGACTGCTGGCCGCCGGATTGTCCTCCGGACTCTTTTTGAGTCGCCTTTTCCAAAGCTTGAATGTTTGAAAACTCAACTTTCCCTTTTATAGCAATTAATGGCTGCTTTCTTTCTTTAATCACCTTTTCAAGTTCATTGATAGATAAGTCAAGTTTGGTTGCGTTATCCTGCTGATCTTTGCTTAAGCTATTTCTATACACGGCCCAGACGGATTTTAGACTGCTCATATCCGAATCGGCCTGAGTCCAGTTGGCACTTGACGCGTTCAGAATGGCGCTTCTGGAATAATACCGGACCCGCTTTATCTCCGGTGAGAGCTTTGACTTGAAAAGCAAATATAAATCCGGTATATAGACATAAAGTTGATTTGCAGCTATCAACGTTTTCATCTTATTCTTACTGACAACCGTGCTGGACAGATCGTTTAGTCTATTGCCGAAATTATTTACCAAATCGTTATTGGCCCCTTTTTTAATCGCTACAGGCATTAGATTATTCCATTGATAGTGCATTTTATCTACAATTGCAGGAATTTTTTCTATTGGATCTTGTTGGCTAGAACTTGACGGCTGGCTCTGCTGCTGTCCCTGCCCCTGCTGCGAGCTTTGACTCCCTGGCTGGCTTTGATCGCTCTGTCCAGACTGTGCACCCCCGCCAGACTGCGCATCATCTCCGGACTGCGCACCTTCGCCGGACTGCGTGCTTTGACCGGCCTGCTGCATTGGTTTTGTCTGAATGGACGGCCCATCCAGAGTTTGCTCGATCATTTCAATATTATTTTCAAGCTCGGTTAAATCTGAAGGAACTTCTTCCGACTCCGAACCGGATTTAGAAGACTCCGCTTCAGAAGACTGCTGAGAGCTTTTACTGCTGCACGCAGTAAGCAGAACAAGTATGAATACAAGTAATATGGATAAAATTTTTTTGCATTTTATTTTATTTTTCATATGAGATTAAATATCCTCCATAATAATTCCTTATTTTATTCCTATTATCTCTTGTTGCTTTGATTTCATACTGAAAGGTTATTTGAGGGAAAAATAGCTATAAGCTGTTTTGCGGCAGCCTCTTGCTTGCTGTTCGATCGTAAGTTGATCCCGCCTGCATATATAGAACGATAGACTTGCAGCTTTCGACATGATATAATGGTTTCAAAGACTATTGATAATGCTTACGGCGTTCGTTCTTGCATAAATTAAGACGGATATGCCGCTTTGCAGGAGGTGCGACAATGCTGCAAATCGCCATTTGTGACGACAAGCCGAGAGAGTTGGAAATTATCAGCGCATACATAACCGAGTACCTTGCTGCCCACACATTGGAAGCAGAGGTAAAAAAATTTTCTCACTCTGACAAATTGCTGACCGCCATTGGAACCGAGAGCTTTCATCTTTACATAATGGATATTGTCATGCCCATGGTCAGCGGCATTGAACTTGGCAAAGAAATTCGCCGCCTTGACCGCGAGGCTCAAATTATTTATGCCACCGCCGAGCCTCAATTTGCTTTACAGGCCTATGCCGCAAGCCCCGTCAACTATTTGATTAAGCCGATCGATAAACAGCAGCTGTTCGACACACTCACTTTTGCCATCTCGAAAACAGACTTGTCCGAAGAGCAGACCGTTACGATTAAAACCACTGACGGTCTTCGGGTATTAAGGCTGTCAGATATTCTTTGCTGCGAATACCGCAGCCATGCTGTCATCTTCACCCTGACAAACGGCGAGGAGATCATCAGCCGTACCATTCGGGAAAGTTTTGCGGAATACAGCATGCCCGTTTTAAAGGATGCTCACTTTTTACAATGTCACACCTCGTACCTCATTAATATGCGGCGGGTAGAGCGTTTTGCCAAGGACAGCTTTACGCTGTGCGGCGGCAAAACGGTCCCCATTGCGGCAAAGCAATACCCCGCAGTGCGGGATGCCTATATGAACTACCTGATGCCTAAGGAGGGACAGCGATGATCCAGCTTCTTCCCGACCTGGTGCGGGCGGCGGTCTCTACCACCGCCAATGTCCTGCTGATGATGACGCTTTTGCAGCCGAAGTACTCAAAAAAGATTACACGGCTGACCATGCTCGGCGTTCTCGCCGCCGACTTGGGCACGGCGATTTTCTGTTACCTCAGCGGGAACCTGACCCTGCTTTCAAAGCTTGACATTGTTTTGTTTGCGGTGCTGTGTTTCGTTGTGCGGCCGCTGTTTAAAGACACTTTTATGCAGTGGCTGTTTTCCTACCTCACCGTCCAGAACATCAGCGACGCCGTGATTGTCCTCAGCTTTATCGGCTCAAGGAAATTGCCGTTTCCCGTCTACGCAAACTCGCTGCTGCGCGTGATCCTGTTCGGCGCATTTCTGCTGGTCCTGTCGCGCTATGTGCGCCCGCTGTATCGGCAGGCAGTGAAGCATTGGACGGCGTATTTCGCTGTGGCGCTGGGCATTTACATTACATTTAATTACTATGTTCTTTCCTCGGATGACATTGTTGTCACCCTGACCGAACAGGCTGTTCCGCTGCTTTTAGTGATTTTTATCGGACTTGCGGCCTACTGCTCTATTTTTCTGTCCATCAAATATCTTCAGCAAGAGTATCAGGTGAAAGAAGAGAATCAAAAAATGCAGGCGGAGCGGGAATATCTGCAATTAGCCGCCGGCAATATGGCAGAACGGCTTACACTGATGGAGGAGGTGTCGGCGCAGAACAGCCTTGCCGCCCATGACCGCCGCCATTTCAACAATATGCTTTTAGAGCTTTTGGAGAAAGGGGAAAGCCGTGAGGCTGTCGCCCTTCTGAAAAAACAGGATCAGACGGCACCCAAGATTGGCAAGGTTTATTGTGAAAATCCTGTTGTCAATGCCGCTGTCTGCCATTATGCAGAGCTTGCAGAGCAGTCGGGCATTCCCACAGTGATTGAGCTGGATGTTCCAAACGACCTTCCGGTGGATTCGCTGGAGCTTTCCATGGTGGCGTCAAATCTTTTGGAAAATGCCATTGTGGCGTGCTTAAAACAATCGGGCAGCAAACCGTTATATATCAATTTTATTTGCCGCTATGTGGGAAGGCTGCTTTTAGAAATGGACAATCCATGTACAGAGGATACTGCCCTTGACGAAAACGGCTGTCCCGTCACCCATGAAGAGGGTCACGGCTTAGGCAGCAAAAGCGTCATCACCTTTGCAAAGAAATATGACGGCGAGCTAATCTATTCCATTGAAAAGGGTATTTTTCGGGTTCGTCTGCTGGCGTGAGAACAGATAAATCCGTTGAATCAAAAGCAAATTTTAAGTGAATATAAGTTTTTAAGTGTAAAAATGAGTCTTTTAAGTGCAAAGGCTCATTTTTTTATTTTTATATGGTATTTTCTGGTAAAATCCAATACACGGATTGCTCCACGCCGACCATCCGGCCGACAATAATGAATCATTTATATTATCCCTATATTTCTGTCTGAAGGAGCGTGATACGATGGATAACCGACGGCACAGACAGGAAGACGCGCCCCTCTCTGCCCCTAATGCAGAGGGCAATGTGTGGCCACGGCAAGTCTGTCCGGCTTTTGAGCCGAGATCCAATACTCCGGATGGAATACAGCAATGCTGGTACTGCCGATGTTCCGACTTTCATCTGGACAAGCCCCGCTCACTGGACGTAGGTGTGTGCTACTGGCCGAAAAAAATATTAAAATAGGAGATAGAAAAGAATATGAGAAAAACTCTCTCACAAAGCTTTTTATAAGACCAGCCAAAAATATATTGAGAGAATAAACATGAAACCATAATCCAATGAGAAAGAGGCGTAAAAATGAAAAAATTTATAGCATTATTCTTAACCATGGCAATGTTGATAGGATTGTTTCCTTCGATGGCGTTACCAGCTTATGCGATACCCCTTGAAGGAGCTACGGAGAAGGAAAGTGCTCCCTCGGTTTACTCAGGAACCACGGAAATAATGACTGTTGTTGCTCCAAGTTATTATAGATTTTCGCCTTTACAGACTGGCACCTATATCATTTCAACATCAGATGCCACCAGCAATCTTGGTTCGAGCACTTTTGCCCGTATTTGGGAAAATAGTTCAATTATAGCGGAAGATCTAAATGATGATCAAATGGGGCATGTCTCCTTTACCGCTTTTCTTGAATATGGAAAAACATATTGTATTGAAGTACAAAATACAATGGAAGATAATATTCCGTGTAAGCTTAATATTGTGGCGCCCAACATTGCGCCGACAGCAAAGAGTACCGTTCCTACTCAGTCGGTAATCGGCACCGGTACGGCAGAATTTACCGCTGCTGATATTGCGCAGGATGCTGACAATGATCCCTTGTCCATAACAGGCATTGCGGCTGTTCCGGATTCTGCTGTAGCCACAGCGGTCTTAAGCGGCGGGACCGTTACTGTGACCGGTGTTGCGGCGGGAACGACTTCGGTAAAAGTAGCTGTAAGTGATGGAACAAGCACCGTAGATATAACCGTACCAATTACTGTGGCAGCGGTAAACTTTAAGGGCAAAATCACAACAATTGAACAGTGGGGCATGCTATTGTCCGACATTTTTGAAGGTGAAGACCTTGAATTGACAAACTTTTATATGAAATCTCTTACTGCTTATAACGGCGGGGACCCCGCAGCCGCGTCTGCGTTTCTCGATGGAGGGGGTTCAGGTTACGATCATTACCCAATGCCCTGTGATAATGACCACGCCATGGATAGTGACGGCGATCTAACGATAGGGTTTGAGGCTTCAACTCCGGGTACTTATCTATTTACTTTAATTTTAGATGGTGGCGCTTCTCGGACGATTCAAATTACCGTTACCGAGGCAAACACGGCGCCAACGGTCACAGCGATTTCCCCGACAAGTGGTCCTGTTGCTGGCGGAACCAGCGTTACCATCACCGGAACCGGGTTCACAGACGCGAGTGCTGTTAAATTCGGGGCTGCCAACGCAACCGCCTTTACGGTGAATTCGGATACTCAGATTACCGCGACCTCTCCGGCCGGTTCCGGCACAGCAGACGTTACGGTGACTGCCGCGGGCGGTACGAGCGCAACAGGCTTTCAGTTTACCTATCTTGTCGCTGCGCCAACGGTCACAGCGATTTCCCCGACAAGTGGTCCTGCCTCTGGCGGAACCACCGTTGCCATCACCGGAACTGGGTTCACAAACGCGAGTGCTGTTAAATTTGGGGCTGCCAACGCAACCGCCTTTACGGTGGATTCGGATACTCAGATTACCGCGACCTCTCCGGCCGGTTCCGGCACAGTAGACGTTACAGTGACTACCGCGGGCGGCACGAGCGTAACAAGCAGTTCCGATCAGTTTGCCTATATTGTTAAACCGACGGTCACAGCGATTTCTCCAACAAGCGGTCCTGCCGCTGGCGGAACCAGCGTTACCATCACCGGAACCGGGTTCACAGACGCGAGTGCCGTCAAATTCGGCACTGCCAGCGCGACCGGAGTTACGGTGAATTCGTCCACCCAGATTACCGCCACCTCTCCGGCTGGTTCCGGCACAGTAGACGTTACGGTGACTGCCGCGGGCGGCACGAGCGCTACAGGCAGCTCCGATCAGTTTACCTATATTGCCGCGCCGACGGTCACAGCGATTTCTCCAACAAGCGGCCCTGCCTCCGGCGGAACCAGCGTTACCATCACCGGAACCGGCTTTACAGACGAGAGCGCTGTCAAATTCGGCACTGCCGACGCAACCGTCGTTACGGTGAATTCGTCCACCCAGATTACCGCGACCTCTCCGGCCAGTTTCGGCACAGTAGACGTTACGGTGACTACCGCAGGCGGCACGAGCGCAACAAGCAGCGCTGATCAGTTTGCCTATATTGCCGCGCCGACGGTCACAGCGATTTCCCCCACAAGCGGTCCTGCCGCTGGCGGAACCACCGTTACCATCACCGGAACCGGGTTTACAAACGCGAGTGCTGTTAAATTTGGGGCTGCCAACGCAACCGCCTTTACGGTGTATTCGGATACCCAGATTACCGCGACCTCTCCGGCCGGTTCCGGCACGGCAGACGTTACGGTGACTACCGCGGGCGGCACGAGCGTAACAAGCAGTTCCGATCAGTTTACCTATATTGCCGCGCCGACGGTCACATCGCTTTCCTCGACAAGCGGCCCTGCCACTGGCGGAACCAGCGTTGCCATCACCGGAACCGGATTGACAGGCGCGACTGCTGTTAAATTCGGCACGGTCAACGCAGCCGGCTATACGATTAATTCGGCTACCCAGATTACCGCGACCGTTCCGGCCGGTTCCGGCACGGTACACGTTACGGTGACTACCGCAGGCGGCACGAGCGTAACAAGCAGTTCCGATCAGTTTACTTATATTGCCCCGCCGACCGCGACAACCGGCGCCGCAAGTGCTGTTTCTTACACAGCTGCGACGCTGAATGGAACCATAAACGCGAACAACGCGTCGACCACCGTGACATTCCAATACGGAGAAACGGCCAGCTACGGCCGCACCATAGAGGCATCGCCAAGCTCGGTCACGGGTACGTCTTCCACCTTCGTCAGTTGTTCTCTTTCGGGACTGACTCCCAATACAACCTACCATTACCGTGTTGTGGGAACAAACTTATCCGGTGCTTCCAACGGAGAAGACAAAACCTTCACCACCCCGGCAGCCCAGCCGACCGTAACAACCGACGCCGCAAGTGATATTTCTTACACAGCCGCGACGCTGAGCGGAACCGTAAACGCAAACAACGCGTCTACCACCGTGACATTTCAATACGGAGAAACAACCGATTACGGCACCAGCGTGACAGCGAAGCAAAGTCCGGTGACGGGTACGTCCTCCACTTCCGTCAGTTATTCTCTTTCAGATCTGCAGCCCAATACCACTTATCATTACCGCGTGGTCGCAGTGAGTGCCGGAGGGACCACAAACGGAGCGGATCAGACGTTTACGACGCCGGCGCTGCCGGTAACGGCAGCTGTTGACAGCGTTGAGGCAACAAACGGAACAATCACTGTAACGCTTGACAAAGTGCCTTCGGTTACACCGACTGCAGCAGATTTTTCCGCGACCTGCAAGGTTGACAGCAGTACGGCATCCAACTTGCCTCTGAGCGATTTTTCGTGGGACGAGTCAACGCAGACCATCACCTTTGCCTTTACACCGATTGCACAGAAAGACTCAGCACAAAGCGTGGTAATCGCTGTAAGCTACAATGGCTCGGCAGCTGTTTCCGCGGCGGCGTTTACCGTTGATGCTGTGTCCCCCATTGACAAAACACTGCTGAGCATCGCTGATCCTGACTCCATAACAGGGATTACCAACGGTACGGCAAAGACGGCAGCCGCCCTCGGGTTGCCGGAAACCGTTGTATTAACCACCGATGACGGAGATGTCGACGCCGAAGTACATTGGGATGTTGCAGGTTCGGACTACGATAAATCCAAAAAAACGGAACAAACCTTTACGGTAACCGGAACTGTTGTCCTTCCGTCAGGAGTTGTCAATACAAACGATGTGGAGTTGACAACAGAAATCAGCGTTACCGTAAAAGCAGCAACCGGCGGTGACACGCCGACTCATACAATCACAGGCTTTCTGTTGGATTATGCAACGAAAACGGTACCTTACGGTACAAAGCTTGCTTCCCTGAACCTTCCTGCAAAAATCAAAGCAATGGGAGCTGAAATTTCCAACCTATGGATTGCCGTTACCGATTGGGTTTGCAGCACATATAAGCAGAATGTTCCCGGCACTTATACATTTAAGGCCGTGCTTGACAGCGGCTATGTCGACAGCGGTTATGTTCTGGACAGCTCCGTGAGCGCCCCGGAAATTAAAGTAACCGTGAAAAAGAAAAGTACGAGTTCCGATAAAAACAGCTCCGGCAGCACTTCTTCCTCGGTAAATACCGACAAGACAGAGACAAAAGTTGATACGACAGGCAATACCGCAACCGTAACCACAAGACCGGAGAGCGTCAGTACAAACGGGGACACAACCAGTATTGAAACAAGAGTCCCAAGCGTTACCGTGGACAACACCTTAACTTCCACAAACGGGAACACGGTAGATACAACGAAAAAGGCAGCCGTTACGATAAATGTACCCACGGACGCAATCGTGCAGCAGCTGACTGCAAAAAAAGACGTTGATCTTACCATCACCGTACCGTCCGAAGTGGCAAAAGGCACCGTCGAAAACGCCGCGGTTACTATCAATGCCAACAAGGAAATTCTTGAGGCGGCAAAAGTAAATCAGACCGATGTAACCATAAAGATCAAAGACGCCGATACGCAGCAGCTCGCCTACAGTTGGACGTTCAAGGGGGAAGATCTGGCAAAATCCGCCATTCCTATGACGGACGTCAATATTTCCATGAGCGTGCACCTTACCACGGAAGTCCCGAAAGTCAATGCGATTACCCCGACCAACAAGGGCATGGTGCTTTCCTTTGACCACAGCGGTTTGCTGCCGTCGGTAGCCAGTGTAAAATTCTCCGCGCTGGAAAAAGGTTTTAAACCGGGGCAGACGCTTTACTTCTATTACTACAATCCAACCACCCAGCAAATCGAATCGCTCGGAAAAGACGCCTACACCGTAGACGCGGATGGAAATGTAACCGTACAGATCAGCCACTGCTCCGATTATGTATTGTTACCGAATGCAGTTCGTTCGCTGACGCTTGACACCAAAAGCTACATCATGCCGGTAAAGGGTAAATACGAAATTGGTATCAAGATGACAAATGCAAAAGATACGACTGTTAAGGTTTACTCTTCCACTCGGGGAATGGTAACGATTACAAAGTTAAAAAATGGCAATTATCAAGTGACCGGCTTAACACCGGGACTGACATACATTATGTTTGATGTATACGACGATAAAAATAGACTGATTACCAAAGCCCATGCGTCCGTTCGGCTTATTGTGAAAAACGGTGTAAAGCCAAGCGGAGATTCCTGGAGACAGACAGCAATCTTTTAAGGCATTGTAATTTTAAAGGGGTGGATTTTGATAAATCCATCCCTTTTTAGAAGTAATTCGCAGTTAAAAGGACTCCTTGAACTTTGCTTAATGTTTATATACAATGGGAGTGTAACCCCTGTAATCTATAAATGGAGGGTAATTATGTTGGAAAAAGTGAATCTCAAGTCAGCGGTAGATGCTGTTGATAAACTGTATGTATACGAAAAAATCGGTCGGTTAAACGGGCATAGTCTCAGCGTTGTAAATGTAGAAAATCGCACTTTGGATTTCCATGTTCACGAGAATTCAGATGAATTATTTTATGTTATCAAAGGGAGTTTTCACCTGGAAGTCGATGAAGGATTGATAAAAGTGGATGAAGGCGAATTGATTATTGTCCCAAAAGGAACGAGGCACAGGCCTGTTGTTAAAGAATTGACAAAATTTTTGATGATTGAACTCGACGGTACTCTAAACAAGGAAAACAGCGGGGACCTGTACAAGAGCTGACCCTTGGCACACTCTACCCACGGGGTTCTCCCCACCAATGGCGAAATAAAAGAGCACCCTTGCGGGTGCTCTTTTATTTTGATGAGTATCGTCTCAAAAAACATGACTTTATTTATTTTTTTTCTTTTTTAAGATATCAATATATACTGCCGCTAAAATGACGATCCCCTTAATGACAAGCTGCCAGTAAAACGAAACTTTCAGCAGATTTAAGCCGTTATTTAAAACGCCAATAATCAGCGCACCAATCAGTGTCCCGCCAATCGTTCCAATACCGCCGTTAAAACTTGTTCCGCCCAGAACAGCGGCGGCGATTGCGTCTCCTTCATAGGCATTCCCTGCGGTCGGCTGACCGGAATACATTCTGGAGGCCAGTACAATACCGCCTATGGACGCCAAAATGCCGCAGATGGTATAAACCCATATCTGAACTGTTTTCACTTTAATTCCGGAATAAGTAGCGGCTTCTATGTTTCCTCCGGTAGCATACATTCTTCTGCCAAATCTTGTCTTATTTAAAATAACAGAGGAAAGAATGATGAGAATCGCAACCATCAAAACCGGAATCGGTATGGGGCCTAAATATCCGTTCCCTATCGCATTAAACTGCGGATCGGTGCTGGCAACGGATCTTCCCGAGGTAATTATGTAAGATATGCCCCTGATTCCCATCTGTGTTGCAAGGGTAACAATAAACGGCGGCATGTTTGTGTAAGCAATAATCAATCCATTAATCAGGCCGAACACGGCCCCCATTAAAACGCCGATGAATATTGCAGGGATACACGGCATTCCCCGTTCCAGAAGAATTACAACGGTAACTCCGCTCGCCGCCAAAACAGACCCGACGGATAAATCGATTCCTCCGATAATTAACACAAAAGTCATGCCAAACGCAAGCGTAGCATTCGTACATACCTGCCGCAAAATATTAAATAGATTATCCGGGGCCAGAAACATTGTGGTTGTAACAGAAAGTATCAGCGTTAACCCTGCCAATCCGATCAACGTTCCCGCGTTATCTTTCAGATAATTTATAACCGGATTCGAGGATTTATCAGACAGAGCCAATTTATTTACTATTTTCATTATTCCATCCTCCTGCGGCGTAATACATAATTTTTTCCTGAGAAATTTCTTCTGTTTCCATATCAATGATTTTGACTAATTCGCCCTCATGCATAACGGCGACACGGCTGCTCAGATTGATAATTTCGGGCAGTTCCGAGGATATTAAAATAATGGAAACCCCGTACTGTGCAATCTGATACATCATCTGATAAATTTCCGCCTTGGCACCTACATCGATTCCTCTGGTGGGTTCATCAAGAATTAAAATCTTAGGCTCCGTGGCCAGCCACTTGGAAATGACAATTTTCTGCTGGTTTCCACCGCTCAATTCTAAGGCCAGCTGATTCCTACTTGACATTTTTATGGAAAACGTATTGATATAATTATCAAGAATTTCATTTTCCTTTTTATGATCCGTATGGATAAACCGGATAAACTTCTCCAGAATTGATATTGTCGTATTAAATGATACCGTCTGATTTAAAAACAGGCCGTCTTCTTTTCTGCTCTCAGGTACAAGCGCAATCCCGTGCTGAATCGCGTCCTGGGGACATTTAATTTTTACTTCTTTGCCGTCGATGAAGATTTTTCCTGAATCCAGAGGGTCAATCCCAAAAATGGCTCGGGCGAGTTCGGTTCTTCCTGCTCCGACTAATCCCGAAATTCCAAGAATCTCACCTTTTTTCAAGTTTAAATGGACGTTTTTTAAATACTGATTGTTGAATCCTTCAACCTTTAACAGATCCTCACCAATATTAAGCTTGACTTTTTGGAACACCTCTTTAAGCCCTCTGCCAACCATCATTTTAATCAGCGTATCAGGACTCAGCTCTTGCGTAGTCATACTGCCTACACGCTCACCGTCCCTTAAAACGGTAATGGTGTCTGCAATCTTAAATATTTCGTCCATACGGTGAGAAATATATATAATTGCAACATTCGCTGCTTTTAGTTTCTGAATTTGTAAGAAGAGATTTTCAATTTCCTTATTACTCAGAGATGCCGTCGGCTCGTCCATAACAATAATCCTTGCATTTGTGGAAAGCGCCCTGCAAATCTCGACCATCTGCTGCTGAGCAATACTCAATTTCCCAACGCGTGTTCTTGCGTCAATTTTCATATTCAGGGAATCCAAGATTTTCTGTGCTTCTGATACCATCGCTTTAAAATTCAAAAAGCCTTTGACTGTTCCTGTAATTTCTCTGCCCATAAAAATATTTTCCGCGATAGAGAGGTTGTTAGCTAAGCAAATCTCCTGATGAATCAGACTGATGCCATATCTTTGTGCATCCGCCACACAGCTGATTGCAGCGCCTTCTCCGTTCACCTTGATTTTTCCGGAATCCATGCTGTAAATACCGCCCAGTATTTTCATCAGCGTTGATTTTCCAGCGCCGTTCTCTCCCATAAGGGCATGCACTTCTCCTTGTTTTACTGAAAAACTCACATCATGCAAAACTCTTACTCCAGGAAAAGCTTTATTGATATTTTCCATTTGAAGAATATATTCATCCATCATTTACGCCCCTTTGTGAGTCAGAAATTAGAGTTTGAAATTAAAACGGGCAGATAATAATCCTACATTATTTACCTGCCCGTTTTTTAATCGCTTTTAATTAATTTGCAGCATTTGATTTATCAACCAGCTCAACCGGGATTTTTATATCGGCTTCAACCTTTTCTCCGGCCAAAATCTTATATGCGGTTTCAATGCTTACAGAGCCGATTTGTTTGGGGAACTGTGCTGCGGAAGCAAGCATTTTCCCATTGGTAATCATATTTCTGCCATCTTTGGAACCGTCAACACCAACGACTTTGATCTGATTAATTTTCCCGGCGCTTTCAATGGCGGCAATGCAGCCGATTGCGGCAGGATCGTTTAATGCGAACACTCCGACGATGTCGGGATTGGCCTGCAGGATATTTTCCATAACAGGAAGGGAAGCGTCTGTTGCCGGTTTGCCTTCTTGCTTGTTCACAATTTTTATGTTCGGATATTTCGCGATACCGGCTTCAAATCCGTCTCCTCTGTCTTTACAGACCTTAACAACGCTATAGTTATACATGGCAATATTGCCTTTTTCATTGATTGATTTTGCAAGCGCCTCTGCTATTAACTCACCGGCCATATAGTTATCGGATGCAACCGTAGATTTTACTAAGTCAACATCGTCTACCGGGGAATTGAAAGCGATAACCGGAATATTCGCTTTTGCGCAGGAATCCAAAGCGGATTTAATTCCCTTTGAATCAACAGGGTCAACAAGGATGATGTCCATCTTTTGCTGTACCATGTCTTCAATGTCATTAATTTGCTTTGCGCTGTCCAGGTTCGCGTCGGTAATAATCAGCTGATCTCCCTTTTTTAACGAGCTCTCAAGACCCTCTTTGATTTCCAGATAGAAAGAATTGGCTAAATTTGCAACGGAAACGCCAACCTTAACTGTTTTAGCCGCTTCACTTCCGGCTGCCGCC
Organism: Caproiciproducens faecalis; assembly: GCF_019448085.1. GTDB lineage: Bacteria > Bacillota > Clostridia > Oscillospirales > Acutalibacteraceae > Caproiciproducens > Caproiciproducens faecalis. The sequence goes on along the minus strand of NZ_JAGFNZ010000001.1, from coordinate 176,950 downwards.
TGAGATGGTGCCGCCGAACCTGCCGCAGCCGATTGGGAACCCGTTGCTGAGCAGCCTGCTAAAAGAGCTGCCGTCATTGCCAATGCCAATACAATGGATAGAAACTTTTTCATTTTAAAACTCCTCCAAATAATAAATAATTATATAATCAATATATAATTCACCATTTATGCTTTGTTCCCGGAACCCAGCAACTCAATTTTTTGCCTGACCAGGTCTTCCGCATTTTTCATTGCAACGGCAAACACGCTTCTCGGATCAAACTCGTCCGGGTTTTCTTTGATGGACTTTAAAATGCCGAGGTAATAGGCGTATTTCAGTTCTGTAGCAATATTCAGCTTACTGATTCCATTTTTCACACAGTCACGGATAATTTCGTCCGGAATCCCGGAGCCCCCGTGCAAAACCAGAGGAATGGAAACCCTGTTACGGATTTGGGAAAGTCTGTCGACGTCAATCTGCGGAATTCCCTTATAAAATCCATGTGCCGAACCAATTGCTACCGCAAGAGAATCGACATTCGTTTTCAAAACAAAATCCGCCGCCTGTTCCGGATTAGTCAGGTTGTCCCTGCTGAGGCCCCCTGCTTCGGTTAAGGCATCTCCTTCGTTTCCGCCGATCAGTCCAAGCTCCGCTTCCACACTGACGTTTTGTGCATGCGCTGTTTTAACAACCGCCTGTGTCCGCTTTATATTTTCCTCATACGGAAACCCAGAGCCGTCAAACATAACAGAGGTATACCCATGTTCAATACAGTCTACCGCTCTTTCATATGTATCACCGTGATCCAGATGGAGTACGATCGGGATATGTGTCTTTCTGGCAAAAGACTGAACCATGGAGCTGATTCTATCGATTCCCGCGTACTCAATCTCTACGGGATGTGTGGCTACAATAACAGGCGAATTCATTTTTTCAGCTGTTTCAATAACGGTTTTGATAAATTCCAGATTACAGACATTGAAAGCAGGGACTGCATAATTTCCCTCTTTTGCCTTTTTCAGTACAGCATCCATTGTAACTAGACCCAATGATTCATCCACCTTTCTTTAAAATATTGTCAAGTTCTGACGTGATTTGTATATTTGTGGCATAGAGCTTCTTATATACTTTTTGATAGATTTTCTCATAGACAGCATGCGCCTTGGGGTCAGGATAAAAAGTTTTCTTCGTCTTTACCAGAATGTTCTGGTTTTCAGAGTAAACACCTGCAGCATGTCCTGCTAAAAGTGCGGCGCCGAAGGTAACCGCTTCTTTTACCTCCACTATTCTTACGGGAATATTTAGAACATCGGCTTTACACTGCAGCCAAAAATGGTTTGCTGTTCCTCCGCCGATGGCCAGGATATCATCAATCCCGCTTTTTTTGCCCTGCTCTAAGACCACTCTGAATTCATAGCAAAGTCCCTCAATCACAGCTCTGAGCAAATCCGCTGTTGTGGTATTCAGTGTAATTCCTGTAAACATCGCCTTGGCGTCGCTGTTCATTTCAGGCGTATAACAGCCGTTAAGGTGAGGCAGAAAGACAACCCCTCCGCTTCCGGTAGAGCTCTCTCTGCATTTTTGGGAATACAAGTTATAGGTATCCTCACAGATATCCGCGTTTAATATATTCTCAATCGCCCAGTCAATCGTACGGCCGCCGCACGGAATTCCGCCTATTTTATAGAACTTGTCCTTAATGACATTATCACCCCATAGGTACCCGTTAAAAGACTGACCAAGCTCTACAGATTTCTCTATCATGCAGACAGATTCCGTTGTTCCCATGGAAGCCACCACTGTGCCGGGACAGCTTGCCCCCACTCCAAAGCAGCCTACCATATGGTCAAAACCCGCAAGTGTAACAACCGCTTCCGGATTAATATTCAACTCGCGGGCTACTGCCGAAGTGATTTTTCCCAATGGGGAACCTGATTCAATTAAATCCGGCATGAGTGATTTTTTAATACCCGTAAGCTCAAATATTTTGTCGGACCACCGACGTCCCGCAATATCCAACGCCATTGTACGCGACGCCGACGAATATTCCATTCGGTCCTGTCCTGTAAGCATGAACCCTATGTAGTCATTCAGACAATGCCACATAAATGCATTTTGATATTCGGAAAAATGGTGTTCCTTCAGCCATCTGATTTTTTGCAAACTGAAAATATAATGGGGATCCAGCCCTGTAATTTGGTAAATTTCAGTACTGTCAAGTTTCCCCTTGTCTTTTTCTACAATTTCCTGCGCGCCCGTGTGGTACCAAGGTATTACACGGGTCAAAGGAACATGATTTTTATCTATCAGCAATCCGGACTCACCCTGACTGCTGATACCGATTCCAACAATTTGCTGTCCCAGATTTCTATTTGTCGCAAGTTTTTTAATGCAATCCTTTAGATTATTCCATACAAAGTCCGAATCATAATCTTCTGCATTGCTAACCATACTGAATTTTGCCCCGTCAACATAATCTCCATTTTGGTCATAAATGTGTAATTTGCAATTCGTGGTTCCAATGTCTATGCCCATCAGCAACATTACTATGGTCCCTCCTGCAACAAAAGTTCAAAATAGATTACCAGGCCGTATAACCGCCATCCACCAGATAGGTGGCACCCGTGGCGTAGCTGGAAGCGTCTGAAGCAAGGTATACCGCAATGCCGCGCAGCTCAGACGGCACACCGGATCTTCCCATCGGCGTCATGCTGAACCATCTGTCTATCATTGGGTCTTTGCTCTGATAATGTTCTTCACTCATTTCCGTACGCATATATCCCGGGCAAAGCGCATTTACTCTGACGCCTTTTTGTGCCCATTCTGTTGCCATGCTCTTAGTCAGCATGATAATACCGCCCTTTGAGGCATTGTAAGAACACTGATTTTGCGGTGTGTTGACAATCATGCCCGACATGGAAGCAACATTGATAATGTTTCCTTTGCCCTGCTTCAGCATCACTTTTCCTACCGCCTGAGAAACGATAAAACAACCATTCAAATTGGTATTGATAACCGTGTTCCAATCCTCCAACGGCATGCTTTCCGCATCACCCAGGATACAGACGCCGGAATTATTGAAAAGCACGTCAATCTTTCCGAATTCCTTCAGCACGGCACTTACCATCGCATCAACTTCGTCCGGCTTTGTAACGTCCATTTTCACTGTCAGACATTTTACGCCAAGCGCCTCTATTTCCGCTTTGGCCTGTTCCGCTGTCTTCATATTTCTTTGTGCAATCACAATATTGGATCCGGCGTCTGCAAGTGCAAGAGCCATCTCTTTGCCAAGGCCCTGCCCCCCGCCTGTAATGACTGTGACTCTGTCTTTTAAATTAAAAAGTTCCTGAACACTCATTTTCTACTCTCCTATACAATGATATTAAAATGATTGACTAGACTTCAATTTCAATCCAATCCGCTTCGTCGTACTGTACTTCATGGCAGTCGTTCGCATACGTTCTTTCCGGTAAGACGATCAGGTGATTGACAAATTCCTTATGAACGGGAACAGGCGCATAGTGCCAAACACCGGTATTCATTTTCACCAGTGTTCCCTGAGGGACATAAAAAGCAACTGTTTCCTCCGGAACCGGTTTGAGGTTGCTTGCGGGTGCGACATAAAGAATTGCATCGTCGTTAACCGGCATCCAGGCCTCTGCTGTAAAATTGTGATATTCACTTGCCTTAACAATAATTTTATCCGGTTTCTGTACTTTAAGAATGGAAAAAGTCAGCTCCATGCCCGGAGACACATGCATGGAAACCGGGTCACGGTAAAATGTACACGACCCTTCCCCTAAATTGTTTGTTGTTGGATCCGTAACACTCACATAGGATCCAAACGGAGCAAAGGCCGCCACACTTAACTCTTGTGCCTTAATTTTTCTCATCTTCTCATCCTTTCTTTTATTAAAACATATTAAAATTGCTGAGATCGGATCAACTTGGAAATGTTGTGATGATATTCCAACGCATAGTCCCAGTTTTTAACCGCTACTCCGGTACAGAGAGCATCTAAAATTGCCAGCTGCGCGATTCTGGACGCAGTTGCCAAATCGTGCGTCTGATAATTTTTACTGTATGTCAATAGCACGCAGTCGCTAAAAAGCGCTATTTCAGATTTTGAGTTCTGGGTTAAACTGATAACCGGTACGCCGTTGGAATGTGCAATCTTCACATTTAAATTGGTGATCTTTGATTCTCCCGACAGGGAAATGGCAACTGCCAAATCGTTTTTTCCCAGTGACTGAGCCAATAATATCTGGGCGCCCTGATCCTGCTCCACCTGAGCCTTTTTCCCGATATTGGAAAAGTGCCAAAAAGCGTCATAAGCGACCACATACGAACTTCCTATTCCGAAAAAGGCGATCTTTTCCGCTTTATTAATCATGTCTACCGCTTTAATGAAATCATCCTTATTCAGCATTTCGGTAGTGTACTTCAAATCCTCTTGTTCAGAGGCCATAATTTTTTGAAACACATCCATGGAACTGTCCGTTCTTAAAATACTTTCAGGAACCGGCTGTTCATTATCTGCGCCCAAATCTTTTGCCAGATGAATTTTGAACTCGTAATACCCTTTAAAACCGATTTCTTTTGAAAAACGAACAACACTTGCCTCGCTGACCGAGATTTCCTCTGCCAGCTGCGCCGCTGTCAAATCCAGCGTTTTTGCAGGGTTTGCAATCACATACATCGCCACTTTTTTCTGCTGGGATGTTAGCTTATGCTGCATGTTTTTCACCAATACCAGAGTTCCGATATTTTCAACGCCAATATTATCCATACCGATCATCCCTTATCAACCTCATTAGAAGTCTGCCTTCCAATTTTACGCTGAAATTCATTTTGAATGAATATTTCATTCGTCTGCAGCTATAATATCTTTATTTGCGTAAAATGTCAATAGATTTTAAAAAATTAATGCTTTTTTATTGTAATTGATTATTTTCACGAATCAAATTTGAATATTTAATTCATTATTTGCTTGACAACATTCTTTCTGTAGATTATATTTAATGTGAAAAGTGAGTTTTTTAGGCAAACGTCATATTGGTTGAATCTTTATTTCACGCATTCAGCCGTATAATATAAGGAGGACTGTTTCATGGAAACCAAATTGGTGATCGGTGCGGATTTTGGGAGTGACTCTGTTCGGGCTATCGTCGTAAACGCTATAACGGGTGAAACAAATGGGGAAGCCGTATGCGCATATCCAAGGTGGGCGGAAGGAAAATATTGCGAACCGGAAAATTATCAATTCAGACAGCACCCGCTGGATTATCTGGAATCTTTTGAAAAATGTGTTAAACAGGCCGTTCTTGCATGTGGGCCAAGCGCAGGCGAACACGTCTATGCCATTTCCGTCGATACGACGGGGTCAACTCCCTGTCCGGTAAACAGGGAGGGTGTTCCCTTAGCTCTTTTGGATGAATTCCATGAAAACCCCAACGCGATGTTCCATTTATGGAAGGACCATACCGCTATAAAAGAAGCTCAGGAGATTAATGATAGATTGTCCAATTTCCACGGAGTTGATTATCTGAAATTTCAAGGCACCTACAGTTCCGAATGGTGGTGGGCCAAAATACTTCATACTTCGCGTATTGATCCGCGCGTGAAAGAAGCAGCCTGGTCCTGGGTGGAGCACAGCGACTGGATTCCGGCTGTTCTCACTCACCGCACAGACCCTCTGGCGATGTACCGCTGTTCCTGCGCTGCCGGTCACAAAGCACTTTGGAACAGCGAATTTAACGGTCTGCCTCCAACGGATTGCCTGAGCAGCATTGATCCTTATCTGGGAGTCGTTACAAGACATTACGGCAGCGGCCCGCAAAATGCTGGAACCTGTCTCGGAACAATATCAAAAGAATGGGCCGACAAGTTGGGAATCAGTGAGAAAACCGTTGTGGGCGGAAGTTCCTTTGATGCGCATGCCGGAGCGGTAGGCGCCGGCATCAAACCAACCACCCTTGTAAAAGTTGTGGGCACCTCCACAGTCGATATGCTGATTGAAAAATACGATAATCTGAAAGGCAAGAATTTAAAGCAGCTCTGCGGGCAGGCAGAGGACTCCATCATACCGGGCTATGTAGGAATCGAGGCCAGTCAGGCGGCATTCGGTGACATTTTTGCATGGCTCCGCAAAACATTGATGTGGCCAACACACAATATTTTAAACCATACTTCCCTTATTACAGACGAGCAAAAAGAAAAATTAACGGAAGAACTGCAGGAAAAAATGATTTCCACGCTTGAGAAAAATATACATTCCGTCCCCGAAGTATCCAGTATTGTAGCTTTGGACTGGTTTAACGGAAGAAGATATCCAAATATCAATGAAACACTTCAAAGCGGCATATATGGATTAAAGCTTGGTACGGAAGCTCCCGATATTTTTGAAGCCTTATCAATGGCAGCGTGTTTTGGTTCCAAAACTATTTTCGACAGTTTGGTATCGGCGGGCATAGAAATCAAAGAAATCATTGCGGTCGGCGGCATTGCCAGAAAATCTTCTTATTCCATGCAGTTGATGGCAGATGTTCTTAACCGTCCGATTCACATTTCCGCAGCAACTCAGGCCTGCGCACGCGGCGCAGCCATCTATGCATCGGTTGCCGCCGGAATTTATCCCTCCATTCCGGAAGCCCAAGCCCATATTTGCGAAGACTACATAACGAACTATTACCCCCGTGAAGAATATGTCGTCGCCTATGCAAAAACTTATGAAAAGTTTTTGAAATTCGGAAATTTTGTAGAATTCGGCGGTCAGCAGTGATAGGAGTGCCAAGTATGAACAAAACGGAAAAGAAAGAATTGCAGAAACAGGCGTGCAAAGTGAGAATGGGTGCAATCGAGGGCGTTTATAACGCCAAATCGGGGCATCCGGGCGGAAGCCTTTCGGCTGCCGACCTTTTTACCTACCTTTATTTTAAGGAAATGAAGGTAGACCCCAAAAATCCAAAGGATGAAAACAGGGATCGCTTTGTGCTTTCCAAGGGACACTGTGCCCCGGGACTGTACGCAATCCTGGCTCTGAGGGGCTATTTCCCGATGGACGAAATGAAGAAACTGCGTCATATCGGCGCGATGCTTCAGGGGCATCCGGATATGAAAGGCACACCCGGTATCGACATGAGCACCGGTTCGCTCGGGCAGGGTGTTTCCGCCGCCTGCGGCATGGCGGCCGCGGGAAAAATGGATCATAAGGATTACCGTGTGTATTCCATGCTGGGAGACGGTGAAATTGAAGAGGGTCAGGTCTGGGAAGCGGCGATGTTCGCGGCGCATCAGAATCTGGACAACCTCTGCCTTGTTGTGGACAACAACGGGCTGCAGATCGACGGGACTGTCGCCGAAGTCGGTGGCCCGGAGCCGATTGATGAAAAATTCCGTTCCTTTGGCTTTGATGTTCAGGTGATTGACGGGCATAATTTCGATGAAATAGAAGCCGCCTTCAACCATGCAAAGACCGTCAAGGGCCAGCCGAGCGTAATCATTGCAAAGACCGTCAAGGGAAAAGACGTATCTTACATGGAAAACCAGGTGGGCTGGCACGGTACCGCCCCGAACGCAGAACAGTATGAAACGGCCATGCAGGACCTGAACAAGGTGCTGGCCGGATTGGAGGCGGAATAATATGGCAGAAATGGTGAAAAAGGCAACAAGAGAAAGCTACGGCGAAGCGCTGGCTGAGCTGTCTGAAAAATATCCGCAGGTGGTCGTGCTGGACGCGGATCTTGCGGCTGCGACCAAGTCGGGCGTCTTTAAAAAAGCTTGTCCGGAACGTTTTATCGACTGCGGTATTGCGGAGTGCAACATGGTGGGCGTGGCCGCGGGCCTTGCCGCCTGCGGCAAAATCCCGTTTGCCACTTCCTTTGCGATGTTTTCAACCGGCCGCGCCTACGAGCAGGTGCGCAATTCCGTCGGATATCCGAAACTGAACGTAAAAATCGTCGGTTCCCACGCGGGCATTTCCGTCGGCGAAGACGGCGCAACCCACCAGTGCAACGAAGATCTTGCGCTGATGCGTACCATTCCCGGTATGGTCGTGCTGAACCCGGCTGACCACTATGAGATGAAGGCGGCCGTCAAAGCGGCAATCGAGCACAACGGCCCGGTTTATATCCGCCTTGGCAGACTCGCCGTCAACAGCTTCAACAATTCCGACGACTACAAATTCGAGCTTGGCAAGGGCATTACTCTGCGCGCCGGAAAGGACATCACCATCGTCGCGACCGGCCTGATGGTTTCCCGCGCTCTGGAAGCGGTCAAAACACTGGAGGAGCAGGGCATTGACGCCAGACTCATCAACATCCATACCATTAAGCCGCTTGACCGCGAGCTTATTGTCAAAGCTGCGAAGGAAACCGGCAAGATCATTACCGTTGAGGAGCACAACGTCATCGGTGGTCTGGGCGATGCGGTGTGTGACGCGCTCTGCGAAGAGTATCCGGTTCCGGTTATCAAAATCGGCGTAAACGATGTTTACGGCCATTCCGGCCCGGCGGTTGATCTGCTCGACGAGTTCGGCTTAAACGCTGCACATATTGTTGAAGTAACGAAGAAAGCCATTACAAAACGATCATTATAAAATAAGACCTACTATAAAATTTCAAGTAATTATAATTTTTCACCACAAGTCAAAACCTCCGGCCTAAGCCGGAGGTTTTGACTGTTTTTTTATTTAAGTAACAGTTTAAAATCTATCTTCTCAATTGATTCATGATACAAGACGGATCATCAATCATATGCTGTGCGGCAATGGCCCCAGCCCCCAGCAGGGAGGGGTTTTCGGAAAGCGGATTGATTTCTACAGTTAAGCCTTTTTGAGTCAGAGGTTGAATGCATTGTTTTATTTTATCATTCACAATAGACAACATGAAATCCGGATCTATTTGTGTCAGTTCGTCTCCCAGTACAATGATATCAGGGTTAAATTGATTGACTAAATTCACAATTCCTATTGACAGCAGAGCACACACTTTTTTGTATTCCTCACAGGCCACACGATCTCCGTTCTTAACGGCCACAGAAACTGTTTCTGTGGTTATATTGTCAATGAAAAGGCAGGATGGCTCCTTTGCTTTCAGGCGGCTTTTAATATTTTCGTACAAAACCAGCAGAGAGCAGTATTTTTCTATGCATCCATGATTGCCGCAGAAACACTCTGGTCCATTAAAATTGATACTGGTATGGCCAAATTCGCCTCCAAGGCCAGTGCTGCCGCGGGCAAGCTTCCCATCTATCACCAATCCGCTTCCAATTCCTTGTCCGGCCAGAACATAAATCAGATACTTCTTATCGCGATACCAGTATTGGGAAAACGCACTGGCATCCGCGTCGTTAATAATATACAGAGGAATTCCCAGATTTTTCGTCAGTGCTTCCTTTATCGGATAGTTCTGCCAGCCCGGCAATTCGGTAACAAACAGCAGGCGGTCTATGTCTTCCCTGTAAGGCCCGGGGATAGCAATTGCGGCAGAAAGTACGGAGCAGTCCCTGTTTTCATTCAGAGTAAGCTGAATCGCAGAGCGAATCCTGGCGATGGTGACCTCAACATCCTCATTGTGGGAAACCTTATATTCCTTTTTTTTACAGATCTGACCAGACAGTCCAAACAGGCCTACATAAAAAACAGATCTGGTCATGCGTACACCGATGACTTTATATTTGTCGTCATTTAACTTCAGACCAACGGATCTTCTTCCTCTGTTGCCGCTCATCAACCCTGTTTCAACTACAAGCCCGCAGCTCATCAACTCATTGATGATATTTGTAATCGTCATTAGCCTTAATCCGGACAGGCTGGCAAGGGTAGATCTGGAACATATTGTTTGCTGCCGGATGAGGTCAAGAACCAGAGAACGGTTTACAATCTGTATTTTTTCCTGATTAAAACTTTTTTTTCGTTCCATATTAGCTCCCAATCCTACTGTTTGTCTAAATCATACCCGCAGTTCAAAATAATAATATTATCATAGAGAATCTGTCATTAAAGGGAAAATAATTTATATAAAATAATACCATATTTTATTAAAATTTTGCAATAGTTTTGTTTTAATATTAATAATAATAAATTGAATATATAAATTAAACAAATAATTGAGAACATTGTTTATTCTGAGATGCAACCAGTTGTGAGAGCGTCTCTAAGAATAAAAAAATGGCAAGGAGGTGAAAAATACAGCAGCTCAGCTTTGGAGGAGACTATAATTATGGAAAGAGGTAGAGTGTATGAAAAGGATTTCAAAATCTGCGTGTGCGCTTTTGCTTGTGTTGACGCTGGTTGTTGGTATATGCACCAGCGCATCTGCGGCAAGTACGTCCAGTGAAGTATCGGATCGGGAAACAACAAATTCACAGTTGTCCAGACAGGCAGCCGCACAAGGAATGGTTCTTCTGGAAAATAAAGACAACGTTTTACCAATCACTGCAAAAAACAAGAAAATAGCTTTGTTCGGCAGTGGAGCCCGCCACACCGTTAAAGGCGGAACCGGCTCCGGAGATGTTAATCAACGGTATGTTATTTCAATCGATGAGGGATTTAAAAAAGCCGGTTATGAAATTACTTCCACCGCATGGCTGAATGCCTATGATGCCGCCTACGAAGAAGGAAAAGCCAACTGGTCAGGCGGTATGTTTAGTGCTTTTTCTCTGCCGGACACTGAAATTACCGACGATCAGATTGCGTCTTCCAAATCCACGGATACGGCAGTCTATGTGATTGCAAGAAACTCCGGAGAAGGCTCCGACCGTAAAAATGAGGAAGGCGACTACCTGCTGACGGAGAATGAAACCGAAAATTTGACGAAATTAGGTGCCAACTTTAAGAATGTCGCTGTACTGTTAAATGTTGGCGGTGTAATCGACACAAAATTCTTCGATGAAATACCCGGCCTGGATGCTTTGCTTTTGGTTTCTCAGCCCGGGATGGAAGCGGGCAACGCGGTTGCCGACGTTGTTTCCGGTAAAGTTACGCCGTCAGGAAAATTGACGGACACATGGGCGAAGGAGTATTCCGATTATTCATCTTCGGAAACATTCAGCTCAAATGACGGCAACACTAAATCAGAGGAATATACGGACGGTATTTATGTTGGTTACCGTTATTTCGACACCTTTAATATCACCCCCCAATATGAATTCGGCTACGGTAAATCCTACACCACATTCAATACGAAAATCGATTCCGTTACCGCGACAAAAAAGAATGTTACGGTAAAAGCGACCGTAACAAACACCGGAAGTACCTATTCGGGAAAAGAAGTGGTTCAGGTTTATTTTTCCGCGCCTGAGGGCACTCTGGAAAAACCGTATCAGGAGCTTGCCGGCTACGCAAAAACCGATCTGCTGGCGCCGGGCCAGAAGCAAACCCTGACGATTTCCTATCTTACGACGGAGATGTCTTCCTATGACACCGATTCCGCTTCTTATGTTATGGAAAAAGGCGACTATATCATTCGTGCAGGCAATTCATCCAGAAACACCCATGTGGGGGCAATCGTACGTCTGGACAACGATGTCACCACGGAACAGCTTAGCAATCAGCTGACACCGGAGGAAGAGCTGGAGGAAATCTCTTCTCAGGATAAAACGCCATATTCTTATCCGTCCGAAGCGGCAGAAATCAAGACGGCAAAGGTCATTGCGCTAAGTGCGGAAGACTTTGAAACAGAAGATCATGCATCGCCCTACTCTGATGAAACAGTCACAACGTATCTTTTAGAAAACGAAGTCAAGGATTCCGGAGATAAGGATTCCGGAGATGTTGATGGCCAAGCAAAAGATTCCGGTATTGATTATGAAGTTACAGAAACTGTGGAAAAACAGGACGGTTTAACTTTGAAAGATGTCTATGACAAAGACATCACGATGCAGGAATTCGTTGCTCAGATGAGCCTTGAGCAAATGGCGAATATTGTAAACGGAATAGGATGGGGACAATCCGGCACTCCTGTGATTGGATCCTCGTCTGACTCTGTTCCCGGCGCAGCCGGAGAAACGACTAAGCTCTATTGGGATTCCGGCATTAGCAACATGATTCTTTCCGACGGCCCGGCTGGCCTAAGACTTACTCAAAAATTTACAGGTCAAGATGCCAATGACGATAACAAGGAAAAAACCTATTACCAATATTGCACCGCATGGCCAATCGGCACCTTACTCGCAATGACATGGGACCGCGACCTGGTTCAGCAGGTCGGAAAGGCAATCGGTACCGAAATGTCCGAATATGGGGTTACTCTGTGGCTTGCACCGGGTATGAATATTCACAGAAACCCGCTTTGCGGGCGTAACTTTGAATATTTCTCGGAAGATCCGCTGGTTACCGGGCTGTGTGCTTCCGCAGAAACACTCGGTGTTCAGTCCCATCCGGGTATCGGAGTTACCATCAAGCATTTCTTTACAAATAATCAGGAGAATAACCGCAGCAGCGAAAATAATATCGTATCTGAAAGAACGCTGCGCGAAATCTACCTGAAAGGGTTTGAAATCGCAGTAAAAACAGCACAACCGATGGCGATTATGACTTCCTACAATCAGTTAAATGGCAAGTACGTAGCAGCAAACTATGAAACCTGTACAGATATTCCACGCGGTGAGTGGGGATTTAAAGGCCTGATTATGACTGACTGGGGCTGCCAGGCTGATGCTGGGGAATCCATGCATGCCGGCAACGACATGATTCAGCCCGGCGGATCACAAACCAAAATTATTCAGGCGGCCAGTATTGTCGAACCGTTGTTTAATGAAGACGGCACCATAAAATTAACCAAAACTACAAGCCCCTGGTTCGGTGAACAGGAAGTCGAGAATTGGAACAGCTTTGTCCCGATACTCAACGAAGGCCATAAGTCGAGCGAAAAATATACTGCGGATAAGTATGTGACAACAGTTGTTGACGGCCACACTACTTATGCCGGCGAATACAAACAGCCATACATTACAAAAGGCGATTTGCAAAAGAGTGTTGCCAATATTCTGAACATTGTTATGCAATCGTCGCAATTTGCAAAAAAATATAATTTGAAGCCAAAATCATATTCATCCCAGTTCGAACTTCCCAATTATGTTGAAACTCAAAAATCATCTGTAACCGGCAGCAATAACTCCGGACACCATTCAGGCGGAACCAAAACTTCCGGAACCAGTTCCACACCCCCCACAGGCCCAACAATAATCGGATCTGTGATAACAACAAGCACGGGTACCTTCATCACCGATACGACAACCGATGTTCGCGTTAAGGGCAGCTATACTGTTAAGATTACCAGCGAAAATGGCCAGCCGCCAAGGATTGTTGCGGGTACTGCGGGCGTTTTTGAGGTACAGATGACAACAACAGACGGTAAGATTTATTTTATTAAACTGATTCCAATTGGTCAGCCCGGTACGCAGGCCGGTATTTATTTAGACGGTGTTAAACTCTTTGCCGCAACGGTTGAAGCGCCGGTGTCGACAGTAAAGAGCGATACGACCCACCCGTTCAAAATAAAATCCGGAGCTTCCTATGTGATAAAACTGACTGCGGGTTCGCGCCCGACTATTGTACCCGGTACAGCAGGAATCTTTAGAGTGGAATTCGTTAGATCTTCCGGCAATGACTATTTCTTCAGAATTATTCCGATCGGCAAAGCGGGAGGATCTTCGGGACTCTATATTAACTCCGAGAAGAACCCTGTTGCAGTCGCAACAATAGCGTAAAAAATGTAAAAGCGAGTTTCTCTTTATAAGCACACCCCCAATGGTAAATTCCATCGGGGGTGTGTTGTTGACATCAAGTACAAAGGGCCGCTTATGTTCTGAATGTTGAATATAAGCAGCCCTTATATTATAATGATAATCAAAAGTATAAAATTAGCAAAATGTGTCTCTGAAAAACATCATAATCTAATTATTTATAGAACTAAGAAGAGGGTTATATGCCATCAATTTTTAATAAACTTCATCATATTGCAATTATTTGCTCAGATTATGAGAAGTCAAAAAATTTTTATGTGGAGCTTTTAGGCCTGCCTGTTATCCGCGAGGTTTATCGCCGTGAACGGGATTCTTACAAACTCGATCTGAAAATCAACGATTGCTGCAACATAGAATTATTTTCATTTCCGTCCCCGCCTAAACGTTTGAGTTGTCCGGAAGCTGCCGGTTTACGGCATATTGCGTTTGAGGTAGAAAGCATCGACAAAGTTTGCTCGTTTCTGCTTGCGCAAGGCGTGGAGGTCGAACCCATACGGATTGATGAATTCACAAACAAAAAATATACATTTTTTCGAGATCCAGACGATCTTCCGATAGAAATTTATCAAAGTTGATATTTTAACTGAGATGCTCATCATCTTTCCGTCAATTCACGACTCGGCTCTGAATGATATGATCCGTAATATCTTTTTGCGCCCCAATTTTCTCTTCCAGCTGTTTTTTGTCTTCTTGTTTCTGCTCTTTTATATTGTCTTGATAAGTATCAATTGCGCTATCCACTTTTTTGATTATAGTACGCCATTTTTCTTCCGACATTTGAATACTGCCATTTCTGTCGTTTTCCTTCTCTTTATCGAGAGTTTCCTTGATTCGGCTTTCCCATTTCGTAATTTCTTTTTGAAAGTCAAACGTGCTTGTATTACTGCTGTTCTTTGCGCCAGGAGTGCTATATGTTGCATGATTTTGATATCGTGTTGCTATTCCATTTATACTCATACTGTATCCCCTTCAGATAAATAATTTTGGTAGGAATCACCTTCTATTATATCAGTTTTATTCCAAAAAGCAATAACACAGGCACCCTGCGGGGCAAAGTTTGAAAAGCTTAACCCGCTATCAGACAAATTGCAATCCATTTTCAACGAAGATTTTATTGAATCTGCAAATGGAAAGTGGTAGAATATTGTATACAAAGTCAAAGGGGTGAATCAGCTGATGCCCGAAAACGACACGACGAAAACGGTTCAGGAATCCACATCAGAGGTTGCGGCGCAAAAAATCCGAGAAAGCATCATCAGCGGGCGGTTAAGGCCGGGAGACAAGCTAAGGGAAGCGGATCTGTGCAAATGGCTGAAAGTCAGCCGAACTCCCGTTCGTGAGGCATTCCGTATTTTACAGTCCGAAGGATTTGTAACGCACAATCCCAATTACGGGGTGATGGTGGCAACCCTTGGAGTGGACGATGTGGAGCATCTGTATGAAATTCGCAGCGTTCTGGAACAAATCTCTGTGTTTGACTCTACACCTCATATTACGCAGGAACAGCTTGATGAATTGAAAAAAATCAATAAAACCATGAGCAATTTTGATGAGATAAATCCTCAGAAATCATGTGATTTGGATCTACAGTTTCACACCCTGATCGCGCAGGCTAGCCAGAATCAGATTTTGATTGAATGTCTTGCCGGAGTATATCGCAAGACATCGATGGTTCTACAGTTTATTCCGTTTAAAAAGGAAAGGATTGCTCAAACCTGCAAAGAACATGCGGATATTATAAGTTCCATGGAATCCAGAGACAGCGAGCTCGCCAAAAAATACATGGAGATTCACTTTTATAAAAGTACGGAATCACTGGTAAAGAAAGCAATTGCATACAATCAGCTTACACATCAATCGGACCAACAATGAAATATGAGAAAAAACACAATCCCCCGGTGCGGAATTTTTGATTCTGCACCGGGGATTTCTGTATTCCATAAGATTATTTCAGAAGATTGCAGTCGGATCGATTCTTCAGGGTCAGAAGCCTCATAATGCTGTCCATAGTAAGCCTCAGGTCGCTTTTACTGCGTAACCGAGCTTCCGTAAACGGAACCGCCACACGGTTGATGCTGAAAACAGCGTTAACGCCTTCCTTGTAAACCTCTTCTATTTGGTTGCCGATATCTCCGACAACAGCGATTAATGGAACGTTTTTCTTTTTGGCCCGGTGTGCAACACCGATTATCACTTTGCCGCAAAGCGACTGAAAATCGATTTTGCCCTCGCCGCTGAAGACCAAATCGGCCCCTTTGAGGAGGGAATCAAATCCGACAGTATCCAGTACTGTCTCAATTCCCATCTGCAGCTTGCTGCCGAAAAATGCCACCATACCGGCGCCCATTCCTCCTGCGGCACCGGCACCTTTAAGGTTCGCAACATCTTTCCCAAGATCCCTTTTCACTATTTCAGCCAGATGCGCCAGATTTGCATCCAGAAGCTTAACCATGTCTTCGTCGGCGCCTTTCTGGGGACCAAATACGGCGGATGCACCCTGAGGCCCGCACAGGAGATTGTCAATATCACACATGGTAACAACCTCTACTCCAGCCAGATAAGGGCTAATTCCGCTCGCGTCGATGGAAACAATTTGGTCCAGGGTACCGCCGACGGGAATAAAGGATTTGCCTTCCGCATTTTTAAAGCAGATACCCAAAGCGGCTGCGGCACCGGCTCCTCCGTCGTTTGTGGCGCTGCCGCCGAGGCCCACAATGATTTTTTTGCAGCCTGCCCTGGCAGCATGTTCGATTAGCTGGCCTACCCCGTAGGTCGTGGTCTGTTCGGCATGCTTATGATCTTCGACCAACGGCAGGCCGGCTGCCGCCGCCATTTCCACTACGGCAATACTGTCATGTATCCGGCCATAAAAGCTGCGTATGTCCTCAAAATAAGGCCCCTTCACGGTCAGTTCAACTTTATCCCCCCCTACGGCGGACAGAAAAGAATCCACACTGCCTTCGCCGCCATCGGCAACCGGTATACTGACGACTTCCGTATCCGGAAAGAACGAGTGAATAGATTTTTCCATGATGGCGCAGATTTCTCTGGAGGACATCGTTCCTTTATAGGAGTCCGGAATCAATAAAATCTTTTTCATAAACAGTCCTATCAATGCACATCGCTGTCTGCAGTGCAATCATACGCTCCTTTTTTACTTTTTTAATCTGGCTTGTTCAATAACGTGTTGATTAAAAATGCGAATTTGTCTTCCGGTATGGATTTCGGGCGGTTTCCTTCTTGCAACTTACCAAAGTGCCGCCAGACTTTACGCCTGACGGCACAGAATGCTGTTCACCTTCGGAACATCATGAGTTCCGTCCGGAAATATATTTTCGGAGTTGCTTTTACCGGATCGTCTCGCCTGCAATTTTTTCATAATACCTGACAATGGCACTATGATCCTCGGAACCGTGGCCGTCCGCATGGAGGGTCTGAAGCATTTCCATGACTTCTGCGGTCAGCAAAAGAGGAGAACCGACGCTATGACCTGTTGCCAGCGCGTTGTTCAGATCTTTAATGTGCAGATCGATCCGAAACCCCGGATCAAAATTCCCGCTAATCATCATGGGAGCTTTTGCGTTCATGACAGTGCTGCCCGCGAGTCCACCTTTTATCGCGTTAAAAACTGTTTCCGGAGAAACCCCCGTCCTTTTTGCGAGCATGAAAGCCTCCGAAACAGCTGCGATATTGACCGCAACAATAATTTGGTTTGACAGCTTTGTCACATTTCCTGCGCCGATCCCGCCGCAGTAAACAACGGAGGAGCCCATCTTCGAAAGAAGTTCTTCGAATCGGTCGAAAACCTCTCTCTCACCGCCAACCATAAAGGCTAAAGTTCCATCGACCGCCTTGGGCTCTCCCCCGCTCACCGGCGCATCCAACATCTGAATGCCCTTCTTCGCAAGTTCTGCGGATATTTCTTTTGAAGCCATTGGATTAATGGAAGACATATCGATCAGGACCGATCCCAGCTTCATGCTTTCGATCAGACCATTTTTACCCAGCGCAACCTCTTCTACTTGTGGTGAATTCGGAAGCATAGTCAGAATCACGTCACACTGCCGGGCAATTTCGCTGGGGGAACCGGCTTTTTGCGCACCCATGGCAACCAGTTCGTTCACGGGACCTTCCGTCAGGTTGCTGACGATCAGGCTGTAGCCGGCTTTGACTAAATTTTTCGCCATTGGCTTGCCCATGATTCCTAGCCCTATAAACCCAACCTTCATTTTAAAGACTCCTTTTCAGATAGTTTTCCTAATGCAGACATTTTAACTTTGAGAACACATTTTTTTATATTTTCTTCCTGAGAAACTGTGCAGAAAGGAATATGCGCATCCCATGGAAAAAAAATGACGTAATCATTCGGGCAAAGAACCAGTGTGTTTTCATTGACTTCTTTGCTGCTTTCATAGAATGTGAGATCCCGTTCTGGAATGACTTCGTGTATTTGATTTCCTTTTGTGTCCGGAAAAAAATACAGTCGTTCCTTCCCTTTTAAGACCATCATGATGTCGATGTATTCACGATGTACTTCAGGATATTTCCCTTCTCTGGGACATAGTATTGGATTTTGTATTTTGAGGGTAATCGATTCATCCAGAGGGTAGACCCCTTCATCCATTTCCGCCAATTCGTGGTCCCCCAAATAGTGGATCGCTCTTTGTAAGACCTCCGGATAAATAGTCAGATTATCACTTGTGTTAAGATTACCGAATATCATTTATTACTCCTGATTTATTTATTTTTGGTGCGATTGCTGAAAATTCGGTCTGGTAAGTCGATTGAGTATTACAATAAAAATCCTGCAAGGAGGCCTGCGCCAATCTGCATCATAGCGCCGCCGATGCTGGTTGAAACTCTGGCAAACGGCATGAGGGACAGGCGGTCACCTGCGGTCAAAACGGCAAGGTCACCCGTGCCGCCAATGTTGCAGGAGCAAAGTCCCGCCGTCATACCGGCCTCAATCGGATAAAATTTAAACAGTCTCGCTAGCAGCATTGGTGCTAATGTCATTGCCAAAACCGTAGCAAAAATGATAATAAAGCTCTGGATTGAGAGCACCGAAGCGGCCGCCTTTAGATCGATGGCGACAATACCAAGAATAAACAAGGAGATATGCGCAAAATTTTTGATGACAAAGTTTAAAAAATACACGGTGCAATCGCGAATTTCTTCTGGAATGATCCCTGTAAGATTAGCAACCGCACAGAGGATCAGCATCCAAACATACGTTGCCAATGCGGGAACAAAATGGTTCAGAATGTAGCCCAGAAGATAAAAGGCGAG
The DNA here is from genome assembly GCF_019448085.1 of Caproiciproducens faecalis. Lineage (GTDB taxonomy): Bacteria > Bacillota > Clostridia > Oscillospirales > Acutalibacteraceae > Caproiciproducens > Caproiciproducens faecalis. The sequence goes on along the minus strand of NZ_JAGFNZ010000001.1, from coordinate 157,933 downwards.
TGTTATGATAAGACCAGTACCAAGCTGTGCAACATCTTTCAAATCCGGACGTTTCGGAGCGGAACTCATCTTCTTCTCCATTTCAGGATCGTGAATGATTTGACCATTGCCGCTGAGTTTCGGGAATTTTTTACCCAATCCATTCAGCAGGCCTCCGCCAACAATGGCCAGAATATTCGAAATAACAAGTGCCCCGACCATGGGCCCAACGAGCGCGGATGTCTCAACGCCCAGATATCCTGCAAACATCTGAGGCAGAATCAGAATTGCACCCGCTGTTCCGCCGGCAATACACGGAAGTGAAACATAAAACAGGGAATGGTTGATGTCGAACCGGCACACAAAAGCGACCATTACGACAAACAGAACCGTTGCAATCTGAGACAGAAAAATCATGGGCAGATATTTCAGCGAAGCCGCTTTCAAAGTTTTGCTGTTGATTACGCCCAGGATATTTCCGCAGATCAGCGCGGCAATTTGTATATCCAGGAGGCCGGAGTCATACACACCCTTCACTTGGTCATACATGCCACTGGGAAGTAAATTAAAAGCCACAAGAAGTGCACCGCCGAACATTGGCAGCAAGGCTGAGCCGCCCAGATAGTTGCCAAAAACCGGGATCTTCGCCCCGATAAACTGGAGAATGGTTCCTCCGATAAACAAAAACAGAACAACCCCGACGGTGTTCTTCGGGAAAATACCCGTGTAAGCGCCTATCAGCGTAACAACTGTGCACAAAAGAAAAACCGGCCACGGGAGTCCCATAATATTAGTTTTTTCCATCAGTTTCGAATTCAATTGACTCATCCCCTCGATTATATAATCCTTGCAGTGAAATGATTTAGATTTTGACGATGAAGGCCCGATAGTTTGTTAGTTTGTCGATATGGATCCGATTCTGTATCGGAAGCACATGGGGAGCGTCCTGCCCAAGTTCAAACACTTCTGTGGGTTCAAGTCCCGGGAACGAAATCTCCAAGTCATGAATCGGGTTCGGTTCAAAGAACGTTGTTCCGTTGAAGCCCGAAAGATTAATAAACTGTACAATATAGGTGTTTTCTTCGCATTTATCAAAGAATACCTCTACATTTTTGGGCGCGTTTGTGACAAACGGGTTGTTATTCGGAACAACATGGTCAATGGTATTCAGTAACAGATATTTAAAATCCTCATAACCATGCTGAAAATATAACGTGCCGACTTGCCAGGGGAAATAGACAGTTCTGCCGTTTTTGATGGAAACGCAGTACAGATCGCAAGCCTCGTGGCCAAAGCAGCGCTCCGGAGGACCAAATCTGGCAGCTTTGACAAGCGGCAGGATTTTTTCATTTTCGCCGTCTGCCTTCATACAGCGGAATTCCTTATCAAGGTACACCCAATCCCTGTTTTCAAAGCTCTTAAACACTGATTTCGGCTCTGTCATCATGTAAGTACCGCGGATGGGTTCGAGAGCATCGCCCAGTTCAACTCCGAACACGCTGCTGAGAATTTCAGGCTGCTGTTCAAAGGACAACCCAGTCGCAATGACGCGTGCTGTTGTGCTTTCTATGGCCTTGTCAAACTTTTTGCTGCCGGTTTTTGGAATTCCCGGAATAATAACGACATCATACTGATCCAATTGATCTGCAACCCGGTCAAGCGCGAATCTCTCAACAACGCGGAACAGACGGTGCTCTTCCTTGAGCATTTTGAAAATGCCAAGGAATTCGCGGCTGATAGAGCCCTGGTAAATGGGATTGGCGTTGACAAGAAGAATTCTGGCCTGAGAAGTGAAGTTTCCAAAATACTTTTTTTCGTATTTTTGATGGAAATGAAAAACTTCTTTTACACTTTCGTAATTTTCCCGGTCAGGGTAATCTTCGAAAGAACCAATAATGCACCAGTCTAGCCCCGAGCCGCTCGCGATGTTTTCATAAAGACGGATCTGACCCAGATACTTGGACACACCCATGAACCGATACGGAAGATCCACAGCATTGATAAAGCAGTTTGAGGAAACCTTGTCGTCAAATGTACCCTCAACTTCCGACACGTCCAGAGAGCTCTGATAAACCCAGAACGGGTACGGACGGTCAACCGCAGAATTTGATTCATTGCGAATAATATCCACGCCGTTGTGATTGTATGTGCTGACCGCGATGTCCGGATTGATCGCTTTCACTGTGGTACGGATTTTATCCAGAATATCTTCAACGGTTTCGATCTGGAATTTTTTATAAAGCCGATATACGGGGTCGTTCATGTCTTCCTTAATTGGCAAATCGTATCCGTACATGTCCTTAAATCTTTTGCGGCAGGAATCACACTGGCAGATTCCGGTATAGTTGCCGCTGTAATCCCTGTTTATGTACCCGAACATATTAAAGAAAACGCCGTCAATCGGATACTTTATCAATGCTTCCTTTAAAATTTCATGGGAACACGCCTGCTGGTACTTTCCATTTACGCAGGTTGCAATCGTGTCATGATAGCGGATCGGCTCTCCCTGAATGGATTTTACATACCAGTCGTCCTTATGAAGTGAATAAAAGCTTTCATGGGTTTTACTGAAGTCAAAACGGGCAATCACACGGATTCCGTTTTCGTGACACTTCTGGATCAACTCACCAAAAAAATCGCCCTTCATGTATGGGTTACGATACTGGCAGTCCAGTTCCGAGGGGAAGAAAGAAGTAATTCCCCCGCATCCCACCTGAACAACATTCGCCCCAAACTCTTTTAGTTTTTGAATTTCGTAATCGATGTCCATTTGCGCATCAATGTCGCGCAGATTATTCTGGATCATACGCATTCTGTTTTCCAGCCACCAAGCCATAGCAACACTCTCCTCCTAATTATTGTATACAATAATATGTATATTTTAAGAATAATCATAAAATATAGTAAATTATCGATAACTTTGTATACATTATATCGTTGTGGCGATCATTTGTATAGTTGTAAAGTTTCTAAATAATTTAGCTCGGTTTTATTAATATTACACAAGTGTGTCACCGTCAATTTGAAAATATAAGAAAATGACGATTAAATTTGCTGTTTTTTTACGCCTCCAGCGTCGGCTGTCCGCAGCAAGATGGGAAAACTTTCTGACACATCGCCGAAACAAAATGAATTTTCGCTTTGTTTTTTTCTCCCCGACTGCGCCGTGGGATTCTCACCCCAATGGCAAAATAAAAGAGCACCCTTGCGGGTGCTCTTTTATTTTGGTGAACCATCGGGGATTCGGGTGTTGGCACGCTACTCCCGCGGGCGCACCGCGCCTTTTTGCGCCTCCGGCGCCGGCTGTCCCCATCAAGATGGAGAAAACTTTCTGATAAGCCCGCCGAAACAAAATGAATTTTCGCTTTGTTTTTCTCCCTACCTTGCACCGCGGGATTCTCACCCCAATGGCAAAATAAAAAGCACCCCTGCGGGTGCTCTTTTATTTTGGTGAACCATCGGAGATCGGGTGTTGGCACGCTCCACCCGCGGGCGCACCGCGCCTTTTTGCGCCTCCGGCGCCGGCTGTCCCCATCAAGATGGAGAAAACTTTCTGATAGGCCCGCCGAAACAAAATGAATTTTCGCTTTGTTTTTCTCCCTACCTGCACCGCGGGGTTCTCACCCCAATGGCAAAATAAAAAGCACCCCTGCGGGTGCTCTTTTATTTTGGTGAACCATCGGGGATTCGAACCCCGGACACCTTGATTAAAAGTCAAGTGCTCTACCGACTGAGCTAATGATTCATAAACAACTTGTATATTATATCAGCTTTGGAAGCTAATGTCAATATCTATTGCCTGTCCGCGTACAACGCCCGCAGACAGGCCCTATTGGCTGGGCTGGCAGGATTTGAACCTACGGAATGACGGAGTCAAAGTCCGTTGCCTTACCCCTTGGCTACAGCCCAATATGAAGCGCGGAACAACTCAGTTCTGCCCCGCGCCAATTTCTAAATGGGGTGGAAGATGGGATTCGAACCCACGGTCTCCAGTGCCACAAACTGGCGCTTTAACCAGCTAAGCTACATCCACCATATATGGCGCGCCAAAAGGGACTCGAACCCCTGACCTACTGCTTAGAAGGCAGTTGCTCTATCCAGCTGAGCTATTGGCGCATATGCCCATGGAGCGAGTGATGGGAATCGAACCCACACGACCAGCTTGGAAGGCTGGAGTTCTACCACTGAACTACACTCGCATTTTAGCGACGGCTATTATTGTAGCATAGTTCAGTGGCAAATGTCAACACGTTATTGACCGTTCCTCCAAATTTTTAAAATTTATTTTAAAACATTCAGGATAATTCCATCTTTTTCATCCGCGGTTACAGCAATTCCGGTAATGGCGTCTCCGTAATTCTCCACAATTAACGATGCGATTTTATCCTCCACCTGACGGCGGATCAGGTTCCTGAGGTCTCTGGCGCCGCTCTTTCCGCCGAAAGCATGCTGCGCAAGGTAATGGGTCGCCTTATCGTCATAAACCAGACGGATCCCGCGTTCCTTCAGAGAGTCGACATATTCATTCAGCATCAGGCGGGAAATGGCCTCAAAATCGTCTACACTGAGCGAACGGAAAATAATAACCTCATCTACCCTGCTTAAAAATTCGGGGCGCAGGAAGTCAGAGAGAGCCTTCATTGCTTTTTCACGGGTAACATCTGCGTCATTCTTGGCAAATCCAAGGGTACCTTCCTTCTTTTCGCTGCCCGCGTTGGAAGTCATGACCAGAACGGTATTTTCAAAATTAACAGTGCGGCCGTGTGCGTCGGTGATATGCCCTTCATCCAAAATCTGCAGAAGGATATTCATCACATCGGGATGTGCTTTTTCAATTTCATCAAAAAGCAGAACCGAGTACGGGCGGCGGCGGACCTTTTCCGTAACCTGACCGGCCTCGTCGTAGCCGACGTAGCCCGGGGGCGAGCCGATAATACGGGAAACGGAATGCTTCTCCATAAATTCGGACATATCAAGCCGTATCAGTGTTTCCGGCGTGTCAAACAGTTCCTTTGACAGCACCTTGACCAGCTCTGTTTTTCCCACGCCTGTGGGGCCTACAAAGATGAAGGACGCGGGTCTGCGGCGGGGACTGATCTGTACCCTGCTGCGGCGGATCGCCGCCGAAACAGCCTTTACCGCTTCCTGCTGGCCGATCACCTTCGAATTTAAAACGCCCTCGATATCCGACAGCTTTTTCAGCTCGTTTTCCTGAATCCTGCTTGCGGGGATGCCGGTCCAAAGCTCAATCACACGCGCGATATCTTTTTCCTCCACCTCTGCTCCCAGAGCAAGGGGGGCTAACTGTCTCGTCTTCTCTTCCAGTCTGGAAATATCGGTGCGAACTTCAGCCAGCTTTTCATAATCCGGCTGAACATCGTCGGCGGCAAGCTCTTCCTCGCGCTCCTTTAGCTTTTCCAGTTCAAAGTTCGCCGAATCATAATCCGCCATGGAAATATTTCTCAAAGCGGCACAGGCGCAGGCCTCGTCCAGAAGGTCAATCGCCTTATCCGGCAGGAAACGGTCATTAATATACCGTTCGGAAAGAACCGCGGCCTTGCGCACAATCTGCTCCGGCACGCGGACACGATGATACGCCTCATAATAGGATTTAATGCCCATCAATACGTCTACGGTCTCCTCTACGGAGGGTTCCGCTATGGTTACCGGCTGGAAACGTCTTTCCAGTGCGGCGTCTTTCTCAATGTACTTGCGGTATTCCACAAACGTGGTAGCGCCGATTACCTGTATTTCGCCTCTTGAAAGCGCGGGCTTCAGGATATTGGCGGCGTTCATGGAGCCTTCCGCGTCGCCTGTACCGACAAGATTGTGCACCTCGTCGATAAACAGGATAATATTCCCTTCGGCCTTTACCTCTTCCACAAGGCCCTTGATACGGCTTTCAAACTGGCCGCGGAACTGGGTGCCGGCAACCAGAGCCGTCAAATCGAGCAGATGGATTTCCTTCTTCATCAGCCTTGCGGGGACGGCGCCTTTAGCTATACGAAGGGCCAGGCCCTCCGCTACGGCGGTTTTTCCTACGCCCGGTTCGCCGATCAGGCACGGGTTGTTCTTGGTACGGCGGCTCAAAATCTGAATGACACGGGAAATTTCCTTGTCGCGGCCGATAATGTTGTCAATTTCCCCGGCCTGTGCCTTTGCCGTCAGATTGGTGCAATAGGCGTCCAGATGCTTCCTTTTTGTTTTCTTTTTTTCTCTTCTGTCTTTTTTGATCGGTTCGCTGTTCTGAACTTTGTCCGGACTGCTTTCGCTGCCGGAAAAAATATTCTGAAGAAAAGGAAAAGTCGCGGCGCCACCCGGAACAAAACCGTCGTCTCCGCTTTCCTCATCTTCAGAGCCATCCGCATTTGCGGCCATCAGTTCGTTCAGTTCCGACTCCATTGCCTCCATCTGTTCCTCGGTAATTCCCATTTTCTCCATCAGATCATTGACGGGTTTAATTCCAAGCTCCTTGGCGCAGACAAGGCAGAGTCCCTGGCTTTCCTTTGAATTGACCGTCGGCGAAATAAACACAACCGCCGGCCTTTTATGGCATCTCGAACACATCATAAACATGGATCACTTCTTCTCTTTAAAAAATAGATTCATTCGCTCATTTATTTTCTGGCTGATTTTTTATCCATCAATTCATCCAGATTCATGCTGTCCTTAGGATCGTTGGAATGCAGAATGAAAAGGTACATTTTAAAATATTGGACAAATGCGTAAATCATAAACGCGGCGGTAATGGAAAGCAAAATAATGGTCACAGTCAGATCTTGAATTTTCCAGATGCCCCTCATCGCCACGATCACGGCAAAGGAAATATAAAACAGGGTGGTCGCAACCTTCCCGTACCATTTGGAACCGCCCGGCCTTTTGTTTTTCTTAATCAAAAAGCAGGCAGCAATGACCATAACAGCTTCCTTTAAAACGAAGATTCCCAGAAGCGGAATCAGAACCGGCTCCTCAATCGCAAGACAAATCGCAACCGCGCCCTGCGTCAGCTTGTCGGAAAGCGGATCGAGCATCTGCCCCAGCTCCGTGAACTGGTTGAACCTGCGCGCGATCATTCCGTCAAACATATCTGTAAGGCCGGAAGCAATCAGTACAATCGCCGCCTGAAGCAGCTGATTGCGCATAAAATAATAAACGAACGGGACGATCAAAATAATTCGTAAAACCGACAGCCCGTTTGGTATATTAATATTCTTGTTCCTGTTTTTCATTCATATTTACCTCGTTCTAAATTTCCGCCTGGTACAGTAAGTATACCGGATTATGTGCGTATACATACTTGTAAATGTTGGACTGTGCAACGCCATCTTTCGGAATCTGCGGGAACTTTGCGGTAAGAAACGGAAGGGAAAGCTGCAGAACGGCACAAATGACCACAACCGCCACGGCGCCCCTGACCAGCCCAAACACACCGCCAAGCAAAGAGTTGACCCCATGCAGAAGCGGTAATTTGCAGACGGCGTCAAGCGCACGGGAAGTCATTTGAACCAATAGCTGAAAAATCACGAAAAGCACCATTATAGATATTACTTTAACCGCTGTGCGGCCAAACATTGTCACAGGGCTCAGCTTTGCAAGATAAATGCAAACCGCGCCCGTCAGGTAATTGGACAGCACAATCGCGGCACCAATGGCAAAAACGGAACCAACCAGACCCACCAGCGACCGGACAAACCCTATTTTAAAGCCTGAAATCACAAAATACAAGGCAATCGCGCAAAAAGCCACATCAAATATTGTGCCCAATTTTCCCCTCCATGACCCAGTTGGTTTTTTATATAAAAATTAATATAGCACAAAAAACAGGGAACTACAAGGGACTCATTTACTGTTAGCCAAACGAATCTCCGAAACACCCAGAATATAGACCGAGGTTTCGTCGTGAAGGGCAATGGCCCGGGCGTCGCTTCCCGCGTCGCAGGTGCCGGTCGAAGTACCCGCCGTGGCGGAGTAAAAATGCACCTGTCCCTGTGAGAGGACAGCCATCGCGTCCGCGTAAAGCGAAACGGAGTCCACCGATTTGGCAAACGGCACGGATGCCGCCGCGGTGCCGGTGTCGTCCAGCACAACCAGCTTGCCGTTTCCGGCGCTCCCGTAAGGGGCAAGCCCCAAAGCGGTCTTCCCGTTATTCATACTATATGCAGCAAGATGCAGTCCCTGATAATCAAAATTTGTTTTTGTTTTTCCATCCGCACCAATCACAGCGGTCAGCCGGTCCCCGACTGCGGTCACCGTACCGTTGTCACTGCAGGAAATATCCATCATCATATTTTCCGGATAGACCGCGGCCGGTTCCACCGGTTTGCTGTTGCTGAAATTGAGCAGGTACACCGCGGAGGTCATGGTGCCGTCCTTCGCACCAACGGCGGCCACCGCCGCCTTTGTGCCGTCCGGACTCAGCGCGACGGCAGTTGGGTAATAATCGGAAAACCAGTAGTGGAACAGAATTTTGTTGTCCGCGGTGTAGGCGGTCAAGCACCCCAGATAGCCGTCCGCCTCTGTAATCAGCGCGTAACGGCCGTTTGCGGCCAGTGTTCCGGCAAGAATATCCTGCGGATCGTCCTCTTTGAAAAGCGTTTTGCTCTGGGTCTCTATCCGGTATCCTTTTCCCCCCAGGCTGTAGATCAGAATCCGGTTTCCGTTTACTTTCATCACGGGCCGGGAAAAACTGTGCTGACGGCTGACTACGGCTTTTGCCGTGGAATTCAGAACGGTCAGGGCAGTATCGCTGACAATAACCGCCTCTTTATTGACTGACTGAAAGTTCCCCTTTAAAACGGTATTCCCCGCAATCTTGGTGGGAAACCCGTCGCCGATCCCCATACCGACAACGCTGTTCTGCACCCATTCCAGCACATTGGACGGAGTCAGGTTGTTGCGGTTGAACCAAATCAGCATGGTAAACACACAAAGAATCAGAATGACAATAATTCTATAGACCCAGCGCGGGACGCGGCTTTCCCGCCGATTGCGGCGCTTCTGTCTGCGATTTTCCGTCTTTTGCTGGTATTTGGCGGTGTCTATTTCGGTTGTGTCGAACCGCTGCCCCCTGTCGCTCATGTTATTTCACATCCTCATAAAAAACACGGTTTAAAAACAATCCGCAGGGCGGCGCGGTGGGGCCGGCCTCTGTGCGGCTTTTGGCCTCAATAATCCGCTTAACGTCCTCCGGTTCCAGCTTACCCTGCGCCACACGCAGAAGCGTACCAACCATAATGCGTACCATATTATATAAAAAACCGTCCGCCGCCACAGTAAAGGTAACGAGGTCACCCTCCCTTTTTACCTCCGCTTTCGTGACGGTTCTCTCCATATTGCCGCGCTCCCGCGCGTCCATGGTGCAAAACGACGTAAAATCGTGGGTACCGACAAAAAATCCGGCAGCTTCATTCAGGTGCGCTTCATCCAGACTGTACCAGTAATGCAGCGCGCGGTGATTTAAAAAGGGGTCGCGCACCGGGTTGTTCCAGATCTGGTAGATGTATTCCTTTCCCTTGCAGGAATACCGCGCGTGGAAGTCGGGGGATACTTCCCGGCAGTTCAGAACTGCGATATCCTCGGGCAGAAAATGGTTCAGCGCGCCGACCAGCCGTTCACACGGAATGGAATGCTCCGTCTTCAGGCTGATGCAGTACTGCCGGGCATGCACAAACGAATCCGTGCGGCTGCAGCCTTTGATATCGGGCTTTTCCCCAATGACCCGAAAGAGCGCTTCCTGAAAGACCTGCTGTACGGAAACGGCGTTCTGTTGGATCTGCCAGCCGTGGTAGCGGGAACCGTCGTAGCAAATATTCAGCAGCAGATTTCTCATATAGCCGCTCCTTTCTCCATGCGGTTCGTTTTTCTCATCAGCGCAGAGCCGCCGGGAAATAGACGCTGCAGAAAATCACTGCCGCGCAGACGACAAGCGTCAGCACAGCCGCAACCGCGTCCAGACCGGTTACATGCAGCACCTTCATTTTCGTGCGGCCTTCGCCGCCGTGGTAGCAGCGGCATTCCATTGCCATGGCAAGGTCGTAGGCACGGCGGAAAGAGGAGACGAACAGCGGAATCAGCACGGGAATCAGCGCCCGGATTCTCTGCATCAGGCCGCCGCTTTCCATATCGGCGCCGCGCGCCTTCTGTGCGCTCATGATTTTATCGGTTTCTTCCAGCAGAGTGGGCACAAAGCGCAGCGCAATCGTCATCATCATGGCAATTTCATGCACCTTGACGTGAAACACCTTTAATGGCTTCATTATCCGCTCCAGCGCGTCGGTCAGCTCTGTGGGGGAAGTGGTAAAGGTCAGGACGGAGCTGAAAAGAATCAGACTGACAATGCGGATGGTGATAAAGACGGCGTTGGATACGCCGCCGGTTGTTATCTGAACAAATCCCAGGCTCCAAAGCACCCGGCCCCCACCGTAAAACAGATTCAGTATGGAAGTGAAAATCACCACGAACAAAATCGCCTTCAGGCTTTTGAAATACTGTTTCAGCGGGACGCCCGACAGCAGCAAAATTCCCAGAATCAGAGCCGACATGGTGAGCAGGGCCTCAAAATTGGAGGCCACAAAAATAAAAACGATATAAACGAAGGTAATGATAATCTTCACGCGCGGGTCAAGGCGGTGAATGAAGGACTTTCCGGGAAAATACTGCCCGAGCGTAATATCTCTAACCATGCTTCCTGCTCCCCCTTTCCAGAAGCGGCATCAGCTGCCGCAGCGCCTGTTCAATGGTCAGAACAGTGGTAACAGGATAGCCCTTTGCCTTTAGAACAGCCATAATTTTTGTAATCTGCGGCACGCGAAGACCCATTGTCTCCAGCTCCGCGTCGCGCGCGAACACCTTTTCCGTTTTGTCGAACATGGCAACCTTACCGGAATTCATCACCAGAACGCGGTCAGCGGTGCGGGCAATGTCCTCCATGCTGTGGGATACCAGCAAAATCGTGTTGTGCCGTACCTCGTGGTAACTGACGATCTGGCTTAAAAGCACGTCGCGGCCCCGGGGATCAAGTCCCGCCGTGGGCTCGTCCAGAATCAGCACCTCCGGGTCCATGGCAATGACGCCCGCGATGGCGGCGCGCCGCTTTTCCCCGCCCGAAAGCTCAAACGGGCTCTTTTCAAGCAGTTCGTCACTCAGGCCGACAAAATCCGCGGCCCAGCGCGCGCGTTTCAAAATTTCATCCTTATCCAGCCCCATGTTCCCAGGGCCGAACGAAATATCCTTTAAGACGGTTTCTTCAAAAAGCTGATGCTCCGGATACTGAAAGACCATACCGACCTGAAAGCGCACGGAGCGGATTTTTTTCGGTTCCGCCCAGATGTCCTTTCCGTTCAGAAGCACGGTGCCGGACGTGGGGCGCAGCAGACCGTTGAGCTGCTGGATGAAGGTGGACTTCCCGGAACCGGTATGCCCGATGACCCCGATAAACTCGCCCTGCTCAATGGAAACGTTCGCGTCATCCACCGCGGTTTTGCGGAAGGGAGTCCCCTCCCCGTAAGTATAAGTCAGATTTTTCGTTTCAATGATCGGCATACGTTTCTCCTAAAGATGCTTTATTTAAAAGCGGCTCAAGCGCCGCGACACATTCCTCAATGGTCAGCGCGCAGTCCGGAAGGTCAAACCCGCTTGCTTTCAGGCGGTAAATCAGTTCGGTGGCCTGCGGCACGTCCAGCTGATGCTTCTTGAGCAGTTCCACCTGAGAAAAAACCTGCTGCGGAGTGCCCTCGGTCAGAACATTGCCGCTGTCCATGACAATCACACGGTCGGCCTGTACGGCCTCGTCCATATAATGCGTAATCAGGACAATGGTGATTCCCTTTTCCTGATTCAGCTTATGAATGGTGTTGAGAACCTCGGTACGTCCTCGCGGGTCCAGCATTGCGGTGGGCTCGTCCAGCACGATGCAGTCCGGCTGCATGGCGATAATCCCCGCAATGGCGATGCGCTGCTTCTGCCCGCCGGAAAGCTTGTACGGCGCGTTCAGCCGGTAGTCATACATTTCCACCGCTTTCAGCGCGTCGTCCACCCGCTTTCGGATTTCATCGGGCGGTACGCCCAGATTTTCGGGGCCGAACGCAACATCCTCCTCCACAATGCTCGCAACAAGCTGGTTGTCCGGGTTCTGCAGCACCAGACCGACGCGGCGGCGTATTTCGTAGAGTACGCTCTCGTCCATCGTATCCATATTGTCCACATACACCTTGCCGCCGCTGGGCAGCAGCATTGCGTTAAACGTCTTGGCAATGGTGGATTTTCCCGAACCGTTATGGCCCAGAAGAGCTACGAACTCGCCTTTGCGGATCCCGAGCGAAACGCCCTTCAGGACTTCGCGCTGCTCTTCGGTTTCCGGCTCGTCATAGCTGAAGGAGATGTTGTCCGCTTTGATATAATCCATTTTCGTACCTACCTGTTTATCGTTCATTTACTTTCCCATATCGCGGTACTGCCGCAGGGCAGCACCAGTCCGCTCCCGGTAACCGGCAGACCGATTTCGTCCGAGGAAACGCGGCCTCCGAATTTTTTCTGAATCAGCACGCCCAGCAGATACTCCATTACCGCCGGGGAGAGCCCCGTCGTATAGGAGTTCAGGATAAAGAACAGAGGGTGCTCCGAAAGAATCGGCACACACATTTCCACCAGCGGATAGAGCTGTTCTTCCAGCTTCCATACCTCGCCGCCCGGGCCGCGCCCGTAGGACGGCGGGTCCATAATGATGCCGTCGTAGGTGTTTCCCCTGCGCTGTTCCCGCTGAACAAATTTCACGCAGTCGTCCACCAGCCAGCGTACCGGGCTGGATTCCAATCCGGAGGCGGCGGCGTTTTCCTTTGCCCACGCAACCATGCCCTTGGACGCGTCCACATGACAGACCTGCGCCCCGGCCTTCAGACAGGCCAGCGTTGCCGCGCCGGTATAGCCGAACAAGTTCAGCACCTTCAGCGGCCGGTTTGCTTCCGTAATTTTTTTCATTGCGAAATCCCAGTTCACAGCCTGTTCCGGGAAAATACCCGTGTGCTTGAAGCCCATGGTTTTTAGCTGAAAAGTCAGCTCGCCATAGCGGATTTTCCACATGGGAGGCACCTTTTTCAGTTCCTGCCAGCTTCCGCCCCCGGTAGAGGAGCGCTGATAATGCGCGTGAGCCGAATTCCACAGGGGGTGTGCCTTCGGCGTATTCCAGATAATCTGCGGGTCAGGCCGGATGAGGACGATGTCGCCCCAGCGCTCCAGCCTTTCCCCCGCAGAGGTATCCAGCAGTTCGTAATCCTTCCAGTTTGCAGTTCTCAATTTGTTCCCTACTCTATCTTATGAATTCATTTTCTTTCAGACAATCTCGATAAAGAATGGCTCACGCCAGCCTGTCGCGCACCACATCGGCCACGGAATTAGCCAGCACGCTGATAAATTCGGGATCCTCTCCCTCGATCATCACGCGGAGCAGCGGCTCCGTGCCGGAAGGCCGGACAATGATGCGCCCGCTGGTTCCCAGCTGCTGTTTTGCTTTTTCTATGGCTTCCTTGACCTTGTCGTCGGTGTAGAAACGCAGTTTTCCTTCCGGGCTGACTTCCACATTGACAATGATCTGGGGATAACGTGTCATCAAAGTGGCAAGGCTGCTGAGCTTTGCCCCTCTGCGGTGCACAATGCTTAACAACTGTGCCGCCGTCATTTCTCCGTCTCCGGTTGTGGCAAAGTCGAGGAAGATCACATGCCCGCTCTGCTCGCCGCCGAAATTGTAACCCTCCAGCAGCATTTCTTCCAGCACATAGCGGTCGCCTACCTTGGTGGCGGCAAACTTGATCCCGTTGTCGTCACAAAAACGGTTAAAGCCCATATTGGTCATAATGGTGCCGACTACCGTGCTCTTGCTGAGCTTTCCCCGGCTCTTCAGATCCGCGGCGCAGATCGCCATCACGAAATCACCGTCCACCAGCTGACCCTTGTCATCAACCGCAAGGCAGCGGTCCGCGTCGCCGTCAAAGGCAACACCGGCGTCCAGATGATTTTCCCTGACAAAGGACATCAGGTTCTCCATATGGGTGGAACCGCAGTTCTCGTTGACGTTCACGCCGTCCGGAGCATCCGCCAGCATATGGCACTCTGCCCCCAGCTCGGTAAACAGCTTTTCCGCCGTGCGGCTTGCCGCACCGTTAGCGCAGTCGATGCCGATACGCATCCCGTCCAGGGAAAACGGAACCGTACTCTTGATATGGTCAATGTAATCGCGAACCGTATTTTCCGCGCGGGTAACGCTTCCCACATCGCCGCCGACCGGACAAACCGGCTTCTGCGCATGGTCAAGCACAATCGCCTCGATCTGCTCTTCCAGCGCGTCCGGCAGCTTGTAGCCGTCGCCGCTGAAAATCTTAATGCCGTTGAATTCGCAGGGATTGTGGCTGGCCGTCAGCATGACGCCGGCGTCCGCCTTATATTTTCCGACCAGAAAGGCAACCGCCGGGGTGGGGATGACGCCGAGCTGCACTACGTTTGCCCCAACGGAGCAAAGGCCCGCGGTGAGCGCGCTTTCCAGCATATCCGAGGAAAGGCGGGTATCCTTTCCGATCAGGATTTTCGGATGCCTGTGGTTGTTGTCCGTCAGTACCATTGCCGCCGCGCGGCCGATATTCATAGCCATTTCACAGGTCAGTTCGCTGTTTGCGATTCCTCTGACACCGTCCGTACCAAAAAGTCTTCCCATTATAAACAACTCCTAATATGTTTTATCGTTGAATTCAGAACAGTTTTTGCTGGCTGTCTTCCTCCCGGCCCGGCGGGGTCAGACCCAGGTGCAGGTAAGCCGCGTGAGTGGCGCAGCGCCCGCGGGGAGTGCGGCTTAAAAATCCGATCTGCATCAGATAAGGCTCATAGATATCCTCAATGGTCACGGCTTCCTCGCCGATAGCGGCGGCAAGCGTTTCCAGCCCCACCGGCCCGCCGTTGTAAAAGCGGATCAGTGTGCTCAGCATGCGCCGGTCGTTTGCGTCCAGCCCGATTTCGTCAATTTCCAGCCGGTCAAGTCCAACCTTCGCCGAATGGTAGGTAATCACGCCGTCACTGATGATCTGCGCGAAATCACGCACACGTTTTAAAAGGCGGTTGGCAATACGCGGAGTCCCGCGCGAGCGCGAGGCAATTTCCAGCGCGCCGTCCGCTTCTATGGGGATGTCAAGAATTTTCGCGCTTCGGGTTACAATTCGGGCAAGCTCCTGCGGGGAATACATCTCCAGCCGGAGCACGACGCCGAACCGGTCGCGAAGCGGCGCGGAAAGCTGCCCGGCGCGGGTAGTCGCCCCGACCAGCGTGAATTTCGGCAGGGGCAGATGATAGGAAGCCGCCATCTGACCCTTTCCTGTAATGATGTCCAGCGCGTAGTCCTCCATTGCGGGGTACAAAATTTCCTCCACACTGCGGGAAAGGCGGTGCACCTCGTCAATAAACAGGACGTCGCCCGGGTTCAGGTTGGTCAGAAGCGCCGCCAGATCGCCCGGCTTTTCAATCGCGGGGCCGGACGTGATCCGTAGGTTGACATTCAGCTCGTTCGCGATAATCCCGGCAAGCGTCGTTTTGCCGAGTCCCGGCGGGCCGTAGAGCAACACATGGTCAAGCGACTCTTTGCGCTGTTTTGCCGCTTCTATAAAAACAGAAAGGTTTTCTTTTACTTTATCCTGTCCAATATATTCCGAAAGTACCTTCGGCCGCAGCGGATTTTCCACTTCCGCGTCCTCCGGTGCGTACTCCGGAGCTACCATACGGTTTTCAAAATCATAGTCGTTTGTATTGTCTTCGTAATTCAACTTTCGGTTCTCCCTCCTTCTGCACTTCGGGGGCTCCTTATTTTTATTAGCTCTTTTGTTTTAGTTCCCTTTGAGAGTTCCGTTTGTGTTTATTTTTCTTTTAATAAAATAAAAGTTATTTCATCCCGCTGCCCATCGCTTTGAGCGACTGGCGGATGAGTTCCTCCACCGGCAGCGCGCTGTCAAAGCGGCCTACAACCGCTGCGGCGTCCGTGGGCGAATAGCCGAGTACCGTCAGTGCGTTGACCGCGGCGCCCGCGTTCGACGAAGCGGAGACAATTCCGGCCGGGGCAAAAGCCGACGAGCTGGTCTGCATTCCTTTGACCTTGTCTTTCAGCTCCAGCGTAATGCGCTGCGCAAGCTTGGCGCCCACCCCGCTGGCACGGGTAAGGGTTTTGCTGTCGCCGGTGGCGACCGCCATGGCGACCTGTTCCGGGGCAAGCTCGGAAAGGATGGCAAGACCTACCTTCGGGCCGACTCCGCTGACGCCCGTCAGCATTTTAAAGCAGTTCAGCTCCCCCAGAGTCGCGAACCCAAACAGGTCCAGCGCGTCCTCACGGACATTCAGGTGCGTGTACAGCGTCACCTGCTCCCCAACGGCGGGCAGCGTGCGCTGGGTACTGAGCGTTGTCAGACATTTAAAGCCGACCCCGCCGCACTCCACGACCGCGAGTCCCGGTTCCATATGAATTAAACTTCCTTTTAAACTGTAGAACATTTTTCTGCTCCTGCTTTTCCTTTATTTGAAACAGTCCGTACGGGTCAGCATCCTCTGGCGGAAAACAGAACCCGCCGCCTGCCCGTGGCAGATCGCCATGGCGAGTGCGTCCGCGGTATCGTCCGGCTTCGGCACCTCTTTCAGGCAGAGCAGCCGTCTTGTCATTTCCATCACCTGCGGCTTCATTGCCTGCCCGTAGCCGGTGACCGCCATTTTTACCTGCAGCGGCGTATACTCGAAAACCTCTATCTTTGCCTTCTGCGCCGCCAGCAGGATGACTCCTCTGGCTTCCGCCACGCCGATCGCCGTTTTCTGGTTGTTTTGAAAATACAGTTTTTCTATGGCTACGGCGTCCGGCTTCCAGTGGGCCATTACTTTTTCCAGCGAATCATAAATGATTTCCAGTCGGCGGTTAAAATCCTCGCCCGCCTGTGTAACGACCGCGCCGTGTTCCATCGGCTGGAACCTTCCGCGCTCCGCCCGGATGACTCCGTAACCCACAATAGCGTATCCGGGGTCAATTCCAAGTATCATCATTTGTCGTCCGCCCCCTTTACGCCGGTTTCCCTGCCGCCGGCGGAAACAGCGCCATCGCCGGGGCAACCCATAATATCCGTTTTATTATACCACATCCATTTTCAATAGTGAAGTGTAACAGGGCACTTTCAGGGCAGGTGTTTATCGGTAATTTCGTCAAAGTTATATTTGTTTTTATCAAATTTTAGTATATAATCAGTACAAAGGCAGGAGGTGTCCCTATGCTGGAAAAAGCAGACCTGAAAACCGAAATATCTGAAAACGACTTCAAGCAGCAGGCAAAGGAACTGAAAGCGGCGCTGGCCGCCCTGCAGCAGCCGATCAAGCAGAACAAGCTGCCGGTCATCATTCTTTTTGAAGGCTGGGGCGCGGCCGGAAAGGGCAGTCTGATTTCCAGCCTGATTCTGAACTTTGACCCGCGTGGCTTCAAGGTGTATTCCGTTACGGAGCCTTCGGAGCGGGAAAAACGCGAACCGCTTCTGTGGCGGCACTGGCTGAACATTCCGGAGCAGGGCAAAATTACCGTGCTCGACCGAAGCTGGTACCGGGATGTTTCGGTTGCAAGACTGGAGGATCCTATCAGCGACACAGAAAACCTGCGCCGCATGAACGATATTAAAGCCTTTGAACGCCAGCTGACGGACAGCGGCTATCTGATAATCAAATTTTTCCTGCACATCAGCAAAAAGGAGCAGAAAAAGCGGTTTGAACAGCTGGAAAGCTCCAAAAATACGCAGTGGCGCGTGACAGAGACAGACTGGAAGCGCAACCGTCGGTACGAGGACTATTACCGAGTGTTTGACGAGATGCTGGAATGCACCTCCACGGAAAACGCGCCGTGGCACGTTGTGTCCGGCATGGATAAAACCGCCGCGGAGCTGGAAGTTTTTCGCACCGTCGTGGTGGACTGCATCAACGCGGCTTTGAAGCGACAGGCAAAACCAGCGATAACCGACAGCCCCATTGATACCGGAGATTCTCCGCTTCTGCCGATGCCGAAGCTTGCGGAAATTCCCCTTGATAAAACACTGGACTTAAAGGGGTACAAGCCCCGCCTGCACGAGCTGCAGGACGAGCTGAGCGAACTGCACGGAAAACTGTACCGGAAAAAAGTGCCCGTCATCATCGTCTACGAAGGGTGGGACGCCGCCGGGAAGGGCGGGAACATCCGACGGGTTGCGCAGGCGCTTGACCCAAGAGGCTACGAAGTGATCCCCATTGCGGCACCTGACCGGGAAGAGGCTGCCCGCCACTACCTGTGGCGTTTCTGGAAAAGCCTGCCCAAGGACGGGCACATCGCGATTTTTGACCGTTCCTGGTACGGGCGCGTCATGGTGGAACGAATTGAGGGCTTCTGCACCGAGGAGGACTGGCGCCGTGCGTACAGAGAAATCAATGAGTTCGAGGAGCAGCTTCACGACTGGGGCGCGGTCATCATTAAATTCTGGCTGCAGATTGACAAAGACGAGCAGCTGAAGCGCTTTCAGGAGCGGCAGAATACTCCGTCCAAGCAGTGGAAAATCACGGACGAAGATTGGCGCAACCGCTCGAAATGGGAGGAATATGAAACTGCCGTCAACGATATGCTGCAAAATACCTCAACGAAATTCGCCCCGTGGCACATCATAGAGTCGCAGGATAAAAAATACGGGCGGATACAAACGCTGGAAATCATTACCGACGCCATACGGAAACGGTTTTAATCTCCGCCAACTACTCTTTCATCCAAACAGGGTATCCAGCTGGCAGCCCTGCGGACTTCCTATAAAAAACACAGGCACGGCCGGATGATTTGTTCAACATCCCTCCGCGCCTGTTTTTTATGCTTTTTTATTTTCCGTTGCAATCATTGTCCACAGTCTGACAATGGAGGATACCAGCAAAATCCCCATTGCCAGCGCGCCCGCAATGCCCAGTGTGTGAAGTCCGGTTTCAATAAACATGGAATTATTTCCAATAACGCAATATTCCATTGTGTAATAAATGCCGCCCCCCGGCACCATGGGGAGAAGCGCAACCAGCAGGAATCCCGTAACCGGCATTTTGAAAACCCGCGCCATAATTTCCGCGTAAATGGAAATGGCGATGGTCGCGATAAAATACTGCATGATGTCGCTGTGTACGGGGCTGCTTAACAAATAGAAAACCCAGCCGATTCCGCCGCCGACCGACGCGAAAATCAGGGTCTTGCCGTGAAGGTTCATGACCGCTCCGAAGGGGACGCAGGCGCAGAACGCCCAAAGGCAGGGTAGAAAACTCATTCTTTACACCCCCCATATCATGCGCGTCATTGTGAGCGCAATACCCGCTCCGATTGCAATCGCGGTAGCGACCAGCATACTTTCCGTAAAGCGGATCAGTCCCGCCATCAGATCCCCGGCAATCAAGTCGCGCATAAAACTGGTGATGGCGATTCCGGGAACAAGGTTCATCAGCGCACCGATGATAACCTTATCCGTATCCAGCGCAAAATTGAACTGCGCCGCAAGCATTGCGAGCGCCGCGGCCGCAAAGCTGGCAACGATATTTACGAAAAAGGAATTTGCATGGAAACGGTTCATATTATGACACACGATCTTAATCACCGCTCCGCAGAACATAGCCCAATACGCGTCTGTAAAATCCCCGCCGTAAAACAGCGTAAAGAAAAACGCTACCATCGCAAACGCCAGAATCTGAAACAGCAGTCCGTAAACCGGCCGGCGCTCAATCTGAGCCAACTCGCGGCGAACCGCTCTGAAGTCCGGCCGATCGTGGCAGATCCGCCGGCAGAGGTCGTTTCCTCTTTCCACCTTATCAAGGTTGGTTCCCCGCACGGGGATGCGCCGGATCAGGGTAACCGGCTTGCCCGTCGGCGTGGTGATGGTCACATTGATACAGGTGGGAATCGCGAAAATTTCCCCGGTCTCCACCCCGTAAGCCCGGAAAATACGCTGCATGGATTCTTCCACGCGGTATATTTCAGCGCCGTTTGCCAGCAAAAGGCAACCCACGTCGGTTGTCAGCGTAATCAGATCGTCATAATTCATTCACAACACCCTTTGAAAATATCTTCCCATTTGAAACCGATTGTATTCTATCATATTTTCGGGTACCAAACAATATGAACGAAGGGCGGCCGGAAATTCCGGCCGCCCCCTTCCTTAATATCAGGACCGCTTATTTTATTTCTGAAGCGCTTTCTTTGTTACTTCAACAATATGTGCGGCGTTCAGGCCGAACTCGTCGAGCAGATCAACCGCCGGGCCGGAATGACCGTAAACGTCGTTTACGCCGATTTTGATAACCGGAACCGGATACTCTTCGCAGAGCGCGTCGCACACCGCGTCGCCCAGTCCGCCAATGACATTGTGTTCCTCAACGGTGATGATCTTGCCGGTTTCCTTCGCGGCTTTGACAATCAGCTCGCGGTCAAGCGGCTTAATGGTATGGATGTTGATGAGTCTGGCGTCAATGCCCTGCTCCTCCAGCGTTTTGACCGCTTCCAGAGCGCGGGAAACCATCAGGCCGGTCGCAACGATGGTGATATCCTTTCCGTCGCGCAGAGTAATGCCCTTGCCAAGTTCGAATTTGTAGTCGTCGGAATTGTTGAAGCTGCTGACGGCGAGTCTGCCAAGGCGGATATAAACCGGGCCTTGGTGCTCAATTGACGCTTTGACGGCGGCTTTCATCTCATAGTGGTCGGCCGGGTTCAGCACCACCATACCGGGAATGGTACGCATCAGCGCAAGATCCTCGTTGCACTGGTGAGTCGCGCCGTCTTCACCGACGGAAATCCCCGCGTGGGAGCCGACGATTTTTACGTTCAGTTTCGGGTATCCGACGGAATTGCGCACCTGCTCATAGGCGCGTCCTGTTGAAAACATCGCAAAGGATGTGGCAAACGGAATTTTCCCGCAGGCGGCAAGGCCCGCGGCCACGCCCACCATGTTGCACTCCGCGATACCGCAGTCGATAAAACGTTCCGGACAAGCTTTTTTAAAGACGCCCGACTTGGTCGCAGCCGCAAGGTCCGCGTCCAGCACGACCACCTGCGGATATTTTTCAGACAGCTCCGCCAATGCTTCGCCGTAGCTTTCTCTTGTTGCCTTTTTCACCATTTCTGCCATATTATTCCACCTCCAATCCGGCCAGCACCTTGTTCAGGTCCTGCATGGCCGTTTCATACTGTTCTGCGTTCGGGGCGGTACCGTGCCAGCCCACCTGGTTTTCCATGTAGGATACGTCTTTTCCCTTGACGGTCTTTGCAATGATTACGCTCGGCTGGCCCTTGACGGTCTTTGCGTGGTTGAAGGCGGTTTCTATTTCATCGAAATTATGTCCGTCAATCACCTGAACATCAAAGCCAAAGGAACGGAATTTTTCATCAATCGGCTCCGGGCCGCCGACTTCGGCGACAGTCCCGTCGATCTGCAGTCCGTTGTTGTCCACAACAAGGCAGAGGTTGTCCAGATTCTGATGAGCCGCGAACATCGCCGCTTCCCAGACCTGACCCTCTTCAATTTCACCGTCTCCCAGCATGGAATACACACGGTAATCCTTATGATCCATTTTCCCCGCGGCCGCCATGCCGCAGGCGGCGGAAACACCCTGTCCGAGCGAACCGGTGCTCATGTCGATACCGGGTGTGCCTTTCATATCCGGATGTCCCTGAAGCATCGCGCCGATATGGCGCAGCTTCTTCATTTCATCCATCGGGAAATAGCCCCTCAGAGCCAGGGTTGCGTACAGTCCCGGGGCACAGTGTCCCTTGGAAAGCACAAAGCGGTCCCTGTTTTCATCCTTGGGATTTTGCGGGTCTACCTTCATTTCCTTAAAATAAAGGTAGGTAAAAAGGTCGGCAGCCGAAAGGCTTCCGCCCGGATGCCCCGATTTGGCGTTGTAAACGCCCTCGATTGCACCCATTCTCACTTTGCACGCCTGTTTCTGCAATTCTTTCTTTTCCGTTTTGTTCATATATTATTCCTCCTTCGGGTAGTTTTACCAACTGCGCCGATTTTAGTGGTTCGCCATTTGATAGATCCGGAAAGCGTCGTCACGGTCCAGAACCCGGAACCCGCCGATTTTCCGCTTGCCAAAGAACATGCAGCTGTCCGCCATCTGGCCCAGCACCTCTTCGCTCTGCATACCGATACCCAGCTCCGTAAAGCAGGTGGGCATATGAAGGGACGCAAAGAATGCAACGGTTGTATCAATCGCCCTGTTGGCAACTTCTTCTGCGCTGCCCCCGGAAATTCCCCAGACCTTTTCCGCGAAACGGACAAAACGCTCCGGTTTCGTCTGATAGCAGTATCTGGCCCAGGAACCCCATATAGTGGAAAGACTGGCGCCGTGCGCCACGTCGAATTTTCCGCTCAGCTCATGCCCCAGCTGGTGCGGAGCAAAATCGATCACCGCGCCAAGGCCGGTCAGACCGTTGTGGGAAAGGCTGCCGCACCACATCAGCTCACTCATTGCGTCATAGTCGTGCGGATTTTCCATGGCTTTGGTTCCGTTTTTTATCACCACACGCAGAAGGGCTTCGGCAAATTCATCCGTAAGCTCGTTTCCCTCCGTGAGCGTAAAATAACGGTCCATGGTATGCATCATGATGTCCACAATTCCGCAGGAAAGCTGAAAAGGAGGAAGCGTATAGGTCAGCTCCGGGTTCATAATGGCAAACCGCGGCCGGTTAAACGGAGTGTTCAGGCCGCGCTTTTCCCCTGTATCCCCATTGGTCAGCACCGCCGAATCGCTGGTTTCGCTTCCCGCGGCGGAAATAGTCAGAATTGCTCCGACAGGGCTGCTTTTGGTAACCACAGCTGTTTTCTTCCAGAAAAGCCAGATATCGGTCTCCGGATTTGCAGCGCCGTGGGCAATGGCCTTTGCCGTATCGAGTACACTGCCGCCGCCGATGCCCAAAATAAAGTCAGCGCCGAATTCCACCGCTTTCTTCACGCCGTCTCTGGCAAGGGAAAGACGGGGGTTGGGGCTGACTCCGCCGATAGAAGTGAACGGCAGTCCGGCTTTTTCCAGCGACTTTTCCACTCTTTCCAAAAGTCCGCTTTTCACCACGCTGCCCCCGCCGTATACAGTCAGGACTCGCGTGCCGCCGTGCTTTCTAATTTCATCGGCAACCTGCAGCTCGGTATCTTTACCGAAAATAACCTCGGTAGGAGAGTAAAAGGTAAAATTTTTCATCCGATCCCATCCTTTCTTAAATTCAATTGATAAAGAAAGTAATGCCTAACCTAATCATCAGCGCCACTTCCCCATTATTATCTATGTTATATTTTACACGATTTCGGTATTCTGTCAAATGCTTTTCCGGCATTGGTGGTACCTGTTCACAAAATACAGAAAATAAAAAAACAGTCACCCAGTAAACAATCGTTTAAAGGGTGGCTGTATTACTGTTTAGTATTTCCGCTTAACCTTACTTTCCGCCGCGATACGTTTCCGGCGGCACCAAAGTACGCCGGTTTTCAGGCTGCTTTGTACGGCTGATCGCGGGTCGAAGGCTAATCCGCTACCGCAAGGACGCTAAGGACTGCATTATTGACCGAAGCACCCGGCGTTATATCAATAATGGAATTGGTCGAGAGTTCTATGGAGTAAGTGTAGAAACCGGGCTCCACTTCCTCATCCAAGAACTGGAAGCTGAAGGCTTCCGCTTCAAGAACATCCACAAGAGTCGAGAAAGTATACGTTGAACCTACGCCGATAGACCCGTCCCTGGCGGAACGGCGAATCTGGAAGTTCAGCGTTACGGAAATCCCCAAGGGCAGATTGACGATGCCGCTGAAATGAAGCAGATTGTTTGTAGGACCCATGCCGCTTGTGTCAATCGTCGTGGATACCACGTTGAGCGGCTCGGCAAACAATGTGGTGATGATCGGCAGCGGACCGACTCCGCCGCTTGATGCGTTTAAAGCAACTTGTCTCCTTTGATTGGAATAAGGATTCCAGGAATTACAAGCGCCACTTTGATAATTGTACATATAATCCACCTAACATATAGTTTTAGGGAACGTTCTCCGCTTTATACTATGCTACTTTCAGGCAGTATGTACACTCTCTGCTCCACATTTTTAACGGCGCAGGGGGGGATTCTCCGTGCTCGAAAAAATCGTTTTGGGGGCGGTCAGGCGGCGCGGCCGTTGTCGTTCTGTGCGTAGCCCTGCAAAAATTTCAGCCCCGAAATCCAGTCGCAGAATTTTTGATAAGCGGCGCTTTCCAGAAACGGCTGCAGCAAAAGCTTTCTGACCTGTTCCAGCAGCATGCTTACTACAAAAATTCCCAGAACGGAAGCTGGAATCATATAAACGATTTTCGACGATTCAAAATAAAGGGAAGTGTGCAGAATATTGGTATAAAGGATCCTGCGCACCCAGGTGTTGTCACTGATAAGATATACACCGAACGTCAGCGGCGACACAAAGGAAATCACTTTTCCGACCGCCCGGTTTGTAATGGAAGCCTCCCGGAAGAAAAGGAACAGAAGAATGGCGGCAAGCGTAATCGGCACGGAAACGTAGGACAGGAAAGCGTCGCTGCCCGTACACTTTTTCCAAGCAACAAACACACAGCATAGAACCGCCCCCGCCAGATAAAGGAATTTATTGACCTGATGATCCCAGTAAAGCCGAAGGTACGCCGCAAAGAAGTACAGGCACACCATCCAGACCACATTGTAACCGCCGTTGGTACTCATAATGGTCAGCGGCGGAAAAAAGGCGTTCCACGAGCAAAACATTGCGCTCAGCAGAAAAACCAGAATCTGCATTTGCTGCTTTGTCGCCGTTTTCACAACCATGTTCAGAAACGGGAACAGGCAGTAAAGCGCAATATAGCTGGTGGCAAACCAGTATTTCCCCGTGATGACGGGGAAAAAAGCTCCGAAAAGCTGTCCCTTCGTAAAGGGGGCCAGGCCCGCTGCCACAAAGATCAGATAAATAGCGGCAGAAGTTGAAACAATCTGTATTATCAGGCCGATCAGCTTTTTCATCTTAAAAGCGGAGCCGGCAAGATAGTAGCCGCTAATCAGAATAAACCCGTTTACGCCTATGTAGGAAAAAGTTTCCAGTGTCCAGACGAAGACATATCTTCCGCCGCCCGGAGAAACCGCATCCAACATCCCCCCGTGCCCCAGATAATGCAGGGTCACGATCATCAGCATCAGCAGAATCCGCAGAAGCTCAATACTCATATTTCGATTTTTTCTTGTATTTCCGGAGATTTGACTCAATATTGCACCCTCTTGTTTTTACAGTCCGTTCGACCCGTCAGCGGAACCAGATGATGGAAACGACGGCGACACAGACCCCCAGCACAACCCCCGCGAAAACTTCCAGCGGAGTATGGCCGAGCGATTCATTCAGCCGGCAAACGGAATCCTTGAGGTATTTTCCTTCATCCGGCAGATTGCATTTGTTGTCTTTCAGATATTCCACAAGGTCATTGATGGCTTTCGCCTGCTGTCCCGCCGCGCGCCGCACGCCCATGGCGTCGTACATGACAATCACGGCCAGAGTAAAGGCAAGGGAGAAATACGGGGAACCAAAACCGTATTCGTGCGCCGTACCGACAGCTACGGAACATACAAGCGCGGAATGGGCGCTTGGCATTCCCCCGGAACCGGACAGCGTTTTAAAATCAATCCGTTTGTTTCTGCATAAAAAAATGATGGTTTTAATCAGCTGCGCCGACATCCACGAAATAATGCCGATCATAATTAAATAATTGTATGTCAAAAACCTCAATACCATCTGTAATCCCCGTCTTTCAAAGTATTCGAATATCCAAACGCCGCCCGCGGCCGCGGATACTGTTGCTTTTACAGTGATTATTTAATTATACCATCTACCGCATTATAAAGCAAAAACTTTTCATCCCATTTCGTATTTTTCTTTAGCTTTTTATAAAAAAAGCATACCGCAGACCCTTTTCAAACAATGTTTGAAAAAACGCCGGTATGCTCTCCTGTTTGCCGTATGTATTTACAGCGGCGATTTTTCCGCGTCCTCTACCGGAGCTACTCCCCTGTGCGGAACCGGCGTGGAAAAAACGATCTGTGTCTGCGTATGCCCAAACTGCTGAAGCTGACCGACAAAAGTGTCCAGCTCAATCGTACTGGGAAACGCAACTTTAATCAACATGGAATAATTTCCAGTAATGCAGTTGCACTCAATCACATTCGGACATTGCTGAATAAACGGATAAAAAACGACCTTTTCGCTGGGCGCCACCTCCAGATTAATAAACGCCAGAATATGGTACCCAAGCTTTACATAATCGACCGTAGCCGTATAGCCCGCGATGACTCCCAGCTTTTCCAGCCGCTCCAGCCGGGACGACACCGCCGGGGCGGACAGAAAAACCTCCTGCGCCAGCCGTTTCACCGATATCCTTGCATTGGACTGCAAGAGCATAATCAATTTTCTGTCTATTTTATCCAACATTTCCGTCTCCCCCACAGCAGAAGCACAGGCACACCGGCCTGAATTCCAGCCGCCTTACAGTCGCTGTAAAATATCCCTTGCTTTTGCAATTTCACCCGCGTCTGTGCGGTAGATAATAAATTCACTCATCAGTGGCAGCCCCATACTGACATCCTCTTTGCGGTAAGTCATGGCACTTTCCAAATTCTTCTTGCCGGAAAGATGGAACGACTTCGCCTTGGTCACGGCGGCCATTTCCTCCAGCTGTGCGCTGTTCACACCGCTGCCGACCAAAATATCAATTTCCCCGGCCGCCTTTTCCACCAGCTGCGCGAGCAGTTCCCGGCCCTCATAGCAGGTATTTTTCTGACCGGAGGTCAGAATGGTGCTGATATGCAGGTCTTTTGCATCCTGCAGAGTTTGGAACGGATCCCTGCTGACATCAAACGCGCGGTGCAGAGTAACGCTCATATCTCCCGCGGCGGCCATCAGTTCTTTCATCTTAGGAAGGTCAAGATTTCCGTCCGGCTGCAGCACTCCGATCACTACGCCGTCCGCGCCGTGTTCCCGAAACATTTCAACATCCTTTTTTATGATGTTGAATTCTTCATCCGTGTAGCAGAAATCGCCGAAACGGGGCCGGATCAGCACGTTGATCTTAATAGATACCTTCTCGCGTACCGCAAGGAACAGATTGATGTCCGGCGTGGTGCCGCCAATAATCAGATTTCCGCACAGTTCCAGCCGGTTTGCGCCGCCTTTTTCCGCGGCAACCGCAGATTCCACCGAATCAACACAGCCCTCTAAAATGTAGTCTTTCATCCCGGATCCTCCATCTTTCTGCAGATTCAAACTTTTCTTTTTTCATTTTACCCCCGGGCAGGTACTGCGTCAACCTTTTCCTTACATTCTGGGCTGTGTCATTGTGTTCGGGTTCAGGATGTTGTCCAAGCTCTGTTTTGTAAGCAGCCCGTCCTCAAGCGCGATTTCCTCCACATGCCTGCCGGTGCGCAGAGCCTGTTTTGCGATTTCAGCGGACTTTTTATAGCCGATATAAGGGCAAAGAGCCGTGGCAATCCCCACGCTCTGCCCCAGCAATTCTTTGCAGCGGCTTTCGTTGGCGGTAATCCCCGAAACGCAGTTGTCCACAAAGGTGGTGACCGCGTTTTCCAGAGTCGTCAGCGACTCAAAAAGATTGTAGAACAAAACGGGCTCAAACGCGTTCAGTTCCATCTGCCCAGCTTCGGCGGCCATGGTGATGGCCATATCATTTCCGATGATATTGAACGCCACCTGCGTGACCACTTCGGGAATAACCGGGTTGACCTTCCCCGGCATAATGGACGAGCCGTTCTGCTTGGCAGGTAGATTGATCTCCGCAATTCCCGCTTTCGGCCCGCTGGAAAGCAGCCGCAGATCATTTGCCATTTTGGAAAGGTTGACCGCGCAGGTTTTCAGCGAGTTGGAAACCGACACAAAACCGTCCAGATTCTGGGTAGCGTCAATCAGGTCTTGTGCCTGCTGAACCTTGACACCGCTCAGTCTGCTGATATTTTCCGCAATATTTTTCAGGTAAACCGGACTGACATTAATCGCGGTGCCTACCGCCGTACCGCCCATGTTGACCGACTGCATTTCCTTTTCCGCTTTTTCCAGCCGTTTTCTGTCACGCTCCACGACTGAAGCATAGGCGCGGAACGACTGACCGAGCCGGATGGGAACCGCGTCCTGCAGCTGTGTGCGTCCCATTTTAACAATCCCGTCAAACTCGTTTCCTTTTTCGTTCAGCGCTTCTTTCAGCCTGTTAAGCTGGAATAAAATTCTTGGAATCTGTGACAGCACCGTCAGCTTTGCCGCTGTGGGAAACACGTCGTTTGTCGACTGGGACATATTGACATGGTCGTTGGGGTGAACCAGCGAATAATCTCCCTTGACCCCGTGCAGCAGTTCGATTGCCCGGTTGGCAATCACTTCGTTTGCGTTCATATTGGCCGACGTTCCCGCGCCGCCCTGAATCGGATCCACGATAAACTGGTCGTGCCATTTCCCCGCAATAATTTCGTCGCACACGCAGATAATCGCTTCCGCAATATTTTCGTCCAAATTTCCGGCGTCGCGGTTGGTAACGGCCGCCGCTTTTTTGATTTGTGCCAGACTGTTGATAAACCGGCTGTTCATCTGAAGTCCGGTAATATAAAAATTTTGTTTTGCCCGTAAAGTCTGTACGCCGTAATACGCATCCGAAGGAATTTCCATGCTGCCTATCGAATCGCTTTCCACCCTTGTGTCCATACTGATATCCTCCTGCTTCCCGTAAAAAATCCGTTATTGGATTATGATATGTATTCTTTGGCCTTGTATGAGAATAGCACCGCAGGGACATTGAGTAAACTGCGAAAGGCAAATGGAAAATTAAATATCGAATTCGCGCATGTCTGATTTATTTAAAAAGTTTATCGGCCGGATTCCTTAATAAAGAAAGGCTGATCCACGGGAACAAAAAATTCCGCCTGTAAAATACAGGCGGAATAACCAATGCTGATTTGACCGTAAGATCACGCGTGTATCAGTGTTCCGCTGAGTCCGCGCATGGCAAGCGGTGCTTTTTCAAGGGAGGCGATGACCGCCCTGCGGTTTTCTCCCGATTTTACAAACTGAATGGCCGCCTGCACTTTCGGCAGCATGCTGCCAGCGCCGAACTGACCTTCCTCACAATACTTCTGCGCCTGTTCCACCGTCATTTCGTCCAGATTTTTCTGATCCGGCTTTCCCCAGTTGACCGCCACCTTGTCCACGGCGGTCAAAATGAACAGGTACTGCGCGCCCACCGCGTCCGCCAGTTCCGCAGAGGCAGAGTCCTTGTCAATCACCGCAGAAACACCCTGATAGTTTCCGTCGGCGTCCTTTATAACCGGAATACCGCCGCCGCCGCAGGCAATGACGATAAACTCATGATCCAGAAGATTCAGAATAGAGTCCCGTTCCACAATGCTGACCGGCTTGGGCGACGGCACCATCCGCCTCCAGCCGCGCCCGGAATCCTGCGCAAACACGGTTTCCGGATGCTGCCGCATCATTTCCTCAGCGGTTTCCGCGTCGTAAAACGCACCGATCGGCTTTGAGGGGTGAGCAAACGCAGGGTCGTTTCCGTCAACCTCCACCTGAGTGACGACGGTAGCAACGTGCCAGGGCATTCCCACTCTTTTGAGCTCCTTTAATATTCCTTTTTGCAGATGGTAGCCGATATACCCCTGGCTCATTGCCGTACACTCGGGCAGCTCCATCTTTGCAATTTTATCCGTCTTTTGAGAAGCGCTGTCAAAGGCAAGGTTAATCATGCCAACCTGCGGCCCGTTGCCGTGGCTGACAATAATTTCATGGCCCTGCTTAATCAGGCCGATTAACGAAGGCGCAGCGTCGTCAATCATGCGCTGCTGCTCTTGTGCGTTGTTTCCCAGAGCATTGCCTCCAAGGGCAATTACAATTCTTGACATAGATATCCTCCAAAACAAAGTTGTTTACAAGGTTACTTTACAATTTCTTCCGTTTTTGTACTTTGGTACGAAATCCATTCGCTGATTGCTATCACCAGTCCGCTGCCAATCATCAGCGGAATTTTACCGTTCAGTTCTTCGCTGCTGAGGTTCAGCGGCAATACGGTAAAAACGATGGATAAAATAATCAGGCACATCGGCAGATAGGCCATCAGCTTCAGCTTCAGCATACCGCCTTTTACCCTGAACGGGCGCGGACGGGACGGGTCAATTTTTCTCAGCTTCAAAAATGCCGGGAACATCATCACATAGGACATCATCAGAACAATCATGTTCATTGCGAAAAACTGCCAGAAAACATCCGAGTCGGGCATAAACGCCCCCAGCACGACAATCGCGCTGGAGATGATCCCGTTTGCCGCCGCGGCCCCTACGGGCATTTTGTTTTTTTTGCTTTCCGCCGCCAGGAATCCGGGCAGGCTGTGATCCTGAGCGGCGGATTTCAGTACATAGTTTACCCCCAGCGACCACGAAATCAGGTTGGCAAACAGGGCGTACAGAAACATAACGGCAATCAGTCCGATCAGGATGCCGTCCGTCCGGTGCAGCAGGATGCGAAAGCTTTCAATCACTCCGGTAGAAGCACTCAGCTCATTCACCGGGATGGCGACACTGATTCCAAAGGCGGCAAGAACGTAAAAGAAAATAATCAGAGCGCCGCCCAGCTTGATGGCAAGCGGCAGTTGGCTGTCCGGCCTTTCCATATCATCCGTATAGGTTGTGATAACCTCAAATCCGACCAAGTCGAACAGGATGACAATCACATAGGAAAGTCCCTGTGAATCAAACGACGGTAAAAAGGACTGAAGGGTAAACGGGTTGGCCACTCCTTTATGAAACGCGATATAGAATCCCAATCCGCCCAAAAAAAGCATCATGACCGCCTTAAACACCGCAGCCAGATTCAAAATCCATTTGCTGTCACTGACACGGAAACAGCTTAACAAAGTGACGAGCCAGATCAGTAAAAGTTCAATTCCGACAAGTCCGCCGGTACCAATATTTAAATGAAAAGCAGAACATAAAATTTCCGTAAAAAGAAGGACGATGGAACTGACCCAAACCGGGAAGTTAAACCAGTAATAACAGGCAACCCGCGATCCCCACCGCGGCCCGTACGCTTTTTTCACCCATTCGTAAATTCCACCCTGACCCTGATACGCGGTTCCCAGCTCTGCGGAAATCAGTCCGTAGGGCAGAAAAAAAGTCAGAATCAGAATGCCCCACCAAAAGAACTGGGAATTCCCCATTTTTGCGGCGGGGGCCGACGCTTCAATCGTCATGACCACACAGACGGAAGCCAAAACGGCATCAAACATTTTAAATTTCTTTTTCTCAGGCAATTGAGTCATTCCTATTTCCTCTTATCGGCAAAAGTCTGTATGGCTGCAAAACGAAAACCATACGGAATGCAAAAGCGGAGATGCATAGACAATGAATGCATCCCCGCCTGCATAGGGACAGAATTATTATTTTCCGCTTGGCTGCTGCTGGGTAATGCAGTGGATGTTGCCGCCGCCGAGAACCACTTCGCGGGTCAGCACGCCGACCACTTTGCGGTCCGGGAACATCCCCTGTATCTGGCTCAGTGCAAGCGCATCGTTTTCATCGCCGTACTGCGGGACAATGACGCCGCCGTTAACAATCAGGAAATTCATGTAGGAACCGGGGCAAAGGTCGCCCTCTTCTCTGGGCAGGGTTCCTTCCACAACATCCACGCCTTTGGATTCCTCCAGCGTGATGCGAACCGGATTCTTTGGCAAATCAAGCTTGCAGACCGTCAGTTTTCTGCCTTTGGCGTCCACGGTATTGGACAGCAGTTCATAGGCTTCGTGGGCGATGGTATAGAACGGGTCGTTTTTATCCTCCGTCCAGATACAGGCCACCACGCCGG
Source organism: Caproiciproducens faecalis (assembly GCF_019448085.1). Taxonomy (GTDB): domain Bacteria; phylum Bacillota; class Clostridia; order Oscillospirales; family Acutalibacteraceae; genus Caproiciproducens; species Caproiciproducens faecalis. Next base: position 126,035 of record NZ_JAGFNZ010000001.1, on the reverse strand, counting down.
GCCGCACATAGCAGGCGACGTCATCGATGTGCCCATTGGTTTCATCCGGATCAATGCCTTCTTTTACCCAGACGATCTTTTCCACGTTCAGGTATTCGCGCAGATTTTCCTCAATCTGCTCCTTTTTAAGGTCGGGATTCCTCCCGGGACTGAGCAGGCAGGACTCCGTTACCAGCACGGTGCCTTCCCCGTCAACATGAATGGAACCGCCTTCCAGTACAAAGTTTTCCGGTTTATAGCGGACGACTTTCTCTATTTCACAAACTTTGGAAGCAACCAGCGCATCCTGATCCCATGGGAAGTACAGACCGTCGTACAAACCGCCCCAGGCGTTAAAGTCCCAATCAACCGCGCGGACGCCGCCTTTACCATTGACCACAAAGGTCGGGCCGCAGTCACGAATCCAGGAATCGTTGCTGGTCATTTCGACCACGCGGATGGTGTCGCAGTCCGCGAGCATCGCTTTGGCGTTTTCATACTGGTCCGGATTGACACACATGGTCACCGGCTCAAACTGTGCGATTGCCTTTGCCACATTGCTGAAAACCTGCTGGGCGGGCTTGGCGCCGTTGCGCCAGTTGTCCGTGCGTTCCGGCCACAGCATCCAGGTACCCGTATGGTTTTCAAATTCTCCGGGCATTCTGTATCCATCTTTTTTCGGTGTGGAGTCATTCTGATGAATTGTTTTCATATGTTAAATTCCTTTCGAATTATATTTACTTGATATTCTGAACCGATTCCTGCTCACTCACTTTTGAAGACCTGCGGCAGATGATTTCACCGATTGCTATGGCAATCAGCGTACCGACCAGGAGCGGGCCCTTTGCGGAAAGCTCATCCGCGGAAGTGTTCAGCGGTACGCAGGACAGTACGATGGAGATAATCAGCAGCACCAGTGGAGCAATGACCATCAGTCTTAGCTTTAACGCTCCGCCGGAAACCTTAAACGGTCTTTCTCTGTCCGGGTCGATTTTTCTCAGCTTCAGGAAGGCCGGGAACATAGGAATGTAAGACATTAAAAGAGTAATCACGTTCAGGGCGAAGAAGCTCCAGAACAGATCCTGACTCGGCAGGAACGGTGCGACAACGACCAAAACGCTTGCCACAATGCCGTTCATGACGGCGGCTCCGGTAGGCATCCCGGTTTTCGCGCTTTCACGGGCAAAGACTTTCGGCAGACTGCCGTTCTTTGCCGCGTAATCCGCCACATAGTTTACCCCGTAGGACCAGGACACCATATTGCCGAACAGAGTGACCAGAAACAGGATGGCTACTATGATAAGGAACGCTCCGCCGCCTTCACCGAGGAGAAGCTGGAAGCTGTCCATCAGGCCGCTGGAGGTGCTGATCTGATCCGCCGGCAGGGCGACGCCGATACCGAAGGAGGAGAAAATGTAAATGACCGCAATAGCGATACCGCCCGCAATAATTGCCTGCGGAATCTGCTTTTTCGGGTTCTCCATATCAGAGGCAAAGGACGTAATGACTTCAAATCCCATAAAGTTGAAAAGGATTACGGAAATATAGGAAAGACTGTTCAGATCAAGTGAAGGCAGCATGGACTGAACCGTGTATTCGTTGGCCGCGCCGCGGGTAGCCGCAACATAGATTCCCAGCCCGCCCAGCGCGACGGCAATCAGCACTTTAATAAATGCGGAAAGGTTCAGCACCCATTTGCTGTCGCTGACACGCGAAAAGCTCAGCAATACGACAATCCAGATAAACACCAGTTCAATCAGGATACTGGGCAGAACGCCCATTTCCGAACCGGTGATAAAGTTGATGGTTGACGGGAACATGACGGCAAGCGAAGCCATCCAGAGCGGGAAATTCACCCAATAGTACCACGCGACCCTGGAGCCCCATTTGTCACCGTAAGCCCTGCGCACCCAGTCGTAAAGGCCGCCTTCATCGTCGTAGGTGGTTCCAAGCTCCGAAGCAATCATGCCGTAGGGTAAAAGGAACGCGACGATGAGGAAAATCCACCAGAAAAATTGGGAATTTCCGATTGCCGCCGCGGGCGCCGCCGCTTCCGCAACGAACACAACGCAGATTACCGACAAAATGGCGTCAAACAGTTTAAACTTTTTCTTTTCCACAAAAATCACCCCTATGTTTGTTATGTTCTACCAAAACAGGTACCTTTATCTTTACGGCTCCTCCGCCGTTTTTTAAAAAATTCTGTTCGCCAAAAACTCTTCCAGCTCGTTTTTCGCGGCCGCCGCCTTATATTCGTTAACCGGCTGAGGATTCAGGAAGTAAACAAGCAGTGCGCGCATGGCGGTCAGTCTGTTTTCCGCCTCGTCAAATACAACGGAGCAGTCGGAGTCAATGACCTCGTCGGTTACTTCCTCGCCCCTTGTCGCGGGCAGGCAGTGCATAAACTTAACATGCGGGCTCGCCAGCGCAAGCAGTTCTTTGTTCACCTGATATTTCGGCATAAAGATCTTTAATCTTTCTTCTTCGGAAAGCTCCGCTTCATACAGACCGTACCAAACATCCGTGTAAACAAAGTCCGCGTCCTTTAAAGCTTCCTTCGCATCTTCTGTAATCAGGAAACTGCCGCCGGAAACCCTGCAGTTTTCTTTTGCAATGGCAATATGGTTTTCTCTGAGCTGAAAGCCTTTCGGCCCGAACTGCACGAATTTCATACCCAGCTTGGTGCAAAGGAAGCAGAGGGATGCGCAGACCTGAGTGGCGTCGCCCACGAAGACCACCTTGCAGTCCTCCAGCTTTTTACCCTGTGGCAGATGCTCCAGCATCGTGATGGCGTCGCCCATTTCCTGTGTGGGATGATTGTAGTCGGACATGCCGTTAATCACCGGAATGGTGGCGTTCTTGGCAAGGTCAACAATCGTCTTGTGCCTTACGACTCTGGCCATTAAAATATCAACCAGTCTGGAAAGCACGCGTGCGGTGTCTTCGATTGTCTCATGCCCGCCCAGCTGAATCTGCCCGGGAGCCAGGTACTGTGCGTGGCCGCCGAGCTGCTCCATTGCGGTCTCAAACGAAACTCTGGTTCTGGTGGATGACTGTTCAAAAATCATACCCAGTGTTTTGTTCTTTAAAAGCGGCGGATAATATCCGGCTTTCACACATTTTTTAAGCTTCAGCCCCAAATGGATGATATCCATCAATTCTTCTTTTGTAAAGTCCGTGGTGTCGACAAAATTCTTCATTCTCGCCATGGTCTCATTCCTCCAAATCATGTTTTACTGTGCCAAAAGAGAACCCTCTCTTTCGGCTGCGACTTTATTATAAGGGTTTACCCGCCAAACAAACAATTACTCTGCGGTATAACACCCTAAAAATCACCTGTTTACACTGAATATCACCCGTTCGGGTGATATTTTGTTGGAATCCCCAAAAGATCAGGAATTCAAATTGTACATCATTATCATGAATTATAACGATAATATGCAGCTTTCACAAAAATCCAAGCAGTCTTTATGGGTCTTGACATGACTTTTATTTTAGAATATTATATAAAGGGTTATTATGCTTAAAAACTATATGAAGGGAATGAGTTGGAAATTATGGCCGAATTATCACATGATGAGTGGTGTCAAATCAACCACATGATCGCCAATATCTACAGCTGTAACAACCTTGTCGCGCTGCGGGGGGATTTCCTGGAAAGAATCAGAAAGCTTGTTCCTTATCAGAAAGCGTTTTTTGACCTTGGCGACAGCAAAGGAGACAATCATATATTCTTTGATCCGATTGCGGTGGATATGTCGGACGCAAATCTGGACAGCTACTACCACCACTTTGAGTCCCTGGATTACGCCGTGTGGGCGCTTTCCCAGGACGCCCCCATCGTGTATCGGGACACGGACCTGCTGCCGGACGAACTGCGGGAAAAATCGCTGTTCTGCAATGAATGGCTCAAGCCCATGGATGTTTTTTACTGCGGCGGTTCCAGTATTGTAGAAAGCGGCACGCTGTTCGGCTCCGTAACGCTGATGAGAAACAAAAAAACCGGTGATTTTACCGACCATGACCTGGAGGTGTGCAATATTCTGAACGATCACCTCTGCAGACGCTTTCGGCAGATCTTTCCAAACGGAATCAGCTATAAGGCTTCTACCTCTCCTCAGAGCGATATGATGACGAAATACCGGCTGACACAGCGGGAGTACGAAATTCTGCAGCTGCTGAACATTGGCATGCACAACAGCGAGATCAGTGAAAAGCTGTTTATTTCCGACAATACGACAAAAAAACACGTCGCTCATATTTTTGAAAAACTGAACGTCTCAAACCGGTCCCAGCTGGTACGGGTCGTTTGCGGAAAATAACAAAACCTCTGCCGCAGCCAGTAACGCTGCAGCAGAGGTTTTTTTCCGTCCGGTTACTTATCCTGATATTCCTGTTCGCAGTAAATACAGCGGTACTTTTGGGTATGATCGTCGGTAAGATGGAATACATGGTCAATTTCCTCTTCCACACTGGTAATGCATCTTGGATTTTTGCATCTTATCACATTTTTGATGACTTTGGGAAGCACCAGCTGCTTTTTTTCTATGATTTTCCCATTGTCAATGATATTGACGGTAATGTCATGGTCGATGAAGCCCAAAATATCCAGATCAATATCGACCGCGCCCTCAATTTTAATAATATCTTTTTTACCGAACTTACTGCTCTTTGCGTTTTTAATGACCGCAACGCAGCAGTCCAGATTGGCAAGGTGCAGCAAATCGTATATTTTCATACTGCTGCCCGCGCGGATGTGATCGAGTACAATTCCTTTTTCAAGGCTGTCAATATTAAGCATGTTCCACCTCCAGAAGCGTCATCATCAGTGCCATCCTCACATAGACCCCGTTTTGAACCTGATCGAAATACGCGGTCCGGGGGTCGTCGTCCACTTCCAGCGCAATCTCGTTTACACGGGGCAGCGGGTGCAGGACGGCCATGTCCGGCTTCGCGTTCTTCATTTTTGCCGTTGTCAGGATATAGCTGTCCTTCAGCCGGATGTAGTCCTCTTCATTGAAGAAGCGCTCCTTCTGCACCCGGGTCATATAGAGAATATCGAGCTGTGAAATCACGTCCTCTATGTTCTCCACTTCCTCGTAGGGGATGTTCTGCGCCTTCAGAACATTGTCGATGATATAGTCCGGCACCCTGAGTTCTTCTGGCGAAATGAGAACGAAGCGGATGTTTTCATATCTGGAAAGAGCCTTAATTAAAGAATGAACCGTACGGCCAAATTTTAAATCGCCGCACAGTCCAATTGTTAAATGATTCAATCTGTGTTTTTTCGCCCGAATAGTCATTAAATCCGTCAGCGTCTGCGTCGGATGCTGATGTCCGCCGTCCCCCGCATTGATGACCGGTATTTTGGAATAATTGGAAGCTCTGAGCGGAGCGCCTTCCTTTGGGTGGCGAATGGCACAGATATCGGCATAACAGGAGACCGCACGGATGGTGTCGGCTACGCTCTCGCCCTTCGCGGCGGAGCTGCTGTCTGCAGAAGAAAAGCCTAATACACTGCCTCCCATATTAAGCATTGCAGCTTCAAAGCTTAAACGGGTGCGTGTACTAGGCTCATAAAATAAAGTGGCTAATTTTTTTCCGGAACAGACCTGAGAATAATCTTTGGGGTTTTCGGCGATCTTGTCGGCCAAATCCAAAAGCCGGTCAATTTCAACAACCGATAGATCCAGAGGGTCAATCAAATGTCTCATAAATACCTCCACGCTTCCAATTTACCCGGATTCCCTAAAAGAAGCACACCTTGAAGCGGATTCAAAGTGTGCCCTGAAGCTCAATACAAACGGATAAATTTTATTTGTTAGTATACACTACCGTTGAGCCCATGTCTATGGTAATAATGGATAAACACAGCCAATTTTATAAAATATTAATTATCATATTTATCTAATCGTCAGAAGATTAAGCGGCTCTGTCCGCAAGCCTGTTGCGTATTTCCGCTGGACAAACACCACATGATTGCATAAAATAAAGTCACGCAGAGGATTCTGAAATCGACCTGCGTGACTTGTGAAAAAACGGCTAGGGATTATTTGCTTTTGTTCTGCCTTGATTTCTGATTCAACTGTTTTGCCTCTTCCTCGCTGCTGGTTCCGTAACTGCTGGAGCTGGAACTCGAACCGGAAGTTGCGGACTGTTGATTCAGCTGTCTGGTTTCCTGCAGGCTCGGGTCAGTAGAATTGGAATAGCTTGACATATTGCCCTGTTTCGCTTTTTGATTTGCTTTCTTTGCATCATTCAATTCTTTATCCTCGGTAAACATTTTCAACATCTCCTGTTTAATTCAACTTTTTTAATCGGAAGTCCGAATTTCAGCGGCTTCCGAAAGTATTTTGCCCATTGAACGGCTTTTTACAACAGGATGTGGTGAATTTTTTAAATATCTAAATACGCATTAAAATTTTTAAATTAAACGGAGGTACTGATTATGAGAAGACAGGACAGAGAAATTACCGACCCGCGGAAAATAGACGAAATCATTTTGGCCTGCGACTGCTGCCGGCTGGGGTTCGCCGATGAAAACGGAGTTTACATTGTTCCCCTCAATTTTGGATACGCAAGCGCAGACGGCAAAAGAAGCTTCTATTTTCACGGAGCGAAAGAAGGCAGAAAAATCGATTTGATAAACCAAACCGGCCGCGCCGGCTTTGAGCTGGACACAAAGCACGAAGTGACCGGCGGTGAAACGGCGTGCGACTATTCCTTTCGCTATCAGAGTGTGATCGGTCAAGGAACGGTCAGCCTTTTAACCGACGCTGAGGAAAAGAAAGCCGCCCTGCAGCTGATTATGGCGCATTATTCCGACAAAAGCGACTGGGCCTTCCCGGATACCGCCGTCAGAGCCGTTGCCGTCTTTCAGCTGAAAGTGTCCGAGCTGGCCTGTAAGGAGCATTTATAAGTCATACTTTGCTTAATTTCTCCAATGCTTTTTCTTCGGTTGTTACAAAGAAAATATCCTTTCCCCTGTTGCTTTCGTAAATGAAATCCTTTAGGGGCTTACTGGTGTATTTTGAAAAATCACCGTAGACCGCAAACTTCACATGATAATTGATGAATTTCTGGAGGATGTCACCCGCCAGACCCGTACTTAAAATAAAGAATTTTTCATCAATCGCCTCTTTATTGACTGTCATGCGGCGGCATCCCGTTTCATACTGTACAGACATCATCCAGTCCAAAGCGGACTGTGCATCGGAGATAAACGGTTCCCCACTGTTTACCGCCGCAATTTTCACACCGTTCTTCTCTTTGATTTGAGTATTCATATTGTTCCTCCTTAAAAATGTCTGTCACGATTCCTGATTTCTGTGTCAGTATACCACAGAATAGCCGCTTTGACGATTGCCTATAGCTTTAAAAGCCACGGGTTCTACAAAACAAATAAAGCGATAGAAGAACTCCCGATATAGTCATATCGGGAGTTCTTTACGGAAGCCCGGCTCGTATTCCCAATTTGAAGGACTATTTCATCATTTTTACAAGGAGATCATAATTTTCCGGACATTCCTTTTTCATCTTTTCCTTTACGATAACAATCGTCAGATAGCCGCTTTGCGTATCCAGATTCTCCAGTCCGGTGCTGACCGTTTCGTTTTCCAGCCCGCAGTTTGATACGGAGTAAATTTCCAGCCTGTCGGCTTCTTTGGACTCCATCAGCAAAGCTTTCAGCTCATCCAGCTTTTTTCCGGACTTCATATAGACTTTCGTTCCCTTTAGCTCGAGGGTATGGCTTATGTCATAGGAAGCGGGAATAATGTGAATTTCCTCCCGGTTGTCCCCCAAGGAAATTCCAAGCGCTGCCGCAGCCGCGCAGAAAGACGGCACTCCGCTGATAATGACGGCCCTTCCCCCGCTTTCCAACACCCGGCGGTGAACATAGCTGTAAGTGGAATACACGCAGGGGTCGCCGATGGTGAGAAACGCCACCGTTTTGTCCGCCTGCAAAAGCCCGTTTATTTTATAAAATATTTCATCATGCGCCTTTTTTAACAGCGCGTGATCCTTAATCATTGGAAAAGGAAGGCAAAGGATTTCTTTTTTCTCTATTTCGGGATATGCCTGTTTCACGATCTGATAGGCGTAACATTCTTCCCTTGTTTTCCCCGGCAGGATAATCACATTGCTTTCCCCGATCCGCCGCAGCGCCTTGACGGTGAGAAGCTCGGGGTCGCCCGGACCCACTCCGATTCCGTATAATATTTTACCCATCGTTTTCTGAGCCTTTCTGAATGATATTGAAAGAAGGGGGCAGGGAAGTTTTCTGTTCAAAATAAAAGTGCTTTTTCCCTTCGTGATCGACGAAACTCTGCGCCGTGATCTGAAACACCTTTTCGATAATCCCGCTGCTCTGGATTTCCTGCGCAGTTCCCTTCTCCACGATTTTCCCGTTCTGCATCACAAGGATGGAATCCGAAACGCGCATTGCCGTGTCCAGATCGTGCAAAACCGTTACCACCGTTTTCCCCTGCTCTTTCAGCTGCTCCATCAGGTGCAGCAGCTCCAGCTGATAGCGGATGTCAAGATAGGTGGTCGGTTCGTCGAACAAAAACACATCCGTTTCCCCCGAAAGCGCCATTGCAAGATATACCTTTTGTCTTTGCCCGCCGGAAAGCTCATCCACCTTTTTGTCACGCAGCGAAAGGATTCCGATTCTCTCCATTGCTCTGCGGCAGCACTCGTAATCCTCTTTCCCGTAATGTCTGGGATAGGAAAGATAGGGGAACCGGCCGTGCAGCACCATTCTGCCGACGGTTATGGCGCCGGCGGTGTGACTTTGCGGCAAATAGGAGACCTGCTGCGCAAATTTTCTGTCCCCGATTTTCTCTCTGTTTTCCCCTTTCAGATACACCGTGCCCTGCTGTACCTCACAGAGACTGACAATGGCCTTCAGCAGAGTGCTTTTTCCGCTCCCGTTGGGCCCGATGATGGTGGTAATCCGACCTTTTTCAAACTCCGCGTTAATATTGCTGATGACCGGTACTTTTCCATAGCCCGCGGAAACGTTCTCGAGCCTAAGCATTGCGGTTCCTCCTTTTGCGGTGGAACAGCAGCCAGATAAAAAACGGCGCGCCCACAAAAGATAAAATAATGCCTACCGGCAGTTCAAACGGTGCAAAGCACGTTCTGGCTATGGTATCGCAGATCAGTAAAAACAGAGCGCCCAGAACCGCGGAGGAAAGAATAAAATCCTTCGATTCCTCTCCCACCAGAAACCGCGCGATATGGGGAACGATGAGTCCCACGAACCCCAAAAGGCCAGCAAAACTGACCGCCGCACCGGACAGGACAGCCGCCAGCATCAGAAACAGGAAACGGTAAAAAGAAACCGGCAGTCCCAGCGTTTTTGCCGTCTCTTCCCCCAGCGACAATATTTCCAGCTCGTTATGGAAAAGAAGCACCGCCACAACGGCGACGATGACAAGGATGGACGCAAATTTCAGGATATTGGCGTTGACTCCGTTCAGCCCGCCGATCTTAAACGCGTTGGCCGCAATCAGCGATTCCTGACTAAACGTATTGACCGCATCCGTTGCCCCGCCCAGAAAGCTGTTGATGGCTACGCCCGCAAGGATCAGCGTTATTTTGGAGGAGCCTGTCTTTTTGCCAAGGTAAAAAACAAATAAAACAGTCAGAAAAGCCCCGGCAAACGCCGCAGCCGGTAAAGCAAGGTACGATTTCGGCAACAGAACGCCGCACAGAACGGCCGCAAATCCGGCCCCGGAGTTTACCCCGATAATGTTCGGCCCGGCGAGCGGATTGTTCAGAACGGTCTGGATTACCGCCCCAGCCACCGCCAGAGCCATTCCGGCAATGACAGCACCCGCAACCCGGGGCAGGCGGACATACAGGATGATCCGTCCGGCAGCCGTCAGTTCCTGTCCGGAAAACAGCTCCCGAAAATCCGTGAGGGTAATTCGCGACGAACCGCCCAGAATTCCTACCACGATCATTAACAGGAGCAGGAGCAGCATCAACCCTATTCTTTTTTTTGCCCTGATCGATTGTCTACTTTTTTCCATACAAATCGTCCGCTAATATCTGATAGCTTTCTCCCCAGCGATTATTTGGCTTTAAATGAAACAGTTCCTTCGGCAGCACATAATAGCGGTTTTCCTTAACCGCCGTCAGCCCGCTCCACGCGGGATTGGAAATCAGAAGCTGATTGACCATGCCGAGCGCGGCTTTCTGGGATTCCCCCATCGTCGTCACAAAGATAAAATCCGGGTCCGCGGCTACAATCGCCTCCATACTCAGGTCGTCCAGCAGACTGCTCTTTTGGTCGGCAATATTCACGCAGCCCAGATCCTTCAGCATCTTGCCCGTCATACTGTCGCTGCCCTTGGCCTTTACCCCGGTGGAATACGCCCGCAGAAACAGCACCGTCGGATTACTGCCGTCCGCCCTTGCGGTTTGTTTCCGAATCTCCGCCTGCAGCTCCGCCACATTCTTTTGATACAAATCTTCTCTTCCGGTAATGTCGGTCAGAATCTTCATCATTCTTCCATAATCCTCAAAGGTCTCCACCTTGAAATACGCGGTTTTAATCCCGGCGCTTTCCAAAGTCTCCCTCAGCTTGACATGCTCTGAAATTGTGCCGGACAAAATCACAAAATCAATTTTATTTGCAATCATGCTCTCCATGTTCGGGGTGTTGAGTTTTCCCAGGTTGAGCATGCCGTCTTTTATTTCTATCGTACCCTTTGCGTCATCCGTATAAGCCGAAACGGTTCCCCCGGCCAGCTGCCAGGCGTCCGCGTAGCTGGCGGACAATACCGCCGTTTTTTGAGGGTGCTCTAGTGTTACCTGATATCCAAGGTCGTCGGTGAAGGTAACGGCGCTTGCCGCCGAAGACGGCGAAGGCGCGGATTTAACTGAGTTGGTTTCTATTTTCCCGCATCCGCAAAGAAGACACAAACCTAATGCGAACGCTATTATTTTTCCTGTTGCCTGCATATTTTTTACCCGATAGCCTCTCTTAAATGATGGATGTAGATATTACGGATGCTCTCGTATTCCCCGATTCCTTTCAGGACGCATTCCGGTTTATAACCCTCTGCTCTCAGTTTCGACGCAAAGGAATCCTTTTCTCCCGCCATATCGTTGACCGCATGGTCGCCTGCCACCAGCATAAACGGCAGCACCAGCACGCGTTTTCTTTTTTCCACGGATGCGTTCATCCGTCCGATCACGTTCTCAATTGTAACGGTACCCTCCACCGTAGCTATGTAGATTTCTTTCCCGGAACGGGCTCTTAACTGCTTTTCCAGCTCCTCGTAGCTTTTGTCCGCTTCGTGAGCGGAACCGTGACCCATCAGTACTACCGGGTCGTTTCCAGCCGTTTTCCCGATTTCCTGCCACAGCGCTCCGGCGACAAGGGGATAATCTTCTTCATTGCCTAAAAGCGCACGGGCTGTTCTGATTTCAGAAAACAACTCGCTGCATTCTTTTATTGTACACTGCATTTTGCTGTTTTCAACACCGTCAATCACATGGGTTGGCAAAACGGCGGCGTTGGTGACTCCGTCGCGGGCCATCTGCCGCAAAGCCTCTTCCACATTGCTGATAACGATGCCGTCCCTTTTTTTCAGGACGCTTCTGACGATATTACTGGAATACGCCTGATAAACCGCCCGGCCCGGGAATGCCTCCCGAACCGACTGAGCAATTTTTTCAATATTTTTCTCTCTGGTTTCCCGGTAAGTGGTTCCAAAGCTGACAATCAGAATTCCCTGCTTCATTGGTTTCCCTTTCCGTTTGTCCATTTTTTGCGTTCTACCAGCCGTCCCATTACAAAGGCAATCACTCCGACCCCGATGCCCGTCTGCAAGCAGAACAGAAGGCTTTCCACCTCGCCGGGCAGCTCGCCGTGAATCGCGGTTTCCAGCACCGGCGTGAACCAGGGCTGATAGTTTCCGGCAATCTGCTCCACCATGCCGCTGCCCGCGTCGTCGGAGCCGCCGAATTCAGCGCCTTTTAGAGCAAACAACGGAACAAACATCATCAATACCGCCGCAATGATTAACCCAACCACTGTTTTTTTCGTCCTGCTCATTTTATCTCCCCCAAATCCAGTTTCAGCATTTTCAATTCCGGGTCCGCGTAAGTTTTGAGCGCGATCATAATGAGAACCGTCAGGATTCCCTCCAAAACCGCAAGCGGCAGCTGCGTCGGAGCAAATACGCCGAGGAATTTGACGGCTGAAGCCATAATTCCTCCCTGTGCGGAAGGATAAGCGATCGCCAGCTGAACGCTGGTAACGCAGTAAGTGAACAAATCCCCCAGAAAAGCAGCAAGAAAAATGCCAAAATACTGATTTATGTTCAGCTTTTTGCAGAGTCGGAAAATTCCGTAGCTTAGGAGCGGCCCGGCAATCGCCATGGAAAAAGTGTTGGCTCCCAGCGTGGTGAGTCCGCCGTGAGCAAGCAGAATCGCCTGAAACAGCAGGACAATAATGCCAAGGATACTGACGGCGGAGGGCCCGAACAAAATTGCGCCGAGCCCGGTTCCCGTCATATGGGAGCAGCTGCCCGTTACAGACGGAATCTTCAGGGAGGAAATTACGAAAATAAACGCGCCCGCCATAGCCAGCAGCGTAATGTTCTTTCTGTTTTCCTTCAGCTTCTTATTGATCGAAAGGTAACCCGTTACCAGAAAAGGAATGCACAGCACTCCCCACGCAATGCAGTACTGCGGCGCAAGGTAGCCCTCCATAATGTGCATGGCATAGGCGTTCGGAGTAACCCCCAAAACCACTGACAGAGCCGCCACTGATCCAATCAGCTTTTTCTGCTTTGTTGTCATATTCAACCCTCTCTTTTCCTTATTTATAAGAGCGAAGCAAAATCGGAGATTCTTTTGGGGCACTCCTTTACTTCGCTGATTTTCCCCTTTGCGTACAGCAGGTCGTAAAGCTGCATCAGAACAGGTTTTTTCAGGTTTGCTTTCCGCAGAAGCGCTTCGTTGCGGAAAATATCCTCCACCGACCCGTCGCCGATTAGTTCTCCGCCGCAGAACACCAGAACCCGCTGGGCAAAACGGTAGGCAAAGTCCACGTCGTGCGTGGAAAGCAAAACGGTTTTTCCCTGCTGCTCCATCTTGTCCAGTACTTCCTCCAAAATTTCCGCGTTGACCGGGTCCAAGGAAGCGGTGGGCTCGTCAAACACCATGACTTCACAATTCATTGCCAGAATATCGGCAATGCTGACCCTTTTCTTTTCGCCGCCGCTCAGATAGTGGGGCGGCCGCATGACGCAGTCTTCCAGTTTCATTTCCCTGATGGCACTGAGTGTTCTTTCCTCCACCTCTGTTCTGGGCAGCTTCATATTCAGCGGCCCGAAGGCAACCTCCGCCTTTACGGTGGAGGCGATGATCTGGCTGTCCGCGTCCTGAAAGACGATCCCCACGTTCCGGCGCAGCTGATTGATGTTTTTCCTGCCGACCGTTTCGCCGCGGTAACGGATTTCCCCGCCCGAAGGTTCCCTGACCCCGTTCAGGTTCAGGAAAAAAGTAGTTTTTCCCGCCCCGTTTGCCCCAAGAACGGCAATTTTTTCCTGTTTATAAATGGCAAGGCAAATATCCTTCAGCGCATTGTGATTGTTGTCATAGGCAAACGAAAGATGGTCTACCTCCAGAATTTTTTCTTTCATTCAACCCCTCCTCCACACAAGACAGAAAGCACCTGCAAGAATTGCAAGATACAGTCCGCCGTACAGCAGCTGTTTGGCTGTGAGCGGCCTTTTTTCTTCCCAGAACAGAGCGTTTCCTTCGTAGCCTCTCGCCTCCATTGCGTCGTAATATGTTTCGGCCTTCTTCATGGACATAATCAGAAGATTTGCCAGCTCTCCGCTGAAGGTTCGCAGGGACGTTGTCAGGTCGCAGTACCCCAGCCTTGACCCGGCGGCGTCCTTTTGGCGCTGATTGGTTTCAGACAGGATGAAAATGTAGCGGTAAATCAGATGCATTAACTCCAAAATCAGAACCGGCACACGGATTTTTCTGAAAACGGAAATGATTTCCCCCATCGGGGTGGACAGCGTCATCAGAAACAGCGCGCTTACCGCCGAAAATGCCTTCAGGGTCACATGAAGCCCCAAACTCAGGCTGCTTTCGGTAATAAACAGATTCGTCCAAAAAAAACCAGTGCGGAACAGGCTGCCGTCCCCGCTGCCAAACTGAACCACAATCGCCGCGCCACCCAGCAGAATAAAGGCTGCGGGAACTTTCATCAATCGAAAATAATCCCTTCCGGGGATTTTTCCTACGCCCACACTGAGAAACATCATAAAAAACAGAGTCACAGCAGAAATGCCGACGGAATCAGCGGCAATGACCGTCACCAGCGCCCCCACGGAAAAAACGACTTTATAAACCGTATTCCATTCTCCCAGGGCGGAAAGATAGGAATAGCAGTCCGTTGTGATCTGTTCATGATTTCTGTGCATATTTTCTAGCCCTCCCTAAGAAGCGAGTCACATAGTCCGGGTTTGAATAATAATACAGATGGGGGAAACCCCACCAGTGGTTTTTTCCGGCGTGAACACAGCTCCACTCCCTGCCCGACACAGGTTTTCTTGCCAGACAGGAGTCCCCGTTGTCCGTGCTGTCAAAGTAGTGAAATTCATGTCCCCGAATTTCCGTGCCCTTTGGCAGGAACGTTTCCGCTTCCGTATGGATACCGATATACCCGAAACGAACCAGCTTTCCCGTATAGCGGCAATTTCCTTTCACTGCTCCCGCCATGGAAAAGCTCTTCCCCTCCTGATTTTCCATTGCCTCGTGCAGGTACAAAAAACCGCCGCACTCCGCAATGGAGGGCATATGTTTGACGGCTTCTTTCACGCTTTGCCGCATTCCCACGTTTTGTTCCAGCTGCTCCGCGTACAGCTCGGGGTACCCTCCGCCCAGAATCAGCCCGTGCAGTTGCTCAGGGAGTTTTTTATCCCGCAGCGGCGAAAAAGGAATCAGCTCCGCCCCGGCTTTTTTGAGCAGGCGCAGATTATCTTCATAATAGAAGCAGAAGGCTTCATCCATGGCAATTCCAATCCGTACCCCGGGAACTTCCACCGGGACAGGCACCGCGACGGCTTCGAGCTCCTCCGCCCGCGACGCAATCGCCAGAAGCTTTTCCAGATCAACGGCTGCCTGAAAGGCTTCCGCCGTTTTTTTCAGCTGACCGCGAAGCCCCTGTATTTCTTCCGGCATTTGCAGGCCGAGGTGGCGGCTTTCAAGTTTTATTTCCGTTTGAACAGGGAAGTACCCCAGTACCGGAATCCCGGTTTGCGTTTCAATTTCCGGTTTTATCAGATCGTAAAACATTTTTCCGGTACGGTTCAAGATGACGCCCTGAATCAGGTGGGCGGTGTCATACTGTAAGAACCCGGCAATCAGGGGGATGACCGACCGGCCCATCCCGTGGGCATCGACCGTCAGAATCACCGGCGTCTTCGTGACCTTTGCCAGATGGTAAGAGGAAGCTTCTTCCCGGATGCCGCCCAGACCATCGTAAAGTCCCATGACACCCTCGATTACGGAAATGTCTTTGCCCGAGGCATCCTCAAGAAACAGGAATTTTGTCGTGTTCTCATCGGTAAAAAAGCAATCCAGATTTCGGGAGGGAACGCCGAGTACTTTCCGGTGAAACATGGGGTCGATAAAATCCGGACCGCATTTAAACGCGGCCGTCTTTTTCCCGCTGTCCTGCAGAGCCTGTAACAGCGAACAGGTAATCAGCGTTTTTCCGCTGCCGCTGCTGACCGCCGCAATCATGATTCTGGGTGCTTTCATTCGTCTTTTTCCCCGTTTCCCTCAAAAGTAAATGAAATGATAAAAACCGGATTTTCCGCGCGCATCAGATGATACCTGCCCGCCGTCTCCGCCCTGCCGACTTGAATCTGAACAATTTCTTCCTGTTCCACAGGCAGGGTTTTCAGCAATCCGGTGATCTCGCCGAGGGTTTCCAGCGTAACGGCGTTTACCACCACGCGGAGCTGCGGATTTTTCCGATAAAGCGCCGCAAGGATTTCCTTCATGTTGCCACCGGTGCCGCCCAAAAACGCGTGAGTCGGGGCGGGAAGCCCCTCAAACGCCGATGGTGCTTCGCCCTCAACCACCGTCAAATTGGTCAGGCCAAATTTCGCCCGATTTTGCTCCGTGAGCAATACTGCTTCCTTCTTCTTTTCAATGGCATATACCTGTACCCGGTCGGATAGTGCCGCGCATTCGACCGCGACGGAACCCGTGCCGCTTCCGATGTCATAAAGCACAGCGTCCCGGGTAAGGCGGAGCTTACAGACGGAAACCTCGCGCACTTCCTCCTTTGTCATCGGTACCCGATCTCTAAGGAAATCACTGTCCGGGAATCCGTGAGTCAGCCGCTGTTTCCCTGCCTGCGGGTTTTCAATCAGGCAAACATAAAGCCCGTCCTTTTCAAGCGCCGCGCAGTCCGCCGGATTTAGGCGCAGAATTTCTTCCTCCGGATAGGAGAGCTGATAGCCCGCTGTGATTCGGATATTTTCCATCCCATGAAACAGAGCGCCAAGCGCTTTCATATCCACAAGGCCGGACACAAGCAAAAACGTTTTGGGGTTCGTCCGCACCGCATCGGCCACATTGGCGCTTCTTCCGTGAATGCTTACAATTTCTGCGTCGTGCCAGCTGATTCCCAGCTTTGCGGCAAGGCAGGATACGCTGGAAATTCCGGGCAGAAGCTCCACCTGTGCGCTGATGGCACCTTTCCCGATTTCTTTTTGCAGGGTGGCGTAGAGTTTTTGCGCTCCGCTGTAAAAACCGGTATCACCGGAAAAAAGGACAGCTGCCTTTTTCACCGCTTTTTCTTTCAGATACGGTAAAATCTCCTCCGCGAGGTAACAGGGTACTTTTTCCGCCGGGCCCGGAATTTTCGCCAGAAGCCTTCGCGCGCCAAAGAGGAGCTCCGCCCCCTGTATTTTTCGTTCCGCTTCCTTTGTCAGCATGGCGGGGTTCCCCATTCCCACACCGATCAGGGCAATCTGCATCCGGTTATCCTGCCGCAATTTTTTCCCAGTCAGGTCTTCCAGCTTTGCGCATACTGCCTCAAAGGAATCTCCCTGCTCGTTTTCTGGATTGCCGATTACCAGCACCTTTGTTCCGGTGCTGCGGGCGGCCTGTATTTTTTCCGGAAAACCGCCGTTTCCCCCGCTTTCCTTTGTCACCATACAACGGATATCGTACTGCCGGAGCATGGCTTCATTCATTTCTACCGAAAAAGGCCCCTGCATGGCAAGAATGTGCTTTCCCTCAATCCCGTTTTCATAGCAGAGGGAAAGGCTCTCTAGGGAGGGCAAAACTCTTGCGTATAGACGGGGAAGAAGCTCTTTTTTTTCGCTATATGCAGCTAAATCCTTGCTGCCGGTGGTCAGCAGGATATTGCCCGGTATCTCTTTTAAGGCCTCTGCACAATTTTCATGCGTGGGGAACCGGAAAATGTTTTTTTCGCCTGACGGAAGATATTCCGTATCCCGCTGTAAGCGCAGAAGGGGAATCGGGCTTTCCGCCATACTGCTTCTGATATTTTCGGAAACGGCGGTCGCAAAGGGATGGGTGGCGTCCACCACCGCCAGAAAATCCCCCGAGCTGAGAAAGCTCCTCATCTCCTCCGGCGTCATTCTGCCCTGATGAACGGTCAGCCCCGCCCTTTTTTCCATCACCAGTTCCCCGTATTGCGTGGCCACACAGACCGTACACTCTAACCCGTTTGCGCACAGCAGCTCCGCGAGCCGACGGCCCTCCGTCGTTCCCGAAAAAATCAGTATCTGTTTCATAGGCGATACCCTCTTTTGGTTACCAGTTTTCCATCCTCCAGCTGAGTCTGGGAATTACCGATAAACACCGTTGTAAACATATTGACCTGCCTGTCGCGCAGTTCCTTTAAAGTGCAGGTAACCGCTCGGGTTCCCTCCCGACCGATATTTTCCACATACCCGCAGGCCCGGCTTTCTTCCAGCCGCTCCAGCAGGATGTCACACGCTTTTTGCAGGTAATCCGCTCTCTTTTTACTGGAAGGATTATAGAGTGCAATGCAGAAATCACCCTGCGCCGCCGCGCGCAGCCTGTTTTCAATCTGTTCCCACGGGGTTAATAAATCGCTCAGGCTAATCACGCAGTAGTCATGATTCAGCGGAGCTCCAAGGCAGGCGGCGCCGCTGTTGGCGGCGGTGATTCCGGGAATGACGGTAAGCTCACAGTCCGGGTAGTCCTTCCCGATTTCATACATCAGCGAAGCCAGCCCGTAGACACCGGCGTCCCCGCTGCAAATCAGCGCCACTGTCTTTCCTTTCAGCGCTTCCTCAAAGCACATACGGCAGCGCTTTTCCTCCTGCGTCATCGGTGTGGACAGCCGTTCTTTTCCCTGAAAACGATTTTCCAGCAGGTTCAGGTACACCGGGTACCCGACGATGACGTCGCTTGCTTCCAGCGCATGTACCGCCTGAAAGGTCATCATTTCTTCCTTGCCCGGCCCCATTCCCACAATATAAATTTTATATTTCATTAAAACTTACACTCCATTTTTTCTCCGCTATGGCGACTGTGATTCCATTTTCAGCATATTTTCGGATAATCAGCTTTCCGCTTTCCCCGCTGGCCGCCACCGCCGCGCGCTCGCAGACGTTGTCCACGCCCAACTGCTCCTCTACAAAAGCGGAGGAGGAAAAATCGCCGCTGATTTGGTTTAAGCTGTCCGCGGAATAAGTCAGGAAAGGAAGGCGGTGCTTCTTTGCAAATTCCAGCAAACCCGGCTCGTCCTTTTTCCGGTCAACCGACGTAACGGCCGCCAGAGCTTCCCACCTAATTCCGGCATTTCTAAGCTGTTTTTCCGCTGCTTCTTCTATTTCTGAAAAAGGTTTGCCTCGTTTGCAGCCGATTCCAATCACATAAGCTTTGGGACAAAGCTGCAAATCCGCTTTTTCGGCATCACCCGTAAAAGGAGAAACTATGACTGATGCTTTGCCGTCCACCGGATAAGGAACTTGCGTCAGTTCCTCCGGCCAGCTTCCCGAGCAAGTCCCAGCGACAGCCATGGTGACGGTTTTTCCTGCAAGAAGCGAAGAAGAAACGATTTCTATTCCGCTCCGGTTACAGACAGACAGCTTGTTTTTGCGGGCAAAGGCGTCCGCCGCGAACAAGCCGTTCACGTCGGTGGCGGTTGTGATGACCGGAACCGCCCCGGTCATTTGCGCAATCCTTTCAGCCAGCTCATTTGCGCCCCCGAAATGCCCGGACAGCAGCGGAATCACAAACCGGCACGCTTCATCCATGACCAATACGGGGGAGTCCTCCAGCTTATCCTTGACACTGGGCGCGATCCCACGCACGGCAATGCCACAGGCTCCGATAAAGAGCAGGGCGCTGTGCGCCTGAAACTGTCCCCCCGCCCACCGGGAAAGATTTTGTTCCACATACACGGCTTTCAGGCTGTCAGGCAGACCCCTGTGCTTGGTATAAACGGCAGTTTCCATTTCCTGTTGAAGCTTTTCCCCTACGGATTGCGCCAGCGCGGCACCTTTCGCGGTAAAGCTGATGATACTGATTTTCATTCCCGTTTCCCTCGAAATTCCGTCTCAAAATCCGGCGCGTATAATCTGGAACGCTGGTAATTCTGATGCGCAACGGCGTCCCCAACCAAAATCAGCGCTGTTTTCGTAATCCGGTGGGCTTTTGCCGTTTCTTCCAGAGTTTCTACGGTACAGACAAAGGCTTTTTCGTCCGGCCAGGTGGCTTTATAGACAATGGCCGCGGGCGTTTCGGGCAGGTAACCGCCTTTTTGCAGCCGCCTGCTTAATTCTTTCAGCATCCCGGCGCTGAGATATATTGCCATGGACGTCCCATGAGAAGCAAGGCTTTCAATACTCTCCCGCTCGGGTACTGGGGTCTTTCCCTCCATACGGGTAATAATCAGGCTTTGGGAGATGCCCGGCAGGGTGTATTCCAGATTGAGCGACGCGGCCGCGCCGAAACATGCGCTGACTCCCGGACAGCTTTCATAGGAAATCCCCAGCGAATCCAGAACGTCCATCTGTTCCCGCACAGCCCCGTAAACACTGGGGTCGCCCGTGTGGAGGCGAACTGTGGTCTTTCCGGCTTCTTCCGACCGGCGCATGACTTCTACAACCTCTTCCAGCGTCATTTCCGCGCTGTTATAAGCCACGCAGTGATCGCCTGTATATTTTAAAAGCTCCGGATTGACCAGCGAACCCGCATAGATCACGACATCCGCTGTTTCCAGCAGCCGTTTTCCCCTTACGGTGATTAAATCGACCGCCCCGGTTCCGGCTCCTACAAAATAGATCATTCCTTTTCACCCGTTTCCTTTATGATTTGCAGCAGTTCCTCTGCTCCGTCACTTTTTGCCAGTTCCCCGAATTCGTTGGAGTATAAAATGCATTCGATCCGAAGTCTTCCGGCGGCTCGTTTATTGAGGTAAAAACAGATTTTTTCCAGAAGGATATCCATCGTTTTTTCCTGTTTCCCATTGGCCTCCAGTATTCTGAGCGCTTCCTCCGTGGTGACACAGTCAAGGATTTTTCCTGCGGTCGCTGCGGAAATTCCCGCCCGGATTCCAGCGGCCGCCATCAGCTCCATCCGGCAGTCCCCTTCTTTGGAGTGGGTGTTCATGATCCCGCCGGAAAGCTTCACCAGCTTTCCGATATGCCCGGTCAGAAGCATTGCGGTAAATCCCGCCTCTGCCGCCATATCAATGGCATCCCCTATAAAATTACTGCACTTCACGCTTCGGTCAAGGTCATATCCGTAAACATTCTTCATAAACGCCTGACCGTAGTTTCCCGGGGTTACCGCCGCTACGCGGTACCCTTCTTCCTTCTTTACATTCAGCTCCACCCGGATAGTGTCGAGCAGCGCCTGACTGCTCATCGGCTCTACAATCCCCGTGGTGCCGAGAATCGAAATTCCGCCGGTGATGCCCAGTCGGGGGTTAAACGTCTTTTCCGCCAGCCGCTCTCCGTCCGGGACGGAAATTTCCACCCGCAGGCTCCCCCGGTAATCGGTCAGGCGGCAGACTTCGGTTACTTCCTTTTCAATCATTTCCCTTGGCACATGGTTGATGGCGGCGCTGCCGACCGGCTGGTCAAGTCCGCGTTTGGTCACTCTGCCGACTCCCTGTCCCCCATCAATCGTAATCCGGTTTTCCTCCGGGGTTTCATCACTGAAAGAAACACAGGCAAAAATCAGCGCTCCGGTGGTCATATCCGGGTCGTCGCCGCCGTCTTTTCTGACCGCGCAGGAAACCGTGGATTCCTGACGGATGATCTCCTCTACTTCCACCTTGTAGGGAATCCCTTTCGGGGTATCAATCGTGATGGTCTTTTTCTCTTTCCCGGTTAAAAGCATGTAGGCCGCTGCTTTGGCCGCTGCCGCCGCGCAGCTCCCGGTCGTAAATCCGTACCGCATAACTATCTCCCAAGCTCATAGAGAATCGCGTTGCAGACCGCCGCCGCCACGTTGCTGCCGCCTTTCCTGCCGCGGTTCACAATATAAGGTACCTCTGTCGTTAAAATCAATTCTTTAGCCGCTTCCACGTTGACAAATCCCACGGGTACCCCGATGATGAACGCCGGTCGGAAAGATTTGGCGGTGATCATTTCATAAAGCTGAATCAGCGCTGTGGGCGCATTTCCTACGGCAAAGATCACCGGCTTTTCGATTTTGGCCGCCATTTCCATACTGACCGCCGCCCGGGTCGTGCGGTGCTGTCTTGCCAGTTCGGCAACCTCTTTGTCAGCCATAAAGCAATGGGCCGCGCCGCCGTAACGGGCCAGCACGGTTTTGTTGATCCCGGCAAGCCCCATATTGGTATCCGTTACAATATCCGCGCCGTTTCGAAGCAGTTCTTTTGCTTTTTCCACCGCTCCCTCTGAAAATGTAAGCGTCTGTGCGTACTCAAAGTCAGCGCTGGTGTGGATGACGCGTTTTATCACCATTTCCTGCTCCGGTTTTAAGGAAATGCCGCGCTCCCCCAGCTCTTTTGAAATGATTTCAAAGCTGCGCTTCTCAATTTCTTCCGGCAATATAAATTCTATGTTGTTCAATGTTTTTCCCTCATCAGTTCCTCCACCGCGCGGATCAGTGCTTCGTTCTCCCCGTGGTTTTTTACCGCAACGCGGTAGTATCCTTTTTGCAGCCCTCTGTAGCTGCCGCAGTCACGGACAAGAATTTCTTTTCTTAACAGGAAATGATAAAAATCCAGATCCGTATTGAGCAGCAGATAATCCGCCGCCGACGGATGCACCCGGATCCCCAGCCGCTTTAGCTCAGCGGTAAGACATTCCCGCTCCGTTTTTACATACCCGGCGGTTTTTTCCACATATTCTTTTTCCAAACACGCCGCAGTCCCGGCAGCCTGAGCGAAAACAGAAAGATTCCACTCCGGCAGCTGATTTTCTATTTTCTCCTTCAGCTCCCGGTCGCCGCAGAAGAGATAGCCCAGCCTGACCCCGGGAATGGCAAAGATTTTAGTAAACGCGCGAACCACCAGAATATTTGGGTAGTCTGTGATTCTGTTTTTATAGGAAAGACGCTCTTCCTCCCCGGTAAATTCCAGAAAGCATTCGTCCAGCACCACCGTAATCTTTTTTTCAAGGCAGACCCGCGCGACTTTTTCCAGCAATGCGCTGTCGACCAGATTTCCGACCGGATTGTTGGGGTTGGCCAGAAACAGCAGATCCGTTTCTTCGGTCAGTTCCTTCAGAATTCCCTCATTCAGAGCGAAACCCGCGCATTCCTGCATTTCGTAATAGTATATTTGCGCGTTCGACGCGGATGCCGCTTTTTCATACCCGAAAAAAGAAGGAACCGGGATGACAATCCGTTTTGGCTGCACGGCATGAATAACGGCAAGAAACAATTCCGAAGCGCCGTTCCCAAAAAGGATGTGTTCTTTTTCAACCCCCGTCATTTTGGAAACGCTGTCCGTCAGTTCCTGTGCGCGGATATCCGGATACTGCTCACAGTGCCCGACCGCTTCGTGCAGCGCGGACTTTACGGAATCAGGAATTCCGAGGGGGTTACTATTGACAGAAAAATCGATACGGACTTGATTCCGATAAATGTCGCCGCCGTGAACCATAAATTCCTCCTATTGTAAAAAGAAAAGTTGAATGAGACATAAAAGCAGCAGGCAGACGCCTTCGCACAGACCCGCTGTCAGATACAGCAGGCGGTTGACCCGCACAATATCCTCATACTCCACCGGCCTGAGCGCATCTCCCAGAAAGGGCTTTTTGACCAGCTTGCCGAAATAGCAGGCGTCCCCCGCAAGTCGGATGCCCAGCGCCCCGGCACAGGTGGCTTCCGTGTGGGCGGAGTTGGGGCTTTTGTGCTTTCGTCTGTCCCGCCTGTAAATTCTCCACGCATTCTTTGAGTCGCAATCCTTACCGGCAAGGGTACAAGCGGCGGTCATCAGCACCGCGCTGATTCTTGCGGGCAGAAAATTCACCGCGTCGTCCAGCTTGGCGGCGGCTCTGCCAAAGTACAAATACCGGTCGTTTTGATACCCGACCATGGAATCCATGGTGTTGACCGCCTTATAGAAAAAGCCCAGTACCGGCCCGCCAAGGGCAAGATAAAGCATCGGCGCGATCACCCCGTCGGAGGTGTTTTCCGCCACCGTTTCAATCGCAGCTTTGGCTACTCCGGTTTCGTCCAGCACCGCGGTGTCGCGCCCCACAATCATGGAAACCGCGCGTCTGGCGCCCGGAAGATCGTTTTCCCTCAGCTTTTCGTAAACCTTCATGCTTTCCTGCCTGAGGCATTTTGTTGCAAGCGCCTGATAGGTCATGATACTTTCCACAGCCGTCCCCAAAATGGTGGAAAACCGGTAAGCAAAATACAGAATCACCGCCGCTGCCGTCACGGTAAACAGCAAAACCAAAGCGGTCAGTAAGATTCCCAGTCGAAATTCTTTTTTGCTGTCCCGTTCTCTTCCGTCAACATCGCCCAAAAGAGCACGGTCCAGTCCGGCAATCAGCTTACCGATCAGCCGAACCGGGTGGGGCAGCCAGTGCGGGTCGCCGAAGATCAGATCCAGAACGAACCCCACAAAAAACGCTGTAATATGATAAACCATTGTTCCATCCTCTATAATTTTCTCAAAAGCTCCAATGCGGGAACGTCCGTCAGGGTCAACCGGCAAAGGACACCTTCTCCGTTTTTACACTGATAATCAAAGTAATTTCCTCCGCAGAAAGTGCTTAACAGCGCCATCATGCTCCCACCGTGAACAACAGCGGCAACCGCGTTGGGGGCGGCCGCCCTTTTTGCGAGTTCCTTCGCCGCCTTTTCCAGCCCGCGCCGGTTTCTGGCAATGAAGTTTTCCCTGCTCTCCCCGCCGGGAAAGGGAAGCTCTCCGTTGCTGTCCAGCCACGCTTGATACTCCGCGTTTCCGCTCAGTTCCCGGTAATTTTTCCCTTCAAAGCGCCCGAAGTCTATTTCCTGCCATTCTTCAATTACAAAAGGGTTCGCACAGTCATAAACAAGCCCGGCGGTCTGTATGCAGCGTTTCATAGGGCTTGAAAACACGATTTCGGCGGGCGGATATTTTCCGGACTGCCTGTTTTGCAGCAGCTTTTCCCTTCCCGCGGCGGACAAATCCTCTTCGGTACGGCCAAGATATCTGCCCAGCGCGTTGGAAGGAGTTTCCCCGTGCCGGATCAGGATTAGCATTATTTGATTTTCTGCCCGATTCCACATAGAATCCGCTCCACCCTCTCCGCTTTTTCCGCCAAATTGCAAAGGAGCCTTCCCAGCCGTTCCCGGTATTCCCGTTTCTGTGCGTCCGCAGGGACAATCCCGTTTCCGACTTCGTCGCTGATGATAATCAACCCGGGATTTTCAATCAGAATTTTCCGAATAAATTCCTCGGGATTTTTCCCTTCCAGCAAAAAATTCTTTACAAGAATATGAAAATGGTTAATGACCGCGGCCTCCGTTAAGGAGCAGCCCGGCACAGTTTCGGCGGCGTCGTACACTTTGCTGATCGGAATCCCCGTCTTGTTCAGAACATAATTTAATTTTCCCTGTGCGTATCCTCCGATATATAATTCCATATTCTGCCCCTTTCCATCAAGTCCCTGTGTTACACCAGCCCGGCAATACAGCAGATTGCCGTGGCCACTACGGTGACCCCTTCACAGACCGTTACAAAATAACCGCAGGTGTCCCCCGTAATTCCCCCAAGCTCCCGAAAACAGCGGTGACGGTAGTAGAAAAAGGTGAGCAGCGCTCCCGCCGTCACAGCGATTCCCGTCCACAAAGACAGCCAGAGCATTGCGGCCACACAGAGTACAAGCTGAATATAGAGAGAAATTTTCACGGTTTTTTCATGAGCCTTACTGGAAAAAAGGAACAAAAGTCCTTCGTTTTTCGCGTTTGGAAAAGTCACCACGCCGATTCCGCTCAAAGTGCGGGAAAGGAAGAACCCGGTACCGACCACCGCCAGCGCCCTTGGCTGGTCAATTTCCGAATACGCTCCGAAATAAATCAGGTAATAAATTACAATCTGTATAACAGAAAACGCCCCGATGTGGGAGTCCTTCAAAATTTCCAGCTTTTTTTCGCGCGGCTGGTAGGAATGGAACGCGTCCATCGTATCCATAAAGCCGTCCACATGGAATCCCCCGGATATCAGAATCGGAATCGCCGTCCCCACCGCCGCGTACAGCACCGTTCCCAGCTCCAAAGAACGGCAGAGCGTGCCCCACAGCACGGTGAGAACGCCAATGACCGCGCCGACCCAAGGAAAAAAGCAAAGGACGTATTTCATATCCCGGTCGTCCCACTCCAGCTGAGGAACGGGTATTTTGGAATAAATGGAAAAGGAAATAATCATTGATCTTAAAACAGACATCTTTCTACTCCCATCTAAAGCAATTTTCCTTTCACCGGAACCGAAATTCCAACCACCACTTCCACCACCGAGTCTGCTATACCCGCGGCAAATGTGTTGACCCTGCCGAGCGCTTCCATATAGGCGCATGTTGTATCCTCATACCGGATGCCGTCTTCAAAGACGTTGTTGGTAACGATCACCAGATGCTCCGCCTTCTGTGCAAGGAGGCAAATCCCCCTGCACACCCGCTGTTCCACCTCTACGCCGGAACAGATTTCTTCGCCGGGAAACATTTCATTGGCGACCAGATTGGAAAGGCACTCCAAAAGTACCGTTCCTTTTCCCCGGCTCAGCCCGGTTACGGCTTTTGGGAGATCGGTCGGCTGCTCAATGGTCGTAAAGCCTTTTCCCGCCCGCAGATCACGATGTCTGTGCACCTTTTTTCTGCCCTCGTCATCGTAAATCTTCATGGTCGCCAGATAATACAAAGGGCTTTGTCCGGCCAGCGAAACCGCCGTTTTTTCCGCGTACGCGGACTTCCCGCTGCCGCTGCCGCCCGTAATCAACACCGTCATTTTTTCTCCCTGCCGCCGCACTGCGGCGCTGTTGATTGATTCCTGTAAAACGGATTTCCCGCCTTATTCAAACCGGACATACTGCTCCGTGCTGATGTCGTCAAAAGTAGTCTGATTTTCGTACACTGCAAGCGCCGTGTCCAAAAGGGTGAACATCATGACCGCGCCGGTTCCTTCCCCCAAAGCCAGTCCGGCGTCAATGACCGGGTGAACCCCAAGCTCTTCAAAAATTTTCTTTGCCGCGGGCTCCCTGCTGATATGGGATGGTATTATGTAATCTTTTACCCCTGGAACAAGGCGTTCCGCCGTGAGAGCCGCCACCGCGCTGATAACTCCGTCGATTACGACGGGAATATGGCAGATGGCCCCGCCGATAAAGACACCCGTAAGCCCGGCGATGTCGTACCCGCCGACGCTCGCCAGAATCCGCAGAGCCTCGTCTTTCTTAAAACAGTACCTGTCCAGCGCCCGGCTGACCACTTCCCGTTTATGCGCGAGCTTTTCTCTGCTCAGTCCGGCGCCCTTTCCCGTGATCTCTTCCGCATCGCATTGCAGCAGTGCCGCCGCCATTGCGCTGCTGGTGGTAGTATTGCCGATTCCCATTTCTCCGGTCGCAAGAATCCGGTAGCCCTGACGGCCGCATTTTTCCGCAATTTCCATCCCGGCCGCAATTGCCTGCAAAGCCTCTGCTTCCGACATGGCCGGCTCCTTCAGGAAATTTTTTGTTCCGCGGGCAATCTTTTTCTGAATCAGCCCCGGAATTTCCTCTTTGCGGTTGATTCCGATATCCACCGCAATGACGTCCGCCCCGGCTCTTTTGGCCATTTTGCAGACAGAGGTGTTCCCCCGAACCATGCTGGAAGCAACGACCGCCGTTACCTCCTGTCCGCACTGACTCACCTGCTCCTCTACGATGCCGTTGTCCGCGCACATCACAATCACGGCCTTTTTGCTAAGGTCAATCTGTGCCGTTCCGGTGATTGCCCCAATCTGAGCGACGATTGTTTCAAACTGCCCCAGTCCGTCCAGGGGCTTTGCAATCCCGTCCCAGATTTTTTTTACCCTTTGTCGGGCCGCTTCGTTAGGCTTGTCAATTTTCAACTTTGTCAATGCTTCTTTTGTCATAGGTTCCTCCGTTTAAAATCCGGTAAATTCCGTCCATATCCAGATGCTTTCTCAGCGTATCTGCAAGCTTGTCATATTGAGTTTCCTTAAAGGCTCCGTAATCCATCGTCAGGCCGTTTTCCACGGAAAGTCCCTTTCGCTGTGCAAGCGCACTTACCATGACGGAGGCGATTTCCCCTTCGTCAAAAATTCCGTGCACATAGGTTCCGTAAACCGTTTCCCCAGCGACTCCGTCCTCTTTGTTACGGCCGTCCAGCACATTTGTAAGCGTACACAGTGGGGAGCATCCCTCCGCCGCTTTGCTGACACCCATATGGATTTCATATCCCCTGATTTTCCTTCCGGACAATCCGGAGAAAACTCCGGAAACCTTTTCAAAGGTTCCTTCCACCCGGGTGCGAATTTTTTGGGTTTCCAGCTCGGTTTCCACGGGGAGCAGCTCCATCCCGTGCATCGTACCGCCCTCTTCCACTGCGTTAGGGTCGGAAACCGTGCACCCAAGCATCTGATACCCGCCGCAGATACCGAAAATGACACTTTCTCCGTTTCTTTTTTTAATTGCCGCTTCCAGCCCGTTCTGTCGCATCCACTTTAAGTCGCCCATTGTATTTTTGCTGCCCGGCAGAATAATCATATCCGGACGGTGCAGCTGAGAAACGGAATCCACATAGCGAACGGAAACCCCGTTGATCTGTTCAAACACGGAGAAATCAGTAAAGTTGGAAATTCGCGGAAAACGGATGACCGCAATATCGATCTGCGCCTCTTTCCTTGTGTCAAAGCGGGTTGTCAGGCTGTCTTCATCCTCCACGGAAATATCCATATAGGGAACCACCCCAATCACCGGCACGCCGCTTTTTTCTTCCAGCATAGCGATTCCCGGTTCAAGAATAAATGGATCCCCCCGGAACTTATTGATAATCAGCCCCTTTACCCTTGCCTTTTCGTGTTCCTCCAGCAGCATCAGGGTGCCGAGCAGCTGGGCAAAAACGCCGCCGCGGTCAATGTCCCCTACCAGCAGCACCGGGGAATCCAGCATATCCGCCAGCCCCATGTTGACAATATCATTTTCCTTCAGATTGATTTCCGCCGGGCTGCCCGCGCCCTCCACCACAATCACGTCAGCCTGCTTTTCCAGCTCGTGAAAAGCCTTGCGAATATCCGGTATCAGCTGTCTTTTATAAGCAAAGTAATCTTTCGCGCTCATATTGCCGATTACCTCCCCGTTGACAATCACCTGGGAACCCACGTCGTTGGTAGGCTTTAACAGGATAGGGTTCATCAGGACGGACGGCTCAATTCCTGCCGCTTCCGCCTGCATTACCTGCGCCCTGCCCATTTCCAGCCCTTCCTCCGTGATATAGGAGTTCAGCGCCATATTCTGGGATTTAAAGGGGGCGACACGGTACCCGTCCTGTTTCAGAATCCTGCACAGGCCGGCCGTAAGCAAACTTTTCCCCGCGTTCGACATCGTCCCCTGAATCATGATTACTTTCGCCATAATAAAAACACCTCCATTGCCACAAAGGCATGGAGGTATCAAAAGGCATCATCAAACTTACCTTATCTGTTCCAGACCAGTTACTCGTGGCTGTAGTTGCTCCGTTTAAGGCAGGTCTCCTGGCTGAAAGATCATCGTTTACGGCCGCCTTCCCGATTTTCATCAGTGGTTTTTTGCCGCAACTCCCTTATCACAGTGACGAGTTCGTACAGGACTTGCACCTGTTTCCCTTTTCATCAGAACAAAGCTTTCGCTTGTCTGACACCTTAACTGCATTCAATTTTATTACACTGATTATAATATAATTTTCATCATTTTACCAGCATTATTTTAATTTGCGCCCGGCGGGTTCTCGTCAGCATTTCCAAGCGATTTTCGCCGGGTTTGGCTCGTTCTCCACGGCAACGGCACGCAGTGCGGCTTCCATACGTCCGCACTCTTCGGCGGCGCACTGCTCGATTTGTTCCCACGGCGCGTCGGTTCCAAGTCGGTCATAAGCGACCGCTAACGCTCCATAAAATGCAAGCCCGATACAGTGCCTTGCCGAGTGGATGGTCGACGCACATTGGCCGATTGTCCTCGCCGAAGCCTGCGCAACAGGATTTCCTTCCGCTTCGCGGGCAGCCGAATGGCACTCAAGAATTGCGGCCTTTGCCTGCGGCAGTTTGATTGCACCCGACAGCCACTCTCTGGCGGCGTTTAAAGCGTTTTGCGGACGCAGATCATCCGAATTGAACTTGCTCCAAAGCGGCAGTATCACCCGCTCGGCATAATCAACCGCCCAATGCGCAAGCGTTACCTTGCTCTGAGTTTCAATGATTTTCATAAGCGATTGGCTATACGGTGCCTCCCAGTCGCTTAGCATCTTTCTTTTCATACGTCTCCTCCAATCAAGAGTGATTCACGTTTCACCGCACCATTTTGCAATCCTGCAAAGTCCCTGTCTGCTGGGCGTTTGTCCACGGTTAAAATAAGAATTTTTATAAATTTCTGCCTCAAGAGGTAGTCTTAACATAAGAACCCGCAGGCGTTGGCGGCAGATGATTACTTATAGATAGCGTTGCGGTATTCGTTGGGTGACATCTGCTTAATCTTTTTAAAAACCCGCGAAAAATGATTGACGTCATTGAACCCCAGCACGTCTGAAATTTCGTAAATTTTCAAGGAAGGGTTCTGCAGCAGCTCTTCCGCTTTCTTAATTCGGGTTTGATTCAGCAGGTCGCAGAAGCTCTTATTCGTATATTTGTTTAGCAACTTGCTGAGATACCACTGGCTCACATATGCTTTTTCCGCGAGCTCCGTAAGCGTTAGCTTCTCTGCATAATGAAGTTCTATGTATTTTAAAGCTTTCCGAACAATAAAGTTGTTTGCCGAGTCTGTTTCCTGCAATTCTTCCGTGGGCTCCTCTTTTGATTCCGGTATTCCTTTCTGCTGCTTTCTCAAATTTTCCGTCATGACCTGAAGCGCTTCCTCCAGCTCATTCATTTTAGAAGGCTTGAGCAGAAATCTTGTTACGCCGATATGAATTGCCCGCGTTGCATATTCAAAGTCCCGGTATCCCGTGAGCACGGTAATCTGCATGTTGGGAAATTCCCCTTTGAGCCCGGCCAGCATGGTGAGCCCGTCCATATTGGGCATTTTGATATCTGTAAACAGGATATCCGGATTATTTTCCCGAATCGCTTTTGCGCCGGATTTTGCATCCGACGCGGTGGCGACCACCCCGCAGTCATATTTCGCCCAATCGACCACTTTTTTAAGACCTTCCACAATAATATCTTCGTCATCAATAATCATTACTTTATACATACTGAATGCCTCCGAATCATTATACTGAAATTATAGCACAGAACACAGAAAAAACGGATATATTTTTCGTATCAACAAAAAACATATCCGTTGTATGCTGAATTATCATTCAAATATGGATACCCTTTAACCTTTGATCGCCCCCGCCGTCATTCCTTTGATAATATTTTTCTGCAGGAATATGTAAACTACCAGTACGGGTACTACGACCAGAACGACCGCGGCCGCCATTAAGCCGTAATTTACGCCGGCAATGGACGTGATTTCATTGAGCAGCCGTGTAATCGTAAAGGCATCCTTGTACCGTAAAAAGAACATCTGTGTAAACAAATCATTATAGGACCATAGGAAAGTGAAAATAGCTACTGTGGCAAAGGACGGCTT
Source organism: Caproiciproducens faecalis (assembly GCF_019448085.1). Taxonomy (GTDB): domain Bacteria; phylum Bacillota; class Clostridia; order Oscillospirales; family Acutalibacteraceae; genus Caproiciproducens; species Caproiciproducens faecalis. Next base: position 94,762 of record NZ_JAGFNZ010000001.1, on the reverse strand, counting down.
TGCAATCGGAACGATTACTTTAAAAAAGATCTGATAAACGTTGTATCCTTCTAAATAGGCTGCTTCCTCCAAATCAATCGGCAGCCCTCTCATAAATCCCATGAGAACGACAATCGCAAAGGAAAGATTTCCCGCAATTTGCGGTAAAATGACGCTGAGCTGAGAAAGTGCCACGCTGTTGGTGTTGACGATGTGCCAGCCGAACATCATGCGGAAAACCGGAATAATCGTGGAGAAAACCGGGAACATCATACTCGCAATAATCAGGGAATGCAGGATATTTCTGCCCCTGAATTGATAGCGTGCCATGCCGTATGCCGCAAACCCGGCCAGCAGAACGACCACGACGGTAACAGTGATTGAAATGACAAGGCTGTTTTTATAGGCTCCGAAAATATCCACACGGTCAAAAGCCGTCTTATAATTATCTAATGTAAAGCTGTCCCCCACCGGAACAGAAAAAGAATCGGACCGAATCAGTCCTTTCAGCTTAAACGAGTTCATAATTACCCAAAGAAACGGGTAAATGGTTGTAACCGCCCAAAGGGAAAGAACGATGTAAATAAGAATTTCCCCCGGCTTTCCCCTGCGACGGACACCGTGTGGCCGTGCGGGTTCCTGTGTATTTGCTGTGTGCATCTTTTCCCCTCCCCTAATAATCTTTCTCCTTGAAAATTCGGTTTGCAATCTGCGAAATTACAACACCGATGACGACAATCACAATGGCAATAGTGGAGCCGTAGTCCACGTCGCCCATGGTAAATGTCTGGTTATACATGTACGTTCCGGTCAGCCACGATTTATCCATCGGCATTCCCGCGCCCATCATAATCCACGGCAGGTCAAACACCTTCAGCGCGCCTGTCACCGCCAAAATCAGACAGGTGATAAGAACATTGTGCAGGAGCGGCAGCGAAATATAGCGAACCCGTTTGAATCCGCTTGCACCGTCAATCTCTGCGGCTTCGTAAATGTCCGGTGAAATATTATTCAGTCCGGTTACGATAATAACGAAATAAAATCCGACATACTGCCACATCACCGGCGTCATCATTGTAAACAGGTAATGTATTTCGTCCTTCCAGTCGATCATATCGGTTGCGCCAAACTTCGTCAGCAGCTGGTTTACCATGCCGCCGTCATATAAAAAGATCAGGTTGAATAAAAGACCCAGTGCCGTAGCGGAAATGACAATCGGAAAAAAGTACACGGTCCTGAAAAACTGAGTGCCCTTTCTAATGTTGTCAATCAGCAACGCAAGCAGCAGCGCAATCCCAACCTGAAAAATGATTGTCAAAAGCATGAGCAGCATGGTGTTGACCAGTGCTGTATTCATAATCGGGTCCCGAAACAGTTTTGTATAATTAAGATACCAGGGGGAATTAAACCCCACCGCCGCCGTACCGAGTCCCGTGATATTGCAAAAGCTGTTGTAGATATTCATGGCAAAAGGGTAGTAGAGAAACAGCGCCATAAACAGGAACGCGGGAATCAGGAATACCGCCAACGGTGATTTTTTTTTGTAAATCGTAGAATTCATTGATCATCGCCCTCTTTAAAAAGGCCGGAGAGCTGATACACCACTCTCCGGTCTTTAACATTGAACAGGAAAATATGTGAGATAAATAATTAGCTCTTAATTGCCAGGCAGGCATCAATTGCCTTTTCAGCCGTTGTTTTTCCGGTTGCGATATTCTTAATGTCCGCAAACAACGCGGTGCGCGCTGTCTGAATCAAACCGTCCTGTGTGGCGGGAGCGATTCCGGTTGCCCCCTTTGTCATGGCCATAGCCGCTTTTTCCAGAGAATCGGTATCACTTTTCGCGGCCGTACCGTTCTTTAATGCGGTAACTGCCGTCGCGCCGAATGTGGAGACCACTTCATCCGTTGTCATTGCTTTTACAAAATCAACGCATGCCTTCTGCTTGGCGGGGTCGCTCCACGCTTTTTGGGTAATATAATATCCCATGGACAGACCACCGATGATGTCCGTGGATTTTCTTCCGTTTTCGCCCGGTACATATGTAACGGTAAAGTCATCAATACTCTTTGCATTTTCCTGGAACCAGCCGATCTTCCAGGAACCGTCGATTGCGAAAGCAGCTTTGTCGTCAGCCATCAGCTGGAAGGTTTCCGCGTCTGTTGCCGTCGTGGTGTTTTTTGGGAAGTAGCCTTTTGTATAAAGCGTTTTGATGTCATTGAGACCGTCTGTCCAGACTTTTCCGATCTCATCTGTGGAAGAAGCGGGAAGCTTCGTATGAGTTGCCAATGTGCCGTGGTTAAACACGCAGTACTCAAACCAGTAATGAGGAACTTCCTGTAAAGAACAGGCGATCGGGGTGATGCCCTTTGATTTAATTGTCTCGCAGTCTTTCAAAAACTGGTCCCAAGTGTAATCCGCACCGGGAACTTCCACGCCGCAGTCTTTGAGAACCTTCTTGTTGATAAACAATCCTTCCCAGTAACCGTTTACCGGGACGGAATAGTTTTTGCCGTCCGCGGGGGACGCGCCAAGAAGATCATCCCTCATATTGCTCGCGTAGTCGGGATACGTCTTGCGGATTTCATCAATGCTGACTACTTTGCCGCCCTGAACAAGCTTGTTCGCATCCACGCCGTTAAAATAAAAGAGTACGTCCGGTTCGGCGCCTGTCTCAAAGTCAGCCATGATTTTGGATTTCCACTCTTCATTGGAAGTACCGGAGGCATCCTTTACCGTGTTGCCGGTAGCCGTCTCATAGGCCTTGTACGCAGATTCATAATTTGCCCGGTTACCGTCATCGCCTCCGTATGATGTTACAACTGTAATTTCCACCGGTTTCGCCGCCTCGGAAGACGCTGCCTGAGAAGCGGCCTGGGACGCCGCGGGCGCGGGTGTGCTCTGACATCCGACCAGCATTGCGCCGCTGAGCGCCATTGTAAGGACTAACGCAATTACCCTTTTCATAAAACAACCTCCATATTATTTGAAATATGCTGTATGCTTTCCAGTGAATACTATATTACGCTTCCGCCACTAAAAACATAATAGACAATCTTGCCATTTGTTGCATATTATTGTTTGGATTGGTTAATAGCAATAACGATTCTGGAAACTGTATGGCCATAACTGTTCATTTTTATTGAAAGTCCGCTGTTTTCCCCATAAAGAATCTTCAAACGCTGATTTACATTGCGGATGCCCAGATTGTTTGAGCTCTCATTTGCGGCATCGTATTCATCCGACAGCAAAGCCTTTATGCGGCTTTCATCCTCCGGCGTCATCGCTCCGTCGTTCTCCACTTCAAGAATCAGATTGTCCCCCTCGCGGAAAATACGGATGACAATGACTCCCTTCTGCTGCGGTTGAATCCCATGTTCGACAGCGTTTTCGATAATCGGCTGCATAATTAAGCGCGGCGCGTACAAGTCCAAAAGAGAAGGGTCGATTTCTTTTTTTACGGTCAGCCGTTTCCCGAGCCGTTCGGAAATAATGTAAAGATACGCGTCCACATACATCATTTCTTCGGAAACATGGACAACCGGCCTGCCCTTTCGGTCGATAGCGGCGTCCAGCATCGTGGAGAGCGCTTCAATCATACGGGAAACCTTCACATTGTCGGAGAGTCTTGCCTCCCAGTTGATAATTTCCAGTGTATTGTTCAGAAAATGCGGATTGATCTGCGATTGAAGCGCCATGATGCGGGCATCACGCAGAGCCAGTTCCTCCCGGTAAATCCGGTCGAACTGATATTTCAGTTTGGACGACATGCTGTTAAACGCGTCCGTAAGGTACTGAAATTCAATGCTTTGCGACTCGCCTACCACCCGAACGCCGAAATTCCCTTCCTCTATATTTCCCGCCTCCACGATCAGCCGGTCAATCGGGCGTGACACGTTCCGGGTAAAAAACCAGATGACAAGGGCGAGCAGGGGAACGATCAGAATTCCCATCCAGATCAGGATGATCTTAAATCTGTTCAGCTCCGCCGCAAGCGGAGAAATGTCCACCGCAATTACATAGGAAATCCGGTATACTCCCGTCTGGTTCATTCCATAAAGATAGGTACGGCCCCCGATATTCCGGAACGTCTGGCTGTTTGACTTCAGCACAATTCCCAAACGGTCGGGTGTCAGCTGTTCTCCGTTCAGTACCACCGGCGTGTCATTGAGCCAAAGGGTCGTGTCCTTTCCCCAAACAATATTTTTAATGCCGGCAAACATGCTCGCGGTATCCAGCTGCATGGTCAGCACCGCGTAGGGCTTATAATCCCCGTCAAGAATATTTCTGACCATATAAATCCTTCCGTCGGCATTGATAAAACCGATATTGCTTCCCAGCGTTTCCGACAGTTCCCGCACTTTTTCATGCGCATGATTGCGGTATTCCTGTACGGCGGAGGTGGCGTTGTAGGTTGCGTTAAAGGTGTAATAAACATTGTCCGGTTTCTTACAGAAATACAGTGCCGTTATTAAAAACTTATCGTCGTATTTGTATTGCTGCGATAAAAACGCCGTAACCCGGTCGTAGAGTTCATTGGCATCCCCTGTTCGGTTAAAACTGCCGTAGGCATCTCTGATGGTCGGATTATAGGAAGCATACCTGGAGGAGGAGATTGCGGAATCAAGCTGATTGACCGCGATTTTTAACGAATTATTTGCGGAGGTAGTGATTGTTCCCGTAATCTGATCGTTTATATTGTGCGTAATGTAATATCCGGTCGCGGCGCTGATTAAGCCAATCGGCAAAATCCAGCATGCGATAATGATACCGACCAGCCCCCACTTAAGAGAGAATTTCCGGGAATTCTTTTCCGTCCTCATTTTCATAACTGTTCTCCGCTTCCATAGATTCAAAACAGATTGATAGTATAATTCTATATTGGTTTCATATTTTCGTCAATTATAAATAGTACCTTTCAAAAAAGCAAACTGCGACAAATCGTGCAAGTCAAGGCGGCAAGCGTAGCAAATGAGGAAGCATACTCTCTGTATGTGACCGGAATTTGCTAGCGCAGCCAGCGCAGAAAGCACATTGCTTTGCAATTTTGCGGTTGCGCGACTTTGTCGTCAGTCTGAAAAAGGCAGCCGTAATTTGCGGCTGCCTTTGGGGAGGAGTGGTTATGAAAGAGAAAGGAATTGTTTGAAAACATCGCCGGTTTCCTGCGCGGCCTTGAGGGTAGGCATTTCACAAAAAATCCGCAGCAGCGGCTCTGTGCCGGAAAAACGCGCAATAATCCAGCCCTTATTTTTAAAGTAAACCTTGCAGCCGTCCATATAGGATACCTTTTCGATTTCGTACGGAAATTCCGGCAGCAGTTTATCGTGAAGCAGAATTCCCGTTATTTTCTCTTTTACTTCCTGTGAAAAGCGAAAGTCACGTTCATCCATTTCGCAGCTCCCGTATTGGTCGGTAATTTCCTTATATATCTCCGACAGGCCACGGCCCGTGGTTGCGATCATTTCCACCAGCAGTGAAGCCGCATAAATTCCGTCCTTGCCCTGAATATGTCCGCGCACGGTAAGCCCGCCGGAGGATTCCCCCCCGATAATCGCGTTTGTTTCCGCCATTTTTGAAGAAACATATTTAAATCCCACCGGAACTTCATAGCAGGTTTCTCCAAAATCCTCTGCAATGCGGTCAAGCAGATGGGTTGTGGCAATGTTTCGCACCGCCGCACCGTGCCACCCTTTAAACTTCATGAGGTAATAATAGAGCATCACCAGTATCTTGTTCGGATGCAAAAACTCCGCCCTGTCGTTAATGACACCGAGTCTGTCCGCGTCGCCGTCGGTTGCGATTCCAATGTCGCAGTGGTTTTCCTCCACATAATTCATCAGCCCGGCGAGTGTTTTGCTGTTCGGCGCGGGCAGCCTGCCCCCAAACAGCGCGTCGCGCCGCTCATGAATAACATCTACATTGCACCGTGCCGTGAGCAGGATGGTCTGCAGTGCCGTTTTACTGACCCCGTACATCGGGTCCAGTGCAATTTTGAGGCTGCGGCTTCGAATCGCGTCCATGTTAATGGAACGGATAATGCTGTCAATGTACTGATTCATCGGATCGATCAGCTCAATCATGCCGTTTCTTACCCCGTCCTCAAACGGTATCCGCTTAATTTCAGTTGGGTCTATGTCTTTTATGTACTGTTCCAATTGCCCTGTCAGAACTTCATCGGCATCCCGTCCGCCCTTCATAAAAACCTTGATCCCATTGTAGATGGCGGGATTATGGCTGGCGGTTACCGCCATGCCGTAAGGCAGTCCATAATATTGCACCGTAAACATAATTAACGGAGTAGGCGATTCCCTGTCGATCAAGCGGCAGGGGACTCCCTCCCCCGCCATGACCTCCGCCGCCCATTTGGCCGCCTCTTGCGACAGGAACCTCCGGTCATATCCAATAACAAATCCGCCCGCAGCTTTTTCCTGATCTTTCAGCTTTTTGGCAATCGCAGCCGTTAGCAGCTGAACATTTGCTTTGGTAAATTCCTCGCCGATGACTGCGCGCCATCCGCCTGTTCCGAATTTAATCATATCTTCACCGCACTTTTCTCCGTACACCAAACTGCTCTGCACGGCGAGCTGTTTATCCCATAACGACCTTCACCCGGTGCTGTGTTCCCGCTTTCTGCACCGGAATTCCGCCGGAAACGGCTTTCCCGTCCAGCTCTATTGTTTTTACCCCTTTACTGACACCGCTCGGATTCTCAACATGAATCTGATAGGCCGCGCCGCGCCAGACGCGGGTAACGTCAAAGCCGCTCCAATCCTTTGGAATGCACGGGTCAACAATCAGGCAGTCAAAGTCCGGCCTGACGCCCAGAAGATACCTGGTTGCGGCAAAATAAGCCCAGCCGCCCGAGCCCGTCATAAACGGATGCCTTGCCCGCCCAAAGGCGGTATGGTCTTTTCCCATTACAAACTGGCAGTAAGAATAGGGCTCCGACTGCCGGACTTCTATTTCATCATTCTGGTTATAGGGCAGCAGGGCATTGTAAAATTTCATTGCCCGGTCACCCCGTCCAAGGGTCGCCTCCGCACACCACGCCCACGGATTCGGATGACTGAAAATCGAACCGTTTTCCTTCACGCCGGGATAGACCCGCGTGACAAACCCAATTTCGTCATCACTCTTTGTATAGGACGGCGCATTGAGCATCAAACCATATTTTGTGTAGAGGTATTTATCAACGGAATCCATCGCCTTGACCGCGCGGTCAGGGTCAGCCACACCGGAAAAAACCGCCCAGGTGTTGGACTCAATATGTACCTTGCCCTCCTGATCGTTATGGGTACCGATTTTCCTGCCATTGGCGGTAATCCCGCGGATATACCACTCCCCGTCCCACAGGTTATCGTTACATGCCTTTTTCACCTTTGCGGCCATCTTTTCATATTTTTCCGTTTCTTCCGTTTTTCCGATAAATCGGGACAAATCAAGAAAATGCCGGATTGCCCAGTAGTGCAGGAAAGAAACCATGGCGCTTTCCCCACCGCCTAAATTCAGGCAGTCATTCCAGTCGGCGCGGAGTCCCTTGCAAATGCCGGTGGCGCCAACCTGTTTGTCGGAAAAATCAAGAATCCGCATCATGTGCTGATAGACCGTATCCTCTCCGCCGTCGGCGTAGGTAACCGTTTCATCCAGAAGGGAAACTTCCCCTGTTTCCTTAATGTATTCGCTGATTGCGGCGATCAGCCAAAGTGCGTCGTCCGAGCAGGCGTCCTTGATGGAGTGAATCATTTCCTCCCTGCTGGGAGTGGGAACCACAGTCGGGGATTTGAAGCTCTGCTGTTTTCCCCGAAGCTTAGGGTCAAACCACTCCGGCTGGAACAGGTGCAGCCCGTAGCCCTGTTGTGTGAGACCGCGGCAAAGCTCAACAATGCGCTTCCTGCACTTTTCCGGGTTGGACGACGCGATGGTCATCGCATCCTGGGAGGTATCACGGAAGCCCAGGCCGGTTCTGCCGCCCACTTCAACAAACGAGGCAAAACGCGAAAATAGAATATTTACTTCGGACTGATATAAATTCCAAATGTTTAACGAAGTGTTCATTCCCTGATTTGGAGTGCCGACCTGCAGCTTGCCGAGCTTTTCCTCCCAGAAAGCCGCAAGATCGGAAAACGCTTTGTCCACGTTGGCCGGATCAGAATATTTTTTTCTTACGGAAACGGCCGCTTCCCGTTTTCCCTCACCCAGCAAAAAGGTAAGCCGAACATCCTCCCCCGGCTGCAGAACAAGTTTCTTTTGCAGGACGGCACAGTGGTTGCCCGTTTTTTCAAAGCTGCCGGAGCATTCCCCTTTTTCGACCGCAACCGGATTGCTTTCGTCGCGGTAAGCGCCCAAAAAACTGTCGCGCAGACAGTCGAATCCGTCGGGTTCAAAGCTGGAGGTAAACCACTGGTACCCCAATTCTTCATAATAAAGGTCATATTCAATGATGCCGTCTGCATAACTGGAACCCGAGGCATACAGGCTCATCTGAAAATTCTGATTGTCCATATCGATTTGATGGAACGAAAACTCAAGGTAAGAATAAACGCTGAGCCGACGCGGCCGGGTTCCGTTGTTTTTCAGCACCACATCCCAGAGCTCGACCGGCTCATTCAGAGGGATAAACACGGTCTGCGAGGCGGAAATGTCCTGATAATCACAGCGATATTTCGAGTAGGAAAGACCATGCCTGCATTCATATTTCGCTTTGGTCAAATCTTTTCCGACAGGCTGCCACGAAATGCTCCAATACTCGCCGGTGTCGTCATCACGAAGATACACATAATGTCCGGGGCGGCTGATCGGCGCGTTCGGGCGAAAGCGCGTAATGCGGTGGTACTGCGGAGATTGATAAAAAACATAACCGTCTGCGGTTTGGCTGAGAACAGCGCATATATCGTTTACACCGATATAATTTGTCCATGGAACCGGTGTGTTTACGCGATCAATGACATACTCCCTATTTTTATTGTCAAAATAACCGTACCTCATTCTCCCAATTCTCCTTTGGTCTCTATTCTGAATCCATTATAGAACAGATCCAAAATTGAATAAATAACAGATGTTGTACTTAATTGTATATTCTTGTATAGCTTTAGAAAGAGCACAAAAACGAGCAAGGCACTCTGCGAAATCCGACGCAGGGTGCCTTGCCTTATTTTTTTACATCCTTGTTTTCATTGAACCATTGGGAAATCTTTATTGAAGTCTTTTCCGATTTTTCCTTGTTTCCTTCCGCATACAAATATTGCCACCGGCTTTACTGCGGCGTTTCACAGGGGTTTCCCTGTTCGTCCAAGAAAATCCCTGACCATGTCTATTGTAGGCATTGCCGGTATCCCCCCGCGCTTTTGAACGCACAGCGAGGCGACCGCGTTGGCAAATTCGGTGAAATCCCGGAGTTGTGCTTCCCGAAGCTCATTGGGGCGAAGCCCGCTCACGGTCAGCTTATAGAGAAATCCGCCCCAAAAAGCGTCTCCGGCGCCTGTGGTGTCAACCACCGGAACATCGGGAACGGAAACAAGCGCGGACGCGCCTTCCACTGCGGCATAGGCGCCGTTGCTGCCAAGCGTAACCACCGCGCAGGAGATCCCTTTTTGGAAAAGAGACTCGGCGGCGGCCTCGGGAGAAGATTCGCCTGTTATGAGCCCGACTTCCTCGTCGCTGATTTTTACAATGTCCGCAAAAGGAAGGACGCTTTGCATGATCTTGGCGGCTTCGTCCTCACTTTTCCAGAGCGGAGCACGGTAATTCGGGTCGTAAGAGATAATGGCTCTGGCCTTTTTTGCGGTTTTCACCGCTTCTATTGTCGCAGAACGCGAAGGCTCATCGGTCAGTGAGAGGGAACCGAAGTGGAAAATCCTGCACCCTTCTGCCAACTCGCGCTTAACCTCGCCCACTGAAAGGCAAGTGTCCGCACCGGGCTTGCGGGAAAAGGAAAATTTGCGCTCGCCTGTTTCAGACAACTCAACAAACGCAAGTGTCGTAAACACATCCTCCGCGCTAATCAGCCCGCTGGTGTCTACGCCCCTTTCTTCAAGAACCCTGCGCAGATAATCTCCGTGCATATCCTTGCCCACCTTGCCGATAAACGAAGTGCTTAAGCCTAAGTTCGAGGCGACGCAGAGCACGTTTGCGGGCGCTCCGCCGGGGTTTTGCTCAAACAGGCGCATCCCGTTTTCGCTTCTGCCGTGGTATGTAAAATCAATCAGTAGCTCACCCAACGCGACTAAATCGAACATTCAATCACTCCCGAAAAAAATTTATACAGTTTGAAGTCTGCGTCGGTTTCGCGGCAGAAGCCCGCAAGCTGCGGCCATTGCTCCGACTGCACAGTCAAATGCATGCTCTGCGTTTTATTTTAGCACAAAAGAAGTGCCGATTTCAATTATGTTTCCGATTGTCGGGAATTTTCTCAAGCGGGTTCATCCCTGCGCCCAAAGCAATATCATCTGACACCACTGCAATTTCATATGAATGCTCAATTCATCAATAATTTCCGCGCCTACAAATCGGACGGCAAAGGATAATCCTTTGCCGTCCTCCAACAAGAGCCCAGAACCTGTATTCATAGATGGGCCGTCTGGGCGGCATTTCTCACTTACGCATACAGTCTTAGAATTTCCTATTTCAAGAGTGCCAGGCGGCCGGCGTCTTTCGCAAATACCTCTTTTGCATTTTCCTTTGTAACAACAAGCGGAGCAAGCTCATAGACACCGACGTCCGTCTTGCCATTGTTCACTTTTGTGGTGGGTGCGGGCATCCCACTGCCTGCCTGCAGAGACTTGATGATTTCAATCGTTTTGCCTACCAGAAGGTCGGTTGGCTTGGCTACGGTAGAATACTGTTTGCCCGACCAAATCCACTCAACAGACTCGTTCTCGGCGTCAAGGCCTGAAACAACGGGAATCTTCTGACCGGCCTGCTCAGACGCGGTAATGATCGCGCGGGCGATGCCGTCATTGGGAGAAAGAACGCCGTCAATTTCCTTTTTCGAATAGAAACCGGAGAGGAGGGAGTCCATACGGGCCTGAGCTTTGGAGTTATCCCAGTCCAAAGTTGCGCACTGGGTAAAATCTTTCTGACCGGATACGACAACCAGCGTACCGTCGTCAATCTTGGGCTGGAGCACTGTCATGGCGCCCTTAAAGAAGTTGGGAGCGTTGGGGTCGGCAGGTCCGCCGCCGAACAGCTCGATGTTGTACGGGCCCTTGCCCTTCTTAGCTGCCAGTCCGTCGAGCAGAGCCTGACCCTGCAGTTCGCCGGTCTTTACACTGCCAAACTGTACCACACCGTCAATACCGGTGGTGTTTTCAATGAGACGGTCATAACCAATCACAGTGATGTTGGCCGCCTTTGCTTCTTCCAGAACCGAACCGAGCTGTGAACCGTCGACAGGGCCGACGACGATGACTTTGGCGCCGTTCTGAATCATAGACTCAATCTGCTGCTGCTGCTGAGGAACCTTGTTGTCCGCGTGCTGAACGATTGCCTTAAAACCAGCCGCTGCCAACTGGGTTCTGAACATTTCATCGGCTTCTTTCCAGTTCTGGGTGCCAAGCCAGGGCAGCGCAACACCAATGGTTGAGTCCGCGGCAAATCCGGCAGCGCCTGAAGCAGCGGGGGCTGAAGCAACCGATGCGGCCGATTCAGCCGCAGGGGCGGCAGAGCTTTCGGCCTGCCGTGCTCCGCCGCAGCCGGTCAGTGCCATTGACATGATGAGCGATGCTACAAGAATCTGAGATAGACACTTTTTCTTTTTCATATTAACCTCCTGTTTTAAGTCCTTCGACTAATATGCAAGGCCCGGCCATCAGTTTTTCACGAATCGCTGCTGGCAGGGTTAGCTTCTTGAGGTTTGCCTTCCTTTGCGGGAAACAGTCTTCCTATGATGGATGCGCGGCCCTGTTGCTTGTTGAAAACATCGAAAGCAACCGCAGCAAGCAGTACAAAGCCCTTAATAACCTGAGTACGGTCAGCACCGACACCCATGAGCATCAGCCCGGAGTTGAGAACGGCCATCACCAGTCCGCCGACCATTGTGGCAGTAATGGTTCCAACACCACCCGAAACAGCCGCGCCGCCGATAAAGACCGACGCAATGGCGTCCATTTCCCATCCGGTTCCATCCGACGGACCAGCCGCGGTTGACCGGCCCACAAACATAATTCCAGCCAAAGCCGCAAGCAGGGACATATTCAGCATCGTGAGGAAATAAGTTTTCTGAACATTCACACCGGACAGCGCAGCCGATGTTTTGTTGCCCCCAACCGCGTAGACATGGCGGCCAAATCTGGTGCGCTGAGTAATGGTATTATAAATGATGACCAAAACCACAAGGATCAGACCCGGTATGGGGAACGATGTGCCGGTACGCCCGGTACCGAAAATCCATGTTATGTAACCAATGACAACAGCAACCAAAATAATCCGAACCACCACCGGCCAAAGCTCCTCTGTTTTTCCGGTCAGAGCTGCCGAACGTTTACGCCGGCGTAATTGTGTAAAAGCGAAAGCGGCGATCGCAAGGATGCCCAGCAGCAGTGTCGAGTTGTTCATTCCTGTAAAAGCAGGGCCCCATTCGGGCAAATACCCAGAGCCAAACACTTTGAGTTCCGTCGGTGCCGGCACCGAGATGGACTTGGAAATCCAGATGACGCCGCCGCGGAAAATCATCATGCCGCCCAAGGTCGTAATAAAGCCGGGAATCCCGAATCTGGAGAGCCAGAACCCTTGCCACGCTCCGGCAGCAGCGCCGATTGCAAGGCTGAGAAGCACCGCGAGCCACCACGGCCATCCAAGGTCCCGCGCCGCAAGAGCCATCACCATTCCGGAGAATCCGGCCACCGAGCCGACAGATAGGTCGATCTGTCCGATTACAATCACCATCAGCATTCCTATCGCCAGTACCAACACATACGCATTACCGGATATCAGGTTCTGAAAGTTGGAGGAGGTAATCATCCTTCCTCCCGAAGTAATATTAAAGATCAGGGTAAGTGCCACTAAAGCAATCACCATGCTGTACTGCCGCAGTCCGCCGCCAAGTACTTTCTTAAGATATCTCATAAAGCATTTCCGTCCTTTCCGAGTTCGAATCCAATTTAGAGGTATTTGTCATCATTCTCATGAGTTTTTCCTGATTGGCCTCTTGGCGGTTTAACACGCCGGTGATGCTTCCTTCAAAAACGGTGTAGATTCTGTCCGATATCCCAAGCAGCTCGGGCAGCTCGGAGGAAACGATGATAACTGCTTTCCCCTGATCCGCAAGCTTCTGAATCAGGCGATAGATTTCATATTTGGCGCCAACATCAATCCCGCGGGTGGGTTCGTCAAGAATCAGAACCTCCGGCTCAGTAAACATCCACTTGCCCAGAACAACCTTTTGCTGGTTCCCGCCGGACAAGGTGGACACGCCGCTGTTAACGCTGTTCGTTTTGACATTTAAGGAAGAGCGCTGCTGTTCGGCAACCTGAAATTCCTTATCCAAATCAAGGAGCCTGCCGCGCAGTATTGCCTTTAGATTTGCCGAAACAGTAGTAATGCGGATGGTATCTATCAGATTGAGTCCCAGATTTTTACGGTCTTCCGGCACATAGGCAATGCCCTGACGGATAGCGGAGGAAACCGAAGCAACACGAATTTCCTTGCCCTTGATTTTGATAGAACCGCCAAGGTAGATGCCGTAGTTTCTCCCAAAGATAGATCGCATCAGTTCCGTTCTTCCCGCGCCCATAAGTCCGGCAAACCCTACGATTTCTCCCGCTCTGACAAAGAAGTTGGAGTCCTTGCAAATCAGCCGTCCCGGAATATCGGGGTCTTCCACGCGCCAGTCGGACACTTCGAAGATCACCTCTCCGGGGTTGGATTCGTGGGAGGGGTATCGGTTTTCGATGGAACGCCCCACCATAGCGCGGATAATACAGTCCTCATCAATCTGTCCTTCTTTAACGTGGAAATTTTCGACAGTGCGTCCGTCGCGAATGACTGTGACGGCGTCGGCTATTTCCGCGATTTCATTGAGCTTGTGCGAAATCATAATGCAGGTGATATCCCTGCTTTTTAAGCCCCGCATGAGCTCGAACAGGTTCGCAGAGTCGGTCTCGTTGAGCGCGGAGGTCGGCTCATCCAGAATCAGCAGCCTGACATTTTTGGAAAGCGCCTTTGCAATTTCCACCAGCTGCTGCTGACCCACGCCCAAGTGCTTAATCAGGGTGCCGGGGTCAATCGTCAGCCCTACCCTCTCAAGCAGCTCGGCTGTACGGCGCCGTTCGGTGTCCCAGTCAATCAGCCCGTGATTGACTGTCTCGTTTCCCAAAAAAATGTTTTCGGTAATGGACAGCTCCGGAATCATTGTCAGCTCCTGATGAATAATTGCGATTCCCGCTCTCTCCGATTCTTTAATGTCCCTGAAAGCAATTTCATTCCCCATATAGATAATCTTGCCTTCATAGGAGCCGTGAGGATAAACACCGGAAAGGACATTCATCAAAGTTGATTTTCCCGCGCCGTTTTCTCCGCAAATTGCGTGAATATCGCCTTGACGTACCTCCAGCGTGACATCGTCGAGTGCACGCACGCCCGGAAAGAGCTTGGTAATACCTTGCATCTGCAGGATTAAGGGACGTTCCATAACTTCACTCCCCATACGCTTGCATTTCTGCGAGCAAAATTTATTAAACGTTTTTTGCGAATATTAACTGTTCAAGTCCTGCGAGCACACCTTCGTGGTCGTTGTCTGCCGTCACATTCCGCGCCTGCCTTTTTACCTCCGCCGGCGCGTTTCCCATTGCAAAGCAGGTACCGGTGGCAAGCAGCATATCCATGTCATTAAAATTGTCGCCGAAGGATACGGTAGCCTCAATGGGAATATCATAGGCCTTGCAAAGATACTTGACCGCGCCCGATTTTGAGGCAGATCCGTCCATAATTTCAAGATAGGTGTCTTTGGAGCGGTAAATGGAAAGGCCCGAAAAATTTTCTTTCAGTGCATTGCCGAGGTCCGCTATCGCCCCGGCTTCTCCCATGCACAAAAGCTTATGTATATGCCCTTTTTGCGGAACCAAGTCGGAAATCCTGCCTTCTTTCGGCACCGACGCCGTAATGCTTTGTTCCTGCAAAATCCATTTGTCATGAACATTGTCTGCAATCCAGTCATCGTGGCAATACGCGCTGCAGCAAACTTGCTTCCATTTTCTTTTCACAAAGCTATCCATAAGAATCGCTTTTTCACGGTCGATCCCAGCTGTTCTGACCGGGTCCCCGCATTCATTGAGAATCAGTGCGCCGCTGTAACAAACAATCGGTGCTTTTATTCCCAATTCGCGCTGCAAAGGGAAAATTCCCGAGGGCATACGCGCCGAAACAAGTATAAAAGGGATGCCGATATGATAGAGCTCCTGTATTTTTTGTATGGTGCCCGAAGAAACACGGTGTTCCGAGTCTATGAGAGTCCCGTCAATATCGCAAAAGACCATTTTATATTGCATTGTTTCGGGAGCAATCATTGATCTTACCCCCTTTTTCCGGCTGCCGAAAACTTACTGGGCAGCTGCAGCACCTTGTCCGTCGCTGTTGCGGCTGCGCCGTAAAGGGTGGGATCCACCTTGAGGTCGGATATTTTAATCCGCACCTTGGTGTGCAGCTCGGGAATCACGCGCTGCCTTACCACTTCCTGAATAATCGGCAGCAGCAAATCCCCTCCCTGAGATACGACGTCGCCAATAATAATAATGTCGGGGTTATAGCCGTTTATCAGAGTAACGCAGCCGTAACCGATATACTCCGCTGTCTCTCGCACTATATCCATCGCTTTTTGATTGCCGGCACGGGCCGCTTCAAAAACGGCGGTGCAGGCGTCGCTGCTTTGCGGATTTTCGCTGGGAAGGCATTCCGGCACACGTTCCTTCACTTTCTTCAATATGGCCGGAGCCGAACAATACATTTCTAAGCAGCCATAGTTCCCGCATTCACAGCGCGGGCCGTGGACGTCCACACTAATGTGCCCGGTTTCACAAGCAGTGCCCTGCACACCCAGAAAAAGGCGTCCGCGCTCAATAATACCGGCACCCACGCCGTCGCCTACCAGAAAATATGCCAGCGTATGCAGCGGCTGGGTGTGCCCTCCAAACAGCCACTCAGCCAACGCGCCCGCGTTTGCGTCATGCTCTATAAAAACGGGCTTATTGAACTCTTCCTTGAATTCCTCTATAAAATTGACCGTGTGCCAGGCAGACATTTGGGTCACTACCGCAATACGGCCTTCATCCCTCAGGTAAGGCCCCGGAACAGCAAGCCCAATGGAAACCACATTTTCATATTTGTTCAGCATTTCGTGAATCTGCTTTTTCATAGCAGAAAGAACCTTTTGGGGATCTTCCTCAAACGGATACTTTGTTTCGGTTTGGAAGTATATTTTCCCTGAAATATCGAACACGCCCACCGCGAACATCTGTCTTGCAAACTTCACCCCAATGATTTGATGCTTGTCGGCGTTCAGTTTGAGCCCGATTGAGCGGCGGTTGTCGCTGCCCGTTATAATTCCCACTTCAGATACAATGCCCATCTCCATCATCGACGCTACTATTTTTGTAATAGCCGCCTGGGTAAGACCCGTTTGTCTGGCAATGTCCGCCCGGGAACACACCTCTTGCTGCTGTAAGATTCTTACAACGGCAGAGCGATTCATTTCCGTTAAATCACTATTATTTTTCCCTATAACACCTGTCATTTTCGCTTTCCGTCCTTTACTCGCTTTAGACTGTATACACGCAGTTAATTCATTCACTCTGTTAATATATTAATTCATGAACATCAACATGTCAAGTATTTTTTTTAAAAGTTAATTATTTTTGTACTAATTGCTTTCCAGAGCTAAGCCGTGCTCCTTTCAGCATCCAATGGACAGCGTGTGTATATGAATAAGGGTAAAAACAGGAAGGCCGTCCGCAAATATTGCGGACGGCCTTCCTGTTCTTTCCTATAAGACTGTATTTTATGGTAACCATCATGCGTTTTGACAAGACGAACAGAGGTGGCGGCTCTTTGACTTCATCATCCCCAAGAGCACAGCCTCAACTCCTCAAAATCTTCTCCATTGGCTTGCCTTTTGCCAATTCGTCAACCAGTTTGTCAAGCCAGCGAATTTTCTGCATAAGCGGGTCTTCGATTTCCTCAACGCGAATGCCGCAGACTGCTCCCGTGATTTTATGGGCGTTTGGGTTGATTTGCGGGGCCTCAGCAAAAAACGTTTCGTAATCAACCTCTTTCTCGATTTGCGCCCGCAAGCCATGCTCGTCATAGCCCGTCAGCCAGCAAGTGACCAAATCGACTTCCGCTTTTGCGCGGCCCTTTTTCTCCGCTTTTTGAACGAGCAGCGGGTAGACTTTAGAAAAAGCAGTCGTAAATATTCTTGGTTTCATAGCATTTTCTCTCCCGGTTCTTTTTGGGCTTGTTCCTTTTCGATCAATGTCAGTGCAACCTTCAGGGCGGCGATTCGCCGTTCAAGAAGAGTCTGCTGTGACTTACCCAGTTTCGCGGCGTCTATCTTCTCGCACTTATGGAGCGTGGACAGCAAGGCACGATGCGCTTCGCTTAATTCTTCGGCTGTAAATTCCGCCATTCTTATCCCTCCGCTTGCTTTACCCTCCACCGCACAATGTCGGTGATGAGTTCGTAATCAATCGGCTTGCCGATCGGAAGCTGGATTGCTCCTTTACTGGTCTTATAGCCTATGAGCCGCTCCGCAAATTCGGCTGTGGCTTCGCCGCCGGGGTACAGCCCGATGTGTTTTTTGAACGCCGCAAAATGGATGAGGTTCTCACCTTGCCAGAAAGTCGGCATCTGCCACGAGATTTTCTCAGCGGCTTCCGGCGCGGCTGCGCGGATGGTTTCTCGGATACTTTGCAGCAGAGGCCGCACATCTTCCGGCTGTACGGCGATGTATTGGTCAATGCTGTTCGGTTTCACGCAAAAGTGATCTTGCTCCGTGTTTTTGAACTCACGTCCGCACTTCGGGCACTTCCACATTTCATTCACGCTCCTTAATATTGTGTTACTGATCTCTATTTGATAATCACCCATCGGTGACTTATTAATAGCAAAGCGACAAGTAATACTGCCAAAACGGTGAATACCGCGGCAAGTACAGTAATAACTTTGTTTGTCCTGCCTTTCAAAGCCTTGGACAGCAAGGCGTAAATGCCAATCCCGATGATCCCTCCGAGCGTATTGCTAAGAACGTCCGTGATGTCGGCTCTGCCGATTGCAAAAATAAATTGTATTATTTCAAAAGCAGAAGTTAATCCAACGATTGCAAGGACCTTTTTCACGAAAGGCCATTTCGCTTTCAGCATACAAGTATAGATTCCCAAAGGGATAAAAGCGAGAATATTCACTCTGATTTCGGCAAAGCGAATCACGCCATTGTTCCCGAAAGACCCCAAAAGCGGAATCAGATTGACAACTCGTCCTTCTTTCGTTACCGGGATAGAAAATTGCAGTTTGAAGAGAATCAGCCAAGTTAACGCCAGTAAATAAATTGCAAATAACACGAGTGTAAGCGTGTTTCGTTTTCCCGGTTTTATATCAATCACACTCCTTAATTGTAAGGCTTTATGCCTTCTCAATCAAACAGCAGACTCCCGTATGACTTGAGTAGACAATAATGATGTCGCTCGAAGCTGGTATATCCTTGTCGAAGATGTAAAATTTTATCGCTTTAACAGCGCCGCGGTCAGCCAAACCAACTGCATAACTTCATATCAACGCGGCCGTCAGGCAGGAATGTCACTCCTTCGGTTTTAAGAATTTCTCTGCGCATATCCTCATAAATACCACCCGTAATCGTACCGTCCTTCATGACCACCCTCTGCCAAGGCAACCCGTCAGGACAGCATCGCATGGCCCATCCGACCTCTCGTGCCGCACGGGGTCGCCCCAACATACACGCAATCTGACCGTATGAGACCACCCTCCCACAAGGTATTTGTTCTACAATGCCATATACTTGTTTAAAGAATGGGGACATGATATCTACTCCTTAATCGAACGTTCCAGCAAACAGCAGCACTCCACATGCCTCGATAGCATCAGATTGATGTCTGGTCTGTATTTTTCATTTTGCCTGTTCGCGGGAATAGGTCGAGCATGGTTTTTATGGGTATTATCGGTTCGCGGGAACAGGTCAATAGTTTTTGCCCGTTCGCGGGAATAAGTTTGTTCAGACACATTTCCAGTTGACGCATAGTTTGCCGGAACTATATGTTACCCTACGCAGTATAACCTCCGCTATTTAGTTAATAGATAATCCACGTATACGTTGGAAAATGCCCAGCAGAAGTAATTGATTCTTGGCAGGTTATGCATTTTTGTTTCCCGAATCAATCTGACAATGTACCGTATAGTTATCTCCCGTGATGCTAAACTTCGAGTTACAAAAACGGTCTTCGCCATCTGCATAATTAAATAAACCTACAAGTCTATAAATCTTTCTTTCGTTGGCATTCATTAACGCAGTAACCAATACGACCTCAAATTGGTGCGGATGTGCTTCTGCAAAGTTCAGTTCATTTTCCGTAATTACAAATGCAATTTCAGTCCCGGTAGTAGACTTTATTTCTACATAAATGGTTTCACCTTTTTCATTAGAATACTTGAGGTCATAGCCCAAGCCACCTATGCCATCAGGGTTGACCCCTTCTTTTTTTGCGTTCTCCGATACCCATACCACATTCCGAAAAACAGATTTCATTTGTTCATATACGAGTTTCTCGGCAAACGCTCCCCAATCTGATATATTGCGTTCACGCTTCATTCCCGCCAAGCGATTACCAGAACGGGTTGTATGCCCTGTATTATTGTTTATATTGTTCGGTGGAGCAGAAACATCAACCGAAATAATCGGGATGGGGGGCGCGGACGTAGCGCTTAATATTCTTGATTCATGTGCCTTAGCATTATCAATCTCCGTTTTTCTGGAGTTGTATGCCTGGTTTAACTCATCAAAATTGCCGAAGTACAACAGGCTCTCCAATTCTGAATCAACGAACATATCGTTAACTATGAGCATATCTTTATCTTTCACAAAAATTTCCTTATTCGTTTTCCAAGCCGAGTTTGCGTCCTCATTAGACACTGATGAAATTATATTTCCAAAGTGCTTTAAAAACTCAGCGTTCCAATCGTAATTGATGCTGTTAGGCGGGTTGAAAACAAACATTTTGTATGCATCCAATTGTTTCAAGAATGTACGTTGTACACTAATGGACTCTTTTTTTAGCATTGCAAACAATCCGTTTTTATATGAATTGAATTCATCATTGGACCTCTTTTGTAAACACTCTAAATAAAAAGGTGTTAAGTCTATGCTTACTTCAGATTTTTCATTAAAATATTCAATATCAACATTTAGTCTGCTTAAAATATTAATAAGCGCCCCCGCATTTGCCGTTGAGTTAAAATCAGCAAAGTTTATTGAGTCTATGTCTGCTTCAATTGATGCAATGATATCTTCGCCGGCGATAAGGATGCAAGCTGAAAGAAACATTTCCTTTTCTGATTGTGTGCGATTTAAGACATCGCGAGACCTTTCGAGAATGCTTAAATCATCATAATCGTGTAGGATTAAAGCATTGCGATTGTGCGGCTCCTTCTCATATAAAGAGCGTACATACCCGAAAAGAGTGTCATCCTGAATATCAATGGCTGTCATAAAAAGTTCGGCAATTGCGGAACAGAAATCAACATTACTCTTTAGCTGCTTTAAATTACCACCATTTCTAGGTGCTTGAACATAAACACAGTTTTTTCCCCTGATATAAGAGCTTTCACCTAATTCAACTTCTCCTTTGCCATAGTCTGCTTTTATATTGGTACACAAACGAACCTTCAAGGACTTCACGGTGGAAATCTCACTCTGCTTTGCGCTATCCACGCGAGAGCAAAAAGCATAACATATAAAATCATTAAAATCTTGTTCAAAGGCAGCGCTCTCTGGGTGAATTGTCGGATCGCCGACTACAGACCCTTTGATTTTTAATGACGACACTCCAAAATAACGCTTAATATTTTCTTGATTTTGTCTGCTGGGTATAGCAATCAAATTAAAATCCTTTAGTATTTCACGACTTACCGTCTTTTCATTAAGATAGCGCACATCCTTTATCGCCATATATGTTTTTGAAGTTTTGCAATAAACCTTCCCGTTTTGTAAAAATTCACGATATTTTCCGTTGTTAGGGTCGAAATTTCTTAGACCGCCAGACTTTAAAATGGATGTATAAAGTGCCTTACTTATATCACCGTTTTCGTCGGCTTGGGGTATTGCCAGCAACAATGAATAAAGTGTTCCTGTGTCAAGTACTGAATAATCAGACGCGACACCAATCTGTTCCAAAATATCCTGAACAGCATTTGTTTCCGAAATTTTGCGGTTATGATTATCTATGAATAAGTCCAAATTAGGTGCGACAACTATTGGCGCAAATAATGTGCCGACTTTACTCACCAATAAACACTGCTTCGGAGAATACCTGATACCATCAACCTCTATCCACTTGCTCGTTGCAAAGGTAAAATGAAGGTATGAAGCTAACTGCTCACCGCTAATGGCTCTGAATTTTTGCTGATACAAATTATCAACATAAGCACGGCTTGTGCTTGGCTCATATTCGGATAGCAAGAGGCGAAGGTTCTCGTCGTGTCGAATCCAATCGATTATGCTTTTGGTATTTGCCTTTTCAAGTATTTCATTAAGATGTTCAACAGTAACAATTTCAACATATCTAAGAGTTGCGTTGCGAAATTCTTGTTCGTTGTTATAGCGATTGTCCTCTGCGAGCAACGGGTATTTTTTTATACTTCTGTATATAATTTCTTTGTACGCTTCTGGAACTGGACGGATTTGTACTTTAGTCTTTCGAGGAAACTGGGAGACACCTAACGCCGTCAAAAATTCCATGTACTGTTGTTTTGTCAAATCAGTTAAAGATATTCGCTTTGGTATTGAAACAAAAAGGGCATCATTTTTATCAAACAAATTTTCAGTTATTGCGTTGCCAAACTCTTGTCCAAAATATAATTCGTTTGCGTTTTTAACTTCACCCTTACGATTTATCAATGGAATTGTTGTTAAAGCAACCATTTCGTTTTTCAAAACATTAGCTTTCCATAATTTCCATAGCCACTCGATAGTTTCTTCGTAACACCCGCGTGTTTTCTTGCTTGTTTGATGTGTACGGCTTTTTAAACGAGAAATTACCGCGTTAATAATGTTTGCAAGATTATATTCTCGAACATTGAATTTCGAGAGTTCAATGGCAAGACCTCTTAATGTGCTTTCTTTGCCTTGTAGGTCACGCAAAGCACTTACGAGGTCTTTATTCATAAAAACAATTTTCGTAAAATCAGGCGGTGAGGAAAATTCAACATTTTCTGCTGGTAAAAATACTTGTTGATCGTCAGTTACAGAATTACCTCGACTGTCCAACACAAAATGCGGCTTATTTTCCGGTGAAATATCATTCTTATATTCGTTTATAAATGCAAGCCATAATGCTGCCCTCTCTTTGATTTGAAACGACGGTAAAACAACATTGATGCCAGTTGTGATTTCGCCATATGGATACCGCAAACTTGTTTTTTTATACTTTGCAATGGATTTTAACATAGCTCTTATAGAAATATTATCCGTTGGAGGCATTAACGTAGCAAATACATCACCGCTCAATAAATCGGCAATATTACTATCATAAAATCTTGGCTTTTCAGCAAACGATATATATTTGCTATCTATGGTGGGAAATACTTTGCTTGCAGCAACCACTTCAAGATAATAATCTCTAATAGAAAAATCGTCCCAACTTAACTCATTAGGAAAATCTCTTATTGTTGAAAGCAGGGCAAGAGGAGCATAATTCACGCTCTCTGAAGTTGTCAGTAGTGCAAGTTCAATTAGCGTATCACAAATAGTTTTGAGTATGTACTTATTCGCCTCTGTTTCATTAAGGTGATTTCTGTCTGCGTTTAGGTCAAACGTTGCGTGAACAAGCGCATGAACGGGGAATTGTACCTTTGTCTTAAAGTAACTGTATAAAACGTCTGGAACAACAGACATATCTTCTTTAAATGCGACCATCACGCCATATTTTTGCTTCTCAAAGATGCCCTCTCGAGATAGGATAGACCAATCGTCTGTTTCGACGGTCTCGCCATTTCTGGTTGTGGTAATATGTATGTCTCTAATACCGTTTTCACGTTCAGAAATGATCTTTTTATAAATATAAATTTCTCCGTTATATTCTATTGTCAGTTTCTCAAGTTTTTCTAAAAACAAAAGCGTTTTTGAGTTGATTTGTTGTAGCTGACTTATCACTTTATCAACAACGTCATCTTTTAATGCGACCTCAATTACTGTATCGTATTCTTTGTCTTTTAAAGGCTTAATCAACCGAGGTGCAACGAGTGTCGCAAGCTGTACATCATCATGTGTTTTGCAAAACTCAGCAACATTAGCGTTTTCAAGCAACTCAGTCAGCGTTTCCCGTGCATGGATTTCTGAAAATTCCACAGACAAATCACCACTATAAATGCGGACACGATCTGCCCAGTTAAGTATAGAGCGAAATCCTGTACCTTTATTGCCGATATAATCATTCTTATTGTGCTTCGGACTGAGGTTCGAATACATTAACGAAATAAAGCCTTCAAAAGTGAATACGCTTCCGTTATTACTAATTGTCAGCACATTATCTTTTAATATTATAGCAACAGAGCGGTCATCTGTTCCACCGAGTTCGTCGACTGCATTTTGGAGCAGTTCTAACAGTTCACGGCCATGATACCCTCTAATTTCTGCCGTTTCTTTTCTATAATCAGCTAATATGCGGTTAGGGTCAAGAGCATAGCCCTTTTTCATAGTATCTATTGCGTGTGTTACTTTATCGTTCATTTAAACATTCTCCTAACCTCATTTAGCCATTGCATTTTTGAATTTCTTACAGCCTACTCCTGCACTTTTCACCGAATCTACAAACCTTTGCAGGACCGTCTTCTTTCGGTAATGCTCTTACACTTAATTGTTGTCATTCATTATCTATTTACCCTTTGTAACAATGTTCGTTATGCCACATTATGTATTCCTGTGAGGGAAGCTCGACTGATGAAGACGGCATTGACTGCAGTTTACTACCATGATATCTATAATAATCCTTTCCATTGCCATAATCCTCATTAAGCCTTTTGCTTACCTCAATGACAAAATCGGAGTTTATCGTTATGTATCCATCATCAAACAGTGTGTGAAAATCGGAGCGTAAAAGCAATCCGTTCTTTATATCGTGAGGCCCGTTTTCAGAAAAGGGTTTGATGTGGGCAGCCTCTAGCACAGGAAGCGTTTTTTCTCCAGTAATGGCACACCTACGCTGATAGGCCTCTGTCACCACTATCCTGAAAGTGCCTTGACCAAGTCTGTGCATAGTCAATGATTCAGCATACCTTGATTTCTGATCATTGAAGTTCGCATTATTGCACAACTGAAGCCTTTCGTGAATCTGGCAATATAAGTGATTGCCAAGTTCCGTGGTTGTTTCATATGTCTTTCCTTGTACAATGTTTGGATTCCAATCTATAGGCACTGGAATCCAGTCATGCTCGTCAAAAAAGAACGGCTCAGTAAGTATGATACACCCAATTGGGGCGTTATCACTGTTGATTCCATTACGACTACGGTATTTTTTTATTCTCTTCTGAAGCTCTTCATATGAGGTTGTACCATTTTTCATTCCGAAAGCTTGCCATGCGAGGAAAGAAGGTAATAGCGAAAAGCGTACAAAAAAACCGCCTCCAACGATAAAATTTGCAGGATGGTGTAATTTGAATAGAAACATATCGTTGGGCTCTAGGGCTTTAAAATTACTCGATCCTGGCTTCCAGAAATTCACCTCTTCTGGTTTCTGAGCTTTAAGTTGCTCATACCAATCTTTATCGGTTATTCCAACGTATATTTTCACGTTTTACACCTCTCATCTCATATGCGAATTCCTTACTCTGTATATTAGACAGACAAGAATCATATAAACTTTACTCTTTATCGTTAGGCATTGGTATATATACCATCTTCAGTGGGATCATTCGTCTATATTTCTCACTTAGGTTCCCATAATACTTCAGAATTAGATCCACAAGTTCGGTTCCATTAATACCGCGAATAATCGGTACGCTATCAAGATACTTCTGCGCGTTTTTCGTGTAATTAGACAATGTAACGAACAACCCATAGTCTCCCTCTCGCATTGCGCCCTTTAGCGATTGAATGGTTGTTTCTTTTATATCTCCATCCTGGCTTTTGACCTGCACTAAAATGCGAGGAGGCAACTCATCTTTGTATGCTGTTATATCAATTCCGCTATCACCGCCATGAGCCGAAATTGACGTCCGGTATCCCATCGCGGTCAATAAATCAGCAACAAATTCTTCAAGTTCATATCCCTTAAGATTCTTACTTAATACTTTGAGTATATAGTCTTTTGTAGTTTCAACTATGTCATCTGCTGTAGCCCCGACACTTTCATCGTCTTCTGACGAAATTACAGCCTTTTTGAAACTTTTATCTAACGCACCTAAATACTCATCGGCATAGTTCTTTACTGCAAAAAAAGACATTGCAGAACCGACTTCATACAAAGCTCCTTGTGAAAATGACGTTCTAGGAAGATGTTTCAGCCATTTTACTTTACGCTGCTGAACATATTCTTCTGCATTCGGATTGTATATATAATCGCTCTCAACGGTACCAATATTTATTTGGCGATCTATTTTGGACGGGAAGACAACGTAATCTCCAATTTGCACATCATAAACAAAACGGTATAGCATTCCCACGCCATTTGCTACAGCACCTTTTTTTGAATCAGGATATACCTTGTTATAACGCTCTTTAAACGCTTCTCTGTTTCCTTCGATTTGCTTTAAATCACCCATCTCTCTCCAACCAATAGCAATAACATTATCATTTAAGAAAAGGGCATCATTCATAGTATGGATACCCCACACTCGCTTTTCTTCGTTGCTATTCATAATAAGTCCTCCTTATCCCACTCCACTCAGTTCGAAATGTCGGGTTTAGATGGAATTTTATTATTCCATTTGCACATCGCACTCTATCTACTCACTTTTATCATTAGATTTGGTTATGCCTTTCCTTACTCCTGCGAGCTACTACCCAATTGCGGAACCCCATGTGCTTCTAACATTTCATTTATTGCATAAATTGAGTTTACAGCACACGAGCCAAGAATACACTTATATATGTAGTCTTCCGTTTTTGTAGTATTTAACTTAAAATCAGATTTAGCGAAAAAATCTTCAGCCTCAGCTGGCGATAATTTCAAGCCGACACAAAGCCCAAGCACTGTCTGTTTTGATGTCGGATATTCCTCATCATTGCGTATGCGCTGGATTGTCTTCTCTCCAACAAGAGATAAGTCAGCAAGCTTTTTATTTGACAAATGACGTTCATTCATCAACTGTACCAAGGTTTCAGCAAACGACCCTGGATACCTTCGAAGCGCATTAGACCGCTGAGGCGCATTGTCCATCAAGGCGTTCAACGCCTGGTTATGCACGTTTGTCGGGTCATAAGAACACTCACGGGCTGACAGTTGCGGATTTGTTTTTGTCAGGAATTGAGCGTAAGTTTTTAGTCCCTGGTATTTAGACTCGTATGTATAGCCAAGATCAAATAAATAGCAGCACTCGTCTACATGGGCCAGCCCATATTTTGTCATATGACAAGTGCCGTCGTCACCTATCTCCACATATTCTGGTTTGTTTACGCAGAGGTGACCATCGACATAGACAACATTTCCAGAATCAATAATTTTTCTGAATTCCTTGCTACAGCAGTACGCTTTGAATAAGTCTGTAGCAGAAATTGTAAAGGTCTGATTTCTGCCGACAGCTTCCGCATTGAAAGAAAAATGCGGAATGTAATGACCGTTTACATATGTGTAAACACCATCAATGATGGAGTATCCCAACTGACGCATACGAGTTTTTACAGCTTGTCGCGATACGCCGTAGTACTCGCCAACTCTATCGATAACGGTTTCCAAGCCTTGCTGTTTATATGCTTCTTCCACTGATTCAACATACTCTTTTAGAAGCTTATCAATTACGATTCTGCATGTCTGATAAGGCATCAAGATGTTAAGAACTACACTATTAGCTTGCCATTCCATCCAGTCTATAGCTTTCCACTTTTCGGTGTCTTTGTTATTTGCTTGGATAGCACACTGTATTACTTTCCCAACATCATCCTTGGCACCAATCATCTTCATGAGGGCGTGGTATGGTCGATGCCTGTACCAGTGATAACACTCATGAGCTATGGTACTGTTGGCGGTGCCATAAGTTTTTTCATAATATACGCGCGGGTCTATATACATGGTCCCGCGTTTTGCTTTACGCACTAGTACATCTTTGTTGGCCCCACCGATATTGCCGTCCTCAAACACGACCATACCAAAGATAGAGAGTTCTTCTGAAAGCCGTGTATCCTCGATTATAGTGAGATTCATATTCTCTGCAATTTGCCTGATAGGAACTGGCACCGGTTTTTCTAAGGCGTCGGGATAGAATTTTTCAAGGAAAAGCGTTGCTTCCTGATCAAAATCATCACGAGTAATAATTGGAACAAGCTCCCCGGAAAAACGGTCATTTCCGTTTTCTTCCTGAACCTCGCATTTGCCGACATTTACAATCGAGAAATTAGAGAGCTCGATACCAATGGAAACCTCACAATGAATGCTCAACCATTTCTCGGAAAAATATGGTTGTCCCTTTCCATTACGATCAATTGACTCAACATCACATGAAACAATAACATCAAAAGCAATAGTGCCTTCGTATGGCTGCTCGATATGTACGACGTTTTCTATCTCGATATCTGAGAGCGCCACATTGTACTTTTTTTTATCAAGTTCTGGATCTGTTTCCAAATAAGCGAGAGCGGCGTCCTTGATTTCATCATACCGCTCGGTGTTGATCAACTTTTTGAGTGGACTTTCATCGTGTGCATCATAATAATCCAGCTTACGCTCATTCAGTTCGTTGCGAATATCTCTCCAGTTCGGCATATACAAATCCATGTATTCAATAAACGTAGCATCATGCTTTCGGGACCGAAGATGTATCAGCTCATGCAGGATAACGAATTCTAGGCACTCAATTGGCTTCTGGGCCAACTGTAGATTAAACCACAGCTTTTTCTTTTCTGTGTTACAGGTGCCCCAGCGGGTGACCATATACTTTGTCTGCCAGCTTTCACAATGAAGATCCGTAATCTGCTCCCACTTTGGCAACAGACGCTCAATCTCCTGCTTTAAAAGAATGCGATATTGCTCGTGAATATAATTCTCACGCTGCTTGACAGTACTTTCATTACTCATTGAGAGAATAACATGATCTCCTTGAAGGGCAAAACTATTCTTTTTACTGTCTGGCACGAACTTTATGAAATACTGTTTTCCCCAGATATAGATGGTTTCGCCAGAAACATACTGGCGTTTACCGCTTCGAGGCTGTTCCTGAAACTTCCGAATCTGCTTTTTTATCCAGCTTACATTTGTGCGGGCATAGACTTCTATCGCTTTATCATCCATAGTAAGAGGTGCAGAAATAATGACATGCCCATCTGGAGGTTTGACATACAGATGCATGTTCTTTATATTCTTTTTTTGCACATTAATCGGGATTCCCGAAATGACAATCTGCATCAATATTCCTCCTGCTTTTTGATAATCTTAAAGATGCGCGCTACTTCATCATCATCATTTAGGACCCGAAACAGTTCACGTTGAATTTTATGTTCTTTAACAGAGTCTCCTCTAAATCCAGGCAACTTGCTTTTGAGCACAGCTTTATGGATTCTAATTGCAAGTTCCTCGTTTTCACCAACATTATCATAAATTGCCTGCAATGCCCGACTATTACGGATACTTTCAGGATAATCCTCATTTTCTTCCGGGTGTTCAACATTTTTTGCCAACTTAATGTAGAGGGCAAGCTGCTCAGAATATGCTATAACGCCTTGATGTCTCTGTTCGATCAGCTTGTCAAGAATTGCAGACATCTTATCGTAGTATTTCGGATTAACCGTGACTTTCTCCACGATCTTACGACGAATATTGTTTTCAATAGCCTCTGCGGCACCATCTTTAGTGCTCTTTGGCTTATCATCATCGTCGAGATCTTTACCCTTGTTCTTAATAAAGTCCAGCAAGGTAAGATCATCAAAGTCACCGATTTTTACGCTCTCAGAGGCAATGATATAGTTGTCTATAAGCTTACGCATATCCGGCTCATATGCTTTAAAATCGAGGAAGTCGCCGCTGTCGTTACCGATAGCCTGCTTAAGCTCAATATAGAAACGGACCCTATCCTCATAAGCATTAATTTCGGTTGATGTGTACACCTCCGTGAGATACGGCTTCGCTTCTGCATAAGCACGTACGAGGCGGCTGACTAGACGGTAAAGTTTTTCTCTCATGCGGGCATAAATTTCCTGTGTCTCTTCGTCGGTGCCAGATGCGCCGCAGAAATAATGGAGATACTGGATATCTTCGCGCGGCTCCTCGACTCCTTCGCACAGTTCTTCCAGTTCGTCATAAGTCTCTTTGAAATACGCGATAGCTTCCTTGCCGCGGTCCTTAATCAGACCGGCGACATCTACTTCATCATAACCGGAGAGGGCACCAGAAGTATATGTATCCATTGCAGACTTCAAGTCGCCAAAGAGTTGCTTGTAGTCAACGATATAGCCGAAATCCTTGCTGTCACTGTCGTTATCCAGACGATTTACACGGCAGATGGCTTGGAAAAGGCCATGATCCTGCATGCTCTTATCCACATAAAGATATGTGCAAGGTGGAGCATCAAAACCGGTCAAAAGCTTGTCCACAACGATTAGCAACTTCATATTTGCGGGCTCTTCTACAAACTTGCGCTTTGCTTCTTCCTCGAAATCCTCAACACGCTTCTGTATGGAAAACTTCTCCGGAAGATTTTCAGGGTCAAGACCCAACATCTTCAGATAGATCTCGTATTTTTCAAAGGTCTCTGTATCATCTTCATCGCTGACGGTATCTGTACGTAAATCACCCACATTCGGTGTGTAGGAAGAAATGATCGCGCACTTCTTAAAACCTCTACTCTGGAATATCTCATAATATTTACACGCAGAATATATGGAATCAGCAACGAGAATGGCATTGCCGTTACCATCCATGAGACGTGGCTTCAGGTCAAAGTCCTCAATGATGTCCCATGCGATTTTCTCAAGGCGAGAGCGGGAGCTGTAAACCTTCTGCATTGTAGCCCATTTCTCCTTTAGCTTCGCCTTGGCGCGTGGAGAAAGACCTCTTGTCTTTGTATCAAACCATAGATCGACTTTATCTTGTGAAGAAAGGTCTTGAGGAATATCGCGGTATTCATAGCGTAAATCCAGAACAACTCCATCTCGTACAGCTTCATCATATTTGTAAGCATGGATATACGGGCCGAACACTTCAATGCTGGTCTTTTTATCCTTTTTCAACAGTGGGGTACCGGTGAAACCAACAAAGATAGCTTTCGGCATAATCGCTTTCATAGCGCCGTGCAACTTGCCAGACTGAGTCCTGTGACATTCATCGACAAATACATACAGCTTACCCTTGGCTTCGAAGCTTTCCGGCAAGCTCTTCATAATTTCCTCGATAAATTTATCATAGTCGGCTTCCGATGCTTCACCGCCTCGCTTGCCGAACTTATGGACAAGGGAGCAAATAAGTGAATCATCATAAGAATTTAGTTTATCAATCAAATCTTGACCGCTTGTAGTTCTGGTGATGCTTTCGTCGACCCCTTTGAATGTCTTTTCAATTTGCTCGTCTAATTCATCTCTATCGGTAACAATCAGCACACGCGGATTTTTGCCGTAACCGTGTGCTAACAACCACTTAGAGAGCCAGACCATTGTCAGAGTCTTACCACTTCCCTGGGTATGCCAAATGATACCACCCTTATCTTTGGCAAGGCGCATCTGTGCCCGCTTGATTCCATAATACTGGTTATAGCGACATACTTTTTTAATTCCCTTATCAAAGACGATAAAGTTCTCAATCAGGTCTATGAACCGTTCCTTATCAAACATGGCATAGAGCTGGCGCAGAAGTTTATTACTAATTTTTGCACACTCGTCATCAATACGGATGTCGGTTTCAGTGCGCTCATCCTTATGGTCATGGAAACCATCTGGCTTCCATTCCAGATAAAACTTTTCTTTTGTCAGCAAAGTGCCATAACGCAGTCCTTCGGTCTCGTTGCCTGCCATGCAGAACTGCACCGTAGAAAAAAATGGCTGGATGAAGCTGTCCTTCTGATTGGTAAGATTTTGTCGGATACCGGTGGAAACAGAGACGCTGCTCTTTTTAAGCTCAATAACCGCAACAGCGATGCCGTTCAGATAAATAACAATGTCCGGACGCTTTTCTTGCGTCATAACAATCGTTACCTCTTCAGCAATTGCGAAATGGTTGTTTGTCGGGTGGTCGGCATCCAGGAAATAAACCGTCTTAGGTGCCATCTCCGGTGATGGCCTCACTTTTGCGCCGTACTTCAGTAGTGAATAGACGGTCTTATTTGCATCATAAATACCGCGAGTCATATCTCCTGCCGCTTTGACAAGTTGATTCACAGCGCCATCAATCAGTACTTGATCGTAACCACAGGAATGGAGATAAGCGCGTAAAAGGTCTTCTTTGATATTCGCGTTTGCCTTATCTTCCAAATTGCCTAAGTAAGTGTAATCCAAAATTTCTCTGTCTTTGAAGAAACCCGTGACCTTTGCTTGTGTAATTTTTTCAGGCTCGCCAATACTCATCTACTATTCCTCCTTTTACACTAACCTGACCTTTCCGGTGAGAAGCTCATCCATCATGCCAGATTTCATTTTTTTGTATTTTTCAAGTTTTAACTGAAGGGATTCTATTTCGGAATCCATAGAGGTTAGCACCTCAGCGATAGCATCGCGTTCACCCTCATCTATTGGCATATTGAACTCTACTTTACTTAAATTATCTGAGTTAATAGAATCAAACGTTGATCCTGTTGACAGTTCCGACCAAGATTCTTGTTTGTATACTAAAAGGTGGTATAGAAACTGCGATGCATTTCTAAAGGCACACACACCTCTGCCAAGACAACAGTCAAATGTCGCATGTGCAACATTCCCAACGGGTGCGCGAACTGTAAAAATAATATCGCCTTTGTATGCTTGCTTTGTAACACAAGTAGTGTAAAAACGAATAATGGTTTTCCTGTTCTCTATATCTGCATTTCCCTGAACAAGGGGAGTTCCTTGCACTTCGTTATAATATTTTGAATCTGGCGACTGTCCCATCACGATTGTGGCAACGTCACTGAGAGCAAAGTTCTTCCACTCTCCCTCAAATCCCGGAAGTCGGCACTGGCCTGTCAACAGCTCTTGCATTGCGCCTTCCATAATAGCCTTCTTTTTTACAATAAGTTCTTCAAGGCTAATAATGAGATTGTCCATATCAGAGAGTACCTCAACAATGTGTTTTTGCTCATCTTTTTTTGGTATGGCAATAACCGTATCAGCTATAGCCCCTTTTGATATAGAAGAAACCTTAATGCCGGTGACAAAGGGCAGCAACTGATCATGGTAAACACGATGGTTTACATAATAGCCTAGCCACTTCAGAGCAAAGCGATCTTTCTGTTTTGGCCTGCAAGGAATTGTATGAAGACCAGATACAATGCGTTGTTCTCCAATTCCGATGACTTCGGTTGCTTTGCCAACAGTATTATCTTCGGCAGTATCCGCAATGATAATGTCGCCGTCCTGAAGCACGGCTGTACTGAGCTTGGAAACACATTCCGGGTTTACAAACGGAAGCGTTTCACGCTCACAGTCCAGTATCTCCGGGAACTTAATCAACACATCACCATAATGGATGTTTTTTATCTTGCCACTGTTGTAGTTCAGCTCTGCACGAGAAAGCGTATTATTCGGAAGCACATCAAAACATTCCCTAAAGGTAATCGTATCCCAATCCTCAGGTATAAAGCCTGCTTCTGTTTGTTTGTAACCTTCCTTTACCATGTGAATCCCATCCTTTCCAGATGTGACTTCACCTTAGAATCGAAATCATGAACGTCTTTTGAAAGCTCCGGTAAGGTATGTTCATAGCGTTCAACTAATACGACGATTCTATTTGTTAAGTTATGAGAGATGGCTGTGTATAGCTCATTGATACCATTGGCGATAGTGTTAAACCACTTCTTGTTTACCAGTAGATCAATGATTTCTTCATCGGTCAGCTTTTTATACTGAGCCTTGCACTTTTCATCCAGTTCCTTATAAAGAGCTTTCACCGTTTTTGTATACTCATCAACTTTGGAAAGCAGCCCGCTTACTGCGCTCAGTGTTTCATAATCCTCGGTATAAGCTGCCGGAATAGGAGCCGTTGCACGTAGTTCTTTTATTTTTCCATACACTGCACTCTTGCTGGTAGTGCCCTTATCGTTAAGGACACACCTGCATAGCGGATGCTTAGCAATGTAAGCGGTATAGTCTGCTTTCTTACTTATGTCGGACCATATGGCATACATGGCTTCAAGCGCTTTTATCTCCGGTGTGGTAACGCTACTGAGTATTTCGGCAATCTTGGCATCCACATCTTTAGCTTTGATCTTGCCGTCTTCGGCAATCTCTGTAATGACGGAGTCCTCATCCGCTTCTTCGATAAGTTCGGTAATTCTTGCTTCTGTCTGTGCCACCAAATCCTCCATCTCTTCAATGGCGGCCTTTTCTGCTGCAAAGAAAGCATCAGCAATAATCGCCTTCGGAATAAGCTTGCCCTCCCAGCCAACAACCTTTTCTTCGCCTTTCTTTTTGCCGGAGGTATATTCGCCCATGATGTTTTCAGTCTCTCGAGCCAGTGCATAGCCCTTTTCATCGGTGGCGATCATGATGACATCATCGTTCATGACCTCGTTCCAGTACGCCAGAAGCACTTGATACACATCGTATTTATCAAGTAACTCCAGCGGCTCATAAAGAGTAATCAGCTCCTCAGCAAGGTCAACAATCATCTCCTTGATTTCAAGCTCCTCATCGATGCTGGTAAGCTGAGGATAAGAATATTCCTTCCACTGCACAAAAGCCTTGTCCACCAGCTCGCCATAAGCGGCGAATGCCTCGTTGCTATAAACCACATGCCGGATTTTGTCTTTATCCGCAATCAACTTATAGAAGCCGGGGCGCATTTCCGCAAAGAGAGATTCCCTCAGGGAGTCAAATACTTTCCAATATTTACTCAGCCCATCAATGTCAGCGGCTGGAATACCACCATTAATGTGGGCATTGATATTTTGTACATCATCGCTATCAGAAGAATCAATGTATCTTGTGATATTAAGGTTGTAGTTGTTTCTCTTGTTCTTGATTTCGCTGTACGGCACAAGCCGAGCATATTTCGGGTCATCTGTAATCTGCTTGTTAAAGGTAGTGACGATACGATAAATGTCCTGTTCGCGCAGCCTATTCTTATTTCCATCTTTAACAAAGCCATGACTGGCATCAATCATGAAAATGCCCTGACGGTTTGCGGCACCTTCTTTATCAATAATCAAGATACAAGCAGGAATACCGGTACCGTAGAATAGGTTTGCCGGGAGGCTGATAAT
This sequence comes from Caproiciproducens faecalis, assembly GCF_019448085.1. Taxonomy (GTDB): domain Bacteria; phylum Bacillota; class Clostridia; order Oscillospirales; family Acutalibacteraceae; genus Caproiciproducens; species Caproiciproducens faecalis. The sequence continues at coordinate 60,040 of NZ_JAGFNZ010000001.1, read as the reverse complement.
ACCTTTAATCCAGCCTTTATCGATAATGGAACGACGAATGGTCTCCTCAGCGTTTCCTCTGAAGAGTACACCATGCGGCAAAATAACAGCAGCCTTACCGTCGTTCTTCAGCGTTTTCAGTATATGGAGTAGCCAAGCATAGTCACCGTTCTTTTCTGGTGGTCTGTCGCCATAACCGTCAAAACGGCCGAACTCCTGAAGACCGTCGGTCCAGTTTTTCATAGAAAATGGTGGATTGGCTACAATATAGTCAAAGCGGCGTAGCTCGGAAGCGTCATCATCCTTTATAAAGCGAGGATTTGAGAATGTATTTCCGCTACGGATGGTGATCCATGACTTGTTATGTAGTACAGCATTCATCTTGGCAAGGCCAGCAGTCGAGCTATCTTTTTCTTGACCACAGCCATCTATATCAAACGGTGCCTCTGCCATAGCTCGAATAAGCAGTGATCCAGAGCCACATGCTGGATCACATATAGAAGCATCATGATTCTTACAACGGTCAATACCAATTACCTTGGCAAGAATACGAGAAACTTCAGCCGGAGTATAAAACTGGCCCTTGCTCTTACCGCTTTCGCTGGCAAAGTTACGCATCAGATATTCGTAAGCGTCGCCAATAATGTCATCGCCCTCGGCCTTATTCTTTGTAAAATTCAGTTCTGGACGCTGAAAAATAGCAATGAGTTTTGTCAACTTATCTACCATTTCCTGTCCTACACCAATTTTTTGCTCGTCGTTAAAATGGGCAATGTCGATAACACCCTTCAGGCTATCGTTTACTTCAGCCAGCCGAGCGATTATTTTATCCATGCCTTCGCCAATATTTTTATTGTTCTTAAGCGCGATAAAGTCATCAAAAGAACAACCGGTTCTTTTCTCTGGGTCTGGATTTGGATCATGGGCTTTATCAAATACAGTAAGATCTCCGTATTTCTGCCCTTTAAATTTATCAGTGACGTATTTCATAAAAAGCAACGTCAATATGTAGTCTTTATATTGAGATGAGTCCATCCCTCCTCTTAACGCATCGCAGCTCGCCCACAGGGAGCTGTATAATTCTGTTTTCTTAACCGCCATGTTTATATTCTCCTTCGTTTACCGGGGTTTTTTAGTGATTTGCTGTGCTCAATTTTCAATTGCACTTTTTCCGCTTTTCACCCATGTATCAAGCTCAGAACGTTTAAATTTCCACTGCTTTCCTATCTTATGTGCGGGTATGTCTTTACCACTGCGTATCCATCCGCGAACGGTAACGGGCTTGACACCCAAGTAATCCGCAGCCTCTTCGATGCTAATCCATTTATCATTTAAGATTTCTTCCATTTTTCCACCTCTCGAAGCTGTAAATCGCCAGTAAGTACACCTACTCAATAATATATAATACACCCATTGCATGTAAACTGCAATGGGTTTTCTGTTATTTGTTGATATTATCATACTATTCTTTTCTATTTACGCGCACAAAAAACGGACATAGCTATGTCCGGGGTTTTGGAGTTAAATACTGAGATAATTGTTGTAGTGGCTGAGGCCACACCGCCTTGTAGTACATCTGCTGATCACAGATGGTTCAGTGCAACGAGGTGGACAAAAGAATAACAAACGGCTGACTACTGAACAGGAAGCTGCAATCCGAAACGGAGTAATCCGTCAGGACTGCGGACGGCATAACATTGCCATTTTTCAGGTCAGCTCTGCAGATTCCTCCGTTTCGAGAAATCGAAAAACGGAGGAATTTTTAATGACAAACGAAGCAAATCAGAGCCAAACCCGTATCTACAAGATCTACCTGCCCCATGACAAGCAGTGGGTCGAAGTCACTGAGACGCAGTACTACGCCTACTATCGCGACATCTGGGCTACCAGAAAACGCGCCCAGGCGCATCGCCAGTGTATGTGCCCCAAGGACAAGCACTGGATGTGCGACGGCGACTGCCTCATCTGTAAATTCCACGCACCGGGGGACAACCTTTCACTTGACCTTACATACCAAAATAGCGACGGCGAGGAGTTCTCCATGCTGGACAAGCTCGCCGATCCAAGCGACAGCATCGAAGATGTCGTTACCGACCAGATCATATTGGACATGCTCTTCCATCGTCTCGCTGAAATCATGCCGGAAGCCCGTCATATTGGCGACCTGCGTATGTCTGGATTGTCCGATGCGGAGATAGCTGACAAAATTGGCGTCCCACGTACTACATTTCTTTCCCGCCTGAAAAAGGCCAAAGAACTCCTGCAGCGCGAATACCCGGACCTATTCTAAATCCTACATCTCCGGCCGCCCCATAAGACGGTCGGAGATATTTTTCAAAATATTTTCGTTTTCTTCGTCAAAACGACCTCCTCACCTCCAGTGGGTAGTGGAAAGAGCAAAAACGACAACTGCTCCTTCCAAGGAGGTGAACGAGATGAACGGAACCGATACCCGGACCCGCGCTGTAGACGGGGAGCTTATTGAAGTTCTGACCGCAATCAGTGTCGTGTCCAAACGTCTGGCAAGAAAACTCATAATACTTGCTGATCAGAGTCAACACATGGAAGGAGAAAAAGCAGATGAGCAAAATGAGCGAAATAGCTGCGTCTATCGAAGAACTGCGCAACGCTGCTGCCGCTATTAGCGACGTGGCAAACTGGCTGGCTGAGGCATTTAGCGCTAATGAGCCGGCCGAAGAAGCTCCCGCATCAGAGCCGTTACTGACACTGGAAGAAGTGAGAGCCGTGCTCGCAGAAAAATCCCGTAAAGGACACACCGCCGAGATTCGCTTGCTGCTTCAAAAGTTCGGTGCGGATAAGCTCTCGCAGCTTGATCCTGCCAACTACAAGGCGCTACTTGCCAAGGTGGAGGATATCGGGGCCCCCGAAGAATCCACAGATTCTTTGGGGAGAGGAGGAGCAGCGGAATGAACGAGCTTTCGTGTTTTCACGGAAGCGAGCGATATGAAGCTTGCGACGACGAGATGCCACCTAAAGGACATGCAATTCTCTCCGCATCCAGCGCTGACCGCTGGCTCCATTGCCCGCCTTCCGCACGGCTTTGTGAAAGCTACGAGGACAAGGGTAGCGATTACGCCGCTGAAGGGACCGATGCCCACGCTCTTTGCGAGTACAAACTCCGCAAGGCGCTGGGGCTCCCAGCCGATGATCCGACCGAAAACCTGACATGGTTCAATGAGGAAATGAACGACTGCGCCACTGGTTATGCCGCTTATGTACTTGAACAGGTCGAAGCCGCTAAGCAGGTCTGTACCGATCCGGTGGTGCTCATCGAACAGCGCGTCGACTTTTCACGCTGGGTGGAGGGCGGATTCGGAACGGCGGATGCGTTAATTATCGCGGATGTCACCCTAAAAATCTGTGATTACAAGCATGGGCTTGGCGTGCTCGTCCGAGCAGAGGAAAATCCGCAGCTCATGTGTTATGCCCTCGGTGCACTAGAACTATTTGACAAAATCTACGACATCAAAACGGTCAGCATGACCATCTACCAACCGCGTAGAGACAACGTCAGCACCTATGAAATATCCAAAGATAACCTGTACCGCTGGGCTGACGAAGTCCTTAAGCCCACCGCTGAGCTCGCTTTCGCTGGTGACGGCAACTTCCTCTGTGGTGAGTGGTGCGGCTTCTGTAAGGCAAAGAACGACTGCTGCGCCCGCGCCGAGGCGAATCTTGCTCTGGCGCAGTATGAGTTCAAGCTTCCGCCGCTCCTCACAGATGAGGACATCGAGGATATTCTCTCTAAGGTGGATGAGCTTGTCTCGTGGGCCTCGGACATCAAGGAATACGCCCTGCAACAGGCAATCAGCGGCAAAGAATGGAGTGGCTGGAAGTTGGTCGAGGGCCGTTCCAACAGGAAATACGTTAACGACGCGGTTGTCGCTGATGTCGTCGAGCGCGCAGGCTTCGATCCGTATGAGCGAAAGGTGCTCGGTGTCACAGCCATGCAGAAACTGCTCGGAAAATCCCGCTTTGATGAACTCTTAAGTCCCTACATTGAAAAGCCGCAAGGCAAACCCACACTTGTGCCGGAGAGCGATAAACGTCCGGCAATGTCAACGGCAGCAGCCGATTTTAATGAAAATTAAGGAGGACAATCATATGTCTAACAATGCGAACAAGGTCAACAACCCCATGAAAGTTATCACCGGTCCCGATACCCGCTGGTCCTATGCCAACGTCTGGGAGCCGAAATCCATCAACGGCGGTACTCCGAAATACAGTGTCAGCCTCATTATTCCAAAGTCCGACACCAAGACCGTCGCCAAGCTGAAGGCTGCCATCGAAGCTGCTTATCGCGAAGGCGAGTCCAAGCTCAAGGGCAACGGCAAGACTGTGCCGCCTCTGGCCGCAATCAAAAACCCGCTTCGAGACGGTGACGTCGAGCGCCCTGATGATCCGGCTTATGCTAACGCTTACTTCATCAATGCCAACTCCACGACAGCACCCGGCATTGTAGACGCGGATCGCAACCCTGTCATAACCCGCTCTGAGGTGTATTCCGGTGTGTACGGCCGCGCCAGCATTAATTTCTATGCCTTCAACAGCAACGGCAACAAGGGTATTGCCTGCGGCCTCAATAATCTGCAGCTCATCCGCGCCGGAGAGCCTCTTGGCGGCAAGACCAGCGCTGAGAACGATTTCGCGTCCGGGAACGACGACGATTTCTTGTCCTGATGGAGGTGGCTGACATGTCTGAAATTCAAAGCATGATGCTTTCCGTGTGCTTCGGAGCCACCGTCGGCTACTTAATCGGAAACCTTGTGGGGATTATCATCTTCGCCGTAGGAGAGATCCAAGAAAAACGCCGCAAACGCCAGAAAGACGAGGATACTTCTATCAAAACGGAGTAAACACGCGGCGGCAGGGACTCGTTCTCTGCCGCCCTTGTTTCCATGAAAGGACAATCCTATGAAAACACTCTCTATTGATATTGAAACCTACAGCAGCGCACCGCTCTCCAAATGCGGTGTTTATAAATATGTAGAAGCTCCTGACTTCGAGATTCTTCTGTTCGGTTTTAGCGCAGATTGTGGTCCTGTTCAGGTCATTGACCTTGCCTGCGGGGAGAAGCTCCCACAGGTAATCACGACTGCACTAACTGACGAGACTGTAACAAAATGGGCCTTCAATGCCAATTTCGAACGTATCTGCCTCTCCCGCTTCCTTGGATTGCCGACCGGTGAATATCTCGACCCGTCCCAGTGGCGCTGCTCAATGGTATGGGCTGCGACGATGGGTCTGCCGCTGTCGCTGGAAGGTGTAGGTGCAGTGCTGGGGCTCGAGAAGCAGAAACTCACCGAAGGCAAAGACCTCATTAAATATTTCTGCCAGCCTTGCACTCCTACAAAATCTAATGACGGCCGCACCCGCAATCGTCCATATCATGCACCAGACAAATGGGTAACCTTCAAGCGGTATAACACCTGCGATGTGGAAACGGAAATGTCCGTTCAAGAGAAGCTCTCTAAGTTTCCGGTGCCAGATCGCCTGTGGGATGAATACCACCTCGATCAGGAAATAAACGACCGTGGCGTCGCCCTGGATATGGTGATGGTCAAACAATCCATTGACATGGACAGTAAGTCTCGGCAACAGCTCACTACGGCTATGAAAAAGCTGACCGAACTGGATAATCCAAACTCTGTGCAGCAGATGAAGCAGTGGCTTGCGTATAACGGGCTGGAAACGGATACGCTCGGAAAGAAAGCCGTTGCAGAGCTTTTGAAAACCGCACCAGAACCACTCGGACATGCCCTCTCCCTTCGACAGCAGCTTGCCAAATCGTCGGTGCGGAAGTACCAGGCGATGGAAGCCGCCGTCTGTGCCGACGGTTGTGCTCGCGGTATGTTCCAGTTTTATGGTGCCAACCGAACCGGACGCTGGGCAGGCAGACTCATTCAATTGCATAACCTGCCGCAGAACCATCTTCCCGACTTGGAGCAGGCCCGTGCCCTTGTACGCTGCGGAGATTTCGATGCGCTGGAGCTTCTGTATGAAGATGTACCGGACACGCTCTCGCAGCTTATCCGTACTGCGTTCATTCCACGTACCGGCGCGAAGTTCATCGTTTCTGATTTTTCGGCAATTGAAGCCCGCGTGATTGCATGGCTGGCTGGCGAACAGTGGCGTCAAAATGTCTTTGCCAAGGGCGGCGACATTTATTGCGCCAGCGCCAGCCAGATGTTCAAGGTTTCAGTTGAGAAACATGGCGTCAACGGCCACCTGCGTCAAAAAGGCAAAATCGCAGAATTGGCGCTCGGTTATGGCGGTTCTGTCGGTGCACTGAAAGCGATGGGCGCTCTGGAAATGGGACTAACCGAGGACGAGCTTCCTCTGCTGGTTGATGCGTGGAGGCAGGCTAACCCGAATATCGTGAAGTTTTGGTGGGATGTTGACCGAGCTGCGCTTGAGGTTGTCCGCAACAAGCACACCAACATTACGCATGGCATCATGTTCTCCTGCCAAAGCGGGATGCTCTTTATCACGCTGCCTTCCGGCCGGAGACTATCTTATGTGAAGCCGCGCATTGGCGAGAACAAGTTCGGCGGACAGTGTATCACCTATGAAGGCGTCGGCGGCACAAAGAAATGGGAACGCCTCGATTCCTACGGTCCAAAATTCGTGGAAAACATTGTGCAGGCCACATCGCGCGACATTCTAAGTTATGCCATGCAGACACTGCGGAACTGCTCGATTGTCATGCACATCCACGACGAAATCGTCATTGAAGCCGAGCCGAGTATGTCTCTTCAGGCAGTTTGCGAACAGATGGGCAGAACACCACCGTGGGCGAAGGGACTTCTGCTCCGTGCTGATGGGTACGAAATAAATTTCTATAAAAAAGACTGATTATTTTCGTCAAAAGCGGGCTGTCACCTCCAGTGGGTAGTAGAGACGGGCGATGACAGCCCATCGTGAAAGGAGGCTCACAATGTGTATTGATAAACGTAATAGCGAAGGTTATCCTGACCCAACCGCCTACGAAGCCTTGTCGCTAATCGAGAAAGAGGAACGCGCACTCCGCGCATTCCGGCCAATCGTATATATTTGCTCTCCCTATGCGGGAGACATCGAAAAAAATGTAAAAGCTGCGCGGGATTATTGCCGTTTTGCTGTGGACAATGGGTTCATACCGGTAGCACCACATCTGCTCTTTCCGCAGTTTATGGACGACACCGACCCGCAGGAACGTGAACTGGGATGGTTCTTTGGAAATGCTCTCATGAGCAAATGCTCCGAAGTGTGGGTGTTCGGCAGCGCTATCTCTCCCGGCATGCAGGTAGAGATCAAAAGAGCCAGGTGGAAAAACTACCGCCTGCGTTACTTCACAGAAGATTTGGAGGAGGTACAAGATGTTTGCAATCACTGAAGGTATACGCCGCATCGGCGGCATAGAAGTTCCTACTTATAAACGTGAAATCGTAAGCGCCAATGTTCTCGAAGTCGAAGCCGGCACGAACGGTTATCAGGGCGGCGATACAGGACATGGCAGCCGCACCTATTTCCGAATTGAGAATGAAGGTGGCACAGATATTCAAGTGCGTCCACTTGGCCGTTATGGTGATGAAGGTTTCGAAGTTACCCTCGGCGGCGACTGTGAGCTCGAAACAATCATCACTGCGCTCAAATTCATCACCAAGGTGCTGGAGGATGGCGCAAAGGAGGTGCATGACTGATGTTCACCCTGTATAGTGCCGATATCATCGGCAACCCCGGCAACTGCTCCTATCCCAATAAAACTGAGGTCACGGATGAGGACAGCCTGCGAGCTGCAGTTTGCCACGACTATGTCTGCGCTGAGTATAAAAACAGTTATCGAAGCGGCCACAACTTTCTCGGCGCGGACTGCCTTCCAGTCGACTGTGACAACGACCACTCAGAGGACCCTGCCGATTGGGTCCTGCCGACTGACGTCGCCGCCGCTTTCCCAGATGTCTGCTTTGCAGTCCATTACAGCCGCTACAACATGCGCGAGAAAAACGGAAAGCCCGCCCGGCCGAAGTTCCATATTCTTTTCCCCATCACACGTATGACTGATGCGGCCGCTTACAGCGACATGAAGAAGCTGGTCAACTCAATCTTTCCGTACTTCGATAACAAGGCGCTGGATGCGGCACGTTTCTTCTTCGGCACCACTAATGTCGAGGTTGAGCTCTTTCCCGGCAACATGAATCTGACCGAGTTTCTGGAGAACGACGACTTTGACGCGGATATGGCTGGCGGCTATGGGGCCAGTCTGATAATCCCGGAAGGCAGCCGCAATGCCACCATGTCACGCTTTGCCGGTCGGGTCATCAAGAAATATGGCGACAGCGCGGAGGCATACCAATGCTTCCTTGATGAAGCTGCTAAATGCACACCGCCTTTGGAGGATTCCGAGCTTTCAACCATATGGCACAGTGCCCAGCGGTTTTACGCCAAAGTACAACAGCAGGACGGTTATGTTCCACCGGAGGTCTATAACGACGATACCTCGTATAAACCTGGGGATTTCTCTGACGTCGGGCAAGCCGAGGTGCTGGCGAAACACTTCTCCGGCGAGCTACGCTATTCCCCGGCAACGCATTTTATCCGTTACACGGAACATTACTGGAAAGAAACTGAGCCCGGTGCACAAGCGGTCGCCCATGAGCTTACCCGCCGACAACTGGAAGAAGCGACGAAAGACCTACTGGCCGCCGCCAAGAAGCTGACTGACTGTGGAGCACAGAGCATTCTAGATACGACCTCCAAAGCAAAAGCTGAAGCCCTATTCAACGACGCGCAGTCCGAAGCCTATGCCGAATTTCTTTCGGCTAAAGCCTATCAGTCATTTGCGATTCGCCGCCGCGACTCTAAGAACATCACCGCAACGCTGAAAGAAGCGCGACCGATGCTGGAGATCTCCCCGCGTGATCTGGACGCGGACTGTTTTCTCCTCTGCACACCGGAAGCCACCTACGATCTCCGTAAAGGTGTAGCAGGTGCACGGGAACACTCGCCAGCTGACTACATCACCAAAATCACTTCAGTCTCACCCAGCAATAAAGGTGAGCAGCTTTGGCATGACAGCCTTGACCTCATATTCTGCAAAGATCAGGAGCTCATCAATTATGTGCAAATGATCTGCGGTCTTGCCGCCATCGGCAAGGTCTATGTTGAGGCGCTGATCATTGCCTATGGCTGCGGGCGCAACGGCAAGTCAACCTTCTGGAATGCTGTCTCTCGTGTGCTGGGCCTATACAGCGGCAACATCTCAGCTGACACTTTGACGGTTGGCTGTCGCCGCAACATCAAGCCGGAACTGGCCGAGGTCAAGGGCAAGCGACTGTTAATCGCAGCCGAAATGCAGGAAGGCGCTCGACTCAACGATTCCACTGTCAAGCAGCTGTGCTCTACCGATGACGTTTTCGCAGAGAAAAAGTATAAAGATCCGTTCAGCTTTACACCCTGCCATACGTTGGTACTCTATACAAACCATCTTCCTAAGGTTAGCGCTTCCGACGACGGCATCTGGCGCAGGCTGATCGTGATTCCGTTCAATGCTAAAATTAAAGGCTCCAACGACATCAAGAACTACGGCGAATATCTTTATAACAATGCCGGAGAGAGCATTCTGTCGTGGATCATTGAAGGTGCTCAGAAGGTTATCGCGCTAGACTACAATATTCCCGTTCCGGAATGCGTGCAGAAAGCAATTGATGAATATCGGGCGCAGAACGATTGGTTTGGCCATTTTCTCGACGACAAATGTGAGCTTGATCCCAGTTTCCGTGAAAGCTCCGGTGCATTGTATCAGGCGTATCGAAATTACAGCATTGACACAAACGAATATGTCCGCAGCACGGCAGATTTTTACTTTGCACTTGAAAAAGCTGGCTTTGAGCGGATTGTCCGTGATGGCAGACGTCTATTTACCGGGCTTCGGCTCAAAATCGATAATGGAGATTTTGAGAACTTTCTACAGTAAAAGAAATAATCAAGTGACCTCGACGAAGGTCTATTAGAAAAAATTTTCTTAAGAGTATAAAAAACTCAATAAGAAAAAGTTCAGTAAATGACATACACCGAGGTCACTTGTAAGGAGAAAACGGTCATGAGAGAAAAAGAAATCGAGCAAAAATTCACCCTGATGGTAAAGCAGGCGGGCGGTCTGGCTCTGAAGTTCGTTTCGCCGGGCATGAGCGGCATGCCGGATCGCATCGTACTTTTACCGGATGGCCGCATGGCCTTCGTGGAAGTCAAGTCTCCAGGAAAGGCGCCGCGCCCTTTGCAGGAAGCCAGACACCGGATGCTGCGAAACCTGGGCTTTAAGGTTTTTGTGCTGGACGACGCCGGTCAGATTGGAGGGATTCTTGATGAAATACGAGCCACATAACTACCAGACCTATGCCATCAATTACATCGAGACGCACCCCATCGCGGCAGTCGTGCTGGATATGGGCCTTGGCAAGACAAGCATTACTCTTACTGCTATCCAAAACCTGTTGTTTGACAGCTTCGTGGCCCATCGCGTTCTGGTTATCGCGCCACTGCGTGTGGCACGAGATACATGGCCTTCCGAAATTCAGAAATGGGACCACCTGTCGCTGTTGACTTATTCCATAGCGGTTGGGACCGAAGCTGAACGCAAAGCGGCGCTCCTACAGCAGACGGACATCTGCATTATCAACCGGGAGAACATCCAGTGGCTCATAGAGGACAGCGGTGTACCCTTTGACTTCGATACTGTGGTTGTCGACGAGCTGTCTTCCTTCAAAAGCTATCAGGCAAAACGCTTCCGGGCACTGATGAGGGTTCGCCCGCGCATCCGCCGCATTGTAGGACTGACCGGCACCCCTTCCGCGAATGGTCTCATGGATCTGTGGGCTGAGTACAGGCTTCTGGACATGGGCCAGCGCCTTGGCCGCTTTATTGGTCAGTATCGCACCAACTATTTCATGCCGGACAAGCGGAACGGCCAGATTATATACTCCTACAAACCGCTGCCCGGCGCAGAAAAAGCAATCTACAGCAAAATCGCGGATATCACCATCAGCATGAAGTCCACCGACCATCTACAGATGCCGGAGCTCGTCAGCAGCGAATATGAGGTGCGGCTTTCCGAGGAAGAACAGGAACACTACAACATTTTGAAGGACGATCTCGTACTGCAGCTCCCGGATGGCGATATCACCGTTGCCAATGCTGCCGCCCTGTCAAATAAGCTCTCCCAGATGGCTAACGGCGCTGTCTATGACGATGTTGGCGGAATAGTCTATATTCACGACCGCAAGCTGGACGCGCTGGAGGATTTAATTGAGGCAGCGAACGGCAAGCCAGTGCTTGTAGCTTACTGGTTCAAGCACGATCTTGCCAGAATTTCCGAGCGACTGCACAAACTCCACATTCCTTTTTCCAAGCTTGATACTCCGGAGAGCATCCGCAGATGGAACGCCGGTGAACTGCCTGTGGCGCTGGTACATCCCGCCTCTGCCGGACACGGACTCAACCTTCAAAGCGGCGGTTCCACCATCATATGGTTTGGGCTGACCTGGTCTCTTGAGCTTTACCAACAGACCAACGCCCGCCTATGGAGGCAGGGCCAAACTGCGGATACTGTTGTAGTGCAGCATATCATTACGAAGGGCACCATAGACAGTCGGATACTGAAGGCACTCTCCACCAAGGATCGAACTCAGACAGCCCTGATTAATGCCGTAAAGGCGAATTTGAAAATTTGATGACAATGAGGGACATTGTCCCTGAGACAATCCGTGCCAATCCGAGAGGAATAAAAATTCGGAGGTACAGATTATGAACACACCCTATGAAAACTTGGCAAATGCTATCATCCTGAGAGCCGTTGAGGATTATCGGGAGGCTCTTGGCACCCTTCGATACAGTCCCCATGATAAGGATGCGGCCATCAGCAAAGATGAAGTTGAGCGTTTCTTCCGTTCGGGCTGGTTTGGGCTTCTGACAGGTATCGATCCTGAAATGCTTATGAACAGGCTCCGTAAGGAGGTGGCGTAGTATGAGGGCAAGAGAATACCTCTCCCAAGCCTACCGCCTTGATCAGCGCATAAACTCTAAGCTGGAGCAGGTGCAAGCACTGAACGAGCTGGCTACAAAAGCAACCTCCACTCTTACAGGCATGCCGCGTAATCCGAACCGTGCTACTTCCACGATGGCAGACGCTGTTGCAAAGATTGTTGACTTACAGGCGGAAATCAACCGTGACATAGACCGCCTTGTTGACCTTAAGCGAGACATTGTTGCACTAGTGAAATCCGTTGAAAACACGGAATTTCAGACCCTTCTGGAAAAACGCTACCTTTGCTACATGAGTTGGGAGCAGATTGCTGTCGATATGAACTACAGCATTCACCATTTATACAAATTACACACTGGCGCATTAGACACTTGTGATGCAATTCTCCATCGTGATACCTGATGATACCACATGATACCTGTTCCTTATGATAGTATTATAATGCGGAAGTAAAATGTAGTAAGCCTTGTGGGAGCAATCCCGCAGGGCTTTTCATATACCCAAGGAGGTGAACCAATGCCATATAAGCCAAAACGTCCTTGTGCCTACCCCGGCTGCGGTCGGCTCGCTGCATGTGAGCAATACTGTGCCGAGCATCAGAAGGTCATGGATAAACAGTACAACCAGTACGAGCGTGACCCCAAGTCCAATAAGCGCTACGGCAGAAGCTGGAAACGAATCCGTGATCGCTACATCAAGATGCACCCTCTCTGCGAGGGATGCCAGAAGCAAGGCAAGCTGACACCCGCAGAGGAAGTCCACCACATCCTTCCGCTCTCCAAAGGCGGCAACAATGAGAAGAGCAATCTCATGGCTCTTTGTAAATCCTGTCACTCTCGAATCACTGTCGAGAGCGGTGACCGGTGGGGCCGGTCAAATCTCTAAAACTTTTTTAAGCGGACAGCGGCGTGGGGCTTCGTGTTGAAAAACGCAGTTTCAAACGGGGGAATAGCCCCAACCCCGCTAAGTGAGGTGATATTTTTGGCAAAAGACGGTACTAATCGTGGCGGTGCTCGTATCGGCGCGGGCGCAAAAAAGAAGCCATTAGCCGACAAAATAGCCGAAGGCAATCCAAGCGGCAGAAAACTGACCGTGATGGAATTTCAGGATACAGCAGATCTCAAAGGACTTGAAATGCCTGAGCCAAATAAAATGCTTGAAGCTGTACAGAAGGACGGCAAAACACTCGTCGCAAGCGAGATATATAAATCCACATGGACGTGGCTGAACGAGCGAGGTTGTGCGGTGCTTGTTTCTCCGCAGCTTCTTGAACGCTACGCCATGAGCGTGGCTCGATGGATTCAATGCGAGGAATCTGTTACTGAATACGGCTTTTTAGCAAAGCACCCTACAACAGGCAATGCGATTCAAAGTCCGTATGTGGCGATGGGCCAGAACTATATGAATCAGACAAACCGCCTATGGATGGAGATTTTTCAGATCGTCAAGGAAAACTGCACCGGCGAGTACAGCGGTACGAATCCGCAGGACGATGTGATGGAACGTTTACTTAATGCTCGGAAAGGTGGCAAAAAGCCATGATAATTGAAAAAATACAAACTGCGCTGCTCATCCCCGCTGACTATAATCCACGTAAAGACCTAAAGCCCGGCGATATGGAATATGAAAAGTTGAAACGTTCGCTTGAGGAATTCGGGTATGTTGAACCCGTTATATGGAACAAGACCACGTCACATGTCGTTGGTGGACACCAGAGGCTGAAGGTACTACTCGACATGGGTATTACAGAAGTCGAGTGTGTGGTGGTCGAGATGGATACTGAAAAGGAAAAAGCGCTCAATATTGCACTCAATAAAATCAGCGGGGACTGGGATAAAGACAAGCTGGCTTTGCTTATTGCAGATTTGCAGGGTGCAGATTTTGATGTATCGCTCACGGGTTTTGATCCTGTTGAAATCGATGACCTTTTCAAGGATTCACTTAAGGACGGCATTAAAGACGATGACTTTGATGTTGATGCAGAACTGAAAAAGCCAGCCATTACAAAGCTCGGTGATGTGTGGCTTCTCGGTCGGCATCGGCTGGCCTGCGGCGATTCAACCAAGGCTGACACCTTCACCAATCTGATGGACGGAAAGCTCGCGAACCTCGTGGTAACTGACCCACCGTACAACGTCAACTACGAAGGTACGGCCGGCAAGATCAAAAACGATAATATGGGTGACGAAGCGTTCTATGACTTTCTGCTGGCGGCATTTACGAACACCGAGGCAGTAATGGCACATGACGCTTCTATTTATGTATTCCACGCTGACACCGAAGGTTTGAATTTCCGCAAGGCATTCGCGGATGCAGGCTTTCAACTTTCCGGGTGCTGTATCTGGAAAAAGCCGTCTTTGGTACTGGGACGCTCTCCTTATCAGTGGCAGCACGAGCCTGTGTTGTTCGGCTGGAAGAAAAAAGGCAAGCACAACTGGTACGCCGACCGTAAGCAGACCACCATCTGGGAGTTCGATAAGCCAAAGAAAAACGCCGATCACCCCACCATGAAGCCGATTGCACTTGTGGCCTATCCTATTTTGAACAGTAGCCTCACAAACTGCATCGTGCTCGACCCCTTTGGCGGCAGCGGGTCCACCCTCATCGCCTGTGAGCAGTCCGACAGAATTTGCTTCACTATAGAACTTGATGAGAAATACTGCGATGTCATTGTAAAACGTTATATTGAGCAGATTGGCAGTGCTGATGCCGTTTCTGTTATCCGCGATGGTGTCACGATGAAATATGCGGATATAACTGTTGATGAGTAAACATCTGCTCATCTCACTTTTCGACGGAAAGGATGCCATGCCATTTGTATATTTTGCCTGTCCGGTATTGTTTTATCTACACAAGAAACCGCCAAATAATCGGTACAGTATTCTACACAGAAATCGCATAAAACCGTTGCTATATAAGCGATTCAGAGTGATTAATGTATGTACCGAAGCCGAATAAATTCGGTTTAAAGAAAGGCGGTTTGAAAAATGAAACTCAATTATAATGTTACTGGCAGTGAACGCAAATCACTGGTTGGCACAATCAGTACAGCGCTTGATGCTCCAACTAACTACCTCGGTGCTCCTACCTTTGCCTACGAGGTCGGAAAATATCACATCGATAAGGCAGGAGTGCTTACTGGTCCCGATAACCTCGAACTTGAAGACGCACTCCACCAACAGGGCTTTGTTGCAGACGGCGAAAGCCGCCTCTACGATGAACCCGACACCTACGAGAGCGGACTTGGCGGCTTGGGTGCGATTGATGAGTTTCCGGATATCGACCAACACAACCCCGGACGGTATGTCAATCCAAACTCAACCATTACCGAAACCATGCAAAGACAGATAGATGAGGTGATTGCCTTTGAAGACCTAAGGATGGATGGCCGTGAAGAACTGGGACTTGGACGCACCCGACATGAAAACTTTCAGGGAGAAAACGGTATGCAAGCAAGCGATGTCCCCGAACCCTATGACAACATCGGTCTGGTAATTGAAATACCGCGCTCCTCCTTCACCGACACCGCTCTTGAAAACCTCAAGCGGTTGGTTGAAAGCAAAGACAGCCTCATCAAAAAGGCGCTTGGTACGAAAATGCTTGAACTTGTAATAACGGATGACAAGGTTAGATTCCCGTGGTTTGAGGACGGCACCGACCCGGACGCAGTCAAGGCATACTCGCATTTCGTCACGGCCCTCTGCGAGATGGCGAGGGTGCAAAAGCGTGTCACTGCCAAGGAAAAAGAAACCGACAACGACAAATACGCTTTTCGCTGCTTTCTCCTGCGGCTTGGATTCATCGGCGACGAGTACAAAGATGAACGAAAAATTCTGCTCCGCAACCTTACTGGCAGTGCTGCTTTCAAGAGCGGTCAGAAGAAAATCTTCTCGCAGGAAGACCTCGACAAAGCCAAATCCGACCCTGCTGTACGCGCCGAAATTAAGACCATTTTTGGAGGAAACGACGATGAGCAATAATTTTCCGTCAAGAGAAACCGTTGAGCGTATCCGCAAACAGTACCCGGTTGGTTGCCGTGTGGAACTCCTACGCATGGACGATCCTCAAGCGCCGCCAATCGGCACAAAAGGCACCGTTCGGTATGTCGATGACATTGGCAGCTTGGGCGTTGCGTGGGACAACGGCAGTACGCTTCAAGTAGTTTATGGCGAGGACATTTGCCGGAGGTGTGACGATGACAGATAAAGTACGTAAGCAGATTCTGGCTATCCGTGACACAGGTCTGACGAATATGTTTGATGTCAGCACAGTTCAGCGCATCGCAATCGACATGGATTTCTACGAGCTGGTAGTGTATCTCGAAGAAAACCGCAAGGAATATGCCCGTTTCATCCTAACTGGCGAAGCATAATATACACATTTTTAGGCTCGGATTTTTGGTGCTTATATGCCGTAATATTTCTTTGAATTGTCTTGCTATCGTGTGCTTTTAGAGCGAATATACACATACAAAAACGAAAGGAGCACACCACCATGACCGAAAAACAAATTAAGCAAATCGAAAGCCAACTGCCACAGGGCGAGAAAATCGACAGAATGTACACCGCCTTTGAGGGCGGCATCCGGGTGATTACCAAGAATACTGACGGTTATGAAATCCGCTACAACGTGAGCTTTGACGCCGACGGCAACGCCAGCATCAAGAGATTTTAGGAGGACGTAGCCATGTGGAAAGAAGGAAGCCTGAAAATTCACGACAGCGTTTTTCATTACTGGATGAAGCAATACGACGAGGGTTCAGAATTTGGCATTGAAGGCGGCAGAATCAGCAAGTTGATGCTCAAGCGTAACGGCGAGGTTGTTTGCAACTACGATAGAGGTTGGGACATCAAGCCAACCGACCCTGTTACACAGCTTGCCCTTGAGCTTCTCCTTCACAGCGATAACCACTAAACCCGCTCCAATAAAATAACCGAGGTTCAGCCCTGCATGGGGCTGTATCTCGTACAGAAATCTTGAAGGCTTGCGCTTGCAAACGTTGCATTTGACAGGTCTATTTTTATGCTCGGAAGGAGGTGGTCAGCATACGGAAGCTTAAGAAATACAAACCGACACGATTTAAATCTACAGATTCGATTTACGACAAAGCCGCCGCCGATTATGCTGTTGCTTTTATCGAAGCTCTCTCACATACCAAAGGTACGTGGGCCGGTAAACCTTTTGAGCTTATCGACTGGCAGGAACAGATTATTCGTGACATCTTTGGAACACTCAAGCCCAATGGCTACCGACAATTCAACACCGCATATGTGGAAATTCCGAAGAAGATGGGTAAATCAGAGCTTGCTGCTGCTGTGGCACTCCTGCTCACTTGTGGCGACGGAGAGGAACGCGCCGAGGTCTACGGCTGCGCTGCAGACCGAAATCAGGCGTCCATCGTGTTCAATGTGGCGGCAGATATGGTGCGAATGTGTCCGGCACTCTCCAAACGCGTCAAAATACTTGATGCAACGAAACGGCTTATCTATCAACCGACCGGGAGCATCTATCAGGTGCTGTCCGCTGACGTTGGAAACAAGCATGGTTTTAATACCCACGGTGTCGTTTTTGACGAGCTGCATACCCAGCCGAACCGAAAACTATTTGATGTTATGACCAAGGGCAGCGGTGATGCGAGAATGCAGCCGCTGTATTTTTTAATCACCACCGCCGGAGATAACCAGAACAGCATCTGCTGGGAGGTGCATCAGAAGGCGCTGGATATCATCGACGGCAGAAAACATGACCCAACCTTCTACCCGGTTATCTATGGTGCAGCGCCAGAGGATGATTGGGCGGACCCTAAGGTATGGAAAAAAGCAAACCCTTCTCTCGGCATTACGGTGAGCATGGATAAAGTCAAAGCAGCTTTTGAATCAGCAAGACAGAATCCCGCCGAGGAGAACAGCTTTCGCCAGCTTCGTTTGAATCAGTGGGTCAAACAAGCTGTACGCTGGATGCCTATGGACAAATGGGATGCCTGTGCTTTTGCGGTTAACCCGGAAACCTTACGCGGCCGGGTTTGCTACGGAGGTCTTGACCTTTCCTCTTCCACCGATATTACTGCTTTTGTGCTGGTTTTTCCGCCGATGGACGAGGATGATAAGTATGCCGTGCTTCCGTTCTTCTGGATACCGGAAGACAACATCGATTTGCGTGTACGCAGAGACCATGTGAATTATGATGTGTGGAAAAAACAAGGCCATTTGCAAACCACCGAAGGTAATGTTGTCCATTACGGATACATTGAAAAGTTCATTGAGCAACTTGGCGAGAAATACAACATCCGTGAAATTGCTTTCGACCGTTGGGGCGCTGTGCAGATGGTGCAGAACCTTGAGAGCATGGGTTTCACAGTTGTTCCGTTCGGTCAGGGCTTCAAAGATATGAGTCCGCCCACAAAAGAACTGATGAAACTAACTCTGGAACAGAAACTTGCTCACGGCGGTCACCCGGTACTGCGTTGGATGATGGATAACATCTATATCCGCACCGACCCAGCGGGCAATATCAAAGCGGACAAAGAAAAATCCACAGAGAAAATCGATGGTGCAGTCGCCACCATAATGGCACTGGACCGGGCAATACGGTGCGGCAATGTTACTAGCGAAAGCGTGTATGACACACGCGGACTGCTCGTTTTTTGATTGGAGGTAAATGCCTATGAACATCTTTCAAGGAATATTCAAAGCACGTGACAAGCCTAAGGATGCCCTTGGCGGCGGGCGCTACGACTTCTTCTTTGGGAGCACAAGCTCAGGAAAGCCGGTCAACGAACATACTGCCATGCAGATGACTGCTGTTTATTCCTGCGTGAGGATACTTTCCGAAACACTGGCGGGTCTTCCGCTTCATGTGTATAAGTACAACGACAGTGGCGGCAAAGAAAAATACCTGAAGCACCCGTTATATAAGCTGCTCCATGACGAGCCAAATCCGGAGATGACTTCATTTGCGTTCCGAGAAACGCTGATGAGTCATCTTTTATTATGGGGCAATGCCTATGCGCAGATTATACGTAATGCTAAGGGTGAGGTCATTTCCCTCTATCCGCTGATGCCGAACAAGATGACAGTCGACCGTGATGCAAACGGCCGGCTTTTCTATTTATATCAGCGCAGCTCGGAGGATGTACCTTCATTCGGCAAAGACAACCAGGTTTATCTTGCCCCTGCCGATGTCCTGCATATTCCGGGCTTGGGCTTTGACGGTCTGGTTGGCTATTCGCCCATCGCAATGGCAAAGAACGCGGTAGGCCTCGCAATCGCCACAGAGGAATACGGAGCTAAGTTCTTTGCTAATGGTGCCGCACCGGGCGGTGTGCTTGAACATCCCGGCACGATTAAGGATCCACAGAAAGTCAAGGAATCCTGGAATGCCGCCTACCAAGGTTCAGCCAACTCACACAGGGTGGCCGTACTCGAGGAAGGCATGAAGTATCAGCCCATAGGGATTTCACCGGAACAGGCGCAGTTCCTGGAAACACGGAAGTTTCAGATCAATGAGATTGCCCGTATTTTCAGAGTGCCTCCGCATATGCTCGCTGACCTTGAAAAATCATCCTTCAGCAACATCGAGCAGCAGAGCCTTGAGTTTGTGAAATACACGCTCGACCCGTGGGTGGTGCGCTGGGAGCAGTCCATGTGCCGCGCCCTGCTTTTCGACAGCGAAAAACCGACAGTGTTTATCAAGTTCAACGTAGACGGACTTCTGCGAGGCGATTACGAAAGCCGTATGAGCGGTTATGCGACCGCAAGACAAAACGGATGGATGAGCGCGAACGATATCCGTGAACTTGAAAACCTCGACCGCATCCCTGCTGAACTTGGCGGCGATCTTTACCTCATCAACGGTGCGATGACCAAATTACAGGACGCGGGTGCGTTCGCAAATTCAAAAGGAATGGAGGAAACAACCAAATGAAGAAATTCTGGAACTGGGCACGGGATGAAGATTCCGGTGTCAGAACACTCTATCTGGACGGCACAATTGCCGAAGAGTCATGGTTCGACGACGATGTCACCCCGAAAGCATTTAAAGCAGATCTTAATGCTGGAGAGGGTGACATTGTTATTTGGATCAACTCTCCCGGTGGGGACTGTATCGCTGCGAGTCAGATCTATACCATGCTCATGGATTACAAGGGCAAAGTCACTGTAAAAATCGATGGTATTGCAGCGTCGGCAGCAAGCGTTATCGCAATGGCGGGAACTGAGGTGTTGATGGCCCCAACAGCCCTCATGATGGTGCATAACCCGCTTACCATCGCAATCGGCGACAGCGAAGAAATGCAGAAAGCCATCGCCATGCTGGACGAAGTCAAAGAAAGCATCATCAATGCCTATGAAATCAAAACCGGACAGTCCCGGGCGAAGCTCTCTCACCTTATGGATGCTGAAACCTGGCTAAATGCCAACAAAGCAATTGAATTAGGCTTTGCCGACGGCATTCTGGAAGATGAGAAAAAGCGGATTCAGCCGGACGACATCACCTATGCTTTCAGTCGTCGAGCAGTAACAAACTCGCTGCTTAACAAGGTCAAACCCAAGATACCCAAACAGAACAAAGGAACACCCGTTGATGTCGCCAAAGCCACTCCTGCAGATTGGCTTGAGAAGCGGCTCTCTTTAATTTCCCACTAAATTTTATGGAGGTAATATTAATGAACAAAATTCTTGAACTGCGCGAAAAGCGCGCCAAGGCATGGGAAGCCGCTAAGGCTTTTCTCGATACCAAGCGCGGTACTGACGGTCTGGTTTCCCCTGAAGACACCGCTACCTATGAGAAAATGGAAGCCGACGTAGTCGCTCTCGGAAAAGAAATTGACCGCCTTGAAAAGCAGGAAGCCCTTGACCGCGAGCTTTCAAAACCTCTGAACACACCTCTCACGGGCAAGCCTGCCGTTCCCGGTATGGAAACCAAAACAGGCAGAGCATCTGATGAGTACAGAAAAGCATTCTGGAATGCAATGCGTACCCGCGCCGGTGAGGGCCTTGATCCTATCGTGAAAAATGCTCTGCAGATCGGCACCGATTCTGAAGGCGGATACCTTGTCCCGGACGAGTTCGAACGCACCCTTGTAGAGGCTCTTGATGAAGAGAACATTTTCCGCAGACTGGCAAAGGTCATTACTACTTCCTCTGGGGATCGTAAGATTCCGGTCGTAGCTTCAAAGGGTACAGCCTCCTGGATCGATGAGGAAGGCGCTATCCTCGATAGTGATGACAGCTTCGGTCAGGTTTCCATCGGCGCTTACAAGCTGGGAACGATGATCAAGGTTTCCGAGGAGCTGCTGAACGACAGTGTATTTCCGCTCGAAGCATATATTTCAAGAGAGTTCGCAAGGCGTATAGGCAGCAAGGAAGAAGAAGCCTTTTTCACGGGAGACGGCTCCGGTAAACCGACCGGTATCCTCGCTGTAACCGGTGGTGCTCAAGTCGGTGTGACCACAGCAGGCGCTGCGGCTATCACTATTGAAGAGGTGCTTGACCTGTTCTATTCGCTGAAAGCACCTTATAGAAACAAAGCGGTGTTCGTCATGAACGATGCCACTGTAAAGGCGATCCGCAAGCTGAAGGACGGCAACGGTCAGTATCTCTGGCAGCCCTCTCTGCAGGCCGGTACTCCTGATACCATTTTGAACCGTCCGCTGTATACCTCGGCATATGTGCCCGCTATTGCTGCGACCGCTAAGACTATCGTGTTCGGAGATTTCAGCTATTACTGGGTAGCCGACCGCCAGGGGCGTGTGTTTAAGAGACTCAATGAGCTCTACGCTGCAACCGGTCAGGTAGGCTTTGTTGCCACGCAGCGTGTTGACGGCAAACTCATTCTGCCGGAGGCTATCAAGGTACTCCAGCAGAAGGCTTAAAGGAGGTGCGGTATGAGTTATAACACGAAAAACTACACCGAACAGGGCGGCGAGAAAACCGTAATCGGCGGAACGCTTGAAATTAAGGAGGGAGCCTCGGTAACGGGGCTTACCTCCACTGCTGCGCCCGCTTCAGCAACCGCTCTCGGTGGTGTGAAAGCAGCTGCAAAGGAGGAAACCGACACTGTACCCGTCAAAATTGGTGAAGACGGAATCCTCTATGTTCCAACATATCCAGTCGTACCCGAGATACCTGCGGCTGCAAATCAGGCGGACAGCACTGCCACTGATGCCACTGGTCTGGTCGCTGACTTCAATGCTCTTCTCGCCAAGCTGAAAGCGGCGGGTCTGATGGTCCCAGACGAAGAATGACCGAAGGGAGGCGGATGGCATGACGGCAAATAACCTTCTCCCCAAAGTCAAAGCACACCTCATTTTGTCATACGACGAAGACGACAGCCTGTTGCTCAGTTATATTGCCGCCGCTGTCTCCTATGCCGAAAGCTACCAGCATTTTCCTAAGGGATATTACGAGGAAACTCCCATGCCGCCTACCACAGAGCAAGCCGTCATCATGCTGTCGTCCTTCTTTTACGAAAGCCGGGACGGCAGCACAGGCGGCTTTTTTGCGGATAGCGTGCAGGCCGGCCAGCAGGTATGGGATACTGTCAATCTGCTTCTTCGGCTTGACCGGAATTGGAAGGTGTGATAATGAGCTATGGAAAAATGAATACCTCTATTGATATCGTCTCCAGCGCCCCGGTTAAGGATGCGGACGGATTTGTTGCCAAGGGTGACCAAATTGTTGCTTCCATCCGCGCATATAAAGAAGATCGCCACGGAAACGAACGATGGGCAAATATGGCAGCATTTAGCCAAGCGACGTCCCTTTTCCGCTTCCGAAAGATACCCAATGTAGCAATCACTACCTCGGTGTTTATCGTTTGTGGCGACGAGCGTTACCGCATTGTCAGCGTTGAGGATGTTCGCGGGCGCGGAATGTACATTGAGGTGCTTGCGGAAAAACAGGAAGGAACGGTGAGGTAATGGCAAAAGCAGAAATTAAGATGCCCGAGGACTTTATGCTTAAGGTTTCGAAGCTTGCCGAGAAAACAGATATGATTATCCCCAAGGTGCTGGAGGAGGGTGGAAATGTCGTTCTCGATAAAGTAAAGGACCATCTATCTGCCGTAATCGGCAGCGGCACAAAGGAAAAAAGTCGCTCCACAGGCGAATTGGAACGTTCCCTCGGACTTTCTCCAGCCATGCAGAATCGGGACGGCAACTGGGATGTGAAGATCGGTTTTGCCGAGCCGCGCTCTGACGGAGACTCCAACGCTAAAATCGCCAACATCCTCGAATACGGCAGATCCGGTCAGCCGCCTAAGCCTTTTTTGAAACCGGCAAAGTCGCAGAGCAAAAACGCCTGCATTGAAACCATGAAGACAAAGCTTCAGGAGGAGGTCGACGGAATATGAGCATTTTAACAGAATTGAACACGTTACTTTCTCCTGTCCTTCCTGTGGAAACGGGAGTTTTCTCCGGCGTTCCTCCCGATGAGTACCTCGTACTCACACCGTTGACAGACGAATTTGCCCTGTTTGGGGATAACGCCCCGCTATTCGATATCTCTGAAGTGCGGATTTCGCTGTTTTCCAAAGGCAATTACATCCAAAGGAAAAAGCAGATAACAGCGCTGCTTCTGGCAGCTGAATTTACGATTACCGACCGCCGGTATATCGGCCATGAGGACGATACCGGGTACCACCATTACGCCATTGATGTGGCAAAACATTGTGATTTGAAGGAGGATTAAGATATGGCGACAATCGGTCTTGACAAACTGTACTATTCAAAAATCACCGAGGATTCCAACGGTGAAGAAACCTACTCCACACCTCTTGTGCTCGCCAAAGCCATCACCGCCGAACTCTCGGTGGAACTGGTGGAAGCTATACTGTACGCCGATGATGGCGCAGCTGAGGTAGTGAAAGACTTCAACAGCGGTACGCTCACCCTCGGCGTAGACGACATCGGTCCTGCGGCTGCAGCTGATCTGACCGGTGCGTCCACAGACGACAACGGCGTGCTTATCTCAGCAAGCGAAAATGTGGGGACACCTGTCGCGGTAGGATTCCGTGCGCAGAAGGCTAACGGCACATACCGCTATTTCTGGCTTTACCGTGTGAAATTCGGCTTACCAGCGACAAACCTGCAAACCAAGGCGGATTCCATCACTTTCTCCACGCCTACTATTGAAGGAACAGTCATGCGCAGGAACAAACTGGACGCCTTTGGCAAACACCCATGGAAAGCCGAGGTTACCGAAGGAGACGCCGGAGTCGCATCCGCTACAATTACCGGCTGGTTTACCGAGGTTTACGAACCGGTCTACACACCGGCACCGTAAGGAGGATGCAGAATGAATAATGTCATTTTATCAGATTTGGGCGAAAGAAGCGCTTCTATCAATATTGGCGGCAAGGCGTATGAACTGGTACTGACCACCCGCGCGACAAAGGCGATTGCAGGCCGATACGGCGGGCTTGAAAACTTCGGTGAAAAGCTTATGAAGTCAGAAAATTTTGAGATGGCGCTGGATGAGATTGTGTGGCTTTTAACTCTTCTTGCCAACCAGTCTATCTTGATTCACAACCTTAAAAACAAGGACGACCTTCAGGAACTTTTGACAGAAGATGAGATTGAGCTTCTCACCTCGCCCCTCGATCTGGCGGCATACAAAAACGCTATCACGGAAGCCATGTTCCGGGGCACCAAGCGCAATGTAGAAAGCGAAGAGGAAAATCAATCAAAAAACGTGGAAGTCGGGTAACGGACGCAGAGGTCTTTACCCGGCTTTATTATTACGGAACAGTACAGATGGGTATGGGTGCGGAGGATTTCTGGCTCATGCCCATCGGCCTGTTTCTGGACTTATGGGCCTGCCATAAGCAGTTTATCGGTATTGAGAAGCCGAAGAAAACCCGAACGATAGACGATATCATTCCGCCGGGCATTTAGGGAGGTGAGTATGTATGGCAGATAATTTCGGTTTAAAAATCGGTGTCGAAGGCGAGCGTGAGTTCAAAAAAGCGCTCTCGGATATCAACCAGAGCTTTAAGGTTCTTGGTTCGGAAATGCAGCTGGTCACCAGTCAGTTTGATAAAAACGACAAGTCTGTGCAAGCGCTCACCTCACGGAATGAGGTTCTAAACAAGGAAATCGACGCCCAGAAAGAAAAAATATCCACGCTGAAAGCTGCGTTGGATAATGCCACGTCCTCTTTCGGAGAAAACGACAAGCGCACGCAGAACTGGCAGATACAGCTGAACAAGGCGCAGGCCGAACTCAACGGTATGGAGGGCGAACTTGCGGATAACGAGAAGTCTCTCCGGGATGTTAATCGCGGTTATAACGATGCCGGACAGAAAGTCGATGAATTCGGAAACATTGTCGAAGAGTCAACCACCGATGTGGAGAAATCCTCCGATAAACTTGAAAAACTTGGCTCGGTGCTCAAAGGCATCGGAGTTGCGATGGGAGCTGCGTTTGCAGCAGTGGGTACAGCTGCAGTCGGAGCGGCCAAAGCCCTGACGGATATGACCGTTGGCGCATCGCAGTATGCAGACGATATTATCACCATGTCTACCGTCACCGGCATGAGCACCGAATCGCTTCAGGCGTATCAGTACGCGGCCGAACTGGTAGACACCTCGATGGAAACCCTGACAGGCAGCATGGCCCGGAATGTCCGTTCCATGACCTCCGCCAGAGATGGTACCGGTGCAGCTTCTAAAGCATACAAAGCGCTGGGTATATCCGTCACCGACGCCAGCGGCAACCTCCGCGATTCGGAGACAGTATATTGGGAAGCTATTGATGCATTGGGGAATGTGTCCAATGAGACCGAGCGGGATGCCCTTGCCATGCAGCTTTTCGGCAAATCTGCTCGGGAATTGAATCCTTTGATCGCACAGGGGTCGGAGGGAATCCAGCAGCTGACTGAAGAAGCCAAGTCGATGGGTGCCGTTATGAGCCAGGAATCGCTGGAGGCCCTCGCCAAGTTCGACGATTCCATGCAGCGGATCAAGTCCGGCGGCGAAGCAGCCAAGAACGCCCTCGGCATGGTGCTCCTGCCACAACTGCAGATTCTCGCTGACGACGGCGTGAGCCTGCTGGGTGATTTCACGCGGGGGTTGAATGAGGCCAACGGCGACTGGACGAAGATCAGCGAGGTGATCGGCAATACAGTGGGTGGTCTGGTAAACATGATCATGGAGCAGCTCCCACAGATCATCGAGCTGGCAATGAGCATCGTATCCAGTATCGGCGGAGCAATCATGGACAATCTTCCAATGTTGGTAGATGCGGCGTCACAGATTGTCATGACCCTGCTTCAAGGCTTGATTTCCGCTTTACCCGGTATAACAGAAGGCGCTCTCCAGCTTGTTCTGGCATTAGTGGACGGCATCATCGCCAATCTTCCCGCCATCGTGGAAGCAGCCGTGCAAATGATCGCTACGTTGGTCAACGGCATCGCGCAGGCGCTGCCCGAACTTATCCCGGCCGCCGTGTCTGCCGTAACCCAGATCGTGACGGCCCTCATCGAAAGCCTGCCTCTGCTCCTTGACGCGGCACTTCAGCTGGTGCTCGGTCTGGCGAATGGCATCGTCGATGCGATCCCGGTGCTGATCGAGGCTCTGCCAGCCGTCATAGACGCGCTTGTCCAGTTTGTCACCGACGCTATTCCTCAGATTGTCGCAGTTATTCCGGAAATAGTTCAGGCGCTGGTCACGGTGATCACCGAGAATATACCCCAAATCGTGCAGGCGGGTGTGGCGCTTTTCGTATCTCTCATTCAGGCGCTCCCCACTATCATCACGCAGATATTGGAAGCTGTGCCACAGATCATCGACGGAATCGTTGGTGCTGTGTTGGACGCACTGCCGCAGATTGTACAGGCGGGCATTGACCTGCTGACCGCTCTGGTGGAGGCACTGCCCGAAATCATCGACGCGATTGTAGAGGCTATACCAAAAATCATCGACAGTATCCTGACCGCTGTATTTGAAGCGATACCACTGATCGTCGACGCGGGCATCAAACTGTTCATCGCCCTCATTGATAACCTACCCAAGATTATTTCTACCATCGTGGCGGCGATCCCCAAGATCATCACTTCGCTGGTAAGTGCCATTCTTGGGAACATTGACAAGATTATTCTCGCAGGTGTGCAGTTGCTGGTGGCTCTGATTGCGAACCTTCCGACGATCATCGTGGAGGTCGTAAAGGCCATACCTCAGATCATCGTTGCCATCGTTAAGGCAATTGTGAAAAGCGTTCCCGAGTTGGCCAAGGCCGGACTTGAACTGATCAAGGGATTGTGGAAAGGAATCAACGACGCGGCCGCATGGCTGTGGGAGAAGATATCCGGCTTCTTTGGGGACGTGATGAGCAAGATCAAGAAATTCTTCGGCATCAATTCTCCGTCCACTCTCTTTGCCGGACTCGGTGAAAATATAGGCCTCGGCATCGGTGTGGGCTTCGAGCGGGCTATGGGACGCGTCGGCGAGGATATGAAGAACGCTATTCCCACTGACTTCGATGTGGATGCCGGGCTCAACTTATCCGGCTCCCTTGCCCGGGACGCCAGAGGACTGAGCGCAGCCGGCACCACTATCAATCAGAGCATTTCCGTGGTCACGCCCAAGGCGCTGTCTGAAAAGGAACTAGCGCGGGAATTCAAGAACCTCTCACGCAAGCTGGCACTGGAATATTAAAGGAGGGACGGCTATGGAACTAACTTATATTAATGCAGACGGCAAAAGCATTACGCTCAAACAAGGCCGCCCGTATTTCCTTACAAAGATAGACGGCATAGGCGACATACGCCAGACCGTTAACACTTTCAAAGCGCCGGATCAGGACGGCGCTTTTTACATCTCCTCTACGCTGGATATGCGCAATATTACGCTGGAAGGTACAGTCATAGCAGGCACGCCTGATGAAGCCTATGCGCAAAGGCACCGCTTTCTTCAAATATTCAGCCCCAAGGTGAGTGGAACGCTTCTGTACCGGGAGCGGCAAATTGCCTGTGTTGTAGAGGAGGCGGGCTTTACGATTTCCACGCGGCAGCGGATACCCAGCTTCTTTGTCAGTCTGCTCTGCCCGTCGCCCTTCTTTGAGACACAGGATGAAGTGCGTGAAGAACTGGCGTCCTGGATACCGATGTTCGAATTTGAATTGGAGCTACCCGAAAGCGGCATGGAATTTGGAATGCGCCAGCCCAGTCAGATTATCACGGTAGACAATATTGGCGACGTTTCTTGTGGCTGTGAGATCATTTTTCAAGCTTTGGGAACGGTGACGAATCCTGAACTGCTGAACATGGACACTGGGGAGTACATCCGTCTCCTTACGACGATGAGTGCAGGAGACGAGCTGCGGGTATACACCCATTTCGCAGGCAAGCGCGTCGTTAGCGTCAACGGTACAACGGTGACAAACGCTTTCTCACTTTTGGATACCGGTTCAGCGTTCTTTCAGCTCGCCGCTGGAGTCAATACTCTGCGCTACGATGCTTCAGTCAATATGGATCTGCTGGAGGTCAGCATATATTACCGTCCGCAGTTTTTGGGGGTGTGAGTATGGAACTGTATATCTACAACCAAAACCGGGAGCTTACAGGTATCGTAGAGTCCTTTGAATACCTGCGATGGACGAGACGTTACTCACAGTGCGGCTCCTTTGAACTGAAGGCTATCGCGACGCCGGAAAACACTGCACTTCTACAAGAAGGAAACTTCATCTGGAAGAACGATGATGAGGAAGCCGGTATCATTGAGCATCTTGAAATGGCTCAGGCGGAAAAAGAAATCATTACCGCAAGCGGCCGCTTTGCTACATCATTACTCTCCCGCCGTATTTTATGGCAAACCGAAGTACTATCCGGAGATCTCTCCGACTGCGTTGAGCAGCTAATAAATCATAACCTCCTCAGCCCCTCTGATGCGGCAAGGAAAATCGATGGCATCGTCTTCTCGTCCCCGAATCTGGGCGTGTCCGTCAGCACCCAGATATCGTACCGGAACCTGATGGATACAGTGACGGAGCTATGCGGTGCCTCGGATATCGGAATTAAAACCGTATTTACTCCGGCTACACGTATCTTTACCGTGACGCTGTATAAGGGCGTTAATTCTCAAGCAGTGTTCTCCAAGGAATATGAGAACCTGACGGAACAGAGCTATACAGAGAGCGCGACAGATTATGCCAACACTGCTCTAATCGGCGGCGAAGGCGAGGGAGAAAGCCGAACATTTGCCGCCATTACAAGCGGCTCCGGCGAGACCCGGCGCGAAATTTTTGTGGACGCTAAAGACCTGCAGGAGGCTGACTTCGGTACAGGTTATAATGATGCACTGATTTTCCGGGGACAGAGCAAGCTGAGCGAACAGGGAATTCGTTATTCGTTCGATACCTCTGTGAACCCCCACGGCAACTTAACCTACAAGACTGATTTCGACCTTGGACAGACCGTCAAAGTAATCTCCAAGGCATGGGGCGTATCGATGACGACGCGCATCACCGAAGTTGAAGAAAACTATGACGCAGACGGTTTGAACATCAGCGTTGTATTCGGAAAGGCTGAGCTTACAATCGCACAGAAGATCCGTTCCGACATGAGTGCGGTCAAAACGGCGTTATCGGCCCCGACCGGTATAGCTCAGGTAGCGGAAACGCTGGGAGATCTGTCGGAGGTGGACCCGGATATTCAAGGAGAAACCTTTACTGCTACTGTGAACAATTTGTTCGGAAAGCTACCCGCGCTTGAAATCAACGTGGGTGCGGGTACTATATCGGCCGGCCAGTATGCTCTTCACAACATGGCAGCAGGAGAAGCCTTTTATTTCACTTCATGGAGCGGCAATAAATTCAGCGACCAGCCGAGTGATGACGGGCATGTCTTTCTGGTAAAACACAACGGTGACAGCACGGGGACCGGTTACCAGAGAGCAATGGGTTTCTTTATATCTCGCAATACCATGACGTTTTATGTAATTTCCCTGTTCGTATACAACAATCCGTCGGGCACTGCGAACTGGCTGAGCTTCCCGCTCGGCACACTTACAGACATAGCTGCCGCAGTTCGGGGGAGCACATTTGCTGCCAGCATTAACAACGTCTATAACGCACCGGTGTCAGGCACGAGGATCGCAAACGGTGGTGTCACTACTGCAAAGATGGCTCAGGAAGCTGATACATCCCTCACTTACTCGCTTGGTAGCGACGTGAGCATGGGCTATAATATGTCATTTGTGAATAAGGGTGTTGTTTCAATCGGAATGCAGATCAATGTGGGTTCTTCAGGTGTTGCCTCCGGCGGCACAATTCTAACAATCACGAACGCTAACTTTTACCCCTATTCGACGGTACGCTCGGTAGCGACTGCGGTGGGTGGCAATGGTACCAATATGCCGATTACAATCAATGCGAGCGGGGTTGTGGCGAATGCCGCCGCATCCACGCTACCCACTGGCTATTATCTAATATCCTGCTCTTACGCAAGAGCTTAACGGGAGGAAATCAATATGGAGAAAAGCGGATTTTTCAACTCATCGGATGGAGACAGAATCTATGACGCGGCGGATTTTGCATCGTATTTTGGAAGCCTTGTCTCAAACGGTGTATTTTATGCGGTGGCTACAAATCTTCAAGTGTCTCCGGGAAGCGGATTGGCGGTGAGCGTAGCAGCTGGCAGCGCGTGGATTAATGGGTATCGGTATGAGAATACAGACACCTTAAATATACCGCTCACCACGGCAAACGGAAGCAATCCCCGAATTGACCGGGTTGTGGTTCGATTAAGCAAGGTCAGCCGGAATATGCAGCTTGCCGTCGTCGTTGGTACACCCGCTGCTACACCATCGGCTCCGGCACTGACAAGGACCAGTGATGTTTATGAACTTGGTATCGCAGATGTACTGATACCAGCTGCCGCCACGTC
This sequence comes from Caproiciproducens faecalis, assembly GCF_019448085.1. GTDB lineage: Bacteria > Bacillota > Clostridia > Oscillospirales > Acutalibacteraceae > Caproiciproducens > Caproiciproducens faecalis. Next base: position 29,143 of record NZ_JAGFNZ010000001.1, on the reverse strand, counting down.
GATCGCCGCGAATAACATTACCGATACCAGGTTGAACACCAGCCTTTGCGGGCTGGTCAACTCTCTTGTGACGGCATTCTATGAATAAGGAGGCGAAGGACAATGGCAGATATTAATGGCATATCATTGCAGGCGGGTTCAGGCCCGACCGTGCATTACACCATAACCTATACGAAGAGCCGTCCGAACAACAGCCAGATGACCTATAACTTCACCATCTCCGCTGCGCTGGGTTCCTCGGGCTCATACATCCACAGCGGTTATGCTTTGCTTTGTACCATGACCGTAAACGGCTCATCTGCACAAGTGCGCATCAAGGCGGCGGACGGAGACGATTGGGACGGGACTACTCCGAGGCTTAGGTATGTTACAGTCACCTGTGCTTCCACAACGGGAAACGCCACACAGGGTGTGCGCTTTAAGGTGGTGTCGGACGGAAGAATGTCGCTTTCTTCCGGTGTAATCGACAACTCAAGCTATACGGTGTTAAGTTCAGCGCTCCTTACCACAGCTTGCACCGCACCGACTTCCTGTTCGGTAAGCCCTGTACTTTCGGAAGGCGGGGTTACACTTTCATGGAGTGGAGCGTTGGGCGGCATAAGCAATGCAATTTCCAGTTATGAGATTCAGTACAGCGATTCAACAGATAATTCCACATGGGGAGCATGGACAGCGCTGGCCACTGTGGACACCACCGCGACAAGCGGCAGTGTGGCTACATCTCCTCCTTCCACAAGAGGCAATTACCGTAGATTCCAAGTGCGAACACGCGGAACGGCAGGAGCAAGCTACTACTCCGCATGGAAGGTATCCACGAACTCCGTCCGCAGAAATACCGCTCCAAAACCGGCGACTTCAGCCATTGCATCTCCTTCAGTATACAGTAACGAGACAATTACACTGACGTGGAGCGGTGCATCAGGAGGAACCAGTGCGGTGAAGGGCTACCAGATCGCCAGACGTACCTCGACGGACAATATCACCTGGAGCGCGTGGAATGTGCTTGTCACACTGACATTGTCGGCCAGCGGAGGTAGCTATAATCCGTCTGTATCGAGCACGCCGGGAACTTATACGCAATTTGGTATTTGGACGATAGACACATTTGATGTTTATTCAGTAGAAAAAATCAGCAACAGTATCTACTGCGACGTCACGGCCTGTGGAGCGCCAACAGTATGCTCAGTTAGCGCGGCATTGGCTGAAGGAAACGTAACCCTCTCGTGGAGCGGTGCGTCTGACGGCGCAGGCAATGCTATAACATCTTATGAAATTCAATATTGTGACTCTTCCAACAACATCAACTGGGGAGATTGGACAGCCCTGATGACTGTGAACACTACCTCCACAAGCAATAGTGTCAGCGTCAGTCCTCCCGTCACGAGGGGCAATTACCGTCAGTTCAGAGTGCGAACACAAGGCGCTGCCGGTGAAAGTTACTACTCTGATTGGACAGTGTCCAGCAATACTGTTCGCAAAAATACACTTCCAACGCCTCCGGTATCCTTTACCGCCGCGCCCGCGATCTATGAAGGAAACACCGTAACCCTTGCGTGGAGCGGAGCAGCGCCGGGAACCAGTACCATTAAACAGTATGTCATTCAGCGGGCCACCTCCACGGACGGAACGAATTGGTCAGCATACGAAGCACTGACTACCGTCGTTTCAAGTGCCACCTCGGGGACGTATTCAGCGAATGCCTCTCAGATAATCGGAACATATACCCGCTACCGAATCAGCGTAACCGATACCTTAGACGCTGTTTCTTCTTATGTAGTCAGCGGAACAGTGAAGAAAAACAGTCCTCCGACTGCTCCCTTTATCGTCTGTCCGATATCCGGCAGTTCCATCTATAATTCCACTCCACGCTTTATGATTACAACAGGCATCGAGCCGGACGGACAGTCACAGATTGTAGAAGTTAAAATCGATGCGGGTGCTTGGGTTAACAGCGTAGACAATCCCGAGAGGTTTTCCACGAGCGGCTATCTCGGCAACGGTGCTAAAACAATATATCAAGCAGAAACTTTGGAAGCTGGAAACCACACGATTACTATCCGCTGCCTTGATAGTGATATCGAGTCGGCAAGTCCGGAGGTTGTGCGGACTTTTACAGTGCTGCCGACGCCGTTTGAGACAATCACCGCGAACGAAACTCATGTTAAGGCAGCGCATATCAAGACGCTCCGAATGGCTGTAAACACAGTGCGGAGCTATTACGGTCTATCCTCCACAATTTGGAATGAGGACATTGCCGCTGGAAAAACCACGGTCAAAAACTGGCCGTTCCATATTACGGAGCTTCGAAAAGCCATCGAGCCTGTCATTACGGTGATCAACGGTTTTGATTCCTCATCAGTCTTTGATGTCCCGCCTGTAACATGGCTGTCCATTGGGACCGGCCGGCCAAAAGCTGCGGTCATGATCCAGCTGCAGGAACTGCTCCTGTCCCTGTAGCCGGATATATGTTTCAGCGTTCTCGCTACGGCGGGAGCGCTTTTTATATACCAAAATTCACATACGGAGGTTTTGTAAATGAAAGAAGTATGGAACTGGATTCAAGTATTAGTGGCAGCAATAGGCGGCTTTTTTGGCTGGTTTTTCGGTGGCTTTGATGGCTTCCTCTACGCGCTGCTCGTGTTCGTAATCGTGGACTACATTACCGGTGTCATGTGCGCCATCGCTGACAAAAAGCTGTCCAGCGAGGTCGGCTTTAAGGGCATCTGCAAGAAGGTGCTGATTTTCGCAATGGTGGGTGTCGGGCATATCATGGACATCTATCTCATCGGAAACGGCGAGGTTATTCGCACCGCCGTTATCTTTTTCTACTGCTCCAATGAGGGCGTGTCCATGCTGGAGAACGCGGCGCACCTGGGATTACCTATCCCCGACAAGCTCAAGGCAGCTCTGGAACAGCTTCACGGGCGGAGCGACGATTCAACAAAGCCGGGTGATGGAGCATGATTGATTTGAAAAAGTCTGCAACGGTGTTCATCGGTCGGCGTGGAGAGAACCATTTCCGCAAGCTGGAGTTTGATGTCTCCGGTTTGCTTGGCAACGAATATCCCAGCGAGACGTTGACTGCCATATATAAACGGCCGGACGGTATTGCCTATCCCGTGGTCACAAGCTACTCAGACGGCGTGCTGACCTGGTCACCCGGCACGGCTGAAACCGAAATCGTCGGTGTGGGACAGCTGGAAATCAGGGTTACCCATGAAGATGTGGTCGGGAAAAGCGCGCGAGTGCTCACCATCGTGGAGGAGGCTCTTTCGGACGGTATTGCCGAACCGCCGGAGCCTCCCGCACAAGAATGGCTGAATCAGGTGCTTTCTGCCCTTGCGGCAATCGATGTGAACGACGCTTATGCGCTGCTCAATCTCACCTACAACCTGTTAAATGATAACTACACCTTGCTTGGCACTACGCACGGATTACTGAACGACAATTATACGTTGCTCAATACCTCACACGGGCTGCTAAATGACAGCCATACACTTCTTAATACTACGCACAACGAAATGTTGAGCATGCGCGACAAGCTGTATACCCGAACTGGAATTATCCTCAACCATCTGCACCCGGTTGAAACAGCCTCAGCACCGGACATGGCGAGCCGGAGAGCGTCCATCACCTTTACTGGCATCTCGGCGGGCAACAATATGGTCTTGGACAGCGTGACCTATACGTTTGTTTCAGCTTTGGGCATCCCTGCGGCAAATACCGTGCAGGTACTGGTTCAGAGCAATCTCAGCAGCACCGTGAAAAAGTTGGCCGAAGCCATAAGGGGTGTCCAGGATGCGGCGAACATTACCTATGGCAGCGGAACAAATCCGCATCCTACCTGTACGGGTTACTGGACAAAACAGCGGTTTTCCGTAGGTGATATATCCATTGTCCCCGGAGAAAGCCTGTTTTTGTTGGAAAAGTCCGAGGACACCAACACCGCCCTGACGTTCACCTCCACCGCGACGTCAACCATCAACGCTTTCACTCGTATGCCACACCTGCGGTATGTCTTGTCGGGGAATACCACCGGATCGGGTGGTGCAAACAGCGTCAGAGGCCCTCTGCACACAATTCTGCCCATAGGTAGTGTGGTAATCGGCGGTCAAGACGACCCTCTTATCCCAGTGCCATATGATTGCCACCTGGTCACTATCTGCCGTCAATCGGATACAAGCGAAAAAGAGCTGGATTTTTATATTTCAAACGACGAGCAGACATTTACTCGAATCTCAAGGAGCACGCCTATTGGTTCGGACAGTTCCGCTGAGGCTCAGCACGTTCAGATCGCCATGCGGCAAAGCCGTGTGCCTGCCGGTTATGGACTGTACATCCGTATTGGCAGCAATGGCACGTCGGCCACTGCCTACTGCGACTTGAAGTTTACGTATCATCTGTATCCAGCCGCACTTGCGGCTGATAACTAATTTGAACTGTGAGGTGCTTTTCATGAACCTGCATAAACTCATTCTGACGAATAACGCCTGCTACAAAACAGGTAGATCAATTAACCCAAAAGGAATTATGGTCCACTCCACCGGAGCCAATAACCCGAATCTGAAACGTTACGTCGGACCGGATGACGGACTGCTGGGCAAAAACCAGTACGGCAACCATTGGAACCAGAACACACCGGACGGTCGGCAGGTCTGTGTCCATGCCTTTATCGGCAAGCTGGCGGATGGTTCCATTGCCACATATCAGACCCTGCCGTGGAATATGCGCGGCTGGCACTGCGGCAGCGGTTCCAAGGGCTCCGGCAACGACACGCATATCTCATTTGAGATCTGTGAGGACAGCCTGACTGATGTGGCTTATTTCAATAAAGTATACACAGAGGCAGTCGAGCTTTGTGTATATCTCTGCAAACAGTACGGACTGACGGAAAAGGACATCATCTGCCATAGTGAGGGTTACAAGCTGGGGATTGCCAGCAACCACGGCGATGTGATGCACTGGTTCCCGAAGCACGGCAAGAACATGGTTATTTTTCGTGCTGATGTAAAAGCTGGGCTGGTAACAACGGAAGCACCCGCTCCCGTCACATCGACTGCACCGAAGAAATACTACCGTATCCAGCTTGGCGCGTTTTCTGTCAAGGCGAATGCCGATGCTATGCTCAGCAAGGTCAAGGCGGCTGGCTTCACCGATGCCTTCATCAAATACAGCGAATAACACACATGATGATGCCGATTGAGGGTTCTGTCCTTTAATCGGCGTTATTTTTTTGCTTATTTTTCGTCAAAAAGGCTCTCTCACCTCCAGTGGGTAGTGAAGACAGAGATTCACAGACTGGAGGAGAAATACATGACTAATGTTACTTGTGCAATACCAGAAATCAATTATGAGAAGAAACCTGTTCCACAGGAGCAATTGCAGCGTGAGGTTGATTATGTGAGAGCACAGCAAATACTCACTTCTATGCTTGAGAAAGGTTTAATTACCTTGTCGGAATTCAACAAGATAACCGAATTGAACCGCAAAACTTTCTCACCATTATTTGCTGAGATTATGCCTTGAAATCGTTGATATAACTTCGTTTCAGAGGTAATATGACACACTGACCAAGGAGGTGAGAATTTGAAAAAGGTAACGAAAATAGCTCAAAACACAACTGATTTAACTGAGCAGGCCAAGCTACGTGTTGCGGCCTACTGCCGTGTGTCAACCGACAGCGATGAGCAGCTCGAAAGTCTGGATACTCAAATAAAGCACTACGAGTCCTATATCAATGCAAATCCTGAATGGGAGTTCGCCGGACTTTATTATGACGAGGGCATCACCGGCACCAAAAAGGAAAAGCGGCCTGAGTTACTACGAATGATTGCCGACTGTGAAAATAGAAAAGTAGACCTCATTGTAACGAAGTCTATCAGCCGCTTTGCCCGGAACACGACAGACTGCTTGGAACTGGTCAGAAAACTGCTCGACCTTGGCGTTTTCATTTACTTTGAGAAAGAAAATATCAACACGGGGTCAATGGAAAGCGAACTCATGCTGTCAATCCTGAGTGGACTGGCTGAAAATGAATCGTTCTCCATTGCCGAAAACAACAAATGGTCGATAAAGCGCAGGTTTCAGAATGGCACCTATAAAATTTCCTATCCACCTTACGGCTACGATAATGTGGACGGAGAAATGGTTGTCAATAAATCTCAAGCTAAAATTGTCCGTCTTATCTTTTCTGAGATTTTAGCCGGTAAAGGTACCAACAAAATTGCTGACGACCTAAACAGGCGAAAGATACCAACCAAAAAAGGTGGTCACTGGACTTCAACAACGATACGCGGGATGGTCGGTAACGAAAAATATACTGGCGATGTCGTTTTCCAAAAGACTTATACTGACGAGCACTTCAACCGCCATAACAACCATGGAGAAAAAGATCAATACCTAATTCGGAATCATCACGAGGCGATTATCAGTCATGAGGAATTTGAAGCCGCACAGGATATTATCGAACAACGCGGTAAAGAAAAACGGCTGGAGAAGCAAAGTAAGAAATATCAAAACCGTTATCCATTTTCAGGCAAAATAATCTGCGGTCAGTGCGGCGGAACCTTCAAAAGAAGGACTCATACGAGTGGCAAGCATCCATACGCATGGTGCTGCTCCACTCATATAGCAGACATCAAAAAATGTTCAATGAAATACGTTCCGGAGTCCGATATTGAATATGCCTTTGTCACCATGATGAACAAGCTCATTTTCGGACATGAAACTGTCCTGAAGCCTTTACTCATTAGCTTGCGCGGAATAAATTCCGATGAAACTCTGGAAAATATCCGCGCCCTTGACAAGAAGCTAGAAGAAAACGCGGAACAGCGAAATGTACTGGTTGGGCTGATGACCAAAGGCTATCTTGAGCCAGCCATTTATAATAAGAGCAATAATGAACTGCTGCAGGAGGCAGAACGGCTACGCCGTCAGAAGGAATCCATAACACGATTTCTAAATAACGACTTTCAGAACCTAAGCGAGGTCAGCGCTCTGCTGCAGTTTACATCCAGGACATCAATGTTGACGAGCTTTGACGGTGAAATTTTTACCCGCTTTGTAGATCGGATTCATGTATATTCGAGGACGGAAATTGGATTTGAACTAAAATGTGGCATTACGCTGAAAGAAAGGATAGTGAAATAATGGGACACACACCATTCGGATACCGCATTGAGAACGGAAAAGCCGTAATTGATGAAGAAGCTGCAGAGCAGATAAAAACATTGTTCCAATCTTACCTGAGCGGCGATTCATTGGCAACAGCCGCCAAGAAAGCTGGTATTAAAGGCTTCCATTCTGGCATTGGCAGGATTCTCCGCAACAAACGATATTTAGGTGATGAGTTTTATCCGGCTATAATTGACAAAGACACTTTCAACACTGCCGAGGCGGAACGAATTATGCGGGCGGAAAGACTCGGCCGTACCAAAAAGTCCAAACAAGTAAAGGAGGTCGTCTATCCTACCACCTTCCGCATGAAAGAAGGAACAGAGGAACTCGACGACCCCTTCGGTCAGGCGGAATACGCCTATAGTTTAATCGAAATGGAGGTGAACAAGAATGACAGTAAGTAAGAGTGTCACTGTGATTCCAGCAAGGAAGCACGCGCTCAAGAGTAAAGATGAAGAAAAGCCGAAGCTCCGAGTGGCTGCTTACTGTCGTGTTTCAACGGACAGTGAAGAGCAGGCTACAAGCTATGAAACACAGATAGAACATTACACCGCTTACATACAAGGACACCCTGACTGGGTGCTGGCGGGAATCTTTGCGGATGACGGCATTTCCGGTACCAATACTAAGAAGCGCGAAGAATTCAACCGCATGATTGACGAGTGTATGGCCGGCAATATCGATATGATCATCACAAAGTCCATCAGCCGCTTTGCTCGAAACACACTGGATTGTTTGAAGTATATCCGCCAACTAAAGGACAAGAACATTCCGGTCTATTTTGAGAAGGAAAACATAAACACCATGGATTCTAAAGGCGAGGTTATGCTCACCATCATGGCCTCCCTCGCTCAGCAGGAAAGCCAGTCCTTAAGTCAGAACGTGAAGCTGGGCTTGCAGTATCGTTACCAGCAGGGCGAAATTCAAGTTAACTGCGCACGGTTCCTCGGTTATACCAAGGATGAGAATAAGCGGTTGGTGGTTGTGCCGGAAGAAGCCGAAATCGTAAAGCGCATCTACAGGGAATACCTTGAAGGCGCGAGCATGTTAAAGATTGCCCGTGGCTTAGAGGCTGACGGTATCCTGAACGGAGCAGGCAATGAGCGCTGGCACACCAGCAACATTAACAATATTCTGCGGAATGAAAAGTACACTGGTGATGCTCTTTTGCAGAAAACATACACAGTCGATTTTCTTACAAAGAAGCGGGTCAAGAACAACGGCATCGTTCCACAGTACTATGTAGAAAACAGCCATGAGGCCATCATCCCGCGTGAAGTATTCATGCAGGTGCAGGAGGAGCTTATCCGCCGCCGAATTGTCCACACCAGCCCGAGCGGGAAGAAAAGAACCTTCAGCAGCAACCACGTCTTTTCACAGATAATCATCTGCGGCAAATGCGGCGAGGTTTTTCGCAGGGTACATTGGAACAACCGAGGCAAAAAGTCTATCGTCTGGCGCTGTGCCAGCCGACTGGAAAACACCGGTCTTTTCTGTGATGCTAGGACAGTGCCGGAAAGTCAAATTGAACAGGTAATCGTCACCGCTATCAATCATGCGCTCTGCGACAAGGACAGCTTCCTCACTACTCTGCGGGACAACATCGCTGCCGTCATAAGCCGCGAAAGTGACAAGGAACTGACGGATATCGACAAGCGGCTCGAAGAACTGCAGACGGAGCTTCTGAAGCTGGCCACTTCAAATGCGGATTATGAAAAGGTTGGCGACGAAATACACCGTTTGCGCGACCAGAAGCAAAAGCTACTCCTCGATAACGCCAACCGCGATGAGCTAAAGAAGCGTATGGCCGATATGAGCACATTCCTAAAGAAGCAATCCACAGCCCTCGCCAAATACAACGAGCAGCTTGTCCGGCGTCTGATTGAGAAGGTCACAGTCTACGAGGATATGTTTACTGTGGAGTTCAAGTCCGGATTGACGGTGGATGTAGGTGGATGCGACTAACTGATAAAATAGCAGGTGCCTTTGAAGACACCTGCTACTCCTTAGCCTTTAGGCGGAAACGGGTCATTCCCATAAGAATTTTTTTCTCTTATTTGTCCATTAGGCCGATGAATAACAACTTCTGATTGCTGGTTTATAGCGATATTTCTTGCAACGGTAATAGCATCAGATTGCCGGGAGGTTCTTACCGTTGCCTTCTCGTTACCGGCACCTTTAACTTGCCATCCACCGCCCGGATGAGGTGTTACATGCTGATTTTTTCCCATTTTAATTCCTCCACAATTTTTTCAAATTCTTTTTCCCAATTTGCATTATGAACAATTCGAGCTTTATGCAACTTAAAATTAAGTATTTCAGCCTTAGATAGTTTCGATAGCTCTTCCCAATCATTTTCAAAAATATAAGTTGCATTATTAGGAATAACACTTTCTAAAATGTATAAGTTTTTTTTAGTAAATCCAAAGACTGCATACCCTTTAAACCCAGCACGACCATATGCTACGAAATCTGGACCAAGATTATTTATTGCTTCGCAATTTCTGAGCATCATATGCTGTTGTGTAGTATTTCTATTTTCTATTATCGTTTCGATGTCAGATTTAACCTTACTCCAAGGATATTTTCCTGCGGGTAAAATATCCCATGATACATAAATGACTTTACTATTGGATGCAATTTGATTAGATGTAATTTCACATTCTCCAAAGAACAATAACAACAAATTAACAGTATTAATAATTTTATCTGAATTATCATCAGTTAGAATTATTTCATCAGAGCAAATAAATTTATTCCCATTATCTTCACTAAGAGTAAATTCCACGGAAAAAGGCAAGTGAAAATCGCGATGGTATCTCTGGCGCTTAATGTCAGTAAACTCTGTTACTTCACGGGTTTCCCCTCGTCCCGCCCATTCTGTTCTAGTCCAATACACTGTTTGGTAATAGTCCTCCTTAGGGAGCGATCTATTGATTGTAGTGTACTGCTCAGCGTTTTTTAGTGCATATCTGTTAACAACAGCGGGAAGTATTTTTGTACCAGCTTTTGAATCAGATTTAAACCCAAACTCTATAAGTTTTTCTGGGAAACGCTCCACATTATTAACTATTAGCCTAAACGTTGATTCTTTTTCTAGTAACGAAAAGTGCCTTAAAGAATTAATTCTTTTTTGTTTTATTAACATTTAACTCCTCCATTACTTTGTAAATATCTATATATACACAAAGCAAAAGAGCTGTGCCAAGAAATACTACACATCCTTTTTGGCAATAATTTAGCAAGAAACATTGACGTGCTGCCTAAAAAGTGCTATAATGGTTATACGTTGATTGAAACAATAGCACTTTAAATTGTTTCCCAAAAGCCTTATTGAGAGCCAAAGCTCAATGAGGCTTTTTCATTTGCTTTTGTCAGTAATTATATTATATAGTTCATTTAGCGAAATGTCAATATTTAGTGCACAGCAACCCGATTTATACTATATATTGTGTCTTGTTTTTAAACACCGACCCGTAATGTATAAATAAATTACAGGCGAGCAATTTATACGACGAGTCCGAACCAACGGTAGGTTAATGAATAAATCCTGCCACCATAACGGTTAACAGGATTCTTTTATACTATGATATCAATGATTGTGTCTACAGGATATGCCATATTTTTGTCAAATAGGACTATGTTTTTGCCGTCTGGGTAAACGGTACTACTATATATTATACCAGTATAACCTAATGTAATAAAATATTTCGCCATAGCTTGAAAAGGTGTATATTCTAACTTTTTTTCATTAGTTTCAACTGGCAAAAAGATTTGCTCAGATAACAATTTGCTGTATGTAAATACACACCATTTCATAAGTTTTTTTATTAACTCATCTTTTTCCGTTGTCGTAGTAATTTTTCTAGTCATAAGGGTTTGTTTAATTTCTTCTTGCATACAATTACTAGCAAAATTTTCTAAACTGCGATTAATGTCATCAAATTCAATCTCGTTTGCCACTGTTAAGTCAACAACCTTTTTCTCATAAAACGAATTACTTATATTGAAGTAGCAAAAACCAAAACGATCTCCAGATAAAATTCCTATTTCGCGTTTTGCAACATCTTGAATAGAGTCTTGACTTCCTAATGCTAAGTATAACCATTCTATACCTGCCGGGCTAAATCGGTTATCAACTGTAATATACTCATTTTTCGGTATAAACCTTTCATAATCAATACGCTCATCTTTTTTTAGTTTTGCACCACGTCCAAGAGAATATTTACTAATATCACCTAATGATTTTGTCAAATAGTTTATTCCGCCATGATTACAAAAGAGATCGTCAAACACCTTTAGAAAAGTTACTTTTTTTGCTTTTTCAACTTCATCGTATTTTAAATCACCCCGTGCAAAAGCAGTCCTAAAATCATTCCATGTTTTTTTCATGGTTGATTCAACAGATTCTCGGTTGCTAAAATCAAAAATTTGTGACATAAAACCTCCTTCATTAAATGAATTTATCTAACATCCAACCTAACCACACAACCTTAAAATATTCTGAAAAAACATCTAAATCGTCCACTCGCGAAGGCTGACATCTAACCTGTACAGTCACAAAGCGCTGACATCTAACCTGACCACTTAACTATCAAACACGGCCATTATGGACTTATTCCCGCGAAGTGAAAAAATCTTGTTTTCAATCAATGGGATTCACAACCATGTGTGTCAAAAGTATTGATTTATAAGGTTTTTTCACACTCTCGCTCTTTTACTCTTGACATCAATACTACCGTCTCAACATGGCTTGAACGGTCAAAAAAGATGCCGCTTTAGCTGGTAAGGCCTTGGCGGGGGCATATTTTCGAAAAACTCATCTAAAAGCTCAAGCTTTTTTAGCCTGTTAGCAATTCACCCGAAACTACAATAAATGCTATTTTTCCAGATAATACTCTTGAACCAGCCACTTATCATTTTGATATTTCAATACCATTCCTAAATACATACAGGAATCATCGCCTTTAAATAAAAACTCATATTGAACATCCATTATTTTATCTTTTGATAATTCTTCTGGATTCCACTTCAAGATTAAGCGGGTCAATTTATCATAAGCATTGACTTTCCAAACCTCCGGCTTTACTCCGTCTGCTAAATATTTCTTTATTTCATCCTTATCAGAGGAAAAATATGCTTTAGCGAATTGCCAAACTGTTTCCTGAAACCTTACTGAATCAACGCTATTTAAATAATCGCTGAGGTTGCGCTCTTGCGAACTATTACTATGGCTTTCAGGCGTTAGAGTTGACTGGTTTACTTCTGTACCCGGTTTATCAGTAATATTTTCACTTGGCAATTTATTCGTTGGGGTACTAGTGTTTTTGACTATTGACGCCTGGGAATTGCTTTCACTTTTAACTTCTTTACTTGCACATCCAACCAAACCGCTAGATATTAATATTAATAGCAGTGCAATTATCAAAAAGGCGGTTTCATTCTTTCTGCTTTTTATGACCAGAATATTTTCAAATCTTTTTTCCATAATTTTCTTACCTCCGCTATATTCTGTGGTGAATGAAAAACTTCGGCTTGATTTTCTGGCATTTAAGCTATTACTTATAATTTCTAATAAACTGTCACTATACGCCTTTTATAATATTCTCCTTGGTTTTTTACTACATTGGAATCACATTCCAATTCCAAATCATAGTGGTTATCTGCCTCATTACTCATCCAAACCACATTTCGTCATCAGAACCACAGTCTCAACGTGTGCCGTCCTTGGGAACATATCTACGGGAGTAACCATCTTCGGCTCGTAGCCCTTCTGCGCGAACAGCTTCAGATCGCGGGCAAGGGTGGCGGGATCGCAGGAGACATAGACCACGCGCTGCGGTGCCATTTCCGCGACGGTGTCGATCAGGGAAGCGTCACAGCCCTTGCGCGGCGGATCCAGCACGACCACATCGGGGCGGGTTCCGCGGTTTTTCAGCATGGACGCGGCCTTGGCGGCGTCTGCACAAAGAAACTCCGCGTTGGTGATTCCGTTCAGCTCCGCGTTCTTTTTTGCGTCTTCCACCGCCTGTTCAACGATTTCCACGCCGATTACCTGTGCGGCATTTTTAGCCATGGAAAGACCGATGGTTCCGGTTCCGCAGTAAAGGTCAAGCAGGGTTTCTTTTCCGGTCAGTCCCGCATATTCGCCCGCAAGCGTATAAAGCCGCTCCGCCTGGTCACGGTTGACCTGATAAAACGACATGGGAGAAATATGAAAATTCAGCCTGCACAGGGTATCGGTAATATAGTCATCGCCCCAAACGGTGCGGCATTTTTTACCCAGAACCACATTGGTTCGTTCCCGGTTGACATTGATAATCACGCTTTTCAGCCCCGGGACTTTCTGCTTTAATATTTCCACCAGCTCCGGTTCAAAGTGTACGCCGTTGCCGTTGACAACCACACAGACCATCACTTCCCCGGTTGCACCCGCACGACGCAGGTACAGATGTCTTAATCTGCCCTTACCGGTTTCTTCGTCGTAGACGTCCTCACCGCTCTGGCGCGCCCACTCCTGAAACCCCTCCATAGCCGCTGTAAATTCATCGGGCTGCAGAAGACATTCCGAGCATTGAATAAGCCGGTGGCTGTGGCTGGCAAAAAAGCCCAGCTTTACTTCGTTTCCGGGGCCCCGGCCAATGGGAAGCTGCGTCTTGTTGCGGTAACGGTCGGGATTTTCTGCGCCGACAATTTGATTGATCGCCACATCATGGAATCCGCCGATGCGCTCGATGGCGTCACGCACACGCTGCTCCTTCGCCTTCAGTTCCGCACCATAGGCGATGTGCCGGTACACACAGCCCCCGCACTGTGCAAACTGGGCACAGTCCATCGGTACGCGCTCTTTGGACGCGGTCACGATTTTATCAATACGGCCGAAAGCATAAGTTTTGGCCGTTTTAAGTATTTTTACGCGCAACTTATCCCCCGCCGCCGCAAGCGGCACAAACACCGCTATGTCCTGATAGCGGCCTACGCCGTTTCCTTCCGCCGTATATCCGGTTATTTCCATATCTACTATATCATTCTTTTTAATTTCCATGTTCTCCCCCGTAAAATCGTATATTCAGCCACCCTTATTAATTCCATTATTTTAACATTATACCCGTATAAAAACAATACCGCTGAAAATTCGCAAAATATAAAAACAATCCTTGACAAGTGACAAATACCCGCATATAATAATGCACAAGATAAAAAACCGATGAGTAAGAGTAGTAAACAGGCAAAGCGCTTTTTCAGAGAGCCGCAGGCGGTGTGATTGCGGTATGGCGGGGTCTGCGGAATGGACTTACGAGGGCAGCGCGAAAGGGAACGAGTAGCCGCTGACGGGAACTCCGCCCGTTACCAAGGGAGCGCGCATGATGGTGCGCGGAAAAAGAGGCGCTTTCGCGCAATCTGGGTGGTACCGCAGGAGCAATCGCTCTTGTCCCTAAGTTTTAGGGGCAAGGGCGTTTTTTTATACCCTTTTCGCTCATAATATTTTTTACCTGAAAGGAGAATCACCATGAAAAACATCCCGCACAGACTGATTCTAACCGAGGAGCAGATGCCTAAACAATGGTACAATCTCCGCGCGGACATGAAGTCCCTGCCCGACCCGATGCTGAACCCCGGCACCTTAAAGCCGATTCAGACGGAGGAGCTTTACCCCATTTTCTGCGAAGATCTGGCAAAACAGGAAATGGACAGTACCACCCCTTATTTCGATATTCCGGAAGAAATTCTGGATGTCTACCGTGCTTATCGCCCTTCTCCGCTCTGCAGGGCCTATGCTCTTGAAAAGTATCTGGATACCCCGGCAAAGATTTACTACAAGTTTGAGGGAAGCAATACCTCCGGCAGTCACAAGCTCAACTCTGCCGTTGCGCAGGTTTACTACGCAAAGAAACAGGGTCTGACCGGCCTGACGACCGAAACGGGTGCCGGTCAGTGGGGTACCGCGCTGGCGGAAGCCTGCTCCTATTTCGGAATGGATCTGGATGTCTTCATGGTAAAGGCCTCCTACAACCAGAAGCCGTACCGCAAGGCGATTATCCAGACCTTCGGTGCCAATGTGGTCGCCAGCCCCAGCGATACCACTCAGGTAGGCCGCGCAATCCTTGAAATGGACCCCGATACTACCGGCAGTCTTGGCTGCGCAATTTCAGAAGCCATTGAAAAAGCGGTCTCCACCCCTAACCGCCGTTATGTCTTGGGTTCGGTGCTGAATCAGGTTCTTCTGCACCAGTCGATTATCGGCCTGGAATCCAAAAAAGCGATGGAACTGCTTGGGGAATACCCGGACATTGTCATCGGCTGCGCGGGCGGCGGTTCCAATCTTGGCGGACTGATCGCACCGTTCATGCAGGATAAGCTGCTGGGCAAAAAGAATCCGTATTTTATCGCGGTGGAACCCGCCTCCTGCCCATCCCTGACCCGGGGCCGCTACGCCTATGATTTCTGCGACACCGGAAAGGTCACCCCGCTGGCAAAAATGTATACGCTGGGCAGCGGCTTTATTCCCTCGGCGAACCACGCGGGCGGCCTGCGCTACCACGGCATGTCCCCGATTATCTCCAAGCTGTACCACGACGGCTACATTGACGAGGCGCGCTCCGCGGAACAGACCAAGGTATTTGACGCAGCCGTACAGTTTGCCAAACTGGAAACCATCCTCCCCGCTCCGGAAAGCGCGCACGCTATCCGCTGCGCGATTGATGAAGCCGTCAAATGCAAGGAGACCGGCGAGGAAAAAACCATCCTGTTCGGGCTGACCGGAACCGGCTACTTTGATATGGCTGCTTATACCGCCTATCTGGAGCACACCATGACGGATTATATTCCGACAGACGAGGATCTGAAGCCCGGTTTTGACTCTTTACCAACAATTCCCGGGATTCAGGAGCAGTAAAATACGGCGATATAAATTTTGCAGGATTCATTTTACGATAATTCACGAAAATTTATCGTCAATAATAACTAAATATGAACTGCAAAAAACTGCGTTTTATACAATAAAGAGATTGTTGACAAATCGATTATCTATTGATTGACACTTAGAAACGCGGGTACTATAATAAAATCACAGAAAAAGAAATGAATCCAATATAAAATAGTTTACAAGACTGTGGCAAGGATTTGTCACGACCTTTTCAATACAACTCCTCCCCAAAAACAGGAACCGGTGCATATCGGTTCCTGTTTTATTTTTACGCGCAGTCTCTTGAAATATTTTCACATTATTCCTCTTCGGTATTTCTCTTTTGTATAATGCATTTAAGAAATAAATTTGTCGAGGAGTGTAGAAATATGAAAATTCGGCGGCTAAGACGGATGATTTTCGGCTTGGTATGCCTGTGCGCGGCAATACTGGTGCCATTGACCGTTGCCTGCTATGCGGAGGATTACCCTGACATCAGCGCTGTTGAACCCAGTTTGTACTATGCGGACAGGCAGCAGTTTTTTCACAGACCGGGAACCGGGTTCGTTTTAATCAGTACGGATTCATTATCCAGCACGAAGGCCGCCCTTCTTGACAGCGGCGGAAAGCTTGATTACAGCTCCGTCCGCGGACCAACCTCCATTAAGTTTGCCTACGAGGCCGCCTGCCTGTGCGGGAATTACCTGTATCTGGCCGGAAACTCCCCTGTCACGGAAAACTGTGCGCTGATTGGGCGTCTGGATTTAAGCACCGGAAAGTGCATCCTCAATCAGGTGCTGAATGTCCGCTGTGACTTTTCACGGGATTTCAGTGCGGACGACCGGGACAGGGTAACTCTTGTCACCGTCCCCGCCGGGGAGCAGATCAATGCGGGCACCCCCGCAGCGGCGTTTCTTTTTGATGCAGCGCACAACAACGGCGTCATCAGCCCGCAGGCACCTGACCCGGAACCAAGCTCTTCCGAACCAGAAGCCCCGGCTTCTTCCGCTCCGGAATCTTCTGCTCCGGAATCCTCCGCTCCCACATCTTCCTCCGTGAATGAGATGCCCGCGGATTTACCGTCCAAAATCGAAAACTACGATTACCCCGGCCCCGTGACTGTGGAAGGCCTGCAAAGCGAACTCGACGCGAACGGCCTGAACCAAAACCTTCGTGTTTTTTCCAGTAATCAAAAAGAAATAAAAAGCGGAACTATCGGTACGGGTCACACCGTCGTCGTAATGAAGGACGGAAAAACGGTCAGCGCCTGCACCGCGGTCATTCCCGGTGACCTGGACGGCTCCGGCACCATAACGGACTACGACTGCCGCCTGCTGTACGAATACTTTACGCAAACCGAAGTGGGAGGGACTCCAACCCTTTCCGGGCCATACCTGGAAGCGGCGAAAATCAGTGACGACAGCCTTGCGGACAAAAGCGGCCGCGGTTTGCAGACCGGCGATTTGCTGAAAATAAAAAAGCTCATAAAATGACCTTGTACGATTGACCTTGTCTCTAAATCAAAATATAATGGATGTAATAATAGAGACGAAGGAGCATTTTATAATGACTGACAAAATATCCATTCATGGTCTGTATGACCTGACTCACACAGCAGCGGCCCCGCTGCTTGATAAACTGACTTACCCATGGGAAGCGCTTCCGAAAATCGGCGAGTTTATTGTAAAGCTTGGCGCCGCTCTTTCCCCGGAGGAATACGACCGGCGCGGCGATGACGTATGGATTGCGAAGACCGCAAGGGTATTTGATTCCGCCTACATCAACGGCCCCGCCATTATCGGGCCGAACACCGAAGTCAGGCAGTGCGCGTTTATCCGCGGCAACGCTTTGGTAGGCGCGGGCTGTGTGGTGGGCAACTCCACAGAGCTGAAAAACGTCATTCTTTTTGACGGAGTTCAGGTACCGCACTACAACTATGTGGGGGATTCGATTCTTGGCTACAAATCCCACATGGGCGCGGGCTCGATTACCTCCAACATTAAATCCGACAAGACGCCCGTCGTCATCAGCGCCGACGGCGACCGGGTGGAAACCGGGCTGAAAAAGATCGGCGCCATGCTGGGCGACCGCGTGGAAGTGGGCTGCAACTCCGTACTGAACCCCGGCACCGTTGTGGGAAAGGACAGTACCGTCTACCCCCTCTCCATGGTACGCGGATTCATTCCCGCAAGAAGTATCTACAAACATGCCGGCGAGATCGCCAATAAAATTTAATTGCCGGGATTTTTACATTTTTCACCCCGAAATTCCATATGATTAATGTAATACTTGTGAGGTGATAGAATGAACAAACAAAAAAGGATCGCAGCGATTCACGACCTTTCAGGATTTGGAAAATGCTCCCTAACGGTTGCACTCCCTATTCTTTCTGCCGCAGGAATCGAGGTCTGTCCCGTCCCGACCGCCGTGCTTTCCTCTCATACGGGGGATCTTGAGGGCTTTACCTACCGCGATCTGACAGACGACATGCCCGGGTTCGAGAAACAGTGGAAGCAGCTCGGCCTGAGCTTTGAAGCGCTTTACAGCGGCTTTTTGGGGTCGTATGAACAAATTTCCATTGTATCGGATTTTTTTGACGCGTTTAAAACAGAGGAAACCTTTATTATGGTTGACCCTGTCATGGCGGACGGCGGCAGGCTTTACCAGACGATCACTCCCCGGATGGCGGAGGGAATGGTAAACCTGTGCAAAAAGGCCGACCTGATTATACCGAATTTTACGGAAGCGGCGTTTCTTTTGGGTGAAAAATACCACGAAGGGCCCTATACCCGCGATTATGTGGAAAACCTGCTGCGGCGCTTAAGCGGACTGGGCCCGCGTCAGGTCGTCATCACCGGGGTCTGGTTCAGCCCCGACCTTCTGGGCGCGGCGGGCTACAACCGCAGCACGGACAAAGTCAGCTACGCATTTTCCCAAAAAATTCACGGACATTATTACGGAACGGGCGACATTTTTGCAAGTTCCCTTCTGTCCGGTCTGCTGAACGGAAAAAATCTGGAAATTGCTCTGCAGATCGCCGCCGACTTTACGGCGGGCTGCATCCGGCGAACCAGAGAAGCCGGAACCGACCCCCGGTACGGCGTCAACTTTGAAGCAGGGCTCCTGAAATTCATGGGCGAACTGGGAATAACGGAATAGACAGCCAAAACCGCGGAGGGGACACTGTGTTCCCTCCGTTTACTTTGCCAATAAATAATTGTATAATATAGCAGTAAATACTATTCTTATCTGGATACAAAGGGGTTTTCCCCCACAAAACGGAAGGAGGCGTTTTTTTGACGCTGAACAATCCTGTTGTCCAAAATATCATTCAACTGATTCTATATATTTTCAGAATCATCGTCCCGCTGATTTCGATCATCGTCATCTGGAGATCTTTTACGTCCATGAAACGCGGCCGCAGACGGGAAGACCCCGTTGTGATTTTGGAAGACATGGTGTCACATGAAGCAATTCCCGTACTGTACTGGGAAAATTCCATCGGCCGCAGCAAAAGCTGCGACATTGTTCTGCAGGATCCCACCGTCAGCCGCGACCACGCCGTCCTGATGCGCCGGGAAAGCGGCTGGATTGTCACAGACACGGGGTCAAAATCCGGCACCTTTGTCAACGGCACCAAAGTCAAGGACAAAATGCAGATCCTGCCGGGGGACTCGATTGCCATGGGCTCCACCGCGCTGATGCTGAAGCGGACAAGCGATGTCAAAAACAGCAAAAAGCCCAAGCGCACGGTTCGGCACGCCGCGTCGCCGGCCGGACTTTTGGCCGCCACGACCTTTGTGCAGCTGCTTCTGTGTATACAGGCATGCTTTGGGGGCGGGAAATTCAGTTATCTTCCCGCTGTGCCGTTCGGTGCAATCTTCGCAATGGAATGGCTGCTGTACCTGTTTTCCATGAAGGGACTGGGACATGTCAGCTTTGAGCTGGAGACCATCGCGTTCCTGCTGAGCAGCATCGGTATTCTTCTGATTTCCGGTACCGGAGTGGAAAACACCTACCTTCAGCTCGGCGCGCTTTTCGGCGGCATTCTTTTGTTCTGTACCATGATCTGGTTTCTCAGCGATCTGGACAGGGTCATGCGCTGGCGTTTGGCAATCGGAATTCTAGCCGTGCTGCTTTTTGCCGCCAATCTGGTTCTTGCCCGGGAGCACAACGGCTCCCGGAACTGGATCAGCCTGGGGCCCGTCAGCATACAGCCGTCGGAATTTATTAAAATCGCCTTTGTCTTTGTCGGCACTTCCACACTGGACAGACTTCAGACGGCAAAAAACCTGACGGGGTTTATCGGGTTTTCCGCCGTGTGCATGGGCTCGCTGTTTCTGATGCGCGACTTCGGCACTGCCTGTGTCTTTTTCGTCACTTTTCTTATTATTGCCTTCATGCGTTCCGGAAGCGTGCGCACCATCGCGCTGATCTGCGCGGTGGCGGTATTCGGCGCGTTCCTGATTCTGAAGTTCAAGCCCTATGTCGCGCAGCGCTTTGAGGCATGGCGACATGTCTGGGAGCATGTGAACGAATCCGGCTACCAGCAGACGCGCGTGCTGAGCTACTCCGCCAGCGGCGGGCTGTTCGGACTGGGAATCGGAAACGGTTCCCTGAAAAGTGTGTTCGCGTCCACCAGCGACCTTGTTTTCGGTATGGTCTGTGAGGAACTGGGCATGCTTCTGGCAGTCATCATCGTGCTGACGCTTGCCTTCCTGATGTTCTACGCGCGTTCGGACGTTACGCGCAGCCGCTCCACCTTCTACTCCATCTCATCCTGCGCCGCGGGCGGCATGCTTTTGTTCCAGACCTGTCTGAATGTCTTTGGCGCGACGGATGTTCTGCCTATGACCGGCGTCACCCTGCCCTTTATCAGCATGGGCGGCTCCAGTATGGTGGCAGTCTGGGGGCTGCTGGCCTTCATCAAGGCGAGCGATGAGCGCACCTACGCGGCAAGGAGGAAAAGCTGATGAAAACAACGGGTTCCCGTTCTTTAATTCTTTATATTCTGGGCATGGCTTTTCTTTTCGGTCTTGGCGTATTCCTGTACGGGATCGTCACAGAGGGCGGCAACTGGGCCATGCAGCCGTTTAACAAGCATTTGACCACCGGCGGCCAGCTTGCCAACAGCGGAAAAATCCTTGACCGGAACAATGTTGTGCTTGCCAAGAGCGAAAATGGCAAACGGGTATACAATAATGATGAAACCGTCCGCCGCGCGATGCTCCACACCGTAGGCGACAGCAACGGCTATATCTCCACCGGCATTCAGTACAATTACCGCTCCGAGCTTTCAGGGTACAATCTCATCACCGGGCTGGCCACCCCAACCGGGAAAAGCGGAGGCAGCGACATCAGGCTGACACTGGACAGCACGCTCTGCAAGCTTGCGCTGCAGAAACTGGGCAGCAGCAGCGGAGCGGTCGCCATCTACAACTATAAAACCGGAGAAATGCTCTGCTCGGTCAGCACACCGAATTTTGATCCTTCCAATCCGCCAAAGGATCTGGACACGGATAAAACCGGAAAATACGACGGGGTCTATCTTGACCGTGTGCTCTCCTCCTCCTATACCCCCGGCTCCATCTTCAAGCTGGTGACCTCCGCCGCGGCAATTGAAAATATTGCCGATCTGGACAGCCGCTCCTGGGAATGCAACGGCAGCGTTACCATCAACGGCAATAAGATTACCGACGTCGCCTCCTACGGAAAGCTCAACTTTAAAAACGCGCTGGCGAAATCTTCCAACGTTGCATTTGCGCAGATTGCCATCGAGCTCGGCGCGGACAAAATGACCGCCATGGCAAATTCCATGGGCTTTAACCGCAGCTTTGACCTGGACGGGATCTCCACCAGCAAAAGCATTTACAAGGTGGACGGCGCGCAGCCGAACGAGCTGGGCTGGTCCGGTGTCGGGCAGTACACCGACCTGACCAATCCGTTCCACATGATGGTGATGATGGGTGCCATCGCGAACGACGGCGTACCGGTCAGACCGTATATGATCGGCAGCATTACGGCTCCGTTCGGCCTGACCGTCCGCAGCGGGCACACCCAGACGGATAGCCGGCTTCTCAAAGCGGAAACCGCCGAAAAACTGAAAGCGTATATGCGCTACAATGTGACCAGCTATTACGGAGACGGACTCTTCCCCGGCCTTGCCGTCTGTGCCAAAACCGGTACGGCGGAAGTGGGCGGAGGAAAAAAGCCGAACGGCTGGATGGTCGGATTCTCCTCCAATGAAAAAACGCCGCTTGCGTTTGCGGTCGTGGTGGAAAATTCAAAAAGCGGCATGAGTTCCGCCGGGCAGGTTGCTTCCGCACTGATGACCGCGGCGGCAAAAACAATCAAATAGGCAATAAAAAAATGACCTTTCCAGGTCATTTTTTTATTTGGCTTCCTCCGTTTCGGAAAGTGCGTGTTCGTAAAGCTTCTGCATTCGATCCATATGGTAGCGGTAAACGATTTCCGCTTCCCCGCCGGACTTTACGGACTCTTCCGTCAGCTCCATGACTTCCAGTGCCTTGAGCTCGTCCAGAATCATCTTATAAGTGGAAATCTTACAGGAAATTGCAAAAACCTCATCATCGTTCCAACGCAGAAATTTTGCCTGCGCAATATACATTTTGACATTGTAACTCAGCTTCTGAATCGCGCTGTCCACCGCGCAGGTGTCAATCTGCCAGAACGAAGCGGCGTTCTCCATCGCCTGCTCCACCTGAGCGCACAGCTGAACAAAAGATTTTTTGATTTCTTCCGCATAGTTCGGCGGCATGATTACCAGATTGACAAGAATTGCAATCACAATACCGATCACACTGCCCGCAATACAGTTAAAAGCGGTGCCGACCTGAAACATCATGGCGGCAAACACAAAGCAGGACAGGGTCGCGGCTCCATACAGCTTAAACAGATGGCAGAGATACAGAGTAAGGATAATCCCCACTCCGCAGAGTCCGGCGTTTCCCGGCGAAACCATGACAAAACCATACCCGACCGCAGCGCCGATCAATACGCCGATCAGCTTGTTTTTTCCCATTTTAATGGACGCGTCAATGGATTTCCCCATTGTCACAACGGCGGCGATTACGGCAAAAAAAGGCTCGTCCAGCTTTAAAAAAACAGAAACCACCACGCACAAGGTAACGGCGATGCCCGTTTTGACTACCCGGAATCCAAGCCGGTGCTCAGTCTTAAGAAGATTTATCAGCCACTTCATCGGTCACCTCATGCGGCCAGCAACAATATCATAAATTTGTTCCGGTCTGTCAACAATATAATTCGCATTATTTTCCTTTAATTCCTCTTCAGTCCGGAAGCCCCAGAGCACGCCCACCGTATCCATACCCGCGGCGGCACCAGTTTTCATATCCGTGTTGGTGTCCCCAATATAGAGGATGTTTTCCGGGCGGACAGAAAGCTCGTCCGCAATCAGCAGAGCGCCTTCCGGGGAAGGCTTGCGCGCTACCTCCTGCCGCTGACCGTAGCACAGGTCAAAGGTTCCCTGTGGAAACAGCGCGTCAATAATCGCGGTGGTGCAGTTGTGCGGCTTGTTGGAAAGCACCGCCATACGGATTCCCTCGGCTTTCAGCTTTTCCAGCGTCTCATGCATCCCGCTGTAGTTCGTAACAAGGCGGGTAGGATCACTTTCATACAGATCATCGTAGATCCGCCTCATTTTGAGGATGTCGTCCTCTGTGTAGGCCTGAGCTCCCAGCGCAGTGTCCAGCATGGCGTGCATCAGCCTGTCCGTCCCGTTCCCGACAAGATACTTGTATTTTTCCACCTCAATCGGCTTGTAGCCGCACTGTTCCATTGCGGTATTCGCGAAATTGGCGATGGAAGCGAGCGTATTTGCCAGCGTTCCGTCCAAATCAAAAATACATGCCTTATACAAACAATCACCCTGCAATTCAAAATAACAAATGTATTTATAATAATAAACATTTTTGTAACAATTTGCAAGCCTTTTCTAGTCCCCAAAGCCGTTCCGAACGGAAACAGTCCATAGAAACAGACAAAAAAGAGCGCCGGAGCAAGAGCCCCGGCACCCGTCTATGTACTAATTCTGGACTAAAAGTTTAACCGTCTGCTGTTTTTTGCCCGAGGGACAAATATTATAAATCGTTCCTTCTTTTGCCACCATTGAGATCGGAATCTTGGGCAAAAGCCTGTGAATCATTTCTACAAATCCGTTAACCGGTGCTTCCGCCATTCCTGTTACAATATGGATTGCACCGATTTGTTTTACAAACCCTACAGCGATTAATGCCGCTTCGTCATTAAAATAAACGGTCATTTCCGCTTGTGCGTCACGCGCAGTCTGACGCAGATATTCGAGCTCTTCACAGCTGGTTTCAAATCCCGCAGAGGTTGGCTGCACACAAAGTACCTGTAAAGAAGTGGAACTCTCTTCGGCAATTTTTTTGCCGGCCCGAATCAGTCTGTCACAGTCACGCTGACCCGTTACGCACACGAGGGTTGTGTTCCTGTCTTTCAATACTGTGCCTCCCTTCCGAATTTCGTATTTTCCAACCATCCTTAGTATAGTTGGAATCGATTACTGTTATGGTAACAGAAAGTGTATAAATCATTAACAAAGTGTTAAATAAAATTTCGACATTTTTTGTAAGATCTATCACTTCCGCTATCATAATATCACAAAATGTCGGATTTTACAAATCTCAAAACTGAGATAAAATAAAAAAGCTGCAGAAGCCATTTGTTCTGCAGCCTTCTTTCGCCCCTAATCGTAAGGGTTCGGGGGCAAGTTATTTTATGACAGAAAGGGGATCAACATACTTTCCGGCCTTTTTCATGGAAAGATGCAGATGAGCGGCATCTGCGCTTTCACACGGAATCGTTCCGACCGTGCCGATTTGCTGGCCCTGTTTGACTGCCGCGCCCTTTTTAACGCTCACAGCGTCCAGACCGCAGTAATACGTCTCGTAGCTGCCGTGCAGAATGACCGCCGTTACGCCGTAAAGGTCATCCGTATAAACATTTTTGACCGTACCGTCTGCAATCGCTTTTACGGCGGTGCCCGTCTTAGCGCTGAAATCAGTGCCGTTATGCACACGCCAGTCCTTCATCGTCGTGGAAAAAACAGGGTTTTCGCCGCTGAATTTCAGCGCCACGGTTTTTTCAACCGGACTGGTAAAGGTCAGAACGCTGGCCGTGGTCTGTTTGGCCGGAACTGCGGATGACGGCGGAGCGGACGGCGCCTGAGAAGGCTCTTCCTTTGCCGGTTCCGACTGGGCGGGTTCTGCGGTGGAAGAAGTCTCCCCTGCGATCACCTTGATTCCGCTTACCGTTTCATTTGTATGCTGTGCCTGTGCACTGCTTGTCGTTCCCTCATCGGGAGCCGCATAGTTGACCACACTGTCATAGGTAGTCCAGGCCGCAACACCAACCGCAATTAAGCACACACCAAGCGCAATATAAAATCCCTTGGAGTTATTCTTTTGTGATTTGTTGTTTAACAGATGTAAATTACTCATTCGTGCCACCTCCGAATATATTTTGGCCACAAATGAAACGTTATATTCGGCGTATGACATTTTTATGAGAAAAATATAAAAAAGAAAAAAGACCCAATCCAACTCGACTGGGTCCTTTTTCATTAGCTTGAGGGGTATATTGAGGAGGGTAGAACATGTATCAAGTAATGGTGCGGCTCCATATCCTTGATTACGTCTTTATTATATCGCGTGGCGGAATTCAGTTGTTACATAGCTATGAATATCTTATGAATTTTTAATATCCCAAACATTTGTTTGATTTTTTGAAAAAATGTGGTATAATGTCTATAAAAGCCAAACACACGGGAGGGCTGCGGAATGTTAACCAAAAGCCAGCAAAAAGTATACGATTATTTAAAAAGCCGGGCCGAAAACGGGCTTCCGCCGACTGTGCGCGAAATCTGCAGCGCAACCGGGCTGAAGTCAACCTCCAGCGTACACGCTCACCTGAAAACGTTGGAACGCGCCGGTTATATCAGCCGTGACGCGGGTCTGAACCGCGCAATTCATCTTGCAGGGGAGCAGAGCACCATACAGGTTCCCATCGTGGGAAAGGTTGCCGCCGGTCAGCCGATTCTGGCTGTTGAGGAAGTCGAGGGATATGTTCCCTTCGCACCCATCCATTACACCGGCGAGGAATATTTTGCGCTGAACGTACGCGGCGAAAGTATGAAGGACGCCGGTATCCTCAACGGAGATATCGTGGTTGCTCTGAAAACTCCAACCGCGCTTGACGGAGAAATCGTGGTTGCCCTGATTGAAGACGAAGCAACGGTAAAGCGTCTGTTCCGCGAAAAGGACAGAATCCGCCTTCAGCCGGAAAACCCGGACTACCAGCCGATTTATACCAGGGATGTTTTGATTCTGGGAAAAGTCGTCGCCGTCTTCCGATATTATTAGCCAGAAAAAATTAACAGGGAGGAAATCGAAATCGATTTCCTCCCTGTTTTATTTATGACCTGTCAAAATCGAGCTTCTCTTCACTAATCAGAACCGCCCTTACCGGAGAAGCCTCTGCTCCGCCCAGAAGAAGCGGAAGAGCAATCAGCCGGTAATCACCGGGTTCCACTTCTGAAAGCTCCAGTCCCTCCAGAATCAGTACACCCGCTCCCAGCAGTTCTTTATGTGCGGGAAAAGCATCGTCTTTGTCTGTTTCAATGCTGAGTGCGTCCGTACCCACCAAAGTAACACCCGCAGCCGTCAGCGCAAATGCGGCGCTCTGGGAAAGAAATGCCTGCCCCTTAAACAAAATCATTTTCTGAGCACAAGGTACGATCTCGTCAATGTCAGAGCCGGTGATGACGCCGCGTGCCTCTACAACGGTACAGGAGCCGATCAGACGCGCCGGGTCGATCTGATCGATGGTATCGCCGTCCTCTATAAAATGACGCGGTGCATCAACGTGGGTGGCGCTGTGGCACCCCGTGTAAAAACCTGAAAGATTGCAGACGTCCCCCAGCTCCATCCGGCGCACAGGATCACGGTAAGGCTCCGGATCCCCCGGGTAGACCGGTGTGGAAAAAAGCTCACGCGACACGTCGATCATCTTCATGTCTTACACTCCTTTTTAGATGGAGGGCAATATTTTCATAATCAGTTCCGCGGTCTTATGCGCGGAGGAAATCGCAAAAGCGGCAAAATCAATGTTCGCCGCCTCGTTGGCGTTGTCTGAAATTGCGCGGATCACCACAAAATCCACATGGTTGATGTAGCAAACCTGCGCAATGCTTCCGCCTTCCATTTCACACGCGGAAGCGCCGAATTCCCGCGCGATTTCCTTCAGCCTGTCGCCGCTGCTGATGAACTGGTCACCCGTCGCAATGACCCCGACATGCACGCCTTGACCGTAAATCTGCTTTGCCGTTGAAACAACCAAATCGACCAGCCTGCTGCTCGCAGGGACGATGACAATATTCAGTCCGCTAATCAGCCCTTTTTCGTCCCCAATAGCGGTGGTATCCATGTCGTGCTGCACCAGACCGCTGGAAACGACAATGTCGCCGATATGAATATTCTCACCGATACCGCCCGCAACGCCAACATTGATTACCGCGCCGGGGTGATAATTCAGGATCATTGTCTGCGCACAAATCGCGGATGCGACCTTCCCAACTCCGCATTTGGCGACAACGCAGTCAATATTTTCTATTTTTCCGGAATAATAAACCACTTCACTGATTGTCTGCGTACTTTTATCCGTCATTACCGCAATTAGGTTTTCCACTTCCACCGACATGGCACCGATAATTCCAATCATATCTACACCAGCACTTTCCTGACTAAATTTCATATTTTATCATTTATAAAGAAAAAATGTCCTGCGGATTTTTCAAAGCATGCTCCGGGCAGATTCCCTCCGGAGAACGGCAGCCCCACAAAGCCAGCGCGAAATCTACGCCCGCCCCCTGTGCGCATCTGCAGTCATAAATAGAATCTCCGATATACAGTACCCTATCCTTTTTTGCTCCGGTAAGCTCCAGATACCTGAGCATCGGCGCGGGATCCGGCTTGTGGCCGGGCGAGTCCTCCGCGCAGATAATATGTTTAAAATAATGGTTGGCGCCGAACGGAGTAACCACGGCCTCAAACTCTTCCCGCGTGCGTGAAGTAATAATTCCCATCTCAATTCCGTTCTTCTTCAGCTGCAGAAGCACCGAAGGAATTTCTTTAAACAGTTTCATCGTATAAGAAAATTCCTGCTCGAATTCGCCCCACATACGGAAAGCATCTTCAAGCGGTTCCACTTTCATCTTTTCCAGTGTGTCATGCCCGGGAATTCCGAGGCAGAAGCGAAGCTCCTCCAACGGATACATCTTACCCTGTATGATAAAAAGCATTTTTTGAAAAGAGAGAAGAACCGTATCCTCACTGTCGAGTAAAGTTCCGTCAACATCAAAAACGATATGAGTATAATTCATCAGCATATTACCTTTCTAAATCAGTTGTTCGTTTGGGTAGGTCCGTCCGTACCAGCAATATTTTATATTCTTGTACCCTCATTATAGGGATGCGAGTGATATCTGTCAAGTTTTACGGGGACAGTTTGATAATTTATAATCAATGTGGAAGATACGCCGTTTTTGATCCCGCCTTTTCCCATTTACTTGCAGTCATCGAGGATTTTAAGAATGTTCCATCGAATGTTTTAAAAGTTTTCCCCCAAAAGCGACCATGCGGTTGAAAATCCGGCAGGATCTGAAAATGCTGCAGAATAATACAAAAAAATCACTCATCTTTCGATAAGTGATTTTCTGGCTCCCCAAGTTGGACTCGCCCTGCGGGCCGCGGGCTAAAAACAGTACACAGGACTGTTTTCTTAACGCCCTGTTCGAGTCCTGCCAGACAAAAAAATACCGTCCGGTTTCACGGACGGCTTTCTGGCTCCCCAAGTTGGACTCGAACCAACGACCCTGCGGTTAACAGCCGCATGCTCTACCGGCTGAGCTATTGAGGAATATTTGTGTTGGCACCTTCCTATTGTCCCGGGCCGTTGCCAGCCAAGTATCTTCGGCACCAGTGAGCTTAACTTCCGTGTTCG